>NZ_CP187595.1:0-187500 GCF_049860615.1 Aeromonas sp. FL131
GTGGCGTATCCCGAAGAGATCCGCAATGCCGCGCGGGGACTCTACCTTAAACGATGGACACCCCAGGAGATCAAGGACGAACTGGGGCTCAACTCCTGTCGCATCATCTACTACTGGGCCAAAAAGCTCGGTTGGCGCGACCTGCTGACCGAAGAAGCGGTAGAGGATGCCATCGCCCGCCGGGTGCAGTCGTTACTCGGGCGAGAGAAGAAAACCAGCGCCGAGCTGGACGAGCTGGACCGGCTTATCGGCCACCATGTTAGCCTCAAAGAGAAGGCCATCAAATGGGCCGAGCGCCAGCAGGCGCTGGCCGACCGGCGCGAGCATAGCGATGAACCTGCGGCCGAGGCGCCTCGGCGTGGTAGAGGTGGTCAGGATGGGGGAGGCCGCAAAGGCAAGGGCGGCAAGAAGGCCAAGAACGAAGTCGGCCACCTGACGGCCGATGACTTTGCCGAGTGGCTGGGTACTCTGTTTGGCTATCAGTTGCGCTGTCGGGAGGCGAAGAACGACCCGGCGCTGCCGCGTACCCGCAACATCTTGAAGTCACGCCAGATCGGCATGACCTACTACTTCGCCGGCGAGGCGCTGGAAGATGCCATTCTTACCGGCGGTAACCAGATATTCCTGTCGGCCACCCGCGCCCAAGCGGAGGTGTTCCGCTCCTACATCTGCAAGATTGCCCAGACCTTCCTCGGTGTCACCCTGACCGGTAACCCCATCGTCCTGTCGAACGGGGCCGAGTTGCATTTCTGCTCTACCAACTCCAACAGCGCCCAGTCCCGCTCGGGTAACGTCTACATCGACGAGTATTTCTGGATCCCCAACTTCGAGAAGCTGTCGGACGTGGCCAGCGCCATGGCAACGCAATCCCGCTGGCGCAAGACCTACTTTTCGACGCCATCGAGCAAGGTTCACGAAGCGTACCGGTTCTGGACCGGGGATCGTTGGAAGGGTCAGCGCCCGAGCCGGGTGGCGATCGACTTCCCGGGTGAAGATGACCTGCGCGACGGAGGCCGTATCTGCCCCGATCGACAGTGGCGTTACGTCATCACCATTGAGGATGCCATACGCCTCGGCTGCAACCTCATCGACATTGAGGAGCTCAAAGACGAGTACCCGGAGGAGGTGTTTGATCGCCTCTACATGTGCCGGTTTATCGACGATGCCTTGTCGGTGTTCAAGTTCCAGGACATGGAACGGGCAGGGGTAGACCCCAGCCGCTGGGAAGACTACAAGCCCGGGCGGCCTGACCCGTTCGGCCGACGTGAGGTGTGGATGGGCTACGACCCGAGCCGCACCCGCGACAACGCCACCCTGGTGGTGGTTGCCCCGCCCATGGTCGCCGGTGAGCGGTTCCGGGTGTTGGAAAAGCACTACTGGCGCGGGCTTAACTTCCAGTTTCAGGCGCAGGAGATCGTGCGCATTGCCAAGAAGTTCCGGGTCACCTATCTCGGGGTTGATGTGTCCGGCATTGGCTCAGGGGTCTATGACCTGTTGAAACCGGAGTTCAAAGGGGTGTGCCACCCCATCAATTACAGCATCGAGAGCAAATCGCGGCTGGTCCTCAAGATGATCGATGTGGTGGAGGCGAACCGCATCGAGTGGGACAGCTCTGATCGGGATATTCCACTGGCGTTCCTCGCCATCAAGCGCAGCACCACCGGCGGCGGCCAGATGACGTTCCGTGCAGCTCGGGACAATGTGACCGGACACGCTGACGTGTTTTTTGCCATCGCCCACGCCGTGGCCAACGAGCCGCTCGATACCACCCGCAAACGTCAGTCCACCTGGGTAACCAGCAAGAAGGCCGCATGAAAAACGATATCAGTCACATAACCCAAGAGCACTTTGATGGATGGTTAAACACCCTGTTTGGCTATCAGTTGCGCTGTCGGGAGGCGAAGAACGACCCGGTGCTGCCGCGCACCCGCAACATCTTGAAGGCCCATCAGGTGGGCATGTCTTACTACTTCTCCGGCGAGGCGTTGGAGGATGCGGTATTGACTGGAGACAATCAGATCTTTCTTGCTGAAACCCAAGAAATGGCTGATGTGTATCGCTCCTATGTTTGCTTTATTGCCAAGAACTACCTCGGCGTCGACCTGACCGACAGTAACCCCATCGCCCTTTCCAACGGGGCCGAATTACACTTCCTCTCGCTCGACATGCATACGTTCGCTGGCAGGTTTGGCCATGTGTATGTCGATGAATATTTCTGGTCTGAAGACTGCGGAAAGATTTTATCTCTGGCTAGTTCCATGGCCATGCATAAGCGCTGGCGCAAAACTTACTTTTCCACAGTATCTGAGCGCCGCGGTACAGCAAGACTGTTCTGGTCTGGTGAAACGTGGCGACAAATGAACCTCACCCATCGACTTAGGTGCGATTTCCCCGGGAATGATGAGTTGCGAGATGGAGGCCGTATCTGCCCCGATCGGCAGTGGCGTTACGTCATCACCATTGAGGATGCCATTCGATTGGGCTGCGACCTCATCGACATTGATGAGCTGAAAGACGAATACCCGAAAGATGTGTTCGAGCGCCTCTTTATGTGCAACCTCTATTCACAGGAATAACAATGACCAAACGACAGCAGCCACAGGCCAAGGTGGCCACACCCGCAAAGAGCGCCGTGGCGTTCAGCTTGCCGGAGGCCATCGACCCGACGGCCTGGATGACCGATTACACCGGGGTGTTTTACAACCCTTATGGGGAATACTACCAGCCGCCAATTGACCGCAAGGGGCTGGCCAAAGTGGCTCGAGCGAATGCCCACCATGGGGCCATCCTGATGGCGCGCCGCAACATGGTGGCGGGGCGTTTCACCAACCAGCGCGCAACCATCACGGCATTCGTGCACAACTACCTGCAGTTCGGGGACGCGGGCCTGCTTAAGCTGCGCAACAGCTTCGGCCAGGTGGTGGGGCTGCACCCGCTCTCCAGTGTCTATCTGCGCCGGCGGGAGGATGGCTGCTTTGTTTACCTGCAGCAGGGAAAGCCGAACATCATCTATCAGCCGGATAATGTCATCTGGCTGGCCCAGTACGACCCCGAGCAGCAGGTCTATGGCATGCCGGATTACCTGGGCGGCCTGCAGTCGGCCCTGCTCAACCAGGATGCCACCCTGTTTCGGCGCAAATACTTCCTCAATGGTGCCCACATGGGGTTCATCTTCTACGCCACCGACCCGAACATGGACGATGACACCGAAGAAGAAATGAAGCAGATGATCGCCAACTCCAAGGGGGTGGGGAACTTCCGCTCCATGTTCGTGAACATCCCAGATGGCAAACCCGATGGCATCAAGCTGATCCCGGTGGGGGACATTGCGACCAAGGACGAGTTCGCGGCCATCAAGGGGATCACCTCTCAGGACGTGCTGACGGCGCACCGGTTCCCGGCGGCACTGGCCGGCATCATCCCGATCAACGGGGGCGGGCTGGGTGATCCCGAAAAGTACGATTCGACTTATTCCAGGAACGAGGTGCTACCGCTCTGTGAGCTGGTGCAGGACGCCATCAACAGCGCGGGGCTGCCTCGGGCGCTATGGGTCAACTTTCGGGAAACAGTGGGGGTGTCTGTATAAAAACACAGCCCTTCTGATGTAAGATGCAACCTATAGATTGAGAATGTGATTTTTAGGGAGGGGTGATGCGGGTATTTTGCAAAGAGTGTGGCCAGCGGGGCCGCATTACCAAGACCAATCGACTGAGCGATGAGGTGTCAGATCTCTATTGCCAGTGCACTGATGCCGAGTGTGGCCATAGTTGGGTTGCCACCTTGTCATTTACCCATACGCTTAGCCCGTCGGCCAGAACGACCAACCAGCTGGTGCTCAGTTTGATGGGGTCACTCACGCCGGAGGGTCGGCAACTGGTACTGAAAGGACTAGGGGCGCAATAGCGCCCCTAGTTGTTTCTGCATCCCGTGGTCGCGTTGCCTCACGACTCTGTTTTGTTCTTCTCGGTTCCCTGGAGCATTTCGCCCAGTTCACACAAGGTGATGATCGCCCTGCACATGCCTTCTCTGTCCTCCAGATTCAGGTCAGGGGTGACTTTTGCTATGTCCCTGATTGAACTGTAAATCTCTGTTTGAATCCCAACCTGCACATTGCCTCCTACGACTGGTTAGACCTGATGATTTTATCTATAACCGGATTGCATATCTCGACGATCGCCGACTAGATTTTTCATATCTGTTAATAAACACCTGTCAGATTTGACAGTCAGCAAGACCCCGAGCACGGGCACCTGATGGAGGCGCCCCATGAATAAAAGATCGAATGCTGCCCGGGCCTATGTGACTCGTGCAAAAAGCACCACCAAAGCAGTCTTGAAGCGGCATGGTCTGACGAATTCCGCTGTAGGCAAGATCATTGATGTGGCTCCTGCAACAGTCGGCCGGTGGCTTGATGGTCGTCATCGTGCTTTTTTCGACTTGGAGCATGCGGCCGCCATCTGTATCTATCTCGGGATCCCCGTTTCTCACATTCTCCCCCCCAGCGATTGGCTGATTGAAAACCATCAGATAAGCCACCAGAGCCAGCGACGAGATCAACTGATCGCCTTGAGCGATGATGAGGTCGACTGGTTGCTGGCCGTTCGGGCTGGAGCCGTGGCTTGTTATCGCTGATGTCATGTTTACACCTGGTTGACTGCTGCACCATCATAAACCACTGGAATAGGCACACCAATTCAGACACGCTTGGGCCATGAATTGGCAAATAAATCCCCTCCAGCATGGCAGGATTGTTTTTAATTGATTAGCGAGAGGCGCATGGTATCCATGCCTCATCTTTCTGGTCAATATATATTTCAATCTGATTTCTATCAGATTTTTCTCTGATAGCTACCTTGTGTTGCTAGGTTGTTTTTGTTTGCTTAAAGTGTTGTTTGTTCAATTGGTTACACATTTCGTGAACATCCTAAACGAATATGCGAAATATATTTCACTGACTGCTGGCATGGTAATGGCGTGTTGAGATAGCAAAAGTAAACTCACATTAATATGGCTGCTTGGAATGTGTGATTTTTGCTATCAAAATTCAGTTTGAAGCGGGATTTATCAACTTTAATTCATTTCGAATTCAACTCAAGTTGATATATGGCATACACGCTATGTGTAATTGTTTATTTTGAACAGATGGAGCCTCTTTGTTTAGAGGCTCCTGATGCTTCATCACAAAGCGATTGTTCTTTCGCCTGATGTGAGCCAACACGCAGCTTCGCCCTTGTAGGTTCCGCTACATCCCCTTGGTAGGGCGTGGCCACAGTGCTGGCAGGTGCTGGTCTTCAATGTAGCCTCCTGTTCCAGCCAGCGTTCCCAGTCTCTCCTGATTAGGGTGCTGATGTACTCGTCGGAGGAATATGGCTTACCACTGCCAGCCCGAGCGATGCGCAGCGTTTCCAACTGCTGGCGCTCCCGTTCTGACATCCTAACCTCCACGCGCGTGATGCCTAGAGCTGCATTTCGCTGGCGCTGGTCCCGCTTGCGTTTGGTGGCTGGATTCATATTGTCTCCTTGCGATGGTCAGCCACTACCTGGTGTAAGGCTGGCTGATAAGTAGAGTTGAGCTGTTCGGCGGCGCCCGGGTTGGCGCGATCGATGGCGCTGCCCGGTGCGATAAAGAGGGTGCAGCCGGTTACGGCGCACCGGATGGTGCCGCTCTGGTCGATGGCCACAGGGGTTAGCCCCTCCACAATGTGGCGTCTACCAGTTTGGCGGCCATCGGCTGTGAGTACCGGTACAGTGTGGCGGTTTGACTTGGCCTGAAATGGGTTCGGCACCTCGGCGGCGATGGCCGGCAGGGCCAGCTGCGCGGGGCGAGGGTGCCGGCGGCGCAGGATGGCGCAGGCCACGGACTGCTGTTTCCCCTTGAGCATCCCCACCCACTGGCTGATCTCGTTGGCTGGCCAGCGCTGCTGCAGGATGCAGGTCATCCGATTATCCAGGCGGCGGTACTCTTCTCGGCTGACGGTCTGCGTGTTGTTCATACCCACTCCTCGCTGTAGTCGTTCTGTTCTTGTAGCCACTCCTGGGTGTCCAGCTTCTCCAGTTCTGCCCACATGTGTGACTGATATGGCTCCGGCAGCATTTCAATCCAGCGGAATGCGCCGGCATGGCCCTGTGCCTGGTAAACCTTGCCGCACAGCTCAACCAGCATCGGCCAGTCTTCATCGCCTTCCGGCAGCGCGTATTCATCCGGTTGGCCCTGTTCGGCTGGTCGCTGTCCCTCTGGCAGCCAATCCGACTCGCTCGGGATCGTTCGGCCCGATTGCACCTGACCGTTCTCAAGCCAGAGGCTGAAACCGTCCACGCTGACGCTAGAGCCAGAGCGCAAACGGCTGATAGAGAAGGGAGATAAATCCCATTGCTCTGCCATTAACTGATCCGCGTAGGCCGTTGGATCCGGCTGCGTACAGTTATTGTCAGAGCTCCAAGGTGCCGGGCTGTCGCCCGTCTTAACCCCAACCCCCCAAGCCGAACCCCTGGCGGCCTTGGTGGCCTCATAGGTGCCTGCTGGCACTACTTCCCAACCAGTAAGGCGAGTGCGCACGCCCATACGTGCGGTGTGCAGCCCCATCAGGCGCTTGATGTCTTCTCCGTAGCAGTTGGCCTGCTCCTCGATGAGGTGGGCCAGCTTGATGGGGTGTTCGGCACGGGTAGCCAGCGCGCCGCCCATGGCTTGCAGGTAGCAGCGAAAGATGCCGTTATCGGCGGCATAGCGGGCGGCCTCAAAGCGGGGGTCTTGCAGAACAGGCTTAGGTGGCCCCACCAGATCGCCATTCTTCTTGGCGTTGCTGATGCGGCGCAGCTCGCGCCAGACCCCGACCGGTGCGCCGCCGATCTGCTGAAAGGTGCGGATCCCCCACCAACTGGCCCACGCGCAGGCATGCTGGGCGCCCACGTCTGCCGTGGTACCCGACTCGTCATCGCCATCCACGTGTTCTCCGTCGATGTTCTTGGCGATATAGGCGGCGATATAACCGGTAGCGTCCCCCTTGTCGGGGTCAACGACTTTCCAGTCAAAGCGGGGGGTGATGTCGGTAAAGGCGGCAGCCTCTGCCGTGGTACGTTCCAGCTCGGATTTGTCATCGTGCAGGGCGTAATACTGTAGGGTGCTGATCACCTTGTTGCGATCGCTTGGGCGCATAAACAGCAGCATGTGCCAATGCGGGGTGCCGTCATGGTGCGGCTCGCACACCCGAAAGCCGTAGACAGGTAAGTCATTTCGCTTGAGTGAGGCGCGGGTCAGGCTCCACAGCTTGGCCAGATAGGCGCAGGTTTCACGCGGGGTAGTGCCCTGGTATTTATCATTTTTGATGGTCCTGCCGTTGCGGCCTGTCTTCCAGGCATGGAAGCGGCTCGGCGCCGTCCAGGTGAAGAACACCCCAACGTGGCCCTGTTCCTCGGCGTAGTCCTCAAAGCCGCGCATCCTGGTCATCATCTCTTTGCGGCGGTTGACCGGGTTGGAGATGCTGGCCTCCCAGCAATCCTTCATCGAGACAACCAGGTCGTGCTGCTCGTTCATCACTTCCGACTCGGCCAGCCAGCGCATCATGGCCCGCTTACGCTCGCGCACCACCTTCATGGTGGCGTTCGAGACGTAGGCAGAAACGCCCTTGCGCACCTTGCCCAACAGAATGGCGATGTGCTCTTGCAGGCGATCCCAGCAGCGGTTGACGCGCCTCTCCCACCACTTGGCAGATAGCAGGCGTACCATGACACTCAGGATCCAGTTATCCCGAGCCTCTCTGGTTTTGAAGTCCGGCATCTTGCCGATAAAGCCCCACTGGTCTGCTGGCTGCTTGATGGCTTCCCATGTCTCCATCAGATCCAGTTCACCGGCGGGCGCGTTCTGCTCGATATTTTTCCAGATGGCGGCCGTCTGGTTGGCGAACTGGTGGGAGACCCGTTTACGGCCCTCGTCATCACGCAGGTGGTTGGCATCGACCGGCAGCGCCATTACCAGAGAGCGAACCCACTTCACCCGCTCCCGCAGCCAGATATTTGCGCTACGGCAGTTGCGGGCGGTGCCATCTTTGCGGCGGCGTACGTACTGCTTGAACAGCACCTGGGTGAACTGCATGGAGAGGCCATCGAGCAACTGCACCGCCCAGACCAGATCGGATTCACCAGGGGTGCCCACAAAGGCGGCTTCCAGTTTGGTACCCGGCATGGCGTTGGCGAGCGCATCGATGCGCGACCGCAGGGCCTTTTTAGACAGCTGCAGCTGGTTGCGCTTTGGCGTAGGCAGGCGAGAGATGGCAAAACCAAGTTGGCCAGCCTCGGCGGCTGGCCCTTTGTTGTTTTTGTTGGTCATTGGTAGTAGTTACCCGGCAGCTCTTTGATGTTGTTTCTGCAGGACGCCAGCGTATGGCGGGCATGCCTCGCCATTTTTCTTGCGGCGGCACACTGGCGCAGGGTCAGGGATACCGTGCAGCGTGGGCGAGGGGATAGCTGGCGCATTGCCAGCAGGTCTCGCTGGTAGCTGCGCAAACGGGCCTCATCACCCATCAGGGTGTTGAACCATCTATCCACGCGAGTTTGCAGGTCAGAGATCAGGCGGTGGCTCATCTGATGGTCTCCCCCAGTCCGTGGAGCGGTTCGCACTCTGCCCACCACTCGGCAATCTCTTTGGCCAGCGCAACCTCGTTGCTGCCCAGCGCCAGCCAGTACACAGCGCGGATGGCGCCAAGGGCTAGCAGCTCTTGGGCGATGTTGCGGTTTCGTCGGTCATCGCTGCCCGAGGTGTTGAATTCTTCCTGGGCGACTTCCAAGTGCTTGGTCAGCTGGCTGACCGGTGCCGGCGGCTGCATATGGGCGGGGCCAGGTTCGGCTCCACCCAGCTCGTCGATCGGCGGCTCCAGTTCAAACAGATCTGTCATGCCTCATCCCCCATCACGGAGTCATCATCGAGCAGATCCGCAGGGCGGCTAGTCACGACCAGCTGCACCTGGATGTACTCATCCCCCGAGTAGAGATCGCCCAGGGCGATCCGGTTTTCCTGCTCGCCGGTGGCCAGCAGTTCGGTCAGCAGCGGCAGCACGGCCTGCTCGGCGCGCTTGGCGATATGGATTGCATCGATGCTCATGCGCCAACCCTCCCGTTCATTGAGCGGAACACCTTGAGCCAGCGCAGCTGCTGGCGGGCCTGCTCGCGTAGATTGCGGCCCTCTGGGCCGCGCTTGGTGTTGTATGTATTTGCCTTGATGCGATGCGGCAGCTCTGCCAAATCGGCCAAAGCCGCCTGCGGGGTGATGGGGTGGAACAGCTTTTTCATGCCACCCCCTCGATGATGCGGATCGCGCCAGAGGTCATGCGCTCCATGCGGGCGTACCCGTTCTGGCCGCGCAGCCAGGTGGTGCCGCAGTTGATGTAACCCTGCTGCACCAGATAGGCGCTGGCGTCTTTGATGGTTGGAACGGTGCGGCGAGTGATAGCTGTAGCCATGATCAGATCCCCCCTCGGCTGTTGACGCATGACCAGACCGCTCGCCAGGCGATGGCGGCCGGGCGTTCTACTGCATGAATCAGGTCAGGGCTTGAGTTGTAGCGGCTGCCCAGGCGGGCCAGCTTGCGGTTTTGCAGGCGCAGGTTGCGCACTGTGTTGAGAATGGCTAAAGTTGGCATTCGACCTCCTAGTCGATAACTGATTGATGAAAGCCCGCTGGTGTTGGCGCACCGATAGCGGGTTTTTTATTGCCCGATTGCTCGCGGGCCGCTTTGTGTCATCTGGTTGGCGGCCATGACGGCGCGCTTCATCCGCAGCTTTGCGGCGCGTTCCTTCTTCTCTCTTTCTATATCTCCTATTGGCCTGGTCACTGGTGCCTGGTGCCACACCTTGGTGTCACAGCCGCCGCGAAACTCCCCCTGGTACTCCAGAGCGATCACCGCCATCCTGACCGCCTCGCGTTGGGCATGTGGCAGGGCTGACAAGGTGGCTGTCATCAACTCGCCACGTGGCTGGCGGGCGATGGCACAGATGGCCGCTTTCTTGGCCTGGCTCATGGCCAGCCAGTCGGTATCCAAACTGGAACGGGTCTTACCGAACAGCTCGCGCAGCATCAGGCAGCCGGCGGTATTCATGGCCACCTGCTCCAGCGGAGTCAGGCCCGCGAGGTTGCGTTCTTCGTGGTTGATGGTTGTCTGTTGCATGGGTTTCCCCTTACATGGTCATGGTTTGCATCAGGATGTCTGATGCGCAGGCGACAGTCGGCACAGCCTGAAAGCGGGCCTCGATGTCGTGGATAAGCAGTGCCAACGACCCCATTGCAGAGGTGGCCACACTGACGATGGTGTTGCGTTCGGTGCGCGACACACGCCCCCGCTCGGCCAGCTCCAGCGCTCGCTGGCCAATGCTGGCCACCTTGGCATTGAGGTCGATCGCTTGATGGGGGAGGGATGGCGCACGTTCAGCGTTTGGAATGGCGATGGCGGTCAGCCCGCATTCCATCAGCATGCCGTCGATCAGGGTTTCGTCCCCTTCGGTGGCGTGGTACAGCGCAATGAGGTCAGTGACCTTGAGCTGGTGCTCTTGCTCAGGATTTAACTTGTTCCTTAAATCCTGAGCATCTATACCAGCTGCGGCGGCCACTTTGCTGATCGTGTATTTCTCGCGAAATCTGCTGCATGCGGATTCAAAGTGCGGATGTTTGCAGTCGTCACTGATAAACATGGTTCTCGCTCCATTGAGTGCCATAGTTATCAGGAGATTGCAGGCAGGTATGCTGCTGCGGCTGCTTTGTGGTACAGCGCGACCATGTTGATCAGGACGCGGTGCTTGGGGCCTGCCTTGGGCATGATTTGCAGTTCACCGCAGGCAATCATTTTTCTGACCGTACCCACAGGAATGCCGGAGTCGGCGCTGTAGCGCTCGATGGTTTTTACTGGTGTGTCGATCTGAAGTGCAATCTCTGACATGATAGAAACCCTTTCACCTATTGCTATTTGCTGTTCTTGGTTGCTCATTGCTTTCTGGCGATTGCATGATTGATCCAAAAAAAGCATTGGTCAAGTGGGTGACTCTCTATTCTCACTAAAAATCAATGGTGATGACTAATGAATGATGTGCGCGCACAGGAGATTGCATTCAACCAGTCGGATTTCGCGAAACGGCTTGAAAGGATCATTGGTAATGAACCATTGCGAGCTTTCGCTCGCAGGGCTGATATGACTGATGGTGGGTTAAGACGTTATTTGCATGAAGGGACCATCCCACCAGTTGATCGCGCTCTCAATCTGGCGCGCGCAGGAGGAGTGACATTTGAGTGGCTGGTATTTGGCATCGGCGACGCTGGGAGCAGCGTTCGAGCGAATCTGCCTATCTCACCAACCTCTGATGTTCAAGGCTCCCATTTAACAGACGAGTTCACCACGATTCCCGCCTATCAGGTGTTTGCGAGTGCAGGCCATGGCGCCAATATCACAGACGAGCCACTGGCCGAGCCGATGGCGTTCCGTACCGATTGGCTGCGCCGTGAAGGATTCGACCCGGCCAAGATGGCGGTCATCCGAGCCAAGGGCGACAGCATGGAACCTACCATCAATGACGGCGATGTGATCCTGGTGCGTTTGAAAAATGGTGAAGCCCCACGTGATGGCCTTTATGTGCTGCGCCTCGATGGCGGTCTGTTCGTCAAACGCCTGCAGTTCGACCTGGGTGGGGTGCGCATCATTTCCGACAACCCCCTGTATAAATCCCGTGACCTTAGCAAAGCAGAGCTGGCCGAGCTGGATCTGGTTGGCCGGGTGGTGTGGGCTGGCAAGAAGTTTTAAGGAGTTCTCATGCTTTCTGTGTTGGCTATCTGGACAGCCCTTTTATGCTTGCTGCTGACGGTGGTCAGTTTGTTCAAACCGGCTTTATTTGGACAGAAGCGCCGGCTGAATGCGCTATTTATAGGGCTTTATGCATTCCTCGGTTTTGCGCTGCTTAGCATGGTGCCGGATGGAAAAATCGAGCTGTCTGGCGGATTGGTGCTGCTGGCCGTGTTGGCTGCCGTACATGGGATCCTGCTGTTCTTCAGTCATGCCCTGTCTGTACTCAAGATGAGCAAAGAGGAACGGGCGCAGGTTCGCCCAGGCAAAGCAGCGGTCGGGGTTGTGCTTTTGTTCCTTTCTGCTGGCGCTGGGGCTTGGCTGTCCAGGCCTGTTCCGCTTGATGCCCCCATGCCACCGGCTGATAGTGCGGATGAACAGCGGGAGCAACAATCATCCGATCAGCACCCAGCCAGGGTACTTCGGGCACTGCCACTCGCTGAGCAGTGCCGACTGGAGCAGGATATCTATCAGAAGATGAACCAGGTCACGGATGGAGTGATGGCGCGCTTTGGTGGCCTGCTCAATGGCCAGCAGATCGACCCCAACCAGTTCGCAGAGTATCGGTTCAGCACTGTCAATCCGGTTATATCTGCTGCCAGCGATTCGATGAGCGGCCTTCGCACCAGCCATATGGATGATGATGTGGTTATCCGGCATGCTGCTTCCCTCGTTCAACGCACCTATTCATTTGTTGGCCAGCTATATACCGCGGCCAGAACTGGCGATGATGTGTCGTTGAAGTCTGCGCGCGATCTGTTGGCGCAGGCCATTGAATCCCACAAGCAAGCCCGTGCGGTGTGCGATGACAGTCAAAAAAATTGAGGGGCAAGCCAAGCCGTGGCGGGCAGACGTTCGCCCTGATGGGGTAAACGGTCCCCGCCTGCGCAAATCCTTTATGACGAAGGGGGAGGCGCTGGCGTGGGAACGGCACCAGATGCTGAACAAGCCGTGGCTGAAAGAGGAGGAACCCGAGCCAGAGCAGAGCGGCCAGCGGCTGCTCGATCTGGTTCACCTCTGGTTTGGCCGCCACGGGCAGACCTTGGCTGATGGCGACCGGCGCCGCGACAAGCTGGTTTGGTTGTGCGAGGCGCTGGATAACCCTCTGGCCAGCGAGTTCACATCTGAGCACTTCTCTGCCTACCGTGAACGACGCTTGGCGGGTGAACTTTATGTTCCTGGGCAGCGCAAGCAGGTCACCCCCACCACCATCAACCGAGAGCAGCTCTATTTGCAAGCGGTGTTCAATGAGCTGGCCCGCCTCGGGGTTTGGCACGGCGGCAATCCGCTTTCTGACTTGCGCCAGTACAAGGTGCAGGAGAGCGAGCTTGCCTATCTGTCCCAGGATGAAATCGAGCAACTACTCGATGCCTGTAAGGAGCAGCGGGATCTGTGGCTGGTTGTGATGCTCTGCCTTTCGACCGGTGCTCGCTGGTCAGAGATTGAGAAAGTAAGTCGGTCACAGATCGGCATGGGGCGGATCACCTTCACCAAGACAAAGGGAAAGCGAAACCGGACTGTCCCGGTCGCCCCCTGGTTGCTGGCCATGTTGCCCAAGTGCACTGGCCGTCTGTTCGATGATTGCTATGCCGAGTTCGAGAAAGCTATCAGGCGAGCGGGGATCAAGCTGCCGGCTGGCCAGAGCACCCATGTGCTGCGCCATACCTTCGCCAGCCACTTCATGATGAACGGTGGCAACATCTTGGTGTTGCAGCGAATCCTCGGCCACACCGATATCAAAATGACCATGAGATACAGCCATTTTGCACCAGATCACCTAGAGGATGCGGTACGGTTAAACCCCATTACGGCCCTGAAAGACGCAAGTCACACCTCACTTTTGGTGCAAACTTAAGATATTGAAAAGTAAGTTTTTTCAGGGGTGGAAGTGTTTTTTTGCCAAAAAAAAAAGCACCATTAAAGGTGCTTTTTTATGTCTTGTAAGATTCATGCAGCTTCTTTAGTGCACTTTTTGGGGCCGCTAATCTCGGGGCCGTTGAACTTAAACTTATCTTTTTTGAGCTCTGGAGCTGCTGCCATTACATGGCCGAGGGCCTCACCCAGGCGGCTATAAACATCTTGAGCGCCGAGCTTACGTTCTACGGCGCAATGCTGAGTATGTGTCATGTCATGCTCTCTTTTGCGTTGGCCTAAAATGCTGTTACTAACGCGTAATTACTTGATCTGACTTTCTACTAGTAAAGTCAAGCTTTTGATAGCTGTAAAGTGCGTTACATCTCTATGGAAGTGACTAGTAGTTACTTCATTGTGCTTGAGCTACCTGTATGAGTAACTCATCTCTGTTACTAGTTTGGGTAAGTGATTCTACACTGAAAGTGTACGATGTCGAGTTATAACTGCACAAGAACTACACGCTGTTCCTGCTAGTTTTATCGGCCAACTAGCCCCCTTCTGTAATCCTACGAAAGGTGGAGGCTAGGTCTGCTCGCGACTGATGCATGTCTTGGCCATCAACTTGAAAGCCATAGATGCTGTAGTAAGCCATGAGTTCTGGTTCGACATCCATGAGCCTTACAGTACTACCACCAACAGCCGCAACATACAGGAAAGATGCGATGATCATCATCTCAAAAACTCGCCCTTTCAACTGATGCTGTTCCTCACGCCTTATGAACGACTCCACAAAGTGCATTTCTAATGTATCGGTTTCGGGCCGGAAAACTCCGAGTATTGCAGCATTCAGTAGGCGAGTATCCGACTGTCGTTTGAGAGCAACGTCAAAGGACCATTCCTTGTTGCCGTACTCTGTAAGCCCTGCATCCCAGTTTAGGTGACCGAACCCTCCAGATAGGTAGGCCCAATCGAGATCGTTTAGTGGCCCAACTGCGAGTTCTAGGCCCATCTCATCCGTTACAACTTGTATTGCACTTAGGACCGCCGATTTTATCTGGTCTGCATTCATGTAGTTACGCCGTGAGTTGTTGGTTTTTTGATCTTATCACTACTGTGGATGTGCACAGAAGAGTCTGACGAAGAGTCAATCATCTCAGATAGATTGCTTAGTAACAATTGATGGGATGGTAAGCCCGCTTTGGTGTCCATAATCGGTCCATCTAGCCGCTCCATATTTAGCTATATGTGGTCATATTGAGATTTTTGACCTGTTGAAAATCAGTAACTTATTGATTGTAAGGGGTGTTCGACGGTTTCAAAATCCGCCGGTGAATAACCGTGTCGGTTCGAGTCCGACCCCGGGCACCATCAAATTCCAAAACAAAAGGCCATCAGCAATGATGGCCTTTTGTTTTTCCGCTTTTCCCCTTTCTCATCGCTCTTCCGTTCTCTGGCTGATACCGACAAGCCGGCTACTCGCCGATGTCCTGCATGGCGTCCCTCTGCGCCATTTCGGTGCGGCAGTATGTGTGTGCACAGCGGAAGTGCGCACTTGCTCAAGTTAGCGCGTCCCGTGCGCCAATCTGGTGCGTTACTTCGCCGGTACCAGCATAAATCAATGATTTTAATCTATTTATTAAGTTGGCCTGCTTTGTGCTTTGAAGCACTTATGTCGCCATGATACCGCTCATCCGAGGAATGATGGGCGGGGCGGTCACCAGTGTGTAGCGAATGTGGATGTACGTGAATCGTCGGTTTCGATGTTCATATCAGGAAATGGACCCGGCCGGGAGCCGGGACGACAGGGAAGGAGATGGCTGTATGCTCAAGAGACTCGTGATGACTGGCCTGTTGGCGCTTGCCGCCTTGCTGGCCGCCCCCAGTTGGGCTGAAGAGGTGGTGGCCGCCTCGGCCGAGGTCGTGCAGGCTGCGGCACCGGCAGTAGTGACCATCAACAAGGGGGACAATACCTGGATGCTGCTGTCGGCAGCCCTGGTGATCCTGATGTCCATTCCGGGCTTGGCCCTGTTTTATGGCGGCCTGGTGCGCAGCAAGAACATGCTGAGCGTGCTGATGCAGGTGTTCACCCTGTTCTCGCTCATCTGCGTGTTGTGGATCCTCTACGGCTATTCACTGGCCTTTACCGAGGGCAACAGCGTTTATGGCTCCTTCAGCAAGGCGCTGCTCAAGGGAGTCACCCCTGATTCCATCGCCGCCACCTTCAGCAAGGGGGTCGGCATCAGCGAGTTCATCTATGTGGTGTTCCAGGGCGCCTTTGCCGCCATCACCTGCGGTCTGATCGTGGGGGCCTTCGCCGAGCGCATCAAGTTTGCCGCCGTGCTGCTGTTCTCGGTGATCTGGTTCACCTTCGCCTATATCCCACTGGCCCACATGGTGTGGTACTGGGCGGGTCCGGATGCCTATACCACAGCCGATGCCGCGGCAGCGGCCACCGCGACCGCCGGGTATCTGTTCCAGCACGGTGCGCTGGACTTTGCGGGCGGCACAGTGGTGCACATCAACGCGGCGGTGGCCGGTCTGGTCGGTGCCTATCTGGTGGGCAAACGCCTGGGCTATGGCCGTGATCCCATGACTCCGCACAGCCTCACCATGACCATGATCGGGGCTTCCCTGCTCTGGTTCGGCTGGTTCGGTTTCAACGCCGGCTCCGCGCTGGAAGCCAACGGCACGGCGGCACTGGCCTTCATCAATACCTGGGTGGCTCCGGCGGCGGCAGCCCTCTCCTGGACCCTGGCCGAGTGGGTGATGAAGGGTCGTCCCTCCCTGCTGGGGGCGGCTTCCGGCGCCGTCTCCGGGCTGGTGGTGATCACTCCGGCGGCCGGCTTCGTCGGAGTGGGCGGCGGTCTGGTGATGGGCCTCATCAGCGGTGTTGCAGGGCTGTGGGGGGTCCACGGTCTCAAGCGGCTGCTGGGCGCCGATGACAGTCTGGACGTGTTCGGCGTGCACGGGGTGTGCGGTATCCTGGGGGCGCTGCTGACCGGCGTCTTCGCCAGCCCGGATCTGGGCGGTACCGGGGTGTGGGACTACGTCACCAACCATGTGGCGGAGGGCTACTCCATCTTGGCGCAGGTCAAAATTCAGGCCATCGGGGTCGGGGTGACCATCCTCTGGTCCGGCATCATCTCGGTGGTGGCCTACAAGCTGGTGGATCTGCTGATCGGCCTGCGAGTGAAAGAAGACGCGGAGCGGGAGGGGCTGGATGTCACCACCCACGGCGAGAAGGCCTACAGCCTGTAATCCGCCATCTGTTAGTCAGCAATATTGCCGCCGGCCATGCCGGCGGCTTTTTTATGTCCGCCCACCAGGCCGAGCATCCTGTTTGATGTCTGGCCAGCGGCGATGATGGCCCGTCCGTGGTCACCATGCCCTCTTATTAGGACAGCCCCTGAATCGCGCCGGGGGATTCCGGCTTTTTCGGCAGATAACGCTAGGCGGGGCAATGTCCTCGGTCTTGTTGCTGTTTTATGCCTGCAATTTGGCCGGATCTCCGCTAAACTCTGCCACCTTTTCTTGATGGGGCTGGCCGGGCCGGTTCCATCGCCCCTCTTTATATGTACTTTTGGAGCCGCTCATGCCGTTAGTGGGACATCAACACCAGATCGAGATCCTGGAACTGACCGACAAAGGAGATGGCAAAGGACGCCTGTTCGACCGCCCCCTGTTTGTCGAAGGTTTGCTGCCCGGTGAGCAGGCGCTGGTGGAGCTGACCGAGGTCAAGCCCAACTATCTGCACGGCAAGGTGACCGAGCTGCTCCAGCCCTCCGCCGATCGGGTCGCCGACTTCTGCCCCAACACCGAATGCGGTGGCTGCCAGGTGCGCCCGCTGGCCTATCCGGCCCAGCTCAAGCTCAAGCAGGCGCTGGTGGAGAGTGCGCTGGAACAGGCCGGGCTGGGTGATACCACCGTCAGGACGATCCTCGGCATGGACAGCCCGTTTGCCTATCGCAACAAGGCCCAATATGCGGTGCGCGGTTGTGACGCCGGCGCCGAGATCGGCTTTTATCGCAAACACTCTCATGACCTCATCACCGCCGATGATTGCGCGGTGCAAGATTCCCTGCACGTGGAGCTGAACGCCCGGGTACGCAACTGGATGCGCGAGCACGACATCGCCGCCTATGACGAGGTAAACCACACCGGCTGCGTGCGCAACCTGATGACCCGCAAGGGTTTCAAGAGCGGCGAGCTGATGGTGGTGCTGGTGACCCTGGGCGAGGAGCTGCCGTTCGAAGCCGAACTGCTGGCGAGCTTAAGCGATCTGTCGGTTACCACCCTGGTGCAGAACATCAACGAGGAGCGCACCAACCGCATACTGGGTGCCACCAACCGGGTGCTGCTGGGTGAAGGGGTGATCCGCGACAAGATCCACGAGCTCGAGTTCGAGATCTCGCCACTCTCCTTCTTCCAGAACAACCCGAGCCAGACCGATGTGCTCTACTCCAGCGCCCTCGAGTATGCCGAACTGACCGGCAACGAGACGGTGTTCGACATCTATTGCGGTATCGGCACCATCTCCCTGTTCCTGGCCGGCAAGGCTGCCAAGGTGGTGGGGATCGAGTCGGTGGAGAGCGCCATCAGCGATGCCCGTCGCAACGCCGCCCTCAACGGCATCGAGCACACCGAATTCCACGTCGGCAAGGCCGAGCAGCTGATGCCCGAGCTGCACGCTCAGGGCGTGACTGCTGACGTGGTGGTGATGGATCCGCCGCGCAAGGGCTGTGACAAGGCCGTGCTGCAGACCCTGGTGGCCATGGCGCCGCGCCGGCTGGTCTATGTCTCCTGCAACCCGCAGACCCTGGCCCGCGATCTCGCCTGGCTGGTCAAGCAGGGCTTCGTGCTGGATGAGGTGCAGCCGGTCGACATGTTCCCGCACTCCATGCACGTGGAAGCGGTTGCCCGCCTGAGCCTGCCGGCCAAGGGCTGATCGCCGTTGGACATGCTCCCTCGTGTCAGCCGTCTGAGCCTGTCCACACAGGCGTGAATTGAATTAGCCAGATGGCTCTGATAAAAACGACTCCAAATGGAGTCGTTTTTTTATACCTGTCATTCCGGTATCGAGTCGTGGCATTAGCTGATTCGGAGCAGATAGGCAGAAACGGCAAGGGGACGACAGAGACGAGGAACAGACCATGAAAGGCATCTTGTTACGCTGGCTGGCTCGCTACGATGGCTGGTGCGAGGAGTGGGGACTCACACCGGAGAACCGGCGCTGCTGCGTGCCGGTGCGCCGCGAGCAGGATGACGCGCCGCAGACGGAGCGGCAGGGCGAGTCGGAATCGCTCACTGGAAATTGCGGGTCACGGCACCAGTGACGCTGTTGTAGTCGAAGGAGAGGCCAGCTGGATAGGCCGGGAAGCGGCCGATGGAGTCACGCAGGGTATAGCGGCAGTTGCTGTGCGGCTCCCCATCCGCATCTACCTGGTTGGCAGGCAGTTCGCTGGACAGGTAGTCGGCGTTGAGCTGGATCTCGGGATCCTGATCGACCGAGGCGACGGTATAGCTGCTGTCCAGCAGTCCCTGAAACAGTAGGCGGCAGTCTGACTGGTTGCTCACCGAGATGTAGTCACCCTGACCTGCGACATAGGGCTCATCTATCCCCTTGCGGCCCTGATCTTCGTCGGTGCCGGCGGGCCAGCCATAGCGGTTGATGTCGAGATTGCGCTGCCCCATGCTGCCGAGATTGTAGAGCGCCTGATCCTGCGCCTTGACCGCCCAGCCGGCATGGGCCAGCTGCACCGCGCTGGCAAAGCTGGTGGCGGTGGTGGCGACCGTACTCTTGAGAGCGTCATCCTTGAGATTGATGAAACGGGGCAGGGCGGTGACGGCCAGGATCCCCAGCACTATGATGACCAGCACCAGTTCTATCAGGGTAAAGCCGTGGCTTGTGCGTTTCATCATGATATGGACCCATTAATTACGACAAACAGGTGAGAGCGACATGCAACTGATCGACACCCATTGCCATCTCGATTTTCCGGTCTTCGATCCCGATCGGGCGGCGCTGCTGGCCGAGTGCCGCCAGCTGGGGGTGAGCGAGTATATCATCCCCGCCGTGGGAGAGGAAAACTGGGGCCGGGTGATGGCGCTGGCGGCAGAGCACGACGGTATTTCCTATGCCCTGGGTGTGCACCCCTGGTATGTGGGGGGGCAGACTCCGGCGGTATTGACCCGGTTGCGACGACTGCTGGCCGAGCGTCCACGCGGGCTGGTGGCGGTGGGCGAGTGCGGGCTGGATCTGCGCTCTCATGTGCCACAGGAGGGGCAACTCGAGATGTTCGAGGCTCAAATCAAGCTGGCTATGGAGCATGAGCTGCCCTTGATCGTCCATTCGGTGCGTGCCAACGACACTGTCGCCAAGATCCTCAGGCGCCTGCGTCCGGCCAGAGGGGGCGTCATCCACGCCTTCAGCGGTTCTCTGCAGCAGGCAGAGGCGTTCTGGCAATTGGGATTTCGGCTCGGTATCGGCGGGGTCATCAGCTTCGAGCGGGCCAACAAGACCCGAGAGGCTGTGCGCGACATGCCGCTGGAATCCTTGCTGCTGGAAACCGACGCCCCCGACATGCCGCTGCAGGGTCAGCAGGGGGCGCCCAACACCCCCGCCAACCTGCCGAAAATTGCGCAACTGCTGGCCGATTTGCGGCAACAACCGCTGGCCCATGTTGCCTCGGTGTTACGTGAATCCACTTTGCACGCTTTCCAACTGGGCAAGTCACAAATTAACAGCTGATTAACTATTGATAGCGGCATGATAAAAAACGGGATAAGTAAAAATCGTTTGCGGTCTAATTTGACGACCCCTAGCGCATTTCATGCTTATAAAATGTGACCAGCATTCTACTTTGTCGCACCGTAATTAGTATAATGCGCACCCTTGATTGATGGCTTTGAGATACAAGTTGTTAACAAGCTGGAAGGTGCTACTAAAGAGGAAGTGTTAATAATGAATTTGATAATGGGTCTGGTAGGGATGGCAACGCTCGTCCTTATCGCGGTGCTGTTCTCCAGTAATCGCAAAGCAATAAAAATTCGCACCGTTGTCGGTGCCTTTGCAATTCAAGCTGGACTGGGTGCATTCGTGCTGTACGTCCCGGTTGGCCGAGATATTCTGGTGGGTGTATCCGATGCCGTTTCCAGCGTCATCGGTTATGGCCAAAACGGTATCGAATTCCTGTTCGGTGGTCTGGTCAGCAACAAGATGTTCGAAGTATTCGGTGGCGGCGGCTTTATCTTCGCCTTCCGCGTATTGCCGGTCATCATCTTCTTCTCCTCGCTGATCGCCGTTCTTTATTACCTGGGCATCATGCAGTGGGTCATCAAACTGCTGGGTGGTGGCCTGCAAAAAGTACTGGGCACTTCCCGTACCGAATCCCTCTCCGCTACTGCCAACATCTTCGTGGGTCAGACTGAAGCCCCGCTGGTGGTGCGTCCCTTCATCTCCAAGATGACTGACTCCGAGCTGTTTGCCGTCATGTGTGGTGGTTTGGCCTCCGTTGCCGGTTCCGTACTGGCTGGCTACGCCTCCATGGGCGTCAAGATGGAATACCTGATCGCCGCCTCCTTCATGGCCGCTCCGGGTGGTCTGCTGTTCGCCAAGCTGCTGGTGCCGGAAACCGAGACCCCGAGCTACGACGAGAACAATGCCGATGGCGAGCTGGAAGACAAGCCTGCCAACGTGATCGATGCCGCTGCCGCCGGTGCTTCTGCCGGTCTGCAACTGGCCCTGAACGTCGGTGCCATGCTGCTGGCCTTCATCGGCCTGATCGCCATGATCAACGGCATCTTCTCCGGTGTGGGTGGCTGGTTCGGTTATCCGCAGCTCTCCCTGGAACTGCTGCTGGGCTGGATCTTCTCCCCGCTGGCCTTCCTGATCGGGGTGCCTTGGAGCGAAGCCATCGTGGCCGGTTCCTTCATCGGTCAGAAACTGGTGGTCAACGAGTTCGTGGCCTACCTGAACTTTGCCCCGTATCTGAAAGATGAAGTGCTGATCAATGGCGTGGCCATGTCCGACCACACCAAGGCCATCATCTCCTTCGCCCTGTGCGGCTTCGCCAACCTGTCCTCCGTTGCCATCCTGCTGGGTGGTCTGGGCTCCATGGCACCGAACCGTCGCGGCACCATTGCCAAATTTGGTCTGAAAGCCGTACTGGCTGGCTCTCTGTCCAACCTGATGTCTGCGACCATCGCAGGCTTCTTCCTGGCGCTGTCCGGCATGTAATATCGCCTGACTGTCAGGGTAAAGACGAACGCCACAGCGAGAAGCTGTGGCGTTCGCGTTTGGGGCGGTGACAACCGTTTTCCTTTCTAAACTAATAATAAAATGAGTCAAATCGGAGGTTATATGAATGAAGTGCTACTGGCGATGGCGGCCGGCTTTATCGTTGGCTTGTTGTTTTCTTTCCTCAAATTGCCGATCCCGGCCCCGCCCGTGTTGTCCGGGGTAATGGGGATCGTCGGAGTCTATCTGGGGGGGCTGGCATACTCCTGGATACTCACTCGCTTCTTCTCTTAACGCACTTTTCAGTACCGGATTTGCCAGATGTGAGGTACCTCTGAAAATGGCAAATCCGGCTTGCAAACAAGGGGTATCTCGGCTGAAATAGGCATTGCCAGCAGGGTGCTGGCATTGACTAATGCCCGATGAAATCGGGTGTTGGCGGTCAAATGGAATTGATTGGGAAGTCGGGTCAGACCTTGTCTGCCTTTCTCAAGTCTTCATGGAACCAAGTCCGCACTTTTGTAAGAAAGTGACAGGGCTCTTGCCTTATTTGCAGCCTCATTGCCCGTGCAATTGCGCTGCAATTCCATTCCCGTTTCTTTGGGAGTCGTGTCTTGCCGGTTGCGTTGCGACAGGCGGACCCATGCCCTGGAATCCGGACTAAATCGAGACTTTGGAGAACAGAATGACTGATCTGAAACTGGCCGCTCAGCGCGCCCTGAATCTGATGGACCTGACCACCCTGAACGATGACGACACCGATCAGAAGGTGATCGACCTGTGCCATAAGGCCAAGTCACCGGCTGGCCTGACCGCCGCCGTCTGCATCTACCCCCGTTTTATCCCTATCGCTCGCAAAACCCTGCGTGAGATCGGCGCTGCCGACGTACGCATTGCGACCGTGACCAACTTCCCGCACGGCAACGACGACATCGAGATCGCCGTGGCCGAAACCCGTGCCGCTGTCGCCTACGGTGCTGATGAAGTGGACGTGGTGTTCCCGTATCGCGCCTTCATGGCCGGTAATGAACAGATCGGTTTTGATCTGGTCAAAGCCTGTAAAGAGGCCTGCGGTGCCAACGTGCTGCTGAAAGTGATCATCGAAACTGGTGAACTTAAAGAAGAGGCGCTGATCCGTCGCGCTTCCGAAATCTGTATCGATGCCGGTGCCGACTTCATCAAGACCTCCACCGGCAAGGTGCCGGTCAATGCGACTCCGGAAGCGGCGCGGATCATGATGGAAGTGATCAAGGCCAAGAATCCGAAAGTCGGCTTCAAGCCTGCCGGTGGCGTGAAAGATGCCGCCGTTGCCGGTCAGTACCTGGCCATGGCCGAAGAGATCCTCGGCAACGACTGGGTATCCGCCCGTACCTTCCGCTTTGGTGCATCCAGCCTGCTGGCCAGTCTGCTGGCCACTCTGGGGCATGGCGACAAGCCGGCCAACACCAGCGGTTACTAATAGGTTGATGAGAGGGCGGACGGCTGTCCGCCCTGTTAGCCCCCACCATGCGGTGTGTGGGCAAGGATTCAGGCTTGTGTAACGCCAGCAATGGCGGAGGGAATGAAAGATGTTTTTGCCTCAAGAAATTATTCGCAAGAAGCGCAACGGTGAAGCGCTCAGTACCCAAGAAATTCAATTCTTCGTTCAGGGCATTACCAACAACACCATCGGCGAGGGGCAGATCGCCGCGCTGGCGATGGCGGTCTACTTCAAAGACATGACCATGGATGAGCGGGTTGCCCTGACCTGCGCCATGCGCGACTCCGGCATGGTGCTAACCTGGGATCACCTCAATCTGGGTGGCCCGATTGTCGACAAGCACTCCACTGGCGGTGTGGGTGATGTGGTCTCCCTGATGCTTGGCCCGATGGTCGCCGCCTGCGGCGGTTTCGTGCCGATGATCTCCGGCCGTGGTCTGGGCCACACCGGCGGTACCCTCGACAAGCTGGATGCCATTCCCGGCTACCAGACCTCGGTCGACAACGATCGTTTCCTGAAAGTGGTGAAAGAGGCTGGTGTCGCCATCATCGGCCAGACCGGCGATCTGGCCCCGGCTGACAAGCGTATCTATGCAGTACGGGACATCACCGCCACCGTTGAATCCATCGCGATGATCACCGGCTCCATCCTCTCCAAGAAGCTCGCCTCCGGGCTCGAAGCGCTGGTGATGGATGTGAAAGTTGGCTCCGGTGCCTTTATGCCGACCTTTGAAGCCTCCGAAGAGCTGGCCAAGAGCATAGTCGCGGTGGCCAACGGTGCTGGCTGCCGTACTTCGGCGCTCTTGACCGACATGAACCAGGTGCTGGCCTCCAGCGCCGGCAACGCGGTGGAAGTGCGTGAAGCGGTGCGCTACCTGACCGGTGAATACCGCAACCCGCGCATTCACGCCGTGACCATGGCACTGTGTGCCGAGATGCTGATCTCCGCCGGCCTGGCCAGCGATGACGGCGAGGCCCGTCGCAAACTGCAGGCGGTGCTGGACAACGGCAAGGCGGCCGAGATCTTCGGTCGCATGGTGACCGGCCTCGGCGGCCCGGGCGACTTCATGGAGCGCTACGATCACCACCTGCCGAAAGCCGCCATCGTGCGCCCCGTCTATGCTGCCAACAGCGGTTTCGTGACCGCCATGGACACCCGTGAACTGGGTCTGGCCGTGGTCGCCATGGGCGGTGGCCGTCGCGCTGCCGGTGACAAACTTGATTATGCGGTCGGTCTGACCGACTTTATCCGCCTGGGTCAAAGCGTCGAGGCAGACAAGCCGCTCGCCCTGATCCACGCTCAAACTGAAGAGCAATTCGCTCAGGCTGCCAGCATGGTGCAGGCCGCCGTCAAGATCGGTGACACCCGACCAGAGGCGCTGCCCGAGGTCTACCGTCGCATCGGTCTGGCTGATTTGTAACAAGGGGAAGTCCCATGAAACGTACCTTTATTCTGATGATGGACTCTTTCGGTATTGGCGCTGCCGCCGACGCCGACAAGTTCGGAGATGTGGGCGCCAATACCCTTGGCCATATCGCCAAGGCCTGCGCCGCCGGTGAGATCGAAGGCCGTGGCGCCCTCAATCTGCCGAACCTCAGCAAGCTGGGTCTGGGTCACGCAGGCGAACTCGCCAGCGGCACCTTCCCGGCCGGTCTGAACAAGGACATCGACGTGGTCGGCGCCTACGGCTTTGCCCAGGAGCTCTCCTCCGGCAAGGATACCCCGTCCGGTCACTGGGAGATCGCCGGTGTGCCCGTGCTGTTCGAGTGGGGTTACTTCCATGACCACCACAACAGCTTCCCGCAGGAGCTGCTGGACGCCATCGTCGAGAAGGCCGGTCTGCCGGGGTATCTGGGCAACTGCCACGCCTCCGGTACCCAGGTGCTGGATGATCTGGGCGAAGAGCACATGCGCACCGGCAAGCCGATCCTCTACACCTCTGCCGACTCCGTGTTCCAGATCGCCTGCCACGAAGAGACTTACGGCCTCGAGAAGCTCTATGAGCTGTGCCACATAGTGCGCGAGCTGCTGGAGCCCTACAACATCGGCCGCGTCATCGCGCGTCCGTTCGTGGGCAGCGGCAAGGGCAACTTCAAGCGCACCGGCAACCGCCACGACTACTCCGTGCTGCCGCCGGCACCGACCGTGCTGGACTACATGAAGGAAGCGGGCGGCCAGGTGGTCTCCATCGGCAAGATCGCCGATATCTATGCCCAGCAGGGCATCACCAAGCAGGTGAAGGGGACCGGTCTGACCGAGCTGTGGGATCGTACTCTGGAAGAGGTGAAAGCGGCCGGTGACCAGACCATCGTCTTCACCAACTTCGTCGACTTCGACTCCTCCTACGGTCACCGTCGCGACGTGAAGGGCTACGCCGATGCGCTGGAGTATTTCGACTCCCGCCTGCCGGAGCTGTTCGAGTTGCTGGAAGATGGCGACGTGGTAGTGCTGACCGCCGACCACGGCTGCGATCCGACCTGGGGTGGTACCGATCACACCCGCGAGTACATTCCGGTGCTGTTCTACGGCAAGCCGGTCAAGGCCGGCTCCGTCGGTCGTCGCGAGACGTTCGCCGACATCGGCCAGAGCATCGCGGCGTACCACGGCCTGCCCAAACTGGCATACGGTACCAGCTTCCTGTAATTTACCCGCCCGCCGCCTCGGCGGCGGGCAACCAATAAAGACAATAAAACTCAACCTAGTGTGAAGGAATCAAGAGAATGGCAACTCCTCATATCAATGCGAAAGATGGCGCCTTTGCTGATACCGTGCTGATGCCGGGCGACCCCCTGCGCGCCAAGTACATCGCCGAGACTTTCCTGGAGAACGTCGAGCAGGTGTGCGACGTGCGCAACATGTTCGGTTTCACCGGTACCTACAAGGGTCGTCGCATCTCCATCATGGGTCACGGCATGGGCATCCCGTCCTGCTCCATCTATGCAAAAGAGCTGATCACCGATTACGGCGTGAAGACCCTGATCCGTGTCGGTTCCTGCGGAGCCGTGCGTGAAGACGTGAAACTGCGTGACGTGGTGATCGGCATGGGTGCCTGTACTGACTCCAAAGTGAACCGTCTGCGCTTCAAGGATCACGACTTCGCCGCCATCGCCGACTTCGATCTGGTTGCCAATGCCGTACAGGCCGCCAAGAACAAGGGCGTCGCCGTGCGCGTGGGCAACATCTTCTCCGCCGACCTGTTCTACACCCCGGACCCCTCCATGTTCGACGTCATGGAAAAGTACGGCATCCTGGGTGTCGAGATGGAAGCCGCCGGCATCTACGGCGTGGCTGCAGAGTACGGTGCCAAGGCACTGACCATCTGCACCGTCTCCGACCATATCCGTACCGGTGAGCAGACCACCTCCGAAGAGCGTCAGCTGACCTTCAACGACATGATCGAAATCGCGCTGGATTCCGTCCTGCTGGGCGACAACTAATCCCCCTCGCGCATGAATAATGACAACGGCGGCCTTCGGGCCGCCGTTTTGCATTGCAAGGATGGCAGCTCAGAGGTCGAGGGCGAAGCGCCCCTTGCCGGCCTGCTTGGCTTGGTACATGGCGCTGTCGGCCCGGTGCAGCAGATCGTCGATGTGACAATACTGGCCCGAGTGACAGAGCGCACCGCCAATGCTGCCGGCGAGGGGCAACAGGTGGCCGGCCACGTCGGCCGGCACCGCCATGGCCGCCAGCAACCGCTCGCACAGGGCGGGCAGCTCGAGCTCTGGCTGGCGCAGGGCCGGCAGTATGATGGTGAACTCGTCGCCAGCCAAGCGCGCCACCATGTCGCCGGGGCGTACCTCGGCACTCAGCACGCTGGCGAAGCGTTGCAGCAGAGCGTCGCCGACGTGATGGCCGAGCTGATCGTTGATCCGCTTGAAGCCGTCGAGATCGAGAAACAGCAGGCCCAGGGTCTCGGCATTCTGGCGCACCCGCTCCAGCTCCCGGGAGAGGCGCAGGCTGAAGGCGCGCCGATTGGGCAGGCCGGTGAGGGGGTCGTGGGCCGCCTCGTGCTCCAGCTGGTTCTGCAGCGCCTTGAACTCGGTGATGTCGCTGCCGAGAATGTAGACCCCCGGCTCATCGCCCCGGCTCGGGATCATGGTGATCCTGAGATCGCGCGGGCCGATGGGCAGCTCGAAACGGTTCTCGAAGCTCACCTGCTCGCCGGCGAGGGCCCGTTCCAGATGGGCGATGGCCCGGCCGTAGGCCGCGTCGCCGATCACCTCCCGCACGCTCATCTCCCGCATCCGCTCGGTATCGAGCCCGAAGTAGCGGCAGTAGGCCTGGTTGGCGAACAGGTAGCGCCCCTCGGGCGAGACCATGCTGATGGTGACCGGCAGGCCGTCGGTGATGGCCCGCAGCCTGGCCCGCCCGCGCTCAATCTCGGCCAGCACCTGGCGGCGAGCCGTGATGTCGTGCAAAAACAGGGCGATGCGCACCTTGCCGTCGAACTGGTAACGCTCGGCAATCACCTCCACCGGGATGCGCCGGCCATCGTGGGTGCCGATCTCGCACTCCAGACGGCGCGCAGCACTCTGGGGATGGGTCAGCTGGGCCAGCAGGGGGTGAGCGCTGCCGAGCAGGGCGGGCAGGGTACGCCCCAGCATCTCTTCGGGGTGCCAGCCAAGCAGGGTGGTGGAGGCCGGGTTCCAGCCGGTGATGACCAGCGCCTCGTCGAGTTCGAGGAAGGCGTTGCTGGTGTGTTCCAGCATGTGCTGCAGGCGGCGCTGCTCTTGCCACAGGCGCTGCTGCATGGCGCCGCGCTCCTGCATCTCGCGATGCAGTTGCTCCACCGTGCTCGACAGCTCGCGGGTGCGCTCACGGACCTGCCGCTCGAGCCCCTGCTGCAGTTGCAGCAGCTCGGCTTCGGCCTGCTTGCGCTCGGTAAGGTCGGCGAACACGGCGATCAGGTGCGGCGCCATGGTGCGGCTATGGCACAGGGTCACGCTGAGCTGGACCCAGCACTGGCTGCCGTCGGCCCGGATCATCCGCTTCTCCAGCCGGTAGTCCTGCCGTTGCCCCGCGAGCAGGGCGTTGAACAGGGGCAGCTCGCGCGGCAGATCCTCGGGATGTGTCATGGCGTGCCAGGTGCGGCTCAGCATCGCCTGCTCGCTGTAGCCGAGCAGCCGCTCCAGCCCCGGGTTGGCCCGCAGCCACTTGCCTTCGAGGGAGGAGAGGGCCATGCCCACCGACGACTGGTTGAAGGTGAGGGTGAACAGGTGATCCTTGTCCTCCAGCACCTGATTGAGGCTGCGCACCTGATGGCGCCGCTCCAGATCGTGCAGGGTGTTCTCCACCAGGCGGCCGAAGTCATCGAGATCGCGGCAGGCCTCCTGGTCGAGGTGACGCGGGGCATGATCCACCAGACAGAGGGTGCCGAGCACCACGCCATCCAGCGCCCGCAGTGGCCGCCCGGCATAGAAGACCACGTGCGGCTCCTCGGTCACCAGCGGGTTGTCGGCAAACCGCGGGTCGAGCCGGGCATCCGGCACCTGCATGATGTCGGGACGCAGGATGGCGTGGCCGCAAAAGGAGTGCTCCCGGCTGATCTCGCACAGGGCGACGCCGGTGCGGGCAAGAAACCACTGCCGGTTCACGTCGGTCAGCGAGACCATGGCGATGGGCAGCGAGAAATGGCGGGTAATGAGCCGGGTCAGGCGATCCAGCTGATCGATGGGCTCGCGGTCAAGCAGGCCGAGGATGCGGAGTCGTTCCAGTCGACTCTCTTCATCCAGCGGCAGAGAGGGGGCAATCATACAGCGCTCCTGCTGGTGGCATTGCCAGTTTCGGGTCGGGGGATCGCGCCGCCTTATTGCGGCTCGACCGGTTTGCTTTTCTTCTTGTGCTTGCGCACCCGCATGTAGTTGCGACGGATCCCGTAGGAGATGAGCAACCCGGCCAGCAGGGCGACCAGCAGCATCAGCCGCTGCTTCTCCTGTACCACCTTGAGTCGGGTATCCTTGTCCGCCAGCATCTGCTGCTCTTCCAGCGTAATGCGCAGATACCCCAGGGTCTGCTCCCCATCCAGGATCTCCTGCACGAACTGGATGCGCCCCTTGCCCTGTTCCGGTATCGACTTGTTGCTGTCGCCGATGGGCAGCAGGCTGTCCAGCGGCACCGCATTGTCCGACTGGGCGAGGGGGATGCCACGGGCATCGTAGAGGGTGACATCGAGGATCTCGGGCTCGGCGGCCAGATCCTGGGCCAGCCGCTCCAGCTCGCTGTTCTTGTCCTCCTTGAGCCAGCGCTTCATGTCGCGGGCAGCGTAGGCCACCAGCGCCTGGGCCCGGTTGCGTGCCTCGCTGTGCAGCGAAGCCTGGCTCTCACCCTGCATGTGGATGAGTACCGCGAGCACCCAGAGCCCGAGCAGGACGCCGGCACCGAGACTGAGCACGCGTTTGATGGGGAGATGACGCAAGCGTTGAGCCTTTTGCTAACAAGGGGTGGCGGGATCTTGGCGCTTGCCTGTACAAAAAGCAATACGCTACTCTGGGCCAGCATTGTTAACCCCATGATCACCAAGGAAGGCGTTATCCCTATGTTGTTGTCCCAATTGCCCGCAGAGATTTCAGAGTGGCCCGAGTGCCTGTCCGGCGCCCCCTGGTGGGAGGCGACGCCGCAGGCGCTGCTGCCTGCCGCCAGTGCGCTGGATGGCGGCTGGCTGGTGCTGTTCGGGCGCGCGCTGGCCGGTCATCATCTCGGGCGGCTGGCCGGGCTGCTGGCGCAGCACGCGTTGCAGGCCAGGCTCTATCCGCCCGCCATGCCGGCCGGAGTGCCTCTGCTGCTGCTGGGCACGGATCGCTTCTCACCCGCTCTGGTACAGGCGCTCAAGGGGGAGGAGTGGGACATCGATCTGTGTCATCTGCCAGCCCTGCCCAGTCTGGCGGAGCCCGGTTTGCTGGTGATGGACATGGACTCCACCGCCATCCGCATCGAGTGCATCGACGAGATCGCCCGGTTGGCCGGGGTCGGCGAGCAGGTGGCGGCGGTCACGGCGGCTGCCATGCAGGGCCAGCTGGAGTTTGCCGACAGCCTGCGGGCCAGGGTCGCCCTGCTGGAAGGGGCGCCGGTCACCCTTCTCGACCAGGTGGCGGCCGACATGCCCTGGATGCCGGGCCTGCAGTTGATGGTCGATACCCTCAAACAGGCCGGTTGGAAGGTGGCGATCGCCTCCGGTGGTTTCACCCGTTTTGCTGGCCAGTTGCAGCGGGAGCTGGGGCTGGACGCCATCTTCGCCAACGAGCTGGCGGTGGAAGGGCAACAGCTGACCGGCAAGGTGAGCGGGCGTATCGTCGATGCCGCCGTCAAGGCCGAGGTACTGCAGCAGCTGGCGCAGGAGTATGGCATCGCCGCTGGCCAGACCGTGGCCGTCGGCGATGGCGCCAACGATCTCAAGATGATGGGAGTGGCCGGGCTCGGCATCGCCATTCACGCCAAGCCGCTGGTGCGGGCGCAGGCGGCGGCTACCCTCAATTACCACGATCTGGAAGGGGTGATCTGCCTGCTCGGTGCGCTGGCCTGCCGCCAGCAGCGCTGGGATCGCCGCTAGTCGCGGCGCCTCGACAAGGCCCCCACGTCACGGAGGACGTAGTCTCAAAATGGAACTGTTACAGCAATCCCTGTTTATTCCCTGCGGCGCACATCGGCTGCACGTGCGCCACATTCAGCCGCGGGTCGCGGTACATGGCGAGCCGATCCTGATGGTGCACGGTGCCATCGAGAACGGCCGCATCTTCTACACCGAATCGGGCAAGGGACTGGCCTGCTTTCTGGCCCGCCACGGCTATCAGGTCTATGTGGCCGACCTGCGGGGACGGGGGCTGAGCACGCCGGCCATCGCCGAGCAGGCCGAACATGGCCAGCATGAGCTCATCACCGAGGATCTGCCGGCCCTGCACCGCTGGATTGCCGCCCGCCATGCTGGCTTCAAGCTGCACTGGATGGCCCACTCCTGGGGCGGCGTCATCATGGCGTCGACCCTGGTGCGCTTCCCCGAGTTGGCGGAGCAGGTGGCCAGTCTGGTGTTCTTTGGCACCAAGCGCGGCGTGTCGGTACAAAATCCGGAGCGCTGGCTGAAGGTGGATCTGATCTGGAACCGGCTGGCCCCCTGGCTGGCCAGGCGCAACGGCTTTCTGGCCGCGCGCAGTCTGAAGATCGGGGCGGATGATGAGCCGCTGCGTTACCTGCAGGAGACCATCCCCTGGGTCAAATGCGGCCCCTGGCAGGATCCCAGCGACGGGTTCGCCTATGACGAGGCGGCCGCCCGGGTCAACTGGCCACCGCTCTGGATGATCTCGGCCAAGGCGGACAAGGTGCTGGGTCACCCGACCGACGTGCGCCGTTTCAGTGCCGAGATGGGCTCGGCCGCCCGCCATACCCGCCTCGGCCGGGACAACGGCAACCGGCTCGATTACGACCACATCAACATGTTGACCGCCCCGCAGGCGCAGGAAGATCACTTCCCGCAGATCCTTGAATGGCTGCTCAACCCGCAGGCGGCCTGACAAAGACCGGGCTGGTGGCGCCGGTCATCCGGTGTACTGATGGATGCACAAACCATGGCGGGCCAGAGGCCGGCCATGGTTTTATTGCCTGCCCGCCTGGTTGAGGGCCGTGGTTTGCAGAGGGCTGCTCAATTGACGGGCGCCGTGATGCCGAGCCGGAACAGGGTCGCCTGGCTGGTATCGGTCAGCTCGCCCACTCCCACCACGCTCCACAACTCCTCTTCCAGCTTCTTGGCCTTGTGAATGGCGAACTTGGCGATGTAGTCCAGCTCGTTGGCGATGAAGTTGGTGTCGGGGCGGCCGGTGCGGGAGATGCCCACCAGCACCGAGTAGAACTCCCCTTGGCGCAGCGCCTGTTCGATGAAGCTGCGCTTCTCCGCCACATTCTTGAAGCTGCTGGCGAGCCGGCTGGTGAAGATGGGCAGGCCGGCCGCCGTCTGCAGACTGGCAATGTAGACCTCCTCCTCCTGGGGCTGATCCTCCCGCTCGATGGCCCGCAGCGGGTTCATGATGAGCTGTTTGAGCAATTCGCCCTGGAACAGGGGATAGAGGTTGTCCTGGTCACCCTGCTCGGCACAGGCTTTCAGCAGCCGCGACAGGCTGCGCGCCTGCGGGGCATGTCCGATGGAGGCCGGCCTGGGGGCGCCCTTCAGCTTGTTGATGTAGACCGGGGTGCTGAAGACGTGGTGGGTGTAGATGTTGCGCAGCGCCCGTGCCATGCCGCGATAGCGGCGCTGCTCCTGGGCTGCTTTGAGCTTGTTCTGGTTGCTCTCGATCAGCAGCTTGAAGAACTGGCGGCCGGTGTGGCGCTCCGGATCGCCCTCGATGCACAGGTGCAGCAAGGTGCGGGTCAGGTTGATGCTGACCAGCCGGTAGGGCAGGCGCTGCAGATCCATGCTCTTGGAGAGCTCCTGCAGGCGCGGCAGGGCGATGGTGACGATGTCGTCCTTCACCCCCTCGAACGGCTCTTCCAGCTCGATCTGCATGCCGTGAGCCGAGATGTCGCGGGTCCAGCCGAGCCAGGCGCGACCATTGTGCTTGATGGCCACGGCCGTCTTGTGGATGTAGCGGGCCTCCTTGCGCAGCTGGACATAGTGCAGCGTCTCTATTTCGAAGGGGGCGGCACTGCTGTCGTGGCCGAAGCGCTGCAGTTCGTTGGCATTGTGCTGGGCGCTGGCATCGTACTGGAACTCTTCCCGCTGGCTGTCGAGGCCGACATCCTGCAGCAGGCCGACATAGCTTATCTGCTTGAGCCGCTCCTGCAGCAGCATGTCTTGCAGCTGGGGGCTCTCCTTGCTCTGCTGGCTGGCCAGATCGGCCTCGTGCAGGTCACAGCGCTCCAGGCTGAATTTGTAGACTCGCCAGCTGGGGCGCCGGGCGCCGACCTGGAAGAAGAGCGACATCAGCCCGCTCTGCAACAGCTCTTCCCGGGTGGCGGAGAAGAAATAGAGGTGACTGCGTACCGAGTGGGTGAAGCAGTAGATCAGGGTCTCTTTCAATTCCCCCGCTGCCGGCAGCAGGGCCTGCATGCGGGTGGCGGAGAACAGGCTGGCGAGCATGTCGCGGTTCTTGGCATCGCGCCAGTATTCCAGGATGTGCTGGTTGTTCTCGGTGCGCAGGGCGATCTCGAGGCTGGGGCTGTCGCCCGAGCCGAAAAACAGCGGCATGCCGGTCATGCGCGGCAGATAGAACTGCTCATACCCCTTGATGATGGCGGCGGAGAGCAGGTAGTCGACGCTGACCCGATAGCGGCTCTTGTTGCTCTCGATGAACTCGCTAAGAAACTGGTCGAAGCCGGGGTGTTCGCCGGTTTTGACCAGCCTGAGCCAGAACTTGCCCTCCTTGCTCTCTTCCCCGAGGATCTGGTAGCTGACCGAATGGTGCAGGACCGGGTTGGCATGATCCCGCTCCAGCCCGGTGAAGAACACCTCGACCTGGGCGCCGGTCTGGTAGTTGGGCAGATAGGGCACCGAGACCCGGATCCCGCCGAGGGAAAGATCGGAGCTTTTGGCAAACAGCTTGTCGCCATCGGCAAACTTGATCAGCACGGGGGAGCTGAAGTGCATCCGCTCCTGACGTCGGCCATAGTAGCTGGCAAAGGCGATGGGGTTGACATCGTACTGGCGAAACGGGCTGGCAGGTGGCTGCAGCGGGCCATCGCTCTTGCCATGGTGGTGTTTCTGCCAGTATTGCAGTGCCTCATAGACTCCCAGGGTGTAATCGTCTTTGTAGAGATAGCATTGGGACTGGAACAGACCGATGGCTTCGGCCGGCATGAAGTGGGTGATCCCGTCGGATTCATGGACCAGACACTCGTCACCCAGTTCGTCCCGCATGTCGATCACGCGACGGCAGGGGGTGCATCTGCGCTTGATCTCCATCTTGATCAGAAAACGGCTGTTGCTGTTTTCATCCTGGGTCAGGCGATTGAAGATGTCATCGAAATCCTTTTCTCTGAGCAGGGGGATGAGCTGTTCAATAAGGTGCTGTTGTTGTTCTGAATCCATGTGTTCCTGCCACGGAAAGTCACTTTTCCGATTCTGGGTTTGATCTGTCGGTCGCAAACAAGTATATCAAGCAGGAATTCATCCTGTCCCCGAGTTATCCATGGCCAAAAACAAAACTGCCTATGTTTGTACTGAATGTGGCGCCGACTTCACACGCTGGCAGGGCCAGTGCAGTGAGTGCAAGGAGTGGAACACCATCAGCGAGGTGCGCCTCGGCTCGGTGACCCCGGGCAAGAGTGCCCGTTATACCGGTTATGCCGGCGCCATCGGCAGCCAGGTGCAGACGCTGGCGGAGATCGCCACCACCGAGATCCCACGCTTCTCTTCCGGTTTCAAGGAGCTGGACCGGGTCCTGGGTGGCGGGGTGGTGCCGGGCTCGGCAATCCTGATCGGTGGCAACCCGGGGGCGGGCAAGTCGACCCTGCTGCTGCAGACCATGTGCGGTCTGGCGGAGCGGATGAAGACCCTCTATGTCACCGGCGAGGAGTCGCTGCAGCAGGTGGCGATGCGGGCCTCTCGCCTCGGCCTGCCGACCGACAAGCTGCGCATGCTGTCGGAGACCTCGGTCGAGCAGATCTGCCTGATTGCCCAGCAGGAGCAGCCACAGATCATGGTCATCGACTCCATCCAGGTGATGCATGTGGCGGATGTGCAGTCGGCGCCGGGTTCAGTGTCTCAGGTGCGGGAAGCCGCCGCCCTGCTGACCCGCTATGCCAAACAGAATCATGTCGCCATCTTCATGGTGGGCCACGTGACCAAGGATGGCACCCTGGCCGGCCCCAAGGTACTGGAGCACTGCATCGACTGCTCCGTGTTGCTCGATGGCGGCCACGACTCCCGCTTCCGGACCCTGCGCTCCCACAAGAACCGCTTCGGGGCGGTCAACGAGCTCGGTGTCTTCGCCATGACCGGGCAGGGGATGCGGGAGGTGAGCAACCCCTCCGCCATCTTCCTCAGCCGCGGTGAAGAGCAGGCGCCGGGGTCGGTGGTGATGGTGATCTGGGAGGGCACCCGTCCCCTGCTGGTGGAACTGCAGGCGCTGGTTGATTATTCCCAGCTCTCCAACCCGCGCCGGGTGGCGGTGGGGATGGATCACAACCGTCTCGCCATGTTGCTGGCGGTGCTGCATCGCCACGGCGGCCTGCAGATGGCGGATCAGGATGTCTTCATCAACGTGGTTGGCGGGGTCAAGGTCGAAGAGACCAGCGCGGATCTGGCCCTGCTGCTCTCCATGGTCTCCAGTTTCCGGGATCAATCCCTGCCCAAGGATCTGGTGGTGTTCGGGGAAGTGGGGCTGTCCGGCGAGATCCGGCCCGTGCCCTCCGGCCAGGAGCGGTTGCAGGAGGCCGCCAAGCATGGCTTCCGCCGGGCCATAGTGCCGTACGCCAACGCACCCAAGCATCCCATCGAAGGCATGGAAGTGGTGCCGGTCAAGAAGCTGGCCGATGCCCTGGAGGCTTTGTAATCGGCATGGTGGCCGTAGGCAGGCAATAAAAAGGAGCGCAATGGCGCTCCTTTTTACATCGGGTATACCGCTCAGGGGTGGGGGTGTTCGAGATGTTCGCTCAGCAGCTGCTCCAGCTCCCGGTGCAGCAAGTCTTCATCCCCGACGTTGAGCTCGATCATCCGCTTGAGGTGGGTGGCGCTGTCGATGTCGATGTGATGGCAGTAGAACCCCAGCTTCTTGCTGGCTTCATGGGTCAGCATGACCTGCATCTTGATCTCGATGTCGCTGCCGCTCAGCACGAAGCTGAGTGAATACTCTTTGTTGTCGTGGCTTTCCCAGTCATCGGGCCGGATCAACAGGGCGCCCTGCAGGGAGATATCCACCAGCTGGGTCCGCCATTTCTTATCTCCCTGGACGAGGTCGGCCATGGTCAAGTAGAGGATCCGTGAAAAACGGCGACGCTCGGACATTCTCATCTCCTGTCAGCAATAGGAATTGGAGCTAAAGGTCATGACATAGAGTGTAATGCACCTTGCACATCAGGATCTTGAACTGGCTCCGAAATTGGATATCAAACCTGCTGGGCGCTGAGTGACTCCACGACCTGCAATGCTTTGATCAGCCGATCTTCCTGTTTGAAACGATCTTCCAGCACGGGACCTAGCTGGTTCAGATCCTCATCCAGCAACAGCAACTGGGCCTCATCGGCATTGCTGTACTTGTCGTTGAACTCCAGCGCGAACTCGGTGCAGGCCCGGATGTGGGGATAGATGCGTTTCGCCAGTTCCAGCTTGTCGCCGCTGGCCTGTTCGAAGGCGGTCACCACGTGGTTGTAGATCTCGAAGTGTCCGGCGCTGACGTAGTCGACCAGGCGTTCACAGAAGCCTTGCAGTTCCACATGGCCGGGCAGCGAACGCTGCTTGGTGCGGGCGGGAGTCAGTCCGGCAAGTCGCATGTATTCGACCAGCAATGCCTGCCTGGCATCCAGCCAGTCGTCGATAGCTCTGTGCTTTCCTGCCAATGCGCGTTTGGTTTGTTCCAGTTCAGTTAACATAGTCCCTCCGTGGGGCATAGGCATGGAGTGCTATCGTGACGGGCCTCCGGCCTTTTTATTGACTGACGACACCCTCCTATAACTAGGGAAAATCCAGTTGACCGTCAATAGGGGCATGGGGATATTGTTACACCGGGTGGCGTTTTGGTTACAAGGCACCATCATTTGCTCTCCTCTTCCCGTCAATTACGATCACGAAGGGGCGAGATATGTGACTATTTCCGCAGATCTTGATGAAAACCCCAGCATTCAAGCCAATCCGGCTGATAAAGCCTTTGCCTGAGTGTTTTTTTTTGAATAGAGTGGCCCGGTGCTAAATGCCCGATCATAAAGGAAATGTTATGAACAAAGCTCAACTTGTCGATGCAATTGCAGCCAAAGCAGATCTGAGCAAAGCTCAGGCCAAAGTCGCTCTGGAAGAGATCATCAATGGTATTACCCAGAGCCTGAAAGAAGGTGATGCTGTGCAGTTGGTGGGTTTTGGCACCTTCAAGGTGAACCATCGTGCTGGCCGTACCGGTCGCAATCCGCAAACTGGTAAAGAGATCCAGATTGCAGCCGCGAATGTGCCGTCCTTTGTGGCAGGCAAGGCGCTCAAAGACGCCGTCAAGTAATCCCCAAAAACCCGGCGCCAGCCGGGTTTTTTATTGCCATCGTCAGCGGAAATTGTTTCAGATACACTCAAGATATGGCGTGCGCCGTAGTGAGGTGGATGATGGAACAGAAAAATGCCATTCGGCAGGTTGCCGTACCTTGGGCTCCGTCCCGCCAACTCCCCCCGGGCCTGGTTGTGGCCGAACTTCATCAGGATATCTGGAGCGACTCCCTTACCATCATGCTGGGCAGGGCTCGCAGCATCGATCTGCCGCCGCAGATCCTCTGTCGGGTCTATTTTCGGCATATCTTTGCGGTGCGAGTGATGGAGGATTGCGATCTGGCGGAGGGCAAGGATAGCCATGCCATCGAGGAGCAGATCCAGCTCATCACCCCGTCCCGATTTGCCAGCTGGTTCCATCAGGAGTCGGATGGTCTGCACCTGGACGAAGATCTGCAGCACTACCGCATCTCGACCTGGGATTATTGCGCCGATGTGCTGACGTCCAGAGCGCCCGAGCTGCAGTTCGTGGACAAAGGCGATTAGCGAGGCTGAAGAGACAATAAAAAACCGGCAACACAGGGTGTTGCCGGTTTTTTTATTGGTCGACGTGGGGCTAACTCAGCCGAGCAACTGATCCCGATGCAGCCCCAGCACGATGAGCAAGCCGAGGAAGTAAAAGGCGCTGAGTTTGATGCCCAGAATGGCAAGCAGGCCGGCGCAGAGCCGGACGATGGCCTTGTGCAGCCAGGAGCCGGTGAAACGGTACATGGTTACTCCGCCGCCTCCGTGGTGGCGAATTCCGGCACCTTGGCCATGGCATCCAGCACCACCTGGATATCCGCTCCCGGCTTGCAGGCGTTTTCACTCAGGTGACGGCGCCAGGCGCGAGCTCCCTGCATGTTCTGGAACAGCCCCAGCATGTGGCGGGTCATGTGGGAGAGATAGTTACCCTTGGCCAGCTCCTGCTCGATATAGGGCAGCATCATCCGCACCACCTCGTGGCGGCTCGGCACGGCATTGTTCTGGCCGAACACCAGGTTATCCACCTGCGCCAGAATGTAGGGATTCTGATAGGCTTCGCGCCCCATCATGACACCATCCAGGTGCTGCAGGTGCTCGAGAGTCTGCTCCATGGAGGTGACGCCGCCGTTGATGGCGATGGTCAGCTCCGGGTAATCCTGCTTGACCCGATAGACACGGGGATAATCGAGCGGCGGGATCTCGCGGTTTTCCTTGGGGCTCAGGCCGCTCAGCCACGCCTTGCGGGCATGGACGATGAAGGTGTCGCAACCGGCGTCACGAACCTGTTCGATGAAGGCCTGCAGAAATTCGTAGGAGTCCTGATCGTCGATGCCGATGCGGGTCTTCACCGTTACCGGTATGCCTACCACATCGCGCATCGCCTTGACGCAGTCAGCCACCAGGGCGGGCTCACCCATCAGGCAGGCACCAAAGCGACCATTCTGCACTCGATCGGAGGGACAGCCGACGTTGATGTTCACCTCGTCATAGCCGCGCTCCTCGGCCAGCTTGGCACAGCGCGCCAGATCGGCCGGATTGCTACCACCCAGCTGCAGGGAGATGGGGTGCTCCTGCTCGCTGTAACCCAGATAATCTCCCTTGCCGTGGATGATGGCACCGGTGGTCACCATTTCGGTATAAAGCAAGGTCTGGCGAGTCATCAGACGATGGAAATAACGGCAATGCCGATCGGTCCAGTCCAGCATGGGGGCGATGGAAAAACGCTGCGCCTGCATAAAAATCATCCGGGTTGGCTAAACAAAGGGGGCGGATTTTACCACAACGTGAGGCAGCCCCAGAAAATGAATTTTGTCGCCGCGCCATGCGAGGCCCTGTGATAGTATCCGGCTAATAAAAAGGGTAATTGCGTGATCATGAATCAAGACCAACTTTTACAACGAGCCGAACGACTCTGCGAACAACGCGGGATCCGCTTCACCCCTACCCGACGTCAGGTATTCAGGCTGCTGGCTGCCCACGGCAATGCCATCAGCGCCTATGATCTGTTGGCCCAGTTGCAGCAGACCGAGGCCCATGCCAAGCCGCCGACCGTTTATCGGGCATTGGATTTTCTGCTCGAACAGGGCTTTGCCCACAAGGTGGAGTCGCTCAACGCCTTCATTTTCTGCTGTCACTTCGATCATGCCCACCCGATGCAACTGCTCATCTGCGATCGGTGTGGCGAGGTGGTCGAGTTGCATGACGCGGCGATCGATGGCGCGTTTTCCGAGCAAGCCCACTTGCATGGCTTTACTATTACCAATAAGACAATAGAGGCACATGGCCAATGTGCTCGCTGTACGCCCACCGTAGGAAGTCAACATGAAGGCTGATTTTGTAAACCCGTTCCTGCTCTCCCTGCTCAATGTGCTCTCCACCATGGCACAGCTCGAGCTCAAGCCGGGCAAACCCAAACGCAAGATGGACGAGCTGGCGCGCGGCGATGTCTCTGGCCTCATCGGCATGGTCGGCCCGCAGACCCGTGGCTCGCTCTCCATCAGCTTCGAGAAGGGGCTGGCGCTGGAGATCATGCGCCGGATGCTGGGCGAGGCTCCGGCCACCATCAATGAAGAAGTGACCGACATGGTGGGCGAGATCACCAACATGGTGACTGGCGGCGCCAAGCGCATGCTGGGGGAGAAGGGGTATGAGTTCGACATGGCGACCCCCATCATCGTCTCCGGCCCCAATCACACCATCACCCATCGCGCCGACGGCACCAAGATCATGATGCCATTCGAATCAGATTACGGTCGTGCCACCATCGAGATCTGTTTCGAGTAACCCTATGTGGAAAGCGCTGAAATGGTTCTTCATCGGTTGGGCCCTGCTGCTCATCCTGTCTGATCTCCAGATCACCACCTCGCTCTACAAGTACGAAGACAACCGGGTGGTGGTGAACTTTCCGCGCTGGCAGGCAGACCAGCCCTGGGGCACCTTTGAGTGGCATGCCGGGCAGGTTGAGGCCCATTGGTATGGCCTGGCAGGCAGACCCAAGCAGGTAGACCCGCTGCTGTAGCAGCCAGGATGACGGATGCAATGCAAGAGGCCAGCTGATGCTGGCCTCTTGTCGTTGGTCGCCCGGTTGATCAGGCCGCTTCGGCGGCCAGATCTTCGCGGGGGCGCAGCAGCATGCCGAAGCCGCAGGTCAGCAGGGTGGGCAGCAGCCAGGCCAGCCCCTTGTCGAACAGCGGCAGGAAGGCGAACGCATCCATCTGCATGCCGGCCGCGCCCAGCCCGTCCAGACAGCCGAACAGAAACGCCACCAGCAGCACGGCACGAAACGCCAGCTGTGGCCGGCCAAAATAGCCCTGTACAAAGGTCACCAGCACCAGTGCGATGGCGACCGGGTAGATGGCGACCAGCACCGGGATGGAGAGGCTGATGAGCTGGCTCAGCCCGACGTTGGCCACCAGGATGGAGACGCATCCCATCAGCAGTACCCACTTGCGGTATGTCCAGCCGGCCAGACCGTGGAAGTAGTCGGCGCTGGCGCAGAGCAGGCCGACCGCGCTGGTGAAGCAGGCCAGGGTGATGATGGCGGCCAGGATCAACTGGCCGTAGTGGCCGAACAGGCTCAGAACATAGGCGTTGACGATGGCGCCGCCATTGTCGACGTTGGTCACCACGCCCGCTGCACTGTTGCCCAGGTAGAACAGGGAGATGTAGACCGCTGAGAGGCCAACCGCCGAGATGAGGCCCGCGATGGTCAGGTACTTGAACTGGCTCGGGTAGCCCTCGATGCCCCTGCGTTGCAGCAGACCGATGATGAGAGCACCGAACATCAGCGAGCCGAGGGTATCCATGGTGTTGTACCCCTCCAGCATCCCCTTGATGAGCGGCGTATCCGTATAGTCGCCGCTGGCCTCTGGCAGGGTGCCTTGCGGGTCAACCAAGACTCCGACCGCCAGGATCAGCAACATCACCATCAAGACAGGTGTCATGTACTTGCCCACCGCATCGAGCAGCCTGCCCCGATCCAGCGATACCAGGATCACCAGCGCGAAGAAGAGCAGGCTGTAGAGCAGCAGCCCGTGTTGGCCAGCTTCACCGAGCCAGGGCTTGAGCCCCATTTCATAAGCCACCAGCCCGGTGCGGGGGGTGGCAAAGGCCGGCCCCATGATGATGTAGATGGCGATGGCCAGCGCCGTGGCTGCCCACGTCGGCAGATAGCGGGTCATTGCCGTCCAGCCGCTGCTGCCTTGTCCGGCGCTGCCTCTGGCAACGGCGACCAGCGTCAGCAGAGGGAGGCCCACCGCTGTCAGCAGAAAGCCGACCATGGCTGGCATCAAATGTTCACCGGCCATAAAGCCGGCGAGCGGTGGAAAAATGATGTTGCCTGCCCCCAGATAGAAAGCAAACGTCATAAAACCCAGTCCGAATACGTCGGACAACTTCAGTGATTTCGTCAAACCTGACCTCATCTGCCTTATCAGCTTGTTCTTGTTGATTGCACCCACTGCCTGGCAGATAACCGGATAACAATGCTTCCCTCTCCTCCACGATGAGCACATCGGCGAAGGAGTTCTCTTCTGAGCATAAAGAAGAGAAATTTGATCTCAATCACACATTAATATCTTGAAACAATTTAATTGGCCAGAATAAATCACCGATTAGCCAGCGGTTGGCAGCAGTGAAAGAGGTCGGCATGGCGGCAGGGGGCTGGCCGCAGGAAAGGGGTAACGGGTGGTAAAAGGCTGTGGACAGACAAACAAAAGAGCCTGCGCAAGGCAGGCTCTTTAATACGGACGGGAGTGAAATCAGGCGGCTTCGGCGGCCAGTTTCTCGCCGGAGCGTACCGCCATGCCGAGGCCACAGGCCAGCAGCGTCGGCAGCAGCCAGGCCAGGCCCTTGTCGAACAGCGGCAGGAAGGCAAACGCATCCATCTTCATGCCGGCGGCGCCCAGGCCGTCCAGGCAGCCGAACAGGAAGGCGACCATCAGCACGGCGCGGAACACCAGGCGCGGACGACCGAAGTAACCCTTCAGGAAGGTGACCAGCACCAGTGCCACGGCAACCGGGTAGATGGCGACCAGCACCGGGATGGAGAGGCTGATGAGCTGGCTCAGGCCCACGTTGGCGACCACGGCGCAGATGACCCCCAGCAACACCACCAGCTTCTTGTAGCTCATGCCGGTGAGGTTGTGGAAGAAGTCGGAGCAGGCGGAGATCAGGCCCACGGCGGTGGTGAAACAGGCCAGGGTGATGATGGCGGCCAGGATGAACTGACCCGGCTGACCGAACAGGCTCAACACGTAGGCGTTGACGATGGCGCCGCCGTTGCTGATGTCGGTGGCGACGCCGGCTGCGGTGTTGCCCAGCTGGAACAGGGAGACGTAGACCACGGACAGACCGATGGCGGAGATGATGCCGGCAATGGCCAGGTACTTGAACTGGCTCTGGTAGTCATGAATGCCTTTCTGGCGCAGCAGGTCGACGATCAGGGCACCGAACATCAGGGACGCCAGGGTGTCCATGGTGTTGTAGCCTTCCAGGATCCCTTTCACGAAGGGGCCGTTCTGATAGTCACCGGAAGAGGCCGGCATATCACCTTGCGGGGCGACGAACACACCGATGGCGAGGGTCAGCAGCAACAGCATCAGCACCGGGGTCAGGTATTTGCCGATGGCATCCATCAGCTTGCCCTGATTCATGGAGACCAGGATGGCCACGCCGAAGAACAGCACTGTGTAGGCAGCCAGACCGGCCTGACCCATGTCACCGATGAAGGGTTTGAGGCCCATTTCGTAGGCCACCAGCCCGGTACGGGGGGCGGCGAAGGCCGGACCGATGATGATGTAGATGGCGACGGCCAGTGCGGTGGCGACGCCGGCCGGCAGCAGCTTGGTCATGCCGGCCCAGCCGTTGCCTGCCTTGGCGACGGCGATGATGGTGATGAGGGGCAGACCGACGGCAGTGACCAGGAAACCCAGCATGGCGAGAGAGAGGTGCTCACCTGCCATGTAACCAGCCAGCGGCGGGAAGATGATGTTGCCGGCGCCCAGATAGAAGGCGAAGGTCATGAAGCCCAATCCGAGCACGTCGGACAATGTGAGTGATTTCGTCAAGTTCAACCTCGTCTGTCTTGTAAACTATTGCTTGTTATAGTTTTTTATTGGTCAGTGACCGATATTGTTCAGGGGTAAAAAAAAGGAGCCCCGCTTGTTTTTTCATCGCAACCAGTGGTTTGAGCTGGTCTTGAGCGGGCGCTCGTTTAGGAGTCAGCATAATGGCGTGAAAAAATAGTTCAAGACGAAATTTACATCTTCAAATAGAAGGGGCTGGTTAGTTGGATGTATCTGTCGGAATAGGTTCCATCAGCAGAATGGATCACAATTTCACCCTGCTCACACTTGTTTAATCCTCTGCCAAGTCGCAATAAAACACGATTTGCCTCTTTTCCAGCTCTGGTGATAACAGCTGTATAACAAACGGCGTGCAGATCATAATCCGCCGAGATGCATAAAATTTCATCGGCCATGGCCGTTGGCACGACCAGCGCAACCTCGCCGTTGGGGGCCAATAGTCGGTCACAGGCGGCCAGCAGATCCCGGCTGTCGAGGCCGCCGGTATGACGTGCCAGTGCCCTGGCCGGATCGCGAAATGACTGGCCCGCCACGAAGTAGGGCGGGTTGGAGACGATGAGATCGTAAGGGGCGGCCTGATAGGTTTGAATGGCACTCTCGATGACGGTGACCCGTTCATGCCAGGGGGAGGCTGCCGCATTCTCGCGAGCCTGCCGGGCTGCATTGCTATCCAGCTCTACCGCATCGATGCGACAGTCGGCAGGGCTGCGCTGGGCCAGCATCAGGGCGATGAGGCCGCTGCCGCTGCCAATGTCGAGCACCCGGCGGGCGTTGGTGACAGGTGCCCAGGCGCCGAGCAGGATGCCATCGGTGCCGACTTTCATGGCGCAGCGATCGTGCGCGACGTGAAATTGCTTGAAGGTAAAACCGCTGTTTCGTCCCATCCGACTCCCGTCCTGTGCCAGCGCCGCAGAAAATGGTCGGCGATTATAGCGACTAAGCCACAGTCGCCATAGGAGCCGACGACATAATCGCCTATAATCTGCCGTTTCCTTAATGACCGAGTATTGCCATGAGCCAGTCCTTTGATGATTTCGACCTGAATCCAGCCCTCAACCGGGCCTTGGCCGAGATGGGTTTCACCCGCCCCACCACCATTCAGCAGATGGTGCTGGAGCCAGCCCTGGACGGCCGCGATATTCTGGCATCCGCTCCGACCGGTACCGGCAAGACCGCCGCCTTCCTGCTGCCTGCTCTGCAGCACCTGCTGGACTTCCCGCGCCGCAAGCCGGGCCCGTGCCGGATGCTGGTGCTGACCCCGACCCGCGAGCTGGCGCTGCAGGTTACCGCCCACGCCAAGGCGCTGGCGGCTCACACCAACCTCAGCATCGAGACCATCATCGGCGGTGTCAGCCATGAAGAGCAATTGCCGGCCCTGACCAAAACCACCGACATTGTGGTGGCCACCCCGGGCCGTCTGCTCGAGTACATCGAGAAAGAGGAGTTCGAGAGCCACGACATCGAGGTACTGGTGCTGGACGAAGCGGACCGCATGCTGGACATGGGCTTCATCAAGGATGTGAACCGCATCGTGGAAGAGGCGCGCTACCGCAAGCACACCATGCTCTTCTCCGCCACCCTGGAAGGGGCTGGGCTTGAGAAATTCGCCAACGATATCCTGAAGGAGCCGGTGGAGCTGCACGCCGAGCCGCCCCGCAGCGAACGTCGCCCCATCACCCAGTGGGTGCACCTGGCCGACGATGCTGCTCACAAGCTGGCCCTGCTGGTGCATATTCTGAAAGATCCCGAGACCCAGAAGGCCATCATCTTCGTCAAGACCCGTGAGCGGCTGGCGGAGCTGTCCGGTCAGCTGCAGGCGGCTGGCGTCTCCTGCGCCTGGATCCGCGGCGAGATGGAGCAGAGCAAGCGCATCGAGTCGATCCGCAAGTTCCATGAAGGGGAAGTGCCCTTCCTCATCGCCACCGATGTGGCCGCCCGCGGCATCGACCTGCCCAACGTCAGCCATGTCATCAACTACGACATGCCCTACGGCGCCGATGTCTACGTCCACCGGATCGGCCGCACCGGCCGTGCCGGCAACCGCGGTTGCGCCATCAGCCTGGTGGAAGCTCACGACATGGCGATGGTCGCCAAGATCGAGCGCTACACCGAAGAGCGTCTCAAGCGTCGGGTGATCGACGAACTGCGCCCCAAACATAAAGAGGCACGGGTACCGGTGAAGAAGAAAAAGCCGAAGGACGACAAGAAGAAGTCGGCCAAGAAGAAAAAGAAGTAAGCCTGCCCGCCACAACGGCCATCCCCGGATGGCCGTTGTGCTATCTGCTGCTCACTCGACGGGGGCCAGAAAAGAAAAAAGCCGACGTATAAACGTCGGCCAATAAAAAGTGCTTACAACAGAGGATTCACCTATTCAGACTTGGGGATCCTGAATTTGGTTCCCTCGGGCCGTAATTAATTTTCAGCGCGTTTGAACATCAGGGTATTGGCGTCGGACTCTTCCGGTACGAAGTAGTAGCCATCGGCGTTGAACCCGGTCAGCTGCTCCACCTTGGTGAGCCGGTGCTTGATGATGTGACGGGCCATCATGCCGCGCGCCTTCTTGGCGTAGAAGCTGATGATCTTGAACTGGCCGTTCTTCTCGTCCTTGAACACCGGCGTGATAATGCGCCCCTGCAGGGCCTTGGGGCGTACCGACTTGAAGTACTCGTCGGAAGCCAGGTTGATCAACACCTCGTCTCCCTGGGCAGCCAGCGCCTTGTTCAGGTGGGCGGTGATGATGTCGCCCCAGAACTGGTAGAGATCCTTGCCACGCGCGTTGTTGAGGCGGATCCCCATCTCCAGCCGGTAGGACATCATCAGATCGAGCGGGCGCAGCACCCCGTAGAGACCGGAGAGCATGCGCAGGTGTGCCTGGGCGAAGTCGAGATCTGCCTCGCTGAAATCTTCCACCGCCAGCCCCGTATAGACATCCCCCTTGAAGGCTAGCAGCGCCTGGCGGGCGTTGGCCGGGCTGAAGTCGGGTTGCCAGTCGGCAAAGCGGGCGGTGTTGAGGCCGGCCAGCTTGTCGCTGATCTTCATCAGGCTGGCGATCTGGTCCGGGCTCAGCTGGCGGGCCCGGCCGATCAGCTCGGCGGAGTGGTCCAGCAGCTCGGGTTGGGTGAAACGGGAAGTCACCAGCGGCGACTCGTAGTCCAGCGTCTTGGCCGGGGAAACCACAATCAGCATAACGATCCTTTATAGCGGTGACGCACGCCCCTCATTCATCCAGGGTAACGTTGTCGAGAGTGCCTGCACCCAGCTGCTCGCGCCCCGACAGCTTGATCAGCAGTCGCAGGTCGTTGGCCGAGTCGGCATGGGCAAGGGCCTCACTGTAGCCAATTTGGCCGGCACAGAACAGGGCGAACAGCGCCTGATCGAAGGTCTGCATGCCGAGCTCGGTGGACTTGGTCATCACTTCCTTGAGCCGGTGCATCTCCCCCTTGCGGACGATGTCGGTGATGAGCGGGGTGTTGAGCAGCACCTCGAAGGCCGCACAGCGACGGCGCCCGTCTAGGCTGGGCAGCAGTTGCTGGGCCACGATGGCACGCAGGTTGAAGGAGAGATCGAACAGGAACTGGCGGTGTTTCTCCTGAGGGACCAGGTGCAGGATGCGGTCCAGCGCCTGGTTGGCATTGTTGGCGTGCAGGGTGGCGAGGCAGAGGTGGCCGGTCTCGGCAAACTGGAGGGCAAACTCCATGGTCTCCTGGCTGCGAATTTCGCCGATCAGGATCACATCTGGCGCCTGGCGCAGCGAACTCTTCAGCGCCACGTCGAATGACGCTGTGTCTATGCCCACCTCGCGCTGGGTGATCAGGCTGCGGCCGTGCTGATGCACGAATTCCACCGGATCTTCCACCGTCAGGATGTGGCCGTCCACATGCTGGTTGCGATAGCCGATCATGGCCGCCTGGGTGGTGGATTTGCCAGCGCCGGTGGCACCGACGAACAGCACCAGCCCGCGTTTGGCCAGGGCGATCTCCTGTAGGATGGGGGGCAGCGCCAGCTCGTCGAAGGTGGGGATGCGGGTCTCGATACGGCGCAGCACCATGCCCGGCAGCTCCTGCTGCCAGAAGGCGCTGACCCGAAAGCGGCCAAGCTCCTCGCGGTGGATGGCGTAGTTGGCCTCCTTGGTGTGCAGGTAGCGCTCGAAGTGCTCCTGGCTCAGGGTCTCCTTGACCAGCGCCAGCGCCCTTGCCTTGTCGAGGGGGGCTTCTGCCAGCGACTGCAGATGGCCGTTGACCTTGAGGGTCGGCGGCGTGCCGACCGTGATGAACAGATCCGAGCCTTTACGGGCGACCAGCTCGGTCAGCAGGGCATCCAGATTCATAACGACTCCTTCCCTAGATTCGTCGTGGTTAGATGGTGTTGGGATCGACCGCCTTGGCCTTGGCATCCAGCGCCGCCACTACGCCGCGGCTCACCAGCTGCTTGAGGCTCTGGTCCATGGTCTGCATGCCGTGGGTCATCCCGGTCTGGATCACCGAGTAGAGCTGGGCGATCTTGTCTTCCCGGATGAGGTTACGCACGGCGGGAATGCCCATCATGATCTCGTGGGCCGCCACCCGGCCGCCACCGATGCGCTTGAGCAGGGTCTGGGAGATGACCGCCCGCAGCGACTCTGAGAGCATGGAGCGCACCATGTCTTTTTCCGCACCGGGGAAGACGTCGATGATCCGGTCGATGGTCTTGGCCGCCGACGAGGTGTGCAGGGTGCCGAACACCAGGTGACCGGTCTCGGCCGCGGTCATGGCGAGGCGAATGGTTTCCAGGTCGCGCATCTCGCCCACCAGGATGATGTCCGGGTCTTCCCGCAGCGCCGAGCGCAGGGCGTTGCTGAAGCTCTTGGTGTCGCGGTGCACTTCCCGCTGGTTCACCAGGCAGCGCTTGTTCTCGTGCACGAATTCGATGGGATCCTCGATGGTGAGGATGTGGTGATGAAAGTTCTCGTTGATGTAGTTGACCATGGCCGCCAGGGTGGTGGATTTACCCGAGCCGGTCGGGCCGGTCACCAGCACCAGGCCGCGCGGGTATTCGGCAATCTTGCGAAAGATCTCCGGCGCGTCCAAATCTTCGAGGCTCAGCACAGTGCTGGGGATGGTACGAAATACCGCGCCTGAGCCGCGTGCCTGCTGGAAGGCGTTGACCCGGAAGCGAGCCAGGTTCGGCACCTCGAACGAGAAGTCCACCTCGAAGTTCTCTTCCAGTTCCTTGCGCTGGTGATCGTTCATGATGTCGTAGATGAGGGCGTGCACTTCCCGGTGTTCCAGGGCGGGCAAATTGATCTTGCGAACCTCGCCATCAACCCTGATCATCGGGGGAACCCCGGCCGAGAGGTGTAGATCCGAGGCTTTATGTTTTACACTGAAAGCCAATAACTCTGTGATATCCATAGATTTGTCATTCTCCCATCACAAGATCACTAACGAAACATGAACCAGATTGCCGAGCACCTGCTTCAGGTCAAGGAACGTATTGTACAAGCCGCCAGTCGCGCGGGCCGAAGCCGCGATCACATCCAACTGCTGGCGGTCAGCAAGACCAAACCGCTGGAGGCCGTTTGCGAGGCCTATGCCGCCGGTCAGCGCCGCTTTGGCGAATCCTACGCCCAGGAAGCGGCGACCAAGATAGATACCCTGCGTGAGCAAGGGATCTGTGCAGACATCGAGTGGCACTTTATCGGCCCGCTGCAATCGAACAAGTCCAGGCTGGTGGCCGAGCGTTTCGACTGGGTGCAGAGCGTGGACAGAGAGAAGCTGATCGAACGCCTGAACAACCAGCGCCCGAGCGGGCTCGCGCCGCTAAATGTCTGTCTGCAAATCAATATTAGCGGAGAGAGCAGCAAATCCGGAACGTCGGAGCAAGAGATTTTCCGCCTGGCCGAACTGGTCTCCCGCTGTGAACGGCTGCGGCTGCGCGGCCTGATGGCGATTCCGGAGCACACCAGCGACGAGGCGGTGCTGGCCGCCCAGATGGTGCGCATGCAGACTCTGTTCACCGAGCTTGCGCAACAATACCCGGGTGTCGATACCCTCTCGATGGGGATGACCGAGGATCTCGAACTGGCGATCGGCCACGGCAGCACCATGGTGCGGGTCGGTACCGCCATCTTCGGTGCCCGCGACTATTCATGAGCAAGGCCCGGGATGCGATGCATCGGGCAGTGCTTTTTTCAGGTAACAGGAGCGTTTGATGCAGCATAGAATCCTCGCCTTTATCGGGGCGGGCAACATGAGCCGCAGTATCATTGCCGGCCTGGTTCAGGCGGGCTATCCGGCCGACCGGATCATCGCAGCCAACCCCAGTCGGCCCAAGCTGGATGCGCTGGCCAACGACTATGGCATCCGCATCACCCAGGACAACGCCGAGGCGGCCCGGGCGGCGGAGGTGATCGTGCTGGCGGTCAAGCCGCAGCTGATGGCCGCCATGCTGAGCGCGCTGGTGGCACAGCTGGGCACGCTGGAGGGCAAGCTGCTCATCTCCATCGCTGCCGGCATCAAGGTGGCGCGGCTGGCCGAGATGGCGGGCGGCCACGGCCGGATCATCCGCACCATGCCGAACACCCCCTCTCTGCTGGGGCTGGGCATGACCGGGCTGTACGCCCCGCCCGGCATCGATAAGGCTGACCGGGAGCTGGCCGAGCAGATGATGCAGGCGGTGGGCAAAACCCTGTGGGTGGAGCAGGAGTCAGCCATCAACGGCGTCATCGCCGCGGCCGGCAGTGCACCTGCCTACTTCTTCCTGTTCATGCAGGCCATCGCCGAGGAGGCCGAGGCCATGGGCTTCTCCCCCGAGCAGGCCCGCCTGCTGGTGCAGCAGACTGCCCTTGGGGCGGCCGCCATGGTCGAGCAGAATCCCGAGCTGTCGCTGCAGGCCCTGCGCGAGCAGGTGACCAGCAAGGGCGGCACCACCGCCGAGGCGATCAAGACTTTCCAGCAGCAGGGACTGATGCCGCTGACGGCACACGCCATGCAGGCGGCCGTTGCCCGGGCCGGCGAAATGGAAACCCTGTTCTGAACCCGATTTCTCTTACTCTCTGTCTCAACCTGGAGCCCAGATGAACACTGCTTACTTTCTGATTAACACGATTTTTGACCTCTATCTCATGGTGGTGCTGTTGCGCGTCTGGCTGCAGTGGGCCCGCGCAGACTTCTACAACCCCATGAGCCAGATGGTGGTCAAGCTGACCAATCCGCTGGTGGTGCCGCTGCGCCGGGTCATTCCCGGGTTTGGCGGGCTCGACATGGCCTCTGTGCTGCTGGCCATCATCATCGCCTTCGCCAAACTGGCGCTGCTCAAGAGCATGAACGTGCTGCTGGCCGACTGGCTCACCCTCAGCCTGTTTGCCGGGCTGACTGTGCTGAAGAAGGCCGGCTCCATGATCTTCTGGGTGTTGCTGATCCGCGCCATCCTGAGCTGGGTCAGCCAGGGTCGTAACCCCATCGAATACGTGATGCACCAGCTGACCGAGCCCTTCCTGGCCCCCATCCGCCGCATTCTGCCGGCACTGGGCGGGCTGGATCTCTCCGTGCTGGTCGCCTTTATCGGGCTGCAGGCCATAAACTATCTGTTGGGTGATCTGTTCGGCCAGCTGTGGTGGATGATTTGATGGCAGCCGTCCTGCGGGAAGGGGATGAGCTGATAATGCATCTGATGATCCAGCCCAAGGCGAGTCGGGATCAGATCGTCGGATTGCATGGAGAAGAGTTGAAAGTGGCCATCACGGCGCCGCCGGTGGATGGCCAGGCCAACAGCCACTTGATCAAGTATCTGGCCAAGCAGTTCAAGGTGGCCAAGGGGCAGGTTCGCATCGTGCGGGGGGAGCTGGGACGGCACAAGACGGTCGCCATCGAGGCGCCCAGGCAGATCCCCGCCGAGGTCAGTGCCCTGCTGGACAATCAGGGTTAACACGAGAAGGATGACACCATGAAAACAGCCTGGATAAGCTGCCTGCTGGCACTGCTGCTGACCTTGCCCCTGCGGGCCGAACAGATGAAGGAGCTGGGCCCCTGGCAGGTGCACTACAGCGCCTTCAACTCCAGCTTCCTCACTCCCGAGGTGGCCAAGGCCTATGGCCTGGAGCGCAGCCGCTACAACGGCATCGTCAACATCGCGGTGCAGAACAAGCAGGGGGTCGCCCAGGCGGTGGGGATCAGCGGCGAGGCCAAGAACCTCACCGGCACCATCCGCAACCTGAGCTTCCAGGAGGTCAAGGAGGGGGATGCCATCTACTATCTGGCGGTGCTGCCCTATCGCAACGAGGATACCTACCAGTTCACCCTGAAGATCATGGGGGAGGGGCAGCAGCAGACGCTGACTTTCCAGCAGACCTTCTACGTCGATTGATATCGGTACCTGTCATGCCCAGAAAAAGCCCCGAACGCAGGTTCGGGGCTTTTTTCATGACGGCGAGTCGGCCGGCGGGGTGAAGTCGTGGATCTCCCCGATCCGCGGGGTGAAGCGGGGATCCTGATCCCGGTTGTGTTCCACCCACTCCATGGCCTGACAGAAGCTCTCCCGCTTCGAGAACTCGCTGCGCACCTGATCGATGGCCCGCTCCGCGCTGCGCCGCTCCATCTTGCTGGCCTTGCGGTCGCTGAACTGCTTGTGCTGGGCCAGCATCCACTCGGTGAAGGCCTGGCGGCACTGTGCCTCGCTGGCCGCCTGGGCGGGCAGGGCCGCCAGCAGGGCGATGATCAATAAATAGCGCATAACAACATCGGTGACTGAGGGAGGGTTGTCTGAAAGGGCGGCATTCTATGCCGAAAACTTGAGCATGAACAGGGGAAGAGAGGGAGCCGGCATGGTCGGCCCCCACAGGGTCAGTGCTTGACGAGGTAGAGCTGGCGGCTGTAGGCCACGTCTTCCGGATTGTTGATGGGATAGCCCTTGAGCCAGGGCTTGATCAGCCGGGCGTTGGTGTACTGATAGATGGGGGTGATGGGCGCCTCGTCCTGCAGTATGGTTTCGGCCTCATCGAACAGGCGGGCCCGTTCACGGGGATCCTGGCTGTTGGCAGCCTTGGCCAGCAGGGCATCGTAGCCGGCGTTGGCGAAGCGGGCCATGTTGCCGCTGTGGTGGGAGCCCCACAGGCCGAGGAAGGCGGACGGGTCATTGTAGTCGGCCACCCAGGAGGAGCGGATCACCTCGAACTGGCCGCTCTGGCGGCTGTCGAGATAGGTTTTCCACTCCTGATTGGTGAGCTCGACCCGGGCTCCCAGCTTCTGTTTCCACAGGTTGGCGATGGCCAGCGCCATCTTCTTGTGTACCTCGGCCGTGTTGTAGAGCAGGGTCAGCTTGAGCGGGTTGGCCGGGCCGTAGCCCGCCGCCTTGAGCAGGGCTCTGGCCTTGTCGTCCAGCTCCTGCTGACTGCTGCTGGAGAGCAGGTTGGCCTTGGGCTCGAAGCCGGCAACCACGTCCGGGGTGAAGTGATAGGCCGGTTTTTCTCCGGTGCCCAGGATCTTGCTGGCGATGAGGCCCCGGTCAATGGTGTAGGAGAGCGCCTTGCGCACCCGCACGTCGTTGAGGGGGGCGCGCTGGGTATTGAAGGCGTAGTAGTAGGTGCCGAGCTGATCCGGGGTATAGACCTCGCCCGGGATCTGCTGCATCAGTTTGTGATACTGCTCCTTGGGGAAGGATTCGGTGATGTGCAGGTCGCCGGCCAGGTAGCGGTTGGTGGCCGCGCTCTCCTGGTTGATGGGCACGAAGGTGACCTTGGTCAGCACGGTATGGGCGCGATCCCAGTAGTAGGGGTTGGGGGTCAGCTCCAGCTTCTCGTTCACCACCCGGTGACTCAGCACGAAGGCACCGTTGCCGACCAGCTTGCCGGGCTGGGTCCACTGGTTGCCGTATTGCTCCATGCTGGCACGATGCAGTGGAGACAGGCTGGGGTGGGTCAGCAGGCTCAGGAAGTAGGGCACCGGCTGGGAGAGGGTCACCTGCAGGGTATGCTGGTCGAGGGCCTTCACCCCGAGCTCTGCGGGGGGCAGCTTGCCGGCCACGATCTCATCCACCTTGTCGAAGCGAGCCAGCTGAGCGAACCAGGCAAAGGTGGCGGCTTCTTTGGGATCGACCAGTTTGCGCCAGCCGTAGACGAAGTCGGCGGCCTGCACGGGATCGCCGTTGGACCAGCGGGCGTCCGGGCGCAGATGGAAGGTGAAGCGCTGATTGCCCTGGTTGTCCCAGCTGGCGGCGACCCCGGGCTGTACCTTGCCGTCCGGTCCCTGGGTCAGCAGCCCCTCGTAGAGATCCCGCAGTACCTGCAACTCGGGCAGGCCGACCAGCTTGAGCGGGCTCAGGCTCGCGGGCTCGTCTTTCAGATGACGCACGACGGCCTGTTCGGCGGCGAGCTGGGTGCCGGGTGGAACATCGGCAGCCTGGACACAGGCGCAGCCCAGCAGGGCCAGCAGGGGACTCCATCCTTTCATGGTTGATCCTTCAAATAGTGTGAAGCGGGGTGAAAACTCGGCGAGAAGTGATCGCCGACAGACGGGAAATCATGATATCCCGTTTGCTGGTCAGACCGCCAGTATGAGTCCCTTGGATGAGGGGGCTCCCCGGCATCTTATTTGACCCGCCATTCGGGCAGAGGAGTGAGCAATGAGAACATGGATCCTGTTGGCCCTGGCCATCAGTCAAGGGGCCTGGGCGCTGGCGCCGTGTGAGCGCGAGAGCCAGGTTGGTAGCTGGTGCGAGGTGAACATAGATCAGCTGCATCCGACCCAGGGCGGCGTGGGCCAGATCCAGGTCGACAACACCCAGGCCGAGCTGGCGGGCAAGAGCGCAAAGCAGCTCGACAAGTTGATGAAAAAGAAAGAGATCCCCATCGTCATTGCGCCCGATGGCGGTTACTGGCTGGTGGACAGGCACCATCTGACCAAGGCGCTGTGGCAGTCTGGCGTGAAGCAGGTGCGGGTCAAGGTGATCGCCAGGTTGCAGGACAAGGAGAACTTCTGGAGCCAGATGCAGTGCAACCACTGGGCCTGGCTCAAGGATGAAAAGGGCGGTGCACTGACGCCGCAGCAACTGCCAGCCCACATCGGCGAACTGCCGGATTACCCCTATCGGACGGTGGCCGGCCTGCTGCAGGATGCGGGCTATTTCGACAAGCGAGAGCAGGTCTACTTCGTCGAGTTTGCCTGGGCCAGCTGGCTCGGCCAGCAGATGGACTGGTTGCCGGTCGACAGTGCCAACCTGGCGGATCGCCTCTATCAGGCCAAACGGCTGGCATGCAGCAGCAAGGCGGCGGATCTGCCCGGTTATCCGGGCAAGCAGTGCCGAGTCAATCAGTCGCGCAGCGGCAACTGAGCGGATAGTCGCTGCCAAAACAACTGCGGGGGGCCTATGCCCCCCGCTTCGTCATGATGGCTGCCGGGCCTGCTGCCAGTGCGCGGCGGCCTGTTCCAGCAGGGCCACTTCGCCTTGCTGGATCAGCGGCAGCAAGGCCTGCACCTGGGCATCCGGCCATTCCCACCAGGCCAGCGCCTGCAAGCGGGCGATCTCCTCCTCAGCAAAGCGCATCCTGATAACCTTGGCCGGCGTGCCGGCCACCATGGCATAGGGCGGCACATCCTGATTGACCAGGGCGCGCGCCGCTATGATGGCCCCGTCGCCGAGGGTGACTCCCGGCATGATCATGGCGTCCATGCCGATCCAGACGTCGTTGCCGATGCGGGTGTCGCCGGCAGGGCGATAGCTGCGCTGGAGGGCATCGAGAGCGGCAAACGGATAGGTGCTGATGAAGTCGGCATTGTGGGTGTGGTTGCCGCCCATCAGGATCTTCACCCCGGCGGCTATCTGCACATAGTCGCCGATATGCAGCTGATCGATGTGCCAGAGCGGCTCCCAGCCGGTCTCCGGGCTGCGGCTGAAACTGTCACCGTGCAGATAGCGCACGGCGGCCTCTTCAAACGGGCCGTCCCAGGCGCCGGAATAGTAGCTGTGGCACCCCTTCAGGTGGATGTTGGGGTTGCTCACCGTCAGGTGTAGGTACTCGACCTGCGACCAGTGTTGGCAGGGTTTCATGGTTGTCTCCTCGTTCAAATGAATAGGATGGATGACGCGAGGAGCGCAGCTAATAGATCCAGACCAGCAGGCGGGGCACGCACAGGGTCGAGCAGCCCAGATCCTGGGGTAAACGGGGTCGCAGCATGGAGTGTGCGGTTCCTGAAGAGTGGATCGGCATGGTAAGTCATATGGGGATGGGGGCCAAGCCAAGCATCGTTATCTGGTCAAAACCTGCACGAAATATCGGGTTGATATTCATTCTCAACTGGGCATGATAAAAGTCCCACCCATCAACTTGGGAGATCGGCATGACCCATCAAATCTGGCAGCGTTACATGCTGGAGGCTGAAAACGCACTGGGCGCGGGCGCGCTCGGCACCGCCATCTGCCTCTATCAGCAGGCCCTCGCCGAGGTATACGAACTGAGTGACGGTGAGCTGGACGAGTTGGCCAGCATGCGGGTGGCGACCTGCCACCGGCTGGCCGACTTCTGGCGCGCCATGGAGGAGCCGGCCTATGAGTTGCGCTACCTCAAGCTGGCCTCCGAGCTGGTGACGGCGTTGGTGCCCCAGTGTCCGAACCAGGAGTGCGAATCCCTCATCAGCGAACTGGGTTGCTGTCGGGCGGCGCTGCTCTCTTTCCTCAAGCGCCACCCCAATCCCGACATCGCCCGCTTGATCCAGCTGCAGGATCAGGTGCAGGGCTGCGAGCTGATCGGCCGTTTTCGCCTCAACTGAGGATCATTTACGGCCTTTGAGGCGCTGGGCGATCCGCGTTTGTGCCTCTTCCCCCAGCAGGGCGAGGGAGAAGGCGCGTGCCTCCAGATCGATGACGAAGTGCACCGCCTGCCTGAGCTCCTGCTTGAGCAGCGCCTTGCTCTTTTGCAGCGCCTTCGGCGCCTTGGCCGCCAGCTTCAAACCCTGCTCCCGGGCAAAGGGGAGCAGGGCTTCGGCCGCCAGCACCCGGTTGGCTAGCCCCAGCTGCAGTGCCTCGTCGGCATCGATGGCTTCGGCCAGTAGCAACAGCTCCGCCGCCTTCAAGTGACCCACACTGCGCGGCAGCAACAGGCTGGAGGCAAACTCCGGCACCAGCCCCAGCTCGACAAAGGGCAGTTGCAGGCGGGCATTGTCGGCCAGATAGACCAGATCGCAGTGCAGCAGCAGGGTGGTGCCGATGCCCACCGCCGCACCGCCGACCGCGGCGATCACCGGCTTCGGGAAGTCGGCCAGGGTGTGGAGGAACTGCAAGATGGGATCGTCCGCCTCCAGGGTCTCTTTCCCCACGAAGTCGGCCAGGTCATTACCGGCGGTAAAGCAGTCGCTCTGCCCCTGGATGAGCAGGGCATGGATGGCGTCATCTTCCGTCGCTTGTCGCAAGGCGTCGGTGAGCGCACGATACATGGCGGTATTGAGGGCATTGCGCTTGTCGTGACGATTGAGGGTCAGGGTGAGCAAGCCATCCTGCTGCTCGACAATGATAATGGGGTCCATGTCTAAATCCTTGTTATTGCTGGCTGTCAAAAGCTTACTGCTACGATAATCTTTGCGGCGTTTAACAACATCATAAAAGGATTTCAACCATGTTTAAACGTGCGTTCTATTCCCTGCTGGCCCTGGGGCTGGCTGCTCCCGCTCTGGCCAAGGTCGAGGCCGTCGACGGCTATGTGCGCCTGCTGCCGCCGGGCTCGCCCAACACCGCCGCCTTTCTGGTGCTGAAGAATGATGCCGATCAGCCGGTCAAGCTGGTGGCTGCCGCCTCGCCCGAGGTGGGCCGGGCCGAGCTGCACACCCATCTGCACGAGAACGGTGTGATGAAGATGCGTCAGGTCGAGAGCATTGAGGTGCCGGCCAAGGGGGAAGTGGCGCTCAAACCCGGCAGCTTTCACATCATGCTGTTCGAGGTGCGCGAGCTCTCTCAGGGCACCCCTTTCCCGCTGACATTGACCATGGATGATGGCCAGAAGCTGGAGTTGAGCCTGCCGGTGAAGCCGATTGAACCCATGGCTGGCATGCAGCACTGACATTAATGGACGCTTGTTCAGTTTTTTACACTGTGTATTCCCGTCGCACTGGGTAAAATGATGGCCTTTCCAGTCCATAGATAGAGAGTGACGTGATGAAGAAGACCTTGATTGCCGGTTGCGTACTGGCCCTGTTCAGCCAGGCAGCCATGGCTGCCGATGACTGGCGTTTCGCTGCTGGTACCGATGTATGGAATGCTCAGGGCAGCGGCCAGATCAACGGTGTCGGGGCCAACGGCAGCTACGACGAGAACTACAACTGGAGCGGCTACCTGCAACTGGAGCACGGCATCATCCTGCTGCCCAACGCCAAGTTCGAGATCTCCGATTTCGGTACCAGCGGCGGCGCCCTCAACAACGATCTGATGGCTTATGACCTGAGCCTCTACTATCGCCTGTTCAACAACGACCTGTTCCAGATCGATCTGGGTCTGACCGGTCGTCGCTACGATGGCGATTTCAACACCCAGCACTACTCCTATGACAAGGACGTGCTGATGGCCTACACCGGCGCCGAAGTGCGCATCCCGGGTACCGGCTTTGCCGCCTTCGGCGATGCCCGCGTGCAGGATGCCGACAACTACGACTACCGTCTGGGTGGCTCCTACAAGTTCGCGACCGTACCGCTCAAGGTGCGTGCCGGCTGGCGTGATGCGAGCATGGACTTCGATCGCGTTGACCAGCGGGTCGACGGCTGGTTCATCGGCGGCGAATTCACCTTCTAATTCCGGCAACTGCTGATGACGATGTCCCCATCATCCCGATGGCGGCATCCGACGAGGAAAGAGCATGGGTCATATCATAGTGACGGGGGCGGGGTCCGGTCTGGGCCGGGCGCTCACCATAGGCCTGGTTGAACGCGGTCATCAGGTCTCCATGATGGGGCGTCGTTATCAGAGGCTGCAGGAGCAGGAGGAGTTGCTCGGCAAGGCGGTGATCGGCATCGCCGCCGATCTGGCACACCACGAGGAAGTGGACGTGGCGTTCGCCGCTGCGGTGGAGTGGGGCGGCCTGCCCGAGCTGGTGCTGCACTGCGCCGGTGTGGGCGAGTTCGGCCCGGTCGGCGTCTATACCGCCGAGCAGATCCGCCGGGTGGTGGAGAGCAATCTCATCTCCACCATTCTGGTGGCCCAGCAGACGGTGCGCCTCATCGGCGACAAGGGCGGTGTGCTGGCCAACGTGCTCTCCTCCGCCGCCCAGGTGGGCAAGGCCAACGAGAGCCTCTACTGCGCCTCCAAGTGGGGCATGCGTGGTTTTCTGGAGTCGTTGCGGGCCGAGCTGAAAGGCTCGCCGCTGCGGCTGGTGAACCTCTATCCGAGCGGGATCCGCAGTGAATTCTGGGACAACTCGGATCACGTGGACAGCAGCGGCTTCATGACCCCGGAAGACGCCGCCGCCTACATGCTGGATGCGCTGGAAGCCAGAAGCAGCTGCCATGTGACCGATCTCTTCATCGGCCGCAACTAGTTGCGGCCAGCCTCGCCTCTGCCCTGCGGCAGAAAACAAAAAGCGCGCCTAATGGCGCGCTTTTTTATGGTGGCTAGGGGCGTAATTAGCGGCCCAGCTTGGCCTTGAGCAGGGCAACGATCTCGCTGATCGCCACTTCCTGCTTCTCGCCGGTGCGGCGGCACTTGTACTCCACCACGCCGTTGTCCAGACCGCGATCGCCGATGACGATGGCATGCGGCACACCCAGCAGCTCCATGTCGGCGAACATCACGCCCGGGCGCTCTTTACGGTCATCGAACAGCACATCCACACCGGCGGCTTTCAGCTCGGTGTAGAACTGCTGTGCCTGCTCGGCCACGCGCTCGGACTTGTGCATGTTCATCGGCACGATGGCCACTTCGAACGGGGCGATGGCTTCCGGCCAGATGATGCCGTACTGGTCGTTGTTCTGCTCGATGGCGGCAGCTACCAGGCGGGAAACCCCGATACCGTAGCAACCCATCTCCATGGTGACGGACTTGCCGCCCTCGTTCAGTACGCTCGCCTTCATGGCTTCGGAGTACTTGGTACCCAGCTGGAAGATATGGCCTACTTCGATGCCGCGCTTGAGCAGCAGCTTGCCCTGGCCGCACGGGCTCGGGTCGCCTTCTACCACGTTGCGCAGGTCGGCCACTTCATAGGTAGCGATGTCGCGATCCCAGTTGGCACCGGTCAGGTGGAAGCCGGTCTCGTTGGCGCCACAGACGAAGTCCGCCAGATGGGCGGCGCTGCGATCGGCGATGATGCGACCGGCAAAGCCGACCGGGCCGATGGAGCCTGCGTCGCAACCGGCAGCTGCCTTGATCTGCTCGTCGTTGGCGAAGGTCAGCGGGTTGGCAACGCCTGCCAGCTTCTCGGCCTTGATTTCGTTCAGCTCGTGGTCGCCACGCAGGACCAGGGCGATGACGGCCTGTTTACCGTGCTCGTCCTCTTCGCCCAGCACCAGCAGGGTCTTGGCGATGGCGCTCGGCGCCACGTTCAGGAAGGCGGCCACATCAATGATGGTGTGGACGGCCGGGGTGGCGACCTTGGTCAGGGCCGCGGTGGCGGCAGCACGCTCGCCAGCCGGTGCCAGCGCTTCGGCCATCTCGATGTTGGCGGCGTAATCGGAGCTGTCGGAGAAGGCGATCAAGTCTTCACCGCTCTCGGCCAGCACCTGGAATTCGTGGGAGCCGGTACCACCGATGGAGCCGGTATCGGCTTGCACCGGACGGAAGTTCAGCCCCATGCGGGTGAAGGCGGCGCAGTAGGCGGCGTGCATCCGCTCGTAGGTTTCGATCAGCGAAGCCTTGTCGATGTGGAAGGAGTAGGCGTCCTTCATCAGGAATTCGCGACCGCGCATCACGCCGAAGCGGGGACGTACTTCATCGCGGAACTTGGTCTGGATCTGGTAGAGGTTGAGCGGCAGCTGCTTGTAGCTGTTCACTTCGTAACGCACCAGCGAGGTGATCACCTCTTCGTGGGTCGGACCCAGCACGAAGGGACGGTTGTGGCGGTCGGTCAGACGGCACAGCTCGGGACCGTAGTCATCCCAGCGGCCGGACTCCTGCCACAGCTCGGCGGGTTGCACCACCGGCATGGAGACTTCGATGGCACCAGCATTGTTCATCTCTTCGCGAACAATGTTCTCGATTTTTTTCAGAACCCGCAGACCGGACGGCAGCCAGGCATACATGCCGGAGGCCAGTTTGCGGATCATGCCGGCGCGCAGCATCAGCTGGTGGCTGACGATCTCGGCATCGGACGGGGTTTCCTTGAGAGTGGAAAGCAGATATTGGCTGGTACGCATCGCGGTAGACCTTAGCTAAGACGGGCGGCTGGGCCCTGGATAATTTCAAGAGCGGAATTTTAACAGGCCGGACCCTGCGGCCCAAGGGCTAAATTCGTACGACGGGAGAAAGCGGGGACATAGCCCCCGCGTTGGTCAGACCCGAAATTGCGATAGCAGGCGCTGTTGCAGCAGGCTGGCCTGATGCAGGGAGGAGGCGAGCTGCAGGCACTCCTGCGCCTCCTGCTCGCCGGTCTGGGCCTGCAGGCTGATGCCGGAGACCTTGTCCGAGGTGTGGCTGAGGGTATGGGAGAGCTGGCCGGTGGCATCCGCCACCTGTTGCACCATGTCCGCCAGATGGTCGATGGCCTCTTCCACCTTGAACAGGATCTGCCTGGTGTTGTCAGAGTCTTCCATGCCGGATTCCACCGTCTTCAGATTGCGTTGCATCATCAGATAGGCTTTCTCGGTCTGTTGCTGGATGTTGTTGATCACCTCGGTTATTTCGGCGCTGGAGGAGGCGGTACGATTGGCCAGGGTGCGCACCTCGTCGGCCACCACGGCAAAGCCGCGGCCCATTTCACCGGCCCGGGCCGCCTCGATGGCGGCATTGAGCGCCAGCAGGTTGGTCTGTTCCGAAATGCTGCTGATGGTGGAGATGATCTGGCCAATCTGGCTGGCCTGTTCCTTGAGGGCGTTGATGGCGTTGGCGCACTCGCCCACTTCCACCACTACCCGCTGCATGCCGTTGCTGGCGGAAGTCACGTATTGGCTGCTCTCGGCGGTGAGCTGGCGTACCTCGTTGGCGTTTTGCGCCGCCAGGCTGCAGTTGTCCGAGATGGAGGTGGCGACCTGGACCATCTGCTCGCTGTCGTGGTGCAGTGCCTGGGCGTGTTCGGCGGTCTGGCGGCTGCTCTGGCTGATGGCTTCGACCCGGTTGACCGAGGTGTGGACGTGCTCGCTGATGTGCTGGTTGTTGTCCATGGTGGAGCTGATCATCTTCTGCAGTTTCTCGATGAAGCGATCCACGCTGCCGGCCAGCGAGCCAATCTCGTCGTCGCGCTTGAGATTGATGCGGGCATTGAGGTCCCCTTCTCCTGCCGCGATATCCTGCATGCGTTGATTGACCTGCAGCAGGGGTTTGACGATGGTGCGCACCAGCCAGAAGCCGCACAGGGTCACGAGCAGCAGGCTCAACAGCAGACCCCCCAGCAGCAGGTTCTTGGTGTGGCTGATGATGCTGTTGAGCTGGTTCACCTGATCCTCGACCGTGGCGTCCCCCTTGGCTTCGACCTCGACCAGTTGCTGCTTGAGCTGGTCGGCACTGCGTTCATAGTTGACCAGTTGACCCTGATACTCGCTCAGTGCCGCCATCCACTGCACCATCAGCCGCTGCACCTCGGTTTGCAAGGTGCGGTACTGGATTGCCAGCGACTGGCCGGCAAATTCTCCTTCGCCGGGCACATCAAACATGCCACTGCCCAGCATGGCGTCGACTGCCTCTTGATAGAAGCGGGTTGCCTCCTTCATCTCGGCCTGGATGGCTGGAGTCGGCCCCTCGCTCTGCATCTTCTCCAGTGCATAGAGCTGGCGCAGGAAGCCGATGTTGGCCTCCATGCCGCCATCGGCGGCATGCCAGCGGGTAGCCAGACCACCATTCCAGCTGATGGCCTGATCCGGCGACTGGGTCAGGCTCTCGACCGCGCCGTCCCCCACCACCTCAAGCTGGGTGGAGAGGCGGGACATGCGCTCCGAGCTGGCGCGCAGCGCCTGATCGACGCTGGTAAAGGCCCGGTAGAGTGCCAGCAACTGCTCCTGTTGCTGCTGATAGGCCAGATGCTGCTGCTCCATCGTGCCGATGGCGGTGGCGTCGATCAGCCGGCCTTCCCCCACCCGGCGCATGGCATCGGCGGTGGCCGCTCTGGCGCGTTGCAGTTCCGGCTCGTCGAGCGGCATGCCTCTGAGCATCTTCTGGATGTAGAGCGACTGGTTGCCTAGCTCGATGGACCCTTCCATGGCGCCGTCGGCAGTCTGCCAGGCGGCGCCCAATACATAGGAGAGCAGGTCGGCCAGTCGCTGGCTGCCATACCAGCCGACGATGCCCATCCCCAGCGTGCAGCTGAGCAGAATGGTCAGCCCGAGATTCGATGTGGTGACAATTTTCATGATACAGGACCTTCCTTGGCTCCGAACAAACCCAATTCAGTGTTTTATCAATGGCTGGAATCCGCCATTCCCGATGAAAAATAAAGTTGTTGCCATGCCTGGATCCAAGCATGGCTGGCAACGGGCGAACGTGCCGAGAATCCGCCCCGATCCTCACCGCCCTATGCTGGATACTTATCCAGTTATTCTTTATGCTATGAGCCAATTTACAGATAGCTGGTTTGGTGAGGAGATTGCCGTGATTGGTCGCTTGAGAGGCGTAGTCATTGAGAAACAACCCCCCGAGGTACTGCTGGAGGTCGGGGGCGTGGGCTATGAGGTACAGATGCCCATGAGCTGCTTCTATGATCTGCCCGAGATCGGCAAGGAGGCGACCATCCACACCCACTTCGTGGTGCGGGAAGATGCCCAGCTGCTCTATGGCTTCAACCACAAGCAGGAACGGGCGTTGTTTCGCGAACTGATCAAGACCAACGGGGTCGGTCCCAAGTTGGCGCTGGCCATCCTCTCCGGCATGACCGCCACCCAGTTCGTGCTGAGCGTCGAGCGCGAAGAGATAAGCTCCCTGGTCAAGTTGCCGGGGGTGGGCAAGAAGACCGCCGAGCGGCTGGTGGTGGAGATGAAGGACAGGCTCAAGGGCTGGGTCAGCCACGATCTGTTCTCGCCGGCCGAGATCACCCTGCCTGCCAGAGAGAGTGCCCTGCGGGCGCCGGATTCGAGCGAAGAGGCGGCCAGCGCGCTGGTGGCGCTCGGCTACAAGCCGCAGCAGGCCAGCCAGATCGTCAGCAAGGTCGCTGCCGATGGCATGTCGGTGGAAGATATCATCCGTGAAGCACTGCGCAGCCTGGTGTGAGGTAGACAATGATTGAAGCGGATCGTCTCATCTCCGCCTCCGGCGGGCGAGAAGAGGAAGTCATCGATCGGGCCATCCGGCCCAAGCTGCTGGCCGATTACACCGGTCAGGATCCCGTCTGCGAGCAGATGGAGATCTTCATTGCGGCGGCGCGCCAGCGTGGCGAGGCGCTCGATCACCTGTTGATCTTCGGCCCGCCGGGGCTTGGCAAGACGACGCTGGCCAACATCGTGGCCAACGAGATGGGGGTCAACATCAAGACCACTTCCGGCCCGGTGCTGGAGAAGGCCGGCGATCTGGCGGCACTGCTCACCAACCTCGAACCAAACGACGTGCTGTTCATCGACGAGATCCACCGCCTCAGTCCGGTGGTGGAGGAGGTGCTCTACCCGGCGATGGAGGATTACCAGCTCGACATCATGATCGGGGAGGGGCCCGCCGCCCGTTCCATCAAGCTCGATCTGCCCCCCTTCACCCTGATCGGTGCCACTACCCGGGCTGGCTCCCTCACCAGTCCGCTGCGGGATCGTTTTGGCATAGTGCAACGGCTCGAGTTCTACAACGTCAAGGATCTGACCGACATCGTCGCGCGCAGCGCCCGTTGCCTCGGGCTCGATATGACGGAAGACGGTGCACTGGAGGTGGCGCGTCGTTCGCGCGGTACGCCGCGAATTGCTAACCGTTTGTTGCGCCGGGTGCGCGATTTTGCCCAGGTGAAATCTGATGGCCGCATCGATGGACCCATAGCGGCCCGAGCCATGGACATGCTGGACGTGGATAATGAAGGCTTCGACTTCATGGACCGCAAGTTATTGTTGGCTGTGATAGACAAGTTTCTGGGCGGGCCGGTGGGGCTCGACAACCTGGCGGCTGCCATCGGGGAGGAGAAGGACACTATCGAGGATGTACTCGAGCCTTATCTGATCCAGCAGGGCTATCTGCAACGTACACCCAGAGGGCGGATCGCGACACCAAGAGCTTATGCGCATTTTGGCCTGCAACGGCCAGATGAAGGGTGAAAATAGCTGATTGACCAAAAAACCGCCGCCAGAGGCGGTTTTTTGTTATCCGGGCAAAAAAAAAGCCCACTGCGGATGCGGTGGGCAAAGACAATTCAGGATGGATGTTCACAGACAGTGAGTGCGTCTGGAGACAGACCGGTAAAAAAAACAGAGGAGCCGTCGCGAGGCCTCAGAGTCGGTTCATTTGATAGAGCTGCACGAACGAAAGCTTGTAGTAACGGATGGTTTTAGCAACAAACTTTTTCATCTTTGATTCCAATAAACAGGTTCGAAATGTTCATCGAATACGTACCGGGAACCCAGATTGACCGGCCTGTATCCAAGGGTATGCCCTCACTGCGAGGCGCATTGTAGGAGCTCTATCGGACTCGGACAAACAAGAAAAATTACCTATCTCAGATTAGATTAACTAATCATTTTGCCGGCTTGTGGAATTAGCATGAACATGCGTTTTTAGTGGTTTTTAATTAGTTTTATTCGGACCCGGCACAGCCACGGGAAACATTATGAAAACGACCTTGCCAGTTGTTTTTTAACAGAACCATTACTAATTGGTGATAAATATAAATTTGATTTAAATCAATGATTTGCGATCTTTGTTTTTTTGTGACGCAGCTCTCTAAAATAAATCTCATTGGTCGTGAAAATGCCTTTAAAAGGCATGTATTCATGATGGTTTTACATTGATTTCAATCAAATAAAGGTGATATAAAACGCAGGTCATTATGGGCGGGAATAAAGCAAGCTGGATTGTTTTGTAATTGTTAAACATTAGCTTTTTTTGTTCCCTATTATTGCCTTGTTGTTAATGTGGTGGCAGTCGAATCCGGTCGTCAGTGCAAAACTGGAACATGACCGATAATTCGGGGACTTCCAACGGAAGCTTTGTCCTTAAAACTTAAAATAGCCGTGCCAATAATCGGTGAGGAAACATCATGATTGCTGAGCATGTGGTAGACCTATCGCGGTTCCAATTCGCTGCGACGGCCCTTTATCACTTCCTGTTTGTGCCCCTGACGCTCGGAATGGCCTTCATTCTGGCGATCATGGAGTCTGTCTATGTGATGACCAACAACCCTGTCTACCGGGACATGACCAAGTTCTGGGGCAAGTTGTTTGGTATCAACTTTGCCCTTGGGGTCACCACAGGGCTGACCATGGAGTTTCAGTTCGGTACCAACTGGGCATACTACTCCCACTACGTCGGCGATATCTTCGGGGCCCCGCTGGCCATCGAAGGCTTGATGGCCTTCTTCCTGGAATCCACCTTCGTCGGTATGTTCTTCTTCGGTTGGGATCGTCTCTCCAAGCGTCAGCACCTGGCTGCGACCTGGCTGATGGCACTCGGGACCAACCTCTCCGCCCTCTGGATCCTGGTGGCCAACGGCTGGATGCAAAACCCGGTCGGTGCCGAGTTCAACTTTGAATCCATGCGGATGGAGATGGTGAGCTTCGCCGAGCTGGTGTTCAACCCGGTTGCCCAGGTCAAGTTCGTGCATACCGTCGCGGCCGGCTACACCACGGGCGCCATGTTCGTGCTGGGTATCTCTTCCTACTACCTGCTGAAGAATCGTGATGTGGCCTTTGCCCGTCGCTCCTTCGCCATTGCAGCCGCTTTCGGCATGGCTTCCATCCTCTCCGTGCTGATCCTCGGTGACGAGTCCGGTTACGAGACCGGTGAAGTGCAGAAGGTGAAACTGGCGGCCATCGAGGCCGAGTGGAACACCGAGCCGGCACCTGCCTCCTTTACCCTGTTCGGTATTCCGAATCAGGAAGAGATGCGCACCGACTACGCCATCAAGATCCCCTATGCGCTCGGCATCATCGCCACCCGTTCCCTGGATGGTCAGGTCACCGGCCTCAAGGATCTGAAGAGCGAGCATGAGCTGCGCGTGCGCAACGGCATGACCGCCTACGACCTGCTGACCAAGCTGCAATCCGGCGACAAGTCCGACGATACCCGTGCCCGCTTCGATGAAGTGAAGCAGGATCTGGGCTACGGTCTGCTGCTCAAGCGCTACACCAACAACGTCACCGATGCCACCGACGAACAGATTAAGGCTGCCGTGGATGACTCCATCCCGCAGGTTGCGCCGCTGTTCTTTGCCTTCCGCATCATGGTTGCCTGCGGCATGCTGATGCTGCTGCTGATCGGTCTGGCCTTCTATGACAGCACCCGTCACAAGATCGGCGAGCGCAAATGGCTGCTCAAGGCGCTGCTGTACGGTATCCCCTTGCCCTGGATCGCCATCGAGTGTGGTTGGTTCGTCGCTGAGTATGGCCGTCAGCCCTGGACCATCGCCGAAGTGCTGCCGACCTCCGTCTCTGCATCCAATGTGCCGGCGTCCGAGATCTGGTTCTCCCTGATCGGGATCTGCCTGTTCTATACCGTACTGCTGATCATCGAGATGTACCTGATGTTCAAGTACGCGCGTCTGGGCCCAAGCAGCCTGAAGACGGGCAAGTACCACTTCGAACAGAGCAAGGCATAAGGAGAGTAACCCATGTTTGATTACGAAATGTTGCGTCTGGTCTGGTGGGTGCTGGTCGGTGTCTTGCTGATCGGTTTCGCCATCACCGACGGCTTCGATATGGGGGTGGGCGCACTGCTCCCCTTCGTCGGCAAGAAGGATGTCGAGCGTCGGGTGATGCTCAACACCATGGGCCCGCACTGGGAAGGCAACCAGGTATGGCTGGTGACTGCCGGTGGTGCCCTGTTTGCCGCCTGGCCCATGGTCTATGCCGCAGCCTTCTCCGGCTTCTACATCGCCATGATCCTGACGCTGATGGCCCTGTTCTTCCGCCCGGTCGGCTTCAAGTACCGCTCCCTGCGTGAAGACGCCAAGTGGCGCAGCAACTGGGACTGGGCGCTGTTTGTCGGCAGTGCGGTGCCGCCCATCGTGTTTGGCGTGGCATTCGGCAACCTGCTGCAGGGCGTACCGTTCGACTTCAACCAGTTCATGATGCTGACCTATCACGGCAACTTCTTCGGTCTGCTCAATCCGTTCGGCCTGCTGGCCGGCCTGGTGAGCCTGTTCATGCTGGTCACTCAGGGTGCGACCTGGCTGATGATGAAGACCGACGGTGAAGTGCTGGCCCGCTCCCGCACTGCCGCCATGATCTGCTCGCTGCTGACGCTGGTGCTGTTCGGTCTGGCCGGTTTCTGGGTCAGCGGCATGGAAGGCTATGTGGTGGTCAAGGCGGCCGCGACCGATGCCGTTTCCAATCCGATGAACAAGGAAGTGGTGCGTCAGGCCGGAGCCTGGATGAACAACTACAGCCTCTATCCCTGGATGGTTGCAGCACCTGTGCTGGGTCTGGCCATGAGCCTGCTGACCGCGCTGTTCGCCAAACTGAACAAGGGCTGGCTGGCGTTCACTACCTCCTCCCTGGCGGTTGCCGGCGTGATCCTGACTGCGGGCTTCTCCATGTTCCCGTTCGTGATGCCTTCCAGTCTTGAGCCGTCACTGAGCCTGACCATGTGGGATGCCACTGCCTCCTTCAACACCCTCAAGGTGATGACGGTAGCGGCAGCCATCTTCGTACCGATTGTGCTGGGTTATACCCTGTGGACCTACATCAAGATGTTCGGCCGGGTGACCAGCAAGCACATCGAAGACAACCAACAATCGCTCTACTAAGAAGGTGCCCTGATATGTGGTATTTCACCTGGATCCTGGGTCTGTTGCTGGCTTGCGCATTCGGCATCATCAATGCGCTCTGGCTGGAGCACACCGAGAACATGGATCGCCAGATCGATGAGAACAAGTGATCGACTCGCCCGGTTGGCCGCTCCATTGGAGCGCCAACCCTGGCAGGGGTTGATGCTGTTGGCGGCGGCCCTGCTGGCCGTCGCCATTTTACAGGCTCCCAACCTGGTGGCCGCCAATACCAGTGAACACGGGCTCTGGCTCGCACCCTGGCTGATGTGGGCGGTCTGTTGCGGCGTCATGCGCGGGCTGGGATTTCATCCCCGCAGCCTCATCGGTCGTGTGCTGTTTTGCCCCTGGCTCGCCTGGCCCAGTTTGTTATATGGGCTCTGGTTGACCCAAGGCTATTTCCTTTCATAAAAAACGGGGGGAGGCAGGATTTCCCTGCTTCCCCCTGCTTCTTTCCTATTCAGCCCTGCGCTATGATAGCCCCCCATCTGACTGTCGAATGGATCACAGATTGTTATGGGGGAAGTCTCTGAGTTTCCGGTACGGGTCTACTACGAAGACACCGATGCCGGGGGCATCGTCTACAACGCCAATTATCTCAAGTTTATGGAACGTGCTCGCACCGAGTTCCTGCGCTGCGGCGGCATCGAACAGGATGTCATGCTGCGCGACGGGTTCGCGTTTGTGGTGAGTCGAACAGAGATCGATTTCCGCTCGGCGGCCCGATTTAATGAGCTTTTGACTGTATTAACGCAAGTGACTGAAGTGAAACGCGCCTCCATGCGTTTTTCACAACGGATACTGGCGGCTGATGGACGACTGATCACCCAGGCCATGGTACAGATAGCCTGTGTCAGTCATCCGCATATGAAACCTGTTGCAATACCTGAAAATGTGAAGGGAGTGCTGTTAAGTGCACGCTGAAATTTCGTTTATTGGCCTGTTTTGGCAAGCCAGCCTGCTGGTAAAACTGGTCATGATGACCCTGATGGGTATGTCGGTAGTCTCCTGGGCGCTGATCATCCAGCGTTCCAAGGCCATCAAGGCAGCCAATCTCGCATCGGAGCAATTTGAAGACAGATTCTGGTCCGGGGTCGATCTGAATCGTCTCTACCAGGAGTCCTCCTCTCGTCGCGACGACATCGAAGGCATGGAAGACATCTTCTACTCCGGCTTCAAGGAGTACGCCCGTCTGCTCAAGGCCGGTGCCCGTGGTCAGGATGCAGTGATGGACGGTACTTACCGTGCCATGCGGGTCTCTCTTTCCCGCGCCGTGGACGAACTGGAATCCAACCTGCCGGTGCTGGCGACCATCGGCTCCATCAGCCCCTACATCGGTCTGTTTGGTACCGTCTGGGGAATCATGAACGCCTTTATCGCCCTGGGTCAGGTGCAGCAGGCCACCCTGCAGATGGTGGCACCCGGTATCGCGGAAGCGCTGATCGCCACCGCCATGGGTCTGTTTGCCGCCATCCCGGCCGTTATCTTCTACAACCGCTTCTCCAACAAGGTCGAGCGGCTGGAAAACGCCTACGCCAACTTCATGGACGAGTTCACCACCATTCTGAACCGTCAAATTGCTCAGCAGCAGGGTGATCAGTAATGCAAACCTATCAGCGGATCCGGCGCAAGAAGGTGGCCGAGATCAACGTGGTTCCCTATATCGACGTCATGCTGGTGCTACTTATCATCTTCATGGCGGTGACGCCCGTGATCACGCAAGGGGTCAAGGTTGACCTGCCGCAGGCGGAATCCGAGCAGTTGCCGGAAGATGCCAAGCCGCCCTTCATCGTCAGCGTCAACACCGAGGGTGAGTACGTCATCAAGGCCGGCGAGGCCGATGACGAGCCGGTGCCTGCCGGTACTCCCGAGGCGATGCAGCAATACATCACCGAGAAGGCCATGGGTTACCTGGCCATCAACCAGAACGCCCCCGTGGTGGTCGCCGGCGACAAGTCGGTGCGCTACGAAGAGGTGATCCTGCTGATGGTGGCCCTCAAGAAAGCGGGTGTGCCTCAGGTCGGCCTGATGACGGATCCGGTGAACTGACGGAGATGGATGTGAAGCGTGGTATTTCCGGTTATCTCATCGCGTCGCTTCTGCTGCACCTGATCATCGGCATCATCCTGTTTGTCGGGCTCGACTTCAGCAAGCCGAAGCGACCCGAGTCGAAGGGGCAGATCGTCAATGCCGTCATGCTCGACGAGAATTTCCTCAACGAGCAGGCCAAGCAGATCCAGCAGCAGAAGTCTCAGCCCAAGCCGCAGAAGGTAGAGAAAGAGAAGGATAAGGAAGACACGGACATCGCCAAGCGCGAGCTGGCCCAGCAGCAGGAGCGGCTGCGTATCGCCGAGACCAAGCGCAAGGAGGCCGAAGAGGCCACCCGCAAGGCCGAGGCTGAAAAGCAGAAGAAGGTAGCCGAGCAGAAGCAGGCGGAAGAGAAGGCCCAGAAGGCCGAGGAAGCCCGCAAGCTGGAAGAGCAGAAAGCCAAGAAGGTGGAAGCCGAGCGCAAGGCCGCGGAAGAAGAGAGCAAGGCGCTGGCGCTGAAGAAGAAAAAGGAACAAGAGAAGAAAGAGGCCGAAGAGAAGCAGGCCAAGGCGGACGCAGCCAAGAAGGCGGAAGCCGAGAAGAAGGCCAAGCAGGAGGCTGAGAAGAAAGCCAAGGCCGAAGCGGACAAGAAAGCCAAGGCGGAGGCCGAGAAAAAGGCCAAGGCGGAAGCCGACAAGAAAGCCAAGGAGGCCAAGGAAGAGGCCGCCAAGAAGGCAAAAGCTGACGCAGAGAAGAAAGCCAAGGCGGAGGCCGACAAGCAGGCCAAGATCGCGGCAGAGCGCAAGCGCAAGGCGGCCGAGGAGGCCAAGCTGCAAAAAGAGATGGAAGACATGATGCAGCAGCAGCTGGCGGCTGAGGCCAATGCCCGCAGTCAGGCGGCATCTGCTGCAGCGCAGGGCGAGGTCGACAAATACGCGGCACTCATCAAGGCGACTGTTGAGCGATATATGATTTTGGATCCCACCATGCGGGGCAAAACATGTACTATCGGCGTACGTCTTGCGAGCACTGGCTTTGTCATCTCGGTAGATAACGGCCAGGGTGACCCGGCGGTATGTCGTTCCGGCAAGGCGGCCGTATTGAAGGCCAACCAACTGCCGGTGCCGAAGGATCCTGCGGCGTTCGAGATGTTGAAGGAGTTCAACCTCAAGTTGGAACCGAGCATCTAAGGCCTGGGTAAGGTAAATCGTGTAGCGTGGTTGGCAGCATCTTGCCGAGAAAGGAAGTTAATCTCTCATTTTTTTGGAACCGAGTATTTAAGCCATGATAAGAAAAGTGTTTTTTGCTTTGGTTGGCTGTTTGTTGCTGGGCCAGAGCGCCCAGGCGGCCTTGGACATCGTCATCACTGGCGGTATCGACAGTGCCCGACCCATTGCGGTCGCCCCCTTCAAGTGGGAAGGCAATGGCCAGCTGCCGCAGGACATCGCGGAAGTGGTCTCCAACGACCTGATGCGTAGCGGCAAGTTCAAGCCGCTGGCTCGTGGCCAGATGCCGCAGACGCCGAGCACCAGCGGCGAAATCAACTTTGCACCCTGGGCTTCGCAAGGGGTCGAGGCCGTGGTGGTCGGTTCCATTGCCGCTGTCGGTGACGGTACCTACAAGATCAACTTCGAGCTGGTCGACGTGCTGAAGGGCCAGCTGGCCAAGGCGCAAGGTGGCGAGAGCAACGGCTACATCCTGGACAGCCGCATGGCGACCATCCCGGGCGCCCAGATGCGTCAGTTCGCTCACCGCATCTCCGACATCGTCTATGAGCGTCTGACCGGCGAGCGTGGGGCCTTCCTGACCCGCCTGGCTTATGTCTCCGTCCAGCAGGGCACCCAGTTCCCGTATCAGCTGCGCATCGCCGACTACGATGGTTACAACGAGAAGACCCTGCTGCGCTCCCGCGAGCCGCTGATGTCCCCGGCCTGGTCGCCGGATGGCAGCAAGCTGGCCTACGTGAGTTTCGAGAACCAGAAGTCCGAGATCTACGTGCAGGATATCTACACCCAGCAGCGCAGCCTGATCACCAGTTTCCGCGGGATCAACGGTGCACCTGAGTGGTCGCCGGATGGTCGTCGTCTGGCTATCGTTCTCTCCAAGGATGGTTCACCGAACCTCTATGTGGTTGATGTCGCTAGCAAGCAGCTGACCCGCGTCACAACCAGCCGGGTGATCGACACCGAACCCTCCTGGATGCCGGACGGGCAAAATTTGTTGTTCACCTCTGAACGTGGTGGCAAACCCCAGATTTATAGCGTAAATTTGGCGACTGGTATGACTCGCCGGATGACTTGGGAAGGTGAATCCAACCAGGGCGCATCCATCACTCCTGATGGCAAAATCATGGTGATGGTGACTCGTGTTCAGGGGCAGTACCGTATTGCCCGCCAGGACATGGAAAACAATGCCCTGCTGGTCCTTACCCAGAGTGCGCTGGATGAGTCGCCAAGTGTGGCTCCCAATGGCAGCATGATCATTTATGCCACCATCTATCAGGGTCGTAAGAGTCTCGCGTTGGTGTCGACTGATGGTCGCTTCAAGGCTGTGCTTCCGACCAGTAGCGGTGAAATTCGTGCACCAGCTTGGTCGCCCTTCTTGAATTGATAAAAATCCAATTGTTTTTTGTTTTGTTATAAAGGTTTAAGGAAATAGCATGCAACTCAATAAACTGCTCAAGGGTTTGGCCATCGCACTGCCACTGTTCACCCTGGCCGCTTGTAGCTCTTCTTCTGATTCTGACGCCGCTGGCGCTGAGTCAGGTATGACCGACGGCATGGGCGGTGTACAAACCGGCGGCGCCAACGGCATGTTGTCCCCGGAAGAGCAGATGCGTCAGAAGTTCGAAGCGCTGCAACGTGACAACGTGATCTACTTCCCGTTCGACGGTTACGATATCCAGGGTCAGTATGCTGATCTGCTGGATGCCCACGCCAGCTACCTGCGCGAGCGCCCGAGCGTTAAAGTCCTGATCGAAGGTCACGCCGACGAGCGCGGTACTCCGGAGTACAACATCGCCCTGGGCGAGCGTCGTGCCAAGGCCGTTGCCAAGTATCTGCAAACCCTGGGTGTGCAGGCCGAGCAGCTCTCCATCGTCAGCTATGGCGAAGAGAAGCCGCTGGACATGTCCCACACCGAGGATGCCTTTGCCAAAAACCGCCGTGCGGTTCTGGTTTACTAAGGTTTAAACCGAACGAAGTTCGTTTATATGCAAGCGGCCATTTCGATGGCCGTTTTATTTGCACTAAACGCCAAGGTTTGATCCGAATGAAATCTGCATAAGCGAGCGACGATGGCGCTGGCCGTTTTATTTGCCCTAAACGCTAAGGTTTGATCCGAATGAAATCTGTGTACAAGCAAGCTGTTGTTGCGCTGGCCGTATTGGTTGCTCTGAATGCGCAGGCGGCGGCTCCCGTCAGCGATCTGAGCGGTGACTCGGGTGGCGGTGTTGTCCTTAGCGGCAACAACGGCGCTATAGTGCCCACCGGCAGCCTGGAAGACAGGGTTGCCCTGCTGGAACGCACCCTCAATGCCCGTCTGCGGCTGCAAGCTGAATTGCAGCAGCAGGTCGACTCCCTGCAGGGGGAAGTCTCCGAGCTGCGCGGTCAGCTGGAACAGCAGACCTACCAGATGGAACAGTCGCAAGAGCGTCAGCGTCAGCTCTATCAGGAGCTCGACAAGGTGGCCAACAGCCAGCCTGCTGCTACGCCAGCAGCCCCGGCAGCCGCTGCTGCGAGCGCGACACCGGCTGCTGCGGCCAACTACTCGACCAATCTGAATGAGAACCAGGCCTACGATGCGGCCGTGAACATGGTGCTCAAGGAGAAGAACTACGACAAGGCCATCCCCGCCTTCGAAGGGTTCATCAAACAGTATCCAAGCTCGAGCTATGTCCCCAATGCCCATTACTGGCTGGGTCAGCTGTTGTTCAACAAGGGGGACCGGACCGGCGCTGCTGCCCAGTTCACCACGGTGGCAACCAAGTTCAGCAAGTCGCCCAAGCGAGCCGATGCGCTGTTGAAGCTGGGCATGCTGGCACAGCTTGACGGCAAGAAGGCGGAAGCGAAGAACTTCTATGAGCAGGTGATCAAGGGCTATCCCAACACCTCGCCGGCCCAACTGGCCAAGCAGAGTTTGAGCAAGCTGTAACATTGCTGCATGTCACTGTTTTCGTAACAGTCTTGTAAATACAGCCCCGCTTTGTATGCGCAATGAACAAACAGATTGAATTTAAGATTTTTCTATTGCGCCAGGATGATAAATCCGTAATATAGGCCGCCGTCAGAGCCGGTGCAGTATTGCAGTCGGTTCTGGTCGTGGTGAGGGTCGTTAGCTCAGTCGGTAGAGCAGTTGACTTTTAATCAATTGGTCGCTGGTTCGAATCCAGCACGACCCACCATTCTCTCCACCAGGTGGAGACAGCATTCCCAGGTCGCTTAGCTCAGCTGGGAGAGCACCTCCCTTACAAGGAGGGGGTCACTGGTTCGATCCCAGTAGCGACCACCAGTTTTAAACTGTTTGCCAAGGCAAGCAGTGTGCCAGGCAAGTCGGTGTGGGTCGTTAGCTCAGTCGGTAGAGCAGTTGACTCTTAATCAATTGGTCGTAGGTTCGATCCCTACACGACCCACCAATCTGGCCACAAGAATTCCCAGGTCGTTTAGCTCAGCTGGGAGAGCACCTCCCTTACAAGGAGGGGGTCACTGGTTCGATCCCAGTAACGACCACCAAGTTTGTAAAAAATGATTTAGATGGGTCGTTAGCTCAGTCGGTAGAGCAGTTGACTTTTAATCAATTGGTCGCTGGTTCGAATCCAGCACGACCCACCATCATTTCAAGAATCCCAGGTCGTTTAGCTCAGCTGGGAGAGCACCTCCCTTACAAGGAGGGGGTCACTGGTTCGATCCCAGTAACGACCACCAAGTTTGTAAAAATGATTTAGATGGGTCGTTAGCTCAGTCGGTAGAGCAGTTGACTTTTAATCAATTGGTCGCTGGTTCGAATCCAGCACGACCCACCATCATTTCAAGAATCCCAGGTCGTTTAGCTCAGCTGGGAGAGCACCTCCCTTACAAGGAGGGGGTCACTGGTTCGATCCCAGTAACGACCACCAAGTTTGTAAAAATGATTTAGATGGGTCGTTAGCTCAGTCGGTAGAGCAGTTGACTTTTAATCAATTGGTCGCTGGTTCGAATCCAGCACGACCCACCATCATTTCAAGAATCCCAGGTCGTTTAGCTCAGCTGGGAGAGCACCTCCCTTACAAGGAGGGGGTCACTGGTTCGATCCCAGTAACGACCACCAAGTTTGTAAAAAAATGATTTAGATGGGTCGTTAGCTCAGTCGGTAGAGCAGTTGACTTTTAATCAATTGGTCGCTGGTTCGAATCCAGCACGACCCACCATCATTTCAAGAATCCCAGGTCGTTTAGCTCAGCTGGGAGAGCACCTCCCTTACAAGGAGGGGGTCACTGGTTCGATCCCAGTAACGACCACCAAGTTTGTAAAAAATGATTTAGATGGGTCGTTAGCTCAGTCGGTAGAGCAGTTGACTTTTAATCAATTGGTCGCTGGTTCGAATCCAGCACGACCCACCATCATTTCAGAATCCCAGGTCGTTTAGCTCAGCTGGGAGAGCACCTCCCTTACAAGGAGGGGGTCACTGGTTCGATCCCAGTAACGACCACCAGATTGAAAAAGCCCGCAGCAATGCGGGCTTTTTTTATGGCCGTTCGGCATCAGGTTCTCAGCCGCTCGAGCTGGGTGGCCAGTGCTGTGGCGGCCTGCTCCAGCTGCTCGCTCAGGTGATGGCTGGCGTTGGCCTCCTGCCCCAGGGTGGTGGCGGCGTCGCCGATCCGCATCAGATTCTGGTTGATGGTGTCGCTGACGGCGCTCTGCTGCTCGGCCGCCGTGGCCACCTGGCTAATGTGATCGTGGATCTGCTGGATCTGGGTGACCACCTGATTGAGGGCCTCAAAGGCCTGCTCCGTCCCTTCCACCGTGCTGGCCGAGCGAGTGATGCCGGTACTCATCAACTGCTGGCTGCTGTTGACCTCGGTCTGCAGGCTGCCGATGAGCTGACCTATCTCGTCGGTGGACTCCCGGGTCTTGTTGGCCAGCGCCCGCACTTCGTCCGCTACCACGGCAAAGCCGCGCCCCATGTCGCCGGCCCGCGCCGCCTCGATGGCCGCATTGAGCGCCAGCAGGTTGGTCTGCTCGGCAATGGCTCTTATCACGTCGAGAATGCGGCTGATGTTGGTGCTGCGCTGGGCCACCTGGGCGACGGCCTTGTCGGCGAGGTGCATGTCTTCAACCAGGGAGTGGATCTCGGTGCGGGCCCGGCTCAGGGTCTGCTGGGCCGTGCTGATGTGATGGGTGGCCGTCTCCGATTCCTGGGCTGCCTGCTCGGCATAGCCCGCCACACTGACCGCCGTGGTGCTCATCTGATGCATGGCACTGACCACGCTTTCCAGCTCCAGACTCTGCTCGTCCAGACTGCTGCGCATGGTATCGGCCGTCTGCTTCATGCCCTGAGCCTGCTGGTGCACCTGCTGGCCAATCTGCTTGCTGCCCTGAACCATGCCGCGCAACTTGCCGAGGAAGGCGTTGAGGTGGCCGCCCAGCTCGATCAGCTCCTGGTGGGTGTCTATCCTCATCTGCTGGGTCAGGTCCCCCTCGTTGCTGGAGAGGTGGGACACATGGCGGCTGATGAGGGAGAGGGGGGCCGTGATGGTCTGGATGAACCAGATGAGCAGCGCCAGCGCCAGCAGGGTGATGACGACGATGGCGATCAGCTGTTGCTGCTGGGTGGCCTGCAGCAAGTCGCCAAGCTGGTTGCTGATGGTGTTGGCCTGACTGAGGGCCAGCGCCTTGGGCACCTTGAGCATCAGCCACCACTGGGTATCGGCGGCGTCGATCCTGACCGGTTGTTGCAGGATGAAGTCGGTCTCGGTGTCCTGCTCCTGGCCGGTGGGGGCGGTGAGGCCGGCTTCCGTCAGCGGCCGCCCCAGCTTGTCGGCGTGACGGTTGCTGCCGACGATGAGGCCCATCTTGCTGACCAGAGTGACCTCGGCCTGGTTGTCATACAGGCTCTTGCCGAGGTTCTCGGCCAGTTGCTGGAAGATGGGCAGGTTCATGTCGACGCCGGTGATGCCGGCAAACTTGCCGGCTTTCAGAACGGGCACCGTCAGGCTGGTCATCAGCATCTTGTTGCCTGGGCTTATCTCGTAGAGGTAGGGCTCCATCAGACAGGGGCGCAGGGTGTCGCGGCCGCACAGGTACCATTCGCTGTTGCGGATGCCGAACTCGTTGACCGAGGTATCGTATTTGGCGGCACTGGTGGCGGCATCCACCGGCTGCTGGCTGATCTGGCCGCCCTGGTCGCGAGTGAAATAAATTTCCAGGCTGCCCTTGCCGACGACGGAGTGGGAGGCGCCGGCTTGCCAGCTGGCATCCTGGCCGTCGTACCCGTCGGGTTCAAACTGGGCATAGATGGAACTGATACCGCCCGCTTGCTGCAGTCGGCTTTGGAGCAGCGTCTCGACCTGGGGGCGGCTCAGCAGCCTGTCCGGCTGCGCCATGCTGCCCTCCAGCTGGGCCGCCATGCCCAGCGGCACCTGATAGGACTGCTGCAGCAGGTCGGCGATCTGCACCGCATAGCGTTCGGCCTGGAACTGCAGGGTACGGGAGACTTCCTGCTCCAGCGCCTGGCGGGTCTGGCTGACGATGTTGCTGCGCAGGGTGTTCAGCGAGGAGGACTGCATCAGGGTCATGGCGAGGCCACTGGCGAGAAACAGCCCCATGGTGAGCAATAGCAGCTTGGTTTTGAGGGAACGTTGTTTCATTCGACAACTCCTTTGGCAAGAATGACAACGAATTACTTGAGTATATTCGGACACTTGTGCAGCACCGGATTTGTTGATGGGTTTGTGCGCGGCTTCTGGTTATAATTTTTGCCTTTCCAAGCGTTGATGGAACAGTCGCAATGAGCAATGCACTGAACAATGTCCCGCCGGTAGTCGAGATGGACTATCCGTTTCCGGCCAAGCCCCTTCCCCTGAGCGCCGAGCAGAAGACGACCCTGATCGCAGACATCAAGGCACTGCTCAAGGAACGCAAGGCGGTGCTGGTCGCCCACTACTACACGGATCCCGAGATCCAGGCGCTGGCGGAGGAGACCGGTGGCTTCGTCGGCGACTCCCTCGAGATGGCCCGCTTTGGCCGCGATCATGAGGCACAGACCCTGATCGTCGCCGGGGTGCGCTTCATGGGAGAGACCTCCAAGATCCTGAGCCCCCACAAGCGAGTCCTGATGCCGACGCTGGAGGCCGAGTGCTCGCTTGATCTGGGTTGCCCCATCGAGCAGTTCTCCGCCTTCTGCGACGCCCATCCCGACCATATCGTGGTGGTCTATGCCAATACTTCGGCGGCGGTGAAAGCGCGGGCGGACTGGGTGGTCACCTCCAGCATCGCGCTGGAGATCGTCGAACATCTGGACAGCCAGGGTCACAAGATCATCTGGGGCCCGGACCGTCACCTCGGTGCCTACATCGAGAAGAAGACTGGCGCCGAGATGTTGCGCTGGCAGGGGCACTGCATCGTCCACGACGAGTTCAAGGCCCGCGCCCTGCGTGAGCTGAAGGAGCAGAATCCGGATGCCGCCGTGCTAGTCCACCCGGAGTCCCCTGCCTCGGTGATCGAGCTGGCCGATGCGGTGGGCTCTACCAGCCAGCTGATCAAGGCGGCCAAGGAGCTGCCCCAGCAGAAGCTCATCGTGGCGACTGATCGCGGCATCTTCTACAAGATGCAGCAGGCCTGCCCGGAGAAAGAGATGGTGGAGGCGCCGACCGGTGGCGATGGTGCGACCTGCCGCAGTTGCGCCCACTGCCCCTGGATGGCGATGAACGGCCTGGTGGCCATCAAGGAGGCCCTCACCGATGGCGCCGAGCGTCACGAGATCCTGGTGGACGAGGATCTGCGGGTGAAGGCCTTGATCCCGCTCGACCGCATGCTCAACTTCGCCGCCGAGCTCAGGCTCAAGACCCAGGGCAATGCCTGATCACCAAGACAAAGAGATGCAAAGAGGGCTCCCGCGGGAGCCCTCTTTATTTATCTGAACCTCATCCAGCTCAGATGATCACGGTGGAGAAGCTGTGCTCTTCATCCGGTGCGACGGTCACGCCTGCCTCGCTGGCGATGGCGGCTTCGACGCACAGCATGGTGCGATAACCATCATCGCTCATGTCGGCCATGGCGCGGGCGCCTTCCAGCCAGGGGGTCCAGACCACCACGCTGTCGTGGTTGCCGCTGACTACCCGGGTCTCGCGTTCGCCATCCTGGATGCTGACGTGAGCCGCAGGCTGCCAATAGACCCGATCCAGCGGGCCGTTCAGGGTCAGAGGGCCCTGCTGCTGGCCATTCTGGCCGGTCAGCTTGTCGGCATAGGGCTCGCCAAGGCCGCTGACGCTCACTGACTCCGGTGAACTTATCTGCAGGTAGGTGTGCAGGGCGCCGCTGTAGACGAGCGGTGCTTTGCCGGTGTTGCGGGTGGTCAGTACCAGGGCCAGCTCCTTGCCGACCAGCACGTCCAGCTCCAGCTCAAAGGCATGAGGCCAGAGCTGACGGGTTGCCTCGTTGTCACGCAGAGAGAGGTGTACCAAAGTTCCGTCTCCGTGATCGGAGACACCGTCCAGCGTCCACAGGCTGGTGCGGGCAAAGCCATGGGAGGGCTTGCCGCTGCCGACGCGGGCAGGGGCCGGGCCGAACCAGGGCCAGCAGAGGGGAATGCCGCCGCGGATGGGTTTGCTGCCATCCAGTACCGCCTTGTCGCTGAGCCAGATGGAGGCGGGTTCGCCGTGACGCTGGTAGCTCAGCACGTGGGCGCCAAACAGACTGATTTCTGCCTTGGCGTAGCCGTTGTCGACGGTCAGCAGGGGTTGGCCAGCCGGGTGGTGGCTGAGGGTACAGTGGGCAGTCAGAGAGCGTGTCGGTTGCATGAGGACTCCTGTGCTCGCGCACATTCAGAAGAGAGGGTTGGAAAAATCCCGGTCCAGAATACAAAAAGGCGGCCCATGGCCGCCTTTTTCAAGCTACTTGATTGCGTATCCCAAATTACTTGGAGATGTGAGCGATCAGGTCCAGAACTTTGCTGGAGTAGCCCATTTCGTTGTCGTACCAGGATACAACTTTAACGAATTTGTCGTTCAGCTGGATACCAGCCTTGGCGTCGAATACGGAGGTCTGACGCTCACCCAGGAAGTCGGTAGATACAACTTCGTCTTCGGTGTAGCCCAGAACGCCCTTCATGGCGCCTTCGGAAGCAGCTTTCATCGCTTCGCAGATTTCTGCGTAGGTGGCAGCTTTCTTCAGGTTGACGGTCAGGTCAACAACAGACACGTCCGGAGTCGGAACGCGGAAAGCCATACCGGTCAGCAGGCCTTTCAGTTCCGGGATAACCACGCCAACAGCCTTGGCAGCACCGGTAGAGGACGGGATGATGTTCTGAGCCGCACCGCGGCCACCGCGCCAGTCTTTGGCAGACGGACCATCAACGGTCTTCTGGGTAGCAGTGGTAGCGTGAACGGTAGTCATCAGGCCGGACTCGATACCGAAGGTATCGTTCAGAACCTTGGCGATCGGAGCCAGGCAGTTGGTGGTGCAGGAAGCGTTGGAAACGATGTCCTGGCCAGCATAGGTAGCGTCGTTAACGCCCATTACGAACATCGGGGTAGCGTCTTTGGACGGACCGGTCAGAACGACTTTCTTGGCGCCGGCAGCGATGTGCTTGCGAGCAGTCTCGTCGGTCAGGAACAGACCGGTAGCTTCGGCAACAACGTCAACACCGATTTCGCCCCATTTCAGGTTGGCCGGGTCACGCTCAGCGGTAACACGTACGGTTTTGCCGTTGACAACCAGGTTGCCGTCTTTGACTTCAACGGTGCCCTTGAAGCGGCCGTGAGTGGAGTCGTACTTCAGCATGTAGGCCATGTAGTCAACGTCGATCAGATCGTTGATACCAACCACTTCGATGTCAGAACGCTCAGCGGCCAGACGGAAGACGAAACGGCCGATGCGGCCAAAACCGTTAATACCTACTTTGATAGTCATAATTGGTTACCTAACTGTTCAGTAGTCAAAGAAAATTCCGTTTGTAAATTTACTAGAACTCCCCCGTGAGTCAACCAACAATCTGTCTGAAATTGCGCTATATCATGAAAAACTGTGAAATTTATTTTCTGTTTATGTAACTGACTACCAGCTTTTGTCGAAATAACTATCTATCTCCTGGCGGTGCGGTTATCAACAATAGTGCCTGCTCGGTCACACAACCAGCCAGGCAGATGTGTAAAAATGTGCGCGGTTTAGCATGGCCCATAGAGCCACTGTTCAAGTACCACCCATAAAAATTAATCAAAATAGTATAGATAGAATCCACAGCGGGAATTCTCAAACTATGACCACCCTGATTGAACAGCTGGCTGCCGCCAAAGGTATCGCCAGCGAGTATGTTGATGCCTGGGGCCACCCGGCTCAGGTATCCGAAGAGAGCAAGGCCGCCATGCTGGGCGCCATGGGTTACCGCGTCGATGACGAGGCCGCCCTGACCGAGCAGCTTGAGCAGGAGCACCGCCAGCACTGGCTGCGTGCGCTGGATCCCGTGATGGTGCTCCGCAGCGGCGAGCCCATTACCCTCGAAGTTCGTCTGCCCATCGAATTCGTCAACGACGCCCTCAGCTGGCAGCTCAAGCTGGAGCAGGGCGGCCTGTTGTCCGGTCAGCTCACCCCCATCGACGGCGAGCTGGTCGGTGTGGCCGAATTCGAAGAGATGGAGTGCCAGGCCTATCGCGTGGCTCTGGCTGTGCAGCCCGAGCTGGGTTATCACGATCTGATCCTGCTGGAGGAGGGCAACGACGAGCCGCTCGCCAGCATGCGCCTCATCGTCGCGCCCAAGGCGTGCTACAAGCAGCCTCCCATCGCCAATGGCCGCAAGGTGTGGGGTCCGAGTGTGCAGCTCTACTGCCTGCGCAGCCGCCACAACTGGGGCATCGGCGATTTCAGCGATCTGGGCCAGCTGGTCGAGAAGATGGCCGCCTGGGGCGCCCACTTCGTCGGTCTCAACCCGATTCATGCCCTCTATCCGGCCAACCCGGAGAGCGCCAGTCCCTACAGCCCCTCGTCTCGGCGCTGGCTCAACGTGGCCTACATCGATGTGGAAGCCGTGCCCGAATTTCTGGCCAATGCCCGGCTCAAGGCCGAGGTGGCGAACCCCGCCTTCCAGCAGCACCTGAGTGAGCTGCGTGCCAAGGGCAACGTGGATTACACCGGCGTCGTCGAGACCAAACTCGGCATGCTGCGTCAGGTGTTTGACCAGGCCAGTCTGAGCGCCGAGCGTCAGGCCGCCTTCGATGCCTTCGTTGCCGCCGGCGGCGACAGCCTGCAGCAACAGGCCGCCTTCGATGCCCTGCAGGCTCACTTCTACGCCAAAGGCGAGAATGCCTGGGGCTGGCCGGTGTGGCCGGAACCGTTCCGTGACTACCACAATCCCGAAGTGGCGGCCTGGATGGCCGAGCATAGCCAGGATGTGAATTTCTATCTTTATCTGCAGTTCCTGGCCGACGAGCAGCTGGCCCGGGCCGACGCCCGTGCCAAGGCGGCCGGCATGGTGATGGGGATCTACCGCGATCTGGCGGTGGGCGTCTCCGAAGGCTCCACCGAGATCTGGGCCAACCGGGATCTCTACTGCCCGAAAGCCTCGGTCGGTGCGCCGCCCGATATTCTGGGTCCGCTCGGCCAGAACTGGGGCCTGCCCCCCATGAACCCGAACCAGCTGTTCGAGGCGGCCTACCAGCCGATGGTGGATCTGTTCCGTGCCAACATGCGCTCCTGCGGCGCGCTGCGCATCGACCACGTGATGGCCTTGCTGCGCCTGTGGTGGGTGCCGCCCGGAGAGTCGGCCGCCAAAGGCGCCTACATCTATTACCCGGTCAACGACCTGCTCGGCATCCTGGCCCTCGAGTCCCACCGCAACCAGTGCCTGCTGATCGGCGAGGATCTGGGTACCGTGCCGGAGGGGATCGACGTGACCCTGAAAGAGAACGGCGTCCACTCCTACAAGGTGTTCTTCTTCGAGCGCTCCAAGGCCGATGGCGGCTTCATCTCTCCGGCTCACTACGCCGAGCAGGCCATGTCGGCGCTGACCACCCATGACATGCCGACCCTCAAGGGCTTCTGGCATTGCGACGATCTGGCGCTGGGACGCGAGCTGGGCTTGTATCCGGATGAAGACGTACTCAAGACCCTGTATGCTGATCGCCACCAGGCCAAGCAGCGGATCCTCGACAGCCTGCACGGCCACGGGGTGATCTCCGGCAACATCAGCCACGACGTGAACTGGGTCGGCATGAACACCGAGCTCAACCACGGTCTGCAACTGCATATGTCTCGCGGCAGCTGCGCCCTGTTCAGCACCCAGCTGGAGGATTGGCTGGAGATGGACAAGCCGGTCAACGTGCCGGGCACCAGTTACGAGTACCCGAACTGGCGCCGCAAGCTGTCTACCGATCTGGAGGATATTTTTGCCAATGAGGCGCTCAAGGCGCTGGCAGGCAAGATGAGCCAGGCCCGTGACGAGGCCAGTCGTTGAGCCACTGCCGACAAAACGTGACTCACTTACATCCGCTTCGGCCCAGGCCGGAGCGGATGCTCAGCTATGAAAGGAAATCTCGATGCTCGTTGAACGTTTGGTTGCAGCCCGCTGTTCCGATCCCTTCTCCCACTTAGGCCTGCAGGCCAATCCGGATGGGCCCGGCCTCAAGCTGACCGTCTGGTTACCCGATGCCCAGGCCGTACGGGTCAGGGATCTCAAGTCGGGCAAGATTGTTGCCACCTTGGCGCCCACCGATGATTCGGGCCTCTTTGAAACTGTTTTCACCCGCCGTAAAAATCCCTTCCCCTACCAGTTGCTTGCCGACTACCCAGATGCCAGCGTCGAGGTCATCGACCCCTATCAGTTCCAGGATGCGGGCTGGGCCGGGTTGGCGGAACTCACCTACCAGCCGGAAAACCTCTACCATACGCTCGGTGCCCAGCTGCGCACCGTGGAGCATCTGGATCAGCAAGTGGAAGGGGTGCGTTTTGCGGTCTATGCGCCGAGCGCCACCGCGGTGAGCCTCATCGGCGATTTCAACTTCTGGGATGGCCGTCGCCACCCGATGCAGCGCAGCCAGTGCGGTCACTGGGTGCTGTTCGTGCCGGGCCTCAAGGCCGGGGATCGCTACAAGTTCGAACTGAAAGACCCGGCCGGCAACCGGCTGCCGCACAAGAGCGACCCGGTGGGTTTCTACTGCGAGCAGTACCCCTCGTTCGCCTCCGTGGTCTATGACCACGACCAGTACCAGTGGCAGGATGCCGCCTGGCGCGAGAGCCAGCTCAACGACAAACGCGAGCAGCCGCTCTCCATCTACGAGCTGCACGTGGGCTCCTGGAAGCGTCACCCCAACGGTGACAGCCTGAGCTGGCGCGAACTGGCGGTGGAGCTGGTGGATTACGTCAAGGGGATGGAGTACACCCACATCGAGCTGCTGCCGGTCTCAGAGCACCCGTTCAGCGGCTCCTGGGGCTACCAGCCAGTGGGCATGTTCTCGCCCACCAGCCGCTACGGCACGGCTGATGATTTCAAATACTTCGTCGACCAGTGCCACCAGGCCGGTATCGGCGTCATCCTTGACTGGGTGCCTGCCCATTTCCCGTCCGATGCCCACGGGCTGGCCCGCTTCGACGGCACTCCGCTCTACGAGTACGAGGATCCGCGCCGCGGCTGGCACCCGGACTGGAACTCCTACATCTATGATTTCGGCCGCAATACGGTGCGCCAGTTCCTGGTGGCCAGCGCCCTGTTCTGGCTCGACAAGTTCCACGTCGACGGCCTGCGGGTGGATGCGGTCGCCTCCATGCTCTATCTGGACTATTCGCGCAACGCCGGCGAGTGGGTGCCCAACGTCGATGGCGGCAACCACAACTACGAGGCGATCAGCCTGCTGAAGTGGACCAACGAGGAGGTGTACGGCAAGTACCCTCACGCCATGACCATCGCCGAGGAGTCCACCGCCTTCGCCGGGGTCTCCCGTCCCACCTTCCTGGGCGGCCTGGGTTTTGGCTTCAAGTGGAATATGGGCTGGATGCACGACACCCTCACCTACATGCAGAAAGAGCCCATTCACCGTCGCTACCACCACAACGACATGACCTTCTCCATGGTGTACCACTATGACGAGAACTTCATTCTGTCGCTCTCCCACGACGAGGTGGTGCACGGCAAGCACTCCATGCTCTACAAGATGCCGGGGGACGAATGGCAGCAGGCGGCCAACCTGCGCGCCTACATGGGCTTCATGTATGCCCACCCCGGCAAGAAGCTCAACTTCATGGGCACCGAGATCGCCCAGAGCAACGAGTGGAATCACGATGCCCAGCTGCCCTGGCACCTGCTGCAGTATCCCAAGCACGGCGGCCAGCAGCGGCTGATCCACGATCTCAACCACCTCTACCGTCATGAACCTGCCTTGTATCAGGCGGATTATGAGCAAAACGGCTTCCGCTGGCTGGATCACAACGACGCCGACAACAGCATCTTTGCCTGGCTGCGGGCCGACAAGCAGGGGGCCAACCCGCTGGTGGTGGCCTGCAACTTCACGCCGGTGCCACGGCTTGCCTACCGGCTCGGGGTACCGGCGGCCGGTCACTACCGGGTGGTGCTCAACACCGACAGCGAGCATTACTGGGGCAGCAACTATGATGTGGGTCTGGTCTTCGTCGCCGAGCCGACCCCCTGGCAGGGGATGGCGCACAGCATAGTGCTGGATCTGCCGCCGCTCGCGACCTTGTTCATCAAACAGGAGTCTTGATGTTCGCAATGGAAAAGGGGCAGGACCATCCGCTGGGGGCCCTGCTCGACGAGACGGGTTGTCACTTCTGCGTCTGGGCGCCGCAATCGGACAAGGTGGAGCTCTGCCTGTTCGACGAGCAGGAGCGGGAGCTGGCGCGCCTCGAGCTGCCCGGCCGGCGCGGCCAGTACCGCTTCGGCCATGTGCGCGGCGTCAAGGCCGGTCAGCGCTACGGTTACCGGGTGCACGGCACGTCGCAGGAGGGGATGCTGTTCGACCCGGACAAGCTGCTGATCGACCCCTACGCCAAGGCGCTCAGCCGCCCGACCCACTGGGATGATGCCCTCTATCAGGGGGACAGTGCGGCCATGGTGGCCAAATCCGTGGTGGTGGACGATGCCTTCGACTGGCAGGGGGTGGGCAAGCCCGCCATCGAGCCGGCCCGCACCGTCATCTATGAAACCCACGTCAAGGGCTTCACCCGCCAGCATCAGGGGGTGCCGAGCGAGCTGCGCGGCACCTATCTGGGCATCTGCCACCCGCTTATCATCGAGCATCTCAAGTCTCTTGGCATCACCTCGGTGCAGTTGATGCCGGTGGCGGCCTTCATGTCCGAGCCCAGGCTCGAGCAGCTGGGGCTGACCAACTACTGGGGTTACAACCCCATCGCCTTCTTCGCCCCCGAGCCGCGCTATGCGGCGCAAGAGGCGGTGACCGAGTTCAAGACCATGGTGCGCGAGCTGCACAAGGCCGGCCTCGAGGTGATCCTGGATGTGGTCTACAACCACACCGCGGAGTCGGGCTTCGACGGCCCCATGCTCTCCTTCAAGGGCTTTGACAACGCCGGTTACTACGCCTTCGAGGCGGGGGCGCACGGCCCCGATTACACTCGCCACGCCAACGTCACCGGCTGCGGCAACAGCGTCAATCTGGATCACCCCAACAGCCTGCGGCTGGTGCTCGACGCCCTGCGCTACTGGGTCACCGAGATGCAGGTGGATGGCTTTCGCTTCGATCTGGCGGTCACCCTGGCGCGGGAGGCGGGCGAGTTCGACCCCATGGGGGCCTTCTTCAAGGCCATGATGGCAGACCCCGTGCTGGCACGGGTCAAGCTCATCGCCGAGCCCTGGGATATCGGCCCGTTCGGCTATCGGCTCGGCCAGTTCCCGAGCCAGTGGCTGGAGATCAACGACCGCTACCGCGACACGGTACGCGCCTTCTGGCGCGGTGATGCGGGCAAGATGGGGGACTTTGCCACCCGGCTGGTCGGCTCACGGGATCTGTTCCCGAAGAACTGGCGATCCCCCCATACCAGCGTCAACTACCTCTGCTATCACGACGGTTTCACCCTGGAGGATCTGGTCTCCTACAACCAGCGCCACAACCAGGCCAACGGCGAGGACAACCGGGATGGCCACGGCAACAACCTCTCCAACAACCACGGGGTGGAAGGGCCGACTCTGGATCCGCGGGTCAACAATCTGCGCCAGCAGCAGAAGCGCAACCTGATCGCCACCCTGCTGTTGTCGCAAGGCACCCCGCACTTCCTCGCCGGCGACGAAATGGGCCGCAGCCAGCTCGGCAACAACAACGCCTACTGCCAGGACAACCAGATCAGCTGGGTCAACTGGCAGTGGCGGCCGGAGGATGAACGGCTGCTCGCCTTCACCCAGCAGATGCTGGCGCTGCGGGCGGAGTCCACCGTCTTCTCCAACCTGCAGCTGAGCGACGACAGCTGGAACGGCGCCCCCAGCAGCTGCCATCAGGTCAACTGGTATCACCCGGACGGCCATCAGCTCACCGATCAGGACTGGCACGCCCCCATGGGGCAGGCGTTCGCCATGGACATCGGCATGATCGGCTGCGGCGGTGAGCGCTGGTACGTGCTGTTCAACGCCAGCGACTACGACATCCAGTTCCGTCTGCCGCCGCCGGGGGAGGGGCTGGAGTGGATCCAGACCATCGACACCGCCACCAACGACGGGCTGCCGTTCCTGCCCGACGATATCAAGCGGCAGGTGGCGGTGGGCCGGGCCCACTCCCTCAAGCTGCTGGAGCGGGTCGCCCTGAGTGCGGTGGCGCTGGCCGAGGAGGGAGTGGTCGCCACCCCGGATGTTGCCGTCGTGTTGCCAACCGGATCACAGTTCCCGCTGGCGGGGTAGAGCGCGGCGCCCTGACTGGGTATGCTGGGCACCGATATTCACGGCAAGGAGTCAGTATGAGCGGCAACACCCCCAACCCCGAGCAGTGGCGCCGGCAGTTGAGCGCCGAGCAGTATCACGTCTGCTGGGAGAAGGGCACGGAGCGTCCCTACAGCGGCGCCCTGCTCCACAACCGCAAGAGCGGCGACTACCTGTGCGTCTGCTGCAAGCAGGTGCTGTTCCACTCGGATGCCAAATTTGACTCGGGCTGCGGCTGGCCCTCGTTCGATCGGGCCATCGAGGGGACCGTGACCTACACCGAGGATGGCAGCCACGGCATGAAGCGGGTGGAGATCACCTGCAGGCAGTGCGGCTCCCACCTCGGCCACGTCTTCCCGGACGGGCCGACCGAAACCGGTCAGCGCTACTGCGTCAACAGCCTGAGTCTGGATTTCGATCCCGAGCCCTGAGTCTGGCGCCGGGCATCAATGCAAAAACGGCCCCCTGCCTCGGCAGGGGGCCGTTTCTTTGTGGCCGCTGCCTGGGCCTATCAGGCCAGCAGCAGGGTGGCGACCACCAGCAGGGTGGCCAGCGCCAGAATGGGCAGCTTGAGTCCCCGCAGCAGATAGAAGCCGATGGCGGCCAGCGCCAGATCGGTAGGAGCCAGCACGGCGCTCTGCCAGACCGGCTGATAGAGCGCCGCCAGCAGCAGACCCACCACGGCGGCGTTGATACCGGCCACGGCACCGGCGAGGCGAGGGCGGGCCAGCCAGCTCTGCCAGCAGGGGCCCATGGCCCACAGCAGCAAAAAGCCGGGCAGGAATAGCGCCAGGGTCGCCAGCAGAGCGCCGCCCACCGGGCTGGCCGGCAGCAACTGGGCGCCGAGATAGGTCGCTAGGGTGAACATGGGGCCGGGCACCAGCTGGGCCAGGCTGTAGCCGGTCAGAAACTGCTGCTGGTTGAGGCTGTGGCCCACGCTCTCCGCCAGCAGGGGCAGCACCACGTGGCCGCCGCCAAACACCAGGCTGCCGGCCCGATAGAAGTCGGCGACCAGCTGGCCGACGGGGCCTCCCAGCAGTGGCAGGCCGACAAACAGCAGGGCAAACAGCAGCAGGGTAGGCCAGTGGGGTTGGTGCACAGGCATGGACTGAGCCGGCGAGGGCTGTGGGTCTGGTGTTTGCGGTGCGTCGATGCGGGCACAGAGCAGGGCAGCGCCCGCCAGCATGACGAGCTGGGTGAGCAGGCCGGGCTGCCACCAGAGGGCGGCCGCGGTGGCGACCATGATCCCCTGATTGCGCGTGGTCTTGCAGAACTGGCGGCTCATGGTGAGCACTGCATCGGCGACCACCACCAGCGCCAGCAGCTTGAGGCCGTGCAGGGCGGCATCGAGCCAGATGTTGTTGCCGAGCTGGCCCAGACCGATGGCGGCGGCCAGCAACAGCAGAAAGGAGGGGAGGGTGAAACCGGCGAAGGCGGCCAGCGCCCCAGCGAGCCCGGCCCGCTGGCGGCCGATGGCAAAGCCGAGCTGGCTGGAGGCGGGGCCCGGCAGCAGCTGGCAGAGGGCCAGCAACTGGGCGAATTCGGCCTGGGTCAGCCAGCCCAGTCGCTCGACGAAGGTGCGCTGGAAGTAGCCGATATGGGCGGCGGGTCCGCCGAAGCTGACACAGCCCAACCATAAAAACTGAATAAACACCTGCCCCACGTCCTCACTCCCTCGTTGTCATCATCGCCCCGATGATATGACAAAGCGGTGACTTTTTTATGACAAATCAGGGGCTGCTGGCAGGTTGCCGCGCCTTGTTAGCCGCAGGTCACTCCATCGGCTGGCCTGGTTGTGGCAGATAGCAACGGCCAGCAAGCCAGCAGGCGATGGTCTATGGGGTGGGCTGGTTTGGCGTCGGCAGATAGCAACGGCCAGCCAGCAGGCGATGGCTTATGGGGCCGGCTGGCTCGAGGTCGGCAGGTAGCAACGATTCGCCAGCCAGCAGGCGATGGACTGGCGGCTGGCATCGAAGTGGGGCTCGGGCAGATTGCGCGGATCGCACCAGACCCAGCCTTCGCACTTCTCCGGCTCCAGCAGCTGGGGCTCTCCCTCTACCTCGGCCAGCAGGGTGACCGAGACATAGTGCAGGCCGCTCTCACGCCAGGTCTCCAGGTTGTTGGTGACGGCGATGACGCTGGAGTTGCTGATCTGAAAACCCGTCTCCTCGGCCACTTCCCGGATCGCTGCCGATTCGAACGTCTCTCCCAGTTCCAGATGACCGCCGGCGATGGACCAGTAGGGGGCGTGGCTGCCCTTGCGCTTGCCAAGCAGCACCTGGCCCTGGCGGTTGGTGAGGATCACGCCGACACCGACGCGGGGATAGGGAGTAGACATAAGAAGAGCTCCTTGCTGAGGGGGTAATGGGTTGGTCAGGATCACTCTGTCATCGACCGCCGACGTGGGGATAGGGGGTAGACATAAGAAGGGCTCCTTGCTGGGATGACGCGAGACAAGCAGGGAACCCATGAGCGGCTCCTTGCACAAGCGGCGGATTGCACCATAAAAAACGGGCCCACCTTAGGGCGGATGGGCCCGTCATGCAAGCAGTCTGCGGCGTCAGGCGCCAGTGCTGCGGATCACGCCAGCTTGACCAGCATCTTGCCGGTATTGAGCCCCTCGAACAGCCCGATGAAGGCCTGCGGCATGCTGGCGAGCCCCTGATAGACGGTCTCTTCGGCCTGCAGGGTGCCGGCGTCGAAGGCCGGGGTCACCTCGGCCAGAAACTCGCCGTAATGCTGCCAGTGATCGAACACGATCAGCCCCTGCATGGTGAGGCGTTTGCGGATCACCTGGGAGAGGTTGCGCGGGCCGCTCGCCTCGCTCTGGCCGTTGTACTGCTCGATGAGGCCGCACATCACGATGCGACCGTGTACCACCATGTGGTTGAGGGCGGCGTCCAGCATGGCGCCCCCCACGTTCTCGAAGTAGACGTGGATCCCCTCCGGTGCCAGCCGGGCCAGCTCGGCATCGAGATCCGGAGTCTCACGGTAGTTGATCACCTCGTCGGCCCCCAGGCTCTTGAGGTAGGCCACCTTGTCGGCCGACCCGGTGGAGCCGATGACGTGGGCCCCCGCCCGTTTGGCAAGCTGCACCACCATGGAGCCGACGGCGCCGGAGGCGGCCGACACCAGCACGGTTTCACCGGCCTGCAGCTTGGCGATGCGGTTGAGCCCGGTCCAGGCGGTCATACCCGGCATGCCGAGGGCGCCGAGAAAGAGCTGGGGCGGCAAGCGGGTGTCGGGCAGGCGGGTCAGCTGGGCGCCATTGGCGACGAAGCGATCGCGCCAGCCCAGCATGCTGCTCACCCGGTCGCCCACCGCGAAGTCCGGGTGACGGGAGGCTTCCACCACGCCGATGGCGCCGCCATCGAGGGGGCCGTTGAGGGGGAAGGGGGGCACATAGCTCTTGGCTTCGCTCATGCGACCGCGCATGTAGGGATCCACCGACAGCCACTGGTTGGCGACCCGCACCTCTCCTTCTTGCAGCTCGGGCAGAGCCACCTCGGTCAGGGTGAAATCGGCCAGGCTGGGCAGGCCGACCGGGCGACGCAGCAGCTGGATCTGATGGCTGGACTGATTCATGGTTTTTTCTCCAGTGTGAGGGGGGTTGGCAACCTGCGAGTCGCCAGCATGGCTATTTCCAAGGGGTTGAGGCTGAACGGGTTCACGCCGTCTCATCCAGCGGGGCGCCGTTGAGCAGCAGCCGGGTGACCACATTGCCCCGCATGGCGTTGGAGAAGGGGCAGGTCTGGTGGGCCAGCCGCACTATCTGCTCGGCCTGCGCCGCCTGTTCAGGTTGGGTAGCGGCGAGCGCTACGTCCAGCGTGATGGCGAAGTTGAAGCGGCCATCGTCCAGCGCCAGCAACTCGACCTCGGCGGTGACGGGAGCACTGGAGAGGGGCGCACCGAGTTTGTGGGCAACGTGGATCAGCGCATTGGAGAAGCAGGCGGCATAACCGGCGGCCAGCAGCTGCTCCGGGTTATTGCCCTTGCCGTTGCCACCGAGGGCGGTCGGCAGTGCCAGTGCCAGCTGCAGGCTGTTGTCCAGGGTGTGAACCTCACCGTTGCGGCCGGCCTGGGCGATGGCTTGAGTGCGATAGAGCGTCTTCATGTCGGGGTCTCTGATTTTGTTTGTGTGCAAAGTAAATTCAGACTAATCCCGAAAATGCGGGCTGACAACTATTTTGTGTGCAAATTATTCGACCCCCGATTTTCCTGGGGTATACTGGCCCCAGTCGTCAGCGAGGTGCCCCATGAGTGAATTGAAAAAGCAGGTCTGTTTTGCCCTCTACAGCGCCTCCAACGCGGTGATGCGGGCCTATCGGCCGCTGCTGGACAAGCTGGATCTCACCTACACCCAGTATCTGGTGATGCTGTCGCTGTGGGCGCGGGACGAGGTCAGCCTCAAGGAGATCGGTCAGGAGACCGGGCTGGATGCGGGCACTCTGACCCCCATCGTCAAGCGGCTGGAGAGCAAGGGCTGGTTGACCCGCACCGTCTCCAGCGAGGATGAGCGGCAAAAATGCATCGGCCTGACCGAGGCGGGGCGTCAGCTGCAGCAGGAGGTGAGGGAATGCTGTCTGGCGGACAACTTGCGCAATCAGGTGGATCTGGCCGATGCTGAACTGGCCCAGCTCAAGCAGCTCTGCGATCGCATCTCGGCCCAGCTGGGGCGTTGAGTGCGGCCCATCCATCCAGCCTGAGGATCACCCGATGAAACTTCTGTTGCCCCTGTTTGCCCTGTTGCTGACCGCCTGCAGTGCCGGTTCCCATGCCCCTTCGATGGCCATCGACGATGCCGATGCCTGGCAGGCTATCTGCAAGGACGGTACCTGGGTGCGGGCCGTGGTGGAGGAGGGGATCTGCGCGGATCATCGCGGTGTTGCCATGTGGACGAATAAGCCAAGAGCCGCACGGATGGCAGAGGAAGCCGCCAAATAGTGTGATCCAGGCGCCATAAAATGACACAACCGGCCAACTGGCCGGTTTTTTTCGCGATCCCGTCGGCACTTTGCCATCTTGTTCATGGTGTGCTCAGTTTTCTCTTCCCATACTGGCCCTACAGTTCCAAAAGAGGAGAGACGAGATGCAATCATCGTTGGTTGGGCTCTCCATTCTGTGGGGGCTGGCCAGTTTTGGTGTTCAGGGGGATTTCATCGAGAGCCGTGATTCCGTTGCGCCATCCTGGCAAGCCGAGTCCAGAGTGGAGATGGAAGGTTATCTGATCGAGTCGCTGGGTGAAGATCGCTGGCTATTCGACAACGGCAGCGAGAGCCTGCTGGTCTCCTTGCCCGAGGGGCAGTGGGTGCCGACCGGCGAGCGGCTACGGGTCAGCGGTGAGCCGCAGCAGGAGCAGGCCGGCTGGCTGTTGCAGGTACAGGATGTCAGCCAGGTAGCGGTCTGAGTGCAGGCCGCTGACTGCAGATAAAAGAAGAGGAGGCCAGTGGCCTCCTCTTCTTTTATCTGGTCTGGCCCGCCGATCAGGGCCAGCGGTCAGCCCAGATGGTTGAGCGGCAGCGCCGTTTTGTGCTTGATCCGGCGCAGCACGAAGCTGGAGCGCACCCCGGTCACCCCCGGGATATGGGTCAGCTTGTCCAGCAGGAAGTGCTGGTAGTGCTCCATGTCCCGCACCACCACCTTGAGCTGGTAGTCGGCATCGTTGCCGGTGATGAGGTCACACTCGAGCACTTCGGGCAGCTCACTGATGGCGCGGTCAAAATTTTCGAACCGCTCCGGGGTGTGCCGGTCCATGGAGATGTGAATGTAGGCGGTGAGGGTCAGCCCCAGCTGGCGGGCGTTGAGCAGGGTGACGTGGGTGTCGATGAGACCGGCATCCTCCAGCGCCTTGACCCGGCGGGAGCAGGGGGAGGGGGAGAGCCCGACCAGCTCGGCCAGCTCCAGGTTGCTGATGCGGCCATTCTCCTGCATCAGCTCCAGAATATGCCTGTCTATGCGATCAAGTTTCAGCATTCTCCGTTCCTCGTTGCAATTACTAATTCACTTTTCCTAGATTAAGGGTGAACTATTGCAAAAACAACTGAAAATACATGCTACTTCGCAACCACTCACCGGGCCGGCAGGGATACCATGGTTACATCTTCCGGTGGCAAGACAGAAACCCAACCCGGTCTCTGTGGTGAAGGACCTTACCGGGTCAACAACCCCATCAGCCGTCTCACCTTATCGGGCAACGACGGGCTGGAACGAGAGCATCCCCTCCCCGAAGGCAACAAAGCAGGCATCCCGGCGCCTGCTTTGTTGTTTCTGGCGTTCGTGGATCAGGGCTGCGGCCTGATGCGATAGAGACAGCGGTGATCCCCCTCCAGCAAATACTGCTCCCGATCCACCCCGGCCGGCGCCAGCAAGCGGCGAAACATCTCCAGCTCGCTGCGACAAAAACCCCGGCAGGCCCGCGCCGCCGCGCAGATGGGGCAGTGGCTCTCCCACAGCAGCCAGCTGCCATCCTCCTCCTGGCGAAAATCCGCCATATAGCCCTCTCGCGTGCGCTGCGCCGTCAGTGCCGCCAGCCTGTCGGCCAGCGCCGGCTGGGTCAGCTCGGCCTGATAGCGGGCCAGCTGTTGCTGCTCCCGCTGGGCGATCAACCGCTCCATGCCCACCTCGCCAAACAGCTGCTGGATGTTGTCGATAAGCTGCAGCGTCAGTTCGCTGTGGCTGTCGGGGAAGCGTTGCCAGGCCTGCTCGGTCAGGTGCCACAACCGTACCGGTCGACCGCGCCCGCGGGCCTCGTCGTTGAAACTCACCCAGCCGTCGGCCTCCAGCGTCATCAGGTGCTGGCGAGCCCCCATGGAGGTCATCTGCAACTGCTCTCCCAGCTCGGCGGCACTCTGTGGGCCGTGGCTCTTGAGCAGAAACAATATCTTGTCGGTGCTGGCGTTCATGGCAAGGCTCTCATCGTCGGCAGGTGCGGCCGCGGTTCTGGCATGGATAGGAGCATTATGGGGAGGGGGATTTTTTAAATCAACAATTCACTTTACTTAATCTGGTTTGAACGCCAACATAAATAAACCAATAACTTTATTTAATGGGGCGAACATGGAAGGGATCAAGGGGCAGGCCAGCCTGTGGGTACTGGTGATGACGGTGACGCTGGCGGTGGCGGGCTTCAGTCTGCCGTCTCCGGTGCTGGCGCCGCTGTTGCTGGATCCGGCCCAGGGCATGCTGACGCCGGCAGCGTCGGACTGGAGCCGCAAGGTATGGCTGGGGGTCATCATGGGGCTCTATCCACTGTTTCAACTGGTAGGGGCTCCCTGGCTCGGCAAGCTCTCCGATCGTCATGGCCGCAAGCCGGTGCTGACCCTCTGTCTGGTGGGCGTGCTGGTGGGCTACGCCCTGATGGCGCTGGGGATCGCCTGGCGATCCTTGCCGCTGCTGTTGCTGAGCCGGGTGGTGGAGGGCTTCTTCAACGGTGACATCGCCATCGTGCAGGCCATGGCGGCCGACATGAGCACCGCCAAAACCAAGGCGCGCAGCTTCGCCTGGATCAACATCGGCATGAACCTGGGCTGGGTGGTGGGCCCCATGATCGGCGGCTATGCCGCTGTGGTTTCCGGCGATTACAGCCTGGCGGCCTGGCTGGCGGTAGCCATGACCCTGGTCAACCTGCTGCTGGTGCTCTGGCTGCTGCCCAATCGGCCGGCGGCGGTCCGCAGTGAGCAGCCGGCACCGGCCCTCTCTTCCCGCCAGCTACTGCTGCAACCGGCGCTGCTGCCCTACTTCGTGCTGACCCTGCTTAGTTACGGCGCGGTGCAGCTCTACTTCACCTATTTCAACGTCTGGCTGGTGGAGCGGCTGGCCTGGGATCCGGTGCAGCTGGCGCAGGCCGCCGTGCTGGTGAGCGTGCCAATGATCCTGGGATCCTGGCTGGGTTCACGCCTGGCTCGTCATTGGCGTGGCAGCAGTCTGGGGGTGGTCGGCCATCTGGTGATGGCGGCGGGCATGTTGATGTTCGTGCTGCCCGGCCACTGGTGGGGGCTGGCTCTCACCTTCATTCCCACCGGCATCGGCATGAGCCTGGGAGAGCTGGCGACCTCGGTGGCGGTCTCCAACCGCAGCCATGCCGAGCAGCAGGGGCAGGCGATGGGGCTCTATCGCGGGCTAGCGGTGGGCAGCGAGATCCTGGCGGTGGTGGTCGGCAGTCTGGTGCTGCTGGCGGGCACCGAGTGGCCCTTCTATCTGGCGGCGTTGTGCAGCCTGCTCTGTGCCATCGGCTTCTATGGTCTGCGCCGGGCGGCGGATCGGCGGCAGCGGCTCGACGTCCAGGTGGAAGCCGGCTGACGGGATCACAGAACGACGCGAAGGGGGCAACCGGCACTTGCATCGTGGCGCCGACTCTGGGACGGTATGGCTCTTTGCCTTGCTTGCCCGCTCGCTCGGTGCTGCCCGCTATGTTCAGCCTTGGGCGGTGGCATGAATCGTTATTTGAACGCGGGTTGGTATGGCGCCGCATTCGTTTCTACATGTTGGCGGTGACATGAGTCGTTTTCAGGCCATTGCACTGGACACGGGACTGTATGGTACCCCAACCGTTTCGACATTTTGGAGGTGATATGAGTCGTTTTCAGGCCATTGCGTTGGATATGGACGGTACCCTGCTGACCCGGGATCACAAGATCTCGTCCGCCACCCGGGCCGCGCTGGCCCAGGCCCGCGCCCACGGCATCAAGGTGCTGCTGGTGACGGGGCGCCACTTCATGACGGCCCGTCCTTTCCATCACGAGCTGGCCCTCGACACCCCCATCATCTGCAGCAATGGCGCCTACCTCTATGATCCGGTGCAGGAGCAGATCCTGACCGGGGATCCGCTGGCGGTGGCCCCCCTCAGCCGGCTGCTGGCGGAGGTGCAGGCGCACCAGATGGGGGCCCTGTTCCACCTTGATGAGGGGATCGGCTACCTCGGCTGCGAGGAGCATGTGACCAGGATGCGCCACTGGTCGGCGAGCCAGCCGGATCATCTCAAGATCTCCCTGTTGCCGGCGGAGGATCTGGCGAGCTGGCTCAGCCGGCCTGTCTGGAAGCTGGAGCTGTTCAACCAGGATCCCGCCCTGCTCCATCACTTCATGGCAGAGGTGGTGGAGCAACTGCCCTTTACCCGTGACTGGGCGGCGCCCTATGCGGTGGAACTGGTGCAACCCGGCTGCAGCAAGGGCAACCGGCTGGCCCAGTGGGCGGCGAGCGAAGGGATCGCGATGGAGAACGTGGTGGCGTTTGGCGACAACAACAACGACATCAGCATGTTCGAGCAGGTGGGGCTGGCGGTGGCCATGGGCAACGCGGCGTCACAGATCCAGGCGCTGGCGGATCGGGTCACCGCCGATCACAACGAAGACGGCATCGCGCTGGCGCTGCAGCGCTGGGTTCTGCCCGCCTGAGGGACAGAAACAGCAACAGAAAGGGGCCATGTCGGCCCCTTTTTTGTTTGTCAGTTCCCGAAGGAGAACTGGATCACCCGATCCGGGAAACGGATCCGGTTGTAGTCACGGCGCAGCCCCTCGTAGTGACGGATGGCGCGTTCGCGCTGGGCGCGGTAGTAGTCGCGCTGCTTGCTGTCGTTCTCGTTGCGGATCTGGCGCTCCAGCGTCTCGATGTCGCGCTCGGTCCGCTCCATGTCGCTCTTGAGGTCGCTGAGCTGTTTCTCCACCAGGTACTCCTGACGGCCGCGATCGTACTGGGTCAGGAAGCTGGCATCGTTGGGACAGACGCCCTGATACTCGGCACCGGACTTGCCCTTGCTGTAGGCGAGCTCGGGAATGCAGTAGAGCTCCAGCCCCTTGGCATAACCCCGTTTCCACTCCGCCTCGTCCACCTTGAGGCCGTATTCGCCGCAGGTCGAGACGTAGTCGCGGGTGGCGGCCCGGGTCTTGCCCTGCTCGCCGTCCTGATAACCCAGGTTGTACCAGCTCATGGTGCGGCACTCTTCTTCCGACAGCGAGCTGCAACCGGCGAGCAGGAAAGGTAGGGTCAGCAACAGGATCTTGGGGGACATGGACGACGGGCTCCGAGAGGGATGGTGGGGGCATTCTAGAGAGGATGCCGGGGCAGGACAAGGGATGAAAAACGGTGTTGGCCGGCGCCGTTTTTTGAGCGGTTTGTCACTATTTGCGCGGGCTGGCGGCGTGGCGGCCCGCGCCCTTTCCTTGTTGCCGGTCACGGGGTAAACTGCGCCATCATTTAACTGGCATGTAACAAAAACAATGAAAGTCCTGACCGTCGATTACCGCTCGCCCGATGCGGCGCAGCGCTTCACCGAATCCCTGCGGACCACCGGCTTCGGGGTACTGACCAATCACCCCATCCCGAAAGAGCTGGTGCAGTCCATCTATGACAACTGGTATCGCTTCTTCATGAGCGAGCAGAAGCAGGATTTTCTGTTCAATCGCGAGACCCAGGACGGCTACTTCCCGCCGTCGGTGTCCGAGGTGGCCAAGGGCCACAGCCAGAAGGACATCAAGGAGTACTTCCACCTCTACCCCTGGGGCCAGATGCCGGCCGAGCTGAAAGAGCAGGCGATGGAGTACTACCGCCTCGCCAACAACCTGGCGGCCGAGCTGCTGGGCTGGGTCGAGCAGTACACCCCGAGCGACATTGCCGCCCACTACAGCTGCCCGCTCTCCTCCATGATCGAAGAGAGCCAGAAGACTCTGCTGCGGGTGCTGCACTACCCGCCGTTCGACGGCACCGAGGAGCCGGGTGCCATCCGCGCCGCCGCCCATGAAGACATCAACCTGCTGACCATACTGCCTGCCGCCAACGAGCCGGGCCTGCAGGTGAAGGGGTCCGACGGCGAGTGGATGGACGTGCCGTGCGATTTTGGCACCCTCATCATCAACATCGGTGACATGTTGCAGGAAGCCTCCCATGGCTATTACCCCTCCACCACCCACCGCGTCATCAACCCGACCGGCGGCAGCGCCGCTAAGTCCCGCATCTCCCTGCCGCTGTTCCTCCATCCGCGCCCGGACGTGGTGCTCTCCGAGCGTCACACCGCCCACAGCTACCTGATGGAGCGGCTGCGGGAGCTGGGGGTGATCTAGTCCCCAACGCTGGTTCACCACCCTGTAAAACCGGAGCAAAATTGCTCCGGTTTTTATTTGTTGGCAGGATTGCGCGTTAAATAGAATTTAATTAGGTAATGATGCCAGCAATTCGCGTTTTATCCAGATAAGAGGCGTTGTGATTGCGCAGCCCCCCCCGTACTCTGAGCGTCATTTTGGGCCCCTTGTGGCGGGCCCCTCGGTTGGAGTTCTTATGAAGCAGTCCCAATGGTCATCCCGGCTCGGTTATATCCTGGCCGCCGCAGGTTCCGCAGTCGGTCTCGGCGCTATCTGGAAGTTCCCCTATGTGACGGCCGCCAACGGCGGTGGCGCCTTCCTGCTGGTGTTTCTGCTGTTCAGCTTCACCCTGGGGGTGGCGGTGCTGATGGGGGAGACCTTGCTCGGCAGCCTGAGCCGACGTGGGGTGGTGGGGGCCTTCGGTGCACTGATGGGCAAGCGCTGGCGCTGGGTCGGCGCCATGGGGCTGCTCAGCAGCCTGCTCATCTACAGCTTCTACAGCGTAGTGGGCGGCTGGACCCTGGGCTACACCGGCATGGCGCTGGCGGGCAGTCTGCAGCACGGTGACGGCGCGGCCCTCACCGCCCGTTTCAACGACTATGTGGGGGATCCGCTCTGGCCGGTGCTGACCCACCTGCTGTTTGCCGGGCTCACCTGGTGGTTCGTGCAGGGAGGCGTGCAGAAGGGGGTGGAGCGTACCCTGCGCTGGATGATGCCGGCCCTGTTCATCATGATCCTGATGCTGGTGGCCTTCGGCCTCACCCTGCCCAACGCCATGGCCGGGGTGCGCCACTTCCTGATGCCGGATTTCAGCAAGCTCGGCATGTCCGGCGTGCTTGACGCCATGGGGCTGGCCTTCTTCTCCCTCTCCATCGGCCTTGGCATTCACACCACCTATGGCGCCTACCTGCCCTCCAGTGACGGGGTCGGCCGCTCCAGCCTCTGGGTGGTGCTGCTGGCAAGCCTCATCGCCGTACTGGCAGGCTTGATGATCTTCCCGGTGCTGGCGGCGACCGGCATCGATCCCGCCTCCGGCCCGGGGCTCACCTTCATGACCATGCCGGCGGTGTTCCAGCAGTTGCCGTTCGGCCAGGGGCTGGCGGTGGTGTTCTTCGCCTTGCTGGTGGTGGCGGCGCTGTCGTCGGCCATCTCGCTGCTGGAACACCTGCAGTGCTTCGTCAGTGAGAGCCTGGGCTGGTCACGGCGGGCCGCTTGCGGCCTCATCACCGCGCTGGTGATGGCGGGGGGGATTCCGGTCAGCCTGTCGTTCGGGCCCTGGGCGCAGGTGACCCTGTTTGGCAAGAATATCTTCGAGCTGCTCGACTTCGTCACCTCCAACCTGATGATGCCCATGTTCGGGTTGGCGCTCACCCTGCTGCTGGGTTGGAAACTGGGGCGCCAGGCGCTGCCCGCCGGGCTGGCGCTGCACTGGCGTACCCTGGTGATGGGCTGCTGGCGCTGGCTGGCACCGCTGCTGATCGGCGGCATCCTGGTGCGCGGGCTGGTGTAATCAGGGTTGGCGGATGGGCCGCTGCGGCTGCTGGTGACGGTCCCTGACCTTGTCGATGGCCGCCTGCCAGCGGGCGATCACGGCGTCATCCTCGCTCTTCGAGAAGACGATGTAGAGCCAGTGTTCCTGCAGCAACAGCCCTGAGTTCACCACGCTGCGGGGGGAGAACTTCATCTTGGCCAGGATGGCCGGCATGATCTGCTCCCCCATGGGGAAGGCGTCTATCTTGCCGAGCATCAGTCGTTCGATGGCATCTTCGATGGTCTGGCAGCGCACCAGATTGGTGTAGCCCTCGCGGGTGAGCAGCTCGTCATCGGCGTTGCCGAGCAGCACGCCGACCCGCGCCAGCTGGCGCAGCTGGGCCAGATCGGTCAGCGGCTGGCTGCCCCTGGTCTGGTAGATCACCACCCGGTTCAGAAACAGCGGCCCCACCCACTTGAACTGGGGCTCCCGCTGGGGCGTGCGCAGAATGACGAACAGGGCGAAGCCGGGCTCGACCCGGGTCAGCGCCAGCGCCCGTTTGAGGGGGTAGATCTTGATGGGGTAGTCGACCCCCATCTCCTGCTGGGCCTCCTGCACCAGTTGCACCGCCAGCCCGCCGAGCTTGCCGTCGCTGGTGTGGGTAAAGGGGGGCAGCTCGTGGCTGAGCAGGGTCAGCGGGGGTTGCGTGGCCTGCGCCAGGCCAGGCAACAGTAGCCAGGGCAACAGCCATTTCATCCAGTATCCGGTCAGGTGCGTCACGTCGGTACATCCATGTTGCGCAAGGGAGTGGCAGGGCAGGTCGGTCCCATCCGGTTGCGTCGAACCCGCCCAAGCTAAGACTATTATCGTTCAAGGCCGTGGGCGGGGAGGCAGCGGCGCTGATTTTTGGCGCCGGCCGGGTGAAAACAAGATTATTTTGGCCGCATGAAAAAAAGTTTGGTCATGTTGTGTCAATTTTTCTTTCCATGGTTTAGGCTGTGATCCCTTTTCAGCATTCAGATCAGATTATTCATGTCACGTCGCGTTGCCCTGTTCGGTCGATTTTTTAGCTCGCAAGAGAGGTGACCTTGCACGCGCAGCTTGTCTGAATGTTCATTGCAAAGGTCGCCACCAGGCGGCCTTTTTTGTTGCCCCGCATCGTGCGGTTACCCATGGAGTATCGAATGTTGTCTTGCCCGGAGGTTGTATGAGCCAGGTTCAGTGGTCTTCCCGTATCGGTCATGTGCTGGCCGCCGCCGGTTCGGCGATCGGCCTTGGCGCCATCTGGAAGTTTCCCTATGTGACGGCCACCAACGGCGGCGGCGCCTTCCTGCTGATGTTTCTGCTGTTCAGCTTCACCCTGGGGGTGGCCGTGCTGGTGGGTGAAACCCTGCTCGGCAGCCGCAGCCAGCGCGGGGTGCTCGGTGCCTTCCACAAGCTGGTGGGGCCGAACTGGCGCTGGATGGGGTACATGGGGATCCTGTGCGGCTTCTTCATCTACAGCTTCTACAGCGTGGTGGGCGGCTGGACCGTGGGTTATGCAGCGCTGGCGGTGAGCGGGCAGCTCAACCTGAGCGAGGGTGCGGCGCTGACCGCCTTGTTCAACGGCTATGTCAGCCACCCCTGGTGGCCGGTGCTGACCCATCTGGTGTTTGCCGGGCTCACCTGGTGGTTCGTGCAGGGGGGCCTGCAGAAGGGGGTGGAACGGGCGCTGCGCTGGATGATGCCGGCCCTGTTCGTGATGATGATGCTGCTGGTGGTGACTGGCCTCTCCATGCCGGGCGCCATGGCCGGGGTGCGCCAGTTCCTGCTGCCGGACTTCTCCATGCTGACCGGTCAGGGCGTGCTGGACGCGCTGGGGCTGGCCTTCTTCTCCCTTTCCATCGGGCTTGGCGTGCACACCACCTATGGTGCTTACCTGCCGAGCAGCGAGGGCGTGCTGCGCTCCGGCGTCTGGGTCGTGACCCTGGCGAGCCTCATCTCGGTGCTGGCGGGGTTGATGATCTTCCCGGTGCTGGCCTCCACCGGCATCGATCCCACCGCCGGCCCAGGGCTCACCTTTATGACCATGCCGGCGGTGTTCAACCATCTGCCGTTCGGCCAGGGGCTGGCGGTGGTGTTCTTCCTGCTGCTCTTGGTGGCGGCACTCTCCTCCTCCATCTCCATGCTGGAGCACCTGGTGCGCTTCACCACCGAGGAGTGGGGTTGGTCGCGCCGTGGTGCCTGCCGGGTGCTGACCCTGCTGATCATGGCGTCCGGCATTCCGGTCAGCCTGTCGTTCGGCCCCTGGAGCGAGCTGACCCTGTTCGGCAAGACCATCTTCGATCTGCTGGACTACCTCACCTCCAACCTGATGATGCCGCTGTTCGGTCTGGTGCTGACCCTGCTGCTGGGCTGGCGACTGGGTGAGTCCGTGCTGCCCGCCGGTCTGTCGCCGCTGCTACGCGGCTGCCTGCTCTGGTGCTGGCGGCTGGTGGCGCCGCTGCTGATCGCCGGCATCCTGGTACGCGGGCTGCTGTAACAGCGGCCCGGCTGACCGGGCCTAGTTGGGGGGCGTGGTGGGTAGGCGGGGATTGAGGTGGGAGCGGATCTGCAACAGGGTCTTGTGGTACTCCTCGGCGTGGTGCTCCATGAAGGAGGCGCTGTGGTTGAGGCGCCGCTCCAGCCGATCCACCAGCAGGGCCACCCTGGGGGCGGCCATGCCGGCCGGCCAGCACAGTTGCAGCAGCTCCAGCAGTTGCCAGGCATCGCCCGGCAGGGCGGGGAACTCCTCCTGCAGGGTCAGCGCATACTGCACGGCCAGCTGGTGCTGGCCCGCCGCGCTGGCCCGCTGCCGCTCCTGGCGCAGGTAGGTCAGCCGCAGCTCGCGCCGCTCCAGCTGTTTCATGAAATCGCCGATGACCTGCTTGAACAGCTGCTGCACCAGCGGGGCCGGGGCGACCCTGGCCTGATACTGGCTGAGCTGGCTCAGGTAGCGCTGGGCGTGGTGGGGCAGGCCGCAGAACTGGCTGACGGCAAAGCCGAGCAGCTGGTTGAGGTGGTTGTCCCGCGCGCTCTCCGGCGGGTGCTTGGCGAGCAGCAACAGGGCCTCGTCGAAGCGATAGTCCAGGCTCAGCATCAGGGCCTGCAGCAAGGCATCCTCGTGGGCCCGCAGGGTCACCGCCTGGCTGAGGTAGCGATACTCCTGCTGCAAGGCACTGATCCGGGCGGCGCTCGGGTAGTGCCAGAGCACCGCCAGGCTGGCATTGAGGATGAAATTCTCGATGGATACCCGGAACTTGTGATCGGCGAAGAAGTGCAGGCTGAGGGCGTTGGCCTGCTCCAGCGCCTTGCCCTCGTCCTTGAGCAGCAGCGCCAGCAGAATGGCCGCCTGGCGCCACTCCGGTTGCCAGGCCTGCTTTTGCAGCAGCAGGGTGAGCACGTCCCAGGCCCCTTCCCACTGCCGCTCGTGCAGCAGGCAGGCCAGCGCCAGCTCCAGTTGCAGGGGGGCAGGCAGCCGTTCCCGGTTACGGGCCAGATCCTTGCGCGCACTCTCCAGCTTGTTCAGTCCCAGCAGGGCGTGGATCAACCCCTTGCGCGGCCACCAGGCATCGTGCTCCGTGGTGCAGACCGCGTAGTGCTGGGCGGCGTGAAAGTGATCCTGCTGCTGCAGCAGCATGTAGCCCTTGATCCGGTCCAGCAACGGCCCCAGCTCCCGGTACTTCTGCTGTTGGTAGAGCAGATCTTCGCACAGGGCGCAGCTGACCTGCCACTCCCTGAGCTTCATCGGGGCGGGCAGGGTGCGGGTCAGCCCGGTCAGCTGCACCAGTTCGCGCAGACTGGCGGTGAGCTGATCGGCGGTGAACGGCATGGGCAGTAGCAGCGGAAAGTAGAGGTCGGAAGGGGGAAACTGCAGCTGATCGTGATCCTCGTCCAGCAACAGCAGCACGCAGCCCGGCTCGAGCAGACCCAGATAGTGGGCCTCCTGCAGCAAGCGCACCCCCTCACGAGCCTGATGGTGATACTGGCGGCAGATGACCACATCGAACGACTGCTGGCGCAGCAGGGTGGGCAGGGTCGCCAGCTCCTTGCAGTGGGTCAGCTGGGCGGGGGTGATCCCCTGCTCATTCAGCCCTCGGGAGAGGGCCGTGCTGAGCATGGCATCGTCTTCGATCAGGAGGATCTGCATCCTTGGCGCTCCTTGGCTGGTTCAGGGTACGGACAAGTATGGCATGTTGCCGGAGTCAAAGAGCTACCACGCTCGACGCCAGCCTGGGGACGGTCAATTCCTCCCCGGCGTCAGGCACCTGGCGGGTTGATGAGAAACACCACAGCGCCGCCATAGGCCGCCGAGTCGGCCAGTCTGCTCTCCCACGTTGGATCCCACTCGCCTCCCTGCACCAGCCCCACCTTGAAGGGCAGGGTCAGTCGCGTCAGCGCCTGCAGGTAGCGCGCGTAGCCCGGCTCGGTGCGGCGGCCGCGATAGGTCTGTACCACCAGCTCGTCGACCACGCCGGCGAGGGCGTTGAGGGTCGCCACATCGCCGGTGCGGGTCCAGTCCAGCAGGCCGGTGATGCTGATGGCGCAGTCGGCGGGCAGCTGGCGGCGGAGCTGGCGCAGGAAGTCGCCATAGTCCGCCAGCCGGTGGGTGCGGGCATCAAAATCGATTTGGACGCCGCGCACCTCATTGCCCTTGCGCTGCCAGGCCGCCAGCTGGTTGGTCAGGCTCTTGAGCAGGGCCTCATCCCAGTCGAGTCGTTCCACCCGGTAGGCGAGCCAGAGCTCCTTTACCGGCAGCTTGCTCGGCGCTATGCCCTGCCCCTGAAAACGCACGGGCTGGCGCGCATCGAGCGGGCCTATCTCCCCCTGATGCAGATAGAGCCGCTCGGCCTGTTGCAGCACCGGCTGGGGCCTGACCCCGGCCCACAGCCAGAACTGGCGGTAGTGGCTCGCCTCGACGGCGGCGTTGGCCTCGGCGCCCAGCAGCGCCAGCATCACCAGTAATATTTGAGCTGCTTGGCCCACTGGCTCGTTCCGTACTGGCGTTTGAGGGTGTTGAACCAGCCCTTGCGCTGGCTGAGAGGGATCTCTTGGCTGCCGCAACTGTTGTTGCCGCTCGGGGCGTAGCAGTTGATGGCGCGGTAGAGGGCGTAGGCCTTCTCCTCCTTGGCGGCCTTGGGTTTGCGATCACCTGTTGATACCAGTCGAGCCGGCTGCGCTGCTGACCGGCAAACAGATCCCGGCTGCCCGCCAGGGTGTCGGCACCCGGCCGCTGCAGGAGCGGATCCCAGTCCAGCCCCTGGCTCAGGAAAAACTCGCCGAGGCAGTTGAGCGCCCTGGGGGATTTGGGGTTGTCCGCCAGGGTGGTGACCACCGCCGTGAGCGCCGGGCACTGATACTCCTGGCTTCCTTGCCAGTCGAACGGAGCGGCCAGCGGGGCCAGCGCCAGATCCTGCAGGAAGCCCCGGTAGTCGCCGTGGGTCAGCTGCTTGTAGCGCAGGGTGTGGCCGGCGCGCTGGCGCAGGGTGTCGGAGGCCTGCTCATCCTGCACCATGCGGCGCAGCAGCGGGGCCGGTGCCACGTACTCCAGCAGCGGAATGCGGTAGTGAACGCTCTGGATGGGGCTCTCCTTGGCGAACACCTGCTCCAGCCGGCCGGCCCGCTCCAGGGTCATGGCCAGAGCCAGCTGCAGCAGCTGATCCTGCAAGGGGGTGGGCTGGCTGGCGAGCAGGGCGCGCCACTGCTGCTCCGCCTCGGGCAGCGCCTGACTGGCCGCCAGCGCCATGCCCTTGAGCACCTGCTGGCTGAACGCCAGGTTGTCGAGTGGTCCCTTGCCGAGGGCGGGAGCGGCGGCGATGACGGCGGCATAATCCTTGGCGAGATAATAGCGCTCGGCCTGCTGCAGATAGGCGAGCCAGGCCGGGTTGCTGGCAAACTGGGCGTTCTGCTGCGTCAGCTCGCCGCTTTGCAGCGGTTGCCACTCGTCCCAGCTCTCGTGCAGCCGCAGCCGGCGCAGATCCTGCACCAGGGTCAGCTGCGGCATGGCGGCTGAGCCGGTGAAGCCGGGCTGCATCAGCAGCTTGAGGTCTATTTCGTTGAGCAGCTCCGGGTTGCCCGGCTGGCGGCTCGCCTGCTGGAACAGGCTGGCCAGCGCCGCTTCGTCCCCCTTGAACCAGGCGAGCCGGCGAAGCAGCCCGTTGGCGGAGTCGAGATAGCGCCCCTCTGGGTAGCGACTGCGATAGTCGGCGATGAACTGCTCGGCGCGCTGCACGGCGGCCTGGTCAATCTGGTTGCGATCCAGGGTGCCCCAGTCATCGAAGGCGCTTTGCTGGGACTGGTTGAGGGCGACCCGGATCCGCATGTAATCCGCCGTCTCTTTCAGCCAGGGCTGATCCTGCCCGGCGAGGGCGGCAAACAGCGCATCGGCCTGGGCGAACTCCCCCTGATAGAAGAGTCGGCTGGCGGCCAGATAGTCGGCAAAGCCCTGGCCGGCGGCCGACAGCGGCATGGCCTTGTCCTCCGGCGCCGTTTCGATCTGCTGGGCGCACTGGCCCAGCATGGCCAGCCGCTGGCGGGCCAGCTGGCTGCGCTCGTCGGCACCCAGCGCCGGGGTGTCGACCAGCGCCTGCAGGAAGGCTTCGGCCGCAACCGGATTGTTGCTGATGCAGCGCCCCTCGCTCCAGCCGGCGGCCCGCTCCAGGGCGGCCTGGGTGGTGTTCTGCTCGATGCCGAGACCGGCGGCCAGCGCCAGCAGGGGATCCGGCACGGCGGGGGCCGGCTCGGCCTGGGTCGGGTTGAGCAGATCCTCGATGGCGAAGGGCAGCGGCAGCGGCGACTTGGGCAGCGAGAAGGCCTGCTCATCGGCCAGCAGCAGCGCCAGGTTGGTGCGGGTGTCGTTGTCGGGGGAGAGGAACGGCAGCCCGTTCAGGTGGCACTGGGCGGCGGTCAGTTGCAGGGTGAGCGGCGTCTCGCAGCCATCCGGGCCGCAGGCCAGGGCGGGCAGGCTGCACAGGGCCAGCCACAGGGGAGTCAGTTTCATGGGCGCTTCCAGCAGGAGTCGGGATGCTGGCACGCTACAAGATGGCTTCGCCCCTTTCAACTGACCATAGGGGCAGGTCGGCCGGCGGCGGGCCTATTGCAGACCGGGCCCTTTGGCCGAGAAGGGGCAGTCGCGCTGCTGGATCAGTTGCTCCCCCGAGCCCGCCGCCCCCTGCCAGTGCAGGCCGAGCTGGCCGAGGCGGCCCAGGTGGCGCAGCTCGAATTCGTAGCGCAGACAGGGCTCGGCGAGGGGCAGGCTGGCCATGCCGGCCGGCAGCCGGTAGTCGTAGCGCAGCAGGGGGCCGTCTGTCAGCGTGCTGCGGCTGGGCAGCAGCCCTTCCGCGGTGGGGACGGGGGCGCTCAGCCGGCGGCGCAGGCTGAGGGGGGCATCGATCGCCTTCTGGTAGTGCAGGCCGTTCATCGCCGCCAGCTCCTCCTCCAGCCGTTGCAACTCTCCCTCCAGTCCGCTCAGCGCGGCCCCCAGCTGCTGATGGCCGGGCGCGGCGCAGCCCCCCAGCAGCAGGGTGAGGAGCAACAAGGGGGCGCGGGTCGGGTGCATGGGCTCTCCTTTGAGCGCACGGATGGGCTGGGCCGGGGCTGACTATAGCAGGGTATTGGTGGGCGGCGCGGCGCGCAGCAGACCGGCGAGCCGCTCCAGCCCCTCGGCGACGCGGGCGTCGGTGGCCGGCTGGCTCAGGCTCAGCCGCACGCCCTGCGGCGCGGCGAACTGGCCGGCGGCGAAGTGTTCCCCGCTGGCCACGCCGACGTCAAGGGCGTTGGCGGCCTCGGCGAACTCCTGGCTGCGCCAGGGTTCCGGCAGCGGCAGCCAGGCGTGCATGGAGCCCGCCTGCCAGCAGGCCCCCGGCAGCAGGTGGCGCAGCAGCTCGCCGCGACGTGCCAGGATCTGCCGCTGCTGTTCGACCAATGGCATGATCTGGCGCTGGCTCACCAGCTTGCAGGCCAGCTCGATGAGCAGCGGGCTCACCATCCAGCTCGACAGCCGCATCGCCTGGGCGAAGGCGCCGCGCAGGGCCGGCGGGGTCAGCACGAAGCCGACCCGCAGGCCGCCGCAGGCGATCTTGGCCAGGCTGCCCAGATAGATGACCCGCTCCGGTGCCAGGTTGACCAGCGGCGTCACCGGTTGCTGGGGCAGCAGGCCGTTGACGTCATCCTCGATGATCAGCAGGTCGTGGCGACGGGCGATGGCGACGATGGCCTCGCGCCGCGCCAGGCTCATGGTGGCGGTGGTGGGATTTTGCAGGGTGGGGGTGAGGTAGAGCAGCTTGGCGCGGCGGGTGCGGCAGGCCGCCTCCAGCGCGTCGGGCAGCAGCCCCTCTGCGTCCATCGCCAGCCCCACCACCTGATTCTTCAGCTGACGGGCGTTGCCCAGCATGCCGGGGTAGCTGAGCCCTTCGCAGAACAGGGTCTCCCCCACGCAGCCGGTGGCCAGCAGGGAAAGCATGATGCCGTGCTGGGCGCCGTGGCTGAACAGCAGATACTCCTCGCTGCCCGCCACCCCCTGTTCGGCCAGCCAGTCGATGAACAGCTGGCGCTGGCTCGGCTGGCCCGCCTCCTTGTCATAACCGAGCAGGGTGTTGAGATCCCCGTCCGCCACTTCCGCCAGCATGGGGCGGATGATGGCGGCTCGATCCAGCTGCACCGGCAGGTTCTGCCACAACTCGATGCGGTGTCCCTCCTCCTTGCGGATCACCCAGGCGTTGGCCGGATCCTCATGCTCCCCCTTGACCCAGGTGCCGTGCCCCACCCGGGCGGCCAGCAGCCCGCGCCGCTCCGCCTCGCCATAGGCGCGGGTGACGGTGCCGACGGTAACCCCCAGCTTGTCCGCCAGCGCCCTGTGGGTGGGCAGCCGGGTCTCGGGCGGCAGGGTGCCGTCCTGAATGGCCTGCTCGATGGCCTTCACCAGCTTGAGGTAGAGGGGGCCGGCGAAGGGGGTGAGGTCCGGGGTCCAGATTGTCATGGTGACAATAAATCCATTGATCGAAATGTATCGGCAATATAGCGTGATTTTGAACCCGATAACAACCAAAAGTGGCACATTGTATCGATACAATGTGCGCAGTTCAGGAGTACAAAGATGACGATCGAATGGTATGCCACTCTGTTTGGCTTTGCGTTGCTCACCTGTGGCACGCCGGGCCCCAACAACCTCATGCTGACCGCCTCCGGCGCCAACTTCGGGGTGCGTCGCACCCTGCCCCATCTGATCGGGGTGGTGGTGGGACAACCGGTCCTGCAACTGGTGCTGGCGCTGGGGCTCTACCCCCTGTTCGAGCGTTGGCCGCTGCTCAAGCTGAGCTTGCAGGTGCTGGGCAGCCTCTATTTACTGTGGCTGGCATGGCGCATCGCGGTGGCCGGTGCCCCCGGCGATCCGGAACGACGTTCACGCCCGCTGACCCTGCTGGAGGGGCTGGGCTTTCAGTTCCTCAACCCCAAGGCCTGGATGATGGGGATCTCCGCCATCAGTCTGTTCAGTCTGCCGGGCAGCGCTTACTGGCCGAGTCTGTGGGGCATCATGGCCGTCTTCCCCATGGCGGGATTGCCAGTCTGTTTTGCCTGGGTGCTGTTCGGTCATCAGCTCAGCCGCTGGATCAACTCTGACAGAGGCTGGCGCCGGCTCAACGGCAGCCTGGGGGCGCTGACCGCGCTCTGCGTGGTGATGCTCTGGTACTGAGTGCTGCCAGGGGCCGCATAAAGATGCGAAGAAAGTGCATTTGCGGCCTTGTCTGACGGGCACCGGCTCTGCATATTAGAAGGCTTGTCGCCGAGTCGGCGCCCTGCATCATCAAGAGGTTGAGATGGATCTGAACTGGTTGCTTCCCCTGGCGGGCTTTGCCCTCATCACCTGTGGCACGCCGGGCCCCAACAACATGCTGCTCACCAGCGCCGGTGCGGCCCAGGGCTTTCGCCGCAGCGTGCCCCTGCTGGTGGGCGTGGTGGGGGGGATCAACCTGATGATCCTAGCCACGGCGCTGGGGCTGGGGGTGATGTTCGAGCAGCTGCCGCTGCTGCACGACGGGCTCAAGCTCATCGGCTCGGCCTACCTGCTCTGGCTGGCCTGGAAGGTGGCGACCGCCAGCGGCCCGGCCGAGGGCAACCGGCCGCTGATCCCGGCCCATCAGGGGGCCATGCTGCAGTTGCTCAACCCCAAGGCGTGGATGATGGCGCTCTCCGCCATCAGCGGCTTCACCCTGGCGGGGGAGGCCTACTGGCCCTCCGCCATCTGGGTGCTCGGCATCTTCTTCGTGACCGGCCTCTATACCGGGGCCTTCTGGGTGCTGTTCGGTGCCCAGGTGCGCCGCCTCATCCGCACCGCCAGAGGCTGGCGTCGTTTCAATCTCGGCATGGGGGTCGCCACGGCGGCCTGCGTGCTGATGATCTGGATTTAGTCCGGGCCTGTGCCCGGGCCTTTACCGGCTGTCTTGTTGGCCCTGCGGGGCCTTTTTTATTCACGGGGCGGTGCGATGATGCGCGCCGCCCTCTGCTCGGTTTGCGCGATCGATTCACACACTCGGTTTGCATGATCGTTTTACACAAGGAGGTCCCATGAAATGTATCGGTCTGCTGGGTGGCATGAGCTGGGAGTCCACCGTCAGCTACTATCAGGCGCTCAACCGGGGCGTGCGCGAGCGGCTCGGCGGCCTGCACTCGGCGCGGGTGCTGCTGAGCAGCGTCGACTTTGCCGAGATAGAGCGGCTGCAGCATATCGGGGACTGGCCCGCCACCGCCCGCCTGCTGGCGGCCGAGGCGCGGGCCATCCAGGCCGGCGGCGCCGATTTTCTGCTGATCGGCACCAACACCATGCACAAGGTGGCGCCCGAGATCGAGGCTGCCATCGACATCCCGTTGCTCCATATCGCCGATGCCACCGCGCGTCAGCTGCAAGCGGACGGGATCCAAAGGGTCGGCCTGCTCGGCACCCGTTTCACCATGGAGCAGGATTTTTACAAGGGGCGCTTGCAGGAGAAGTTCGGGCTGGAGGTGCTGGTGCCCGGCGAGGCGCAGCGGGAGCGGGTGCACCGCATCATCTATGACGAGCTGTGCCTCGGCGACATTCGCGATGCATCGCGGGCCGAGTACCTGGCCATCATCAGGGCGCTGGCCGACACGGGAGCCCAGGCGGTGATCCTCGGCTGCACCGAGATAGCCCTGCTGGTGGGGGAGGCCAATGCTGCGGTGCTGCTCTACGATACCACTGCCATCCACGCCGAGGCGGCGGTGAGCCTGGCGTTGGCTTGACGACCATGGCACTGCTGGCAAGCGGATAAGCCAGAAATTGTCCGGCCGCCGGCTTGGCAGGGCTTGACCTTGACGCAGGGTTGCTGCTTAGGCTGAAGGTCCGCTTTGGCCAACGAGGAACGACTCATGCAGCGTCGCGATTTTCTCAAATTCTCCACTGCCGTCGGTATCGCCGGCGCCCTGCCCCGGTGGGGTCGGGCGGTTGCCGCCGAGCGGCCAGCCCTGCCGATTCCCGCGTTGCTGGAGGCGGATACCAGCGGCGTGTTCCAGCTCAGGGCCCAGCCGGGCCAGATGCAGTGGCGACGCCAGCCGACCCATAGCTGGGGCTACAACGGCAACCTGCTCGGCCCCACTTTGCGTGCCCGTCAGGGGCAGGCGGTGCGAGTCCGGGTCGCCAACCAGCTGGCGGAGACCACCACTGTGCACTGGCACGGGCTGGAGGTGCCCGGCACCGCCGATGGCGGCCCGCAGGCCAGCATCCCGTCCGGCAAAGAGTGGCAGGCGGCGTTTCGCATCGAGCAGCCGGCGGCCACCTGCTGGTATCACCCCCACACCCACGGACAGACCGGCCATCAGGTGGCCATGGGGCTGGCCGGGCTCTTCATCCTCGACGACGAGGAGAGCCTGCGGCTGCCGCTGCCCCAGCGCTGGGGTGTGGACGACATCCCGCTGGTACTGCAGGACAAGCGCCTCGATGGGCGGGATCAGGTGGACTACCAGCTGGATGTGATGAGCGCGGCGGTCGGCTGGTTCGGCGATCTGATGCTGACCAACGGCGCCGTCTATCCGGCCCACGATGCGCCTCGCGGCTGGCTGCGCTTGCGGCTGCTCAACGGCTGCAATGCCCGCTCCCTCACGCTGGCGACCAGTGACGGCCGCCCCTTGTATGTGATCGGCAGTGATGGCGGCCTGCTGGCGGAGCCGGTGGCGCTGAGCGAGCTGGCGCTGCTGCCGGGGGAGCGCTTCGAGGTGATGGTGGATGCCCGCAACGGCAAGGCGTTCGACCTGCTCACCCTGCCGGTACGCCAGATGGGGATGACCCTGGCGCCGTTCGATGCGGCCCTGCCGCTGCTGCGGATCCGGCCCTCCCTCATCGAGGGCAAGGGACGCTTGCCGGACAGCCTGGCCCGGCTGCCGGCGCTGCCGGCCACCCAAGGCTTGCCGAGCCGCACCCTGACCCTGTCGATGGATCCCGAGCTGGACCGGCAGGGGATGCAGGCGCTAATGAGCCGCTACGGCCACGGCGCCATGGCGGGCATGAGCATGGCCCACGGCGATACGGGCACCATGGCCGGGATGAAGATGGACGGGCAGGGCGAGGGGATGGCCGGTATGTCGATGGCGGGGATGGATCATGGCGCCATGGCCATGCCAGCGGGCGAGATGCAGCACGACACCATGGCGGGGATGCAGGAGGACAAGGGCAGTGCCAAGCCGCTGGATCTGCACGGCGGCAACCGCATCAACGGCCAGGCCTTCGCCATGAACGACCCGCAGTTTGCGGTCAAGCGCGGCCGTACCGAGCGCTGGATCATCTCGGGGGAGGGGGACATGATGCTGCACCCCTTCCATATTCACGGCTCCCGCTTCCGGATCCTGAGCGAGAACGGTCAGCCGGTGGCACCGCATCGCGCCGGCTGGAAGGACATCGTCAAGGTGGAGGGCGGGCGCAGCGAGGTGCTGGTGCGTTTCGATCACACGGCGCCCAAGGAGCGGGCCTACATGGCCCACTGCCATCTGCTGGAGCACGAGGATACCGGCATGATGCTCTCGTTCACGGTGGAAGAGTAAAAAAGAATGGCCCGAACGGGGCCATTTGTTCATTTCACTGGTCAGATCTCACTATCTACGCACGCCACATACCCCTCGGCATAAAAGCGTGTAAAATTGCGCCCTGAATTTTCCGGCCAGCGCGCGCTGGCCGCGACTCCTTACCTGCAAGGCTGACACTGTGACTGAAGTAGATAGATTCGCGGACATTCGCCCCTACCGCGATGAGGAAGTGCCGGCAGCCATCGAACGGCTGATCCGGGATGATGAATTTGTCGGCGCCATCGCCAAGTATCGTTTCGGCTCCCTGATGAGCTGGCTGGGCTGGGCCATCCGCCCGCTGATCCGCCAGTTCCTGCGCTACAAGTGGTCCAAGGTGACCACCATCCATCAGGTGCAGATGGGAGTGACCCGCTACATGAGCCGGATGATCGCCACCTCCACCCAGGGGGTGACCTTCTCCGGGCTCGAGCATCTGAAGAAGGAGCAGGGCTACCTGTTCGTCTCCAACCACAGGGACATCGCCATGGATCCGGCGTTCGTTAACTGGGGGCTGCACACCCACGGGTTCGATACCGTGCGCATTGCCATCGGCGACAACCTGCTGCGCAAACCCTGCGCCACCGAGCTGATGAAGCTCAACAAGAGCTTCATCGTCAAGCGCTCCGCCAAGGGGCCGCGGGAGATGATGAAGGCGCTCGGCGAGCTGTCGGCCTACATCGGCCAGTCGGTGCACGAAGGCCACTCCATCTGGATCGCCCAGAAGGAAGGGCGCGCCAAGAACGGCGATGACAAGACAGATCCGGCCATCCTCAAGATGTTCTACGTGGATGGCAAGAAGCAGAAGATCGAGTTCGTCGACTACATGCGCAGCCTCAATATCGTGCCGGTCAGCATCAGCTACGAGCTGGATCCCACCGACAAGGCCAAGGCGCGCGAGCTGTACGAGAAGTCGGTCAACGGCAGCTACGAGAAGGGCGAGTTCGAGGACATCGAGAGCATCGTCGCCGGCATCGTCGGCCAGAAGGGGCGGGTGCATGTCTCCTTCGGCGCCCCCATCACCGAGGGTTTCAGCGATCCGGATGAGCTGGCCGCGCTGATCGACAAGGCGATCTGGGGCAACTACCGCCTCTTCCCGGGCAACTACCTGGCTGCAGATGTGTCCGGCAAGGCCAATACCATCGAGCAGGCTGCCTTCCTGAGCCGTCAGTCGGAGGTGCCGGAAGAGCACAAGGCCATCTGGCGCGCCATGTATGCCAAGCCGGTGGAGAACGCCGGCAAGGCTTGAATGGCACCGGTTATCACCGGGTGATGCGAAAAAAACGGGAGCAGATGCTCCCGTTTTTGCGTCTGGTCAAAGTCGACGGTGCTGGAGTAGTGAATAATATTGTTTCAGCTGGTACGATCACTGGGCGAACGCGCTTGCGCCTCTTGGCAAGCCGCAGATGAGTGTGTAACAGTGCACTCATCCCGCTTGATATGAGCAAATGCTCTATCTCTGTCTGCACGGATTGCAGACGGTGTGACACAAGGACCTCAACAGGGTCCTTTTTCATTTTGCGGCTAAGATGTCGCCTGAATACACCTAAGGAAGCGCCATGATCACCGGCAGTCTGAACACCCTGCAGCGTACGCCGCTGCCCGCCCCGCTGGACCGCATCATGGTCGAGGTGGTGCAAAGCGTCGAACAGTGGCTGCAGGCGCCGCTCGGCAAACAGGAGATCGACGGCCTCACGCTGTTCTGCCTGGTGAGCGAAGAGCTGACCGAGCCGGCCGTGGATCGCCGTGGCGAGTTCCATCAGCAGTACCTGGACATCCAGCTGCTGCTGCGTGGCGAAGAGTGGATCGGGGTCGGGCCCCATGGCTATGTTGCCGAAGGCGCCGATCATCCCCATCCCGACCTCTGGTTCGTCGAGGACGAACAGACCAGTTATCTGGCGTTGCAGCCCGGCGACTTCGCCATCTTCTGGCCGGGAGAACTGCATCGCCCCCTCTGTACCCCCAACCAGCCGGCTCAGGTGAAGAAGCTGGTGGTCAAGGTGCACCGGGATCTGCTGGCCGGCCTGTGATCGCTGGCGCAGCCTGGCTGAGACGAGTGCCCGGAATCATCCGGATTTGCACTTAACATATTGAAAAATTGGGCGCACTTTCCTGCGACCATAAGCCCCCGGCAGGGGAATCCCATCCACTTTGGATGACACGACACTGTCGGCATAAAGCCGAAGCACAGGAAGATGTAGAACATGAGCAAGTTGGTATTGATCCTTAACTGCGGTAGCTCTTCCCTGAAATTTGCCGTAATGGACGCCGAAACAGGTGAGGACATGCTGTCCGGCCTGGCCGAATGCTTCAATCTGGATGATGCACGTATCAAATGGAAACTCCACGGGGTCAAGGGCGAAGCCATGCTGGGCGCGGGCGCCGCGCACCAGGAGGCCCTCGACCACATCGTGGGTCACATCCTGCCGCAGGATCCGACCCTGGCCGAGCAGCTGGTGGCCATCGGTCACCGCATCGTGCACGGTGGCGAGCAGTTCTCCCGTTCCGTTCGCATCGATGACGGCGTGATTGCCGGTATCGAAGCCGCCATTCCGTTCGCCCCCCTGCACAACCCGGCGCACCTGATCGGCATCCGTGCCGCGCTGAAGGTGTTCCCGGCGCTGGCAGAGAAGAACGTGGCCGTGTTCGACACCGCCTTCCACCAGACCCTGCCTGAGGAAGCCTACCTCTACGCGCTGCCCTACAAGCTCTACAAAGAGAACGGCATCCGTCGTTACGGCGCCCATGGCACCTCCCACCGCTTCATCGCGGAAGAGACCGCCAAGGCGCTGGGCAAGCCGCTCTCCGAGCTCAACATCATCAACTGCCACCTGGGTAACGGCGCCTCCGTCTGTGCCATCCGTGGCGGTGAATCCGTCGACACCTCCATGGGCCTGACCCCGCTGGAAGGGCTGGCGATGGGTACCCGCTCCGGCGACATAGACCCCGCTGTAGTCTTCTTCATGCACGACCAGCTCGGTTACAGCGTGGAGCAGATCAACCACACCCTGACTCGCGAGTCCGGCCTGCTGGGCATGACCGAGGCGAGCAGCGACTGCCGCTACGTCACCACCAACTACGCCACCGACGCCGGTGCCAAGCGCGCGCTGGACGTGTTCACCTACCGGGTGGCCAAGTATGTCGGTGCCTACGCTGCCGCCATGGATGGTCGTCTGGACGCCCTGGTGTTCACCGGTGGTATCGGTGAAAACGCCGCCATGGTGCGCGAGATGGTGCTGGCCCGTCTGGCCCTGTTCGGCTTCAAGATCGACAAGGAAGCCAACAACGCCGCGGTGCTGGGCGGTGAAGGCCCCATCACGGCCGAAGGCAGCCGCCTGGCGCTGGTGATGCCCACCAACGAAGAGCTGGTCATCGCCCGCGATGCCCTGAGCCTGGTCGGCTAACGCCCCCTCGCCCCCAGACAACGCCCGGCCTCTGCCGGGCGTTGTCGTTTGTGGCGGCCGTGGTGCCGGCTGTCATTTGACATGGGGTGGCAGATACGTACCCTGACCGCAGTTTCACGCACAGGAGGATGGGATGAAGGAGATGTTTTTTCGCTGGCTGGCCGGGCTCGGGCTGGAGGTAACCGGCATGATGGGGCTGGTGATTGCCCTCGGCTTTATCGTGCTCACCTCGCTGCTGCTGCACATGCTGCTGCACCGGGTACTGCTGGTGCGGCTGGTGGGGGTGCTCGGCAAGACCAAGCAGGTGTGGCTGCCGCCCCAGTTGCAGCAGCGATTGTTCTACCGGCTTGCCTTCGTGCTGCAGGGGGCTGTGCTGCTCGGTCAGGCCGAGATCTGGCTGCCGCGCAACTCCGATAGCCTGCAACTGATCGAGATGGTGGCCCAGCTCTGGATCCTGCTGTTCCTGCTGCTCTCCCTGTTTGCCCTGCTCGACTGCATGCTGTCGGTGAGTCGCTATACCCGGCTCGGGCGGGATCTGCCCCTGCGCGGTATCTTCCAGGGGGTGAAGCTGGTGGGCAGCATCCTGGTGGGCATCCTGATGATCGCCCTGCTGCTCGGCAAGTCGCCGCTGTTCCTGTTCAGCGGTCTGGGTGCCATGACCGCAGTGCTGATGTTGGTGTTCAAGGACCCCATCCTCGGGCTGGTGGCGGGGATCCAGCTCTCTGCCAACCGCATGCTGAGCGTCGGTGACTGGCTGCAGATGGACAAGTACGGCGCCGACGGCGAGGTGACCGACATTGGTCTCACCACGGTCAAGGTGTCGAACTGGGACAAGACCATCACCACCATCCCCACCTATGCCCTCATCTCCGACTCCTTCAAGAACTGGCAGGGGATGACGGAGTCGGGTGGTCGGCGCATCAAGCGCAGCGTCAACATCGACATGACCAGCGTGCGCTTCCTGACGGCGGACGAGCAGTTGCAGCTCAAGCAGGCCCAGCTGCTGGCGCCCTATCTGAGCCGCAAGGAGCAGGAGCTGAGCGCCTACAACCAGCAGTTGAGCGACGCCATCAGCTGCCCCATCAACGGTCGTCACCTCACCAACCTCGGCACCCTGCGCGCCTATCTGGACGCCTACCTGCGCGCTCACCCCGGCATCCGCAAGGACATGACCCTGATGGTGCGCCAGCTGGCACCGACCTCGGACGGCCTGCCGCTGGAGATCTACTGCTTCACGGCGACCACCGCCTGGGCCGATTACGAAGGGATCCAGGCCGACATTTTCGACCACATCTTTGCCATCATTGAGCAATTTCATCTGCGGTTGCACCAATCTCCCACAGGTTACGATATGCGCGCCTGGCAAAAGGGGTAAACCACCGATAGGCAGGGGCTGGCGGCGGCTAAAAAAAGCGATATTAATCGCTGACCCGCCGCCACTTGTCAGTTGAAATTTGTCCGGCAGAGGAGAAAAATGGCGGCCTTCTCTTCGCCCCCCGGATCGCCCGCCGTTTCCGGGTCAGCCCAGAGTCTTGAACCACGTCATCCATTACAGGAAAGTTATGAAGCTCCTCCACACTACTGCGGCCGCGCTGTGCTGCAGCCTCCTCTTGGGCGCCGCGCCTGCGCTCGCGGTTGAATACGCCCTGCCTGCGGCCAACAGCCGCCTGGTGGGTGAAAATCTGGAATACGTGGTCCCGGCCGAAGAAAACGGTCAGCCGCTGGAGGCCGCTGCCGCCAAATTCCAGCTGGGGCTGACCAACATGCTGGAGGCCAACCCCAAGGCGGATCCCCTGCTGCTGCAGACCGGCGAGAAGCTGATCGTGCCGCACCAGCTGATCCTGCCGGATGCGCCCCGTGAAGGCATCGTGCTGAACGTGGCCGAGATGCGCCTCTACTACTACCCGAAAGGCAAGAAGGTGGTGGAAGTACTGCCCATCGGCATCGGCCAGCTCGGCACCGACACCCCGGAAAACTGGGTGACCAGCGTGCAGCGCAAGAAGGCGGGCCCGACCTGGACCCCGACCGCCAAGATGCATGCCGAATATGCCGCCCGTGGTGAAAGCCTGCCGGCAGTATGGCCGGCCGGCCCGGACAACCCCATGGGGCTGTTCGCGCTCTACATCGGCAAGATGTACGCCATCCACGGCACCAACGCCCAGTTCGGCATCGGCCTGCGGGTGAGCCACGGCTGCGTGCGCCTGCGCAACGACGACATCGAGTACCTGTTCAAGAAGGTACCGGTCGGTACCCGCGTCCAGTTCGTCAACCAGCCGATCAAGGCCAGTGTCGAGCCGGATGGTCGCCGCTACCTGGAAGTGCATCAGCCGCTCTCCCGCAATCAGGAGGAGTTCAACTCCAGCCTGCCTGCGCCGCTGCCGATGACCCCGGCGGTGACCCGCTTCATCGCCCACGCCGACAGCGACTCCCAGCTGGTCAAGCAGGCGCTGGAGCAGCGCAGCGGCATGCCGATCGCGATCAATCGCTGATTGGTGCTTGCCGACATGGCCCCGACCGCTGGTCGGGGCTTTTTTTTACGGCCGTGGCGGGGTTGTGCCGCGGATCGTGCCCGGCGGATAAGCAGTTGCTGCGTCAGGATAAAATCTGGTGGAACGGGGCAAAGCTGGTCTGTTGGTTAAAGATGAAACGTTTATATTGTGTTTTCTGTTTGTTAAAAAAGGTTGAGGTCATGGGATCTGCTGATTAAGCTAGGGCGGTTTTTTTAAGGAAGAGCCCGTCGTCAGAACGGGTACACACGTCACATAACGGAGTTTTGAATGACAGCCAGCACACCCATGCTCATCACCTTTCTGGTGTACATCCTCGGGATGGTTCTGATCGGCTTTATCGCCTATCGCGCCACCCGCAACTTTGACGACTACATTCTCGGCGGCCGCCGGATGGGGAGCTGGGTGACCGCCCTCTCCGCCGGTGCCTCCGACATGAGCGGTTGGCTCCTGATGGGCCTGCCGGGCGCCGTCTTCATCGGCGGCATCTCCGAGAGCTGGATCGCTATCGGCCTCACCCTGGGGGCCTATCTCAACTGGCGCTGGGTCGCCGGTCGGCTGCGGGTGCATACCGAGAAGAACCGCAACGCCCTGACCCTGCCGGACTACTTCACCTACCGCTTCGAGGACAAGAGCCGGGTGCTGCGCATCCTCTCTGCCCTGGTGATCCTGCTGTTCTTCACCATCTACTGCGCCTCCGGCGTGGTGGCCGGTGCCCGCCTGTTCGAGAGCACCTTCGGCATGAGCTATGACACCGCCCTCTGGGTCGGTGCCGCGGCCACCATCACCTACACCTTCTTCGGCGGCTTCCTCGCGGTGAGCTGGACCGATACGGTGCAGGCCACCCTGATGATCTTCGCCCTGATCCTCACCCCGGTGTTCGTCATCATCGCGGTGGGCGGCATCGACACAGCCATGGTGCAGGTGGCGGCGCAGAACGCCAGCAACCTCGACATGTTCAAGAACCTGGACTTCATCGCCATCATCTCGCTGATGGCCTGGGGCCTGGGCTACTTCGGCCAGCCCCACATCCTGGCGCGCTTCATGGCGGCGGATTCCCACCACTCCATGGCCAATGCCCGCCGTATCAGCATGACCTGGATGGTGCTGTGCTTGGGCGGCGCCGTCGCCATCGGCTTCTTCGGCCTGGCCTACTTCTCCACCTTCACCGAGCAGGCGGCCGGCGTCACCGGCAACCCGGAGCGGGTCTTCATCGAGCTCTCCAAGATCCTGTTCAACCCCTGGATTGCCGGGGTGCTGCTCTCCGCCATCCTGGCGGCGGTAATGAGTACCCTCAGTTGCCAGCTGCTGGTCTGCTCCAGCGCCATCACCGAGGATCTCTACAAGCCGTTCCTGCGCAAGAACGCCTCCCAGCAGGAGCTGGTGTGGGTCGGTCGTGCCATGGTACTGGTGATCGCGCTGATTGCCATCAGCGTTGCCATGAACCCGGAAAACCGGGTGCTGGGGCTGGTGAGCTACGCCTGGGCCGGCTTTGGTGCCGCCTTCGGCCCCGTGGTGCTGCTCTCCGTGCTCTGGTCGCGGATGACCCGCAACGGCGCCCTGGCGGGCATGCTGGTAGGCGCCCTGACCGTCATCGTCTGGAAGCAGTTCGGCTGGCTGGGGCTCTATGAAATCATCCCTGGCTTCCTCTTCTCCGGACTCGCCATTGTGGTGTTCAGCCTGCTGGACAAGGCCCCCTCCAAGGCCATGCTGGAGCGCTTCGACGACGCCGAGCGCGAGTTCCAGACCCCGCCGGATGCGCTGGGTCAGCCGGTTGCCGTCAACTGAGTTGGCTACTGCCGATAACAAAAAGCTCCGCAATGCGGGGCTTTTTACCAGAACAAGCGACAGATCCGTATCGAAGACGCTCTAGATGCCAAAGATCCTTTCTGCGGTCTGAAAGAAGTTAAAAACTGGGCTTAATTGCTTGGCTTGCTCGTGTTTGAGTTGGCATGATGAAAGCCGGAATCGTATGGTTCCTGTTTCATCTGTTGATTGCCCATTTCTGCGAGAGAAAATTTCAATATGCCCACTCTGATGAGTGGGCAGCGTGAGGATGGACAATAGCCACAACACAGGAGAGAAGGGTGATAGCAAGGTTTTGGCTGGGGTTGGGTTGTTTGTTGCTAGCTATGGTTACGCAGGCCAGCGAGGTGTATCAGGGCAAGGTAGGACGAATGCCGGTAGTGATGACCCTTGATACGTCATCAGATGGTACGGTCAGTGGGCGTTACTTCTACCGCAAGTACCGAAAGGATATTCCCCTGTCGGGTAAGTGGGAGGGTAAGACCCTGCAGCTCTCAGAATTGTGGGATAACAGTGAACCCGAAAAGATCGCCATGCTCCTCGAGCGCTCCGGTAATGGCCTTCAGGGAACATGGGCCGGGAAGAAGCCTATTTCTGTGGCATTGAAGGTGGTCGATAGCAGCGCCATTGATATACAGGATCCGGTTCTTGTCAGCTGGCGTAAGCGTGATCTTTATGAACTCATGCGACTTGAAGGACTTTCACTAAAACCGGGCAAGCGAGAGTCATTTCAGGGTTATAGCTTGCAATGGCTGCAAGAGCCGCAAAGCAAAATTGCGTATTTTCGCATTACGTCAGGGCTACCTGCTGAGCAGCTTGGGAAACTCAATCATGTGCTGGCAGAGCGTCAGTGGAGCGAGGTCGCCAGTTATTTTCAGTGTATGAGTACCCCTATGGGTGGGGAATTCGACCAGACGGTTACGCCCCGTTTCATCAGTCCGAACTTGCTCAGCGCCAGTATCTTTACCGGCTATTTTTGCGGTGGTGCACACCCTGACTTTGGTGATTCGCCATTAAACATTAATCTTGCCACCGGAGAGATGCTGACACTCGAAGACCTGCTCTGGGTTGGTAGTGGAGCTCCAGTAAAGTTCGATAGTCGGTCGTATGACCCTGCAGCATCTGAGTACAAGGAGAAGTATCTGGCCCCTTGGCTCGTAAACGAGTTTCGGCGGCTCTACCCCAATGATATGGTTCCCGATGCGGAAGAGTGCAATTACGCAGATCCGTCAGTCTGGGAGTATGCCTCTTGGTATATGACAGAGAAGGGGATAGTGTTGGACCCTTCTTTTCCCCGTGTCGAGCGTAACTGCGAGCTGACCGAGTGGAGCATACTACCCTGGTCGGTTATCAAGCAGCACCCGGGGCGATTACCACAGCTGATGCCTTGATGAAAAAACCGGAACCCTTGGGTTCCGGTTTTTTCATGCCTGCTGTTTGAGCCAACGCAGCAACTGCTGCACAAACAGCGCGGGCTGCTCGATGGGGTAGAGATGCCCGACATCCGCCACCTGCAGGCGCTGGCAGGCGGGGATGGCGTTGCCAAGTGCCTCGCACACTTGCGCAAACAGCGCTCTGGTCTGCGCGCCCCGCACGATGCAGGTGGGCACGCTGAGCCCGGCAAGGCGCGACGGCGACCAATCCGGCCGCTCGCTCTGGCTCAGTTGCTTGGGCAGGCTGGCGGTCTCCGCCAGTTGGGCTTGCTGCCACTTGAGGGGTTGCGCAGCAAAGTAGCCTGGGCGGCCCCCCGAGCCATCGATCAGGGTGGCCACCGCCTCTTGCAACTGCCCAGCTTCAACCTGACCAAACACCGGGCCGAACATGGCGCCGGCATCGGTCATAAAGGCGGCGAGCCCCTGCTCATCCAGCGCCCCCGGGCAGCCCGGCTCCACCAGATAGAGGCTTCTGACGCGCCCCGGTGCCTGCAAGGCGGCTGTCAGCGCTACATCCGCCCCATAAGACCAGCCGACCAGATGGACAGGCCCACACGCCAGCTGTACCAGCAGTGTGAGCAGATCGCTGGCATGGGTCTCAAGGCCGAAAGACCCCTCTTTGCCAGCCTCGCCGAAGTGGCGCAGAGTGGGGGCATAGACGGTGTAGTGCTGTGAGAGTTGCTCGATATGTTCGAGCCAGAGGGTATGGTTGGCCAACGCTCCGTGGATCAGCAGCAGCGGCTCACCGGAACCGGCCTGCAGGCAGGGCATTGGGCTGCCATTGATGATAAAGGTGTGAGTCTGTGACTGCATATCAACGCCTCCTCGGCGTGTCGTAGAAGTGGGAGAATATATAGCAAGGACCCTGCGGCCAGTAATAGGCCGCAACAGGCGTGGATGGATTAGCGGTCGCCAGAGAGATGGTTTTCGTGATTATCCTTGATGGCTGTAGAGTCAACCCCTTGTTGGTTGTAACTAATCGTGGAGCAAGGCACCGGCTTGAGGCCGGTGTCAGGTGATAACTAGATCTGCTCCTTCGGTACAAACTGGATATGAGTACGTTAAGGCACATCAGTGACAAAATACTGCACCACCTCGGTCAAATCATGCGCCAAATACTCTTGGGTATGAGGTTGCTCAAAGTGCAATTTGAAATCATCTTCACTGTTAAATCGTTCCCACAACAAGAAGCGGCTCTCATCTTTTTCACATTGATGAAGAGTGAAAATAGAGCAGCCAGGTTCCCTTAATGTCTCTTCGCAAAGTTCTTGCAGGTGTTGACGAGCCTTACTAATGTTTGCAGACTCTTTAACCTTTAGCTCGGCGGTAATGTAATAACCGGGATTAAACATAAATGACTCCTTCTCAGTGGAGTCTGTACGCTAACCCCTCGAGTTCACTCTAGGTCAAGCATTTTTTTTGTCGTAGGCATCTATCTTGTAGAGCACAATATCCAGCTCACCATTGAGCCTTGCTATCTCTTCTTCAAGATTGATCTGATGAGTTACAAGCAAAGATTTCCTTTCTGCCAAGGTTGTGGATCCTGCTTGGCGTAGCTTGGAAAATGACTTTATTTCCGCTAATGGCATTCCAGTAGATTTTAAACGTTTAATCCAGGTCAGCCATTCAATATCTGTTTTATCGAAAATACGTTATCCAGATTTATCTCTACGTATGTCTAATAATAATCCTTCCTTCTCATAATATCGCAATGTATAAATAGAGGTATTTGTTTTGTTTGCGACTTCAGAAATCTTCATGATACCACCATAAAAAATTTTTCGCAGGATTAAGGGGAAGGGCGAAATATATCTCTAACGAAAATAATGAAAGATAGAAAATAGAACCTGTTATGTCCCATTTTTGAATGCGTTATTATTGGTTAGCCTTGTATCAATTTTATTCGAAAGGTCTTGGAAACCGTCCAGATCAAAAGGAGCGTAAATACGCTTGAGGCTGTTGGTTCGAATGACCATGCAATCGACGATAAGCATTTTTCCCATGCTGACCCCCACCATCTTGGTATATGGTATGGATACTTTTCGGAAAAATCGGTTTCTACCTACCACATCTTCACTTCTCAATTCGACAGAAAACAATCTGGAAGCTTGAGCCATCACGAACAATACAATAAAGGCTGCTAGCAGTATTTTTAGATATTGGTCAAAGAGCCAGGCGCCCAGCTCCATGTTGAGTTGCGTTTTGTATGCACTGAGTACAACCCCCCCTGCAAACATCAATGTGATAAATATAAGGAACCGCTTGCTCATTGAGAGTAATGGCTGCTTCCAATTTAATGAGTATTTCATTATTTATTCCAGTTCGATAGCAGTATAACACCAGCTATCGAGATAACGAGGGGCGGATTATTTAGACGAGTTATTCTCAATTTTCCGAATACGCTGTGCTATTCGAACCTTCTGGCTAAATTATAGCGATACATTGGAGATGCAAGGCTGCAGGTCGACACATAAACTTTTTCACTATTGAAATGTGACATGATTATTTTAGTAACACAACCACATTGAAATTTACAACGCTCTTGTATTACATTGTTCATAGCATTTATCATAAAATATAGGTGTCGCATTGTCTGATTTGACGATGGATTAGGATTTATATTTCTGCCCATAGCTCCCCGTGAATACTTACCCATGATCCGATAGCGAACAGCTCTTTACCCAGCTCATTATCTATCGGAAACGACAATGTTGATGATAGTTTTAGTAGTGACTCCCCATCGATTTCCTCTGTTCCGGTTATTTGTCCTGTTGCCTGATAACAGCAATTCCTATTAGGAAACGACAGGGATATTGAGGGTTGCTCGATGGCTGATACGGAGGACAGGCGGCCAACTAACATTACTTCCACAACACCGTTAACTGGAAACCATTGATAACCCTGTTGATTACTGCCTTGATAGTAAAACCATATCTCCAATCCGCTATCTAATTTAGCTCGCACATTTCCATCGGCGTCACTACTAGAAGGATTAATTTCAATGATACGTAGTCGGAATGGCATCAATTAAACCTGATGGTAGATAGATGGGGATAATAGAGTAACGTGATATTTCATATGTCATCTTGATAACTTTCATCACCAGACTTATGGATAAAAATCAAGTTAATACTATTCCATGTTGGATTGTTTTTTATTTGAATTGCTCATGAGTTGATGTGTAGAGCAAAGCCAGAAATAATAATTCTTCATTTTAATAGGGTATGCTTGAGACTCCTCACAGTGAGAGTATAAATTACTGGTGATTCACATATTGCTAAAACCTAATCTCCACCGACTCCGCACTCCGCTTTGCCTCACCGTGATAAACCGCCTCGATATTATTGCCATCCGGATCGAGCAAAAAGGCGGCGTAATAGCCGGGGTGATAATGGCGCTCACCGGGGGCGCCGTTGTCCTGGCCCCCATTGGCCAGCGCTGCCTGATAGAAGCGATCCACTGTGGTGCGGTCTTGCGCCTGAAAGGCGAGGTGATGGCGGCCGGTCAATGCCCCCAGCGCCGCCGGGCTGTCGATGGCGGTGACAAACAGCTCGTCTGCCCAGAAGTAACCCTCACCGGTGCCGCCTATGGGAATATCGAGGACGGCCAGTGCGGCCGTATAAAAGCGCTGGCTGGCGGCCAGGTCTTTCACCACCAGCTGGAGATGGTCGATCAGCCGACCGCGATGCAATGTTTGTGTTTCCATACACCACCTTGCTTTGCATGTTGTGGATGAGTCGCCGGCCGGCCCCTTGCTGTGAAGCCGATGGCATGGCTACCGCCCCTGAATTTCAGCCTCCAGTCTGCTGCTTTGTAACCAACGGGGATGGCGGAGAGGGCTCATGGGTGACTCCGACGAGGCTTGGATTGCCATTCGGGTATGGTAGCGGGAGAGGGGCGCAGGGGAAGGGCTAGGTGATAAATGTTGGGGCGGGATCAACAAATTGGTCAGTACGGCAGGGGCTGGCCCCCTTGCCGGGGGAGAGAAGCTGGTCCAAGCGTGGGGAAGGGCCGCAGCCCCTCCCTCATGCCAGTGCAAGCTGCTGACGGGCGCGCCACAGCCGCTCGTGGAAGAAGAACACCACAGTGTTGATGGCAGGCTCGATCATCGCCATCACGCCGCCGGTGAGCAGCTCGCCGCTCAGCAGGTAGGCGACGCCGAAGGCCACCGAGAAGTGCACCAGGGCGAAGCTGCTGGTCTTGGCCTGCAGGCTGTGGTGAGGCTTGAGCTTGTGCCAGCCGAGATCATGGAAGTAGAAGGCGACCGTGTTGACGGCGGGCTCTATCAGGGCGATCAGGCTGGCGGTGAGCAGTTCACCGGTCAGCAGGTAAGCCACGGTGAAGGCCACGGTGAAGTGCAGAACGGCAAAGCTGATGGTCTTTTTCATGATGGCGGCTCCCTCTGGTGATGAGCAGAGTATCCCCTGAAATCACATCAAATGAAAACTATTCTCATCTAATGGTTGGATAGGGACGACCTATCAAGTGAGAACGCCCTCACCGGATTGGGAGTTGCCTGGGGCCACAGCGGCGCTAGAGTGAGCCTTTGCCATGAAAAAGGAGCTTTCATGCATATGAATATCAACGCCACCCTGATGGGGCAGTTCATCCTGTTGCTGATGATCATCGTCGGCGTCGTGGCCTGGCGACTGGCCCGCCGCAAGAGTGAGCATCCGGTGCTGATCACCGTGCTGTGCATGCTGCTCAGTCTGGCCCCGCCTTTCGCCCTGCTGGCGCTGCTTATTCTGGCGCTCTGGCGGGATCTCCCGGGCAAAACGTGAGGTTGGCCGACATGCTAAAAGCCCCGTGACGGGGCTTTTTTATTTGGGCGTCTCCCGCGCAGCTGCCGGTTGGGGCGGCAAGAGGCGGGCGAGGGGCTCACCGGCTGAGGGCGGCGATCCGCTCATGGGCCTGGCGCATGCCCTGCTCCGCCCCGTGGGGGTACAGGTCCATCCCTTCCGCGTAGACGAACTCCACCTGCGCGATGCCCATCAGGCCGAGCACGGACTCGAGGTAGGGGGTGACCGCATCCGTTGTCTGTCCTTGATGCACGCCGCCGCGGCTACTGAACACCAGAGCTTTTACCCCCTCCACCAGCCCCATGGGGTAGCTGTCGGTGTAGCGAAAGGTGACCCTGGCTCGCGCCACCAGATCGAACCAGTTCTTGAGCGGGGTCGGCACGTTGAGGTTGTACATGGGGGCGCCGATCAGCAGCAGGTCGGCGGCCTTGAGCTCGGCAATCAGTTGATCCGACAGCGCCACCCCTTGGCGGATGGCCTCGCTGGCTGACTCTGCCCCCCGCAGGGCGTGAAACAGTGCGCTGTCCAGTGGCGGCAGGGTGAGGGCCGGCAGGTCGCGTACCACCACCTGGTCCTGGTGGCCCTGCTCCCGGCGCGCTTGCAGAAAGCGCTCCATCAACTGGTTGGTGCGGGACGCGGGGCCGTTGAGGCTGGATTGCAGCAGCAGGATCTGACTCATGAGGTGAACTCCATCTGACAAAGTGTGGGGATGGAGGGATCTTATCAGTCATTTTTTTCCGCAGTGCTGATACTATTTCGTCATATTGGTTCCATAAGGTATGCAATAGATGGCAAACAGCCTCAATGGCCTCGATCTGTTCGCCAGCGTGGTGGAGGCGGGCAGTTTCGCCCAGGCCGCCGAGCGGCTCCACCTCACCCGCTCGGCGGTGGGCAAGGGGATTGCCCGGCTCGAGCAGCGTCTCGGCGTCCAGCTGTTTCACCGCACCACCCGCAGCCAGAGCCTGACCGAGGAGGGGGCGCTGTTCCATCGCCACTGCCTGCGGGCGCTGGAGGAGGTGCGCCTCGGCGAGGCGGCGCTGGCCAGCAACAAGCTCACTCTCAACGGCAGCCTCAAGGTCTCCATGCCGGTGCTGTTCGGTCAGCTGTGCGTGGCGCCCCTGCTGCTGGAGCTGGCGCAGGCTCATCCCGGGCTGGCGCTGTCGCTGTCGTTCAGTGACCGCAAGGTGGATCTGGTGGAGGAGGGGCTCGATCTGGTGATCCGCAACGGGGAGCCGCCGGACAGCCTGGATCTGGCGGCGCGCCGGCTCGGCGAGCACGGCATGACGCTCTGCGCTGCGCCCGCCTATCTGGCCGAGCGGGGCGAACCGATGACGCTGGCGGATCTGGCCGAGCACGAGGGCATCGCCTATCTGCGGCAGGGGCGGGTGCTGGCGTGGCAGTGGCAGCTGGATGGCCAGTGGCAATCGGTGCGACCGACGGGGCGCCTGCAGCTCGACGATCTGCACGCCATCACCCAGGCGGCCATCGCTGGCTTTGGCCTGGCCTGGTTGCCGACCTGGCTGGCGCGCCCGCACCTTGAGCGGGGCGAGCTGTGCGAAGTGCTGGGCTCCCTCAAGGGCAGGCGTTATCCCATCAATGCCCTCTGGCCCCACAGCCCGCACCTGCCGCTCAAGACCAGAATGGCCATCGACTGGTTGGCGAGCCGGCTGCCGGAGCGGCTTGCCAGCGTGGCGGGGGCAGGCAGCCATGACCAATAAAAAGGGCCTGCAGTGGCAGGCCCTTGGCGGTGTAACAGTGATGGAAGGCGTTACGCTTCAACCTTGTTGAGCCACTCGACCTTGTACTGGGCGCCGGCGCCCTGCGCCAGCTTGGCGCACAGGGGTTTCAAGAAGGCTTCAATCTGCTCATCCAGCAGCCAGGGGGGGCTCACTATCAGCATGCCTGAGCCGTTCATGCCCCAATCGGTGGTCTGGCCGGCCACTTCCAGCTCGGCCACCAGGACGTTGCCGAAGTTCTCGCGCTTGATGGCGCGCAGCATGTCGCGGGACTTGTCCGCCTCTTCCCCGAGGATGGGATACCAGAGGGCGTAGATGCCGGTGGCCCAGCGTTTTTGCGCCTTTTTCAGGGTATCGACCACCGCGAAGTAATCTTCCTTGAGCTCATAGGGCGGGTCGATCAGCACCAGGCCGCGGCGCGGCGTGGGCGGCAGCAGGGCCACCAGCCCCTCGAAGCCATCACGATGGTGGACGGCGACGCGGGGGTCGTAACCCATGTTAGCGCGCAGGTCTTCCACCTCGTTGTTGTGCAGCTCCATCAGCGCCAGCTTGTCCTGCTCGCGGGCGAGGCGACGGGACAGCTCCGGCGAGCCGGGGTAGTAGTGCAGCTGACCATCGCTGTTCATCTCCTCGATGACGCCGAGATAGGGGACCATGGTGGACCACTGGGCCCGCTCATCCCACAGCCGGCCAATGCCGTCGGCATATTCCGCCTTCTTCTGGGACCAGTCGCCGCGCAGGTCGTAGAGACCGCCGCCGGCATGGGTATCCAGCACGATGAAGGGTTTCTCCTTCTTCTTGAGGGACTCGATGATCAGGGCCTGAACGGCGTGTTTCAGCACGTCGGCGTGGTTGCCGGCGTGAAAGGCGTGGCGATAACTCAGCATATTAGGTCTCTGAGGGGGCCCTGCTGGGCCCCCAGTAACAATAGATAGTTCAACAGGTTGCGGCTGTTGCCGCGAAACAGGGTGAGGCTGCGCAGGGTCTGCAGCAGCACCCCTTGTTGCAGCCGCTCCAGCTCCAGCTCGTGGGCCAGCATGGCCTGATACTCCTGCTCGCCGAGCCGCGCCTTGGCGCTCGAACGCAGGGTGCGCCAGGGGCCGAGCACCGCCTCGGTCTGCACCAGCGCCGGTTGCAGGTCGGTCAGATCGACCGGGATCCCGCACTGATCCAGCCGATGCAGCAACAGGGCCAGATTGACGTTGCCCCCCTGCACCTGCACGCTGAGCCAGTCCTGGCTGCGCGCACCGTAGACCTCGCCACTCCACTGCCAGAAGTCGAGCGGGCCCGGCAGTTCGTGGGCGGCGATCCGCTCGCTCGCCATCAGCTGTTCGTCACGCAAGGAAGGCCTGCTCCATGGTTTCCAACTCCTCGGAGAGGCTCATCCACTCCAGCTCCACCCCTTCCAGCTCCTCCTTGATGGGGCCCTGGGACTTGAGCAGCTCGGAGAGCTTCTGCTTGGCGCTATCTTCATAGATGGCGGGGTCGGCCAGCTGTTCTTCCACCGCGGCCAGCTTGGCCTGCAGTTTCTCCATGCTGGTTTCGAGCTTCTCCAGCTTCTGGCGCAGCGGCCGGGTTGCTTGCCGGAACTCCGCCTCGCGCCGCTTCTGATCCTTGCGCGCCACCGCCGAGTTGGCGGAGACCGGGCCGTCGTCCGGTTTGGCGTTGGCCTCTTTCTCCTGCTCGCCGAGCCACTTGTGGTAGTCGTCCAGATCGCCGTCGAACGGCTCGACCCGGCCACCGTGCACCAGATAGAAGTCATCTGTGGTGGTACGCAACAGGTGCCGGTCGTGGGAGACCACCACCATGGCGCCCTCGAAGCCTTGCAGCGCCATGGTCAGGGCGTGGCGCATCTCCAGATCCAGGTGGTTGGTCGGTTCATCCAGCAGCAGCAGGTTGGGCTTTTGCCAGGTGATGAGGGCCAGCACCAGCCGCGCCTTCTCGCCGCCGGAGAAGGGGGCCACCTTGTCGAGCGCCTTGTCACCGTGAAAGCCGAAGCTGCCGAGGTAGTTGCGCAGCTCCTGCTCGGTCTTGTCCGGCGCGAGGCGCACCAGGTGATCGAGGGGTGAGTCGTCCAGACGCAGGGTCTCCAGCTGATGCTGGGCGAAGTAGCCGATGCTGACCCCGGCGCTCACCTCGAGCTTGCCGGAGAGCGGCGGGTTGGAGCCCGACAGCATCTTGATGAAGGTGGATTTGCCGGCGCCGTTGCGACCGAGCAGGCCGATGCGCGAACCCGGCACCAGGTTGAGTTTGATCTTCTCCAGGATCACCTTGTCGCCGTAACCGGCGCTGAGGTTCTCCATGGCAATCAGCGGGGTCGGCAGGGCCGACGGCTCGCGAAACTCGAAGCTGAACTCGGAGTCGGCGTGGGCGGGCAGGATCTTCTCCATCCGCTCCATCGCTTTCAGTCGGCTCTGAGCTTGACGGGCCTTGGAGGCCTTGTAGCGGAAGCGGTCCACATACGCCTGCATGTGGGACATCTCGCGCTGCTGCTTCTCGTACATGGATTGCTGCTGGGCCAGGTGTTCGGCGCGCTGCAGTTCGAAGTCGGAGTAACCGCCGGTGTATTCGTTGAGCTTGCCGTTCTCGATGTGGATGATGCGGCTGATGACCGAATCGAGGAAGTCGCGGTCGTGGGAGATCAGCACCAGCGTGCCCTGATAGGCCTTGAGCCACTTCTCCAGCCAGATGACGGCGTCGAGATCCAGGTGGTTGGTCGGTTCATCCAGCAGCAGCAGATCGGAGCGGCAGAGCAGCGCCTGGGCGAGGTTCAGGCGCATGCGCCAGCCACCGGAGAAGCTGCGCACCGGCGAACTCAGCTGCTCGTCGCTGAAACCGAGGCCGTGCAGCAGTTCGGCGGCGCGGGCACGAATGCTGTAGGCGCCGATAGTATCGAGCTTGCCGTGCAGCTCGGCCACCAGCAGGCCGTTGTCATCCTGCTCGGCCTGGACCAGCTGGGCCTCCAGGGCGCGGAACTCCTTGTCGCCGTCGATCACGTAGTCGAGGGCGGAGCAGTCCAGCGCCGGGGTCTCCTGTGCCACGCCGGCAATCTGCCAGCCAGCGGGCAGGCTGAAGGTGCCGCTGTCGATGGCCAGCTCGCCCCGTACCAGTGCAAAAAAGGTGGACTTGCCACAGCCGTTCTTGCCCACCAGACCCACCTTGTGGCCGGGATGAATGGTGGCGGATGCGTTGTCCAGCAGCTTGCGGCCGCCGCGGATCAGTTCGATTTGACTGGCAACTATCATGGATTGGTCTGCTTGGCTCAAATGGAGGAGAAAAACTGGCGCGGATCTTACGTGAAACGGCGCAGATTTGCACTTGAGGCGGGGGGCAACCACTGGCTGGGGGGGCAAAAACATGCCATAACAGAGCAATCAGTCAGGGTTGGGGAGGTTAGCATGCTTATCAGGGACATCATGACGACCCGGGTCGCCACCGTTTCCATGGATGACCGGCTCAATGTCATCAAGGAGATCTTCGAGCAGGCTCACTTTCGCCACCTGCTGGTGCTGGAAGAGGAGGAGCTGGTAGGGGTCATTTCGGACCGGGATCTGTTCCGCGCCATCAGCCCCTATCTGGACTCCGAGGCCGAGATGAGCCGCGACACCGAGACCCTCAACCGGCGCGCCCACCAGATCATGAGCCGCCACCCCATCACCATCGCCCCCCAGCTCACGGTGCGGGACGGGGTCAAGATGATGCTGGAGAAGAACGTCTCCTGCCTGCCGGTGCTGGAAAACGGCGCCCTGGTCGGCATCATCAGCTGGAAGGATCTGCTGCGCGCCGCCCTCGACAGCGACGCCTTCTAGACCCTCGCTCACAGTTTGCAAGACAGCGAAAAGGGCTCCGAGGAGCCCTTTGTCGTTGGCGGTCAATGGCGCCTTGCCCCTGTGTCAGGGCAGCGGTTCCACCAGCAGGATATGGGAGTCATGTCCCGTCACCCGCACCTTGCTGCCGGCGCTCAGCGGCTGGCTGCAGCGCACCGTCCAGGCGGTGTCGTCCAGGTGTACCCGGCTCATCCCCTGAGTCACGTCATCCAGCAGCACCAGCTCGCGGCCAAGATAGCCCTGCATCCGCTCGTTGATGGGGGCGGCGGCATCCCGGCTGGAGCGATCCCGGCGGTGTTGCCAGCGCCACCAGGCCCAGGTGGTGAGCAGGGATTGTAGGCCGAACAGCAGCAGCTGCGCCTGCCAGCCGAAGGGCCAGACCAGCAGCAGCAGGCCCACTTCCAGCGCGGCGATGCCGGTCCAGAGCAGAAAGCCCACCGAGCCCAGCACCTCGATGGCCAGCAGCGCGAAGCCGAGCCCCAGCCAGTGCCAGTGGGTCAGCCCCTCGAACAGGGCTGTCATGACTTGCCGCCCTTGCCATCCTTGAACAGCTCGGCCATGCCGGCGACGGCGCCGATCAGGCTGCCCGCCTCCAGCGGCATCATCACCACCTTGCTGTTGGGGCCTTCGCCGATGCGGGCCAGCGCCTCGGTGTATTTCTGGGCCACGAAGTAGTTGATGGCCTGCAGATCCCCTTCGGCGATGGCCTTGGAGACCATGTGGGTTGCCTTGGCTTCCGCCTCGGCGGCCCGCTCGCGCGCTTCGGCGGCGAGGAAGGCGGCCTGACGCTCACCCTCGGCCTTGAGGATCTGGGACTGCTTCTCCCCTTCCGCTTTCAGGATTTTGGACTGGCGCACCCCTTCGGCCTCCAGCACCTCGGCCCGTTTCTGGCGCTCGGCCTTCATCTGGGCGTTCATGGCTTCCACCAGTGCCAGCGGCGGACGTACATCCTTGATTTCGATCCGGGTCACCTTGATGCCCCAGGGGGCGGTGGCGGCATCCATGGTGCGCAGCAGTTTCTCGTTGATGGTGTCGCGCTGGGAGAGCATCTCGTCCAGCTCCATGGCGCCGAGCACGGTCCGCATGTTGGTCATGGTGAGATTGCGGATGGCGCTGGTGAGATCGTTGACCTCATAGCCCGCCTTGCGGGCATCCACCACCTGCACGAAGCTGATGGCATCGATGGTGACGTTGGCGTTGTCGCGGGAGATCACCTCCTGCGCCGGGATGTCCAGCACCTGTTCCATCATGATGATCTTGTGGCCGACCCTGTCCACATAGGGGATCAGCAGGTTGAGGCCCGGCACCAGGGTGCGGGTGTAGCGGCCGAAGCGCTCCACGGTCCAGTTGTAGCCCTGCGGCACTATCTTGATGCCGGCGCTCAGGGTCGCGAGCACCAGAAACACGAAGATCCCCAGCACAATCAATGACTCATTCATTATTAAGCTCCTTATGAAACACTTTCACTAGCCTATGGCCTTGCGCCTGGCACCACAAGCGCCTTGCTTCGCCTTTGTCATCATACGGCTTTGTTAATTACTAAAATGCATTAAAAAGCATTTTTTATTATTTTGAGGGATAAGCAGCCCTGCCTATAGTCGCCCCATATTAGTCGTGTTCCGAGGGATGGGCCGAAATGGATTATTTGCCGATGTTTGCCAAATTGGACGGTCGCCCGGTGCTGCTGGTGGGAGGGGGCGAAGTGGCCCTGCGCAAGGCGCGCCTGCTGCTGGCGGCCGGTGCCAGGCTGACTTTGGTCTCCCCCGAGCTGGAACCCGACTTCCACCAATTTGCCGGTCGCTTCACTCATCTGGCGGAGCGCTTCACCCCGGCCCATCTGGCCGGTCAGATCCTGGTGGTGGCCGCCACCGACGATCTCGAGGTCAATGCGCTGGTCTATCAGAGCGCCAACCAGCTCGGTCTGTTCGTCAACGTGGTGGACGACCCCAAGCGCTCCAGCTTCATCTTCCCTTCCATCATCGATCGCAGCCCCATCATGGTGGCTGTCTCCAGCGGCGGCAAGGCGCCGGTACTGGTGCGTCTGCTGCGCGAGCGGCTGGAGAGCTTGCTGCCGCGTCATCTCGGCGCTCTGGCCGAACTCTCCGGCCGGGTGCGTGACCAGGCCAAGCGGGTGCTCTCTTCTATCTCCGATCGTCGTCGCTTCTGGGAGCGGGCCTTTGCCTCCAACTCCCTGGCCGGTCTGATTGAGAAAGAAGATTGGCAAGGGGCCGAGCAGTGGCTGAACGAGGGGCTAGATAATGCGAAAAGCGAAGTGGGGGAAGTGGTGTTGGTGGGGGCGGGCCCCGGCGATCCGGGCCTGTTGACCCTCAAGGCGCTGCAACAAATTCAGCAGGCCGAAGTGGTGCTCTACGACCAGCTGGTCTCGCCCGAGACCCTGGACCTGGTGCGCCGCGATGCCACCCTGGTGTCGGTCGGCAAGAAGGCGGGTGCCCACAGCGTGCCGCAGGAGGAGACCAATCGCCTGCTGGTGGAATACGCCAAGGCGGGCAACCGGGTTGTGCGGCTCAAGGGGGGCGATCCCTTCATGTTTGGCCGTGGCGGCGAAGAGCTGGAAGTGCTGGCTGACGAAGGCATCCCCTTCTCGGTGGTGCCCGGCATCACGGCGGCTGCCGGTGCCACCGCTTATGCCGGTATTCCGCTCACTCACCGCGACCATGCCCAGAGCGCCGTCTTCATTACCGGCCACTGTCAGATCGATGGCAAGGAGCCCGACTGGCAGCAGCTCGCCGCTACCAGCCAGACCCTGGTGATCTACATGGGGCTGATGCGCTCCGAGCACATCCAGCAGCAGCTGGTGAGCCATGGCCGTAGCCAGGCTACTCCCATCGCCATCATCGAGCGCGGCACTACCGCCCGCCAGCGGGTACTGACCGGCACCTTGGCAGAGCTGGCCGAACTGGCCGCCCAGGCAGTGAGCCCGTCCCTCATCGTCATCGGCGAAGTGGTTGCCCTGCGTGAACGGCTCGCCTGGTTTGGCGAGGGGCAACAGCAGGGCGCCTGCGATCTCAAGCTGGTGAGTCTGGCCTGAGTGCCGGCGGTGACAGCCATCGATTTGACGGTGCGGCCATGGCGGCACCGACCTGAACCAACACCGCGCCCTGACCAGGCGCGTTAGCAATGAACCGAGGACCCAGACATGGACCGTGAAAGACTGACCCACTTGCAGCAACCTGATGTGGAGAGCATCCGTGCAGGTGTCTCCCGTGAAAGACTGACGCATCTGCAGCAGCTGGAAGCCGAGAGCATCCACATCATCCGCGAGGTGGCTGCCGAATTTGAAAACCCGGTGATGATGTACTCCATCGGCAAGGACTCCTCCGTCATGCTGCACCTGGCCCGCAAGGCCTTCTATCCGGGCAAGATCCCGTTCCCCCTGCTGCACGTCGACACCGACTGGAAGTTCAAGGAGATGATCAAGTTTCGTGACGAGACTGCCAAGAAGTACGGGCTGGATCTCATCGTCCACAAGAACCCGGACGGCCTTGCCATGGGCATCAACCCCTTCGTGCACGGCAGCGGCAAGCACACCGACATCATGAAGACCGAGGGGCTCAAGCAGGCGCTCAACAAATACGGCTTTGACGCCGCCTTCGGTGGTGCCCGCCGCGACGAAGAGAAGTCCCGCGCCAAGGAGCGGGTCTACTCCTTCCGCGACAAGTCCCACCGCTGGGATCCGAAAAACCAGCGCCCGGAGCTGTGGCGCGTCTACAACAGCCAGGTCAACAAGGGGGAGAGCATCCGGGTATTCCCGCTCTCCAACTGGACCGAGCTCGACATCTGGCAATACATCTACCTCGAGAACATCGACATAGTGCCGCTCTACTTTGCGGCCCATCGCCCGGTGGTGGAACGCAATGGCATCAAGATCATGGTGGATGACGAGCGCATGCCCATCGGCCCTGAAGATGAGGTGAAGCAGGAGCTGGTGCGCTTCCGCACCCTCGGCTGCTACCCGCTGACCGGTGCCATCGAATCCGCTGCCACCACCCTGCCGGAGATCATCGAAGAGATGCTGCTCACCACCTCGAGCGAGCGGCAGGGGCGGCTCATTGACCACGATCAGGCCGGCTCCATGGAGCAGAAGAAGCGTCAGGGCTATTTCTAAAAAAATGTTCTAAGGAATCGCAACATGAACAACCACATTCAGACCGCCATCAGCGAACAGGGCATTGAAGCCTACCTGCACGCCCAGCAGCACAAGAGCCTGCTGCGCTTTCTCACCTGCGGCAGCGTGGACGACGGCAAGAGCACCCTCATCGGCCGCCTGCTGCACGACTCCCAGCAGATCTATGAAGATCAGCTCAAAGCGCTGGAGTCCGACAGCCAGAAGCTCGGCACCACCGGCGAGAAGCTGGATCTGGCGCTCTTGGTAGACGGCCTGCAGGCCGAGCGTGAGCAGGGCATCACCATCGACGTGGCCTACCGCTATTTCTCCACAGCCAAGCGCAAATTTATCATCTCGGACACCCCGGGCCACGAGCAGTACACCCGCAACATGGCGACCGGCGCCTCCACCTGCGATCTGGCCATCATCCTGATCGACGCTCGCAAGGGGGTGCTGGATCAGACCCGCCGCCACAGCTTTATCGCTAGCCTCCTTGGCATCAAGCAGTTCGTGGTGGCGGTCAACAAGATGGATCTGGTGGAGTTCAGCCAGGAGGTGTTCGAGCGCATCAGCTTGGAGTATCGCGAATTCGCCAAGAAACTCAGCGTCGACACCATCCACATCGTGCCGGTCTCGGCCCTGGACGGTGACAACGTGGTCAACCCAAGCGACAAGCTGGCCTGGTATCAGGGCGAGACCCTGCTCTCTCTGCTGGAGTCTGCCGAAGTGGAGCGCGAGCTGGAGCGTCACCCGGTGCGGCTGCCGGTGCAGTACGTCAACCGCCCCAACCTCGATTTTCGCGGCTTCGCAGGCACCCTGGCCTCCGGCATCCTGCGGGTCGGCGACAAGCTGGCGGTGCTGCCCTCCGGCAAAGAGAGCACGGTGACCCGCATCGTCACCTTCGACGGCGATCTCGACTACGCCCTGCCGGGTCAGGCCATCACGGTCACCTTTGCCGACGAGATCGACATCAGCCGTGGCGACCTGCTGGTGGATGCCGCCAGAAAGCCGCTGGTGACCCAGAACCTGCTGGCCCACATCGTCTGGATGGGGGAGGAGTCCCTGCAACCGGGCCGGGTCTACGACGTCAAGCTGGCCACCAAGAAGAGTCGTGGCCAGGTGGAGGCCATCCGCCACCGCATCGAGATCAACAAGCTCGATGAGCTGGATGCGAGCGAACTCAAGCTCAACGAGATCGGCCTGTGCGAGCTGAGCCTGACCGACCCGGTGGCGTTCGACCCGTATCAGGAGATCCGCGATACCGGCAGCTTCATCCTGATCGACCGGCTGACCAACGTCACCGTCGGTGCCGGCATGATAGTGGAGGGCTTGGCCGCTAAAGTGGCAACAGGGCACTACAGCGAGTTCGAAATCGAGCTCAACGCCCTGGTGCGCAAGCACTTCCCTCACTGGCAGGCGCTGACCATCAGCAACGACGCAAGCAAGGAATAAGCCCATGACCTGGCAACAATCCCTGGTGCTGGGTCTGCTGGCTGCCCTCGTCGCCCTGCTGATCCAGGGCAAACTCCGGCCGGCGCTGCTCTTCTCGGGCGCCGTGCTCATCACCTATCTGAGCGGCCTGGCAGACATCAATGCCGTGGTGGCGGGCTATACCAACAGCGCCCTGCTGACCCTGGTGTTGTTGCTGCTGGTATCGCTCGCGGTGGAGAAGACCCGGGTCATGAGCTGGTTCGCCAATCTGGTGGGCACCGGCTCCTTCAACAAGGTGCTGGTGAAGGTGTGGTTCTCCACCGCCTTCCTGTCGGCCTTCGTCAACAACACCGCCGTGGTGGCCTCCATGCTGGGGGCGGTCAAACGCAATCCCAACCATGCGCCCTCCCGGCTGCTGCTGCCCATGTGCTTCGCGGCGACCTTTGGCGGCGTGCTGACCCTGATCGGTACCTCCACCAACCTCATCGTCAACAGCTTCCTCATCAAGATGGGGGCCAAGCCGCTCGGCATGTTCGACTTCTTCATGGTAGGGGCGGGGACCCTGCTGACTGGCCTGGTGGCTGTGCTGCTGTTTGCCCGCCACCTGCCGGAGCAGGACACCGAGATGAGCCGCGAATCCGGCTACTTTCTCGAGGCCAAGGTGGGCCCCGGCTCGCCCATGGCCGGACGCAGCGTCAAGGAGAACGGCCTGCGCAGCCTGAAAAGCCTTTATCTTGCCGAGATCATTCGCGGCAACCAGGTGATCTGCCCGGTGCAGCCGGAACACGAGCTGCACGAGGGGGACATGCTGCTGTTTTGCGGCGACGTGGAGAGCGTCGGCGTGCTGCAGGAGCTCAAGGGGCTGGATCTCTATGGCCAGCACCGGCTCAACGGCCAGCACCTGGTGGAGGTGATCGTCAGCCACAGCTCGCGGCTGGTGGGTCAGACCATCAAGGATGCGGAGTTTCGCACCCACTTCGATGCGGTGGTGCTGGCGGTGCGCCGGGGCGAGACCCAGCTCACCGGCGGCCTCGGCCAGATTGAACTGCACGCAGGGGACACCTTGCTGCTGGCCCCCGGCCCCAAGTTTGCGGGCAACAAGTCCCTCTCCCGCGAGTTCGTGGTGGTGAGCGGGCTGGAGGCCTCTACCCGGCTCGATGCCACGCGCAGCGCCGCCGTGGTGGGCGGTTTTCTCGGGGTATTGGCGCTGTCGGTGTTCGACCTGGTGCCGCTGTTCAAGGGGCTGCTGGTGATGCTGGTGGTGCTGCTGTTCTCCCGCATCCTGACCCTGGACGAGATCCGCCGCCGTTTTCCGCTGGATATCTGGCTGGTGGTGGGCGGGGCGCTCGCCATCGCCGATCAGCTTGAGAAGAGCGGTCTGGCCAGGGTGATTGCCGACTGGCTGATGGGGGAGTTCAACGGCGCCAGCCCCCTGATCGCCTTTATCGGCATCTACCTGTTTACCCTGGTGCTGACCGAGCTGATGAGCAACAACGCCGCCGCGGCGCTGGCTTTCCCCATGGGTTACCAGCTGGCGCTCAGCATGGATGTCTCCACCATGCCGTTCATTCTGGCGGTGCTGTTCGGGGCCAGCTCCAGCTTTATCCTGCCCTACGGCTACCAGACCAACCTGATGGTCTATGCGGCGGGCAACTACAAGATGCCGGATTACCTTAAATTAGCCCTGCCGGTCTCCCTGGCCTACAGCCTCGGGGTGATCGTCATGGTACCCCTGTTGTTTCCGTTTTAAGGCGCCGCAACTGGGAGCCTGGTGCCTTGCAGGAAATAGGAATACATGACGACCATGGCCCCCGTCAGTGGCGAGTGGCCGGAGGCTGAGCTCCTGGGAGCCAGACTGTTTCAGCATTGAGGCGCGAGCGCCAAGCAAGGAGTTTTGGATGAGCAATATCGTGTGGCATGCCCATGCCGTCGACAAACAGAGCCGGGCCGAGCAGAAGGGACAAAAGCCGCTGGTGATCTGGTTCACCGGGCTCTCCGGGGCGGGCAAATCCACCCTGGCGGGTGCACTGGAGCAGGCGCTGGCGGCCGAAGGAAAACATACCTATCTGCTGGATGGGGACAACGTGCGCCACGGCCTCTGTGGCGATCTCGGTTTCGATGACGCCGCGCGGCAGGAGAATATCCGCCGGGTCGGCGAGGTGGCCAAACTCATGGTGGATGCGGGCCTTATCGTGCTCACCGCCTTTATCTCGCCGTTTCGTGCCGAGCGGGATCTGGTGCGCAGTCTCTTGGGCGAGGGGGAGTTTGTCGAGGTGTTTGTCGATGCACCGCTCGCCGTCTGTGAAGAGCGCGATCCCAAGGGGCTCTACAAGAAGGCGCGGGCGGGGGAGATCCGCAACTTCACCGGCATCGATTCCGCTTACGAGGCCCCCGAGCAGCCGGAGATCCACCTGCTTAACGCCGGTAAGCCGGTGGCTGTGTTGGTGGAGGAGTTGCTGACCGCCCTGCGGCAGGGGAGCTACCTGTAGTTGTTGAGTGGTGCCGTCTGATAGTCAGATGAAGGAAGCCGGATTGTTATTCCGGCAACCGGGTAATCACCTGGGCAGTAAGCAGTAAATAGAGTGCAGGCAGGGGTTGCAAGGGTAAAATGACCCTCTTTTTGTCTGAGGGTGTCATGGAATCGGCAGCACATCTGGCAAGCGACCTGTGGCCGATAACTGGGCCGCAACAAGCATTTGTGTCACTATAAGCAGAAGTTGGGTTATCAGTGGAAAACCCATAATTCCAGCTTATAGTGGCACCGGTGAACCAAGATCTACCTCAAGGCAGCCGATATCAGCCCCGAAAGGGGATTTCCCGATCCCTGCTGATGCCGTGGCGGGATTATTCGCGATTGTCCGAATACGCTGCGCTATTCGAACCTACGGGCTCGACATCCCTATCTCTTGATCTAGCGCAGTGACCGCGTCTCGACGAATCAGGGGGGGAACGAATGACCAATACAGTGCCCGTTTGTAACAATTGAGATAGTTCGTCAATCAGTTGGTTGCTATGTGGCGCTCAGAACGATGGGTGTCCCAATTATCCATGATATTCATCGATCATCACAAAAGTGGTAGGCTAGGGATTGTTGCGAGTGAGCCAAAACAGAGGGGTGGGGTGGTGACTGTAAGCAAAAATGACATTTCTGATGACGTTGACTTTTCTGAGGTGTTTAGTCACGTCGATACTAATGAAATAGTTAAGCCTTTTCAGGAATATACTCTGGCCTTAAGTTCATTTTTTACGAGCTATACGCCTAATACTAGTAGGGCTCTCATTCGTACATATGATAATTTCGACCCTGAGAGGTTTGGACCGGAAGAAGCTGCTTTTGCAAACACCGCTTTAAAGTTTGCCAATTATGATGAAAGTGCCCTTCAAGGTGAAGTGGTTGTATTATTTTCTTCTCCAGTGATTGTCTCGGATCTTTCTTGTGGAAATGTATCTAGTTCTGAGAATGAAGGGGCGGTTAGGCTTATCTCTTATCGAGGTGTAGATAAGAGATTTGCAACCAAAAGAACAACCCAAAACTTCATAAATAGCGTACCTGTTTCAACATATAAAATACATGATGTTGCATTGGGGCTTATATTGCCAAAGCACAGTACATTTTGCTCTGTGGGGGTTGTGAGTACCTCTGCGCTGCTTACTGAGTCGGATAAGTTTGATAGGGCTAAAAATGCTCTAAACAGAGCTAGAGAAGTACCGCTTATCGAAATGCAAAAGATTAAAGGTAAGCTTGAGAACATTAATGGTGTTATCGATGCTAAGCGAGTGTTGTTTGATTCTATATCTAATGATATCAGTATATTGGAACAAGAGCGATCCCACGCAAAAAACAGTCTAGCTCACAGTCAGAATGCTCTGGAAAAAGTCAGGAGTGACATTGATAATTCAAGTCGGGAGTATGATAAGCTTTCAAAAACCATTGCCGATGAGTCTGATAAATTAATCGCGATAGAGAAAAGAATTGAAGCTGAGACTGATTCGTACAAGAAAGAAGAAAATAAGCTTAAAATGTTGGTTGTCGATACTGAGAAGGCGAGCGATGCGCTAAAGGTGGTACAGCAAGAGTTAGCTGTTGCGAATCGAAAAAAAAATCTTACCACCCTAGATATGGTGGGACACTCTAATGAAACATCTAAACAGTTAAGGCCATATTATATCTTGGCTATTTCTACATTTGTTGCGTTGGCTTTTATGGCAAGATATATATATCAAAATGGTGAGAGCTTTATGTATATGGTGCCATTTTGGGGTAATGTTAGTGCTTGGAATATCCTTCTCAGTAGATTGCCACTGATTACAGCAACCACCCTAATTATTGGCGGTTTATCGGGTGTTTTCTTTTTCTTGATTAAGCATATCGTATCTCTTAACACTGAGAAAATGACAATGCTTAAGGCTGCCATTTTGGCAGAGCAAATAACTAATTCCATAGAGTGTGAGCATATGACTGAGCGGGAGAAACTAGAGTTCAAACGCGACACTAAAATCAGGCTTATAACTCAAGTTTTCTCTAAGAGTGAGCCAGAGATAGACAAGGCTAGCTTCATCATGGATGTTCTAAAAGCACTCAGTGATAAAAAGTAGCTTAAAGGGGCTACCGGATAAACGGTGGCTTTTTATGAACATGGGTCATCATCTTGTATATTGGGCTAAAATTCGTAGGTAGGTGCTGAGCGAAATGAAGCCCAGCATTTACCACGAAACGTATCTGAAAATTTGTGTTACTGATCGACCCAGCTCATTGGCCATGTTCGTCTGTTGGGCTTAGCTACGATCTGCGGCAACCTGTAAAAACCATGCTCCCCTTATGAATTCCAGTCTTCAGTCTGCTTATTCCCACTTTAATCAGTTGGCACAGGGATTATTGGTTAGGATTGCTTAGCTTCGACTTTAACCAGATGTTCATATCGTTGATAACCTCTTTGCACAGGCTTGTCCCGTCACTGTTTTTCAATCCATGATCAAGTTCTTCGTAGCGCCGATACTCAATATTGCTCTTTCCGAGTGCTTGAAGATGCAGCATCATTTCATCTGTTTTCTGAGGTGATACCGAGGTATCCATTCCTCCCTGAATGATCAGCAAAGGAGACTTTACCTTTTTAAGGGCATCAAGCTGATCGATAGAGAGCATCTGCTGCCACCAATGATAACCATGTCCGCTCACCTCAAGCTCAAATGGTTTGCTGTTGAGAACATGCTCGGCAAACCCTTTAAAATCGTCGATATCTTTTCTCGCCGCTGCGGTTTTTTTATGCTCTGCAGCGATGCTGTGTGAGACGTCATCGATAAACCAGCGGCCACCGCCATTAAAGGCGATGGTGGCATCGATATAGTCAACATCTGCAGTCACCAGGTTGGCGATAACGGCCCCTTCACTGCCGCCCAGGAGAATTAACTTCTTGTATTGCCTATCTTTGCGGATGATATCGAGAACAGCCTTGATATCTGCTACCCGCTGCGCAGGGTTGTCCTTTTCAAGGTACTGAGCAGGGCAATCCTTGCGTGCCGGATCGGTACTGTAATTTAATTTGTGATTGATGCCGTACTTTTCGATCAGCAGAACATCAGCTTCTGGCCAAACATTTTTATAGTCGGAAAGTATCGAATCAATGTTAAGCACACTGTTGCAATCAGAGCCTTGCAGGATCAACAGCAGTGTCCCTGCATCATGGGAGTGTTGGACCAAATAATAGGAGATAGGCGAGCCATCATCCCTGCTGGCTGTGCGAGTGGTGATATCTTCAGAATTACTAGTGAATGTCAACAAGAGCAAAATTAAAAATATCGCTCGGATTTTCATTTTGGCCCCTGATAGCGATGAGACTAAGGGTATTGCTTATCCGATAATCCAACCGTTTAAATAATTTTTATCACTTTTATGGCGGAGTTCTGAGAACTCACGCTCTCTGATATAAGAATGTATTTGTGTTGCCACTTGTTTATCTATTTCATCGGGCAAGGCTACCGCCCCTGAATTTCAGCCTCCAGTCTGCTGCGCTTTCCCTGCGGTGTGGCTCTGGTCTGGTACATGGCTGACTCCGACAAGAGGGGTCTGATAGTCATGTTACCGAACGGAGCCTTTTAGGGAAGGGGGAGTGGATGATTTCTCGGGCAAGATCAATAAATTGAGCTGCCATGGTGTGGTGGTCGGGCGATGTGAGGACCTCCGCGCCCTTGCTTGCTCAGTGCTCGCTGCGCATTTGGACGGGGGAATGAACTGCGGGGCCGTGACTCTGTTGGGTGAGGCGCAGCACAGATGCCAGAGTGAGGGCATCAAGGTTGGGGCAGTGATGGTATGGGCGTACCCATCCGATCAGAACCGCACTTGTCACAAGAGATAAATGGGCCCGCTGCCGGTGACGACAGGGGCCTTTTTTTGTTGTTAGCGCACGCTCTTGGGATCAGCGGGCCAGCACTACCTGGCCGCTGGGTCTGGGGTTGTCGAATTGATGGGGGACGGGCTGTTGCTGGAACTGGCGTACCAGCCGATCCAGTTCGCTCAGTTGCCGGACCAGCTGGTTGATGCCCTGTACGGCATGCTGGCTGCCTTGGCTTGAGTCATCGGCCAGGGTCTTGATGCTGAGCACGTTGCGGTCGATATCGGCGGTGACCTGGGATTGTTCCTGCACGGCCTGGGCTATCTGGCTGCTGCCGGAGGCGACCTGCTGCAACATGCTGTTGATCTGCTGCAGTATGGTGCCGGTGGCGGAGGCCTTCTGCTGGCAGCTGGCGGAGAGCGCGCCCCCTTTCTCCATCGCCAGTTCGGCATTGCCTGCACTGGCCTGCAGCAGGGTGATCATCTTCTGGATTTCGCCGGTGGAGGACTGGGTCTTGATGGCCAAGGATCTGATCTCGTCCGCTACCACCGAGAAGCCGCGGCCCGCCTCGCCGGCCCGGGCTGCCTCGATGGCTGCATTGAGGGCGAGCAGATTGGTCTGATTGGCGATGCTGTTGATGACATCGAGAATGCCATCGATGTCCCGGCACTGTGCTACCAGAGTGTGGATCACCGTCTTTGAGGTGGTGAGCTCGCTGTGCATCCCCTCGACCGCCCCTATGGTCTCCTGCACGCTGCGGTTGCCCTCCAGGAACAGCTCGGCGGTTTCATCGAGCAGGCCGGAGGCGGCGGTGGAGCTGTGGGAGACCTCGTGGATCGACTCGGCCATCTGGGTGATGGCGGTGGCGACCTGATTGGTCTCGGCCTGTTGTTGTTGCAGGTTGCTGGTGATGGACTCGGCATTGCGCAGATCGCCTTCGGCCGAGCGCAGGATCCGGCTGCAGGTCTGCTGGGTGCGCGCCAGCACGGCGTTGAACTCGGCCTGATTCATCAACATGGCGAGCTCGATGGCGGCGATGTTGTCGACCTTGTTGGTGTAGAGCAACTGCATCAGCGGGTTGTCGAAACGGCTGCGGGCCATCTTGTCGAGCTTGCCGAGGCGACGGGCCAGGGCATGGGTGAGCATGGCTGCCAGCAGCAGCGGTATGGCCGCCAGGGCCAGCTGCCAGAGCGCAGCCTGCTGATAGCCCAGCGCCACCATGGCCGTCAGGCTCAGCAGCAGGCAGAGCCCGATCGCCAGGGTGTGGGAGAAGGTCGGCAGCCTGAGCGCCAGCGGGGCCTTGTCAGCGCGCAGCCCGGCATAGATGCGCTCGGCCCGCTGCTTGATCTCCTCACTGGGGGCGGTCCGTACCGATTGATACTCCACCACCTTGCCGTGGGCATCCTTGATCGGCGTGACGAAGGCGCTGACCCAGTAGTGATCGCCATTCTTGCAGCGATTCTTCACCGGCCCCATCCAGCTTTTGCCGGCCCGAATATGGTGCCAGAGATCGGCGAAGGCCTGCTTGGGCATATCCGGGTGGCGCACCAGGTTGTGGTGCTCCCCTTGCAGCTCCTCCAGATTGAAGCCGGCGATATGGCAAAACTCGTCGTTGGCATAGGTGATCCGGCTCTCCAGATCCGTGGTGGAGATCAGGCTCTGGTGCTCCGGATAGAGGCGTTCGCGCTGGGTAACGGGTTGATTGATTCTCATGGTGGCTCCGGAACAGGGTTGCTGGAAAGATGTATGGCAAATGCAAGTCATGAGCCAGCACGCAGAGATTGATGATTGTTTTGTGAATAGCGGGTGATGAAGATGAAACGAGTCAGCCAGGTTCAGCCAGGAGGGTCATCATCGGCAGCGGTATGGAGAAGGATTCGCATTTCGAGAACCGTTTTGGCAACGGCAGGCCACTATTTCGCAAGATGCTGCGGCGGTACGCGAAACGACGGAGCCCGGGGGCGGGCTCCAGGGGATCAGGGGGCAGGGTCGGCCGGAGCAGGCTCCAGCCCGGCGGGCGGGGCCAGCATCATGGTCTCGATCTGCAGCCCTTGCACCAGCACGGTTTTCAGATCCTGCAGGTACTCCTCCAGCGGAGGCTCCTGCAGCAGCTGGGCGAGCTCGTTGCCGACCGGGGTCAGCCGGTAGTAGAGCAGGGTGATGTTGGCCTGCTTGCGCTGCAGGCGCCAGCGCTGATCGCCGAACTCCAGCTCCACCCCGTCGGCGGGCAGCGGGCCGGATTCCAGCTCGCCCCGGTGCAGCAGGCCGAGCTCGAACAGCTGCAGCAGGGCGTTGTAGGGGATGCGGTACTTGCCAAGGCCGAGCCGGGTTACTCGGGCGCGGCTGAGCAGGCTGGCTCCCTTGTGCAGCCCCAGCAGCAGCCGCTGCTCGTCGCTGCCCACGTAGTGGCAGGAGAGGGAGCAGATGCGCTGGAACAGCTGGGCCTCGCGCTGGGTCATCTCCTTGAGGGTGGAGAGCGCGCGGATGGAGAAGCGGCCCGGGGTGGCGATCTCGATGGCGAAGATGCGGCCCCACAGCTGCTGCATGGGCACCATGCTGATGTCTTCCGCCAGTTGCAGGAAACGGGTCAGCCAGTCGCTGTCCATCTCGCCGCCGGCGGCCGTCTCCTCGCAGTGGCGGGAGGCCATCACCATGATGGCTTCCAGGTTGCGCTGGCGGGCGGCCTGATCCGCCAGCTGGCGAAAGGTGGCGCGCTGCTCGAAGGTGCTGTCGCTGTTGCGGGTGAGCATGCCATCGATACCGCGGCTGCGGGCCAGGCGCAGGGTCTGCTCCTGGCTGCTCAGGATGGAACTCTCTTTCTTGGGCGGGGGCAGGTCAGCCATGCTGGCTCCGTGATCGCAAGGTCTAGCCTTGAATGTTACTCCAACCGGGATGGTGGGCAATCCCTCAGGCAGGGGCTGGCCGGGATCCGGTCGTCGCGGATAACAAAACGGCCTCCCGCGGGAGGCCGTGTGTGGCTGGTTACTGCTCTTCGTAGACGCTCACCTCGACCGCCTCCATGGAGTAGGAGGCGGTGGCCATCTCGTGGCTGGAGCTGACCGTGCGCATCTTGCCCTTCACCCAGATGGCGTCCCACAGGTCGTCCACCGGTGCCCCCTTGGGGTAGCTCACGTAGACCACCTGGTTGGTGGGCGGAGGCGGTACATGGATGCAGGCGCCGAAGTAGGGCACCAGCAGGAAGGCGGTGATCTTCTTGGCATCCCCCTCCAGCGGCACCACGAAGCCCGGAATGCGCACCTCTTGGTTGTCCAGCTTCTGGTTGACCCCGCCCACCGGCTGCGGCACCGAGGCAAGGTTGCCGTCGTGGCTCACCTGGGGGGGCGGCAACAGTTTTTCACCGGCGGGAATGAGCACATCCCAGTCGATGGTCTTGTACTCCACGGCCATGGCCGGCAGCGCCAGCAGGGCGGCCAGCAGCGCCACAATTTTCCACTTCATCATCTGTCCTTCTCGTTTTTTATGGGCGTCTGGCTAGACGCGAATGCTCATGCCGTCGCTCAGGCTGTAGCGATAAGCGCGGGCCGCGGGCAACAGGCCGATCACCATGCCGGCCAGCCAGACCAGCCCCAGCAGCAGCCACTCGTGGGCGCTCGGCAGCCCCAGGCTCAATTGCAGGCCATAGTGGCTGAGCAGCCAGGGGGTGGCAAGCCCCTGCCCCAGGTAGAGCACCGCCACCCCGAGCGCGATGCCGGCGGTAGTGAGGGCCATCGCCTCCAGCGCCAGCAGCAGGAACAGGTGAGCGGGGCCGGCGCCGAGGGATCGCAGGATGGCAAGCTCCCGGCGCCGCTCATTGAGACCGGCCAGCAGGGTGGTCAGCATGCCGATGAGGCCCGCCACCACCACGAAGCCGGCGATCACCGACAGCGCCGTTTCCGCCACGCTCATCAGGCTCCACAGCTCCTGCAGGGCGGCCCCCGGCAGGATCGCCATCAGCGGCTCGCCCCGGTAGGTGTTGACGCTGCGCTGCAGCTGGAACGCCAATATCCGGTTGCTGAGCCCCACCATGAAGGCGGTGATGGTCTTGGGGGTGAGATCCTGCGCCAGCGCCTGCTCGGCAGTCACGTTCTTGCTGTGACGGCCGGTGTCCCAGCCCAGATGGATCGCCTCGATGCCGGCCAGCGGCACATGGATGGTGCGATCGATGGGGGTACCGGTCGGTGCCAGGATCCCCACCACCTTGAACGGCAGGTTGTCGTGCTGGCTGAACGAGGTGTTGCCGGCGCCGTGGGCGATGACGATGGACTGCCCCAGGTGATAACCGAGCTTCTCGGCCACCTGGGCGCCGAGCACCGCCTCGAACGGCGTGTCGAACGCTCGCCCTTCACGCAGCTCCAGCGCCTGCTGCTGGCCGTACTTCAGGTGGGTGAAGTAGTCGCCATTGGTGCCAAGCACGCGAAACCCTCTGTGGGAGTCGCCAAGGGAAAGCGGGATGGTCCAGGCGATGCCGCGCTGGTTCTTGATGGCCTGATAGGCATCCCAGCCCACGTTGTTGGTGGGATTGCCGATGCGAAACACCGAGTAGAGCAGCAGGTTCACCTGGCCGGAGCGGGCGCCGACGATGAGATCCGTGCCCGACACCGTATTGGCGAAGCTTTCGCGCGCCTGGTTGCGCACTCGCTCCACCCCGAGCAGCAGGGTGACGCTGATGGCGACGGCCAGCAGGGTGAGCCCGGCGGTGAGGCGGCGGGCCCAGAGGCTTTGCAGGGCGAGTCTCAGCATGATGCCCTCCGGTTTTGTGGTCGTGCCGCATGGAGGCGCCTGTCGTTGAGCGGGGCGATGCAGTGAGGAAGAGTGATCAGCATGCGGCCCTCCTGTTCAGGTGTTGCAGGTTCTCCACCCGCGGGAAGAGCGGTTCGAGGTAGGGGTCGTGGCTGACGAAGATCAGGGTCGAGCCCTGCTTGTCGCACTCCTCGAACAACAGCTTGATAAAGGCGGCCCGGTTGTCGGTATCGAGGGCCGAGGTGGGCTCGTCGGCGATCACCAGCGGCGGTGAGCCGATGAGCGCGCGGGCGGCGGCCACCCGTTGCTGCTGGCCGATGCTGAGGGCATGGACGGGCCTGTGCAGCGCCTCCTCGGGCAGCTGCAACTCCCGCAGCAGGCGACGCGCCTCGTCGGCCGGGCTGCCCTGCAGCCGGGCCCGCTTCTCGGGGGAGAAGGTGAGGGCGCTGGTGACGTTGTCCTGCACGGATAAAAACGGCAGCAGGTTGAACTGCTGGAAGATGTAACCCAGATTGGCCGCCCGGAAGTGGTCGCGGGCACGGCCAGAGAGCCGGGCCAGCGGCTGGCCCAGCACCTCCAGGGTGCCGTGGTTGGCGGTCTGGATCCCGGCCAGCAGGCCGAGCAGGGTCGACTTGCCGGAGCCCGACGGTCCCTTGATGAACACCCGCTCCCCCTCGCTGATGGTGAGAGCGGGCAGATCGAGTACAACCTCGTGACCCGGCCAGGCAAAGGCCAGATCGCGGATCTCAACCACGGCGTTTTTCATGGTGTTACCAGCTCAGTTTGTTGGCGGAGGGGGTCAGCTCGGCAGCAGTCTGGCCGCTGGGCAGGATGCCCTGCACGCTCAGCTTCTCCAGGCTCGGATAGACGCTGAACAGGGTAGCCTCCAGCCCGGTCAGCTTGGCCGGGGTAGCGCAGGTGTAGGTGTACATGGCGCCCATGTCGGCGTGACCGGCGTCGTCGTGCTGGTGTTCGTCGTGCTTGCCGTCAGACTTCTGGTGGTCATGGTCATGGTCATGGTCATGGTCATGGTCATGGTCATGGTCATGGTCATGGTCATGGTCATGGTCATGATCGTGGTCGTGATCTTCCTTGGCGGCCTGCAGCTCCTGTTGGGTCAGCTTGCAGCCGGCGGCCGGGTCGAAACGAAACAGGGCGTCGGGTTGCTTGAGTTGAGCCATGGCCTTGGCGTATTGCGCTTTCTCTTCGTCGCTCTTGGCGGCGTGCTCGAAGCCCACCAGATCGGCGGCGGGAGCCTGCAGCTCGATCATCAGCTGGTTGCCATCGAGCACTAGGTTGAGGTGACCGTGGCCGTGCTCGTGGGCGCCGTGGCCGTGACTGTCGTGTTCATCGTGGTTTGCCTGCACGCCAAACGCGGCGGCCGCCAGTAACAGGGTGACTGCTTTCATCGTTAATCCTTTGAAAAATTTATTGAAAAATGGATTTAGCCGGATAAGCGATGAAACAGTGGCGGCGCGCGAATGCGGCACTGGCCTGACGGGGTAGCATGAGGTGTGGGCAAAGCGGCATCAACGAGCGTGCCGATGACCACTTGTGAAGACGGGATGACCAGGGTTGGGGTGAGTGCCAGCTTGCCATCCAGATGCAGGGCGCAGAGGACGCAGGCGTGGTTGTGGCCGGGCAGGTCGGCTTCCAGCGGATGTTGTGCCAGCACCGGTTGCAGCCACAACCAGCCCAGCAGCAGCAACCAGATTTTCAGCTTGGTACGACCCATAGACCCCTATCAAAGGGGCGCCATCAGCGCCCCTTCTCTCTGACTTAGAGATGGGACTTGATGAGCCCCATCACGGTAGCGATATTGTTGGCATCGAGCTGGCCATCTTTGGCAAACAGCACCTTGCCCTCTTTGTCCAGCAGGATGATGGCCGAGCTTTCCGGCGCCAGATCCCAGGCGTTGCGGGCCATGCCCTTGGCATCCAGCACCATGGCGGACCAGGGGAATTCCTTCTTGCTGTCCTCGGCACTGCTCTTTACAAAGCCCGAGGTGCCCCAGATGGCGTCATTGCTGTTGATGATGGTGACGGTCTGGTACTTGTCGTGGGGCAGCTTGGCCGCCTTGATCGCTTCGATCATGGGGGCGTTGAGCTCCTTGGCGCTGGAACGACCGGCGATGTGCTGGATCAGAAAGACCTTGCCAGCCAGCACCTTGCTTTGCCAGGGCTGATAGCTGATCTCTTTCTCTTTCAGAACCAGTTCACCCTTGTCGCTGATGTTGACCAGCGGCACCTGGGCCGACTCCTTGATGTTGTGAGCCAGGGCCAGGGTTGGCAGCAGCGCCAGAGTAAGTACGAGATGTTTCATCCTGATGACACTCCTTTTGTTATGTTATAACGATTTTTGCATTGAGGGAATGGGGCAGTACTCATCCTAAACTGATCGGATCTGTTTAAGAAGTGTTAAATAAACGTGTGATTGGCCCGCTTGCCTGCCCGCCAGCACGGGGCCTGGCTGACAAAGGCGGTTAGGATGGCACGCAGTCGATAAAAATCAATTACTTATCAACTGGTTTGAGGAGTCTGGCTGCGGCATGCAGCCAGACAGGAGGTGAGGGGGAGGGGTCAGTAGAGCGGTTCGCTCACCAGCGGGATCTTGGCCATGGTCATCTGTTGGGCCAGCAGGGGCGAGCCGGTCAGCAGAACGTGGCGCTGGTTGCCGATCACCACGGTATCCCCTTTCAGGCCGCTGTCGGCGGTAATGGCGAGCCAGGCCGGCGAGACGCTGCCGATGCTGATGTTCGGGTAGATGATGCTGAGCATGTACTGGGGGGCCAGCTCGGCCAATAGGCTTGCCATCAGCAGCGCTTTCTCGTCGCTGTCAGCCTTGTTGCTCTGCAAGGCTTGCAGCGGGGGCGCGAAGTGGTCCATCTGCTCGGGCGGGGTAGGAATGCCACTCAGCCACTCCTGCAGCAGGCCGACGCTGGTAGCCAGATCCTTGGCCAGGAACTGTTTTGCCAGGGGCCTCAGGTCGCCTTTGAACTGGTAGAACAGCTGCGAATAGTTGGGACGCACGCAGGGCAGCTTGCGATTGGCGGGATGAACGCAGGGCACCACCCGCATCTGATAGAAGGCATCGTCCTGATATTGCTGGTAGGCCTGCCAGAACAGGGTCGACTCCATGCTGTCGTCGTGCAGGGTGAAGGCCTGCTCCAGATTGCGAAACTTGGTGGCGGTCTCCGGGCTGGTCTGATTGATCAGGTTGATGCTGTTGTAGAGCCGCGGACTGATGTAGGAGTAGAGGGTCTCCAGCGGATAGTTGAGGGAGGCATCGAGCAGGCTCATCTCGTGGCGGCTGGCGGAGATGACCCGCTCATCCGTGTTCAGTAGCAGATGCTTCTGCTGGCCGTCGGCCGATTGCCACTGCCAGCTCAGGGTGACCTCGTTGGCCCCGGCCATGGACGCGAACACTAGACTCAACAACAGACCTTGTGCCAGTTTCATGATGTGCATCCTGCTCGGGGTGATAATAAACAACTAGGTGAGCTGGCCGATTTTGGATGAGTCTGGCATTTGTGATTTTGATAACAGATTGATCGGGCTTTTAATTTAATTCTGGAAATAAGTCATGCAGGAAACCGTCATGAAGCGAATCACACCGTTGTTGCTGCTGTTGGCCACCTTGCCGGCCGCGGCGGGGCCGGTCATCGTCAACCAGGGGATGTCCAGCGCCGATACCTTTGCCCTGCGGGACAAGTTGGCGCGGGAGCATGAGTGGCAGGAGTGGTTGCGTTTCCAGCAGGCCATCAAGTGGCTGGAGGTGCTGCCGGTGAACTGCGAGCTGATGAGCGATCAGGATGGCAGCTATCGCTGCGGGGGAGACTACTACCGATCCTATCGACAGGATGGGCGCGACATCTATATCCAGGGGGATCCTGCCGGTGTGACGCCGGGTCAGCGTCCGCAACAGCCCATAAAAAAGGCGCCCTGAGGCGCCTTTTTCACGAAGGATACGCTTACTTGGCTGCGTAACGCTCGGCAGAGCTGATGATCTCGGCTTCGGCGGCGGCCTTGTCGCCCCAGCCTTCAACCTTGACCCACTTACCTGCTTCCAGCTCTTTGTAGCGCTCGAAGAAGTGCTGGATCTGGGCGCGCAGCAGCTCGGGCAGGTCGTTCACATCCTTGATGTGATCGTACTGCTTGGTCAGCTTGGAGTGCGGAACGGCCACGATCTTGGCATCTTCACCGGATTCGTCGGTCATCTTCAGCACGCCAACCGGGCGGCAGCGAATGACGGAGCCGGCCAGCAGCGGGTAGGGAGTCGGCACCAGCACGTCGACCGGATCACCATCCAGAGACAGGGTGGCGTTCACGTAACCGTAGTTGCACGGGTAGAACATCGGGGTAGACATGAAGCGATCAACGAAGATGGCACCGCTGTCCTTGTCGACTTCGTATTTGATCGGGTCGGCATTCTGCGGGATTTCGATGATGACGTAGATGTCGTCTGGCAGGCTCTTGCCAGCCGGGACCAGGTTCAGGCTCATGACGTTTCCTTTGAGTGTTGGAGTCAAGTTTGCAGGCCGATATTATAGCGATGTCGCGTCAAATGACCATATTTCAGGGCCACTGCGACAGAGTTGGTGGATACCGCACAGCTTGGGTCTGCCAAATTGCCGTCACCTTGCTAGAATGCGCACTCCCTTTACTGGAAAAGGCAGCGGTATGCACATTCACATCCTCGGGATCTGCGGCACCTTCATGGGTGGTCTGGCGGTGTTGGCAAAACAGCTTGGTTACCGGGTGACCGGTTCGGATGCCAACGTCTATCCCCCCATGAGTACTCAGCTCGAGCAACAGGGCATCGAACTGACCGAAGGCTATGACCCCTCCCAGCTCGATCCGGCGCCGGATCTGGTGGTGGTCGGCAATGCCATGAGCCGCGGCAACCCCTGTGTGGAGTATGTGCTGGACCGCAATCTGCCCTACATCTCCGGCCCCCAGTGGCTGCTGGAGCACGTGCTGCAGGATCGCTGGGTGCTGGCCGTTGCCGGTACCCACGGCAAGACCACCACCGCCAGCATGCTGGCCTGGGTCCTCGAATACGCCAAGCTGGAGCCCGGCTTTCTCATCGGCGGCGTGCCCGGCAACTTCCCGGTCTCCGCCCGTCTCGGCGCCGCCCCCTTCTTCGTCATCGAGGCGGACGAGTATGACTGCGCCTTCTTCGACAAGCGCTCCAAGTTCGTCCACTACCACCCGCGCACCCTGGTGATGAACAACCTGGAGTTTGACCACGCGGATATCTTCCCGGATCTCGCCGCTATCCAGCGTCAGTTCCACCACCTGATGCGCACCGTGCCGAGCAACGGCCGGGTGCTCTTCCCCAAGGGGGACGAAAACCTCGCCGCCGTGCGCAAGATGGGCTGCTGGAGCGAAGTGGAGCTGGTGGGTCAGGACGACGCCCAGTGGAAGGCGGTCAAGCTGGCCGACGACGGCTCTGCCTTCGAGGTGTGGTTGGACGGCGTGAAGCAGGGCGAGGTGCACTGGGAGTGCATCGGCGAGCACAACGTCAACAACGGCCTGATGGCCATCGCTGCCGCCCGCCATGCCGGCGTGATGGTGGAGCACGGCATTGCGGCCCTCTGCCAGTTCAAGTCCCCCAAGCGGCGGATGGAGCTCAAAGGCGAGGTAGCCGGCATCAGCGTCTATGACGATTTTGCCCACCACCCCACCGCCATCGAGACCACCCTCGGCGGCCTGCGCGCCAAGGTGGGCAAGGCCCGCATCCTGGCGGTGCTGGAGCCCCGCTCCAACACCATGAAGCTGGGAGTGCACAAGGAGGAGCTGGCCGGCTGCTTCGATGGCGCCGACGAGGTGTTCTTCTTCCAGCCGCCCAACATCGGCTGGGATCTTGGCGAGGTGACCGCCCACATGACCCGACCGGCCAAGGTGTTCAACGATCTGGAGACTCTGATCAACCGGCTGGTGGCCGAGTGCCGCGATGGCGACCATATTCTGATCATGAGCAACGGTGGCTTCGGCGGCATTCATGACAAGCTGATCGCCCGCCTCAAGGACTATCACGGCCAGCTATGAACAAAGCGATCACCCTGGCGCTGACCGGCGCCTCTGGCGCCCCCTATGCCCTGCGCCTGCTGGAATGCCTGGTGCAGGCGGATTATCGGGTCTACCTGCTCGCCTCCTCGGCGGCTCGTGTGGTGCTCAAGACCGAACAGCAGCAGGAGTGGCCCGGCTCGCCGAAAGAGCTATCGGCCTATCTCTGTCGTCAATATGGCGCCAGCGAGGGGCAGATAGTGGCCTGCGGCAAGGAGGAGTGGTTCTCGCCGGTGGCTTCCGGTTCGGCGGCGCCCAAACAGATGGTGGTCTGTCCCTGCTCCATGGGGACCGTCTCGGCCATTGCCAACGGCACCTCCGACAACCTGCTGGAGCGGGCGGCGGACGTGGTGATCAAGGAGCGTGGCCAGCTTATTCTGGTGCCCCGCGAGAGCCCCTTCTCGGCGATCCATCTGGAGAACATGCTGAAACTGGCGCGGCTCGGGGTGACCATCATGCCGGCGGCACCGGGCTTCTATCATGAGCCAAAAAGCATCGCGGATCTGGTGGACTTCATGGTGGCGAGGATCCTCGACCATCTGGGGATCGAGCACGATCTGACCCGCCGCTGGGGCTACGCCAAAAGGTGAGATGAGAAATAGCGGACAAACAAAAGCGGCGCCGACCTGAACAGTTCGGCGCCGCTTTATTTTGACGGAGCGGGTTAGGCTGTCTGGATCGGGGCCGTCACGTACTTGAACAGAAAATCGGTCACTTCTTCCCGGTCAGGGCGTTGTGGCTGATTGATCATCTGCATCATGACGTAACCAAAACCGGTCAGGGAGCGAGCCAGGTCCTGGGCGGACAGCACGCTCTGGATCTCGCCGGCATCCATGGCGCGTTGCAGGTGGGGGGCAATGCGCTCCAGTGCCTTGTCCAGCAGCTTGGCGTAACGGGGCCAGACCTCTTCCCGCACTGATGAGCTCCACTCCAGCCAGATGCTGGCGTGGTCAGGCTGATCGTAGGCGGCGTCGACAAACAGCTTCACGTGGCGGCGAATGCTGTCGCTGACTGGACCCTGGCCGGTGTAGGCCTGTTCCAGCATCTGATGCACGAAACGTTCGATCTCGGCCAACACTTCATCCACCAGCTCTTCACGGGTGTTGAAATAGTTGAACACGGTAGCAACCGAGACCTTGGCCTGTTCTGCGATTTCGGCATGACCCGCACGGCCAATGCCGCGACGGGAGAACACCTCGATGGCACATTCCATCAATTGATTACGTCGGGCCTCCGGAGAAAGCCGGGTTCGACGTCTTATTTCTGCGCGTGGTTCCATAGTTTTTTCATCTAATAGTTATTGATTATGGTGTTTATAGTATTGTCACCGATAATGCCCGAGGGCCTGCTAACTCTATCAATTAAAATAAGCCGATAAAAGCATCACGTATGCCTGACGCCCTTCGGCTTGAATGGTAGAATCATCGGTTTTGACGTTAATGAACGGCCAAATTCGCTTTGGCCATTATGGAGTAAGTGATGAAACACACTGTCGAGGTGATGATCTCCGAGGCTGAAGTCGCCGCCCGGATCGCCAAATTGGGTGAAGAGATCACCGCCCGTTATCAGGGCTCTGACGAAGTGGTCATGATCGGCCTGCTGCGTGGTTCCTGCATCTTCCTGGCCGACCTGTGCCGCCAGACCCAGCTGCCCATCACCCTGGATTTTATGACCGCCTCCAGCTATGGCTCCGGCATGCACAGCACCCGTGACGTGCGCATCCTCAAAGATCTGGATGACGACATCAAAGGGAAGGACGTGGTGATCGTCGAAGACATCATCGATACCGGCTACACCCTCAACAAGGTGCGCGAGATCCTCTCTCTGCGCGAGCCGAAATCCCTGGCCATCTGTACCCTGCTGGACAAGCCGTCCCGCCGCGAAGTGCAGGTGCCGGTAGACTGGATCGGTTTCTCCATTCCCGATGAATTCGTGGTGGGCTGCGGCATCGACTATGCCCAGAAGTACCGCAATCTGAAGTTCATCGGCAAGGTAGTACCGCAAGAGTAAGCAAGGTTCAGGAATATCACGGGCGAGGTGGCAGAGCGCCATTTCCTGTCTGCAGGCGGCCTTGGCCGCCTTTTCTGTCTCGAGATGGGATGCGCCATCACAGGGGTTGCAATGAACGCACTGGAAATCAGCGGCCTGAAAAAGACCTATCAGGGGGGCGTCGAAGCCCTTAAAGGCATCGATCTCACCGTCAAGCAGGGGGATTTCTTCGCGCTGCTCGGCCCCAACGGGGCGGGCAAGTCCACCACCATCGGCATCATCAGCTCGCTGGTGAACAAGAGCGCCGGCAAGGTGAAGGTGTTCGGCTACGACATCGACACTCATCTGGAAGAGGCCAAGGCCCAGCTCGGTCTGGTGCCGCAGGAGTTCAACTTCAGCCAGTTCGAGAAGGTGATCCAGATCGTCACCCATCAGGCCGGTTTCTATGGCGTGCCGCGCGCCGAGGCCAAGATCCGTGCCGAGAAGTACCTGCGCCAGCTCGACCTGTGGGACAAGCGCGACATGCCAGCCCGCACTCTCTCCGGTGGCATGAAGCGCCGCCTGATGATAGCCCGCGCCTTGATGCACGAACCCAGGTTGTTGATCCTCGACGAACCGACCGCCGGGGTGGACATCGAGATCCGCCGTTCCATGTGGAGTTTCCTCAAGGATCTCAACGAGCAGGGGGTCACCATCATCCTCACCACCCACTATCTGGAAGAGGCCGAGATGCTGTGCCGCAACATCGGCATCATCGACAAGGGCCGCCTGATCGAGAACACCAGCATGAAGAATCTGCTGGGCAAGCTGGGCCGCGAGACCTTCATGCTGGATCTGGCGCCGGGCTCCGCCGTGCCGAACGTGCCCGAGTTCAACGGCCGCATGCAGGACGAACGCACCCTGGAGGTGGATCTGGACAAGAGCCAGTCCCTCAACAGCCTGTTCGAGCAACTGTCGAGCCAGCAGGTGCAGGTACTGAGCATGCGCAACAAGGCCAACCGGCTGGAAGAGCTGTTTGTCACCCTGGTCGAGGAGGGAAGAAAAGCATGAACCTGACCACTTACTACATCGCCTTCAAGAGCATTCTGGCCAAGGAGATCAGCCGCTTCACCCGGATCTGGATCCAGACCCTGGTGCCGCCCGCCATCACCATGAGCCTCTACTTCGTCATCTTCGGCAACCTCATCGGCGGCCGCATCGGTGACATGGGGGGCTTCAGCTACATGGAGTTCATCGTGCCCGGTCTCATCATGATGTCGGTGATCACCAACTCCTACTCCAACGTCGCCTCCTCCTTCTTCAGTGCCAAGTTCCAGCGCAACGTGGAGGAGCTGCTGGTGGCGCCGGTGCCCAACTACGTCATCATCGCCGGCTACGTGGGCGGCGGCGTGGCGCGCGGCCTCTGCGTCGGTCTCATCGTCACCCTGGTGTCGCTGTTCTTCGTGCCGCTGCAGATCCACCACCTGTTCAGCGTCTGCTTCACCGTGCTGCTGACCGCCATCCTCTTCTCGCTGGGCGGTCTCATCAACGCGGTGTTTGCCAAGACCTTCGACGACATCAGCATCATCCCCACCTTCGTGCTGACGCCGCTTACCTACCTGGGCGGGGTGTTCTACTCCATCAGCCTGCTGCCACCCTTCTGGCAGGGTGTCTCCCAGGTGAACCCGATCATCTACATGGTGAACGCGTTCCGTTACGGCTTCCTCGGGATCTCCGACGTGCCGCTCGGCACCGCCTACCTCATCATCATTGGCTTCATCGTGGCCCTCTACGGTCTGGCCTGGTGGCTCATCTCCCGCGGCACCGGGCTGCGCCACTGATGCAATGCAACGGGCACCCTGGGGTGCCCGTTTTTTTGTTGCCGCTGTTTTCTCTCCTGCTCCGACCCCCTCTCGAACAGGGTTAATAACCTCCTTCTTATCAAGGTTTTATCCGGCACCTTGTGATCCACCGCACTTTTCAACTTACCCCCAAAGGTATAATTCCCGCGGTTGGAAGGTCTGCACAATGGGGGCCCTCCGTCTCTTCTTTTTCTCACCAGGGCAGGATCGCCTATGTCACTGATCACCGAGTTGCCAGCCATTTTTGACAGTTTTTCAGATGCCCGCCGGCAGGGCTTTCTGGCCGTGATGGCACTCAAGGAGCGACAGATCCCCCTGGTCGGCACCTACTGCACCTTCATGCCACAAGAGGTGGCGATGGCCGCTGGCGCCGTGGTGGTATCGCTCTGCTCCACCAGTGACGAGACCATAGAGGAGGCGGAGAAAGACCTGCCCCGCAACCTCTGCCCGCTGATCAAGAGCAGCTACGGGTTCGGCAAGACCGACAAGTGCCCCTACTTCTACTTCTCCGATCTGGTGGTGGGAGAAACCACCTGCGACGGCAAGAAGAAGATGTACGAGTACATGGCCGAGTTCAAACCGGTGCACGTGATGCAGCTGCCCAACCGCGCCGATGACGAGGCCTCCCGCACCCTGTGGCGCAGCGAAATCGTCCGCTTCAAGGCGTTGCTGGAGCAGCAGTTTGGCCAGCCCATCGGCGAGCAGGCGCTGCGCGACGCCATCGTGCTGAAGAACCGCGAGCGCCGCGCGCTGGCCGACTTCTACCGGCTGGGTCAGCTCAATCCGCCGGCGCTGAGCGGCACCGACATCCTCAAGGTGGTCTATGGCGCCACCTTCCGCTTCGACAAGGAGCAGCTCATCAGCGAGCTGCAGGAGATGACCCGCCGCATCAAGGCCGAGTACGCCGACGGCAAGCGGCTCGATGCCCGACCGCGCATCCTCATCACCGGCTGCCCCATCGGTGGCGCGGCAGACAAGGTGGTGCGTCTCATCGAGGAGCACGGCGGTTGGGTGGTGGGTTACGAGAACTGCACCGGCGCCAAGGCGACCGAGCAGTGTGTCAGCGAGGAGGGCGACTTGTTCGATGCGCTGACCGACAAGTATCTGGCCATCGGCTGCTCCTGCATCTCCCCCAACCACCAGCGCATGAAGCTGCTGAGCCAGATGGTGGAGGAGTATCAGGCGGACGGGGTGATCGACGTGATCCTGCAGGCCTGTCACACCTATGCAGTGGAGTCGCTCGCCATCAAACGCCACGTGCGCGATCGCCACGGCATCCCCTACATGGCGGTGGAGACCGACTACTCCAGCGCCGACAAGGGACAGCTGGCTACCCGGCTGGCCGCCTTTATCGAAATGCTGTGAGGAGGTGCCGTGTCACTCACCATCGGGATTGACTCGGGCTCCACCGCGACCAAGGGGATCCTGTTCGACCACAGGGACGGCGGGTGCATCGTCCGCCGTTTTCTGGTGCCGACCCCCTTTCGTCCGCTGGCCGCCATCGAGCAAGGCTGGGAGACGCTTTCGGCCGCGCTGCCAGAGCGCCCCCATCTGACCCTGACCGGTTATGGCCGCGATCTGGCGTCGTTCGCCGATCGGCGGGTCACCGAGATCTCCTGCCATGGGCTGGGGGCGCGTCTGCTCTGCCCGTCGGTACACACCGTCATCGACATCGGCGGCCAGGACAGCAAGGTGATCCAGCTCGATGGTGAGGGCAACCTCACCGACTTTCTGATGAACGACAAGTGCGCCGCCGGCACCGGCCGCTTTCTCGAGGTGATCACCCGCACCCTGGGGGCGCGGGTCGAGCAGCTTGACGAGCTGCTGCAAGGAGCCGATCCCCACGACATCAGCAGCATGTGCACCGTGTTTGCCGAGTCGGAGGCGATCAGCCTGCGCTCGGCGGGCATTCCCGCCGAGTCGATCCTGGCCGGCATCGTCCGCTCCATGGCCCGGCGCAGTGCCAACTTCATCGGCCGCCTCGGTGCCAGACCCACAGTGCTCTTCACTGGCGGCGTCAGCCACTGCGCCACCTTCCGCCACTATCTGGCGCAAGGATTGGGCTGTGACGTGGCCACCCACCCGGACGCCCAGTTTGCCGGTGCGCTGGGGGCGGCCCTGTTCGGTGCGCGTGCCCGCTCGGGAGGCAAATCATGAATGCAGAGTTCCTCTACCTGTTCCACTCCACCCTCGGCACGCTCAGGCTGCGCAAGCGGCTGGAGCAGCAGCCTCATCCGTTTCGGGTCTGCGACGTACCGCGCCGGCTCAGCGCCGGCTGCGGCCTCGCCATCCGCCTGCACTGCCCGCCCGAGGAGTGGCAGCAATGGTGCCAACGCGGCGAAACCGCCGCCGTTTTTCGTTGTGACGAAGACGGTGAGTATTGCGAGCTGGCCCGCTATCCAGCCGCCGGCTAGGGCATGGTGACTCCTGGTCGGGGAGTTGGCAGTGGGGGGCATGGATGATAAAGAGCTATCCCATGGCCGTTTATCTGCGGGTGTTGGCCAGGTTGGCGCTGGGGGGATTCTTCGTCGCCTCCGCCGGGTTCAAGCTGGCGGCGCCGGATCTGTTCGCCGAGCAGATCGGCGCCTTCGGCCTGCTCTGGTCGCCGTTCATTCCCCTTGCCGTCTGGGGCCTTGTCGGGCTGGAGCTCTGTGCCGGGCTTGCGGTGATTGCCAACCGGCGCTGGGGACTCTGGCTGGTGATCGGGCTGCTCGCCCTGTTTATTCCGGTGTTGGGCTATGGCATCGCCATCGGGCTCGACATCTCTTGCGGCTGTCTTGGCAGGGCGGATCTCAGCTCGTTGCCACAGGCGCTCGTGCGGGATCTGCTGCTGTTGACGCTTGCGGGCGCCTTGCTGCACCATTCCCGCCCCGTTTTACCGTTCCAAAGGAGCAGTGACATGATGAGATTGCAATCCCGCCCCCTGATGGCCACGCTGATTGCGGCCAGCTTTGCCCTCGGTGGCTGTGGCGACAACCAGTTCGAGCAGGAGACCAAGCTGGAGCAGGCGGCAGTACAGCTCTCCCAGGAGACCCAGCAGGGGGGCTATCAGCTGCTGACCGTGGCGGAGCTGAAGACCCGGATGGATAAAGGCGAGGCGCTGGTGATCATCGACACCATGCCGTTCGAGGACTCCTACAAGAAGGAGCACATCCAGGGCGCCAAGAATTTTGCCTTCGTGAAGGAGGCCAAGTCCGGCGATGACTGGAGCCAGATCGTCGAGGGGAGCGGCACACCCGAGCAGCTGCTGGCCCTGCTGGGGGACGACAAGACCCGCCCGGTGGTGTTCTACTGCGGCTTCGTCAAGTGCGGCCGCAGCCACAACGGGGCCGCCTGGGCGGTCACCCAGGGCTATCAGCAGGTCTATCGGGTGCCGGGCGGCATCTTCGCCTGGAAAGGGGCGGGTTACCCGGTCACCGCCGAGTAGGCAGGAAGTGCTCAGAAATAACAAAGCCCGCACATGCGGGCTTTGTTGTCAGTGGCGCAGCGACTCAGGAGCGGGCCAGCGTCACCACCCGGTTGTCGATGAGGCGGGCCTTGCCGAGATACGCCGCCATCAGGATCACCAGCTGCTCGCTCTGGTCGGTGGCCGCTTCCAGGGTGGCGGCATCGACGATGTCGATGGCGTCGGTCCGAAAACCGGTCTTGTCGAGGCGCTGGCTGGCCTGGGCCACCAGGGAGGGCAGGTGATGGTCACCCGCTTCAATCTGCTCGGCGATCCAGTTCATGGTGCGCGCGAGCTCAGGGGCCAGGGCCCGCTCGGCCGCGGTCAGGTAGCCGTTGCGCGAGGAGAGCGCCAGCCCGTCCTCGGCCCGCACGGTGGGTACGCCGACGATCTGGATGGGCATCGCCATGTCGGCCACCATCTTGCGAATGAGTGCCAGCTGCTGGAAATCCTTCTGGCCGAAGCAGGCCACATCCGGTTGCACCAGATTGAACAGCTTGGTCACCACTGTGCTGACGCCGCGGAAGTGACCCGGACGCAGCGCCCCCTCCAGCAGACCGGAGAGGCCCGGCACCTCGACGAAGGTGTGGCTGGCGAGCCCCTGCGGATACATGATCTCCGGGGTCGGCGTGAACACCATGTCCACCCCGGCTGCTTCCAGCGCGGCGCAGTCCTGCTCCAGGGTGCGCGGGTAGTTGGCGAGATCCTCGGCCTTGTCGAACTGCATCGGGTTGACGAAGATGCTGGTCACCACCTTGTCGGCGTGGTGGTGCGCCTCTTTCACCAGGGTCAGATGGCCCTGATGCAGGTTGCCCATGGTGGGCACGAATGCGATTGTGAGCCCTTCACGGCGCCATTGGCCGATCTGTTCACGCAGAGCGGCGGGATTGTTAACGACCAACATCAGCAGTTCACCTTCGAAAAGATCAAAGAGAGGCGGGCGGTATGGGCCCGCATGGATAAGAGGGGAGTGTCAACGGGCAGCATCATCGGCAGGTCACCTTGGGATGAATCATCAAGAGACGGGTTGCTCAGTCAGCACCAGAGGGCGCAGCGGGGGCGCAGGCCCCCGCTCTCGTCACGCTATCGGATCAGTTGAAGCAGTGTTCCGGGCCCGGGAAGGTGCCTTCGCTCACCTGCTTCACATAGAGCCGGATGGCGGCGCGCATGTCGCCGGTCTCGGCCAGGAAGTTCTTGGTGAACTTGGGCACATAGCCGGAGGTGATGCCGAAGGCATCGTGCATCACCAGGATCTGGCCGTCGGTGGCGGGGCCGGCACCGATGCCGATCACCGGAATGCGCAGCGCCTTGCTGATGCGCTCGGCCAGCGAAGTGGGCACGCACTCGAGCACCAGCAACTGGATGCCGGCAGCCTGCAGTTCGAGGGCCTGACGGTAGATCTCCTGGGCCTGGAACTCGTCGCGTCCCTGCACCTTGAAGCCGCCGAATACGTGCACGGATTGCGGGGTGAGGCCGAGGTGGCCACACACTGGCACGCCGTTGCGGGTCAGGTGGCGAATGGAGTCGCACAGCCAGTCACCCCCTTCCATCTTCACCATGCGGGCACCGGCCGCCATCAGCCGGGCGGCGTTCTGATAGGTCTGCTCCGGAGTGGCGTAGCTCATGAACGGCATGTCGGTCACCACCAGTGCGTTGGTGGTGCCGCGCACCACGCAACGGGTGTGATAGACCATCTCATCCATGCTGACGCCCAGGGTATCCTGACCCCCCTGCAGCACCATGCCCAGCGAGTCGCCGATGAGCAGCACGTGGGCGCCCTCGTCGTCGAACAGCTTGGCAAAGGTGGCATCATAGGCGGTGATGGCGGTGATTCGTTGGCCTTCCTGCTTCATCTTAAGCAGGTTGGTGGTGGTGATCTTGCTCATAGAGGCTCCTGTTCGTCTGCACCGGGGGCAATGATGGCAAGATCATTGTGCGGGCAGCGGGCAACCAGTTCTGCGAGTGGGGTGCCGCAAGGCAGTACCAGAGCGGGTGCAATCTCGGCCAGGGGCAGCAGCACGAACTCCCGCTCCTTCATGCCGTAATGGGGAACGATGAGGCGTTCATGCCTGATGATCTGATCGCCAAACAGCAGCAGATCGAGATCCAGGGTTCTCGGCCCCCATCGCTCATCCTTGCGCACACGTCCTTGTTCCAGCTCGATGCTTTGTAGTTGATCCAGCAGCGCCAGCGGCGTCAGCCGGGTGTTGAGCCGGGCCACGGCATTGACGTAGTCCGGCTGGTCAGCAGGGCCCATGGGGCGGCTGCTGTAAAACGACGAGGCCTGCACCAGCACGGATTCCGGCAACCTTGCCAGAGCGGCGACGGCGCGACGAGCCTGACCTAGCGGGTCAGACAGGTTGGAACCAATGGCGATGAAGACCTCGGTCATCACGTCAGTTGTCACTCGGCCGCTTTCGGTTTGCGGCGACGGGGACGACGACGGTTGCGGCTGTTGCTGCTGCGCTTCTCGCCATCGTTGCTGCGGGCCTCACCGGCCTGACCGCGCTCACCGCTTGCCGGGCGGCGGGTTGCCTCCCGTTGCAGCTGCGGGCGCACGTCCGGATTGGACTCCACGTAGCGTTCCCACCAGCTGGCGAGCTCGCCCAGACCGCGCTCGACCCGGTTGCGCAGCAACAGGAAGTCAAACGCCGCGCGGAACTTGGGATGCTCCATGGCCCGCTCGGGGTGGCGGCCCTGACGGCGGGTCAGCCGCTGCTGCAGGGCCCAGATGTCGCGTACATCGGTGGTGAAGCGGCGCGGGACGGCGATGATCCGTACCTGGTTGTCCAGCACCTCGTTGATCGCCAGCATGAAGGCGTCATACCAGGGCAGGCCGCTCTCGTTTTCGAGCACCCGGCCGCGGGCCTCGACACAGCCCCACAGCAGGGTGGCGTAGAGGAAGGCGGGGGTGACGCGCTTGTCTTCCCGGACCCGGGTGTCGGTATCGATCAGCGCCTGCTCGATGAACTGCTCGTAGGGCGAGTTGCCGTGCGGTGTGAACAGCGCCGCCACCTGCGGGAACAGCTGTTGGAACAGGCCGTATTCGCGCAGCAGCTTGTAGGTGGCCAGGCCATCGCCAGCCAGGAACAGCTTGAGGGTTTCCTCAAACAGGCGGGCCGCCGGAATATCCTGCAGCAGTGGCGCCAGCTCCTTGATGGGGGCGGCGGTGCGCGGGCTGATGGTCATGTCCAGCTTGGCGGCGAAGCGCACGGCGCGCAGCATCCGCACCGGATCTTCGCGGTAGCGGGTCTCGGGATCGCCAATGAGCTCCAGCTTGCGCTCGGCCAGGTCTTCCAGCCCGCCCTCGAAATCGTGCAGGGTGAAATCCTTGGCGCTGTAGTAGAGGGCGTTGACGGTAAAGTCGCGGCGCTCGGCATCCTCTTCGATGGTGCCGTAGACGTTGTCGCGCAGCAGCATGCCTTCATCGGATTGGGCCGACACATGTTTGCTGGTATTGACCTGATGGTGGTGACCGCGGAAGGTGGCCACTTCGATCACGTCACGACCAAAGACGATGTGGGCCAGCCGGAAACGGCGGCCGATCAGGCGGCAGTTGCTGAACAGTGACTTGATCTGCTCCGGCGTCGCATCGGTGGCGATGTCGAAATCCTTGGGCGTCTTCCCGAGCAGCAGATCCCGGACTCCGCCGCCGACCAGGTAGGCTTCGTAGCCGCCCTTGTTCAGGCGATAGAGCACCTTGAGTGCATTCTCGCTGATCTCTTTGCGCGAAATCGGGTGCTGGTCACGGCTCAAGGTACGACGTTGCCCGGCGACACGGGCCGGAATGGGGGACTCCGCCGACTGCTCGCCGTCTTCCTTGCCGAGCACTTTGCGGCAAAAGTTTGCGATCTGGGAAAAAATGGTACACCTCGTTATGACTTCAAATTGACGGGAGGCCAAAAAAATAGCGGCCTATCATAGCTCACGCCTAACCAAATGAAAAACCGTGCTGGCAATTGATCTCGTTTGACTCGGATTATCCCGACAAAATCACGGCCAACAGCGGCGATTTACGTTCAATCAAACCAAAATTGGCTGCGCGACTCAGTAATCAGCCAGCTGGATCTTCTCGCTGGCAGGCACCCGGGCCAGCTGCCACTGGGCGATGCCCCAGTCGACGATCTCGTCCACCCGGCTCGCCATCAGCTCGGGGGGCGGGCACTGGCCGAGAAAGTGCAGCGCCTGCCACAGGGCCGGGCGCACCTCGTCCTGTGCCAGCGCCGGCGCGTGATTCTGCTTGGAGAGCTTGTTGCCGTCGGCCTGCACCGCCAGCGGCAGATGCACCCAGGCGGGCACGGGGGCGCCCAGCGTCTGGTAGAGGGCAATCTGGCGCACCGTCGGCTCCAGCAGATCGGCACCGCGCACTATCTCGGTGATGCCGCAGTCCATGTCGTCCACCACCACCGCCAGGTTGTAGGCATAGAGGCCATCGCGCCGGCGCACGATGAAATCTTCCTCGGCCAGCGCCGCCGGCACCGCAATGCGTCCCTGCAGCCCATCCTCGAAATCGTACACCGGGTGGTGCTGGCGCACGCGGGCGGCACAACCCTCTGCCGTGAGGCCAAGCGTGCGGCAGTGGCCGTTGTAAAAGCCGCCGCTCGCCATGATTTCGCGCCGGGTACAGCGACACCAGTAGAGATCGCCGGCCCGGTAAAGCTGGTCGATGATCTCGTCATAGCGGCCGTGGCGCCGGCTCTGGTACATCACCTCGCCATCCCACTGCAGACCATGGGCCTCCAGGGTCTGCAAAATGAGCGGGGCGGCTCCCGCCATCTCCCGCGGCGGATCGATATCTTCGATGCGCACCAGCCAGCGCCCCTGCCGTGCCCTGGCCTGCAGAAAGCTGCCGAGCGCCGCGATCAGGGAGCCGAAGTGAAGCGGGCCTGAGGGGGAGGGGGCAAAGCGGCCGATATAAGGGCGGGTCTGGGACGAGGGGATGGGATTCACGGGCATGCGGATTCGGGCAAACGGGACATTGAGGCTGCATTCTGGGACGGCCCGGCCAAAAGCTCAATAAAAAAGGGAGCCCGCGAGCTCCCTTTTTTCTGTTATGCCAGAGGTCGGTATCAACCGGCCATCTGTTTTTCCTTGATTTCAGCCAGAGTCTTGCAGTCGACACAGAGGTCGGCGGTGGGTCTGGCTTCCAGACGGCGGATACCGATCTCAATACCGCAGTGTTCGCAGTAACCGAAGTCATCGTCTTCGAGCAGCAGCAAGGTTTTCTCGATCTTCTTGATCAGCTTGCGCTCACGGTCGCGGGTACGCAGTTCAAGAGCGAACTCTTCTTCTTGCGCGGCGCGATCCACGGGATCCGGAAAGTTGGCAGCCTCATCCTTCATATGGTCAACGGTGCGGTCAACTTCCTGCATCAGTTGGTTGCGCCAGGCTCCCAGGATCTTGCGAAAATGTGCCTTTTGTTGGTCATTCATGTACTCCTCACCCGGTTTTTCCTGGTAAGGCGCCACACCCGCAATGGCCAGGGGGCCCAGAGATTTCCTGTTTTCGCCTGTTGGCATGCCCTGTCTCCTAATTCAGCACGCTACCCGTGCCATCCATAAATTGAGGGCGACATCTATAGCAGAAGGGTAACTTGGAGGCAAACAAGCCGTACCAATAATGTTACCCACTCCAACATTTATTCGCTGCCCTCGGGTAGCAGGTGACAAGATTCAAACGGGATAAAATCTTGGGCCACCATGCTCTGCACCCCAACATGGGGTCGATAGCATAAAATTTCAACCCCTGCCGTAATTGCTTGCTCAATAAGCAGACTATAGTGCGGATCTATATGCGCTGCCGGGCGCATTCTCACGATTCCGGAGTGCAAAACCATAAATAACAGCACGGCTCTGTGGCCTGCCGCCTTCATGGCCATTAATTCACGCAAGTGCTTGGCGCCACGGGTGGTGACCGCATCGGGGAAGTAGCCCATGCCGGGTTGCTCCCGCTCGTCGAGCAGGGTCACCGATTTCACCTCGATATAACAGGCCGGCCGGTGGTCATCTTCCAGCAGCAGATCGATGCGACTGTTTTCTTCGCCGTATTTCACCTCGGTGCGCAGCCTGGCATAGCCGCGCAGCGGGGCGAGGGCATCCTGCTCGATCAGCTCCCGGGCCAGCTGGTTGGCGCGCGCCGTGTTGACACAGATGAAGTGACCGGCCGGGCTCTCGGCGATCTCCCAGCTGTGGGGCAGCTTGCGTTTGGGGTTGCTTGATGTGGAGTACCAGACCCGGGTGCCCGGCTCGGCACAGCCGGTCATGGCGCCGGTATTGGCGCAGTGGATGGTGATCACTTCGCCATTGTCGAGCTGCACGTCGGTCAGGAAGCGCTTGTAACGGGAGATCAGCTGCCCGGATTGCAGGGGGGGATCGAAGATCATGGTATGGCTCTCTTAATCGATGAGTCTGGGCATGGCCGCCGGTCAGGATGCCATTTTCTCTCTGGCCCGCAGCGGCCAGCAGGCGAGGGGCTCGTAGCGCACCCCGTCCGGGGTCGAGAGGGATTGATAGAGGCAGAAGCGGTCGGCCTGCAGCACGAAATCGGGGGCGGGCAGCAGCGCCGGCGGTTCGCTCGCCTTGCGCGACAGGGTGATGTGGGGGCGATAACCTTGCTCGCCGTTGCCAAGTCCCAGCTTCTCGCCGTGGCGACGCAGCGCCCTGGCCAGCACGGTGAGCTCGTTGGGCCACTCCGTCGGGCCGACCCAGGCGGCCTTGGCGCGGCCGAACCAGCCAGTTTCATTAAGCGCTATGGTGAGCGGCGGGCAGTGCTGGCGCTCGACGGCGGCCATCAGGCGGGTGGTGGTGAGCTGATCCGCTTCGCCGAGGAAGGCCAGCGTCAGGTGGAGATTGGCGGCGGGTACCGGTTGACCCGGCCAGGGCATCTGGTCGCGCCAGGCGACGAGATCGGGGGCCAGCGCCTCGGCGGGCAGGGCAAAGAAGAGTTTGGCCATTCGGGTGAGCATGCCTCTTTCACGCAGACAGGGTGGCCCATTCTAGGGCAGCCACTGCATCCTGTCTCGCCGGCCGACATCCGCTCACGGTGGCCGGCCAGGCTGTGGCAGAATAGGCGCCGCTTTATGACTTGCAACAAGAAGGTGCAGATCCCTTTGTCTTCCCTCCCCATAGTGTCGGTGCTGCCCGCACTCTTTGCCGCCATCGACAACCATGCCAGCGTGATCCTGCAGGCGCCGCCCGGCGCGGGCAAATCGACCCTGCTGCCGCTGGAGCTGGTGCGCCAGCACCGGCTGCCCGGTCGCATCATCATGCTAGAGCCCAGACGTCTCGCGGCGCGCAACATTGCCGGCTTTCTGGCGCGTCAGCTCGGGGAGAAGGTGGGCGAGCGCATCGGCCTGCGGGTGCGTGGCGAGAGCCGCACCAGCGCAGCCACCCGGCTAGAGATCGTCACCGAAGGGGTGCTGACCCGGATGCTGCAGCAGGATCCCGAGCTCACCGGCGTCTCTCTGGTCATCTTCGATGAGTTCCACGAGCGCAGCCTGCACGCCGATACCGCGCTGGCCTTCGCCATCGAGAGCCAGCAGGGATTGCGCGATGACCTCAAGCTCTTGGTGATGTCCGCCACCCTGGATGGCATGGCACTGGAGACCCTGCTGCCGGAGGCCCCGGTGGTGCGCTCCGAGGGGCGCGGTTTTCCCATCGACTACCACTACCGCCCCGCCAATCGCCAGCAGTGGCTGGAACCCCAGGTCGGCGCCGTGGTGCTGGAGGCGCTGGCTGCCCATGCTGGCAGCCTGCTGGTGTTCCTGCCGGGACAGGGGGAGATCGAGCGGCTGGCGCAGTGGCTGGAAGGGCGGCTGCCGGACGAGGTGACCCTCGCCCCCCTCTATGGCCGCCTCGACATGGCGGCCCAGCAGGCGGCCATCGAGCCGGCACCTGCGTGGCGCCGTAAGCTGGTGCTCACCACTAATGTGGCGGAGACTTCCCTCACCATCGAGGGGATCTCCGTGGTGGTCGACAGCGGACTGGAGCGGCGCGCCTCCTTCGACATCAAGAGTGGCGTCACCCGGCTGGAGACCCGTCCCATCGCCAAAGCCTCCGCCACCCAGCGGGCGGGCCGCGCCGGTCGTCTCGGCCCCGGTATCTGTTACCGGCTCTGGAGCTGCGAGGTGCAGGAGCGCCTCGCCGAGCAGAGCCCGCCCGACATCCTTACCCAGGAGCTGACCGGTCTGTTGCTGGATGCCGCCCAGTGGGGGGCCAAGGTCGAAGATCTGCCGCTGCTGGACATGCCGCCGGCCGCTGCCGTGGCCAGCGCCCAGCGACTGCTGGTGAGCCTCGGCGCCATGAAGCCGGAGGGTGAGCAACAACTTACCCCGGCCGGCCGCGCCATGGCAGCCTTCGGTACCCATCCCCGGCTTGCCCGCATGCTGCTGCGCGCGCGCGAGCTGGAGGCCGAGGGTCTGACAGGGATTGTCGCCGATGCGGCTTTCCTGGTGGCGCTGCTGGAAGAAGATCTGCGAGGATCGGAGCGCCTCTCCGTGCTGTTCCACCGCCGCCAGGGGGCCCTGCGCCAGAGTGCAGCTCGCTGGTTCGAGCGGCTCGGCGCTCGCCCCGCCAGTGCGCAGGGGCAATGGCTGGGGCTGCTGTGTGCCCTCGCCTGGCCCGATCGCATCGGCAAGCTGCGCAGTGGCAGCCGCTATCAGCTCAGTGGCGGGGTGAGCTGCGATCTGGTAGAAGGTCACCCCTGTCAGGGGCAGGGGGCGCTCATTGCCATCGAGATGGGCCAGAACGAGCGCGGCAGCCGCATCTTCATCGCCGAACCGATAGAGCTGGATGAACTGGTACGCCAGCTGCCCGAGCTGGTGAGCGAGCGCCAGTGGTTCGACTGGGACGAGCGGGAAGAGCGGGTGCGGGCCGAACGCCAGCAGGTGCTCGGCGAGCTGGTGCTGAGCCAGCGGCCGCTGACCGATCTCTCCGATGAACAGAAGGGGCGCTGCCTGCTGCAAGGCATCCGGCGCAAGGGGCTGCATGTGCTGCCCTGGGATGATGCCAGCGAGGGGCTGCTGGCCCGATTGCGCTGTGCCCGCGACTGGTTGCCTGACGAAGGGTGGCCAGCCATGGACGAGGCGAGCCTGCTGGCCGACCTCGAGCAGTGGCTGCTGCCAGCGGTGAGCGGCATGACCCGGCTGGAGCAGTTGAAAAAGCTCGATATGAGCGACATCCTGCGCCAGTCGCTGCCCTGGCCATTGCCCAAGCGGCTGGACGAGGCGCTGCCCGGCCACTTTAGCGCGCCGACCGGCAGCCGGGTGCGGATCCGCTATCAGCCGGGCCAGGCGCCGGTGATCCCGGTGCGCATCCAGGAGATGTTCGGCCAGGCCGCGACCCCGTGCGTAGCCGATGGCCGGGTGGCGCTGGTGGTGGAGCTGCTCTCCCCGGCCCAGCGGCCGCTGCAGATCACCGCCGATCTGGCCGCCTTCTGGGCCGGCTCCTACGAGCTGGTGAAAAAAGAGATGAAGGGACGCTACCCCCGCCACTACTGGCCGGACAATCCGCTGGAGGCGATGCCGACCAGGGTCACCAAGAAGAAGATGGGGTTGTAGGTTGGTGCAGGAAAAAACGTAGCCCTACTCCAGCAGATGACCCTCACCCTGGCCCTCTCCCAGAGGGAGAGGGAACTGATCGAGGTGGGTGTTTGCTCCCTTCTCCCCTTGTGGGAGAAGGGCCGGGGATGAGGGGGGAGACATCCATCTGTCTGGCGGAGCGAACCCGGAATCCAGATCCAATTGGTTAAGCCCGATCGGACGTTCGCGAACGCGACATAACAAGTAGAAAGGAAAGCAAAGAGGATTTATGGCAACGCAACGACGCAAGCGCACCCCCAAGAAGGCGGCGCCCAAACGCACCATCTGGCGCACGCTGTTCTGGCTGGGCTTCAAGCTCTCCCTGGTGGGAGCGGCCTTCATGGTGGTGTTTGGCATCTACCTCGATACCAAGGTGCGTGAACGCTTCGACGGCGAGAAGTGGCAGTTGCCGGTGATGGTCTACAGCCGGCCGTTGGAACTCTATCCCAGCCAGCGCCTCTCCCAGGCCCAGATGCTGCGCGAGCTCAACATGCTGAGCTACAAGCAGGTGCGCCAGCCCCATACCCCGGGCGAGTATGCAGTGAGCGGCAACCGCATCGAGCTTATCCGCCGGCCATTCGAATTCCATGACGGGGCCGATGCCGCCCGCGGCCTGCGCCTCACCTTCAACGGTGCGCGGCTGGAGGGGATCCAGTCGCTGGAGAACCAGCGTCAGCTCGGCTACGCCCAGATGGACCCGGTGCTGCTCGATCGCCTCAACACCGAGGATCGGGAGGACCGCCTGCTGGTGCGCATCGCCGAGGTGCCGGACAGCCTGCTGATCACATTGCTCACCACCGAGGATCGCGACTTCTACCAGCATGGTGGCGTCTCGCCGGTGGCCATCATGCGGGCCATGGCGGCCAACCTGCTGGCGGGTCGCACCGTGCAGGGCGGCAGTACCCTGACCCAGCAGCTGGCCAAGAACTTCTTCCTGACCCGGGAACGCAGCCTGTGGCGCAAGGCGCAGGAAGCCTACATGGCGGTGCTGATCGACTATCGCTACAGCAAGGACGAGATCCTGGAGGCCTATCTCAACGAGGTCTATCTGGGGCAGAACTTCTCCCAGGGGGTTTATGGCTTCGGGCTCGCCTCCTACTTCTACTTCGGCATTCCGGTTAACGAGCTGGACATCGATCAGGTGGCCCTGCTGGTGGGCATGGTGAAGGGGCCCTCCTATTACGATCCCTGGCGCTTCCCGGAGCGGGCCAAGGCGCGCCGTGATCTGGTGCTCAAGCTGCTGATGGATCACGGCAGCCTGCAACCGGCCGAGTATGAGCTCGCCAGCAAGCAGCCGCTTGGCATCATCACCCGCGGCCAGATGAGCTATGGCCGCACCCCGGCCTTCATGGGCCTGCTCAAGCGGGAGATCCAGAGCCGCTTCGGCCCGGATCTGCTCAAGCAGTCCGGCCTCAAGATCTTCACCAGTCTGGATCCCATCGCCCAGCACGCCGCCGAGCAGGCGGTGGAGTCGGGTCTGGCCCAGATCGAGAAGCTGCGCGGCAAGAAGAAGCTGGAGGCGGCCATGGTGGTCTCCGACTGGCACAAGGGCGAGGTGGTGGCCATGGTGGGTGGCCGGGATCCGCGCTACGCCGGCTTCAACCGGGCGCTGGATGCCCGTCGCCAGATAGGCTCGCTGGTGAAGCCTGCGGTCTACCTGACTGGTCTCTCCAACGGCCTGACCCTGGGCACGCCGCTCAAGGACCAGCCGATCCGCATTCGCGGCAAGGATGGCCAGATCTGGACCCCGCAAAACTACGACCGCAAGTTCCGCCAGAGCGTGCCGCTGATGGATGCGCTGGCCAGTTCCCTCAACGTGCCGACCGTCAATCTGGGGCTGCAGGTGGGGCTGGACAAGGTGGTGGACACCCTGCACAAGCTGGGGGTGGAGCAGGAGATCCAGCCCTATCCCTCGCTGGTGCTGGGGGCGGTGGCGCTCTCGCCGATGGAGGTGAACCAGATGTACCTGCCCATCGCCAACCAGGGGCTGACCCAGCCGCTGTCGGCGATCCGGGCGGTGGTCAACAGCGACGGCAGCAAGCTCTATCAGCATGACGAAGCGGCCAAGCGGGTGACCGACGAGCAGGCCAGCTGGCTGACCCTGTTCGCCATGACCAAGACGGTGAGCCAGGGCACGGCGCGCGCGCTCGGTGCCAAGTTCCCCGGCGCCACCATGGCGGCCAAGACGGGCACCACCAACGAGCTGCGCGACTCCTGGTTCACCGGGCTCGACAACAACGAGCTTGTCAGCATCTGGGTCGGACGCGACGACAACACCCCGGCCGGCCTGACCGGCGCCAGCGGTGCCCTGCAGCTGTTCAGCGGCTACATGAGCCAGCGCGGGGTCAACAGTCTGGCCATGAACATGCCGCAAGGGGTGAGTTGGGCCAGCTTCTCCCGCGCCAGCGGCACCCGGGTCACCAGCGACTGCCCCGGCAGTCTGCAGGTGCCGGCCAAGCTGGCCGGGCTGGCTGAGCCCATGGGCTGCGCCAGTCCGGTGTCCAGCCCGGCCAATGCGCTGGACAACTGGTTCAACGGTTTCTTCAACTGACCGCGACGGGCAGCCCTGGCTGCCCGCTTGCCCGGAGAACTCATGTCACATCCCCTGTTCGATGCCATCCACCACGTGGCCATCATCGCCAGCGATTATGCGCGCTCGCGCCACTTCTACCACCAGGTGCTGGGGCTGCCCATCATCGCCGAGACGCTGCGCGAGGAGCGCCAGTCGTGGAAGCTGGATCTGGCGCTGCCGGACGGCAGCCAGCTGGAGCTGTTCAGCTTCCTGGCGCCGCCCCTGCGCCCCTCCCGGCCGGAGGCGTGCGGCTTGCGCCACCTGGCCTTTCGGGTCGCTGAGCTCGACCGGGTCATCGCCCATCTGCAGGGTCATGGTGTCGAGGTGGAGCCGGTGCGGGTAGACGAGCTGACCGGCAAGCGCTTTACCTTCTTCGCCGACCCTGACGGCCTGCCGCTGGAACTCTACGAAGCGGGCCGCTGAGGCAGACCTGCCGCGAGCCCGCATTGCCCCATAAAGAAAAGAAGCCGCCCGGTTAGCCGGGCGGCTTCTTTTCATGGCGTGCAGTGCATGACGGTGCTGATCAGGCGGTGGTGAGCAGGGTCACCGCGACGGCCATCACCAGCATGCCGACCCAGCCGATGGGCTTGAGCCGCTCGCCAAACAGCAGCAAGCCGCCGAGGGCGGTGCCCAGAATGCCGATGGCACCCCAGGTGGCGTAGGCTACGGCCAGATCGATCTTGCCGGTGCTCACCGCTTCCGACAGCAGGGTGAAGGCACACAGCACCAGCAGTATGCCGAGAAATCCCCAGCCTTTGTGACGAAAACCAACCGAGCGGTTGATCGCCATGTTGGCACCGATATCCAGCAGGGCCGCCCCCAGTACGATGATCAACGGGTGCATACGGCCTCCTTGGCAGTGCCAAGGCTGCGAGTACTGCTGGTACCTGCGGCCGGTTTGTCATGGGCAGCGCCAAGACGGCGGGTGCTGCCGGTACCTGCAGCCGGTTTGTCATGGGCCGCGCCAAGGCGGCGGAGGCTGCCGGTGCCTGTGGTCGGTTCGTCATGGGTTTCACCCATTGTCACCAGAACAATACCCACTATGGCCAGCGCCAGTCCGATCAACTCCTGAGCATTCAGGTGGTAGTCGAGGAACAGCACGGAGACGACGGTGATCAGCGCGATCCCCAGCCCCTCCCAGAGCGCGAAGGCAATACCAATGGAGATTGTTTTGGCGGCTTTGGCCAATAACAGATAGGAGAAGGAGATGAGCAGCCACATCGGAAGATAGTTGAGCCAGCCGGCCTCGTTCTCCGGGATCATGGCCATGCTGGAGGTTCCGGCGACCTCGGTCAGGATGGCGCCCGTCAGGAAGATGCGGGCCAGGAGCATGCGATTGAATAACATAAAATGTCCTTTTGTTGCTGCGACGGGGCCATGATAGCCGCAGCCCGCTCAGGCGGCAGAATCGCTGAGCGTCGACAATTCAGACGCTGACGGTTTGCCTTGCTAGAAGGGGGCAAGGTAAGGTGAATATCGGATACCCTGCTCACGACCCAGATCATGAAGCTCTACCAGATACAACTCTTTGTGGAAACAGCCAGCAGTGGCTCCATTGCCAATACGGCGCGCCGGCTTGGCAAGAGTCGCAGCGCAGTCAGCACGGCGATAGCGGCGCTTGAGGTTGAGCTTGGCGTCGAACTTTTTGAACGAGGCGCCAACCAGAGCCGATTGACCGAGATCGGCGAGCAGGTGCTGGACGATTGCAAGCGGCTGCTGCAGGCCGCCAACAGCCTCAAGCTCAAGTGCGAACACTACGCCTCCGGCGCGGAGGTGGCGCTGCGGGTGGCGCGGGATGACGCCATTCCCGAGGCGGTGTGGCGGGAGATGCTGGGGGCGCTGCGCCACCAGTTTCCCGGCACCAGCATCTCGCTGGTGCTGGCCTCGCCGCCGGAGCTGCCCGCGCTGGTGGAGGAGGGGTTTGTCGACGCCGCCTTCGGCCTCATCACCGAGGAGCAGGAGCGCAGCGGCCTCAACATCGAGGTGCTCAACCCGATCCGCACCCTGATGGTGGTGGCCCCGAGCCACCCGCTGGCCAGCCTGAAGCGGGTATTGCAGCAGGATCTGACCGGCCATACCCAGGTCACCCTCTCCTATGTGGACGAATTTTCGGTCAAGAGCCTGTTGCCCATCGGCGGCCACCACATCGGGCTGTCGAGCTTCGAGCTGATGCGCGATGCGGTGCTTGATGGCCTCGGCTGGGCCGTGCTGCCGTCGCCGCTGATCCAGAGCCAGCTGCGGCAAGGGGAGCTGCTGACCTTGAAGCACAAGTTCAGCCTGCAGTGGCGCGACTACGGTGTCTATCTGTCGGAAAATGCTTATCACGGCAAGGTGTTGGCGTGGCTGAGGAAGGCAATCCAGGCCTATCTCGAACCGTTCGAATAAGCCGGCCGGCGCTGGGCGGGCACGAGGGGGGCAAGTGCAGGGGCTTGTGATCCATCACTGCCTGATGGTACATACTGTCAGTACCCTCATGCAGCGCCTGGAGGCGTGAACGATATGAGCAGTGCCCAAGACAAGGACGAGCTTTGGCTGGATGACGACATCATCGAGCTGGATGACGATGAGGCCGTGGTGACCAAGGTGATCAACCCCTGGCAGGTGTTGATCGTCGATGATGAGCCGGACATTCATCATGCCACCCGGCTGGCACTTTCCAACATTCAGTACAAATCCCGCCCGCTTGAACTGCTCAACGCCTACAGTGGCGCCGAAGCGGCCCGCATGCTGCTGGCCAATCCGCGCATCGCCCTGATCCTGCTCGACGTGGTGATGGAGACCGAGGATGCCGGCCTGCGGCTGGTGCACCAGATCCGCAACGAGATGCACAACAGCCTGGTGCGTATCGTGCTGCGCACCGGCCAGCCGGGGCAGGCCCCGGAGCAGCGGGTGATCCTCGACTACGACATCAACGACTACAAGACCAAGACCGAACTGACGGTGCAGAAGCTCTACACCACCGTCATCGCCTCCCTGCGCTCCTACGAGACCCTCTGCGCCATCGACAAGAGCCGGCAGGGGCTCGGCAAGATACTGGAGGGGGCGGGGGATCTCTATCATCTGCATTCGCTGCGGGAATTTGCCTCTGGCGTGCTCAAGCAGATCAGCGCCATTCTCGACGTGGGCACCGAAGGTGCCATCTGCGCCGAACGCCGGCCCGGTTCACAGGAGCTGGAGATCCTGGCGGCCACCGGCGACTATGAATCCCTGCTGAATGATGTGCCGCTCAGCGCCTTCCCGGCCCTGCACGACTCGGTGATGAGTGCGCTCGCCAATCGCTGCAACCGCTTCGAGCATCCTCAGGATGCGCTCTATATCGCCGCCCAGAACGGGCGCGAGTTTGTGCTCAATTTCACCCCCACCCAGCCGCTCGACCCGCTCGAGTGCGATCTGCTGGACGTGTTCTGTCAGCGGATCTCGGCGGCGTACGACAACCTCTATCTCTACAACCAGTTGCTGCGTGCCCAGGAGGCGACCGTGGTGGCGTTGGCGGCGCTGGCGGAGTTCCGCGATTCGGATACCGGCGATCACGTGCTGCGGGTGCAGAAGCTCTCCGATGCCATCGTGGCCGAGCTGCAGCAGGCGGGGGCCTATCCCGACGAACTGACGCCGGGCTTCGTCGACATGATCGGCATGGCCAGCATACTGCACGACGTGGGTAAGGTGGGCACGCCGGACCACATCTTGCACAAGCCGGGCCGGTTCGAACCGGATGAACGGGTCATCATGGAGCAGCACGCGGACATCGGCGCCAGCATCTTGCACAAGGCGGGGGAGATGGTGGAGGGCACCAGCTACCTGTCGTTGGGGGCCGAGATTGCTCGCGGCCACCATGAACACTTCGATGGCAAGGGTTACCCGGAGCAGCTGGCTGGCCAGCAGATCCCGCTGTCGGCTCGCATCGTGGCCGTGGTCGACGTGTTCGATGCCCTGCTCAGCAAGCGTCCCTACAAGGAGCCCTGGTCGCTGGCCCAGACCATGGAATATATCCTGTCACGCTCCGGCAGCCAGTTCGATCCCCAGGTGGTGCAGGCGCTCCAGCGTTTGGTGAGCCAGTCGCGGCTGCCATACGAGCTGTGACACCGGACGGAAACAACAAAGGGGCCACTGGCCCCTTTGTTGTTTCCGGCTGCCTGCGCCACCGCGTCGATCTCGTCAGCGCGGTGCGTAGCGTGTGCGGGGCTGCTGCCGGCGAAACGGCAGCAATACCAGGCTGAGCAACAGATCGCCAAGCAGGGCTGCGAGCAGGCCTGCCGCCATGCCGCAGACGATGGCGGCCTGCTTGAGCGGCACCACGTAGCTGTAGTTTTGCAGGGTATCCTGCCAGAGCTGGGGCTCGGCGCGCAGCAGCAGGTGGGAGAGTTGCCGATACCAGGGATGGTGCTTGTAGACGCTCTCCTGCTGCAGGGTCTGGCGCTGGCTGACCAGCAGCTGCAGGCTGGCGGCATCCTTGGCGAATACCGGATCCGGGTTGGTGCGGTAGTGGTTGACCAGGGCCGTCAGATCGCCGTTGAAATGCTGGTCCGCCGTCTCCTGAAAAGGGGCCAGGCTGAGGCTGGCCTGTTGCAGGCGGGCATCCAGCCGCTGGTAGTAGAGGTCGATCAGACCCGGGATCTGCACGCCGGCCAGCAGGCCCAGGGCAAACAGCATCATCCGAAGGTAGCTGCGCATAGCTCTCGTCATCTCGCGAAATAGAGGGACTCCATACTAGCCGCAAGGCTGCAACAGGCCAAGCCGGCAGGGGACGCGCCGGCTTTCCGGATAGGAGGCATGACCCTTTCCTCCCTCGTTTGTGTGATTCACGTCACGCTTTTTATGCTTTAAAATACGGCCCCATTTTTCGGGGAGGAGAGTTCGTATGCGCAAATTTATACCCTGTTATCTGTTGGGTGGTCTCATCGCCATCAGTTGGGCCGCTCTGCCCGATCACGGCCCCTGGGATCAGTGGGATCTCGCCGTCTTCCATCTGGTCAATGGCTGGCTGGGTCAGGCCCAGTGGTGGGCCGATCTGGTGGCCGTGACCAACAACCGGCTGTTCGATCTGGCGGTACTCTCCTGCATGGGGCTGATCCTCTCTCGCTGCTTCTGGTGTGCGGGCGAGCAGGGACGCCGCCGGCTGGTGGCCATGGGGATCGTCATGCTGCTGGGGGCCCTGGTGATCAACCAGTTCGGTCATCTGCTGCCGGTCAGCCGGCCGAGCCCGACCCTGACGGTGACGGACGCGCTGCGGGTAACCCAGCTCAGCGGGATCCCGACCAAGGACTCCTCCAGCGACAGCTTCCCCGGCGATCACGCCCTGTTCCTGATGATCTTCGCCGGCTTTGCCCTGCGCCATCTGCCGCGCTGGGCCGGGGTGACCGCGCTGCTGATGGTGCCGTTGTTCTCGGCACCCCGCATTCTCTCCGGTGCCCACTGGCTGACGGATGTCTATGTGGGGGCCCTGTCGCTGACCCTGCTCTGCCTGCCGCTGCTGCTGTTGACCGGGCTGTCGGATGCGCTGATCGGCTGGATCGCCCGGCGACTGCCACGCCTGCCGGGCTGGCAGTGGCTGGCGGGCAAAACGCCGGCGAGTCAGCAATAAAAAAAGAAGGTCGGTGCATACCGGCCTTCTTTTTGGCTACTTCCCGCCGGTGACTGTGGTCGTCGCGAAATGACCATGACTACCACCGGTGGCCCCAGGCCTGCTGGCCCTCATAGACAAGTATTAGCAGATTCGTTCGGGCGTGCTCGTCATGACTTTCTCCAGATAATCGTTTGCATGGGCTGAATGCTTGATCCTGACCAAGATTTTTTATTTTTGCTGCCTTAGAATCGCCGCCCGTTGCTGGAGAACTCTGTATGTTAATTAATCTTTTGCGCCTGATATTCATCATCTGCGCCCTGGTGTTCATCTTCATGCTGGTACGGGCCTGGTGGCACAAACGGCAACAGGGGGAGCTGGAATCGACCCCCTTCTGGCCGGTGGCGGCCATCGGTTTTGTTGCCAATTTTCTCGATACTCTGGGGGTCGGCAGCTTCGCGGTGAAGACCGCCTGCTACAAGCAGTTCAAGCTGATCGACGACCGGCTGCTGCCGGGCACCCTCAACGGCCAGTGCGTGTTGCCGACGGTCACCCAGTCGCTGATCTTCATCGGCGCCGTGCAGGTGGACCCGCTCACCCTCATCGGCATGATGGTGGCTGCGGCCGCCGGGGCGGCCTGGGGCGCACGCCACGTCGCCTCGTTCGATCGCCAGACCATCCGGCTGGTGATGGCGGTCTCCCTGCTGGTGGTGGCCGGCCTCATCTTTGCGGGCCTGCTGGGGCTGTTCCCCCTCGGCGGCGATGCCATGGGGCTGACCGGTTACAAGCTCGGGATCGCGCTGCTCGGCAACTTCATCTTCGGCGTGCTGATGAACGTGGGTATCGGTTTGTTTGCTCCCTGCATGACCCTGGTCTATCTGCTCGGCATGAATCCGCTGGCGGCGTTTCCCATCATGATGGGCTCCACCGCCGTGCTCAGCGTCTTCTCGGCGGGCACCTTCATCCGCAAAGGAGCCTTCGACTCCAAGGCGGTGCTGGCGGTGGCGCTCTTCGGCCCTGTCGGGGTGGTGCTGGCGGCCATGCTGGTCAAATCCATGGACATGGCGATGCTCAAATGGCTGGTGGCCTTCATCGTCATCTATACCTCCTGGACCATGTACGCCTCCTGGCGGACGGCGCGGCGGGCACTGCAACCCCGGCTGGCAGGCGTCACTGGTTAGCCAGTACGGCGCGTGTCGGTGCTGGCCGTGGAGTATTGACGTGATTGCAGGCCTTTGGCGTTATCTATACCTCCTGGACCAGGCCCGCTTCTTGGCGGGCGGCGCGGCGGGTGCCACAACCCCGGCTGGCAGAGGTCGCAGGCTAGCCTGCACCAGCGCCGCTTCGGCCCTGGCCCCCAGAAACACATAGAGCCCGAGGGCCAGCAGCAGCCCCACGGCGCACCCCATCACACCCACCGCCGGCCAGAGCAGTTCGCTCTGGCCGAGTGACCCTTTGAACAGCAACAGCAACCCCTCGATGGAGACCGCGATCAAGATGGCGGCGATGAAGCGGGTAATGGTGCGGCGAATGGCGCTGTGGCGAAAGATGTCCTTATGCAGCAGCACCTCCTCTTCCAGAATGGTCTTGCCCAGATCGAACACCGCCAGCGCCAGGGTCAGGAAGATGATGGCACTGAAGGCCCCCAGCCGGTTCTGTTGCGCCCCGCACAGCAGCAGATAGAGCTGCTCCAGCCCGTGCCAGATGAGTGTCGCGACGATCAGAAACAGCGCCAGACTCAGCACCACATAAACCCCCTTGAACCAGGGCATGGCCCGGCGTCGCTCCCTGTCTCCCATCAGCCAGGCGATGAGCTGGTTCAGGCAGAGGGTCAGCTCACGGCCCTGGCCTCTCACGATTAGATGCAAACGGGCTTGCGGCGCCGGCACCGGTGGCAGGATCCCGAGCGGTTCCCGGCTGGGTGCCTGGTTCAGGATGAAGGGATAACTGCTGAGTGAATCGGGCGATGCCGTGAGCAGTCCCAGCAGCAGGGGGGCCAGTTCGGCTTCGTACTCCTGATAGCGCCGCAGCACATCGATGGGGCTCATTTCCGCCATATATACCTCGCTCAAACGGGCTTGCGTTCAACTTGCAGGGTGCAAATTGTGGGCCCGTTTTATGACGGACAGAGGGGCGGGATATGCACCGTTTGGTGACAGAGCTGTGCCATTTGCGCAAAGTCTGCACCAACATCGGGCGTACCGGGGGAGGCCGAAGGACGCCGAAACGGCAATGAAAAAGGGCCCGTGAAGGGCCCTTTTGCGACAAGCGGCGGCTTAGCCGGCCAGCTTGGCGAAGCTGCGCTCGGCGGCAGCCAGAGTGTGTTCAATTTCCTTGTCGCCGTGCGCCAGCGACAGGAAGCCCGCCTCGTAGGCGCTCGGCGCCAGGTAGACGCCCTCTTCCAGCATCAGATGGTAGAAGCGCTTGAAGCGTTCCATGTCACAGCGAGTGACCTGCTCGTAGCGGGTGATTTCGGGCTCGTCGGTGAAGAAGAAGCCGAACATGCCGCCCACGTAGTTGATGGCAAGCGGAATGCTGTGCTTGGCGGCAGCGGCCTTCAGCCCTTCGGCAACCCGGGCGGTCTTGGCGCTCAGTTGCTCATAGATGCCCGGCTCCAGCAGCAGGTCCAGCATGGTCAGACCGGCAGCCATGGCCACCGGGTTGCCGGAGAGGGTGCCGGCCTGATAGACGGGGCCGGTCGGGGCGATGTGCTGCATCACCTTCTTCTTGCCGCCGAAGGCGCCGACCGGCATGCCGGCACCGATGATCTTGCCGAGAGTGGTGAGATCCGGGTCGATATTGTAGTGGCCCTGGGCACCGCGCAGGGAGACGCGAAAGCCGGTCATCACCTCATCCAGGATCAGCAGGGCGCCGGCCTCGTCACAGATGGCGCGCAGCCCTTCCAGGAAGCCGGGTACCGGCGGGATGCAGTTCATGTTGCCGGCCACCGGCTCGACGATGATGCAGGCGATCTCGCTGCCGTACTGGCTGAAGGCTTCGCGCACCGACGCCAGATCGTTGAACACGCAGGTGAGGGTGTGCTTGGCAAAGTCGGCCGGGACGCCCGGGCTGTTGGGCTGACCCAGGGTCAGCGCGCCGGAGCCGGCCTTGACCAGCAGGGAGTCGGCGTGGCCGTGGTAGCAGCCTTCGAATTTGACGATCTTGTCGCGGCCGGTATAGCCGCGGGCCAGCCGGATGGCGCTCATGGTCGCCTCGGTGCCGGAGTTGACCATCCGCACCTGCTCCATGGAGGGCACGATCTGGCGCACCTTCTCGGCCATCAGCACTTCGATCTCGGTCGGCGCGCCGTAGCTCAGTCCCTTCTCCACCGCCTTGATGACGGCGGCCTTGATGGCCGGGTGGTTGTGACCCAGCAGCATGGGGCCCCAGGAACCGATGTAATCCACATAGGCCTGGCCATCCACGTCATAGAGGTAGGCGCCATCGGCGTGATCGATGAAGCGGGGTGTGCCGCCGACCCCATTGAAGGCGCGGACCGGTGAGTTGACGCCGCCCGGAATGGTCTGGCGGGCCTGTTCAAACAGCTGATCTGATTTTGACATGGATCATCCTTAATGGGATTTTGGTCGTCACACAGGCGCAGGTGGCCGATTGCGGCTCGGCAGTCAAGGGGCGCTGGAGTATGCTTGCGCTCTTGACCCCGGCCAAGGACTGCCCCGTGTTAAATGAAACGGGCCGACTATAGCAGAAAGGCCCGGTGCTGGGCAGCCGGACAGCAGGCCGGATGATCGTCACCTCCGTCAGCAAACGAATGTGGTTTTTTCATGTCGCAACAAGCTCTCTCTTCCTCCGAACCGCTCTCGCCTCCCCCCGGCCCCGTCCTGCGGCGGATCATTCATCAAGACAAGATGCCCCTGCTGGTGCTGCTGTTGGCAGCGCTGGTCGGCACCCTGGCCGGCTTGGTCTGCGGACTGTTCGAGTCCGGCGTGCACTGGCTGGCACAGCAGCGTGTCGACCTGCTGGCCGATTGCCCCTGGTGGCAGCTTGGCTTGCTCGGCTTTGGTTTCAGCGCCTTGCTGGGTTGTATAGGCTATTTCCTGACCCATACCTTTGCACCCGAGGCGGGTGGCTCCGGCATTCCCGAGATTGAGGGGGCCATGGACGAACTGCGCCCGGTACGCTGGTGGCGGGTGTTGCCGGTCAAGTTCTTCGGCGGTATTTGCACCCTGAGCTCCGGCATGGTGCTGGGGCGGGAAGGACCGTCGGTGCAGATCGGTGGCAACCTCGGCAAGATGGTGGCGGATATCTTCCGGCTGCCCAAAGAGCATGGCCACGCCCTGCTGGCAGCTGGGGCGGCGGGCGGTCTGGCCGCGGCCTTCAATGCACCGCTGGCGGGGATCCTGTTCGTGATGGAGGAGATGCGCCCGCAGTTTCGCTACTCCTTCCTGGCCATCAAGGCGGTGGGCATCTCCGCCATCATGGCGACCCTGATGCTGCAAAACATGAAGGGGCAGGGGGCGGTGATCAGCTTGCCTCACTACGATGCGCCGGCCCTCAGGGCGCTCTGGCTGTTCCTCTTCATGGGGGCCGCTTTTGGCGTACTGGGTTTTGTCTTCAACAAGCTGGTGCTGGCCTGTCAGGATGGTTATCTGGCGCTGCATCAAAACAAACGCCATCGCTTCGTGGCCATCGGGACGCTGGTGGCGGGGACCTTCGGCGTGCTGTCGCTGGTTGCCCCGGCGGTGACCGGCGGCGGTACCGAGCTCATCCCCCATCTGATGGGCGGGGAGTATGCGATGGCCACCCTGTTCCTCATCTTCTCCATCCGGCTGGTGGCCACCCTGGTCTGTTTCTGCTCCGGCGCACCGGGCGGGGTGTTTGCCCCGACTCTGGCGCTGGGCACCCTGTTCGGGGTGGTGTTCGGCCATCTGTTCCATGCGGCCTTCCCGGAGCTGGGCATCGAGCCCGGCGCCTTTGCCATTGCCGGCATGGGCGCGTTGTTTGCCGCCACCGTACGTGCCCCCATCACTGGGATCGTGCTGGTCACCGAGATGACCGACAACTATCAGCTGATCCTGCCCATGATGATCACCACGGTCGGTGCGACCCTGGTGGCTCAGTGGTTGGGGGGCCGCCCGATTTATTCCCAGATCCTCGAGCGAACTTTACGGCTTGCTGCGCGTCAAAAGCGGGGAGAAAGCGGCGTCACCGCCGGTTAACCCTTTGTCTGCCGGCCTGAATCTGCTTGAGTCGCGTATAGTGAAGGGAGCGTGGCCGCAGTATGCGCAGTAACAAAAGAGGCCTTATGTCCCAGATAGTGAAGTGGTTGGCAGTGCTGATGGCGGGGGCGCTCATCGGCTATTTCGTCGGTAATCGCCAGGAGCTGGCCCAGAGCAGCCTGCTGACGGTGCAGCAGGAGACGCTGGAGCGCCAAGGCAAGGCCATCGGCCAGCTCAAGAGCGAGCTCGGCATCAAGGAGACGCTGCTGGCTACCCAGAAGGCAGCGTTCGAGCAGTTGCAGCAGACGCTCAAGGATCAGGAGGCCCAGGTACAGGAGCAGAAGCGCCAGCTGGCCTTCTTCGAGCGGATCATGCGCCCCACCGGCGAGCAGCTAGGGGTGGTGATCGACAACCTCACCCTGCAGGAGACCAGTATCCCCGGCCGTTATCACTATCGGCTGGCGCTGACCCAGCCTGCCAAGAAGCGCGAGCTGTTTCGTGGTCAGGTACAGATAAAGGTGGAAGGCAGTCAGGGCGACAAGCCCAGAACCCTCGGCAGCCGCGAGCTGGGGATGAAGGTAGGAGAGGGGCGCTATGCACTGCGTTACTTTCAGCTGCTGGAAGGCAACTGGCAGTTGCCGGAAGGGTTTGTACCGGATCGGGTACGGGTCACCATCAGCAAGGATGGTCGGCAACCGGCTCAGGAACTGCTGGCTGAATGGGGTGAGGTAATCAAGCCGCTGGTGGTCGCTCCACCGGCACCTGTGCCGGCCGCACAGTAAGAAGCTTGGTGAATACTTGAACTGAATGGTCGGGTATTGGATAATTTCGCGGTTTC
>NZ_CP187595.1:192500-3487500 GCF_049860615.1 Aeromonas sp. FL131
CTTGGCACTGAACATTGAACCTACATGTGTAGGATAGGTGGGAGGCTTTGAAGGCGTGACGCCAGTTGCGCTGGAGCCGTCCTTGAAATACCACCCTTGTATGTTTGATGTTCTAACGCAGGCCCATGAATCTGGGTCGCGGACAGTGCCTGGTGGGTAGTTTGACTGGGGCGGTCTCCTCCCAAAGAGTAACGGAGGAGCACGAAGGTTGGCTAATCCTGGTCGGACATCAGGAGGTTAGTGCAATGGCATAAGCCAGCTTAACTGCGAGACGGACAGGTCGAGCAGGTACGAAAGTAGGTCATAGTGATCCGGTGGTTCTGAATGGAAGGGCCATCGCTCAACGGATAAAAGGTACTCCGGGGATAACAGGCTGATACCGCCCAAGAGTTCATATCGACGGCGGTGTTTGGCACCTCGATGTCGGCTCATCACATCCTGGGGCTGAAGTCGGTCCCAAGGGTATGGCTGTTCGCCATTTAAAGTGGTACGCGAGCTGGGTTCAGAACGTCGTGAGACAGTTCGGTCCCTATCTGCCGTGGGCGTTGGATGATTGAAGGGAGTTGCTCCTAGTACGAGAGGACCGGAGTGAACGAACCTCTGGTGTTCGGGTTGTCACGCCAGTGGCACTGCCCGGTAGCTAAGTTCGGAATCGATAACCGCTGAAAGCATCTAAGCGGGAAGCGAGCCCTGAGATGAGTCATCCCTGACCCCTTGAGGGTCCTAAAGGGCCGTTGGAGACCACAACGTTGATAGGTGGGGTGTGTAAGCGCGGCGACGTGTTGAGCTAACCCATACTAATTACCCGTGAGGCTTAACCATACAACACCCAAGAAGTGTTCTGGGCCTTGTAGCGAATGAACGAACTACTTATTCAGTGATAATGACTGGGTCGTTATTCACGTCAGCTTTCCAAGATTGAAGAATTTGCCTGGCGGCCATAGCGCCGTGGAACCACCTGAACCCATGCCGAACTCAGAAGTGAAACGCGGTAGCGCCGATGGTAGTGTGGCATTCGCCATGCGAGAGTAGGACACTGCCAGGCACCCAATACAAGAAACCCCGCTCATCTGAGCGGGGTTTTTTATTGCCTGAAATTCAGCGTGTTGTGGTCTTGGTGCCAGCTCTAATTATTGCTCCCCCTTTGTCGTGACTGCTTCAGTACCGCTAGATTGGTGTTGCTGAACACTCGATATCTCGATGTTCATCTTCTCATTTTCAAACCTCACCGTACCCTCCAGCCACTGGATCTGACAGCTTGTAGCGCTTGGGCTGTCCAGCTATTCCATTTGTCGATGATCACTATTGCTGCTGCGGGGGATGACAAGGAAGGCTGGATCCATAGACTGTCTCTTTCAGGCATAAGGAGCTGTGTATGTTGGGGATCCACGATCTGGCGTTGTTTGTCGTATCCGGCCTGCTGTTGAACATGATGCCGGGACCGGACTCCCTGCTCATCATGTTGCGCAGCGGTTCACAAGGCTGGCGGGCCGGTTCGGTGGCGGCGCTGGGAATAGGGACGGGGACCATGGTGCATGTGCTGGCGGCGGCGCTGGGACTGTCGGCTCTGCTGAGTGCCTCAACCGAGCTGTTCGCCGTCATCAAGTTGATGGGGGCGCTCTACCTGGTCTATCTGGGCGGCTCGCTCCTGTGGCAAGGGGCTGGCTCACCGACTGTGCGCGAGCCTGCCGTGCGGCTACCTGTGCTCTCCTACGGCCGGATCTTCCGGCAAGGGTTGCTGACCAATGTGCTCAACCCCAAGGTAGCCCTGTTCTTTCTCGCCTTTGTTCCCCAGTTCATCGCTCCCGATGCACCGCAGAAGGCGCTGGCCTTCATCGTGCTGGGCTGCATCTTCAATTTCAACGGCATGATCTGGTGCCATCTGCTGGCCTTCTCGACCGCCTATGCGAGCCGCAGGGTGGCCTTGCCTGGCTGGTTGGGCCGCTGGCTCAACCGCCTGATGGGGGGGATGTTTGTGGGGCTTGGCATCAAGCTGGCGGTGGAGTGAGAGGGTAAACGCCGGGCATAGAAAAAGGCGTATCCCATTGCTGGGATACGCCTTCGTCTGCACTGCAGCAGGCTGACTGAAATCAGTTCATGCCGTATTATCACACTATCTGTCTAATGCTGTTTGATGTCGCCCCCAAGTGTAGTCTATCTATCTGATTTTTATCTTTAAAATTACCTTTCTTGTCTAAAGCCATCTTAGGATATATAAGACAAGTGTGGGTTCAAATGTGGGTTCAAAATGGCAATCTCAGATTCAAAACTCAAAGCAATGCTGCGTGGTCACGATGATGATACACCCAGAAAGGTTGCAGACAGAGATGGGCTATCTGTTCTGTGGAGGAATAGCGGAAAAGTCAGCTTTGTGTACCGCTATCGAATTTTAGGCAAGGCAAAAAATCTGACTCTGGGATCCTATACCGGCCAAGAGGGGGGGCTGTCGCTTTCCGAGGCAAGGAAAAAGGCGGCGCAATGTCGAGCTTGGTTGGAAGAGGGCAATGATCCCGCCTTGATGACTAGGATCGGGAAAGATGAAAGGCTTAAGCCTGTCACGGTTAAAGATGCACTCGAGTATTGGCTCTGCCATCACGCCGATAAGAAAAGGTCGAACAGTGAGAAGCATCGCCAGCAATTTGCTAAGTGGGTCTATCCCCGTATCGGAGATCTTCCTTTGTCAGATTGTGATACTCGTCACTGGTTGAGCGTCTTTGACGAATACTCGAAGGTAGCACCTGTGGCTAGTGGGTATTGTTTCCAAAACTGTAAGCATGCTCTGAAGTTTTGCCGTGTCAGACAGTTTGCAGTGAGTAATGCATTGGATGACTTGACCGTCGCTGATGTTGGGCAAAAAGCAAGTAAGCGAGATAGGGTTCTGACGCTAGAAGAACTGCGAACACTATGGGATTGGGCTGAGAAGCTAGGTCCATATTGCTACTACGGAAATTTGGCCAAGATTCTATTGTCGTTCGGTGCAAGAACTCAAGAAGCTCGGCTATCAGCACCCGAAGAATGGAATCTAGCCGAAGGTACATGGACAGTACCTGCGTCTAACTCAAAAACAGGTAATAAAATCGTGAGACCAATACCTGATTTTATTCGGCCGACGATAGACGCCTTGCTGAAAGCCGCCGCCGCACAGTCATCCCCATACTTGCTAGGGGAACTCAAGCGACCAGAAGCGGTAAGTCAGTGGGGAAGGGGGATTTGGAAGCGGCTCGGGCATAGCGCCCCTTGGACATGGCACGATCTGCGAAGGAGCTTGGCGACCCGCCTAAACGAGGCTGGGATTGCCCCTCATGTCGTGGAACAAATTTTAGGCCATGCTCTACCTGGTGTAATGGCTCACTATGTTCATACGGTTCGGTTACCGGAACAAAAAATGGCGCTGGAGTTGTGGGGAGGGATTTTAAACCCATCAGAACAACCGCCAGACAATATTGTGCATCTACAAGTGGGGTAGGGGAGCACAGCACTTTCTTCAGTGATTTGTAGACTGTGCCTATGGAGGGTACACCGGGTTTACCCTCCATGTATTTTTACCCAGCCTGTACAGCTAGTGCCATCTTGTTGTCTGCTCCGTTATGCTACGCAGCCACCTGATGAGCACAAAGCTGATGCGGCGCCTTCCCTGGCCATTAGCCTTGCCTGTCAGGTGGTCTGCTGCCGGTGATCCTGATAGACCCTTTGCCACTTGGCATACTCGCCCTTATCGCCTCTGGCATGTCAGAAAGCACAGATTCGAGCAATACTTCGCTCAAGCCATGAAAGTATAACGCAAAAAGTTGCGAATTTTGTTTTTTTAGCTGGCGTGAGTAATCCACGGCTCAATTTTGTGGATTTATCTTAATCCTTAGGCTGTTGCGAAAATTTATATTTAGATCTATTCCTTACTGGCTTGTGTTGCGATCCCTTGCCAAAAGAACGTGCTTTTTTACCATTTGAACGGGTTGTGTCTACATGGGCTAAAATATCCTGCCTAAATAGAGCCTCTAACTCTTCATATAAAGCATGGCAACTATTGTCACCATCCATTAAATTAAACTCATACCTATCTCCAGGATAAGCAAAAACATCCCCTTTACCGTCCTTTATGATAGTGCTTTTCCAGAGTTGCCCCATCGTCTCTCTTATGTCAAGTTTATGCTCCCAGCCTCGACCTAAAAACAAAAAAACATGCATGTAGTATCCTCTGATAGAGCAATAGTCCAACTTCCAAATATATCCATCCACATGCCTAAATAATGGGTTTCTCGAGCAGTTTATAAAGAGCTTGCGCCGCCCATCGACTAACTCTTCTAGCTTGTATTTGAAGCCTTCGGTTTGGGAAGACATTTTCAATGGATCTTTATCCAAGTCTTTTTTTTCAGACGGTGTAGCTACATTACTAGACTCGATATGGATGTCATCATCTTCAGCATACATATTCTCTATCTCTGGTTTGAAACCCAAACTAAATCTGACCACATAATGAGCTTTTCCTTCCTCTTTTTCTTTTACGTAGCCAAAGATGGATTTAATATTTTGCTCAACATTAAACACTCTCACCCTTACACTTTCTTTATAGCTGTTCGAGTCAAAGACAACGTTAAGAAAGCTTACCAACCCACCAATAACATCATCTGAGTAATATTCATTGAAATCAATATCACCATCAATTGACAGTCTATGAAACTTTATAGCTTTAATAAAGTATGGCACTGCAGGATGCACATTGAAACGCCTCCCAAAGTCTTCATCTGAAATAAATGCATTAATATTTGACAAAATTAGCTTTCTAAGTATCTTTCTAATCTCTTTCTTCTGTGCCGCACTATACACAGGCAATAAATCCTTTTGACTTACCATTCTATCTTTTATTAATTCGAATGCCTTGCTAACACTCTGCTCATCTTCCAAATTACTTATTTCAAAAATCCGCCGACCAATCATAGGTAAATGGTAGTAACTGTATTTTCGAATAGTCCCAATATATCTAAGCAACATAAAAATTCGTTCAAAGAAATCAGCGTCACCCGAAACAATCCGACTTCTTTTCAGGTAATGGCGCCGATTCACCCCAAAAGATTTTATAAAATGAAGTCTATAGTCATCAATTTCAGATGTTTTGAGCATAAGACCTCTACTTATCGTAGCTGCAATATGGGCATAAGTTCTATTTCTTTGAGCTGCTTTCAGTAGGGAATCGCTATACTCATAAATTGAAAACTTTTTAATTATTTCTTCTGTTTCTCCCTTATCTACCTTCCTCCTTTCTTCTTTTGCTATCACATCAATTTCGTCAGTCATGAGTATTCTCCTTTTACGTCACTAGCTATGATGATGAATTACTTGTCTATCAAATAACCATAACTCCGGCTGAATATCACGATAAAAATGCAAAGAAGTAAAATGGCGGACTTCTAGATGTCCGATTCGCACACTTAGCTAAAAATCACGGTACATAACCATGATCACACTTAACATGGGAAGTGACTTTGCATGGCAAAGCGAAGCTCATCTGAATTTTCACTCATTCTCCATGGGCTATGTGCATGCTCCTACCTATGGCTACTACTCCGGCTATCGCTACCTATGTGCACCGAGAGGGTGACCATTCCAAACCATAGAAAGCTACCAATATGAAGGCACATACTTGTATTTGGCATCATGACCACTCAGCTCGCTGAACTACCATCTTTTTTTTCACTGGCCCGCTCTTCTGATGAAACAACCCACTACATCATCAGGAGTACACCATGAACAACACCATCAAAGTCCTGCGCATCAAAGACCTCATCAACAAGATTGGCATGTCTAGGTCTACTATCTATGACTGGCTTAATCCCAAGTCCCCTCGTTATGACGAGACATTCCCCAAACCCTTCAAGATAGGTCAGTCCTCTATTGGTTGGTTTGAACACGATGTTGATAGCTGGCTTATTCATCGCAGCCAGTCTTGAATACATTTTTTCCATCCCTAGTGAGCTCCATAACTTCCAGTGTTATAAATCATGCCTTGATAGGCTCATGGGTTAGGGAAATAGCCATGCCTTCTTATATATGTTTTTGGCGTTTTCGTAGGTAAGGCATGCGTATCACGTTTAGGTATATTTATTATTTGATATCACTACCATTCATTAAACATTACTTCTATTCAATACTATTCCTACGCTATGTACAGCCACCCATATACAACCAATAACCACTATCGAGTACCATTACACCACTCCCATGTGGTGGTCATGCTACCACCAGCATAGTTAGCCAATACCACTCCACCAATCGCCCCTATATACGCGTGTGTCTATCACACAGCGTAGGGTTACTCCTGCCTAAGCGAGGCCTTCATGTTTAATTCAGTCAGGCTATTAGATATCCTAACCTTAACAGACCGACTCCAAAATACAGCGCTTCCTATTGTCAGGGCTGTTTATTCAGCCCCAGGTAAGTCACGCATTACTTGCATTGGTCGTAGGCTATCAACCAAACTCTTTAATGCGTTGGATACCGTATGTGATTATTTTTATTGTCATGAGGAGGTATCGTCAGCGCATCCAACGGTAGCGCTATTCCTAACGCATATGCGAGAGGTTTATGGATTGCATCTCATCCATGAGCGATATCTCGATAGTGATGTCGGTGACGAATTAGCCAGGGATATTAATAACGCGCTGTATGCGTTTCTAAGAGAGTTCAAGAGTAAGGCGCACCGTAAGCGCCTCAATAACCTCAAACGCGCTAAGAACCGCAATCAGCTCAGTATAGCGACGTATGTTAATAGCCTATTCGACCAGCATGCCAAGCTATTAGTCATCCGATTGGATATCGGCTATCACGAAGACTACTACGACCAGCTCACGTTAGACCTCGTGACGGAAGATCGGAATTGTTACCTTCGTCGAGTACAGAACAAATATCCCGCTCTGTTAGGCTATATCTGGAAACTGGAGTTCGGTGTTGATAGACGTTTCCATACCCACATTACGTTCATTTTTAATGGGGCAGTTCACCAACGAGATATCTCGCTGGGTATAGCGCTGGGAGAGGTATGGGAAGATATGTCCGACAATAACGGGAGCTATTTCAATTGTCAGGTCAGGCGGGAGGAATATCGGGAATGGGGAACTGATGGTATTGGGATGGTCCACTACAGCGATACAACCAAGCGCATAAACCTGATTAATGCGCTGAGTTATCTGACCAAGCTGGATACGCAAATATTGGCGGTATTGCCAGCTGGTCGTCGGACCTTCGGGCGTATGGAGAGACCATCACGCCAACCTCGCCTTGGCAGACCTAGGTTATTGTTCTGTCGGTCTGATTGAAAAGGAACTCAGATAGATATTATCAAGGGAGAGTAAACAGATATCGCTGTGAAGCTGCTTGGGAGCGCCATTACGGCCTCCCAAGTTATTGACCCTGGCATCGGGTGTCAGTCAGTCACAGATGCGCACTGCGAGCTGTTAAGGGGCCAATCGTGCCACCAGCTTATCTACCACCTCCAGCACCAGCGCTCTGTCCTCTGTATCGAGCTTAGCCAACTGTTGGCTGAGCACAATGCCTTGTTCGGTGGGGCGGTTGCTGGTCTCACGCAGGAAGTCTGCAAGCTCACACTCAAACAGCTGGGCGAGCTCTGCCAACCGCACCACGGTAGGCACCACTTTTCCCCGCTCCATCCGAGAGACCGCTTCCATCCCGATATCCAGGTGCTCTGCGACTTGATCCTGGGTCAGTCCCGCTTGTTGGCGTTGCCGTCCAATCGCTTTACCGACGCTTTTGGCTAGATCGTCAAAGTTGATGTCTGTCATAAGTCCTCCAGTCAACCTGTATGGTTGGCCATGGACTTATTGACATTAAGGACCCTTTGGGATGAGGATCACCTCATTAGATCTAATTTAGTGAAGTAGTCACCCCAACATCGAAAGGAGTTCGACACGATCTCACCTCTGGCCACTTTGTTGACTGAGTCTGGTTATCGATCCAGCACTCCCACTGACATTACTCGAATGTCTCGCCTACCCGATAGATTCGCCTTATCGGCCCGGCTTTCTTTTGCCATTTACACATTACAGGAGACTCCTCATGCCATTAGTCCTGATCTGGGTTGGACTTGCTTTATTACTGGGATTTGTTGCGGCTGGTAACGGACGCTCATTCTGGGGCTGGTTCATTCTCGGACTTATAATTGACCCGATTTTAGCCGGATTACTTTACTGGTTGATTTGCAGAGATAGTTGATTATCGGATGCACATGTTAATGGTCAAAATTGAATCATGAAGGTTGGTAATATGGGACTTTGGAAAACGCTTACAACTATAAATGGCAATAGCTTGGGTGGCCTTATCATCAAGCTCATTTATAACGTACCTAAGATGAGCGACAGGACGATTATTGATATTGTTACGGGAAGGAAGTGGGCCCCTGAATTCATCAAAATGTTAGCCGCCAAAGAAGGGGCGCTGCGCTCTCTCAAAATGTGACGAGCCTCGCTTTCACCAAGGAAATTGTATAGCCCCCTCTGACTGCCGGGTGATGCTGCGCAATGACATCGGTGGTCAGCTTGGGGGGACCCATTTCCCACTCAAGCTCAATTACACCGAAAGCTGGCGGCTGGTCATGACCGAGCCGTGCCGATTGAGGGAGGTCATCCTCTTCACCAATCTGGGCAATGCCTCTTACACCATTGAATAACTCGTTTGGAGAGTGACATGACAGAAAAAATCAGACTGGCACTGTGGTGCACATGGTTATCGCTGTTTGCTTTACCGACCTGGGCGGCGCCCCAGTTCACTGTGCCAACGGTCACTAAACGGGTACCGGCCAACGTTGAGGGCACCCTCAATTTCGCCAGCATGCAGTTTTGGATAGAGACCTCGAAAGGGGAACGCATCATGTTGATGCCGCTGGATGAAGATGAGCCAAGGCTCATCCCCAGTGTCAGCCAGCCGGTTTCACTGAACGGCATGATGCTGACCTACTCGGATGGTAGCCGTTACTTCGAACCCTCCTTTGCACCCTCGTCAGCCGCATCAAGTACCGCGTCATTTACCATCGTGAAAAATGACGATTACAACATCGAGATCCGGTATGGGGGTGAGGTACTGCTGCGCACCGATGAATATGACGCCATCACGCTCACGCACCGATTGCCGCTGGCCAATGGGCAGGCGGTCTTGTTTGAGCTGCACAGTGGCGGTGTGGCATGCCCGGTACTCTATCAGTTCGCGGTCGCTCAGACGGGGGCGCTGACCATGCTTTCACAGCCCTTTGGTACCTGCAGCGACGAAGGCAAGCTGACCCCCGCCCCCAACGGTTTCACCCTCGACCTGCCCGGCAATCCTCGTCAGCGCTGGGTATGGGATGCCAACAGCTTAACGCTGCGCAAGCAGCCCTGACCACCAGCCACCACACATTCACCACCATCAGGGCACCTTCGGGTGCCCTCTGTTTTATGCCGCATTGTAATGACCCACTGAAATCCTGCTCAGGTCATAATGAGTGGAGATCACAGACATGAGCATCACGATGGACGAAGAAATCAAACGTTGGACGGCCAAGCGCAAGTCCGCCTTGGTCATGGAAATCATTCAGGGCAAGACCACCGTCGCCGAAGCGGCTCGAGCCTTTGATTTGCCGCCCTCCGAGATTGAAGAATGGGTAGATGACGCCAAACGGGGCATGGAAAACGCCTTACGGGCCAAGCCACTGGATATTCGCGAGCAGTACGAGAAGCAGCTCAAGGAACTCCAGGAAGCTTATGGCGAGGCCATGCTGGAGTTACGCGCCAGAAAAAAGCTGGCCTCCCTGCTGGGCGAGGACGACAGATAGTCGCCGATGTTCAGCAGGGATTACGCGCAGAAGGTATTGATGTCTCCGTCAGCAAGCTCTGCCGCTGGTTTGGCCTGCCGCGTCGTAGTTGGTACTACCGCAGCGTCAAGGCCGCGCCCAAGCTTCAGGAGCATCTGGTCACCCCGATCAAAAACATGATTGAGGAGAACCCATCGTTCGGTTACCGGACGGTTGCAGCCCTGTTGGGGTTCAACAAGAACACGGTACAGCGCATCTTCCAGCTCAAGGGCTGGCAAGTTCGCAAGCGTCCGGTTGGGTTTCGCCCCCGGATCCAGGCCCTGCCTTCGGTGGCCTCAGCGCCCAACCAACGCTGGGCGACGGACCTATGCCGGATCTGGGCTGGTCGCGATGGCTGGTGTTCCTTGGCGCTGGTGATTGATTGCCATACCCGTGAACTACTGGGATGGCATCTCTCGCGCAGTGGTAAATCGAAAACGGCCGAGGCAGCGCTGGAGCAAGCCTTAATTGCTCGCTTCGGCAGCTTGGGACGAGTTGCATCGCCGTTTTTGTTACGTAGCGACAATGGGTTGGTGTTTACCAGCCGCAACTACACAGCACTGGTGAAGAGCTATGGGTTGCAGCAGGAGTTCATCACGCCGTACACGCCGGAACAAAACGGCATGGTCGAGCGGGTGATCAGAACGCTCAAGGAGCAGTGTGCCCATCGGCAGAGGTTCGAGACCTTGCAGCATGCCAGTCGGGTGATTGGCGACTGGATCCAGTTTTACAACCAGAAGCGTCCTCACCAGGCGCTAAAGATGAAAACACCGGCGCAGGCCTATGCCGAAGCCGCTTAGTTGTGCAGGAACGGCTGGGTCATTACAGCATTTTATTTAAGGAACGGTTCATGCCATTACCACAACCGGGGGACCACCTCGTTTCACCCCGCACCGGTTACCAGCACCACGGTATCTATCTGGGAGACCATCAGGTTATCCACTACCAGGGGGTCAGTGCCGGAATACATTCCGGTCAGATAGCTATCACCACGCTTGCCGAGTTTAGCCAAGGGCGGGGTTATCGCATCCAGCACCATAGCGCACGAGCGTTCAACCGGGAGGAGAGTATCGACCGCGCTTACTCCCGTCTTGGAGAGGCGCACTACAGCACGCTCTTTAACAACTGCGAGCACTTCGTGCTCTGGTGTATCGAGGGCTTTCACTACAGCAAGCAGATTAACCAGCTGATTGCCACGGGGTGTATCGCACATCAGGCGCTTCACTCTGTGGCTCGGCAGCCTACCCTTGCGGCCCTGCCTTGCATGGCCACCAGCACGGCACTGAATCCATCAGCAACGACTGTGGTGACCGCTGCAGTCGGTGCGTTGCTGGGGAGTTCGGCCACCTCGCTGGCGGCGCCCTTGGCTGCCACCTACAGCCTCTACCGCGCCTGGCGCTGGTTCAGGGATTAACGCGTCTCACATTCGATACGAAAGGACACACCAAGATGACCATGCCATTTCACTTGGCAGGGATGGCCCTGCCGATTTCGCCCGAGCTGCCTGACTTACTGCGCAGCGTCGTGCGGGAACAACAGTTCGACCTCACCGACCTCTCGACCCTGACCTTCAACTTTCGCAGCCCCGGCTACAGTGCCGAGACGGGTGGCGTCCATCCGGTAGAGCTGCGGCTTATTCGGGGATTGCACGGCTGGGTATTCGATTACATCACCGACTTCAGTTACCAGGGGCTAGGCCAGGATGCCGAGCTCTGCAAAGAGCTCGACTTCAACCTCTCTTGCGACGAGCACTATCTGCAAGGCTGGGGACCACTGCCCGGCGTGGAAGCACGGGAGCTGTTTGCCCTGTGGCAGCGCAATTTCATTAGCTACGCCCAGTTGGGATATTTCACCGTCACGGTCAGCGGGGAGTAGGAGGTGTGTGATGACTAACGAACTGCCGCTCTCCCACACCTCGCGCCAGTGGCTGGGACTGGTCGCCGCCAAGGCCAAGATACAACCGCGCCACCGTGGCCAGCGCTGGTTACTACACATCACTCCTGATAGCCCCCATGCCCGCACCGTTACGCTGCACCTGCGCTGGTCTGGGGTGCAGTGGCAACTGCTCTCCCTCACCAATGCCGAGGATTGGCGCACGATGAGCCAGCCGATAGATGAAATTTGCGTGGACCCCACTCGTCACTGTTTTTGGCGCAGCCAGGCAGGACCGGTTTCTCTCACCGAGCAACCCCGTGTGTTGGCAAGTTTCCTGGCTGACCTGCAGCGTACCTGCACTAATCACGGTTATCGCGTGGAGAGTGACCCCTTACCGCAAGAGGAGACACACGATGTCCAAACAACCGATAGCCGTTGAGCTGGAAGCCATCAATCGAGAGGGGGAAACTCAGGTGGTGCGCGGCAGTAGCCTGGCGGTTCAGGGCTACAGCGTCTACCTGCGAGCGATGGAGGCCAGCGGTCTTGCCCTGGCGACCTGGGTAGCTGACTACGACACCATTGGTCCCGCCTATGAACTAGCGGAACGGCTGAGTATTGCACTCGCTATCCCGCTCAACGTACTGGTCCCCGGAGCGCTGATGCCGGTGAAGCGTGCCCCTACAGCCGGAGCAGGAGCAGACGCCGCCACCAAGGCCAACTGAACACCCCTCAAAGTGAACCAACAACCGCTCTACCTTTAACCCCGACATGCTTCATGCGTGTCGGGGTTTTGTTTATTTGGAGAATTCCACTATGCGTTACCACAAGCTGAAAGCCGGGGAATGCCCCGGCACCTATGTCGTCACCGAACCCGTGACCGAGCAAGACCTGTTGCGTATCGCCAATCAGATTGCTCGCAAGCGTCTTGCCAAAGGCTCCGCCATCACCAGTACCACAGAGGCCGCTGAGCGGCTGCAGACCCTGCTGCAGGACCGGGAGCACGAAGTGTTTGGTGCACTGTTCCTCGACTCCCAACATCGTGTACTGGCCTTTGAGGAGCTGTTTCGCGGCACCTTGGACAGCGCCAGTATCTACCCACGGGAAGTGGTCAAGCGGGCCATACTGCTCAACAGTGGGGCCATCATCGCGGTGCACAATCACCCCAGCGGTGACCCGGAACCCAGTCAATCTGACAGGGTCTTTACCCAGGCCCTCAAAGAAGCCTTGGCGCTGGTCGATGTGCGATTGCTTGACCATCTGGTGGTCGGTGCTGAGGGCTTAGTCTCGATGGCCGAAAGAGGTCAGCTATGAACCAGACCCCAGGCAAAACCCACCTCACCGCCCTCGATATCCTCATCGAGTTGCGCTGTTGGCTGGCAGACAACGTCGAGATGCAGACCGAGCCCGCCATCGTGGCTCACCTGCCTAACGGCTCCCTGCTCACCCAGGCCGATAGTATCGAGGCTATTGATGCGCTGCTGCATCAGCTGCGCCATTAGTCCGTTCCAAAAGAGAAATGAGCGATGCGATTACCTAACCCCTATTCCCTTGAGGAAACCCTGAGCAAGCTGCGCCATCGTCTGGCTACTGCCTGCAACGAGGAGGCGCTGGCATTACTGGAAAAAGCCGTCACCAAGGCGCGTGATGACGAGGGTTATGCCAGGCAGCTTGAAGAGGCCTTGCTGCGGGGATCCACCATCGAGATCCGCGAATGCCTCAGCTGCTTTGGCGACTACTTCGAGTGCTCCCGAGACGCACCGCCCTATTACCTGCATCACGATGCCGTCAACGGCATTGATTGTGCGCTCTACGCCATCCTGTTTGATGCGGCTTACCCAGACGCAGAGCAGGCGCACGAATAACGCCAGCATCCCCAAACCCGGATCATCCGCGCCAACACCATGATCCGGATATTCCGATCCCCCCAGCAAGGCCACCTCACTACAGGTGGCCTTGTTCATTTCAAGGAGTCACTCAATGTCTGCCTTCATGATTGACCGCAAGGATTACCTAGCCTTTGCCGTGCAGCTACATCGCTTTTGCAATGCCCCCATGCCACCGCACTACACCCTGGAGCTACTGCGCACCCTCTGGTGGCAGCCGCCAGCAGACACGACCAGCACCTGGACGTGGCGGGTTGACCGGCTGGTACGGTTGATGATGCTCGCCAATCGCCGTGCTGTTTGGCATCGCTATCAGCTTGGGCGTCAGCAGGGCCACAAGGAACCACATCAGCACCGCTCGAACAAGCTGGGGCCGCTTAAACCTGCCCATCGTTACCACCAGGCACCACTCACCGATGCCGAACTGGTAGCCCTCTACAAATTCACCTGCTGCGCCCTGTACCAGTCGAGCGAATGGAGCGGGAGTCCTGAGCAGGCCCCACGGCTGGTGAAGGTAATACAGCAGTTGCAGCAGGCGCTGGCGCAAGACGTGCTGACCCGGCTGTCACTGTGGGAGCAAGCACCCTGGGGAGAGATGTGATGGATCTCTACATCACCCTGACAGTGGCAAGCTCGCCACCGAGTTCAATGGCCCACCTAGCCCAACGTATCGCCGATGACATGGCTCACCTGCATCACCGTTTGGGGGATGGGGTCAGCGATGAACTGGGCATCAGCATCAGTTACCTGGTCGAACAGTTTGCGCTGCTGGCAGCGGCTTACCGTTCACCGGAGGAAAAGGAGAAACACCCATGATTGAGTTCAACGACAGCTTTAGCCAGGCCGCCGTAGCGGAGGCCATGTGTGCTCACTCAGGGCTTGCCAAGCTCATCAGTCAGCAGTTGATGCTGCCGGGCTTTGCCTATGCCCACGATGTGGAGGGGCGACGTATTGGTGGCCCGCTGGTGGCCCCCAACCCTGTGTTGCACAAGACCACGCTCTTTGTCAGTCCACGGGATATGCGTGAGCACCTGCCACGAGAGATTAACTTCGCCCGCTTTCGCTGCGCCTGTAATGCAGCGGGTCAGCCGGTCGGTGAGTGGCAACGGGTAATTGTCGGGGCCTACGTCAACCACGGTAGTAATGACAAGCCGGATTGGAGTAGTCACACCTGAGCCACGGCCACCAGCACACACAAGACCCCATACAGCCCCTCACTCCGAGGGGCTGTATGCATTTGAAGGAAGCCCAACCATGCATGACTTACGTGATTACAAAACTCTATCCACCCGGCAGATAACCGCCGCTATTGGTCAGCTCAACCACAACACCGCACCGAAGATAATGACCCATCTGGCATTGCGGGCCAGGCAGCCGCACCCGCTCGGTAATGGCCGTAGCAGAGCCAAAGCGCTCAAACTACAGCGCAGGGTCAAGAAGGCCCACAAGACAGGGCGTATCCCGCTGGAGCTCACCGTGACGGGTTGCCGTATCGACCGGGAGAGCCATCAGGCTGATCGTTACTACTACGACCGGACGCTACTGACCCAAGGTTGGCAGCAATACGATACCGAGGAAGACGCCTGGTATTTCGGCATCTGGATTCACACAGAGAAGCTGGAGACCTTTACCTACGCCGAAGGGGATACCAGCCATGTGATTGCGCCAAACGTCGAGGCGTTTCGCGCTGAATTGGCGCGGCTCTACCAGTACCACCCGCAAGCCCCGGCGTTTATCAGCATCGACCCAGAGGCTGGCGTTGTGACCCACCATTTTGAAGCCAAACCGGAGGTGTGACATGGCTAAGAACATCACCATCAAGGTACCGGGCAAGCACCCGCGAACCGGCGAGATCACCACCTTTGAGCTAAAGGGCCAACGCATCGATATCAACATCGGTGGGCAGGCCGTGCCTTTCCTCATTCACGGGAGGGGGATAGGCACCTCGCTCACCCACATCCCGAGTGGCTATCGCATCGCGCTGCTCGGCGGTTGGCTCACCGCGCGTTACGCAATCCCTGAGAATAAGCCCAGCAGAACGGCCTGTGCCCAGATAGCCATAGACCGGCTAGTGGCTCAATACGGCTCGCTGCACCTGCTGTACCGGCTCAATCGCAAGCCGGTTATCAATGAGACGGCTGACTGCGATCGTTGACGTCCCACAATCTTGCTCATCAACACACAGCATAAAGGGCCAGCCCTCTCAGGCTGACCCTTGGCATCATTGGAGTCACCGAACATGACCCGTCTTATCACCGGACTCGAGGTGCATCGCTATGCCCCCGAGCTCAATAAACTGCATCTGCGTAACCGGCAGACGTTATCCGCTCCCGGCATCACCACCATCAAAGAGGCCAAAGCCCGTCTATTTGGCCGCTGGCAGCCTGGGCATCAGGTAACCATCACCGTGAGCCATCCCGATTACGTCAATCTCTCCCGGCTCTACCGGGGGCGACTGGCCAGTCTGACAGAACTCCCGGAGCATCTGAACAGACTGCGCCAGCGCCACAATGTGCCCGGCACCCGCATAGACATTCGACTGAGGTATTGCTAATCATGACCACGACAACCACCCACACCAATGACGAACACCGACCCGCAGCGCCAGACCAGTCCACCCGGATTTTTGCGCAGTGGGGCTTGCCCCATAACGTGACGCCGCGCTTTGGGGCTCGTCTCATTCAAGAGCATCATCGCCTGCACTTTCTGTCAGATCGGGCCTCACTGGTAGGCGAATGGCAGGAGGAGGCTATAGACCGGCTGGAGGCTGCCTTACCTACCATCATCAAGGAACTGGAAGCCAAGCTGCTGACCGGCGAACTGGATGCCCAGCGCCAGCAACGTATCACTATCCAGCATGGAGGCTTTACCTGCGAAGCCGATACCCTTGGCAGCCACGGCTATGTCTACTTAGTCATTTACCCAGCGACGAACATGGACGCCAATCCTAAGCGCAAGACGTGACCACCAATCCGCTTGTGGTTACATTTTGGCACCTACTCATCCGTGATTAATGGGATAGGTCGTGGGGAAGGCCAATTCATGGCCTTTCCTTTGTTTTTTTGCCCGCTAACGTGAGACGTTGACCATTTCATCTCTGCAATAACAACGATGCGCAGTGATCACCTTTCGCGTGACATTACGCATAGTGCTGCGGGGTTCATTTGTATAAACTGCCCGCCAGATAATGGATAGACGACTGACGGGCCGGACTTTTTCTCGCCGATGCATCACCTTGGCTGCATCGCCTTCTGTTGACCCACCACCCTGGATAGGTCCCTGCTGCGCCCGCAAGGCTCGGCATGCGCCGTTCCGTCAGTCTGACGACTTGGCCCGCATCCTCACCTTGGCTTTCGCGCAGGTGGGTTATGACGGCAATACGCATAACCGGAGAACCCCATGACCGACCCCAACGAGCTCAGCCAAGCGCTGCTGGCCGCCGTTCCTGAAGATGGCAGCAGTATCGGCAACCAAGCCCTGATGGAAACCTTGAAAGCCCAATTCAGCGACCTGACCGATGAGGACTTTACCGCCGCACGCGAGGCCCTGCTGGAACAGGGCGTTCTGCGCAAGGGGCGCGGGCGGGGCGGTGCTGTACTCCGGGTGTTGGAAGGCGACGCCGCCGTCGCTGCACCACGCAAAGCGAAAGCCAGTGGCAAGGGCAAGCAGGCCAAGGATGCGCCGCAAGCGACAGGTATCGAGGGGCTGAAGAAGACCCTGTGGGCTGCCGCAGACAAGCTGCGTGCCGACATGGACGCCGCCGAGTACAAGCACATCGTGCTGGGCCTTATCTTCCTCAAGTACATCTCTGACTCCTTCGCCGCCCGTCGCGCCGAGCTGACCCGCCGCTTTGCCGATGAGAGCGACGAGTACTTCCTCTACGACTGTGACGATGAGCTGCTGGCCGAGGAGCTGGAAGATCGCGACTACTACCGTGAGGTGAACGCCTTCTGGGTACCGGAAGGGGCCCGTTGGGAGGGGCTGCGCGCCCATGCAAAGCAGGCCGATATCGGCAAGCGAATTGACGATGCGCTGACCCTGATCGAGCAGGAGAACCCACGGCTCAAGGGCATCCTCGACAAGCGCTACGCCCGAGCCCAGTTGCCCGATGGCAAGCTCGGCGAGCTGGTGGATCTGGTTTCCAAGATTGGCTTTGGCAGTGATGTCGGTGAAGCGCGCGACATCCTGGGGCAGGTCTACGAGTACTTCCTTGGCGAGTTTGCCAGTGCCGAGGGCAAGAAGGGAGGCCAGTTCTACACGCCTGCCAGCATCGTCAAGACGCTGGTGGCGGTGCTTGCTCCCCATCATGGCCAGGTCTACGACCCTTGCTGCGGTTCAGGCGGCATGTTCGTGCAGTCGGAGAGGTTTATCGAAGCCCATGGCGGCAAGCTGGGTGATGTCTCCATCTACGGTCAGGAGTCGAATCCGACCACTTGGCGGCTGGCGGCCATGAACCTCGCCATCCAGGGGATGGACTACAACCTCGGGCGCGAAAACGGTGATACCTTCACCCGCAATCAGCACCCCGACTTGCGCGCCGACTTTGTGCTGGCCAACCCGCCGTTCAATATCAGCGACTGGTGGCATGGTAGCCTCGAGGGGGATCCGCGCTGGGTCTACGGTACGCCGCCTGCGGGCAACGCCAACTATGCGTGGCTGCAGCATATGCTCTACCACCTCAAGCCAACTGGTCGTGCCGGTATCGTGCTGGCCAATGGCTCAATGAGTTCCAGCCAGAACAGCGAGGGTGATATTCGCCGTGCCATGGTGGAGGCGGACGTGGTGGAGTGCATGGTGGCCCTGCCGGGGCAGCTGTTCTTCAACACCCAGATCCCGGCCTGCCTATGGTTCCTCGCCAAGCACAAGACCCGCCGCCAAGGTGAGGTGCTGTTTATCGATGCCCGCAAGCTGGGCACCATGATCAGCCGGGTGCAGTGTGAACTGGACGAGACCGCCATCGCCAAGATTGCCGATACCTTTCACGCATGGAAAGGGGACGGGGAGTGCGAGCAGCCTTACGAAGATGTCGCGGGCTTCTGCCGCAGCGTAACCTTGGTCGAGATTGCCGAGCACGGCCATGTGTTGACCCCTGGCCGCTATGTAGGGGCCGAAGAGGTGGAGGAGGACGATGAGGCCTTTGCCGACAAAATGGCTCGGTTGACCAAGCAACTTGGTGACCAGATGACCAAGGGGGCTGAGCTGGATCGGTTGATCAAGCTGAAGTTGGGAGGGTTAGGGTATGAGCTGTGAATGGCCGTTGCAAACATTGGACTCACTTACAACGGAAGTTACCGTTGGGTATGTCGGTACAATGTCGAATGAATACGTAGATAAAGGTATTCCGTTTCTTCGGTCGCTGAACGTTAATCCTTTTTTGATAAATCCAAACGACCTTAAATTTATTTCATCTGAGTTTCACAGCAAGCTTAAAAAGTCAACACTTCGCCCTGGGGATGTAGTTATTGTTCGAACTGGAAAGCCGGGAACATGTGCAGTTATTCCTGAGTGGCTTGAAGAGGCAAATTGCTCCGATTTGGTAATTGTTCGATGTGGTCCTAACTTACGGCCCCATTTTCTTAGCTACTGGGTCAATTCGGTGGCCACTCATCATGTATCCGCTCACTTAGTTGGGGCTGTTCAACAGCACTTCAATGTAGGTGCTGCCAAGACCATGTTAGTAGCGTCTCCGAGCTTGAATGTCCAGGATCAGGTTCTTTCTATCTTGAGAGCGTTGGATGACCGCATCGCCCTACTGCGCGAGACCAACGCCACGTTGGAGGCCATCGCGCAGGCGCTGTTCAAGTCGTGGTTTGTTGACTTCGACCCGGTCCATGCCCGTGCTCGTGGCGAGCAACCGGCAGGTCTGGCCCACGAGGTCGCCGCCCTGTTCCCCGACAGCTTCGAAGAGTCCGAACTTGGTATGGTGCCGAAGGGGTGGAGAGTTTTGTCCTTCACTGAAACGATTGATGTTATTGGGGGGGGCACGCCAAAAACCTCTATCAGCGAGTATTGGAATGGGGACATTCCTTGGTTTTCTGTAGTTGATGCTCCAGCAACCACAGACGTGTTTGTAATCGAGACTGAAAAGCACATCACTTGCGAAGGCTTGAACAAGTCATCAACCAAATTATTGCCTGTGGGAACTACTATCATTTCGGCGCGAGGCACTGTAGGTCGACTTGCTCTGGTGGGGCAAGCAATGGCGATGAACCAGTCCTGCTATGGCTTATCTGGTAAGGCCGGTGATGTGTATTTCACTTACTTCAGCACGCATCGCCTTGTTGAAACCTTAAAACAACGGACCCATGGTTCCGTGTTCGACACAATCACTCGAGATACCTTAGCTGGAGTTTCGGTGGTCTATCCACAGACCATCGTAATTACCGCTTTCGAGGAGACTATTGCTCCGGTGATGGAGCGCATCAAGGAAAACCTAATACAAGCTCGAACCCTCGCGACCCTACGCGACACCCTGCTACCCCGTCTGATCTCTGGCCAACTGCGCTTGCCGGAGGCTGAGGCTATGGTCGAAGGGGCAAGCTGACGTGGCAGATATAAAGACATGGCGTGAGATACAGGCCGATTACAGCGACACCCTGATTGTGGGCAATGGCGGCAGTGTCGCTGTCGATCCCTGTTTTCGTTACACCAACCTGTATCAGCAGGGCTGTGAGCACGGATTTATCCGCCCTGCCGCACAGGAGGTGTTTGATCAATTCGCCAAGAATGACCGTGATTTCGAACGAGTGTTATATCGCCTATGGCAGGCTGACTATATCAATCAAAAGTTTGAGCTGGCCAAAATCGAGCGTGACAAAGTTCGCAACGCCTATACAGATGTGCGGCGGGCGCTGATCGATACCGTAAAAGACATTCATCCAGACAAGGCTATCAGTGACCAGCAAGGGCTTGCCCATATTGGCCGCTTTATGGCAGGTTTTTCGACGGTATTCAGCCTCAACTACGACTTGATAGTCTATTGGGCATCACTTAATGCTCGCCAAGCCAATGGTTGGCGTTTTGAGGACGGGTTCACCATTGATAAGACGCGCGCGACAGACCCCAAATTGATCAAGCAATGCTTCAACGCGTCATTCCCTGCTGAACTTGAGCCCGGAGTGACCAGAGTCTTTTATCCTCATGGCAATCTTGCGCTCTACCGAACTCAAGGTGGCGAGGAAAGTAAGCTGATGGCCGACAATAGCGACCCATTAAGCCTTATCACCCAGTACTGGCGTGATAATGACGGTCAACCTCTGTTTGTGTGCGAGGGCTCGTCAGAGAGCAAGATCGCCGCGATAAATAGCTCCCGATATCTTTCCCATGTGTATCAACATGAATTACCTCGCCCCAAAGACAGCATGACTATTTATGGCTGGAGCATTGGCAAACAGGATCGTCATATTCTTGAGCAGCTGGCGTTATCACCATGCCGTCGCGCCGCGGTGTCTGTGTTTGCTGGTAACAAGACACCAAAAAAAATTGAATCCGAAAGGGTGCATATGGAAAAAATGCTAAATGATGCGGGCATCAAGGAGGTTGTATTTTTTGATGCCACCAGTGCGGGGTGTTGGAACCATGCTGACTAAAAGAGGTGACTGCTGATGTCATTTGATCGTAACCAGCCCTATAACGACCTGCCATTGCTGCCCCCCATCATCGAGCTGGAGACCAAGGCGGTGTTGAAACAAGCCATCGCGGCCAACCGGGTATTGGCCAATCTGCGCGGGCTGGCGGCCAAGATCCCCAATCAGGGGCTGCTGATTAACAGCATCATCTTGCAAGAAGCGCGGCTCTCATCGGAAATCGAGAATATCGTCACCACCAATGACGAGCTGTATCGCGCCGCCGCCAACCGCGATGGCAAGACAGATCCTCACACCAAAGAGGTGCTGCGCTACCGTGAGGCGCTCTATCATGGCTTCCATTCGCTCAAGGATCGCCCGCTCAATACCAACCTGTTTATTGAACTGGTTCGGCTGATTAAACAGGTGGATATCGGCATTCGCGCCATCCCCGGTACGGCCCTGAAGAGTGACCGAGGTGAGGTCATTTATACCCCACCCGTTGGAGAGCAGGTGATCCGCGACAAGCTGGCCAATCTTGAGCAATTTATCCATGCCGAGGATGAGCTGGACCCGCTGGTCAAGATGGCGGTGATGCATTATCAGTTCGAGGCGATTCACCCCTTCCCCGATGGTAATGGCCGTACCGGTCGCATCCTGAACCTGTTGTATCTTGTTGAGCAGCAACTGTTGGATATCCCGGTGCTCTTTTTGTCGCGCTACATCATCGCCAATCGGCAGGAATATTATGCCGGCCTACGGGGCATCACCGAAGCGCAGCAATGGGAACCCTGGGTGCTGTTTATGCTCAGGGCTGTGGAGAGCACGGCACAACAAACCTTTGAGCAGGTCAATCGCATCCTGAGTTTGATGGAAGAGGTGCGCGAGCGGGTGCAGCGGGAGGCGGAGGCCATCTATAGCAAGGATCTGGTCGAACTGATTTTTATGCAGCCCTACACCAAGATCGGGTTTCTGGTCGATGCCGGTATTGCCAAACGCCAGACGGCCTCTCGCTATCTGCAAACACTGGCGACGATGGGCATCTTGCGGGAAGAGCAGGTTGGCCGTGAAAAGTACTACATCAACGATGCGTTGTTCGCCGAGTTGACCCGCTAACCGATCAGGGTGACGGGATCGACATATCACCATGACGTGTCGATTTTTCGGCTTTTTTTAAACATATTTTCGCAACCTGTCGATCCCATCGACAGATGAGGGTGACGAGTCGATATGTCACCCGTTGTGACGCTGAGCAGGTTGGGCATACCCGAATGGCAGAGGCCATGGGGGTGCCAGGGATCGTCTTGAGGGATTGAGCAACAATGACCGAAGATCAGTTGGAACAAGAGGTGCTGGGGTGGCTGAGCGAGGTGGGCTATCGCGTGGTGTGTGGCTACGATGTGGCCCCCGATTCTGATAACCCGTGGCGTGAGCAGTTCCAGCAGGTGCTGCTGAGCGAGCGCTTGCGGGAGGCGATTGCCCGGCTCAACCCCTCCGTGCCGCTGGTGGCGCGTGAAGATGCGCTGGCGCAGGTGGTCAATCTCGATACCCCGGCGCTGCTGTCGGCCAACCGGGCATTTCACCGCTTGCTGGTGAATGGGGTGCCGGTGCAGTACCAGCGCGATGGCGAGACGGTGGGGGACTTTGTCCGCCTCGTTGACTTCGAGCAGCCCACCGCCAACGAGTGGCTGGCCATCAACCAGTTCTCTATCAAGGGGCCCAAACACACCCGCCGCCCCGACATCATCCTCTTCATCAACGGGCTGCCGCTGGTGGTGCTTGAGCTCAAGAACCCGGCCGATGTGAATGCCGACATCTGGAAGGCGTTTGATCAGCTGCAGACCTACAAGGAGCAGATCCCCGACCTGTTTCAGTACAACGAGATCCTGATTGCCTCCGATGGTAGCGAGGCGCGGATGGGGTCGCTGTCGGCCAATGCCGAGCGCTTTATGCAGTGGCGCACGGTGGATGGGGTCAACCTCGACCCCTATGGCGAGTTTGGCGAGCTGGAGACCATGGTGCGCGGCATTCTGACCCCGGCCATGCTGCTCGATTACCTGCGCTTTTTCGTGTTGTTTGAAGACGATGGCCGCTTGGTCAAGAAGATCGCCGGTTATCACCAGTTTCATGCCGTACGCGCGGCGATCACCCAGGTGGTGGCGGCGTCGCGCCCCGGTGGTAGCCATAAGGGCGGGGTGGTGTGGCACACCCAGGGCAGCGGCAAGAGCATCACCATGACCTGCTTTGCGGCGCGGGTGATGCGCGAGGCGGCGATGGAGAACCCGACCATCGTGGTGATCACCGACCGTAATGACCTTGATGGCCAGCTGTTCGGGGTGTTTTCCCTGTCGCAAGATTTGATCCGCGAGCAGCCGGTGCAGGTGGAGACCCGCGGCGATCTGCGCAGCAAGCTGGCCAACCGCCCCTCCGGCGGCATTGTGTTTGCCACCATCCAGAAGTTTATGCCCGGCGCGGATGAAGACACCTTCCCGGTGCTGAGCGAGCGCGCCAACATCGTGGTGATTGCCGATGAGGCGCACCGCACCCAGTACGGTTTCAGCGCCTCACTCAAATTGCCCAACCAGATTGCCGAGGGCGCGGCGCGCTATCAGGTCGGCTATGCCCAACACTTGCGCGACGCATTGCCCAACGCGACGTTTGTGGCCTTTACCGGCACCCCAGTATCGAGCGAAGACCGGGATACCCGCGCGGTGTTTGGTGACTACATCCACGTCTATGACATGCAGCAGGCCAAGGAAGATGGCGCGACGGTGGCGATCTATTACGAGTCGCGCCTCGCCAAGTTGTCGCTCAAGGCCGACGAACTGACCCACCTCGATGACGAGGTAGATGAGCTGGCCGAGGATGAGGAAGAGGGTGAGCAGGCCAAGCTGAAGTCACGCTGGGCCGCCTTGGAGAAGGTGGTAGGCAGCAAGCCCAGGATCGAGCGGGTGGCCGCCGATCTGGTGGCCCACTTTGAAGAGCGCAATCAGGCGCAGCATGGCAAGGCGATGATGGTGGCCATGAGCCGCGAGATCTGCGTGCACTTGTATGATGCCGTGGTAGCCTTGCGCCCCGACTGGCATGACCCGGACCCCGACAAGGGGGCCATCAAGATCGTGATGACCGGCAGCGCCTCTGACAAGGCGTTGCTGCGCCCCCATATTCATCCAGCCTTGGTCAAGAAACGGCTGGAGAAGCGGTTCAAAGACCCGAGTGACCCGCTCAAGCTGGTCATCGTGCGTGATATGTGGCTGACCGGCTTCGATGCGCCCTGCGTGCATACCCTCTATGTGGACAAGCCGATGAAGGGCCACAACCTGATGCAGGCGATTGCACGGGTGAACCGGGTGTTCAAGGACAAGCAAGGCGGGCTGGTGGTCGATTACATCGGGATCGCCAACGAGCTCAAGAGCGCCATCAAGGAGTACACCGCCAGCAAAGGACGGGGCAAGCCGACCGTCGATGCCCATGAGGCCTACGCGGTGTTGGAGGAGAAACTCGATATCCTGCGCGCCCTGCTGCATGGCTTTGATTACAGCGACTACCTCACCGGTGGCCACAAGCTGCTCGCCGGGGCCGCCAACTTTATTCTTGGCCTTGAGGATGGCAAGAAGCGCTTTGCCGACAACGCGCTGGCGATGAGCAAGGCGTTCACGCTCTGCTGCACCCTTGACGAGGCCAAGGCAGTGCGGGAAGAAGTGGCCTTCTTGCAGGCGGTCAAAGTGTTGTTGACCAAGAAGGCGATCTCCCAAAAGAAGAAAACCGACGAAGAGCGCGACTTGGCCATTCGCCAGATCATCGGCAATGCGGTGGTATCGGGCGATGTGGTCGATGTGTTTGAAGCGGTGGGGCTCGACAAGCCCAATATCGGCCTGCTCGATGATGAGTTTCTGGCCGAGGTGCGCAACCTGCCGGAGCGCAATCTTGCGGTGGAGTTGCTGGAGCGACTGCTGGAGGGGGAGATCAAGTCGAAGTTCGCGACCAACCTCTCCCAGGAGAAGAAGTTCTCGGAGATGCTGACCAAGGTGATCGCACGCTATCAGAACCGCTCCATCGAAACCGCACAGGTGATCGAGGAGCTGATCGACATGGCCAAGAAGTTTGCCGCCGTAAGCAAGCGGGGGCAGGCCTTGGGCCTTAACGATGACGAGCTCGCCTTCTATGATGCGTTGGCCAACAACGAGGCGTCAGTGCGTGAGCTGGGGGACGAGATACTGGCCAAGATAGCCCATGAGCTGACAGCCAACCTGCGCCGTAGCGTGACCGTGGATTGGAGCAGCCGCGAAAGCGTGCGCGCCAAACTGCGGCTGATGGTCAAGCGCATCCTGCGCAAGTACAAGTACCCGCCAGACCAGCAGGAAGAGGCTGCTCAGCTGGTTCTGGCGCAGGCAGAGAGCTTGTGTGAGGTGTGGTGTTGAGTGGGGGAGGCGCGAGCCTCCCTCACCTTATCTATCAAGATGTGTAGATATGGCTTACTTCAGTATGACGCTGCCTGAAGGTATCTGGTTGGCCTCTTCGAGGCTCAGGTAGCGTGGGCCTTGTACGCTGGCCAGTGACTTGAATAACCACGGATGCGGCTTTAGCCAAGCTTTGGTGTCTTCGTAAACGTCTCCACCGACCACGAAGTAACGACCATCACACCCGTCATCGTGTAGTTCATTGGCATCAGGTGTCGAGAGTTTCAGCTGGCAGCCTTCGATGACAACCACGACTTGAGACTTGTAAACCCCAATGACGGTGGAGATTTTGTTGGCCATATCACTTGAAACCCGCCAAGCGCTAATGGCGCCCTTGTAAGCACCTCGGCTGGAGTAGGTCTCTACCAAGTTGACTACCAATGCCGTCACAATACGTACCTCGTTAAGTTGTTTGGAATGCGGTTTGTTGCTAGTGACCTGCATAGCCACCGATGAACGTGTTGATAGGGTCAGCGCGACTTGAAGTAGGCGACCTTTTCAAGGAAGTAGCGACCCAGTTCACCTTGATGTTGGTTCGCTTCGCTTTCTGCGCTGGCCAAGTGACCGTTGCGCTCCTTCCATACCGCATATGCGGCGGCCTTCTCGACCTCGACCCGTTCTTGCTGCTCTTTCGGTAGAGCACACAGATTGTGACTCATACTGGCCTCTTTGTTATTTGTTGGCGCCATGGTACGCCATCACTGGCATGCGGGACTTGCGCTGGTTCAAAGGTGGTGCGCTATAATGCCTGTATATAAACACAGGTATTTTGCCATGAAGCTGTTAACCCCAGACCCATCACCCGCCGAGGTGACCATCCCGCTGTTCTTGCACCGCGCCTCTTGCGGCTTTCCCAGCCCAGCCAGCGACTATCTGGAAGGGAAGTTGGACCTCAACACCCACTGCGTGGCCCACCCTGCAGCAACCTTCTATCTGCGTGCCGAGGGGGAGAGCATGACCGGGGTCGGCATCTTTCCCGGTGACTTGCTGGTGGTCGATAAGAGCCTCACCCCGCGCCATGGTGATGTGGTGATTGCACAACTCGATGGCGGCTTCACGGTAAAGACCTTGCAGCTCAAGCCGAGGTTGCGGCTGTTGCCAGCCAATCCGGCGTTCGCGCCTATCGACCCTTGTATGAGTCTCTCCCTGGAGTTGTTCGGAGTGGTCACCCATGTGATTGGCAATCTGAGGCAGCGTGATGGCTATAGCGCTCGTTGATGTAAACAACTTCTACGCCAGCTGTGAGCGGTTGTTTCGCCCTGAGCTGCGTGGCCGCCCGATCGTGGTGCTCTCCAACAACGATGGATGCGTGGTGTCGCGCAGCCCCGAAGCCAAGGCGATGGGTATCAAGATGGCCGGGCCCTACTTCAAGATCCGCGAGCAGTTCGAGGCGCATGGCGGTGTGGCATTCAGCTCCAACTACGCGCTCTATGGAGACATGTCTGGCAGGGTGATGAGCACGTTGGAGACCATGGCCCCCGAGCTGGAGGTCTACTCTATCGATGAAGCATTCCTGTCACTGTCGGAGTCGTTTGCCGGGGACCTCATAGCCTATGGGCAACAGATCCGGCAGCGAGTGTGGCAGTGGACCGGCCTAACGGTAGGGGTTGGGATCGGCCCCACCAAGACCCTTGCTAAGCTGGCCAACTATGCAGCCAAAAAATGGCCTGCCACAGGCGGCGTCGTGGATTTGCGTGACGAGCTGCGCCGCGCACGGCTGATGGCTATCACCCCGGTGGACGAGGTGTGGGGCATAGGACGGCGCTTGGGAGCCAAGTTGGTGGCACAAGGCATCAACACCGTTGCTGACCTGGTGGCTAGCGACGCCAAAGGGTTACGCGCCCAATACGGCGTGGTGGTCGAGCGGATCGTACAGGAGCTGCGTGGCCTGCCTTGCGCAGAGCTGACCGTTGAACCGGCGGCGAAGCAGCAGATCCTCTCGAGCCGTTCCTTTGGTGAGCGCGTGACTGACCGTGGAGAAATGGCCCAAGCGTTGTCAGGCTTTATGGCTCGCGCAGCCGAGAAGTTGCGGGCCGAGGGGATGTGTTGCCAACGGGTGCACCTGTTCGTGCGAACCAGCCCCTTTGACGAACGAGCTCCTTACTACAGTGAGCAGGCTGGCGTCCGACTGGTCTGCCCTAGCGATGATACCCGGTTGCTGCTGCAGCAAGTGAACGTGCTGCTACCGCAGATTTGGCGCGACGGTTACCGCTATCAGAAGGGGGGCGTCATGCTGAGTGAGTTCACCCCCAAGGGGCAACAACAGGCAGATCTGTTTGCCCCGTCCTCCGCTCAATCGGACGCGCTGATGGCAGTGATGGACCAGATCAAAGCCAAGGGATTGGGGCGAGTAGGCTTTGCCAGCCAAGGTACGGGGTCGCCTGAGTGGATGATGCGACAAGAGCTCCTGAGCCCCTGTTACACCACCCGCTGGGAGGACCTGCCGGTGGCCAGGTAAGTGGATACAGTAATGTGCCTACCGTTTGCTAGATGTGGTACCCCACGTGGTACCCCAATACGAGGTTTTAGGATGATTTCTCAAGATCGACAAGTCGCGGCAGCAGACCGCGAGGATAGGCGCATCTCCTCCCCTCTGATAATCTGCCGTGGCCACGGTAGCCAACTATCCCGTTTTCATTTGGAGTTTTCATGTCACTGACCAAGAGTAAAACCTCGGCCAAGCGAAAAAAAGCCGAGCCGCGCCACGAGAGTCCGGCCCTTGCCTATTTTCATCGCCAGTGGCAGGCCATCGAAAAGCTGCAGGCCAAGCTGGCCAAACAGGAGCAAGAGGGGGCGGATATCTATCAGCGCTTTGTCAGCGACATTGAGCCTCTGGAGCGTGAGCAGTGTGGGCTGATTTTTCAGCTTTGCCAGCGGCTGGCCGGTTTCACCGCCCGCAAAAGTTTTACCCAGTGGCAGCGCGAGATGCTCCATGGCTGGATTGATGAATTGATGGGGTATCTTGAATCCAACCCGTTTCGGGGGGAGCTGGATCTGGAGTCACTCTATATGGCGGTGCAAGCGGGCAGCGTCAGCCAGCTCGATGATGATCAGCTCGAGGCGAGCTGCGATTTTATCACTGACATGCTGCAAGAGGCGTTTGGCGAGAGCCCCGATGATATCGAGCTGCTGCGCGAGATGGTCAGAAATCCCGAGAAGCTGCGCGACTATATGCAAGCCCAGGCCCAAAAACAGGGCGGTGATGAGCATGAGTGGGACGACGACGCGCCGGACTGTGGCGATGACCCCTTTGCCAATGACGAGGCTTTCGCACGTTGGCAGGATCATCATGACATGGCCGATCCGGATGAGGTTGCCAGGGTTGAGCAACTGCTCGATAACTCAAGCCTTAAGCAGCTCTATCGCAAGCTGGCTATGACGCTGCACCCGGATCGGGAGCAAGACCCGGTCAAGCGTGAAGAGAAGAGCCGCCTGATGGGCGAGCTCAGCCATGCGTGGGAAACGCGGGATATGTTTACTCTGTTGCACCTGGCTCACACCCATCTGCCCGAGGCAGACAAGCTGCTGAGTGAAGAGAATCTGGTGGCCATCAATCCGGCGCTCTGGCAGAAAAAACGTGAGCTCGAGATCTGCTTTTATAGTGGCCCGGAGGGAGTGCAAGGGGTTATCTTGCACAAGTTTAAACAGCGCTCGAAGAAGAAGACCGATCTCGCGTTCGAGGAGCATCAGCACTATCTACAGCGGGATATCAAGCAGTTGCATGGACAACTGGCGACCATCACCACCCTTGCAACCCTCAAACCCTATCTGGCCGAGCGCTGGGACGCACGTCAGCACGCCATCTGGGATGAAGAGCCGGACTTTGATGAGATCTTCTTTCGATAACACTTTTTTCGAAAACACATTTTTTGAAAACACCTATTTCGAAAACAAGAGAGAGCCAATGGCTCTCTCTTGTTTTGGGTAGCTTGAAGGATGTCGTGGCAATGAGACATCCAGATGAGTGCTATCGAGGCGCTGGACAGCCAAGGGCACATGGAACACCAGCACAAGCTGACTGACCGAGTGAAAGGTGTTAGCGCCTTATTTATTCTCGGCCTGATACTGCACACCGCTCGCCGACATGGTAATGGCCGGTAGCTTTTGACGAACCGCCTCCCAAAAGCTGCTCTTGCGTTTGTGCTGCTGATAAAGCTGATTCAGATACTCCTGTGGCGAACAGAGAGGTCTCTCTCCATCCTCTTGTTCTACCTTTAAGGCCGCCTGATAATCCAGGCTCTTTTTCAGATCCGAGGCTGCCCCCGTGTAGTAGGTGCTCTTGCCCTGATTAACGACATTGGCCACCAATTGACGACGTAGCCGCACTGCCACCACGATAAATCCCTGCTGATAGAGGCGGCTCGACCAGGTTCGTACGGTTGAACCAGCAAGGAGTGAGAGATCCTCCTGCAAGTCTGCATCTGTACATTGCTCAAGCCGTTGTGCCAGTTGTGGCCATGCATCAACCTCCTCCAACAGCAACAAGACCTCGCGTAGCCCCCATGATTCGGCAATGGCAACAAACTGGCCTAATGCTACTTCTCTAGGCTCATCTCCACTTTGGCAATAACTCGCAAAAAACGAGTTTGCCCGTGTGCTAGCAAACGCGCGTAATGCCTGAGCATGAGCGTCAGCTCGGCGTCCCTCTTCCAGATAGGCCCGGATCAACACTTGATGCCACAGGTTCAATTGGCGGTGGCGCTGCAACAGAGCCGAGTCCATTGCCTCTAATACCGCGATGGCTTGATCGGCGCGTAATTCGTCGGTCAGCAGTCTGGCATAGTCAATCTGCTGACGGGGGTGGCTAAAGAGACCAGCCTGTTGCACCGAGTCAAAGAATGCAATATCACGCAACTCAAAGCTCAACCCCAACGCCTCTGGCAATAGACCTGCCGCCGCATAGTTATCGCGCAAGGCTCGCATCACTGGGGAGCCGAGCACATCACGGTAATCAAACAGGCAAGTAATGCTGATCGATGGATCAATGTCTGACAATCCGTCACGCAATTGACGAGCCAGCACCTCTGGGGGGACAGACTCTCGTTGAGCAGCGATCGCCATCAACCACTGTTCGACCAGCGCAAGATGGTAGTCCTCCCAGCTGCCACTGGATGTATCCATCTTTTCATACAAGGCTCTGGCATTCGCCAGCAACTCGAGGGCGAAGAGTTCTCCCTCCCTTGGAGAGGCGACGATCCCCTTGGCCAGCAACGGAATAAACTGATTTTGCAAGGTATCGAAGAAGGCATCCACCTCCTTATAATCCCAGGAAGGGGGGCGACGAGTGAGCTTGCTATACTCTTTTTTTGCCAATGCCAATAAGGCATCCTCAGCAGTAAGGTACTGGTTAATCAGGTGCTTTTTTGCGAGGGGAAGATGCGTTGCCAGGTCAAGCACGATAGCCAACAGCTCGGCTTGGCTTTTGCTTTCCAGTTTACTCAATTGCGCTTTGGTTAATATTCGTGCCATCAGCTGAACTACCCATTATCAGGTCTATCTAATCGAACATTGTGCCTGAGACCGATATAGATGCCTATCCATTGGAGCGACATCCCCCGGATGACAGAGACCATAAAGAACACATGGTTAAGAAACCATGTCTACGTCGCTGGAGGCGCTCAGCAATGAACACCTGCAAGAGCAAGCCACCAAGGCCCGATTTGCTGCTCGTATCCTTCATGCCCACTTTCTGGCACAACGTAGCGAACACCAGTGGTGGTACCCATCAAGATTGGCCGCAACGAGCCGTGTCCCTTTGGCTGCGGCTAGAAGTACAAGCAGTGCTGTTTGCACTGACCAACAACATAGATAGCAAGAGAGGGCCATTGGCCCTCTCTTGCATTAGGCAACATGGGGAGGATAGGTACAGTTATGTGGTCAACGCTGTTCATCAGGCTAGTCCGAGTTGAGTCGTCGACAATGATAACTAGTCTTGTAGGTGTGGGTTCAAATGTGGGTTCAAAACGAAAAAGGCACTATCAATAAAATGATGGTGCCTTTATTTTCAATAGCTTAGCTGTTATGGCTTAGTTCATGCCGTAGCGCTTGAGTTTCTTGCGCAGAGTACCGCGGTTGATGCCCATCATCACGGCGGCGCGAGTCTGGTTACCACGGGTGTACTGCATGATCACGTCCAGCATGGGAGCTTCGACTTCGGAGAGAACCATATCGTACAGATCAATCACTTCCTGACCGTTCAACTGGGCCAGGTAGTTACGCAGGGCCTGTTGCACAGAGTCACGCAGGGGGCGCTGGGTCGGCTCGGCAGCGTGATTGTGAGTAGTTGTTACCAATGCATCAGAAGTCAGGGTTTGTTCGAACATATTCGGTCGGCTCTTTAGTTATGCGTTAACCTAATCCATCGAAATACGCTTCGAGTGCCTCGAGTTGTGCATCTGCACAATCCAGGGCATTGAAGTGCTTACGGAATTCTCGGCCCGTCTCTTCTTCATCCAGATACCAGCCCACGTGTTTACGGGCAATGCGCGCTCCCAGATATGCACCATAAAACTGGTGCAGGTTGGTTACATGCTCGTTCATCAGGGTGCGAACCTCTTCCCTTTCGGGAGGCGGCAGCTTGGTGCCCGTCTCAAGAAAATGACGGATTTCCCGGAAAATCCAGGGTCGTCCTTGCGCAGCACGGCCGATCATCACGGCATCAACGCCGGTATAGTCGAGGACATACCGGGCCTTCTCCGGGCTGTCTATGTCGCCATTGGCGACAACAGGAATCGATACGGCCTGCTTAATCGCCCTGATAGTGTCGTACTCCGCCTCGCCCCGATAGAGGTCGGTACGGGTACGACCATGCACGGCAAGGGCCGCGATACCGCAATCTTCGGCGATTCGGGCGATCTCCTCGCCATTGCGGTTATCCGGATCCCATCCTGTGCGGATCTTCAAGGTGACAGGTACCTCCACTGCGTCCACTACGGCCCGGCAGATGGTTCTGACCAGGTCGGGTTGGCGCAGCAGGGCGGAACCTGCCAGCTTCTTATTCACTTTTTTTGCCGGACATCCCATGTTGATGTCGACGATCTGAGCGCCCTGCTCCACGTTGTAGCGGGCAGCAAACGCCATCATCTCGGGGTCGGCTCCGGCAATCTGGACCGATCGCAAGCCACCTTCTGCAGAGTGATCCATTCTCATCCTGGTTTTCTGGGTATCCCAGACATCCGGGTTGGCCAGCAGCATCTCGGAAACGGCCATGCCGGCGCCCAATCGCAAACAAAGTTCACGAAATGGTCGGTCTGTTACACCGGCCATGGGAGCCACAATCAGGGGAGTTTCAAGCGTGTGGGGACCTATCTGCATTCCACGGTTACCATCGGCTTAGGGCGGCGTATATTACGCATTTTTTAGTCAGGAGAAAAGGTTAGTATTTGAGCGTCAGCCATTTTTTTCTGAAAAAAACGTCGCGCCAAGGCTTGCAAATTCAGGAGTGCTTGAAAATCAGACATATTGTCGAGCCAGACTGGCGGGGCCAAATGGGTGAGGGGAGAGGCGATTTGCCTGTCCCCATCCCGGACCGGTTTGCGTTATGATAGCGAGCTTGTATCGAGCAAAGGCTCCAAACAATTTCATTACAAACAGATTGGGGATGTATGACGGCAAGGTTCATCAAATCTCTCTACCCGTGTCTGCTTGGTGCCGTGCTGGGCTCGGCCCAGGCCCAGACGGTCAGTTTCAGCGAAGCCTGGAGTCGGGTCATCCGCCAGGATGACGGGCTGGCGGCCGAGCAGGCAGGGGTGGAGCGGGCGCAGCAACTGCGCGAGGCGGCCAAGGCCATGTATCTGCCCAAGGTGGACGTGGGGGCCAGCTATACCCACCTCGATCAGCCGATGGAACTGGACATGATGGATCTCAACCCCATCGCCAACCATCCGGAATTCGGCAAGGTACTGGCGCCCATCATGCAGGCGCTCAAGCTGACGCCCAACGACTTCGTCACCCCCCTCACCAAACAGAACGTAGTGACCAGCTCGGTCAAGATGCTGTGGCCGCTGTTTACCGGTGGCCGCATCGATGCGGCGCAGGATATTCGTCAGGCCCAGGTGAGCGAGGCGCAGCAGTTGCTGGTGCTCAAGCAGCAGTCCACCTTCGAGAGCCTCTCCCAGACCTACTTCGGGGTGGTGCTGGCGGCCCAGGTGGTGCAGACCAAGCAGGAGATCGAGCAGGGGCTGTCCCACCATCTGGAGCATGCCAAGAAGCTGGAGGCCCAGGGCCAGATTGCCCGGGTCGAACGTCTCTCCGCCCAGTCGGCCTATGACCGAGCACGCATCGATACCCAGAAGGCAAGGCGCAGCCTGGAGATCGCCCAGCTGGCCCTTGGCCACATGCTCAAGCTCAAGCAGGCCGAGCCCAACACCCAGCTCTTCATCAATCAGCAGATGCCCGAGCTCGACGCCCTGGTGCAGGAGACGCTGGCGGTACATCCCGGTCTCAAGCTGCTGACGGCCAAGAAGGAGCAGGCGCAGGGAATGATCAAGCTGGAGAAGGGCAAGTACGCCCCCGAGCTGTTCCTGTTCGGCAACTACAACCTCTATGAGGATGACTCGCTGGCCTCCAAGACCACGCCGGACTGGCTGGTCGGGGTGGGCGTCAGCATGCCGCTGGTGAGCCGTGACGGCCGCTCCGAGACGGTACAGGCGGCCAAGAGCGCCGAGCTGCAGGTCAATCTGCTGCAGGCCAAGACCCGCCAGGATCTGGAACTGCTGGTCGAGAAGACCTGGCGCGAGGCGGCGCAGGGGCTGGAAGAGTTCCAGTCGCTCTCTTCCACCCAGGCGCTGGCCGAGGAGAACGTACTGCTGCGGGACAAGGCGTTCGGACAGGGGCTCTCTACCTCCCTCGATGTGGTGGATGCCCGCAACCAGCTGGCCGGGGTCAAGACCCAGCGCGCCGCTGCCGCCTATCAATACGTGATCTCGCTGGCCCGCCTCTTGGCACTCTCCGGTCAGATGAACAGTTTCAATCAATATCAGCATGGGCAAGTGATCGAGGTGAATTCATGATCGCGCGCCACTCTGCTCCTTTTTTCATGTCTGTTTCGACCGCCAAGGGTCGCCCGTTTGCCGAGGTGAATGCATGAGTCATCCCCCCATCAAGAAGAAGATGAGCCAGGCCAAGCCGCTGTTGCTGCCACTGGCGCTGGTGCTGCTGGTCATCTGGCTGGGCTGGCGTTTCTGGCTGGCCTATCAGCCGGAGCCGGTGCGCCTGCAGGGGCAGATCGAGGCGCAGCAGTACTCCGTCTCCTCCAAGGTGGCGGGCCGCATCGACGAGGTGCTGGTCAAGAAGGGTGATCAGCTGGCCAAAGATCAGCTGGTGTTTACCCTGGCCAGCCCGGAAATCGAAGCCAAGCTGAGTCAGGCCAAGGCGGGTCAGGCGGCAGCTGGCGCCATGGCCGAAGAGGCCGAGAAAGGGGCGCGCGCGCAGCAGATTGCCGCCGCCAAGGATCAGTGGCAAAAGGCCAAGGCGGCCGCATTGCTGCGCGGCAAGACCTACGAGCGCATCGCCAGCCTGCATCGGGATGGCGTGATGCCGCTGCAAAAACGCGATGAGGCCTGGACTGCCTGGCAGGCGGCCAAATACAGCGAAGGCATGGCCTGGCAGCAATACCAGATGACCCTGGAAGGGGCGCGAGAAGAGACCAAGATTGCGGCGCGCGAGCAGGCCAAGATGGCGGCCGGCGGCGTGGCCGAAGTGGAGGCCTACCTGGCCGATACCCGCATCGCCAGCCCGCACACCGGGGAAGTCTCCCAGGTGCTGCTGCGCAGCGGCGAGCTGGCTCCGCAGGGCTTCCCGGTGGTGACCCTGCTCGACATGAGCGATGCCTGGGCCCAGTTCCACGTGCGCGAAGATCTGTTGCCCCGCTTTGCGCTGGGGACCGAGTTCGATGCCCGTATTCCCGGCCTTGGCGAGCAGACGGTGCGCTTCAAGGTGACCCATGTGGCCGTGATGGGGGATTTCGCCACCTGGCGTGCCACCGATACCCGTCAGGGCTTTGACATGAAGAGCTTCCAGGTAGAGGCGCGCCCGCTGCAACCGGTTGAGGGGCTGCGGGTCGGCATGAGCGTGCTGGTCGAACTCTGATGGGACGTGAATGGCGGTTGCTGTGGCAGGATCCGTTCGGCTGGGCACTGGCAAGCTGGCTCCCCCTGTTGCTGATGGGGATCCTCTGCTGGGTCTTCTCGGCCGGGCTGGCACGGGATCTCAAGATAGGTCTGGTGGATCTGGATCAGAGCCTGCTGTCACGTGAGCTGGCCTTCTCGCTGGATGCCTCCGCCGGACTCAAGGTCGCCCAGCAGTTTGATTCCATCGAGGCAGGGGCCAGCGCGCTGCGAGGGGGCGATATCTACGCCCTGGTCGTGTTGCCGAACCACCTGGAGCGGGATGCCCGGCAAGGCACCCAGCCGCAGGTCACCGTGTTCAACAACGGCCAGTTCATCCTGATCGCCAAGCTGATCAACTCGGCGTTGGCCCAGGTGGTCGGGACGCTCAACGGTCAGGTGGGCGTGCTCTCGGCCATGGCGGGCGGCAAGGCGCTGCCCGGTGCACTGGGGCAGGCGGTGCCCATCGCCAGCCAGGTGACGGCGCTCTACAACATCAACTCCAGCTATGCCCAGTTTTTGCTGAGTGCCCTGTTACCGGCGGTGTGGCAGATCCTGGTGGTACTCTACGGCATCAATGCGCTGGCCCGCACCGATAGGCTGGGGCTGGACTGGACCACCAAAGGGGTCTGGTTCGGTCTCTGGCGCACCCTGCTGCCCCACGTGTTGATTGGCTGGGGCTGGGGGCTGGGCTGGAGCCTGCTGCTGTTCAAGGGGTTTGGTTACCCGATGCAGGGCAGTTGGCTGGTGCTGGCTACGGGGTTGGGGCTGGCGTCGGCCGCCTGCGTCAGCATGGGGGCCTTCTTCTACGGCATCATCCGGGATCCGGCTCGCGCCCTGTCGCTGGCCGGTGCTTACACGGCGCCGGGCTTTGCCTTCATGGGGGTCACCTTTCCGGTCAGCGCCATGGGGGATTTCGCCCAGTTCTGGCGCAGCCTGCTGCCCATCTCCCACTATGTCGAGCTGCAGATAGGCCAGACCAACTACGGCCAACCGCTGGCGGCGGCGCTGCCCCAGTTTGGCGCCCTGTTACTGTTTCTGCTGCCCCTGCTGTTGGTGGTACGCCGCTATCAGGCCCAGGCGAGCGCGGCCCCTGTTAATGAGGAGCCCAGGTCATGATGGGATGTTGGGATTTGCCACGCCTCGAGTGGCGGCCGATTGATTGGTGCCTCTCGCTGGCGCTACCAATCGCTGCCTCCTGGCGGTGGAAGGAGCCAATGACATGCTAGGTTTCTGGGATCTGCTGCGCCTCGAGTTGCGCACCCTGCTGGCGGACAGGGCCATCATGCTTACCCTGTTTGGCGGCGTCTTCTTCTACTCCTTCCTCTACCCGCAACCCTATCTGCACCAGCTGCCGCGGGAAGAGGCGGTGGTGGCGGTCAACGAGGATGGCAGTCAGCTGTCGCGTCAGCTGGAGTTCATGGCCGATGCCACGCCGCAGGTAAAACTGGTGGCGCGGGCGGGCAGTCTGGATGAGGCTCGTGCGTTGCTGCTGGCGGGGCAGGGCAGCGGCATTTTGCACATCCCCCGCCACTTCTATCGGGATCTGATGCAGGGCAAGAGCGTCACCTTGGGCTATGCCGGCGATGCCTCCTACTTCCTGGTTTACGGCACCATTGCCGAGGGGCTGGCCCAGGCGGGCGGTACTCTGGCCGCCCAAGTGAAGGTCGCCAGATTGCTGAGCCACGGTGAGGCCCTGCCGCAGGCTGCCATGGGCTGGAATGCGGTGGCGCTCAACGTGCTGCCGGTGTTCAACCCCACCATGGGCTATGTGAACTACGTGGTGCCGGCGGTATTCGTGCTGATCCTGCACCAGGTGCTGCTGATGGGCACCGGCATCCTGGGGGCGACCCAGAACCAGCGTAGCCAGCGCGGCGAGGCGGGCTACTGGCAGCATGCCCCCATCCTGCCACTGCTGCTGGCCCGCACCCTGGTGGTGGGGGGGCTGTTCGTGTTGCCGGTGAGCTACTTCTTCGGCTTCTGCTTCGATCACTACAACATAGTGCGCACCGCCGAGCCGGCCGCACTCTGGTTGTTCACCCTGCCGTTCCTGCTGGCCACCACCTGGCTGGGAGTGGTGCTGGGGGCACTGTTTACCCGCCGGGATCTGCCAACCCAGGTGGTGCTTGTCTCCTCGCTGCCGCTGGTTTTTCTGGCCGGTTTCATCTGGCCGCTGGAGCTGATCCCGACCCCGCTCAACTGGCTGGCCCAGTGGGTGCCGAGCACCCCGGCCATCGAAGGTTTTCTGCGGCTCAACCAGATGGGGGCCGAGTTTGCTCAGGTCTCCCACTACTGGTGGCAGCTGTGGGGGCTGGCGCTGCTCTACGGTACGCTGGCCTGCCTGCTGCTGCGTTGGCGGCAGCAGTCGTTGCCGGTTGCCAACCAGCCAGTGGTTCCGCGTGAAACGACCGCCGGTTGAGCGGGATGGTACCAGCGCGCGTGATACGGCGTGCGCGGTAAAGCGAAAAACGGTCAGCCCTTGGGCTGACCGTTTTTGTATGCGCTGGATTCAGTGACGCAGGCGCTGGTTTAGCCGCGCTGGAGCTCGGGATCGCCGATGGCGTAGATCTGGCTGTGTGCCGTCTTGTCACTCAGCAGACGCAGCCCACAGGTGGCGACGTCGGCACGACGCACCAGACCGTGCACCTCCTCGCCCTGGCTCAGCACGGCCTGACCGGTGGCCTCGCCATCCTGCAAACCTGCCGGACGCAGTATGGTCCACTCGAGCGCACTGGTCTGCAGCCAGCTCTCCGCCAGACTCTTCAATCTGACCTCGTGACCGAAGGCTGCCCGGGCCCGCTGCGGCAGATATTGCCAGCTGTCGCCGCAACCGAGTGAGGTTACCAGCAGCAGGCGCTTGAGCCCGACCAGCTCCATCTGATCGATCACCTGACGATTGCCCAGATAGTCGACAGGCTCTGTCTGGCGAAAACTGCCGAGGGTGGAGATGGCCTGCGCTCCGTCACCGGCCAGCTGGCAGGTCGCCGCGACCGCCTGCGGGTCGAGGGCATCACCGTTGACGACCTCGACTCCCAGCGCGCGCAGCTCGGTGGCCACCTCGAGACTGCGGATCAGGGCGATGACCCGGTGGCCCTGCTGCAGGGCTTGTTCGGTGAAGGCGCGGCCCAGCCCGCGGCTGGCTCCGAAGATGAGTGTGGTTGGCATGCTGCTGCTCCCTTTGACGAAAGGGCTAGCCTAGAGGGTTGTGGGGAGGCTGTAAATGAGAGTTGTTTTTATTTGTCTGGAAAAGAGGGAAGCGGCGAGCCAGGGGTGGGGCCTGGCTCGCACGGGGATCAGCCGTTGTAGTGGCCGATATGGGGGCGACGGCTGGGGCCGCTCAGGTGAATATCCACCGGATTGAACGCCTTGATCGCTTCGAACGCGAAATCACCTATCGCCTGGTGCAGGCTCTGGGGATTGTGGTTGGTGATGAGGATGACGCTTTTCGACAGGTTGCGACGGCGGCGCAGCAGGTGGCCGAGGAAGCTGGACTGGCTCTCCGCCATCTTGGCGCGGTTGGCCGAGACCTCGTCGATGATCAGCAGATCCACCTCTTCCAGGGCGCGCCGGTACTGGTTGCGCTCTTCCTGATCCTGGATCACGTTGAAGAACAACCTGTCCACGATGGAGGCCCACTGCTGGAAGATCACCGACTTCTGGTGGCGTGCGATCAACTCGTGCGCCACGGCGCCCGCCAGGGTCGACTTGCCGGTGCCGTAGTCACCGTAGATCAGCATGCAGCCACCACCGCTTTTCTCCCAGTGCTCGAAACCGCTGATGAAGTAGCGGGCGGTCTCGATGGGATATTGCAGCGCCGGATCGCCGGCATCCATCCGTTCAAACACCCAGTCGGGGTTGAGGTCGGCCTGGGCGATCAGCTTCTGGATCCGCTCCTGGCGTGCCGCCTTCTGCAACTCGCGTACCTCGGCATTGGCCTTGGCATCGTACTCCTTGCGCAGGGTCTCGTAGTCGTACTGGCTGCCGCCGGTCTCTTGCTGAAGGCGACGAATGCGCTCCAGCAGGCCTCCTACGTGGCGGCTCAATTCCGGGTCGTGAATGCGATGATCCTGCTTGGCCTTGGCGATCTTCTGGCGCTTGGCTTCGATCTCTTCCAGCTCCTGGCGCAGGGGATCGTGCGGGTCAGTCATGGAATGCTCCTTCTGCTCGGTCTGGGGTGGGGACAGGTCTCTGATTTTGCCTGCTGGCAGTGTCTGCTATCAATCATTATCCGGCTCCTGCGATTGGCCGGCCAACCGCTTGGCCTCTTCGATCATCTCCTGCGCCCGCTTGCTTGGGCCAGCCTCGACCGGTGCCTGGGTCACCTGCTGGTAGCCCTGCACCTCCATCGGCTTGCGGCGGGTATAGCGGCGGGTCTTGAGGGCGCGAATGAACTTGAGCATCCACTGGTGCTGGGAGTCGAACACTTCGGGCCGCCCCAGCCAGTAGGCGATGAACTCGCCGAGATCCTCTTCGCTGTAGCTGGCATCGATCACCCCGCACAGGCGGGCGAGGGCCGGCAGCTCTGTATCCGGGCGCCATTGCAGGTGCATCTGGAACGGGCGCTCCGGCAGCGGGCTGCGCACCCGCTGGGTCAGCAGTGGCAGCTGGAACGGGCACTGATGGTAGTGCTCACTGTCGTTTTGCGCCTCGACTTGCAGCAAACCCGCCTCCATCAGCTCATCGAACAGCTCGGTCAGCTGGCGGGCATTGACCTGAAAGGAAAAGCCGCTGGGATCGCCCGGGTCGACCACCGCCAGCGCCCGGCCGAGTTCGGGGTAGTTGAGCCTGGCCAGCTGATTTTCCAGCACCAGTCGGCGCAGCTGCAGGGTATAGAGGCTGCGGGCCGGGTGGGACAATCTGGGATGGGCGAGGGCGCTGTATTCGGCAGGGGTCATGGCATGCTTCATTGACGGACGTGGCGGTATTATCCCCCATGGCGCAGCCTCATACAATTGATGGCATGCCCGGCACCGCCGGCGGGTGGTTGGCTCGCCCGCAATCGGGGTTGATTGTTTTCGTATGACGCTGTTTTTGGTCAGCCAAGCTGCAAAGAGGAGAAAAAGCTGAGTTTCGATGAGCATCATTAGCTGCTTTATTTCAAGCAGTTGGCCGCCAGAATAGCTAGCGGGCATGGATTTTTCGGCGATTATTCAATCATCTGATTGGTCAATGCAGTCGGTTATGGTCTAGGCTTGAGGCTAAATAACTGGTTGACTAATAAGAGCTTTATCAAGATGTCAAAAGCCGGACTACGGATCCTGGTGGTGGAGGACGAAGCGGTTTTTCGCCACTCGCTGGTCAATTATCTCGCTCACGATGGTGCCTGCGTATTCCAGGCCGAAGACGGTATTGAAGGCCTCTCTGCCGCCGCTCTCTATCACCCCGATGTGGTGTTATGTGATTTGAACATGCCCAACATGGATGGGCATGAGGTGATCGCCTGCCTCACGGCCCGCTACCCTCATATTCCTGTCATCGTCATCTCGGCCCAGAGCAAGATGGAGGCGGTCGAGCGAGCGCTGCGCGCCGGTGCCCGCGATTTCCTGCTCAAGCCCATCTCTGACTTCGGTCAGGTGCGTCGCAGCATAGAGCAGTGCCTGAGCGCCAATCACGGTTATGGACAACAGCTGGAGTTGATGGAGCACATCGACTTCTTTCGCGAACACGACCTGGCGGCGACCCGGCTGCTGGCCTGGTTGAAGCCGCCGGGCCTGCAGGAGTGGGGGCCCTGGCAGGTCACCTTTGAAGGGATGGGCAATCTGTTCATTCCCGATACCTTCAAGGTGGATGACAAGCTGCTGGTGCTGGTGATGGAGCTGCCGATCCTCGGGGTGGATGCCGCCTTCTGCGGCGCTCTGGTGCGCTCTCTGATGAACGCCCCGTATCGCCAGTTTCAGCGTGGCGAGAGTCTACTGCTGACCCAGCCCCACCGGTTGCTCGATTACCTCAATCTGCAGCTGGTCGAATCCGGCCTGCGCCACTCCTTCGCCATGGCCGCTCTGTTGTTTGATCAGGAGGACGGGCTGGTCTTTGCCAATGCCGGGCTGACTTCGCCCCACTGGCTGGTGCGCTCCGGCGGCCTGCCGCTCGGTCTGCTGCGTACCAGCCACTACGCCTTGCACAGGCGCAGCTGGCATGAACCCTTTGATCTGCAGTTTCGCAGTGACAGCGGCAGTGCCCTGCATGTGCAGGTTCGACATCATTGAGGCCGTGTCAGACGGCCACATACAAAGAGGGCGCCCAATGGGCGCCCTCTTTGTTGCTAGACAATCCGGACCGCTTAGACGGCGGCAGATTGCAGCTTCTTGTCGTGTTCCTGCGGCTCTTTGGCCGGACCTTCAGCACCGTGCATCCAGTAGACCAGGCGATTGGCCATGGTCAGCAGGATCAGCGCGCTGATCACGGCGGCCAGTGCGATGCCACCGAAGATGGCCATGGCACCGGATTCGCCGACGAAGGAGCCGATGAAACCGGCGGCATAGTTGGCCAGGGCCACGAAGCCGAACCAGGCACCCATCATCAGGGAGGCCAGGCGCAGCGGAGCCAGCTTGGTCACCATGGAGAGGCCGATCGGGGAGAGGCAGAGCTCGCCCAGGGTGTGGAACAGGTAGGCACCGACCAGCCAGAACATGGAGGTCTTGACGGCCTGATCACCACCTTGCTCCAGCACGGCACCGATCATGAACAGGAAGCCCACGGCCAGGAACAGCAGACCCATGGCGAACTTCACCGGGGAGTTCGGCTCTTTCTTGCCGAGCTTGATCCAGATGGCGGCCACGATGGGGGCCAGCGTGATGATGAAGAAGGGGTTCAGGGATTGGAACCAGGCGGTCGGCACTTCGAAGCTGCCGATCATGCGGTCGGTATACTCCTGTGCGTACAGGTTCATCAGACCACCGGCCTGTTCGAAGCCGGCCCAGAAGATGATGGTGAACAGACCCAGCACCAGGATGACCTTGATACGATCCACTTCCTGCTTGGTCAGCGGAGCCTTCTGCTCCTTGGAGCGCTGCTCGGCGGCGCGCTGGGCGGCCGGCACGCGGCCGATGTCACCCAGGAAACGCTGAGCCATGGTGGCCTGTACCACCAGGGAGAGCAGCATGCCGATACCGGCGCTGACGAAGGCGGCTTGCCAGCCATAGGCGGTTGCGGCAGCACCACAGATCACGCCGGCCAGCAGGGAGCCCAGGTTGATACCCATGTAGAAGATGGTGAAGGCACCGTCACGACGGTGGTCACCTTCCTGATAAAGGTCACCCACCATGGTGGAGATGTTCGGTTTGAACAGACCGTTACCCACGATCAGCAAGCCGAGACCCGAATAGAAGACGGTGTTGACCATGTCCGGGAACATGGCGTGCGGCAGCGCCAGGGTAAATTGGCCGGCGGCCATCAGCACGGCACCAAACAGAATGGCGCGGCGTTGACCGAGGAAGGTATCTGCCAGCCAGCCGCCGATGATCGGGGTGATGTAGACCAGACCGGTATAGATGCCGTACAGCTTGAGGGCATCGGCCTGAGTCCAGCCCATCCCGCCGTTGGCAGTCATGTCAGTCAGATAGAGCACGAGCACGGCACGCATGCCGTAATAGGAGAATCTCTCCCACAGTTCGGTACTAAAGAGCAAAAAAAGCCCTTTAGGGTGACCTAAAAAGGTCCCTTTGGACGGATTATTCATTGGAACTTCCACCTGTGTCTTATATTTTTTTAGAAATTTTATGCAAGGGCTAGGAACAAGCCATAATCCTTATAGAACAAGCGTGATTAAATTACAATATTATGATTTAGCGATATTTTATCTATCAATGGTTGAATATATGTTTATAAAATGAAAAAGGGCATCGAATGATGCCCAGTGTTTTATTCCATTAATAGGTTAAATATTCAGCTATTACAGCTGCTTGGCAAACTGTTTCAACCAAGTGATAAATTCGCCGTTCAGTTCCGGATGGCGCACTGCATATTCCACGTTGGCTTTCATGTAACCGAACTTGCTGCCGCAGTCGTGGCTGCGCCCTTTCATGAAGTAGGCATTCACCTGCTCCTGCTCCATCAGCATGGCGATGGCATCGGTCAGCTGGATCTCGTCACCGGCACCGGCGGGGGTCTTCTCCAGCAACGGCCAGATGTTGGAAGAGAGCACGTAACGGCCGACCACGGCCAGATTGGAGGGGGCCTCGTCACGGGGGGGTTTCTCGACGATGGCCTGCATCGGCAGAGACATGCCCTCGCTCAGCGCTTCTCCCTTGATGTCGGCGATGCCGTATTTGTCCACTTCGCTCTCGGGGACGGCTTCCACCATGATCTGGCTGATGTGATCCTGTTCGAACATGTGCACCATCTCGGCCAGGTTGTCCTGCTTGAGGTCGCTGGAGACCTCATCGATCAGCACGTCCGGCAGCAGCACCGCAAACGGGTTGTCGCCGATCAGCGGACGGGCGCAGAGCACTGCGTGTCCCAGACCTTTGGCTTCCCCCTGGCGGACGTGCATGATGGTGACGTCTTTCGGGCAGATGTGTTGCACCTCTTCCAGCAGTTGCCGCTTGACCCGCTTCTCGAGGGTCGCCTCCAGCTCGAAGCTCTTGTCGAAGTGGTTTTCGATGGAGTTCTTGCTCGAGTGGGTGACCAGAATGATCTCCTTGATGCCGGCGGCGATGGCTTCGCGCACTACATACTGGATCAGCGGTTTGTCGACGACGGGCAGCATCTCCTTGGGGATGGCCTTGGTGGCTGGCAGCATACGGGTGCCCAGACCGGCGACGGGAAGAACGGCTTTGCGTACAACGAGCGGTGTCTTTTTCATGGAGAGAGTCCAGAGATACAAAGTGGGCCCATGATACCCGAAGAAAAATAGGGCAGCCACAGGCTGCCCTTATGATGAAAGGGGTATGGATCGGTTACTTGACGATAATCATGTCCCGATTTGCTTCCAGCGTGGCTGGCCCGATGCCGCTCACATCGGCCAGCTGATCCACGGTAGTGAACTTGCCCTGCTTCTCGCGGTAATCGACGATGGCCTGGGCCTTCTTCTCGCCAATGCCCTTGAGCGCAGTCAACTCATTGATATTGGCGGTGTTGAGGTTCACCTTGCCGCTCTCCTTGGCGGCGGTGACCGTGGTTGCCGGCTTGGCAGCAGGCTTGTCGGCGGCCAGCAGAGGCTGGCTGAGCAGGGGCAGGCAGCTCAGCAGCAGGGTGGCGGTCAGGGTCTTGTAGTTCATGGCGTCACGTCCTTGTGTGGTTTGGTATGCCTATTGAGAATTAGCCGAGTCGCGCCACTTTTTGTCTGTCAGAAGTAACAGGGTTATAACTCAGCTGAATCGGCTATAACCCACGCCATTCCAAAATAGGTACACTGTGCTAACCATTTGACCAGGATGTCTTTTCTTATGTTTTTTCCCGCGATTTCCGAGCTGGAGCCCATCGTCCGTGCCGCCGGTGACGCCATCATGGCCATCTACAGTCAGCCCTTTGCGGTGGAGTACAAGCAGGACGAAAGCCCCTTGACCGCCGCCGACAAGGGGGCGCACGAGGTGATCGTGCAGGCGCTGGCCCGATTGACGCCCGAGATCCCCGTGCTGTCGGAGGAGTCCGATCCTGAGCTGATGAGCGCACGACTTGGCTGGTCCCGCTACTGGCTGGTGGACCCGCTGGACGGCACCAAGGAGTTTGTCTCCCGCAACGGCGAGTTCACCGTCAATATCGCCCTGATTGAAGAGGGAGCACCGCGCTGGGGACTGGTCTATGCCCCGGTATTGGACCAGCTCTGGTATGGCGGCAAGGGGCTGGGGGCCTGGCGGGTGGCTGATGGCAAGCGTGAGGCTATCCAGAGCCGACCTCATCAGGAAGGCACGCCCTGGCGGGTGGTGGGCAGCCGCAATCACCTCTCCCAGGCCACCCTGGATTACCTGGCGGGTTTTGGTGACATGGCGCGGGGCGAGATTGAACTGGTCTCCATGGGCAGTTCGCTCAAGTTTTGCATTATCGCCGAGGGGGGCGCCGAGCTTTACCCGCGCCTCGCCCCCACTTGCGAGTGGGATACCGGTGCGGCGCAGGCGGTGCTGGAGGGGGCGGGCGGCAGCGTCACCCAGCTCGATGGCTCGCCGCTGTGCTACAACAAGCAGGACATCCTCAACCCCTGGTTCGTGGCCAAGGCATAAAACGGGATATCGGGATACAAAAAGGCCGGAGTGGCGTGAACTGCCAGTCCGGCCTTTTTTATTTCGCTATTCGCGTTGGGTCAGAAGACCTTCTTGAACGGCTTGATGGTCACCTTGGCATAGACACCGGCCGCCACATAGGGATCGGCATCGGCCCAGGCCTTGGCATCCGCCTGTGAGGCGAACTCGGCGATGACGGTGCTGCCGGTAAAGCCGGCATCGGCCGGATCCTCGGCATCGATGGCCGGGTTAGGGCCGGCGGTGAGGAGCCGCCCTTCATCCTGCAGCGCCTGTAGCCTGGCCAGATGGGCCGGGCGCGCCTGCTTGCGCAGCGGCAGGCTGCCCTGGACATCTTCGGAATAGATGAGATACCACATGAGAGGATCCTTTTCTTGATGGCAGTTATTTTTTCATTTCATTTTTCTGCTCGGCGGGCAGGTGGCGATAGAGATAGACACCGCTTAGCAGAGTGAATACCAGGGTCATGCCAAGCAGACCGAATACCTTGAAGTTGACCCACATCTCCTGCGGCAAGTTGAAGGCCACATAGAGGTTGAGCAGGCCGCAGACGGTAAAGAAGCCGACCCAGCCGAGATTGACGCGATCCCAGACGGGATCCGGTGCCTGCAGCTCCTTGCCCAGCATCTGTTTGATCAGGTTCTTGCCAAAGCCGTAGCGGCTGATGAGCAGGCCCAGCGCAAACAGTACGTTGATGACGGTGACTTTCCACTTGATGAAGGTGTCGTCGTGGAAGAAGACGGTGAGGCCGCCGAAGAAGCCGACCAGCAGGAAGGTGAACAGCTGCATTTTCTCGACCTTGCGATAGCGGATCCAGCTGTAGGCGAGCTGCAGACCGGTCACCACCACCAGGGCGCCGGTCGCCATGTAGATGTCGTAGAACTTGTAGACTGCAAAGAAAACGATAAGAGGAATAAATTCAATAAATTGCTTCATGTCTGGCTCGTCGCCCTCAAAAGTGGACCGCAAAATTTCATTCAGTGTACCTGCCCGATGGGCAACGGCAAATGAATAAGACCGCGCATTTGCCGCCCGGTTCCTCAGCCAAATAGCTGCCTTGCGATCTCGGCGCCCAGCCGCTGCTGATCCGCCAGCAGATCGCGGATATGTCGCTCTTCGATGAGCGGATTGAGCAGCACGGCCCGCAGCAGGGTGAGCGGCTGGGTGCCGTAGCGACCCACGGCGCGCTGGGTGCGGGAGACAAAACTGTGCCCCTCGGCGCGCTGAGCCTTCTGCAGGGTGACGTTGAAGGTATTGACCTGTTCGTTGGCGGCCTCGTCCAGCACCTTGCCCTGCAGATGAGGGGGGATGCAGCGATAGGAGAGCAGGTTCATTACCGGAGCCGACATCAGCTCGAAGGCGGGAGCCTGGTCGATAAGGCCGGCCATCAGGCGGGCCCGGTCGTAGTTGGCCTCGATGAGGTCGGCATAACCCTGCTGGCCGAACAGCTGGAAGGCGGCATCCAGATAGAGCGCATTGGCCGGGCGGGTGCCCTCCAGGGTGAAGCGCCCCTGATCAAAGGAGCTGGCGCGGATGGCGTAGGGGGCCTCCCGCTTGACCGCCATCATCAGGTCCGGCTGGCGACAGAGCAGCATGCCGGTACCGAGCGGCACCAGCAGTTGCTTGTGGCCATCCAGGGTGACGGTATCGGCTCGCTCGATCCCCGCCAACAGCGCCTGATAGCGGGGCGAGAACAGGGTCGGGCCGCCCCAGGCGGCATCCACATGGAAGTGGATCTGCTCGCGCTCGGCGATGTCCGCCAGTTCAGGCAGCGGGTCGATGGAGCCGAAATCGGTGCTGCCTGCCACGCCGACCAGTGCCAGCACCTTGAGCTTCTGCTCCTTGCACTGGGCAAGGGCCTGCTCCAGCGCGGCCATGTCGAGCCGGTTCTGGTCGTCGGTCGGGAGGCGCCAGACGCTGCGCGCCCCCAGCCCCAGCAGATCCATCCCCTTGTCGAAGGAGTAGTGCATCAGCCGCGAGCCCAGGATGACGGCGCCGCGATAGCCCTGCTCATAGAGGGCGAACAGGTTGTCGCCGCAGGCGCGGTTGCGGGCCAGCCAGAGGGCGGTGACGTTGGCGATGGTGCCGCCGCTGGTCATGACGCCGAGCGCGGCATCCTTGGCATGCATCTGGGCGTCATAGAAGAGATCGTCGGCGCGATAGATGAGGCGGTGCAGCTTGGCCAGCACCTCCCGCTCCAGAAAGCTGAGCAGACGGGAGGACTCCATCTTCATCGGGTTCTGGTTGAGCATCACCACCAGGCGGGACAGCTCGGCGGTGAAGGCCGGTAACGGGGCCGTCATGTGGCCCATGTAGCGTGGCGAGGTGAGGTGGGATGCGCCAGGCACCAGGGTGGCCAGGCGTGCTAGGTACTCATCCATGGCGATGCCGGTGGCCGGCATGCGGGATTGATCGAGCTGGTGGGTGAACTGGTCGCGCTGGTAGGGAGCCTGACTGTCATCCGAGTGGTGGAAGGTCTCCAGCAGATCCGTCATGGCCTGGCCGAAAGCCGGATCCGGTAGTGCAAACAGTTCAGTCAACTTCATCAGGTTCTCCAGACCGGGTTGCCAGGGAGTCACTGGGTGGTGAGCAAGCGCGGTGGCAACAGCTACGTGGGCATCGGCCGCAGAGCATACACCAAAGGCCAGCGGGTGACAGCCATGCGCATCTCCTCAACACACGGCAAATGGCATGAAAATCACTTTAAGCTAACACTTGTACTCTGAAATGGCGGCAGCTAGAGTGAGCGCAGTTTGGGCAGGAGTATGCAATGAGCAGTGTGACGGATTATTCGCCCCGCGAGGAGCTGGCCAACCGCCTCAGCCACGGCCTGGGGCTGGTGCTGGGGAGCCTGGGGTTGGTGTTGTTGTTGAACAAGGGCTGGGCGCAGGGCCCTCAGGCGCTGGTCAGTTACAGCCTCTATGGCGGCAGCCTGGTGCTGCTCTATCTGGCCTCGACTCTCTACCACAGCATGGCGGAAGGGCCGGCCAGACGCTGGTGCAAGGTATTCGACCACTGTGCCATCTATCTGCTGATCGCCGGTACCTATACCCCCTTCCTGCTGGTGGCGCTCGACACGCCGCTGGCACAGGGGTTGATGGTGGTGATCTGGGGGCTGGCGCTGGCGGGGGTGGTGTTCAAGCTGCTCTTCATCAACCGCTTCAAGAAGCTGTCGCTGTTTACCTACCTGATGCTGGGCTGGCTGTCGTTGCTGGTGGTCTATCAGCTTTATATCCATCTGGAGGGGGAAGGCTTGCTGCTGCTCGGGCTGGGTGGTCTCATCTACAGCCTGGGGGTGATCTTCTATGTGGCCAAACGTATCCCCTACAACCATGCCATCTGGCATCTATTCGTGCTGGGGGGCAGCGTTTGTCACTTTATGGCCATTTATGGCTACGTCGCCTAACTAGCCCTTAATTGGTATTTTTTGCTGCTCAAATGGATAAATTCGTGCGGTATCACACAGTTGGCCGCGGCGTTTGCTGACAAGCTAGGGACAGTTCAATTCGCAAAGGATGCACGAAATGAGTGATATCGCGCTTTCCATCAGCATGTTGTCGCTGGTGGCAGTGCTGGGGCTCTGGCTGGGGAACTGGCGGGTCTATGGCGTCGGTCTCGGGATCGGAGGGGTGCTGTTCGGCGGCATCATAGTGGGCCACTTCGCCGGCCTCTCTGGGCTGGCGCTGGATGAGCAGACCCTGCACTTCATTCAGGAGTTTGGCCTGATCCTGTTTGTCTACACCATCGGCATTCAGGTCGGTCCCGGCTTCTTCTCTTCCCTGCGCAGCTCCGGTCTCAAGCTCAACGGCTTCGCCGCCCTGCTGGTACTGCTTGGCTGCGCCGTGGCGGCAGCCCTGCACCAGCTGTTCGACGTGCCGCTGCCGGTGATCCTGGGGGTCTTCTCCGGCGCCGTGACCAATACCCCTTCACTCGGTGCCGGCCAGCAGATCCTGGCGGAACTGGGCGCTGCGCCCGGCTCCACCGGCCTGATGGGGATGGGCTATGCGGTCGCCTATCCGTTCGGCATCTGTGGCATTTTGTTGACCATGTGGCTGATCCGTATGTTCTTTCGGATCAAGATCGACGAAGAAGCAGCCCAGTTTGAACAACAGGCCGGCAAGACCAAGGAGAGTCTGCAGACCATCAACATCGCGGTGCGCAACCCCAACATCCACGGTCTGATGCTGAGCGAGATCCCGAGTCTCGACGAGGCAGACGTCATCTGCTCGCGCCTCAAGCGCGGCGAGGAGCTGATGGTGCCGCGGCCGGATTCGCGCATTGAACTGGGCGACTTGCTGCACCTGGTGGGTGAGCGGCACGCCCTGCGCAAGGTGCTGCTGGTGCTGGGGGAGGAGGTGGAGACCTCGCTCTCCACTCGCGGCACCGATCTGCGGGTGGAGCGGGTGGTGGTGACCAACGAGCAGGTGCTCGGCAAGAAGATCCGCGATCTCGACATCAAGCAGAAGTACGACGTGGTGATCTCGCGCCTCAACCGGGCCGGCATCGAGCTGGTCCCGACCAGCCAGACCAGCCTGCAGTTCGGTGACATCCTCAACCTGGTGGGGCGACTCGACGCCATCGAGGCGGTCACCAATGTGGTGGGCAACGTGCAGCAGAAACTGCAGCAGGTGCAGATGCTGCCGGTGTTCATCGGTATCGGCCTTGGCGTGCTGCTCGGCTCCATCCCCTTCTATCTGCCCGGGTTTCCGGCGGCACTCAAGCTGGGTCTGGCGGGCGGGCCACTGGTGGTGGCGCTGATCCTGTCGCGCATCGGCAGCATCGGCAAGCTCTACTGGTTCATGCCACCCAGTGCCAACTTGGCGCTGCGGGAGATCGGCATAGTGCTGTTTCTGGCGGTGGTGGGCTTCAAGTCCGGCGCCGGCTTCATCGATACCCTGATCAACGGCGATGGCCCGGCCTGGATGATGTATGGGGTGGCGATCACCCTGATCCCGCTGCTGGTGGTCGGCGTGCTGGCCCGTCTGTACGGCAAGATGAACTACCTCACCCTGTGCGGCTTGCTGGCCGGTTCCATGACGGATCCTCCCGCCCTGGCGTTTGCCAACGGCATGCACCCCACCAGTGGTGCCAGTGCCCTGTCGTACGCGACCGTCTATCCGCTGGTGATGTTCCTGCGTATCATCTCACCCCAGTTGCTGGCCATCCTGCTGTGGGCTGGTGCCTGATATGAAGCCCTTGACGGGGGCACTGGCAGTGCTCCCGTCATAAAAATGCAACACATTGATCATCTTGGTTTTATTTTCTAACCTGAGATCGGTTTAAGCCAGCATTATCACGGCTTGCTCTTCGGATGTAAGATTCAAGGCTGGCTTGTTGTCTTTGTGGCAGTACGCGATCAGCCCTCCAAGCAGATTCAACATAAATCCATGCATACTCCTGTGCCGTGAATGCTCTATCTGCGAGATGTTTTTCAGCTGGTCATTGATTGTTTCAATGATGAACCTTTTGGATAGCATTGCCCTGTCAAAAAGCGAATGGACCTTTGGTTTCATATTCTTACGGTGCCCCGTTATCAATGTCACTCCCTTGGCTGCCAGCTCATCTGATAACGCTTGACTGATATATCCTTTATCGCCGTATAACCGGTCCGGTAAACAGGCTGCTAATTCCCTGACCGGTGCCCGGTCATCGACATTTGCTGGTGTCAGCTTGGCGGCAACCAGTCCGCCCATGTGATTCACAATGAGGTGTAATTTGAATCCATAAAACCAGCCCATTGTTCCCTTGCCTCGCTTTGCGACACCATCGAATACCTTGTGCCGGGGAATCCGCAGGTTATGACAGACCTTGATGCTGGTCGAATCAACAAATTCTATCCCGGTTGGGGTTGCCTTCAGCTGGGTGAAATAGGCACAGAGCGGGACCAATACGGATGGCATCATCTCGAGGAACCGGGTGTAACTGAGCAATTGAGGAAAATCCTGCATGTGATAGCGCCGGAGCAAACCGTTGTAGAAGTTTTTGAAATCCCGGTGGTGTGACATGTGGAAAGCAATGATGATGCACATTATCTCACTCGCGCTCATGCGCCCGGTACGCTGGCGTTGACGCTGACCGCTAACCAACAATTGCTGGTGCCATTGAGGCATAAATACGGCACAAAAATCATCAACATCACAGAAGAGTTCCAATAACTTGTCCATGCCCGTTCCTTTGTGGTCAGTGTCTTTGTCACTGCAGGATCAGATCTTGGAACGGGCATTGAGTTCATTTTTTACGCCGTTTTTTATCCCGAGTTCAGGTTTTCTATTCCCGCCGTTGTTGACCCTTCTGTTTAACCGACCGTTCCAGCCTCAAATCAGTCTATCCATTCGAATTTTCTAACTGGTTTCCGGCGCCATTCGCGGGCACATTAGACGGTGGAATATTGCATGCCAATAGAGATTCAGGAGAGAACATGAGCAGCCACAATATCGCATTGGATCAGGACGTCGTCGTTACCCAGTTGAAAGGCAAGGTTTACCTGGTGGCCGCTGATGGCAGCCAGAAGCAGCTCGCCGAAGGCGATATCCTGCCCAAGGATGCGGTGCTGATCACTCCTGAAGGCGCCAGCTTCCAAGGCGGCAACCAGACTTTCACCCTGAGCCCGACCCACGAGCAGCAGGCTGAGGATGAAGCGTCTCAAGAGCCTCAGCTTGCCCAGAATGTGCCGTCCGGCAATCCCAATGACATCGCGGCCCTGCAGCAGGCCATCCTGGGCGGCGCCGATCCGACCAAGGCATTTGAAGCATCTGCCGCAGGCGGGGCGCCTGCCGCCGGTGGTGGTGGCATTGGTGGTGTGGCTGGCGCCAGTGGCAACGGTGGTTTCGTTACCATCGATCGTACTGGTGATGCCACCATAGCAGCGGCCGGTTTTGATACGGCCAACCAGACCGATGCCGGCGTGATCGCTGATGCACTGCCGGGTGAAGAGAATCGCCTGATTGATCTCGTCCCGCCGGTGATCACCGTCTCCGCACCTGACAATACCAACGACACGACCCCGACCATCACCGGAACCACGGATGCCGACGCAGGCAGTACCGTGACCCTGCTGGTGACCGATGCCAATGGCAACCAGCAAACCCTGATCACCACCGTCAATCCGGATGGCACCTTCAGCGTGGACGTGACCACTCCGCTGGTTGATGGCTCCTACACAGTGACTGCCAGCGTCACCGATCCGGCCGGCAACACCGGCACCGCGACCGATGACGGCAGCGTGGACAGTACCGCGCCCTCGGCGCCGCAAGTGGAAATCCAGGACGGCGCGGACAATGTCATCTCCGCCAACGAGCGCGAAAACGGGGTGGATGTCATCATCCGGCTGCCGGGCGATGCCAAGGCTGGCGATCGTCTCGATGTGGACTGGAACGGTGATGGCGTGCCTGACTCCAGCAGAATTCTGACGACCGAGGACATCGGCCGTACCCAGGTCACTCTGACCATTCCTACCACGGATCTGCCGGTCAACGGCCCCATCACGGTGGATGCCACCCTGACCGACCCGGTGGGCAACACTTCGCCCAAGGGGACCGACAGCAGCGTGGTGAATGCCGCGCCTCTGCCGGGCGACGACCAGTTCACCGTGGCGGAGGACGGCACTGTCGCCATCAATGTGCTTGGCAACGACACGGATGTGGATGGTGATCGCCTCACTATTACCGCCATCAACGGCCAGACCATTGCCGAAGGCGGCACGGTAGCGATCAGCAATGGTTCCGTCACCCTGAGCAATGGCCAGCTGATCTTCACGCCGGCTCCGGATTTCAATGGCAACATCGCGTTTGAATACACCATCACCGATGGCCTGAACAGCGCCACAGGCGGCGTGACCGGGACTGTTACGCCGGTCAACGACGCGGCCGTCATTACCGGCACCGACACCGGCGGCGTGGTGGAAGACGAGACCAACCCGACCCTGACCGAGACGGGCACCCTGAGCGTCACCGACGTGGACGGCGCCGACGAGGCCAAGTTCCTGGCTGGCAACGGCGTGGCCAGCACTGGCGCACTGGGCAGCCTGACCATCACCGAAGGCGGTACCTGGACCTACAACGTCGACAACAGCAAGGTGCAGTACCTGGGCGAGGGCGAGACCAAGGTCGAGACCTTTGTGGTCAAGTCCGTGGACGGCACCGAGCACACCGTCACCATCACCATCACCGGCACCAACGATGCACCGGTGCTGCAGGCTGATGTGGGGGCGGTCAACGAAGACGCGATCCTGACCGTCGATGCGGCCAGCGGCGTGCTGGCCAACGACAGCGATGTCGACGGCAACGCCCTCAAGGTGACTGGTATCCTGAGCGGCACCAGCGGGACGGCCACGGCCGTGAACGCCAGTGGCGACACCGTGCTGACCAACAGCTACGGCACGCTGACCATCCGGGCTGACGGCAGCTACAGCTTCAATGCCAATGGGGCGGATGCGCAGAAACTGGCGGCCGGTCAGCTGGCGAACGTGGTGTTCACCTACACCGCGACCGACGGCACCGAGAGCCGGACCAGCACCCTGACCATCACCATCACCGGCACCAACGATGCACCGGTGCTGCAGGCTGATGTGGGGGCGGTCAACGAAGACGCGATCCTGACCGTCGATGCGGCCAGCGGCGTGCTGGCCAACGACAGCGATGTCGACGGCAACGCCCTCAAGGTGACTGGTATCCTGAGCGGCACCAGCGGGACGGCCACGGCCGTGAACGCCAGTGGCGACACCGTGCTGACCAACAGCTACGGCACGCTGACCATCCGGGCTGACGGCAGCTACAGCTTCAATGCCAATGGGGCGGATGCGCAGAAACTGGCGGCCGGTCAGCTGGCGAACGTGGTGTTCACCTACACCGCGACCGACGGCACCGAGAGCCGGACCAGCACCCTGACCATCACCATCACCGGCACCAACGATGCACCGGTGCTGCAGGCTGATGTGGGGGCGGTCAACGAAGACGCGATCCTGACCGTCGATGCGGCCAGCGGCGTGCTGGCCAACGACAGCGATGTCGACGGCAACGCCCTCAAGGTGACTGGTATCCTGAGCGGCACCAGCGGGACGGCCACGGCCGTGAACGCCAGTGGCGACACCGTGCTGACCAACAGCTACGGCACGCTGACCATCCGGGCTGACGGCAGCTACAGCTTCAATGCCAATGGGGCGGATGCGCAGAAACTGGCGGCCGGTCAGCTGGCGAACGTGGTGTTCACCTACACCGCGACCGACGGCACCGAGAGCCGGACCAGCACCCTGACCATCACCATCACCGGCACCAACGATGCACCGGTGCTGCAGGCTGATGTGGGGGCGGTCAACGAAGACGCGATCCTGACCGTCGATGCGGCCAGCGGCGTGCTGGCCAACGACAGCGATGTCGACGGCAACGCCCTCAAGGTGACTGGTATCCTGAGCGGCACCAGCGGGACGGCCACGGCCGTGAACGCCAGTGGCGACACCGTGCTGACCAACAGCTACGGCACGCTGACCATCCGGGCTGACGGCAGCTACAGCTTCAATGCCAATGGGGCGGATGCGCAGAAACTGGCGGCCGGTCAGCTGGCGAACGTGGTGTTCACCTACACCGCGACCGACGGCACCGAGAGCCGGACCAGCACCCTGACCATCACCATCACCGGCACCAACGATGCACCGGTGCTGCAGGCTGATGTGGGGGCGGTCAACGAAGACGCGATCCTGACCGTCGATGCGGCCAGCGGCGTGCTGGCCAACGACAGCGATGTCGACGGCAACGCCCTCAAGGTGACTGGTATCCTGAGCGGCACCAGCGGGACGGCCACGGCCGTGAACGCCAGTGGCGACACCGTGCTGACCAACAGCTACGGCACGCTGACCATCCGGGCTGACGGCAGCTACAGCTTCAATGCCAATGGGGCGGATGCGCAGAAACTGGCGGCCGGTCAGCTGGCGAACGTGGTGTTCACCTACACCGCGACCGACGGCACCGAGAGCCGGACCAGCACCCTGACCATCACCATCACCGGCACCAACGATGCACCGGTGCTGCAGGCTGATGTGGGGGCGGTCAACGAAGACGCGATCCTGACCGTCGATGCGGCCAGCGGCGTGCTGGCCAACGACAGCGATGTCGACGGCAACGCCCTCAAGGTGACTGGTATCCTGAGCGGCACCAGCGGGACGGCCACGGCCGTGAACGCCAGTGGCGACACCGTGCTGACCAACAGCTACGGCACGCTGACCATCCGGGCTGACGGCAGCTACAGCTTCAATGCCAATGGGGCGGATGCGCAGAAACTGGCGGCCGGTCAGCTGGCGAACGTGGTGTTCACCTACACCGCGACCGACGGCACCGAGAGCCGGACCAGCACCCTGACCATCACCATCACCGGCACCAACGATGCACCGGTGCTGCAGGCTGATGTGGGGGCGGTCAACGAAGACGCGATCCTGACCGTCGATGCGGCCAGCGGCGTGCTGGCCAACGACAGCGATGTCGACGGCAACGCCCTCAAGGTGACTGGTATCCTGAGCGGCACCAGCGGGACGGCCACGGCCGTGAACGCCAGTGGCGACACCGTGCTGACCAACAGCTACGGCACGCTGACCATCCGGGCTGACGGCAGCTACAGCTTCAATGCCAATGGGGCGGATGCGCAGAAACTGGCGGCCGGTCAGCTGGCGAACGTGGTGTTCACCTACACCGCGACCGACGGCACCGAGAGCCGGACCAGCACCCTGACCATCACCATCACCGGCACCAACGATGCACCGGTGCTGCAGGCTGATGTGGGGGCGGTCAACGAAGACGCGATCCTGACCGTCGATGCGGCCAGCGGCGTGCTGGCCAACGACAGCGATGTCGACGGCAACGCCCTCAAGGTGACTGGTATCCTGAGCGGCACCAGCGGGACGGCCACGGCCGTGAACGCCAGTGGCGACACCGTGCTGACCAACAGCTACGGCACGCTGACCATCCGGGCTGACGGCAGCTACAGCTTCAATGCCAATGGGGCGGATGCGCAGAAACTGGCGGCCGGTCAGCTGGCGAACGTGGTGTTCACCTACACCGCGACCGACGGCACCGAGAGCCGGACCAGCACCCTGACCATCACCATCACCGGCACCAACGATGCACCGGTGCTGCAGGCTGATGTGGGGGCGGTCAACGAAGACGCGATCCTGACCGTCGATGCGGCCAGCGGCGTGCTGGCCAACGACAGCGATGTCGACGGCAACGCCCTCAAGGTGACTGGTATCCTGAGCGGCACCAGCGGGACGGCCACGGCCGTGAACGCCAGTGGCGACACCGTGCTGACCAACAGCTACGGCACGCTGACCATCCGGGCTGACGGCAGCTACAGCTTCAATGCCAATGGGGCGGATGCGCAGAAACTGGCGGCCGGTCAGCTGGCGAACGTGGTGTTCACCTACACCGCGACCGACGGCACCGAGAGCCGGACCAGCACCCTGACCATCACCATCACCGGCACCAACGATGCACCGGTGCTGCAGGCTGATGTGGGGGCGGTCAACGAAGACGCGATCCTGACCGTCGATGCGGCCAGCGGCGTGCTGGCCAACGACAGCGATGTCGACGGCAACGCCCTCAAGGTGACTGGTATCCTGAGCGGCACCAGCGGGACGGCCACGGCCGTGAACGCCAGTGGCGACACCGTGCTGACCAACAGCTACGGCACGCTGACCATCCGGGCTGACGGCAGCTACAGCTTCAATGCCAATGGGGCGGATGCGCAGAAACTGGCGGCCGGTCAGCTGGCGAACGTGGTGTTCACCTACACCGCGACCGACGGCACCGAGAGCCGGACCAGCACCCTGACCATCACCATCACCGGCACCAACGATGCACCGGTGCTGCAGGCTGATGTGGGGGCGGTCAACGAAGACGCGATCCTGACCGTCGATGCGGCCAGCGGCGTGCTGGCCAACGACAGCGATGTCGACGGCAACGCCCTCAAGGTGACTGGTATCCTGAGCGGCACCAGCGGGACGGCCACGGCCGTGAACGCCAGTGGCGACACCGTGCTGACCAACAGCTACGGCACGCTGACCATCCGGGCTGACGGCAGCTACAGCTTCAATGCCAATGGGGCGGATGCGCAGAAACTGGCGGCCGGTCAGCTGGCGAACGTGGTGTTCACCTACACCGCGACCGACGGCACCGAGAGCCGGACCAGCACCCTGACCATCACCATCACCGGCACCAACGATGCACCGGTGCTGCAGGCTGATGTGGGGGCGGTCAACGAAGACGCGATCCTGACCGTCGATGCGGCCAGCGGCGTGCTGGCCAACGACAGCGATGTCGACGGCAACGCCCTCAAGGTGACTGGTATCCTGAGCGGCACCAGCGGGACGGCCACGGCCGTGAACGCCAGTGGCGACACCGTGCTGACCAACAGCTACGGCACGCTGACCATCCGGGCTGACGGCAGCTACAGCTTCAATGCCAATGGGGCGGATGCGCAGAAACTGGCGGCCGGTCAGCTGGCGAACGTGGTGTTCACCTACACCGCGACCGACGGCACCGAGAGCCGGACCAGCACCCTGACCATCACCATCACCGGCACCAACGATGCACCGGTGCTGCAGGCTGATGTGGGGGCGGTCAACGAAGACGCGATCCTGACCGTCGATGCGGCCAGCGGCGTGCTGGCCAACGACAGCGATGTCGACGGCAACGCCCTCAAGGTGACTGGTATCCTGAGCGGCACCAGCGGGACGGCCACGGCCGTGAACGCCAGTGGCGACACCGTGCTGACCAACAGCTACGGCACGCTGACCATCCGGGCTGACGGCAGCTACAGCTTCAATGCCAATGGGGCGGATGCGCAGAAACTGGCGGCCGGTCAGCTGGCGAACGTGGTGTTCACCTACACCGCGACCGACGGCACCGAGAGCCGGACCAGCACCCTGACCATCACCATCACCGGCACCAACGATGCACCGGTGCTGCAGGCTGATGTGGGGGCGGTCAACGAAGACGCGATCCTGACCGTCGATGCGGCCAGCGGCGTGCTGGCCAACGACAGCGATGTCGACGGCAACGCCCTCAAGGTGACTGGTATCCTGAGCGGCACCAGCGGGACGGCCACGGCCGTGAACGCCAGTGGCGACACCGTGCTGACCAACAGCTACGGCACGCTGACCATCCGGGCTGACGGCAGCTACAGCTTCAATGCCAATGGGGCGGATGCGCAGAAACTGGCGGCCGGTCAGCTGGCGAACGTGGTGTTCACCTACACCGCGACCGACGGCACCGAGAGCCGGACCAGCACCCTGACCATCACCATCACCGGCACCAACGATGCACCGGTGCTGCAGGCTGATGTGGGGGCGGTCAACGAAGACGCGATCCTGACCGTCGATGCGGCCAGCGGCGTGCTGGCCAACGACAGCGATGTCGACGGCAACGCCCTCAAGGTGACTGGTATCCTGAGCGGCACCAGCGGGACGGCCACGGCCGTGAACGCCAGTGGCGACACCGTGCTGACCAACAGCTACGGCACGCTGACCATCCGGGCTGACGGCAGCTACAGCTTCAATGCCAATGGGGCGGATGCGCAGAAACTGGCGGCCGGTCAGCTGGCGAACGTGGTGTTCACCTACACCGCGACCGACGGCACCGAGAGCCGGACCAGCACCCTGACCATCACCATCACCGGCACCAACGATGCACCGGTGCTGCAGGCTGATGTGGGGGCGGTCAACGAAGACGCGATCCTGACCGTCGATGCGGCCAGCGGCGTGCTGGCCAACGACAGCGATGTCGACGGCAACGCCCTCAAGGTGACTGGTATCCTGAGCGGCACCAGCGGGACGGCCACGGCCGTGAACGCCAGTGGCGACACCGTGCTGACCAACAGCTACGGCACGCTGACCATCCGGGCTGACGGCAGCTACAGCTTCAATGCCAATGGGGCGGATGCGCAGAAACTGGCGGCCGGTCAGCTGGCGAACGTGGTGTTCACCTACACCGCGACCGACGGCACCGAGAGCCGGACCAGCACCCTGACCATCACCATCACCGGCACCAACGATGCACCGGTGCTGCAGGCTGATGTGGGGGCGGTCAACGAAGACGCGATCCTGACCGTCGATGCGGCCAGCGGCGTGCTGGCCAACGACAGCGATGTCGACGGCAACGCCCTCAAGGTGACTGGTATCCTGAGCGGCACCAGCGGGACGGCCACGGCCGTGAACGCCAGTGGCGACACCGTGCTGACCAACAGCTACGGCACGCTGACCATCCGGGCTGACGGCAGCTACAGCTTCAATGCCAATGGGGCGGATGCGCAGAAACTGGCGGCCGGTCAGCTGGCGAACGTGGTGTTCACCTACACCGCGACCGACGGCACCGAGAGCCGGACCAGCACCCTGACCATCACCATCACCGGCACCAACGATGCACCGGTGCTGCAGGCTGATGTGGGGGCGGTCAACGAAGACGCGATCCTGACCGTCGATGCGGCCAGCGGCGTGCTGGCCAACGACAGCGATGTCGACGGCAACGCCCTCAAGGTGACTGGTATCCTGAGCGGCACCAGCGGGACGGCCACGGCCGTGAACGCCAGTGGCGACACCGTGCTGACCAACAGCTACGGCACGCTGACCATCCGGGCTGACGGCAGCTACAGCTTCAATGCCAATGGGGCGGATGCGCAGAAACTGGCGGCCGGTCAGCTGGCGAACGTGGTGTTCACCTACACCGCGACCGACGGCACCGAGAGCCGGACCAGCACCCTGACCATCACCATCACCGGCACCAACGATGCACCGGTGCTGCAGGCTGATGTGGGGGCGGTCAACGAAGACGCGATCCTGACCGTCGATGCGGCCAGCGGCGTGCTGGCCAACGACAGCGATGTCGACGGCAACGCCCTCAAGGTGACTGGTATCCTGAGCGGCACCAGCGGGACGGCCACGGCCGTGAACGCCAGTGGCGACACCGTGCTGACCAACAGCTACGGCACGCTGACCATCCGGGCTGACGGCAGCTACAGCTTCAATGCCAATGGGGCGGATGCGCAGAAACTGGCGGCCGGTCAGCTGGCGAACGTGGTGTTCACCTACACCGCGACCGACGGCACCGAGAGCCGGACCAGCACCCTGACCATCACCATCACCGGCACCAACGATGCACCGGTGCTGCAGGCTGATGTGGGGGCGGTCAACGAAGACGCGATCCTGACCGTCGATGCGGCCAGCGGCGTGCTGGCCAACGACAGCGATGTCGACGGCAACGCCCTCAAGGTGACTGGTATCCTGAGCGGCACCAGCGGGACGGCCACGGCCGTGAACGCCAGTGGCGACACCGTGCTGACCAACAGCTACGGCACGCTGACCATCCGGGCTGACGGCAGCTACAGCTTCAATGCCAATGGGGCGGATGCGCAGAAACTGGCGGCCGGTCAGCTGGCGAACGTGGTGTTCACCTACACCGCGACCGACGGCACCGAGAGCCGGACCAGCACCCTGACCATCACCATCACCGGCACCAACGATGCACCGGTGCTGCAGGCTGATGTGGGGGCGGTCAACGAAGACGCGATCCTGACCGTCGATGCGGCCAGCGGCGTGCTGGCCAACGACAGCGATGTCGACGGCAACGCCCTCAAGGTGACTGGTATCCTGAGCGGCACCAGCGGGACGGCCACGGCCGTGAACGCCAGTGGCGACACCGTGCTGACCAACAGCTACGGCACGCTGACCATCCGGGCTGACGGCAGCTACAGCTTCAATGCCAATGGGGCGGATGCGCAGAAACTGGCGGCCGGTCAGCTGGCGAACGTGGTGTTCACCTACACCGCGACCGACGGCACCGAGAGCCGGACCAGCACCCTGACCATCACCATCACCGGCACCAACGATGCACCGGTGCTGCAGGCTGATGTGGGGGCGGTCAACGAAGACGCGATCCTGACCGTCGATGCGGCCAGCGGCGTGCTGGCCAACGACAGCGATGTCGACGGCAACGCCCTCAAGGTGACTGGTATCCTGAGCGGCACCAGCGGGACGGCCACGGCCGTGAACGCCAGTGGCGACACCGTGCTGACCAACAGCTACGGCACGCTGACCATCCGGGCTGACGGCAGCTACAGCTTCAATGCCAATGGGGCGGATGCGCAGAAACTGGCGGCCGGTCAGCTGGCGAACGTGGTGTTCACCTACACCGCGACCGACGGCACCGAGAGCCGGACCAGCACCCTGACCATCACCATCACCGGCACCAACGATGCACCGGTGCTGCAGGCTGATGTGGGGGCGGTCAACGAAGACGCGATCCTGACCGTCGATGCGGCCAGCGGCGTGCTGGCCAACGACAGCGATGTCGACGGCAACGCCCTCAAGGTGACTGGTATCCTGAGCGGCACCAGCGGGACGGCCACGGCCGTGAACGCCAGTGGCGACACCGTGCTGACCAACAGCTACGGCACGCTGACCATCCGGGCTGACGGCAGCTACAGCTTCAATGCCAATGGGGCGGATGCGCAGAAACTGGCGGCCGGTCAGCTGGCGAACGTGGTGTTCACCTACACCGCGACCGACGGCACCGAGAGCCGGACCAGCACCCTGACCATCACCATCACCGGCACCAACGATGCACCGGTGCTGCAGGCTGATGTGGGGGCGGTCAACGAAGACGCGATCCTGACCGTCGATGCGGCCAGCGGCGTGCTGGCCAACGACAGCGATGTCGACGGCAACGCCCTCAAGGTGACTGGTATCCTGAGCGGCACCAGCGGGACGGCCACGGCCGTGAACGCCAGTGGCGACACCGTGCTGACCAACAGCTACGGCACGCTGACCATCCGGGCTGACGGCAGCTACAGCTTCAATGCCAATGGGGCGGATGCGCAGAAACTGGCGGCCGGTCAGCTGGCGAACGTGGTGTTCACCTACACCGCGACCGACGGCACCGAGAGCCGGACCAGCACCCTGACCATCACCATCACCGGCACCAACGATGCACCGGTGCTGCAGGCTGATGTGGGGGCGGTCAACGAAGACGCGATCCTGACCGTCGATGCGGCCAGCGGCGTGCTGGCCAACGACAGCGATGTCGACGGCAACGCCCTCAAGGTGACTGGTATCCTGAGCGGCACCAGCGGGACGGCCACGGCCGTGAACGCCAGTGGCGACACCGTGCTGACCAACAGCTACGGCACGCTGACCATCCGGGCTGACGGCAGCTACAGCTTCAATGCCAATGGGGCGGATGCGCAGAAACTGGCGGCCGGTCAGCTGGCGAACGTGGTGTTCACCTACACCGCGACCGACGGCACCGAGAGCCGGACCAGCACCCTGACCATCACCATCACCGGCACCAACGATGCACCGGTGCTGCAGGCTGATGTGGGGGCGGTCAACGAAGACGCGATCCTGACCGTCGATGCGGCCAGCGGCGTGCTGGCCAACGACAGCGATGTCGACGGCAACGCCCTCAAGGTGACTGGTATCCTGAGCGGCACCAGCGGGACGGCCACGGCCGTGAACGCCAGTGGCGACACCGTGCTGACCAACAGCTACGGCACGCTGACCATCCGGGCTGACGGCAGCTACAGCTTCAATGCCAATGGGGCGGATGCGCAGAAACTGGCGGCCGGTCAGCTGGCGAACGTGGTGTTCACCTACACCGCGACCGACGGCACCGAGAGCCGGACCAGCACCCTGACCATCACCATCACCGGCACCAACGATGCACCGGTGCTGCAGGCTGATGTGGGGGCGGTCAACGAAGACGCGATCCTGACCGTCGATGCGGCCAGCGGCGTGCTGGCCAACGACAGCGATGTCGACGGCAACGCCCTCAAGGTGACTGGTATCCTGAGCGGCACCAGCGGGACGGCCACGGCCGTGAACGCCAGTGGCGACACCGTGCTGACCAACAGCTACGGCACGCTGACCATCCGGGCTGACGGCAGCTACAGCTTCAATGCCAATGGGGCGGATGCGCAGAAACTGGCGGCCGGTCAGCTGGCGAACGTGGTGTTCACCTACACCGCGACCGACGGCACCGAGAGCCGGACCAGCACCCTGACCATCACCATCACCGGCACCAACGATGCACCGGTGCTGCAGGCTGATGTGGGGGCGGTCAACGAAGACGCGATCCTGACCGTCGATGCGGCCAGCGGCGTGCTGGCCAACGACAGCGATGTCGACGGCAACGCCCTCAAGGTGACTGGTATCCTGAGCGGCACCAGCGGGACGGCCACGGCCGTGAACGCCAGTGGCGACACCGTGCTGACCAACAGCTACGGCACGCTGACCATCCGGGCTGACGGCAGCTACAGCTTCAATGCCAATGGGGCGGATGCGCAGAAACTGGCGGCCGGTCAGCTGGCGAACGTGGTGTTCACCTACACCGCGACCGACGGCACCGAGAGCCGGACCAGCACCCTGACCATCACCATCACCGGCACCAACGATGCACCGGTGCTGCAGGCTGATGTGGGGGCGGTCAACGAAGACGCGATCCTGACCGTCGATGCGGCCAGCGGCGTGCTGGCCAACGACAGCGATGTCGACGGCAACGCCCTCAAGGTGACTGGTATCCTGAGCGGCACCAGCGGGACGGCCACGGCCGTGAACGCCAGTGGCGACACCGTGCTGACCAACAGCTACGGCACGCTGACCATCCGGGCTGACGGCAGCTACAGCTTCAATGCCAATGGGGCGGATGCGCAGAAACTGGCGGCCGGTCAGCTGGCGAACGTGGTGTTCACCTACACCGCGACCGACGGCACCGAGAGCCGGACCAGCACCCTGACCATCACCATCACCGGCACCAACGATGCACCGGTGCTGCAGGCTGATGTGGGGGCGGTCAACGAAGACGCGATCCTGACCGTCGATGCGGCCAGCGGCGTGCTGGCCAACGACAGCGATGTCGACGGCAACGCCCTCAAGGTGACTGGTATCCTGAGCGGCACCAGCGGGACGGCCACGGCCGTGAACGCCAGTGGCGACACCGTGCTGACCAACAGCTACGGCACGCTGACCATCCGGGCTGACGGCAGCTACAGCTTCAATGCCAATGGGGCGGATGCGCAGAAACTGGCGGCCGGTCAGCTGGCGAACGTGGTGTTCACCTACACCGCGACCGACGGCACCGAGAGCCGGACCAGCACCCTGACCATCACCATCACCGGCACCAACGATGCACCGGTGCTGCAGGCTGATGTGGGGGCGGTCAACGAAGACGCGATCCTGACCGTCGATGCGGCCAGCGGCGTGCTGGCCAACGACAGCGATGTCGACGGCAACGCCCTCAAGGTGACTGGTATCCTGAGCGGCACCAGCGGGACGGCCACGGCCGTGAACGCCAGTGGCGACACCGTGCTGACCAACAGCTACGGCACGCTGACCATCCGGGCTGACGGCAGCTACAGCTTCAATGCCAATGGGGCGGATGCGCAGAAACTGGCGGCCGGTCAGCTGGCGAACGTGGTGTTCACCTACACCGCGACCGACGGCACCGAGAGCCGGACCAGCACCCTGACCATCACCATCACCGGCACCAACGATGCACCGGTGCTGCAGGCTGATGTGGGGGCGGTCAACGAAGACGCGATCCTGACCGTCGATGCGGCCAGCGGCGTGCTGGCCAACGACAGCGATGTCGACGGCAACGCCCTCAAGGTGACTGGTATCCTGAGCGGCACCAGCGGGACGGCCACGGCCGTGAACGCCAGTGGCGACACCGTGCTGACCAACAGCTACGGCACGCTGACCATCCGGGCTGACGGCAGCTACAGCTTCAATGCCAATGGGGCGGATGCGCAGAAACTGGCGGCCGGTCAGCTGGCGAACGTGGTGTTCACCTACACCGCGACCGACGGCACCGAGAGCCGGACCAGCACCCTGACCATCACCATCACCGGCACCAACGATGCACCGGTGCTGCAGGCTGATGTGGGGGCGGTCAACGAAGACGCGATCCTGACCGTCGATGCGGCCAGCGGCGTGCTGGCCAACGACAGCGATGTCGACGGCAACGCCCTCAAGGTGACTGGTATCCTGAGCGGCACCAGCGGGACGGCCACGGCCGTGAACGCCAGTGGCGACACCGTGCTGACCAACAGCTACGGCACGCTGACCATCCGGGCTGACGGCAGCTACAGCTTCAATGCCAATGGGGCGGATGCGCAGAAACTGGCGGCCGGTCAGCTGGCGAACGTGGTGTTCACCTACACCGCGACCGACGGCACCGAGAGCCGGACCAGCACCCTGACCATCACCATCACCGGCACCAACGATGCACCGGTGCTGCAGGCTGATGTGGGGGCGGTCAACGAAGACGCGATCCTGACCGTCGATGCGGCCAGCGGCGTGCTGGCCAACGACAGCGATGTCGACGGCAACGCCCTCAAGGTGACTGGTATCCTGAGCGGCACCAGCGGGACGGCCACGGCCGTGAACGCCAGTGGCGACACCGTGCTGACCAACAGCTACGGCACGCTGACCATCCGGGCTGACGGCAGCTACAGCTTCAATGCCAATGGGGCGGATGCGCAGAAACTGGCGGCCGGTCAGCTGGCGAACGTGGTGTTCACCTACACCGCGACCGACGGCACCGAGAGCCGGACCAGCACCCTGACCATCACCATCACCGGCACCAACGATGCACCGGTGCTGCAGGCTGATGTGGGGGCGGTCAACGAAGACGCGATCCTGACCGTCGATGCGGCCAGCGGCGTGCTGGCCAACGACAGCGATGTCGACGGCAACGCCCTCAAGGTGACTGGTATCCTGAGCGGCACCAGCGGGACGGCCACGGCCGTGAACGCCAGTGGCGACACCGTGCTGACCAACAGCTACGGCACGCTGACCATCCGGGCTGACGGCAGCTACAGCTTCAATGCCAATGGGGCGGATGCGCAGAAACTGGCGGCCGGTCAGCTGGCGAACGTGGTGTTCACCTACACCGCGACCGACGGCACCGAGAGCCGGACCAGCACCCTGACCATCACCATCACCGGCACCAACGATGCACCGGTGCTGCAGGCTGATGTGGGGGCGGTCAACGAAGACGCGATCCTGACCGTCGATGCGGCCAGCGGCGTGCTGGCCAACGACAGCGATGTCGACGGCAACGCCCTCAAGGTGACTGGTATCCTGAGCGGCACCAGCGGGACGGCCACGGCCGTGAACGCCAGTGGCGACACCGTGCTGACCAACAGCTACGGCACGCTGACCATCCGGGCTGACGGCAGCTACAGCTTCAATGCCAATGGGGCGGATGCGCAGAAACTGGCGGCCGGTCAGCTGGCGAACGTGGTGTTCACCTACACCGCGACCGACGGCACCGAGAGCCGGACCAGCACCCTGACCATCACCATCACCGGCACCAACGATGCACCGGTGCTGCAGGCTGATGTGGGGGCGGTCAACGAAGACGCGATCCTGACCGTCGATGCGGCCAGCGGCGTGCTGGCCAACGACAGCGATGTCGACGGCAACGCCCTCAAGGTGACTGGTATCCTGAGCGGCACCAGCGGGACGGCCACGGCCGTGAACGCCAGTGGCGACACCGTGCTGACCAACAGCTACGGCACGCTGACCATCCGGGCTGACGGCAGCTACAGCTTCAATGCCAATGGGGCGGATGCGCAGAAACTGGCGGCCGGTCAGCTGGCGAACGTGGTGTTCACCTACACCGCGACCGACGGCACCGAGAGCCGGACCAGCACCCTGACCATCACCATCACCGGCACCAACGATGCACCGGTGCTGCAGGCTGATGTGGGGGCGGTCAACGAAGACGCGATCCTGACCGTCGATGCGGCCAGCGGCGTGCTGGCCAACGACAGCGATGTCGACGGCAACGCCCTCAAGGTGACTGGTATCCTGAGCGGCACCAGCGGGACGGCCACGGCCGTGAACGCCAGTGGCGACACCGTGCTGACCAACAGCTACGGCACGCTGACCATCCGGGCTGACGGCAGCTACAGCTTCAATGCCAATGGGGCGGATGCGCAGAAACTGGCGGCCGGTCAGCTGGCGAACGTGGTGTTCACCTACACCGCGACCGACGGCACCGAGAGCCGGACCAGCACCCTGACCATCACCATCACCGGCACCAACGATGCACCGGTGCTGCAGGCTGATGTGGGGGCGGTCAACGAAGACGCGATCCTGACCGTCGATGCGGCCAGCGGCGTGCTGGCCAACGACAGCGATGTCGACGGCAACGCCCTCAAGGTGACTGGTATCCTGAGCGGCACCAGCGGGACGGCCACGGCCGTGAACGCCAGTGGCGACACCGTGCTGACCAACAGCTACGGCACGCTGACCATCCGGGCTGACGGCAGCTACAGCTTCAATGCCAATGGGGCGGATGCGCAGAAACTGGCGGCCGGTCAGCTGGCGAACGTGGTGTTCACCTACACCGCGACCGACGGCACCGAGAGCCGGACCAGCACCCTGACCATCACCATCACCGGCACCAACGATGCACCGGTGCTGCAGGCTGATGTGGGGGCGGTCAACGAAGACGCGATCCTGACCGTCGATGCGGCCAGCGGCGTGCTGGCCAACGACAGCGATGTCGACGGCAACGCCCTCAAGGTGACTGGTATCCTGAGCGGCACCAGCGGGACGGCCACGGCCGTGAACGCCAGTGGCGACACCGTGCTGACCAACAGCTACGGCACGCTGACCATCCGGGCTGACGGCAGCTACAGCTTCAATGCCAATGGGGCGGATGCGCAGAAACTGGCGGCCGGTCAGCTGGCGAACGTGGTGTTCACCTACACCGCGACCGACGGCACCGAGAGCCGGACCAGCACCCTGACCATCACCATCACCGGCACCAACGATGCACCGGTGCTGCAGGCTGATGTGGGGGCGGTCAACGAAGACGCGATCCTGACCGTCGATGCGGCCAGCGGCGTGCTGGCCAACGACAGCGATGTCGACGGCAACGCCCTCAAGGTGACTGGTATCCTGAGCGGCACCAGCGGGACGGCCACGGCCGTGAACGCCAGTGGCGACACCGTGCTGACCAACAGCTACGGCACGCTGACCATCCGGGCTGACGGCAGCTACAGCTTCAATGCCAATGGGGCGGATGCGCAGAAACTGGCGGCCGGTCAGCTGGCGAACGTGGTGTTCACCTACACCGCGACCGACGGCACCGAGAGCCGGACCAGCACCCTGACCATCACCATCACCGGCACCAACGATGCACCGGTGCTGCAGGCTGATGTGGGGGCGGTCAACGAAGACGCGATCCTGACCGTCGATGCGGCCAGCGGCGTGCTGGCCAACGACAGCGATGTCGACGGCAACGCCCTCAAGGTGACTGGTATCCTGAGCGGCACCAGCGGGACGGCCACGGCCGTGAACGCCAGTGGCGACACCGTGCTGACCAACAGCTACGGCACGCTGACCATCCGGGCTGACGGCAGCTACAGCTTCAATGCCAATGGGGCGGATGCGCAGAAACTGGCGGCCGGTCAGCTGGCGAACGTGGTGTTCACCTACACCGCGACCGACGGCACCGAGAGCCGGACCAGCACCCTGACCATCACCATCACCGGCACCAACGATGCACCGGTGCTGCAGGCTGATGTGGGGGCGGTCAACGAAGACGCGATCCTGACCGTCGATGCGGCCAGCGGCGTGCTGGCCAACGACAGCGATGTCGACGGCAACGCCCTCAAGGTGACTGGTATCCTGAGCGGCACCAGCGGGACGGCCACGGCCGTGAACGCCAGTGGCGACACCGTGCTGACCAACAGCTACGGCACGCTGACCATCCGGGCTGACGGCAGCTACAGCTTCAATGCCAATGGGGCGGATGCGCAGAAACTGGCGGCCGGTCAGCTGGCGAACGTGGTGTTCACCTACACCGCGACCGACGGCACCGAGAGCCGGACCAGCACCCTGACCATCACCATCACCGGCACCAACGATGCACCGGTGCTGCAGGCTGATGTGGGGGCGGTCAACGAAGACGCGATCCTGACCGTCGATGCGGCCAGCGGCGTGCTGGCCAACGACAGCGATGTCGACGGCAACGCCCTCAAGGTGACTGGTATCCTGAGCGGCACCAGCGGGACGGCCACGGCCGTGAACGCCAGTGGCGACACCGTGCTGACCAACAGCTACGGCACGCTGACCATCCGGGCTGACGGCAGCTACAGCTTCAATGCCAATGGGGCGGATGCGCAGAAACTGGCGGCCGGTCAGCTGGCGAACGTGGTGTTCACCTACACCGCGACCGACGGCACCGAGAGCCGGACCAGCACCCTGACCATCACCATCACCGGCACCAACGATGCACCGGTGCTGCAGGCTGATGTGGGGGCGGTCAACGAAGACGCGATCCTGACCGTCGATGCGGCCAGCGGCGTGCTGGCCAACGACAGCGATGTCGACGGCAACGCCCTCAAGGTGACTGGTATCCTGAGCGGCACCAGCGGGACGGCCACGGCCGTGAACGCCAGTGGCGACACCGTGCTGACCAACAGCTACGGCACGCTGACCATCCGGGCTGACGGCAGCTACAGCTTCAATGCCAATGGGGCGGATGCGCAGAAACTGGCGGCCGGTCAGCTGGCGAACGTGGTGTTCACCTACACCGCGACCGACGGCACCGAGAGCCGGACCAGCACCCTGACCATCACCATCACCGGCACCAACGATGCACCGGTGCTGCAGGCTGATGTGGGGGCGGTCAACGAAGACGCGATCCTGACCGTCGATGCGGCCAGCGGCGTGCTGGCCAACGACAGCGATGTCGACGGCAACGCCCTCAAGGTGACTGGTATCCTGAGCGGCACCAGCGGGACGGCCACGGCCGTGAACGCCAGTGGCGACACCGTGCTGACCAACAGCTACGGCACGCTGACCATCCGGGCTGACGGCAGCTACAGCTTCAATGCCAATGGGGCGGATGCGCAGAAACTGGCGGCCGGTCAGCTGGCGAACGTGGTGTTCACCTACACCGCGACCGACGGCACCGAGAGCCGGACCAGCACCCTGACCATCACCATCACCGGCACCAACGATGCACCGGTGCTGCAGGCTGATGTGGGGGCGGTCAACGAAGACGCGATCCTGACCGTCGATGCGGCCAGCGGCGTGCTGGCCAACGACAGCGATGTCGACGGCAACGCCCTCAAGGTGACTGGTATCCTGAGCGGCACCAGCGGGACGGCCACGGCCGTGAACGCCAGTGGCGACACCGTGCTGACCAACAGCTACGGCACGCTGACCATCCGGGCTGACGGCAGCTACAGCTTCAATGCCAATGGGGCGGATGCGCAGAAACTGGCGGCCGGTCAGCTGGCGAACGTGGTGTTCACCTACACCGCGACCGACGGCACCGAGAGCCGGACCAGCACCCTGACCATCACCATCACCGGCACCAACGATGCACCGGTGCTGCAGGCTGATGTGGGGGCGGTCAACGAAGACGCGATCCTGACCGTCGATGCGGCCAGCGGCGTGCTGGCCAACGACAGCGATGTCGACGGCAACGCCCTCAAGGTGACTGGTATCCTGAGCGGCACCAGCGGGACGGCCACGGCCGTGAACGCCAGTGGCGACACCGTGCTGACCAACAGCTACGGCACGCTGACCATCCGGGCTGACGGCAGCTACAGCTTCAATGCCAATGGGGCGGATGCGCAGAAACTGGCGGCCGGTCAGCTGGCGAACGTGGTGTTCACCTACACCGCGACCGACGGCACCGAGAGCCGGACCAGCACCCTGACCATCACCATCACCGGCACCAACGATGCACCGGTGCTGCAGGCTGATGTGGGGGCGGTCAACGAAGACGCGATCCTGACCGTCGATGCGGCCAGCGGCGTGCTGGCCAACGACAGCGATGTCGACGGCAACGCCCTCAAGGTGACTGGTATCCTGAGCGGCACCAGCGGGACGGCCACGGCCGTGAACGCCAGTGGCGACACCGTGCTGACCAACAGCTACGGCACGCTGACCATCCGGGCTGACGGCAGCTACAGCTTCAATGCCAATGGGGCGGATGCGCAGAAACTGGCGGCCGGTCAGCTGGCGAACGTGGTGTTCACCTACACCGCGACCGACGGCACCGAGAGCCGGACCAGCACCCTGACCATCACCATCACCGGCACCAACGATGCACCGGTGCTGCAGGCTGATGTGGGGGCGGTCAACGAAGACGCGATCCTGACCGTCGATGCGGCCAGCGGCGTGCTGGCCAACGACAGCGATGTCGACGGCAACGCCCTCAAGGTGACTGGTATCCTGAGCGGCACCAGCGGGACGGCCACGGCCGTGAACGCCAGTGGCGACACCGTGCTGACCAACAGCTACGGCACGCTGACCATCCGGGCTGACGGCAGCTACAGCTTCAATGCCAATGGGGCGGATGCGCAGAAACTGGCGGCCGGTCAGCTGGCGAACGTGGTGTTCACCTACACCGCGACCGACGGCACCGAGAGCCGGACCAGCACCCTGACCATCACCATCACCGGCACCAACGATGCACCGGTGCTGCAGGCTGATGTGGGGGCGGTCAACGAAGACGCGATCCTGACCGTCGATGCGGCCAGCGGCGTGCTGGCCAACGACAGCGATGTCGACGGCAACGCCCTCAAGGTGACTGGTATCCTGAGCGGCACCAGCGGGACGGCCACGGCCGTGAACGCCAGTGGCGACACCGTGCTGACCAACAGCTACGGCACGCTGACCATCCGGGCTGACGGCAGCTACAGCTTCAATGCCAATGGGGCGGATGCGCAGAAACTGGCGGCCGGTCAGCTGGCGAACGTGGTGTTCACCTACACCGCGACCGACGGCACCGAGAGCCGGACCAGCACCCTGACCATCACCATCACCGGCACCAACGATGCACCGGTGCTGCAGGCTGATGTGGGGGCGGTCAACGAAGACGCGATCCTGACCGTCGATGCGGCCAGCGGCGTGCTGGCCAACGACAGCGATGTCGACGGCAACGCCCTCAAGGTGACTGGTATCCTGAGCGGCACCAGCGGGACGGCCACGGCCGTGAACGCCAGTGGCGACACCGTGCTGACCAACAGCTACGGCACGCTGACCATCCGGGCTGACGGCAGCTACAGCTTCAATGCCAATGGGGCGGATGCGCAGAAACTGGCGGCCGGTCAGCTGGCGAACGTGGTGTTCACCTACACCGCGACCGACGGCACCGAGAGCCGGACCAGCACCCTGACCATCACCATCACCGGCACCAACGATGCACCGGTGCTGCAGGCTGATGTGGGGGCGGTCAACGAAGACGCGATCCTGACCGTCGATGCGGCCAGCGGCGTGCTGGCCAACGACAGCGATGTCGACGGCAACGCCCTCAAGGTGACTGGTATCCTGAGCGGCACCAGCGGGACGGCCACGGCCGTGAACGCCAGTGGCGACACCGTGCTGACCAACAGCTACGGCACGCTGACCATCCGGGCTGACGGCAGCTACAGCTTCAATGCCAATGGGGCGGATGCGCAGAAACTGGCGGCCGGTCAGCTGGCGAACGTGGTGTTCACCTACACCGCGACCGACGGCACCGAGAGCCGGACCAGCACCCTGACCATCACCATCACCGGCACCAACGATGCACCGGTGCTGCAGGCTGATGTGGGGGCGGTCAACGAAGACGCGATCCTGACCGTCGATGCGGCCAGCGGCGTGCTGGCCAACGACAGCGATGTCGACGGCAACGCCCTCAAGGTGACTGGTATCCTGAGCGGCACCAGCGGGACGGCCACGGCCGTGAACGCCAGTGGCGACACCGTGCTGACCAACAGCTACGGCACGCTGACCATCCGGGCTGACGGCAGCTACAGCTTCAATGCCAATGGGGCGGATGCGCAGAAACTGGCGGCCGGTCAGCTGGCGAACGTGGTGTTCACCTACACCGCGACCGACGGCACCGAGAGCCGGACCAGCACCCTGACCATCACCATCACCGGCACCAACGATGCACCGGTGCTGCAGGCTGATGTGGGGGCGGTCAACGAAGACGCGATCCTGACCGTCGATGCGGCCAGCGGCGTGCTGGCCAACGACAGCGATGTCGACGGCAACGCCCTCAAGGTGACTGGTATCCTGAGCGGCACCAGCGGGACGGCCACGGCCGTGAACGCCAGTGGCGACACCGTGCTGACCAACAGCTACGGCACGCTGACCATCCGGGCTGACGGCAGCTACAGCTTCAATGCCAATGGGGCGGATGCGCAGAAACTGGCGGCCGGTCAGCTGGCGAACGTGGTGTTCACCTACACCGCGACCGACGGCACCGAGAGCCGGACCAGCACCCTGACCATCACCATCACCGGCACCAACGATGCACCGGTGCTGCAGGCTGATGTGGGGGCGGTCAACGAAGACGCGATCCTGACCGTCGATGCGGCCAGCGGCGTGCTGGCCAACGACAGCGATGTCGACGGCAACGCCCTCAAGGTGACTGGTATCCTGAGCGGCACCAGCGGGACGGCCACGGCCGTGAACGCCAGTGGCGACACCGTGCTGACCAACAGCTACGGCACGCTGACCATCCGGGCTGACGGCAGCTACAGCTTCAATGCCAATGGGGCGGATGCGCAGAAACTGGCGGCCGGTCAGCTGGCGAACGTGGTGTTCACCTACACCGCGACCGACGGCACCGAGAGCCGGACCAGCACCCTGACCATCACCATCACCGGCACCAACGATGCACCGACCCTGAGTATCGACAAGGGGGCCGTGGTCTCCGAAGAGGGGCTGGCCGGCGGCATTGCCGATACGGCAGGCAGCAGCGATACCACCGACAGCGTGGCCGCCAGCGGCAAGATCACGGTCGGCGATGTCGACAGCCAGGATACGCTCACTATCAGCCTGAACGGGCCGGCTGGCCTGACGGCTGGCGGTGCCGCGGTGCAGTGGAGCTGGAATGCCGCCACCAAGGTGTTGACCGGTTATACCGGTACACCGGGCGGCGCCGACTACAAGGCGGTCATGGATGTGAAGCTGACCGCGCCCGCCGGCAACGGCAAGGGCGACTGGAGTTATGACGTGACGCTCAAGGCCCCGCTTGATCACCCGGTCAAGGGCAGTGAAGACGTACTCAACTTCCAGATTGGTGTGACCGTCTCGGATGGCAAGACCACCACCACTGGCAGCCTGCCCATCTCGGTCGAGGATGACTCGCCGGTGGCCGGTGACATGGCGGCCGTCTCCGTCATCAAGACCAACATCCCGGATACTCTGACCGGCCTGTTTGATCTGACCAAGTACAGTGGCAGCAACCAGACGACCCTGAACGTGAGCGGTTTCAGCATCACGGCGCTGGGCTTTACCTCGTCGACCAACTCGGCCCTGATCACCGCCAATGTCAACGGTTCCAGCTCCGGTCTGGGGGTTTCCAGCGTCGGTTCACCGAACCACAACCTCGCCAACGAGGTGGACTTCCGCCACTTTGCAAACGGTACTTCTGCTTCCGAGCAGCTGATCGTCAAACTGGATGCGGGCAAGGTGGCCTATGGCGCCAACATCAAGTTCAGCCAGATGTTCGGTGGCGAGCTGGAGAGCGGCGTGGTCGAGTTCTACCGCGGCGGCGTGCTGATCGGTACCCAGACGTTCAGCTCCAACGCGGCGGGTGGCGACTATGCCGGCAACTTCCAGGTGCAGCAGGGTGGCTTCGATACCATGGTCATCAAGGCCACCAACAATGGTAACGGCCTCTACGCCGACAACAGTGACTTCACCGTGAAGAGCATCGAGTTCCTCGGTGCCACCACGGCGCCGGCCATCGCCTACGGTTCCGGCACGGTCACCCCGCAGTGGGGCGCCGATGGCAAGGGCTACATGCAGCTGGTCGGTTCTACCGAGACCGGGCTGACCACGGCGACCGGCAAGCTGATCACCACCACGATGGAATCGGCCAATACCCTGGTCGGCAAGGCCAGCGATGGCACCTTGGTGTTCCGTCTGGAATTTACCCCGGCCACCGGCAAGTGGGAGTTCTTCCAGTATCAGAACATGTCCAAGCCGCTGGGAGATGGCGACATCGACTTCCAGATCAAGGTGGTGGATGGCGACGGCGACTACAGCCTGGGCTCTTTCGCAACCAAGCCGCTGTTTACGCCTATCGTACAGTCGGTTTCCAGCGAGAGTGCGGCCGAGGGCGGCAACCTGCTGCACACGGTGACGCTGTCTGATGCGACCCAGGAAGCGACCCAGTATGACTTCGGCATCAAGGGCAGCGGTACCAACCCGGCTTCCAGCCTTGACTGGGGTACTGCCCAGTTCAGTAACGGGGTGACCTACAACAGCGCCACCGGCAAGATCACCGTGCCGGTCGGGGTGTCGGGCTTTACCGTGACCATCCCGACGGTGGACGATCGTCTGGTCGAAGCGAATGAGACCCTGACGGTGACTGTAGGCGGTCAGAACGGCATCGGTACCATCATCGACAACGATCGTGCGCCGGTGACCACGGGTGGCTACAGTGCCGGCAAGGAAGACACGCCGCTGGTGCTGAAGTGGGCCCAGTTTGGTGCCAGCGATGATCAGGCCGCTTCTGACCTGAGCGTGCAGATCAACACCCTGCCGCTGAACGGCAAGCTGGAGTACCTGAACGCAGCCGGCCAGTGGATTGCGGTGAAGGTGGGGGATCTTGTCTCCTACGCCGATATCGACAGCGGCCACCTGCGCTTCGTGCCGGGCCTCAACGAGTCGAGCACCAACGCCAGCAACGGCAATGGCGTCGTTACCGGCAACCTGCAGGGCGATTACGCCAGCTTTGGTTACCAGATCAGCGACGGCGCGAACCTGAGCAACAGCGGCAAGCTGGTGATCGATATCACGGCGGTCGCGGACAAGCCGGTGGTCGACATCAGCCTGACGGGCAACGGCGTCCCGCTTTATACCCAGTACCCGTCGTCCGGCATCTCCACCGGGGCGTTCCAGAGCGGCAACTTCAACAAGGGCAACTTTGGCATCACCAGCAGCTTTACCGACAGCACCACCACCCAGGACAGCGTGGTGGGGACCAGCGGCAACGACTACATCGTCAGCGTGAAGGGGGGTGGCGATTACTTCGTCGGCGGTGCAGGCAATGATGTATTGGTCGGCGGCAACTCGGTCTCCGGCGATACCCTCGACGGCGGCACCGGTAATGACATCCTGGTGGCCGGACTGGGTGGCGATACCCTGTTTGGCGGCGCCGGTACCGACCTGGCCGTACTGATGGGCTCGCGTGCCAACTATGTCATCGAGCGCAGAAGTGACGGCGGTTTCAACTTCCTAGTGAAGGAGAACGGCGTCACCATCAGCAAGTCGCTCTACGACATCGAGCTGGTGCAATTTGATGACGGCATCTACCAGTTCAACCAGACCGACGGCACCCTGACGGCGGTACAGCCGAGCGTGGTGGATTACCCGTTCGAGATCAGCGCTTCCCTGACCGACCGGGATGGCAGCGAGCAGTTCGACAGCCTGGTGCTGACCGGCATGCCGACGGGGTCGACCCTCTACCAGGGCTCCACCGTGCTCGGCACCGTGGGGGCAGATGGCAAGCTGACGCTGACCGGTCTGTGGAACCAGAGCGCGCTGGATGTCAAACTGACCGGTCTGACCCTGCGGGTACCGGGCAGTAGTGCCGGCCAGTTCGACCTGAAGGTAGAAGCCATTGCCAAGGAAGTGGCGACCGATCAGACCAGCAGTGCATCGGATCAGGACTCGATCCGCATGAGCTACTTCCTTTCCACCGAAGGGGAGCCGGGCGATCAGAACCGCACCTATGGCAATGAGCACAATATCGTGGTCGGGGATCTGGATGGCAGCGTGGTACTGCCGGGCCAGAACTACAACATCGCCTTCATGGTCGACAGCTCGGGCAGTATCGGCAGCAGCGCCATGAACACCATAAAGAGCCAGCTGGCTCAGGTGTTCTCCAGCCTCAAGGCTAGCGCCGGCACCGATGGCGCCGGGACGGTCAACATCTTCCTAGTGGACTTCGACACCATGGCCAACAAGTCGGTCAGCGTGAACCTGAAGGACAGTAACGCCCTGAGCCAGCTGCAAGCCATTCTCGACAGCATGGATGGCAGCACCAACAACGGCGGTGGCACCAACTACGAGGATGTGTTCAAGACCACGGCCAACTGGTTCAACAGCTCGACCGTACAGGGTAATACCAATGCCAAGAACCTGACCTACTTCATTACCGATGGTAAGCCGACTTACTATCTGAGCAATGAAGGCAGCAACCCGCTGGTTGATGACTACACCAACAACAACAAGGACGTATATCTCAATCAGCTGCTGCAAAATGGCTATGTGCCTGGTCAGGTATACAAGAACGGTAACTTCACCGTGATTGATGGCCAGGGCGTCGTGTACAAGAGCGATACCTCAGGCAAGGTCTCCACGATCGGTTATATGCGCCCTGATGGTCTGGGTGGTTATACCTACTCGACCCTGGCAGGTAATGGACAGGATTCCACATCCACCACCATCAGCAATGCCGTTGCCGGCTTTGCCTTGCTGACGGGCATGGGGGTCACGGTGGAAGCGATCGGACTGGGGGCCAACATCTCCTACAACGATCTCAAGTCCTACGACTCTGACGGCGTCATCATGACCGGTGTCAACGCCAGCGACCTGGCCAACGCCATCCTGGGTACCTCGGTGAACAACCTGCCGGGCAGCGACCGGATCGACGGCGGTGCCGGTGACGACATCCTGTTCGGTGATGCCATCCACTTCGCCGGCATCAACGGTGAAGGCTACGCGGCCATCAAGCAGTATGTGGCCGGCAAGCTGAGCGCAGGCTCGGTGACCGATGCCCAGGTCCATGACTACATCACGGATCATGCCAGCGAGTTCGATCAGTCCTCCAACAACGACAAGGCGGACGTGCTGATCGGCGGCGATGGCAACGACATCCTGTTCGGTCAGGGTGGCGATGACTTCCTGTTCGGCGGGGCCGGCAACGACATCCTGTTCGGTGGTGCCGGCAACGACACCCTGTACGGCGAGAGCGGCAACGATACCCTGTACGGCGGTAGCGGTGACGATACCCTGAGCGGTGGTCTGGGCAATGACATCCTGGTCGGCGGGCTTGGCAATGACATCCTCAAGGGGGATGGCGGCGCCGATACCTTCACCTGGCTGCAGGGCGACACCGCTGCGGGCAGCGTGGCCAAGGATTACGTGGTCGACTTCTCCAAGGCGGAAGGTGACAAGCTGGATCTGAGCGACCTGCTGGATCACGATGGTTCTCGCAACCAGAACGATCTGAAGAGCCTGCTCTCTGTCTTCCAGGACAGCGAAGGGGTTCACCTGCAGGTCAAGGAGAGCAGCGCCGCCCCCGTGACCCAGGAGATAGTGCTGATGAACCACACGTTCGACAGCCTCACCGGTAGCGCGTCGGCCACCTCGTCCCAGGTGATCGACTACATGCTGAACAACAACATGCTGGATATCGACAAGTAATCCGGTCGACCCCAGGCAAAAAGCGGCAGATTCATCTGCCGCTTTTTTATGTCATGGGATTGAAGGGGGCGCTGATTTTCATCGGATAATCAGGGCCGTATCACCGTCGACAGAGGATTGTGAGCGAATGGTTACTGACAAGCTTGAAGAGAGCTCCGCCGCGAGCCGGGTCTCGCTTTTTTTTATCAAGTTCCTGCATCATCTGGCCGACATAGGATAAGAATACGGGTCGTGTTGGGATTCTGACCCTTCTATACTATGGCGAGACTCGGGCAACGGACGTAAGGGCTTTATATGGCGAGCATATTGGATTCAGTGGACCAACGTACCCAGCTGGTAGGGGAGAACCGCCTGGAGCTGTTGATGTTCCGTTTGGGATCCCAACAGTTGTTTGCTATCAACGTGTTCAAGGTGCGGGAAGTGGTCAAGCTGCCCCATCTCAACAAGATGCCGGGAGCGCACCACAACATCAGCGGGGTGGCCAACATCCGTGGCACCTCGATCCCGGTGATCAACCTGCGCAGCGCCATCGGCATGCGCCCCATGCCCATCGATGCCGAGTCCAACCTGATCATTACCGAATACAACCGCACCATTCAGGGCTTTCTGGTGGGGCAGGTGGCCAACATCGTCAACATGACCTGGAAGGACATACTGCCGCCGCCGCGTTCCGCCGGGCGGGCGAACTACCTGACCGCCATCACCCGCATTCCCGAAGACGGTGTCGATCAGATCGTCGAGATCATCGACGTGGAGAAGGTGCTGGCCGAGATCATCACCTATGACATCCGCATCTCGGAAGAGGTGCTGGATCGGGAGATCCTGCCGGAAATGCACGGCCGCAAGGTGCTCATCGTCGACGACTCCAGCACGGCCCGCAATCTGGTGCGCGAGACCCTGGGCCAGCTGGGGCTGGAGGTGATCGAATGCCAGGATGGCCTGCAGGCGCTCAATCTGCTCAAGGGGTGGTGCGATGCGGGCAAGAAGGTGACCGACGAGATCCTGCTGATGATCACCGATGCCGAGATGCCGGAGATGGATGGCTATCGGTTGACCCATGAAATTCGCAGCGATGCCCGCATGTCCGATCTCTTCATCACCCTCAACACCTCGCTGAGCGGCAACTTCAACGAGGCCATGGTCAAGAAGGTGGGCTGTGATCGCTTCATCTCCAAGTTCCAGCCAGACCTGCTGGTCGGGGTGGCCCAGGAGCGGTTGCGCCAGATCCTGGAACGCTGAGACAAGATCAATAAAAATCCCGCCTTGGCGGGATTTTTATTGGAGTTGGAGCCCGGAAGATAGGCAGGGCCATGACACCGGGATCACTGGGTCAGCAGCGGCTCGATAAAGCTGGCCACCCGGTCGCGGATCTGCGGCTGGGCGGCGGCGGTGGGGTGGATGCCATCGTTCATCATGAGTTCAGGGCGCAGCGCAATATCATCCATGAAGAAGGGCATCAGCGGCAGCTGATTGGCGCTGGCCAGTTCCGGGAAGATCTGCTCGAACTGGCGCAGGTAGCGCGCGCCGTAGTTGCGCGGCAGCTGGATCTGGGTCAACACGGTTTTTACCTGTTGTGCCTTGGTCAGCGCCACCATCCTGGTGAGATTGTCCCGGGTGATGGCCGGCGCGAACCCACGCAGCCCGTCGTTGCCACCCAGCTCGATCAGCACCCAGTCCGGTTGATGTTCCTTGAGCAGGGCCGGCAATCTGGCCAGCGCCCCTTGCGTAGTTTCACCACTGATGCTGGCATTGATAAGCTGATGTTTACCCCCCTGCTGCTGCCATTTCTGATTGAGCAGCGCAGGCCAGCTCTGCTCCGCCGGCATCTGATAACCCGCACTCAGGCTGTCGCCCAGTACCAGCAGGGTCTGGGCCTGCACCGATGACACCAGGCAGCACAAGGCAAACAGGAAACGCGTCATGAATTCAACTCCCATTATCAACGTCAAGGGCCTGGGCAAGACAGTGCGCCTGGGCCAGGAAAGCCTCACCATCCTTGAAGGGATCGACCTGCAAGTCAATAGCGGCGAAACGGTGGCGCTGGTCGGTGCTTCCGGCTCCGGCAAGTCCACCCTGCTGGGGCTGCTGGCCGGGCTGGATCTGCCGAGCCAAGGGGATATCGAGATCCTCGGCCAGTCGCTGCTGCAGCTGGACGAAGAGGGGCGTGCCCGGCTGCGGGCCGAGCAGGTCGGCTTTGTGTTCCAGTCCTTCCTGTTGCTGCCCACCCTGAGCGCGCTGGAGAACGTCATGCTGCCTGCCGAGCTGCGTGGCGAGACCCGCTGCGAGCCGCGGGCTCGCGAGCTGCTGGCGGCGGTCGGCCTCGGCGAACGGCTGCACCATCTGCCGCCGCGCCTCTCCGGCGGTGAACAGCAGCGGGTCGCCATCGCCCGGGCCTTCATGACCCGGCCCAGCCTGCTGCTGGCCGATGAGCCCACCGGCAACCTCGACAGCAAGACCGGGGAGCGGGTGATCGAGCTGCTGTTCGAGCTCAACCGCGAGCATGGCACCACGCTCGTGGTGGTGACCCATGATCATGAGCTGGCTCAGCGTTGCCAGCGGCAGCTGGTGATGGCGGCGGGACGATTGGCTTCGGATGCGTCAGCATCCGAAGCCGCCTCTGCAGCAAGAGTCAGGGAGCTGTCATGAGTCAGTGGCGACTGGGATTCAAGTTATTGCGCCGGGAGGGATTCAACGGCGAGCTGCGCTGGTTCGTGCTGGCGCTGGCGCTGAGCGTGGCCTGCGTGCTGAGCGTGGCCCTGGTGGCGGATCGACTGGATGCCGGGCTCAAAGCCTCGGGCCGCGACTTTATCGGTGCCGACCGGGTGCTGCGCTCGGCCACGCCGGCGCCGGCCGCCTGGCTCGAGCAGGCGGCAAAAACGGGCCTGGCGGTGCAGACCACGGTCAGCTTCAACAGCATGCTGTTTCATGGCGATGCCTTGCAACTGGCCTCCATCCGCGCCGTGCCTGAGGATTTCCCCTTCTACGGCAAGCTGGAGCTGAGCCCCCAGCGGGCGCCGGCACCCGGCGAAATCTGGCTCTCCGCCCGGGTGATGCAACTGCTGGCGGCCAAGCCGGGGGATGCGCTGGAAGTGGGCAATACGGTGCTCAAGGTGGCGGGGGTACTGGGTCAGGAGCCGGATCAGGGCTTCAGTCCCTTCCTGCTGGCGCCGCGGGCGCTGATCCACAGCGCCGATGTGGAGGCGACCGGTGCCCTGCTGCCGGGTAGTCGTCAACAGTGGCGCTACCTGTTCAAGGGCACTCGCGAGCAGGTGGCCGACTATGAACGCTGGCTCAAACCCAAACTCAAGGCGGGGCAGAAGCTGATCAAGCCGGACGACCAGGGCTCCCAGGTGGGTCGCTCGCTGGCCAATGCCGAGCGCTTCTTCCGGCTCGCCTCCCTGGCGGGAGTGCTGCTGGGGGCGCTGGCCATGGGCATCGCGGTGCGTCACTTTGCCGAGCGCCAGACCAACATGGTGGCGCTGCTCAAGACCCTGGGGGCCTCCCGCCGCTCGCTCTGGCAGTTGATGGGCACCCTGTTGCTGTCGCTGACGCTGGTCGGCGCCCTGCTCGGTCTGGTGGCGGGCAGCGCCATGCAGTGGCTGACCCTGCATCTGCTGGGCAACCTGCTGCCCGCTGACCTACCGCCGCCGTCGTGGCGACCCTTTGCGCTGGGGTTGGCGGTGGCCTTCTTCATCACCCTGCTGCTGGCCTTCGTGCCCTTCCTGCGCCTGCTCAAGGTGCCGCCGCTGCGGGTGCTGAGACGCGAGCTGGAGGCGGGGATCCCGCCCTGGCTGGCGTTGCCGGTGGCGTTGCTCGGCTTGTTTGGGCTGGTGTGGGGCTTCACCGCCGATGCGACTCTGGCGCTGGGGCTGATCGGCGGCATGGGGCTGCTGATGGGGCTGCTGGCGCTGATCGCCTCCTTGCTGCTGCGGCTGGGACGCCGGGTGCAGGGGCCCCACGCGCTGCGGCTGGCCATCAGCCATCTCTCCCGCGAGCGGGGCAGCGGCCTGTTCCAGCTGGCGGGCTTTGCGCTGGCACTCATGCTGTTCGGTTTGCTGTGGGCGGCGCGAGTCGACCTGCTCGGCGAGTTCTCGGCTAGGCTGCCGGCGGATGCCCCCAACCGCTTCCTGGTCAATGTGGCAGACGGGGAGCGGGAGGGGATCCTGGCCGATCTGCGCCAGGCGGGGGCCGTGACCTCGGACTTCTACCCCATGGTGCGCGGCCGGCTGGTCAGCATCGCCAGCGAGGCGGTGCGCGACACGGATGAAGATGGCCGCGAAGGGGTCAATCGCGAGCTCAACTTCACCACCACCGCCACCCTGCCGCCGGATAACACCCTGACCGCAGGACGCTGGCTGGATGGCCCCGGCCAGGTATCGGTAGACAAGGATCTGGCCAAACGGCTCGACATCGCCCTCGGCGACACCCTGGGCTTCACCATCGAGGGGCGCAGCTTCAAGGCGCAGGTGACCAGCCTGCGGGCCATCAAGTGGGACAACATGCGGCCCAACTTCTACATGATCTTCTCGCCGGACGTGCTGGCGCCCTTCTCCCAGACCTGGCTCGGCAGCTATCGTCTGCCGGAGCAGGGGCGGGTGGCCGAAGTGGAGCTGATCCGCCGGCACCCCACGGTGAGCCTGATCGATGTGGACGATTTGATCGTGCGGCTGACGGCGGTGTCGGATCAGGTGAGCCGGGCGCTGGGGCTGATGCTGGGACTGGTGACGGTGGCGGCGCTGCTGGTGCTGCTGACCCAAACCCAGGCCAGCATGGCCCATCGGCGCCGGGAGCTGCTGTTGATGCGCACCCTGGGGGCCGGCAGCGAGCTGCTCCGGAAGATGCTGCGCTGGGAGCTGGTTGCCAGCGGCCTGCTGGCGGGTCTGTGTGCCGCCATGGTGGTCGAGCTCTGCTCCCTCGGCCTGCAGTGGTGGTGGTTCGAGGGGCAGTGGCAGTTCCACTGGGCCATCTGGGCCGGTCTGCCGCTGCTGGGGGCCGTGCTGGTGACGCTGGCGGGGCAGGGCATGCAGCGCCAGCTGCTGGCGGGCACCCTGAGCGATCGGCTGCGTGGATTGGGGCAGGGCCTGCTCTGATCACCGCATCTTGTGCGGATGCCGCAAGGCGCAATAACAATCAGCCCGGCCAATGGCCGGGCTGATTGTTATCCGGTTGGCTGAAAGCCCGGTCAGCGGGCAGTGCTCAGCAGATTGGCAAGGGCCTGGGGCAGCGCCGGGTAGGTGAAGTGGAAGCCGGCCTGCTGCAGATGGGTCGGCAGCACCCTCTGGCCGGTAAGCAGCAGGTCGGCCGCCTCGCCCATCAGCAACTGCAGCAGGGGGGCCGGCACGAAGAAGAGGTGTGGCCGGTGCAGGGTGCCTGCCAGGGTCTGGCTGAACTCGCGGTTGCTGACCGGCTGCGGCGCCGTGCCGTTGAACAGGCCGTCGCACTCGTCGTGCTCCAGCAGGAATAGGATGGCGCGCACCAGATCCTGGACGTGGATCCAGCTCATGATCTGGTGCCCCGTGCCCATGGGGCCACCGAGGCCGACGCGATAGGGCGGCAGCATTTTGGGCAGGGCGCCGCCGTCGGTGCCGAGCACCAGCCCGATGCGTACGATGCAGACCCGGGTATGCTTGCTGCGGGCTTCGCGGGCCAGGGTTTCCCACTGCTGACAGAGCTGATGGGTGAATTCGTCGTGAGGGGTCTGGCACTGCTCGTCCAGCGGTTCATCGCCCTGACGGCCATACCAGCCGATGGCGGAGGCGTTGATCAGCACCCTGGGCGGCGTATCGGAGAGCTTGACCAGGTCGACCAGCTGTTCGGTCAGCAGCCAGCGACTGTCACACAGCAGCTGCTTGCGCCGCTCGCTCCAGCGGCCGTTGGCGATGGGTTCCCCTGCCAGGTTGATGACCGCGTCCACGTCGTTGAGGTTGTCGAGCCGATCCAGGCTGTCGAGCAGCTTGACGTCGTGGCCGAGCAGATCATAGGCGCGGCTGCCCTGACGGGTCAGCACCAGCACCTCGTGAGCCACCTTGAGATGGGCCACCAGACGGCGACCGATGAAGCCTGTCCCTCCCGTGATCAATATTTTCATATGCAGACTCCCTGACGCTGTTGGCTCTACTCTAGTGGGCCGGCACCAGATGAACAAGCAGCTGTTTTTGCAAAGATTATAATCGTCACAGCAGGCATCTGGCGCATCGCGCCAGGGGGCGTGCAGCGAGCACTGCGCACATGCGAAGGGATGGCGGCGACTGCCGCTGTCGCCCCGCTGCAGACGCGATATAGTGTTGGTCAGAGCGCCCCGCTCTGCCGTCAGGGTTGTCAGAAAGGCTTGTCAGAGAAGGGGATAGGAGTAGACTCGTCCGCTTTTTCACCGTTGCCGCGAGGGTGGGTATGCCGTTTCGTCGTTTGAGGTTGCGCCAGTTTTATACCAGGCTGGGGGCGGCGTTGCTGGCCGGCCTGCTCCCCCTGCTGCTCGGGGTATTGATCGTCTCCTGGCAGACCTTTGCCGGCATGAAGCAGGATGCCGAAGAGCGTCTGCTCCATGCCAGGGAGATGCTGGAGCGTACCCTGGATCACGCCCATCAGGCAGCGGCCATGGTGCAGGGCAGCGTGGGGCGTCCCTGCGAGGAGGTGGTGCAGGGGCTGCGGGATCAGGTGGCGACCGTGCCGGACGTGCGCACCGTCAACCTGGCCAAAGGGGAAGTGGTCTACTGTTCCTCGCTCTACGGCCCCTATCAGGGCCCCTTCAAGCTGGCCGATTATGCCAATGGCCAGCTGGATCTGATGCGGGGCAATCCGGTGACGCCGGGGCGGCCTCTGGTGGTTTATCGCCAACCGGTGGGGGAGTACAGCGTGCTGGTCGGCATCGATGGCTACTACCTGCACAACATCCTCGACATGCTCAGCCGCAACTCGCCGCTGACCCTGGTGATCGGGGCGCAGAGCATGCTGGCCGACGGCCAGATCCATGACGAGGTGCCGCCCGTGGCGCTGGGGTCGCTGGAGCAGACCTCCGGCAAGTATCCGTTTCGGGTGGTCACCGATCTCTCCCACGACGAGTACGGCAGCCATATCTGGAACTACTCTCGGGCCAGTCTCATCATCTACCCATTGCTGGGTCTGCTGGCGGGCTGTCTGGTTTACTGGCTGGCCGGCCGTTCGACTTCGCCCTCCCAGGAGCTGCGACGGGCGCTGGATCAACGGGAGTTCATCCCCTACCTGCAACCCGTGGTGACCGGTGATGACGCCCACTGGAGCGGCTGCGAGGTGCTGATGCGCTGGCAGCATCCGCGTCAGGGTCTCATCTCGCCGGACCGCTTCATTCCGCTGGCCGAAGACAGCGGCCTCATCGTGCCCATGACCCGGCTGCTGATGGAGCAGGTGCGCGAGCAGTTCGCAGGCCGAGTGCACAGCCTGCCCAGAGGGTTCCACTTCGGCTTCAACATCAGCGCCAGCCACTGCAAGGACATGAGCCTGCTGGAGGATTGCCGCGACTTCATCAACGCGTTTCGGGAGAACCCCATCAAGCTGGTGCTGGAGCTGACCGAGCGGGAGCTGATCGTGGCGGACGAGACGACCGACCGCTTGTTTGCCGAGCTGCATCAGCTGGGGGTCTTCATCGCCATCGACGACTTCGGTACCGGCCACTCCAGCCTCACCTATCTGCAGCAGTTCCAGGTGGACTTTCTCAAGATCGATCAGAGCTTTGTCGGCATGATCGGCTCCGATGCCCTCTCCAGCCACATCGTCGAGAACGTCATCGATCTGGCGACCCGGCTCGGTCTGCTGCTGGTTGCCGAAGGGGTGGAGAACGAGGTGCAGGCCGCCTATCTGCGGGCGCGTCAGGTGAACTTCCTGCAGGGCTATCTGTATGGCAGGCCGATGCCGATGAAGGAGTTTGCCGGCCTGCTGGCGCAGGGCTGAGCCAAATTTCGCGCATAAAAAACCAGCGACCGAGGTCGCTGGTTTTTTTTCACCCCGAGGCAGGTCAGAGCATGCGGGCGAGGGCGCGACACAGACGCTTGACCCCCTCTTCGATGGTGGCTTCATCCACGCAGGAGAAGCTCAGGCGCAGGGTGTTCTGGATCTCGGGGCGCACGTAGAAGGGGGCGCCCGGTACGAAGGCCACCTTCTCCTTGATCGCCTCGTCAAACAGCGCCATGGCGCTGACGCTCGAAGGCAGGGTCAGCCAGAGGAACATGCCTCCTTCCGGTCGGGTATAGCTGACGCCGGGCGGGCAGTGACGGGCCAGGGCGGCCTCCATGGCGGCACGCTGGCGGCCATAGACCTCCTTGATCTTCTCCAGATGGGCATCCAGCGAGTTGTCGATCAGGAAGCGGTGCAGCACCTGCTGGCTGAAGGCGTTGCTGTGCAGGTCGGTGGCCTGCTTGGCGATGGTCACCTTCTTGCGCAGCCAGTCCGGCACCAGCATCCAGCCGAGACGGAAGGCCGGGACGACGGTCTTGGAGAAGGAGCCGAGCAGCACGGTATTGTTCGGCGCCAGCTTGGCGATGGGGGGCAGGTGTTCGCCCTCGAAGCGCAGTTCGCCATAGGGGTCGTCTTCCACCATCAACAGCTCGTGGCTGACCAGTCGCTCGGCAAGCGCCTCGCGGTTGGCACGGTTGTAGGAGACGCCGCTCGGGTTCTGGAAGTTGGGCACGCCGTACAGCAGCTTGGCGTTGGAGCCGCCGGCCAGCAGCGCATCCAGCGCCGCCAGATCCAGCCCCTCTTCACCCAGGGTGATGGGCTTGAAGGCCGGTTGATAGACGGAGAAGGCCTGGATGGCGCCAAGATAGCCCGGCTCCTCGATGATGAGATCCTGCCCCTCGTCGATCAGCACCTTGCCCAGCAGATCCAGCGCCTGCTGGGAGCCGCTGGTGATGAGGATGTTGTCCGGATTGACCTGCATGCCGTGGCGGGCCAGATAGCGGTCGGCGATGTACTGGCGCAGCGGGGCGAAGCCCTCGGTGGCGGCATACTGCAGGGCTGCGGCGCCCTGTTCGCGCAGCACGTCCTGGCAGGCCTGGTCGATGGCCTTGACCGGGAACAGGTGCGGATTGGGCAGACCGCCGGCGAAGGAGATGATCTCCGGATTGGCGGCGACCTTGAGGATCTCGCGGATGAAGGAAGGCTCTACCTTCTCGAAGCGCTGGGCAAAAAACGGCTGCATAGGATTCTCTCTGGCATGGTGAGCGGTCGCTCCATTCGACCGCCAAGTTATCCGTTTGTATCAGATTTAAAAAATGAGGCAATGGCTGTAACAAAAATCGATAAAAAAGGGCAGGTTTGGCACCTGCCCGAATTTTATCGGTCGGGGACGGCCATGGGGCGCAAAAGCCCCGGCGTGACCCGTTACAGTCCCGGCTCCTTGAGGAAGCGGATCATCAGCTCGGTGTTGGCACCGAGCTGCTGCTGTACCCGGCCCGGGAACAGTTCGGCCATCTTGTCGAGGCGGTCATACTGGGTATGCCAGATCTTGCCCCACTGGGTTTCGCTGTCCCGATCGCAGGCACTTTTGGTGGCATCGTCGTAGCAGTCCCACAGCGCCGGATTGGTGGTCTGGGAGTAGCCGTCGTAGCCATCCGCCCCGTTGATGGTGAAGTTGGTGGCCTCCACGTAGGCGATGGGCACTCCGAGGCAGGCGAACGGCGCATGATCGGACCAGCTGCCGGTCTCCCCTTCCGGGTAGCCGCTGTAGCTGGGGTGGATGGCAAACGGGGTGGCGGTCTGCTTGGAGATGGCCAGCAGGCGATCCCGCACCTTGGGATCGAAGCTGTAGCGGCTCGGATCGGCGCAGTTGTACTCGGCCACATCGGAGTGGGCCGAGTGGACGTAGACGATGTCGCCCCCGGCGATGGTGTCGTAGTTCACCATCGCCAGCAGCCTGGCGACGGCGGCGCTGTCGAGGCTGGCGGCGTAGGCCTTGGAGCCGTTGAGGCCGTTCTCCTCGGCGCCGAAGAAGGCGAAGCGCACCGTGTAGGGCAGGGTCTGCCCCTTGAGCGCTTCGGCCACCGCCAGCAGGGCGGCGACGCCGGCACCGTTGTCGGTGGCCCCCTCGGAGCCCTTCTTGTCGCCGGTGCTGTCATAGTGGGCACCGATCAGGATCACCTTGTCGCTGCTGCCCTTGAGCTCGGCGACCAGGTTCTGGGAGGTCTTGCTGGCCCCGCTCTTGGTGTAGGTGAAGGGCTGGTTCTGCACCTCGTAGCCCCAGCCGGCCAGGTGGTCCTGGATCCAGGCGGCGGCGCGGGTCTCGGCCTCGCTGCCGGTGGGTCTGGCGCCGATCCCCTCGGCGGTCGAACTCAGCTGCACCAGGTATTCATAGGCCTGCTCGGCGGCGGAGGGGGCCTGTGAATCGTTGCTGGAGGTGTTGCACCCGGCCAGCAGGGCTGTGATGGCAAACGCCAATGCTGTGTGTTTCATACTGCAATCCTTTGTTGTGTATGGTTTTATTTGCGCAGGTCAGCATGCACCCGGCGCCTGGCAGATTCTGTGAAGGGGGTGGCATTTGTCAATCGCGGTGGCGGAATTGGTCTGTGGCGGGGGATTTGTTGCGCGAAACACTTGCGCCCTGAGCCTATCTTGGGATAATTCGCTACCCTGTTTCGCCGAGCGATGAAATGACGAACAATTTCGCGTCTCGTCGGCGAGGTGGAACGATGAAACAACGAGCAATTCATCTCGGTCGTCTGTGACCAGCACGACGAGATAACGAGCAATCCATTTATGTGGTCTGTGACCCAGACCGATGCAATAACGAGCAATTTGATTATGCCAGTGACCCAAGATGTGTTTAACGAAGACGGCAAGTTCATGCGCAAGATCCGCAGCTTTGTCCGTCGCGAAGGCCGCCTGACCAAAGGGCAGGAGAAGGCCCTGGAAGAGCTCTGGCCGGTCATGGGTATCGATTTCGCACCGGAGCCGCTCGATCTGGTTGCCCTGTTTGGCCGCGAGGCCCCGGTGGTGCTGGAAATCGGCTTCGGCATGGGCGCCTCCCTGGTGGAGATGGCCAAGAATGCCCCCGAGAAGAACTTCATCGGCATCGAAGTGCACTCGCCGGGTGTCGGTGCCTGCCTCGGTACCGCCCAGGAGGCGGGAGTCACCAACCTGCGTGTCATCTGCCACGACGCGGTCGAGGTGCTGGAGCACATGATCCCGAACGGCTCGCTCGCCTGCCTGCAGCTGTTCTTCCCGGATCCCTGGCACAAGAGCCGTCACCACAAGCGCCGCATCGTGCAGCCGGCCTTTGCCCAGGACATTCGCCAGAAGCTGGCCATCGGTGGCGTGTTCCACATGGCCACCGACTGGGAGAACTACGCCGAGCACATGCTGGAAGTGATGAGTGCCGCCGAGGGGTATGAGAACACCTCTGCCACCGGCAACTGGGTGCCGCGTCCCGACTGGCGCCCGCTGACCAAATTCGAACAACGTGGCCACCGTCTCGGCCACGGGGTGTGGGATCTGATTTTCAAACGTGTCAACTAACTGAAGGAGCTATCATGGCCAATCGTAGCCGCCGCCTGCGCAAGAAACTGCGCGTCGATGAATTCCAGGAAATGGGCTTCGACATCAGTTTCAACTTCCCGGTCGGTACCGCCGAAGAGACCATCGATGCGGTAGTCGACGCGATGATCGATGAAGTGATCGAACCCCGCAAGCTGGCTTTCGCCGGCTCCGGCCACCTGGCCTGGGAAGGGATGATCTGCACCCAGCAGCTGGGCAAATGCAGCGAAGAAGACCGCGCCGCCGTCAAAGCCTGGCTGGAAGGCAAGGGGATGGAAGCCGTGGTGGTCACCGAGCTGTTCGACCTCTGGTACGGTGAACCGGCCTGATGACAGGCTGGCTGTGGCAGGCGCCCCGGTGTCGACAGCCTGCTACAGCAGATAGACAAGTCCCGCCGCTGGCGGGATTTTTGTCGGTGGTTATGGGATCGCCACGTTAGTTATGGAATCGCTTATGGTGTTGTCATCCGAATTACTGGCCAGCATCCTGGATGAGGTGCGCCCGCTGCTCGGACAGGGCAAGGTGGCCGACTACATTCCGGCGCTGGCCCAGGTGCCGGCCGATCGGCTCGGGATCGCCGTCTGTACCGTGGAAGGGGAGCTGTTCACCGCCGGTGATGCCAGTGAGCCCTTCTCCATCCAGAGTATCTCCAAGGCCCTCAGCCTGACGCTGGCGCTCACCCTCTATCAGGAGGAGGAGATCTGGGCCCGGGTCGGCAAGGAGCCCTCCGGCCAGCCCTTCAACTCCCTGGTGCAGCTGGAATTCGAGCAGGGCATTCCCCGCAACCCCTTCATCAATGCCGGCGCCCTGGTGGTGAGCGATCTGCTGGAGACCCGGCTCACCGCGCCGCGTCAGCGTACCCTGGAGCTGGTGCGCCGCCTCTCTGGCAACCCGGCCATCATGGCGGATCAAGTGGTGGCCCGCTCCGAATATCAGCACTCTGCCCGCAACGCGGCCATCGCCTATCTGATGAAGGCGTATGGCAATTTCGAGAACGAAGTGGACAAGGTGCTGCAGAGCTACTTCAATGCCTGTGCGATCCGCATGAGTTGCGTCGATCTGGCGCGGGCATTCATCTATCTGGCCAATCGCGGGGTGCCGCTGGGCGCGACGACCCCCTTGCTGCCGGCCCGCACCACCAAACAGGTCAACGCCCTGCTCGCCACCTGCGGCCTCTATGACGAGGCGGGGGATTTTGCCTATCGGGTCGGCATGCCGGGCAAATCCGGGGTCGGTGGCGGCATCATCGCCCTGATCCCGGGGGAATTGTGCGTCTGTGTCTGGTCGCCCGAGCTCAACAAGGCGGGCAACTCGCTGGCGGGCACGGCGGCGCTGGAACTGCTGGCCGAGCGTCTGGGCCGCTCCATTTTTTAACCTTGTCACTCTGAATCGAGAGATCACCATGAAACGAATAATGAGCTTGTTACGGGCCACCCTGGCAACCTTGCTGCTCTGGCATGCCCTGCCGACCCTGGCTGCCGAACTGCCACCGCTTTCGCTGGCGGATGCCAACGCCAAGCAGGCGGTCATTCTGGATACCCGCGCCAGCTACTTCTACCAAGGCTGGCCGATGGAGGGCGAGCAGCAGGGCGGCCACGTGGTCGGCGCCGAGAACCTCTCCGCCGAGTGGAAGTACAGCGATGAAGAGTGGCCGGCGGCGCTGGCGACCAAGGGGCTGAAGGTCGATCGGCCGGTGGCGCTCTACGGTGCCCCGCGCGAGGTGGCCGAAGTGGCTCGCCTGCTGCGCCAGCAGGGCATCAAGCAGCTGTTCGAATTGCAGGGCTGGAAAACCGCGCCGCGCGAGCATCTGGCCCGCTGGCAGCAGCTGGTCTACCCGCGCTGGCTGGCCGACCTGCAGGAGGGCAAGCCGGTGGTGGCTGCGCCCAAGGGCGACTGGAAGCTGTTCGAGGTGGCGTGGGGTTCACCCAAGGCTTATCTGCTGAGCCACATCCCGGGGGCCGGCTACATCGACACCAACCGGCTGGAAGAGGAGCCGCTGTGGAACAAGGTCTCTGACGAGGCGCTCAAGGCGCTGCTGCTGGAAAACGGCATCCGCCACGACACCACCGTCATCCTCTACGGCCGCAACACCATGGCGGCGGCCCGTGCGGCCCACCTGATGATGTATGCCGGCGTGCAGGACGTGCGGCTGCTGGACGGCGGCCTGGATGCCTGGTTCGTGCAGCATCTGCGCACCGAGACCGGGCTGGCCAACAAGTTCACCCCGGCCAAGGAGTTCGGCGTCGCCATCCCGGCCCATCCCGAGTACTACACCACCCTGAGCCAGGCCAAGGAGCTGCTCAAGCAGCCCGACGGCGCTCTGGTCAGCGTGCGCACCTGGGACGAGTTCGTCGGCAACACCTCCGGCTACAGCTACATCAAGCCGAAGGGCGACATTCCCGGCGCCAAGTGGGGTCGTGGTGGTGTCGATGCCAACAGCATGAGCGACTTCCACAACCCGGACGGCACCATGAAGCCGGCCCGTGAGATCCTCGCCATGTGGGACGAGTGGAACATAGAGCCGACCCAGCAGGCTGCCTTCTACTGCGGTACCGGCTGGCGCGCCTCCGAGGCGTTCTTCTACGCCTGGCTGATGGACTGGAAGCGGATCAGCGTCTACGACGGCGGCTGGTACGAGTGGAGTTCCGATCCCAAGAACCCCATCGTGACTGGCGAGCGCAAGCCCGCCAAGTAATCAACGACGATGACAGAACAGGCCGGACCCATGTCCGGCCTTTTTGTACCCGCTCGGGCCTGCGCCAGCCGGACACTACACTTTGCGAGTGACAATCAGGTCGATGCAAGGAGTGACTGATGAGACGGATATGGCTAGGCCTGCTGGTGGCAGGCGTGCTGGGACAGGGGGCGATGGCCGCCGAGCGGGATCGCTATCTGGTGCAGCTGAAACCGGGGGTTGAGGCGGCAGTGTTGGCCCAGAGCAAGGGAATGGGGGGCGAGCTTGCCCTGGCGCTGCCCGAGCAGCACGCGCTGGCGCTCTGGTTGCCGGCGGCGGCAGCCACGGCGCTGGCGCACAATCCCAACGTGCTCTGGGTGGAGCCGGACGCCAAACGCTATGCCAGTGCCGAGACCCTGCCCTACGGCATTCCCATGGTGCAGGCGCCGCAGCTGAGCGATGCGGCCGCCGGAGAGGTACTGGTGTGCATCATTGACTCTGGCTACAGCGGTGGCCACCCGGACCTGCCCCACGGGGCCCAGGTGCAGGGCAGCAACGATGCCGGCACCGGCAGCTGGAGCAGCGACGAGAACGGCCACGGCACCCACGTGGCAGGCACCATCGCCGCCGTGGGCGGCAACGATTTGGGGGTCGTCGGGGTGTTGCCGAACCAGAGCGTGCCGTTGCAGATCGTCAAGGTGTTCGGGGCCAACGGCTGGGCCTACTCCTCCAACCTGGTGGGGGCGCTCAATGCCTGCAAGCAGGGGATGAGCAACCGGGGATTCACCCGCATGGTCATCAACATGAGTCTGGGGGGCAGTGTACCCAGCAAGACCGAGGAGCAGGCGTTCAACCAGGCCTATGGCCAGAACGTGCTGAGCGTGGCGGCGGCGGGCAATGCAGGCAACACCAGCAAGTCCTATCCCGCCTCCTACAGCAGTGTGGTGAGCGTGGCCGCCATCGATGCCAACAAGCAGCTGGCCTATTTCTCCCAGCGCAACGATCAGGTGGAGCTGGCGGCCCCCGGTGTCTCCGTGCTCTCCACCGTGCCGACCGGCTATGCCTACTACAGCGGTACCTCGATGGCGACGCCGCACGTGGTTGGGGTGGCGGCGCTGGTCTGGTCACAGCGGCTGGAGTGCAGCAACGATCAGCTGCGCCAGACCCTGCGCAGCAGTGCCCAGGATCTGGGGGCGCTGGGGCGTGACAACAGCTATGGCTACGGCCTGGTGCAGGCGAAGGCGGCGGCAGACCGAATGGCGCTCGGCTGTGGGCCGGGAACCGGTGGCAGTGGCAAGCCGGGTGGGCGCAAGTAGCTGATTGTTGACGTTGATCCCGTTGTGGCAATGGCGGCAAACGGGCTCATCTGGTTGAACTAGGCTTCAGACACCACCCTCGTGGTGAGGGTGAAGCGGGAGGCAAAACAGGCGATGAAGCAACTGATGATGATCCTGGTGTGTGCCCTGGCACTGGTGGCGTGCAGCTCCCAGTACATCATGAGCACCAAGGATGGCAAGATGATCACCACCGACAGCAAACCCAAGCTGGACGAGAGCACCGGCATGTACCGCTATTACGATACCGAAGGGCGGGAGGTGATGATCAAGAAGGATGACGTCGCCCAGATCATGGAGCGTTGAGGCTCTCCTCAAGCAACAAGGGCTGCCCGCGGGCAGCCCTTGTCATTTTCGGCCCTCACACCGTCTGGGGCACCTGGCGGTTTACCTGACCCACGAACAGCTGGTGGAAGCGGGAGTGGGAGTTGGCCAGTAGGCTCACCGGCGAGCCCTGTTCCACCACGGTGCCGGCCTCCATCACCACCACCCGGTCCACCGACAGCAGCGGCTCCAGATGGTGGGCGATCACCAGATAGCTGGCCTCGGGCCGGTAGCGATAGAGCAGCTCCGCCATCTTGCGCATGCCGATGTGATCGAGATCCGAGGTGGCCTCGTCCAGCACGATGAGCGGGCGGCGCGACAGCAGGATGCGGGCGATCACCAGCAGCTGGGTCTCGCCGGCGGAGAGCTGCAGCTTGTCGAGCTCCTCGTCCAGCCGACCGGCGCAGCGCTCGGCCAGCCCGACCCGGGCCAGCGCCTGCTCCAGTGCGGCATCGTCGTGCTCGGTCAGGGGAGCCAGATTGGCACGCAGGGTACCGAAGAAGGTGAGGGGGATCTGGGAGACGGTGTCGTAGAGATCGCGCACTGCCTCCGGTGCCAGCCGGGACAGCGGCTGCTCGCCGTAGTAGATCTCCCCCTGGGAGGCAGGGTACATGGCCTGCAGCACCCCCAGCAGCGAGCTCTTGCCGGCGCCGGTGCGGCCGCACACGCCGACCTTCTCGCCGGGGGCCAGCTCGAAGTTGACCTTGTGCAGCGCCCACTGGCTGGCCTGCGGATAGCGCAGCCCCAGGTTGTCGAAACGCACCGCAGGGTGAGGGGTGGCGAGGGCCTCCCCCTCCTGACGCTCGCTCTCTATTTCGCTGTATTCGCGCACCCGCTCCACCGCGTTCATCACCTGCTCCACCTCGGCGAAGGTGCGGATGAGGGAGTTGAGCATGGCGGAGGCGGTAAAGGCATAGGTGATGGCCACGGCCCCCAGCAGCGAGCTGTTGCCAAAGGCCACCATCAGCGCCACGGCGCCCACCAGGGCGGCGGAGAGCAGGGTCTGGTGCATGCCGAGCCAGCGGTTGATGGAGGTGGTGGTGTACCAGCTGCGCAGGTTGTTGTCATAGTGCAGCAGCACCTGATCCAGCGCGAAACGCTCGGCCCCGGCCAGGCGCAGGGCGGGGGCGCCGCGGATGGTCTCGCTGATGCTGATGTAGAGCGGCGAGCGCAGCACCGACGCCTGTCGCCGCAGCTTGAGCTGCACCGCCCGGTAGCGGCGCTGCAGCACGTAGAGGGCCCAGCCTACCAGGGGGGCGATGAGCAGCAACAGCGGCATGTTGACGCCGATCACCACCACCTGCAGCGCCACCGACACCAGCATGCCGAACAGCCCCATCAGCATCGACAGCAGGATCTCCTGGGCTTCCCCCAGATCCCGATCGAAGCGGTTGAGGATGCGCCCCTGCGGCACCTTGTCGAAGAAGGCCATGGGGGCGCGGCTGATGCGCCCCAGCATGCCGTCGAACAGGGTCCAGGCCAGCTTGAGGCCGAGTTTGTAGTTGATGACCCGCACCACCATGATGCAGGTGAGAGAGCCCGCCCCCAGCAGCACATAGATGCCGAGCAGCTCGCTCACCCCGGTCACCCCGGCCTTGCCGCCGAGCCAGAGATCCGAGGCGATGCGCAGCCCCTCCTGGCCCAGAGTGAGCAGCAGGGCGAGCAGGATGGCGCCGGGGGCGGCCAGGCGCTGCCACATGAAGCCGAACAGCCCCCAGTCCACCTTGCCCTCCACCACCTTCTCCTCGCTGAACTGCTCCGCCTCCTGAGGCGGCACCGGCGGGGTGGGGCGGGGATGCTGGATGAGGTCCGCCAGCTGGTGGGCATCGAGCTCCACCAGTCGGCCCTGCTCGATGCGGATCACCCGATCGCAGTGGGCCAGCACGTCCGGGTCGTGGCTCACCAGCAGCCGGGTCGGCCCCGGCTTGAAGGCGAGCCCCTGCTCCAGCACCTGGGCCGAGACGATGGGGTCGAGCGCCGAGAGCGGGTTGTCCAGCAGCAGGATGTCGGCCTGGGCGTAGAGGGCGCGGGCCAGCGCGACCCGCTGTTGCTGGCCGCCGGAGAGGCGGGTGCCGAGCTCGCCTACCAGGGTCTGGTCGCCGTGGCTGAGCAGGGTGAGGTCGGCACCCAGCGCACAGGCTCCCAATACCCAGCGATAGCGTTCGCCATGCCAGGGCTGGCCGAACAGGATGTTGTTGCGGATGGTGTCGTTCATCAGCCAGGGCTTGTGGCCCAGATGGGCGACCCGGCCGTGGCGACGGATGCTGCCCTCGAAGCCGTTGTCGAAACCGGCGATGAGGTGCAGCAGGCAGCTCTTGCCCGCACCGGTGGCACCGGTGATCCCCACCAGTTCCCCCGGCTCGATGTGCAGACTGATCCCCTCCAGCACCGGCTTTTGCTGGTGCAGGGCGGTGACGTTGTCGAGCCGCAGGCCGCCCACCGGCAAGCTGGGGTCGGTGAGATCCCGGTGCTGCTCGGGGCTGTTGAGGAACTCGCACAGCCGGTTGAAGCCGGTGTTGAAGTTGATCAGGGTGCGGATGAGGTAGGGCAGCCGCATCATGGGGATGCGCAGCACGGTAAACAGGGCGATGGTGGTGAACACCTGGGGCAGGGTGAGCTCTCTGCCCGAGACCAGATAGGTGGTGAAGGTGGCCAGGGTCACCAGCAGCGGGGTGCTCAGCATCAGGCTTTCGTTGATGGCATCGAGCCTGAGCACCCGCCCCAGCACCCCCAGCTCCTGCTGGCGCTTGTGGCCGGCGGCCCGGGTGAAGAAGGCGCCGAGCCCGTTCTGGCGCACCAGCCGCAGCTTCTTGATGTACTCCGCCAGGATGCCATTGCGCTCGTCCTGCTGACGCTTGAGCTGTTGCTCCTGCTGGTTCATGCGTCGCACCACCCGGGTGGAGATGAGCAGCAGCAGGGTGAGCACGGCGAAGCCGACCAGCCCGGCGCTGCCCACCTGCCACACCAGCAGGGCGATGGTGCCGAGCAGCTGCAGCAGCATGGTGAGCGGCATGGCGGGGTCGGCCAGGATCCAAGTGATGTCCCACACATCCCGGTTGATGAGGTTCTGCACCCGGCCACCGGCCCGGTCGTCGAAGCTCTTGCCACCCAGCTTCATCACCTTGGCGAGCAGGGACTCGGCCAGCAGGCGGCGGATGGGCACGTGCATCTTGAGCGCCAGTTGCAGCGAGTGCTCCGCCAGCATGCCGGAGGCGAGCACCGAGGCAAACAGGGCGAACGCCAGCAGCAATTTCTGCTCGGTGGGGGCGCCGGCACCGAGCTGGGTCATGCTGTGGTTGAGCAGCCAGGGGCTGGCCAGGGTCGCCAGCATGCCGAGCATTTGCAGCAGGGTGAGCAGGCCAATGCGCCCGCGATAATGGCGCCAGATGAAGGCGGTGATGGGCCAGGGGCGCACCGGCTGGGCGGCGGTGAGTGCGAGGAAGGCGTCGGCGCGGCCATCGCGCCTGTCTTCCGGCAGCAGGGGATAGAGATCGTCGAGGTTGACCTGGGGCTCGCTTAGCCCCTTGCGCTGCAGCGGGCCGGTCCAGTGATAGAAGAGGCGGCTCAGCCAGCCGGCCGAGATTTCCGGATGATCCAATGGGTGTCCTTATTATTTTGTGCTGCTTCCAGAGGGGCGGGGCGACTCATGGGTCGCCCTCGATATTGTCGTCTTGCTGCGGGCGCGAGCCCGGCGGGATCAGCGATCCCGATTCATGCGGATGAGCCGGTCTAGGATCTGCTCACCATCGACCCGCAGGCCGTTGTGTTCGTATTCGTTGGTGATCCAGGCGCGGCTGTTGCCAAGCCCCTTGAGGGTGTCGCGGCTGTAGTCGAACTCCACGTACATGTCCTCGGCATAGACGGCGCAGGCCACCGGCACGGTGTTGCGGGCCAGCTGCGCCGGGTCGTAGAGGGGGCCCCAGTCCGCTTTCTGGGCCAGCAGGTGAGCGGCCTCCTTCAGCGGGATGAGCTCGCGGAATTGCTCGAACATCCAGGGGAAGATCATCTCGCCGGTGAAGGCGAAGTCCTTGCCCGGTGCCCAGGCCAGGGCCGGGTATTCGCTTCTCACCCGCTCGGCCGCCCAGTTGCTGGCGCTCCCCTCGCAATAGATGGACTCGTGCAGGATGGCGAACACCGGGTTGGTGTTGAACGGCTGCATGGCCTGCACTTGGTAGAGGAAGGCGGGGTTGAGCCGCTCGCCGATGAAGGCGTCTTCCAGCAGGTAGTAGAGCTCCTCGAAGGCGCCGCTGGCACCCAGATCCAGCCCCTGCTGCTGCAACTGTTCCACCGTCAGGCGCTGGCCGTTGGGCAGGCGTACCTCATGGCTGTGCAGGTGGTTGGCCAGCCGGTTGGCGATGGCCTGGGCGTGGGGGAAGCGCGCGAAGAAGGCGCGGTTCTTGTCGGCCACCCGCTGGTAGGTGGCGCGGTAGACCTCGTCGGCACGGCGGCCGATGGGGGCCACCCCGCCGGTGAGGTAGACCTCGTGCAGACTGTCCGGGAACAGGGAGAGGTAGGTGAGGCTGCAAAAGCCGCCGAAGCTCTGGCCGAGCAGGCTCCAGGGGCGCCCCGGGCTCAGCACTTCGCGAATGTACTCGGCGTCGCGCACTATGCTGTCGGCGCGAAACTGGCTGAGGTACTTCGCCTGCTGTGGGGCAGTGAGCTGGGCCAGCGCCTCGGCGCTGATGGGGCTGGAGTGGCCGGTGCCGCGCTGATCGAGCAGCAGCACCCGAAACTCCTGCAGGGCCCGCTTGATCCAGCCGCTGTCGGCGGTCGGCCGCGGGGCACCAAAGCCGGGCCCACCCTGCAGGAACAGCAGCCAGGGCAGATCGTCGTGCAGCCGGTCCTGGCGACAGAGGGTGCGGCCGAACAGGGTGAGGGTCTCCTCGTCATCCGGTCGCTGGTGGTCGAGGGGCACGGTGAAGAAGCGGGGCTCGCAATGGATGCCATCCAGCACGTAACGCAACGGGCTGCTCATCTGGGGTCTCCCTGAGGGTAGGAAAATCGTCGGCCTCATCATAGCCCCGGCGTGGGAACGGGTCACGCCGGTTTTCCAAATTGTTAACATTGTCACGAAGGGAAAACGGGCGGTGGCAGCGTGATGAATTTATTGTCGGCAAGGGAGTTGACGGCGCCGGGCGGCTGCACAAAGATGGCTCGCCTGCCGACGGGGCAGGGGTCGTAACAGGACGAGGTGGGCTTGATGAAGCCTAAGTGGATACGATTTCGCAAAAAAGAGAAACGGGTAAACCCGGAGGGTGTGCTGCAGACAGGATTGCTGCTGTTCAGTGCCACCTGCGGAGCGACCCTGCTGCTGGCAACCTGCAACGGCAGCTGACCGAAATGAAAAAAGCCCGCTCGATGAGCGGGCTTTTCAAATTTGGCTCCTCCTACTGGACTTGAACCAGTGACATACGGATTAACAGTCCGCCGTTCTACCGACTGAACTAAGGAGGAATTGTGGTGCCCAGAGACGGAATCGAACCGCCGACACGGGGATTTTCAATCCCCTGCTCTACCGACTGAGCTATCTGGGCAACGGCGCGCATTAAACCCTTTCTGGACTGGGGTGTCAACCTTGCTGCCCCAGTTTCTGGCATGTTTTTGCATAGGGTGAACCAAGTGGCGAGATAGTGAGCAAGGAACCCCTGAGTCCACACCGGGATCCGGTTGTCGGTATGTTCTTCTATCGAGGTTTTTTCCCTTTATGGAATTACCTTTTCGCTCTCTCACCCACCCCGAGCCCCCAACAAATGAGCCCATTTTTTGGCAAAAAACTGATGAACTAATGTGCATGTTTTTTGTGCGCTGAAAAGTTACCAGAAATTGACCAGACAGGGTTTGCTGTGTCGCTGCCTCTGTACCTCCGGTCGTCAGCTCCTCAGCGTCCCTGTGAAGAAGAGAAATGATGGTGTTTCGGCGGGGGAACTCAAATTTATTGTGATGGGCATCACAAAAATGGATCTTGGTTACACCCCCAAAAGGGACTCAATCGAATGGATTTTTCGGATTGGCAAATTACGATCACCCCAACAAATCAGGGGTGTTTGTCACGAGATTCAGAAAGTCGGTCTCCAGAGCGGGATCTGATATTTGCCTCTGAATCGTCCTCTCTAGGCGGCATCCAGAGTCTTCAAACATAAAAAAGGCATTAAATATCAATGCGGTGACTGCTTTTTGTACAGTTGTTCTTTGGCTATGAAAATGCAAAATGCCCATAACCGTCAATCCCGGCGGTTATGGTTAGAGAGGTAGTTGTGAGCAGCGAAGTGTCAACGCCAACTGCTAAAAGCAGGCTGGGGTCGTGTGGAGAACACGTCTCCAAACAAAAAGAGGTGAAAGACGAGTACGTCCCTTGGCTCGCATGGGTCACATATACATCTGGTGCCAGGGTCGGCTACTTCAATGTGCACAGAAACAATCAGCGTTATCGGTTTAAGATCGCGAGCACCAGTGAGGCTAGCCTCAAAGTGACACGCGATAAAGCACGTAAACTGATGGCGGAGCTCATCACAGATCCTGATGGATTCAAGCAAGCCTATCGCGCTAGTTTATCGGTAGAGCGCTTCATTTATGATGATTACCTACCCGCAGTGCAGGAAACTCATCGTTCTATCAGGACTATAAAGTCCCGTATAAAGCCAATCGTAGCAGCTTTAGGGCACAAGCCATTGAACCGTGTCATTCGTGATGACATCGAGCGCTTTCAAGTGGAGCAAGCTAAAACCAAATCTGTTGCTACGGTGAATCGCTACCTAGCACAGATCAAGGCTATTGCGACCTTCGCGGTGGAGCGCGGCATACTCAAATCGTCTCCCGCAGCAGGTATTCCCGCCAAATACGAGCCTGTCCTGCCTCCCAAAGGCTTACCCGATGAGGCAGTCAATAAGCTGGTCGCTCGCTTGATGGAAGACATTGACGAGGAAAAGGCTCGTCTGTTGCTGTTCCTGTTCGCAACGGGCTCCCGGATGGGAGAAGCCAGAGCTCTAAAGCTGCAAGATTGCGATCTCAATCGACAAATAGCGTACCTACCTACCAGTAAGTCTGGTCGGGAAAGGCTAATACCGCTTAATCAATTCGCTCTGGAGTTAATTCGACTTCAACTTCAGCGCCATGGCACGACAGGTCTGCTGTTTCGAGGCCAGGACGGTGTCTCTCCCATTTCAGAACCACGTCGGTATTGGTACCGAGTCTGCAATGATTGTGGGCTATCAGAGGTACGCATCCACGATGCCCGTCATACCGTCGCTACTTCACTGCTGAACAAGGGCTGTTCGCTCGATGTATTGCAGAAAGTCCTAGGCCACAGCTCTCCTCGGATGACTGAAAGGTACGCACGTTATCATGATAAGACGCTGGTCAAGGCCGTAAACGAATTACACACCTTATGGGACCTCCCCAATCTCACCTGCTAACCAACTTTAGGAGATGGGGGAGAGAGACTCCCCCATTAATGATTATGCATCGTTCCAAAAAAAAAGATAATAACGGTAAACTGAATCGTTTCATTACTGATAGGACGCATCAAAGAAGGGGCTCACTAGGTTCCCTCCATATTGCTAATCAGGTTGTGCCGCCGACAGACTCGGTACCTGACTCGGATCAGGAGGCACCCGCGCCAGAATCGGTTCCTGTCTCTGCTATCGCTCCGGTAGTTCAGCCATCAGAGCCAGCTTTATTAGTATCCAGCGAACCCTATTGCAGCCATCAAAACTTAGCGCTGCAAGAACTGGCGCGAATCCATCAGTGGTCTCAGGAAGCGACCTATCTGGCATCCGAAGAGGGGCTAGCCCTTAATCAGGAGAAGGGCTCTTCGGAGCGTCCCGTCAGGTCGGATGGTACTCATCTGTCGTATACCATTGGTGAACTCCAAACATGGATGAAATCCAGTCTGTTGCCCGAGCACTACGTTGTTAGCCCTGACCTGAAAGTGGTGTACCTTGAAGGAATGAAGCCCATTGATCTGTTCGATACGTTAGTCCTTCCGCTCAATTGCGTACTTGATAATAACAATCAGTTCAAAGGGTTGGTGCTGGTCTGCATTGGCTATGATGATAAGCCACACGTCTTTACAGTCCTGCTTGATGATGTCCTACATGACTTGAAAAGGGTCAAGGTCCAGTTGGGTGAGCTACGTGTTGGGTATTATGGTCATGACGATCGGCAGCTTTATCGGTTTATGAACCACTGCTCAAGGTGCAACTCAATTGAGCCAATTTATCGCGTTGAGCAGGCTGGATTTATCTCTGGAAAGTTGATCTATGTAACGCATGAGACAGTGCTACAGCGAAACATTGGAACCTCGGAAACCAAGCTCAGCTATCAAATCCGTAAAGTATTGCCGCAACTGAGAGCACAAGGCACCTTGCTGGAATGGCAAGAGCATGTGGCTGGGCCTGTCCGGCAGCTCCCTAACATGATTTTTCCGATTTTGGCGATGCTTGGGAATGTATTGTTGAACCTCCTGAAGGAGGGGACGGTTATTGTTCACTTGCATGGGCTCAGCTCAGGCGGCAAGACGACTCGGGCGCAGATGGCACAGAGTGTCGTAGGACGAGCTACTGACCCAAGCAAAGATGGTGGGTCTGCTATCAGGAAGTGGCATGGCACGACGAATTGGCTGTTTGCTGTGGCAAAAAGTCACCACGGTATGGGGTTAGTACTGGATGAGCTTGGGTCACACAACAGCAAAAATTTCGACGGAACCATCTATGCCCTATCCAATGGGAAAACCAAAGGAAGGTGTGAAACGGGTGGGGATGAGAAGGAGGATCAAGACTCAGCCATCCTCTGTATTATATCCACTGGTGAACTCAGCACAGATGACTATCTGAGGAAAACGGGTGGCAGTGCCAATTCCGGTGTCTATGTGCGGATGCTCAACATCGAGGTTCACCCCGATGATGCGAAATTGCCCGACGAAACCCTGGCCCAAGCCAAAGCCCGGATTGACCAACTCAAAGCGGCCTGTGGTCAATACTACGGCACAGCCCTTCCGGCTTTGGCACAAGGGCTATTGAACTTGCCGGAGGCCACTTCTTATGAGGCTTTGCAAGAGTTAGTTCGCAGCCGTGTCAATGAGTGTGCCGAGCGCCTGATGCAGATGGTCAATGGCGCGATGGATTCACCTCTGGTTCGCCGTGGCCTGGATTTCTTCGCTATAACGCTGGCTACCGGCTTGTATGGCATCGAGCTGGGGGTGTTGCCCTATACCGAGGAGGAGGTGGAGACCGCCGTGCTTGAGTGCGCTAATCGCTGGGTTGCTTCCTTGGAGGATCAACTGGATGACGTCGCCCGCGCCGCTTTCCAGTTCAAGAATACGGTAGCGCTCCAACGACAGAAACTTAATCCTGGAAGGCCATCTGTTATAACGAGGGAGCTCTTGGGCTTCATAGAAGGCGAACGGTGTTACATCTTCAAGGAGCAGTTCGAAAAACTGGTTCCTAGCATGGGTAAAGCTGTTAAAGCATGGTTGTTCGATAACCAGTATCTTGAGAGGCAGGCACAAGACCGCTATGTAAAAAATATCAAGGTAGCGGGTGTGGAGAGTGGCTTTTACTCGTTCTATTTGAATAGATTGTTTGGCGGTGCTGGTGAGATTGCCAGTAGCCATGCCGGAGAGAGTGAAAGCCTGAAGGGCTCGAAGCCAAAACGCGAACCATCAAAGCGAATTTTTAGCCGACTGTCAAACAGCAAGGCGGGTAGCATCAGCGCCCCCCCCACATCGGAAACACCGGAGGAGACGACACACATCGAGCAGTTTTAAGAGTAAGAGGGGCCAGTGCGAACTGGCCCCTTTGCTTTTATGGGATCCGGTGGCAAAAGCAGGCAGCAAGGGGAGGAACGTTTTAGCAGGCCGAGAAGGCCAGGATGATCTTGTTGCGGAGGTTTGGAGGGCGGCGCAGCCAAAACGGCTCATTGGGTCGCTAAACCGCGATACAGGTGCCTCGCCATGCGGAGATTACCCCGGTATTGTTCACTGATGTGATCTCAGCCGATGCTGTCGAACGGTCCAAAAAAAGAGGCCAGTAGAACTGGCCGCTTTGTCGTTACGAGCGTTTCGTGGCAGATATCGCTCACAGGAGTCAACTAATGACCAACTAACATGTACGTGTTGACGTTATCGATACACTTCATATCCGGCAGGAACGCGGTCCTCATTATCGACTTCCTCTCGGGATTCACCGATCACCCGGTTCACCCGATCCCAGAAAGCCTGGCCATCCGTTTCGGTTAGGCCGTATTCCTGCTTCACCTCGCGCTTTGCGGTGGACTCTTTCATTTGGATCATTTTACTCATGCATCACTCCTTGGATTGCTACTGCTTGATGGTTGACGACAATGCAGAACAGCGGCGACAGGTGGTGTCGCGGCATGTCAGGCGCTGTCGCCAGATGTATAAACTGGGATCTTTGTCACAAATGGGTCATGGCGGAGCCTGACTCATCAGGGTCAATAGATGGCGTAAATCACGGACGATCTGCTCATGGATAAATCCGGGCGAGATCACGGTGAGCCCCGGCATCCAGGATTTGATGACAGGCAGAATTTGGTTGGCATCAAGCACACGACTGCTCAATAACAGCGAACCATCATCCAGGTTTTTGACAATCTCCTGCTCGGGCAGCAACGGGCGGTGCTGAAAGTTGATGGCGATGGCGGCATTTGCTTTGAGTAGCACCTCGATCATGCCGGAGCGCCAGAGCGTCGGGTCGGTATCGATTTGTCGTTGAATAAGCGCATCACGGGTAAAAGTCTGTTGCGATAGCTCAACCAGCGTGATGGAGCTCAACGGATAGGCTTGCAACCGCCCCTCGCTGACGCCGACCAAGTGCCAGGTGCCCTTGTAGTTGACGAGCTGATAGGGGCTAAACAGTTGCTTGCGCTGGTCTTTGGTGATGAGCCAGCATTGCAGATGATGGGTCAGTGCCTGCTCTAATACCGGTATCTGGTGAATGAGTGAGTCGGCTGATTGACCATCGAATCCCTTGATGGCGAAGAGGCTTGGGGCGCCTCTGTCCAGTAGCTGACCCAGACGATGTTCACTGGCGCGGGGGAACAAGTCGGTGATACCCAACTGCTCGGCCAGCTTTCGCAGTTTTTTGTCGTTCTTGTGATTGAGAAACCCAGGATCCAGCCAGTATTGCTGGTTGCGATGCTCTATCGGTAGATAACTGAGGCGTTGATTGAAATCCCGCTGCAGGGTGCGCACGGTGACGTTGTACTCGGTGGCCAGATCACTCAGGTGTAGCTTCTCACCGCTGTACAGGCGGGTGAGGAGCATACCGAGGCGCTGCGCAATCTTGTCGTGTTCGTGCATACCATCACAGAAGGGGAATAACCGTGTCGCGGATTATCCAAACAGGCCGCGACACGGCGTGACGAATTGGCTGGCAGGCAGTTTTTCGCAAAACCCATCATCGGCGATGGGCTTTTGTCATCAGTGGAGGGGTTTTGTTATCAACCGGCGAGAAGCGGTTGAGCTGGCCAGGAAGGCCGGTTCGGTGAGGTTGTTGCGGCTTGCCCAGAGATGGGGCTGAGTTGATGCTATTGAGCCGCTTAACTGCGATAGCGGTATCTCACCGCTGAGGGAGATACCGGGTTGCTGCTCACCTTGATAACTGAGGAGGGGCTGACTCCAGAACTATGCCGCTGCAAGTGCGTCTTCAGCTCCATCCCGTAAGGCAACCACTCCCAAATAGAGGCAGATCGGGACCGTCTTTCTGAAAGCTGGACCTTGTAAGTCATAAATAAGCCAGGCTCCAGACAGGACCCACATCACAGGGCCGAGCGCATTTAGCATCGGGTTTCGCTTACTGACTTCCTTGACCAAAGCTTTGGCGGCTTCACGCCCGACGATCTGGGTAATTAAGCTAATGATAATGGTCTCTATTAGGCCGAGAGCAACCTTGGGGCCAAGGATCTGGATGATAAAGGGGAGAATGGCCACCTTACCGTTTTTGGCGAGATGCTCCTTTATTAAATTAGCGTCTTCATTACCTACACCCATTTTCTTGAACGCATCGGCAAGTTCAGTTGGTGTTTTTGATAGCAGTTCTGTCTCAACAACAGCAGACACTAACCGTTCCAATCGGCTTTCCACTGAGCCCCCGCGTTTGACTCTGACTTTGAGCTTTTCGCAGACATCCTCAATCAACTCAAGGGATGAGATTCCACCATCACGACTCGATGAAAACACTGAGCGAACTGCATAAGCGACATCAGAAGATCCGTAATACCTGATCTGTTTGTCCATTAGTGCGCACAGTTCCGTTTTGGCTGAAGACGCGTGATGACTTTTTTGAAGTAATTCTTTGCGGGCAGCATCATCAGTAAAAGATACATAGCTATCCAACACGCCGGACAGGTACTCAAGGTCTGCGTGCTCACATTTAGCCAAGATTTTTTCCATACGATATCTCCCTGTTGGATGCGCTGCGTGCTCACTGCCTAATGTTGAGTGAGGCGAAAGTCACACCAGAAGTTGCTTGATTTGAACCTGCTGTTTTTGGGCATCGCGTCTTGTCCGCTAGCTCACGAAGAGATACTAGCAAGTGAGTTGCAACCCGTAAAGTGGGTTGTTACGCTTTTTTTGACAATGCAGTCCAATCATGGGTAGTATGTGAGTCGAGATTTCGTATAAAACCTTTTACTTCATAAACTTAGAGTGTGACGCATCGAATGGAAGAGAAAAAAGTAAGCTATGCAGCTGTAGTTGGTGCTGTTCTTTCAGAAGAAAGGGAGAGGAGGAACGTAAGCCAACTGATGGCCGCCAATGTGGCTGGATTGACCCAGTCAACATGGGGACGAATGGAGCTTGGCCGGGCATGTACATTGGAAAATCTAGCAAAGGCTTCTAAAGCATTTCACTTTGAGCTTTGGCAGTTATTAAAAGTCGTTGAAGACAGGGTTAAAAGTCTTGAGGAGCAGGGCTTTAAGGTCGTTTACGAGTTGCCATCAGAGTCAGAAATAAAGGAACGTCAGGAAGAATGGCTGACCAGTAGCTCGCTGATATCAAAAATGTCACTCATTGGTTTGGGGGCATTGGCTGGCGCCGCCATGATGGGAGTGGCGGAATATATTAAGAAAGCTCCAAACAAGTAGGTTTGTTCTTCTTTTAACCAAATTACGGCATCTGATGTCCGCAAGTGACAACAACCGGTATCTCACACCTAGGCGAGATACCGGTTGTTGTTGGATTTGACCCCATAGGTCCAGACACTTTTCCCGCTTAGGGTTGTGATACCCGACTGCGCAGAAATTCCCGTGGTGAACGGTATCCCAAGGCGCTGTGCGGGTGGTGCTCGTTATAATGCTCAAACGCGATAGCCAAATTGCCTACCGCTGTTCGGCTATCCGGTTTTGGCATCATCTCGATATAGTCTCGCTTCATCGTCTTCACGAAGCTCTCCGCTATACCGTTACTCTGTGGGCTTCTCACTGCTGTCGTTCTGGGCTCCAACCCGATTTCTCGTGCAAACGCGCGGGTCTCATGGGCTCGATACGCCGAGCCATTATCAGTCAGCCACTCCACCGGTGATGCCGGCAACGAATCCCCAAAGCGATGTTCGACAGACCTCAGCATGACATCTTGCACAGTGTCACTATCGTAACCCCCAGTACTGGCCGCCCAGTCCAACGCTTCCCTATCGCAGCAATCCATGGCGAACGTGACACGTAGTTTTTCACCGTTATCGCAGCGAAACTCGAAGCCATCTGAGCACCACCGTCGATTGCTCTCCTTGACGGCAACACGCCCCTTATGTGCCTGCTGGGCCAATGGTGCAGCTGGTTTTCTTTCCAGCAGCAAGCCATGTTCGCGCATGACGCGATATACCCGCTTAGCGTTTACCACAGGTTGTTCTGTTGCCTCAGACTGACGCCGTAACAGCGCCCAGACCCGGCGATAGCCATAGGAGGGAAGCTCTGCCATCGCCTCCATGATACGGCCAAGTAAGGCTGCATCATCACGCTGGCGATGATGACGACCATCTTGCCAACCCGGTTTTCGATGAACACGAACGGATAGCTGCGCACGCGATACATTAAGAGCCTGGCTCACAGCACTTAATCGTCGTCCCCCGGCAACAAGGGCGCATGCGCAATCCATTTTTTTGCTCGACCATACTCCACGGCTTCTTTGAGGATCTCGTTCTCCATGGTCTTCTTCCCGAGCAGACGCTGAAGCTCTCGGATCTGCTTGATGGCAGCAGCCAACTCGGAAGCAGGAACAACATCCTCACCGGCGGTGATCGCCGTGAGAGACCCTTCTTGGAATTGCTTACGCCATTTGAAAAGCTGGTTTGCGTTGACGTCGTGCAAGCGAGCAACATGAGAGACGGTCATCCCGGGCTCAAAGGTCTGCTGCACGATGGCGATCTTTTCTTGTGGAGTCCGGCGTCGACGGCGCTCGGCCCCTGTTAACACTTCGACCATCTTCTCGTTGTGACTAGTACTGAACATAGCTCCAAGACTACCTCTTAAGTTAAGAGGGGCGAAGTGTCTGGATCTTCAAGGGGCCAATCTAGTTGTTAACTGGCCTGAACCCACTCGCCCTCTTCGGGAAGCGGCAGCGGCTTGGATGGTACTGAACTGGTCAGCGCATCATGGATGCAGTTGGCTATTTTCTGGCTGGTCTGCTGCATCCGAGTGTTATGCAGGTGTGCATAACGCAGTGATGTCTGACTGCTCCGGTGGCCTAGTTGGGATTGCACATCAAACAGGGTGCCGCCGTTGGAGACAATCAGCGCGGCTACCGAATGGCGACAGGTGTGCAGGCACACCCCCTCCTTATCTATACCGGCTCGCGCCAACATCCGCTGAAAACCCTTGGTGGGGTTTTGCAATGGCTGCCCTTGCCGCTTGCCTGGAAACAGGTAGGGATTTCCCTCTGTCACCGGTAAGTAGTTCAACAGCTCCACCGCCATATGGTTCAGGTGCAACACACGGCTATGGCCGTTCTTGGTGTGGGGAATGTATAGGGTCTTGTCCTCCTTGTTGTAGTGCTGCCATTTGGCCCTTGCCAGCTCGGCCCGGCGCAAGCCGGTGAGCAGCAACATCTTGACGTACTGACCGGTATAGAAACTTTCATGCTGATCAGCAGCCCGAAACAGGCGACGGATTTCATCTGGGGTGAAGTAGCGTTCCCGCCGATTGTTCTCTCTCAGCAATGACACCAGGGCTGCGGGATTGTCCTTGATCAGCCCGGCACGGGCAGCCCAGGTCATGATGGCCTTGAGCAATGCCAAGATGCGATTGCAGGTGGCCGGAGTGAGGCGCTTGAGCAACATCTGTTGCATGTTCTGGATGCGGGTAACGGTGATCTCTTCCGGGATCAGATTGCCGAAGATTGGCCGTAGGTGATTACGGAAGCGATGTTCGTCCGTCTTCCAACTGCGATTTCGCGATTGCAGATAGGGGAGATAGTCCTCTTGAAACAAATTACTCAGGATCTTCTGGTTGCGCTTGTCCTCCTTGGCCTGTTGCGGATCAACACCTTCGGCAATCTTGCGTTTGTAGTCGAGCGCCAGCTTGCGAGCCGCGCTGACGTCCAACGCGGGATAGTGCCCCAGGGCAATGGCCCGCTTGCGACCATGTATCTGATAGCGCAGCAGGAACTTGCGACGTCCCTCTCCTTTGCCAACCAGACAGCGCAGACCGGTCACGTCGGTATCTGAATACTCCGCTTCGGTGCTGCGAGCGTCATCTGGGTTAGGGGGTAGATCGGCAATTCGCCGATTGGTGAATTTAAATCGGGTGGGTGTTTCGTTCATGGTTCGCTCCTCAAGATGTGAGCTGGTGCAACAGGGCATAAGCCTCCTTCACAGTGGAAAGGAGGTCTAATCCCCGTCTCTGGCGTGGCGGTTGAAATAGTCGTTGCTCATCGAGCCTTGGCCTGGCTGGCCCGGCACGATGACAACGCGGGAAAGGTGAGTGAGCAGATGACCGCCCCGGTCGCTACCCGGTCCGATCCCGTAAAAATGCTACCGAGCCCCGTGTCCACCCCGCACGAACGGAGGGAAACGGGGCTGGTTTTTCCCTTTGAGTGATTAGATTTTTCCATCTCAACCCCGTGAACCCGCGAAATTTGCGGAAAAATGGGTGAGTTAATGAATTGGTCGGGTTGCCCCGCATATTCACGGCGAGCCCCGTGCCCGCCCCGCACAAACGGGGGGAAACGGGGCGCGTTTTTCCCTTTGAGTGATTAGGCTTTTCCATCTCAACCCCGTGAACCCGCGAAATTCGCGGAAATAATGGGGGGAGTGAATAAGAGGTCGGGTTGCCCCGCGTATTCACGGCGAGCCCCGTGCCCGCCCCGTGTGAGCGGGGGGGAAACGGGGGGCGTTTTTCCCTTGGAGAGATTGGGTAAATCGACGCCAACCCCGTGAACCCGCGAAATTTGCGCATTAATAGGGAGGGATCATTCAGTGGCTACCGTGATCGCATAGACACCCAGCGACAGGTAGGTGAGGAAATTGCCCTCCCATAATTCATAGAACTCACCCAACTCAGACAACGGCACCACATGCGCATAGGCAATCAGCCCTTCCTGGCTTGAGAAGTCAAAATCGACCTCCTTAGCCAATTCGGCATAGTCACCCATGCCGACATAGGAAAAGTCCGTCATATAGACCAAGGACCATAGATTTCCTCGGCGTTCTAGACGGATTTCCACCGGATGAAAGCCACCACTCTCCGGACCATAACCCGGATCACGAAAGTTCATCGTGACAGCACGGGCTTGGGGCCATGTGGGATGGTGCGTGTTCAGCTGGTCGGTCAGACATACTGCGAACTGGCGTGAAACCGGCAGAGGGAGCCCCTGCCAGTTCAGTGCTATGTCACGGTTGCTCATTGTTGGGCCTCCTCACTGGCCGCCGGGTCTGCGGTTTCAACTTCACCCCCTGTCTCATCCATCTTGTCTGACAAACCGGCCTGGTCGTTGGCTGTTTCCAAAAACGGGGGCTCATTGCCTTTCTCGATGGTTATCTCATCGGTCATGTCATCTTGGCCCTTCTGCCCCTTGGCTTTTCCCTTGCGAGCCTGTTTATCCATATTGGCTGGTTCATCCAGCTGAGTAGACCAGTCGCTGAGCGAAAGACCGACCCGGTGGAACGGTGAGTTGGGCTCGGCGGCGACCAGTAACTTTTCAGCCCGCAGGATGGCGGCGAGGAAACCGTGGTTATTGGCACTGCCTCGAACAAACAGCGCCCTGAGCGCCACCGATTTGAATGGCGCATCCTTGAGAATGTCCAGTAGTGCCAGGATGTCATCCAGCGATAACCAGTGTTTGCTGAACAGGCCGCCCGTGTCGTTGGCGGTGATGCGAAGGGCGTAGCGCCCTTCATCGTTCTTGCCCACCTCGTAGTGCAGCAAGCCGCTGGCCCGTGCGCTGATCTTCGGGGCCTTAGCAGATTTAATAACAGTCCAGACCGGAGCAGCCGACGCTGCCGGTTGTGTGGCTTTAGCCATGATGGAATTCCTTCTGAAGGGATTACTTGAAGAAGTCAGCCGCTTTGCTGCGATGACCTTGATGGATATGACTGCCTAATGAGGCAATGGCACCGCTGATGACCCCCAAGTCATCGGTGAGCCCCACGCCGGGGATAAAGTCCGGTACGGCATCGACCGGACAGAGCAAATAGGCGAGTGCGCTGACCACGATGGTCTTGACCCACACAGGCGTCTGCTCGTCGGCCATCAACAGGTAGAGCAAGACGGCCTGCTCAACCAGCAGCTTCATGCCCTTGATGTGTTTGAGCTTGGCGAGGAGCGAGGAGCGGTTGATCTCGGTCATGCGGCCCACTCCCCATCCCACTCTGACTCCAGCGCCAGACTGACCACGCCATCGCAGATATCCAGGACCGGACCCGCGTTCCGGGCGGTGACGTTGAGCAACTTGAACACCGGATGGTCTTTATCGTGCAGCGCCACTTGTGTGCCCTCCAGAGCAATCCAGCGCTCCGGTAACGGCAGCCAGTAGACGGCCTGCTCGGCGCTGTCCGTGGTGAAGCTGCTGTCACCCATGTCCCACACCTCTTCGAAGATGCCGTTGTCCAGGTCATGGGTGGCCTGACCGGAGAAGCGAGCAATCGACAGCACCAACTGCCCTATCTGAGTCGAGGGCAGTTGGTGCAAGGTGTAGATATTGGTGTGACTGAAGATGGCCACCAATACCGGCAGACCGGGCATTGGCAAGGATTCCGGTACATAACGACCGTGAATGCGAATGGCTTTGACCAGTTGATGATGGCGCAGCAGTGCCCGCGACAGGGTATCCAGATAATCCTGAGTCGCGTTTTTGCCTTCGCCAATGGCATCGAACAATGAAAGTTCAGACATGGATGTTCTCCTTGGATGTTCCTAGACCGGAATGGTCATGGGTTATCCAGGGATTCATATATGTTTGAGGATTGGGCTTTTACGGGAATGGGAGAGCAGGTAATCAGGATGACCAGCAATTGATAGCGGATGAGCGGTGATTTTGAAAAGGGCTATGCAGCGAAAGTGAGGGCTTCCCGCGTGTTGATGCTGTCCATCACCCTCTAATGTGGACTGGTTTGTTGATCTTTCTCAGAAAACTACCATTCCCCTCTTTTGTGTCATCTATCTGGAGCGCTAAGATAATCGTTTGGAACTGCCTCTCCTGCATCACCCATGAGCCAGGCTGGAGAAACGCTAGAGGTAAAAAGCAGCAGACTGAAGGCTGTAATTCAGGGGCGGTAGCTTAGGCACAACTCGGGAGCCATGCGACCACGTTAGGAGGCAGCGATTATCCCAGTCGACTGACTTGCTAGCTGTTTTTTTATACAGTGGTGATGAGAGCGCAAAAAGAGGAAGTCAAGCGAATACGTTCAGGCATCAGAGGTAGACTGGTAATGCTATGATTTAATTTTTATTTTCACTGGGCGGTGATGAAAATGGGGCGGAGTTATATGGAAGGCTCTGTTAACGGATTAGTACCGCCTTCCATCTAATCACTGTTATAGCTTAAATCTCGATTAAATAGCATCCCCAAAAAATCGGAGAAAATATGAATATCTTAAAATTTGAAATTTTAGACCTCAAAAGTGGGGATAAAGTTGTAAAAGTGGAAGGGCAAGACATTCACGTAAGTAGATCTTCTGGCGAATACGTAATTTATAAGCTGAAGATGGACAAGGATGGTGGGGTTATAGATTTCGACGTATTTGCAATAACACAAGGTAGTGGTTCTTTCGATTTAATAACTGATGCTGATTTGAACGATCTTGCTGAGTTATGGGAAGAATAAAATGGAAAACTCTCCGGAAACTACTAGCTCAAGCAAGGAAATTGCTGAAAATGATAAGGTTACTGGATCTCTAATTTATAGGCGTGTTGATCCAGAAAAGAAAAAGGCACTAAAAAAGCTGATAAAAGAAACAGCAAAAAAGCATGGTTTGGTTGCGCACATTTTTGAAAGGAAGTAGTCATGGAAGAAAAAGACTTAATAGTTAGATTTTCTGGTGACAATTCCAAAGTGCAGGAAGCTTTCCAGGAAATTATTGATCAAGCAGCTGAACTTGGCTTGATTGGTAGTGACCTTCGTATAAACAAAGTTCCCGACAAAGTAGAAAAAAGCAAGTTAAGGAATAAATCGGCTACTGACATTATGGTAAAAGTATCAGCAAGCGAAGAAAAAGCAGAAGCCTTCATGGAAGAGTTGATTTCTATTGTATCGGAAAGTTTAGGTCTCAATTCACCTTCTACAGGAATAAAGCTACTGGACGAGGCTAGTGATGACGAAGACAAGTAGTACTCGGAGCTATGCGCACTCACGGGCAATTGCATTAGCCAAAATCAGAGAAGGTTATAGCTGTGAATTAAGATGTGGCGCTAGTTTAGATATACATGGGCATCACATTTTAGACTACAGCCTAGGTGGTGAAGCAACCCCAGAGAACATACTTGTTGTTTGTAAAAAATGTCACGACTTAGTCCATGCGGGTGAAATAGTGGTGGATACATTTGACTATCGCCCTGCAAAGCTATAACAAGGCGCTGCTGTCGGACAAATTTTCCGCTGCGCTCCAAATTTGCCGCAGAGCGCGGCGTTAACTGTTAGGCATCCATAAATCAGTAGTTAAGGAATAATAATGAAATTTATTAAAGCAGTAATATTTGCGGCATTACCTTGGTGGCCAATCGGATGGGCCATTTATAAAATGACTCGTGAAGAAGAGTTAGCCATTGTTATTACATCAATTATTAGCCTCATTATTTTCTTTGTATCGATAAATAAATTAGGCGGCGATGAAAGTGGTACATCCATGGCATCAAACGTAATCGGTGCAGTTAAAGATATAAAAGATGGAATTGAGTTTAATCTCGAGCAGAAAAGCGCCGATCTCTATGCTCAGGCAGAGGAAGAATATAACAATGGAGAGATTGATAAAGGTTTATGGTCTCAAGCTCTAATCAAGGCAAAAGGCGATGAAAATTTGCGAAAAGTCGAATATATGAAATTGAGAGCTAAACAACTAAAGAAAAATGCCTAACAAAGCGCTCAAGCTAGGACGCGCTAACGCGCGCCGCTTAGCTTGGCGTTATGTTTTGCTGACAAAAGGAAGGATCTAAATGTTTGATAACAACACCCATCTTCAAGTGTTTAAGTGGCCTAATGAGCATGTTGGTCATTTTGATGGAGAGCACTTTTATCCAACAGGAAGCGTCAATTTAAGAGTGGACGGTGACGAAATTTATACCCTGGAGATTCCAACTAGATTTGTTGGAAACGTCATAAAGGAAGGAGATATTTATTTGCTAAAAGACGTTCAAGGCAATGTATTGTTTGAATTGCGTGAGTAAAAAACATAACAAGGTGCAGCAATCGCTCCCGTTGGTCGCTGGGACGTCCAAAACGCTGCGCTTATTTGGCCGCCCCTGTGCGCGGCGTTATGCAAGTGGCAAGAATACAGATTGTATGGGATAAATAAGAAGATTTGATATGGCAGTCTCACAGCAAGTAATACATTCGATGAAAGTTCAAAATTTAAAGAACCTTATCGATCTAGAAATTTCTTTTGATTCTTCACCAATAACTGCGATTCTTGGGCCAAATGGAAATGGAAAATCCACGATATTACATGCTTTAGCATGCGCGTTTTCACCCAGTCACGAAGGTGAGAACTATAAGTTTAGTTCGTTCTTTTTGCCAAACACTGATGCGCTATGGAATGGCAGTGAGCTGAGTATCGTACACAGTTATAGGGATGGTCAAAACGAACATACGAACGTCACAAGGGAATATAAAAAGACTGAGGTTCGGTGGACACCTAGATACGCGAACAGGCCTTTTAGAGATGTGTTCTATATTGGAATTGACAAGTGTGTACCAATGATTGAAGCAGAGAAAAAGCAGGCAAAGATCAACTACTCTACTCAAGTTGTAAATGAAGAAGTCATAAATACTATTCTAGAAAAAGCATCAATCGTTCTGAATAGAAGATATGCCAAATATCATGTTCATGAAGCTTCCGGCAAGAAGTTTATTGGTGTTGAGGTGGATGGGCTTCGTTACTCTGCATTGAGTATGAGCGCGGGCGAACAAAAAGTGTTCTATATACTCGAAAAAGTCTTTAGAGCAAAAAAGTACTCACTGATTCTCATTGATGAACTTGATCTACTTCTCCATGACCAAGCAATGAAGAAACTGATCGAGGTTGTTCTTGAAAGAGCTGCGGATAAAAATTTACAAGTGATATTTACAACACACAGAGAAAGTGTCTTAGAGCTAGAAGATAAAATCAACATTAGACATATAGTTTGTCGGCCTGGGAAAACCCTATGTTTCAATGAAACGAAACCCGACGCTATAAATAGATTAACAGGTGTCCAGCCTCGTCCTATAGAGGTCTTTGTTGAAGACGACTTGGCTTCAACTATAGTAAAGAAAGTTGCTTCTCGGCTTGGGCTTGCTAAATATGTCACTACAAGCAGGTATGGAGCCGCTATAAATTGTTTCACAGCTGTTAGTGGGCTATTGCTTGGTGGTGAGCCGTGTGAAAACTCTCTCTTCATGTTAGATGGTGATGTGTATCGAACTGACGATGAAAAAAGAACATCAATTAATAGAGTGCTGACTGGGCACGATGAGAATGTTATTTCGGCACGAGCAACTGCACTGTCAGCAATTAAACAATTTTCCCTGCCTGTAGATACCAAACCTGAGAAATATCTTCACTCTCTAATCATTGCTATTGATGAGACAGAAGATGAAGAAAAAAACGAGATCATTGAAGCTGCTAAGGAAATAGTTGTTGTTGATGAAGATCATAAATATATAAATGACCTAATACATAGGTTGGGCTGGGAGCGAGCAACTGGTCTTTCAAAAATAATTGATTTAGTTGCTTCGACAGATGAGTGGTCTGCCTATACAAATGATTTGAGTGAATGGCTTGAATCAAAATCAGATGATCTACGTGAAGATCGACAAGTTGCATAACAAACGCATGTTGACGGACTGGTTTTCCGCTGCGCTCCAAACCAGCCGCAAATGCGGACGTTAGGCCCAATGGTAATCCCCCCGAAAGACAATGTGGGGATTACCGTGTAATCTTGATCTGATAACGGGTATTTCTACCGCCTCCAGGCATTTTTTCAAGGCAGCCTTTCTCTAACAAGTCGGCCAGATGGCGGGTCGCGGTGGCTTTACTGACTTTGGCCACCTTCTGATATTGGCTGGCGCTGATACCCTGCAAGAAGCCGTTCTCGCCGCCGTCCAGCATCCTGTTCAGCACCTTGATTTGCTCAGCACTCAGTGGCTCGCTGCCGTGTTGCTGCCAGAAACGGCTCTTGGCCAAGGTGCGGGTGATCGCTTGTCGGGCCTGCTCCAACGTGGCATTGAGCGTATCTAAAAACCAGATCAGCCAGGCCGTGATATCCAGTCCGCCTTTCTGGGTTTGTTCCAGAGCACGATAGTAATCGGTACGCTGTTCGAGGATCGCCACCGACATGGCATACAGGCGGATGCTCTGGCTGTCGGCCTGAGAGAGCGCCAGATCGGTTAGGGCACGGGTGATACGACCATTACCATCATCAAACGGGTGCAAGGTGACAAACCACAGATGGCAAATGGCGGCGCGCAGCAGCGGATCCTGGCCGGGGTCGTTCAGGCTGGCATTGAACCAGTCGATAAAGCAGGCGAGTGCCTGCTCCAGCCCCTGGCGTGGCGGGGCCTCGAAATGCACAGTGGGTCGATCCAGTCGCCCGGATACCACCTGCATCGGCTCTTCACCGCGTAGCTGGCCCACCCGCACACGCTGTAATGTCCAGTCGTCGGCAGGAAACAGCCAGTGATGCCATTGCAACAGGCGCTCCAGCGTTAGCGGCTGATGTCGATTGTCGATGGCATCGAGCATCATGGCTGCCAGGCCTTCGGAGCGATCCGAGATGGGGTAGGGCTGTTCTTCGGATACGCCGAGGCGACGGGCCAGCGATGAGCGCACCGATTGGGCATTGAGCCGTTCATCTTCAATGGCCGATGAGGCGAGGATATTCGCCAGCAGGGTATCGAGCGCCTGGGCTTGCTGCGCTTGCGTCGAGCCGTGAACGGAATGGGTGCCGAGCAGGATGCCCAGATTGCGTTGTGCGGTGCGCAGCCGTGGCTGTAGCGGTTCATCTTGCCAGCAAAAGTGTGGCCAGCCCTCATGCTGCCAGATCCAATCCTCAGTCATCTGCTTGCCCATCCCCTTATTGTTACAGGTCACGTCACCGATGAGCCGAATCGAATGTATATTTGGCTCAGTATGCGAGCCAAATCGGATGTGTATTTGGCTCACATGGTGAGCCGATAATAACGGGGATCCGGCTCACGACACAACCTGTATCACGCAGAGTTGGCAGGGAGGGAAGGCGTTGTTCGTAGGAAGTGGGGGTCATTGCAGGGAAGGGGGGGCCAATCTACTTTGCTATCTGATAACAGATGAAGCAGTGGATCAGGGGGCGGGGATTATTAATCCCGTGCTCGGTGAGCAACCTTGCCAGAGATTGACCAGAGGCGCATAACAAAAAGGCCCCGCATTGAAAGCGAAGCCTTGTAGGGTGTGCTGTCCAGAGCTGTGGTATGGAAACTGTCATGGGGATTTTCAATCCCCTGCTCTACCGACTGAGCTATCTGGGCAACGGCGCGCATTAAACCCTTTCTGAACGGATGTGTCAACCGCAGGGCGCAGATAGTCGGACTGTTCGCTCGACAAGTGAGCAATCAGGGCGTTTGTTGGGCGGTTTGGCCCGTTTTCATCCTGGGCGGCAGGTCAGCAGATAAAAAAAGGGGGCCTGAGGCCCCCTGGTCACAACTGTGGTACTCCTCAGTGGCGGCTGACGATGATCCGCCCGGTGCTCATGTCACGGGCCTGGCCGGTGACGCTGATCTTGAGCCCGTATTCGGGCAGCAGGCGACCGGCATCCGGGATCTCCTTGCTCTGGTAGCTGCGGGAATCCTTGAACACCCGGTTCGGGGTGATCCAGAAGTCGCGCAGCAGGGAGCCGCTCGGGTGTTTCAGGTTGAGCGGTTGCTGGAAGCCCAAGCTGAAGGTGGCGTCGTGGATCTGGTAGCGGGTGCCGGCCACGGCGCCGTCGCTCCACTTGAGGGTGCGCTGATCCGCATCCACCACTCCGAGGAAGCCTTCACCCGGGTGGACACCCACCCAGTTGTTGGCCTGGCTGTTGTCCACGTACCAGAGCAGCATGCCCGGCTCGTAGCGCATCAGCTGGTCGGCCACGTTGATGTGGGCCAGCCCCTTGTCCACCCCGGCGTGGTTGCGCCACTCGGCCAGGTAGTAGTGATCCTTGGCCTCGTTGCCGTTGCTCTTCACAAAGCCGGCCAGGGTAAAGGCAGAACTGCCCTCGGCCCCGTCGCTCAGCAGGGTGTCGCCATCGGCGAGGATCTGCAGCTCGTCCACGAACAGCCCGTTTTCGGCCACGCCGCCATCGCTCTGGTATTGCAGAGTGAGGGTGACCTGCTGACCGGCCCAGGGGGTGAGATCGAACTCGGCATCGGTCCAGCCGTTGGAGTTGCCGGTGATGCCGATCCCAAAGCCCACCCTGTTGGGATCGTTGCTGGTGGTCAGGTTGCCCGCGATGGGTTGGCCATTGACCAGCACCCGGGCGTAGTCGTATCCCTCTTCAATCTGATACCAGGCCTTGAAGCCGAGGCTGGCGCTCTGTTTGCCGCTCAGATCCAGCTTGAGGCTCATGCGGTTGTCGAGGTTGTTGCCCTTGCCGCCGTGGTATTGGAATTGGCCAGCGTAGGGCGGGTTGAGCGGGATCTGCTTGGCCGGCAGGTTGATGCGCACCACGTCGTCGTTGCGTCCCTTGTCGTTGGCCTGATCCAGCATGTAGACGTTGCCGCGGGGGCTGAGATCGGCGAGCTGCACGTTGCTGCCGTGCAGCCAGTTGCCGCCGAGGGAGGCCTGCAGGAACTCCTTGGCCCAGGCGGAGAACCCGGTCGGCTCGGTGCCGCCGATGACCCCGGCCCAGGAGCCGGAGGACATGATGGACCAGGTTGCCACCGGTTCCCCCTTGCCGGTGTACTTGGTGTCGTACTCGTCCGGCAGCCCCAGGTCATGGCCATATTCGTGGGCACAGACCCCGGCCGCCGCATCGATGGGCTGGATGGTGTAGTCGTAGGCGGCAAACTGGCCGCCGAAGTTCTGGCTCGGGCTGCTGGTGCCGGGGATGGGGTAGGGGGCGCCCAGGTTCCAGCGATGGGCCCAGATGGCGTCTTCGCCGAGATCGCCGCCACCGGCCTCCTCGCCGACGCTGGAGTGGAAGATCATCAGGTGGTCGATGAGTCCGTCCGGCTCGTTGCGGTTGCCGTTGCCGTTGAGATCGTAGCGATCCTCCTGGTCAAACTGCGCCAGATCGATGGATGGGTCGTTCGCCACCTGGATCAGCGCCTCCTTCACCAGCTCCCGGATGGTGTTGGGGGTAGCGTTGGCGCCGTAGTAGGCCGCGTTCTTGTCGGCGGTATACCAGCCCGCCACCTGACCGCGCACGCTGTAGCTCTGGCCGGACTGCTGCTCGTAGAACTGGCGCATGGAGATGAACCGCTCGCCGTTCGGGCCGGCATAGCCCTTGGACGAGAACAGCAGATCGTTATAGTGCGCCGGGGTGTAATCCGGGTAGTACATCTTGGTGAGCTCGGGGCGCACGCTGTTCTTCGGGTAGTCGGGGAAGTCCACCAGGATGGCGAGGATCTTGTCCTTGCGCATCTGGCCCTGGTAGTGCTCCCGCTCGATGGCCTTGAGCAGCAGGGTGGGCACCCGATCACCGGGACGGGCGGTGCCGTTGAGGCGGATCTTCTTGAGGATGGTCTCGCGTACCTTGCCCTCTTTCACCGCCAGGGTGCCGCTGTTGCCCTGATAGGCCCGCGATTTCTCGCGATAGTAGCTGGCGAGGGCCGCCTGCTCCTGCTCGGGGGAGGCCAGGGTGGGGATGCGGCCGCTCTTCTTGAGCATCTCCAGCACCTTCACCTCGTCGGCCAAGGGGGCATCGAACGGACCGTGGACCGGGGCGGCCATGGCCTGGTTTCCAATCATAAGGGTTGAGCCGACAAGCAGGCTCATTATTGTTTTTTTAGGCATTATCTATGTGCTCCTTCACATGATAAAAAGGGAGCCTGGCTGGCTCCTCTTTCCGTACGGGCAGTGCTCCGCCCGCGTCCCTTGATACACCTCGTCCATGGCCTTTGTCACCGGGGCGGTGCTGGTGGATCCTGCTGATTTCAAACGGCTTGTTGCGGGGGTTGTGCGGTTTTCCCGTGTCTCGTTGAAGCTCCATATGGAGCAATTCATTCCCGACAAAAGATTACGCTTTATTAACCTTTTGTGATGGCACCCCATTTGGGGTGGCCGCCGCCAGCTGCTTATCTTGGCTTGCCGCATTGAGCCAAGGTGGCTGTGCGGGTATGCTTTGCCGCAACCATGCCTGCGGGGCAGGGGCACAGCCGCTACGGCGCCCGTCCGCGCGGGCATTTGATATCAACACAGTCGCATCTGGGGTTAATATGAGTCTTGATATGCAAGAGTGGCGCGAAGAGACCACCGCCATCGTCAACGAGTTGCTGGCCGATGGCAGCAACCCGGATCTGGAATACGAGATTGAGCACCACTTTGCCTGCCAGGATTTCGATCTGCTGGAGAAGGCGGCGGTCGACCTGTTCAAGGCCGGTTTCGAAGTGACCGATGCCGAAGAGATGGAGCTGGATGACGGCGCTACCATCTTCTGCTTCGACGCCACCACCGAGTGCAAGCTGGACATCGAGACCATAGTCGCGGACATCGCCAAGATGCTGCCCATTCTCGAAAAATACGGCGTGGACTACGACGGCTGGGGTACTTACTTCCAGGAGTAAAAAGCCAGCTCACGCACGCTTTGCAAAAACAACAAGGCCACCCTCGGGTGGCCTTGTTGTTGCTGGCTTACTGCTCCGGCAGCTGGTAGCTGCGGGCAAACTCGGCGGGGGGCAGGGGGCGGCTGAACAGGTAGCCCTGCAGCCGATCGCAGCCAGCCTGCACCAGCCACGCTTGCTGCTCCTGCGTCTCCACCCCTTCGGCGGTGATCTTGATGCCGAGCTCGTGGCCCAACCCGATGACGGAGCGCACGATGGCGGTGGTCGCCTGGTTGGTGGCCAGCCCCTGAGTGAAGCTGCGGTCCAGCTTGAGGGTGGCCACCTGCAGCCTGGGCAGATAGGCGAGCGAGCAGTAGCCGGTGCCGAAGTCGTCGATGGCAAGCTGAAAGCCCGCCTCGATCAGGTTGGCCAGGTTGCTCTCAATCTCGTCGGCGTTCTCCATCAGCACCCCTTCAGTGATCTCCAGCTCCAGCTGCCAGGGGGCGAGCCCGTGGCGCTCGATGCAGGCGAAGATCTGTGGGCAGAGCTCGGGGTCGCGAAATTGCAGCGGCGACAGGTTGATGGAGAGCACCAGATCCGGCGCCGCCACCTGCCAGCGGGCCAGCTGGGCACAGCCCTGTTCCAGCATGTGGCTGCCGAGCAGGCCGATGAGCCCCAGCTCCTCCGCCAGCGGGATGAACTCGTCCGGCGAGATCATGCCGAGCTCGGGGTGGGGCCAGCGGCAGAGCAGCTCGGCCCCGTGCAGCTGGCTGGTGCGGGTGCTGATGATGGGCTGGTAGACTGCAGTCAGCTGGCCGGATTTGATGGCCAGCGGCAATTGGGCAGCGATCAGCTGGCGGCGCTTGAGCTTGGCATCGAGTTCGGGATCGAACAGGGTGCAGTGCTGCTGCTGGCGCTTGCCCTGGGCCAGCGCGGCTTCGGCGTGGCTCAGCAGGCGTTCGGCGTCGTTGGCCTTGCCGTGGGCGATGCCGAGGAACACCGGGATCTGGATCCTGTGCTCTTCCACCTGGTAGGGCACCATCAGTGCCCCCTGCAGGCGGCGGCTCCAGCTGGTCAGCGGCTCGCTCAGCTCGGGCAGCAGCATGGCAAAGTCGTCGGCGGCGACCCGGCACACCAGCGACTGGGGCGGGGCCAGCTGTTGCAGGCGGCGGGCCACCTGATTGAGCAGTCGGTCGGCGACCCGGATGCCGAAGCGGTCGTTGATCTCGCGAAAGTGCTGCAAATCGACCAGCACCAGGCTCGCCTTGCGGGCACCGAGATGACGGCTGGTCTGCAGAAAGTGGGAGAGCTTGAGCAGGCCGGTCAGGCTGTCGTAGTGCTGCTCCTGCTGCAGCTGAGCCTGGGTGGTGCGCAGCCCGGTGATGTCGCGGCTCAGGGTGAGGATGCCGAGGGAGTGGCCCTCGTCATCCGGCACATCGACCCGGGTCACTTCCAGATGGCGGCCCTGGCCGTTGGCGTCCACCAGGCAGTATTCACCGCGTCCCATCGGCAGCTCGGTGGAGAGGCGGTGGGCGACCCGCTGGCCGAGCGCCTCGCTCGCCACCATGCCCATGAAGTCGAGAAAGGCCTGGTTGCAGTCGATCAGCAGCCCCTGGTGGTCTTCCAGCCGGATCGGATCCGGGATGGCGTCCAGCAGACGGCGCTGCAGCAGCTGCTGCTGGCGAAAGGTCTGCTCCAGCTCCTTGCGCTGGCCAATTTCATTGACCATGCCAAACAGGGCCACCGGTTTGCCTTGTGCATCGTAGAGCGGGATCTTGTGGATCTCCATCCAGCTGGTGGCATCGCCGCTGCTGCAGTGCAACTGCTGATAGAGCAGCGGTTTACCCTCCGCCAGCAGGTGCAGATCCTCTTCCCGAAAGATGTCGCCCCAGGGCATGTCGGCATCGGTCTTGCCGATGAGATCCGCCGGTTGCGGCAGACCCGCCTGCTCCGTGAAGGCGCGGTTGGCAAACAGGTAGCGCCCATCCGTATCCCGGCAGAAGATATTCATGGGTAGCTGGTCGATGATCTGCTGCAGCAGGGGCAGGGTGAGCAAGGAGTTCACACAGACACTCACGGGGGAAATTTCGAGCAAATCTATGATAGCAGGCTGGTTTTGTAAAGCTTGGGTTAAGGCTGACTCATTTCTGCCGATCCCTGCTGACAGTCTGTGTCGCTGACGCCATAATAGCCGCCGGTCGGCCGATGGCCGGATTATATGGATGAGAGAAGCAGCATGAAAAAGATTGTGGGAGTAGCACTGGCCCTGTTGATGGCCGGTTGTGCCAGCGACAACAATGGCGGCGAACAGTACCGCTATACCCCGCCGGTAGCCAAGGCGACCAACAACACCCAGGAGATGCAGATCCCGGTGGATCTGGTGTGGGCCCGTGCCGAGAAGTGGTTTGGCGATCACGGTCTTAACATCGAGAACAGCCAGCGCGGCTCCGGCCTGATGACCGCCAACGTCGAGAATTCGGCCGACGGTCTGGAGTGGCTGGATTGCGGTACCATGGGTTCCAAGGTCGCACTGGGCAACCCCAACCTGCAGATCAACCTGATCATCACCCAGAGCGGCAACAACAGCGTGGCGACCGTCAACGTCAAGGGCAACACCCAGCTCTACTTCGTCGAGTCCTCCGGCGAGCGGGTACTGGCACCCTCCATCACCCCGGTGTGCGTCTCCCGCGGCAGCCTGGAACAGAGCCTGTTCTCCACCCTCGGCAATTAAGTCGCGCTGAGTGCCAGCAAAAACCCCGTTGCCTGCAACGGGGTTTTTGTTTGTGGGCCGCTAGCCGGGCAGGGCCGGCCAGCCCTGCTGGCGAAAGCGGCCTGGTGCCATCCCGCTCGACTGCTTGAATGCCTTGGCAAACGAGGCCTCCGACTGATAGCCGACCCGCTGCGCCACCTCGCCGAGGGGGAGCTGATCCGGGTGGCGCAGCAGCTCGGCCGCCCGCACCATCCGCACCCGCACCATGAACTCCCAGACGCTGCAGCCCAGCCGTTGGCGAAAGTGGCGAAAATAGGTGGCGCGGGACATGGCGGCCAGCGCCGCCAGTTCATCCACGCTCCAGGGGTGAGCCGGATCGGCCAGCATGGCCTGCAGCGAGCCCCCCAGCCTGGGGTCCTGCAGGGCACCGACCAGCCCGAGCGCCCCGTGCGGATCGCTGGCATGGGCCCGCAGCCCCATGGCCAGCAGCACCTGGCTGAGGGCCGTCAGCACTGCCCCCGAGCCCTGCTGTTCGCGCAGCAGCTCCTGGTGGATCAGGCTGAGCACCAGGCTCAGCGCCTGTTGCGACTCGCTGGCGAGCAGCGGGATGCAGAGCGGGCTGGGCAGGGCATCCAGCAACAGCGGCCGCAGCGGCCCCTGATAGCGGTACTCGCCGCACAGAAACTCCACCTGATCGCCGCCATCGCCCCTTAGCGGCAGCAGCCCGTCGCCCGGCTCGGCCAGGGTCAGGGTGTCGCCTTCGCGCCAGATGGTATGGGGCTCGCCACCGGGCAGCAGCAGCAGATCGCCCGGTCGCAGGACCACGTCATCGCCCTGCGCCGTGCTGACCCGGATCTCTCCTTTCATCAGCAGGTGGAACGGCATCACCCCGGCCGGGCTCTGTTCGTGGGGCAGTCTGAAACCGCCTCGATAGAGGCAGCGCACGTCGAACGTGCCCTGGATGCCGGCCTGGCTGATCAGCTGGTCTATCTGGTTCATGATTCTATTTGACTGTTATTTGCGTCTTTAAAGTATTAAACGACTCACATCTCGATGCAATACTGGCTTCATCGAGCAGGCAGGGGCCTGTTCTGCCAAACCGGAGAGTCAAGATGCAAGACTGGGATCAATACCGTAAACAATTGATGGGCCGCGTCATGGAGCTGGGCACCCTGAGCCCGGATACCCTCAAGGGCTATCAGCAGCTGTCGGCCGCCGGCAGCAAGAGCGGCGTGCTCGATGGCAAGACCCGCGAGCTCATCTCGCTGGCGGTGGCCGTCACGACTCGCTGCGATGGCTGCATCGCCGTCCATGCCGATGCCGCCCTCAAGCAGGGTGCCAGCCGTGCGGAGATCGCCGATGCACTGGGCGTCGCCGTTGCCATGAACGCCGGGGCCGCCATGGTCTATTCCGCCCGGGTGCTGGATGCCATCGATCGCTGAGGCTGTGCGGGGCCGGCTGCAGCCGGCCCCTGAGGAGTAAGGATGTTGATATTCAATCGCTTGCTGGCCGTGCTCGCGGGTGGTGATCGTCTGGGCGCGACCCTCTGCCGGATTGCCGTCGGGGTCGTGTTCATCTGGATCGGGCTCTTGAAGTTCATCCCCTACGAGGCGGACAGCATCACCCCTTTCGTGGCCAACAGCCCCTTCATGTCGTTCTTCTATGAACTCCGGACCAGTATCGTCAGCACCTTAATCACGAGGGGGAGCTGGTGCCGGAAAACCGGGCCTGGCACGAGCAGAACAACACCTATGGCTACTCCCATGGCCTGGGCGTGGTGGAACTGGTGTTCGCCCTGCTGATCCTGGCCAATTTCCGTTTTCCCCTGCTGGGATTGATCGGGGCCCTGATGGCGTTTCTGACCCCCTTCGTCACCTTCAGCTTTCTGGTGTTCACCCCGGAAACCTGGGTGCCGGCGCTGGGGGATGCCCACCACGGTTTCCCCTATCTGTCGGGAGCGGGGCGGCTGGTGCTGAAGGACATCATGATGCTGGCGTGTGGTTACATCGCCATGGTGGATTCGGCCAGGACCCTGCTGGCCAGACGTGGATGAGTGACCCTGCCTGCCGTTTGCCGCACCCTCTCGGGTGCGGCTTTTTTATGGGGCGCGAGGCATGCATAAAAAAGGTTCTTCGCGGGATCTTGGGGAAGTGGAAGTTGACAGACAGGGTGCTGGTAAACTGGCTGTCTCCAAACACACCACCACCATCACCCTGCTGTCGCCGTGCATCATATTGATATTGCCTCCTTCTGGCCAGGTTATACCGTCATCGCCCAAGCGCTTTCTGCCAACCATCACACCCTGTTTACCCTTGAGCCTCGCGCCGACCTGTTGCCCCGTTGTCGCCGATGCCTGCAACCCACGCCATTGATCCACGACCAACGTATCCGCCGGGTGCGTGAGCGAGACCTATTTGACCGACAAGTCTGGTTACAACTGCCTGTTCGCCGCGTCGACTGTCTGCGCTGTGGTCGCGTCAGTGAACATATCGACTGGCTCCCCTCTGGCTCCCGCCTCACCCGGCGCATGCAGTGCTGGATTGAAGCGCTCGTTCAGTACCTCCCCATCCGCCATGTCAGCCAGCTCACCGGGGTCGGTTGGCACACCATCAAGGAGATCGACAAGCGCCGTTTGCAGACCAGTGTGGGCACCATCGAACTTGGGGAGGTGCGGCGGCTGGTGATGGATGAGTTTGCCCTGCACAAGGGACACCGCTATGCCACCGTGATCATGGATGCCGAGCGAACCCGCGTCCTGTGGGTGGGGCACGGCAACAGCCGGGCCGCTATCCGTCCCTTCTTCGAGCAGCTCGGCGAGCGATGCCAGCAGATTGAGGCGGTGGCGATGGACATGAACACGGCGTTCGACCTGGAGGTGAAGCAACACTGCCCGCAGGCGGAGGTGGTCTACGACCTGTTCCACGTGGTGGCTCGCTATGGCCGAGAGGTGGTGGACCGGGTGCGAGTGGAGCAGGCGAATGCACTGAAAAGCGATAAACCGGCGCGAAAAGTGGTCAAAAGTGCGCGTTGGTTGCTGCTACGTAATCGGGCGAAGCTGAGTGAAAAACAGGATGTGAAGTTGCAGGAGCTGTTGGCGGCGAATCAACCGCTGGCGATGGTGTACGTGCTGAAAGAGGCGTTGAAGGGCATCTGGTATGCGCCGAGCGTGTGGGAAGGATGGCGACGATGGCGGAGCTGGATGCGGCAGGTGAAGGAAAGCGGGCTAGCGCCGCTGCAACGATTTGGTCGAAATTTATCGAAATATATGCGGGGGATCCTGGCGAGTGCAAACTACCCGATGCACACGAGTGTGCTGGAAGGGGTGAACAACAAGATCAAAGTGATAAAGCGTATGGCATATGGATTTAGGGACTCAGAATACTTTTTTCTGAAAATCAAGGCGGCCTTCCCCGGAAAGCCGCGATGAACCATAAAAAAGCCCCCGGCGGGGCCGGGGGCTTTCAGAAGGTTGCCGCGTTAGCGGGCGACGTCGCCGTGAAACAGCGTCTGCTCGCCGGCTTTGAGCACATAGCCCTTCCAGGGGAAGAGGGTGTAGCCGCTGCCTTGCCACGACCAGTTGCCTTCCGCCCCCTGGCGGGTGAGCAGGTGCTGCTCACCGCTCGGCAGGGTCAGCTCGGCCTGGCTCTGATCGGCGTTGAACAGCACGAAGGCGCTGCTGGTCTGGCCGGCATCGGTCGGGTTGAGCCGGATGCCCTGCTCGAACAGCCGCACACACTGCTTGGTCAGCGCCGACCACTGATAGCCCGCACTGCCGATGCAGCCATGGCTGTCGCGATCACTGCCAACCAGATGTTGTTCCGGGGTACTGCAGGCCGCCAGCAGCAGGGAGGCGGCCATCAGGGTCAGGGTGCGCATGCTTACTCCTTGGCGTCCCGTTCGATGACGATATTGGAGAAGCCCAGCTCCTTGAAGTAGTTCTCCCGGTAATCCTTCACGCTCTTCTTGTCACGCCGGCACACCTGGGCCAGCTGCTCTTCCATGGCGTGGAAGCTGGCCAGGTTGATCCCCTCGGCAGCGGCAATGGCATCGTAGATGCTGTTGAACTTGTCGTTGGCGTAGCCAATCTCTTTGGTTTTTTTGCCGTAGGTGTAGGTAATCTTGAACGCCATGGCGTTATTCCTTTGATTTGGTCTGCTTGCGCTGGACGTACAGATAGAGGCTCTCGACCTTCTCTCTGGCCCAGGGGGTCTTGCGCAAGAACTTCAGGCTGGACTTGATGCTGGGGTTATCGGTGAAGCAACGGATATTGATCTGCTGCCCCAGCTCTTCCCAGCCATAGTGCGCGACCAGGGCGGTGACGATGGCTTCCAGGGTCAGCCCGTGCAGCGGGTTGTTCTTCTGCGAGGAGGCGGGCTGCTCGCTCATGCCTGCGCCGCCAGCTTGGCAAAGGGCTGACCCATGCGGGTGGTGACCCCGTTGGCCAGATGAGGCTCGAAACCGGCCAGCATCCCCGGGCCAAACAGACAGACCACGGTACTGCCCAGCTTGAACAGGCCCATCTCGGCACCTTTTTGCAGGGTGATGGCTTCGTCGCCGCTGTAATCCCAGCGCACGACGCGCTTCTCTTTGGTCGGCGCTATGTTGCCGGCCCAGATGGTCTCGATGCTGGCCACGATAGTGGCACCGACCAGCACCAGCGCCATGGGGCCGTGGGGGGTGCGGAAGGTGGCGACCACCCGCTCGTTGCGGGCAAACAGGTTGGGCACGTTCTCGGCGGTGAGCGGGTTGACGGAGAAGAGATCCCCCGGCACGAACACCATGCTCTCCAGCACGCCATCCAGCGGCATGTGGATGCGGTGATAATCCTTGGGCGCCAGGTAGATGGTGGCGAAGTCGCCATCCTTGAACGGCGCCACCAGATCCTCATAGCCGCCCAGCAGCTCGCGGGCGCTGTAGTCGTGGCCCTTGGCCTGGATGATGCGGCCCTGCTGGATCGGACCGAGCTGGCTGACGGTGCCATCCACCGGTAGCGCCAGGGTCATGGCATCCTCGACCAAGGGGCGGATCCCCGGCTTGAGTTCACGGGTGAAGAATTCGTTGAAGCTCTTGTAGTGGGCCGGACTCTCGTGCAGCGCCTCGCTCATGTCGACCTGGTACTGCTTGATAAAGGCCTCGATCACCCTGGTGGTGAGGTTGCCTGCTTCGGCAGCTGCAAGTTTGCCGACCAGGCGGGAGAGGGCGTGTTTGGGCAGACAGTATTGACCGGCAATTTTCAGGTTGTCAGTAATGCTCATGTTCATCATCAAGGTAGGTTGAATAGGGTCACAGCCGCGCCTGTTGGCGACCGTGACGGGCTTCCTGCATGGTTTCCAGGATGCGGTGATAGTTGTGGAAGCGATCGGCGCTGATGGCGCCACTGTCGACGGCGGCCCGCAGGGCGCAGCCGGGATCGTCCTTGTGGGTGCAGTCGCGGAACTTGCAGCCACCCAGGTAGTCGCGAAACTCGACGAAGCACCAGGTGATGCGGTCGGCTTCCAGATGCCAGAGGGCGAACTCGCGGATCCCGGGGGAGTCGATGAGATCGCCGCCGCTCGGGAAGTGATAGAGCCGCGCCGTGGTGGTGGTGTGCTGGCCAAGCCCCGAGTTCTCGGAGATCTCGCCGGTGAGCACATCCAGCCCCGGCATCAGGGCATTGGTGAGCGACGACTTGCCGACCCCGGACTGGCCGACGAAGATGCTGATCTTGTCGGTCAGGGCGGCTTTCAGTTCATCGAGCCCTTCGCCGCTCTCGCAGCTTACCAGCAATACCTCGTAACCGAGCTTGCGGTAGGTGGCGAGCTGACGCTCGATACGGGCACGGGCCGCGTCATCGAGCATGTCGACCTTGTTCAGCACGATCAGGGGGCGGATCTCCACATCCTCGGCGGCCACCAGATAGCGGTCGACGATGTTGGTGGAGAACTCGGGCATCACCGCCGAGACGATGATGATCTGGTCGATGTTGGCGGCGATGGGTTTGACCCCGTCGTAGAAGTCAGGCCGGGTCAGCACCGAGTGACGCGGATGCACCGCCTCGATGACGCCGGCAGTCGCGGCATTGAGGCCGGGACGCCACACCACCTTGTCGCCGCACACCAGGCTGCTGATGCTGCTGCGCCGCAGGTTGCTGCGGTGGATGGCACCATCGCTCGCCTCGACGTCTGCGTGCTGACCAAAACGGCTGATCACCACCCCTTCGATGGCCGGGCCAAACAGGGTGTCATCCACGACCGTGGTGTGCTCTTTTTGCAGCCGCCGCTCGCGGTTGGCCTGGACGCGCCTTTGTTGACCCAGATTGAGTTTTGCTTTCTTTGCCACTCGATTCGCCAGTTTATGAACAGATCCAAAGCCAGTATGATACATGCAAATTGGCAAAATTCCGCCATTCCTCCCAATAGAGAGAGCAATCATGACAGTCAGCGCGCAGAACCTGGTATGGATCGACATGGAGATGACGGGTCTGGACCCCGAACAAAATGTGGTACTGGAGATCGCCACCATCGTCACCGACAAGGACCTGAACGTGCTGGCCGAAGGGCCGGTCATCGCCATTCACCAGAGCGACGAAGAGCTGGCCAAGATGGACGACTGGAACGTCAACACCCACACCAACAGTGGTCTGGTGGCCCGGGTCAAGGCGAGCCAGCACGATGAGGCGAAAGCCGTCGCCGAGACCCTCGAGTTCATTCGCCAGTGGGTGCCCGAGCGTACCAGCCCGCTGTGCGGCAACAGCATTGGCCAGGATCGTCGCTTCATGGTCAAGCACATGAGCGATCTGGAAGCCTTCTTCCACTATCGCAACGTGGACGTCAGCACCATCAAGGAGCTGGTGCGCCGCTGGCAGCCGGCGCTGCTGGACCAGTTCAAGAAGAGCGGTACCCATCAGGCGCTGGACGACATCCGCGAATCCATTGCCGAACTGCAGTTTTACCGCAGCCACGTCTTCAAGATCTGAGTCTGCGGCAAGGGCTTGTGCTCTCCCGGTTGCTAAAATCGACAGTTCGACCAGCTTTTGAGCGAACGCGCGCAACCAGACAAAAAAGCCCTTGCAATTGGAATGTCTGCTCTTATAATTCGGCTCCCGTACAGTAGCGCAAGCAACCAAATGCTGTACGGCCGTTTTAAGGTAGTTGCGGGAATAGCTCAGTTGGTAGAGCACGACCTTGCCAAGGTCGGGGTCGCGAGTTCGAGTCTCGTTTCCCGCTCCAAAAAGTTTGCTGATGACGTTCCGATGCGGGAATAGCTCAGTTGGTAGAGCACGACCTTGCCAAGGTCGGGGTCGCGAGTTCGAGTCTCGTTTCCCGCTCCAATCATCAGCACAGCCTCAAGACAACCTAATGTTGCGGGAATAGCTCAGTTGGTAGAGCACGACCTTGCCAAGGTCGGGGTCGCGAGTTCGAGTCTCGTTTCCCGCTCCAAAAATTTGTAAGTGATATTCCGATGCGGGAATAGCTCAGTTGGTAGAGCACGACCTTGCCAAGGTCGGGGTCGCGAGTTCGAGTCTCGTTTCCCGCTCCAATCACTTGCAGATGACATCCTGTTGCGGGAATAGCTCAGTTGGTAGAGCACGACCTTGCCAAGGTCGGGGTCGCGAGTTCGAGTCTCGTTTCCCGCTCCAAAAATTTGTAAGTGACATTCCGTTGCGGGAATAGCTCAGTTGGTAGAGCACGACCTTGCCAAGGTCGGGGTCGCGAGTTCGAGTCTCGTTTCCCGCTCCAATCACTTGCAAATGACATCCTGTTGCGGGAATAGCTCAGTTGGTAGAGCACGACCTTGCCAAGGTCGGGGTCGCGAGTTCGAGTCTCGTTTCCCGCTCCAATCTCTCTTCGAAGTTCTCATCATCCCTTTGAATTGCCCATCATATCGCGCCGCGATGATTTGCCGTGTCCGGCGTTCAGCCAGATCAGGCCCATGTCTTCTGTAGCCGCTTCGTGCGCAGGTGCTGGGGAGGGCTGTGGTTATAGGCAAGCTTATGATTGTCGTGGGGAGGGTTGCTGTTGCTGCGGGCAGGCTTGTGAGCGTGGCGGGGAAGGGGAAACGGTGGGCAAAAAAATAGGAGGGCCGATGGCTCCTCCTACAGGCTCACTGGCGTGGCTTAGAGCAGGGTAACGTTCTCAGCCTGAGGGCCTTTTTTGCCCTGGGTCACAGTGAACTGGACTTTTTGACCTTCAGCCAGGGTCTTGAAACCGGCGCTCTGGATGGAGGAGAAGTGAACGAAAACGTCCGGTCCCTGGGATTGCTCGATGAAGCCAAAACCCTTGGTCTCATTGAACCATTTTACTTGGCCGGTGCGAATGTCAGACATGTGGTAAGTCCTATCTATAACAAAATGAAACTAAGCCTTGTTGGGCAGCATTTGCCTAGAAATCAGGGGTTGAAGCATGACTGACCACGTCAATTTGTCCCAGTAGCATGTAGAACAATCCCTGTCTAAAGCACAAACGATTGTACGTGAGCGCGATCCCTTGTCAATTTGGCACTTTTCATTTTTTGAGCAAGCTAAAAATATTGTGAACTCAGCGGCTTATTTCATGGATTCAGGTCAAAAAAACGGGAGGCACCAGGCCTCCCGTTGTTTCATTCCTTGAGGGCGAATCCTTCGCCCTGTCGGTCGTAGCGGTAGATGGCCTGACCGTAGGAGCGGATCTCGACCCGCTGGATGCGGCGGGTATCATCGATCAGGATGAACACGGCCCGGCCCGATTGCAGGCGGGTCAGCGGCCGATCAGGCCCTTCGATGGCGATCAGGCGGCTGAGCTCGGCGCCCGGCAGCTCGAACTTGCGGAAGATGGAGTAGAGGGTCTCGCCGGCTTGCACGTCGTGCTGCAGCCAGGTGCCATCCACCTTCTCTTCGACCGGTTTGGCTGCGGCCGGTGCACTGCCTGTGGTGCCGTTGCCGACGGTGAGGGCCTGCGCCGGTACGGCGATGGGGACCGCCAGCGAACCGGACGGCGCTGCTTTGGGCGCGGGGACGGCCGGCTCCCAGGCCAGCACCAGCAACCAGAGCGGGATCAGGATCAGCAGCCCTATGGTGTGCTTGCGCGGCAGCGGGCTCGCCAGCTTGAACTTGCCTGTTTTGGCTTCCTGGCCGCGTTGGCCAAGTCCGCTCATGCCCTGGCCGATGCGTTGACGCAGGGGCAGGGTGGCGGCATTGATACGATGGAGCAGGGATCCTTGTGATTCGTCTTGGCGACGCTGCTGGGCTCGTCTGTTGTGGCCACGGGGGCGACGGTCCGGGGTGGGCACGGCATTTACCTCTCACTACATTGCCTGCCATCAGGCAAATTCGTGCCTATGGTAAACGGACTCGCCCCCGAGGGGGAGAGTCCTGAGGTGGAAAATTATCAGCTGAGACGAAATTGTCCCAGTAATTGCTGTAAACGCTCGGCCGCCTGGCGCAACGCCTGACTGGCTTTGGCCGTTTCGGTCGCATCCAGTGCGATGTCGTTGGCCAGTGCGTTGGTTTTTGACAGGTTGCCGGAGACGGTCTCGGAAACCGAGCTCTGCTCTTCGGCAGCGGAGGCGATCTGGTAGGTCATGTCGTTGATGGTGGAGATGGCCTGATAGATGCTGCCGAGCGCCTCTTCTGCCAGATCCGCCTCGCCCACCGCCTGATGGGTCAGCTGCTGGCTCTGGTTGATGGCGTTGACCGCGTTGGCCGAGCTGTGGCGGATCTTCTCGATCAGCTCCTGGGTATTCTGCACCGCCTGCTGGGTGTTGCCCGCCAGCTTACGTACCTCGTCGGCCACCACCGCAAAGCCGCGGCCCTGCTCGCCGGCCCGGGCCGCCTCGATGGCGGCGTTGAGCGCCAGCAGGTTGGTCTGATCGGCGATCCCCTGAATGACGGTGAGGATGCTGGTGATCTGCTCGCTGTCGTGGGCCAGCCCCTCGACCACCTCGGCCCCCTTGCCAGCCTCGGCGGCCACCTTGTGCATCGACTGGATCACCTGCTGGAAGCGCACTTTGCCCTGATCCGCCGCCCCCTGGGCCTGCTTGGCCGAGTCGGCGGTGTTGTTGGCGTGGGTCGCCACCTCCTGGCTGACGTAGGACATCTCCTGCACCGCGGTCAGCATCTGCTCCATCTCCGCCTGGTGGTGCTGCAGGTTGGTATCGGTCTGGCCGGCGATGCGATCGGTGTCGCCGGCGTGACGGTTGACCTCGCTGGCGGTCTTGAGCACATCCCCCAGCAGCACCTGCAGCTTGTCGATGAAGCGGTTGATGCCCTTGGCCAAGTCCCCCAATTCATCGCGGGACTGGGTATTGAGCCGCTTGGTTAGATCTCCCTCGCCATCGGCGATGTCATCCACCAGGCTGACCATCTGGCGGATGGGGCCGGTGATGCTGCGGGCAATGACCAGCATGGTGGCCAGCGCCAGCACCAGCACGACGACGGCGCCCACCAGTTGCTGGGTCATGGCGGCCCGGTTCATGTCGCTCAACTGGGCTTCCAGCTGGTCGGCCTCGGCCAGCACCACCTTGTAGGGCAGGGTGACGATGATGGCCCAGTTGCGGCTCATGCCCGGCACCGCGATGGGTACCGAGATACGAAAAGCATCGTCGAGCTCCTGGCGCTGAACCTCGGGTTTGAGGTACTGCTGCCAGCCGTTGCCGAGCAGCTTGTCGGCGCGGCTGCCGAGCAGGCTGTCATCACCGCTGGTGCCGGTGATGACGCCGGCGGCGCTGACGATCAGGGTCTCTCCCTTGCCGTCATAGATGTTGCTGTTGAGGGACTGGGCCTGACGGCTGATGGAGTCCACTGCCAGATCGAGCGCGGCGATCCCCTTGAACTGGCCACCCACCATGATGGGGGTGGTGATGGTGCTCACCAGCACCTGCTGGCCGTTGATGTCCACCTTGAAGGGGTCGATGAGGCAGGAGCGTCCCTCCCGTTTCGGGCAGGCGTAGTAGTCGTTGGCCGGATTGCCGAACTCATCCGGATCGCTCTTCTCGATAGAGAGCAGCAGGTCGGTGCCTATGCTCTCCTTGTCGCGATAGAAATAGGGCACGAAGCGCCCCTTGCTGTCACTGCCCAGCGCCGTCTGGCCGGCGAAGCTGGCATCCTGGCCGTCGAAGCCGTTGGGTTCGAAGCCGGCGAAGGCGCCGTAGAGCTGGGGTTCGAGGGCGAGCTGGGCCTTGAGCAGATCGGTGGCCTGCTGGCGATCCAGCGGCAGCTTGCCCTCCTGCTGCAGGGCGAGGGCGCTGGCCATCTGCTGGGTATAGGAGAGCCCCTTTTGCAGCAACTGGGTGATGGTGGCGGCCTCGGCACGGGCGTTGGCGCTGACCTTCTGCCATGCCTCCTGCTGCAGGGCGGCGCGGCTGGAGCTGATGGTCAGCTTCTGGGTCTGTTGACCCGAGTACTGGTTGAGCAGGATCAGGATGACCAGGGCGGCGGTCATGGCGATCCCGGCCATCACCAGAATGCGATTCTGGATAGAACGGAACTGCATCGTCTCTTCCTTGTTGGTGAGCGTTATTTGGATATCGGCCGGAGGAGGCAGCTCTCCAACACTTGTCATAGCAAAACGGAAACCGGGATTTTGTTTTGCGATCCCCTTCAAATATCAGGCGGCAAGCGGCTGGGACGCCTGTGCAACCCCCTACTTTTGCCCGCTGCGGCTGCATGGTTTTCCCATCCGTCATTGTCGGTGCTAAAATGCGACGGTTTTTTTAACGAATTGGCCCAAGGCCCTCTACACAAGGCTTAAAGATGAAAGTCAAAACCCGTTTTGCTCCCAGCCCGACCGGCTTTTTGCATGTCGGCGGTGCCCGTACCGCACTCTATTCCTGGTTGTTTGCAAAGAACCAGGGCGGTGAGTTCGTGCTGCGTATCGAGGATACCGACCTGGAACGTTCCACTCAGGAGGCGATCGACGCCATCATTGAGGGCATGGAATGGCTGGAGCTGAACTGGGATGAGGGCCCCTACTACCAGACCAAGCGCTTCGATCGCTACAACGGGCTGATCGACGAGATGCTGGCCGACGGCCGTGCCTACAAGTGCTACTGCTCCAAGGAGCGGCTGGAAGCGCTGCGCGAAGGCCAGATGGCCAACGGCGAGAAGCCCCGTTATGACGGCAAGTGCCGCGACCACGCCCACGATCACCCGGCCGATGCGCCGCACGTCATTCGCTTCCGCAACCCGACCGAAGGCTCCGTAGTGTTCGATGACCACGTCCGTGGCCGCATCGAGTTCGCCAACACCGAGCTCGACGATCTGATCATCCGCCGTACCGACGGCGCGCCGACCTACAACTTCTGTGTGGTGGTCGATGACTGGGACATGGAGATCACCCACGTGGTGCGTGGCGAAGACCACATCAACAACACCCCGCGCCAGATCAACATCTACAAGGCGCTGAACGCGCCGGTACCGGAGTTTGCCCACGTCTCCATGATCCTGGGTGACGACGGTGCCAAGCTCTCCAAGCGCCACGGTGCAGTCTCCGTGATGCAGTACCGCGACGACGGCTACCTGCCGGAAGCGCTGCTGAACTATCTGGTGCGTCTGGGCTGGTCCCACGGCGATCAGGAGATCTTCAGCCTGGACGAGATGATCAAGCTGTTCAGCCTGGATGCCATCTCCAAGTCTGCCTCCGCCTTCAATACCGACAAGCTGCTGTGGCTGAACAACCACTACATGCGCAGCCTGGATCCGGCCTATGTGGCCAAGCATCTGGCCTGGCACATGGCCGATCAGAAGATCAACACCAACAAGGGCCCGGCGCTGGCCGACGTGGTCACCCTGCTGGCCGAGCGCTGCAACACCCTGGTCGAGATGGCGGCCCAGAGCCGCTACCTGTTCGAAGAGTACGAGGCCATCGACGAAGCGGCTGCCAAGAAGCACCTGCGTGGCGTGGCTGCCGAGCCGCTGACACTGGCCAAGACCAAGCTGGCTGCTCTGGATAGCTGGACCACCGAAGCGCTGCATGAGCTGATTGAAGCCACTGCCGCCGAGCTGGGTCAGGGTATGGGCAAGGTCGGTATGCCGCTGCGTGTGGCGGTCACCGGTCTCGGTCAGTCCCCTGGCATCGACGCCGTGATGGCGCTGGTGGGCAAGGAGCGGGTTCTTGCCCGCATCGACCGAGCTTTGGCGTATATCGAAGCGCGCATGGCCGCCGAATAAGCGCCAGCCAGTGCTTGCGAAAGGGCTCCCGTACGGGGGCCCTTTTTTATGGCTTTGTCCCAGTTATGTGTTGAAAGGCTAACCTTGAAGTAGGTCATCACCTTGAGGGCCGCCATCATGGATACCCAAGCCTTTCAACAGCTACTGTCCCTCTTCCCATTGCTCACTTTGCGTCAGCGTCGTCTCGCGCAACAGGAACTCACCACCCCTCACCCCATCACCTCGTTGGCCACTCAACTTCCCGCATGCCAATGCTGCCCTCACTGTCAGGCCGAGGCCACACAACTAGCTCCCTGGGGCTGGTCTCGAGGGCTGCGCCGTTATCGCTGCAAGCAGTGTCTGCGCACCAGTTCCGTTCTCACCAACACGCCTCTCGCTCGACTTCGCAAGCCACAATGCTGGGAAGACTATGCACAGGCCCTCATCGACGGTCTGACCGTCCGGCAGGCGGCGCTCCGCTGTGGGGTCGGTAAAAACACCGCCTTTTTGTGGCGTCACCGCTTCCTGAAGGCCATGGCTAGCCACCAGGCAGTACGGGAAGAGGGTATCGTCGAGGTTGATGAGACCTTCTTCCTGGAATCCTTCAAAGGCCAGCGCGGATTACCCCGCCCGGCCCGCCAGCGTGGCGGCAAAGGCCGTACCCGAGGCACAGGGCCGGATTACATCCCAGTGATGGTGGTGCAAGACAGAGCAGGCCACCTGGCTGACTTCCAGTTGGAACAGTTGAATGCCAAGGCGGTGAAGGCGGTGCTTGAGCCGCTTATCGCCCCGGATGCCGTCCTGTGCAGCGATGGCGCTGGGGTGTATGCCAGTTTCAGCAAGTCGCAGGGCATGACCCACCAAGTGGTGCACAATCGTGCGGGAGAGCGAGTGGTGGGGGCGTATCACATCCAACATGTGAACGGGTACCACAGGCGATTGAAGGAGTGGATGGAGCGGTTCCATGGGGTCGCGACCCACTATCTGAGGAATTATCTGGGTTGGCGCAGGATGTTGGAGCGCTATGGGCGGGGAGTAAATATCTCACGCTGCTTGCATGAGGCGCTGGGGCGCCCCATGCAACACGTAATTGGGACATAGCCTTTTTTATGGGGATCGACCGGATCACCATATAGATATATTTCTTATGTCACTTATTGCCTGCCAACCGCAACTGATTATACTGCGCACCTGAATGTAACCTTGCTGAAACAATATGCTAACCAATCGTAATGAATTGATATGCGTATCTGCTTGCGTGCATTCTTATGGAAGGTTTGCCTGTATAAATATTTATGCTTGAAATGATCCATTAAAAGCTTGTTTGTGCATTTTATTGGGGTATTCTTGCGCCCGTTTTGCCGGGCGAGAGCATGGATATGCAGGCTTGCCTGGCTAAGGAAAAGTAACATTAAGGCTGTAGACCATGCTGGAAAAGACTCTGCAAGCACCTGCGCTCAATACCCGCCGCAACGTGCTGATGTTCCTGGTCCCGTCACTCATCGGGATCCTGCTGTTCATGACCCCCGTCATCTATGACGGAAACGTCACCATTCCCGTGGCCGTGCTGGCGAAGCTGGTACAAACGGTGTTTGCCGATTATCTGGTGGCCATGGTCAGCGCCATCATCACCACCACCATGCTGATGACGCTGGTAGCCTGGCTGTTCAAGCCGGCGATCCTGGTCAGGCGCCCCTTCCTCAACAGCCTGTTCAACGTCTCTCCCTTCTGGGCCTGCGTTCGGGTACTGGGCGGCATCTTCGTGTTGCTGACCTTCTTCGAGGCGGGCCCGGCGGCCCTGCGCTCCGATGCGACCGGCGGCCTGGTGCTGCATGATCTGCTGCCGGTGCTGTTCTCCGTCTTCATCTTCGCCGGCCTGCTGCTGCCCTTGCTGCTCGATTTCGGTCTGCTGGAGTTTGTCGGCACCATGATGACCCGCATCATGCGCCCGGTGTTCCGTCTGCCCGGTCGCTCCGCGGTGGACTGTTTCGCCTCCTGGCTGGGGGATGGCAGTGTCGGCATCCTGCTGACCAGCAAACAGTACGAAGGCAAGTTCTACACCCAGCGGGAAGCGGCCGTCATCGGCACCACCTTCTCTGCCGTCTCCATCACCTTCTGCCTGGTGGTGATCTCCCAGGTTCGGCTGGAGCACATGTTCGTGCCCTTCTACCTGACCGTCTGCCTGGCCGGGGTGGTAGCCGCCATCGTGGTACCGCGTTTGCCGCCGCTCTGCTGGAAGAAGGATGTCTACAGCGACGGAACTCCCCTGTGTCGCAAGCAGGAGTCTGTGCCGCACCAGCACAGCGTGCTGAGCTACGGCTATGAACGGGCCCTGACCAAGGCCGAGGGCATGACCGACATGGGGGCAGTGGCACGGGAAGGGGTGAAGAATGCGCTGGACATGATCTTCGGCGTGCTGCCGGTGGTGATGGCCATCGGCACCTGCGCCCTGATGCTGGCAGAGCACACCTCCATCTTCAACTGGCTGGGTGCCCCCTTCGTACCCTTGCTGGAGCTGCTGCAACTGCCGGAGGCGGAAGCGGCCTCCAAGACCATCATGGTGGGTTTTGCCGACATGTTCATCCCGGCGGTGCTGGCTTCCACCATCGAGAGCGACATCACCCGCTTCGTGATCGCTGCCATGTCGGTGACCCAGCTCATCTACATGTCGGAAGTGGGCGCCCTGCTGCTGGGCAGCAAGATCCCGGTCAAGTTGTGGGAGCTGTTCGTGATCTTCCTGCTGCGTACCCTGATCACCCTGCCGGTCATCGCCGGGGTGGCGCACCTGCTGTTCTGATCCGGCTCGCGCCTTGTCACACGGTCAACCTCGGTTGGCCGTTTTTTATGGCCGGCATTAGACCAAAGTGAGTCTTTTACTGGCCTTGTTTTTACATTAATGTAACAGGCTGCAAAAACACGCCAGCCGAGCAGTAGGCACGTCCAACCTATGTGGCCAGGAGTCACCCCATGACCTCACTGCTCAGCTACCGGGCCGGTCCCTGCGATCAGCCGCTGCTTCACCAGACCATAGGCGCCTACCTGCAACAGATCGCGGAACGTTTCCCCGACCGGCCAGCAGTGGTGGTGCGCCACCAGCAGATCCGCTGGAACTACCGTGAATACCTGACCCAGATAGACAGGTTGGCGCTGGGCCTGCTGGCGCTCGGGATCCGGCCGGGGGATCGGGTCGGCATCTGGTCGCCGAACAACATCGAGTGGTGCCTGGTACAATTTGCCACGGCCCGCATCGGGGCCATCATGGTCTGCATCAACCCCGCCTACCGCAGCTACGAGCTGGCCTTTGCCATCAACAACGTGGGCTGTCGGGCCCTCATCTGTGCCAGTGCATTCAAGGGCTGCGACTACCTCGCCATGCTGGGGGAGTTGGCGCCAGAACTAGAGCATTGCCCACCCGGCCGCCTCGCATCATCCCGGCTGCCGAGCCTGGAGATGGTGATCCGGCTCGGGGAGGAGCAAAGCGCCGGCATGCTCAACTTTCCCGAGGTGCTGGCACTGGGCGACCGGCAGGACCCGGGCTGGCTGGCCCGGGTGGCGGCCACCCTCAACCCCGATGACGCCATCAACATCCAGTTCACCTCGGGTACCACGGGCAACCCCAAGGGGGCCACCCTCAGCCACAGCAACATCCTCAACAACGGCCGCCAGGTGGCACAAGGCATGGCGTTCAGCGAGCAGGACCGGCTCTGCATCCCGGTGCCGCTCTACCACTGTTTCGGCATGGTGCTCGGCAACCTGGCCAGCATCAGCGTGGGGGCCTGTGCCCTGTTTCCGGCCGAAGCCTTCGATCCGGCGGCCACCTTGCGGATGGTGAGCGAGGAGCGCTGCACCGCCCTGCACGGGGTGCCGACCATGTTCATCGCCGAGCTGGAGCTGGCGGAGTTTGACCAGTTCGATCTCTCCTCCCTGCGCACCGGCATCATGGCCGGTGCCATCTGCCCCGAGCCCTTGATGCGCAAGGTGCAGACCCTGATGCACATGACCGAGGTGACCATCGCCTACGGCCAGACCGAGTGCAGCCCCATCAATCACATGACCGCCATCGATGCGCCGCTGGACAAGCGGGTCACCACGGTTGGCCGCGCCATCGGCCACACCGAGATCAAGCTGGTCGACCCGAGCGGAGAGATAGTCGCCATCGGCGAGCGGGGCGAGATCTGCTGTCGCAGCAACGGAGTGATGCAGGGTTACTGGCAGGATCCGGTCAAGACGGCGGAGACCATCGACCAGGAGGGGTGGCTGCACTCGGGGGACATCGGCATCATGGATGAAGAGGGCTATGTGCGGATCGTCGGGCGCAGCAAGGAGCTGATCATCCGCGGTGGCGAGAACATCTATCCGCGCGAGATCGAAGAGCGTCTGTACGATCATCCGGCGGTGCAGGATGCGGCAGTGTTCGGGGTCGACAGCGAGCGCTATGGCGAAGAGGTGTGCGCCTGGGTCAAGCTCAGACCCCGCCAGGAGGCCAGCGAGGAGGAGCTGAAACAGTTCCTGGCGGCCCGCATCGCCTATTTCAAGGTGCCCAGGTACATCCGGTTCGTGGAGGAGTACCCCATGACGGTGACAGGCAAGCTGCAAAAATTCAGGATGCGGGAGCTGATGAGTGACGAGCTGGCCCGCCAGCACGCCGAGGCGACGGGCTGAGTGGCGGTGACAACGGAAAAAGGGCCTGCGGGCCCTTTTTCGTCAGCGTCCAAGCGGATGGGGCTGTGCCGGTGTGCGGGGGCACTGCACCAGCAGCATGTGGGTGGTGAAGGTGCTGGTCTGGGGGAAGCCTGGGCGAAATCCCGTCACCGGATCGGCGACCCCCATGCTCATCTGGTGAGTGGTGATGGTGCGCTTGCTTCGATCGACTTGCTGATAGCCGTGGGGGCAGCTCAAGAGCGCCTGTTGCTGGCACTCCTCTGGCGCGCCGCACTCGATCTGGAAGCGTTGCTGAGCGGGATTGGCGGAGGGGAGTTCGCTGACGGTGGCGGGCTCCGGCAGCAGGGCGCAGCCGGACAGCAAGATGCTGCCCAGCAGACATATTCTGGGTGACATAAGAGGCTCGTCCTTGGTGAGACAAGAGAAGGGCCGGCCAGGATTCGGGTTTCCCGTGCCAGCCGCGAAGCGCGGATCAGCGCGGGGTGATGCCCATGTCGACCGGACACTGGATGGTCAGGGAGTGGACCGTGTTGGCGACGCGATAGGGCTTGGCTGCCTTGTAGACCTTCTTGTCTTCGTCGTAGCTGCCCCCCAGATACTGGGTGCTGTAGAGCGTCTGCTGGCGGCGATCGGTCTCCTTGTAGCCCTGCGGGCAGGTCTGGTTGGCCTGCTGGAAGCAGGCCGTCATGCTGCTGCACTCGATGTAGAAGCCGCGCTGGCTGGCATCGGCCAGGTGCACCGGGGTAACGGTGGGGGCGGGGGGAGACAGCAGGGAGCAGCCGGACAGCGTCAGCGCGCCCAGCACAATGAGATGTTTTGACATAGATAACCTGAACAGTGTGGTGTGACAAAGAGTGAGGGGGAGTCTATTGCTCCCCCTTCGCTATAGGGGCACCGTTATAACCAGCCGGGGGCGCTCAGGCCAGCCCACAAATGTAAGAAAATATGACCCGGCCTAGGCCAACGCGGCCAGCAGGGCGGTTTCATCCACCTGATCCAGCTGCTCGGGGGCGAGGAAGCGCTCGGCATAGTCGCGCCAGATGCCGCTGCTGACAAACAGGGCAAACAGGGCGGGATCGATGTGTTGCTCGCGCACCATGCTCTGCATGATGGCCAGCGACTGGGAGACCGTCTTGCCCGATTTGTAGGGGCGATCGCTGGCGGTCAGCGCCTCGAAGATGTCGGCGATGGCCATGATGCGGGCGGGGATGCTCATCTGGCTGCCCAGCAGCTGGCGCGGATAGCCCTTGCCGTCCATCCGCTCGTGGTGGCCGCCGGCAATCTCGGGCACGCTGCGCAGATGGCGGGGGAAGGGGAGGCGTTCGAGCATGCGGATGGTCTGGATGATGTGCTCGTTGATCTTGTAGCGCTCCTCCTCGGTAAGGGTGCCGCGACCGATGGCGAGGTTGTAACGCTCGCCGCGGTTGTAGAGGTGAGTGGGCACTCGCACCTTGAAGCCCCAGGGATTGCGCTCGTCCAGCTGATCATGAACGGGGCGGGGGATGAGGTGGGCGGCCTTGTCCGCCAGCAGGGGTTCTACGCAGGGCAGTGGTGCGGCCGGCTCGTTCTGGCGCAGCTTGAGCTCCTCCCGGCTGATGCCGAGTCGATCGTCCAGGGTGCGCAGCCAGGTGCGGCTGGCGATGGCATCCAGCCTGGCCAGCTTCTCCGGTGCCATCCACTCACCGCCCAGGTTGCACTCGGCGACGAAGGCGAACTCCTGATCCAGGGTGCTCCAGAGCGGAGCCACCTCGCTCCTGGCCGCTTCCCGTTCGGACGCCGGCAGGCGGGCCGCCAGCGCCTCGATGTAGCCGTCGCACTTGAGCACCTCGAAGCGGGTGCGGATCTCGTGGATCCGGTCGTAGAGGGTCTCCAGCTTGGTGGCCTTGTCCACCACGAACTCGGGGGTGGTCACCTTGCCACAGTCGTGCAGCCAGCTGGCGATATGGATGGCCTCCCACTCCTCCTCGTTGAGCCGAAACTCGGCGAACGGCCCCTGCTGCTGGGCGCAGGCGGCCTCGGTCAGCATCCGGGTCAGCTCCGGCACCCGCTGGCAGTGGCCGCCGGTGTAGGGGCTCTTGGCGTCGATGGCGCCGGCCATCAGCTCGATGAAGGATTCCAGCAGCTGTTTCTGCTCCTCCAGCAGGCGCTGGTTCTCGATGGCGGAGGCCGAAGTGCCCGCCAGCGCTTCGATCAGGCTGATGCGCGAGGCCAGCTCGCGGGCCGGGCAGTCAGGCAGGATCAGCAGCAGGCAGCCGCTCAGCTCCTGGCGATGGTTGCGCAGCGGCTCGGCCACCAGCTGGCAGGGGCCGGGGAAGGGGCCCCAGTCGGCCAGATACTGCTGCCAACCACTCTGGTCGATGGCGAGGCTGAGCCGCTCGCCCCGGGCCAGCTCGCCAAACAGGGCCTGCTGCCAGCGGACCTGTCCGGCCGGCAGCGGCGCTTGGCGCCACAGCGCCTGTACCGCCACCATGCCCTGCTCCTGGGCCAGGTAGAGACAACCCCCTTCGGCCTGCACCGCGGCGATGGTCTCGTGCAGGATGCGGCTGAGCAGAGAGTCGAAGCGGTGTTCGGCCGCCAGCGCCCGCCCCATGTTCATGAAGTTGCCGAGGGTCAGCCGCATGCCGGACATGGTGCGGGCCAGATCATCGATCTCGCGGATGGCCGACTCGGGGACCCGGCTTTCGCCAAAATCGAAGTGCTGGATCCGCTCCGCCTCCTTGGTGAGCGCCAGCAGCGGGGTGGCGGTACGCCGCGAGACCAGCCAGATCACCGGCAGCAGCAACAGCAGGCCCGCCAGTGCCCAGCCCAGGTTGACCAGGGCTTCGTCCCGGGCCTGCTGATAGAGCTGGTCGGCCGAGACCAGCAGGGCGATGTGGAAGGGGGAGTCGGTCCCGAGGGGAGCGAGGTTGACCAGCCAGTCACTGCCATCGGTGGCGGTCAGGTTGAGCTCGGCCGGCTCGCTCAGCAGGGTGGGCTGGCTGATGATCCGCTGCTGCAGATCCGGCAGGGCCGGGTGGGGCAGGGTCGCCAGCATGGGCAGCTGGCTCAGCTGCTCGAAGCTGGGCAGGTGTCTGGGGTCGGCGGCCAGCAGGGTGGCGTACTCATCGAACAGGATCACCTGGCTCTGGGCGGGCAGCTGCAGCTTGCCGATCAGGGCCGACAGCCCCTCGACGCTGGTGTCGAGCCCGATCACGGCGCGCCGGTCGTCGCTCTCCACCGCCAGCGTCATGCCCGGCTCCTTGGTGGTGAAGAACAGATAGGGGCTGGTGGTGGCGATCCCCGCGCGCCAGCGGGCCTGCTTGTACCAGTCGCGGCTGCGGGGATCGTAGCGGTAGTTCGGCATGGGGCGGCGCTCGAGCAGGGTCAGCCGTTGATCGAAATAGAGAAATTCTCCCTTGCCCTGGCTGAGGCTCTGCACCAGCAGGGTACTGGCGGCCGGTACGCCCCCCAGCTGGGCTCGGGCCCGCTCGGTCAGCTTGCGCACCAGAAAGAAGTCGCCATCCTCGTAGCCGGCGTAGACGGCCCCATAGCTGGGGCTGTTGGCCAGCACCTCCGCCAGTTGCGGCAGGTAGGCCAGGCGTTCGGTCAACGTGGTCATGGCGGCCAGCTGGCCGCTGCGCAACAGGCTGAGCGACATGCGGGCCGGTCGCTCGTTCAGCTGCAGGGCGAGGGCCAGCTGCTGGCGATACTGCAGGAAGTTCTGTCGCTCGTGCTCCAGTCCCTGGCGTGCCCCTTGCTGGAACTGCAAGGCGATGAGGGCGCTGCCGAGCAGGGTGAACAGCAGGATGAAGAGGGTGGCGATATGCACATAGAAGGGTTTACGACCTGGCCTGGCAGTTGTCATGGACACATCCTTGTCACACGGGCGATTGCAGAGACGATCAGCTTGCAGTGTGCCAACAGGATGACAGAAAACACAATAACCCATTCATGGATATCGGGATGTGGCTGACGGAAACGGCGCCTGCCGGGGCTCTCGGCGCTCGCTCTGGCCAATTTTGCCGGCTGATCAGGTGATTCATTCAGGTATCCCGTGCTACATTGCCCCACTTGTTACTGGTCTGTGAATCAATGGAGTGACCCATGTCTGCCATCCCCTATTCCGTACTCGATCTGGTGCCCGTGGCCGAAGGCTCCCAGCCGGCCGAGTCGTTTCGCCGCTCGCTGGACCTGGCCCGTCATGCCGAACGCCTGGGCTATTGCCGCTACTGGCTGGCCGAGCACCACAACATGCCGGGCATCGCCAGCGCCGCCACTTCGGTGCTGATCGGTCATCTGGCCGGCGGTACCAATACCCTGCGCATCGGGGCGGGCGGCATCATGCTGCCGAACCACTCGCCGCTGGTCATCGCCGAGCAGTTCGGCACCCTGGCGTCGCTCTATCCGGATCGCATCGATCTGGGGCTTGGCCGTGCGCCGGGCACCGATCAGCGCACCATGCGGGCGCTCAGACGCCAGCGCAGCGGTGAGGTGGATGACTTCCCGGCCGATGTGCGCGAGTTGATGGATTACTTTGGCGACGAGGTGGGGGCGGTGCAGGCGGTACCGGGGCAGGGGCTGCATCTGCCCATCTGGCTGCTGGGCTCCAGCCTCTACAGCGCCCAGCTGGCGGCCGCCATGGGGCTGCCGTTCGGCTTTGCCTCCCACTTCGCGCCCGCCATGCTGCTGCAGGCGCTGGAGATCTATCGCGCCCAGTATCGCCCCTCCGCCCGCTGGCCCAAGCCCCATGCGGTGGTCTGCATCAACATGATCGCCGCCGACAGCGAGCGGGAGGCGCGCTTCCAGTTCACCACCCTGCAGCAGCAGTTCCTGCGCCTGCATCGCGGCAACGCAGGCAAGCTGCCGGCCCCTGTCATCGAACTGGGAGAGGAGTGGTCAGAGCGCGAGCTGGTGGCCATGGAGCAGACCCTGGCCCGTTCGCTGGTGGGCAATCCGGACCAGATACGTCACGGCCTCAAGGCGCTGCTGGCGGAAACCCGGGCCGACGAGCTGATGTTCAACGGCCCCATCGTCGATCATCAGGCTCGCCTGCGCTCTTTCGAGATTGCCGCCGAGTTGATGCAGACGCTATAAGCTCGCCTGCCCGATACCAAGGCGCTATCTTGCACAAAGTGCCACCTCTGTCGCCCTGCTGTCAGGTGATCGAAAGGGGGGCGTCGTGGGGAGGAATAGCTGAGTTTTTGAGCACGCTCTTTTATCTAATGTACTGAATCCAAAGGAAAGTCAGGTTGGTGTCAGGGCGCTGTCGTGGCCCATGGCACCCGCCGGCCCCTATGCTGGCCCCGTCAATCAACCACAAGGAGTTCGAGATGATCGTCAGGAAGTTGAGATTGCAGCGGGGCTGGTCACAGGAGCAGTTGGCCGCCTTTACCGGCCTGAGCGTTCGCACCATACAGCGGATCGAGCAGGGTCAGCAGCCCGGACTGGAATCCCTCAAGGCCCTGGCCGCCGTCTTTGAGCTCGAAGTGGCGCAACTTGACGGTACAAGCCAACAGGAGCACGAGATGAGAGGGAGTGACACGATGGAACGGGATGAGATACGGGTATCGGTAGAGGAGCGGGCCGCCATGCGTTATGTGGAGGGGCTCAAGGGCTTCTATTACCACATCGCCAGCTACCTGCTGGTGATTTGCGGGCTGTTTGTCATCAACTACCTGAGCAACCCGGGCTATATCTGGGCCTGGTGGCCAGCGCTGGGCTGGGGGCTGGGATTGATCTCCCATGCCATCAACCTGTTCCAGCCGTTCAAGCTGTTCGGGCCCGAATGGGAGCGGCAGCAGATCGAGAAACGGCTGGGGCGCAAGCTCTAGGGTGAGTGGTGCACCATAAAAAACGGGCCCGGCAATGCCGGGCCCGTTTTGTTTTGCAGCCTATCTGGCGTAGGCGGGACTGTGAGTGGCGAGCAGCGCCTCATCTTCATGGCGCCACAGGGTTGCTCAGAGTCAGCCGCTTATCGTCACTTGGCGTAAGTGGGATAGGGAGTAGCGATCAGGGCGTCATCTTCATAGCGCCACCGGGTGAGGCCCTGATTGCTCAGACGCACTCCTCTCGTCACTTGGCGTAAGTGGGACAGGGGGTGGCGATCAGGGCGTCATCTTCATAGCGCCACAGGGTGAGGCTGTTGCCCCAGACACAGCCGGTGTCCAGCGCCTTGATGTCCTGCTTGCCGGTGTTGCCCATCAGGGCCGCCCAGTGGCCGAACACCAGGATGGGGTCATCCACATGGTGCTCGCGCTGCTCGAACCAGGGGCGCAGGCCCGGGGTTGACTCCTTGGGGCCCTTCTTGCATTTGAAGTCGAGCCGGCCGTCGAAATAGCAGAAGCGCATCCGGGTGAAGGTGTTGATGATGTAGCGGTAGCGCTCGATCCCGACCAGATCGTCCTGCCAGCCATCCGGCTGATCGCCATACATGTTGTGCAGCAGCCACTGGTACTGATCGCCGCGCAGCAGGCTCTCCACCTCGCGGGCGCAGTTGCGGGCAGTGCGGGCGTCCCACGCCGGGGAGATGCCGGCATGTACCATCATGATGGGCAGGTCGGGGTGCTCCGCCAGCAGCGGACGGTGGCGCAGCCACTCCAGCAGCTCGTCCCGATCCGGTGCCTCCATCAGCTCCTGCAGCTTGTCTTTCTTCTTGAGCGGGGCGACGCCATCGGCGACCGCCAGCAGGTGCAGATCGTGGTTGCCGAGCACGGTGACGGCCCGGTTGCCCAGCCCCTTGACGAAGCGCAGGGTATTGAGAGAGTCCGGGCCGCGGGCGACCAGATCGCCGCACAGCCAGAGCACGTCGTTAGCGGGATCGAACTCGGCCAGATCCAGCAGACGGCGCAAATCGTCGTAACAGCCCTGGATATCGCCAACAAAACAGTTCGCCATGAAACCTCAGTTGATAATGTGGGGGACGGCCAGCGTAAAGGGCGCGATGGGCGCCTCGAATTGCTGCCCCGACTCGTCTTGCAGGGTATAACTCCCTTCCATCACCCCGAGCGGGGTGGCCAGCGGCACGCCGCTCTGATAGCGGAAGGTCTCTCCCTCTGCGATCACCGGCTGCTCGCCGACCACGCCGGGGCCTTCGACTTCCAGCATCTTGCCATTGGCATCGGTGATGAGCCAGCGCCGGTGCAGCAGCTGCGCCGGGCCCGGCCCCAGGTTCTCGATCTCGATGAGATAATGGAACTGGTAAGGGTCTTTGGAATCCGCCACATAACGGGGGTATGGGCGGATCACGATGTGCGGAGTTGCCACGGGATCAGGCCTGTTGCTGATCCGCCAGCCAGTTGGCGATCATGACGAACTGCTCGAGGGAGAGGTTCTCCGGGCGCAGGTTGCCATCGATACCAAGCTCGGTCAGCTGGGCGTCCGTGATGAAGTTGGAGAAGCTGTTGCGGATGGTCTTGCGACGCTGGCCGAAGCCTTCGGTGCAGACCCGGTTCAGGCAACGAATGTCTTTCGCGACGATGGTCGGGTTCTTGTGCGGGATCAGACGCACCACGGCGGAATCCACCTTCGGTGCCGGCTTGAAGGCGCCAGGGCCCACTTCCAGTACCGGCACTACCTGACAGTAGTACTGGGTCATCACGCTCAGCCGGCCATAAGCCTTGCTGCCAGGGCCGGCTGCCAGACGCAGGACCACTTCCTTTTGCAGCATGAAGTGCATGTCCTCTACCCGGTCGGCGAACTCGCACAGGTGGAAGATGAGCGGGGTGGAGATGTTGTAGGGCAGGTTGCCGAAGATGCGCAGCGGCCCCTTGCCTTCCCCCATCAGGGTGCCGAAGTCGAAGCGCATGGCATCGGCCTCGATGACGGTCAGCTTCTCCTTGAGGGTCGGGTGCTCGCGCAGGCGCGCGGCCAAGTCCCGGTCCAGCTCGACCACGGTCATCTTGTCCATCTGGGAGGCGACCGGCTCGGTCAGCGCGGCCAGACCCGGGCCGATCTCCACCAGGTTCTGACCCGGCTGTGGATTGATGGCGGCCACGATCTGATCGATCACGTAGCGATCGTGCAAGAAGTTCTGACCGAAACGCTTACGGGCGGTGTGGCCCATGTGCACCTTGTTGCTCTGCACCTTACTGCTCATATCTTTTTTTCTCTACCATCTTGATGGCGTGGTTGATCGCGGTGATCAGGCTGCCCGAGTCTGCGAGGCCCTTGCCTGCCAGATCCAGTGCGGTGCCGTGATCCACCGAAGTGCGGATGAAAGGAAGTCCAAGGGTGATATTGACCGAACTGCCGAAGCCCTTGTATTTGAGCACGGGCAGCCCCTGGTCGTGGTACATGGCGAGTACCGCATCCGCATCCTTGAGGTATTTGTCCTGGAACAGGGTATCGGCCGGCAACGGGCCGACCAGATCGATCCCCTCCTGGCGAAGGCCTGCCAGGGCGGGTTCGATCACGTCAATCTCTTCACGGCCGAGATGGCCGCCTTCCCCGGCGTGGGGATTGAGGCCGCAGACGTAAATGCGGGGGGTGGCGATGCCGAATTTGCTCTTGAGATCCGCATCCAGGATGCGGATCACTTTGCCGAGCCGATCCTCGGTGATGGCCATCGCCACATAGGCCAGCGGAATGTGGGTGGTCGCCAGCGCGACCCGCAGCCCCTCGGTCGCCAGCAGCATCACCACGTCGGCGGTGCCCGACTGCTGGGCGAAGAACTCGGTGTGACCGCTGAACGAGACGCCAGCCTGGTTGATGATCCCCTTGTGTACCGGCCCGGTCACCACGGCGGCAAATTCGCCGCTCATGTTGCCGTCGCAGGCGCGCTGCAGGGTGGCCAGTACGTAGGCGCCGTTGCCCTCGTCGAGCATACCCGGCGCCACGGCGGCGCCGAGGGGAACCGGACAGACGGTGAGGGTGCCCGCCCGTTGCGGGTGGGCAGGCTGGTCGGCATCATAGGGCTGCAGCTCGACGGGCAGCCCCAGCAGGGCGGCCCGCTCGCGCAGCAGCGCCGGATCGGCGATCACCACCAGCTGGTGTGGCCAATCCTGCTGGGCAATCTGCAGCACCAGATCCGGACCGATCCCGGCCGGTTCACCCGGGGTGATGGCGAGACGACGACAACTCATCAGCTGCCGGCGCCTTCGATCTGGATGTAGGCCTCGTCACGCAGCTCGTCCAGCCAGGCTTGGGACTCTTCGGTGAAGCGACGGTTGTAGATCAGCTGATAGGCGCGCTGCTCCTGGGCCTTGTTGGTGGCATCCTGGCTGCGGCGCTCTTCCAGCTGGACGATGTGCCAGCCGTGGGTGGTGCGGAAGGGTTCGCTGATCTGGCCCGGTTGCAGGCGGTTGACCATGTCGCGGAACTCCGGCACATAAACGTTGGGATCGGACCAGCCCAGTTCGCCGCCTTGCACCGCTGAACCCGGATCTTCGGAGTATTTCTCCGCCAGGCTGGCGAAGCTGGCCTTGCCGCTCTTGATGTCGTGCAGGATGCCGTCCAGCATGCCCTTGGCTTTTTCTTCGCTCAGGATGATGGAGGGCTTGATCAGGATGTGGCGGGCGCGCACTTCGGTCTGCACGACCTGCTGCTGACCCTTGGTGTCGAACACCTTGATGATGTGCAGGCCGGCACCGGAACGCAGCGGGCCGACGATGTCGCCCTTCTTGGTGCCTTGCACGGCCTCGGCCATCAGGGTCGGCATCTCTTGCGGGCTCATCCAGCCCCAGTCACCCCCTTCCAGCGCCTTGGGTCCGCTGCTCTCGGCAATGGCCATCTTGCGGAAGTCGGCGCCCTGCTTGAGGGCGGCCAGGATGCGTTCAATCTTGCTCTTGGCGACGTTGAGCTGCTCGGCGCTCGGGTTGTCCGGCAGGGCAACCTGGATGTGACCGACATGGTATTGCTGCTGTTGCTGACCCTGTTTGGCGAGGATGTCGACCACCTGCTTCACCTCCTGCTCGGAGATGTTGATGCGGCGGCGCACCTGATTGCGGCGCACCTCGTTCATCAGGATCTCGCGGCGCACCTCTTCCCGATACTGGGCATAGGTCAGCCCTTCACGGGCCAGCTGGGCCCGCAGCTGATCCAGGGTCATCTTGTTGTCGGCGGCGATGCTCTGGATTGCCTGCTCCAGCTGGGTATCGCTGATCTTGAGGCCCTGACGATCCGCCAGTTGCAGCTGCAGGCTCTCCTGGATCAGCCGATCCAGCGCCTGTTTGCGCAGGGTGGCGTCATCGGGCAGGGACTGGCCGCTCTCCTGGGCAGAGGCTTTTACCTTCTGCACCAGAGCTTCCTGCTGGCTGGCCAGCACCACGTCCTTGTTGACCACGGCAAGCACCTTGTCCATCAGTTCGGGGGCGGCGAAGGCACCCTGGCTCATGGCTCCGAACAGGCCTGCAGTCAGCAGGGAAATCAACGTCTTCTTCATATCCATCTCTCAAGGCGTTTGCCAGACCGCTTATTGGTCTCGCAGGTTAAACGGACGAATGTAAGGCAGTGCTTCGGTGTCCAGGGAAGTACCCTTGGAGCCGGTACCCACGCTACCCAATCCTTTCATTTCAAACTGAATGCCCAGACTGCGCTCCGAGGTCGGACGCATGGTCACGTTGTCCGGAGTGTTGACCCACTCCAGGTTGAAGTTGATGCTCCAGCAGCAGGAGTCGTACTTCAGGCCTACCTTGCGATCAGACTTCACGCTCTGATTCAGCTCCTGATAGTAACCCCCGTACAGGTGCCACTGGTCGTTGAGCGGGGTAGTCAACAGCAGGCCGATCTGGTTGAGGTCGGTTACCTGTCCCTTGTTTTCAAGATCGTAGTTGGCATCGCGCACGAAACGATGGTTCAGCTGGCTGATCAGCTTCTCGCGGCGATACTCGATGGCGCTGTTGGCGGAGCTGAGCCGGCTCTGGTCCACATCATATTGCGCGCCGGCATGGGCAAACCACTGCTCGTTGATCTTGGCATCCCCCTCGAAGGAGAGCGGGGAGCGGGTGTTGGTGGTCAGGGTCTCGCTGGGATAGAGCTTGACCCTGGGCGCAACAAAATCGAAAGCTTGGGCAACGGCCAGCCGAATTCGTTCATCACCGGCCTCATCATATACCCGGCTGGTGAGACCGATGGAGACTCTGTTGGAGTCGCTGATGCGATCCAGGCCCGCGTAGCGGCGGTCGCTGAACAGGCTGTAGTAGTCCTGGCGCATGCCGGTGGAGTCATAGACGCCAATGTTGTCCTGATCCTTGTAGGGCACATAGAGGTACTGGAACTCCGGCTCCAGGGTCTGGTTGGCATCGCCGCCGAACCAGTTCTGGTTGCGCTCGAAAGTCATGCCGCCCTTGAGGCGGAAGGAGGGTAGGGTGCGGGTGATGATCCCTTCGTCCAGGGTGACCCCGTTGCCGTTTTCAGGAGTAAAGCGGCTGACAAAGGTCTGGCTCATGTTGTCCGGCACTTCCTGATCGTAACGGGTGTACATCAGCTTGTACTGGCTGTCGAGGTAGTAGCCGGCCTCGTTGATGAGCGGCATGGTCAGAGTCGGAGCTGTGTAGACCCGGGTACCGGTGTAGGCACTACCCTGATTCTGGGCGATGGCCTGGGCGTTGTTGTAGCCGAACTTGGTGATCTCGGTGTTCCAGGCGAGATCGTACCAGCTGCCCTGCTGGTAATAGTTGTGGTCGATGCGCGGCATCAGCTCGTGGGGCTGCTGGGCGCTGGCCAGCAGGATCTGGTAGGTGCGCACCTCGGTGTTGATGTTCCAGTTGGGTTGGAAGTAACCAGCCATCAGGGACTGCTGCAACTGGTTCTCGACCTGGGTGCCTACCTTGGGGGAGAAGTCGTTGAAGTAGTTGTAATCCCGATCCCGCACCTTGGTGTAGTCGAGCGACACCCGTATGGCGTTGTCGGCAAACAGCGAGGTGTGGTTGGCGTTGAGCAGGTAACGGTGACCGTCAGACATGGCCTGGTTGAGGCTCGGGGTCTCGTCGTACTGCTTGTCGTTGGCCAGGTTCTCGAAATAGAGGCTGCCGACATGGGCCGGATCCGGCATGTAGCGGAACTGCACCTGCTCCATCAGGCCCCGTCTGTCCATGAAGCGGGAAGTGATGGTGGCATCGTAGTTGGGGGCTATGTTCCAGTAGAACGGCTGGGTGATGTCCATGCCGTTCTTGGAGCTCTGGGTATAACCCGGGTAGAGCAGACCCGTCTTGCGTTCATCCTTGATGGGGAAGTTGATGTACGGGAAGTAGAACACCGGGTAGTCGTAGAGCCAGAGACTGGCGTTCCAGGCCTCCCCGAACACCTCGGTCTGATCGATGTCGATGCTGCCCGCCTTCAGGGTCCACACTTCCTGACCCGGCGGGCAGGTGGTGTACTGGGCCCCTTCCAGGGTGATGTTCTGGTTGTTGTTGGTCATGGTGACCCGGTCGGCTGAGCCGCGCACCGGCGAGCCATGCACCTGATACTTGCCCTCTTCCAGCTCGGAGTTCTTGGTATCCAGGTTGGATTTCAGGGTCTTGTCGCTGGTGACCGTGATCTGGCCATCGTTGTAGTAGATGTTGCCGATGGCGATGACGTCCCGGCTCTTCTGATCGAGCTCGGCGTAGTCGGAATCGAACTTGCGCACGCCCTGGCGCACCTTGACGTCGCCCTGGTAGACGGCGGTGCCGCCCTGCTTGGCTTCGAGCCGATCGGCATCCACTTCCACGGGTTGGGCGTTGGCGTCCTTGCCGGGCGCCAGCTTCTCAATCTTGGGGACATAGTCATAGCAGAGCCCGTCCAGGATCCCGGTAGCGGGCGGCGGCGTCAGCGGCGCCGCCTGCACTATGGCCGGGGTCAGGGCTGGAACAAGGCTGATGGTCAGGGCGATGGGATAGGAGTATCCCAGTGTCCGTTTTGTCATGTGAAAGACTCGCGCAATCCGTGGTAGCTACGGCTGATTCAAGACATGCATTTTACGACAGGATTCATCGAGTTGACATTGCATGTCATTGCTTTATGTTAGCCGGCAATGATAAAGCATTATTGCGGCCAGGGCTAACAGCCAAGTGCTGCTTTCCAATTTGGTCCCCGACTTATGCACGATCGCGATTCCCTCTTGTTGCACTGGGCGCGCCGGATTTCCGGTGATGCCAGCCTGCAGTTGACCCTCATTTCCGGTGACGCCAGTTTTCGCCGCTACCACCGTGGCGGTGGCCTGATCTGGGTGGATGCCAATCCTAAAACCGAAAAAAATCATGAGTTTGTCCGCAATGCCTCGGCCCTGCACGCTGGTGGCCTGCTGGCCCCCGAGGTGCAGGCGGTGGACTACGAGCAGGGGCTGCTGGCGGTGACCGATCTGGGGGACACCCAGCTTATCGGCTGCCTGAACGCAGACAACGTGCTGGCCTGGTACGGCAAGGCCATCGCGCTGCTGCCCCGTCTCGGCGCTGTTGAACTGGACCTTGAGCCTTTTGATTCCGCCTTTATGGCGCGGGAGAACAGCATTTTCCCCGAGTGGCTGCTGGGTCACCATCTGCAACTGACCCTGAGCGATGAAGAGCAGCAGTTGCTGGCCGAGACCTTCGCCTGCCTCACCGAGAACAACCTGGCCCAGCCGCAGGGGGTGATGCACCGGGATTTTCACAGCCGCAACCTGATGGTGTGCGGTGGCGAGACCCCGGCCGACAGCCGGCTGGCGGTCATCGACTTCCAGGACATGGTCATAGGCCCGCTCAGCTATGACCTGGTCTCGCTGCTGAAAGACTGCTATGTGCGCTGGCCGGACGCGGTGATCGAGCAGGGCATGCGGCTCGGGTTTGACACCCTGCAGCAGGCCAAGCTGCTGGGCGAGCTCGATTACGCCGCGTTTCGTCGTGCCGCTGATCTCACCGGCATGCAGCGCCACCTCAAGGCGGCGGGTATCTTCACCCGTCTCTACCACCGCGATGGCAAGTCCGGCTACCTCAAGGACATTCCTCGCACCCTCGGTTATGTGGTGGACGTCTGCCGCAGCCATGGCGCGAGCTACCCGGTGCTGGCCCGCTTCGGCCAGTGGCTGGAGCAGGTGGTGCTGCCCGGGCTGGCCCGCAGCGGAGTGGCGTCATGAAGGCGATGATCCTGGCCGCCGGTCGCGGCGAGCGGATGCGCCCGCTGACCGACAGCCTGCCCAAGCCGCTGCTGGCGGTGGGGGGCAAGCCGCTCATCGTGCACCATATCGAAAAGCTCAGGGATGCCGGCGTGACCGATCTGGTCATCAACCACGCCTGGCTCGGCCACAAGCTGGTGGCCGCTCTCGGCGATGGCCGTCAGTTCGGAGTAGACATTCAATGGTCGGCCGAGGAGAACGCGCTGGAGACCGCCGGCGGCATCGTGCAGGCGCTGCCGCTGCTGGGAGACGAGCCGTTTCTGGTGATCAACGGCGATACCTGGCTCGATCTGGACTATCGCACTCTGGTGACCCAGCCGCTGGGTACGGATCTGGCCCACCTCTGGCTGGTGCCCAACCCACCGCAACATCCGGCGGGGGACTTTGCGCTGCAGGCGGGCAGGGTGGTCGATACCCAGGCGCTGACCTTCAGCGGAGTCGGGCTCTATGATCCCGCCGCCTTTGCCGGACTCCCGCCGGGGGCGCGCAAGTTGGCGCCGCTGCTGCGGGAGTGGATGGCGCAAGGCCGGGTGGGCGGCAGCCTGCTGGCCGGCGAGTGGCGCGACATCGGAACGGTGGCGCGGCTGCAGGCGCTGGACGATCAGTTGCAAGGACGCACTCATTAATTTCACGAGGTCTTGAACCATGCGTATTTGGGGTAAGGTGCTTGGCGCCTTCTTCGGTTTTCTGCTCGGCAACATCTTCGGTGCCCTGCTTGGCCTCTGGATCGGCCACCGTTTCGACCGTGGCATGGGCTTGAATTTTCGCCGCGCGCCCACCCAGCAGCAACAGGCGGTCTTCTTCCACGCCACCTTCGCCGTCATGGGTCACATCGCCAAGGCGAGCGGCCAGGTGACCGAGCAGGAGATCCGGGTCGCCTCCAACCTGATGGACCGGATGCGGCTGGCAGGTGAGCTGCGTGCTCGTGCCCAGGAGTCGTTCCGTCAGGGCAAGGAGGCGGACTTCCCACTGCGGGAGACCCTGGCCGAGTTTCGCCGTGCCAGCCAGGGTCAGCGCGATATCCTGCGCTTCTTCCTCGAGGTGCAGCTGCAGGCCGCCTTCGCCGATGGCAAGGTCGAGGCCAACGAGCGCGCCATCCTGCACACCATCGCCGACGAGCTGGGCTTCAGCCGCATCGAGCTGGCCCGCATTCTGGCGATGGCCGAGGCGCAGATGAACTTCTTCAACCGGGCGCACGGTGGCCAGTATCAGGATGGCGGGCACGGCGGGCAGCAGTACCGGCAGGAGGCCCCCTCCCGTGATCGACTCAAGGATGCCTACCAGCTGCTGGGGGTGAGCGAGAGCGACAGCGATCAGGAGATCAAGCGCGCCTACCGCAAGGAGATGAGCAAGCATCACCCGGACAAGCTGGCCGCCAAGGGCTTGCCGCCCGAGATGATGGAGATGGCCAAGGAGAAGACCCAGGAGATCCAGCAGGCCTGGGAGTGGATCCGCGAGGCGCGCGGCATTCGCTGAGCGCCCCTTTGTCAGCCATAAAAAATGCCCGTCGTTGACGGGCATTTTTGTTTGCGCTGTGTTTGTGTGTCGCGGTTTAGTGGCTGTCGACCCAGACGAACTTGAGCACGAACAGCAGGGCCACCACCAGCACGCAGGGGTTGATCTCGCGCCAGCGGCCGGTACCCGCCTTCATCACGCAGTAGGAGATGAAGCCCACGGCGATCCCCTCGGTGATGGAGAAGCTGAACGGCATCATGACCGCGGTCATGAAGGCCGGCACCGCTTCGGTCAGGTCTTCCCACTTCACCCGGGTCAGCTCGGAGCACATCAGCACGCCCACGTAGATGAGGGCGCCGGCTGCAGCGTAGGCAGGCACCATGGCGGCCACCGGAGAGAAGAAGATCGCCAGCAGGAACAGCAGGCCGACCACGATGGCGGTGAGGCCGGTACGGCCGCCGACGGCGACGCCGGAGCTGCTCTCGATGAAGGCGGTGACCGAGGAGGTGCCCATGAAGGCGCCGCCGACCGAGCTAGCGCTATCCACCAGCAGGGCCTGCTTCATGCGCGGGAAGTGACCCTTGTCATCGGCCAGTTTGGCGCGGTTGGTCACACCGATCAGGGTGCCGGAGGAGTCGAACAGGTTGACCAGCATGAAGGAGAAGATGATCCCGGCCAGGCTGATGTCGAGCGAGCCCATCAGGTCCAGCTGGCCAAACACCGGCTCGATGCTGGGGGGCATGGAGACGAAGCCCTTGAAAGTGACGTCGCCAAACAGCCAGCCCAGGGTGGTGGTCACCACGATGGCGATCAGCACGGCGGAGTGGACGCCGCGGGCGGAGAAAATGCAGATCAGGAAGAAGCCGAGCAGCCCCAGCAGGCAGGGCAGGGAGGTCAGGTTGCCCACCGTCACCATGGTGGCGGGGCTGGCGACCACGATGCCGGCGTTGTGCAGGCCGAGCAGGGCGATCAGCAGGCCGATGCCGGCGGTGATGCCGACCCGCAGGGTGAGTGGAATGTTGGCGATGAGCCAGTAGCGCACCCGCAGCAGAGTGAGGATCAGCAGGCCCATGGCACCCCAGAAGATGGTGCCCATGCCCACTTGCCAGGAGTAGCCCATGCCCGCAACGACTACGAAGGCGAAGAAGGCGTTGAGGCCCATGGCCGGAGCCAGCGCGATGGGCAGGTTGGCGAGCAGACCCATCAGGATGCTGCCGATGCCGGCGATGAGGCAGGTGGTGACGAACACGGCCTGGGTGTCCATGCCGGCCGCAGAGAGGATCTGCGGGTTGACGAAGACGATGTAGACCATGGTCAGGAAGGTGGTGATGCCGGCGATCACTTCGGTGCGGGCGTTGGTGCCATGGCCCTTCAGGGCAAACAGACGCTCAAGCAATCCTTGCCCGGCGGCCTGTGCGGGGGCCTGGTGTGGTTGATTCATGTTGGATTCCAATAGGTGACGTGAAATAAGCAGCAGGCGAGAAGCTGGTCCCATCCATGCGGGCGTGATGCCCTGTTTCTGGTGGTTAAACAACCAGACTCGTCCTGATACCGTGACAGCGCGCACATTTTTACACAGGCAGCGCCGTTTACAAACCCCGGATCTGCGAGGCGGATCAATGAATAGAGCAAAAATTCAAACGTTTGCCCTGCCGAAAATAAAAAAGGTTCTCGCTGGAGAACCTTTTGCGCGGGCAGCGACCCATCAGAGGGTCTTGAAGTAGCGCTCCACCAGTTGGGCCAGCACGGAGTCGAGGGTCTCCTGCACTTCCCCCAGCTCCCGCCCCAGGCGGCGCAGAAACAGGCTGGCCTGCTCCTCGGTCAGCTTGCGGCCGTCGATGAAAAACTCCTGCTCCGGCAATTGCTTGTCATAGCGGGGCAGCAGGGTCCAGCTCACCAGCTCCGGTTCCACGGCGGCGAAGATCTTGGCGGCGGCAGCGCAGAAGGTCTCGATGTGCGCCTTGCCGTCCGGCCCGAGGCAGCCGGGCTCGACCCGGATCTGGATGGTCAGTTTCTTTTCTGTGGTGGGCTGGGTCGTCATCTTGCTACATCCATGCATAAGGTATCCGTCTTGGATTGTAAGCGATCGGGCACAAGAAAGGGGAGCCTGGGCTCCCCTTGTGGCATGTGCCGGTTTACCTGGCGATGCGCTTGTCGTGGTGGGAACGGTGCGGCTGATGCAGCTGCCGCACTTGTTTGCCCTGTTACTTGGCGATGCGCTTGTACTTGGCGCGGTGCGGCTGGATGGCCTCGGCGCCGTAGGTCTTCTTCTTCCACTCTTCGTATTCGGTGAAGTTGCCCTCGAAGAAGGCAATCTTGCCCTCGTCCTGGTAGTCCAGGATGTGGGTGGCGATACGGTCGAGGAACCAGCGGTCGTGGGAGATGACCATGGCACAACCCGGGAACTCCAGCAGGGCGTTCTCGAGGGCGCGCAGGGTTTCGATGTCCAGATCGTTGGTCGGTTCATCCAAGAGCAGCACGTTGCCGCCGGTCTGCAGCAGCTTGGCCAGGTGCAGACGGCCGCGTTCACCACCGGACAGCTCGCCAACCCGCTTCTGCTGATCGGCGCCCTTGAAGTTGAAGCGGCCGATGTAGGCGCGGCTCGGGAACTCGTAGTTGCCGATGCGCAGGATGTCCTGGCCGTCGGCGACTTCCTCGAACACCGTCTTCTTGTCGTTCATGCTGTCGCGGAACTGGTCCACCGAGGCCAGCACCACGGTCTCACCCAGGGTGATGGAACCGGAGTCCGGCTGCTCCTGACCCGACATCATGCGGAACAGGGTCGATTTACCGGCACCGTTCGGGCCGATGATGCCGACGATGGCCCCCTTCGGAATGGAGAAGGAGAGATCGTCGATCAGCTGGCGGTCGCCGTAGGACTTGCAGAGGTTGGCCACCTCCACCACCTTGTCGCCGAGGCGCGGTCCGGGCGGAATGAACAGCTCGTTGGTTTCGTTGCGCTTCTGGTAGTCGTTGGTGTTGAGCTCTTCGAAGCGAGCCATACGGGCCTTGGACTTGGCCTGACGGCCTTTCGGGTTCTGGCGAACCCACTCCAGCTCTTTCTCGATGGACTTGCGACGAGCCGCTTCCGTGCTGGCTTCTTGCGCCAGACGGGCGTCTTTTTGCTCCAGCCAGGAGGAGTAGTTGCCCTCCCACGGGATACCTTCGCCGCGGTCCAGCTCCAGGATCCAGCCGGCCACGTTGTCGAGGAAGTAACGGTCGTGGGTGATGGCCACGACAGTGCCTTCGTAGTCGTGCAGGAAGCGCTCCAGCCAGGCCACGGATTCCGCATCCAGGTGGTTGGTCGGTTCGTCCAACAGCAGCATGTCCGGCTTTTCCAGCAGCAGGCGGCACAACGCCACCCGGCGGCGCTCACCACCGGAGAGATGCTTGATCTGGGCATCCCAGGCCGGCAGGCGCAGGGCGTCGGCCGCGCGCTCCAGCTGGTTTTCCATGTTGTGGCCGCCCTGGGCCTGGATGATGGCTTCCAGCTCGCCCTGTTCGCGGGCCAGCTTGTCGAAATCTGCATCCGGGTCGGCGTAGGCCGCATAGACCTCGTCCAGCCGGGCCATGGCGCGTTTCACCTCGCCGACCGCCTCTTCGACCGCTTCGCGCACGGTCTGCTCCGGATCCAGCTTCGGCTCCTGCGGCAGGTAGCCGATCTTGATACCGGGCTGCGGACGGGCTTCCCCTTCGATCTCGGTATCGATGCCTGCCATGATGCGCAGCAGGGTCGATTTACCGGCGCCGTTCAGACCCAACACGCCGATCTTGGCGCCCGGGAAGAAGGAGAGGGAGATGTTCTTGAGAATATGACGCTTGGGCGGCACTACCTTGCCGACCCTGTTCATGGTGTAAATAAATTGAGCCATTGGCTAATTCTCTTCCTTTTCAGCAGGTTAATGTCTTGGCACTAACAGACTGATGTCGTGGTGGGGCCAGGTCGACGCAGGTCAACCGGGTTCCAAAAAACCCGTCGATTGTAAACCAATGGGCGAGGGGGGGCAAAGGTGGCACCCGGTCGGCCATCCCCTTTGCCAGGGCCATCACAGCCAGCTGCAACGGGCCGCCAAACTTGGCATGATGAAGGCCCAGTTTGCCCCGGAGTTTGCATGACCAGCCTGCCTTCAGCCCAGCCTCTGGCGGCCACCCTCGCCGCCATGGGGCTGGCGTCCGCCATCGGTGAGCCGCTTGCCGGCCGCCTGCCTCGTTTGACCTTGGTGCCGGGTCAGCCGCTGCTGGCCCAGGGGGCGATGCAGGAGTCGGCCTTCTACATCGAGCGGGGCATCGCCCGCGCCTGCCACTACGCCCGGGACGGGCAGGAGCGCTGCAAGGAGTTCTACTTCGAAGGGGAGCTCTGCCTGCTCTACGACAGCTGGCTCAGCGGGTCGCCTGCCCGCTACCAGCTGGAGGCCGTCACGACGCTGCAACTGGTGCGGGTGCCGCTGGCCCTGCTGGACGAGCCTGCCTGGCAACCGGTCTGCATGGCCCTGCTGCGCCAGCAGCTGTGCTACAAGGAGCGCAAGGAGGCCTTCTTGCTGCTCCACTCCCCCGAAGAGCGATACCGGGAGCTCTGCCGCACCTTCCCCCACTGGCCGGCGCGGCTCACTCAGGTGCAGCTCGCCAACTACATCGGCATCAGCCCGGTCACCCTGTCGCGGATCCGCCGGCGCATTAACACGGGTTAATGCCGCGCCTTGCCCATCCCCGCCATGCTGGGCCCCTCGAACAAGCCTGGAGTGGGGATGATGTCGCTGTTTTTGTGGTCACAACTGGTGGTGAGTCTGGCGCTGCTGCTGGATCTGCTGTCGTTTCAGTTGCGGACGCGCCGGGCCATTCTGGCCTGCCTGGCGCTCTCCTGCGCCCTCAATGGCGCCCATTTCGCACTGCTGGGACAAGCGTCGGCCGCCCTGCTGCTCTGGCTGGCGAGCCTGCGCTTCGTGGTCAGCATGCTGGCTACGCGCCGCCTCTTGATGTGGCTCTTTATGGGGTTGTCCTGCCTCGCGGTGCTCGCCACCTATCAGGGACCGCTCGCCTTGCTGGGGTTGCTGGCCAGCCTGCTGCAGACCCGGGCTGCGTTTTGCCTAGATGATCGCCTGCTGCGGCGCTGGATGCTGCTGGGTACGCTCTGTTGGCTGGCCAACAACCTGCTGGTGGGTTCACCCGTGGCGGCGCTGATGGAGGGGCTGTTTCTGGTCAGCAATCTGGTGGGCTACTACCGCCACTATGGGCGCAGGGCGTGTCCGGGGAGTTGATATCGGCTGCGGGAGAAACCGTGGGCCAAGTCCCGCTTGATAGGGATTACAAAGCAAAGAAGCCGCCATAGTGGCGGCCTCTCAGGCTCATCAGGCTTTGTTGAAGCCGTTGATGAGCGCTTTTGCGTAATCGATGACGAACTGCTGGCAGTGGATGGCGGTCTGCGGATCGAACTCCTCGCCGTGCAGATCGGTGTTGGAGAGCACCCGGATACCCACGAAGGGCACCTTGTAGGCCTCTGCCACCAGGGCGGCGGAGGAGGTCTCCATCTCTTCTGCTGCCGTGTTGTAGGTCTGATGCAGCCAGTTGATGCGGGCCACTTGGCGGTTCCACTCGTCGGCGGTGCCTATGATGCCGGGGACCACCCGACCGTGACGATAACGGTCGGCCATGCCGAGGGCGCGGCCGACCAGCTCGGGATCGCCAGCAAAGGAAGAGTGCTCCACCAGCTTGCCGTTGTCGCGCAGGCGCATGGTGACCTCGAAGTTGTGCCATTTGCTCGGGTCGACACCCTGTTCGGCGGGCGTCAGGTCACTGCGGTAGGCCCCCATGTTGAAGCTCTTGGTGCCGATGACGATGTCACCCCGGCGCAGCGCTGGATCGTGGCCGCCCGCCGTGCCCTGATTGATGACGAGGCGTGGCTGGAAGCGCTCCATGGCGAGGGTGGTGGCCGCGGCGGCATTGGCCAGTCCCACCTCGGTGCGGGAGACGACCACCGGATAACCCGAGAGAGTGCCCTGCCAGTAGGTCCAGGCGCCCACGGTCAGCTCCTGCTTGTCCTTGAGGGCGGCCACCAGGGTCTCGACTTCGACATCCATCGCCCCCTGGATCAGGATGGGGGCGGGAGCCGGCTTGGCCGCCACGACGGTGGAGGAGAAGAGGGCAAACAGGGTGAGCAGGCGCGAGCAGCGTTTGATGAAATTCATGGATTACCTGTAGAACGTGCGAGAAAGCGCCGGATCCTACCGAAAGGCAAACGATTGCGCAAATACGGGTATGGTTTTTGTCAATAGCGGGCCGCCAGTGAGCCTGGCTCAGGGCTGCTTGTGGCCGGCGAAGTAGAGCACCCGCCGCACATATTGCTGGGTCTCCTGATAGGGGGGGATGCCGCCATACTGCTCCACCGATTTTTCGCCAGCGTTGTAGGCCGCCGACATCAGGGTCCAGTTGCCGTCGAAGTGGGTGTGCAGCCACTTGAGATAGGCCACGCCGCCCTTGATGTTCTGCTCCGGATCGAAGGGGCGGGTCACCCCAAAGCGCTGCTGGGTCTCGGGGATGAGCTGCATCAGCCCCTGGGCATTCTTGGGGGAGACGGCGCGGCTGTCGAGGTTGGATTCGGCGATGGCGATGGCCAGCACCAGCCGTTCGTCGATGCGGTGGCGCTTGGCGGCGTGGCGCAGCATGGTGGCCAGCTTCTGCTTGGCGGGCGACTGGCGGGCCAGATAGGCCTCCAGATTGAAGGGGGTGGTGGGAATGGCGGCGAAGTAGCCGCCGGATCCACCGACGCCGCTGCCGCACTGATCCCCCATCACGGCATTGCCGACCCGGCTGTTGTAGTAGCGGGCGGCCTGCTGGTTGCCAAGGCGGATCGCCATGGCCAGGTAGGCGTTGGCCATGCGGGGGTTGCGAACCGAGCCCGGGCCGGTGGCGAGCAGGCGGCCGATGCGAAAATACCCTTCCGGATTACCCGTGGTGGCGGCGGCGCAGTAGAAGTGGATGGCCTGGGTCAGGTTGCCCTGACTCTGTGCCTGCTGACCTTTCTTCAGTGCGCTGAGCGCCTTGGGTGCCTGTCTGAAATCCCTGCTTTGCGCCGCTGCCTGCCCGGTGCCGGCCAGCAACAGCGATAAAAAAAGCAGCAAAAACAGCCTGTTTTCGCTGGAACTCGACATGGATTCTCTCCTGTTGGGGTACAGAAGATATAGGGGAACATGGCCTGTTCTGCCATTAATCCAGTGGATCCTGTTGTTATGGATCCGGGTATCCAGAGATCAAAACGGTATGGAACCAATGACCGAGGCTGATACGGCAGGGGTTGGCGACGGCTCATAAGGGTCGCCGCCAGCAAAGGTGTTGCTAGATAAGCTGCCCCTGGCCACCATCGCCACCATCGCCACCATCGCCACCATCGCCACCATCGCCACCATCGCCACCATCGGCACCATCGGCACCATCGATACCGTCAGCGCCATCAATACCATCAGCACCATCCATGTCGTCGGCACCGGCGCTGCCATCGCTGCCCGGTTCCGGGAGCCACTGGCCATTGTCCGCCGGTGGGCAGTCATCGCCGGCCGGACAGGGCGTGCGGGCCAGCAACGGGGCGCCGTGCAGGCAGCCAAGCAGCAACAGCAGAGAGCAGAGGGTACGAGTCGGTTTCATGGAATTGACCAGGCATGAACAAGGAGAGAAGAGAAGGGCCTTGCTGGCCCCTCAGACGTCGAGGTGATAGGGCTGCTCGTCCGGCTCGGCGGCGGACAGCTGGCGATACATCAGGCGGATTTCACTCGCCACCCAGAGCGAGAGCAGGCCGAGCAGGCTCAGCAGCGGCGCCAGGGTGTGGCTCTGTTGCAGTCCGTAGGCAGACAGGGCGGCGCCCAGCAACAGCAGAATACGGATCATGAGGTGACTCCTTCTCATCATGGTGAGGGCGCGGATGCGTGCCCGTGTGGCACCAAGTGTGGCCAGTATACCCCAGCCGGTGCCCGGCAAACCGCCATCCGCTTCACATCCCCATCCTAAGGGGGGAGGCGGCGAAGCACCATCCGATTAACTCATCAATCCGCGGTCGGCCGGTTCATCTGCGCGCTCATGGTGTCGATGAAGTGGCGGATCGCCACCGCGGCCGGCTGGCCATCGCCGGGCGGGGCGTAAAGCACGCAGAGATCGGCGGGGATCGCCTGCTCGAGCCGGATGAAGCGCACGTGGGGCCACTTCTGGCGGGCGTAGCTGGCCGGCACCAGTGCCACCTGCAGGCTGGTGGCCACCACCGCCATCAGGGTGTTGGGTTCGACCACCTCCTGGTTGAGATGGGGGTAGAAGCCCTCCACCAGACAGGCGTTGATGATGAGGTCGGTAGAAGAGGAGTTGGCGCGGCTCATCAGCACGAACGGCTCACCCGCCAGCTCGGGCAGGGAGACCCGCTTGCGATCCCGCAGCGGATGCTCGTCCGACACCACCAGCACCATGGACTCGCGATAGATGGTTTCGGCCAGCAGCGGATGGATGTTGACGGTGTCGGCGAAGCGGGCGAGGCCGAGGTCTATCTCCTTGCGCGAAAGCGCCTGTTTCTGCCGTTCGGGGGAGAGCTCGGTGAAGGTGATCTCGAACTCGGGGTGGCGCTGGTGACACTGGCGGATCACCTCGCCAAAGCCGGCCCAGAAGATGGAGCTGACCAGCCCGATGCGGATCTGGTTGCGCTCCATGCGCCCCGCCTGCACCACCCGGTTAAGGCCGCTTTCCAGCACGTCGAACAGCAGGGCGCACTCGGCCTGCAGCAGCCGGCCGGTGGCGGTGAGGCTCACCTGGCGGGTGTGGCGCTCGAACAGCGCCAGCCCCAGCAGGGACTCGAGTTCCTTGATCTGGGCGCTGAGCGGTGACTTGGAAACATTGAGCTGCAGGGCGGCCCGGCTGAAGTGTCCCTGGCTGGCCACCGCATGGAAGTAGCGCAGCATCTTGAGGGTGACGCGATCGCGCCAGTGACTGTCGAGGGCCAAGCGACCTCCTTCGGTGGCTGATTGAGGGCCGGGTGCGATCCCCGTCAAAGTTTGCGCGACCGGTGCGGGCGGCAGCAGGGCCGCTGCGCGGCGGATGGTCGATCCGGCTCACACCTTTGCCGGCCCGATTTGACCGTGCCGGGGCTGGTCGGCGGAAAAACGGGGCCAATCAGCGCCATTCATGCCGCTTCCTGTGGTTTTCAGCCATTTCCCGGCGGGAAATTGTGCTGAAAATCAGGATAGTCAGGCCGATTTTAGCGATTTTTATCGCCCAATACCTCCCCTAGAGTGAGCGCCATGTCCCATTTACAGCCTCAAGAGGTGCAGCTCATGCAACAAGATCCGGTACTCAACGCCGTCGCCACCATTCTCGCCCGCAAGCCGGGTTTTGCCCCCCGCGCCGCCATGATCCTGGGCTCCGGCCTCGGCGTGCTGGCCGATGCGCTGGAGGAGAAGGTCACCATCCCCTACGAGGAGCTGGACGGCTTCCCGGTCAGCACGGTGGCTGGCCACAGCGGCGAGCTGGTGCTCGGCAAGCTGCACGGGGTGGACGTGGTCTGCATGAAGGGGCGCGGCCACTACTACGAACACGAAACCATGAAGGTGATGACCACCCCGGTGCGCACCTTCAAGCGGCTGGGCTGCGAGCTGCTGCTGGTGACCAATGCGGCCGGCTCGCTGCGCCCGGAGCGGATCGGGGTCGGCTCCCTGGTCATCTTCAACGATCACATCAATACCATGCCGGGTACCCCCATGACGGGCGCCAATGACGAGGCCTACGGCCCGCGCTTCTTCAGCCTGGCCAATGCCTATGACAAGGGGTTGCGCAGCGAGGCGCTGGCGCTGGCCGAGCGGGAGGGGATCGCCGTCAATCAGGGGGTGTTCGTCTCCTACAGCGGCCCCTGTTTCGAGACCGCCGCCGAGATCCGCATGATGCAGATCATCGGTGGCGACGTGGTGGGGATGTCGGTGGTGCCAGAAGTGGTCAGCGCCGCCCACTGCGCGCTGCCGGTGCTGGCCATCTGCGCCATCACCAACATGGCGGAGGGGCTTGGCGACGTGCAGCTCTCCCATGAGCAGACCCTCAAGTGCGCCAAGCTGGCGGAAACGGATTTCATCCGCCTCATCAACGCCTTTATCAAGCACCACTTCCAGTAAGCAGGGAACGACCAGGAGGTCAGTTATGTTTGCAGCAGGATTTCTCGGTATGGCGGCGCTGATCCTCATCGCCGTGCTCGCATCGACCAACCGCAGGGCCATTCGCCTGCGCACCGTGGGGCTGGCCTTGGCCTTGCAGGTCGCCATCGGTGCCCTGGTGCTCTATGTACCGCTGGGGCGCCGGGCGCTGGAGGGAATGGCCCACGGGGTCGACGCCGTGCTGGCGAGCGGCAAGGCGGGCATCCACTTCCTGTTTGGCAACCTGGTCAACTTCTCGGTGGACGGCATCGGCTTCGTGTTTGCCCTCAACGTGCTGCCGCTGGTGGTGTTCTTCTCGGCGCTGATCGCCGTGCTCTACTACCTCGGCATCATGCAGCTGGTGATCCGCTTCATCGGCGGCGCCATGGCGCGGCTGCTCGGCACCTCCCAGACCGAGTCCATGTCGGCAGTGGCCAACGTCTTCGTCGGTCAGAGCGAGGCGCCGCTGGTGGTCAAGCCCTACATGCCCAAGATGAGCGATTCGGAGTTCTTCGCCGTCATGTGCGGCGGCATGGCTTCGGTCTCCGGCACCGTGCTGGCGGGCTACGCCATGATGGGTGTGGACATGCAGTACCTGCTGGCCGCCTCCTTCATGGCGGCACCGGGCGGGCTCCTGTTCGCCAAGCTGATCATCCCCGAAACCAGCCAGCCGGACTATGTGTTCGACAACAGCATCCAGTTTGACGGCAAGAAGCCGGAGAACGTGCTGGCGGCGGCAGGCGAGGGGGCCAGCAGCGGCCTCAAGCTGGCGGCGGCCATCGGCGCCATGCTGATCGCCATGATCGGGCTGGTGACCCTGGTCAACACCCTGCTGGGCGGGGTGGGGGAGATGGTGGGCATGCCGCTCTCCCTCGAGCTCATCCTGGGCTGGATCTTCTCGCCGCTCGCCTTCCTGCTCGGGGTGCCGCTGGCGGACATCGGCATCGCCGGCGCCATGATCGGCAAGAAGCTGGTGGTGAACGAGTTCGTGGCCTACAGCGACCTCTCCCCCTACCTGAGAGACGCCAGCACTGTGACCGCCGCCGGTCTGCAGGTGCTGGAGGAGAAGTCCAAGGTGATCATCAGCTTCGCCCTGTGCGGCTTTGCCAACCTGGCCTCCATGGGGATCCTGATCGGTGGCCTGGGCACCCTCTGCCCTTCCCGCACCGACTTCATCGCCCGCTACGGCCTGCGTACCGTGCTGGCTGCCACCTGTTCCAACCTGATGAGCGCCGCCATCGCCGGGATCTTCTTCTCCCTGGCCTGAGCGTCCCATCCCTTGTTCCGGGGCGCTGCGGCGCCCCTTTCTTATCCTGACAGGAGCCTTCCATGATTCCAGATACTGCTTTTTCACCAGCCTGCGCTGCCACCGAGGCCGCCAGCCGGGCCATCCGCCTGATGGATCTCACCAGCCTCAACGACGATGACCACGACGCGCGCATCATCGCCCTCTGTCACCAGGCGCAGACCCCGGTCGGCAACACGGCCGCGGTCTGCATCTATCCGCGCTTCGTGGGGCTGGCCAGGCTCACCCTGGCGGCGCAGGGCACCCCCGAAATCAAGGTCGCCACCGTGGTCAACTTCCCCCATGGAGACGATGAGCTGACCAGCGTGCTGGCCGAGACCCGCGCAGCCCTTCTCGATGGTGCCGACGAGATCGATCTGGTGATCCCCTGGCGTGCGCTCAAGGCGGGGGACGAGGCACCCGCCCGGGCGCTGGTGCGCGGCTGCAAGGCGTTGTGTGGGACGCGGCTGCTCAAGGTGATCATCGAATCCGGCGAGCTGCAGGAGCCCGCGCTTATCCGCGCCGCCTCCCTGCTTGCCATCGAGGAGGGGGCCGACTTCATCAAGACCTCCACCGGCAAGGTGCCGGTCAATGCCACCCCAGCGGCGTGCCGCACCATGCTGGCGGCCATCGCCGAGTGCGGTGCGCAGCACCGGGTGGGCTTCAAGGCGGCAGGCGGGGTGAAAAGCGCGCAGGAGGCGGGGGAGTATCTGGCCATGGCGGCCGCACTCTTTGGCGATGAGTGGCTGGTTGCCGAGCGCTTTCGCTTTGGCGCCTCCAGCCTGCTTGGCCAGTTGCTGGCCACTATCGAGGGCAAGAAGCCGGTTGCTGCCGACGGCAGTTATTGAATCATTCCCATCCAGTGCGGCGCCCGGCGGGGCGCCCCTTTGCACAGGTGCATGCCATGTCCCATCCCCGTTTTCATTTTGTGCAGGCCCACGGCAAGGTGCTGCTGTTCACCCTGCTCATCAGCCTCTCCTTCCCCATCGGCAGTGCCCTCACCGCGGTGCTGGACCCGCTGGTGGTCACCTGGGCGCGCTACCTGCTGGCGGCGCTCACCTTCGTGATTCTGCTGGCTTGCCAGCGCCGTCTGGTGCTGCCTTCGCTGCGGGATCTGGGGCGTTATACCCTCATCTCGCTGCCTGCCCTCTGCTACTTCGTCGCCATGTTCGTGGCGCTGCAGGAGACCAGCGCCCTCGATGCCAGCGCACTCTACACCACGGTGCCCCTCATCAGCGCGCTGGCCAGCATGCTTGTGCTGCAGCGCCGCATCGGCTGGTCGATGGCGTTCGCCCTGCTGGGGGGCATGGTGGCGGCCGCTCTCATCATCTTTCGCGGTGAGCTGAGCCAGCTGGCGAGCCTGAGCCTCACCCCCAGCAACCGCATCTATCTGTTCGGCTGCGTGGGGATGGCGCTCAACCCCATACTGGTGAAGCGCTACTACCGGGGCGAGTCGTTTGCCCACCTCACCTGCTGGACCCTGATCTGCGCTACCCTGCTGCTCACCCTGGTGGCGGCGCCGCGGCTGCTGACAACCGACTGGCAGCAGGTGTCGCTGCCGCTCTGGCTCGGCCTTGCCTATCTGGCGCTGTTTGCCACGGCGCTCAGCTTCTTTTTGTTCCAGCAGGGGAGCGTGGTGCTGCAGCCGGAGCAGGTCTCGGCCTACACCTACCTGATCCCGGTACTGGTGCTGTTGACCGGCATGCTGAGCGGGGAGGAGGTGATCTGGCGGCAGGTGGGCTGGGGCGTGCTCGGCGTGCTGCTGACCATGGCGGTCATGGTGCTGGTGCCCGCTCGGCAGGCACGCCGTGCCTGAATGGGTCAGCGGGCGGGCTGGTAGTAGTCGAGATACCAGCGCACGAACGCGGCGACCCCTTCCTTGATGGAGGTGGCGGGGCGCAGGCCGGTGAGGGTGTGGAGGGGCTCGCTGTCAGCCCAGGTGGCGTGCATGTCGCCCGCCTGCATCGGCAGCATCCGCTTGATGGCGGGCTTGTCCAGCGCCTGTTCCAGCGCCTCGATGAAGTCGAGCAGCCGCACCGGCTGGCCATGGCCGATGTTGAGGATGCGGTAAGGCGCGGCGCTCTCGGCCGGACTCTGCTCGCCGGCGTGCCAGTGAGGGTTGGGGCGGGGCGGCAGCTCGGCGACGGCCAGGATCCCCTCGACGATGTCGTCGATGAAGGTGAAGTCGCGGCTGAGATCGCCCTGGTTGTAGACGTCGATGGGCTCGCCCGCCAGGATGGCGCGGGTGAACTTGGCGATGGCCATGTCGGGCCGGCCCCAGGGGCCGTAGACGGTGAAAAAGCGCAGCCCCGTGGTGGGCAGGCCGTAGAGCGCCGAGTAGGCGTGGGCCATCAGCTCGCCGCTCTTCTTGGTGGCGGCATAGAGGGAGACCGGGTGGTCCACCTGCTGATCGGCACTGAACGGCAGCTGCTCGCCCATGCCGTAGACCGAGCTGGAGGAGGCGTAGATCAGATGCCGGATGCCGTGCTGGCGGCACCCCTCCAGCACCGTCAGCATGCCGGTGAGGTTGCTCTCGCTGTAGGCAAACGGGTTTTCCAGCGAGTGGCGCACTCCCGCCTGGGCGCCCAGGTGGATCACCCGCTCGAACCGCCCCTCGGCAAACAGGGTGGCCATGCCGGCCTGGTCCGCCAGCTCGCCTTGCACGAAGCGAAAATGGGGGAAGGGGGTCAGCATCGCCAGGCGGGCCTCCTTGAGGCTCACCTCGTAGTAGTCGTTGAGGTTGTCCAGCCCCACCACCTGATGGCCCGCCTCGCACAGCCGTCTGGCCACGTGAAAACCGATAAAGCCGGCGGCGCCGGTGACCAGATACTTCATGATTGGGGTCCTGTGCAGATCATGGGGCTCCTGACGGTGATGGGAAAAGGGGGTTGCGCGCTTTGTAGCAGAGCCGGCGCGTCTGTGCCATGGCAAACCGCCTGCGTCGGCGCGGTTCAGGCGCGGCATGCTGCATCTTGGTGCAGCGGCTGTCAATGGAGAATGACAGGCACCAAAACGGGGCGTGGGCGGCGACTATTGTGATCATGGTCGCAAAAAATAGACTGAACCCCATAACGAAGCCCTGCGGACAGGGCTCGCGCCCGCCAGACGGGCAACAGACACTCTTTCACTTCGCTATTGGATACCGGTTATGGACAACACCCCTGGCTCGGCGCACTCCGTTCGGACTGCGCACCCCCTCTATGAAGACGTCATCGCCCTGCTGACCGCGGCCGGCTTCGTCTCCCTCGGCATCTTTCTGTTTCATCAGGTCGGTCTGCTCACCGGCGGCACCGCCGGGCTGGCGCTGCTGCTGCAGCAGGTGACGGGGCTGAGCTTCGGCCTGCTGTTCTTCGGCATGAACCTGCCCTTCTATGCCCTGGCCTGGTTCAGGATGGGGCCGCGCTTCACCCTCAACACCTTCGTCTCGGTGGCGGCGGTCTCCTTCATGACGGATCACCTCAACGCCGTGCTGCAAATCGGCAAGATTGAGCCGGTCTACGCGGCGCTGATCGGCGGTACCCTGATCGGCATGGGGCTGCTCATCATGTTCCGCCACAAATCGAGCCTGGGCGGCTTCAACATCCTGGCGCTGTTTATTCAGGATCGGTTCGGCATCCGCGCCGGCAAGCTGCAAATGGGGCTGGATTGCACTATCGTCATCGCCTCCTGCTTCGTGGTGCAGCCCTGGATCCTGGCGCTCTCGGTGGTGGCGGCCATCATCTGTAACCTGGTGTTGACACTCAACCACAAGCCGGGCCGTTATCAGATCGCTTGACGAGAAAGGAATCATATGAGGCTTCTTGGTGGGTGATAAGCCTGCCCGCCTTGCAAACAAACAGAGCGCCTGATGGCGCTCTGTTGCTATCTGCCGCACGGCCATCACCGAATCACACCACCATGGGCAGTCCGCTTTCGGGGTGGAGGATCACCTGGGCCGGGTAGTCGTAGAGCCGGTCGATGAGATCAGGCGTCAGCACCTCGCGCGGGGTACCGTCTGCCATCACTCTGCCCTGTTCCAGCATCACCAGCCGGTCGGCGTAACGGGCCGCCAGATTGAGATCGTGCAGCACCACCAGCACGGCGGTATGGCGGGCGGCGAGGGCGCGCGCCATGGTGAGCAGCTGGTGCTGGTACTTGAGATCGAGCGCCGAGGTGGGTTCGTCGAGCAGCAGCAGCCGCGCTTGCTGCGGTTCGTCCGGTGCCTGCCAGATCTGGGCCAGCACCCGGGCGAACTGCACCCGCTGGCGCTCCCCGCCGGAGAGGCCGGGATAGAGGCGGCCTGCCAGGTGATCGACCCCGGCATGGGTCATGGCGGCCCGGACTATCTGGTCGCGCCGGCTGGCCGGTTCGCTGTGGGGCAGCCGGCCCATGGCCACCACCTCCTCGCACAGGAAGGGGAAGTTCAGGGACGAGCTCTGCGGCAGCACCCCGACCCGATGGGCCAGCTCGGTGCCGGCCCACTCCTGCCGCTCCCTGCCAAACAGGCGGATCTCCCCCTGATGTTCCAGCTCGCCGGTGAGGCATTTGAGCAGCGAGCTCTTGCCGGCGCCGTTGGGGCCGAGCAGGGCGGTGAGGCTGCCCGCCTGCATGCTGAGGTCGAGCCTGTCCAGTATGGGGCGGCCGCCCCGGCTGAGGCTGAGCTGGCGACAGTGCAGCAGGGTCGATGAAGCAGACAAGAGGAGTCCTCCGGTTAAAGCGTCCGGCGGCTCTTGACCAGCAGCCAGATGAAGAAGGGGGCGCCCAGCAGGGCGGTGATGATGCCGACCGGCATCTCGGCCGGCGCCAGCAGGGTGCGGGCCAGCATGTCGGCGCCCAGCAGCAGGGCGGCCCCGAGCAGGGCGGAGAGCGGCAGCAGCCGGACATGGTTGGGGCCGGCCAGCAGCCGCACCAGGTGAGGCACCACCAGGCCGACGAAACCGATCATGCCGGCCACTGCCACCGCCACGCCGACCCCGGCTGCGGTGAGCAGGATCAGCCGCCGCTTGAGGGACTGCACCTGGATGCCGAGGTGGCGGGCCTCCCCTTCACCCAGCAGCAGGGCGTTGAGGGGGTTGGCATCGCGCAAGAACAGAATGAGCAGGGCTACCAGGGTCAGCAGCGCCAGCGCCACGTCCACCGGCTTGCCCGCCGCCAGCGATCCCATCTGCCACAGGCTCAGGTTGCGCAGCATCTGATCGTCGGCGAGATAGGTGAGCAGGCCGATCACGGCACCGGACAGCGCGGTGACGGCCACCCCGGCCAGCAGCATGACGGTGACCGAGGTGCCCCCCTCCCGGGTGCCGAGCAGATAGACCAGGGTGGTGGTCAGGGCTCCGCCGAGAAAGGCGAGCAGGGGCAGCAGGCCGATGCCGAGCAGGCTCTGCCACTGCTGACCGAGGGGGGCCAGCAGCACGATGGCCAGCGCCGCACCGAGCGCCGCCCCGCCGGAGACCCCGATGATGCCGGGGTCGGCCAGGGGGTTGCGAAACAGCCCCTGCATTACGGCGCCGCAGAGGCCGAGAATCCCCCCCACCGCGATGCAAAGCAGGGTACGCGGCAGGCGGATCTCCTGCACGATCAGCAGCTTGTGGGCCTCAATCCCGCTCCCTTGGCCGGCGAACAGGGCGCGCAGGCTCTCGCCAAAAGAGAGGGCCATGGGGCCGGTCGCCAAGGATCCGACCAGCAGCAGCGCCAGTGCGCCGCCGGTGAGGCACAGCAGCCAGGGCAGTGGCAGACGCATCATGAACCCAGCTTGATCCACTTGGCGATCTGGCTGGCCTGCTGCAGCGAGGTAAGGCTGAGCCCCCCTTGCAGGGCGTGACCGTCGATGGCGTGGATGGCCCTGTTCTTGCCGGCCGGGGTGGCGGAAAGGGCGGGCACCTGGCTCAGCACGGTTTCGGGATCCTGATACTGCTGCCAGTCGCGGCCGCTCACCAGCACCAGATCGGGCTGCAGCTCGATCAGGGATTCGGTGGAGACGGGCTTGTAGTCGCTCAGCTGGGCCACCGGGTTGACGCCGCCGGCCAGGGTGAGCAGGGCGCTGGCGGTGGTGTTGCCGCCGGCGATGCTGGTGGGCTGGCCCTTGTGCAGCAGCAGGAAGACCACCTTGAGCGGTTCGTTCTGCTTCGCCTGGGCGGCCAGCTGCTCGCTCTGGGTCTGGATCTCGGCCTTCAGGCGGGAGCCGGCGGCCGGATCCTTGAGCAGGGCGGCCAGGGTATCGATGCGCTGGTTGAGGTTGGCGAGGGTGGGGGCGGTGGGCAGCACGTCCACCTCGACCCCGGCCCGGCGCAACTGCTCCAGGGCGGGCGGTGGCCCCATCTCGTCGCTGCCGACCAGCCGGGTCGGCGCCAGGCTCAGGATCCCTTCGGCGGCAAGGGCGCGGTGATAGCCGACCCGTGGCAGGTTTTTCGGCTCTGGGCTGCTGATGTCGGTGGCGATGAGGCTCTGCTCACCGCCCAGTGCCAGAATGAGTTCCGTGGTGGCCGGGCCTATGCTGACGATACGTTCCTGCGCCAGAACGGGCAGGGACAGGGCTGAGCAGCCGAGCAGGCTGAGTGCGAGGGCAAAACGACGGCCCATGCTAACCTCCGAAGGGTGAATGAAGTTGGGTTGCCGCCGAGAATATCAAGCCGTCGAAAAAAATGCACTGAGAATGAAAGCGATTATCAATTGCATTGGTTTGGGGCCTTCATTACAGTATCCGCCATGACAGAACAGGGATGCCGCAGGCACCCCAAGGGAGAACCGATGAGCATTGCACAACGCATTCATGGGCTGCTGGAACAAGATCCCAGCGCTCACCCATCCACCATCGCCGCCGAGCTGGCCGTCAGCGAATGGGAGGTGGTACGCCACTTGCCGGCCGAGCTGGTCACCCTGGTGCCCGCCGAACAGGCCGAAGCCCTGCTGGCGGATCTGGCCGACTGGGGCCAGGTGACCACCATCGTCGAGTCCGACGGCTCCATTTTTGAGGTGAAGGCCCCCTTCCCCCGTGGCAAAAGCGCCCGCGGCTACTACAACCTGATGGGGCGCGACGGCGAGATGCACGGCCACCTCAAGCTCGACAACGTGGTCGGCATCGCCCTGGTCAGCAAGCTGTTCATGGGCAAGGAGGGGCACTCCTTCCAGTTTTTCGGCCACAGCGGTCGCTGCATTTTCAAGGTCTATCTGGGGCGTGACGAGCAGCGTCAGCTGCTGCCGGCCCAGGTGGAACGCTTCATGGCCCTGCGCCACCAGTATCAAGAGGAAGTCAAAGCATGAGTGAACGTCAGGAGCGTCTGCAGAACCGCCTGCAACCGGAGATCCGCGAGTTCCGCGACGGTTGCCGCACCCTGCAGCTGGCGACGGTGGACAGTGAAGGCAACCCCAATGCCAGCTATGCCCCCTTCGTGCTGCAGGAGGATGGCTACTATGTGCTCATCTCCGAGATCGCCCGCCACGCCCGCAACCTGCAACAGGTGCCCAAGGTGTCGCTGATGCTGATCGAGGACGAGAACGGGGCCCGCGAACTGTTTGCCCGCAAGCGCCTGACCTTCGATGCGGTGGCCGAAGTGGTGGCCCGCGACGACGTGCGCTGGGAGAAGGCCATTGCTGCGCTGGAAGGGCGCTTCGGCGAGATAGTCAAGGGGCTCTCCAACCTCAAGGACTTCGTGCTGTTTCGCCTCAAGCCCGAGCAGGGGTTGTTCGTCAAGGGCTTCGGCCAGGCGTTCCGGGTCTCCGGCGACGAGCTGGTGGATTTCGTCCACCTGGTGGAAGGGCACAAGCGCGTCGACAACGGCGCCGAGCTGACCAGCCCGGCCGATGCGCCGGTCTGATCCACGCGATCACCAACATGACAAAACGGGCAGCCCTGGGGCTGCCCGTTTTTTTATGGCCGGCGCTGCTCAGTCCTGCCAGGAGGCCTTGTTGGGGAAGGCGTCGCGGTCGGCCCGGGTGGCGGTCTCATTGCACTCACCCCGGATCTTCCAGGAGGTCTGGCTGAGCACTATGTAGCCTTCGCGGCAGTACTTGCGCTCGGCCAGCGCCTGGGTGAGCTGGGCATCCTGCAGCGCTTCACGCCGCTCCAGCAGGCTCTTGCTGCGACTCAGGCGGCTGCCGTCATCGTCCTGCAGGCGGGTGGGCAGGGTATCGAGCGGGGCGGCTTCGAAGGTGAAGCGCTTGCTCCCCTCCTCATTGATGTGGGTCCTGAACAGGGGGGCCGGGCCATCCGGCTGGCGCCCCGGCAGGCCGGAGCAGGCGGTGATTGCCGGTAACAGCAGCGTGAAAGCAACGGCAGAGAGTAGACGCACACAAGACTCCAATCGGGTGATCGCTTCAGAGCGGGCAGATTAACATGCCGGCTCGGGTTGGGTGGCGCCGAGCAGCGCATCCGTCGTGAGCAGGGTCACGCTTCTGCCTTTTGGCAGGCTGAGGTGACGCCACATCCAGTGGTGGTGTTCGATGATCTGCTCCGCGCTCAGGTGGGGCCTGTCCGCCGTGGTATGGGCGTCGGTCACCGCCACCACCTCGAAGCCGCGAGCGGCGGCGCTGCGCAAGGTGGTGTCAACGCAAAAGTCGGTGGCACAGCCGCAGATGAGCAGCCTGTCCACCGCCTGTTCCGCCAGCAGGAAACCGAGCTCGGTGTCGAGGAAGCTGTCGCAGGCGGTCTTGCGTACCCGGCTGTCATGCCCCTGTGGGGCGAGATCGGCGTGCAGCTGCCAGCCCGGACTGGCGGGATCCACTTCGGAACCGGGGGCATCGTGCTGCACATAGATGACACGACCCTGTTCTGCCCGCACGCGCTCGGCCAATCGATTGATATTGGCGATGACCTGGCTGTCCTGATGGCGAGGCTGGGTGAACAGCCCCTGTTGCATGTCGATGACCAGTAACACATCCATATGAAATCCTTGGGCAAATGTTTGTCAGGGTGGCAGCCACTGGGCTCCTCAGACGCAAGGTCAGGGTTGCAGCCACTGGCTGCAGTCACGACTGCGGGATTGATGCAGTGCGCCCATATCTTGCTTCATTTCATCGGCATTTAGCCAGCGTTCCGGCAGGGGGGCGATGCCGACCCGCACGTCGGCAACCCGGCCAGCCGCAGCTTGACCGTCACCCGCTTGCGGCGCCGTCAGCTCCGGCACGACCAGCGCCACCTTGAGATCCGGGTTGCGGCTGGCGATACGGCTGGCGAGCCCCAGCCCGCCCTCTACGTGGAAGTTGCCGGCGATGTGCATGATGCGTTGGCCCGGGTGGCTGCGCAGGTAATCCACCATGCTCTCGGCCATGGTGTCGTCCCAGCTGGTCTGGGCGGCAAAGCGGCGGGCGTTGCTGTCGGCATCGCCATGATGGAGCGAGGCCATGAACTTCTGGCGATAGGGGTCATCGCCGAGGGTGAGGGTGCGGGCCAGCTGGCTGCGACGGCTGGCGGGCAGCTGATCCAGCCAGGCCGGCCCCTCCTGGCCGACACAGCTCACCAGCGGTTTGGGCGCATTGGCGGCGATGACCGGCAGGTGGTGCGCCTTGGCGAACTCCACCAGCGGGCGATAGTCGCTCTGGTAGTTGGGCCAGGCGTTGCCGTCACGAATGAGCGCCGCCTCGCCGATGCGACCGGCCAGGTAGGCATCCAGCACCGGCTGATCGGCGCGGCTGAACTGCTCCATGGAGAGCACCAGAGGGCGACCGTCTGCGGCCAGGCCCGCCAGCATTCTGGCCTGTAGCAGGTGCACCGCCGGGTGGGTGTGCAGCTCGCCCACCAGCACTATGTCGGCATCCACCACCCGGGCCAGGGCCTGCTCGAGGGTCAGCGCCTCCCCCTGGGTAGCCTTGAGCTGATAGTGATAGAGGGTGCCGGCATCGTTGACGGGGGCCGTCGTGGCACAGGCGGCCAGCAGCAGGGGCAGGGTGAACAGGGGCAGTAGTCGGGTCATGGATGTCTCGCAGCGATGAGGTGCCTGCACCATACAATGGCAGCATGGCGGGCGGGAAAACAGAGGGGCATAGTGTAGAACCGAATTATGACAAAAGAAAATGAGAATGATTCCGTTTATTATTGATCTTTGTTGAGAGGTGGGTAAGATGCCAGCTGTTTGATAACAGTTCTCAATAAGGATTTGCAGTGGCCCATAACAACACCCTATCGCTGGTCGCCCTTGCCGTGGCGGCTGGCCTCGCTTCCCCGGTTTTTGCGGCGGACAAGAAAGCAGATGAAGTCATGGTGGTCAGTGGCTCTCGGATGGAGCAGAAACTGGAGGATGTCTCCGGCCCCATCTCGGTCATCACCGCCGAACAGATTGAAGAGCAGGTGGTGAGCAACGTCGCCGACCTGTTCCGTTACGAGCCGGGCGTCACCGCCCTCGGCGGTGCCGGCGATGCCCAGACCTTCGTCATTCGCGGCATGGGCGAGAACCGGGTCAAGATAGTGCGTGACGGCGTGCGCCAGAACGATGCCTACAAGAACGGCGGCGTGGGCCAGAGCTATTTCGACACCGACATGATCAAGCAGGTCGAGGTGGTCAAGGGACCCGCCTCGGCGGCCTACGGCTCCGATGCACTGGGCGGCGTCATCGCCATCACCACCAAGGATGCGGCTGATTTCCTCAAGGGTCGCGACAGCTACCTGGATGCCACCACCGGTTATGCCTCCAGCAGCCACCAGAAGATGGCCGGCGTCACCGGGGCCCTGCGCGCCGGCGCGTTCGAGAACCTGCTGCGCTACACCTGGCGTGACGGCGGGGTGACCCAGAACTACGACGGCGACAAGAACGAGTTCGACATCGTCAGCCAGGCCGTGCTGTTCAAGAGCCAGTGGAACCTGAGCGATGCCCAGTTCCTCAAGCTGACCGTCGACTACTTCAACGAGGGACAGGACCCCGATGCCGTCGACCTCACCAAGGCGGGCTCGGTCTTCAACCAGCCGATCACCGACAAGGAGACCGACAACCTGTCGCTGGTGCTGGATCACGGCATCGCCCTGAACGCGCCCTGGGTCGATCGCATCGACAGCAAGCTCTACTACGCCCGCACCAAGCAGACCATGGATCAGTACGCCTCTTCCAAATATCCGGTGCGGCCGACCAACCCCTATGTGACTAAGAACTCGCTGGACAACAACGGTTTCGAGCAGAAGAGCCTGGGTGCCCAGCTGAAGTTCAGCAAGGCGCTGGCGAGCCAGCGGCTGGCCTGGGGCCTGGAGTATGAGCACACCGACAACGAGCGGACCCGCTTCAAGGCGCCGACCGTGCCGGGGGATTTCGTCGGCTACAACGAGCTGAGCTTCCCCTCCACCACCACCGAGCACGGCGCCTTGTGGGCGTTCGACGAGCTGAAATTCGGCGAGCGCTGGGTGCTGACGCCGGGTGCCCGCTACGACTACTACCGGATGAACCCGGATCAGGATCCCGCCTACACCGGCGAGAACCTCAAGCGCTTCTCCGAAGGGGAGTTCTCGCCCAAGCTGGGGCTGGTGTTCAAGGCGCACGAGGCGGCCAACCTGTTCGCCCAGTACAGCCACGGCTACAAGACCCCCATGTATGACAACGCGTTCTCCACCCTGAACCACCAGGCATACGGCTATCGCATCGAGCCCAACCCGAACCTCAAGCCCGAGAGCAGCGACGGCATCGATCTGGGTGTGCGCGGCAGTGCCGGCGGCTTCAGCTATGAAGTGGCCACCTTCTACAACAAGTTCGAAGACTTCATCGAACTGGCCGGGGTTGGCACCGAGGGCCGCACCGCGCTGTATCAGTATCAGAACCTGGACAAGGCGACCACCAAGGGGGCCGAGGCCAAGGCGGACTACTGGCTGAACGATCTGGTCAACGTCTGGGGCAACCTCTCCTACATCGAGGGCAAGGATGGCGACGGCAACTACATCAACAGCCTGAGCCCGCTCAAGGGGACCCTGGGTGTTCGACTGGAGCAGCCCAACTGGAACATCAACACCGCCCTGCGCTTTGCCGACGACATGAGCAAGGTGGGCAAGGATGCCAAGGGCAACGACAACATCAAGAGCGCGGGCTGGGGCGTGGTGGACATCTATGCCCAGTTCAAGCCGGTGCAGGATCTGCAGTTCAACGTGGGCGTCTTCAACTTGTTCGACAAGGAGTACGTCAACTACGAGAGCATCACCGGTCAGAGCGCCAGTGCCAGCACCAGCCGCCAGACCGAGCCGGGTCGCAACCTGAGTGCACGGGTCAAGTACGTGTTCTGATGAATGCACACCACGACAAGGGGCCTGCGGGCCCCTTTTTCATGGCGGGGACCGGGCCCCCGATGGCGGACAAAAAGGCGGCCAAAAAGAAACCCGCCGAAGGCGGGTGGAAGGATTGCAACACTAACCAGGAGGAGGTGTTACTCAATAGACACCGGCCTTGTGGCAATAGTTCAATTTTATTGATGTTTTTCATTATTATCTGCGCGGCGTCCCACCCGGGATCGCAGGATCCCCACCGACAAATCGGTTATCATTTGTGCCCCCGTTTCTCAGTGTCGAGGATCTATGCCCGCCTTCTCTTGGTTAGCCCTGTTTTTTGGCGCTTTCTACTTCGTCTACGGTGCCTATCTGCCGTTCTGGTCGCTCTGGCTGGAGGGGATCGGGGTCAGCGCCGAGATGATCGGCCTGCTGCTCGGCGCGGGCATGGCGATCCGCTTTGCCGGCAATCTGATGGTGATGGGGCAGATCAAGGGGGCGGGGCACCTGCTGCCGGTCACCCGCCTGCTCTGCCTGCTCAGTCTGCTGGCCTTCCTCGGCTTTTACCTCAGCCACAACCTCTGGTGGCTGGTGGGGCTGACCCTGGTGGCGAACTTCATCTACCCGACCCTGATGCCGGTGGGGGAGGCGCTGGCCACCCGCATGGTGGTGCAGGCGCACCTCGACTACGGCAAGGTGCGGCTGTGCGGCTCGTTCGCCTTCATCGTCGCCTCGACCCTGGTGGGGGCGCTGGTGGGGAATTTTGGCAGCGACTGGATACTGCACACCATGGTGGCCGGGCTGCTGCTGATGCTGCTGCTGAGCTGGCTGCCGCTGCACCCGGCGCCGCAGGACATTCAGGGCGAACGGGCCAAGGCCTCCCTGCTCGATACCCTCAAATCCCCCCAGGTGCGCCGCTTCCTGCTGATCTCGGCCCTGCTGCAGGGCAGCCACGCCGCCTACTACGGCTTTAGCGCCATGCACTGGAAGGCGGCGGGTTACAGCGGCACCACCATAGGTTATCTGTGGGCGCTGGGGGTGGTGGCGGAGATCGGGATGTTTGCCGCCGACAAGCGCTTTCTCAACCGCTTCGGCGCCCAGACCCTGTTTCTGGTGGGGGCGCTGGGCTGCGTGGTGCGCTGGATCCTGCTCGGTGCCTCCACCGAGCTGCTGGTGCTGGTGGCGGGTCAGCTGCTGCATGCGGTCACCTTCTGCGTCAGTCACCTCGGCGCCGTGCGCTTCATGACCCGCCAGCTGCCGGCCGAGCAGTTGATCCCGACCCAGGCGCTCTATGCGGCGTTGGGGCTCGGCATGACGGTGGCCGCCCTGATGACCCTGTGCGGCCTGCTGTTCGAACCGCTGGGGGGCTGCATCTTCTTCCTGATGGTGCTGGTGGTGCTGCCGGTGTTCGTGCTGCGCCTGCGGGAGGGCGAGCTGAAGGCCGCCTGATGGGCCCTATCCGGTCAGCAACCACATTGATCAGCAACGAACAAGGGGAGCCTAGGCTCCCCTTGTTGCATGGTGACGGCTGGCTCAGGACTCCTGCTCAAAGGCCAGCAGATCTCCGGGCTGGCAGCCCAGTTCGCGGCAGATCGCCTCCAGGGTGGAGAAGCGAACCGCCTTGGCATGGCCGTTTTTCAGGATGGAGAGGTTGGCCTCGGTGATGTTGACCCGCAGGGCCAGCTCACGGGCAGTCATTTTGCGTTCGGCCAGCAGGGCATCGAGTCGGATGATGATGGGCATGGGTTCCTCACACCGTCAGTTGTTGTTCATCGGCCAGCCGCTTGGCCTCGCGCATCACCAGCGCCAGCGCCGATACGATCAGCCCGGCCAGCAGCAACTGGAAGTCCGATGAACCTATTTTTATCTGGCCGTGCAGCTCGGGGCCCGGCAGGGTGAGCACTAGGTCCAGCAGCGGGGTGGTGATGATTTTGGTGACGAAACTGACACAGAGCAGCAGGCCGATCAACTGGTAGCGGCGGATCTGGCTGAAGGTGAACAGCATGGCCTGCCGATAGCCGCGAAACAGCTGGAGCAGCTGCCACAGCATCAGCATGAACACCAGATCCGGCAGCAGCATCACCAGGGTGCCCAGCAGGCGGGTGCCCAGGCTGAGGGGGTAGTCGGCAATCGAGGGGGCGGTGCTGGCCAGCGCCGGCTGTGCCATGGTCAGGGGGACATGGTTGAGCACCGAACTGTCTTGCACCGCCAGTGCGTCGATCAGCTCCTGCTGCAGGTAGTCGCTGCCGCCGAGCAGTTGGGACCAGACTCCCATGATCGTCATGAGCGGGGTGGCCAGCAGGGCGAACAGCAGGATCCATTCGATCAGATTGCTCATGCGTTCGAGCTTGTTGTGTTTCATCGCTTACCTCTTGGAGTGAAAGGGTGGGCCACGCGCAGCACCGAATTATTGTTTATCAATAAACACAGCCAGATGTTTATCGTTTTTCGATATTTATTCAACCGTTTTTTATTGAAAAACGATAAATTCTTGCTGCAATAAGAAGATGACATTTTTCGGGCGGCTCTCTAGACTGGCTGCTGCTGCGCTTGAATCTTCAACACGGACAAGAGGTTACAGATGCACCAGGGATGGTTGCTGATCGGATTGTCGCTCTCCTATCTGGGGCTGCTGTTTCTGATCGCCTACGTGGCGGACAAGAACAAACGTCGCCGTTTAAAGGGGCAGCCCCTGCTCTACAGCCTGTCGCTGGCGGTCTACTGCACCTCCTGGACCTTCTTCGGCACGGTGGGCCAGGCCAGCGAGTCGCCTTGGTCACCGGTGCCCATCTATCTGGGCCCCATGCTGGTGTTCCTGTTTGGCTGGCGCTTGCTGGCCCGCCTCATCCTGGTGGCCAAGCGCGAGCACATCACCTCCATCGCCGACTTCATCGCCGCCCGTTACGGCAAGTCCCAGCGCCTGGCCATGGTGATCGCGCTGATCGCCATCATGGGCATACTGCCGTACCTGGTGTTGCAACTGAAAGCCATCGTCACCGGGCTGGATCTGCTGATGGCCAACTCTGTGCCTGCCGGCCCCACCGGCAATACCGCCGGGCTGGCCCTCGGCGTGGCCCTGCTGCTGGCCCTGTTCAGCATCCTGTTCGGCACCCGCCATCTGGACGCCACTGAGCACCACCGCGGCATGGTGGTGGCCATCGCCTTCGAATCCGTGGTCAAGCTGCTCGCCTTCATGGCGGTGGGGGGCTTTGCGCTCTGGCTTATCCTCAGCAAGCCGAGCCAGGCCCGTACCCTGGTGGCCAGCGACTTTCTCGATGCGGTGGTGGCGGTGACGCCGGGCAGCCTGCTGGAGCTCGCCATCTACACCCTGGTCGCCATGTGCGCCGTCATCTGCCTGCCGCGCCAGTTTCACGTGACCGTGGTGGAGAACAACCAGGGCCAGGATCTGCACTGGGCGCGCTGGCTGTTTCCGCTCTACCTGTTCGTGATGGGGCTCTTCATCTGGCCGCTGGCGCTGGCGGGCAAGCAGTGGGTGGGGGCCGGCATGGCCTCGGATACCTATGTGATCAGCCTGCCCATGTCGCTCGGTTTCGACGGCATGGCGCTGCTGGCGTTTCTTGGCGGCACCTCGGCGGCCACCGGCATGGTGATCGTCTGTACCATCGCGCTGGCCATCATGGTCAGCAACGATCTGGTGCTGCCGGTGCTGCTGCGCCGCTTCTGGCAGCAGGGACGGGACGAGCGGCTGGTGCGCCTGCTGCTGCAGGTGCGCCGCGGCGCCATCCTGCTGATCCTGCTGGCGGCCTGGGGGCTCTACCTCTGGCTCGGGGATCTCACCAGCCTGTCGCGCATCGGCTACCTGTCGTTCGGCGCGGTGGCCCAGTTTGCGCCGGCGCTGCTGCTCGGCCTCTATTGGCGGCACGGCAACCGCAAGGGGGTCTACCTCGGTCTCGCCCTCGGGGTCAGCCTCTGGTTTGCCACCCTGCTGGCGGAGAGCGGCCTGCTGGCCGGCTCGCCGCTGGCGGCCCTGCTGGCGCCGCCCGACTGGCCCGCGTTTCGCGATCTCAGCCTGGGGGCCTGGTGCATCTTTCTGAGCCTGCTGCTCAACCTCATCGGCTATGTGGCGGGCTCCCTGCTGTCGCAGGCGGCGGTGAGCGAGCGGCTGCAGGCGGCCAACTTCGTCGGCAAGCCGAGCCGCGACACCACGGCGCTCTATCAGGCGCGGGTCTCGGTCAAGGAGCTGGAGATGCTGGCGGCCCGTTTCGTCGGCTCGAGCCGGGTCAAGCGTGCCTTCGGCCGCTTCGCCGGCGAGCGGGGCGGCACTCTGGCGCCCCAGATGCAGGCCTCCGCCGAGCTGATTGCCCACACCGAGCGGCTGTTGGCCGGGGTGTTCGGCACCTCGTCCGCCCGCCTGGTGCTGGCCTCGGCCCTGCAGGGGCGCAACATGCAGCTCGAAGAGATCGCCACCATAGTGGACGAGGCCTCCGACGTGTTTCGCTTCAACCGCGGCCTGCTGCAGGGAGCCATCGAACACATGGGGCAGGGGATCTCGGTGGTGGACCGGGAGCTCAAGCTGGTGGCCTGGAACCGGCGCTACATCGAGCTGTTCCACTATCCGCCCGGCCTCATCCAGGTGGGCCGCCCCATCGAGGAGATCATCCGCTACAACGCCGAGCAGGGGCTGTGCGGCCCCGGCGATGTCGAGGCCCATGTTGCGCGGCGGGTCGCCTTCATGCAGCGCGGCAGCCAGCACATTTCGGCGCGTGAGCGCCCCGATGGCCGGGTGATCGAGATGCAGGGCAATCCCATGCCGGCGGGCGGCTTCGTGATGACCTTTACCGACATCACCCCGTTTCGCGACGCCGAGCGAGTGCTGCGGGAGGCCAACGAACACCTGGAGGCGCGGGTGGCCGAGCGCACCCACGAGCTCTCCGAGCTCAACCGCCAGCTGCTGCTGGTGAACCAGCAGGTGGAGCGGGCCAACCACTCCAAGAGCCGCTTCCTGGCGGCGGTGAGCCACGATCTGACCCAGCCCCTCAACGCCGCCAAGCTGTTTACCTCCTCCCTGCTGGAGATGCTGCCACCGGCGGACGAGCCGGCCCGCATCGCCCGCCACATCGACGATGCGCTGGGGGCGACCGAGGATCTCATCACCGATCTGCTCGACATCTCGCGGCTCGAAGCGGGCAAGTTCAAAGCCAAGAAACTGGATTTCGCCCTGCGCGACGTGTTCGACAACCTCAAGGCGGAGTTCGGCGTGCTGGCGCAGGCGGGGGGGATCCAGTTCTCGGTGGTGGAGAGCGGTGTGGCGGTCTACAGCGACGTGCGCCTGCTGCGGCGGGTGCTGCAAAACTTCCTCACCAACGCCTTTCGCTACAACCCGGGCGGCCGGGTGCTGCTCGGCTGCCGCCGGCTCGGCGACAAGGTGCGCATCGAGGTGTGGGACAACGGCCCCGGCATTCCGGCCGACAAGCAGGAGGCGATCTTCGACGAGTTCTCCCGCCTCGATCACTCCCGCACCGCGCGGGAGCAGGGGCTGGGGCTCGGCCTTGCCATCGCCCGCGGCATCGCCCTGGTGCTCGGCCACAATCTGACCCTGCGCAGCTGGCCGGGGGCGGGCTCGGTGTTTGCCATCACCCTCAATCTGGCGACCCGTCCTGTCGCAACGACGCAGGTGGCGGCCCCCACCCAGCGCGACAGCCAGCTGGAGGGGATCCGGGTGCTCTGCATCGACAACGAGAGCGACATCCTGATCGCCATGCACTCCCTGCTGGGACGCTGGGGCTGCGAGGTGGTCTGTGCCCAGAGCCTGGCCCAGGCGGAGGATCTCATCGCCGGCGGCTTCCTGCCGCAGCTGGTGCTGTCCGATTACCATCTGGACGACGGCAAGACCGGGCTGCAGGCGCTACACATGCTGCGTCTCGCCCACGGCAACGACATCGGCGGCATCATCATCAGTGCGGATCGCAAGAGCGAGCTGCAGGCGCAGATCCGCAAACACGGCTACGGCTACATCAGCAAACCGGTCAAGCCGCTCAAGCTGCGGGCGCTGATGAACAGCATCTTGCGGCCGGCCAAACTTGATGATGATCACGAAACCGGGAATTCGTCCGAATTTTAATCGACGGCTCCCAGCCGACAAGATCGGCACTTTCTGACACAAAAAAGTGCATTTTCTTCTCGTTTGAGGCTCACTTTCGATAAAAAGTGGTTTATTAATAACCGCTCGGGGGTTTGCCCTCCCTCCTTTGACTCCCTTATAGTCAGGTCGCGATTATTTTTGTCGCAAATCAAGTTGTGCAAAAGGCAAACCGGATGAAAGTCCGGGACGCAAAGCTTCCGGTCTAAGGGTCAGCAGTACCTAAGATAGCGGGGCCACCACAGGTTGTTTCGTCCATGGGCCAAGCCATGGTGCGATGTTGTCTGCGTTACCTGTCAGGTTGCGTTGCCTTTTTCGTTATCTATTCCAAGAACGAAATAAGGATATTCAACTATGTTAAGTCCAAAACCCTCCGTACTGGCGTTGTTGGTCGGGGGTCTGTGCGCCTCCTCCGCCTTCGCCGCCGCCCCCGGCAAACCCACCATCGGCTGGGGCGAAACCAAGTTCGCCATCGTCGAAGTGGATCAAGCCGCCACCTCCTACAACAAGCTGGTCAAGGTGCACGCCGATGGCGCGCCGGTCAGCGTGAGCTGGAACCTCTGGTCCGGTGATGTCGGCCAGACCGCCAAGGTACTGCTCGACGGCAAGGAGGTGTGGTCCGGTGCCGCGTCCGCCTCCGGCACCGCCAACTTCAAGGTCACCAAGGGGGGCCGCTACCAGATGCAGGTGGCGCTGTGCAACGCCGACGGCTGCACCCTCTCCGACAAGAAAGAGATCCTGGTGGCCGACACCGACGGCAGCCACCTGCTGCCGCTCAAGGCGCCGCTCAAGGAGAACAACAAGCCCTACGTCAACAAGACCGGCAAGGTGATGGGGGCCTACTACGTGGAGTGGGGGGTCTATGGTCGCAAGTTCACCGTGGACAAGATCCCGGCCCAGAACCTGACCCACATCCTCTACGGCTTCACCCCGATCTGCGGTGGCAACGGCATCAACGACAGCCTGAAAGAGATCTCCGGCAGCTTCGAGGCGCTGCAACGCTCCTGTGCCGGCCGCGAGGACTTCAAGGTCTCCATCCACGATCCCTGGGCCGCCATCCAGATGGGGCAGGGCAATCTCACCGCCTATGACGAACCCTACAAGGGCAACTTCGGCAATCTGATGGCGCTCAAGAAGGCCTATCCGGACCTGAAGATCCTCCCCTCCATCGGTGGCTGGACCCTCTCCGACCCCTTCTTCTTCTTCGGTGACAAGACCAAGCGCGACACCTTCGTCGCCTCGGTGAAGGAGTATCTGCAGACCTGGAAATTCTTCGACGGGGTGGACATCGACTGGGAATTCCCGGGGGGCCTGGGGGCCAACCCCAACCTCGGCAGCCCCTCCGACGGCGAGACCTACGTGCTGCTGATGAAGGAGCTGCGCGCCATGCTCGACGAGCTGAGCGCAGAGACCGGCCGTACCTATGAGCTCACCTCCGCCATCAGCGCCGGCGGTGACAAGATTGCCAAGGTGGACTATCGCGCCGCCCAGCAATACATGAATCACATCTTCCTGATGAGCTACGACTTCAACGGCGCCTGGACCAACACCGGGCTGGGTCACCAGACCGCGCTCTATGAGTCGAGCTGGGATCCCAACACCAAGTACACCACCGACAAGGGGGTCAAGGCGCTGCTGGGTCAGGGCGTCGAGCCGGGCAAGGTGGTGGTGGGTGCCGCCATGTATGGTCGCGGCTGGACCGGCGTCAGCGGGTATCAGGGCAACAACCCCTTCACCGGCACCGCCACCGGCCCGATTGCGGGGACCGAAGCGGAAGGGATCTGGGAGAAGGGGGTCATCGACTACCGCGGCATCGCCAAGGGCAAGATGGCCGGCGACTGGCAGTACAGCTATGACGAAGTGGCCGAGGCACCGTCCGTGTTCAAGGCTTCCACCGGTGAGCTCATCACCTTCGATGACGAGCGCTCGGTCAAGGCCAAGGGGCAGTACGTGCTGGCCAACCAGCTCGGCGGCATGTTCGCCTGGGAAATCGACGCCGACAACGGCGACATTCTCAACGCCATGCACGAGGGGCTGGGCCACGGCGATAGCACACCGCCGGTCAACAAGCCGCCGGTGGCCAACGCCGGCACCGATCTCGCGGTGACCGGGCCGGCCCAGCTGGTGCTGGACGGTTCCTCCTCCCGCGATCCGGAAGGGGCGGTGCTGAGCTACAGCTGGGCCCAGATCTCCGGTCCCAAGGCGACCCTGAGCGATGCCACCCAGGCCAAGGCCAAGGTGAGCGTCGATGCGGTGAGCCAGGACGTCAATCTGGTGTTCGAGCTGACCGTGACCGATGACCACAACCTTAGCGCCAAGGATCAGGTGGTGGTGACCAACAAGGCGCCGCAACCCAACCTGCCGCCGGTCGTCACGGTGCAGGACAAGGTCTCGGTGCAGGCTGGCAAGCAGGTGAGCATCACCGCCAGCGCCACCGACCCCAATGGCGACACCCTGAGCTATCAGTGGAGCGTGCCGGCCGGGGTTACCGCCAGCGGTCAGAACAGCAAGACCCTGGTGGTGACGGGCCCCAGCGTCACCGTGGAGACCGGTTATGACCTCACCGTCACCGTGACCGACGGCGCCCTGGATGCCCAGGGCAAGACCCGCCTCACCGTGACCCCGGTCAGCGGTGGCGGCGACTGCAACGCCACCGATCCGGATGCCGCCAACTGGCCGGCCTGGAAGGCCTCGACCACCTACAACGGTGGCGAGAAGGTGAGCCACAACCAGCTGGTGTGGCAGGCCAAGTACTGGACCCAGGGCAACGAACCGAGCCGCACCGCCGATCAGTGGAAGCTGATAAGCCAGGTGCAGCTGGGCTGGGATGTCAGCGTCGCCTACAACGCCGGTGACGTGACCACCCACAACGGTCGCCAGTGGAAGGCCCAGTACTGGACCCGCGGCAACGAGCCCGGCAAGCACGACGTCTGGCAGGACATCGGCGCCGCCAGCTGCAAATAACCTCACCGTCAAACCCATCGGGGCATGCCAGGCATGCCCCCTTTTTTCCCCCATAACAACAAAGAGCACCACCATGACCACATGCACCACACGTCTTGCCTGCCTGATCGGCGCAGCCCTGGCAAGCGGCCCGCTGCTGGCCGCCGTTCAGCCACCCACCCCGCTGGTTTTTGACGCCACCCGTCCGCAGAACGATCTGCAGGGGTCGCTGCTGGCCGGCGTCCAGTTTGCCCAGAGCCAGATCCTGCCGGCCCACCCGCGGGAGGGGGACAACCAGCCTCGCCTCACCGCCCTGCGCAAGAGCCTGCTGCTGGTGCGCCCGCTGCAGGCCGGCAACCAGGCGCCGCTGGCGCTCGAGGCCCGCGACGGCGCCGGCAAGCTGCTCGGCAGCCTCACGCTGGATCCGCCCTCCCGCCTGCCCAAGACCGCCTACTACCTGGAAGGAACGCCGGAGGAGGGGGTCGACTTCACCCCGGGCCCCGGCACCAGTGCCGTCATCAACAGCAGCAGCGAGCTGGCCAGGCTGAGCGATCCGAGTGGCGCCTTCCTGCTCGGCAAGCTGCAGCCTCATGCCCTGGTCACCATCCAGACCGCCGACGGCCGCTGGGTGCGCGACATCTTCTTGCCCCGCGGCGCAAGCCTGGAGGGCAAGATGGTGCGCCTCGCCTCCAATGCCGGCTACAACTCCACCGTCTACTTCAGTGGCCGCCAGGTAACAATCTCCCGAGGTCAGAGCCAGCAGTTCAAGTTCGTACGCGGGCAGTGGATCCGCGATGGCGAGCTGGAAAACAACGGCATCACCTATGCCAGCGATGCCTGGAGCGCCGTGCTGCCGGCCGAGTGGATCCTGCCCGGCCTCACCCTGCGCCTGAGCCAGGGGGATCTGAGCGGTGAGCTGAACGACCTCAAGGTGGGGGCGCCGGGGGAGCTGCTCATTCACACCATCGACATCGGCATGCTGACCAGCCCGCGCGACCAGTTCGCCTTTGCCAAAGATAAAGAAGCCCAGCGGGAGTATTTCCAGACCATTCCCGCCAGCCGGCTCATCGTCAGCCAGTATGCGCCGCTGTCGTTGCCGGAAGTGATGCTGCCGGATGGCACCCTGCTCACCGATTTTGATCCGAGCGAAGGGGGCTGGCACAGCGGCACCATGCGCCAGCGCATCGGCAAGGAGCTCATCTCCCTTGGCATCGACAATGCCAACTACGGCATCAACAGCACCGCCGGGGAGGGGGAGAACAGCCATCCCTACGTGGTGGCCCAGCTGGCGGCCCACAACAGCCGTGGCAAGTATGCCAACGGGGTGCAGGTGCACGGCGGCTCCGGCGGGGGCGGCATCGTCACGCTCGACGCTTCCCTTGGCAACGAGTTCAGCCACGAGGTGGGCCACAACTACGGTCTCGGCCACTACGTGGGCGGCTTTGCCGGCTCGGTGCACCGCAGCGCCGATCAGATCAATGCCACCTGGGGCTGGGATGGCGACAAGAACCGCTTCATCCCCAACTTCTTTGCGAGCCGCAGCGGCCAGAGCGCCTGCCTCGATGGTCAGTGCCAGGCGCCGTTTGACGGCCGCAAGTTCGGCTTCGACGCCATGGCCGGCGGCGAGCCGCTCTCCGGCTTCAACCGCTTCACCCTCTACACCCCCAACTCGGCCGCCATCATCCAGCGCTTCCTCGAGAGCAAGGCGGTGTTCGACGCAGCGTCCCCCACCGGCTTCAGCAAGTGGAACGAAAGCCAGGCCAGGATGGAGCCCTACCGCCACCGGGTCGACCTCGCCGAGCAGATCACCGCGCCGGTGAGCGATCTGGGAGAGGTCAAGCTGGCCGCCCTGCTGGCCGAGTACGATCTGGTCAAGGTGGCCATGTGGGATGGCAACTGGACCCGCAACATCCAGCTGCCGGCCGCCTCGGCGGTCAATCGTGGCCGCATTGTCAGCATCGACCACAACGCCGGCTACAACAGCACCCTCTTCATCAACGGCCAGCAGATCACCGTCTCGCGCGGCTTCAAGAAGAGCTACCGCTCCGACGGCAGCCGCTGGAACGAGGGGGCGCCGACGGATCTGGCGGCTGATCGCAAGCCAGCCGTCTTCGGCGTGCCGGTGACCACCCTGGTCGGTTACTACGATCCGCAGGGGCAGCTGCCGAGCTACCTCTATCCGGCCCTGCACGGTGCCTATGGCTTTGCCTATGGCGATGACGGCGAGCGGCTCGGCAACAGTGATTGCCAGCTGCAGGTGGAGACCCGCGACGGCCTGCTGCGCTTCAAGCTGGCCAATCACCGGCTGAGCGCCAGCGTGATGAACAAGTTCCACGTCAACGTGCCGAGCGCGAGCGAACCGCGCAGCGCCAGCGTGCTGTGCCGCAACCAGTCACAGGCCGAGGCCCAGCTTGCCCCGGCCCCGGTAGGGCTTGGCTACACGGTCAACGGCATGCCGCTGGCGGCACGCTGAGTGTTTTTCTCCTTTCTCCTCGCGCAATGCGAGGTGCCACTGGCGGGGGCCAAGCCCCGCCTTTCATCAAGCAAGAGGTAAATATGATGACAAGAAAGTCCTCTGTGGCCACCCTGCTGGCCGGGCTCTGTCTGAGCGGTCAGCTGTGGGCCGCCAGCGCCTATGACCTCAATCAGGGCTATGGCGGCGGCAGCCAGGTCAGTTTCAACGGCCAGATCTACGAGGCCAAATGGTATGCCAATCCGGGCCAGAGCCCGGGCGTGCAGGTCGCCAACGAGTGGGATTCTCCGTGGGCCCTGCTGGGGGCGGGCGAAGCGACGCCACCCGGTGACGGGGAGGGCATAGCCCCGCCCGCGCAGGGAGGCAGCGGCGCCGTTGACGGCAGCACTGTCTACCTGAGCCAGAGCGAGCTGGATGCCAAGGAGCATGCGCTCACCGATTTCCCGGCCATGACGGCGGTCAAGGCCTCCATCGCCACCCGCGACAACGCCGTGGTCGAGGCGGTGGCCCCCGGTTTGCCGCTCAACCCCGCCAACGTCAAGCGGGTGGAAGGGCTGCTCAGCGAGTTGCAGTTCAACTTCCTGTTCCCGCTGCGGGCGCCGGAGTACACCTATCGCGGCTTCCTGCAGGCGGTGGCCAAGTTCCCGGCCTTCTGCGGCGACTACAGCGACGGGCGCAACGCCGAAGCCATCTGCCGCAAGTCGCTGGCCACCATGTTTGCCCACTTCGCCCAGGAGACCGGTGGCCACGAGAGCTGGCGCCCCGAGCCCGAGTGGCGTCAGGGGCTGGTGTGGGTGCGGGAGATGGGCTGGACCGAGCAGATGCGCGGCGGCTACAACGCCGAGTGCCGGCCGGATGTGTGGCAGGGTCAGCAGTGGCCGTGCGGCAAGTTCGACAACGGCGAGTTCAAGAGCTACTTCGGTCGCGGCGCCAAGCAGCTGTCGTACAACTACAACTACGGCCCCTTCTCCGAGGCCATGTTTGGTACTGTGCGCACCCTGCTGGACAACCCGGAGAAAGTGGCGGACACCTGGCTCAACCTGGCCAGCGCCGTGTTCTTCTTCGTCTATCCGCAGCCGCCCAAGCCCTCCATGCTGCACGTGATCGACGGTACCTGGCAGCCCAACGCCCACGACCGGCAGAACGGCCTGGTGCCGGGCTTCGGGGTGACCACCCAGATCATCAACGGCGGGGTGGAGTGCGGCGGTGCAGCCGAGCATGCCCAATCCCAGAACCGGATCACCTACTACCAGGCCCAGGCCCAGTATCTGGGCGTGCCGGTGCCTGCCGACGAGGTGCTCGGTTGCAAGAACATGAAGGTCTTTGACGAGGCCGGCGCCGGTGCCCTGCCCATCTACTGGGAGAACGACTGGAGCTATGTGCCGGGTAACCCCAACGGTGGCAAGAGCTACGCCTGCAAGCTGGTGGGCTACCAGACCCGTTTCAGCGCGTTCAAGGAGCGTGACTACAGCCGCTGCGTGCAGCACTTCTTCCCCGAGGTGGTGATCGAGGACAACGGCGGTGGCACCAACCTGCCGCCGGTGGCCAGCATCAGCGGCCCGAGCGAGGCGCTGGGCGGCGCCACCGTGCTGCTCTCCGGCCAGGGCTCGAGCGATCCGGAAGGCAAGCCCCTCAGCTACGCCTGGACCCTGCCTGCCGGGGCCAGCGCCTCGGATCTGACGCAGTCCACCCTGAGCGCCATCCTGCCGCCGACCCCGACCAGCGACACCCGCTACGGCTTCGTGCTCAAGGTGACCGACGACAAGGGGCTGAGCCGCAGCGCCACCCACGAGATCCTGATCAAGGGCAGCGGCGGCACCACGCCGCCGGATGGCAACCCGCCTTACAAGGAGGGAACCGCCTACAGGGCCGGTGACAAGGTGAGCAACCTGGGCGGCAACTACCAGTGCAAGCCCCATCCCTACACCGGCTGGTGTGCCGGCGCGGCCTGGGCCTATGAGCCCGGCAAGGGCACGGCCTGGAGCGATGCCTGGATCAAGCTGTAACGACATCTCCGCGCAATAAAAAAGGCCCGTCAGGGCCTTTTTTCATGGGAGGGTGCGCCATCAGAGCGGCTTTTGCCACAGGCTCAGCAGCAGATCCTGCTCCAGCTCGTCCGGTCCCTGGTGGCTGAAGGCGTGACGCTGTTCACCGCTGGCGCGCCAGCCGAGGCGGCTGGTCTCCAGGATGAAGCTGCGCAGGCCCTGGTCCATCTGCATGCTGAACTGGCAGCGCAGCTGACCCATGGGGTTGAGGCCGGCCAGGCTCGGCCAGCTCAGCGGGTGCTCCATGCTGACCGGGTTGAGGCTGACCCTCAGCTGCCACTGGTGGCGGGGGCCCGGCTGCAGGTAGAGCAGATAGCCGCCCGGTGCCAGCCAGCTGACCAGCTGCTCGGTCTTGACCTTGAGATCGTTGACCAGCAGCAGCTGGGCCGTGCCCGGCAGAATGGGGGCGCGGGCCGGATCGGCGATGACGAACTGAGCGTCCGGCTGCGCCTTGTTGGCGGCGAAGATGGTGTTCTTGGCGATGTCGACGCCGGCAAATTGCCAGCCCGGCAGGCGCTCGGCCAGGGTCCGGCAGTAGTAACCCTCGCCACAGCCCAGGTGGATCAGCTCGCGCGGTTCGAGGGGGGCAAGCAGGCTGGCCATCGCCTCGACCAGTGGCAACTGGTGGCCCTGCTCGAGGAAGTGGCGTTTGGCGCGCATCAGGGCGCGGCTGTCGCTGTCCTTGGGATTCTTCTTGCCGGGGATGAGATCCAGATAGCCTTCCGGCGCGGGATCGAAGTGGTGCTTGTTGGTGCAGTAGACCCCGCGGGAGGCTTCATGAAGTTGCAGCGGGCTGCGACAGATAGGGCATTGCAGGTGCATAGGATTTCTCTTGGCGAAGGCCATGACGGCAGGGGCGTTCGGGATTATAGGGGAGACGATCAGAAAAGGCTGCCGTGGCAGCCTTTTTTATCCAGCGACCCAGTGCGGGGCCGCCAGTCGCGGGATCAGCGAGTGCCGAACACCACTATGGTCTTGCCGTGGGCGGAGATCAGCTCCTGCTCTTCGAGCATCTTGAGGATCCGGCCGACGGTTTCACGGGAGCAGCCGACGATCTGGCCTATCTCCTGACGGGTGATCTTGATCTGCATGCCATCCGGGTGGGTCATGGCATCCGGCTGTTTGGCCAGGTTCAGCAGGGTCTGGGCGATCCGGCCGGTCACGTCCAGGAAGGCGAGGTTGCCGACTTTCTGGCTGGTGTGCTGCAGGCGGGCCGCCATCTGGCCGGAGAGGCGCATCAGGATTTCCGGGTTGACCTGGATCAGCTGGCGGAACTTCTTGTAGGAGATCTCGGCCACTTCACAGGAACCTTTGGCACGCACCCAGGCGGAACGCTCCGGGTTTTCGCTCTCTTCGAACATCCCCATCTCGCCCAGGAAGTCGCCCTGGTTCAGATAGGAGAGGATCATCTCCTTGCCTTCATCGTCCTTGATCAAGACGGCCACAGTGCCCTTGACGATGTAGTAGAGGGTTTCCGCTTTCTCACCCGCGTGGATCAGGGTGCTCTTGGCGGGATACTTATGAATGTGGCAGTGCGACAAGAACCATTCCAGGGTGGGATCGCTTTGCGGTTTGCCAATGACCATGAGAATTCCTCTGTAGTGTCTTTTTATGGACTCGTGCGTCCGGGCAAGCTGCCAACCTTGCCATTCCTTGTATTAGTCGCAGTAGGATAAGAGCCTTTGTCTGTGCTGACAAGGCTTTGAGGGCTTTTGCCAGCTCCCCTTGCAACCCCTGCTGCGTTCCGTTCGCCATTGTAGGGAAGATGGGGGCATCAGATGTTGATTTTGATCTAGTTAGTCAGGAAGTTCGTGAAAATGGCGGATATGTGCCGCTGTCGCGTCGTCTGCGGTATGCTATGTCAGTCAGATCTGTCGTCATCAAGAGGAAATGTGAAATGAAAGCCAAGGTCAGCTGGGTGGAAGGCATGCAGTTTGTGGGCGAGAGTGAGTCCGGTCACAAGGTGATCCTGGACGGTGCCAACCCCGGCGAAGGTGTCAGCCCGATGGAGATGATCCTGCTGGCGGTGGGCGGTTGCAGCTCGATCGACGTGGTCTCCATCCTGGAGAAGGCGCGCCAATCCGTGACCGCCTGCCATGTGGAGCTGGCCGGTGAGCGGGCTGACTCGGTGCCGCGGGTATTCGAGAAGATCCACCTCCACTTCGTGGTGACCGGCAAGGGGCTGGCCGAAAAGCAGGTGGCCCGCGCGGTGGATCTGTCGATGGAAAAATATTGTTCAGTTTCCCTGATGTTGGAAAAAGCGGTAGAAATTACCCATAGTTATCAAATTCTTGAAGCCTGATAGCAGTGGCTCTTCCGATCGAATAACACCATGACATAAGGAAAGTGCAATGAAAAAGATGATAGCGTTACTCCCCCTGCTGGGGCTGGCGGCTTGCAGCATGCCGCAACCGACCCAGTACCAGTACAGCCAGTATCAGTGCGGTGAGGAGCTGCTGGCCGTGACCTATGATGCCCAGGCCGACATGGTGCAGTTCCCCTATGCCGGGGTCTATCACAAGCTGGGCCGGGTCGAGGCGGAGTCCGGTGCCAAGTATTCCGACGGGGTGACCACCTTCTGGAATCAGGAGAAGCAGGCCATCCTCAGCCAGAAAGGGGTAACCCTGCTGACTTGCCAGCGCAAGTGATCGTCATGGTGTGATGACAACGGCCTGCTCAATGCAGGCCGTTTTGCATATTGGGGGTCAGTGCGGCAGGGCGTTGAGCATCTTGGCGGCCAGTTGCTGGCTCAGTTGCTGACGCTCCCCTTCGGCGATGGCCACGTCGCTGGCCAGGGAGATGGCGCTGCTCCACACCGCCTGCTGGGTGCGTCGGTCGAGCAGCACGATGGCCAGGGTGCCCTTGCGGGCATCGGCCTTGGCCTGCAACCCAGGGGTCATGCCGAGGCGGGCGAAGATCTCGCCGTCGCTCAGATCCTTGCTGCCGGCCACCCCGATGGCGACCCACACATCGGCCTCGTCGAGGGGCACGCTCTGCCACCCCTTGCGCCCCAGCTCCTGATTGACCGCCTGTTGCACCGGCTCCAGCCAGCCTTCGGCGCTGTCGCCGGCATACTGGAACTGCTCGGCCAGCGCATAGCGCGGCGTTGCCCCGAAAGGCCAGCTGGCCGCCGGGCGCACCACCATGGTGCCCGCTTCCAGGGTCGGCGCGGCCGGGCCGCTGCTGCAGCCACCCAGCAGGGCGGCCAATCCCACAGAGATAAACGCTAACCGCATCATCAGCTCCTTGGCTCAGGTGATCTTGCCGGTTTCAATCAGTTGCTGGATCAACGGGCGCAGGATCAGCTCCATCGCGAAGCCCATCTTGCCGCCCGGCACTACGATGGTGTTCATCCGTGACATGAAGGATCCGTCGATCATCGACAGCAGATAGGGGAAATCCACCTGCTTGATGCCGCGAAACCGTATCACCAGCATACTCTCGTCCAGACTCGGGATCACCTTGGCGCTGAAGGGGTTGGAGGTATCCACCGTCGGCACCCGCTGGAAGTTGATGTGGGTGCGGGAGAACTGGGGGGTGATGAAGTTGATGTAGTCGTCCATGGAGCGGACGATGGAGTCGGTGACCGCTTCGCGGGAATGGCCGCGCTCCGAGGTGTCGCGAATGAGCTTCTGGATCCACTCCAGGTTGACGATGGGCACTACCCCGATGAGGAAGTCCACGTGGCGGGCCACGTTGTGCTCATCGGTGACCACGCCGCCGTGCAGCCCCTCATAGAACAGCAGGTCGGTGTCGCTTGGCAGGTTCTGCCAGGGGGTGAAGGTGCCCGGCATCTGGTTAAAGGGCACCGCCTCGTCGAAGCTGTGCAGGTAGCGACGATACTGGCCGCTACCGTTCTGGCCGTACTCCTGAAAGAAGCTCTCCAGCAGGCCGAAGTCGTTGGCCTCGGGGCCGAAATAGCTGATGTGGCGCCCCTGTTCGCGCGCCTTGCGGATCGCCACGTCCATTTCCGGGCGGGTGTAGCGATGAAAACTGTCCCCTTCCACCACGGCCGCCTGATAACCGAGCTGATGAAACATGGAGCGAAAGGCGTTGGTGGAGGTGGAGGTGCCGGCTCCGGACGAACCGGTAACCGCAATGATGGGATGCTTTGCCGACATAGAATTCTCTCTTCCTTGGGAGTTCCGTTATAAAGGCATGTTCCGAGTGCGGTCAAGTGTGCGACCTGACAGTACCACCGCGCAACTGCTTCGCGGACGTGCTAGCGTACGGGCATCGGTCGCAGACGCAAAAAAGGCCGCCGTGGCAGCCCTTGTGGCAAACAAAGAGAAAAACTAGCTGGCCTGCTTGGTGCCGGCCGCAGGCTTGATCCCCACCAGCACGGCCCCCAGCAGAATGAACAGCACCCCGAGCGCCTTGCCGGGCTCCAGCGGTTCTGCGAAGAGCGGGATGTTGACCGCCAGCAGGTAGACCAGCGCATAGCTGGTGCTGAGCAGGGGGTAGGCGATGTTGAGCGGGGTGGAGTGCAGCGCCGCCAGCCAGCAGAGCAGCGACAGAGCGTAGCAGCCGACCCCGGCCAGGATCACCAGCAGCGGCAGCGGATGGGCCAGCATCACGGCAAGATCCATCTGCCAGGTCGGCAGCTGGATCACCCCCCACTTCATGCCAAGCTGGGCGGCCGTCACCAGCAAGATGCTGCCGAGCACGTAGAGATACCCCTTCAGCGCCGATCTTGCAGGGTTGGCCGGTGGTTGGCCCGCGTGCGGATGGTCATCACTCATAGCAAACCTCCCAGCAGCAGGGCGCCCACTATGATGGCCCCCACTCCCAGCCAGTTGTGGTAGCTGATCTGCTCGTGAAAGAACAGCCTGGAACCCACCAGCACCAGCACCAGATTGATGCTGAGCATGGGGTAGGCCATGCTGAGCGGCAGCCGCTGCAGCAGGTAGATCCAGAGCAGCATGCCGCAGCCGAGCGCTGCCACGCTGGCGATGAGCCAGGGTGAGCGCAGCTTCTGCCAGTGGTTGCAGGGCTGGTGCTGCCAGCTGACGACCGCCTGCTTTTGCAGCATCTGGCCGCTGCAGGTCAGCAGGCACACCAGCAACAGCAGCAGGATGTCCATCACTGGGCCCCGTGGTAGATGAGCAGGGTCAGCCGGTGGCTGACGATGGTCTCGTCGGCGGGGGGCACGGGCCCGGTGTTGCCGTCGCGATCGGTCTTCATCAGCAGGGCCACCTGCCCATTCTTGCGCGCCTGTTCCAGCCAGGCCGGGAAGTCGGCACGGGCCACGTAGCGCCCCGCCGCATCCGGGTAGCCGAGGCCGTAATGTACCTCGCCCTTGCTGTCAAACAGGTTGATCTCGCTGCGCTGAGTTTCCCAGGCGAGGGAGGAGGCCAGTCCGACGTCGTTGGCCAGCAGGGTACCCGACTTCATCAGCACGGCTTGATTGGCTTCGATGAAGCGCTCCGGCAGCTTGGAGTCGATCAGCGATTGCGGCAGCGCCCAGGGCAGGCCGATGGCCAGCACCATGGGGCAGAGCGCGCTCAGGGTCCAGCGGCGGCTGACTTCTTTCAACTGGATGAAGCCGAGCAGACTCCAGCCGGCGAAGATGACCATGGCCACCGCCAGCGCACCGTGATCCTCCTCGCCATAGACGGCGTGGCTGGGGGAGAACGCCAGCACGGCCAGCACCACCAGGCAGATGAGGCCGAACAGGCCGTTTAGCCAGGCATTGACCCGCAAGGCCCGCTCTTTCCCCTCCTTGAGCAGGTCGACGGCGCTGGCGGCCATCAGCATGGCCAGCGGGGCGAAGCAGGGCAGGATGTAGGTGAGCAGCTTGCCCTTGGCAATGCTGAAGAACAGCAGGGGCAAGATCACCCAGGCCAGCAGGTAGAGGGTTTCCGGGTTTATCTTGCGCTCCTGCCAGCCCTTGCGCAGGGCGCCGGGCAGCAGGCCGAGCCAGGGCAGGGTGCCGAGCAGCCCCATGGGCAGGTAGTACCAGAACGGCGCCTTGTGCTGGGCGTTGTCAGCGGCGAAGCGCTGGATGTGTTCAACCCAGAAGAAGTAGTGCCAGTAGTCCGGTTCGCGCAGGTGCACGGCGATGGCCCAGGGAGCGGCCAGCAGGACCGCGCTCAGGATGGCCAGCGGCCCGAAGCGCACCAGCTCGAGCAGGCGGCGCTGATAGATGACGTAGGGCACGATGACCACCACGGGTACCGCCAGGGCGATGAAGCCCTTGGTGAGAAAACCCATGCCGCAGGCAAGGCCGAACAGCAGATAGCCACCGACCCGGCTGCCAAGGGAGTCCTCCTTGCGGATGATGTAGAAGCTCACCATGGCGGCGTTGAGCCAGAGGGTGACCATGGCGTCCAGCACGCTGTAGGTACCGATGCCGTAGACGATCAGCAGCGACAGATAGATGAGCCCGGTCAGGAAGGCCTTACGCCGGCACTGCCACAGCTGCAGGGCAAACCAGCAGATCAGCAGGGCGCTCAGGCCGGTGGCGGCGGCCGAGGCGAAGCGCACGGCGAAGTTGGTGTCACCGAACAGCTGCTGGCTGATGCTGTTGAACCAGTAGCCGGCGATGGGTTTCTCGAAGTAGCGCAAGCCCAGGAAGTGGGGCACGACCCAGTCGCCGGTGCTCACCATCTCCCGGCTGATCTCGGCGTAGCGGTTTTCGTCCGGGCTCCAGAGCGGCCGCTGATCGAGCGGCAGCAGGTAAAAGAAGAGAAAGAACAGGGGCAGGGCCCACTTGGTCAACGTCATGACATCCTCTGTTGCATGGTGTGATTAGCGCGATGGTTAGTCCTGCCACCCGAGGTGGCGTCATTCATCTCAGGCCTCGGCCTTGCAGCCGAGCCAGCCCTCCCGTCCGGGCAGGGTGCCGCGTGCCAGCCGGCCGGTCGGCAGCGTGGTCGGGTCGGATGGTAACAGATCCCCGAGCGGCACGAAGCGGATGCCGCGCGCCCTGGCTTCGCCGAGCAGGGCATCGAACTGATCCGCCATCACGATCCCTTCCACTTCGGCGTGGATGGTGTAGACGTGCGGGCCCTGCGCCGGCGGGGTGGCCAGCTGATCCAGCAGGAAACGGTTGAAACCGTCGACCGTTACCTGATGGCCCACCACCTCGTCGAAGGTGGGCAGGTTGACCGGGATCTGCGGGGTGCCGGGGCGGCCATCCTGCAGCAGGGGCCGAAACAGGCCGCTGCCGCGACAGTCGCTGTTGTAGCGAAAGCCGAACTGCTCCTTGGCCTGGGTGGTGAGGGGGTCGGCTCGCCAGCCGGCGGCGGCGGAGCAATCCACTTCGCGCCCCAGGATCTGGTTGAGCGCATCCACCCCGAGCCGGGTCTGACGAGTCAGCTCGGCTTGGTCCCAGCGGCCGGTGTTGGCTTGCCAGCCGTGGTGATCCCAGGCGTGCAGCCCCACCTCGTGACGGGCGCTGTCGGTGTCGCGCATCAGGGAGCCGAGCTGCTTGCCGATGGACTTGCCGGGCCAGGCGGTGCCGGCCAGCAATATGTCCAGTCCATAGAGGGATGCTGCGTTGGAGCGCAGCATCTTGAGCAGAAAGCGGGGTTTTAGCAGGCGCCACAAGTGGCGCCCCATGTTGTCCGGTCCGACCGAGAAGAAGAAGCTCCCCTTGACCTGATGCTTGTCTAGCAGTTGCAGCAGGCGGGGCACCCCGTCACGGGTCCCCCTGAAGGTATCGACGTCGATCCGCAGACCTACCTCAGTCATGCTCGACTCCCGTCGTGACCGCCCCTTGCAGGAAGAAGTCGAGGGTGTTGCCAATGGTCTCTTCCATCTCGATGGTCGGCTCCCAGCCCAGCAGGCGACGGGCATTGGCGATGCTCGGCCGGCGGTGGGAGACGTCCTGATAGCCGTCGCCGTAGAAGGACTTGCTCTCCACCAGCTTGAAGCCGGCAAACGGCGGGAACTGGTCGCGCAGCGGGTGAGCCTCGAACTTGGCGAGCAGGATCTCGGCCATCTGCTGGATGCTGGCCTCGTTGTCCGGGTTGCCGATGTTGATGATCTGGCCGTCGCAGCGGTTCTCCTTGTTCTCGATGATACGGAACAGGGCCTCGATGCCGTCCTCGATGTCGGTGAAGCAGCGCTTCTGGGCGCCGCCGTCTACCAGCTGGATCGGGGTGCCGTCCACCAGGTTGAGGATCAGCTGGGTGATGGCGCGGGAGCTGCCGATGCGGGCAGAGTCCAGGCTGTCCAGACGCGGCCCCATCCAGTTGAAGGGACGGAACAGTGTGAAGTTGAGCCCCTCTTTCTTGCCGTAGGCCCAGATGACCCGATCCAGCAACTGCTTGGAGACGGAGTAGATCCAGCGCTGCTTGTTGATGGGGCCGACGATGAGGCGGGAGCTGTCTTCATCGAAGCTGTGATCGTCGCACATCCCGTACACCTCGGAGGTGGAGGGGAAGATGATGCGCTTGTGGTACTTCACGCAATAGCGGACGATCTTGAGGTTCTCCTCGAAGTCGAGCTCGAACACGCGCAGCGGGTTGCGGGTGTACTCGATGGGGGTGGCGATGGCCACCAGAGGCAGGATCACGTCGCACTTCTTGATGTGATACTCGATCCACTCGGTGTGGATGCTGATGTCCCCTTCCACGAAGTGGAAGTTGGGGTGACCGATGAAACGGTCCACCGCGCTGGAGCCGATGTCGAGGCCATAGACCTCGTAGCCGCCATCCTGGAGCAGGCGCTCGGTCAGGTGGTTGCCGATGAAGCCGTTGACGCCGAGGATCAGCACCCGGGTCAGCCGCGCCTTGCGCAGGGCATTGCTCGCCTTGGCGCCGATCTTCATTCCTTCGACCAGCCCCAGTTCGCGGGCCAGTTGGGCGCCGCGCACATAGAGTCCGCCTTCGGCCTGACCGGCCACTATCTCCAGCACCCCTTCACCGCAGGCGATGCGCAGCGGCTCCTGGCTCAGGATGGTGCCCGGCTGCTTGTCGCTCTGCTGGGCCAGCCAGTGGCTCTTCCACACCGTCAGCTTGCGATCGCCGGCGAAGCTGAAGGCGCCCGGGTAGGGCTGGGTGACGGCGCGCACCAGGTTGTGCAGTTCGCGGGCCGGGCGGTGCCAGTGCAGTTCGCCATCGGCCGGGGTGCGGCGGCCATAGTAGCTGGCCTTGCTCTCATCCTGCGGGGTGAGGCGGATGTCGCCGGCGCGCAGCTTGGGCAGCTCTTGCTCCAGCAGCGCCCGGGCGGCGAGGCGCACCTTGCCGTGCAGGGTCAGCGCGGTGTCGTCGTCGGCAATGGCCACCGCCTGCTGGGCGACGATGGCGCCGGCGTCGGGCTTGGCGGTCATCTGGTGCAGGGTGATGCCGGTCTCGGCCTCGCCGTTGACCAGGCACCAGTTGATGGGCGCGCGACCGCGGTAGGCGGGCAGCAGGGAGCCGTGCAGGTTGAAGGCGCCGACGGTCGGGATGTCGAGGATCGCCTGCTTGAGCATGTTGCGGTAGTAGAAGGAGAAGAGGGCCTGGGGCGCCAGCTCGCGAATGCGCTCGATCCAGAGCGGGTGGTTCACGTCCTCGGGGGAGTAGACCGGCAGGTTGTGCTCGGCGCAGAGCTGGGCGACCGAGCCGAAGAAGCGGTTCTCGCCCGGATCGTCGGCGTGGGTGAAGACGGCCTGGATCTCGTAGCCTGCCTCGAGCAGGGCCTCGATACCGGTGCAACCGATATCGTGATAAGCAAAGACGACGACTTTCATTGTTCAGCTTCCTGTTGCGAAGGGGTGGTGGCGCTGCGCACGATCTGGTGGATAAAGTAGCGGGGACGGGCGCGCACGTCGGTGTACATGCGGCCTATGTATTCTCCCAGCAGCCCCATGCCCAGCAGCTGCACGCCGACAAAGGTGAAGAGAATGGCAAAGAGGGTGAAGACGCCATCGGCGGCCCAGTCGGCGCCCAGAATGAGGCGCATCAGGATCAGCAGGATGGAGAAGGTAAAGCCGATGCCTGCCACCACGCTGCCGACGATGCTGAGCAGACGCAGCGGGGTGGTGGTCATGCAGGTGACCAGGTCATACATCAGGTTGATGAGGTGCATCAGCCCGTATTTTGACTCGCCGTGGGCCCGCTCGGCGTGGCCCACTTCCAGCTCTATGGTGCGGCGGGCGAAGCTGTTGGCCAGGATGGGGATGAAGGTGCTGCGCTCCTGGCAGCAGAGCATGGCGTCGATGATGTGACGGCGATAGGCGCGCAGCATGCAACCGTAGTCGCTCATGTGCACACCGGTGGCCTTTTGCACCGACTTGTTGATGAGTTTGGAGGCAGTCTTGCGAAACCAGGAGTCCTGGCGGTTGCGGCGCATGGTGCCTACCACGTCGTAGCCCTGCATGGCGGCTTCGACCAGGCGGGGGATCTCCTCCGGCGGGTTTTGCAGATCCGCATCCAGGGTGATCACCAGATCCCCCTTGGCGGTCTCGAAGCCGGCCATGATGGCGGCGTGCTGACCGTAGTTGCGGTTGAGCAGCACCCCGACCAGCTTGCTGCCCTCACCGGCGGCGTCTCTGATGAGCTCGGTGGAGCCGTCGTGGCTGCCGTCGTCGATGAGGATCACCTCGTAATCCTGTGACAGCTGATCGCAGGCGGCGGTGACCCGGCTCAGCAGCGCGGGCAGGCTGGCCTCCTCGTTGTAGACGGGGATGACCACCGAAACCAGCTTGATGTCAGTGTTGTTCACGTTGCATTACTCCAATATGTCGATAAGGGCCGCGACCACGCGGTCGACGTCGGCCAGCGTCATGTCCGGGAAGAGTGGCAGGGTGCACAGGCGTGACGAGTTCCACTCGGTATGAGGCAGGCTGAGGGTCGGATAGCGTTCGCGGTAGTATTTCTGGGTGTGGGCTGCCCGAAAGTGCAGACCGGTACCGATGCCGCGCTCCTGCAGTGCCTGCATCAGCTGATCCCGGTCGAGCCCGCAGCGATCTGGGTCGACCCGCACCATGAACAGGTGCCAGGCGTGCAGGTGGGGGTAGCCCGGCACGGCGAGCGGCGCCAGCGGCAGACCGGCCAGTTGCTCCTGATAGCGGGCCACCAGTTCGGCCCGCTTGGCGTTGAGCTCGGGCAGGCGCGCCAGCTGTACCAGGGCGATGGCGGCGTTGATGTCGGCCAGGTTGTATTTGAAGCCCGGGGTGATCACCTCCGCCTGCGGCTTGCGGCCCAGGCTCATGCGATCAAAGGCATCCACTCCCAGGCCGTGGAATTTGAGCATTCGAACCTTGTCCGCCAGCGCCTTGTCGTCGGTCACCAGCATGCCCCCTTCGGCGCAGGTCAGGTTCTTGATGGCGTGGAAGGAGAAGATGGCGGTGCCGCTGGCGCCGATCCAGCGCTCCCGGTAGCGGGTACCGACCGCGTGGGCGGCATCCTCGATGACCGCAATGCCGTGGCGGCCGGCCAGCGCCAGGATCGGATCCAGATCGACCGGGGCACCGGCGTAGTGGACCGGGATGATGGCTTTGGTGTTGGCGGTGATGAGCGGCGTGATCAGCTCGGCGCTGGTCATCAGGGTATCGGGGTCCACGTCGACGAAGACCGGCTCGGCCCCCAGCAGGGTGATGATGTTGATGGTGGAGACCCAGGTCTGGGAGGGGGTGATCACCTCATCCCCCGGGCCTATGCCCAGCGCCAGCAGGGTGACGTGCATGCCGGCGGTGGCGGAGCAGAGTGCGACCGCGTGCTGGCAGCCGAATGTGTCGCAAAATTGCTGTTCCAGTTCATGATTCTTCGGGCCCGTGGTGATCCAGCCCGATTTCAATACGTCACAGACAGCACTTATCTCGGCATCACCGATGGCGGGCCTCGAAAATGGCAGAAAATCTTGCATAAGAGATCCAACGAAGAATATTAATCAGTGCCCGTGAAAGCGGGCAGCCCCAACAAATTGCACTCAACATAACGTATATAAAAGCGGGCCTGCAATGGTCCAGAAACAGCTGGTAACAATTAACTGGTGCGGTCATCTTAGGTAATGTGATAAATATTTATAACCCCCCCAACTCTTGTTTTTCCAAATTACATTTTCTCTGACATTTTGGTTGTATCAATATGAACATTACTGTATTTGGAAGTGGCTACGTGGGCCTGGTTCAGGCCACCGTACTGGCCGACGTCGGTCATCAGGTGATCTGTGTCGATGTCGATGAACAGAAGGTGGCAGCCCTGATGGATGGCCAGGTGCCCATCTATGAACCCGGTCTCGAATCCCTGCTGCAGCGCAACATCAAGAGCGGCGCCCTGGTGTTCACCACGGACGCCGTGCTGGCCGTCAAACACGGCGATGTGCAGTTTCTGGCGGTAGGCACGCCACCGGGGGAGGATGGTTCCGCCGATCTGAGCCACGTGCTGACGGTGGCCGAGACCATCGCCCAGTATCGCGATCGGCCCGTCATCATCGTCAACAAGTCGACCGTGCCGGTGGGCACCGCCGACAAGGTGACCGCCAGGGTCAACGCCATCCTGCAGCAGCGGGATCAGTCGTTCGCCTTCGACGTGGTCTCCAACCCCGAATTTCTGAAAGAGGGCTCCGCCATCCAGGATTGCCTGCGGCCGGATCGCATCGTGGTGGGTACCGCCAACGAGGCCTCCCGCCAGCTGATGCGCGAGCTCTACGAGCCGTTCAACCGCAACCACGACCGCATCCTGTTCATGGATGTGCGCAGCGCCGAGCTGACCAAGTACGCCGCCAACTGCATGCTGGCCACCAAGATAAGCTTCATCAACGAGATGGCCGGGCTGGCCGAGCGAGTCGGCGCCGACATCGAGATGGTGCGCCAGGGAATAGGTTCGGATCAGCGCATCGGCTATCAGTTCATCTACCCGGGTTGCGGCTATGGCGGCTCCTGTTTTCCCAAGGATGTCAAAGCCTTGCTGGCCACTGCCCAGGAGCTGGAGTACGACACGCCGTTGATCCGGGCGGTGGAGCGAGTCAACGAATTGCAAAAATCGCGGCTGTTTCAGCTGCTGTCAGCGTTCTTTTGCGCCGAAGGGGAGAGCCTGGCCGGCAAGACCATCGCCCTGTGGGGGCTGGCGTTCAAGCCCAACACCGACGACATGCGCGAGGCGCCGAGCCGGGCCTTGATGGAGGCGTTGTGGCAGGCCGGGGCGACCGTGCAGGCCTACGATCCCGAGGCGATGCAGGAGGCCCAGCAAATCTACGGCAACTGTGACAAGCTGCGGCTGATGGGCACCAAGGAAGCGGCGCTGTTTGGTGCGGATGCCCTGGTGATCTGCACCGAGTGGAACCACTTCAAGGCCCCCAATTTTGCCGCCATCAAGCAGGCGTTGCGTTATCCGCTGATCGTCGATGGCCGCAACCTGTTTGATCCGGGCCGGATGAAAGATCATGGTTTTCATTACTACGCCATCGGGCGGGGCGAATCGGTAATGAAATAAAAAGACCATGCCACGCTGCCGCCAAGTTTCAGTGCCATGGCAGTGCGGCATCTCTTCACGCTGCACAAGACTATTTTCGTCACTATTGTCGGTGAGCGTCGTTGTCATATTTATTTAATATTGTGAGCTGATTCACTTTATTAATTTTATATTGCCGCTATGGCCAGGTTCTCTGCATGGCTCGCCACTATTAATTAAACCGGTATTGATATGGCCTATTTCCCCGCAGCATATTGTCGCGGGGCACCAATCAATGCACAACATCCGGCAGAGCTCACTCTGCTCACAATAAAAATGGCCCTCCGCCAGTGCGGAGGGCCATTTTTATTTTCTGAAAGGGACGCGCCAGCCCGGCGGGAACTGTCGGGTTGGTGCCGCCATCGTGTCGGCCCGGCTGGCAAGACCCAGATCGGGATGGCAATGGGCCGGCTATTCCGGTATATCGTCCACCTGAGCCCGGTCGAGGGTCGCCTTGGGCACTATGTTTACGCTTTCGTGCAGCTCGCTGTAAACGATCACGGCCAGCCCCTGCTGCAGCTGTGTCCTGACATCGGCGACCTTGTCGGCCAGACTGACATCATGTTCGCCGTACTCGGTGCCCTCTTGCAGCACGAAGTGCTCGAGCAGGTTGTTGAGGGTTTCTGCATCCAGCTCTTGCCAGGGGATAATCATGGTTTCATCTTCCGTTACCAGAGAGCGGGTATTGTCTATCTGTCGGCAGCAAGCGCAAGGGATTTATATGGCAGCAAGCAGGTATGAACATGCTCTCTGATGAACAACGTCGTCTCTCCAGCCACCTCGAACACCATCTGTATGAGTCTCGCCGTCACGCCCTGAGCAAGGGGTTGCGCTGGTTCTGGGCCGTCAACCAGCTGGCGATCCTGTTCCTGCTGGCGCGCTTCTATGTCTATCAGGACGCCCATCTGGTGGTGGCCCGGGTACTGCCCTGGAGCTACGAGGTGCAGCTGGTGCTGATGACGCTGGCCTGCCTGTCGTTTCCGCTGTTCTGGCACTGGCTCTCCCGCCAGCCCCCCGCCATCTGGCAGCCCTGCCTGCGTGCCGGCGCCCTGCTATGGGGGACTGGCTGGGCGCTGCTCGGCTACGCCATCGCCCTGGTGGAGCTGAGAGGCGGTTTCAGCCTGGCGTTCGATCTCATCAGCATGTTGCTGATGACGGCGCTGGTGGCGCTCTATTGCGAGGTGCGGCTGTTCTACTGCTTCAGCACACCGCCGCTGCTGTTTCTGCTGCTGGAGGCGCTGCTGGTCAAGGTGCCGTTTCCGGCGGTGCACTGGATGGCGGTGGGCTGCCTCATCATCATGCTGGAGACGGGCAGGCGCATGCTCAACGGCTGGTTCGAACTGGCGGTGTCCCGTGAGCACGAGAATCTGACCCTGGCTCGCCAGCTCGATGCCATGGCCAAGCGGGATCCGCTGACCGGGCTGGCCAACCGGCGCCACTTCGACAACGTCGGCGAGCAGATCCTGCAGGAGGCGAGAGAGCAGCACGGCGAGTTTGCCATCCTGCTGCTGGACGTGGACTTCTTCAAACGCTTCAACGATCACTACGGCCATCTGCAGGGGGACAACTGCCTGATCGCGGTGGCCGACTGCCTGCGCGAGGCCATTCGCCAGCCGGCCGACGTGGTGGCCCGCTATGGTGGGGAGGAGTTCGTGCTGTTATTGCCCGGTGCCGATGCGCTGGCCGCCAGCGCCATCGCCAAACGCATTGCCGCCGCGCTGGCCGGGCGAGGCATCCTTCATGCGCAGTCGGAGGTGTCGGATCGGGTCACCGTGAGCCAGGGCATCGCCCTGTGGCACGGGGGGCAGGATGGCATCGCCGACATGCTGGTGCGCGCCGACGAGGCGCTCTATCAGGTCAAGGAGGCTGGCCGCAACGGCTACCGGCTCGCCCCCTGAGTCTGCTCCCGCAGCCACTGGCTGATCCGCTCTTCCAGCCAGAACCGCGGACGCCAGGGTGTACCGTGCAGAAAGCCCACGTGGCCGCCCTGGCGGCTCAGCTCGTAGCGCACCATGGGTGAGAGCTGCTCCGCCTGCGGGATCACCGCCTCGGTCATGAAGGGATCGTCGGCGGCGTGGATCACCAGGGTGGGGATGGGGATCCGTGCCAGCATTCCCAGACCCGAGCAGCGCTGATAGTAGTGATCGGCACTGTCAAAACCGTGCAGTGGCGCCGTGACCTGCTCATCGAAGTCGCGCAGGGTAGCGATGGCGCGCACCTGCTGTGGCTGCCAGCGGGCACTGGCCGCTGCCTGCCGCTGGATCTTCTGCTGCAGGTTGTGGCGCATGGTGCGCAGCAGATAGCTCTGATAGACCCGCGAGAAGCCCTGATTGACCCGATCGGCGCAGCTGTCCAGCCGCAGCGGCGCCGAGATCACCACCGCCGCCGTCAGCTCGCTCGGGCAGGCGCGCGCCAGCAGATTGACCAGCATGTTGCCCCCCAGCGAATAGCCGATGGCGATGAGCGGCTTGCCGGGAAAGCGGCGGCCCAGCTCGGCGATCAACGCCTGGGCATCCTCGATGGCGCCGGAGTGATAGGCCTGCAGCAGCCGGTTCGGCTCGCCGCTGCAGCCGCGAAAGTGCATCAGCACCGCCTCGTTGCCCTGACGTTGCAGGTGGGCAAACAGTCCCTTGGCATAGTGGGAGTGAATGCTCCCCTCCAGCCCGTGAAACAGCACGATGAGCGGCCGCTCATCCCGGCTGATCTCGCCGCTCCAGGCGAGATCGACGAAGTCGCCGTCCGCCAGCTCGAAGCGCTCCGCCACGAAGCGGGCCGGTTGCCGGCGCAGCCACTTGGGCAAAATGGTTTGCAGATGGGGATTGCGCGCCCACCAGGGGGCGTGGAAGTGGCTTTCGATCAGCATGCTGGGTCCGCGGGGTGACTGGGACAGAAAAGGCAACGGCGAGAAGCCGGGCTTCTCGCCGTCGGGATCAGGCCGGCAGGCTGTCGTGGTGCTCGGCACCGCGCAGCATGGCCTGGATCAGTTCGTTGGCTTCAAACTTGGTCAGCGCCTCGTGAGCGCCCACCTGATGGGCCCGCTCCACGCTTATCTCGCTGGAGAGCGAGGTGTGCAGGATGATGTAGGCGCCCGCCAGTTTGGCGTCGCTCTGCACCTCGAAGGCCAGTTCATAGCCGTCGAGCCCCGGCATCTCGATGTCGCTCACCAGGATGTCGATGGGGGTCTTCTGGCTGGCGCGGGTCTGCATCAGGGTCAGCGCATCCTTGCCGTTGGTGCACACCTCGTAGGGGATGTTGATGTAGTCCAGCGCCGCCATCAGCTGGCGACGGGCGACCGAGGAGTCATCCACCAGCAGGATCCGCATTGGCTTGATCCGCTCCCGCTGCACGTCGGTCAGTACCGGGTAGAGGTGGCTGGGATCGTCCGGATAGACCCGGGAGAGGATCAGCTCCACGTCCAGCAACTGGATCAGCTGGTCATTGACCCGGGTCACGCCGGTGACGAACACGTTGTGGCCGAGTGTGGCGGGCGGCGGCTCGATGTCGCGCCAGTTGCACTCGGTGATCTTGTCGATGCCGCGCACCAGAAAGCCCACCAGGGTACGGCGGCAGTCGGTGATGATGATGAAGCAGTGCGGCATCTCTTCCTTGCTGATCGGGCGATAACCCACCGCCATGGCCATGTCGATCACCGGGATGGTGGTGCCACGCATGCTGGCGGCGCCGAGCACGGTCGGGTGCGAGTGCGGCATGGCCGTCAGCTGGGTGTAGGGCACTATCTCTTTCACCTTGAGGGTGCCGATGGCGAAGGATTGCTTGGCCGAGAGATGAAACAGCAACATGCCCTGGGATTGGTTGGCCTTGCTTTTCATGGCAGATGTCCTGTGAGTCAAAACGGTATCAGTCAATTCAGGCCCCTAGCATAAAGGATTATAGAAGAAATGGCCTTGTGGTTATTAACGACCATTGGTCGTAAAACTGGACTCATTTCATCCATTTATTGCCGCAATCCGCACTTGTGCGCACTGCCTGGGGCCCTCATGGGCGGGGTGTTCAGCGCGCCTGCAACGCCTCCAGCGGGGTGCTGAGCCACTGTTGGCAGGCGTGGGTGAGCGCGGCTTCATCTCCATAACCCAGCTTGCTCACCACCTGGGCGCGTTGGCTGCCGCTCTTGAGCAGCCGCACCGCCTGCAGCAGCTGCCACTGGGCGCGCAGCGCATCGCCCGCCAGCGCCGGGTCGCTGAGGCCACGCTGCGCCAGACATTGTTGCCATGCCGCATCGCTGCCCTCCTGACCGTTTGCCAACGCCTGCCAGGCGGCCTGCAGGGCATTGTCTGGCTGGGAGGCAATGGGGCAGGCCGGCAGCTCATCGAGAATTACCTGCAAGCGGTGGCCGTAGGCCCCTTGCCAGTCGCGGGGGCGCTGCCACTGGGCCAGGCCGTCGAGCAGCGCCGTCAGCAGCGGGGTGGGCTGCAGCCAGCCCGCCCGCTCGGGCTGCTCCACACGTACCGAGCAGGTCAGCAGATCATGCTGGCAGCCCGCCAGCGGGGTGAATGCGGCCAGGGCATCGGCACAGAGCCAGAAGTGGCTTCCCGTCGGCATCAGCCACTCATGGGCGCCGAGTCGCAGCAGCGCCGCGCCCCGGGTGATCCGCAGCAGCTGGCCCACCGGCACGCGCTTGCGGGCACCGACTTGCAGATGCGAAGTGGAAAAATGCTGATATTCGATGGCGTGATGCATGTAAAAACCCTGATATGATGCTGCCTGGAGGTAACGAAAATGGAAACCAGACGTAAAAAACGCTTCATTGCCGGTGCGGTCTGCCCGGCGTGCGGCAAAATGGACACCATGATGCTGTATATGGAGCATGGAGTCGAGAAGGTGACCTGTGTCGAGTGCGGGGATACCCAGGTACAGACCCAGGCCGAGGTGGACAAGGTGACCCGGGAGACGGAACAGGTAATCGGCGTGTTTCGTCCCGAGTGAGTGGCGGCCTCAAGGTGATGGCACGCCGGTCAGACTGGTGGCTGTTGATGACTTTTTCATCACGCTGAAGCCGGACCGACCATATGCTTGTCTGCCTTTTTGAGGTATTCTGGGCCCGTTTTTTTCTATCCGCAGGATCCCTGACATGAAAGTAGCTCCCCTGAGCGTGGTTACGCTGGAATACACGGTCACCGACGAACACGGTGAAGTCATCGACACCACTGTCGGTAAAGAGCCTCTGGTGTATCTGCACGGTACCCGTTATCTGGTCTCCGGCCTCGAAGCCGAGCTGGAAGGTCGCAGCGTGGGCGAGGCGTTCGACGTCACCCTGACGCCGGAGCAGGCTTATGGCCAGTACGACGAGAACCTGGTGCAGGAAGTGCCCGGCGAGCTGTTCGACGGCATGGAAGTGTCTGAAGGGGATACTTTTGTGGCCGAGACCGACGACGGCCACCGCCCGGTGACCGTGATCGAAGTGTCCGAAGAGTTCGTCAAGGTGGATGGCAACCATCCGCTGGCCGGCGTGACCCTGGGCTTCAAGGTCGAGATCAAGGACGTGCGCGCCGCCACTGCCGAAGAGCTGGCCCACGGCCACGTTCACGGTGCCGGTGGTTGCGGTCACGATCATGGCCACGACCATGATCACGACCACGGTCATGAGCACGGCGGTTGCTGCGGTGGTGGCCATCACGGCCACGATCACGGTCATGACCACGGCGACGACCACGGTCACGGCGGCTGCTGCGGTGGTGGCGGTTGCGGTGGCAAGGGCCATCAGCACTGATCACGGCATTGCCGATGATAAAAAAACCCGCGCCTGGCGCGGGTTTTTTTATGGCTGGCACTCATCAGTAGTGCGGTGGCGGCGTCTCTTCGGCCATGCTGGCGATCTGGCTCGGCTGCACGCTCTGCAGCTTGTCCACCAGCAGCTGGATCTGATGCTTGAGCCGATCCAGCTCGCGGCCCTGGGTGGTGACCTCGTCGTTGAGCTGCTCCACCGTGTATTCGGCGAAGGCGAGGCGGCTTTCCAGGGTTTCGAGGCGATCGTTTAATTGCTGACTCATGGGCCTTTTGGTCCTTACTTGATAGTCCAGATTTCGGCCAGGCCGCTGGAGCTGGCGCTGACAAGGTGGCTATTGTCGCGCAAAGCCACGCCGTAGACCACTGCGCTCGGCGGTTTCACCCTGGGATGGGGCGAGACGCGCCAGCTCTGCAGCAGGCTGCCGTCGCTCACCTGCCACAGGGAGAGCTGGCGGGAGGGGGCGCCGGTGATGAGCCACTTGCCGTCGTTGGCAAAACGCGCCGCGGTGTAGACCTCGAAGCGGTGATCGAACTGCAGCCGGCTCAGCTCCTTGCCGGTTGTCAGATCCCAGATGCTGGCCTGCCGGCTGTCGGCGGTGAAGGCGAGCCGTCCGCTCGGGTCGAGCCGGGCCAGCACCACCCGACCGGCGTGGTTGAAGCGCCACACTACCTGGCCTGAGCGGGTATCCCACAGGTAGGCGCTGTAGTCGTTGCCGCCGGTGAGGGCGTAACGGCCGTTGGGGGAGAGATCCACCGTGTTGACCTGCTCGGTGTGGCCGAGAAACTGCAGCCGGCGGCCGGTGCGGGTATCCACCACTTCCGCCTTGCCGTCTTCCCGGCCGATCAGCACCTGGCGACCGTCGGCCGACAGGGCGATGTCCCTCAGCCTGGATTCAGGAAGCGAATAGTAGCCTTGCGACTGGCCATCCTGCAGGCGCCAGATCCCGAAGCTGTCGGGGGTGGCCGTCACGGCGTGGCTGTCGTCCGCCGAGAAACGGGTGATGATGATGAAGTTGTCCGGATTGTCGGACTGGCGCCAGCGCCAGCGCTCCTTGCCCTGTTCCAGGTCCCACACCACAGTGCCCTGGCTCAGGCTGGAGACGATGGCCTGCTTGCCGTCGCTGGCCAGATCGGCGCTCAGCAGCCCCTGGTTGGCGAGGGTCAGTTGTCGGTCCGGCGATGAGCTCTGTTCGCAGCCTGTCAGCATCAGGCAAATCGCGACGAGATAAATGGCACTTTTTATCATTTTTCCTGTCTCATGCTTTCGTTACCTGCGATCACGGCGTTAGTATAAGGCGCTTATCACGATAAACCTCTCATTTCACGAAGGAACCGAGAGCGGTATTTAGAGTTTTGGAGAAACTGATGAACAATTTTCTGAAGGTGTCCCTGTTGGCCGCGGCAGTTGCCGTGAGTCTGACTGCTTGCCAAAAAGACGAGAAGACTGCTGCGAATACCGCAGAGGTCAAGGCAGAAGCCAGCAAGCCGGCAGAGGCCCCCAAGGCTGAAGCCAAGAGCTTTGAAGAGCAATCCGGCTATGCAATTGGCCTCTCCATGGGTCGTTATATCGCCAATACCCTAGAACGTCAGCAGGAACTCGGCATCAAGCTGGACAACAGCGTCATCCTCAAGGGTGTGACCGACGGTCTGGGTAAAGAAGCCAAGATGACCGACGAGGAGATCCAGAAGGTTCTGCAGCAGTACGACGCTAAGATCAACGAGTTGACCAAGGCCAAGGCTGACAAGGATGCCGTGGAAAACCAGAAGAAGGGTGAAGAGTACCTGGCTGCCAACGCCAAGAAAGAGGGCGTGAAGAGCACCGAATCCGGCCTGCAATACCAGGTCGAGAAGATGGGTACCGGCGCCAAGCCGAAGGCCACCGACATCGTCAAGGTCCACTACACCGGTACCCTGACCGACGGCACCAAGTTCGACAGCTCCGTCGATCGCGGCGAGCCGGCCACCTTCCCGCTCAACCAGGTGATCCCGGGCTGGACCGAAGGCGTGCAGCTGATGCCGGTCGGTTCCAAGTTCAAGTTCTTCCTGCCGTCCAAGCTGGCCTATGGCGAACACGGTGCGGGTTCCATCCCGGCCAATGCCGTGCTGGTATTCGACGTTGAGCTGCTGGCTATCGAGAAGCCGGCTGCCGATGGCGACAACGCCAAGAAGTAAGCGGAAAACGTTGAAAAAACGGCTCCTTAGGGAGCCGTTTTTACTTGTAACTCCGCCCGAATGGCGGGATAAAAGAGAGTATCGCCAACTGTGCTAACATGGCGAACGACACCCGAAATAGACAACAAAATCAATTGCAAGGATGGCTCCCGTGGCTGAAAGCAAACCTCGAGTCCTGTTGGTGGAAGATACCCGCAGTCTGGCGGTGGTCTATGAACAGTATCTGGCCCAGGATGGCTACGAGGTGCTGCGGGCCGATTGTGGCCAGCAGGCATTGGTGCAGCTGCTGAGCAGCCCGCCGCCGGTGGTGCTGCTGGATCTCGAGCTGCCCGACATGTCCGGCATGGACATCCTGCAGCAGATCACCGAACAGCAGCTGCCCTGCTCGGTGGTGGTGATCACCGCCCACGGCTCGGTGGACGTGGCGGTGGAGGCGATGCGGCTCGGCGCTTTCGACTTCCTGACCAAGCCGTTCGATGGCAAGCGGCTGTGCGCCACCGCGCGCAATGCCCTCAAGCACCAGCAGCTCAGCTCGCTGGTGGCCCAGTACCGGGAGAACTTCGAGCGCAGCTCGTTTGCCGGCTTCATCGGTGCCTCCATGCCGATGCAGGCGGTCTATCGCATCATCGAGAGCGCGGCACCGAGCAAGGCGACCGTGTTCATCACCGGCGAGAGCGGCACCGGCAAGGAGGTGTGCGCCGAGGCCATCCACCAGTGCAGCCCCCGTCGTGAGCAGCCCTTCATCGCCCTCAACTGCGCCGCCATTCCCCACGACCTGATGGAGAGTGAGATCTTTGGCCACGTGAAGGGGTCGTTCACCGGCGCACAGGGGGATCGCAAGGGGGCGGCCAGCCTGGCGGATGGCGGCACCCTGTTTCTGGACGAGATCTGCGAGATGGATCTGGACCTGCAGAGCAAGCTGCTGCGCTTCATCCAGACCGGCACCCTGCAGCGGGTCGGCAGCGGCAAGCTGGAGACGGTCGACGTGCGCTTCGTCTGCGCCACCAACCGCGATCCCCTGCTGGAGGTGAAGGCGGGGCGTTTTCGCGAGGATCTCTACTACCGGTTGCACGTCATCCCCCTCAGCCTGCCGCCGCTGCGCGAGCGAGGCGAGGACATACTGCTGCTGGCGCGAACCCTGCTGCAGAGCTATGCCAAGGAAGAGAACAAGCGCTTCAAGGATTTCGATGCCGAGGCGGCGCGGGTGCTGCTTGATTACCCCTGGCCCGGCAACGTGCGCGAGCTGCAGAATGTGGTGCGCAACATAGTGGTGCTCAACGATCGCGAGCTGGTGAGCCCCGACATCTTGCCGCCTCCGCTCAACGGCAGCCGTGCCAGCCTGCTGGCGGCGATCCCCGCGGCGGCCGCGACCGGCAGCGGTGCCGTGGTGGTGGCCAATGCCCCGATCCGCCCGCTCTGGCTGGTGGAAAAAGAGACCATAGAGCAGGCCATCGCCAGCTGTGACGGCAACATCCCCAAGGCGGCGGCGCTGCTGGAGATAAGCCCTTCCACCATCTATCGCAAGAAACAGGGCTGGGAAGAGGCGAGTCTGGCGTGAGGCTGGCGTCGGGAGGGTGAACCCCTCCCGGTGAATAAAATGTGCGGGGCGGCCAATGGGCCGCCCCGCTGCGTTTGTGGGGGTTGCTTGCTAGAGCTTGGCCAAGAGCTTGAGGCGGGCCAGCCGCTCGGCCTCGTTGGCCTTGAGCCAGCGATCCTGCGAGAGCAGGAACCAGGCACGGGAGAAGTATTCGGCCGCCGCCGGATCATCCAGTACCAACGCATTCTCCCCCAGCTCCTCGAACAGATAGCCATCCTCCGCCACCCCGGCGGCCGCCATATCGCCCTTCAGCTGCATCAGGTCGGCCAGCGCCTGTTCGTGCTGCCCTTGGGCCCGCAGCAGGCGGGCCAGACTCCAGCGGGCGATAAACGCCTTGGCCAGGTTGTTGTGCTGCTCGTGCCAGGCCAGACACTTTTGCTGGAAGCCCCTGGCCTCATCGAAACGACCCAGCTCGAACAGGGTCCAGCCCTGGTTGTTGTAGAGGGTGGCGAGCCAGCCGCGCACCTTTTGATCGGTACTGCGCTCGGCCAGCTCCATCGCCAGCTGATGCCAGCGGCTCTGCTCTTCCAGCGGCGCGGCGATGGCGATCATGTGGGCGGCGTCGATGGCGAGATAGAGCTCCTTGTGCTTGAGCCCCAGCTGCCAGGCTTGCTCAAACAGCGTCTTGGCGCTGGCCTTGTCGCCGGCGGAGTTGAAGGTACGGCCGCGCTCCAGCAGGGCACGCAGGCGGGCCTGCGGGGTGGCATCGGTGAGGCGGGGTTCTATCTCGTCGAGCAGCTGGTGCGCCTCGGCAAACTGGCGTTGCAGTGAATGGGTGCGGGCTATCTGGGTGAGCAGTTCCAGCTCGTACTGCAGATCGGCTGCGGCGCGCGCCTCGGGCAACAGGGCATGAAAACGCAGGGCGCTGGCGGCGGGATCCCGATAATCCCACTGCGCCATGAAATCGGGCGGATTGTCCATTTGGCCTCCTTGCTGGCTATCCTCCCCCCAAGATGCCTGCAGGCCATTGTTTGTACAAGGGGCCCCCGTCACAGAGTGCCCCTTGAGTCATGTTCGCATCCGTGGCGAGCCGGTCAGTAGACCATGGCCAGGCTCATCAACATCAGGCCGAGGGCGGCGAAGGCCCCCTCCTTGATGGCGAGCCGTGGCACCAGCGCCTTGGGCAGGGCCGGGAACAGGCTGAGGGCGAAGCCGAGCCCCGGCATCAGCCAGTGAAAGGCCGGGTTACGCAGGCTGGGGTCTGCCGCACCATTGATGATGATGAGCAGAATGAAGAGGGTGAAGGCCGGCAGAATAAACCAGCGGGCGCTGCCGGCCGCAACGGCGCGCAGCGGCGAGATGCGGTAGAGCAGCAGGGTCACGATAAACAGCACCAGGGGTGCCAGCAGGTAGAGTGGAGCCGGGTTCATAACGGGTATCCTGAAAAAAGGCGTGAGCAGCAGTGGCGGGATTTAATCAGCCCAGGGCGGGGATGACCAGCCACAAGGGCCCGGGCTGTGAAGCAGATCCCGGGCAAAGGTTTGTCGGCCTGGGCTTCAGCGCAGCCAGAACCAGGCGGCAAAGCCCAGCCAGCTGATGGCCAGCAGCAGCCAGGGCAGCGGATGTTGGCGAGAAACCTCGACCAGCTCGACGATGTCGTCCGGTTCCTCATTCTGCGGCGCTGCGTGGGACTGTTTGGCCTTGGCCTGCAGTTTTTTCTGACGGCTGGCCTCGCGGGCCCGCACCTTCATCTGTTTCTTGTATTCGTCTATGCCTTTCTGGATCCCCTGCGCGATCAGCTGGGTCTGCTCCTTGGTCTGCCCCGGTTTCTGGTTGGCACGGGCAATTTTCATCGCCTCCTGCTGGGTCTCGGGGGAAATCTTGTCGTACTTCGCCATCAAAGGGTCTCCTCGGCATCGATTGGCGGGGAGTATGCCATAAAAACGGCGCCCTCAGGCGCCGTTGCAACAGCTTGTGAGCCGGATCAGGGCTTGTAGTAGGTCACGGTCGCGTAGGGCAGCGGGTTGAGGGTGCCCTGGGACTCTGCGTACTCCATGAACATCTCGTTCTCACCGACGCCGGAGTCGACGTAGTCACCCTTGTTGGGCAGCTCTTCACGCTTGAGCAGGCCGTTGTAGCCATCCTTGCCAGAAGCGATGTAGGTGTTGGCACCGACGCGGTACACCTTCTCGTCATCCAGCGGCTGCCACTGACCGTTGGCGTCCAGCAGTTCCAGCTTGGTGATGCGGGAGCCCTTGGCCAGCTTGCCGTCGTAGGTGTAGCTCAGGTGGCCGACGTAGGGGAAGGCACCGCTGGAAGCGGCGATCCCGGTCTCCAGGCCGATGGAGTAGTCAACGGCGTACTCCAGGGTGGCCCGAACGTCCTTGCCCTTGAGGTTGAAGGCGGCGATCTTGTTGCCAAACGGCAGCAGGGTACCCATCACGTAACCGACCGAGAGCGGGCCCGCATTCACGTCGGCACGCACGCCACCGGCGTTCTGGATGGTGAAGTCGACCTTGGTGTTGAGCTTGTTGAGCTTCCAGTAGAGCGACTCGGCCACCAGGGGATCGATGAGGCCAGCACCGTCCGGAGTGGTCGGCACGCGCACGTGGGTCAGCTTGGTCGGCACGTCGGCGATGATCTTGGCTTCGAGCTCGGCCACGGCCGGCTTGTACTCGGTGTCGATCACATCGCGCATGGCGGTGTTTTCCGGCACGATCTCGATGACCGGGGACTTGTTGATGAAGTCGACCACGTTGGTCTGCTCGGTGCCGCTGAGCGGCACTTTCTTCTTGGCCACTTCTTTGGTGAAGTCATCGCCGGTCATCAGGGTGTTGCGGCCCTCACACTTGGTGAGCTGGCCTTCCTTGCTGAGGGAGACGTTGACCAGGCCGTAGCCCTTGGCCCATTCACCGGCCTGCACGATACAGGTCTTGCCACCGTCCGGGTTGCTGACGATCTGGGCATAGGTATTGTCGTCGGCCGGGTTCTGGTTGTGGGCGGTGTAGCCGATGCTGTTGAGCTCGGTGATGTCGCCGAGGAAGGTCTGGGAGTGACCGCCGACGATCAGGTCGATGCCGTTGACGGCCTTGGCAACCGCCTGGTCATTTTGCAGGCCGATATGGGTGACCATGATGATCTTGTTGGCGCCCTTGGATTTGAGGGTATCGACCATTTTCTGGGCGGTCTCAATCATCGGCAGGAATTTGGTGTCGGTATCCGGTGAGGAGATGTCATGCATATTTTCCAGCACCAGCCCGAAAATACCCACGCTCTCGCCATTGACTTCCTTAATGACATATTCGTGAATATTTTCACTGTCCTTCAGGGTAGCGCTACTGGATTTCACCATATTGGAAGCCAATACCGGGAAATTCACCCGTGAGACAAAGTCTTTAATAGCCTGGTTGCCCAGATCGAATTCGTGGTTGCCGAGCACCATGGCATCGATACCCATGTCGGAGAGCAGCCGGGACTCCTCTTCACCCTTGAACTGGGTGAAATAGAGGGTGCCCTGGAAGGCGTCGCCACCGTTGAGCACCATGAAGTTGCGGCCCTCGTTGGCAGCCTGGCTGCGCAGCTCGTCCAGCTTGAACTTCAGGCGCGGATAGCCGCCCAGCTTGGCGTTGAACTTGAACAGCTCCTGGCCGGTAGGCTGGATCGCCAGCGCATTTTCGGTCGGGTCGAGGTGGGCGTGGGTATCATTGATGTGGGCAATGGTCAGATCCAGCGGAATATGTTCCTTGCTGCTGTTTTCTGAATTGCAGGCGGTCAGCCCGAGCAGGGTAATAGAGACGGTGACGGCCAGTAGCGTCTTCTTCATCGGTAATATTCCTCTTGTTGTTATAGTCCTGTATATCGTTCCTGTATGACAGGAGTGTGGCGATTCTAGGCAAAAAGTAATAATTGGAAATAAACAGAGCTGATTCCTTTGAGCTACTGCACATTAATAAAGCAAATAAACGTTTGCTCTATTTGGCAGAGCAGGGGAAGGCGCGGCGGGGATTTTCCGCCAGCATGGGTGTCAATGCAACCCCATTGGTGTCAGAGGAACTTCAAGGCGCAGGAGTGGGGCTCAGCTGCTGCAGAAATTGCTGTGGCGTGAGTGGGCGGCCATACAGGTAGCCCTGCAGGTAATCAACGTGCCGCTCGACCAGAAAGTCGGCCTGCTCCTGGGTCTCGACCCCTTCGGCGATGGTTTGCAGCCCCAGCCGGGTCGCCAGGCTGATGGTGCTGTCAAGAATATGACGGGAGAGGGCGTTGGTGCCGATCATGGCGACGAAGCTCTGATCGATCTTGAGATAGTCCACGTGAAACTGCTGCAAATAGGTGAGGCTGGAGTGGCCGGTGCCAAAGTCGTCCAGCCCGATCCTGACCCCCATCTGCCGCAACTCCTCAAACAGCCGCTCGGTAAGGTGGTTGGGGGTGATGAGCTCGCGCTCGGTCAGCTCCAGCGCCAGGGTGATCGGGTTGGCGGTGAAGGCGGCGAGAAAGCTGCGGCAGTCATCCAGCAGGCTCAACTGCTGGCAGTGGCGGGCACAGATGTTGAAGCTGAAGTGGAAGCGGGGCGGCAGCGCCGCCGCGTGTGGGGCAAACTGCAGCCGCACCTGCTGCATCAGGGTCTGGGTCATCAGGATGATGAGGCCGCTCTCCTCCGCCAGCGGAATGAAGAGATCCGGCCGGATCAGTCCCTGGCGGTGGTGCTGCCAGCGCATCAACACCTCGCAGCCATGGAGCTGGCCGTTCTGGCTGACGACGATGGGCTGCAGATAGGGCACGAACTCCTGCTTGATGATGGCGCGCCTGAGCTCCTGGGTTGGGGTCGAGATATGGCTCCACCAGCGGTAGGTGGCAAGGCCGGCCAGCCCCCCGAGGGCCAGGATCAGCAGCACCATGCTGCCCTGTTTTTGCAGGGTCATGGCCAGCACGGCACTCAGCGGGAACCCCTGGTTGAGGCTGTAGCCGAACCTGGTCGAGTCGAGCCGGTAGTTGAAGCCCCGCAGCCTGGGCGGTTGGCCATCGTGCACCTTGCCCTGCAGGTCGAGCCACTGCTCACCGATTTGCACCCAGCTGTGGGGCCCGGCGAGGTGCCACTGCAACGGTTTGCTCAGATGATAGGGGTTGATGGCGACCACCACCGCATGATCCCCTTCGCTCAGGTGGTAGAACAGCAGCGACGGTTTACGTCCGAGCTGGGTGACCGCCTCCAGCCTGAGCAGCTCGTGCTGGCTGTTCTGCAGCCGGTCTTTGAGATCGATCTCGTCGAAGATGGAGGAGCAGTAGAGGCGGCCGTTGCGGGAGAGGTTGACCGAGCGCACATAGGGGGAGGTGGCGACCAGCACCCGCAGCTCGCGGGCCACCTCGCGGCAGGGACGGCTGGCCAGCGGCAGCGCCGCCTTGGCTGCCAGGGTCGAGTGCTGCAGCGCGCTGTCGATCTGGGTCATGGCGCGTTCGGCGGCGGTCTGGGCCTGCTGGCGAGTCATCGACCAGGTCTGCCAGTAGAGGGTGACGAGGGAGATGAGGATCAGGGTGGCGCAGCACAGCAGGCTGGCCAGGAGACGAGGCATGTTGCTGCGACGCAGAAAGGGAAGAGCCATGGGCCACGCCTCGATGAAGAGTCAATTGAACAAAAAAAGGTCGGTCATACTACACAATCACACCTCAATCTCATAGCCACTACAAGGGGTGGCATGAGCGGGTGCAGGGGGTTGGAAATGCCCAAAAGCAAAGACGGCCCGCAGGCCGCCTTTGATTGTCATCGCAGAGAAACAGTGTTTAGAGCTGCTCGATGCCGACGATATGCCAGGGAGCATTGTCCTTGGCGAGGTTGCGCTCGAGGTGCCACACCTCTTTGATGTCCTCCTCGACCTGCTCCTGACGATCCATGTAGCGGCCGCTGAAGCGCACGCTGACCTGTGCCCAGTCGCTGCCGTAGTCGGCGCGCACCAGCTGGGTGTCCACATACATCACTTCGGTATGCTGCTCACCGGTGAGCTCGGCACGCTCGGCCTTGAGCTGTTCAAACAGCTCAGGACTCACGTACTCGCGTACCTTTTCCAGATCGTTTTTGTTCCAGGCTTCCTGCAGGGTGCGGTAGTGATCGCGGGCCCCGGCCAGGAAACCGTTCATGTCAAAACCTGGCGGCAGGCGGAACGGCACGTCGCTGTCGGCAAAACCGGTGGCTTGCGGGGCGCTGTGGTTCTGCTCGAACTGCTGGGGGGCCGCACTCTGGGGCGGTTGATAGCCGGCATAGGCCGTCTGCTGCTGTGGCGCCGCCATCTTGCCCTTGCGCAGGGTGCGGATCAGGAATACGGCCCCCAGTGCCAGCAGGGCGATCAGCAGGAAGTCCATCCCTTGCAGACCTTCGAAGGCGCCGCTGCCCAGCAGGTAGGCGAACAGACCACCGGCCAGCAGGCCGCCGAGCAGGCCGCCCATCATGCCGCCCTTCTTGGGTGCCTGGGCGCCCACGGTGGGGTTCTTGGTGTCGACGGGTTTGGCGGCCGGTTGGGCCGGAGCCGTTTTATAGCTCTTGCCAAAGGATTTGCCGCCGCCAAATTTCTTGGCCTCGGCAATGGGTGCCCCCAGGCCAATGGCCAGGATCACGGCAAACAGGGTCAGCATCTTTTTCATTTTGACTCTTTTCACTCTCATCAGTGGGTGGGGCATGCTCTGCTTTGGCAAGCTCAGCGAGGCGCATGGCAGGCTGCCTGTCCCTCGTTGTATTGCAGCTTGCGACTATGATTAACATGGTTGGCATGAATTATTCATGAACAGATTGCCCCGATCGGGGGGCGTTGCGAGGAGACAGGCCATGAAAAGTCGACGACCGAGCCGCAAGGAGCGCAAACTGCGCAACAAGGCGAGAGCCAAACCGCAGGATCAGACCCTGGTCTGGCCCTTCATGATTGTATGAATGCGAAACGGATTTCATCGACAGGCGGCGCCAGCAACCATCAGGAGGGCGGTTGTGGCTGACAGAAGTGAATAGCGTGCATTTGCACTCGCGATGACGGGGTTTCTTTTGTAAAATTCCCGTCCCCTTCCCGCTGCGGTTTTTATGTGTATGGCAGAGCAAGTGACGGCGAAAAAAGACGCCAAGACACAACAGCTGAAAGTACCTCCCCACTCTTTTGAGGCCGAACAGTCCGTACTGGGCGGCCTGATGCTGGACAACGAGGCCTGGGATCGGGTCGCCGAACGGGTGATCGACAAGGATTTCTACAGCCGCCCGCACCGTCTGATCTTCCAGGCCATGACCCGCCTCTCCAATACGGGTAACCCCATCGATCTCATCACCTTGCAGGAGGAGCTGGAGCGCTCCGAACAGCTGGAAGAGGCCGGTGGCTTCGCCTATCTGGTGGAGATCGCCAAGAACACCCCGAGTGCCGCCAACATCAGTGCCTACGCCGAGATCGTGCGTGAGCGGGCGGTCGTGCGGGAGATGATCTCGGTCGCCAACGAGATAGTCGAAGCGGGCTATGAGCCGCAGGGGCGCACCTCCGGCGATCTGCTCGACCTGGCCGAGAGCAAGGTATTCAAGATTGCCGAGCAGCGCAGCAGCGCCAACGAGGGGCCCCAGCCGCTCAAGCTTATTCTCGAGCAGACCGTCGACAAGATTGAAGAGCTGTTCAAGACGCCCCACAACGGCGTGACCGGGGTATCGAGCGGGTACGGTGATCTCGACAAGATGACCGCCGGCCTGCAGCGCTCGGATCTGGTGATCGTCGCGGCCCGTCCCTCCATGGGCAAGACGACGTTTGCCATGAACCTGTGCGAGCATGCGGCGCTCACTGCCGACAAGCCGGTACTGATCTTCTCGCTGGAGATGCCCTCCGAGCAGATCATCATGCGTATGCTCGCCTCGGTGGGGCGCATCGACCAGACCAAGGTGCGGACCGGTCAGCTCGACGACGAGGACTGGGCGCGGCTCTCCTCCACCATGGGATTGCTGCTGGAGAAGGGCAAGATGTACATAGATGACGCCTCCGGCCTCACCCCGACCGACGTGCGTTCTCGCGCCCGTCGTATCGCCCGTGAGCACGGTGGCCTCTCGATGATCATGATCGACTACCTGCAGCTGATGCGGGTGCCGGCGCTCTCTGACAACCGGACCTTGGAGATCGGCGAGATCTCCCGCTCCCTCAAGGCCTTGGCGAAAGAGTTGCAGTGCCCGGTGGTGGCGCTCTCCCAGCTCAACCGAAGCCTGGAACAGCGGGCCGACAAGCGCCCGGTCAACTCGGATCTGCGGGAATCGGGCTCCATCGAGCAGGATGCGGACTTGATCATGTTCATCTACCGTGACGAGGTCTATCACGACGACAGCCCCGACAAGGGGATCGCCGAGATCATCATCGGCAAGCAGCGTAACGGCCCCATCGGGCGGGTGCGCCTCACCTTCCAGGGCCAGTTCTCGCGCTTTGACAACTACGCGGGTCCGGCGTTTGATGATGACTACTGATCATCGTCATCGCGTCCTGAAGAGAAAGAAAGTGGTGAAAGTCATCGCTGCAAAGCCGCGTAACGGTGCCAATATGCGGCCAGGTGCGCCTCACCTTCCAGGGTCAGTTCTCGCGTTTTGACAACTACGCGGGCCCGGCGTTTGATGATGACTACTGATCATCGGGTGTGCACGCTTTGCGTGCGGCACCCTGATGATGGCAAAGAGAGTTCCAGAAACAGTTTTCCCGGTTCGACAATTCTGCCGGTCCGGCCTTAGACGATGACAATTAAGGGCTGACACCCCCCGGTGCCTGGCGCGTTCGCGCGTTATCATGCCCTCGTAAGGGAAAACAGATGAAAGCGGCTATCGCCCAAATCAATACCGCGGCCCTGCGCCACAACCTCGCCGTGGTGAAACGCCACGCCCCCCAATGCAAGATCATTGCCGTGGTCAAGGCCAACGCCTATGGCCATGGGCTGCTGCCGGTCGCCCGCACCCTGGTGGATGCGGATGCCTATGCGGTGGCCCGCATCGAAGAGGCGCTGATGCTGCGCTCCTGCGCCGTGGTCAAACCCATCGTGTTGCTGGAAGGCTTCTTCAGCGCGGCCGACCTGCCGGTGCTGGCGGCCAACAACCTGCAGACCGCAGTGCACACCTGGGAGCAGCTCGAAGCGCTGGAACAGGCTGATCTGCCTGCCCCCGTGGTGGCCTGGCTCAAGCTCGACACCGGCATGCACCGCCTCGGCGTGCGGGCCGACGAGATGCCGGCCTTTATCGAGCGGCTCGCCAAGTGCAAGAACGTGGTGCAACCGTTCAACATCATGACCCACTTCAGCCGCTCCGATGAGCTGGAGCAGCCCACCACCCGCGAGCAGATCGACTTGTTCAGCCAGCTGACCGCGCCACTGTTGGGCGAGCGGGCCATGGCCAACTCGGCGGGCATCCTGGCCTGGCCGGATTCCCACTGCGACTGGATCCGCCCCGGCGTCATCCTCTACGGCGTTTCCCCCTTCCCCAATACGGTGGCGGCCGATTACGACCTGCAGCCGGTGATGACCCTCAAGACACAACTGATTGCGGTGCGGGATCACAAGGCGGGCGAGCCGGTGGGCTATGGCGCCAACTGGGTGTCGGATCGCGATACCCGGCTCGGGGTGATTGCCATCGGCTATGGCGACGGCTATCCACGCATGGCCCCCAACGGCACGCCGGTGCTGGTCAACGGCCGCATCGTGCCACTGGTGGGGCGGGTCTCCATGGACATGACCACGGTGGACCTCGGCCCCGGCGCCACCGACAAGGCCGGCGATGAGGCGGTGCTGTGGGGTGAAGGGCTGCCGGTAGAGCGGGTGGCCGACCAGATTGGCACCATCCCCTACGAGCTCATCACCAAGCTCACCTCCCGCGTCTTCATGGAATACGTCTAGGTGCCGTGAGCGCCAAACGTCAAAAAGCCCCGCATGCGGGGCTTTTTTTATGTGTCGTCAGCGACCTACGGATTACCGATATTTTACTGCCTGTGCATCCGTACGAACTTTTCCATCAGCTGATCTTCGGTCTCCACATGAGCGGGATCCCAGATGATGCAGTCCATGTAGAGCAGACGCTGATGCCGATGTTACTGCCGGTGCATTCGCACGAACTTTTCCATCAGCTGATCTTCGGTCTCCACGTGAGCGGGATCCCAGATGATGCAGTCGATGGGGCAGACGCTGATGCAGGTCGGCTTCTCGTAGTGACCGACGCACTCGGTGCAGCGACTGGGGTCGATCTCGTAGATCTCCTCGCCCAGGCTAATGGCCTGGTTCGGACACTCGGGATCGCACATGTCACAGTTGATGCACTTGTCGGTGATGAGCAGTGCCATCTCAGGCGGCCGAGTGTGGCTGACGGGTATCCTGGCGCTCACCGAGGTTGCGCAGCAGGATGCCGTAGTCAACGTCCACTTCCTTCGGCACCGGCACATAGACCACGTGGCCGTTGCCCGGCGCGGTGTCGATGAGCTCGCCCTTGCGGTTCTGCATCTGCTCCAGATTGAAGCTGAGGTTGCCCTGCGGGGTCATCAGTTCCAGGCTGTTGCCCACCAGGAACTTGTTTTTCACCTCGACTTCCACCATGTCACCGTTGCGACCGGTGATCTCGCCGACAAACTGTTGGGTGTCGGAGACGGAGTAGCCGTAGTCGTAGTTCTGGTATTCGCTGTGGTTGTGACGACGCAGGAAGCCCTCGGTATAGCCGCGGTGGGCCAGGTTTTCGAGGGTGCCCATCAGGCTGCGGTCAAACGGCCGGCCGGCTACCGCATCGTCGATCGCCTTGCGATAGACCTGAGCGGTGCGGGCGCAGTAGTAGAAGGACTTGGTGCGGCCTTCGATTTTCAGGGAGTGCACGCCCATCCTGGTCAGTCGCTCGACGTGCTCGACCGCGCGCAGATCCTTGGAGTTCATGATGTAGGTGCCGTGCTCGTCTTCGAACGCGCTCATGTACTCGCCCGGGCGGTTGGACTCTTCCAGCAGCACCAGCGCATCGGTCGGTTTGCCAAGACCCAGGGTGTTGTCCGGGCGGATGGCGATGGGCTCCTGACGGTGGACGATCTGGCCCACGTCATCTTCCTTGCCTTCGTGCACCTTGTACTCCCAGCGGCAGGAGTTGGTGCAGGTGCCCTGGTTGGGGTCACGCTTGTTGATGTAGCCGGAGAGCAGGCAGCGGCCGGAGTAGGCCATGCACAGCGCCCCGTGGACGAACACTTCCAGCTCCATCTCCGGCACCTGCATGCGGATCTCCTCGATCTCGTCCAGCGACAGTTCGCGGGAGAGGATGACCCGGGTCAGGCCCATCTGATGCCAGAACTTCACCGTGGCCCAGTTGACCGCGTTGGCCTGTACCGAGAGGTGGATCGGCATGTCGGGGAAGGCTTCGCGCATCATCATGATGAGACCGGGGTCGGACATGATCAGCGCATCCGGCTTCATCTCCACCACCGGACGCATGTCGCGGATAAAGGTCTTGAGTTTGGAGTTGTGGGGCTGAATGTTGGCCACCACGTAGAACTGCTTGCCGAGGGCATGGGCTTCGTTGATACCGAGCTGCAGGTTCTCGTGATCGAATTCGTTGTTGCGCACCCGCAGGCTGTAACGGGGTTGGCCGGCATAGACGGCATCGGCGCCATAGGCGTAGGCGTAACGCATGTTCTTGAGGGAACCTGCGGGGGAGAGCAATTCTGGTTTAAACATGGCGGACTCTTCGTATCTGATTGCAAATCAGGACGGCGCCACCTGATGGCGCCGTATGGGTTGAGCTGCGCCGGGAGTGGATACTCGCTCGGCGCGACCCGATAACGGCATATCCGGGCTGCAGCAGGCACCGGATAAACGGGGTGCGAGATTGTACTCGCCCTCACCGCATCATGCAATTTGGCAGGGGAAGGTCCCCGGCGCGAGTCGGCGGTCAAAAAAGGGGCGGTTCAGGCCCAGCGAGAGAGGAGGGAGGGCATGGCGTAGGCGTAGCCTTGCTGATAGTCACAACCGAGCCGGTTGGCTATTTCGATGTGTTGCAGGGTCTCGACCCCTTCGCACACCACCTTCATGCCGAGCCGCTGCAGGTACTCCACCAGACCGGTCAGCATGCGCAGGGCATGGGGCGTCTTGCTGGCTTGCAGCAGCAGGGAGCGATCCAGCTTGATGACCTCGTAGGGCAGCGCCAGCATGCGCTGGAAGTTGCACTCCAGGGTACCGAAGTCATCGCAGGCGATATGGGCACCGTGGCTGCGCAGTACCTCGATCAGCGCCCTGTGCTGCCGCTGCAGCGGGGCCTGTTCCAGTACCTCGAACCAGACCTCGATCCCCAGCTTGCGCGCCTGCATCAGCACCAGCAGCAACAGGTTCTGATAGGTGGGGCTGTTCAGGGTCGGGTTGAGATTGATGGAAAGAAAATAGGGCCCGCTTTTTGCCAGGGTCGGCAGATCCCGCATGATGGCCCTGAGCATGACGATGTCCAGATGCAGGGATTGCTCCTCACTGAGGGAGGCAAAGTCGATGCCCTGATAGCTCTGCTGGGCCGGCTCCCAACGTCTGGCCAGCACCTCATAACCCTTGACCTGATGATCCCGACCGATGATCGGCTGATAAAAGGGCACGGCAAGATCGGCCACCGCGATGCTTGCCATGTCACTTATTGGGTACTCTTCTTGAAATGCAAACACGGCACTCACCTGTTGACGGATATGGCTGCGGATAATACAGGAGAGATGGGTTAATGCTCTGTAGGAATCCTCTGATAATGCGGCCGAATTTGCAAAGTCAATATAGGACTTTTCTGATTAACTTCCCCCGCGGTTATAAATACACTGACTCCAGTGATATACAGCCAGTTTGTATTTTTTTGATACATAAAATCTGGCATGTGAAACCCAGTCTGGAATTGTCATGAAGAAAATTTTTTCTATCTTTTTTCTGATATGCAGTGGCAATGCGCTGGCATCGGCTGAAATCAGTATAGGTACGCTCTATGACTATATGTCTGGCCAGCAGAGTACTTATTTAAAGCGTATTCGTAATCAGGGTGATGCTACCGCCTTTGTAAAGGTCGCCATTCACGAAATCACCTACGATGCGGCTGGCCAGCCGCAGGAGTCGGCAGAGTTAACCGAGGGGCGTAGAGCACTGATTGCCAGCCCCTCCCGCATGATTATTCCGGCCAATGGGGTGCAGGCGACCCGGCTGCTGTTTATGGGAGAGCGGGACAAGGAGCGCTATTTTAGGGTCCGTTTTATTCCTGTGTTGCCAAAGCAGGAGGATGGCTTCGATTTGGATGCCAATTCGGTCCATAAGGAACAGCAGCAAGTCTCAGCCGGGGTAAATATATTGACAGGCTTTGGCGCCATTATTTTTGTGATGCCAAGAGAGAGTCGATTTGATACCCAGTTTATAAAGACGGACACCATGACAACAGTCGTGAATAAGGGTAACGCCACCATAGTGCTGGATTTTTTTGAAGAGTGTGATGGGCGGAAGAAAAACTGTTCCACCCCAAGCAAGATCCATCTGTTGCCAAATATGCAGAAGCAACTGATGAAAAAGAGCGATCACCTTTACCGGTTTGAACTGATTGAGGGTGACAAGAGCAGAAACATGGTGATTGGTCACTGATGTTTCTTATATCCGAGAGAGGAGAGAGTAATGAAAGTATGGATAGCTGCGCCCCTGGCCATGCTGGTGTCAGCCAATCTGATGGCTGCTGAACGTATTGAGCATCAGGTCACAGTGACCGCCCAGATCCCGACCGAAGCTTTCTATGTACAGCCGACCGGCGGGGACAACTGGATGAGCACGCCGCAGAAGCTGGCCTACAACCCTTATACCAAGAAGCTGGACAAGCTGAGCAAACAGCTGGATGCCAAGAGCACCATAGGTGCCATCACCGGCTACCTGACCAACCCGGCCGTGATGGCAAGCGGCAACGACAACATTCCCCTGACCGTTAAGGTGGGTGGTGTCGCCCTGTCGACCACCTCCGTTGAAGTAATGAAGGCTGATGATGCCAAGACCGGCAAGTTGTTGGGGCTGGAAGTGATCCCGGTGGATGCCCCGGTCGCTGGCTACAAGCCAGGCAACTACCAGGGGGTAGTCAACATGATATTTGAATCGGAAGCCCCTAAAGGTGGCGCATAAGCCGATTGATGGAGGCTCCCTGTATCGGGGGAGCCTTTTTGTCTGTGCTTAGAAGAGTGAGATAGCTCGTGCCGTATTTCTCTTTCCTGTTGATCCTGGTTGTATTGTGTGTACCGGCCTGGGCTACGGGGGGGCATGTTGCACAACCCCTTGACCTGCTACAACAAGCAGAAGATTTGCCTGATGGTTTTGCCGACTACTTCTTCGGCGTCCCGCTGACGGTGCGCATCCTGGTGGATGGGCAGTTGTTGGGGGAAGGCGAGATAGTGCTGGGCAAAGACACCAGCGTACAACTGCTGGCTCTGACCGACGGCCACGAGAGCGTTCTGGAAGAACGGGACCGCCAGCGCTGGAGCAAGGTGCTGACGGCATCCCATCGACTGGGCCCATGTCAGAATCAGTGTACCGACGAAGTGCTGGCGCTGGAGTACAGCCTGGAGAACTCCCAGTTGTCGGTGCTGACGGCCGGCGCCGAGAAGGGGCAGCCGCTGACCCGTTATCACAACCTGCCCAGCGGGGGCAGCTATGGCGCCCTGTTGCGCCACCAGTTGAACCTGATCCAGGGGGAAGGGGAGCAGCGCAGTGGCCGTTACAACCTGATGGCACAGGGCAGCATAGGACAGTGGACCCCGCTGCTGGAGGGAGAAGTGAGCCAGTCTGGCAGCGGGCAGGCGGCTCAGCATCATGTGCAGCAACTTTATGCCGAACACGAAGGTACAGGACATTTCTATCGGCTGGGCTACTTCTCGCCCTATGCCCAGGGGCTGGTGCGTCAGCCCACCCTGTTTGGCGGCGGCACTCCGACCGTGCTGGGGGCCATGCTGGGTGACTCCGACACCCTGTTGATAGAGCAGGGCCAGGCCAGTACCACACCTGTCTATGTCACCCCGAGCCGACCCGGCATGGTCGAGATCTATCGAGATGGGCTGCTCATCAACTCGCAGCAGGTTCTCTCCGGCTTGCAGGCGCTGGATACCAAAGTGCTGCCCACCGGCATCTACGAGGTGGAGCTGCGTGTGCTGGAAGATGGTCAGGTGACCGAGCGGCGCAGAGAGATGATCTACAAGCCGATGAACTGGCAAAACCCGGATGAAAGCTGGCGCTTCAACCTGTTTGCGGGCCAGCAGACCCGCTTGTTCAGCAACTGGGAGGAGGACACGGCCCGGCCTCTGAGCAGCGGCGCCATGCTCAACCATCTGCTCACCCCTTCGGTGGTAGTCGGGGCCTCCAGCCAGTATATCGACCAGCGCTGGCAGCATGGTCTCTCTGCCGACTGGAGCTTGGATAAACAGTGGCGGTTGTTTGGCAACCTGATGGCGACACAGGCGCTGGGCAGCGGCTTCGATTTGCAGGCTTTGTACCACTATGGCGAAGGCAGCCTGGTGCTGAGCCACCAGCAGCAGCGCCAGCATGGGCAAATGGGGGAGGAGAGCCGTGACCTCAAGCAGAGCAACCTGTCGTTGCAGCAGCGGCTCGATGAGCGCCACTCCGCCAACTTTTATCTGGCACACCAGGTGGGGCGGGGGCTGGGGGCCGATCTGGGCTGGCGTTACAACGGAGAGTTGCTTGGTCAAACAGTGAGCTGGAACCTGACAGTGTTTGACCGGCCAGGTAGCATCAGTACCGATCATGCGAGGGACAGGGGTGGCATGCTCTCCCTAAGCATGAATCTGGGAGGAGAGCGTAGCCTACTGGCCATTGGTATCGGCAGTCGAACCTCTCGCTCCGGTGGGCAGGAGCGCAACGCCTCCCTCGGGTACCAGCAACAGTTGGAGTGGAGCGCACTGCAGAGCGTGGGGGCCAACTTGACTACCGACAGTTACGGCGTCGGCACGGCAGGCTACGCCAGGTTTCAGGGGGAGTTGGTCAGTGGTGATGCCCACCTGCAATCATCCTCCTATAACCGTGCGCTGAGTGGGGGGCTCAACCTCGACAGTACCCTGGCGTTTGGCGATGAGGGCAGCCTGACCATGACAGGTCAATCGCAAGGGTACGAGGCGGGCATGATAGTGGACCTGGAGTCCGATCTGCCCGAGCTGACCCTGCGCGCCGATGACGATCAAGGTAGCAATATCAAGTTGCGGCCCGGTCGCAACCTGATACCCGTTGCCGCCTATCGCAGTGGCGCCGTGCAGCTGAATCTGGCAGAGCACGATGCGCCCTCGGTGAGCATTCGCCCCAACGTGCTGCCCTATCATCTCAACAAGGGGGGGGTGGCCTATCACAAAGTCAGGGTCATGCAGACAGTCACCGTCATCGGTCGATTGTTGGATGAGAAGGGCGATCCCTTGAGAGGCGCCATGGTGGTCAACCACGCGGGCCGCACAGTCAGCGAGGCCGATGGCTTCTTTGCGGTGGAGATGAGCGAACGCAATCCCAGCTTGCAGGTGGAATATCAGGGAGCACAGCAGTGCGATCTTGCGCTGGACACGGCCCGAGCCGAACGCCAACAGGCTGTGTTGTTACTGGGTGATCTGGTCTGCAGTGCCCAGGCCTGGGCCAGTCAATAAGTGCTTGAGCAGGAAGAGATAATGAGAGCTGGTGCGATGTACGGATATTGGTGGTTAATAGCAGGCTTGCTCTTTGGATTTCCATGTCAGGCTGCAGTCGTTAAAGTGACCGCTGAATATAAGCCTGCAGTCTATGAGGCTGATAATGGAACCTTTGTTAGCACTACAAAATGTGTGAAAACCAGTGAGGGAATGTGGCTTTCATCCTGTAGTGGCGGTGTAATGTCACTTGATAGCTTGTTGTTTTCATTAAAAACTAAAGTAAAGCGAAATGTGAAAAGGGATTTTTCAAATACAAGAGATTCTTTTGTTTCCCTAGGTTCGTTGGGAAACAAAACCATGATTATTACATCAGATAAAGGGCAACAGTTCTCGGTTTTATTTAAGCCTGATAAGTTAGGAGTGCATTTTGATTCTGTTGTCAATCCAAATGATGGCTGGAAAATTTATAATACCGCATTTACAAACCCTAAGGGGGGGTGCCGATATCTTGAACGAGAGGTTGCAGGCTATATTAATCTAACCTCTTGGATCGTATTATGGGGAGATGTCGGGGGAAAATCTTGTTATATAGGCCTGTCTGTGGATGGTACATCTGATATACAAGCGATGTTTTTTGGGTTTAAAATAACACCTCCTTCTCCGCTGAAAATGTTAAATGGAATTTATACCGGTTCGATAATTCTCTCTGTAGGCCAAAATAAAGATATCGATCTTGGTAATGGGGTATATGAAGATAATCAACTGATAATAGAGTTGACATTAAAAGTTCAACATCAAATAAAGGTAGAGTTTCCTCCTGGTGGTGACAAAGTCGTGTTGCAACCTCCTGGTGGATGGCATGACTGGATTTATCGTGGGAAAGCACGTATTCCTCCCTATTTGATTGCGGAGTTACCATATCGACTATGGAGTAGTTCAGATTTTAATGTCTGGCTGAACTGCCAGTATGCCATTGGTGAAGTCTGTATGCTGAATAATGAAAGGCTCGGGATGCAAGTCAGACTTGATGTGATTTATGTAAATAAATCCAAAGAAGAGATTCCCTTGAAACATGGCGTCAAGAAATTATTCTCAGCAAGTTTACGAGGCCCATATTTCATAAATGAAGAGCGAAGCATCATATTTAAAGTTCAGGAACCAGTCCTGGCCTTGATGATGGAATATCCGGGCAGCACTTATAAAGGTAATGTAACCCTTATTTATGATGCCGCTATTTAAGGCTCGGGTGATTCACCAAGGTCAAGATTCAGGCCAGCCCTTGCTCTTTGGCATAGTGAAACAGGTCGCTATCGCTTTGCAGGCCGAGGCGTACCATGGCACTCTTTTTCTGGGTGCTGATGGTCTTGACGCTGCGGTGCAGGTACTCGGCCACCTGGGTGACAGACATTCCACTGGCTAATAAACGCACGACTTCGCTCTCCTTGGGGGTAAGTTGACCCAGGCTGGTCTGGTGATCCAGGCCCGCTTCGGCCAGCAGGGTTTTCACTGATCTGCCGATATAGTTGTGGCCAGATAATATTTGACGAATGGCTTCGGATAGTTCGCTGATCACAGCTTTTTTGAGCAGGACACCGCTTACCCCCAATTGGAGCAATGACTGCAAGATGCCGGCATTGTGGATCTGGGTCAGCACCAGAATAGGTAGGGTAGGATAATCTCGTTTCAATTGCTGGATCATGGTCAGCCCATCGCTGCGTTCATCCCCTGGCATACTGAAGTCAGTGATCAATAGATTACAGGGATGTTTCTTTAATGTATTTAAAAGTTCGGAGACTTGATGTGCTTCGGCAACAACTTCGCAACCAGGTTGATTGTGTGCAATAAGGCTGCGGATACCTGCCAGTATCAGTGGATGGTCGTCGGCAAGAATGATCTTGAAAGACATAGGTGAGCCCCATATAAAACAGCGAATAATATTTAAACTACCAAACATCTCATTTCTATACTACTTTGCGCACCGCATTTTTTCGAGCGTTTATATGATGTCATCTTTTTCAGGATTGGCACGATGAGGTGTTCTCATGTGGCTATATCCCGATGCATAATTGTTATACTGGTATTTAATATCAGTATATTCAGTCAACCACTCTTTGCGAAAAAAAACGCGTTATTACCAACAGTAAGTGTCGGGTTACTAGTGGGGGGGTGGGGGCCATTTCAGCAGTGGGATGGTCATAATGCCAGTGGTTTCAGCGTCGCCCTGATCAGCATATTGGCCAAGAACCTTGATTACCGGATTGAGTGGAAAGTATATCCGGACTGGACTCGCCTATATGCGGCCAGTTGTCGTGGTGAGGTAGATATTCTACTGGATGCTTTTCGCGCGGAAGAGCGGGAATGCATTTCATACACGCGCCCTTATTATTCGTCATCGACTGTGGTCGTGGTGCGCCATGACTCTCCTTTCTTCCGTGATGTCAGTGGTTTGAATCAATCTCGTATCGCTATCGAAGCTGGTTTTCTGACCGAAAAGCTGGTTAGGATCCATTATCCCGATGTGTCTCGTATTCTATTTCGGGACTCCAGTTCTGCTTTGCAGGCGGTGCTGGATAAACGAGCCGATGCCTATATTGGCAATTTGCATGTCACGAATCAGTTTATTGCCCAACATCCAGAACTGGCCGTGGTCGCTCAGGCCCCCTTGTTGATGGAGAGCCTTCACCTTGGTATCAGCAAACATAAATCCAGACTGGGAGTCCGGTTTGATACCGCGATTCAGGCGCTGACGGTAGAGGAGCGCAGCGCTCTGGAGCAAAGCTGGCTGGGTGACAGCAGTTTGAGTTTTCAGGGGCACAGCGGTTTTTTACTGCGCCCTGATGAGCGTGAGTGGCTCTCCCGTCTACCTCCCCTTAGGCTGGGTTTTATTCCTGGGTGGGTGCCGTTTTCCTATGCGGATCACGAGGGTAAATTGACGGGGTTGATAGGCGACTATCTGGATGTGTTCAAGGACAAGCTGGGCTTGGCCTATCAATACCGTGTTGATCAGAGTTGGCCAGAGTTGCTGCAGGCATTGCTCCATCAAGACGCTGATATTGCAGTCATTCCTATTCGAATCAGCCAGAGGGTTGCGGGTTGGCAGGTGAGCCAACCTATTGCGTCCTTTCCCGTGGTCATTGCCATGTCTCGTGGCAGCAGCACTTTTGGGGGATTTGCAGAGCTGGCGGGCAAGCACTTGATCGTCACCGACAGCTTGTTGATCGCCGAGTTGAAGTCCCGGATCCCTGACATACAGACCACGGTTGTTTCCAGCCCAAGAGAGGGGTTGGCGATGGTGGCCTCCGGCAAGGGGGATGCCTATATGGGTAATCTGGCGGTGATATCACGGCTCATCAACGAGTATTTTGATGACTCGCTGCATATTGTCGCTCCCACTCCTTTCAGAGATGAGCTGTCGGTCGCGGTGAGAGATGCCTATGCCCCGCTGCTGCCGCTCATCAATCGGGTACTCGCCAGCATGAGTGACAAGGAAAAGCGGCAGATCCGCAATAGCTGGCTGGCGGTGAACTACAACGAAGGGATCTCATGGCACAAGCTGATCAGCACTCTGATCCCTGTCGGTGCCGGTATCACCCTGTTTATTCTTTCACTCTCTATCGCGTACTTTCACCTGCGCCAGGAGATAACCCGCCGGCGCCAGGTGGAGGCCGATCTGGCCTCCGCCAAGGAGGAGGCTGAGCTGGCCGCCAGGCAGAAGGCCGATTTCCTCGCCACCATGAGCCACGAAATCCGGACCCCCATGAACGGCATTATCGGGATGGCGGAACAGCTGCGTTTTACCTCGCTCGATCCGGAGCAGCGCCAGATGGTGGGCATCATCAATCAGGGGGCGGAAGGACTGCTCCAGCTGATCGGCAATGTGCTGGATTACTCCAAGCTGGATGTCGGCAAGATGGAGTTGGCACCCACCAGCTTTCTGCTGCGTGAGCTCATCGACAGCGTGCTGACAATGACCAGTAGCGAGTTGCAGCGCAAAGGGTTGCAACTCTATCTGCGTGTTGATGATGAAGTGGGCGCCCGCTTCTATGGTGATGTGCTGAGGCTCAAGCAGGTGCTGTTCAACCTGGCCAGCAATGCGATCAAGTTCACCGAGCGCGGCTTCATCGAATTGTCGATCAGGGTAGAGGGAGAGACAAATGAAGAGCAGTGGTTGTTGCTTGGGGTGCGGGATACCGGCATCGGCATGAGCGAAGATGTGCAGGCCCGTGTTTTCAATGCCTTCGAGCAGGCGGATGGCGCCACGACCCGCAGTTATGGGGGGACCGGACTCGGTCTCAGTATCAGCCGGACGCTGGCGACGCTGATGGGGGGGCGATTGAGGCTTGAGAGTGCCCCAGGGCTGGGTACCCATATTGGCTTGTCCATCCCCCTGGTACTGGAAGCGCGCCATGAGCCGGATCCCAAGCTGGCGGGGCTGAGTGCCTTTATGGCATTGCCGGATGGCAAACTGCACCACCAGCTGCGGCTGCATCTGTTGTCGCTGGGGCTGCGGTTGTGTGAAGCCCCGCAGGGCGCAGACTTGCGGTTTGGTGACCTGAGCGAACCGGCCGCCATCCGGGTCGCGCCGCTTGGCAACGTGCTGGGTTATCAGCTTGGTGATGATGGTTATTATTGCCTCAACAGTAATCCCCTGACCTGGCAGGCCGTAAGGGATGTCTGTTATCGCCAGCTGGGCCTGGCCGAGCAACTGCCGTCCGATTTTCCGTCTGTTGGAGCGGATGAACCACTGTTGCCACAGCGATTGCTGGTCGTCGAGGATCACCATCTGAATCAGGTTCTGGTGCAGCGCCAGCTCAAACAGCTCAATCTGCAGTGCGATCTGGCTGAGAATGGTCGACAGGCGCTCGCCATGCTGACTTTTCACCGCTATGACCTGATCCTATGCGATTGCCAGATGCCGGTGATGGATGGTTATGAGTTTACCCGTCGGGTGCGGGCCACAGAGGGGCTGGCACAACTTCCCATCATTGCCATGACGGCCAACGTGTTGCCGGAGCAGGCACAGCGTTGTCTGGCGGCCGGTATGAATGATGTATTGGGCAAGCCCGTACTCATGGACGGACTACGCCAGATGCTGATGAAGTGGCAGATATTGCCGGTACCCAGGTTGCTCGACATCAACCTGTTGCAGGCTACATTTGGTTCTTCACTTGAGACAATGCTGCTGTCGTTTTGTCAGGATCTGGAACAATCCCTTGGTTTGAGCCATGGGGATGACAAGGCGCTTGCAGATTGGGTGCATCGACAGGCGGGAACGATAGCCATGATGAGGGTTGACGGAGTAGCAGAGCAGGCATGGCATCTGGAAGAGCAAATCCGCAAAGATGGGCGGGCACGATGCGAGGTGGAGCTGACGAAATTTCGCGATGTTTTGCAACAACTTGTCGATGAGCTAGCGGCACTATCCCGAGACTGTCGTCAGCCTGCTGTGGCTCTCTGATGACAACGCAGGATGACCGGAGGAGAGGGCGGGCTGTACGGCCTGTGCCAGCCAGGCCCAATCGAGCAGGGGGGTATCGGCCTTGAAGCGCTGATAGGCAAGTCCCTGGTCGACGGTCAGAAACAGGGTGGTCGGCAGGCCGATGCGGTTGGTGTAGCGCACCATCACCTCGCCGCGATAGGAGCTCAGTCGTTGCTGCAGCTGCGGCAGACTCAGCCCGGTTGCCTGTCCCTTTTCATCCCAGATCTCGAACATGGTCATGTCTCTTGATGTGATGGCAATACTGTTTCCAAAAGCGGGCCGGCAGGCAATTGTCAGATCTGACAGTGTCAAATGGATAGACGCGTGAAAAGCGAAAACCCGGCACTGGGCCGGGCTTTCTTGAATGATGGTGGAGGGAGAAGGATTCGAACCTTCGAAGGCAGAGCCGTCAGATTTACAGTCTGATCCCTTTGGCCGCTCGGGAACCCCTCCACAGGGGCCTTGCATATTGTATTCAGGAAGATGGTGGAGGGAGAAGGATTCGAACCTTCGAAGGCAGAGCCGTCAGATTTACAGTCTGATCCCTTTGGCCGCTCGGGAACCCCTCCACGGGGTATTTTCCTGGTTGTTGCACTTGAATGGTGGAGGGAGAAGGATTCGAACCTTCGAAGGCAGAGCCGTCAGATTTACAGTCTGATCCCTTTGGCCGCTCGGGAACCCCTCCCCAAGTGCGAGGCGCATACTATCAGATCTTCGCTCTTTGTGAACCCCTGGTGGGCCTATCTGGCGATAAAAAAGTGCCATTCGGTCATTTTTTGATATTTGTCGCTCATTTTTCACGCTTATCAACGACTTCCCTGTCGCTGTCAGAGCGGATCCAGGACTCATCGCGGGTGTGAAGCGTCACCAAACAAGATGTACCGAGTAGCGTTTTGTACTGAAAAAATCACCTTCTCTTCTAAGTGTGATGGCTGACCGCTTCCTTGATGGACATTGCTGCTGCCGCATTTTACTCTCGCCATGTTATTCAACTGTTAACATGGATTGTGGACTCTCCTTATGCAGGCTCTCGATATCGCCGTGTTGCGCGGCCAGTTTCCCGCTCTCAATCAGCTGGTTGAGGGCAAAGCCCCCATTTTCTTCGACGGCCCCGGTGGCGCTCAGGTGCCACATGCCGTACTCACCGCCATGACCGATTATCTCGGTCACTTCAACGCCAATCTGGGGGGCCCCTTTTTCTCGGCCAGGGTGACCGAGCAGCAGGTGCTGCGGGCCAGGCAGGCGGTGGCTGCGTTGCTGGGGGCTGAGCGGGCAGAGGAGATAGTGTTCGGCGCCAACTTCACCACCCTGACCTTTTCGCTCAGCCGAGCGCTGGCGCGGGAGTGGCAGGCCGGTGACGAGATCATCGTCAGCGCGCTCGATCACTACTCCAACGTTTCCAGCTGGCAGCAAGCGGCGGCGGATCGCGGCGTGGTGGTGCATCAGGCAAGAGTGGACGTGGCCACCGGTGGGCTGGACTATGAGCATTTGTTCAGCCTGCTGGGGCCCAAGACCCGGCTGGTGGCGGTGACGGCGGCCTCCAATACTACCGGCACTCTGGTCGATATCCCTCGCATCGCCGATGCGGTACACGGGGTAGGGGCGCTGCTCTATGTCGATGCGGTTCACTTTGCGCCCCACGAGCGTATCGATGTGCAAGCCTGGGATTGCGATTTTCTGGGGTGTTCCGCCTACAAGTTCTTCGGCCCGCATCTCGGCATTCTCTACGGCAAACATCGCCACCTGACGCATTTCACCCCCTACAAGGTTGAACCGGCCAAGAACGTGGCGCCCTACAAGTGGGAGACCGGCACCCAGAGCTGGGAAGCGCTGGCCGGGGTGGAGGCCACCGTCGAATACCTGGCCTCCTTGTCCGGGTTGGACGGCACCGAGCATGAGCTGGAAGTTCGCCTCGATCTGGCGTTTGCCCGCAGCCAGGCCCACGAACGCGAGCTCAGTGAACATCTGCTGGCCAAGCTGGCCGAGCGGCCTTGGTTCACCCTGCACGGCATTCACAACAGCCTGGGGCGCACCCCGACCTTCGCCCTGACGTCAAACCGCCATACCCCGGCCGAAATGGCCGAGTTTTTGGGGCAGCATCAGGTATGCAGCTGGGCCGGCCATTTCTATGCCTTGGCACTGGTCGAGCAACTGGGGGTGAGTGATGGTGTGCTGCGCATAGGCTGCATGCACTACAACACCTCGGCCGAGATTGACCGCCTGTTTGCCCTGCTCGACGATATGCCGCATTGAGATAAAACAGCCCGGTCATGCCGGGCTGTGTTGTCTCATCTCATCTCATCTCATCTCTCTGTTGCCTGCTAGCGGCCCACGATGGCGTGATGGATATCCTGCAGCGGCAAGACATGGCGGGCTGCGCCAAGCTTGATGGCCTCCTTGGGCATGCCGAAGACCACGCAGGAGGCCTCATCCTGGGCGAAGGTATTGGCGCCCGCCTCCAGCATTTCCCGCAAGCCGCGGGCGCCGTCATCCCCCATCCCGGTCATGATGATGCCGGTGGCATTGCCGCCTGCAAACTTGGCCACCGAGCGAAACAGCACGTCCACCGAGGGGCGGTGGCGGTTGATGAGGGGGCCATCCATCACGTCGACGTGATAGTAGGCGCCGCTGCGTTTGAGCAGCATGTGTTTGCCGCCGGGGGCGATCAGCGCCAGCCCGGGGATCACCCTGTCATTGCTCTTGGCCTCCCGCACTTCTATCTGACACAGGCTGTTGAGCCGCTCGGCAAATGAAGCGGTGAACTTCTCCGGCATGTGCTGCACGATGACAATGCCGGGGCAGACCCGGGGCAGGGTGGTCAACACGGCTTCCAGCGCCTGGGTGCCGCCGGTGGAGGTACCGATCGCCACGATCCGCTCGGTGGTCTGGGCCATGGCATGCTGGCTGGCGGCGGGCATGATGGCGTCGGCGTTGAGCTTGGGGGCGACGCTGGGGGCGGGCACTTTGGCCAGTCGTCTGACATTGGCCTGGGCGGCGGCGCGTACCGCCATGGCCAGCTCCTGCGCCGACTCCTGCAGAAAGCTTTTCAGGCCGACGGTGGGCTTGGTGATGATATCGACGGCGCCGGCGGCCATGGCTTGCAGCGTGGTCTCCGCCCCCTTTTCGGTCAGGGAGGAGCAGATGACCACCGGAGTGGGGTGCTCGGCCATGATCTTGGTGAGGAAGGTAATGCCATCCATGCGCGGCATCTCCACGTCCAGCACGATCACGTCGGGCCACTCCTTCTTCAGCTTCTCCAGTGCAAACAGCGGGTCAGACGCGGTGGCGATGACCTTGATATCCGGCTCCTGCTCGAGAATGGCCTGCAATACCTGCCTGACTACGGCGGAATCATCCACCAGCATGACCTTGATCTGTTTCATTCCCGTCCCCTTAGCGATGTGGCAAGCGGTGATGACGCACCCAGACATTGCCGTTGGCCAGCTCAAAAATTAGGCTTCTGTGTCCCGCATGGCCAAGATGGTGGGCCTTGATGGTGAGGCCCAGGTGCTGGGTCAGTTGCCAGGCGGCCTTGATGTTCCTGATGGCCACATTCATGGTGTTGAGCGTTTGTTGTTCGATAAACATGTTGCCGCCGCCAAACAGCTTGACCTCGTATTCGTGGATGGGGGCGGGGTATTTGCTTATTTCATTGATAAATAATTGGATTGCCTCATCGGCATAGCGGCCGTCCAGACTCATGGTGCTGTGACCGCGGCTGGGCAGCATGTAGTGGCACATACCGCCTCGCTTCTGTTCCGGGTGCCACATGGTAATGGCCACACAGGAACCAAGATGGGTGCGGATGATGGTGTCATCCTGCCCAAAATAGAATTCACCGGGTTGCAGCGAGACCTCTCTCATATTGAAACCCTTATGGTTTCAGATAGATGGAAGGCGATACCAGTTGCAGGCCATGGGGCAGACCGTTCAGGCTTTCGGCATGGCTGACGATGAGATAGCCCCCTTTGCGCAGGCGCGGTACCAACCGTTGCAGTACTTGTGCCTTGGTCTCCCGGTTGAAATAGATCATCACGTTGCGGATCAGGATGACATCGAACAGCCCGATGTCGGGCAGTTCCTGATTCAGATTGATGTGATGAAACTGCACCTTCTCGCGCAGCTTGCGATCGATGATGAAGGTGCCCTCCTGAAAACCGACCCCTTTCAGGCAGTACTTCATCAAAAATGGCAGCGGGATGTTGTGGGCCCGCTCGATGGGATATTGCCCCGCTCTGGCCTGCTCCAGCACCCGGGTCGAGATATCCGAGGCGATGACCTCCCAACTGCCATGGTTCAGACTGTCGGCCAGGGTCATGGCCAGGCTGTAGGGCTCTTCACCGGAAGAGCTGGCCGCGCTCCAGATCCGCACCGCCCGTTCTTTTGGCAGTTGTGCCAATACCTTGTTGCCGAGAAATTCAAAGTGTTTGGGTTCGCGGAAAAAATAGGTCTCGTTGGTGGTGAGCAGATCGAGTGCGACCTGCAGCTCTGCCCCCCGGTTATTCATGATCAGGCTGAAATAGTCGCCGTAGCTCTCCAGCTCGTAGTGGCAGAGCCGCTTTGACAGGCGGCTGGCGACCAGGGCCTTCTTGGCCGGAGACAAGTCGATACCCGCCGTCTGGTGGATCCAGCGTTGAAACTGCGCAAATTCATCATCATGCAACTGGGTCTGATACACGCGCAAACTCCCTGCGGTGAGCAGGATGCGGGTGAGCTTGGCCCACCCGCATCAGGCTAGAAGCGGATAAAGTCGGCGTCATTGTGAGGGCGTGGGGTGGTGCCTACACCTTCCTGGCCATTGCCCTCGTGCATGAAACGCCCCCGTGGGCCACCACGGGCCGGTGCCTTCTGGTTGGCGCCGTGCTTGTGCTGTTCCAGCGTGAAGAACTCCATCGCCAATTGCAGCTGTTCGGCCTGGCTGCTCATCTCCTCGGCTGTGGCGGCAAGCTCCTCACTGCAGGAGGCATTTTGTTGAGTGACCTGGCTCAACTGATTCATGGCGATGTTGATCTGGCTGACGCCGGTGGACTGTTCGGCGGAGGCGGCGCTGATCTCCTGCACCAGATCCGAGGTCTTGTTGATGGAGGGCACCATCTGATCGAGCAGACGGCCCGCCTTCTCCGCCATGTCGACACTGCTAGAGGCCAGCTCGCCGATCTCCTGGGCCGCGACCTGACTGCGCTCCGCCAGTTTGCGCACTTCGGCAGCCACCACGGCGAAGCCCTTGCCGTGATCCCCGGCCCGGGCAGCCTCGATGGCGGCATTGAGGGCCAGCAGATTGGTCTGGTAGGCGATGTCGTCGATGATGCCGATCCGCTTGGCGATCTGCTTCATGGCATCGACCGTGAGCTTGACGGCCTCACCGCCTTCCACGGCCTCCTTGGCGGCCTTGCTGGCCATGCCATCGGTGACCTGGGCATTGTCAGTGTTCTGGTTGATGCTGGCGCTCATCTGCTCGATGGAGGCGCTGGTCTCTTCCATGCTGGAAGCCTGTTCGCTGCTTGACTGGCTGATGGACTGGGCGGTGGCGCTGACCTGCTCGGCCGCGCTGGAGAGATTGTCAGATGCGCCCCGTACTTCGGTGACGATATTGGTCAGCGAGACGATGGTCTGGTTGAGGGAGTCCTTGGTGGTGCCAAACACTCCGGGGTAGTCGGCCTCGACCTGTTGGGTCAAGTCGCCTCTGGCCAGGGATTGCACCACCCGGATCACGTCGTTGAGGCTGGTATCGATCACCTCAGCGATGCGATTGATGCCCTCTCCCAGGGTCTGGAAGAAGCCATTCTTGCCGGTCAGGTCCATGCGACGGTGCAGTTCGCCGTTGATCACCGCCTGCACTATTTCCGACATCTCCCGCTCGATGGCGACTTCCTTGGTGCGATCCGACCACTCGACCACGGAGCCGAGTCGTTCGCCATCGTCACCAAACACCGGGTTGGCGATGAGCGAGAAGGTGCGCCCGCCGAGCAGGATCTGGGTGCGATAGGTGTTGTTCAGCTTGGCCAGCATGCTGCGCTGATGGCCCGGATTTTTGTGGAAGCTGTCGATGTTGGCCCCCATCAGGGTGGCTGAATTGAAGTTGTAGAGTTCTTTGCGAATATCGGATTCAGCCAAGCTCAGCATCTCTTTGACGGATTCATTCATGTAGATGATGTTGAGATCGGTGTCGGCGATCATCACGTTGGTGCTGGCGCCATCGAGCGCCTTCTTGACGCGCAAACTCTCTGCGGCGGCGATCTTGGCCGCGGCACTGGCTGCCTTCATCTCGTTCTCGATGGCGATCTCCTTGGTCCGATCGGCCCACTCGACCACGGAGCCGAGCCGTTCACCGCCATCGTTGAAGACCGGATTGGCGATCAGCGAGAAGATGCGCCCCCCGACGGTTATCTGGGCGCGATAGGTGCTGTTCAGTTTGGCCAGCATGCTGCGCTGATGGGAAGGGTCTTTGTGGAAGGTATCAATGTTCTTGCCCATCAGCTGTCTGACATCAAAATTGGGCAGATCTTTGCGAATGTCCGATTCGGCCTGGCCCAGCATGGCGAGCACGGCTTCATTCATATAGACGATGTCGAGATTGGTATCGGCGATCATCACATTGGTCGAGGCCCCATCCAGCGCCTTGCGCACTCGCAGGTTTTCGTCATACAGGGTCTGGTTGGCACTGATGGTGGCGAGGGTGTTGCTAAGGCGCTCCCCCAGCAGCGCCAGCACGGTATTGAACTCCTGACAGAGTTCCCGCAGCGGGCCGCTGAGCGAACCCAGCTCCAGCTGGGCTGACTGGTCGCCTTGTCTGATCCCCTGCTGGAGCGATCGGGTTGCACCAATGAGCTGGAGCAGTTGTTCCTGCAGCAAGGCATGAGCGCTGCCGTTGCCGAACAGATTGCCAAAAAATGATTGAGTCATGAGCCTTATCCTTGTGCGACATGTCATTGCTGTGTGGTGTGGTGAGCGACACTCTTGTTGCTTGCTACGCCTGAATCACGGTGTCTGTGGCTTCTGTTCCAGCAACCGTTCCTGCTGCTGGGTCAGTTCGCTGAGCTGTGCCATCTCATCGATGGAGAGCACCTTCTCGGTATTGATGAGGATGACAAATTTGCCATTTACCTTGCCCATGCCGCTGATAAAGTCCGCCCGGATGCGAGCCCCGAAACTCGGTGGTGGCTCTATCTCATTGCAGGGAATGGTCAGCACCTCGGAGACGGAGTCGACCACCACGCCGATGTCCTGATTGCCGTGTTCCGGATCGTCCGGATGCACTCCCTCGATAATGACGATGCAACTGCGACGGGTGATGCTGGAAGGGGCATTGCCAAAGCGGGCATTGAGATCCACCACCGAGACCACGGCTCCCCTGAGGTTGATCACGCCGCGGATGAAGCTTGGCATCATGGGAATGGGGGTGATGTTGCCGTATTCGATGATCTCCTTGACCCCGAGAATATTGATGGCAAACATCTCGCCGTTGATGAGAAAGGTCAGGTACTGGGCATCGCCCTGATTATCAGGGGCCAGCGTGCCAGGCTGGACGGCCACTTCGGTAGACATGCTCATGGGGCTCTCCGGTTAAAAACGGACAAAATCGGCCTCGTCAACCTGAGGTTGCGTTGCCGTATTGCCGTGCAGTGGGTGCTGGGTCGGCATGACAAATTTGCCTCTGGGGGGCAATCCTTTATGTCCGCTCTCGTGAGTCCTTGCCGGTTTGCTCAGGTTCTCCAGCGAGAAAAAGTCCATGGTTTGCTGCAGCTCGTTGGCCTGAGAGCTCATCTCTTCGGCCGTGGCCGCCAGCTCCTCGCTGCTGGCGGCGTTTTGCTGGGTCACCTGGTTGAGCTGGCTCATGGCGAGGCTTATCTGGTTGGCGGCGCTGGCCTGCTCACCGGAGGCGGCATTGATCTCTTGCACCAGATCGGAAGTCTTGCGAATGGAGGGCACTATCTTGTCGAGCAGGCTGCCCGCCTTCTCGGCAGTATCGACGCTGCTCGATGAGAGCTCGCCTATCTCCTGCGCCGCTATCTGGCTGCGTTCGGCCAGCTTGCGGACCTCGGCGGCCACCACCGCGAAGCCCTTGCCGTGTTCACCGGCCCTTGCTGCCTCGATGGCGGCGTTGAGTGCCAGCAGATTAGTCTGGTAGGCAATGTCGTCGATGATGCTGACCTTGCGGGCGATCTGCTGCATCGCTGCCACCGTCTGCTGGACCGAGCGGCCACCTTCGGTGGCTTCGAGCACGGCACTGCTGGCCATGTTGTCGGTGACCTTGGCGTTGTCGGTGTTCTGGTTGATGCTGGCACTCATCTGCTCGATGGAGGCGCTGGTCTCTTCCACGCTGGCGGCCTGTTCGCTGGTGGCCTGGCTCAGGGATTGGGCCGTGGTACTGACCTGGTTGGAGGCATTGGTCAGGTTGTCGGCAGCGTTGCGCACTTCTTCGATGATGGCGGTCAGCGCCTCTATGGTGCTGTTGAGGCCATCCTTGGTCTGGCCAAAAATGCCCGGATAGGGTTGTTCTATCTTCTGGGTCAGATCACCTCGTGACAGGGCGGTGGCGATGCGCATCACATCGTTGAGGCTGGTGTCGGTGACGTTGGATAGGCGGTTGAGCAGTTCGGACAGCCGCTTGATGTAGCCCTGGCGTCCATCCAGTTCGATCTTGTAACTGAAGTTTCCCTGCTCGACGGCGGCAGTCACCAGGGTTTCGATGTCGTTGATGAGAGCGGTCAGCTTGTTGACCATGTTCTGCATGGCCAGCAGCAGTTGTCCGGCTTCGTCGTGGGCTCCGATATCGATGGTGACGTCGAGGTTGCCTTCGGCCAGGTGGTTGGCTACCTGCAGTGCCTGGTTGATGGGGGAGATGATGCTGCGGATGAGGACGATGCCAAACCAGGCTGCAGCCACCATGCCTGCGGCAACGACCGCCAGCATGGTGAGCAGCATGACGTCGTACCAGGCCTGCGCCTGCTCGTACTCGGACTTGGCGACGTCGAGCTGCAGGCTGACCAGCTCGGTTATCTTGCCACCGATGGGATCGATGGAGCTGTAAAGCTTGCCGTCAAATTCGTTGAGCATGCCGGTGACGACACCGCGCTGGGTCGAGAGAAACGCTTCCAGCCGGGTAATATCCCGATCCGCTGCGCTGAACAGGCTGTTGGCCTCGGCTGACAGCTTCTGCTCGGCTTCGGTCAGCTTGGTGGCCTGGTAATGCTGCCACTCCAGTTTGATCTGCTGCTGGGCATGCTGGATCTGCTGCCGCGCCTCTTCGGCGCTGATGAGGCCCGCATTGGCCTTGTTGACGTTGTCGATGATGGCGACGGCATAATTGTCTGAGATGGTCTTGAGCTGTTTGAGCGGCACCACCCGATCGTTGTAGACCCGCTGCAGACCCTTGTTGCTGCTCTGCATGTTGTAGAGCCCCAATGCACCCACTCCCAGCAGCAGTGCGCAGAGCAGGCAGAGCAGAATGGTGAGTCGCAGCTTGATGGTGGAGTTTTTGAACATGACAGGCTCCTGGCGTTAATTGACTCTAGGTTGGGTTTGCAGACGTGGAATGGCGTACTGGCTCAGCTGGCCCAGCTCCTGCTCGATGGCGTGCTGAATGAGAGAGGGGATATCCAGAATGAGGGCAACTTCACCGCCTCCCAGAATGGTGGAGCCGCTGATCCCCTGCAGGCGCTGGAACAGCTTGCCGAGCGGCTTGATGACGGTCTGGAATTCACCCAGCAGCTCGTCGACCACCAGGCCGGATTTCTTGCCGCCGTGGCTGACGACCACGATGTTTTCCCGGCGCCCTCTGGCGCCCTCTACGTCGAAATAGTGCTGCAGCCGGACAAAAGGCAGCACTTCACCGCGCAGATTGATGTAGTTGCGCCCCTGGGTATCGGCCAGCGCGCTCTGGGTCAGCTCCACGCATTCGATCACCATGTCGAGAGGGATGACGTAGTGGGTCGTGCTGACGCGCACCAGAAAACCATCGATGATGGCCAGAGTGAGCGGCAGCCGGATCTGGACCCGGGTGCCGAGGCCGGGTTTGCTGTCGAGTTCGACACTGCCGCGCAGGGCCTGGATGTTGCGTTTGACCACATCCATGCCCACCCCGCGGCCGGAGAGATTGGTGATGGCCTCCGCCGTGGAGAAGCCGGGTTCGAAGATGAGCTGGTAGATCTCCTGATCCGTCAGGGTGGCATTGGTGGTTAGCAGGCCGCGTTCTTGCGCCTTTTGCAGGATCCTGGCCTTGTTGAGGCCGGCGCCATCGTCCTGGATTTCGATGACGATGCTGCCTGAGTCGTGATAGGCGTTGAGAGTCAGGGTGCCCCGTGCCGGCTTGCCGGCGGCCACTCTTCTGTCAGCCGATTCGATGCCGTGATCCATGGCGTTGCGTACCAGGTGCATCAAGGGGTCGCCGATCTTCTCCACCACCGATTTGTCCAGTTCGGTATCACCGCCGGTGATGACCAGGGCGATGTCTTTGTCCAGTTCATGGCTGACATCCCGCACTACCCGCTGGAAGCGGTTGAAGGTATCACCGATGGGCACCATGCGCAGGCGCAGCGCACCATCCCGGATCTCTTCGACCAGCATGGCAATGGTGGAGTTGGCCTCCTGCAACTGGCTGTCCCGGGAGCGCTGGGCCAGCAGGTTGGCCCCCGAGCTGGCGACCACCAGTTCGCCCACCAGATTGATCAGGTCATCCAGCTTGTCAGCATGGACCCGGACATAGCGCCCCTCCTTGTTTTTGCTCTCCTTGTTCAGGCTCTGCTTCTTGAGCGCGGCATCCACCACCACCTCGCTGACGGCACCCTGAGCAATCAGGATCTCTCCCAGCTTGCCGACGTCGGTCTGCGGTTGTTCATGCTGGGCTTGCAGCCCGAGTACCAGCTCGCTGGCTGTCAGGGCGCCGGTCTTGACCAGCAGCTGTCCCAGCATCTCGTTGTCTTCCGGCAGGGCATTGATGAGGTCGATGTACTCGGCCAGCTTGCTGTGGGGTGGGATAATGGTGATGCGACAGTCATCGCGCACGAATTCGAACACATCGCTCAGGGCATTCTTGTCGGCCTGGGTGTCCAGATCGAGTTCGTAGCCCAAGTAGCAGCTCTCCGGATCGAAATGTTCCCAGTCGGGCAGAGCATGGTGAATGGTCTCGATGGCACAGAGGGTACCCATGGTGCCGAGGTAACGCAGAAAAGAGGTGGGATCCATGCCGTTGCGCAGCACATCCGGGCCAAAGCGCAAGGAGATGTGCCACAGAGACGTGGCACTGACATGACCCTCCTCCTTGCTGATCGGGCTGGTCTCGGCTGGTGGGTTGTGTTCCGGCAGGCCGGCTTGGCCGGTGGTTTGATGGCGTGCCAGGTTGCGCCGCAGCTGTTCATCCTGAGCCTGTTCATCCGCACCGAGCGCTTCCCCTTGTTCGGCCACCAGGCTGACCAGGCGTTCGATGTGATCCCGGCTCTCCAGCAGATCCTTGATGAGTGCTTCACTGATCGTCAGCTGCTGGTTGCGCACCTGATCGAGCAGATCCTCGACAATGTGGGTGAAGCTGACGATGGGTTGCAGGCCAAACAGGCCGGCGGAGCCCTTGATGGTGTGGGCCGCCCGGAAGATGGCGCCGATGAGCTCGCTATTGTCCGGCTCGTTTTCCAGTGTCAGCAGTGCGGACTCCATCTCCTCGAGCAGCTCACGCGCCTCGGCGATGTAGGTTTGCAGGGCCTGATCAAGATTGATGCTCACGAATGACTCCTTGTCCGCGGAACCGGCTAGGCGTGATCGGGGTGGGGGATGAGGGTGGGATCGCCGAAGAAGGTTGCCAGCTGGCACAGCTCAAGGGCATCGAGTACCGCATGGCTGTGCATCACCAGATGCAGTGGATAGCCGCCCTGCAGCGCCGTCTTCTTGGCGGCCAGCAGCAGTTGTAGACCGGCACTGTCCATTTCGCTGACCTGGGAGAGATCCAGCTCCAGCTCTTGCTGGCGATAGAGCAGGGGAGTGAGCGCCTGTTTGAGCTCGGCTGCGGTATAGATGGTCATCTCACCCGCAATGGCCACAACTGTCTTCTCTTCGCCCGTTTCGATATGCAGCGGCATGAACGCCTCCCGACTCAGGGCATGATGAGCTTGGCGACGGCAGCCAGCATCTGGTCCGGCTGAAACGGCTTGACCACCCAGGCCTTGGCTCCCGCAGCCTGTCCTTCCTGCTTCTTGCTGTCCTGGGACTCGGTGGTCAGCATGATCACCGGGGTGAACTTGTAGCTGGCCAGCTTCTTGGCCTCCTTGACGAAGCTGATACCGTCCATGTTCGGCATGTTGACGTCGCTGATGATGAGGTTGATCTTCTTGCCGTCGAGTTTCTTGAGGGCGTCCTTGCCGTCACAAGCCTCCATCACCTCGTAACCGGCGCCCTTGAGCGTCATGCCGACGACCTGGCGTATGGTTGCCGAGTCATCCACGATCAGGACTGTTTTGGCCATATATCTCTCCTAGAAAAAAGTGACATCAGCGTTGCTGGATGGGGTTGCCGTCGGGGTTTTGCGACCGTGATGGATATTGCGCTGCTCATCGGTGGCATATGAGAGTTCCATGTCTGCCAGCCAGCTTTCCGCATCGATCTGGATGGGGCCGGACTGGTGCGTTCTGGTGCGCGACGAGATCAGGTGATCGTTGAGGCTGTCCATGTTCTGACGAACATGGCCAAGGATTTGACTGACTCTATCCTGGAACTGTAACGACACGATGACATCGGAAATCTCACGGTGGATCCCGGTACTCTCGCTCTGCAGCAGGGCTGCCGATTCGGCCAGGCTGGTGGTGGCCATCCGAAAGCGCTCCAGTACCTGTTCGATGGCGTGTTCGGCGTCGCTGACGGCGGCCTGATCCCGCCCTGCCGCACTCTCGGCAATCTGGAAGGCCCGGCCGATGCCGGTGTTGATGGTATCGACCTTGTCGGTCATCTTCTGGGCGGTCTCGCTGGAGAGGCGCGACAGGGTGCGCACCTCGTCCGCCACCACCGCGAAGCCACGACCTGCTTCACCGGCCCTGGCCGCCTCGATGGCGGCGTTGAGGGCCAGCAGGTTGGTCTGGGAGGCTATCTTGGCCACGTCGAGCGCCATGGTATTGAGTTCGATGGTGTAGGCGGTGAGGGTTTTTATCTCTGCCAGCATGGCGTCACGGTTGGCCTGGGTGGAGTGCATGATGGCGACGACCTGATTGAGCTGGGCCTGGCTCTCGGCCAGCACGGCGGCCATCCCGGCCGATTTCTCACCGCCCAGATCACCGGCGGCGTTGTGGGAGGCGGCGACCGCCTCTTCCAGCTTGGTGGTCAGCCCGGCAAAGCGCTGGGTGAGGTCAATCATGGCCCCTTCGGTTTGCTGGCGAGAGTTTTCAATTTGTTGAGACCAGATGGGCACGGCCTTTTCGCACACCTGCTCAAGCCCGATGATGGAGTGGTTGAGCCCGGCAGCGGACCATGACGGAGTCTGTTCTTGTTCATCGAGCTTGCCGGCAGGTTTGGCGTGGTAGTGGCGGGCACTCCAGAGGGTGGCAGCCACGGCCAGCATCAGGTTGGCCAGCAGATAAGGCAAGGGGCTGCCCGCAAGTACCAGCAGCAGGGTGCTGAACAGGCCCAGGCCAAGGCCGCAGGCCCAGCTGACAGGCTCCCAGAAAGGGGAGGAGTGTGCCCTTGTGTTGTCTGTCATACGCGAACTTGCCCCTGCATATGGATGGAAGAAGGTGAACCGCCGTCCCCTCAGGTAGGGACCCAAGCGCCAACTTGCTACTTATCAATAGCTCAGTAAGGTTAGCGCAAAAAAATGGGCTGGTTACAAATTGGTCCTATTCGGGGTGGGCTACTGAGAAAACTGGAATATGGAGACTGTCACAGGGCCATCGTCGGGAGTCACAGCCGTGAGAGGGCCAGAGCCTGGGAGGAGGGGAGAAGTGCTGGGCGCTGTAATAAAAAGAGCCTGCATTGGCAGGCTCTTGGTGCTGTATGTGTGGATTTACGCTTCGTCGGCGTGGGCCTTCTGGCACCCTTCCACGGCATGGGCGATAAGCTCGAGCGCGCTCTTGTCGCACGGCGGCAGTTCGGCCTCGCACGCCTTGATGGGCGTCACGCGATCGCCCCACTTGATGATGGCTGCGCCCCAGGTCAGGCCGGCACCGAAGGCGGCAGTCAGCAGATAGCTGTTCGGCTGGACGCGGCCTTGTTCGAGCGCCTCGCACAGGGCGATGGGCACGGTGGCGGCGGAGGTATTGCCGTAGTGTTCGATGTTGACCATCACCTTCTCCATCGGTGCGTTCATGCGCTTGGCGAGGGTCTCGATGATGCGGATGTTGGCCTGGTGCGGCACGATAAGATCGATCTGCTCCGGAGCGATGCTGGCCTGTGCCAGTACCGTGTTGGTGGCTTCGCCCATGCCGCGTACGGCCCGCTTGAAGATCTCCTGGCCTTCAAAGTTGAAGGTAAAGAGGCCGTCGATGTCGGCAAAGCGTACCCGGTCGGTACCGAAGTTCGGCACGTGCAGGATCTCGCGCGCCTCGCTGTCACAGCCCAGCTTGTTGGCGATCAGGCCGCTCTCCTGCTCGCTCGCCTCGATCACCACGGCGCCGGCACCGTCACCAAACAGCACGGCGGTGTCGCGACGGGCCCAGTCCAGCAGATAGGTGAGGCGCTCGGCGCCGATCACCAGCACCTTTTTCATCATGCCGGTCTGTACCAGCGAGGTGGCGACCGAAAGGGAGTAGACGAAACCGGTGCAGGCGGCGTTGAGGTCGAACACGGCGGCATTGACGGCCCCCAGCTTCTTCTGCACCGCGGAGGCGGCGCTCGGCAGCAGGTTGTCCGGCGTGGCGGTGGCCAGGATGATGCCGTCGAGGTCGCTGGCTTCCAGCCCGGCGCATGCCAGCGCGCGACGCCCGGCCAGGGTGGCCAGATCGGAGGTGCTGACGTGGGAGATGCGGCGAGCCTTGATGCCGGTGCGCGGGTAGATCCACTCATCCGACGTATCCATGATGGTGCTGAGGTCGTCGTTGGTCAGTACGGAGGGAGGCAGGCATTTGCCCCAGCCTGTGATATTGGCGTATTTCATCTTGTTACCGCTTCTCAAGTGGATCGCCCGTGGGCGGAAAATCGCGCAATTATGCCGCACGGGGCAACCACTGTCATCTTGTGGTCATGGTTATCTGGCTGCTGGGTCACGCCAGGTTGCGGGTGCCGACGGGAAATTTCGCTTAAACCACAGGGCTTGCCTGCCCTAAGATAGGGCTTTCACCACTGGATGGAATCACCCCTTGCACAAAGCCAATCTCAACCTGCTGCCCACCCTCAAGGTGCTGCTGGAGACCCGCAACATCAGCCGGGCGGCGGAGCTGCTGCACCTGAGCCAGCCCTCCATCAGCAAGCAACTGGGCCAGCTGCGCAGCGAGTTTGGCGACGAGTTGCTGGTGCGGGAGGGGCAGCGCTGGCTGCTGACGCCACGGGCCGAGGCGCTGGCTGCCCAGCTGGCGGACTCCCTCGGTGCGCTGGAGCGACTCTACGAGGCCCCCGGTTTTGACCCGAGCCGCTGCGAGCGGGTGTTCCGGCTCGCCTCCTCCGATTACGTGGCTCAGCACATTCTGCCGGATATCTGCGCGGCGTTGGCCAGGGAGGCGCCGCTGGCGGCGCTGGAGTACAGCCTGTGGGACAAGCGCCTGCTGCCGCAGCTGTGGCAATCCGAGCTGGACATGGTTTCCACCATCACCGAACTGGTGCCGGATCAGATCCGCGGCCTGCATCAGGGGGAAGATCGGCTGGTGGTGTTGATGGGTAGCCACCATCCGTTGGCAGGGCGCTCGCTCAGTCTCGATGACTACCTCGCCTGGCCTCACCTGCAGGTGAGCGGCGGTGGCGACAAGGACAGCCCGGTGGAGCAGGTGCTGGCACCGCAGGGGCTGTCCCGGCGCTGGTTTGCCCGGGTGCCCTTCTTTCAGGCGGCGGTGGAGGTGTTGCTGCGCACCGACTGCCTGCTGACCACCCCGGCTCACATCGCCTGGCAGCTCTCCTGCGAGCACGCCCTGCATTTTTGCGATCTGCCGTTTGCCAGCCGTACCCAGCAGTATCATCTGCTGTGGCACCAGCGCCATCACCAGGATCCGGCCCACAAGTGGTTTCGCGAACTGGCCTATCCCTTCCTGCGCGAGCACCTGCAGCGCACGGTGGCGGCGAGTCGGAAGGTGTTGAACCCGCCCCGCTAACAATAGACGCTTGTGTTGGCCTATAGCCATTGGCTATGGGGTCTATTCTCAACTTTCACTTCTGGCATAACCAGGGGCCCTTTACCCTGAGCGCAGACATTCATATTCCGCTTGAGACAAGGAACACCATGGAACTGACGAGTTGGCTGGCACTGGCCGCAATCTGCGTGATGGGGGCCATCAGCCCGGGGCCGAGCCTGGCGCTGATCATCCGCAACACGGTGCAGGGGGGGCAGGGACACGGAGTGGCCACCGCGCTTGGCCACGGCTTCGGGGTTGGCATCTATGCGCTGATCACGGCTTTGGGTCTGGCCATCCTGATCACCCAGACCCCGCTGCTGTTTGATGTTATCCGCTACGGCGGCGCCGCATTTCTCGCCTGGCTCGGGGTCAAGGCGCTGCTGGCCAAGCCTGCCAAGGGGGAGGCGAGCGAAGAGGTGCACCAACTGCGCGGTCGGCAAGGCGCCTTCGAAGGCTTTATGGTGGCCTTTCTCAACCCCCAGCTCGCGGTCTTCTTCATCGCCCTGTTCAGCCAGTTTGTGCATGCCGACACCGGCTGGCGCGAGGGGGGCATCATGATGCTGACCGCCGGCGGGATCGACGCTGTCTGGTACGTGCTGGTGGCGCTGGTGCTCTCTCGTGGCCCCGTATTGGCCTGGCTCAAGGCCAAGTCCTTCGTCATCGACAAGGTAAGCGGTCTGGTGCTGCTGGGGCTGGCCTTGAAGGTGGTGCTCTGATCCAATCCTGTATTTTGCGGTGATCTTAAGCGGGATCAAGGCGGGGAGGGTGGCAATGCCCTAGAGTGGCGCCCATTTGCTGTCCGCCCTGATCCCGAGACCATGCACCAGAACAAGCACCCGTTAAGTCACACCAACCGGTTGGAGCTGCTGGCTCCGGCCAAGAACCTCGCCTACGGCATCGAAGCCATCAATCATGGCGCCGATGCCGTCTACATGGGCGGCCCCGCCTTTGGCGCCCGCAGCGCGGCGGGCAACTCCATCGAGGATATCGAAGCGCTGGCGCGCCATGCTCATCGCTTCGGTGCCCAGGTCTTTGTCGCCTTCAACACCCTGCTGCACGATCATGAACTGGAGCAGGCCCGGCGGCTGACTCACCAGATCTACGAAGCGGGGGTCGATGCGCTGATCGTGCAGGACATGGGGTTGCTGGCGCTCGATTTGCCCCCCATCGCGTTGCACGCCAGTACCCAGACCGACAACCGCACCCCGGAGAAGGTGAAATTTCTGCAGGATGTGGGTTTCTCCCAGGTGGTGCTGGCGCGCGAGCTGTCCCTTGCGCAGATCCACGAGATAAGCGCCGCGACCAACGTGCAGCTGGAGTTCTTTATCCACGGTGCGCTCTGCGTCTCCTACAGCGGTCAGTGCAACATCAGCCATGCCCGTACCGGCCGCAGCGCCAACCGTGGCGAATGTGCCCAGCTCTGTCGCCTGCCCTGCTCGCTGCAAAAGCCGGGCGGTGAAGTGCTGGTGGCTGACAGTCACCTGCTCTCCCTCAAGGACATGGATCAGACCGACAACCTGGAGGCGCTGATCGAGGCGGGGATCCGCTCCTTCAAGATTGAAGGGCGCCTCAAGGGGCTCGATTACGTCAAGAACGTCACCGCCTGGTATCGGCAGAAGCTCGATGCCATCTTGGATAGCCGCAGCGATCTGGTGGCCTCTTCGGCTGGCCGCTGTAGCTACAGCTTCACGCCTGATCCCAAAAAGAGCTTCAACCGCGGCAGCACCGACTACTTCCTCCATGGCCGCCAGCCCGGGATCGACTCCACAAAGAGTCCGAAATACGTGGGCGAGCCGTTGGGCCGGGTCACCAGAGTCACCAAGGATGGCATCGAGATCGATGGCAAGCCTGTGAGCCTCAACAACGGCGATGGCCTTGGCTTCTTCAAGCCGAACAACGAGCTGGTAGGGATGCGCCTCAACAAAGTGGAAGGTAAGCAGTTACTCCTGTCAGAGCGCATGCCGGGCTTGAAGGTAGGCACCGAAATCTACCGCAACCACGATCAGGCATTCAGCAAGGTGCTGGAGAAGGCCAGCGCCGATCGCCGCATCCGGGTCGATATGGTGCTGGCAGAGTGTGATGCGGGCTTGCGCCTCACGCTCACCGACGAGCAGGGCATCAGCGCCGCCGTCGCGCTCCCCTGCGACAAGCAGCCGGCCGACAACCCGGAGCGGGCGCTGCAACAGGCGCGGGATCAGCTTGGCAAACTCGGCAATACCCTGTTTGTGGCGCGCAAGGTTGAGTTGGCGTTTACTCACCCGCTATTCATCGCCGCATCCATGCTCAACGGCTTGCGCCGGGATGCCATCGCCGCGCTGGAGGCTGCCCGTATGGCCAGCTACCAGCGCCCCGAGCGACGCATCGCGCTGCGGGATATCCACTATCCCCAGCATCGTCTCTCCTACCTTGGCAACGTGCTGAACAGCGCTGCCGAGCAGTTCTTCCGCGAGCACGGGGTGGAGCGCATCGCGCCCGCTTATGAGGCGAACAAGGAGGAGCGGGAAGTGGTGCTGATGATCACCAAACACTGCATCCGCTACAGCCAGAACCTCTGCCCGAACGAGGTGCCGGGCCTCAAGGCCGAGCCGCTGGAGCTCAAGATGGGCAAGGACATCTTCCGCCTGCGGTTTGATTGCCACCGCTGCGAAATGCATGTGATGGGGAGTTTGAAGCGTTGATGAAGCTCACCTCTCCCGACATCTGATGCTTTACCTTCTCCCGGCGGCAGGCTCTATCAAGGAGTTTTCACGGGGAGGAGAGGCGAGGATGACGCGATTCAATGGAGAGGGGGCGCTGGATTATGACCAGCGCATTACCCGGCTGGTGCCCGGTTATGAGCTGCTGCACCAGCTCAGCGCGTCCCAATTAATGGGACGGCTTGGGCAGGAGGCACGCGTTCTGCTGGTGGGAGTCGGCACGGGCAGCGAACTGCTGTTGCTGGGCAGCCTGTGTCCCCGCTGGCAGTTCATTGCCCAGGACATATCGGCCGACATGCTGGCGCAGGCCAGAAGGCAAGCCGAGCAGGCGGGGATGGCGGCGCGGATCACATGGTGGGAGGGGCCGTTGCCGGCCGACAGCATGGCGTGTGACGGTGCACTCTGTCTGCTGGTGCTGCACTTTCTGCCGCAGGAACAAAAGGCGGCACTGCTCGCCGACATCGCCCGCCAGCTCAGGCGCGGTGCCCCTCTGTTGCTGGCCGACCTGATGGCTGCGCAAGACGATGACGAGCGCGCCGTGATGGGGCTGCACGCGCACCGTGCCGGTCTGCCTCGGAGCGCCAGCGAACAGATGGTGTTGCGCCTGGCACAGGACTTCTTTCCCCTCGATGAGACACAGACCCGGCACCTGTTGCAGGCGGCGGGCTTTGGCGTTGGTCGGCGCTATTTTCAGGCGCTCGGGTTCCATGGCTGGCTGGCCGAGCGCCTGTGAGTGGGCGCCGTGTCGTCAACCAGAGATACCCTCCAGAGTGAGCAGCGCCTGCTTGATGGGCAAGCCCCCCGCATAGCCAGTCAGGCTGCCGTTCTGGCCGATCACCCGGTGGCAGGGGATGATGATCGAGAGCGGGTTGCGGCCGTTGGCGGCACCCACCGCCCGCACCGCATTGGGCTTGCCGATGGCGCGGGCGATGTCGCTGTAGCTGCGGGTCTCGCCGTAGGGAATGTCGCACAGCGCCTGCCAGACCGCTTGCTGAAACGCCGTGCCTCTTGGTGCGAGCGGCAGGGTGAAGCGTTGCAGGCGGCCGGCAAAATAGGCCTCAAATTGCGCGAGAAAAGGGGCCAGCACCACCTTGTCCTGTCGCCAGCCACTCATGTCGGGCAGCGCGCGCAGCCCCGCCACGAAGTCCACGTGCAGCAGGCCGCGCTCGTCGATGGCCACCAGCAGATCGCCGCAGCGACTGGGCAAGATATCGTAGCGGATCATGGGGTTGTCTCCTCTGCTTGGTTGTCGCTTGCTGCGTGGCCTGGTACTGGCTCGGTCAGCAGGGCCGGCTCCTCGCTCATGGCATGCCACAGCCAGCTCGCCGCGTAGCCGCGCCAGGGCCGCCACCTTTCGCTGTGGGCCAATACCGCCTTCACCGGCAACTTGGTGCCGCCCCCCAGCGCCTTCAGTAGCACCAGATCCGAGGCGGGAAAGGCATCCGGATCCAGCCCGCAGCGCAGCCGCCAGTAGGCGACCGTCCAGGGGCCGATACCGGGCAGCGCCAGCAGCTGTTCATCGCTGGCGCTGATCAAGTTCAACTCGCCGCTGGCCAGCGCCTGCGCCAGTCTCTGCAGCGTTCTGATCCGGCTGCCGGGCATGCCGATACCGTCCAGATTGAGCTCGCACAGCTGGGCAGGGGTGGGCAACTGCGCCACCCCGAATTGCGCCTCGGTGCGTGCCACCAGCCGCCCGAGTATGGTGATGGCCCCCTTGACCGACACCTGCTGGCCGACGATGGCGCGCAGCATCACCTCGTACTCATCCCAGCCGGCGGGCAGCCGAACCCCCGGCCAGCGCGCCTGCAGGCGTGCCAGCAGCGGATCCTGCCCGAGCCGCGTACCGATGCGCTGCATGTCGGCATCGAGATCCCACATCCGGCGCACCCGATACAGCAGATCCGGCAGCGCGGTGGGCGGCAGATCATGGACGCTGAGCTGCAGGCTGTGCCCCTTGCCCTGGCTGATGCGCACCCGCGCGAGCTGATCGCCGACCCGGTGCCAGCGTTCATACCCCTCGCCATCTACCCGCTCCAGCCCCGGAATGGCGCGCAGCCGGTAGAACGCCAGCATGGCCGCCACGTCGTACGGGGGGCGGTAGGGCAGTTGCAGCGTGAGCATCGCCCCCTCCTCGGGCTGCGGTGCAGCCTGCGTCAGGGCAGCGTCGGCGCCGGTTGGCTCGCTCTGACGGCGCAGGGCCCGCGGCGCCAGCCCGTATGCCTGCTGCCAGGCATCGTTGAAGCGGCGAATGCTGGCAAAGCCCGCCGCAAACGCGATGTCGGTGATGGGCAGCCGGGTTTCGGTCAGCAGCCGCTTGGCGAGCAGCAGCCGGCGCGTCTGCTCCACCTGTTTCGGCGAGGCGCCGAGGTGCTGCTCGAACTGGCGGCGCAGCGTGCGCTCACTGATGCCGGCCTGTTCCGCCAGCGTGGTGAGCGAGCCTTCCGCCAGCTCGCCGCGATCGATCCGGGCCAGCAGGCGTGCCAGCGTCGGCGGCAGATCGCCGGGGGCGGCGGGCGCGAGCTCAGGCCGGCAGCGCAGGCAGGGGCGCAGGCCGTGCTGCTCGGCTGCGGCGGCGCTTTGGAAGTAGCGCACGTTGTGCTCGTGTGGCGGCCGCGCCGGACAGACAGGCCGGCAGTAGATGCCGGTGGAGAGCACGCCGGTAAAGAAGCGGCCGTCGAAGCGCGCATCGCGGGCCAGGCGTGCGGCATGGCACTGCTCGGCGCTGAGCGGCAGGTCTGACTCATCCTCTGTGGCCGGCGGCATCGTCATGGCGTGATCTGTTGGCATCGGTGGCTCCTTGCGCCGAAAACGGGGTGGGCGCGGCGGCCCGGATGAGTGAGAGACTAAGCAGGAACGCAGGCGATGACTAGCCAGAAACGGACAGCAATTGAAATAAAGCCGACACAGCGCCCGGGATCGCAGGGCGTGAAAAACAGATCGGTTTGGTGGGGCAAGTGTGCGAATCTGGGGTGACAACATCCAAGGAGGAGAGAGCCATGCCAGGACCCGCACGTGCCGGCGCCCTGATCTATGCCAGGGATCCCGGCCTGCTGAGCCACTTTTATCGCACCCTGCTGCAGATGGAGATCCGCAGCCAGAGTGATGAGCTGATCGTGCAGGAAAACGCCGATATCCAGCTGTTGCTGCACGCAATCCCCGCTCCCTATGCCGAGCAGGTGGTCATCACCACGCCGCCGCAGCTGCGCGAGCAGGGTGCCATCAAGCTGTTCTTTACCGTGCCGAGCCTCGCCTGGGCGGAGGCGAAAGCGGCCGATCTCGGTGGCGGCTTGCTGCCGCAGCAGTGGTCCGGCCCCGGTTTCGTGGTGCGCAATGCGTTCGACCCCGAGGGCAACATCCTGCAGTTGCGCGAGTTCGTTGGCGTGCCGGACGGGCGCTGATGCGCTGCGTTACCATGAAAAACGGGGCCGTGAGGCCCCGTTTGTTATCTGCTGGCGGGTGCGCTGACCCTACTTCAGATAGCGCTGTTCCAGATGGCGGCGCAGCCAGTGTGGATTCAGCGCCTCGCCGGTGGCGCGGCTGACCAGCTCGTCGGTGCCGTAGCGGCTGCCCTGGGACCAGATGTGACGACCCAGCCAGGCGAAGATCTCCGGCAGGCGGCCCGCCGCGATCAGCTCGCCCATGTTGCCGAGCTCCCGCTCGAGCGCGAAGCGCAGTTGCGCCGCGTACATGGCGCCGAGCGTATAGCTCGGGAAGTAGCCGAACGAACCGTCGGTCCAGTGAATGTCCTGCATGCAGCCATTCTGGTAGTTGCCCTGGGTGGAGAGCCCCAGCCACTGCTGCATCTTGGCGTCCCACAGCGCGGGGATGTCAGCCACCTCGATGCGCCCCTCGATAAGGTCGCGCTCCAGCTCGTAGCGCAGGATGACGTGGGCTGGGTAGGTCACCTCGTCCGCATCGACCCGGATAAAGCCGGGCTCGACCCGATTGTAGAGCTTGACCAGGTTCGCCGGCGCCAACGCCGCCTGCTCGCCGAAATGGGCGCGAATGTGCGGCGCCAGCAGCGTGAGGAAGGCGGGATCATGGCCGAGCTGCATCTCGCAGAACAGGCTCTGGCTCTCGTGAATGCCCATCGAGCGCGCCTCGGCCACCGGCTGGCCCAGCAACTGGCGTGGCAAGCCCTGCTCGTAACGGGCGTGACCGGTTTCGTGGACTATGCCCATCAGGCTGGAGACGAACTCCTGCTCGTTGTAGCGGGTGGTGATGCGCACGTCGGTCGGCACTCCACCGCAGAACGGGTGGCTGCTCACATCGAGCCGGCCGTGGGCAAAATCGAAGCCGAGCAGCCCCATCACCTGCTGGCCGAGCGCCTGCTGGGCGGCGATGGGGAAGGGGCCTTGCGGGATCAGCACCGATTCGCGCTTTTGCTGCTCGCTCACGGTCTGGATCAGGTTTGGCAGCCAGCCGGTCAGATCGCCGAAGATCTCGTCGAGCCGGGCGCTGGTCATGCCCGGCTCATAGAGCGCCAGCATGGCATCGTAGGGGCGTACCCCCAGCGCATCGGCACGCAGGCGAGCCACCTCGCGCGAGAGTGTCACCACCTCGGTGAGGTTGGGTGCAAAGCCCGCCCAGTCGTTCTCCTTGCGCTGGCGGCGCCAGGCGTGCTCGCACTTGCTGCCGGCCAGCGACAGCGCCTCCACGAGATCCCCGGGCAGCAGGCTCGCATCCTGCCAGTGGCGCTTGATTTCGCGCAGGTTGGCGCGCTGGAGCTCGTCCAGCGGCTCGCTCTCGGCCTTGGCAATCCAGTCGCCCAGCTCGGGGGCGGTGCGCTTGTGGTGGATCAGCAGCCCCAGTTCGGCCATGGCCTCGGCGCGGGCTTCGTTGCCCCCCTCCGGCATCATGGCGGCCTGATCCCAGCCACAGATGGCAGAGAGGTGGGAGAACCGGTGCAGCTGTTGCTGATGTTGTTCAAGTTTTTGATATGACATGGGATTGTCCTTGTTATCGTCCCTGATGGCGTACACCCCGTACCTGGCATGCTCGGGGCCGATCGATGCTAGCACTGCCCTCGTGCGTTTTACCACCCTGGCTTAGGATGACTGACCAGATGACGGGCGCTGGCTAGCCGAGCCGTTTCTGATGGCGTTCGCGGTTCTCTGCCTTCTTGCGCTCGCTCTTGCGCAGCAGCACGTAGAGAGCCCCGCCGCCGCCGTGGCGACGCTCGGCGCTGTGCATGGCCATTACCGCCGGCAGTTGCGGCAGCCAGGCGCTGACATAGCTTTTGAGCAGGGCGCGCGGCGTGCTGCGCTCCCCCTTGCCGTGCAGGATCAGCAGGCAGCGGATGTCGCGCAGTTCGCAATCCGCAATGAACTGCACCAGGCTCTGGCGCGCTTCGTTCAGGGTCTTCTGGTGCAGGTCCAGGCTCGCCTGCAGCTCGTATTTGCCGAGTCGCAGCTTCTTGTAGACCCCCTCCTGCACCCCGTCGCGCTTGAAGCCGACAATGGCGTGGGGGTCGAGCATCTCGACCGCTTCCATGCTGAGGTGATCCAGGGCGAGTTGTTCGGCGGTGGCGGCCTGGCGCCGCGCCAGCTGGGCGTCGGTCGGGCTGCTGCCCGCCGTCTGGAGGCGGATATGGTCGTTGCGAATGGGGCGCACATCGGCCACTTCATTGCGAAACAGTGAGAGTTCGTCGTTATGAGACACGGCAGGCTCCCCGCAGGTGGAATGAGCGGCCATTATAGCGGGCGGGGGCGGATCTGAAAGTGGCGGGCGCGCTGGTGGCGCTGGGTTGCTCAGCCCGTGAGCAAAGGGGAGGCGAGGGCGGGATCAGGCGATCGGGGATCGCCTGACGCAGGCTTATTGGCCCTCTTTCGGCGGCTTGGCGTTCATCACCTTGTAGATGAAATAGGCCGCGTAGGAACTGATCAGCAGGAAGGTACCGATAATCACCAACATGGACATCAGTCCCACGCTGTTGCCGAACATCAGGTTCATCCAAAATTCCATCTCATGCACTCCAGTCATCCCATTGATGACAGGCATGATAGATACCTCTTTGGGAGCAAAGAGATGATCTCGATCAAGTCCTCTTGTGGTTATTAAATCGGCAGTCGGATCTGTGAGCGCCCTCCCACATAAAGACCCTGACGGGGCCGATGTGGCCCCGCCTGCGCCCTACTGGCGGGCCTGCTTGCGCGGACCCGGCTCGGTGAGTGGGGTGATGTGCCAGCCCTGCTGCTCCAGCAACGCGAGCAAGCCCTGGTCGCCGTAAAGATGCAGCGCCCCTACCACGATGAAGCTCTCGTTTGGCAGGGTGGACCATTTCTTCAGCCAGTTGTGGTTGCGCTCCGCCAGCAGGGTCTGCTCCAGCCAGGCCTGCAGCTTGGACGGCGCCATTTCCGATTTGAGCAGGTTGATGAGGGTCGCCTCGTCCCCCTCTTCCCAGGCCTTCATCACCTCGCGAAAGCCACGCTCGAGCTCGGGTAGCTCGTCCAGGGTGCTCTCCAGCATCAGGGTCTGGTTGTCACCTACGCTGGCGAGGTAGCCGAGCTGCTCGAGCAGGGTCTCGAAGCCGATGATGGGCTTGCCGCTGTCGCCGGCCTGCTTGGCGAAGTGCTGATCCACCCCGAGCGCGCTGCGAAAATCGGTGCGCTCCAGCGCCGCCTGGGTGAGGGTGATGGCGGCGAACCAGGGGCGCAGTGGGGCCAGCATGTTCTCGGTCAGGCCGTTCTGGCCGGCGGCGATGATGGTGCGCCGGTAGAGATCGAGCGGCACGTGCTCCTTGAGGGTCTTGCCGTCCACCAGCCGGGTGATGGCCCCCATCTCTTGCCACTGCTGCTGGCTGATGTGGGTCAGGTCGACTTCCAGCACCAGGGCGCGGCTCTGCAGCCAGGCTCGCTCGATGGGGTCGGGCAGCGGATAGAGCGAGGGCTTGCCCGCGTGGATGGAGCCCAGCAGCCAGTGCTGCTGATCGCCCTTGCTGACCTTATAGAAGGCGGGGTCGGCAAAGGCGCTCAGCGGCAGCAGCAGGCAGAGCAGGAAGGGGAGCAGCAGGCGATGGAGTCTCATGAGGCACCTTATGTCAGCGGATGGCTTCTCTTCGTCACAATAACCCCTATGATAAGTCCTCATTTGTCACAGCCAAGAGGTTTTCCCATGCCCCACCTTCGTTTTCGGGCCGTCTCCGTCGACACCCTCAAGCAGATAAGCTCCCCCCTGCTGGCGGATCTCTGTGCCCTCACCGGGGGCAAACCGGAGTTCGTCACCCTGGAGAGCATCGACAGCCACTGGGTACGCGAGGGGGAGGTCGAGGCCGGCTTTCCGTTCGTCGAGCTGGTCTGGTTCGAACGCCCGCAGGAGCTGCAGGACGCGGCTGCGGCGCTGATCACCCGCCACCTGAAAGCGGTGCTGGGGGAGCAGACCTATGTGGTGGTGCAGGTGCTGCCCATCGTCAAGAGCTGCTATTACAGCAACGGCCAGCACTACTGAGCGGGGACTGCCAGGGATGGCGGCTTGGCTGATTCAAGCCACTCTGGTGCCGGTTGGTGGGGATGAGACGAAAGGCGACGATGCTCGTCGTCGCCCCTGGCGGCGGGCTGCTTGCAGGCGTGCCGGGTGGCGAGGCGGTCGCCGTCAGGCCGACTTGGCGAGGATCCGGTCTAGCAGGCGACTGGGCAACAGGCGGCGCAGCACCCCGAACAGCCGGGTCGGGAAGGTGACCGGATAGCGGTGTTTGGGGCGCGGGCTGCCGAGTGCGTGCAGCAGCGGCGCGATGCAGGCCTCGCTTGGCAGGGTAAAACCGCGGGCACCCCCTTCACGCTCCAGCCGGCTCAGGGTCTGCTGGTAGGCGGCCTGATGGCGGCTGGTGGCGGGCTCTATGTGGCGCAGGAAGGCGGCGCGGGCATTGGCCCGAAAGCGGGTGTCGATGGGGCCGGGTTCGATCAGGCTGATCTGCACGCCGCTGCCGGCCAGCTCCAGGCGCAGGGTATCGGTATACCCTTCCAGCGCGAACTTGCTGGCGTTGTAGGCGCCGCGATACTTCATGGCTACCAGCCCCAGCACCGAGCTGTTCTGCACGATGCGCCCCTCGCCGGCCGCCAGCATGGCCGGCAGCAGCTGGCGAATCAGGTGGTGCCAGCCGAACAGATTAGTGTCGAACTGCTCGCGCAGCGCCTGGGTGGGCAAATCCTCCAGCGCGCCAGGCTGGCCGTAGGCGCCGTTGTTGAAGAGGCCATACAGGCGGCCGCCAGCCAGTGCCTGCGCCTCGGCCGCACCTTGCTCTATGCTGGCCTCGTTGGCCAGATCCAGCTCGACCGCCAGCAAACCCAGCTGGCGCAGCTGCGCCACGTCCTCGGCCTTGCGGGCGGAGGCGATGACGGTGTAGCCGTGCTGGCCGAGCGCCTTGGCGGCAGCCAAACCGATGCCGCTGGAGCAGCCGGTGATCAGAACGAAGCGGGACATGGAGGCATCCTTGTTGTGACGGAGCAGGCAGCAGCGCCTGCGGTTTTGCATGTTAACCCGCTGATCAGAAAAAAGAAAACCGGGCCAATCGGCCCGGTTTGCTAACTTCAACCATCTGCTTACAGGATGGTGAACGGCATGATGATGTGGAACTTGACGTCTTTCTCGGAGGCGAAGATGTTGGGGTATTCGGTCCAACCGCCGCTCTGGCTGATGTCGTTGTTGTAATCGGTGTAGTGCAGTTTGAACAGGGTGCCCTTCAGCTTGCCATCCTGCACTGTGTACATGACGTCGAAGTTGGCTGCCCATTCGGTATCTTCACCGTTGGTGGCCTTGGTGCCGTCGCCTTTCTGGATATCCCAGCCGTAGGCACCGGAGACACCGACGGACCAGCCAGGTGCACCCACCAGGTCATCCAGGGAACGGGTCACGCCGAAGTAGAGCGCTTTCTCGTTGTTGGCGTTCCAGTCGGAGCGGGAGTCCCACCAGATTTCGTTCGCGCCCTGGGAGTTGCCGTAGCCACGGGTCAGACGGGGCAGGTAGTTGCCTTCGTTACCCTCGGCCTTGGTCCACAGACCTTCCAGACGGAAGCCGTACGGGCCCATGCCCCAGGCGGCGGTCAGCGCTTGCTGCCATGCCAGACCATCGTAAGTCTCGATGTCGGCACCACCCTTCTGATAGGTCTTGGTGTCGGAACCGTAGAACTGGTAGCTGGTGGAGAGGCCGTTCAGCACGTCGAATTTATGGGCCAGCTTGAAGTGGTAGCTGTCCATGTAGTTTTCGGAGTTACCGTAGGAACCTGTGATGGCGGTGCCGTTCTCGAAGGTGTAACGGGCGGCGACACCCTGGATGTAGTCGATGACGTTTTCATCGGCGAACGGATCCATCCATGCCTTGGCACGGGAGAACTTCTGGGTCTCTTTGTACCAGGGAGATTTGTACTCGTCGGCGATGGCGTAGGTCAGGTAGAGACCACCGAAGTTACCCTCGATCTGGCCACCACGGTAGGTACCCGGCTGATAGGACCAGTTCACGCCGATCACGCCCGGTACGTAGAGCTGGGTCAGACCACCCTTGGCGGTGAGGGCACCGTCCAGCGCCTTGAATTTCAGCGAGGCGTTGGCCAGGCTGAAGCCGCCTTCCGGGGAGCCATCCTTGTAGTTTTCGCCCCATTTGTTGCCGGCGAAGGAGAATTCGTTCTCCTGGTTGACCGGGTGGTTCTCGGTCACGGCCAGGTCATAGGCACCGAAACCGCCCACATCGATACCCACCACGTCCCAGGCGTAGCCGGAGTTGAAGTTCAGGGAGGCCTGGGTGGTGGCGTGGCTCAGGTTGGACTGGTACTTGCCTTCTTTGTTCTTGGCAGTGGGGTCGCCGTCAATACGCTGACGATCACGCTGGAAGTAGAAGAGGCCACCGTTGAGTTTGCCTTCTTCATAGAATTTGCTGGCGGCGGCTGCATAGGTGGGGCCGGCTTCGTCGGCAGCCAACACCATACCGGGGGCGAGCATGGCAGCAACGATGGCTGCGCTCAATGCGGCACGTTTGAAGATCACTTTTTCCATTTTGTATTGCTCCTGATTTTATGGACTTAGCTTTTTTTGTCCGGCAGTCAGGCAAGCGCCCGCCGCTCGGTATTGGCATTGCAATCAAGACCCCGAAGGGCAAAAAGTTCGAGTATGTCGGCTGCGGCCGCGACGTCTTGGCACATCTGCGGTGGTGCAGTTCTGTTCATCACATATTTTGTTTTTTTGTGTTCCGATCCTTGGCTATCGGACAATCCAAGAGTACGTTCGCGGTGCGAAATATCAATGGAAAGTTCCCACCAAGTTTCAAAAATATGACCGAGTGCAAATAATCATGACGCTTGCTGTGGACACTCCCAGCCCGCTGATATCGGTGATGACAACGTTTTCAGATGAAATTGCCGGCCGATCCGGACGGATCGCACGCTGCAGAGGGATCTTTCTTCGTTAACCAGCGGATAACAGATAATTTTGTGCCACAAAAAAAGATAAACCCCTGCGCGATGGCAGGGGCCGGGTAGGGAGGCGCCGGCTAAACCGGCATGGCTCAGGCCTGGTGACCGAGGATGCGCGGGATCTGGCTGGCCTGGTGGTGGATGTGCTCCGACACCTGCACCGAGAGACGGCTGCCCTGGCGGGCGTGCTGGCTGATGCGGCCGATGAGATCGGCAAAACTGGCCAGCTTGTGCTCCTGGCTCTTGGCGTTGTCGGCCCCCTGCAGGGCGATAACTGCCGTGCTGCGCGCCATCTCCCGCACCGCCTGGGTGGTCTGGCGCAGCTGCTCCGCCTGCTGGCGCTGAGCGGCGGCTTCTGCGGTGATCCGCGCCAGCACGGTACCGAGCTGCTCCCCTGCCTGGGTCAGCCTGGTCAGGATCTCGGTGATCTGGCCGAGGGAGCGCTGGGTATCGGCAGAGAGGTGGCGCACCTCGTCGGCCACCACCGCAAAGCCGCGCCCCTGCTCGCCCGCCCGCGCCGCCTCGATGGCCGCATTGAGTGCCAGCAGGTTGGTCTGCTGGGAGATATGGCCAATCACATCGACGATGGCGGTCACATCTTCCACCGAGCGCTTGAGCTGGTTCAGGGCGCCGCCGCTCTCGTCGATGGCAAGCCCGGTCTGGGCGGTGGCCTGCAACATGCCGCCCACCAGCTGCTCGCTCTGGCTCATGGAGTGCTCGTTGTGCTGGGCGTGCTGCGCTATCTCGGCGGCCACCTGATGCACCTCGCCGGCCAGCTGGTTCAGCTCGTTCATCATCAGATCGCTCTCGTCCACCGCCTGCTCCGTGGTGCGGGTGCTGTGATGGATCTCCTGCACCTGGTTGACCATCCCCTGCAGGCTTTGCGACACCGCTGAGAGCTGGCCCTCTTTCTGCTGCTGATCCTGCTGCAGCCGCAGGATGAGGCGGTTGTAGCTGGCGACGATGTCAGCCAGCTCGTTGCGCTCGCGCCCCTCTGGCAGGGTTTCGGCCTGCCCGGTCTCGTCGAGCTGCAGAAAGGCCGTGCGCAGGCGCAGCAGCGGCCTGACCAGCCAGCGGCGCTGCACCAGCGCAAACAGCAGGGCGACCAGTACCAGACAGAGCGCCAGACTGCCGAGGATGGCGGCCAGCCGCTGGTTGACCGCCTGGCGGGCAGCGGCCAGTTCGCTGCCCATCTGGCCGGTGGCCTGCAGCATCTGGCTTATGTCCTGCTGCACGGCGAGACGGCCCGCCTGCTGCTGTTGCAGCGCCTTGCGGCTGTTCTCCAGCTCCTGTGGGTAGCGCTTGAGCAACGAGAGCAGCTCGGCTTTGGGCAGATCGCCTAGCTCCTTGCGCTCCGGTTCCCCCAGAGTGAATTCGTCGGCGGGGGGCGCCTCGAACAGGCCGAGCGGCGGCAGGGCCGCCAGCTGCTCGGCCTGTTTTTGTAGGGCCGCCAGCTCGAACTGCAACCCTTCCAGCAGCTTGGGGCTGGCCTGCTCCATGTAGTTCTGGCGCAGGTGAGCGAGCCCGGGCAGTGCTGCCAGCAGGTCGCTGGCCAGCTGGCGATAGCGCTCGGCGCTGGCCGGGTCGCTCCCCGTCGCCCCTTGCTGGCCATAACGCAGCAGCGCCCTGGCCTGATCGGTCAGCTCGTTCTCGGCATTTTGCAGCAGCCACTGGCTATTGCCGGAGAGCTTGCCGGCCGCCAGATAGTCGCTGTTGATGCGCGCTCCCATCTGTTCGAGCAGGGTGCGCAGCGGGGCGATGAGCGCCACATCCTGCTGGGAGAGCTGGGCAAGCGCCTGCTTGCGCACCGCTTCGACCTCGGTCAACCGCAGCGGATCGCCGCTGGCGAGGTAGTCGCGCAGGGTGCCCTGCAAGGTACCGGTGAGCCGCTGTTGCAGCCGTTCGTGCTGGTACTGGGCCTGCTCGGCCTGGTTGAGCTGTTGCCAGCCATGCCAGAGGGCACCGACCTGCACGGCGGCGACCAGCAGCAGAGCGAGAGAAGAGAGAGAGGCGTAATGGGCAATTTTCACGGCAGCATTCCTGCTTGTTGAACCACGGCGATGGGCGTCGGCGTGAGCTTAAGCAGCAGAGATGGCGCTTTTATGACAGTCAGCCCGGCGGCCCGGACTGACTGTCGAGGAGGCTGGCTTACGGCTGCGGTGCCGGGGCTTCCTGCTGCTGGCGGGCAGGGGGCTTGCCCAGCATGCCGAGCAGGGCGCCACCCATGATGAGAGCACCAGCCACCAGGTGACGGGGGGTCAGCTGCTCGCCATTGAGCAGCACCAGCAGCAGCGTGCTCAGCAGCGGCGTCAGATAGGCCAGCGCGCCGATCCTGCGTGGATCTCCGTCTCGCAGCGCCAGATACCAAGTGACGAAAGCCGCCCCCATGGGGCCGAGCGCCAGCCCGATGATGAGGCCCCAGTCACCGGCCGGGATGCGGGCCACCGGCAGCGGTCCCTCCAGCAGCCAGGCCAGCAGCAGCGCCAGCAGCCCGGCGGGCAGGCAGGCCGCCGCCGTCATTACCGCCGGGGCCGGCGGCAGCCGGCGCGACAGCACCGAGTAGGCGCCCCAGACGATGGCGGCCCCCAGCGCCAGCAGATAGCCCGGCAGATAGGCCTGTTGCAGCTGCAGCTCGCCGTTCACCATCACCAGTACCGAGCCGGCCAGACCCAGAGCGCCGGCCAGCAGGTGACGGCCGTGCAGCGGGTGGCCCGGCAGCAGCAATGGGGTGAACAGGATTATGCACAGTGGCCACAGGTAGTTGATGAGGTTCGCCTCCAGCACGGGGGCGTGGCGAAAGCTCATGAACAGCAGCAGGTGGTAGAGCAGCAGGGCGCTGATGGTCACCAGCCAGTTGACCGGGCGAGCCCGCCACTGACGCCAGAACGGCAGGGCTCCCACCCCGCAGAAAAACAGCACCAGCCCCACCAGCACCAGCGGTGACACACTGGTGACCCGGGAGGTGAGCGCCGCCAGCGAGGCCCACAGCACTATGGTCAGCAGCGCCAGCCCGGTGGACTTGTCCCACCACGAAGCAGCAGACATCCAACACTCCTTTGCAGATGAATGAACAAAAGGAGGGCCAGTCTAGCAGACCGGCCCTCCCAGGGCATAAAGTGTTGCCCTTCATTTACCGGTGGCGGGGATGCCTGTTCTCATGCCACGGAGTATTGCAAGATTGCGGACCACCATGGTCATCAGGGACTCAGTTTGAGCAGGCGTCCCTGACCTGAGTCCGTCAGCAGATAAAGCACGCCGTCGGGTCCCTCCTTGATGGTGCGGATCCGCTCTCCCTGCTCGGTGAGCAGCCGCTCTTCCCCGATGATCTTGTTCCCCGCCAGCTGCAGTCGTACCAGAGCCTGGCCACGCAGGGCGCCGATCAGCAGATTGCCCTGCCAGCCTCGAAACAGCTCGCCCTGATAGAAGATCATGCCTGATGGGGCGATGGAGGGCACCCAGACCCACTTGGGGGGCGTCATCCCGGGAGCTTCGCTGCCAGAACCGATCTTGCCGCCGCCATACTCCTCGCCGAAGGTCACTCTGGGCCAGCCATAGTTGTGACCGGGCAGGATGAGATTGACCTCGTCCCCGCCCTGGGGGCCGTGCTCGTGGGCCCAGAACTGCTGGCTGCCGGGGCGCAGGGCGGCCCCCTGCATGTTGCGATGGCCCAGGCTCCAGATCTCCGGCAGGGCGCCGGGTGTCTTGAGGAAGGGGTTGTCGGCGGGGATCCGGCCATCCTTGTGCAGGCGTACCGTCTTGCCGAGGTGGTTGTCGAGGGACTGGGCCTGCTCCCGCTCGCTGAAGCGATCACCCAGGGTGATGAAGAGGTAGCCATCCTCCGTCAGCAGCAGCCTCGATCCGAAGTGAGCGCCCCCGGCGACCTTGGGCTGCTGACTAAACAGCCGTTGCCAGTCGACGAGCACATCCTTTTGCAGCCGTGCCCGGCCCACGGCGGTTCCGGCCCCTCCGTTGCCTGGCTCGCTGTAGCTGAGATAAATCCAGCCATCGTCATCCAGGGCGAGATCGAGCAGGCCACCCTGCCCTGTAGCGGCAATCGCCGGCAGTCCCCGGATAGGGTGGCGCTCGCCAGTTGCGTCTATGCGCAGCAGCCGGCCGGGCCGCTCGCCGACCAGCCATTCGCCATCGGGCAGGATAACCAGTCCCCAGGGGTGGCTCAGCCCCTCTGCCAGCGGGGTCAGGGTCAGAGCCCGCAGCGGAGTTACCAGACAGATCAGCAGCAGGGTGAGCAGTCGCAACATGGTGTCCCTCTCTCAAATCAGGCCAGTGTCCAAATCGGGTCGGTGCGTCGCCAAAACGCCGCTGAAGTATAGGGGCAAGAAAAACCTGAGGCACAACAAGCTGCTGCGTCATCGGTGTGCATACACTTCATGCTGTCTGCGCAGCATTGGCAGGGTTGGCAAACCACAGTCCAGGTCGGCGCACCGCGGCAATTCGCTCTCCCAGGGAGCATGGAGGAGTCACATGTCATCATTCGCATCGGCGCCCAGGCGCCTTCTTCCCGATTTGCTGGCCGGCATCACCGCGGCGGCGGTGGTGCTGCCCAAGGCCATGGCCTACGCCACAGTGGCCGGGCTGCCGGTGGCGATCGGTCTTTACACTGCGTTCGTGCCCATGCTGATCTACGCGTTGCTGGGCTCCTCCCGGGTGCTCAGCGTCAGCTCCACCAGCACCCTGGCGATCCTGACCGCTACCCAGCTCGGGCTGGTGGTGCCGGATGGCGATCCCGGCAGGTTGATCACGGTGACGGCCACCCTGACCCTGCTGGTCGGCGCCATGCTGCTGCTGGCGGCTGTGCTGCGGCTAGGTTTCGTGGCCAACTTCATCTCGCTGCCGGTGCTGGTGGGGTTCAAGAGCGGCATCGGGCTGGTCATCATCCTCGATCAGTTGCCCAAGCTGTTCGGGGTACATATCCAGAAGGAGAACTTCTTTCTGGATCTCTACCATCTGGGACAGGCTCTGCCCCATACCTCCTGGCTGACGCTGGGGGTCGCCCTCGTTACCCTGGTGGTGCTGGTGGTCATGGAGTGGCGTTTTCCCCATTCGCCCGCACCCCTGCTGGGGGTGAGTCTCGGCATAGCGCTGGTATGGGGCTGGGGTCTGAACGAGGCTGGGGTTGCCATCGTCGGCGCCATTCCCACCGGCCTGCCCAGTGTGACCATGCCGGACTTGACCCTGGTGCTGCAGCTGTTGCCGGGGGCGGCCGGCATTGCGCTGATGAGTTTCACCGAGACCATCGCCGCCGGCCGTGCCTTCGTCGGGAAGGAAGAGCCCGAGATCAACCCGAACCGCGAGCTGGTGGCCACCGGGTTGGCCAACCTGGGGGGCTCCCTGTGTGGCAGCATGCCGGCAGGGGGCGGCACTTCCCAGACGGCAGTGGTACGTTCCGTTGGCGGCATGAGCCAGCGGGCCTCCGTGGTCACCGCCGTGATGGCGCTGGCGACCATGATCTTTCTCGCTCCGCTGCTCTCCTGGCTGCCGAGCGCCACTTTGGCGGTGGTGGTCATCGTCTACTCGGTGGGGCTCATTCAGCCGGGAGAGTTTCGCAAGATAGGGCAGATCCGGATGATGGAGTTTCGCTGGGCCGTCATCGCCTGCCTGGGGGTGCTGCTGTTCGGTACCCTGGAAGGCATAGTGGTGGCGATCCTGGCCTCCTTGCTGGGGCTGGCCAGCCAGACGGCGCAGCCGCCGCTCCATGTGATTGGCCGCAAGCCCGGTGAGGATGTGTTGCGCCCGCTGGCGGCCCGCCACCCGGATGACGAGACCATTCCGGGCCTGCTGATCCTGCGACCGGAGGGGCGCCTCTTCTTCATCAATGTGCAGCATGTGGCGGCCGGGATGCGCGAATTGATCGCGCGCCATCAACCCCGGGTGGTGGTGCTCGATATGAGCCGGGTACAGGATGTGGAGTATTCGGCTTTGATGATGCTGATGGAAGGGGAGCAGCTGGCCAGATCCAAGGGGGTTACGCTCTGGCTGGCCGGACTCAATCCCGGGGTGCTCGAGAATGTGCGCCGCAGTGGCTTGGCTGCCCAGCTGGGGGAGAGCCGCATGCTGTTCAATGCCAGGGCCGCCATCCGTCAATACCAGCAGAATCAGGGGTGAGCACAGACTCACCCCTGCCGCTGTCTAGAAGGGTTCCGGGATAAAGCGGAACGGGTGCTCAGAGGGTTTGACCTTGCCTATCTTGCGTTTGGGCAGCTTGATGGGCTCGGCCGGGAGATCCTGATAGGGAACGTGGGCCAGCAGGTGGGAGATGATATTGAGCCGCACCTTCTTCTTGTCCTCGGAGCGGGCCACGAACCAGGGGGCCCAGGCGGTGTCGGTGGCGGTGAACATGGCGTCCCGTGCCCGGGTGTAGTCATCCCAGCGATCGAATGACTTGATGTCCATGGGGGAGAGCTTCCAGATCTTGCGGCCATCGTCGATGCGATCCCGCAGTCGCCGCTCCTGCTCGTCGGGGGTTACCTCCAGCCAGTACTTCAGCAAAATGATGCCGGAGTCGACCATGGCCTGCTCCACCATGGGAACCCCGGCCAGAAACTTGTCGCTCGCCTCCTCGCTGCAAAAGCCCATGACGCGCTCCACGCCGGCCCGGTTGTACCAGCTGCGATCGAAGATGACGATTTCGCCCGCTGCGGGCAGATGCGGGATATAGCGCTGGAAGTAGAGCTGGCTCTTCTCCCGCTCGGTGGGGGCCGGCAGCGCTATGACCCGGAACACCCGAGGACTGACCCGCTCGGTGATCGCCTTGATGGTGCCCCCCTTGCCGGCGCCGTCGCGCCCCTCGAACACGATGCAGACCTTGAGCCCCTTGTGCACCACCCACTGCTGCAGTTTCACCAGCTCCACGTGCAGGCGACGCAGCTCCTTCTCGTATGCCTTGTTGCCAAGGGGCTGCTGCACGTCGGCCACGGCCGGCTGTTCTATTTTGCTTTTTTTGTTGTTACCCATGATGCCCTTCTTTTTGTCCCAAACGGATTAGAGTGCGACCGTCATCCCGGACGGCGCATTTCAAGCGTAGATGAGGGTTTTTCGGGCATGGGGATAGAGAAGACAAAGGGAGGCCATCATCTGGCGCAGGGCGTAGGGGAAAGTCCGGCTGAATGGCGGCCTTGGCCTGAAACGAGCAAGGGGTTGGCATCGTGATGATGCCAACCCCTTGTTTTGTATGGCGCTCCCGACTGGAGTCGAACCAGTGGCCTGTCCCTTAGGAGGGGACCGCTCTATCCTACTGAGCTACGGGAGCATTGTGGCGGGCATTATACAAGAAGCCGCTCCCTTTTAAACCCTTGATTCTTATTCCAATACTGCCAGATCCCCGATCTGGATGTTAAACGGCGAATATTTGTTCTGGCTGCTGATGATGGCGCCATCCTCGAACACCTGCACCACTTCGAACAGGCCGTCGGCGGGGTTGCGCATCATGCGCGACTTGCCGTAGGGGTCGATGAAATCGGCATCGTGCTGGATGCGGAACTGATCCCCGAGCCGGACGCCGTTGCGGCGGCCCAGATTGATGTGGGGGCCGCGCTCGTTCTGGCCGACCACCCGGGCGGTGACCGGGGCGCAGCTGAGCTGGGCCACCAGATCCTGCACCGCTTCCTGCAACTGGTAGTTGACCTCCTGGCCGTAGCTCGACTGCCAGAACTGGCCGCTGCTGCTGCCCACCTGATCCCGCTTGGCGAAGGTCCAGTTGGCCCGGCCCTGGTACTCCTTGCGGCCGAGCAGGCTGCCGTTGATGCCGTCGAACAGATAGAGCTGCATGCGAAAGTTGCGGATGGGGTCTTCATACCAGCTGGTCAGCTGGTTGCCCTGCGGTTCGAGGGAGAGATCGTCGATGCTGCCGAGCACCAGATACTGGCTGTCGGTGCGCAGGCTGAGCGCCTTGATCTCCTCGAGGGCGCTGCGATCCCCCTGTTGCAGGTGGAGCGGGTCGATGCGCAGGTTTTCGTCCAGCCACTGGCGCACGGCCACCCCTTGCGGCGCGTTGGCCAGGGCCTCGAACATGCGGCGTGACAGGTTGGCGGGCATGTCGTCGAGGGCGCCGTAGCTCGCCTGCTCGGGGTAGCGCAGCCGCAGCCGCACCAGCGTCAAATCCTTGGCGTAGTGCTGGGTCTGGCAGATCTGGCGTTCGGCCTGGATGTCGGCCTGCAGCGTGATGTACATGCGGCCGTTGCGCACCTCTTCCCGCTTGAGCCGATACTGGCGAATGTCACCGCCGGAGCGGATCTGGATCTGCTCGGAGCGCAGGCTGCCGTTTTCCAGGCGCTGGATGCTGGAGACGGCGGCGCCGCTCGCCAGCAGAGCCTGCCGCAGGGCATCGCGGGTCGCCTGCTCGCGGGCGTAGACCTCGTCTCCGCCCAGGATGGCGGCACTGCCCTGCGCCTCGATGATCTCGGCCCGGGCCGACAGACTGGCCAGCAGCAGGGTTAACAGCAGCGGTAATTTCATGACAAGCACCTTGAATATGCGGGTCGGCGCGATTCACCCCTGTCGAAGCGAGGTCGCCGGCCGATACAGATCACAGAATCGTGCCGGTTGCACAGCACACGCGAATATTTAGCAAGATCCATGCCTCATTCCCGGCTCAAGCTTTGGCCGGTCGAACCGATAACAAATCAGGTGCAGATACAGGAAAGGTATCCATGAACAAACTCATCACGGCGTTGGCGCTCGCCCTGGCATTGGCCGGCTGCGGCTCCGACCCCATCAACCGGGAGCAGGGTGATCCTCGTCAGGCGGCGCAGGGGATGGAACTCAACTGGTTGGTGGCGCGCATGACCGATCAGCTGATGGAGCGCAAGTCGCTCTCCACCCTGACCGAACCCATCGCGGTCTCCTCTTTCGTCGATCTCGATACCCTGCAGGACACCAACTGGATGGGGCAGCAGATCGAGGAGAGCTTTATCTATGAGCTGAACCGGCGCGGGGAAGTGGTGGTGGATTTCAAGCTGACCGGCAGCATCAAGGTCACCCCGCAGGGAGACTTCGTGATGAGCCGCAACTATCGGGATCTCTCTCCCCGGCTGCCCATCTCCCGCATCCTGACCGGCACCTTCAGCCGCAACAAGCAGGGGATCCTGGTCAATGCCCGCATCATCGACCTGCGTACCAAGATGGTGGAGACCACGGCCCAGAGTTTGATCCCGCAAAAATACCTGTTCGGTGCCAACAATTCGTTTGGCCGGGTCTCGATCAACCGCGGTTACCTGATGCGTGACAGCCAGGCGCGTCCCGGCGGCCATCTGGTCAATCTGACGCCCTGACAAGGAGTAGATGCAATGAAAATCCTGTTCGGATGCCTGCTGGCCCTGTTGCTGACGGCGTGCAGCGGCGGCAATCGGGTGGTCAACTATGGCGGCGGCAACAACAAGCCGGATGACTTCCCGGTGCTCAAGGCGGTCGGCTACGCGGTGATCGACATCCAGCCCGGTCCATCCCAGTCCGAGAAGATGCTGCAGGCCATCCGCGCCTCCAAGATGGATGCCTATCGGGAGCTGGCGGAACAGCTCAACGGCCAGCAGGTGCGCGGCCAGAGCAGCTACAAGGACTTGACCCAGACCTCCAACTCGCTGGACGTGTCGGTAGCCGGCATGGTGCGCGGCGCCAGGGTGGTGGCCTCCTATCCCCGTGGCAACACCTATGCCACCGAGATGGAGCTTGATACCCGTGCCCTCTACAACATCAATCAGCTGATGGCGGGCCAGTTCTGACGGCATATCTCAGGCGAATGGACGACAAAAAGGCGACCCCGGTGGGTCGCCTTTTTCATTGGGGTGTCGGCCGCCCAGCCTGGCGGATTAGAGTGCTGGCTAGTTGCCCAGCAGCACCGGCGGTACGGCGGTCGGTTTGACGTCTTCGCTCGGGTAGCAACCCAGCACCTTGATGTAACGGGTGATCTTGGTCAGCTCCATCAGCGCGGCCTGCATGGCCGGGGTCTGCAGGTTGGCGGAGACATCCAGATAGAACATCTCCTCCCACGGGTTGCCCTGCACCGGGCGGGATTCCAGCTTGGTCATGTTGATCTCGTTGCTGCGCAGCACCAGCAGCGCCTCCACCAGCGAGCCCGGTTTTTGGGAGGTGGACATGATGAGGGTGGTCTTGGCCGGGATCTGTGGTGCCACGTCGATGGGCTTGCGCGCCACCACGATGAAGCGGCTGTAGTTCTCCTTCTGGTTGGCCAGCTGCTCGGCCAGCACGTCCAGCCCGTACAGCTCGCCGCCGGCCGCGCTGCCGATGGCCGCCGCCTCCGGGCTTGCCAGCTCTTTGACCTTCATCATGGCGCTGGAGGAGGAGTCGCAGATCTCGTGGCGCGCCCCTTCCAGCTTGCTGAGGTAATGGGAGCACTGCTGGAATACCTGCGGGTGGGCATAGAAGGTCTTGATGCGGCCCAGCTCGGTCGGCACGGCGGTGAGGATGCAGTGCTCGATGGGGTAGGTCAGCTCACCGACGATGGAGAGGCTGGTGTGCTGCATCACGTCGTACACCTCGTTGATGGAGCCCGAGCTGGTGTTCTCGATGGGCAGCACCCCGAAGGCGGCACGGCCCGACTCCACCGCATCCAGCACCTCGCGGAAATTCTGGCAGTTCACCTCGATCACCTGATCCTTGTAGCGGGCCAGGTACTTGCGGGCGGCGAGGCTGGAGTAGGAACCGCGCGGTCCCAGATAGGCGACGCTGGTCATCGGCTCCTGCTGCTCCGGGTTGAGCAGACTCTGCAGATAGGCCTGCTGGGAGAGCACCGAGTCTTCGATGATGGTGTGGTAGATGCGGGTGATGTACTGGGCGTCCAGCCCCAGCACACGCCCTTTCTGGATCAGGGCGACCAGCAGATCCTGCTCGCGCTGGGGATCGCGGATCGGACGCGGGTTGGCCTGCTTGGCGCGGGCGACCTCGATGCTGAGGGTCTTGCGTTTGGCCAGCAGGGCGAGCAGCTCCTGATCCAACTGGGTGATGTCTTGTCTGATCTCGTCGAGCGTTGCCATGATGGTTCCCTATCCAAGTAATCGATTGTGGTAGCTGCAAAAAAAAACCTCCGCTAGGGGAGGCTCGATTCGTCTTTGCTTTCTGTTTACGCGAGTGCTTCACGTGACGACGGGCCTTCCCTCATGAGGGCCGGATAAACGAGAAAGCAAAAAAGAATGGTGCGTGCATGAGTGTGTCCTTGAGGTAACGCCATAACCATTAAGGGATTTGACCGTGCGATGCAAGTAAAACTTGCCCGGGGGAGGCGAACGGGGCAGGGTAGGGGCGTGAGCCTGCGGGGGAAAAACCGGGTAAAACGGACCCGCTTGCTGTCGTAATGATGCAGATAGCTGGAGGTGAAGATGGCGATTATTTTCGATCTGGGACGGGTGGTGGTGAGCTGGGATCCGGTCGGTATCGTGCGCTCGGTACGTGGGGAGCAGGGAGCGGAGCTGCTGGCGGAGCGGCTGTTCAACCACCCGGACTGGCTGGAGGTGGACCGTGGCACTCTCTCACTGCACACCATGGCCCGTCAGGCCGAGCATCGCACCGGGCTGAGCGCCGCCGAAAACCTGGCGATTTTGCAGGCGGTGCCCGCCTCGCTGGTGCCGGATCCCGCTATGCTGAGCCTGATAGAGAGCCTGCATGGGGCGGGTCACACCCTCTACGCACTCTCCAACATGGGTCATGCCAGCATCGACTGGCTGGAGCAGCATCAGCCGTTCTGGCGTTTCTTCAGCGGCAAGGTGGTGTCGGCAAGGGTACGGATGATGAAGCCGGAGCCGGATATCTACCGCTATCTGCTGGTGTCGTTCGACTTGCAGGCCGAGCAGTGCCTGTTCATCGATGACAGCCCGGCCAACGTGACTGCCGCACAGGCGTTGGGGATCGGCGGCCTGGTGTTTACCGATGCATACAGTTGTCGCCAGCAACTGGTGGCGCAGGGTTACCTGCCCGCCTGAATGGCAGGATGTAGAGGGAGAGGGTATGGAGCATGGCCGGTTTCGCAATTGGCTCAGTCACTATCCGGACGCGGGGCTGCTGATCGCCTGTCTGGATGGCAGTGGGTATCAGCTCTGTGTCGAGGCCGACGGCGAGATGCAGTGTCTCACCGACAGCGGAGGGGGCCGGCTGACCTTTGCCTCCCTCGAGCAGGCCGAGGGATTTCTGCGCATGCATCAGGTTCATCAGGCGAAACTTCGGATTTATGATGCTCAGCTGGATGAAAATGAAACTAATTGGCATGAAATTATCATTAAATTCTGATTTATCCCTGCCCTTTAAGGGTTTATTCAGGATTGTTGCAGCACAATGGCGCCCAATTCATCATCCGGTGCCGTCGTTATGGATGCCAATATCGTTGTGCTGAATCGGGGATACGATCAGACCTTTCAGACCAGGGAACAGTCACTTATCGAGACCCTGGCTGGCTACGGCGAACTGGCGGTCTCCTTCTCCGGTCGACTGGAATCCTGCTACAGCATGGATCTGTGCCGCGCCAGCGGTATCCGGATCCGGGCCATCACCCTGGACAGCCCGACCCGCAGCCGCAAGGAGGTGGCGCGCGCCAAGCGCTACTGCCAGCGTTATGGCATCGAGCAGCGGGTCATCAAGACCGATGAGATGATCTTCTGCGATCACCTGCGCCACCTCAACGAGGTGATCGACCCGGTGCGCTACATCTGCCACCTCACCGCGCTGGAAACCGACTGGAGCCACCTGCCCATGCTGCTGCCGGCGCCGGTGGAGGAGCTGCAGGAGTATCTGCGTCGTTTCGGCAGCCTGCCGACCAATACCCTCTGGCTGTTTGCCAAGCAGGGCATGACCCACAGGGACTTTCGCTACGGCTTCAACAAGCGTCAGCTCGGGCGCTGGGGCAAGAGTGCCCACGGCTGCCTGAGCTACCGTTTCTCCGACCCCGAGCTGGTGGAGCGCCGTCATCTGCGAATGGTGGACATGGCGGAGCAGATGCTGGCCGACATGGGGCTGGAGGAGGCCCAGGTGTTCTTTCATACCCTGGCCGATCGGGCCACCACCCTGGCCCGGGTGCGGGTGCCGGCCAAGCTGCGGGCCCAGGCCTTCGATCTGCAGCCGGATATCCTCACCGCCCTCAAGAGCACGGCCTTCGATCTGGTGACGCTGGACATGGCGGCGGAAGAGGAGCGGCAGGAGCTGGTGGTCTAGGCAACCGAGGGCAGGAACGTGAGTGCGGTCATAGGCAAGCCGGGACGGACTCTTTATACTGACGCCCTTTTCCATCGACGCCGAGTCATCACCCTATGAAACCCTTGTCCCGTCTGCTGGTTGCCCTCTGCCTCTCGCCCCTGCTGGTGCAGGCCGCTCCGTTCACCCAGGTGACCCTGCCGGATGGCCGCCAGGTACAGCTCAACGATGACTTCACCTGGGAATACCTGCTGCTCAGGCCCGCCGACGGCAGCGCGGTGCAGGGCACGGTGGCCGTGCCGGTGCTGACCGAGCAGGCGATGAGCAACCCCGAGCTGCTGGCTCAGGCCGTCAAGGACGGGATCGGCGTCAAGCTGGCCAAGGTGGAGGGCTCGGATCCTCTGCAACTGCAATTCATGGTGAGCAACACCGGCACCCGCAACGTGGTGCGGGTGCGTGGCAGCGTCACCCTGTTCAGCGAGCAGGGGGCCCAGCTGGCCAAGCAGGAGGCCCGCTTCTGGGTCGGCGAGAACCGTCTGCCGGAGTCCTATCTGCGCAAGGGGCAGCAGCGCCCCTCCATGGTGCTGGAGGTGCCGCGCCCGGCCGGCCTTACCGGCAAGCCCCTGGTGCGGGTCGAGATTGAGGAAGTGGAGTTCCGCTGATCCCTCATGCAACAGGCTCCTTCGTGGAGCCTGTCTTGATTGTTAACCTGGTAACCACCTGCAACAGTTGCTTACATCTGACATGGTTTGGCAACAGCTTGCCGCTCGGTATTTCTCCCCGCCCTCTGCACAATGACCCCATTCCAGCTAGGTCCCAACTAGCTCAACCTGTGGAGTCATCAAAATGAAAAAAGTTGCACTTTCAGTTCTGGTTCTGGCCGGTTTCGCTTCAACTTCCGCTCTGGCTGAGGATGCTTTCAGCTACGCCAAAGGCGGCCTGACCTGGGCGCACACCAAGTCCGATTACATCGGCGGCAAGGATAGCAACAACCGCGATTTCGGCGGTCTGAACCTGGACCTCTCCAAGAGCTTCGGTTCCAACTTCTACGGTCGTCTGGGCAGCGAGTACACCTCTCGCAACGATGGCAACGACAGCATGGGCATCTCCAGCCTGGGTCTGGGTGTCTACACCCCGCTCAGCACAGGTCTGAACCTGTATGGGGAAGCGGGCCTGATGGGTTACACCATGGAGCGTCAGGTGGCTGCCAACGTCAAAGACAGCGGCTGGGACGTGATCACCCGCAAGAACAGCGGCAGCATGTACGGTGAGGCTGGCCTGCGCTACGACATCGGCGCGGTCGAGCTCTCCACCGGCTACCGCTACGCCAACATGACCGACGACATGCACGATTTCAAAGTGGGTGCCGCCTACAAGGTGAGCCAGAACCTGGCCCTCACCGCCGACTACACCTACCGCAAGTGGGACCTGCAACAGGGCTCCATCACCAGCCTGGGTGTGAAGTACAGCTTCTAATTATCCTTCCTGTAGTGTCTTCATTTTTACCCATGGCCTCGGTCATGGGTTTTTTCATTTCCGGTTGATCCACCCTTCACCCTTGCGCCGTATCAGTCCGCAATAGTTATACAACTTCCAATTTTTTGTATAACTGCTATAACTGATTCAGACTTATACAAGGAGTGATGGTATGTACAAGATTAGGGTTGGTATCAGCGCCTGCCTGCTGGGGCAGGAGGTACGGTTCGACGGGGGCCACAAGCGTTCCAGCTTCTGCGAGCGGGATCTCGGTGCCCACTTTGACTATCACCCCGTCTGTCCCGAAATGGCCATTGGCCTGGGGGCGCCCCGCGCCGCCATCCGGCTGGTGAAGCGCCACGGCGAGATCCGCGCCGAGGCGAGCAATGGCAGCTTCGACGTCACCGACCAGCTCATTGCCTTCAGCGAGCAGAAGGCGCGTCAGCTCGATTTCATCTCCGGCTACATCCTCTGTGCCAAATCCCCCAGCTGCGGCATGGAGCGGGTGCGGATCTATGGTGCCAACAACGAGGGGAGTGCCAAGGAAGGGATCGGCCTGTTTGCCAAGGCGCTGATGGAGGCCAATCCCCTGCTGCCGGTCGAAGAGGATGGCCGCCTGTGCGATCCCATCCTGCGGGAAAACTTCGTGCTGCGGGTCTTCGCCTACCACGACTGGCAGCAGCTCTGTGCGCGCGGCATCACCGCCTCTGCGCTGATCCGCTTCCACTCCCGCTACAAGTATCTGGTGCTCTCCCACGCCACCTCCCACTACCGGGCGCTCGGCAAGCTGCTCGGCAACCTGGCCAAGGCCGACCTGCAGCAGGTGGCCGACAGCTACATCAAGGGGTTGATGGCGGCGCTGACTTTGCGGGCCAACCGGCGCAGCCACACCAATGTGCTGATGCACCTGCAGGGCTACTTCAAGCGGGTGCTGACTCCGGCCCAGAAGCAGGAACTGTGCGACACCATCGACAAGTACCGTACCGGCGTCTTTCCGCTGCTGGTGCCGCTCACCCTGATCCGCCACTACCTGCGCGAATACCCCAATCCCTATCTCGCCGAGCAGGTGTACCTCAATCCCCATCCCGACACGCTGAAACTGCGCTACGGGCTCTGAATACTCTGTGCAGGCCCCGGCGGATGGCCGGGGCCTCTCCCTCAACCTTTGCTGGATGCCGTTATGTCTGATTTACCGCACGCCGCTTCTCCTTCGCCGGAGGAGGGGATCTACCCCATTCGCGAGGTCTCCCGCCTCACCGGCGTCAACGCCGTGACCCTGCGCGCCTGGCAGCGCCGCTACGGGCTGGTGCAGCCGGCCCGCACCGAGAAGGGCCACCGCCTCTACAGCGAGCAGGACATTCGCCAGATCGGCGAGATCCTGAGCTGGCTGGAGCGGGGAGTGAGCATCGGGCAGGTGAAGGGGCTCCTGAGCGAACCCCAGGCCCAGCCGGTGAGCGATCACTGGCAGCAGACCCTGGAGCAGTTCAGCCAGGCGCTGCTCGCCTTCAACCAGCGCAAGGCGGAGGCCGAGCTCAACGACCTGCTGGCGAGCTACCCGTTCGAACTGGTGCGCAGCCGGGTGCTGCAGCCGCTGGTGGAACGGCTGCTCGGGCTGTGGCGCGAGCGCCCCGATGGCGAGCTGCTGCAGCAGGTGTGGCTGGGCTGGCTGCATACCCGCTTCGCCCGCCACCTCATCGAGCAGGAGAAGGGCATGCCGGTCACCTTGGCGAGCTGGGGACAGGTGGGCTCGCTCGATCTGGTCTGGGCTGCCTACGAGCTGATCGGTCAGGGTCATGAGGTACAGCTGCTGGGGGCGGTGGAGCCGCGCCATGCCAGCCTGCTGGAGGGGCGCGCCGTCACCCCCTGGCTGGTGTTGCTGGGAGCCGGCCTTGGCAAGCAGGAGCTGGCTGCCGACTGGCCGGCCGGTACCCGCTTCTTTGGTGAGCTGGGGCGCCTCTACGATGGTGAGTGGCTGCAAGCCCACGGCTGGCAGGCGAGCCTTGCCGAGGCGATGGCGGGTAGGCCTGCGGCGGATGGCGCAGGCGGACGCGGGAGGAAAAAATCATGAAGCTGGTCTGGTTTCGCAATGATCTGCGCCTGGCCGACAACCCGGCGCTGCGACATGCCTGCGCCGATGATGAGCCGGTGGCCGCGCTCTTTATCCTCTCCCCTACCCAGTGGCGGCAGCACAAGCTGGCCCCGGTCCGTCAGCGCTTTGTGCTGGCTCAGGTCGATGCGCTGGGCCGCGAGCTGGCGGCGCTCGGCATCCCGCTCCATCTGCTGCGAGTGGAGACCTTTGCCGAGGTGCCGGCAGCGCTGGCAGATCTTTGCCGCGAGCTGGGCGTGACCCGGCTCTTCGCCAATCAGGCCATCGAGATCGACGAGCAGCGCCGGGATCAGGCCGTCAGCGCCGCGCTGGCGGAGCAGGCGGTGGGTTGCCACTGGCTCAACGGCTGCTGCGTGCTGCCGCCTGGGCGGGTGCTGACCGGCTCTGGCGAGATGTTCAAGGTTTTCACTCCCTTCAGCCGCGCCTGGCTCAAGGCCCTCGACGAGGATGGCTTCGTCATTCATCGCGCGCCCACTGCCCGCGGTGAGCCGTTGCCGTGGCAGCCGCTGGCGGAGCGGCACTTCGTTGATGCCGCCCTTGGCGAACTGACGGCAGACCCCCGCTGGCCGGTGGGGGAGGCCGAGGCCAGCCGCCGTCTGAATGATTTTCTGGAGCAGGCGGTGCTCGATTATGGCGAGACCCGGGATTTTCCTGCCATCGCGGGCACCTCCGTGCTCTCCCCCTATCTGGCGGCCGGCATCATCAGCCCGCGCCAGTGTGTGGCAGCGCTCCAGCAGCGACTCGGTTACCGGCCCCAGTCGAAGGCTCAGCCCGGCTTTGTCTGGCTCAATGAGCTCATTTGGCGCGAGTTCTATCGCCACCTGCTGGTGCTGATCCCGACCCTTTCCATGAATCGGCCCTTCAAACCGGAGACGGCGGCCCTGCCGTGGAGCTGGGATCCGGATGCCTTCGCCGCCTGGTGTGAGGGACGTACCGGCTACCCCATCGTCGATGCGGCGATGCGCTGCCTCAACGCCACCGGCTGGATGCACAATCGGCTGCGGATGATAGTGGCGAGTTTTCTCACCAAGGATCTGCACATCCATTGGCGGCTCGGGGAGGATTACTTCATGAGCCGACTGATCGACGGCGATCTGGCGGCCAACAACGGCGGCTGGCAGTGGGCGGCGGGGACCGGCGCCGATGCGGCGCCCTATTTCCGGGTGTTCAACCCCACCACCCAGGGGCAACGATTTGATCCGCAAGGGGAGTTCATTCGTACCTGGGTCTCTGAGCTGGCTGATCTGCCTGCCGCTTATCTGCACCAGCCCCACGACTGGTTGCGGCTCAAGGGGCGGCACGATTATCCGGCTCCCATGGTGGACCACGCCGTTGCCCGGGTGAGAGCCATCGAGATGTTTCGTGCCCTGGAGAAATAGCATGGATGAGTCGCTGGCCCGCTTTGTGGCCCTCTATCAGCAGCTAAGCAGAGACGAGCTGCACCGTTTGCCCGAGGTCTACGCAAACGAGGTGGTCTTTACCGATCCTGCTCACCGCATCGAGGGGCTGGCGGCGCTCAGCGACTATTTTGCCGTCCTCTATCAGCGTCTGGCCTACTGCCGCTTCGTCATCACCAGCCAGCTGCTGCAGGGGCACCAGGCCTGGCTCGGCTGGACCATGACCTTCTCCCATCCCAGATTGTGCGGCGGTGCGCCGGTGACGGTGGAGGGGGCCACCCACCTCGAATTCGACGAGGCGGGCAAGGTGTGCCTGCATCGCGACTACTTCGATCTGGGCGCCATGCTCTACGAGCAGTTGCCGCTGATAGGCCCCCTGGTGCGCACCATCAAGGGGAGGCTGGGCGCATGAGCGGCGGCAGGGTGCTGATCACCGGTGCCACCTCGGGCATCGGTTTTCAGCTGGCACTCGATTATCGGCGCGCCGGCTGGCAGGTGTGGGGTTGCGGGCGCGATGGCGAGCGGCTGCTGGCACTGGGTCGCCACGGCATCACGCCGCTGCAATTTGACGGGCGCGACGCCAGCGCCGTGAGCGAGGCGGCCGCCGGGTTGCCGCGGGTCGATCTGGTGATCCTCAATGCCGGCAACTGCGAGTATATGGATGTCGCCGAGGGGTTTGACGGTGCCCTGTTTGCTAGGGTCATCGAGACCAACCTGGTTGCCACCGGCCATGCCCTGGCCGCCTTTTTACCGCTGCTCGGGGCGGGTGGACGCCTTGCCATCGTCAGCTCGTCGGTGAGCTGGTTGCCGCTGCCCAGGGCAGAAGCCTATGGCGCTTCCAAGGCGGCCCTCGATTATCTGGCGGATACCCTGCGCCTCGATTTGGCCGGCAAAGGGATCGGCGTGACCCTGATCCGCCCCGGCTTTGTGCAGACCCCGCTCACCGCCAAAAATGATTTTCCCATGCCCTGTCTGGTGACGGTGGAAGAGGCTTCCCGCGCCATCATGGCGGGGCTTGTTGCCGGTCGTCACCAGATCCACTTTCCCTGCCGTTTCATCTGGCTGCTGCGCCTGCTTGGCGCGCTGCCGGTGGGGCTCTGGCTGCGTCTTGGCCGCACACTCGTTTCGAAAGGACGCCCTTCATGAAGAAAAGGATCGCCATCGTCGGTTCAGGGATCTCGGGGCTTACCGCCGGTTTTCTGCTCCACAGGCTGCACGACATCACCCTGTTCGAGGCGGCGCCGACCCTGGGGGGCCACACCGCCACCGTCGACGTCCACCAGGCGGGGCGCAGCTATGCCATCGACACCGGCTTCATCGTTTTCAATGACCGCACCTACCCCAACTTCCTGAGGCTGCTCGAGCGGATCGGGGTGGCACGGCAGCCGGCCGAGATGAGCTTCTCGGTGAAAAGCCCGCAGGGGCTGGAGTACAACGGTCACAACCTGGATACCCTGTTTGCCCAGCGCAGCAACCTGCTGAGTCCGCGTTTTTACCGCTTCGTCGCCGAGATCCTGCGCTTCAACCGCGAGGCGCGGGCCCGGCTGGCGGATGGGCAGCATCAGGGAGCCGGCCCCGAGCTGACCCTGGGGGATTTTCTGCAGGTGGGGGAGTTCAGCGACTACTTTGCCCGCCACTACATCTTGCCGATGGGGGCCGCCATCTGGTCGTCGACGCTGGCCGATATGCGCGCCTTTCCACTGGGCTTCTTCCTGCGCTTTTTTGCCAACCACGGCTTGCTCGAGGTGGCCAACCGGCCCCAGTGGTACGTGATCCCCGGTGGCTCGCGGGAATATATCGGCCCGCTGACGGCCGGCTGGCAGACTCACATTCGTCTGGCCTGTCCGGTGCAGGGGATCCGGCGCCAGGCGGACGGGGTGCTGATCCAGAGCAGCTATGGCGAGGAGCGGTTTGACGAGGTGATCCTCGCCTGTCACAGCGATCAGGCGCTGGCATTGCTGGCGGATCCGGGTGAGCGGGAGCAGGCCATTTTGGGCGCCATGCCCTATCAAGCCAACGACGTCTGGCTGCACACCGATGTGCGCTGCCTGCCGGTACGCCGCAAGGCGTGGGCCAGCTGGAACTATCAGCTGGGCGAGGATGACGGGGCGCGGCCGCTGGTGAGCTACAACATGAACATACTGCAGGGGGTTAGCTCGCCGCAGCCCTTCTGCGTCAGCCTCAATCCCCTGGGCAAGGTGGACGAGAGCAAGGTGCTGCGCCGCTTCGTCTACCATCATCCGGTGTTCAATCAGGCCTCCATCGCCGCCCAGCAACGGCGCGCCGAGATCTGTGGCCAGCAGCACACCCACTTCTGCGGTGCCTACTGGTACAACGGCTTTCATGAAGATGGGGTGCGCAGCGCGCTGGACGTGGCCAGACGGTTCGGGGCCGAGCTATGAAGGGGGCAGCTCTGGCAGGCCAGGAGGCGAGTGTCGAGGCCATGACCGGCACCCTCAGCGCCATCTGGCAGGGGTCGGTGCGCCATCGCCGCTTCGCACCGCGTGCCCACGCCTTCTCCTACAACCTCTTCATGCTGGGGCTGGATCTCGACGAGCTGTCACAACTCGATCGCGGGCGCTGGTTCGGGGTGGAGCGGGCAGGGCTGCTCTCGTTTCACCGTGACGACTACCTGCGTGGCAGCGAGGGGCCGCTCAAGCAGGCGGTGTGGCAGAAGGTGAGCGAACTGGGTGGCGATGCCGAGCCCGAGGGGCGGGTGCTGCTGCTCGGTAACGTGCGCTGTCTGGGGTTCTACTTCAGCCCGGTCAACTTCTACTTCTGCTACCGGCAGGGAGAGGCTCGCTATCTGCTGGCGGAGGTGTCGAATACCCCCTGGAACGAGCGCCACTACTACCTGCTGGATCTGGCGGCGCTGGCCCCCCACGACAAGGATTTTCATGTCTCCCCCTTCATGGGACTGGCGATGCGCTACCACTGGCGCATTCGTCCGCCCGCGCAGGAGACACTGATCCACATCGAGAGTCATCCCGTATCCGGGGAGGCCAAGCTGTTTGACGCCACCCTGGCGCTGCGCCGGGCACCGCTGTCGCGCAAGGGGCTGGTGGCCCTGCTGGCCCGCTGGCCCTGGATGACCATGAAGGTGCTGCTCGGGATCTACTGGCAGGCCCTGCGTCTTTTTATCAAACGAACACCCATTTTTAGCCATCCGGAGAGCCGCTAATGGAACTTGTGCAATCAACCCTCTCTGCCTCTTTCATCGACAAGGGGGCCAGGCAACTGCTGCTCAATCTGCTGGGGCGCCTCGAACATGGCCAGCTGCTGCTGCGGGATGGCGCTGAGCGTCACAGCTTTGGCGTGGCGGGCACCGATCTGCATGCCGAGCTGGTGGTGCAGGATCCGGCCTTCTACCGCCGCCTGCTGCTGGGGGGCAGCATCGCCGCCGGGGAAACCTGGGTGGAGGGGCTCTGGACCAGCCCGGATCCGGTGGCTCTGGTGCGCTTGCTGGCCCGCAATCTGGCGCTGCTCGATTCCCTTGAGCGGCGCCTCGGCTGGCTCAGCTTCCCGTTCAACAAGGTGCGTCACTGGCTTAACCGCAATACCCTGACCGGGTCGCGCTCCAACATCGCCGCCCACTACGATCTCGGCAACACCCTCTATCAGGGTTTTCTCGACAGCCATATGCAGTACTCGAGTGCCATCTACCCCCATGCAGAGGCCAGCCTGGAAGAGGGACAGCAGGCCAAGCTGCGTACCATCTGCGAGCGGCTGGCACTCGGCCCCGACGATCATCTGCTGGAGATCGGCACCGGCTGGGGTGGCCTCGCCGTCTATGCGGCCCGTCACTACGGCTGCCGGGTGACCACTACCACCATCTCCCGGGCCCAGCACGATTACGCCAAGGAGTGGATTGCGCGGGAGGGGCTGGGAGATCGCATCACCTTGCTGCTGGAGGATTACCGCAAGCTGGAGGGGACTTACGACAAGCTGGTCTCCATCGAGATGATCGAAGCGGTGGGGCACGCCTTCCTGCCCGATTATTTCCGCCAGTTGTCGCGGTTGCTCAAGCCTGGTGGTCGCCTGCTCATTCAGGCCATTACCATCGCCGACCAGCGCTATGCCCAGTATCTGCGCGGGGTGGATTTCATCCAGCGCTACATCTTCCCCGGTGGCTGCCTGCCGAGTGTCTCCCTGATGGCGGGGCTGCTGGCGCGCGAGACCGATATGCAGCTGGTGCGGCTGCACGATCACGGTCACCACTACGCCCGCACTCTGACCCACTGGTGCGAGCGCTTCCTGGCGCTGGCGCCCGAGCTGCCCGCTCTCGGCTACAGCCAGGACTTCATCCGGTTATGGCACTTCTATTTCGCCTACTGCGAGGGGGGCTTCTGGGAGCGCACCATCAGCCTGGTGCAGCTGGAGGCGGCCAAACCGGGCCCATTCGGCTGGAGTGGGGATCTGCCTGTCGGCGGGCACTGATGATGTGGCAGTGGGCCCATCTGCTGGGGTTCAACCTCTACTGGTTGCTGGCGGTGAAGTGGCAGCAGCCGGGCCCGCTGCTGGCACTGCTGCTGCTTCATTTTCTCTTCTCTCCGCGCCGCTGGCACGACTGGCGGCTCATCCCGGTTGCCCTTGCCGGCAGCCTGCTCGATGCCCTGCTCTGGCAACTCGGGCTGTTTTATTTCAACACCGGTTTTCCGCTCTGGCTGGTGCTGCTCTGGTGCGGTTTTGCCCTGACCCTCTGCCACGGTCTGCGCTGGCTGCGGCCCTTGCCGCGCTGGCAGCAGGGGCTGTTCGGCATGGTTGGGGGGAGCTCCTCCTATGTGGCGGGAGCCGTCATGGGGGCAGTACACTTATCTTGGGGCATCGGGATCAGTGCGGCACTGCTGGCGGTGATCTGGATGTGGTGGTTACCCGTACTCCTGTGGGTAACGGTCAAGCTGGAGGGTGAAGCGAGATGAACACCTTTTCGACCGACACCTTGTTGTTTTCCAAATGGACCAAAGAGAGCCGGCACGAGCTGACCGAGCGTTTCTATCTGGTGGTGGCCTGTCAGCGCGACGCGCAGGGGCAGCTGCAGCAGGTGGTGATGCAGGACATCAACACGCTGCTGGAACAGGAGATGGACTGGCATGAACTCGAAGATCCCGCCCATTGGCACATGGGATGGAATTAGCCTGCTGCTGGCAGGCTTGAGCCTACCGCTGACCCCTTTCGCCCAGACCGGGCAAGCTCTGGTCACTCCCTGGCAGCAGCTGCAGCCGGTCGGGCGCGGCGAGATGAGCTGGCTCTGGTTCAAGCTCTATGACGCCACCCTCTATAGCGAGAACGGCCGCTATCGGCCGGGTCACTATCCTCAGGCACTCAGCCTCACCTACGCCAGAGCCATCGAGCGGGACGATCTGTTGAGCGCCACCGCCGCCGAGTGGCAGCGATTGGGGCTTGGCAGTGAACAGCAGCGCCAGGGCTGGCTTGGTCAGCTCGCCGCGCTCTGGCCCGATGTCCAGGTGGGTGACCGGCTTACCTTCTATGTCGACAGGGGCGGCGCAGGCCATTTCTGGTGGCGGGACAAGCCGCTCGGCACCCTCGCTGATCCACAATTTTCGGCGGCTTTTCTTGCCATCTGGCTGGCACAAGGGAGCCGTGATCCGGCGCTCACCCGCCGCCTGCGGGGAGAGCGCTGATGCAAAAGGGATTGATGAAATACATCCACGCCTGGCGCTACCTGCTGTTGTTGCCACTGCTTCTGTTGGCTGGTTGTGGCAGCAGTCTGGAGGATTATCGCGGTCAGGGCCCCGAATGGGATCTCGCTCGCTTCTTCAATGGCAAGCTGACGGCGCACGGTCTGGTGACCGATCGCAGCGGCGAGGTGACCAGCCGTTTTCGGGTGGAGATGCGCGGGCACTGGCAGGGGGGAAAGGGGGAGCTGTTCGAGCAGTTCTACTTTGATGACGGGCGCCAGCAGACCCGCACCTGGTTTTTGAGCAAGGGGGCGGATGGTCACTGGCGCGGCACGGCGGCCGACGTGGTGGGGGAGGCGGTAGGCAAGACGGCAGGCTTTGCCCTCAACTGGCGCTATCAGCTCGATCTGACACTGCCTGACGGCAGCGTGGTGCGGGTGAGTTTCGATGACTGGATGTATCTGCTGGATGAAAATCGCCTGCTCAACCGGGCTGCCATCAGCAAGTTCGGCATCCAGCTGGGGGAGGTGCTTCTCTACATCGAGCGGCAGCCTGAATGAGCTGCCTAGCCCGGCCGACAGCAGGGATGATAGCCGTACTCTATCAATCAGTTAGATCTTAACTATTACCTTTTGAGTCTGATGAGTTCTAAGATGACCAGGTCGTCAAATCTGGAGGTGAAACATGAAGAGTCCGATTGGTCTTGATACCGTTCAATCACAAGCGCTGGCCACCGAGCTGAATAAGTTGCTGGCCAGCTACCAGATCCTTTACATGAACGTTCGCGGCTTCCACTGGAACATCCGCGGCAACCAGTTCTTCGAGCTGCACCTGAAGTTCGAAGAGATATACAACGACCTGCTGCTGAAGGTCGATGCGCTGGCCGAGCGCATCCTGACCCTGGATGGCGTGCCGCTGCACAGCTTCAGCGACTACCTGAAAGTTTCTGCCATTCCCGAGCAGAAGGGGCTGCACGACGGTCGTGCCTGCGTCGAATCCCTGCTGGAGAGTTTCCGCGAACTGCTAGTGGCCCAGCGCCGCATCCTGGGGCAGGCCGCCGATGCCGGTGATGAAGGGACTGCGTCCATTCTCTCCGATTATGTGCAGCAGCAGGAGAAACTGGTCTGGATGCTGCGAGCTTACCTGGCCTGATAGCCAATCATGCCGAACGCTGCGAAGTATGCCGGTTTGATGAAGTGAAGGGCTGGATCTGCCTGACCAGACGCCAGCCCAACCCGTTCCATTATCGTGTTCTGTTGCAAACCTGAGTTGTCTCTCCTTTTATCCACCCGCTTGCCGCCCTGTTTGGGCGGCTTTTTTGTTTTTGATCTGCATCAATGAAAATTGAATTGGCAAATTGAATGCCTATTAAGTTCTGAGCCGTAGGAATAGAATCGCCACAAAACAGACAACTGAAATGTCCAATTAGGAGAGGCATGATGTTTTGTGTGCAATGTGAACAGACAATTCGTACCCCGGCAGGCAACGGCTGCGCCTATGCACAAGGTATGTGCGGCAAGACGGCTGAAACTTCTGATCTGCAGGATGTGCTGATCTATACCCTGCAGGGGCTCAGCGCCTGGGCGCTGGCCGCCCGCGAGCACGGCATCGTCGACAGCGAGATCGACGCCTTCGTGCCCAAGGCCTTCTTCGCCACCCTCACCAACGTCAACTTTGACTCTGCCCGCATCGTGGCCTATGTCAACCAGGCGCTGGCCTATCGTCAGCAACTGGCTGCCAAGCTGGCACCGCTGGCGGTGCAGGCCGACACACTGCCCGCTGCCGCCCGTTTCGAGCCGGGTGCCGATCTGCTGGCCCAGCTGGCCCAGGCACCGCAGACCGCAGTCAACCGCGGCAAGAGCGAAGTCAACGAAGACATCATGGGACTGCGCCTGCTCTGCCTCTACGGCCTCAAGGGTGCCGCCGCCTACATGGAACACGCCCGGGTGCTGGATCAGCAGGATGCCGGAGTAGCCGCCGAATTCCATCGCATCATGAGCTGGCTCGGTACGGATCCGAGCGATCTGGATCCGCTGTTCAAGTGCGCCATGGACATTGGTCTGCTGAACTTCAAGATCATGGAGATGCTGGATCTCGGTGAAACCACCGCCTTTGGCCACCCCGAGCCGACCCAGGTACGCGTCACACCGGTACCGGGCAAGTGCATCCTGGTTTCCGGTCACGACATGGTGGATCTCAAGCTCATCCTGGAGCAGACCAAGGGCACTGGCATCAAGGTCTACACCCATGGCGAGATGCTGCCAGCGCTGGCCTACCCCTTCTTCAAGCAGTACCCGCACCTGGTGGGCAACTACGGCTCTGCCTGGCAGAACCAGCAGAAGGAGTTTGCCAACTTCCCGGGCGCCGTGGTGATGACTTCCAACTGCATCATCGACCCGAATGTGGGCAACTACTCGGATCGTATCTTCACCCGCTCCATCGTCGGCTGGCCGGGCGTGACCCACCTGGAAGGGGAAGATTTCTCCGCCGTGATCGCCAAGGCGCAAGCGCTGGAAGGCTTCAAGCACGTTGAGCTGGAACACTTCATCACCATCGGCTTTGCCCGCAACGCCCTGATGCAGGCCGCCCCGGCGGTGATCGACAAGGTCAAGGCCGGCGAAATCAGCCACTTCTTCCTGGTCGGTGGCTGTGACGGCGACCGTGCCGAGCGCGCCTACTACACCGAGTTTGCCAAGGCGATCCCGCAGGACAGCCTGCTGCTGACCCTGGGTTGCGGCAAGTACAAGTTCAACAAGCTCGATTTCGGCGACATCGGCGGCATTCCCCGTCTGCTGGACGTGGGTCAGTGCAACGATGCCTACTCCGCCATCCAGCTGGCGCTGGCGCTCTCCGAGGCGTTCGAGTGCGGCGTCAACGATCTGCCGCTGACCCTGGTGCTCTCCTGGTTCGAGCAGAAGGCCATCGTCATTCTGCTCACCCTGCTGGCGCTGGGTGTGAAGGACATCCGTACCGGCCCGACCGCTCCGGCCTTCCTCACCCCGGCTCTGCTCAAGGTGCTGGAAGAGCAGTTCGGTCTGAAAGGAACCACCACGGCCGAAGCCGATCTTGCCGAGATCCTGGCGGCCTGAGCGGCGCCACATCTGCCTTACACGCTCAGCATGTTGTAAGCCTTTGGCGAGCCTGATGGCTCGCCTTTTTTTAACGACCCCTTTCCAACATTTTTCAACAAGAGGAGCCTTGCGATGACCTCCACCTCTCTCACCCTCAGGTGCATCGGCCGCCGGGCGGATACCCACGATGTAGCGAGCTGGCAGTTCGTGCCGCAGACGGGCAGCCTGCCCGCCGTGTTGGCGGGCCAGTGCGTGACGCTGCACACCGAGATTGACGGCAAGCCCCACTGCCGTGCCTATACCCTCTCCTCCAGCCCGCAGGATGCCTACTGGCAGGTCACCATCAAGGATGTCGGACTGGTCTCCCACCATCTGCACCAGACCCTGCAAGTGGGGGACGAGATCCGAGTGGATGGCCCCTTTGGCGACTTCAACCTGACGGCCTTGCCCTGTGAGCGGCCGCTGCTCTTGAGCGCCGGCTCCGGCATCACACCCATGTGGGCCATGCTGCGCGACGAGCTGGCCAAACGGCCGGATGCCGACATCCGCTTCATTCACAGCGCCCGCTCGCCAGAGGATGTGATCTTCGCAGACGACCTGGCTGCGCTGGCCGCGGCTCATTCCGGCGTTCGCCACGCGTTAGTGCTGGAGCAAGTACGGGAAGAGGCGCCGACGGCTCATCCCTGGGTTGGCCGGCTCACGTCTGAGATGCTGAGGGAATTGGCGCCAGATTTGCTCGCACGCCACGTCTATCTGTGCGGGCCTGCCCCCTACATGACCGCCGTCTGCACCATGCTGGCGGAGCTGGGACTGTCGGCAGCGCAGTTGCACCAGGAGTCGTTCGGCCTGCCTGCTGGAACATCGAGTGCGGCGCCAGTTGCGGCCGGCAGCGACCACTTCTGGCTGACCCTCAAAAAGAGCGGCAAGAAGGTGAAGATCCTGCCGGGTCAGACCCTGCTGGCGGCACTGGAAGGGGCGGGGGAGACCATGATGGCGGCCTGCCGTGCCGGGGTGTGCGGGGCCTGTCGCTGTACCACGGAAGGCGAGATCGAGCGCCAGAGCGTAATGACCCTGAGCGCGCAGGATCTCGAGCGCGGGGTGGCACTGGCCTGTTCCTGCACCGCCAGCGGGGATGTCAGCGTCGACTATTGAGGGCGTCATTGGCATCCCGCTCTTTTCCTGAGAAGGCTGGGCGGGTAGACTCTGCCCCCAGTTTCAGTCGAACACGGGATACATAATGACAATTCTGGTCACAGGGGGCGCCGGCTATATCGGCTCTCATACCCTGGTTGAACTCTTGAACGTCGGGCAGCAGGTCGTGGTGCTGGACAACCTCTCCAACTCCTCCCCCGAATCACTCAAACGGGTCGAGCGGATCACCGGCAAGCCGGTCACCTTCGTGGAAGGAGACATTCTGGACAGAGCCTGCCTGCAGCGGCTGTTTGCAGAGCACAGGATAGCATCCGTGATCCACTTCGCCGGCCTCAAGGCGGTGGGGGAATCCGGCCAGATCCCGCTTACCTACTATCAGAACAACGTGACCGGCACCCTGGTGCTGTGCGAAGAGATGGCCAGGGCCGGCGTGTTCCGGCTGGTGTTCAGCTCCTCGGCCACCGTTTACGGCGATCCGGCCTCGGTACCGCTGCGGGAAGATTTCCCCACCAGCGCCACCAACCCTTATGGCCGCTCCAAGCTGATGGTCGAAGAGATCCTGCGCGATCTCGCTAAATCCGATCCCCGCTGGGCTATCGTGCTGTTGCGCTACTTCAACCCGGTCGGTGCCCACGAGAGCGGCCTCATCGGGGAAGATCCCAACGGCATTCCCAACAACCTGCTGCCCTATATCAGTCAGGTCGGTGTGGGCAAGCTCAAGGAGCTGGGGGTGTTTGGCAACGACTACCCGACGCCGGATGGTACCGGGGTACGCGATTACATCCACGTGGTGGATCTCGCCATTGGTCACCTCAAAGCGCTGGCACGCATCGCGTCGGATACCGGGGTCTTTACCTACAACCTGGGTACCGGTCAGGGTTACTCGGTGCTGGAGATGATCAAGGCATTTGAAGCGGCCAGCGGTCGCACCATTCCCTATCAGATCAAGCCCCGTCGCCCCGGCGATATCGCCGAGTGCTGGGCCGAGCCGCACAAGGCCCGTGCCGAGCTGGGCTGGCAGGCCGAGCGCGGTCTGGAGCGGATGATGGTGGATACCTGGCGCTGGCAAAGCCAGAACCCGAACGGTTATGGCCCTGCTGCGAAGCCGTGATCAAGGGTCATGCGCTGCTCGGGAACCTCATTTATTCATATGAACTCGGGTCCCTGCGCAGCTCTTCGCCTTGCTGACCGCTTCTCGCGACTGCCCATCAGGCCTGATGGTTTGCAGCATGAATAGCAAAACGCCCCGGCATGCCGGGGCGTTTTTTATGTGCCGAAGCGGGATTACTGAATGCTCTTGCCGGCGCGTACATCCTTGATGAAGCCTTTCAGGCTGGCCAGATCACGCGGTGCGCCGCGCAGGATCTGATCGCCGATGATGAAGGCCGGTGTGCCCGAGATGCTCATGGCTTCGGCCAGCGCCCGGTTGGTGCCGAGATTCTGATCGATGCTGCCATCCTTGATCTTGGCTTCAACCTTGCTCCAGTTGACGCCGGCTGCTTCCGCCAGCTGCTTCACCTGTGCCTCGTCGGCCAGCGGGCCCTGATGGGCGTACAGCCTCTCGTGGAAGGCCTGGTACTTGTCGGGCTGACCCAGCTGTACCGCCAGGGCGGCACGGGCGGCGAAGTAGGAGGTCTCGCTCAGGATCGGGAACTGCTTGTAGATGTAGCGAATGTCCTTGTCTTCCGCCAGCAGCTGCTTGATCAGCGGGTGGGCGCGTTTGCAGTAGCCGCAGTTGTAGTCGAAGAATTCGACCACGGTCAGGCTGCCCTTGGGATTGCCGCTCTCCGGATCCTGGTTGCTATAAAGCTGCTTGGCGTGTGCCTTGATCAAGGTCTTGTCGCTCTCAGCCTGCTGGCTCTCCTGCTTGGCGCGCAGGGCGTTGGACATCTCGACCAGGATTTCCGGGTTCTTGACCAGATAGTCGCGCACTATCTGTTCCACGTCGCTCTTGGTCAGTTCGCTTGCCTGAACCGGCGCCGCAAGCAGGGTGGCACCCGTCAGGGCGCAAAGCAGGGCATGTTTGATTTTCATAAGTCCATCTTGCTGGGGATTTCGTGATGCTGACTATAGTGGGTGAGTCTGTTTTCAAGTCAAGTTATCTGGTTGAAAAAGCGCTGGTTATGCTCAAATTGGCGGCTTTGTGCGTCATTTAGCCCAATAAATCGGCAAACGAGCGGCGAGGGGATTTACAAGGGCGATCGCCATGGGTAATATTCGCCGCACTGTCGCGGAGGGGTGGCAGAGCGGCTGAATGCACCGGTCTTGAAAACCGGCGATGGGCGACCATCCGTGGGTTCAAATCCCACCTCCTCCGCCATTTATTCAGCCAAAAAGGCCATCCGAAAGGATGGCCTTTTTGCGTTTAAATTCCTTCTTTTATTCTGCCTGTGATCGGGCAAGCCATCTTTATCCACGTATATTCCGACACTTGGCTAAGGCTTGCTGTCTTCCCGCCTATTTTGCTCAGTGTTCACTGTCAGACCATCACCGGACAACCAAGCGTATCGATCATCTCCGTCGGCCCCGATCTTCGCACTGGTCGGTGGGGATCTCGTCTCGCTGGCTCCTCAGCCACAGCTTGAGCACCTTCTGTTGCGTGATGCAGGAAGGAGCTGAGGGTTGTTGACCACCGGTGAGGGAGAGAGCCATGGCAAATGTTGCAATGCTTAACATCCGTAGGGGTCACGACTGGTTGCTGGTGGAACGCTTGAGGTTTTCTGTAGCATTTCATTACAAAAATTACGATTCGATAGCATAAAGTGTGGGAGAGTTCTGATTTTCCTATATGCCGGAGTGTGTCATCTGTTGACGCTTGTTAACATTCAGCATGTTTCCATGTTTGGCTAGCCTACCTTGTGCACAATCCTCATACCTCAGAGATGAATACCCTGCACGCGCTGGATCTCATCGGCCAGTTCGAGACGGCCGCTGACGATCGCACCATAGTGACCCTGCTGCGCGAGCTGAGCGGTCGTATGGGATTCGACTATTTTCGCCTGGCCCTGATCTTTCCCAGTACTATCCAGCGCCCGGACGTCATCATCTTCAACGGCTGTCCGCAGGCCTGGGTGGATACCTACACCAGCAGCGGCTTCTTTGCCATCGATCCCATCGTCAAATGCGCCATGACCAGGAGCACTCCTATTCTGTGGGCCGATGTGGTGAACGATGAGGCGCGTTGTGATGAGCAGGGCCGAGAGGTGATGCAGTTGGCCAGCGAGTACGGCATTTGCGACGGCATCACCCTGCCCTGGCATGGAGCCAACGGTCATGTCGGCCTGCTCTCTTTTATCACCAGTACGCCTCGCACCCAACAGCAATGGCTCTCTGCAGTGCCCTTTATCAGCTGGCTCTCCATGCATATTTTCGAGGCGGTGGCCCGGGTCTGTCTGGCGGGCCTGTCACCGCACGATGCGCTGAGTTTGCGGGAGCTGGAGGTGTGTCGCTGGGCGGCGGAAGGCAAGCAGGTGAGCGATATTGCCCAGATCCTGGGGATCACTCCCCGTACCGTGACGTTTCATCTGAACAATGTGGTCAGCAAGCTGGGTGCCAGCACCAAGAGCCAGGCCATTTCATGGGCATTGAAGCAGGGGATGGTCAGGTTGAACGTGGAGATGGCGTTGGTTGCCAATGTGGATGAAAAGCAGTGATTATGTTTGTTACAAGCAACTTGTTGCGTAGGTAGCAAGATGTTCCACTGTGAGTGCAAGAACTAATGGTGCAATAGTCTGCTGGTTGCAACTTTTTGCGCCATGTATCCGGCAGGACGGCTTGCCTGTTTATTAAATCTTTGAAAAATAACTATAAAAAAGAGTGGCATGGTCGCTGCTAACTGGTTCGGTCGAGTGTCATTACCGTTCAACCAATCAGGAGCATACACATGCCAACTCCATGTTATATCAGCATCGAAGGTAAAACCCAGGGCAATATCACCGCCGGTGCCTTCACTTCCGATTCCGTCGGCAACATCTTCGTGCAGGGCCACGAAGACGAGATGCTGGTACAAGAGTTCCAGCACGTTGTGACTGTGCCGACTGACCCGCAATCTGGTCAGCCTGCTGGTCAGCGTGTCCACAAGCCGTTCAAGTTCACCGTTGCGCTGAACAAAGCTGTGCCGCTGATGTACAACTCTCTGGCCTCCGGCGAAATGCTGCCGAAAGTGACCCTGAAGTGGTACCGCACCTCTGTCGAGGGCAAGCAGGAGCACTTCTTCTCCACCGTGCTGACTGATGCCACTATCGTTGACATCGACTGCCAGATGCCCCACTGCCAGGACCCGGCGAAGTCTGACTTCACCCAGCTGATCCAGGTCTCTCTGGCCTACCGCAAAATCGATTGGGAACACACAGTTGCCGGCACTTCCGGTGCGGACGACTGGCGTGCGCCGATCGAGGCGTAACTTGCCCATCAGGGGCACTGCTTGCGGTGCCCCTTGTTTTCTTAACGCTTAGCCCGTTGCTTTCAACCGAGTCAGCTAGTTTCCCCCTCATTTTTCTTATGTCCGTTTGCCTGGTGTGAGCGGGTACAAGAAAAAATCCGGGTTTACGTCTTGCCGCACGCCGTCAAGGGCGTGCGGTAGCCATGGTGTCAGAAAAACCGGGGCGATGGCGGATCTCCCACCCGGCTTGCAGTGCCCCGCCTGATGGGGCTACACGACATCTCAGAGGCGCTCAGCGATGGCAGACAGCACAGGATTACAATTTACCGTCAAGGTGGGGGCCCTGCCCGAGAGCACCTTCGTGGTGGCCGAGTTTGCGCTGGAGGAAGCGCTCAACCGGCCATTCAACCTGCGCCTTGAGCTGGCAAGTGGCCAGCCCGACATCGACTTTGGCGCCGTGCTGGACCAGCCGTGTGAGCTCTTGGTGTGGTACAACGGCGAGCTGCAGCGCCGGGTCTGCGGGGTGGTCAGTGACTTCGCGCAAGGGGACAGCGGTTTTCGCCGCACCCGCTATCAGCTCATGGTGCAGCCGGCGCTGTGGCGGCTGTCGCTTCGCTACAACTCCCGCATCTTCCAGGCGCAGAAGCCCGATGAAATCCTCTCCATCCTCTTGCAAGAACACGGCATCACCGACTACGCCTTTGCCCTGAAAAACGAGCATGCCAAGCGGGAATACTGCGTTCAGTACCGGGAAACCGACCTCGATTTCGTGAACCGGCTCGCCGCCGAAGAGGGGATGTTCTACTTCCACGAGTTTGAAGCGGGCAAACACCGTATCGTGTTTGCCGACGACGCGGCGGCATTGACTCAAGGCCCCGAGCTCTTCTTCAACCTCGGTAACCGCTCGCTGGAGCAAGGCCCCTATGTACGGCAGTTCCACTACCGGGAGGCGGTGCGCCCGTCGGATGTGGAGCTCAAAGACTACAGCTTCAAGACCCCGGCTTATGGCCTCTCCCACAAGAAGGTGGGGGCGGAGCTTGCGCATCAACGGGATACCTACCAGCACTTCGATTTTCCGGGCCGCTACAAAGCGGACCCGAGCGGCAAGGCCTTCGCCCAGCACCGGCTCGATGCGCTGCGCAATGACGCGGTGGCGGGCCAGGCTAAGTCCAACTGCGCGGCTTTGCTGCCGGGGCAAACCTTCTCACTGACCGAACACCCCAACGGCAGCCTCAACACTGACTGGCAAATTGTGCGCATCCAGCACACCGGCTTGCAGCCACAGGCGCTGGAAGAGGAGGGGGGCAGCGGCCCCACCGTTTATCACAACGAATTTGGGGTGGTGAAAGCCAGCACCACCTGGCGAGCGCGCATCGGCAGCCCGGAGGCCCCTCACAAGCCCATGGTGGATGGCCCGCAAATCGCCATGGTGGTGGGCCCCGACGGGGAGGAGATTTACTGCGACGAGCACGGCCGAGTGAAGCTGCAGTTTCCGTGGGACCGCTACGGCAGCTCCAACGACCAGAGCTCCTGCTGGGTGCGGGTCTCCCAAGGCTGGGCCGGCGGTCAGTACGGCATGATGGCCATCCCGCGCATCGGCCACGAGGTCATCGTGAGCTTTCTGGAGGGGGACCCCGACCAGCCCATCGTGACCGGTCGCACCTACCACGCCACCAACCGGCCGCCGTATGAGCTACCTGCCAACAAGACCCGCACCGTGCTGCGCACCGAGACCCACCAGGGTGAAGGTTTCAACGAGCTGCGCTTTGAAGACCAGGCTGGCAAGGAAGAGATTTACATCCACGGTCAGAAAGACCTGAACCTGCTTATCGAGAACGATGCGGCGTGGCATATCAAGCATGACGAGCATCGGGATATCGACAACGAGCGGGTGACCCGTGTCAAGGCCAATGACCACCTGACGGTGGAGGGTGAGAAGCGCGACCACATCAAGGCGGACTACTCGCTGACGGTGGATGCCAGCCTGCACCAGAAGCTGGGGCAGTCCCTGCTGGTGGAGGCGGGGAGTGAGTTGCACCACAAGGCGGGCATGAAGATCGTGATGGAGGCCGGTGCTGAGCTGACCCTCAAAGTGGGCGGCAGCTTTGTGAAGCTCGACGCTGGTGGTGTTACCCTCAGTGGCGGCTCCATCAAGATGAACTCCGGCGGCAGCCCGGGTTCTGGCTCTGGTTGGGGTGGTAAGGCCCCCATCCAGCCAGGCAATGTCGAGGTGCCAACACCACCACCAGCAACATTACCAGCTCCGGCCATTCACAAGAGCGTGGAGTCTATGGCCCCGCTGGTGAAGCCCTGCCCCTTCGCCCAGGGAGGTAAGGCATGACCTTTCAAGAGTGGTGCAGCCAACATCCCGGCCCACTGTTTGCCATCGTCGATGCTGCGCTCGATACCACCGCCGTGGCGGACTACTGCAACCATGGTGGCGCGAGCGCTATTCCCTTGTTTGCCAGTACGGCGTTTGCGGACCAAGCCGAACAAGGCCCCTGGCTACTGCCCGACCCTGCTCCCGAGTTTATGGCTGCTCACCCGCAACTGGGCGGCGTATATGTCGCGAGCGATGCCTCTGTCGACGTTGTCCAGCAGCACTGGCAAAACCTGATAGAGGTAGCCTTCGAAGGGGAAGTGATGTGGCTGCGCTATGCCGATAATCGGGTCTTTCCCAAGATGCTGGCCACCATGAGCCAGCAGGAACTCGATGATGTCCTGGGGCCCTGCTCAAGCCTGTGGGCCAACGACAGTGTCTGGCAGCGCACGCCGGATACCGAATTTACTCCCCGCCAAGCCCCCTGGTTTCGCATTCAGCCTCACCACCTGACGCCGCTCTATGACGAAAACCGTCACGCCTACATCCTCTCTCGCCACTTCTGGCAACGGATGGAGGAGATGATGGCGCGTCATCCCAATCCGGAAGCCGCCATTACCACCGTCCTCAAGCAGGCCAATCAAGCTGGGCTGACAGGCGACGTCCTGGATGGCGTGGTAGCTGGCGCTCTCACGCTACAGGCAAGCATGGCGCTGGATGCCATCAGAGCGCCGTTGATGCTGACCGACGACGAAATGGCTCAGGTGAATAACTGGCTGAACAAACACCCTGAATTGATAGGAGCCAGCTAATGGCGATTTCTCCCTACTGCATCCCCTGTGAGAAGAACAACTGCTGGATTGAGATAGACGTTCGAGATGAACAGAATCGCTCGTTCAAGGGGCAAAAAGCCACCTTGACCGATGCCAGTGGCACCAGCAAAACCGTGACCCTGAAAGATGGTCCAACCCTGGTACAAGGCTTTGCGGTGGGGCCGGTGACCGTCAAGCTGGAGACCCAACCCTGGCTTAAAGCAGCCCAATCCCGTGAAGCCCTCAAAAAGGGCGAGGCCAGTCAGGTTCCCGCCTACACAGAGAAGTTTTGGGGGCACTGTGGCGTGAAGCGCGAGCATGTCAAAGTGACCACCGGCGACCTCTGCCTCACTGACCCAGAACAGCCGCTACCGGAAGGACACAAAGCCGGGCAGGCCCAGTCGTCGCAGGAAGGACATAAAGCCGGGCAGGCCCAGCCGCAGCGCTTTATCACCAAGCACTCCTACGTGATTGAGGTGAAGGGATATCAGCTCACCACCCTGCGCATCGGGGTGTTTTTTGATGGCACCTCCAACAACACCTTCAATCATGAAAAGGGGAAAAATGCACTGGAGGCGGCACTGGCCAAGTGCAGCCTGCAAGAGCAGGCGGCGTTACTGGAGCAATGCTTTGAGGGAACACTACCGGGTGGCCTCAATAACAGCGAGAAAAACGACGTCACCAATATTGGTAAGGCCAGTGACTTATATTTGCTCAGTGACAAAGCACCATTGTTGAGCATCCCTGTATATGTCGAAGGTATTGGCACAGCCAAAGGGCAGGATGACACCAAGGCTGGGGCGGGGGCCGACAAGGGCGAGACCTCCAGCACCTCGCGGGTTGAGCAGGCGTGCCGCACCCAGATCGTGGCGAAGATAAAAGAACAACTGAGTGAAATTCAGTCCAGTATCGAGTGCATCCACAAGGTCGAGTTCGATGTGTTTGGTTTTAGCCGGGGGGCCTCAGCCGCCCGCCAGTTTGTCAACCGCATCGACCAGAAGGGGGACCACCCCTTGGTGGAGGCGATGACCACTGCCCCCGATATCCCCCTGAAAGCGGGCTTTGACTGGAGCAGCCGCGACGATGTGCGAATCCAGTTTGTCGGGCTGTTTGATACTGTGGTCAGCTCCTATCTGTGGGGCAAACGCAGTGTGACGCTGGCCCCTGACTGCGCCGAGCGGGTGGTGCATATTATCGCGGCCGATGAGTGGCGCTATCACTTTGACCTGACCCGGATTAAGAATATGGCCAGCGACCTGCCCGCCTCCTTTACCGAAGTGATCATCCCCGGTGCTCACTCCGATATTGGCGGTGGTTATTACAGTCGTTGGAGTCTACGTGATCCCAACTACGCGTCCCCCGTCATCAATGAAACCAAGGTGATCGCCACCTTCAAGTCAACCGAATCGCGCTACAGCACGGCAAAAGACTCACATGCATATAGCCAGGCAACCGCCTATGCCAAAATGCGCGCAGCGCAGGGGTGGGCGAAGGGCGTTGAGCTGATCTCCTCCTATAACAACACAACGGTATCGGGCTACCTCAATGTGCGCCCCCAACGACTAGGAACCGTGAGCAAAGATGCGTCAGAGCAGGAAGTGAAGGTAGATGTGGTGCTGCGCCGGGTGGTGGAGGGGGAGTATTCACGCATTCCGCTCCATATGATGGTGGAAGCAGCACGGGATGCCGGTGTACCGTTCGACATATGGGATCCGACAGATAATAGCCTGAGGATGGATAGCGCCCTTTCATACCCCACCTTGAACCTGGCTGCGCTTGATGCACGTTGGGTCGATGCTGCCAAACGGCGCGGAGAGGTGATTGATTTGACTCGCACCCTCTCGCCACAGGAGTATCAAGCTCTGCGGCTCGGTTATTTGCACTACAGCGCAGATACCGGGATGGTCAATAAACCCAATCGGGTTGGCGACCAAGAGGTGCGCCAAGTCACAGACAATCAAAAAGGAGGTTATTAATGCGCAGGATCCTGTTGCTGCTACTGTTACCATCTTAAATACGAAAGGGGACTCCCTCCGACGTAGGTGGGAGGGGAATTTCGCCGGGGCGTCAGCCCCGCTGGTTTTGAATGTATTGCTTGATCACCTCCAACGGTGCTCCGCCGCAAGAGCCCGCAAAGTAAGAGCGTGACCAGAGTACGGGTTTGCTGTAAGCACCTCTCAAGTCCAGAAATTCATTACGCAGTCGCCTTGATGTGACCGCCTTTAACGAGTTCACCAGTACCGATAGCTGTACCGTTGGCGCGTACTCTATCAGCATGTGAACATGATCAGCCTCTCCGTCACACTCTTTCAGTTCCGCACCAAAATCTCTGCAAACCTCTGCCGCACACTGACCGAAGGAAGCGTGATGCAGATCCCCCAGTATCGGCTTTCGATACTTGGTGATAAACACCAAGTGTACGTGCAAAACGTAGGCCGCATGGCGTGATTTATTAATTTTAGTGAATTGCATTCTGTCACTCAATCGGGCTTAATAGATATGGCAATAATGCTACACACTGAGCGCTAAATGCAAATTCTGAAAGCCTACAAATTCCGACTCGAACCGACCGAACAACAAGCGCAACGCCTGCGCCAGTTGGGCGGTTGTGCTCGTTATGTCTGGAATCACGGGCTGGCAGAAACCAAACGCATTCTGGATGCTGGCGAAAAACTGCCTTCTGCCTTTGAGCTGAACAGGATGCTCACCAGTTGGAAGAAAGACCCAGAAATGGCCTTTCTGGCCGAGGCATATACCGACAACCTCCAGCAGAAGCTCAAGGATTTGCATGGCGCGTGGATGCGCTGCTTTGATAAGAAACTCGCCGCCAAGGCACCCGTATTCAAGAAAAAAAGCGACAACTGCGACGCTATCCGGTTCGTCAACTTCGACAAGTATTGCCGCCTTGAAAAGGGTCGCGTGAAGCTGCCTGCCGGGCTGGCGTGGGTCAAGTTCCGTCAGTCCCAGCCAGTTGAAGGGAAAATTAAAAACGCGACCGTCAGCCAAGCAGCCGGGCACTGGTATATCTCCTTTCAGGTCGAGCAGGAGACGCTTGAGCCAATTCACCCCTCCGGCTCAATGGTCGGGCTGGATGCGGGGATCGCCAAGCTCGCAACCCTGTCAGATGGCACGGTGTTTGAGCCCGTCAACAGCTTCAAAACCAATCAGACCAAGCTGGCAAGGCTCCAACGCCAGTTGAGCAAAAAGGTAAAGTTCAGCAGCAACTGGAAGAAACAAAAAGCCAAGATCCAGCGGCTGCATTCACATATCGCTAATACCCGCCGCGATTACCTTCACAAGGTCACAACGACTATCAGCAAAAACCACGCGATGATCGTCATTGAGGATTTGAAGGTTGCCAGCATGTCAAAATCAGCAGCGGGCACGACCAGCCAGCCGGGGCGCAACGTCCGGGCAAAATCAGGGCTGAATCGTTCGATATTAGATCAGGGCTGGTTTGAGCTGCGCCGCCAGCTCGAATATAAGCAGGCATGGCGAGGCGGTCAGGTGTTGGCGATAAACCCGGCCTACACCAGCCAGCAGTGCGCCTGTTGTGGGCATACTGCGAAGGATAACCGCCAGACGCAAAGCCAGTTTAAATGCGCTGCGTGTGGTTATGAGGCGAACGCCGATGTGAACGGCGCTCGCAATATTTTAGCGGCGGGACACGCCGTTTTAGCCTGTGGAGGCGTGGTGCAATCAGGCCGCCCGATGAAGCAGGAACCCGGTACTGCGCGAGCAGCTATCACCCAGTAATGGGAATCCCCCTCCTGTGACGCGAAGCGCTAAGGTGGGGGAGGATGTCAATCGTCACCGCCTGCCAGGCCGCCCCCTCAGCACCCCACGACCTGGATTGGGGGCATATGGTGGGCACCAATGCTGATCAGATCTGGGTGACAGAGGTGCACTTTTATCGTCAGGGCGAGTTGGTGGATGCCTCAACCAATGGGGCTATCAGGTCAGTTAGTGACCAATCTCTCAAAGGGAAAGATTATCGCTGGAGCATAGGCAAGGGCCGCCGTGATATTCACCCTGCTCCCGATCGGGTTGAGGTGGAATGGGTGTCGTATCACGACAAGAAACGCTATCGCATCAGCCTTGACTTACCCGCCGCGCAGCTGGAAAGGATGATAGCGCAGCGTTACCGGGTCAAAGTAGGCAAGGAGTGGCGCGAAGAGCGCCGCGATAATATTGGGTTGGGCATGGCAACCGGCGGCTATGTCGAGGCGTTTTTGAGAGACCCTCGTGTTACCCCCGATATCCTGCTGGCCAGAGGGATAGCAAAAGAGGTAACGGATGATCGAGATGAGAAACGTTTCCCCATCTCCAGCCAATATGAGAATCGTTGGGCAGACTTTGATGCAAAGTACAACCAAGCCTATCAACAGTATCCAGTTCCCAGTGGTATGGCCTGGGCCCCGATCATGGACGCTTACCGTGCCGCACAGCCCAAAACAGATACTGACCCGGTCCAATGATTACCTCCATGCGCTGGGTTCTCTTATTACTGCTGTTGCCGTTAGTCGCAGCCTGCCAGGCAGCCCCCTCAGCCCCCCACGACTTGGATTGGGGGCATATGGTGGGCACCAATGCTGATCAGATCTGGGTGACAGAGGTGCATTTTTATCGTCAGGGCGAGTTGGTGGATGCCTCAATCAATGGGGCTATCAGGTCAGTTAGCGACCAATCTCTCAAAGGGAAAGATTATCGCTGGAGCATAGGCAAGGGCCGCCGTGATATTCACCCAGCTCCCGATCGGGTTGAGGTGGAATGGGTGTCGTATCACGACAAGAAACGCTATCGCATCAGCCTTGACTTACCCGCCGCGCAGCTGGAAAGGATGATAGCGCAGCGTTACCGGGTAAAAGTAGGCAAGGAGTGGCGCGAAGAGCTCCGCGATAATATTGGGTTGGGCATGGCAACCGGGGGCTATGTCGAGGCGTTTTTGAGAGACCCTCGAGTTACCCCCGATATCTTGCTAGCCCGAGGGATCGCAAAAGAGGTAACGGATGATCCCTATGATCAACGTTTCCCTCTCTCCAGCCAGTTTGAAAACTCTTGGGCTGACTTTGATGCCAACTATCGTCATCTCTATCAACAGCGCCCCGTTCCAAGTGGCATGGCCTGGGCTCCCATCATGGATGCCTATCGAGCAGCGCAACCCAAGACGGATACCGACCCAGTAAGGTAATACCATGGAGCTTGACAGTGTCGGCTAAGGGTACCAAACCAACATCACCAGATATCCTCCCGCGGCAGCTCACGCCAGAGGAGATTGAAACTCTGCGCCAAGATATGCGCTGCCGACACATTGATAATATGAAGGCTGTTGAGACCATGGATCTCTCCCATCTAGAGCAGGATGTACCAACACAGAGATGAAATATATCGTCGCATTGTTGTGGTTCCGCCTGTCATTAGTTGCCTGCGCGGCGCCACAACCTTTGCCTACATTTGATTGGGATTATGGTACAGGCAGTAATATAGATCTTACTAAGAACACCAAGACCGAGTTCTATCTTGGAGGGAAGCAAGTTTATGCCGACCGTTTGGCAGGTGGCGGAGCTGGAGGTCTACTTGCCGATCGAATCAAGGCGAAACGTTACTATTGGGCAGGCGGTGGAGGCCTGCCTACCGACGGTATTCCCATCCCCCGATAAAGCTGTGATTGAGATGGTTTCCTTCCATGATCGCAAGCGCTACCGCATAAAGGTGGACTTGCCTGCCAATCTGGAGCAGCAGATGTGCCAAGTCTACCCTGTTGAGGGTCGTTATGACCGCCGTAGCTGGCTCTATTTTGGCCTAGCGCCAGGCGGCTATTTTGAGGTGTTACTTAAGGGAGATAGGCTAAATGTTACGCCAGATATTCTACTGGCCCGTGGTATCGCCGAAGAGGTAACCGATGATTGGTATGATCAGAAAGTATCGATAGTGCGCCAATATGGTATGGATGATTTTGACAAAAAATATGGTGAGCTATTCAAGCAATACCCAGTTCCTAACGGAATGGCCTGGGCTCCCATCATGGATGCCTACCGTGCTACCCAACCCGTCACCGATCTGAAACCTGTGTCTGAATAGCCACTCGTTTCATCTCAACCGGCGATAAAGGTGAGTTGAATTACTCAGTGGGCCAATATTTTTACGCAGTGCAATACAGCCCTAATGCCCCCATCAGCTTATGCCGATGGGGGTTTTTGTTTGTCTTTCAATGATGGCCAGGGATCAGCCCAATCAGATGCAGCAGGCTTTTCTGGCGGGGATGGCGGCGGGTGGCGAGGCTGATGCGGGTGGTGAGCGGCTCGGTAGCGATGGGGTGATAGCTGACGCCGTGGGGGTGCAGCTCGCTGACCGAGCGCGGGATGATGGCGACCCCGAAACCGGCCTGCACCATGCCGACGGTAGAGATCACCTGCGGGCTCTGGCTGCCGAGGCGGGGGCTGAAGCCAGCCCGCTGGCAGCGTTGGGTGATGGCGTCGTGCAGCCCGGGCCCGAGCTCGCGGGGGAACAGGATGAAGGGATCCTGCGCCAGTGCCTCGATGGGAATGGCACCACTACCGGCCAGCGGATGGTGTGGGGGGAGGGCGATCAGCATCTCCTCCTCGTCGATGAGGTGGTGGGTCAGCGCCGAACTGCTGCTGCAGGGCAGGCGCAGAATGGCGGCATCCAGCTCCTCGCTCACCAGATCGCGCACCAGGTTGGGCATGCTGTTCTCAATGGGGTGCAGGCTGACCTCCGGCCAGGCCTGGCGAAAGTCGTGGATGAGTGGCAACACGCTCGGGTGCAGCACGGTGGAGCCGGCAAAACCTAGGCGCAGTGAACCCAGCTGGCCGCGAGCGATGCGCCTGGCCTTCTGCATGGCCTGCTCGGTCTGCGCCAGTATCCCCTTGGCATCCTGATAGAGGCTCAGCCCCGCCTCGGTCAGCTCCACACTGCGGGTCAGCCGGTGAAACAGCGGCGTGCCCACCTCCTGTTCGAATTTGCGGATCTGCTGGCTGAGCGGCGGCTGGGCCATGCCCAGCGCCTCGGCGGCGCGGGTAAAGCTCTGTTTGTCTGCCACGGCCACCAGGTAGCGCAGGTAACGGAATTCCATATCTGGTACGTCTCGAAGCTGATGGGTTTGGATATTGGTATCAAACTGTGATCTTGGTCACTATTGAATCCTGATTTGCCAACCTAACAGGATTGGAGGTGAAATCCAAATGGAAACCAATTCATCATGTGACTGCGCCATCGAGATCAGCCAGCAGTTTGCTCGCTGGCAGGCTCGCCAGGGGGGCGGCGAGGTCTACCAGAGTTCCCTGATGAGCGCCCTGCTGGCAGGGGTTTACGAGGGGGAGACCACCATGGCCGACCTGCTGCGCCACGGTGACTTTGGCCTCGGGACCTTCAACCGGCTCGACGGCGAGCTGATTGCCTTCGAGCGCCAGATCCACCAGCTCAAGGCTGACGGCTCGGCCCGTCCGGCCAGGGCCGAGCAGAAGACCCCGTTTGCGGTGATGACCCACTTTCGCCCCTGCCTGCAGCGCCGCTTCGATCACCCCCTGAGCCGCGAGGAGATCCACCAGTGGGTGGATCGGTTGGTGGGCACCGACAACGTCTTCGTCGCCTTTCGGCTCGACGGCCTGTTCGAGCAGGCGCAGGTGCGCACCGTCCCCTGTCAGAGCCCCCCCTACAAGCCCATGCTGGAGGCCATCGAGGCTCAGCCGCTGTTCTCGTTCAGCCAGCGCCGCGGCACCCTGGTGGGCTTTCGTTGCCCGCCCTTCGTGCAGGGGATCAACGTGGCCGGCTATCACGAGCACTTCATCACCGAGGATCGTCGGGGCGGTGGCCACATCCTCGACTACGCCATGGGCCACGGCCAGCTGCAGCTGTCGGTGGTGCAACACCTCAACATCGAGCTGCCCCGCAATCCGGCCTTTCAGCAGGCCGACCTCAATCCCGCCGATCTGGACCGCGCCATCCGCGCCGCAGAAGGCTGAGCCCTTCGCTTAACAAGGAGTGACATCATGGAAAATCAACACTGGGCCTGTGGGGCCGAACTGGTGGTGCGCCATCTGGAGGCGCAAGGGGTCAAACAGGTATTCGGCATTCCCGGGGCCAAGATCGACAGGGTATTCGATGCGCTGGAGGACTCCCCCATCGAGACCATAGTGGTGCGCCACGAGGCGAATGCCGCCTTCATGGCCGCCGCCGTCGGCCGGCTGACCGGCAAGGCCGGGGTGGCGCTGGTAACCTCGGGGCCGGGTTGTGCCAATCTCATCACCGGTCTTGCCACCGCCACCTCGGAAGGGGATGCCATGGTGGCGCTGGGCGGTGCCGTGCGGCGGGCCGACGGCCTCAAGCTGACCCACCAGAGCCTGGATACCGTCAGCCTGTGCCGGCCGGTCACCAAGTTCAGTGCCCAGGTGGGCACAGGCTCCGCCCTCTCCGAGGTGATGGCCAACGCCTTTCGCAGCGCCGAGCTGGGGCGGCCCGGGGCGGCCTTCGTCAGCCTGCCGATGGACATCATCAACGAGCCGGCCAATGGTGCCATTCTGGTGCCTAGCGCCATCCCCGAGCCGGGGGCGGCCGACGAGCGCGGCATCGATCGGGCGCTGAGCTTGCTGGCGCAGGCTCGCAAACCGGTGGTGCTGCTCGGCCTGCTGGCCAGCCGGCCGGAGAACTCCCTCGCGGTGCGCGCCTTCCTCGACAAGAGCCGGTTGCCGGTGACGGGGACCTATCAGGCGGCCGGGGTGGTGGATACCCACCATTTCGACGATTTTGCCGGGCGGGTGGGGCTGTTCAACAACCAGCCGGGGGACAAGCTGCTGCAGGATGCGGATCTGGTGGTCTGCATCGGCTACAGCCCCATCGAATACGACCCCGTGCTGTGGAACGGCACCGGTGAGCGCCAGCTGCTGCACATCGATGCGCTGCCGGCGGAGATCGACAGCAGCTACTGCGCGGCGGTGGAGCTGGTGGGCTCCATCAGCGCCAACCTGGCGCGGCTGACCCGGATGCTGCACCAGCCGCTGGCGCGGGATCCGGCCATTACCGCGCTGCTCGGCGAGATCCGTGCCCAGCGCCATCAGCTCGCCGAACATGCCGGCCGGCTGGGGGGCACCCCCATTCATCCGCTGCGTATCGTCAAGGAGCTGCAGGACATCATCGGGCAGGACATGACCCTGTGCGTGGACATGGGCAGCTTTCACATCTGGATTGCCCGCTATCTGTACAGTTTCCGGGCCCGCCAGGTGCTCATCTCCAACGGCCAGCAGACCATGGGGGTGGCGCTGCCCTGGGCCATCGGGGCCGCCATGGTACGCCCGGGAGAGAAGATCATCTCGGTGTCTGGCGACGGCAGCTTCATGCAGTCGAGCATGGAGCTGGAGACCGCGGTGCGGCTCAAGTCCAACATAGTGCACATCATCTGGGTCGATAACGGCTACAACATGGTGGCGATGCAGGAGGAGAAAAAGTACTGCCGCAGCTCCGGGGTGAGTTTCGGCCCCATCAACTTCAAGGCCTATGCCGAGTCGTTTGGGGCAGCCGGGTTTGCCGTCACCTGCGCCGAGGATCTGCGACCCACCTTGCGCGCCGCCATGGCGGTGAGCGGGCCGGCGGTGGTGGCCATTCCGGTGGATTACAGCGACAACCACCTGCTGATGGAGCAGCTTAGACCCGAAATGCTCAGTTGAGCCGGATCTGAGGCGAGCTGCGAAGCGGCCCGCCCAACGCAGAGCGCCCCTTGCCAATCGGCAAGGGGCGCTCTGTCATTGCGAAAGGAAGAGTCACTCAGGGCATGAGCGAGGGGGGCAACACCATGGGGCCGGCCACTGCACGGGCGGCTTCGTCACCGCGCAGTATCCGCACCAGCGCGAGGGCGAACTCGATGGCGGTGCCCGGCCCCTGGCTGGTGATCAGGCGATGGGCCTGATCGGTCACCACCCGCGCCGTGCTGAGCTGTGCCGCAGGCAGGTGGGCCTGAAAACCGGGATGGCAGGTGGCACTGGCATCCCCCAGCAGAGCATGGTGCTGCAGCACCACGGCGGGAGCGGCGCAGATGGCTGCTCGCCAGCGCTGCGCTGCCGCCTGCGCCTTGAGCAGGGCAATGGCGCGCGGCGTATCACGGATAACCTCGCTGCCGGGCAGGCCGCCCGGCACGACGATGGCCTCGAACACCTGGTCAGCCAGCTCGTCGAGGTGGCAATCCGCCACCAGCTGCACGCCACGGGAGGCGCGGATCTGGCGCTGCCCGGCCGGACAGCAGGAGGCGAGCACCACCTCGATGTCCCCGCGCACCAGGGTATCGACGATGGCGACCGTCTCGATCTCTTCCGACCCGGGGGCCACCAGTACCAGTACGCTCATCCTTTGCTCCTTGCGTTGGCGAGCCCGCCGGGCTCACTGCTTCTCTTTGATGGCCTGATAGAGACCCTGATTGACCGGCACCGCGATGCCGTGGCTGGCAGCCCGGGCCAGCAGGAAGCCGGTGATGGCCTCGATCTCGGTCTCGCGCCCCAGTTCCATGTCCTGATACATGGAAGAGTAATTGTCGGCGGTGAGCTCCACCACCGTCATGACCCGGCGCAGCAGTTCGTCGCTGCCGGTGGGCTGGCCTTCGGCCTGCATCACGTCCGCCACTTCCACGCAGATCTGCTGCAGGGCATCGGCAAAGCGCGGGCCGGCCAGCTCGCCATTCTTGAGCTTGTAGAGCGCGGTGAGCGGGTTGATGGCGCAGTTGACCGCCAGCTTCTGCCACTGGCGCGCCTGGATCTGTTCATCCCAGCCGGCCTGACCGAGGGCGGCCGCCAGATCGTCCGCCAGGGCGGCGTGGGCTCTGGCCGCCTCGTTGACCGGGCCGAGCCAGGTTTCGCCCTTGCCGGTGTGGCGGAACACGAAGTGGCCGCTCTGCATGGCGCCATGGCTGGTGACGCCGGCGATGACCGGATTGTGCGGGAACAGGGTGACCACCTGCTCGGCGATCCCCATGCCGTTGTGCAGCAGCACGATGGGCACGTCGGTCGCCAGCTGGCCCACCAGCGGCGTCAGCGCCTCGATGACCTGGCCGGCCTTGGTCATCACCAGCAGCCGTTTGACTTGGCCGGGCTGGCTGATGAAACCGCGCTCGATGTTGATGAGCTGGGTGTGGCCCTCCAGCGAGGTGAAGTCGATGCCAGGATGCAGGGTGGAGCGGTGGCGCTCGCGCAGCAAGACGCGAGTGGCCTGGCCGCTTTGAGTCAACAGGGAGGCGAAGACGCCGCCCAGGGCGCCGCAGCCCAGCAGTGTCCATTGGGGGGAGGAGGTGTGTCGACTTTGTGTCAGGTTGTAATCGCGTGATCCGCTTGGCATGGAGAGACTCAATCAAGGTAGGGGCTGCATTCCAGTCAACCGCCTGCCGGGGATAAGTGAAGATGTCGCCTGGCGGACACCAGAAACGAGTTCATGATCTTGCTGCGAGGTCGTGATCAAGGCTTGTATGAGACTTGCTTATAGGAAACCGGCAGCTGGTGTATTCATATACACGCCGGCTCCTGCGCAGCGCCTTACCTTGCGGACGACCTCTCGCGGCAGATCCTGAACAGGTTCTAACGGGTCTCGCCATTCCTGTGCGCAGGGGATTCTAGCAGAGCAGCCCCATCGAAATCAGCAAATTTGCCGTAATTCTGGTAGATTTGCCCCCTTATAGCGCAACATGAGGAGCCCACTATGCCGTCATTCGATATTGTCTCTGAAGTCAAAATGAACGAGGTGTTGAACGCCGTCGACAACGCCAATCGTGAACTGGCGACCCGTTTCGATTTTCGTGGTGTCGAAGCCAGCTTCGAATTGAACAAGGAAGAGGTCAAGCTGGAGGCCGATGCCGATTTCCAGCTCAAGCAGATGGTCGAGATCCTGCGCGCTGCCCTGCTCAAGCGCAACATCGAGAACAGCTCCATGGACGTGGGTGACAGCGTTCACTCCGGCAAGCGCTTCCACCTGACCGTGAAGTTCAAGCAGGGGATCGACAAAGAGATCGCCAAGAAGCTGGTGAAGCTGATCAAGGATTCCAAGATCAAGGTGCAGGCCGCCATTCAGGGTGACGAAGTGCGCGTCACTGGCAAGAAGCGTGACGATCTGCAGGAGACCATGGCCCTGGTGCGCGGCGCCGAGCTGGGTCAGCCGATGCAGTTCCAGAATTTCCGCGACTGATGATGGCCGGGGGAGGGTGCGGCTCTCCCCTGTTGCCGGCAGCAAGCCATAAAAAAACCGGAGCAGCTGCTCCGGTTTTTTGTATCCCTGATACCTGTTCTATTAGAACTTGTAGGTAACGGAGAAGTAGTGGCTGAAGCCAGAGCTCTTCCACGGGGTACCGTCGTAGGCAGTGGAGCCATCTTTGGTGCCGTAGGCATCCATGAAGTACTTCAGGCCGTAACCGACGGCGTAGCGATCGGAGTGCCAGTAGATACCGTGGAAGGTAGCCAGGTTGTCGCTGGTACGGTCAGCACGGTTGTGGGTGTCCAGATCGAAGGCGTAGTCCAGGTAGCCCTGGTAGGAGACGAAGCTGCCGTTGCTGAAGGTGTAGAAAGGCTTGAACCAGTTCATGGCGAACCAGTAACCGTTCCACTCACCCTCTTCTTCGGTGAAGAACTGGTTTTCGGTGGCGTGACGAGCATACAGGTTCATGCCCACTTTGCCGAACCAAGGCACTTGTACATCAGCACCCAGACCGATCATGTTCTCCATCTGGTTGTCGCCGATGTTGTTCAGGGAGGCGATGTAGACCTCTTGCACCGGACCAAAGGAGAGATCTTTACCAGTCAGCGCATCCAGAGACATACGCGGCGCAAACTTCATGAACAGGTTCTGACCCTTGTGCTTGTCGCTGTGACGGGAGTCGAAGATATCGAAGACGTCGACGTAACCGTACAGGTCAAACAGGCCGGAGCGACCACCGAATTCCATTTCGAAGTAGGTGTCGTTGTAATCTTCAGCACCGGTGGTGAAAGGACGTTGGTCGATGGTGTGCATAACGTTGAACTGCATCCACTTGTAGTCATTCTTGTGGATGTCACCGCTGTAGTCAGCAGCGAAGGCCGGGGTAGCGGCTGCAGCCAGCAGACCGGCAGCGATCAGAGTCTTGGTAAATTTGGCCATTTTATTGGTCTCTTGTGCGTTAGTTGAGGTTTTCCGTAGCCTGCCCACAAGGAGCGGAAGGGATTCTAGCCAAATAAATTCATCGGAGAAACCAGCACTGGGGAACTTTATTCGGAAGTGTGAATCTAATCACCCCCAATTTTACGCAAACGCTTGCTATTTATCCGATTGAGATAGCAAGGATCTTCCTCGTTTGGCAACCAGCACGATCAGGATCAGCACCGGAATACCGAGCAGGCTGGTGCTGATGAAGAAGCTGCTGTAGCCGAACTGTTCGACGAAACGGCCGGAAAAACCCGCCAGCAGCTTGGGCAGCAGCAGCATCACCGAGCTGAACAGGGCGTACTGGGTGGCGGAGAAGGCCACGTTGGTCAGGCTCGACAGATAGGTCACGAAGGCGGCCGTGGCAATACCGGCGCTGAGGTTGTCCAGCGAGATGATCAGGGTCAGCAGCTCCAGGTTGTGGCCCACCTCGTTGAGCAGGGCGAATAGCAGGTTGGTGCTGGCGGTGAGCAGGGCGCCGAGGAACAGAATGCGCAGGGTGCCAAAGCGCATCACCAGCACACCGCCCAATGCGGCCCCCACCAGAGTCATGATGACCCCGTACACCTTGGTGATGGTGGCTACCTCGGTCTTGCTGAACTGCATGTCCACGTAGAAGCTGTTGGACATCACCCCCATCACCACGTCCGAGATGCGATAACAGGCGATGAGCCCGAGGATCAGCAGGGCCGAGCCGCCGTAACGGCGGAAGAAGTCGGCAAACGGGCACCAGATGGCTTCGTGGCTCCAGGCGCCGAGCCCGGCCAGCGAAGCGGGCCAGCCACGGGCGAGCAACAAGGCCTTGTGGGCCGCCTGCTGCTCATTCTGGCTGGCAAGGTCGATCACCGGTTCATGACAACAGAGGGTGGTGATGACGCCGAGGGACATCAATCCCGCCATCAGCAGATAGGTGAGTCGCCAGCCGTTGTAGTCATAACCGCTGTTGCTGCCGAGCCAGGCGGCCAGCGCCAGTGCGCCGGCGCCGGCCATGATCATCGCCAGCCGGTAACCGGTCATGTAGGAGGCCGCCATGGCCGCCTGCAGCCGCTCGGGGGCCGACTCGATGCGATAGGCGTCGATGACGATGTCCTGGGTGGCGGAGGCAAACGCCACCAGCAGGGCGAACAGGGCTAGCTGGGCGAGCTGGGTCTTGGGATCGCAGAAGGCCATGCCCACCAGCGAGGCGGCGATCAGCAGCTGGGAGAACAGCATCCAGCTGCGGCGCCGGCCCAGCCAGCGAGAGAGCAGCGGGAGCGGCAGCCGATCCACCAGTGGTGACCACAGCCACTTGAAGCCGTAGGCCAGCGCCACCCAGCTCATATAGCCGATGTCGGTCAGGCTGACATCCGCTTCGCGCAGCCAGAACGACAGGGTGCCGAACACCAGCAGCAGCGGCAGGCCGGAAGAGAATCCCATGGCAAACAGGATGAGAACCCGAGTCTCAAGGTAGACGGCGAGCGAGTCTCGCCAGCTCGGTGTACGGACAGTGTTCAAATACCTGACTCCTCTGGGAAAATTGCGCCATTTTGTCAGGTTCGAGAGGGATAGCCAAGGCAAGCCGGGGGTGGCGTTGCGCGATTCAGGGGCGCAGGCCGATGCAGTGGCGCGGCAGCGGCCCGTCCGTGGTCAGGTAATTGGCGCACTCCATCAGCTGCAGGCGCAGCCAGACGTCGGCGATGATCTGCTGTTCATCCCATTGATGCAGGCTGTGCAGCAGGTGCCAGAATACCCCCTCCTGCTCGGAGGCCGGAGTCTTGTCGGCGGGAACCTGGGGCAGATCCTGCCAGTGGGACAACAGCTGCCAGCTCAGATCTTCCAGCTGTTGATAGGGGATCTCTCGTGCCAGAAAGTGACGAACCGTCTGGGCCAGCGGGATGGCGTGCTGGGCGATGTAATCATTGCAGGTCACCGGAACCTCCTTCTCCTCTTGTGGGCCTAGTCCCGAACAGCGGGGCAAGGCCAGAGTATAGAAAGGGGCGCCGGCGACCCAGCGCGCGGGGTGGCGGAATGTGATCTGCTCCGCGTTATTTGTCTGCCAGCAGCACCACTTTCTTGAGGATGATGGGGCTGGTGGGCACGTCATTGGCACGCAGGATCGGGCTGTAACCGGTCTGCACCTGGGCCAGCTTGTCCAGCACCTCCATGCCCTGCACCACCTGGCCAAACACGGTATAACCGGCGCCGGCATTGGCGTTGAGGTTGTTGTTGTCAACCAGGTTGAAGTAGAACTGGCGAGTGGCACTGTCGACCGCCTGGGTGCGGGCCATGGCGATGCTGCCGCGCTTGTTGGGCAGGCCGCCCTTGGACTCGTTGACCACGGGATCGAAGGTCGGCAGTTGCTGGAACTGCTGGTTGTAGCCGCCCCCCTGCACCACGAAGTCCTGGATCACCCGGTGGAAGATGCTGCCGTCATAGCTGCCATCCGCCACGTAGCGCAGGAAGTTCTTCACCGTCTGCGGCGCCTGTTTGGACGCCAGTTCCACCACGATATTGCCGTGGTTGGTCTCCATCCTGACCTTGGGGCCGGCGAATGCCAGCGGGGAGATCAGCATGGCCAGTAACCAGAGTTTTTTCATCTATCCGCTCCTCGCTCAGCTCGGCTGACCCTTGAGATACCCGCGCAGGGCGTTGTCCGCCATGATCTGCTGCAGCAGGCTGCCCAGCTGCTGGTTCAGGATGGATTCCAGCTCGGCCATGCTCGGCTCACCCGGGCCTTCCTTGCTGGAGGACATGTTGAACTGCTTGGTCAGCTTGCTGCCCTGGAAATCGGCGATCACCTGCAGGCTGACGCGGGACTTGGTGACATAGGTGAAGGTCTTCTCTTCCACCGTGACCGCAGCGCTGGAGATGGCCAGGGTCAGGTTGGTGGTACCGCTGTTGCCCACTTCCAGCCCCTGGCTGCGCAGCCCTTCCGCCAGCTTTTCGGCCAGCAGGTTGTTGAGCGGCTGTTCGCTGTTGACCAGCACGGCGGCCTTCTCTTTCTTCTTGATGGAGAAAACGTAGGCGGCTTCACGCTTGTCCACCCCTTCCAGGGTGATGCGGTTGCCGGAGTAGTACTGCTGATTGGAGGGGATCACCTGCGGGTTAAGCAGGGCGGTCTCCGGCCAGTGAGTCGCACAACCACCCAGCATCAGGGCGGCCAGCAGCAAGAGTGACTTTTTCATCATGGGTTTCCTTTAGCTTTCTGTTTAGCGTTTGATGGCTTTCAAAATAACGAATTTGCTGTTCGACGCAACGACTTGTGCGTTGGCAAACAGGCGCTTGAGCTTGTTGTGATAATCCAGGTGACGGTTGCCTACTATCCAGAGTTCGCCGCCCTTGGGCAACACCCGATGGGCATCGCTGAACATCTGCCAGGCGATATGGTCGGTGATCGCCTGCAACTGGTGGAACGGCGGGTTGCAGAGGATCCGGTCCACCGAGCCGACCGCCACGCCGTCGAGACAGTTGTTGACCAGGAAGTGGGCGCGGGGCAGGGCAGCCGGCAGATTGTGTTCGACGTTGAGCTGGGCCGAGGCGACCGCCATGTGGGACTCGTCGATGAAGGTCACCTCCACCTCGGCGTCCCGTGCCAGCAGGGAGAGCCCCAGCACGCCGTTGCCGCAACCCAGATCGATCACCTTGCGGGCACTGTGGATCGGCAGGTTGTCGAGCATGAAGCGGGCACCGATGTCCAGACTGGTGCGTGAAAACACGTTGGCGTGGTTGTGGATGAGCATGTCGGTGCCCTCCAGCGGCCAGATCGTGGGAAAGGGATTGGCCAGCGCGGGCCGTTCGGCAGGCGTAGCGGCCGGGGTGCAGTGGATGAGGCGGGCCTTCTTCCAGGCCAGCGAGGTGCGGGTCGGCCCCAGGTATTTTTCAAACAGCGCCAGAGTGGAGCTGTGGATGTCTTTGGCTTTGCCGGCGGCGATGACGCGGGTGGCGGGGGTGGCCACCTGGCGCAGGGCCAGCAGTTGTTGCTCCAGCAGCGCCTGATATTTGGAGACCTTGATCACTACCAGTGCGGGGGTATCGGGCAGGGAGGCCAGTGCATCCTGCAGGCGGATGGCATGGGGATCCAGGCCGTTCTCGGCCAGATTGGCCAGGGTGGCTCGTTCGCTGATATGGGAGTCGGTCACGCTGACGGGAGCATGGCCGTGCAGGTAGGCAGCCAGGGCGCCGAAGCCGTCATTCATGATGATGACCGGGCCGTCGCGCTCGAGAGGCTCCTCGGCCAGGGTGTTGATCAGGTACTCGTCTGCGGCGTCCCAGGCCTGCAACGGATCCTGGAGCTGGCGTGGATAGCGATACAGGGTCAGGCGACAATGGGCCGTGTCGAGAAGGGTTTGCATAGGCGAAGTGTCCAGCTGATTCATGTAACGGGCGCCGACGGGGCGCAAAGTGGCGCTATTCTAGCGGGGGCGGAGAATTTCACCAGTCCCGGCCGCCACGGCAGCGGGGGAAAAGCGTGTCATTTTCCCGTTCTGGACGATTTCGTCATCCGGCCAACCCTGGCTACAATGGCCGGACATCCATTTTGGGAGTTTTGCTCGTGACCATGCAACAACAGATCGAGGCCAAGCTGGCCGCCGCCTTGTCCCCCAGCCATCTGGAAGTGATCAACGAAAGCTACATGCACCGGGTGGCACCGGGCTCCGAGAGCCACTTCAAGGTGGTGGTGGTGAGCCAGGCGTTTGAAGGACAGCGGCTGCTGGGGCGTCATCGTCAGGTCAACGGAGTGCTGGCTGAAGAGTTGGCGGGAGCCATTCATGCATTGGCGCTGCATACCTATACCGAGCAGGAGTGGCAACAGCGGGAACAGGCACCAACCACCCCCAGCTGCGTCAGCAAAAACGGTCTCTCCTAAGGCTATTGACGAATTGATTACTCAATCTGCGACTAGTTAACAATTCATAAACGTTTTCCGGTGGCGTCCCTGGCTGTGGAACGGGACGCCAACCTCCCGCCCTGACATCAAGATTTCTAATCCTTTTTTGAACATAAAAACCATTACCCATTTTTGGGTAATAATGGCTAACTCGAAGCCGCGCCTGAGGTTTCGTGAAAAAAAGCCGCGTGATTAAATTTCGATGATTTTGTGATAGAGCGGGGATTTTCCCCATTTTGCATGGCAGGCAACTCGCCATAAGTGGTAAACTCAGGCGCTTTTGAATGACCCTGTATGTTGCTGATTTGTTTATTTCTTCGACATCATCCCGCAACATCAACGGGCTCATTCAACAACTCGTCGTGATGTATTTCTCGGCGCTAACCAACCTGTCTTCCCTTAACGGTAGTGCAAGTGAGTATGATTACAATTAAAAGAGGACTGGACATCCCCGTGCTGGGTGCTCCGGAGCAAGTAATCTACGATGGCCCGGCCATCACCCGTGTTGCTACACTCGGCGAAGAGTTCGTGGGGATGCGTCCTACTATGTTTGTCAAAGTAGGTGATCGCGTCATTAAAGGTCAGGAGCTCTTCGAAGATAAGAAGAATCCCGGCGTTAAATTCACGGCCCCCGCCACCGGTGTGGTTTCAGAGATCAACCGGGGTGCCAAGCGCATTCTGCAATCCGTTGTCATCGATATCGATGGGTCCGACGAGCAGGTGACCTTCGAGCACTTTGCGTCTGCCGAGCTGGCCAAGCTCGAGCGCAGCAAGGTGCAGGAGATCCTGGTCGCGTCCGGCCAATGGACCGCGTTGCGTACCCGCCCGTTCAGCAAGGTGCCGGCCGTGGGTTCCACCCCTCGCGCCATCTTCGTCACCGCCATGGACACCAACCCGCTGGCTGCCAGTGCGGAGCTGATCATCAAGGAACAGGCCCAGGCTTTCCTCGACGGTCTGGCCGTGCTGACTCGTCTGACCGATGGCACCGTCTACGTCTGCAAGGGCGAGGCGAGCCTGCCGCACGCTTCCCTGGCGCAAGTCAAGGAAGAGGTGTTCGTCGGCCCGCACCCTGCCGGTCTGCCCGGTACCCACATCCACTTCCTGGACCCGGTCGGTGCCAAGAAGGTGCAGTGGCACATCAACTATCAGGATGTGATCGCCTACGGCAAGCTGTTCACCACCGGTCAGATCTTTACCGACAAGGTGATCGCGCTGGCCGGCCCGAACGTGGTCAAGCCGCGTCTGCTGCGCACCCGCATGGGCGCCTGCATCAGCCAGTTGACCAACAACGAGCTGCGTGCGGACGAGAATCGCATCATCTCCGGTTCCCTGCTGAGCGGTGCCAAGGCCGAAGGGGTACATGACTACCTGGGTCGCTACCACAATCAGGTCAGCGTACTGGGTGAAGGTCGCGAGAAAGAGTTCCTGGGTTGGGTCAATCCCAGCGCCAGCAAGTTCTCCATCACCCGTACCACCCTCTCTCACCTGATGAAGGGCAAACTCATCAACTTCACTACCACCACCAACGGTAGTGATCGCTCCATGGTGCCTATCGGCAACTACGAGCGCGTGATGCCGCTCGACATCCTGCCGACCCTGCTGCTGCGGGATCTGGTCTCCGGCGACACCGACAATGCGCAAGCACTCGGCTGTCTGGAGCTGGATGAGGAAGATCTGGCGCTCTGTACCTTCGTCTGCCCCGGCAAGACCGAGTACGGCCCAGTCTTGCGTGAGTGCCTGACCAAGATCGAACTGGAAGGTTAAGCGATGAGTTTCAAGCAACTTCTTGAAAATATGGAACATCACTTCGAGCCGGGTGGCAAGTACGCCAAGTACTATGCCCTGTTCGAAGCGGCGTACACCCTGTTTTATACCCCGGGTTCCGTGACCCGCAATGCCGCCCACGTCCGTGATGCGATCGATCTGAAGCGCATGATGATCATGGTGTGGCTGGCCGTGTTCCCGGCCATGTTCTGGGGCATGTACAACGTCGGCAACCAATCCATCGCCGCCATCGCCCATCTGGGCACGGCTGCCGGTGCCGACACCTGGCAATACACCATAGCCACCCTGCTGGGTGCTTCGCTGGATCCGGCCGTCGCCGGCATCGGCAGCAAGATGCTGATCGGTGCTGCCCACTTCCTGCCCATCTACCTGACCGTGTTCCTGGTCGGTGGTTTCTGGGAAGTGCTGTTCGCCATGGTGCGCAAGCACGAGATCAACGAAGGTTTCTTCGTGACCTCCATCCTGTTCGCGCTGATCGTGCCGCCCGAGCTGCCCCTGTGGCAAGCTGCCCTGGGTATCACCTTCGGTGTGGTGCTGGCCAAGGAAGTGTTCGGTGGTACCGGCAAGAACTTCCTGAACCCGGCGCTGGCAGGTCGTGCCTTCCTGTTCTTCGCCTATCCGGGCCAGATCTCCGGTGATGCAGTCTGGGTTGCCGTCGACGGCTACTCGGGTGCCACCGCGCTGAGCCAGTGGGCCCAAGGCGGCCAGATGGCCCTGATCAACGGTGCCACCGGCCAGACCATCAGCTGGATGGATGCCTTCCTTGGCAACCTGCCCGGTTCCATCGGTGAAGTCTCCACCCTGATGATCCTCATCGGTGCGGCCATGATCGTCTACATGCGGATCGCCTCCTGGCGCATCATCGCCGGTGTGATGATCGGCATGGTAGCGACCTCCCTGCTGTTCAACGTCATCGGTTCCGATACCAACCCCATGTTCAACATGCCGTGGCACTGGCATCTGGTGCTGGGCGGCTTCGCCTTTGGTATGGCCTTCATGGCGACCGATCCGGTCTCCGCTGCCTTCACCAACAAGGGCAAGTGGTGGTATGGCGCCCTGATCGGGGTGATGGTGGTGCTGATCCGGGTGGTGAACCCCGCCTTCCCGGAAGGCATGATGCTGGCCATTCTGTTTGCCAACCTGTTTGCCCCCTTGTTTGACCATTTCGTGGCGCAGGCGAACATCAAGCGGAGGATCGCTCGTGGCGTTTAATAAAGACTCTACTGTCGGCACCCTCACCATAGTGACCGGTCTGTGCCTGGTCTGCTCCATCGTGGTCTCCGTGGCCGCCGTGGGACTGCGTCCGGCCCAGCTGGAAAACCGGGCGCTGGACAAGCAAAGCAACATTCTGTCCGTCGCCGGTGTCGATATCAGCAGCGTGGCCAAGCGCGATCTGGCCCAGCTGTACGGTGACAAGATTGAAGCGCGTCTGGTCGATTTGACTACCGGTGAGTTCGTTGACGGCGATGCCGACAACTTCGATACCAAGCTGGCGGCAAAAGACCCGGCCAAGAGCATTCGTCTGGCCCCGGCCGACGACAAGGCCGGCCTGCGTCAAATCTCCAAACTGATCCCGGTGTTCTTCGCGAAAGATGCCGAGGGCAAGGTCGACAACATCATCCTGCCGATCTACGGCCAGGGTCTGTGGTCCACCATGTACGCCTTCGTGGCGGTCGCGGCCGATGGCCAGACCATCAAGGGCATCACCTACTATGACCACGGTGAAACCCCGGGTCTGGGCGGCGAGATCGAAAATCCGGCCTGGCGCGAGCTGTTCGTCGGCAAGAAGCTGTTCGATCAGGATGGCATGCCGGCACTGCGGGTGATCAAGGGTCATGCTCCGGCTGGTTCCGAGCATGAGATCGACGGCCTGTCCGGCGCGACCCTGACCGGTAACGGCGTACAGCATACCTTCGACTTCTGGATGGGTCCCAAGGGCTTCGGTCCTTTCCTGGCCAAGGTTCGTGCAGGAGAAATCAACAATGGCTGACAAGAGCGAAATGAAAAAGTTGCTGTTGACGCCTGTGCTCGGCAACAACCCCATCGCACTGCAGGTGCTGGGGGTCTGTTCCGCGCTGGCCGTTACCAGCCAGATGAAGACGGCGTTCGTGATGACGCTGGCCGTTACCGCGGTCACCGCCTTCTCCAACCTGTTCATCTCCCTGATCCGCAACCAGATCCCGAACAGCGTGCGGATCATCGCCCAGATGGCGGTGATTGCCTCGCTGGTTATCGTGGTTGACCAGGTGCTTAAGGCGTATGCCTACGACATCTCCAAGCAGCTGTCGGTGTTCGTCGGCCTCATCATCACCAACTGTATCGTGATGGGTCGTGCCGAAGCCTACGCCATGAAGAGTGCCCCGCTGCCCTCCTTCCTGGACGGTATCGGCAACGGTCTGGGTTATGGCGCCGTGCTGCTGACCGTGGCCACCGTGCGCGAGATCCTGGGCTCCGGTACCTGGTTTGGCATCGAACTGCTGCCGCTGGTGAACAATGGCGGCTGGTATGTGCCCAACGGCCTGCTGCTGCTGCCGCCGAGTGCGTTCTTCATCATTGGTCTGATCATCTGGGGCGTACGCACCAAGGATCCCAAGCAGGTGGAGGCGAAGGATTAAGGTATGGAACACTATATCAGTCTGTTGATTCGCTCGATCTTCATCGAGAACCTGGCGCTCTCCTTCTTCCTGGGGATGTGTACCTTCCTGGCGGTGTCCAAGAAGGTCAAGACCGCCATGGGCCTGGGGATCGCCGTTATCGTGGTTCAGACCGTGGCCGTCCCGGCCAACAACCTGATCTACAACTACGTCCTCAAGGACGGTGCCCTGGTTTCCGGCCTGGATCTGAGCTTCCTGAGCTTCATCACCTTTATCGGGGTGATCGCGGCACTGGTGCAGATCCTGGAGATGGCGCTGGACAAGTACTTCCCGGCTCTCTACAACGCGCTCGGTATCTTCCTGCCGCTCATCACCGTGAACTGCGCCATCTTCGGTGGCGTCTCCTTCATGGTGCAGCGTGACTACAACTTCGTTGAGTCCGTGGTCTATGGCGTGGGTTCGGGTGCCGGCTGGATGCTTGCCATCGTCGCGATGGCGGGGATCCGCGAGAAGATGAAGTATTCCGATGTTCCAGAAGGCCTGCGCGGCCTCGGCATCACCTTCATCACCGCGGGTCTGATGGCGCTGGGCTTCATGTCCTTCTCTGGTATTTCCCTGTAATCGGAAAGGAAATATAGATGGAAATTATTCTGGGTGTGGTCATGTTCACCGTGATCCTGCTGGCCTTGGTGGCAGTCATTCTGTTCGCCAAGTCCAAGCTGGTGACCGCCGGTGACGTGACAATCAGCATCAACGGCGACCCGGCCAAGGCTGTGACCAGCCCGGCGGGTGGCAAGCTGCTCGGTGTGCTGGCCGGCAGCGGTATCTTCGTCTCCTCCGCCTGCGGCGGCGGCGGCTCCTGTGGTCAGTGCAAGGTACGGGTGAAATCCGGCGGCGGCGATATCCTGCCGACCGAGCTGGATCACATCAGCAAGGGCGAAGCCCGTCACGGCGAGCGTCTGGCCTGTCAGGTCACCGTTCGTTCCGACATGGACATCGAACTGCCGGAAGAGATCTTCGGGGTGAAGAAGTGGGACTGTACCGTCATCTCCAATGACAACAAGGCCACCTTCATCAAGGAGCTCAAGCTGCAGATCCCGGATGGCGAGAGCGTGCCGTTCCGCGCCGGTGGTTATATCCAGATCGAAGCGCCGGCTCACCACGTGCAGTACAAGAACTTCGATATTCCCGAGGAGTATCGCGGTGACTGGGATCGCTTCAAGATCTTCGAGCTGGAGTCCAAGGTCAACGAGCCGATCATCCGTGCCTACTCCATGGCCAACTATCCGGAAGAGTTCGGCATCATCATGCTGAACGTGCGGATCGCGACCCCGCCGCCGAGCAACTGGACTGCCCCTCCCGGCCAGATGTCCTCCTACATCTTCAGCCTGAAGGCTGGCGACAAGGTGACCATCTCCGGTCCGTTCGGCGAGTTCTTCGCCAAGGACACCGATGCCGAGATGGTGTTCATCGGTGGTGGTGCCGGTATGGCGCCGATGCGTTCCCACATCTTCGATCAGCTGCGCCGTCTGAAGACCAAGCGCAAGATGAGCTTCTGGTACGGTGCCCGTTCCAAGCGCGAGATGTTCTATGTCGAAGACTTCGACATGCTGCAGGCCGAGAACGACAACTTCCAGTGGCACGTCGCCCTGTCTGATCCGCAACCGGAAGACAACTGGGACGGCTACACCGGCTTCATCCACAACGTGCTGTTCGAGAACTATCTCAAGAACCACGAGGCGCCGGAAGATTGCGAGTTCTACATGTGCGGGCCTCCCGTGATGAACGCAGCCGTCATCAACATGCTGAAAAACCTCGGTGTTGAAGACGAAAACATCCTGCTGGATGACTTTGGTGGTTAATCAATGCACAGTGTTGTAAAGACCTGGCTAGCCTTCGGGCTAGCCTTTTTCTTGACTGGGTGCGGTCAGGAACAAACGGTCCAATCGAAGCCGGAGATCCACATCACCGGCAGCACCATGGGTACCTATTACTCCATCAAGGTGGCGGACAGCGTCATCACGGATCCCGCCAAGTTCCAGGCCGAAGTCGATGTGCTGCTGGAGCGGGTCAACGATCAGATGTCGACCTACCGCCCGGATTCCGAGCTGTCGCGCTTCAACCAGCATCGCGGCTCGACGCCGGTGGTGGTCTCCCGCGATACCGCGCGGGTGGTGACCGAGGCCATTCACATTGGCCGTGAGAGCCGCGGGGCGCTGGACGTCACCGTCGGCCCCTTGGTCAATCTGTGGGGCTTCGGGCCCGATGCCAGGCCGACCAAGATGCCCTCCGACGAGCTGATCACCCAGACCCGCCAGAAGACCGGGCTCGGCAATCTGCACGTGATCACCTCGGCCGATGCCGATACCCTGCAAAAGGACATCCCGGATCTCTACGTGGATCTCTCCGCCATCGCCAAGGGCTTTGGGGTCGACAAGGTGGCCGAGTATCTGGAGTCCATGGGCTCACGCAACTATCTGGTGGAGATCGGCGGCGAGCTGCGGATCAACGGCGTCAACGGCAAGGGGCACCCCTGGCGCGTCGCCATCGAGAAGCCGACCGCCAACGCCGGTTCGGTGCAGGAAGTGATCGTGGCCGGTGACAACGGGGTGGCTACCTCGGGCGAGTACCGCAACTATTACGAGCTGGACGGCAAGCGCTTCTCCCACACCATTGATCCCATGACCGGCAAGCCGATCCAGCATCGGATGGTGTCGGTGACCGTCATTCACCCCTCCTGCATGACCGCAGACGGGCTGGCGACCGTGTTCATGGTGCTCGGGCCCGAGAAGAGCCTGGCCTATGCCAAGGAGCGGGGCTTGGCTATCTTCGTGATCACCAAGACGGATGATGGTTTCGAGGAGTCCTACTCCGATGCCTTCAAACAGTATCTGGTTAGAAAATAAGGGGCGGTAACATGCAGATTTTTTTGATCACCTTCGGGGTATTTCTGGCGGTAGTGGTGGCCATGGCCATCGGTTACATCTTCCAGAAGAAGACCATCTCCGGCTCCTGCGGCGGGCTCGGCAGCATAGGTATCGAAAAAGAGTGTGATTGCCCGGAACCCTGTGACAACCGCAAGAAGAAGATGGCCAAGGAAGAGGCCCGTCGCAAGATGCTGGCGGAGAACCGGATCATCTGAGCGGACAGGGCGCCGAGTCGTACTCGACCCCGTGCCGGATAACCGACGGGCTGACCTGATGGTCAGCCCGTTATTTTTTGCAAAAGACTCAGTAGTCGTATTGCTGGCAGGCTTTCTTTTTGAACTCAGCCCGCCAGCGTGCCAGCTCCTCCCGGGTGCCCAGCTCGTCGCCCTGTTTGATGGCCTGCTCCAGCGCCGCGATGCGGTCATACAGCCAGCTGCATTCGGCGGTCGGGTTGTCCTTGCTGCTGCCCGGCTGTGCCAGCAGGCAGAGCCCCAATCCCAGCCAACCTATCTTCATCTCACCCTCCTTGCATGATGCGCTAACCAATGGTGCCTTAAGAGTCTATATCTGACCCTCATTTCATGCCGATGGCAGAAATGGCAGCACTGGGTTAGCATAGGCAGGTTACCTGTTTATTCGTACAGTGGTATGCGCAAGATCATTCACATCGACATGGACTGCTTCTATGCCGCGGTAGAGATGCGGGACAACCCGGCCCTGCGCGAGGTGCCGCTGGCCATCGGCGGCTCGGCTGACAGGCGCGGCGTCATCTCGACCTGCAACTATGTGGCGCGCCGCTTCGGGGTGCGCTCCGCCATGCCGAGCGCTCTGGCTCGCAAGCTCTGCCCGCCGCTGGTGCTCATTCCCGGTCGGATGGCGGTCTACAAGGAGGTTTCCCGCCAGCTGCGGGCCATCTTCCTGCGCTACACCGAGCAGGTGGAGCCGCTCTCCCTCGATGAGGCCTATCTCGATGTGACGATGAGCCCCTGCTGTGGTGGCAGTGCCACCCTGATGGCCCGCGAGATCCGCGCCGCGATCAACACCGAGCTGGGGTTGACCGCCTCGGCCGGGGTGGCGCCCAACAAGTTTCTGGCCAAGCTCGCCTCCGAGCAGCACAAGCCGGACGGCCTGTTCGTGATCCGCCCGCAGGAGGTGGATGAGTTCGTGCGCCAGCTGCCGCTTGGCAAGTTGCCTGGCATCGGCCGCAAAACCGCGGATCGGCTGGAGTCGCTCGGCCTTTACTCCTGCGAAGATGCCCGCCAGCTCGGCAATGAGGAGCTGATCGCCCGTTTCGGCAAGCTCGGGGAGATGCTGGCCGGGCGGATCTGGGGCCACGACGAGCAGCCGGTGCAGGCCCAGCGGGTGCGCAAGACCATAGGGGTGGAGACGACGCTCGCCAGCGACGTGCTGGATGAGGCCGCCTGCTGGCAGGTGCTCCGCCAGCTCATCCCCGAGCTGGAGCAACGTTTCTCGGTCAGCCACGGCAAGGAGCAACTGATGGGGCAGGGGATCAAGCTCAAGTTCGCCGATTTTCAGCAGACCACCGTCTACCGGCGCGGCGGTTACCAGCCGGAGCGGTTTCACGATCTGCTGCACGAAGGCTTGCTGCGGGCGCAGGGCAAACCCATTCGGCTACTGGGATTGGTGGTCGGCCTGCCTGCGGCCGGCGAAGTGAACCAACTTGCCCTGGATTTAGCGTGATAAGGTTAAGTTTTTGTTTCTAAAACCGATACACTGATCACATCTGTAAAAAGCTAGGAAATGGTGGCATGAGTTCTCTTTCTGTTCAGGGACGGATCACCCTGATCGCCGGTTGTTGTTTGTTGGCCAGTGCCGGAGCCTTGGTGGCCTCTTCCCTCTTCAGTGCTGCCAACATGCAGGATCAGGTGCTGACCTCCACCACGGCGGAAGCCCAGAGTGCGGCCGAAAACTGGATGAAGGCGATGGGTTCGGAGCAGGCGGCCAAAGTGACCAGCTATCTGGACGAGGCCTACTTCCGGGCCACTCTGCTGGGGCAGGGGATCCTGTTCCAGCGCAAGAATGCGGCCGACAACTTCGGCTCCTCCGAAACGCTGCGTACCGCCGTCAATCAGCAGTTGCACGACGCGGCCGCCTCCTCTGACAACCTGCTCGGCGTCTATGCGGTGTTCGAGCCGGATCAGCTCGACGGTGAAGACAGCAATTATCATGGCTCCAACGCGCTGGGCTCCAACGATCAGGGCCGCTTCTCCACCTATTGGGCGCGGGTCGACGGCAAGATCGAACCCGAGGTGCAAAACGAATCCGTGCTGGCGGACGAGAGCCCGACGGCGGCCGGCGGGGTGGAGAACGAGTGGTATCGCTGCAGCATCCGCAGCAAGGCGCTCTGCCTGCTGGAACCCTATCTCGATGATGTGGGCTCGCAGAAGGTGTTGATGACCTCGGTGACTGTGCCCCTGCTGGAGCAAGAGAAGCTGCTCGGCATGGTCGGCGTCGATATCTCGCTGACCGCGCTGCAAAGCCTGGTCAAGGAGATGGATCAGGAGCTCTACGAGGGGCAGGGCAAGGTGCTGCTGGTCAGCAGCCAGAGCCGTGTCGCCGGCGTGGACGGCTTCGACGTCACCCTGGGCAGCCCGCTCGGCCAGCAGTATCAGACCCTGGCCGGCGAGCTGCAAGGTTGGCTGGGTCAGGGACAGGTCAGCAGCCGCTGGAGTCCTGACGGCACCCTGCTGCAGACTTTCGTGCCGGTCAAGATGCGGGGCACCGAGCAGAAATGGGGCATCTACATCGAACTGCCGCGCAGCGTGGTGCTGGCGTCGGCCCTCCAGCTGCAGGATGATCTCTCCGGTCAGGCCAGCCGCAGCGTGATGACCCAGCTGCTCATCGGCGGTCTCATCTCGGCGGTCGCGCTGATCTGCATCTGGCTGATGGCCCACCAGATAGTGGCCCCCATTCGCGCCGTGGTGGCCCGCCTCAAGGACATTGCCAGCGGCGAGGGGGACCTCACCCAGCGCATCGAGCTGCGCCGTGACGACGAGATTGGCGAGCTGGCCAAGTGGTTCAACAGCTTCCTGAACAAGCTGCAGAGCACCATCAGCCAGGTCATCGATACCGTGGCCGGCACCCGGGCCAGCGCCGAACAGGCGGCCAGCGTTGCCGAGCGTACCAGTGCCGGCATGCAGGCCCAGTATCAGGAGGTGGATCTGGTGGCGACCGCGTTCGAGGAGCTGAGCGCCACCGCTCTGCAGGTAGCGGGCAATGCCAATTCGGCGGTCGCCGCGGCCAATCAGGCGGATACGGCGGCGCAGGAGGGCAAATACGTGGTGGCGGATACCCAGGAGGCGATGCGCAAGCTGATGGCGGTGATCAGCGACGCCAAGCCGGTGGTGGAGCACCTGTCAGCCAACAGCGAGAACATCAACGATATCCTGGTGGTCATTCAGGGGATTGCCGAGCAGACCAACCTGCTGGCGCTCAACGCCGCCATCGAGGCGGCGCGGGCCGGTGAGCAGGGCCGTGGCTTTGCGGTGGTGGCGGATGAGGTGCGCAATCTGGCGGGTCGCACCCAGAACGCCATCGTCGAAATTCAGACCCTCATCGGCCAGCTGCAGTCCGGCACCGAGGCCGTGGTGAAGGCGATCATGACCGGCCACAGCCAGGCGGATCTGACGCTCACCAAGGTGGACCTGTCGGTCAGCGTGCTGGAGCAGATCATCCACGCGGTGGCGACCATCCATCAGATGAACGAGCAGATTGCCAGGGCGGCGCAGGAGCAGAGCGGGGTGGCGGACGAGATCAATCGCAACGTCAGCAACATTCGCGATGTGAGCCACACCATCCGTGCCGAGGCGGCCAGCTCCGCCGAAAACGGTCGCGAGTTGTCGGCGCTGGCCGACAAGCAGCAGCAACTGGTGGGGCAGTTCAAGGTATAGGGATAAGAAAAAAGGCGCCATCCAACCGGAGGCGCCAAACACATTCAGATGACAGACTGGGTTAAATCGGTCCGATTTAAACCCCTCTTCCCGCAGAGGAAGAAACACAACACCACAATCGCAGTCCAGTGACTCACAAAAATCACATGTAAACCAACATGGAAGAGAAAAAGTGAGCCATATGACAACGGATTGCGAAGCGAATTATGTTTATTCACTGGTCGACCCGCAACCGACAAATTATAATGCGGCCCATTAGAAAAACTCATCGTCGGCTGGTCTCATGTCTCGTCGTTTACCCCCGCTCAATGCACTGAAAGCATTCGAAGCCGCGGCTCGTCATTTAAGCTTCACCCGGGCTGCGGAAGAGCTTTTCGTGACCCAGGCTGCCATCAGTCACCAGATCAAGGCGCTGGAAGAGTACCTCGGCATCAAGCTGTTTCGCCGCAAGAACCGCTCCCTGTTGTTGACCGAGGAGGGGCAGGGCTACTTCCTCGACATCAAGGACATTTTCACCTCCATCTCGGAGGCGACCGACAAGCTGCTGGCGCGCAGTGCCAAAGGGGCGCTCACCGTCTCTTTGCAGCCGAGTTTCGCCATCCAGTGGCTGGTGCCGCGGCTGGTAAAGTTCAGCGAGCGCCACCCCGACATCGATGTGCGGATCAAGGCGGTGGACATGGACGAGGGCTCGCTCACCGACGATGTGGACGTGGCCATCTATTACGGCCGTGGCAACTGGCCTGGGCTGCGCGCCGATAAGCTGCACACCGAGTATCTGATCCCGGTCTGTTCGCCGTTGCTGCTGACCGGTCCCAAGCCGCTGCGTACCCCGGACGATCTGACCCGCCACACCCTGCTGCACGACACCTCCCGCCGTGACTGGAAGGCCTGGTTTCGCCAGCTCGACATCGATGCGCCCAACGTCAATCAGGGGCCCATCTTCAGCCACTCCACCATGGTGATCCAGGCGGCCATTCACGGCCAGGGGGTGGCCCTTGGCCACAGCGTGCTGGCCCAACCCGAAATAGAGGCCGGCCGCCTCATCTGCCCGTTCGAGCAGGTGCTGGTGAGCAAGAACGCCTTCTATCTGGTGTGCCAGGAGCAGCAGTCCGATCAGGGCAAGATAGTCGCTTTCCGAGACTGGATGCTGGAGCTGGTGGAGCAGGAGGAGGCCCGTCGCCGGGCACGGCTGGCCGATGCCTGAGGTGATCCGGGAGGGGGCTGTCGATGCCCCCGTCCGCATTTTGCTGGCCCACGGTGCCGGCGCGGGCATGGAGCACGCCTTTCTGGCCGAGTTGTCACGCCTGCTGGCCGGGCCGGACATCGAGGTGGTGCGCTTCAACTTCCCCTACATGAGCAAGCGCGCGCTGGATGGTAAACGCAGACCGCCGGACAGGCAACCCGTGCTGCTGGCGCACTGGCGCCAGATGGCGAAGGAGTTTGCTCATCCTCGGCTGTTTCTGGCCGGCAAGTCGATGGGCGGGCGGATGGCGGTCGAACTCTATCAGGATGGCGAGGACGAGATGAATGCTGCAGGATTGCTCATTCTCGGGTATCCTTTCCACCCCCCGGCCAACCCCGACCGCTGGCGGGGTGACGTGCTCAAGCAGATCAAGACGCCGACCCTGCTGTTGCAGGGGGAGCGCGATACTTTCGGCACCCGTGCCGAACTGGCTGATTTTCCCTTCTCACCCGCCGTATCGGTCCATTGGCTGACCGATGGTGATCATGGCTTCAAACCGCGCAAGAGCAGCGGGGTGAGCGAGCAGGAGAACCTGCGGCAGGCGGCCGGGCAGATCAAGAACTTCATTGCGACCATCCCGACACGAACATGAGGATGGGAAGCGAAACGACGAGGAGGCAAGGGATGCAATTCCATCGACATTGGCTGGTGCTGGCGGGCGTGTTCGGCCTGACGGCAACCCTGCTGGGGGCCTACGGTGCCCATGGTCTGGCGGCTACCGGAATTGAGCCTTCACGTCTGGCGGCGTTCAATACCGCCGTGCAGTATCAGTTTTTCCACGCCCTGGCCCTGCTGGTGCTGGGGTGGTGCGGTGTGCGCAGCAAGGTCATCACCTTTGCCGGCACCGCCTTCGTGCTGGGGATCCTGGGATTCTCCGGCAGTATTTATGCCATGGTGCTGCTCGGCAGCAAGGGGCTGGGGCTGATTACCCCGGCCGGTGGCCTCTGTTTTATGTTGGGATGGGCGGCTCTGATATGGGCTGGCTGTCGTCTTGGAGGAAAAAATGAATAATCTGCTGCTTTATTGCCGCCCCGGTTTTGAGAAAGAGGCGGCGGCAGAGATCACCGAGCGTGCCAGTAACATGCAGTGCTACGGTTTCGCCCGGGTCAAGGACGACAGCGGTTACGTGATATTCGAGCTGTATGACGAGGAGCAGGCCGATCTGCTGGCGCGCAAGCTGCCGTTCAGAGAGCTCATCTTCATTCGCCAGATGCTGGTGGTGACCCATGAGCTGAAGGATCTGGATCTGTCGGATCGCATCACCCCCATCCTGGAGGCGACCCAGGGTTACGCCATCTGTGGCGATCTGCGGGTGGAAACCGCCGATACCAACGAGGCAAAAGAGCTGTCAGCTTTCTGCCGCAAGTTCACCGTGCCACTGCGTCAGGCGCTGCGCGGCAACGAGTTGCTGACCAAGAAGGAGACCCCGCACCGGCCGGTGTTCCACGCCTTCTTCCTGGCCAATGATCACGTGTTGCTGGGTTACTCCTACTCCTTCAACAACTCCGAATTCCACATGGGCATCCCGCGTCTGCGCTGCCCGGCCGATGCCCCGAGCCGCTCCAGCCTCAAGCTGGAAGAGGCCTTCTACGTGTTCGTGCCGCGGGAAGAGTGGGACCTGCGCCTCACCTCCGGCATGAAGGCCGTCGACCTGGGCGCCTGCCCGGGTGGCTGGACCTATCAACTGGTACGTCGCGGCATGATGGTGACGGCGGTGGACAACGGCATGATGGCCCAGTCTCTGATGGATACCGGTCAGGTCAAGCACATCCGCGACGATGGTTTCGTGTGGCGGCCGAGCAAGAAGAACACCTATTGGCTGGTGTGCGACATGGTGGACAAGCCGGCGCGGGTCACCCACATGATCGCCGACTGGTTCCGGGAGAGCGATTGCCAGGAGGCAATGTTCAACCTCAAGCTGCCGATGAAGAAGCGCTACGCCGAGGCGGTGCACAACATCGAGGTGCTGCGCGAGCTGCTCAAGGAGATCGACAACGCCTTCGTGATCCAGGCCAAGCAGCTCTATCACGATCGCGAAGAGATCACGGTGCACGTCTACAACAAGTACTGGGTTTCCAAGCTCTCCGCCAAGGAGTAATTGCTGGTGATGAGCCATTGACCACAAGGCCGACAATCCACGGGTTGTCGGCCTTGTCATTTCTGCGTCCTCAGAAACGGTAATCGAAGCGCAGCGAGGATTCGCCGTCGGTGAGCTTGAGCTCGATGTCGAGCGGTATGGTGCGATCGGTCGGGCTGAACTCCAGCTTCACCCCGTTGCCGCGCAGCTTGATGGAGGTGTTCATGCCGGCGGTCTTGAACTTGATCCTGGGTTTGTGCTGTTCGAAGGAGAGACTCACGCTCTTCTCGGCGGTCAGGTTCAGTTTCTGGTAGGGAGTGACCTGACTATTGCCATCGCTGTCGGTCACGACATCCATCCCGAGGGAGAGCGGTTTGGGTGCCTTGAGCAGGTCGTTGGTATCCACGTTGGAGCGCCAGACCTGGCTGGCCTGCTGGGAAGAGGGGGGCAATTGCGGCCAGGCATTCTCGACCGGTCTGTCTACTGCCATGGCGTTGCTGCTGATGAGCAGCAGGGTAACGATAGCGCGCATAATGGATCTCCTTATCCCTTATCTATTGAACATAGTAGCCAATCGACAAAGGGGGAGGCGCGGGGCGAGATAAAACAAAGGGAGCCGAAGCTCCCTTTAAAAATCAATATCTTGGGTGTAATTACAAACGGTCGATGATGGATTGGGTGAACTCGCTGGTGGAGGCGGAACCCCCCAGATCCCGGGTTACCCGGTCGCCGGATTCGATGGTGGCGCGTACCGCCTCACGGATCCGTTCGGCCTTGTCCTGCATGCCCAGATACTCCAGCATCTGGATGGAGGCGAGGATCACCGAGGTCGGGTTGGCGATGTTCTTGCCGGCGATATCCGGCGCCGAGCCGTGCACCGCTTCGAAGATGGCGGCGCCATCGCCGATATTGGCACCGGGCGCCATCCCTAAGCCCCCCACCAGACCGGCGCACAGATCCGACAGGATGTCGCCGAACAGGTTGGTGGTGACCATGACGTCGAAGCGCTCCGGGTACATCACTAGGTTCATGCAGGCGGCATCGACGATCATCTCTTCGCTCTGGATGTCCGGGTAGCGGCTGGCCACTTCACGGGCCACTTCCAGGAACAGGCCGGAGGTGGACTTGAGGATGTTGGCCTTGTGGATGATGGTGACTTTCTTGCGCCCTTCCTGGCGAGCCAGCTCGAAGGCGAACTTGACGATGCGTTCCGCCCCTTCGCGGGTGATGATGCTCATCGCCTCGGCGCTCTTGTTGTCGTCGCTGCGCTTCTGACCGGCACCCGAGTACATGCCTTCGGTGTTCTCGCGTACCGTGATGATGTCGATGTTGTCGTAACGGCTGCGGGTCCCCTTGAAGGAGAGCACCGGGCGGACGTTGGCGTAGAGGTTGAATTTCTTGCGCAGGGAGACGTTGATGGAGGTGAAGCCACCGCCGACCGGGGTGGTGAGCGGGCCCTTCAGGCTGACCTTGTTCTTCTCGATGAGATCCAGCGTCGCCTGGGGCAGCAGCTCGCCGTGCTTCTCCAGCGCCACCAGGCCGGCGTCCGCGTATTCGTATTCGAAGTCACAACCGGCGTGGGTCAGGATCTGGATGGCGGATTCGATGATGCTGGGGCCGATGCCGTCGCCCGGGATGACGGTAATTTTTCTTTTTGACATGAGACGTATCCACTTCTAGGGAACAGAGGGGGAGGATTCGGCGGTTTTATACCATTTCCACACCTAACCCTCCATGTTTCTTTACATTCTATCTGTTTTTGTCAACAGCGAGAGTGAGTCCGGTCATGCTTGGCGGTTTCGCTTTGTCAGGCTTCGGGAGCCGGTGGATAGCGGATCTCCCGCAGGTTGAAGCCGAGGGGAATGTCCCGCTGCAGCCGTACCAGCCGTTGGGCCAGCAGGGCCTCATCCTGGTGCTGGCGCAGCTTGAGCAGCGCCTTGGCGGCGTCTTCCTGCTGGCAGGCCGCCAGCAGGCTGGCCAGATCGCCGTATTGCTGCAGCAGCTGGGTGGCGGTCTTGGGGCCGATACCGGGCACCCCCTTGATGTTGGAGCCACCGATGCCGGTCAGGGCCCAGAAATCCACCAGTTGCGTCGGCGCCACCCCGTACTGTTGCTCGACGAAGGTGGCATCCAGCCAGCGCTTGTTGAAGTAGTCGCGGATCTGGATCTGCGGGCAGATGAGCTGGCAGAACCCCTTGTCGGTGGAGATGATGGTGGCTCTGGCACCGTGCTGGGCAATGCCGGTGGCCAGGGTGGCGATGAGATCATCCGCCTCGTCGGTCTGGGAGAGCAGGGCATCCACGCCGCATTCCCAGAAGGCATCCTGCAGCTCGTTCAAGCCTTCGCGCAGCTCGGTCGGCATGGGGGGGCGCCCCTCCTTGTAGGCCGGGTAGACCTCCTTGCGCCAGCTGTGTACCTCGCCGTCGAACACCGCGATGACGTGGGTCGGCTCGCTGGCGGCCAGCAGCTTGCGGCAGGTGTTGATGAGGTTGGCACGGGTGGCGATCAACGCCTGGGCCGGGGTCAGCGCCTGCTGGGCCTGTACCGCGTGCAGCCGGCGAATGAGATTGAGGGCATCGATGATGAGCAGGTGTGGCCTTGGGTTTGACATGGGGCACTCTTGGCAGTCGGGACGCCCCATTGTAACAAACCAGCGGGCTCGATGGGGGATTGATGGCCGCGGGCATCCCCTGCGACAAAAAAGGGGCGCCATGCGCCCCTCGTTTCAGCTGTGCTGCCCGTCAGCGCACGATTTCGTAGCAGGGCACATACTGGCTGCCCGGCAGCTTCATGCGCTGCTGCTTGACGAAGCTCTCCAGCAACTTGTCCATCAGGTGCATCAGCTCCTTGTCGCCGTGCAGCTTGAAGGGACCCTTCTTCTCAATGGCGCGGATGCCCCCTTCCTTGACGTTGCCGGCGACGATGCCGGAGAAGGCACGGCGCAGGTTGGCCGCCAGCAGCTGGGGCGGCTGGTTGCGGTGCAGGTCGAGGCTGGCCATGTTGGCGTGATCCGGCTCGAACGGCAACTGGAACTCCGGTTCGATCTTGAGCGACCAGTTGAAGGAGTAGGCATCGCCGACCGATTTGCGGTATTCGCGGATCTTCGGCATCGCCTCTTTCATGACCCGGGCCACTTCCGGGGCATCGCCGACGATGATCCGATAGAGGCTGGTGGCCGGCTCGCCCAGAGTCGCCTTGACGAAGTCATCGATGGCGCGGAAGTAGTCGGCGCTCTCTTTCGGACCGGTCAGGATGATCGGCATGGGCTGCCGCTCGTTGGCCGGGTGCATCATGATGCCGAGCAGGTAGAGCAGCTCTTCGGCGGTACCGACCCCGCCCGGGAAGATGATGATGCCGTGGCCGAGGCGCACGAAGGCTTCCAGCCGCTTCTCGATGTCCGGCAGGATCACCAGCTCGTTGACGATGGGGTTGGGCGGCTCGGCGGCGATGATGGAAGGCTCGGTGAGGCCGATGTAGCGGCCGTTGCGCACCCGCTGCTTGGCGTGGCCGACGGCGGCGCCCTTCATCGGCCCCTCCATGGCTCCCGGGCCGCAGCCGGTGCAGATGTTGAGCTCACGAAGGCCCAGCTCGCTGCCGACCGCGCGGGTGTACTGGTACTCGATCTCGTTGATGGAGTGGCCCCCCCAGCAGACCACCAGATTGGGGTCGGCGCCCGGCAGGATCGCCTTGGCGTTGCGCAGGATGGCGAACACCACGTTGGAGATGTGGGTGGAGCTGGTCAGGTTGACCAGCCGGTTCGACTCCAGCTGGGTCGACACGTAGAGGATGTCGCGCAGGACGGAGAACAGGTGCTCCTGAATGCCGCGGATGATCTCGCCATCGACGAAGGCGTGCTCGGGGGCGTTGAACAGCTCGAGCTTGACCCCGCGCTCGCGCCGGATCACATGAATATCGAAGGATTTGAAGCGCTCCAGTATCTCTTTGGAGCTGTCGGTATGGCTGCCGGAGTTGAGTACCGCCAGCGAGCAGTTGCGAAACAGTTGATAGATATCGCTGGAGGCGGTTTGCTTGAGGCGGTCCACCTCGAGCTGGGACAGCAAGTCCATGCTGCCGACTGGATTGATGTGCGTAATCATAGGTTCCCCTTTCACTCGCTTGTTATCGTTGTGCTTTTCCCTGGGGAGAAAACGGGATGCCCTGTGGCATCCCTTGAATTTGATAGTAGATGTAAGCGGTGGGGCAGGGGAATAGGGGGAAAGTGCGTTTGCTGCTTTTTTAGTCGCCGATCAGGCCAGATTGACCTGATCCCGACCCGAGTTCTTGGAGCTGTAGAGTGCCTTGTCGGCCCGCTCGAACGCGTCCGTGGTGTGATCCCCCTCCCTAAACAGGGTGGCACCGATGGAGATGGTGATCTCGACCCTGGCATCGCGAAAACGGAACGGAATGCTCTTGATGGTCTGGCGCAAGGTCTCCAGCGGCTTCTGGAACTTGTCCGGGTTGATGTTCGGCAGCAGCACCACGAACTCCTCGCCGCCGAAGCGGGCGATGAAGTCGGTGTCGCGCAGGGCACCCTGAAGCGCCTTGGCCACCACCTTCAACGCTTTGTCGCCGGCCATGTGGCCGTAGTTGTCGTTGATGTGCTTGAAGTGGTCGATGTCGATGATGGCCAGGCACAACGGCGTGTTGTAACGCAGCCAACGCTTGTATTCGAGCTCGAGCCGCTCGTCGAGGGCCGCCCGGTTGTGCACCTGGGTCAGGCTGTCGAGGAACAGCTTGTGTTTCTGGATGGTGAGCCGCTTCTTGTATTCGGCGGTCTCCTCCTTCATCAGCCGCAGCTTGGCCTCCATGGTGGAGAGGCGGGTCAGCAGGTGACGCTCGCGGGCGGCCATGGCCTCCCTGTCCTGCAGCAGCAGGTTGATGGCCCCCATGTGGCCGGAGATGGCCCCCTTGAGGTCATCAATGGTGTCATGGCTGGCCAGGGTATGGTCGATGGCCTTGAGCTCCCTGTCGATGGCCTTGCGGGTATCCAGGGTGGCGCTTTGCAGGGCGCGCCCCTCGTCGAGGGATTCGGTGAAGCTGAAGTGGACCGCCGAGAGACTCTCGTTGAGGGTGCTCAGAAACGCCTGGGAGGCTTTGCGCTCCTCGCGGGTGCCCTCGATGATGAGCTCGATCACCTGCAGGCAGATCTCCGCCAGCAGGGGAGGGGTGATGCCATTGAGCAGCTGGCGGCGAATGTCCGCCAAGCTCTCGCCGACGGCGCCGGCAAAGTCGAGTTCGGTGATGAGCCGCTGCAGCTCGTCGGCGATGTGGGCGTGCACCTTGACGTCAAAGGGGGCGCCCGGCTCCGGCGCGGCAAGGTCGGTGACCGTTTCGGCCTGGTTGCCGGCAGGCGTGCTCTGGGCCAGCAGGGGCTGGGTGGGCAGCAGCTGGATCTTGATGGCCTGCTGGTAGAACTCCAGCAGCCGGATCACCTTCTTCTGGTGATCGCCGATGCCATAGCCATCCGGGCTTGCCAGAAACTCCTTGAGGGATTTGCGGGTATCTTCCGGGAAGCCCTTGAGAGCCTTGAGCTGTTTGCTGCCGAGCTCGATGGCGGACTTGGTCAGGGAGATGGACTCTTCCAGCGCGTTGCCGTGCTGCTGCAGCAGCTTCTCGATGACGGCGAGGTCGGCATCGAGGGAGGAGAGCGGCGGGTTGCCATCGAGTTTCTGCTTGAGCTTGGCGAGCTTGTTGTCCAGCTCGCGATCGTGGCCGCGACAGGCCTGCATCAGCTTGGCGATGAACTGGATGCTGCGGGCGCGTTCGGTGTCGGAGAAAGAGACGACGCCGTCCAGCTCCAGCTGCTTTTGCTGAAGGGATTCCCTGAGTCTGGCCAATTGTCCGGCTACGGCAGCGATATCATTCATTATTCAGGTCGCCCTGTTGTCATTATCGTTGTTGTGTTGGATAGCAACAGCGGTCGAACCCAGTTCCAGACCCAGTTGATTATCTATTTGTCATTGATCAACCGGCGCTTTCGTCCGTGAAAGTCGAAGCCAATTAACCCATTGCTTTTCATGAGAAGAATTTACTTTTACCAGTCCCTTGTCAATTGCCATCAAGCAGCATTGCCACACATCCCCATTAAAAAATGCGGCCTGCTGGCAATCGATGGCGGCCAGCTCCAGCCAGACGCTTTGCTGGTGTTTTTCGCTGAGCTGAATGGCTCCTGCCAGGGCCAGATAACAGAGGTCGAACAGGCCGTGATGATCGAGGGCGGTGGCCGCCTTGGGCAGGAAGGGGTGGCTGACGATGCCGAGGCTGATGTGGCGATCGAGCGGGTGCTGGCAGGGGAATTCGGCCAGTGCCGCAAGCAGTTCGCGGGCCAGTCGGTGCAGGTCTTCCACATGGCGCTGAGGCACCACATAGAGCAGGTGGCCTTCGCGCAGGTCGTAGATGCGGCCATCCTGCGGGGTGAGGCCGTTGACGTAGGCGCCGAAGGCCTGCTCTATCTCGCGGCTCACCTGATAACCGTGCTGTTCCAGGCTGTTGACCAGGAAGGGCACCCGAAACAGCAGGTAGTGCAGCTTGTCGTCGAACTCGCTGGTGGGCAGCTCGCTTAAATACCAGCGCTCGGATTTTTGCTGGCGCTTGGCCATCTCCCGCGGCCAGCGGCTCATCAGTCGCTGCCAGTTGGCCAGCCCGGTGCGTGGCTCGAGCAGCAACGCCTCGCCCAGCTGTTTGCCCTGCAGACGGGCGACCCGCAGCTTGAGCCAGAGGGTAAAGAACAGATAGATGAACAGGGTCAGCAACAGACCGGTCACCACGCTCGACCAGAGGTAGCGATCCTGCTGATGCTTGCTGGTGCTCAGCTGTTGCTGCAGCTCCTTGATCTGTTGCTCCCGCTCCACCTGGGCATAGTTGTCGCGGATCGCCTCCTGCTCCAGATCGACCTGCTGCTGGCGGACCTGTTCGCTGCGCTGGTGGAAATTTTTGTAGCTGTCCAGCGCCTGCTGCAGATAGCCCTTCTGCTCGTAGGCCGCCGAGAGCAGGCGGAAGATCTCGAACTGGCGCTGGGCGTCGCCGATCTGGTTGGCCAGTGCCAGCGCGTTTTCCAGCTGCAGGATGGCGATGCCCGCCTCCTTCTGCTTGAGGTGCAGCTCACCCAGCAGCAGCAGGGTGTCGATCAGCGGCTCCTTGTCGTCCCCCAGCTCGTGGGACTGGCGGGCCGCGGTGAGGTAGTTGCGGGCCAGGGTCAGGTTGCCGGTTTCCAGATAGGTTTTGCCTATCTCGTACTTGAGATGGGCGATGCGGGTGCGGTTGTTGCCCTCGTCCAGCAGATCCAGGGCATTGAAGAAGTAGACCAGCGCCATGTTCATCTCGCCCTGCTCCCGGTTGAGGCGGGCCAGCACGATGAGGGCGTCGCTCAGCAGGGAGGGATTGCCGAGGGCATGGAAGTAGTTGGCGGCCTCGTTGGCGTATTGCAGCGCCTTCTGCGGCTCCTGCTCCTCCTGATAGAGGTTCACTATCTGGTTCGACAGCAGGCCGAGGAACAGCGGATCCTGCAACCCTCTGGCCTGCTGCTGGGCATCGATGTAGTCACCCAGCGAGAGCTGGGGCTGTTTGAGGGCGTGGTAGAGGTCGCCGCTCACCGCGCTGACCCAGGCGCTGGCCAGCGGATTCTTGGTCTGATCCGCCCAGCGACGGGCTTCGGCCAGCTGACGCTTGGCCTCGTCGAACTGGTGCGCCTCTATGCTGGCGTTGGTGCGCAGCAGCCGGCTGTAAACCTGCAGCTGGCTCTCTTTCAGGCTGGGGGTGCTGAGCAGGGTCTCCAGCTGGCCGAGCAGGCCGCCGCTGGCGCCGTGGGAGCGCTCCTGCAGGTTCTGGCTGCGGATCTTCAGATAGAGGCCGTGGGCCTGCAGCTCCAGTTGTTGCTCCTTGGCTGCCATGGCGATGCCCTGATCGAGGGACTTCTGGGCCGCCTGGAACTGGCCAAGCTGCAGCAGGCACTCCCCCTTGAGCAGGTGGGCACCGGTGGCCTGGGCGGCGGTGCCATAGCTCAGCAGTGGCTCCCGATAGCCGTACTCCTGGCGATTGCTGATGATTTGCTTGGGATTATTGGCCGTGCGGGTGAGGAAGGCGGAGGTGATCTGCACGCATCTGGCGGGATCGGTCAGCACCAGGGTCTGGGCCTGTTGCAGATCGATGGACAACTGCTCCTTGGCCAGATCCAGATCAGGAGCCGACAGGGAGGACATCATCATTGCCAGAAAAAACAGTTGATTCATTGGATTAAGGGCAGCACGGGAGTGAGGGCATGTTATCCAAGCCCGCCCCCGTGCGTCCAGAGTTTACTGACAGATTGCACGCCGACCCCGCGATCCGGGCCGTGGCAGCGTTGCAGGCCCGGCGGGGTGACCGGTTATTGCCGGATCAGGCGCAGGTTGGCCGGCACCACTTCCCAGTCGCTGCGAAACGGGTTGATGTCCAGGCCGCCGCGACGGGTGTAGCGGGCATAGACGGTCAGCTGGCTCGGGCGGCAGAAGTGTTTGAGATCGGTGAAGATCCGCTCGATGCACTGCTCGTGGAACTCGTTGTGCTGGCGAAACGAGATGAGGTAGCGCAGCAGTTTTTCCCGGTCCAGCTGTGGGCCGCGATAGTGGATCACCACGGATCCCCAGTCCGGCTGGCTGGTCACCAGGCAGTTGGACTTGAGCAGGTGGCTGTGCAGGGTCTCCTCCACTTCCTGGCTGCCGGCCGCGCCTTGCAGCAGGTCGGCATCGAACTCGTAACAGTCCACGGTGATGTCCTGTTTGTCGATGCACTCGCCCGGCAGGGCGGCAATGTGGTGCGGAGCCTGGGCCAGCGGGAACAGGGTGACGCTCACGTCGCTACCGGAACAGGCGCTCAAGTCCTTGACCAGCATAGCCTGCACCGCTTCCAGCGAGTCACAGCGGGTCTGGTTGAAGGAGTTGAGATAGAGCTTGAACGACTTGGATTCGATGAGGTTCGCGCTGGTGGCGGGGACCGAGACCTCGCCGACGGCGACCATGGGCTTGCCCTTGGCATTGAGCCAGGAGAGCTCGTACAGGGTCCAGACATCGCAACCCTGGAACGGCAATTCGCCGCCAAGACCGAGGTCGTCGCGGTTCAGGCTGCGGGGCACCGGCTGCAGCAGGGCCGGGGTGTACTGGCTGATGTAGGCCGACTGTTGACCCAGGCTCAGCCCCTGCAGGGCGCTGGCTCCGGCGTATCTCTCTTGTTTGCTCATGTGTGCTGACTCGAACGTTGGATGGGCGATGGCAGAGCATGCGCCCGATGGGGGCGGCAAGGCGGGGAGCGCCGGCTGGCGATCCGCGCTGCACCTTGTCTGCTCATGGCTTTGATGGTGCAATAGCGAACTTTGGCAGCAATTGTGGGGAATTTCGATGTCGGATCAAGTCTTGTCTGCCCTGGAACACTTTTTTTTGCGCTGGCAGCGCGATGGCGAGGCGAGGCGAGGGCTGCCCTTGTGCGAGTGGGAAGCCGACTGGCGCTCCCCCTGCGAGCTGGATGAGCCCAAGGATGGGCGGGTGGCTTGGCGCCCGCATCGGCGCGCCGAACCCGCCGATTTCACGGCGATGAACGAGGCGCTCGAGCTGACCCTGCATCCGGCCGCACAGGCCCTGTTTGGTGGCTGGTTCAGCCGCCCTGTGCCCTGCCTCTACAAGGGGTTGCGGCTCGAGTTTGTGCTGCCCTGGAACGAGGCGGATCTCGACTTGCTCAAGGAGAACCTCATCGGCCACCTGCTGATGCTGCGCAAGTTGAAGCGCTCACCCTCTTTGTTCATCGCCACCACCCGCAACGAGATGACGCTGGTGTCGCTCGACAACGAGAGCGGGCAGGTGTGGCTGGAGTGGCTCGACTCGGGTCGTCGGTTGGTGCTGGCGCCCTCACTGCCGGCGTTCCTCGCGCGGCTTGAGACTTTGCCGCAATAAGCCGCAATAAACAGCGTCAGTTGCAATGAAAAACGCCTTGCCGACCGGCAAGGCGTTTTTGCTTGGTTCACCGCCGGGCTCAGTCCTTGAAATCCCAGGAGAGGTTGGCGACCAGCCGGCAGGGATCGCACTTGAAGTCGAAGATCTCGTGCAAGGGTTCGGCCAGCGCCCACTCGCCGCCGCAGCTCGGACAGGGACGGGCTTTCTCCTCGGCCGCACTCCGGCCGCCCACCCGGTAGAGGTAGTAGTAGGTGGGGATGCCGGTGAGGGCTTCCAGCCGCTTGCCGAGATCGCTGCCACGGCGCTGGAGCCGGCTACCCACTTCACCGATTTCATGCAGCGCCGCATGCTCGGCGATGGAGCCGTTCATCTGCAGCTGATCGCACGCTTCCCAATCCTCCTGCCACTTGATGATCTGCTTGTGGTCGCCGTTGGCGACGGCTGGCAGCCGATAGAGCGGGATGGGGGCGAAGTGGTCACCGCAGCGCAGCGGCGAACAGGTGTGCAGGAAGCTGGTGTAGAGCAGCATCCAGCTGGGGCGCTCACCATCATGACCGCAAGGGTCGGTGCTGTCGGAGAGCAGATCCGCCCCCTGCAACTGGAGTTTGGGGGCGAGCAGGCCGGCCTGATTGAGCTGCTGCTCGGCCAGCTTGACCTGCTCGCTCTGGTTGTCCGGGTGCAGGCTGTCCTGCTCCGGGCAGACCACCCGGCTGACGAAATAGCCCTCGTGCATGCTGGTGGGAAACTCCCGGCCGAGGATCTGGCCCTGATAGCGCAACATGTCGAGGTAGTTGACGATGGCCCGCTCGGCCTCGCCCAGCGAGGTGTCGCGATAGCACTCAAAGCAGAGTTCAAGGATGTACATGGCTCACTGCTTCCCCTGCTGGAGCAGCAGATCGGTCAGCCGATCCACCTTCTGTTCGAGCCGTTCGAGCCGTTCGGCAAGCTGCAGCAGGGTGGGCTCGGCGGCGGGAGCAGGGGCCATCTGCGCTGTGCTTCCGGCTTCCGGGGCGCTGGCGGGCTGCTGCTTCCACTGGCTCAGCACTTTGAGCAGCTCGGCCATGGGGACGGGCTGGCTGAGGCGGGCCTTGACCATGGCGGTGGAGGGGGTGATCCCCTTGGCGGCCAGTTCATTGGCGATGCGGATGATCTCTTGGGCTGACATGGGACTCCTGCACAGGATGAAAAGTGGTTCGGGCTGGACGGGCAGAGAGCTTAACCAAAGCGCGGGGCGCTGAACAGCGGGGCAAGGGTCAGTCGGGCCGGCGCAGCAGCACATCCAGTTCGTCGATGGCTTCCGACCAGTCCGCATCGTTCCACAGGGCATCGCGCAGAAAGTCGGCCTGGGCGCGATTCCAGAAGGGGGCTTCCGGCAGCAGGGTCTGGTTGTCCAAGCGGTGCTCGTGAATGAAGCGGTGCAGGCTCAGCTCGTCGTTGGCCAGCCCCAGCTGGGCAAACAGGGCGGCCAGATCGTGGGTCAGGAATTCCATCTCATCTCTCCCAAGAGGCATTCCTGAACATTATAGGCCCGCCCCGTGGCGGCAGATTTACAGGGTGGGCACCCGGTGGGGTGGCAGCTCGACGCCGACCACCTGCAGCCCCTGCATGCGCAGTTGCCCCAGATAGTGGCTCTCGCCATCACTGGAGAATTCAAACTCGTAATAGGTGAGCAGCCGCAGCGGCTGGTGGGCCAGCGCACGGTGGCTGCGGGCCAGCGACAGCAGTTGCAGGTCGTGATGCTGGCAGTAGCGGCGCATGTATTGCCAGGCGAGCTCGGCCTGACGCCGCTGGTGCCAGAAGGCACCGGCACCGAGGATAAGCAGCAAGATTGCGAACATTTCACCCATCGCGGGCTCCTTCCGGGGTGTGATCCGTGGCGACAGGCGACCCGCCATGGTGGCGGCTCGCCGACATCATCAGGCCGAGGCGAACAGGCGACCGATGGCCTGGCCCAGGGCGTCGCTGCGCTCGGGGTCGCGCAGTCTGGCCAGCATATCATTGCGCAGGGCCGGCAGGGTCACCAGCTCGGCAAATACCTGATTGAAGAACTGGGTCGGCTGCAGGGCCAGCTGTTCCAGGAACAGGCTGAGCATGCCGGCATCCTTCAGATCGGGCCAGAGCCGGCCGGCGATGGCCAGCAGCAGGGCCGGGCTCGGCTGGGTTTGCAGCAGGGTCAGCAGCTTGTTGGTGCGCATGCTGCTGCCGTTGCAGGAGGCCAGTGCCCGGCACAGATAGGCCAGGGTCTCGGCATTGGGTTCGGCACACTCCTGCTCCTTGCCGATGCGCTCGAACAGGGCGCCCTGTACGGCCGGCGGCAACGGGGCGTTTTCCAGGCTCTGACAAAGGGCGTAGAGCGGCTCTTGCGGCAGTTTTGGCAGCGCCTTGCACACCAGCGCCAGGTTGCGTTCATCCTGCAGCCGCTCAGCCAGGTCGGCAAAACCCTGTACGCCAAGGGTCTGCCATCCCTCTGGTGTCGGGGCCGCCAGATAGTGGCAGAGCCCCTCGAAGTAGGTCGAGGGGGCCTGTTCCAGCTGACGGGCCAGTTTGGCGTGCAGGCTGGCCATCTTGGCCTCGGCCGGGCGGAAGGTGTAGGGATTCTCCGCCAGACGCTGGGCCTTCTCTTCGTCGAGCTCGCCGGTCAGCTTGTAGCCCAGGGTTTCCACCACCTGATCCATGAAGTGTTTGGGGCCGCTGGCGATGAGCAGACCGCGCTCGTCGAGGGCAAACTTGAGAAACCACAGGTAGTGACGGGATTCGGCCGGCTGGAAGAAGTGGACGCCTAGCCAGGCGTGCTGCTGCAGGGGCCAGGGGTAGGGCTCCTGCTGCTGCTCGATGCGCTCGAAGGTGTCGCTCGCCAGTGGTCGCACCTGGCGGCCCATGTCGAACAGTTGAAACTGGGTGTCGGCCTGGGTCAAGAATTCGGTCAGCGTATTGATGGTGGACATGAGGTGATCCGGCTAAGGGTGATGCGGGCCGATTATAAGGAGGTTGCACAAGATAGCCAGTGGGGGCGCGCCGCCCGGCATCTGGCCCGGTACGCCTGGAGCGGGAGCCGACATGGCTCTTCGCCCGTGTTGCCGGCCGCAAGGGGCATGGCAGAGGATAGGGGGGAGGGTGTATAGTAACGCCCTTTTTTGCAAAGTTCGGCCTGCCGCCAGCGACACAGGATTGGCGGCGGACGGTGTGTGGTGATGAGGAAGAGAACGCAATGAATCAATATCTGCTGGTAGCCGGCCTGTTGGGTGAACTGACCGCCGAGCTGCAACGTCTGGAACGCTGGCAAGCGGCCCATCCGGGTGAAGAGGCCCTGGCCAGCGAGCTGCCATTTTGCGTCGATACCCTGAGCTTCGATCAGTGGCTGCAGTTCGTGCTGATCCCGCGCATGGAGCAGCTGGTGCTGCTGCAGGCGCCGCTGCCCAGCAGCGTCTCCCTCTATCCCATGGCCAGCGAAGTCTACAAGGAAGAGCTGGCCGAGGTCGAAGCCCTGCTGCGCCTGATCGCCCGCTTCGATCTGCTGCTCTCCGGCAAAGTGGTTGAGCAATGATGCGTGAGCAGGCACAGGAAGAGAACGCCTTGCAACTGACCCTGCTTTATCAGGATGACTGGCTGGTGGCGGTCAACAAGCCCTCCGGCCTGCTGGTGCACCGCAGCTGGCTCGACAAGGCCGAGACCCGTTTCGCCATGCAGATGACCCGGGATCTCATCGGCGGTCGCCACGTCTACCCGGTACACCGGCTCGACCGGCCCACCTCGGGGGTGCTGCTGTTTGCCCTTGATCCCGCCGTGGCCCGCACCCTGACCGAAGCCTTTGCCGCCCGTCAGGTGCACAAGGAGTATCTGGCGCTAGTGCGCGGCTGGGCCCCCGAACAGGGGCTCATCGATTATCCGCTCAAAGAGCAGCTGGACAAGATCGCCGACGCCATGAGCGATCCGGATCGTCCGGCCCAGGAGGCGGTGACCGCGTTTCGTCGCCTGCATCAGGTCGAGCTGCCCCATGCGGTCTCCAAGAAACACCCCACCAGTCGCTACAGCCTGGTTCGGCTGTTCCCCAAGACAGGTCGCAAGCATCAGCTGCGCCGCCATATGGATCATTTGTTCCACCCCATCGTCGGTGACACTACCCACGGCGATGGCCGCCACAACCGCTTCTTTCGCGAGCATTATGGTTGCGATCGTTTGCTGCTGGTGGCTCGCACCCTCAGCTTTGAGCACCCGGTGCTGAAGGTGCCGATGCGGATCCAGGCACCGCTGGGGCAGGAAGTGCTGCAGCTGTTTGCCGAACTGGGCTGGCCTGCCAGCGAGAGCGACTACTGAGGCTGACGATCGCGGGGTGTTGCCCAAGCTGTTGCTGTGGCATGCTGGGCATCCATGTTGGTCAAAGGGGTCCGTGATGGCGCAGATAGACATAGTGGTGGGTACCGTATACGGCGCGGCCATGCTGGTGGCCGAGACGTTGGCGGCACAGCTGGAGCAGGCGGGGCACGGCTGTCAGGTGTACGAGGAAGCCGAGCTGGCAGATCTGGATGCGAGTCGATTCTTGCTGGTCATCACGGCTACCACGGGGCAGGGTGATATTCCGCCCAATCTGCAGCCACTGGCCACCGCTCTGGCTGACCGGGCCCCCTACATGAAAGGGTGGCGTTATGCGCTGGTCGCCATGGGGGACAGCAGCTACGAGCATTTCTGCGGCGCCGGTCGTCACCTCGATGCGCTGTTGCAGGAGCTCGGTGCCAGTCCTCTGCTGCCCCGGCTGGAAATAGATGCCACCGTCGACGATGAGCCGGAAAAGGTAGCGCTGGCCTGGCTCAATGGCTGGCAAAATAAACTGTAGCGATCGTCCGTTTTTATCCTTTATTCATCCCCGCTCAGCCCGTCTGGCGGGGATGTTTATTTTGCGGTAATCAGCAGTCTCAACTGACCATATTTGCCCGATATTTATCCGGTTATTTTCCACGCCATCCCCGCTTTGTTCAGCGATTTATTTCGGGGGCAGCCGACATGCCTCAAATTTAAAAGTTCCCCATTGAAAGCGATTTCAGTCATGTTTTTGTCATCAACTTGAATATTTATAACTTATTCATCGAAGCGAATTAATGGTTGGTAGCGGTTTCATGGTGGATCTTTTCTCTTTTATCCCCGTGTGGGTGGTGAGTTATTGCATAGTTAGGTTGATTGTCATCGTACAAAACCCTCCACGGCCAATGCTGGGCGATTTGTCGCCATTTTGTGAATCAGCTCATGTTTGTCCCGAAATTGGCTACCTATAATCGGCCTCGGTTATCACCTAAACGTTTTTATGGTGATAAGAACTTGGATATTCAGGATCACACTCCTCTCAGCGGGAATAAGGAAAATGAAAATGAAAGCAAAGTGGCTCCCGATCGCTGCAGCAGTAACCGCAGCCCTGGCTTCCCAAGCCGCCTTCGCCGTTGATTTCCACGGCTACATGCGTTCCGGTGTCGGTACTTCCGATAACGGCAGCCTGCAAACTTACAGCAAACAAAAAGTCGGTCGTCTGGGCAACGAAGCCGAGACCTACGGCGAAGTACAGCTGGGTCAAGAGGCTTACAACAAGGATGGCAAGTCCTTCTACGTAGACTCCATGTTTGCAATGGTCTCCGGTCAGCAAGGTCGTGACTGGGAAAGCACCAGCGGCAGCGATGCCGACTTTGCACTGCGCCAATTCAACGTGCAAGCCAAGGGTGTGCTGGGTTTCGCACCGGAAGCCACTCTGTGGGCTGGTAAGCGTTACTACCAACGTCACGACATCCACATCTCTGACTTCTACTACTGGGATGTGTCTGGTGCCGGTGCTGGTGTAGAAAACATCCAGGCAGGTCCGGGCAAGCTCTCCTTTGCATGGCTGCGTAACGACCCGTGGGAAGATTACGATCAGTTTGTAGGTGGTGTGGGTGTCGACAAACGTGTAGATACCGACGTACTTGACCTGCGTTATGCTGGTATCCCGCTGTGGAAAGACGGCTCCCTGGAGCTGGGCTATGACTACGCCCGTGGCAACCTGACTGATGAACAGAAAGCTGCTCTGGGCAGCAAGGATTACGAGAAAAACGGCCACATGCTGACCGCCGAGCTGACCCAATCCATGTTGGGCGGCTTCAACAAGACCGTAGTTCAGTATTTTGCAGACGGTTATGCCTCTCAGGCTGTTGACTACGGTAGCGGTTCTGGCAGCGGCCTGAGCCAATCTGCCGCCAAGGGCGATGGCTGGCGCTTCATCAACTGGGGCGTGCTGCCGGTTGGCGACAAGGTCGAGTTCGGTCACCAGCTGGTTTACGGTACTGCCAGTGACATCGACAATGACAGCGCTGACAAAGATACCTTCTCCGTTGTCGTTCGCCCGATGTACAAGTGGAATGACACCATGAAGACCATCGCCGAGCTTGGCTATCACCATGACAGCTACAAGCCGAACAATGGTACCGAAACCAGCACTATCGGCAAGAAATACACCCTGGCTCAGGCTTGGTCCGCCGGTTCCAGCTTCTGGGCCCGCCCGGAAATCCGCGTATATGCTTCCTACCTAGATTCTGACGGCCAGTTCCGCCCGGATGCCAATGGCGTGAAGCAGGACGACTCCTGGAACTTCGGTGTTCAAGCTGAAGCTTGGTGGTAATTTGTTGACGTCATGACTGCAAGTGCCCCCGCATGACGGGGGCTCTTTTTTTACAACACGTTTCTTAGGGTCACGCGATGAGATATTCCAGATTAGCCTTGACTGTATTCTGTTCTGTTGTGCTGGGTGGGTGCGCCACGTTGGAAACGACGGTAGCGCCGACTCAGGAGTTCAAGTCCATCATGGGAAATCGCGACGTTGCGATGAGCCAATTGGCTACGATTGGCAGCTGCTGTCGCGATGTCTCCAGTCTGCCGTTCCAGGACATACAACCGGGCGCAACCAAGCTTATCCCCATTGATGGCAGCTCCCCCGTTTACGCTTTCAGCGAAGGGAAAAGCCACTTTGCCGCCTTCCGGTTGCCGGTCAACTCCGGTGACCTGCGCATCACGGTTGATGGCTTGATCGACAAATCGCTGTTCAACCCGACCGTCTTGATGCTGGATTCCAAATTCAATGTGACCCGCAAGTTGGGCAGCGATGTGTTCAAGTACGAGCCTGCACGCATGCTGCAAGGGGATCGCATGGAAGCCGTGTTTACCGTGGATCGCTCCTATGTTGGTAACCCCAATAACGAAAGTTACATGGTGATCTACACAGACCAGAGCGGTCTGGACAAAACAACCACCATCCTTAGCCCTTCCAAGCTGATGACCAAGTCGCTGGGGGTGGTTGATTATGGTGAAAAAGACCCCGTCATTCCGCACTCCCCCTGGGGCGTGGTCAGCCTCTCTGTGGAGGACTTGAGTGGTGTCAAAACCGAGAGCAACTATTACAAGCCTGTCTATCAGGATGTGATTGATGCCAACACCCCGGTAGTCAACACGGCACCAAACAAGCTTGTCGTGCCCCTGGCGACCGCCGGCGCAGTCAAGAGCAGTGCCCCCATGCTGAGCGAAACCGAGGCCTTCTATCAATCCCAGATCGAAAAAGCGGTGAAAGCCGGTGATATCGACAAGGCGATGCAACTGGTCAGCGAGGCGGAGCGGGCCGGTTCGACCAAGGCGAAATCGGTCTTTATTGATGCGGTGAAACGTTCCCAAAAGGGCTGAATATTGCCCGGTCTTTAAAATATAATATTTATTTGAGGCCTCCCTTGTTGGAGGCCTTTTTAATCGGTAGACTAAAATAGAAAAAACAGCAAATGGTTACATTAAGTTACAATGCGTTTCGTTGGGTATTGGTTTGATTGGCTAAAATACAATGCGAAACAGCACTTTTCATATTTATGGTTTAGCATGAAGATGCCGAAATATATCCGTAATTAGCCAAAAATTCCCGCCTAAATTATCTTGTGATCTCCCCTCCAAATTTTTTATTCGCTTACCCCTGATGGAAGATATTTGCGATCTGCTGGGTTATATTCAGCTGGTCAAAATAAACAAACCCGCGTCGAATTCATGCCGATGAGAGATGATGTTGATGATCGTCTATAAATTGGACTGAAGCGTCTACGGTAAGACATTCCATTCAGGAGCGCACACATGTTAAAAAATGCTTTCTCTAATCTGCAAAAGGTCGGTAAGGCGCTGATGCTGCCAGTATCGGTCTTGCCCGTTGCAGGTATTCTGCTGGGGGTGGGTGCTGCCCACTTCAGCTGGTTGCCGGAAATTGTCTCCCAATTGATGGAGCAGGCCGGTGGTTCCGTATTTGGTCAGATGGCCCTGCTGTTCGCAGTGGGTGTAGCCCTCGGCTTTACCAATAACGACGGTGTATCCGGTCTGTCAGCCATCGTCGGCTACGGTATCATGGTTGCCACCCTGAAGGTCATGGCGCCTGTGATGGGCGTTGAGACCATCGAAACCGGCGTCCTGGGTGGTATCCTCGCCGGTGGCGTGGCCGCATGGGCGTTCAACCGTTTCTACAAGATCCAGTTGCCCGAGTATCTGGGCTTCTTCGCCGGCAAACGCGCCGTGCCCATCATCACAGGTTTCGTCTCCATCGGCCTGGGCGTGATCCTGTCCGTCATTTGGCCGCCGGTGGGTGCTGCCATCGGTGCCTTCTCCGACTGGGCTGCCAACCAGAACCCGGTACTGGCCTTCGGTATCTACGGCGTGGTTGAGCGCTCCCTGATCCCGTTCGGTCTGCACCACATCTGGAACGTACCTTTCTTCTATCAGGCGGGTACCTGTGTCAACGCTGCCGGTGAAACCGTACACGGCATCATGACCTGCTTCCTGACTGCTGACGACGCTTCCCGCGCTGCCGGCAACGGCTTCGGTCAGCTGGCCGGTGGCTACCTGTTCAAGATGTTCGGTCTGCCTGCCGCCGCGTTTGCCATCGCGCACTCCGCCAAGCCGGAAAACCGCGCCAAGATCGTAGGTATCATGGCCTCTGCCGCCCTGACCTCTTTCCTGACCGGTATCACCGAGCCGATCGAATTCTCCTTCCTGTTCATCGCGCCGGTACTGTACGCCATCCACGCCGTGCTGGCTGGTCTGGCCTACGTGCTGACCAACTCCCTGGGTGTGGTACACGGTCACACCTTCTCCAACGGCTTCATCGATTTCGTGGTGCAATCCCCGCGTGCCGATCACATGCTGCTGCTGGTGGGTCTGGGTCTGGTCTATGCCGTCATCTACTACGTGGTCTTCACCGTGGTCATCCGTGCCATGAACCTGAAAACCCCGGGTCGTGAAGACGAAGCGGCCGAAGAGAGCGTTGGTCAGAGCAAGGACGAGATGTCTGCCGCACTGGTCTCTGCCTTCGGTGGCAAAGATAACATCGCCTCCTTGGACGCCTGCATCACCCGTCTGCGGGTCGGTGTGAAAGACGTGGCCAAGGTTGACCAGGCTGGTCTGAAGAAACTGGGCGCTGCCGGTGTGGTAGTGGCAGGTTCCGGCGTACAAGCCATCTTCGGTACCAAGTCCGACAACCTGAAAACCGACATGGACATCTGGATGAAGAGCAACTAATCGTTGCCTGAATACCAGAGTTGTTGAAAAGGGAGGCGCAAGCCTCCCTTTTTGCTGGGCGTCATAGGGTTGCCGGATGCCGTGGTGCATGTTTCGACCGGCGTGGTATCAATGTTGCCATCGGTCTTCAGCTCAAAGAAAAAGGCGCCCATGGGCCAATGCTGTTCACTTAAGCGGAGCCGCATTGCGATTTACCGGAAAACGGGTCTTTGATATCTTCACCGCCCTGGGTCTCGATGGCCTGGGGCGTTTTTCTATGAACATGACGCCTATGCAGCCCCGCAACTCCGCCAACCTCCGTGGCGTATGGGCTGGCGATAACGCGCCCGCCATCACTGCCATCTGGTTCGCGATGAAATGACAGGCAAACTTAAAGCTCACCTCATTGGGCGCTCGCTGATGGGCTACGGCGGCCTGGCTGGCCTCCCGCCTGACCAGATTGTATCCAAGCAGCAATCCCCACAGCTCCTGATAGACCAAGTCCACTTTCTTGCTTCTCAGCGTGATGGCGTTGTGCTGCATCGCGCTTTTGATATCCCGGTATCCCAGCTCGATTTCCCAGCGCTCGTGGTACAGGGTCGCCACCTGAGCTGCGCTGAATCGCGCCACGGGCAGGGAGGTAAAGACCGTTTTCTCCTTGCCTGCCACCTCATAGGTCACTGCGCGAACTTGCCAGTGTGTCGGCAACGCCGGGTTTTTCTTGCGAGCCTGAGGCGAGACCGTCATTTGCAACAGACGGTCACCGTCGCCATAGCGCTCAAGTTCCGTGTATACCAGCCCCTTGCGTTCCGGGATGAGCCAGTGACGGTCGGTGTCTTCGGCCTGAATACGCAGCAACAGGTCGGCACCGAAGAAGCCTTTATCCAGCAGGGTCACTGACTTGTCCGGCAATGAGTGAATGAACTCGCTGGCCAGGGGGATTTCCCCTTTGCGGTACGGGCTGATGGCCGCGTTGGCAATGACATGCGAGCGGACATTCATGAGCGTGACCAACCGCAGCATCGGGTAGGGTGTCTGCCGGTTGGTTGAGGTGTTACCCGAGCCGAAATGTGCTCTGAGTTCAGGCATATCCTGGGTTCGGAACAGGGCCCCATCGATGGCAAAGACCTGTAAACCGTGCCAATGGTCTTCAGGATAACGTTCCCGCCCCCACACATCGGCGCACTGTTTGAACAGCCACTCGAGCGGCTGTTTGCCGAGTCGCTGACGGGCCTGAGACAGGGCACTGTCCGCGAGCAAGGCATCATTGGCCAACCCTTCTGCACAGATGTTGAGGCGCCGAGCGACCTCGGAGATAGGCTCATTGCGGAAAAAGGCCATCCCCACGACGAGCCACAAGACCATATCAGAAGGTAAGCGGCGTCGGCGGATAGTGGCCTTTTCAGACAAGGCGGCAGCGGCAGTAATCCATTCGTCGGGAATATGGTCGGCAAAAATGGCCAGCCGAGCCAGCATGTCGCCAGATGCCTCAACAACATCGTTCAGATCGTTTGCAATAGACATAAAAAAATCCGGAACCAGTGATTGGTTCCGGATTGTCCTACAGCAGAAGGATCGGTCAATGGATCCTTAACTGATCAGCATTGGCCCATGGGCGCCTTTGCTGCATCAGACCGGTTTAGAGCTTTTCCAGATCCCGCTCGATTTCGCTGATCTTGTTCTGCACCACTTTTTCCAGGTGGCGCAGGTCGCGCAAGATCTTCTGCTTGATGTCCGGGTCGGCCTGCACGTGCACGCCCTGGGTCAGGTTGTCGAGCTCATCCACCACGTACTTGAGATTGGCGTTGATCTCGGTGACATCCTTGTACTCGTGGGTGCCCGAATCGACCAGCATGGTCTTGCGCTGGCGCGGATATTTGAACTTGACGCTCTTGGCGAAGAACTCGCCCTTCTGTTTCTTGAAGTAGATCTTGAGGATGTCGTGATTGGCTTCCTGGCGCAGGGTATAACTGTCCACTGAGGTGGGTTCCTGGATCCCCAGGCTCTTCAGATTCTCGTACATCGGGCTTCCTCGGTTTGAAACGATCCTGACCAATCTATCTTAACCGAGTCGGTGTGGCTTGCCTGTGACAGGGGCGCCAAAATCAAAAGGGCGCCATCAGGCGCCCTTTTAAATCACCGCAAACCGCTTACTCGTCGATGGAGCGCAGCAGGGCGTTGATGCCGACCTTGGCACGGGTCTTGGCATCCACCTTCTTGACGATGACGGCGGCGTACAGGCTGTACTTGCCGCACTTGGAGGGCAGGGAGCCGGAGACGACCACCGAGCCGGCAGGGACTCGGCCGTAGTGGATCTCGCCGGTCTCACGGTCATAGATGCGGGTGGACTGGCCGATGAAGACGCCCATGGAGATGACGGAGCCCTCTTCCACGATCACCCCTTCCACCACTTCGGAACGGGCACCGATGAAGCAGTTGTCTTCGATGATGGTCGGGTTGGCCTGCAGCGGCTCCAGTACGCCGCCGATGCCGACGCCGCCGGAGAGGTGCACGTTCTTGCCGATCTGGGCGCAGGAGCCCACGGTGGCCCAGGTGTCGACCATGGTGCCTTCATCGACGAAGGCGCCGATGTTGACGTAGGAGGGCATCAGCACGGTATTGGGCGCGATGAAGGAGCCTTTGCGGGCGGTGGCCGGCGGTACCACGCGCACACCGGCAGCCTTGAACTGCTCGGCGCAGTAGTCGGAGAACTTGAGGGGAACCTTGTCGTAGTACTGGGCGTCGTCACCCTTGATGATGCCGTTGTCATTGATGCGGAAGTAGAGCAGTACCGCCTTCTTCAACCACTGGTGTACCACCCACTCGCCGGCAATCTTCTCGGCAACGCGAGCCTTGCCGGAGTCCAGCAGGTCGATGGCTTGCAGGATGGCGGCCTTGGTGGCGGCATCGACGGAGCCGGGAGTGATGGAATCACGGCGCTCGAAGGCCGCTTCGATGATCTGTTGCAACTCGGTCATGACAGGTTTCCTTTAAAAAATTCTGTTTGTTGTATCACACTTTTCCAATTGTTTTTAAGGGCTCGGGCCGATTTCTTCACGGGAACGCCGATTTATTGTGCTGGCGTGGTCCAACCATTTGTTCTGCTTGATAAATCAGGGGCAGACTCGGTGTCTTGTGAGGCCTTCACAGGCCCGGCCTGCCCTCATCATCGGCCGACTCTTGCGGGTTGAGCTGGTTGACCAGCCGCTCCTCCAGCGCCTGCTGCTCGGCCTGGGTCAACGGCTCGCCGGCCAGGGTGGTGAGGCTGAAAAAGTCCTCCACCCGCTCGCCGATGGTGGTGATCTTGGCGGCATGGAGCGACAGGCCGCACTGCTGGAACACGGCACCGATCCGCGCCAGCAGCCCAGGGGTATCGAGCGCCGTCAGCTCCAGCAGGGTGTGGCGGGTCTCCCCCTTGTGGGGCAGAAAGACCACCCGGGTCGGCACGCTGAACTGGCGGTGACGCCGTGACAGGGGCTTGCTGCGCAGCACCAGTTTGCCCGGCTCCTGCAGCGCCTTCTCCAGCGCCTTCTTGATGGTGGCGGTGCGGTTGGGGCTGATGGGCTCGCCGTTGGGCTCGAGCACCACGAAGGTATCGAGCACGTAGTCGCTGCGCGAATTCATGATCTGGGCGTCGTGGATGTTGAGGTTCTTCTGATCCAGCGCCGAGGCCACGGTGGCGAACAGATTCGGGGTGTCGCGACAATAGATGAACACCTCGCTGCCGCCGCGAGTCGGGTGCTTGCCGATGATCACCAGCGGCGCCGGGTTGTCGCCGTGTTCGATGATCTTGCGGCAGTGCCAAGCGATCTGCTCCGGCGTGTGGCGCAGGAAGTAGTCGGCCTTAAAGTCGCTCCAGAGCTGGTTGATGGCCTCCTCCGGCACGTCGCGCTGGGCCAGGATCTGCTTGGCCTGGCGCTGATTCTCGCGGATCTTGAGGCGCATGTCGGGCGGATTTTCCAGCCCCTGGCGCAGCGCCTTCTGGGTGGCGAAGTAGAGCTCGCGCAGCAGGGTGCCTTTCCAGTCGTTCCAGAGGGTGTCGTTGGTGGCGCAGATATCGGCCACGGTCAGGCAGTAAAGCAGGTCGAGGTGCTGTTCGTCGCGCACCTTCTGGGCAAAGTCGGTGACCACCTCAGGGTCATAGATATCGCGGCGCTGGGCGGTGACCGACATCAGCAGGTGATGGCGCACCAGCCAGGCGACCAGCCGGCTCTCGTAGCGATCCAGACCGTGCAGCTGGCAGAACTCCAGCGCATCGACGGCGCCGAGCTCTGAATGGTCGCCACGCCGCCCCTTGGCGATGTCGTGAAACAGGGCGGCGATGCTGAGCAGCTCCGGTTTGCGCAGCCGGGTGAACACCTCGTGGCAGAGCGGGTGGGTCTGGCGGCTGGCCGGGTTGGGAAACTGGTGGATGTTCTTGAGCAGCCGGTGGGTGTGTTCATCCACCGTGTAGGCGTGGAACATGTCGAACTGCATCTGGCCGACGATGAGGTTCCACTGCGGCAGGTAGGCCGCCAGGATGCCGTACTTGTGCATCAGGGTGAGCGGCTGACCGATGCCGTTGGGGTGGCGCAATAGCGCCATGAACAGGCGGCGGCATTCCGGCAAGTCCTGCAGCCAGCAGTTGAGCTTGCGGCGCGCCTCGCGCAGCTGGCGCAGGGTGGCGGAGTGGATACCGGCAATCTCCGGGTGCTGGGCTATCTGGTAGAAGAGGCGCAGGATGGCGGCGGGCTCACGGCCGAACAGCTCGGAATCCACCGCATCGATGAGGCGCCCGCGCAGCTGGAACTCGTCGGAGAGGCGGCGCACGTCCATGGCGGTGTTGCCGAGGATCGCCTCGTCAAACAGCTGCAGCAGCATCTCGTTGAGCTCGGAGACCCGCCGCACCGTCTGGTAGAAGCGCTTCATCATCTGCTCGACCGGGGCGTTGCCTTCCCCCTCGAAGCCCAGCATCTGGGCGACGGTGCGCTGGCGATCGAACAGCAGCCGGTTGTCGCCCTTGTTGATGGCCATGTGCAGGGCGAAGCGCACCTTCCACAGAAAGTTCTGGCAGTCGAGCAGCTCGCGATACTCGGCCCGGTTGAGAAAGCCGTGGCTGGTCATCTCGAACAGGGTGGTGGCGCCGAAGTGGCGGCGAGCCACCCAGGCCAGGGTCTGGATGTCGCGCAGGCCGCCCGGATTGCTCTTGAGATCCGGTTCCAGCTTGTAGGCGGTGCCGAGGAACTGCTGGTGGCGCTGGGCCTGCTCTTCGCGTTTGGCCTTGAAGAACTGCTCGCTCGGCCAGAAGTGCTGGGGGCCGGTGGCCTCTTTGAGCTGCTGGAAGCCCGCCTCGCGGCCGGTGATGTAGCGCGCCTCGATGAGGTTGGTGGCGACCGTGATGTCGCCGCGTCCCTGCTCGAGGCACTCGGCCACGTTGCGCACTGCCTGGCCCACCTCCAGCTTGAGATCCCACAGCAGGGTAATGAATTCGCCGATGCGCAGCCCCAGCACCTCGTCCAGCTCGTCCCCTTCGTAGAGGATCAGCAGGTCGATGTCGGAGTGGGGGTGCAGTTCGCCGCGGCCATAGCCACCCACCGCGATCAGGGTGAGTTCCGTCTTGTCGAAGCCGAACTTTTGCCACAACCGGGTCAGCAGCTCGTCCATGTATTCGGAGCGGGTGGCCACCAGTTCGATGATGTTGTCACCGGCATCGAAGCGGGCGTGCAGCCAGCCGAGAAAACGGCTCAGGTACTCCTTGCAGTTCTCGCGGGTGAGCTGAGCGTCGGGTAACAGGTGGGGGGAAAGCAGGCTGGCATCCATGGCGTCTCACACTCTACTGTCGCACGCCTGTGCGCGGTTCTCGCACGGGGTCGCGGCTGATAAAAACAAAACCCCGGCGGGAGGCCGGGGTTTGATGTTAACCGTGTTTGATGAGACGGTCGATAGTGTCATCCGGGCGCAGCGTCAGCACCTCGCAGCCATCCTCGGTCACCAGCAGGGTGTGTTCCCACTGGGCGGAGTCGCCGCCATCCTTGGTGGTCACGGTCCAGCCATCCTTCGGATTGACCTTGCAGTGGTACTTCTTGCTGTTGACCATGGGCTCGATGGTGAAGCACATGCCCGGTTTGAGCTCCTGCTTGCCGCCGTTGCGATAGTGCAGGATCTGCGGCTCTTCATGGAACTCGGCCCCGATGCCATGGCCACAGTAGTCGCGCACCACGGAGAAACCGGCCTTCTCGACGATGGGCTGGATCACGGCGCCGATCTCGGTGATGCACATGCCCGGACGCACCTGCTTGATGGCGGCGTAGAGGCTCTCTTGCGCAATCTTGCAGAGCTGACGGCGCAGCGGGGTGGTCTCACCCACAATGAACATGGCCGAGGTATCGCCGTGGTAGCCATCCTTGATGACGGTGATGTCCAGGTTGATGATGTCCCCTTCCCGCAGTTTCTTATGGTTCGGGATGCCGTGGCAGATCACATCGTTCACCGAGGTGCAGATGGACTTGGGGAAGCCGTGGTAGTTGAGCGGCGCAGGGATGGCCTGCTGCACGTCGACGATGTAGTCGTGGCAGAGGGTGTTCAGTTCGTCGGTGGTGACGCCCGCCTTGACGTGGGGGGCGATCATGACAAGCACATCGGCGGCCAGTTGGCCGGCAACGCGCATCTTTTCAATCTCTTCCGGTGTCTTGATTTTAATGGACATGGGATCTCTCTTGGGACCTGATCGCGCATCTATCGATGTCCGGCAATCAGGTAATGAAAAATAGATGCGTTTGCAATCAGGCCAAAATTTTATCCCCAACCCCCGTTTACTTCCAGTGTGATTGTCATCACAGCGTCAAATCGGCACTGCAGCATGCTGCCCAGGGATCCATTTTTAGCGGTTCGGCTGGTGGTGTCCTGACCAAAGTTATGGTATAAAGCGCGCCGGAATGGGGAACTTGTGTCCTCATGCCATCACCCTTACTTAAACAACACACACACATCGACACATATGCCGGGGTGCCTTAACGGGTCGGTTATATGGGATGTGTGGAGGCCTAACCCCAATAGAGGTATAAAATGGCTAAAGTTTCTATGCGCGACATGCTGCAAGCCGGCGTTCACTTCGGTCACCAGACTCGTTACTGGAACCCGAAAATGAAATCCTACATCTTCGGTGCCCGCAGCAAGGTTCACATCATCAACTTGGAAAAAACCGTTCCGATGTTTGACGATGCCATGAACTTCATCAGCTCCGTAGCTGCCAAGAAGGGCAAGGTACTGTTCGTAGGTACCAAGCGTGCCGCGTCTGAAGCCGTAAAAGAAGCCGCTGAGCGTTGCGACCAGTTCTATGTTAACCACCGCTGGCTGGGCGGCATGCTGACCAACTGGAAAACCGTTCGTCAGTCCATCAAGCGCCTGAAAGATCTGGAAACCCAGAGCCAAGACGGTACCTTCGACAAGCTGACCAAGAAAGAGGCGCTGATGCGTACTCGCGAAATGGAAAAGCTGGAGAAGAGCCTGGGTGGTATCAAGAACATGGGCGGCCTGCCTGACGTTCTGTTCGTTGTCGATGCCGACCACGAGCACATCGCTATCAAAGAAGCCAACAACCTGGGTATCCCGGTAGTTTCCATCGTTGATACCAACTCCAACCCGGACGGCGTTGACTATGTCATCCCGGGTAACGACGACGCTATCCGTGCCGTTCAGCTGTACCTGAATGCTGCTGCTGACACCGTACTGGAAGCTCGCGCTCAGGACATCGTTGTTCAAGCCGAACAAGATGGCTTCGTTGAAGCTGAGTAATTGATAAGGACTGCAAAGCCCTTATTAACCAAGCTGATGTAATTGGTTAGCAGGGGCCCTTGTGGCCCCTGTTTCTTGTCAATTCAAGACCGAGGATACTGGACATGGCAAACATTTCTGCCGCCCTGGTAAAAGAACTGCGCGAGCGCACCGCCGCTGGCATGATGGATTGCAAAAAAGCACTGGAAGAAGCCAACGGTGATATCGAACTGGCTATCGAAAACATGCGCAAATCCGGTCAGGCCAAAGCCGCCAAGAAAGCTGGCCGTATCGCCGCTGAAGGTGTGATCTTCGCCCGTACCGAAGGCAACGTTGCCGTCATGATCGAGCTGAACTGCGAGACTGACTTCGTTTCCAAGGATGCCGGCTTCCTGGCCATGGGTCAGAAAATCGTTGAAATCGCCGCTACCCAGAAGATCGCTGACGTTGACGCGCTGAAAGCTGCTGACTTCGGCAACGGCGAGTCCGTTGAGCTGACCATCACCAACCTGATCGCCAAGATCGGTGAGAACATGAACCTGCGTCGCGTGATGCTGGTTGAAGGTGACAACCTGGGCACCTACGTTCACGGCTCCCGCATCGGTGTTATCACCAAGCTGGCCGGTGGTTCCGACGAGCTGGCCAAAGATCTGGCCATGCACGTTGCTGCCAACAGCCCGCAATTCGTCAAGCCGGAAGATGTATCTGCTGAAGTCGTTGCCAAAGAGCGCGAAATCCAGATCGACATCGCCATCAACTCTGGCAAGCCGAAAGAGATCGCCGAGAAAATGGTTGAAGGCCGCATGAAGAAGTTCACCGGTGAGGTTTCCCTGACTGGTCAACCGTTCGTGAAAGATCCTTCCATGACCGTTGCCGAGCTGCTGAAGAAAGAAGGCGCTGACGTTGTTTCCTTCACCCGTTTCGAAGTGGGCGAAGGCATCGAGAAGCAAGAGACCGATTTCGCTGCGGAAGTTGCAGCCCAAATCGCGGCCGCTCAAAAGGCCTAATCGAACCGGTTTTTCCGTTTCCCCAGACCGCGACTTATGTCGCGGTCTTTATATGACCAGGAATCAGTGACATGAGTACCAATCCCAAGCCTGCATACAGACGTGTTCTTCTGAAGTTGAGTGGTGAAGCCCTGCAAGGATCCGAGGGTTTTGGCATTGATCCGGCGGTGCTGGATCGGATGGCCCAAGAGATCAAAGAACTGGTTGAGCTGGGTGTTCAGGTCGGTCTGGTCATCGGTGGCGGCAACCTGTTCCGTGGTGCCGGTCTTGCCAAGGCGGGCATGAACCGCGTGGTGGGCGACCACATGGGTATGCTGGCTACCGTGATGAACGGTCTGGCCATGCGTGATGCCCTGCATCGTGCTTATGTGAATGCCCGTCTGATGTCTGCCATCTCCCTGCAAGGCATCTGTGACTCCTATGTCTGGGCCGAAGCCATCAGCCAGCTGCGCGCCGGCAAGGTGGTGATCTTCTCCGCCGGTACCGGCAACCCCTTCTTCACTACCGATTCTGCGGCCTGTCTGCGCGGGATCGAGATCGAAGCTGACGTCGTGCTCAAGGCCACCAAGGTCGATGGCGTGTTCACCGACGATCCGGTCAAGAACCCGGATGCCGTGCTGTGCCATGAACTGAGTTATGATGAAGTTCTTGAAAAAGAACTCAAAGTAATGGATCTTGCTGCTTTTACTCTGGCCCGCGACCACGATCTGCCGATCCGGGTGTTCAACATGAACAAGCCGGGTGCGCTGCGTCGGGTGATCATGGGCGAGCCGGAAGGTACCCTGATCCATCACGTCAGCAAGTGAGACAAGCGTGAGCTTCGGCTCGTTTGTCCATGACGCCAGCCAATAAGATAGATACGGGCCGGTTGACGGCTCGTTCGCCAAAAGGAAAACCACTGTGATCAACGAGATTAAAAACGACGCCAAGGACCGCATGGCCAAGAGCGTAGAGTCGCTCAAGACCCAGATGTCCAAGATCCGTACCGGCCGCGCTCACCCGAGCCTGCTCGACGGTATCCAGGTGGAGTATTACGGTGCGGCCACTCCTCTGAAACAGTTGGCCAACGTGGTGGCTGAAGATGCCCGCACCCTCTCCATCTCCATCTTTGACCGCTCCATGATCCAGGCGGTGGAAAAGGCCATCCTGACCTCCGATCTGGGCCTCAACCCGTCCAGCAATGGCCAGACCCTGCGCGTGCCGCTGCCGCCGCTGACCGAAGAGCGTCGCCGCGACCTGACCAAGATCGTGCGTGCCGAAGCGGAAGGTGCCCGGGTTGCCGTGCGCAACATCCGTCGCGATGCCAACGCCGACCTCAAAGCGCTGCTCAAAGACAAAGAGATCTCCGAAGACGACGACCGTCGTGCTCAGGAAGAGATCCAGAAGCTGACCGATTCCTTCATCAAGCTGGTAGACGAAGCGCTGGCCCTGAAGGAAAAGGAGCTAATGGAAATCTAAGCCTCTGACAGGTATATTACGAGCGCCGTGTAGTGCCCCTGCACGGCGCTTTTGTCTTTGTGGGAGAAATGAATGTCGCTTTTGGCAGCCGTAGGTGATTGCGCCAATTCGTCCTTGCCTCGTCACGTCGCCATCATCATGGACGGTAACGGACGCTGGGCCCAGAACCGTGGCAAGATGCGGGTCTATGGCCACAAGGCAGGTGTGAAGTCTGTTCGTGAAGCAGTAACCTTTGCTGCGCGAGCCAAAATAGAAGCGCTGACCCTGTTTGCGTTTTCCAGCGAGAACTGGCGTCGCCCGGAAGGGGAGGTCAGTGCCCTGATGGAGCTGTTCATGACGGTGCTGGGTCGTGAGGTCAAGAAACTGCACAGCAACGGTATCCGGCTCAAGGTGATCGGCGATACCGCCCGTTTCAGCGAGCGTCTGCAGGCCAAGATTGCCAAGGCAGAGGCGCTGACCGCCAACAATCAGGGGCTGACCCTCAATATCGCCGCCAATTATGGTGGCCAGTGGGACATCGCCCAGGCGGCCCGCAAGCTGGCCCGTGCCGTGGCGAGCGGGGAACTGGCTGCCGACCAGATAGATGAAGCCATGCTTGGCCGCGAGGTATGCATGGCCGACCTGCCGCCGGTGGATCTGCTGATCCGCACCGGGGGCGATCATCGCATCAGCAATTTTGTGTTATGGCAGCTCGCCTATGCCGAGCTCTATTTTACTCCGGTGCTGTGGCCTGATTTCAACGAGGCCGAGTTCAGCGAGGCCGTTGCCTCCTTTGTGGCCCGTGAGCGTCGTTTCGGCTGCACGGGTGAACAGATCCGGGAATTGATCGCCGAGCAACAGACCGGCTAACCCCCCTCCCAAGAGAGAGGCTTCTTTTGCTAAAACAACGAATTATTACCGCATTGCTACTGGTTCCCCTGGTGTTGGGGGCGCTGTTTTTTCTGCCGTTGAAATTCTTTGCCCTGTTGGCATCCCTGGTATTTCTGTTGGCCAGCCGCGAGTGGAGCGGCTTCGTCTCTGCCAAGCCGCAGCAGTGGCTGCCGCTGGTGTACTGCCTGCTGCTCGGGGCCAGCCTGTTCTGGCTGCCGGTGGAGCAGCTGTGGACTCCTCATCTGCATCCGCTGGTGATGGGCGTGCTCTGGACCGCCGTCAGCTGGTGGCTGCTGGGGCTGCTGCTGGTGTTGCGCTATCCCCAGAGCGCCAAGCTGTGGAAGGAGTCCATCTGGCTCAAGTCCCTGTTTGGCCTGGTGACCCTGGTCCCCTTCTTCTGGTCCCTGGTGGCCATCCGTGGTTACAACTTCTATCACGACCCCATGATGGGGGCCTGGATCCTGCTGTTCGTGATGGGACTGGTCTGGGCGGCAGATTCTGGCGCGTATTTTTTCGGCAAGGCGTTCGGCAAGCACAAGCTGGCGCCGGCCGTGAGCCCCGGCAAAACCATCGAAGGCATGTGTGGCGGCCTGTTTACCGCCAGCCTGCTGGCGGTCGGGGTGACCTGGTTCATGGGCTTTGTGCCCGCCAAGATGGCCATCGTGCTGTTCTGCTCCTTGCTGGCGGTGCTGGCATCGGTGCTGGGCGATCTCACCGAGAGCATGTTCAAGCGCGAAGCCGGCATCAAGGATTCAGGCACCCTGTTGCCCGGCCACGGTGGCATCCTCGATCGGATCGACAGCCTGACCGCCGCGCTGCCGGTGTTCCTGCTCAGCTATCTGCTGCTCAGCCAGGAGTTTTGATGCTCAGCCTGATGCGTTTGCCTGCGGCGGGCGCCATCCATTCGTCATACAGCGGGAGTTTTGATGCATAACCTGGTGATTCTGGGAGCCTCCGGCTCCATCGGTCAGAGTACGCTCAAGGTACTGCGGCACAATCCGGGGCGCTGGCAGGTGCTGGCGCTGACCGCGGCCCGCAGCGTGGAGGCCATGCTGCGCGACTGTCTCGAATTCTCTCCCCGCTTCGCCGTCATGGTGGACGAGGCCGCCGCCAGCGAGCTGGCCGCTCAACTCAAGACCCACGGCAGCGCGACTCGCGTCATGGCTGGCCAGGCCGCCCTGTGCGAAGTGGCCGCTCACCCCGATGCCCACAGCGTGATGGCAGCCATCGTCGGCGCCGCCGGGCTTGCGCCCACCATGGCTGCGGTGCGTGCCGGCAAGCGCATCCTGCTGGCCAACAAGGAGGCCCTGGTGATGTCCGGCGCTTTCTTCATGGAGGCGGTGCGCGAGCACGGGGCCGAGCTGCTGCCCATCGACAGCGAACACAACGCCATTTTCCAGTGCCTGCCCGAGGCCATCCAGCGCCAGCCGGGCTTTTGTGACCTGGCGGGAGCGGGCATCAGCAAGATCCTGCTGACCGGCTCCGGCGGCCCGTTCCGTTATACCGACATCGCTGAACTGGCCCGCGTCACCCCGGCTCAGGCCATCGCCCATCCCAACTGGTCCATGGGCGCCAAGATCTCGGTCGACTCCGCCACCATGATCAACAAGGGGCTGGAGTATATCGAGGCGCGCTGGCTGTTCAACGCGGCGCCCGAGCAGATCCAGGTGGTGATCCATCCCCAGTCGGTGATTCACTCCATGGTGCAGTACAAGGACGGCTCCGTGCTGGCCCAGCTCGGCAATCCGGACATGTGCACCCCCATCGCCCACGCGCTGGCCTATCCGGCTCGAATCGAGTCCGGTGTGGAACCTTTGGATTTCTTCAGTGTCGGAGAGTTCAGCTTTATCCGTCCCGACTATGAGCGCTATCCCTGCCTGCAGCTTGCCATGCATGCCTGTCAGCAGGGACAGGCCGCAACCACGGCCCTCAATGCCGCCAACGAGGAGGCCGTGGCGGCTTTCCTTGCAGAGCGGATCGGTTTTATGGATATTGCCAGAGTCAATGAGGCCACCATGCTCGCTCTGGGCGGCACGGCGGCCGGTTCGCTGGACGATTTGATTGCGCTGGATGGGGCGGCCCGTGCCCGTGCTCACAATTTGATTGAGGAGCTTAGCTGATGAGAGCTGTTTCGTGGCATTGTGCTGCCTTCACCCTGAATGTCGGAGACAGGACCATGCATGAAAGCGAGGTGATGGGCTGATGGGCGGTGTGTTGTGGAACATCGGTGCCTTTATCGTCGCCCTCGGGCTGCTGGTTGCGGTACATGAATTCGGCCACTTCTGGGTGGCCCGTCGCTGCGGCGTCAAGGTCGAACGTTTCTCCATCGGTTTCGGCAAGGCTATCTGGCGTCGGCTCGGCAAGGATGGCACCGAGTACGTGCTGGCCCTGATCCCCCTCGGCGGTTACGTCAAGATGCTGGACGGCCGGGTGGACGAGCTCAAACCCGGTGACGAGCAGTACGCTTTCAATCACAAGAGTGTCTGGGCGCGGATGGCCATCGTGGCAGCCGGCCCCATGGCCAACTTCGTGTTTGCCCTGTTCGCCCTCTGGCTGATGTTCATGATCGGCGTACCCGCCGTCAAACCCGTGGTGGGCGAGGTGCGTCCAGCCTCCATCGTGGCGGCGGCCGGGGTGGAACCCGGCATGGAGATCGTCGGCGTCGGCGGCGAGGAGACCGGTGACTGGGAGAGCGTGACCTATGCCCTCATCAGCCACCTTGGCGATGACTCCGTCCAGCTCAAGCTCAAGGCGGCCAACACCAGCTATGCGGTGGACAAGACCCTGCAGCTGGCCGGCTGGAAGTTTGACCCCGACAAGGAGTCTCCCATCGGCAGCCTGGGCATAGTGCCGCTCGGTGGCAAGGTGCTGCCGGTGGTCGATGCGGTGGTGGCCGCGAGCGCCAGCGAGAAGGCCGGCGTTCAGGCGGGTGATCGCATCAAGCGGGTAGGGGAGCAGGAGATCACCGAGTGGGCCCAGTTTGTCCACCAGGTGCAGCAGTCGCCCCAGCAGCCGCTTGAGGTGACCGTGGAGCGGGCGGGCAGCGAGCTGACCCTGACCCTGACGCCGGATGCCAAGAAGGTGCGGGGCCAGCTGGTCGGTTTTGTCGGCCTGTCGCCGCAACTGGTTCCATTACCGGATGAGTATCGGATTCTGTTACAGTATGGGCCTTTGCAAGCCCTGTGGCAGGGTGCCCAGAAGACCTGGAGCCTGACCACCCTGACCTTCGACATGATCGGCAAGCTGATCGGTGGCATCGTCTCGCTGGACAACCTGAGCGGCCCCATCTCCATTGCCAAGGGCGCGGGCAGCAGTGCCGACTACGGTCTGGTCTACTTTCTCGGCTTTCTGGCGCTGATCAGCGTCAACCTGGGGATCATCAACCTGTTCCCCCTGCCGGTGCTGGACGGTGGCCATCTGGTCTACTTCCTCATCGAGGCAGTCACCGGCAAGCCGGTATCAGAAAAAATTCAGGAAGTGGGTTTCCGGATTGGCGCCGCCATTCTGATGTTACTGATGGGTATTGCGCTGTTTAATGATTTCGCTCGCCTCTGAGGCCAGAGCATCAACAAGGACACATAAGAACAAAATGGCTGTTAAAAAAGCATTGGTGTTGAGTTGCCTGCTGGGTGCCAGTTTCCTGGCCCAGGCGGCCCCTGCCTCTTTTGTGGTGCAAGATATTCAGGTTGAAGGTCTGCAGCGGGTGACCCTGGGTGCCGCCCTGCTGAACCTGCCGATCCGGGTGGGCGATTCCGTCGATTCCGTGACGCTGGCCAACGCCATCAAGAAGCTCTATGCCTCCGGCAACTTCGAGGACGTCAAGGTCTACCGCGACGGCCAGGTGCTGCAAGTGGCGGTCAAAGAGCGGCCGACCATCTCCAGCATCGAGTTCTCCGGCAACAAGGATATCAAGGAAGAGCAGCTGACCCAGAGCCTGGAGTCCTCCGGCATCCGGGTGGGTGATCCGCTGGATCGCACCGTGCTGAGCTCCCTCGAGAAGGGGCTGGAAGATTTCTACTACGGCGTGGGCAAGTACTCCGCCAAGGTCAAGGCCATCGTCACCCCGCTGCCGCGCAACCGGGTCGACCTCAAGTTCACCTTTGTGGAAGGGGAAGCGGCCAAGATCCAGCAGATCAACATCGTCGGCAACAACGTGTTCCCGGAAGAGAAACTGCTGGCCCAGCTCTCCCTCAAGGACGACGTGCCCTGGTGGAACTTCACCGGTGACCAGCGCTACCAGAAGCAGAAGCTGGCCGGCGACATCGAAACCCTGCGCTCCTACTACATGGACCGCGGCTACATCCGCTTTACCCAGGAGTCGACCCAGGTCTCCATGACCCCGGACAAGAAAGGGGTCTACGTCACCCTCAACGTCAAGGAAGGGGATCAATACAAGGTGTCCGGCATCCAGCTCAAGGGCGATCTGATTGATCGCGGCGGCGAGATGAAGGGGCTCATCCCCATCGAGACCGGCAGCATCTACTCCGCCAGCCAGGTGACCCACACCGAAGAGGTGCTCTCCAAGTTCCTCGGTCGCTACGGCTACGCCTACCCGAAAGTGGTCACCTTCCCGCAGGTCAACGACCAGACCAAGGAAGTGGAGCTCATCGTCAACATCGAGCCGGGCCCCCGCGTCTATGTGCGCAACATCAACTTCACCGGCAACGTCACCACCAAGGACGAAGTGCTGCGCCGCGAGATGCGTCAGATGGAGGGCACCTGGCTCTCTTCCGACAGCGTCGAGCAGTCCAAGACCCGTCTCAACCGCCTCGGCTTCTTCGAAACCGCCGAAGTGGATACCAAGCGGGTGCCGGGCAGCGATGACCAGGTCGATCTGGACTTCAAGGTCAAGGAGCAGCCGGCCGGTTCCATCAACGCCGGTGTCGGCTACGGTACCGAATCTGGCCTGAGTCTGCAGGCGGGCCTGCAGCAGGACAACTTCATGGGGACCGGCAAGAAGATCGGCATCTCCGCCAGTACCAACAAGTACTCCAAGAGCGTCGACCTCAGCTACAACGATCCCTACTTCACCGTGGACGGGGTTAGCCTGGGCGGTCGTCTCTACTACAACCAGTTCAGTGCGGCTGACGCCAACATCGTGGACTACGAGAACACCACCATCGGCTTCCGCCTCTCCAGTGGTTTCCCGGTCAACGAGAACAACCGTCTCGACTTCAGCCTCGGGGTCGAAAACAACAAACTGTCCCAGCCCAACCCCTATCTGCAGGTGGATGAGTTCTGGAAGGTGTACAGCGAGAACAAGGATGGCGACAACCGCATGGTGTTCAACACCGTCGACGTCACCGCCGGCTGGACCCGTTCCACCCTCAACAAGGGCCAGTTCCCGACCGCCGGCGACCGTCAGCGGGTCAACGCCAAGGTGACCGTGCCGGGCATGGATCTGCAGTACTTCAAGCTCAACGCCGAAGACGCGCACTACTTCCCGTTCGATGCGGATCACAAGTGGGTGCTGATGGCCAAGGCGCGTGCCTCCTACGGCAACGGCTACGGCAGCAACGGCAGCTATGACCACGTATTGCCGTTCTTCGAGAACTACTTCGCCGGTGGTTTCGACACCCTGCGTGGCTTCAAGAGCAATACTGTGGGTCCGAAGGCGCTCTACTACTACAACCTGAGCGGCAACGACGTCATCCAGGGCACCGATAGCTCGGTGGGCGGCAACGCCCTGGCGGTCGCCTCCCTCGAGATGATAGTGCCGACGCCGTTTGCGTCCGAGACCTATCAGCCGCAACTGCGGACCAGCTTCTTCATCGATGCCGGTTCCGTGTGGGATACCACCTTCGACTATGACCAGTACCGCAACCGTTGCTTCAGCGGCTGCAACTATCTGGCCGACTATTCGGATCCGACCAACTACCGCGCCTCGGCCGGTCTGTCGCTGCAGTGGCTCTCCCCGATGGGCCCGCTGGTGTTCGCGATTGCCCGTCCGCTCAAGCAGTACGAGGGCGACCGGACCGAGTTCTTCTCATTCAACATCGGCCGTACCTTCTAAGGACGGACTCTGCCCCCACCCAGCGGTGGGGGTATTCAATGATGGGACGCGCAGCTTGCGTGCCTCACCAGGTAACAAGTCGGTCCGGGTACCACTTGCATAATCAGGTAAATCAGGTAGCCCTCACATGAGGGAACAAGGAGTAAGTGTGAATAAAGCGTTGAAAGTAGCTGGTTTGAGTTTTGCACTGATGGCTGCCGGCATGGGCTCCGCCTTGGCCGAGACCAAGATCGCCGTGGTCGACATGGGCGAAGTATTCCAAAAGCTGCCCCAGCGTGAAGCAGTCTCCAAGAAGCTGAAAGGCGAATTCGAGCCGCGCATGCGTGAGCTGCAGAAGCTGGAATCCGACGGTCAGAAACTGGTCGAGAAGTTCAAGAAGGACGAAGCCTTCATGAGCGCCGAGCAGAAGAAGCAGAACCAGGAGAAGCTGGCCAAGCTGCAGATGGAGTTCAACCAGAAGCGTCAGGCGTTTGAACAGGACAACGGTCGCCGTCAGTCCGAAGAGCGCAACAAGATCCTGACCAAGGTGCAGGCTGCCATCGATTCCATCGCCAAGAGCAATGGTTACGATCTGGTGCTGGAGCGCAATGCCGCCCCGTACGCCGCCAGCAAGCTGGACATCTCTGCCCAGGTTATTTCTCAGGTAAGCAAGAGCAACTAATTGATGGCATTCACTCTCGCACAGCTGGCCCAGCAACTGGGGGCCCAGGTCCATGGCGACGGAACCCTGGAAATCCGCAAGGTAGCGACACTGGAAAAGGCCGGGGAGGGGGATATCACCTTCCTGTCCAATAAAAAGTACCGGCATTATCTGGAGCAGAGCAAGGCGACCGCCGTGCTCATCACAGAAGCGGATCTGCCATTTTGTCCCACCAATGCCCTGGTGCTCAAAGACCCCTATGTGGGCTTTGCCCGGGTAGCCCAACTGCTGGACACCACCCCGCAGCCGGCCACGGATATCCATCCGAGCGCCGTCATCGCGGCGGACGTGCAACTGGGCGAGAGAGTGGCCATCGGGGCCAATGCGGTGATCGAATCCGGCGTAGTGCTGGGGGATGATGTGCGCATCGGTCCGGGCTGTTTCGTTGGCAAGAATACCCGACTGGGAGCTCGCTCCCGGTTGTGGGCCAACGTCACCCTGTATCACAACATCACCATGGGCACCGACTGTCTGGTTCAATCCGGCACAGTGATCGGCGCCGATGGGTTCGGTTATGCCAACGAGCGCGGCGAGTGGATCAAGATCCCCCAGCTCGGCGGCGTGACCATCGGCAACCGGGTCGAGATCGGTGCCTGCACCACCATCGACCGCGGCGCGCTGGAAGATACCCGCATCGCTGACAACGTCATCATCGACAACCAGTGCCAGATCGCCCACAACGTCGAGATCGGCTACGGCACCGCCGTGGCGGGCTCCACCGTGATGGCAGGTAGTCTCAAGGTCGGCAAATACTGTATCATTGGCGGCGCCTCCGTCTTTAACGGGCATATGGAGATCTGCGACCAGGCCACCGTTACCGGCATGGCCATGGTGATGCGACCCATTACCGAGCCCGGTGTCTACTCTTCCGGCATCCCCCTGCAAACCAATAAAGAGTGGCGCAAGACCGCCGCCCGGGTGATGCGTATCGAAGAGATGCACAAGCGGTTGAGCAAGCTTGAGAAGAAGCTGGACCAAGAATAATCACGATTGGTATAGGGTACTGTTTTGACTACTGAAAAGAAGAGCCTGGGTATCCAGGAAATAATGGATCTGCTGCCCCACCGTTATCCGTTCCTGATGGTGGACAAGGTGGAAAACTACGAGATCAGCGATGAGCGCAAGACTTTGCGTGCCATCAAGAACGTCTCGTTCAACGAGCCGATCTTTCAGGGCCACTTCCCGGCCAAGCCGGTGTTCCCCGGCGTGCTGATCCTGGAAGCCATGGCACAGGCCACCGGTATCCTGGCGTTTACCATGGTGGGCAAGCCGTCTCCCAACGAACTCTATTACTTTGCCTCAATCGACAACGCTCGTTTCAAGCGTCCGGTGGGCCCCGGCGATCAGCTGGTGCTTGACGTGGAATTCCTGAAAGAGCGTCGCGGTATCGCCAAGTTCACCGGTGTGGCCACGGTCAACGGTGAAGTGGTCTGTACCGCCGAGCTGATGTGCGCCAAACGCGAGGTTTAACACACGTGATCGACCAGACTGCCATCATTCACGATACTGCCGTCGTCCATGAGTCTGCCGTCATCGGTAAAGGGGTTGAAATCGGCCCCTTTTCTGTCATCGGTGCCGAGGTGGAAATCGGCGACAACACCTGGGTCAGCTCCCATGTGGTGATCAAGGGCCCGACCAAGATTGGTCGCGGCAACAAGATCTTCCAGCACACCTCCATCGGTGAGGATTGCCAGGACAAGAAGTACGCCGGCGAGCGCACCTTCCTCGAGATCGGCGACAACAACGTCTTTCGCGAGAACTGCACCGTGCACCGCGGCACCATCCAGGATCAGTCCCTGACCAGGATCGGCAGCGGCAACCTGTTCATGGTCAACGTCCACGTTGCCCACGACTGCATCATCGGTGACAACTGCATCTTCGCCAACAACGCGACCCTGGCGGGCCACGTGGTGATCGGCGATTTCGTGATCTTCGGCGGTCTCTCCGCGATCCACCAGTTCGGCCGCGTCGGCTCCCACGCCTTCGTCGGTGGCTGCGCCGCCCTCAACAAGGATGTGCCGCCCTACGTGATGGCCGCCGGCAACTACGCCAAGCCGTTCGGGGTCAACTCCGAGGGGCTGCGTCGCCGTGGTTATACGCCTGAGGCCATCTCCGCCGTCAAGCGCGCCTACAAAGAGATCTTCCGCTCCGGCAAGACCATCGAAGAGGTGCTGCCGGTGCTGACTGAGATGGCGCAAGCCGAGCCGGCCATCCAGCTCTACGTGGATTTCCTCAAAGACAACGAGCGCGGGATCATCCGTGCCTGATCCCGTTCGCATCGGTATCGTCGCCGGAGAGGTTTCCGGCGACATTCTGGCTGCCGGCCTGGTGCGCGAGCTACAGGCCCGCTACCCGGACGCGCAGTTCGAAGGGATCGCCGGGCCGCGCATGCAGGCCCTCGGCGTGAAGGCGCTGTTCGAGATGGAAGAGCTTTCCGTCATGGGGATCACCGAGGTGCTGGGCCGTCTGCCGCGCATTCTCAAGGTCCGCCGCGAACTGCTGCGCCACTTCATCGCCAATCCGCCCGACATCTTTATCGGGGTGGATGCACCGGATTTCAATATCGGGGTGGAGCTCAAACTGCGCCGCGCCGGTATCAAGACGGTTCACTACGTCAGCCCCTCGGTGTGGGCCTGGCGCCAGAACCGCATTCACAAGATCAAGGCCGCCACCGACATGGTGCTCGCCTTCCTGCCGTTCGAGAAAGCCTTCTACGACCGCTTCGATGCCCCTTGCCGCTTCGTCGGCCACACCATGGCGGACGACATTCCGCTGGTGCCGGATCAGGCCGCGGTACGCAGAACCCTCGGCATCGACGCCAACCGGCGCTGGCTGGCGGTGCTGCCGGGCAGCCGCAGTGCCGAGGTGGGCTTTATGTCGCCCCTGTTTCTCGAGGCCTGCAAGCACCTGACGGTGCGCTATCCGGATCTCGGTTTCATCGTGCCGCTGGTCAACCAGAAGCGGCGCGAGCAGTTCCTGGCCATCAAGGCCGAGCTGGCACCGGATCTCGACATGGTGCTGCTGGAAGGGCAGGGCCGCGAGGCGATGATCGCCGCCGACGTGGTGATGCTGGCCTCCGGCACCGCGGCGCTTGAAGCCATGCTGGTGAAAAAGCCGATGGTGGTGGGCTACAAGCTCAAACCGTTCAGCTACTGGCTGGCCCAGCGGCTGGTGAAGACCGAATTTGTCTCCCTGCCCAACCTGCTGGCCGGTCGCATGCTGGTGCCCGAGCTGATCCAGCACGAGTGCACCCCGGAGAATCTGGTGGTCGAGGTGAGCAAGTTCTTCGAGCACGACAACAGCGCGCTGGTGAATACCTTCACCGAGCTCCATCAGCTCATCCGCTGCAACGCGGATCAGCAGGCGGCCGAAGCGGTGGCCGAGCTGCTCGGCAGATAACTTCCGGGCGGCCGCAGGGGCTGCGCCAACGTGACGCCAGGCCCTGCGGGGCCTGTTTTGATTCAAGGCTACAAGATGATGATCGATATTCCTGACGACAGGCTGGTTGCCGGTGTGGACGAAGTGGGCCGTGGCCCGCTGGTGGGTGACGTGGTCACCGCCGCGGTGATTCTTGACCCGGCCAATCCCATCATCGGGCTGAACGACTCCAAGAAGCTCTCCGAGAAGAAGCGCCTCGCCCTGTTTGACGAGATCAAACAGAAGGCGCTGGCCTGGTCGGTTGGCCGTGCCAGCCCGGCGGAGATCGACGAGCTCAACATCCTGCACGCCACCATGCTGGCGATGCAGCGCGCCGTGGCGGGGCTCTCCATCGCGCCCGAGCTGGTCTTCATCGACGGCAACCGCTGCCCAAGTTTGCCGATGGAGGCTCGCGCCGTGGTCAAGGGCGACAGCCTGGTGGCAGCCATCAGCGCCGCCTCGATCCTGGCCAAGGTGACCCGTGATGCGGAGATGACCGAGCTGGACAGCCGTCATCCCGAGTACGGTTTCGCCCGCCACAAGGGCTATCCGACCGCGGAGCACCTCGCCATCCTGGCCGAGCGCGGTCCGCTGCCCGAATATCGCAAAAGTTTCAAACCGGTGCGTCGCGCACTGGGGATCGAATAGACCATGCACTTTAGTCCGAGCAACGAGAGGGGATGACGATGGCTGAACCCCGTTTTATCCACCTGCGGGTCCACTCCGACTTCTCCATGGTCGACGGCCTGCAGAAGATCAATCCCATCGTCGGTGCGGCGGCGGCCAACAACATGCCGGCGCTGGCGCTGACCGACCAGATGAACATGTGCGGCCTGGTGCGCTTCTACGGCGCCGCCCACGGCAAGGGCGTCAAGCCCATCGTCGGGGCCGACTTCTGGGTGCAGAGTGACGAGCTCGGCGACGAGCAGTTCCGCCTCACCCTGCTCGCCATGGACAACGACGGTTACCAGAACATCACCTTGCTCATCTCCCGCGGCTATCAGCGCGGTCACGTGCAGGGGCGCCCGGTCATCGACAAGGCCTGGCTGGCCGAACACGCCAAGGGGGTGATCGTGCTCTCCGGCGGGCGCGAGGGGGACGTGGGCAAGTTCCTGCTCAAGGGCAACCGCCAGATGACCGAGCAGTGTCTCGCCTTCTATCAGACCCACTTCCCCGACGCCTATTATCTGGAGCTGCTGCGCACCGGCCGCCCCGATGAAGAGGTCTACCTGCACATGGCGGTGGCGGTTGCCACCGAGTTCGCGCTGCCGGTGGTGGCCACCAATGAGGTGGTATTCCTCACCGCCGATGACTTCGACGCCCACGAGATTCGGGTCGCCATCCACGACGGCTATACCCTGATGGACAAGCGCCGGCCGCGTCGCTACAGCCCGCAGCAGTATCTGCGCAGCCAGGAGGAGATGGCGGAGCTGTTTGCCGACATCCCCGAGGCGCTGGAGAACACGGTGGAGATCGCCAAGCGCTGCAACGTGACGGTGCGCCTCGGTGAATACTTCCTGCCCAACTTCCCGACCGGTGACATGACCACCGAAGACTTCCTGGTCATGAAGTCGAAAGAGGGGCTGGAGGAGCGGCTGGAATTCCTGTTCCCGGATCCGGCGGTGCGGGCCGAGCGCCGTCCCGAGTACGATGAGCGGCTCGACATCGAGCTCAAAGTGATCAACCAGATGGGCTTCCCGGGTTACTTCCTCATCGTGATGGAGTTTATCCAGTGGTCCAAGGACAACGGCATCCCCGTTGGCCCGGGCCGGGGCTCGGGGGCGGGTTCCCTGGTGGCCTACGCCCTCAAGATCACCGACCTCGATCCGCTGGAATTTGACCTGCTGTTCGAACGTTTCCTGAACCCCGAGCGGGTATCCATGCCCGACTTCGACGTCGACTTCTGCATGGACCGGCGCGACGAGGTGATCGACCACGTCTCCGAGATGTACGGCCGGGAAGCGGTATCGCAGATCATCACCTTCGGCAGCATGGCGGCCAAGGCGGTGGTGCGGGACGTGGGCCGGGTGCTGGGCCACGCCTACGGCTTCGTCGATCGCATCTCGAAACTCATTCCGCCGGATCCGGGCATGACGCTCGCCAAGGCGTTCGAGGCCGAACCCAAGCTGCCCGAGCTCTACGAGCAGGATGAGGAGGTCAAGGACCTCATCGACATGGCGCGCCGGCTGGAAGGGGTGGTGCGCAACGCCGGCAAGCACGCCGGTGGCGTGGTGATCGCGCCCACCAAGATCACCGACTTCGCGCCGCTCTACTGCGATGACGAAGGCCATCACCCGGTCACCCAGTTCGACAAGAACGACGTGGAGTACGCCGGGCTGGTGAAGTTCGACTTCCTCGGCCTGCGCACGCTCACCATCATCGACTGGGCGCTCGGCATGATAAACCCGCGCCTTGCCAAAGAGGGCAAGCCGCCGGTCGACATCGCCGCCATCCCCATCGACGACAAGCGCTCGTTCGATCTGCTGCAGCGCTACGAGACCACCGCGGTATTCCAGCTGGAATCCCGCGGCATGAAGGATCTCATCAAGCGGCTGCAGCCTGACTGCTTCGAAGACATGATCGCTCTGGTGGCGTTGTTCCGCCCGGGCCCGCTGCAGTCCGGCATGGTGGACAACTTCATCGAGCGCAAGCACGGCAAGGAGGCTATCTCCTATCCGGACGAGAAGTGGCAGCACGAGAGTCTGCAACCGATCCTCGAGCCCACCTACGGCATCATCCTCTATCAGGAGCAGGTGATGCAGATTGCCCAGACCCTGGCGGGATATACGCTGGGTGGCGCGGACATGCTGCGCCGGGCGATGGGCAAGAAAAAACCCGAAGAGATGGCCAAGCAACGGGCCGGCTTCGAGGAGGGCGCGGTAAAGAACGGCGTCGACGGCGAGCTGGCGATGAAGATCTTCGATCTGGTGGAGAAGTTTGCGGGCTACGGCTTCAACAAATCCCACTCCGCCGCCTATGCGCTGGTCTCCTACCAGACCCTCTGGCTCAAGACCCACTTCCCGGCGGAGTTCATGGCGGCGGTAATGACCGCCGACATGGACAACACCGACAAGATAGTGACCCTGGTGGACGAGTGCCAGCGGATGGGGCTGACCGTGATCCCGCCGGACGTGAACACCGGTCGCTATCGCTTCAGCGTCAACGAAGATGGCCACATCGTCTACGGCATCGGCGCGGTGAAGGGGGTGGGGGAAGGCCCCATCGATGCGATTCTGGAAGCGCGGGATCGGGACGGGCCGTTCCGCGATCTGTTCGATTTCTGCAACCGGGTCGACATCAAGAAGCTCAACAAGCGGGTGATGGAGAAGCTCATCCTCTCCGGCGCCATGGATCGGCTCGGCCCCCACCGCGCCGCCCTGATGGCGACCCTGGAGGAGGCGATGCGCGCCGCCGAGCAGCACGCCAAGGCGCAGGCGGTGGGTCAGGTCGACATGTTCGGCGTGCTCACCGAAGAGATAGACGACGTCAAGAAGGCGTTCGCCAACGTACCGCACTGGCCTGACAAGGTGTGGCTGGAAGGGGAGCGCGAGACCCTCGGGCTCTACCTCACCGGTCACCCCATCAACCAGTACAGCGGCGAGCTGCGTCGTTATACCTCGGGTCGTCTGTGCGATCTGCACCCCACCTCCCGCGATACCGTGACCACGGCCGCCGGCTTGGTGATTGCGGCGCGCAGCATGGTGACCAAGCGTGGCAACAAGATGGGGATCTTCACCCTGGACGACCGTTCCGGTCGCCTCGATGTGACCCTGTTCAGTGAAGCGCTGGAAAAGTATGAAGAATTGATGCAAAAAGACCGTATTTTGGTGGTTTCTGGACAGGTCAGCTTTGATGACTTCTCCGGTGGCCTTAAAATGTCGGCCCGTGAATTACTGGATATCAACGATGCGAGAGAGCGTTTTGCCAGGGCGATCCGCATCTCTCTCGATGAACAGCAGATTGATGATCGTTTTTTCCCGCGTTTGTGCGAGATTTTGGAACCCGCCCGTGCCGGAGTCTGTCCGGTTCAGGTAAACTATCGTCGCCCCGGCTCCCGGGTGCGATTGACGCTCGGTACCGAGTGGCGGGTGACGCCCACCGATCAACTGATAGATGACTTGCGCGTCCTGCTTGGACGAGAGCGGGTTGAATTGGTTTTTGATTAGAGGATCTATAGTCCCTATGAGTCTTTTTCTGGATTTTGAACAGCCGATCGCCGAGTTGCAGGCGCAGATTGACGAACTCCGTCATGTGAGTGAAGGCAATCACGCCGTGGATCTTAAAGAAGAGATCCGTCGGCTGGAGAAGAAAAACGAAGAGCTGACCAAGAAGATCTTCGGCGATCTGGGGGCCTGGCAGGTATCCCAGATGGCGCGTCATCCCCAGCGCCCCTATACCCTCGACTACATCGAGCACATCTTCACCGACTTCGACGAGCTGGCCGGCGATCGCGCCTATGCCGATGACAAGGCCATCGTCGGAGGCATCGCCCGTCTCGACGGCGAGCCGGTGATGGTCATCGGTCACCAGAAGGGGCGCGAGACCAAGGAGAAGATCAAGCGCAACTTCGGCATGCCGCGCCCGGAAGGGTATCGCAAGGCCCTGCGCCTGATGGAGATGGCCGAGCGTTTCAAGATGCCGATCATCACCTTCATCGACACCCCGGGTGCTTACCCTGGCGTCGGTGCCGAGGAGCGCGGCCAGTCCGAGGCGATTGCCCGCAACCTGAAAGTCATGGCCGGTCTGACCGTGCCGGTGGTCTGCACCGTGATCGGTGAAGGCGGCTCCGGCGGCGCCCTGGCCATCGGCGTCGGCGATCGCGTCAACATGCTGCAGTACTCCACCTACTCGGTCATCTCGCCGGAAGGGTGCGCCTCCATCCTGTGGAAGAGCGCCGACAAGGCGCCGGTCGCGGCCGACGCCATGGGCATCACCGCCCAGCGGCTGAAAGAGCTGAAACTCATCGACAACATCGTCGAGGAGCCGCTCGGTGGCGCCCACCGCAATGTGGAAAAGATGGCCAAGCGCCTGAAAGACCGCATTCAGCAGGATCTGAACGCCCTGCGCCCGCTCGAGACCGAGCAGCTGCTGGAGCAGCGTTACCAGCGCCTGCTGGGCTACGGCTACTGCTAAGCCCGCTTCGGTATCGCACCATGCTGGAAGGCCCCCGCTCTGCGGGGGCCTTCTTTTTCTGGGCGAGAGTTTGGGCGAAAGCGGGGCAGTGAAAAATCCTGTTCATATGGATACCTGTTGGCACGATGTTTGCCAAAACCACCCTGTTGGATCAATTCAACTGCGATTTGTAGCCAAAAAAAGTGGGATCCCGCTCCCGTTTTGCTTAAAGTGATTGTTTCCGATCGACCCGATCGGCATGCCCGCAAGGACGCTCTGCGGACGTAAACAGGTCAGCCCGGCCTGATTCACAGGAATGTTCACCTTCCCGGCGGCCCAGTCTTGTGCAGCACCCTGCTGCGTCCAGCCGCCCCGGTGTTACGTCACTCTCATCGTGCATCGTCTCCATCTGCAGCGAGTGAATCATGAGCGAATCAGTTTTTGAGATCCATGACTGGACCCTGAGCGTCGACGACAACATGCTGTGTCGTCCCGACCGCGAGGTCTACCTCGAGCCCCGGCTAGTCAATCTGTTGCGCTTCCTGGCCAGTAACGCCGGCACGGTATTTGGGCGTGACTGCCTGATCAACGAGGTGTGGGACGGCGCCGAAGTGACCGATCAGGTGGTGACCCAGTCCATCTTCGAGCTGCGCAAGATCCTCAAAGACGGTCGCAACGATGCCGCCGACTACATAGTCACCGTGCCCAAGCGCGGCTACAAGCTGGTGGCGCCGGTGAGGCCGCTGCAAGTGGTGTCGGTGGTGATGGCGCCAGCTGGCAACGAAGTCCAGAGCGATTTGAGCCCGCCGCTGGCAGAGGAGGACGTGGAGGCCGTGGTCACCGCGGCCCCCTTCCCGGCCGGCCCATTGACCCGGGCCATCTCGAGCCACGCCCAGGATGGCCGCAGCCGCTGGAAGATGATCGGCTTCGATGTTTTCGTCGCGGTGATCCTGGTCTCCATCGTCAGCCTGCTCAGCTATCAGCACGCCAGCCCCCAGGTGCACTCCATGCTGGATCCCGACCTGCTGGTATTTCGCTTTCACTCCGGCATGGATGGCAGCAACGAGAACGTGCGCCTGGCCGACGGCATCACCCGCGCCCTGATGGGGGAGGTGGCCGCCGCCACGCCGCTGCGGGTGCAGTATGGTGCCAACACCCTGATGGGGGGCATCCTGCCCGGCAAGGAGCTGAGCGTACGGGTCTCCCGCCAGCCGGGGGGCACCTATCTCGATCTGGAGTACCGCAACATCAACACCAACCGGGTGCTGTTCAGCCACCAGTACCAGCTCAGCCGTCACAACGTGCACGGGGTGTTGCAGGCGAGCAGCCAGGATCTGCTGCGCGCCCTCGATCAGCCGGACGTGCTGCCCGGCATGGGCTGGCCGACGGATGACGGGGCGCTGATGGCCATGATGGAGGCGCACTACTACATCAACAGCCAGGACCCGGTGGCCCTCAAACGCGGCGTCGAGCTGCTCGACAAGTCGCTGGCCAGTCAGCCGGATCAGCCGCTGCTGCTGGCGGAGCGTTATCTGGCCGGGGAAGCGCTGGCGACCCTGACGGGGACTTCCCAGAGCGAGCGCCTGCAGGGCATAGGTGCCCATCTGGCCAGCGTGGTACGGGAGCAGGCCGCCCTGCCGGCCCGGGTCTGGGAGGCCCTCACCCTGCAGGCGATCCTGAACGGACAGCAGCAGGAGGCTACCCGTCTGCTGGCCGAGGCCGCCAGCCGGGGCCGCTCCGTGCTCTATCACATTCTGCGTGGCAAGCTGGCCGAGCTGGATGGCCGCCCCGAGGCGGCGGGGGATGCCTACAGCCAGGCCTTCCTGATGGAGGCGACCGAGCAGACCTATCTGCTCTGCCAGCAGCTCGGTTTTTACAGCAACATGGAAACCCTCACCCCGGCCCTGTTCAATGCCCTTGGTCAGAGCAAGGTGAAGCTGTTCTGATTCCCGCCGGGGCCATCCCGGCCCTGTCGTCAAGGCGGCGCTCCCCGCCGGTTGCCTGAGGGGCGCCGGCGGGCGCGCCGTCTGACCTTCTCTCAGCCGTATCCATCCCCATCCCAGGTTTGCCCCGTGCAGGCATGAGCCATGGTTGCCGCCATCCTTGGCACCAGCATCGAACTGTCTCTCTGTCTCCCCGCCGAACCTCCGAACCTCCGAACCTCCGAACCTCCGAACCAGCCGAGCTGGCGCCGGTGTGTACCGTGCTGCAGGCACTCAAGGTGCCCGATCTCAGCCTTGATATTGTCTTGAGTTGTCTTGAGCCAGGAGCGCGGTGTAGTTGTGGTCACCAGCCGGTGCCTGTTGCGGCGGCCGAGCACAGGTATAGCGCTGCCGGCCGAAAGAAATAGCGCGCTCACGGTCGACGGGGTGCAAAAACACCCAGCAAAAGGGCTGTGCGAACCCGTCTGCCGGGTATGGCCGGACTCGCTGGGTCATGAATGACGCGCTTTATGCTGCGGCGTCCCTCAGAAAAATATCAAGGCGTGTCGACTGGCGCTTATCGGCCCCATCAAGGGGGGCGGCCGATATCAAGGTTTTATCAAGGTGCTTGATGGCGCATCAGCCAGCCGATTGTTTTTAAAGTGTTTTTATCGATTTAGGCCACCTGCTCGAAAAAGTTCACTCATGTTTTTATCCCTTAGCTGGTCTTTATGTTTTCCGGGGCCGAGGAGCCTAGTCTGTGGCCATTGGTTGGCGGGAGGCTCCGCCAAGCGTGTGTTTGATGCCTTAATATCGACCCGGAGATTTTATGTCCCTAGATACGAGCAAGAAGATCGGCCTTGTCGCCTGTACAGGTGTGGTGGCCGGCAACATGATGGGGAGCGGTATTGCACTGCTGCCCTCGGCCCTGGCCACCATAGGTTCCATCTCTGTGTTCAGCTGGGCCATCTGCCTGGTCGGCGCCATGGGGTTGGCCTTCGTGTTTGCCCGCCTAGCCACCAAGAACCCGCAAGAGGGTGGTCCCATCGCCTATGCTGGCGAGATCTCCCCGGTGTTCGGTTTCCAGACCGGTGTGCTTTATTACCACGCCAACTGGATCGGTAACCTGGCCATCGCCATTACCGGCGTCTCCTACCTCTCCGTCTTCTTCCCCATTCTCAACAGCCCAATCCCGGCCGCCGTGGCCACCATCGCCGCCGTCTGGATCTTCACCTTCGTCAACCTGCTTGGCGGCAGTTGGGTGAGCCGGCTCTGTACCCTGGGTCTGGTGCTGATCCTGTTGCCGGTAGTGGGTACCGCCGTGATGGGCTGGGGTCATTTTGATGCCACCGTCTACAGCCAGAACTGGAACACCACCAGCGGCAGCGACCTGCATGCGGTCATCAGCGCCGTGCTGATCTGCCTCTGGTCCTTCGTGGGCGTTGAGTCCGCCGCCGTCTCTTCCGGCATGGTGAAGAACCCCAAGCGCACCGTACCGCTCGCCACCATGCTGGGCACCGGTATCGCTGGCGTCATCTACATCCTCTCCACCCAGGTGATCAGCGGCATGTTCCCGGCCGGTGAAGTGGCTGCCTCCGGCGCCCCGTTTGCCATGGCCTCTTCCGCCATCTTCGGCAGCTGGTCTGCGCCGTTCGTTTCCGCCTTCACCGCCCTGGCCTGCTTCACCTCGCTGGGTTCCTGGATGATGCTGGTGGGCGAGGCGGGCAAGCGTGCCGCCCACGACGGCAACTTCCCGAAAATCTATGGCGAAGTGGACAAGAACGGCGTCGCCAAGAAGGGTCTGATCCTGGGCTCCCTCAAGATGACTGCGCTGATGGTCGGCCTGACCGCCTTCACCTCCCAGTCCGCCCACGCTGCCGATCTCTTCAACGTGCTGACCACAGATGCGGTGCTGCTGACCATGCTGCCCTACTTCTACTCCAGCATTAACCTGATCCGTTTTGAAGGCATGACCTCCCGCAGCATCGGCGCCATGATCTTCTCCGGTGTCGCCTGCGTGTTCTGCCTGGTGGCCCTGATGGGTGCCAAGGGTTCCAACCTCACCGCTACTTTCGTGGTGTCGCTCATCATCCTGATGTTCTACGCCAAGAAACAGGGTCTGCGTCAGCACGACGCCCTGCTCAAAGAGCAGACCAGCCACTAATTCCGTTTTCCTTTTCCGAGCGCTCTTCACTCACCATCCCTGATGGAGAGCGCCCCATCACGTGTGGAGCATTACGATGAACATCATTGCCATCCTCAACCACCTGGGCGTTTTCTTCAAAGAAGAACCCATTCGCCAGCTGCAAGCCTCCCTAGAGCGCAAGGGTTTCGAGGTCGTCTATCCGGTCGACGTGGCCGACCTGCTGAAACTGATTGAGAAGAACCCCCGCGTCTGCGGCGCCATCTTCGACTGGGACAAATACTCCCTGGGCCTGTGCAAGGAGATCCACGATCGCAACGAGAAGCTGCCGATCTTCGCCTTCGCCAACGACCAGTCCACCCTGGACATTCACCTGACCGACCTGCGTCTGAACGTGCACTTCTTCGAGTACCGTCTCGGCATGGCTGACGACATCGCCCTCAAGATGGGTCAGGCCACTCAGGAGTATCAGGACGCCATCCTGCCGCCGTTCACCAAGGCGCTGTTCAAATACGTGGAAGAGGGTAAATACACCTTCTGTACTCCGGGTCACATGGGCGGTACCGCCTTCCAGATGAGCCCGGCCGGCAGCATCTTCTATGACTTCTACGGCCCGAACGCGTTCAAGGCCGACGTCTCCATCTCCATGCCGGAGCTGGGCTCCCTGCTGGACCACTCAGGTCCGCACAAGGAAGCCGAGGAGTACATCGCCCGTACTTTCAACGCCGATCGCTCCTACATCGTCACCAACGGCACCTCCACCGCCAACAAGATCGTCGGCATGTACTCGGCGCCGGCCGGCAGCACTGTGCTGGTGGATCGCAACTGCCACAAGTCGCTCACTCACCTGATGATGATGAACGACGTGACCCCGCTCTACTTCCGTCCGACCCGCAACGCCTACGGCATCCTGGGCGGCATCCCGCAGAGCGAATTCAGCCGCGAGACCATCGCCGCCAAGGTCGCCGCCACCCCGGGTGCCCAGGCGCCGCGCTACGCCGTGATCACCAACTCCACCTATGACGGCCTGCTCTACAATACCGGCTTCATCAAGGAGGCGCTGGACACCCCTTACATCCACTTCGACAGTGCCTGGGTGCCCTACACCAACTTCAGCCCGATCTATGAAGGCAAGTGCGGCATGAGCGGTGAGGCGATGCCGGGCAAGGTGTTCTACGAAACCCAGTCCACCCACAAGCTGCTGGCGGCCTTCTCCCAGGCCTCGATGATCCACATCAAGGGCGACGTGGAGGAAGAGACCTTCAACGAAGCCTTCATGATGCACACCTCCACCTCGCCGCAGTACGGCATCGTGGCCTCCACCGAGATCTCCGCCGCCATGATGCGTGGCAACACCGGCAAGCGGCTGATCAAGGACTCCATCGATCGCGCCATCTCCTTCCGCAAAGAGATCAAGCGCCTGCGTGAGCAGAGTGAAGGCTGGTTCTTCGACGTATGGCAGCCGGATGACATCGACACCGTCGAGTGCTGGAAGCTGGATCCGAAGGATGACTGGCACGGCTTCAAGGACATCGACGACAACCACATGTACCTGGATCCCATCAAGGTCACCCTGCTGACCCCGGGCATGGGCCGCAATGGTCAGCTGCTGGACAACGGCATCCCGGCCTCCCTGGTCTCCAAGTTCCTGGACGAGCGCGGCATCGTGGTGGAGAAGACCGGCCCCTACAACCTGCTGTTCCTGTTCTCCATCGGTATCGATCAGTCCAAGGCGATGCAGCTGCTGCGCGCCCTGACCGAGTTCAAGCGCGGTTACGATCTGAACCTGACCATCAAGAGCATACTGCCGAGCCTCTATCGCGAAGACCCGAGCTTCTACGAAGGGATGCGCATCCAGGAGCTGGCGCAGCGCATTCACGAGCTGACCAGCAAGTACCGCCTGCCGGAGCTGATGTTCAAGGCGTTCGACGTGCTGCCGGAGATGAAGATGACCCCGCACGCCGCCTGGCAGCAGGAGCTGGCCGGCAACGTGGTCGAAGTGCCGCTGCGCGACATGGTGGACCGCATCAGCGCCAACATGATCCTGCCGTACCCGCCGGGAGTACCGCTGGTGCTGCCGGGCGAGATGGTGACCCAGGATTCTCTGCCGGTGCTCGAGTTCCTCGAGATGCTGTGCGAGATCGGGGCCCACTACCCGGGCTTCGAGACCGACATCCACGGCCTCTATCGTCAGGCCGATGGCAGCTACACCGTCAAGGTGCTGCGCTAAGCGAGAGTGACAACAACGGGCCGCAAGGCCCGTTTTTCCCATCTGGGTTCATCCATTTTTTTTGCGAGTCAGCATGAAGCGAGTTCTCTCCATCCAGTCCCACGTGGTGTTCGGCTGCGCCGGCAACAGCGCCGCCGTGTTTCCCATGCGTCGCATGGGGCTGGAGGTGTGGCCCGTCAACACGGTGCAATTTTCCAACCATACCCAGTACAGCGCAGGCTGGCAGGGGATGGTGATGCCAAACGGCCATATCCGCCAGTTGATGGCGGGGCTGGCCGACATCGGCGTACTGGGGCAGTGCGATGCGATCCTGAGCGGTTATCTCGGCTCGGCCGAGCAGGGGGAGGAGATCCTGGCGGCGGTGGCTCACCTCAAGGCACTCAATCCGAATGCCCGCTATTTTTGCGACCCCGTGATGGGGCATCCCGACAAGGGGTGCATAGTCGCGCCCGGCGTCGCCGATTTTCTGAAAAACCGGGCGCTGGCCTGCGCCGACCTGCTGGCCCCCAATCTGCTGGAGCTGGAGCAGCTGACCGGCCGCGAGATCTGCAATCTGAGCGAGGCGCTGGCGGCTTGCCAGCAACTGCGTGAAGGGGGCGTCGAGCTGGTGATGGTCAAGCATCTGGGCCGCGCCGGCTTGAGCCTGGACCGGTTCGAGATGCTGCTGGTGTGCGAAGAGGGGGCGTTTCATATCTCGCGCCCCCTCTATGAGTTTCAGCGTCAGCCCATCGGGGTGGGGGATCTGCTGAGTGCCACCATGCTGGCCAACCTGCTGGCGGGCTTCACGCCGGTGGCGGCGTTCGAGCGCACCAATGCCAGTGTGGATGCGGTGCTGGCCCAGACCTGGCTGGCGGGCGCCTACGAGCTGCAGCTGGTGGCCGCCCAGCAGGCGATGGTCGAGCCCGAGATCCGCACCTGTGCCCGCCGGCTGCCGGCCTGATGGCGGCGCTTAACCGGCGCGTCTGGCCAGTTGCACTTGTTGGCGCGCGCTAAGCGGTTTGCGATTGGGCCGGCTCAGCGGGGCACAGGCCAGCTTGAGACGGCGCCATTCCCGCCACAGCAGCCAGCACAGCGGCAGGGTCAGCAACACCACGGTAGTGGGCTGGGCCAGCAGCACGCCGTCCCGGCCCCACCAGAGCGGCAGCATGAAGATCAGCGGCAGCAGCAGCAGGGTCTTGGCGGCCGAGATGAGCAGCGCCTGGCGGGTACGGGCCATGGACTGCAGCAGCACGATGCCGAACATGATGATCCCCTCCAGCGGAATGGCGCCGAGGTTGAGAGTCAGGCTGCTGATGGCGGCCGCGAGCAGCTCGCCATCCTGATCGCCGGTGTAGAGCATGGCCACCTGGCGCGGTAGCAGCTGGATCAGCAGCCAGACCGCCAGACCGTAGACGAGCGTGATCTTGAGCCCCATCTCCATCAGGAACTTGAGGTCACGATGACGTTTGGCGCCGGCCGCCTGACTGACCAGCGGCTGGATGCCGAAGGCCAGCCCCTGCAGGATGACGATGAACACCGCCTCGGTGTAACCGGCCACGGTGAAGCCGGCCAGATCCTTGACCGAACCGTGCACCATCAGCTGGCTGTTGTGCAGCAGCAGCAGCAGGCCGAGGTTGAACTGGGCGATCAGGCTCGGCAGGCCGGTGAACAGTAGGTTCGGCATGGCCGGGAAGTCGGGCACCAGGTGGCGCCACTCTATGCGCAGCTTGGCATAGCGGGTAAAGAAATACCCCAGCCCGAGCAGGCTGACGACCCCTTCGGAGATGAGGGTGGCCTGCGCCGTACCGATCAGACCCAGCCCCAGCCGGCCCACCATGATGTAGTTGAGGATGATGTTGAGGATGGCGCCGCTGCTCACCAGCAGCATGGCGAGACGGGGGCGGCCGTCATTGCGCAGCAGATAGGGCACCGCCAGGTTGCAGGCCAGCAGCAGGGTGCCGCCGCCGATCCAGTAGAGGTAGTCGCTGGCCTGTTGCCAGGTATCGGTACCCTGTTCAATGCCCAGTGCCAGCAGGATGTCGACGTGCCAGTAGTGCAGCAGCAGCGGCGCCACGGCGCCCAGCAGCCCCAGCAGCCAGAGCGCATTGACCAGCGCCTGGCGGGCCAGGCCGAAATTCCTGGCACCTTGCTGGAAGGAGATGGCGGTGGCCGCCCCCATGCTGATCATGGCGGCGAGACCGATCAGCACCATGATGACCGGGTAGACCAGGTTGATGCCGGCGAGGCCGGCGGCCCCCACGTAGTGACCGACGAAGATGCCATCGACCAGGTAGTAGGCGCCGGATACCAGCATGGCCATGATGGAGGGGAGGGCATAGCCCCAGAAACGGCGGGTCATCGCCCGCTGGCGCAGAGTGAAGTAGGCAGACATATCTGTTCTCTTGGGGAGTTCGATTATCGAGCAGATAGTCTAGATTAATATTTTTTTATCGATAATCCGGTTTCTACTTGATGAATTGATGAGCCAAATTCATCAATCAGCGTGACTGGTAGTGTCCCTTGAGCATGTCGATGAGGGCGCGCAGCCCGTTGCCCAGCTGATGGCGACTGGGATAGAAGAGCGAGAAACCGACGAAGGTGGGGCACCAGGGCTCCAGCACGCTTACCAGGGTGCCCTCGGCCAGCTGCCTGCTCACCTCCTCTTCCAGACAGTAGGCCAGCCCCAGTCCCGCCTCGGCGGCCCCCAGGTAGAGGGCCGGCGTGCTGGTGGTGAGCGGCCCGGTCACTTCGATCTCCAGCATGGAGCCCTCCTCGCCGGCAAAGGCCCAGCGATAGTGATGGGAGGGGGTGAGCCGATAGCCGATGCAGGCGTGCCGGGTCAATTCGCGCGGGTGCTGCGGGGTGCCGTGCTCGGCCAGATAGGCGGGGGCGGCCACCACCAGATAGCGCTGGGGCGGGCCGAGCGGTACCCCGATCATCTCCTTGGGCAGCAGATCCCCATAAAAGAGGGCGGCGTCATAGCCATCTTCGATGAGACGCGGCATCAACTCCTGCTCCACCACCTCCACCTGCATGCGCGGGTAACGCACCATGTAATCGATCAGCACCGGGGCCAGCAACTCATCGATGGCGCCGCGCGGTGCGCTGATCTTCAGCCTTCCTACCGGTTCGTCGCAGTGACGGGCCAGTTCACCCAGTGCACTCTCCAGATGGCTCAAGGTTGGCAGCAACTGGGTCAGCAGGCGCTGACCCGCATCTGTGGGGACCACGGCGCGGGTACTGCGATTGAGCAGGCGCACCCCCAAACGGGTCTCCAGCCCTTTCAGGCTGTGGCTCAGGGCGGAGGCAGACACGCCGAGTTCGAGAGCGGCCTTGCTGAAACTCTGGTGGCGGGCGACGGCGGCAAACACCGCCAGTTCGGCGAGATCGGTACGGGTGATGGCCATATTAATTCAGCGAAAAAATGTTGAGCAACAGGGTACGTCAGCGGACGGCGAGGCACAACCTGAGCAAGAAATGGGCGAATGTAAGCAATTTGTTGTACCTACAAGGATATAGATACGGGTGAAACTACCTCTATTTGTTAACGGCTGTTCACAAAATTGGGCTCGTAACGTGATCTCTGACGCCAGAAAGGCGATTCCAGTCAAACTTTGGTTGATTAATTCAAAAAAACACTGTGATCGCTAAGGGGATTTAATTAGAGTCAGCGCATCGGAACAAAAGCGTGTTAGCGAGTTGTAAAGTCTGACGCGTTTGTGGCCCTCGGGCCTATGACCCGCCGGCTTGTTTGTTGCAATTTGGTTGTTACATGGAGTGATGACCAGCTTGCCGGGCCGACGGGATGAGAATAACAGGGATGGACTGCAGGAGTTCCAGGGAGATGGAACAGGGCATTGCGCCCGGTTGACTAGAAATTTTCTATTTTCCTTGATGACAGGAACACCCCTATGTCTGACATGAACATTGCAGTAGAAGGCAGCTTAGCCAGTAATGCGTCTTCCCGTGGCATCAACAAGGCCGATGTGGTCTGGATGCTGGGTCTGTACGGTACCGCCATCGGTGCCGGTGTACTCTTCCTGCCGATCAACGCCGGTGTAGGTGGTCTGTGGCCGCTGGTTGCCATGCTGGTCCTGGCCCTGCCGCTGACCTTCTTCGCACACCGTGGCCTGACCCGCTTCGTGCTGTCCGGTTCCACCCGTGATGGCGACATCACCGAGGTAGTGGAAGAGCACTTCGGCAAGACCGCAGGCAAGTTCATCACCCTGCTCTACTTCTTTGCCATCTACCCGATCGTACTGATGTACTCGGTAGCCATCACCAACACCGTCGAGAGCTTGATCGTTCACCAGCTGGGCATGACTGCGCCTCCCCGTGCCATCCTGTCACTGGCGCTGATCCTGGGTCTGATGGCGGTTGTTCGTCTGGGCGGCCAGGTTATCGTCAAAGCGATGAGCGTGCTGGTATTCCCGTTCGTGATCACCCTGATGGGTCTGGCGTTCTACCTGATCCCGCACTGGAACGGTGCCATCATCACTGAAGCTCCGGCGCTGGGTGACGCCTTCAACGGCGACTTCATCAAGACCCTGTGGCTGGCCATCCCGGTCATGGTGTTCTCCTTCAACCACTCTCCGATCATCTCCTCCTTCGCGGTGGACAACAAGGGTCGCTACGGTGAAGGTGCCGAGAAGAAGTGCAGCAACATCCTGCTGGGCGCCCACGTCATGATGGTGATGACCGTGATGTTCTTCGTATTCAGCTGCGTACTGAGCCTCTCCCCGGCTGACCTGGCTGCTGCCAAGGAACAGAACATCTCCATTCTGTCCTACCTGGCCAACCACTTCGACAACCCGGTTATCGCCACCGTGGCTCCGCTGATCGCCATGGTCGCCATCAGCAAGTCCTTCCTGGGTCACTACCTGGGTGCACAAGAGGGCATGAACGGTCTGATGGCCAAGGCGCTGCGTGAGAAAGGCAAGAACGTTGACGTCAAGCAACTGAACAAAGTGACCGCAGTGTTCATGATCCTGACCACCTGGGCCATCGCCACCATCAACCCGAGCATCCTCGGCATGATTGAAGACCTGGGCGGCCCTATCATCGCGATGCTGCTGTTCCTGATGCCGATGTACGCCATCACCAAGGTGCCGGCCATGCGCAAATACGCTGGCAACATCAGCAACGTGTTCGTGACCATCATCGGCCTGATCGCCATGTCCGGTATCATCTACAAGCTGATTGCCTGATAACACGGGTTACCCGCTTGAATGAAAAAGCCGCCTCGCAAGAGGCGGCTTTTTTTATGGCCGGGATTCAGGGCTGGGCGTTGTCGATGTTCTCCGCCTGCCAGAGGGCGTAGCCCTTGCCGGAGGCGGTGGTGGGCAGGTCAATCTGCATCAGGTCATTGCCGATGACGAAGGGGCCGGAGTAGCTTGCGCGCAGGCTCTGCGCCAGATCCTTCACTCCGAGCTGGCCGTTGAGGCCGATATGGCTGAACACGGTCAGCGCCGGTTTGGCTTCGTTCATTACCCTGGCTGCCTGCTCGGGAGAGGCGAGGTGGCCGGCGATGGCCCGGTAGCCCGGGTTGGCCTTCATGCGGGCGGCGGAGGTCATGGAGACGCAGTGCACCAGCAGATCGGCCCCCTTGGCCTCTTTCACCACCTGCGGGCTGTAGCGGGTATCGCCGGAGAGCACCACGCTGTGGCCGTGGTAGTCGATGCGATAGCCAAACGAGGGCTTGATGTTGACCCCGTGATCGTTGTCAAAGGCGGTCACCTTGACCCCATCCCGGTCGTAGACCACCCCGGCGGTCACCTCGTGACTGTTGATCTTCACTCCGTCCAGCGGCGTCCCCTCATCCTTGACCCGGGTGGCGATGTCGGTGGCGTAGGCCTGCTGCAGGCCGCTCGCGAGGGCATCGGTGCCCTTGGGCCCGTAAAGCTCCATCGGCGTGTGACGCTGGCCGTAGGCGGGTTGCAGCCAGCCGGTCAGCCAGAGATCCGCCAGCCCGTTGGTGTGATCCGAGTGGAAGTGGGTGAGGAAGAAGGCGTTGACCCGGCCGATGGGGATATGCAGCTGCCACAAGCGGGTGGCGGAGTTGCGGCCAAAGTCGAACACCAGCTTCTGGTTGCCCGCTTCGACCAGGGTGCTGTAACCGCCGCGGCTGATCTGGGGCACCGGGGTGCCGGTGCCAAGCAGGCTGACCCGGAAGATATCGGGCTGGGCTTGAGTCGTGGTCAGGGTGGCGCTGACGGGGGCGTTCTGCTGCGGGTTGATAAAGCTGCTCTCGGCAGCCTGGCTGACACCGGTGGCCAGCAGACCGACCAGCAGGGCGGCCAGATAGGTACTTTTCATGGATGTATGTCCTGATGGGTGAGGTTGCTGATCACTATATTGGTAACCAAAAGTGCGATAAATTGGCTAAAAACCATTTCTTACTAAACTTTTGGTTGTGAATGTGGGCCGCTTGCTGCGGGCCAAATGGCCCCGGAGCGGGGCAAAGGAGGGGTTGTGGACCGATTGACCAGCATGCGTATCTTCACCCGGGTGGTGGATCTCGGTTCCTACAGCGCGGTGGCAAACGAGCAGGGGATCAGCGCCCAGATGGTGGGCAAGCATGTGCAGGGGCTGGAGCAGTGGCTGGGGGGCAAGCTGTTTCACAAAACCACCCGCCAGCAGACCCTGACCGAGCTGGGCCAGCTGTTTCTGGCTCGCTGCCAGCGAGTGCTGGAGGAGCTGGCGCTGACCGAGTCGCTGACCCAGCACCTGCTGGCCGAGCCAGCCGGGCGGCTGCGCATCGCCGCTCCCTTAAGCTTTGGCCACCACCGGCTGGTGCCGCTGCTGCCTGCCTTTCTCGACCGCTATCCCAAGCTGGAGGTGGATCTGCAGCTTACCCCGCGCTGGGTCGATCTGGTGGAGGAGGGGTTCGACGCCGCCATCCGTACCCTGCGTCCGCAGGATGAGGCGCTCATTGCCCGTCCGCTGCTGACCCAGTACTACCGCCTCTGCGCCGCACCTGATTACCTCAATCGCCACGGCGTGCCGCGCCATCCTGCCGATCTTGCTCGCCACCAGTGTCTGCACGGCAACTGGGGCGAGCACGAGCGCTGGCAGTTTGTTGGCGAGGATGGCCAGAGCGAGGAGGTACGGGTGGCCTCGCGCCTGCGTATCAACCACTGGCCGGCGCTGCTGACGGCAGCGCTGGCAGGGGCTGGCATCAGCTTGCAGCCCGCCGATCAGGTGCAAGGCCATATCGCTGCGGGGCGGCTGCTGCCCCTGCTCGATACCTACCGCATTCCGGACAAGACCCTCCACGTCATCTACCCGGCGGCGCGCCGGCAGGTACTCAAGATCACCCTGCTGGGGGATTTTCTGGCCGAGGCGCTGCGCCACCGCAGCTGATCTCGACTCACCCGCGAGCCTTCCGGCCTGAATAAAGCACTGCATATTCTTGCCATCCTGCTTAACCATCGTGCTTAACAAAGGGGCGAGGGAGGCCTAACATGGCGGGATGTTTTTCTAGTCGGGACAAAAGGATATGTCTGGGTTGAAAAAGGATCTCGGGCTCTGGCAGGGAATGGGGCTGCTCGCCACCTCGCTGCTGGGCACCGGGATCTTCGTGGTGCCGGCGACCGCCGCCTCGCTGGCGGGTGGGGCCTCGCTGTGGGCCTGGCTGCTGCTGATTGCGCTGGTACTGCCGATTGCCTTTACCTTCGCTCGTCTCGGCCGCCGCTACCCTCACGCCGGCGGCGCGCCGCACCTCATCGGCCTCGCCTTTGGCAACGGCGCCGAGCGCTTCTCCGCCTTCCTGTTTCTGGCGGTGTTGCCGGTGGGCTTGCCCGCCGCCCTGATGATCGCTGCCGGCTTCTGGCACGCCCTGTTCGACCTAGGGGAGTGGACCCTGTGGGGCATCCAGCTGCTCACCCTGCTCGGGGTATTTTTGCTGGGGCTGCGCGGGGCGCGCTCCTCCGGCAACCTGCAGTTGCTGATCGCGCTCGCCATTTTGGGGCTCACCCTGCTCATCTGGTTCAAGGGGGATATCAGCTGGCGCGACGCCGCCCGGCCGCTGCCGACGACGGACGAGTGGCCCGCCATGGCCACCGCGCTGGCGGTGATGTTCTGGTGTTTCGTCGGGCTCGAGGCCTTCGCCCACATGGGGGAGGAGTTCAAGCGACCGGAGCGGGACTATCCGCTGGCCCTGCTCGGCGGCGTGCTGCTGGCGGGGCTCATCTACTGGGTGCACTCGCTGGTGGTGCTCAAATACGGCCTCTACGGCGATGAGGCGACCAACGCCACCGCCATTCCGGCCCTGCTCTCGCTGCTGTTCGGCCCCACCGCCAAGTGGCTGGTGGCGGTGCTCGGCTATCTCTCCTGCTTTGCCAGCATCAACATCTACCTGCAGGGGTTTGCCCGGCTGATCTGGAGCATGGCGCGCGAAGGCAAGCTGCCGGTCTCGCTGGCCCGCCTCACCGCCCGCGGCGCGCCGCTGCGGGCCTTGAGTCTGGTGCTCGTTATCTGTCTGGTCTGCATCACCCTGATCATCTGGTTGCGACTGCCCCTCGATGAGCTGATCCGCTACGCCAACGGCAACTTCGTGCTGGTCTACCTGCTCTGCATGGCGGCGGGTTGGCGCCTGCTCGGCGGGGTGGGCAAGGGGCTGGCGGGGGTGAGCGTGCTGCTCTGTGCCCTGGTGCTGGTGGCGCTCGCCTCCCAAGTGCTCTATGCCGTGGTGCTCAGTCTGGGGTATGGCTGCTTCTCGTTGTGGCGGCGCAGACGCCGCCGCTCGGCACCAGATGAGGGTGTCTGCGCCATCAAGTAACCCGAAAAAAAGCCCCGCAGTGCGGGGCTTTTTGTTGCGGGTCACAGGCTGGAGGGCAGGTCGCTGCGCAAGATGGCGTAGTGGCGCAGGGAGATGAAGCCATCCCCCTTGCGCTCGCACTCTCGCGCTGTGCCCTCGTAGTGAAAGCCCGCCCGCTCCAGCAGGCGGGCGGAGGGGAGGTTGGGTTCCTCCACCACCGCCAGCAACCGGTGCAGCTCGCTGGTGCGATAAGTGAGCGGCAGCCACAGCCGCAGCGCCGCGCTCATCACCCCCTTGCCCCAATGCTCGGGATAGAGCCAGTAGCCCAGCTCGGCCCGCCGGTGAGTCGGGTCGGCATCGTTGTAACCGATGGCGCCGAGCGGTTCGCCCGTGTGGCGGTCGCGAATGAGGTGCCAGGCGCCGCGGCCGGTGCTGGTCAGCTCGGCATACCAGGCCATCTGGGCCTGGCACGCCGTCAGGCTGTCGTAGCTGACGCCGTAGTAGGCGACGACCCGCGGATCGGAGAGGCCGCGATAGATGTGGGGCAGATCGGCGTCGCTGACCGGATCCAGCCTGATGTGGGGTTGTTGCGTTGATGTCATGGTGGCTCCTTGCGGCCAGCCGGAGTTGGCCGCGAGTGGTGAGTCAAACAGGGATGGCTGGCAAAGCCGGTTGATGGCTCTGCTCATGATCCGACCAGCCCGAGCTGGTCGGTGAGCCTGGCCAGCTCGTCACGCCACTGCTGCTGCAGGCGCGGGGTCTGGTGCCTGGGCTTGCGGGCCAGATCGGCGGCGAGCAGGGCATCGAGTTCATACCAGCGTGCCAGCAGCGCCTCTTCGTCATCCGCCGGGCCGGCCGAGGCCTGCCCCATGGCGGGGGCGGCCAGGCTTGCCTTGTCGGCTGCCGGCGAGGGCGCATCGCCGAGCAGCTCGGCATAGGCCCGCTCGGCGCTGTGAGCCTCCTGGATACGGCCGTCTCTGATCAACCAGAAGCGGTTGCAACTGCGCTCGATCAACTCCCGGTCGTGGGAGACCAGCAGCACGCCGCCCGGGAAGGCGGCAATCGCCTCGGCCAGCTGCTCCTTGCCCGCCAGATCCAGGTGGTTGGTGGGCTCGTCGAGCCAGAGCATGTGGTGGCTGCCGAGCGACAGGGCGAGAAACAGCAGTCGTGCCCGCTCGCCGCCGCTCAAGGTGTGCACCTGCTGGCCGTGGCGGACATAGGGGAAGCCCGCCCGGATCAGCGCCTGACGCCGGGTGGTCTCCGGCAGAGGGGCCAGCGGGTAGAGGGCGTCGCTCAGGGTGGCGTCGTCAGCCAGCTGCTGCAGGGACTGATCGTAATAGGCGATGCTGGCGCCGGGGTGGCAGTACCAGCCCGCCTGCGGGCTCTGCACGGCCAGTTCGCGCCAGCACTGGCGCAGCAGGGAGGACTTGCCGGTGCCGTTGGCACCGAGCAGGGCGACCCTGTCTCCTGCCCGCAGCCAGAGTCCTTCGGCGTGCAGCAGCGGCGGCAATGCTGGCGCCGGTGCCACGTCGAGGGCCTCCAGCCGCAGCAGGGTGTCGGCAGGCAGGCTCAGTCCGCGCAGCTCGAGCCGCCAGGGGGCCAGCGCCGCCACCTGGCTCTGCTCCTCCTGCAGGCGGGCGATGCGTTTTTCCATGGACTTGGCCTGGCGCACCAGCTTCTCGTTGTCATGCTCCCGCCCCCAGATGGCGAGGCGTTTGCTGCTGGCGCTCAGGCGGTCGATCTCCTTTTGCTCGTCGGCCCGGCGCAGGCGGGCCTGCTCATCTTCGGCGGCCAGCGCCGCCCGCGCCTGGCTGCAGGGCAGGGCGAAGCGGTGCAACTGGCCATCACGCAGGATCAGGGTCTGCTCGGTGACCCGGTCCAGCAGGCGACCATCGTGGGAGACCAGCACGAAGGCGCCGCGCCAGCCCAGCAGAAACTGCTCGAGCCAGAGCAGGGCGGGCAGATCCAGGTGGTTGCTGGGCTCATCGAGCAGCAGCAGGTTGGGTTGGCGCAGCAGGGCACGGCCTATCTGCAGCCGGCTGTGCTGACCGCCGCTCAGCGCACTGACCGGCAGCGCGGCCTGGGCCTCCAGCTGCAGCTCGGCCAGCAGCTTGTCCACCTGCCACTCGGCGCTCGGGTCGTTGCCCAGCGCATCCAGCAGCACGGCGCGGGTGCTGAGGGTTGAAAGCCTGGCCGGCAGTTGCTGGGCCACGAACTCGCAGCGGCAGGCTGCGGCCTGTATGACCCGGCCGGCCTGGGGCGTGCGCTCGCCCGCCAGCAGTGCCAGCAATGTGCTCTTGCCGCAGCCGTTGGCACCGACAAGGCCAAGCCGGTCGCCCGCGCGGATGCCGAGTTCGAGGTGGTCAAATAATGGAAGGTGCCCCGCACTCATCTGCAGGGAATGGGTACTCATCAGGGTTGTCATGCTCTTGCTCTCTTAAATCGCGGGATCGAAAATCCCTGTCATCAGGAGCGCTGGCGACAACGGCAGAGTCGAGAAAGGTCTCGGTATGGAAGGGAGTCGGCTTTGCTCGAACCCGCTATCGCAGCGCGATGGTATGCAGGCAAGAGCACGCGAATGTGCCGAACAGGCGAGCCGAGAACATCGGACACGCTTGGATAACCATTTTTTACCTCCTTGTGTTTCGTTATGGCACGGTGCGGCGATTATAAGCGCAGAAAAAATAACCGTCTATCCATGGCGGTGCCCTGCGGGTGAGGCGGGAAGGCGCTTTGTCAGCGGCGGGACAAAAAACGCCCCGCAGTGCGGGGCGATGGGGATGTCAGTCGCGCGGGGTCTTGAGCGCCTGGATCATATCTTCATTGGGGGCCAGCCCCTCCACGTGATTGAAGCTGTCCAGCCCCTCCTGCGGGTTGATGGTGAAGGCGTCGGCGCTCAGGTAGCTGCCGCTGCCGGCACTCTCGACCACGACGATGAGCTCGGGCTGCTTGTCGCCGTTGAGATCCAGCAGCTTGAGCTCCTTGATGCTGCCATCGCGCGGCAGCACCTTGCCGTCGATGAACTGATCCAGCGGGAACTGGGGGTTGGCGCCGGAGTAGAGGCGCACATCGTAGCTGCCGGTGGAGGCCGGTTCGCCGCGCCCTTCGCTGACGGTCACTACCTGGCCTGAGGGGAGCGTCAGCTGTTTGAAGAACCCGTCCGCCGCCTGGCTGGCGAGGGGCAGGGTGAGCAGGCCGAGTGTCATGAGCAAGGCTTTCATCGGTTTGACCCTTGTTACTGCGGCGGCGGTTGCCCGCCACCTGTGTCACTGTGCGAACCGACCGGGCAATCCCCGCCGGTTCGCGTCATCCGCCCCTCATCGGGGCGGTCATTACCAGATCTTGACCCGTTTGGCCGGGTCCAGATAGAGCTTGTCACCCGGCTGGATCTTGAACGCCTCGTAGAAGGCGGGGATGTTCGGTACCACGCCGTTGACCCGGTATTCCGGCGGTGAGTGGGGATCCGAGGCGAGCAGCATCTGCATCAGCTCGGGGCGATACATGCCTTTCCATACCTGGGCCCAGCCGAGGAAGAAGCGCTGCTCGCCGGTGAAGCCGTCCAGCACCGGGGCCTCCTTGCCATCCAGCGACAGCAGGTAGGCCTTGTGGGCGATGGTGAGGCCGCCCAGATCGCCGATGTTCTCCCCCAGGGTGAACTGGCCGTTGACGAACTGCCCCTTGATGGGCTCGAAGCGGTTGTACTGGGCCACCAACCGGCTGGTGCGGAAGCGAAACTCCTTGAGATCCTGGGGCGTCCACCAGTCGCGCATCACGCCGTCACCGTCGGATTTGGCGCCCTGATCATCAAAACCGTGACCCATCTCGTGGCCGATCACCCCGCCGATGGCGCCGTAGTTGACCGCGTCATCCGCCGTCATGTCGAAGAAGGGGGGCTGCAGGATGGCGGCCGGGAAGACGATCTCGTTGTTGCTCGGGTTGTAGTAGGCGTTCACCGTCTGCGGCGACATGTGCCACTCGTCCCTGTCTACCGGTTTGCCGAGGCGCGCCAGGTTGTCGGCGTATTCGAAGGCGCGGGCCCGCTGCAGGTTGCCCACCAGATCGTCGGCACGGATCGCGATGGCGCTGTAATCCTTCCACTTGTCCGGGTAGCCGATCTTGGGGCGGAACTTGGCAAGCTTGGCCTGGGCCTGGGCCTTGGTGGCCGGCGACATCCAGTCCAGCTCCTCGATGCTCTGGCCGTAGGCGGTGCGCAGGTTCTCCACCAGCTGCTCCATGCGGGCCTTGGCCTCTGGCGGGAAGTAGCGCTCCACGTAGAGCTTGCCTACCGCCTCGCCCAGATGATCGTCCAGCACGCCGAGGGCCCGCTCCCAGGGGGCGCGCTGCTTGGGCGTGCCGCTCAGGGTAGTGCCGAAGAAGGCGAAGTTCTGGGCATCGGTCTGGCTGTCGAGGTAGGGGGCATAATCGGTGATGAGATGCCACTTGAGGTAAGCTTGCCAATCGCCGACCGGGGTCTGCTGCATCACCTCGTTCAGGGCCGCGAGATAGGTGGGCTGGCCGATGATGAGGCTGCTCTGGCCGGCGAGGCCGGCCTGGGTCAGGTAGGCATTCCAGTCGATGGCGGGGGTGAGGCGTTTGAGCTCGCTCTGGGGCCCCTTGTTGTAGTTCTTCTCCCGATCCCGCAGGGTGACGTTGTCCCACTGGATCCGGGCGAGTTTGCTCTCGAGGGCCAGGATGCGTTTGGCCTTGGCCCCCGCATCCGCCTCGCCGAAGCGGGCCAGCATGGTGGCGATGTGCTGTTCGTATTTCTGGCGCAGCGCCTGGCTGGCGGCATCCGTCTTGAGGTAGTAATCCCGATCCGGCAGACCGAGCCCGGCCTGGTAGAGGTAGACCGCATAGCTGTCCGGCGCCTTGGCGTCGGCATCGACCCAGAAACCGAACGGGGCACCGCCGCCGTTGCGACCGCTCTGGGCGAAGGCCCGGGCCAGATCCTGCGGCGTGCGGATCTGCTCGATCTCGCTCAGCATCGGCATCAGCGGCGCCGTGCCCTTGGCGTTGCGGGTTGTTTGATCCAGATAGCTCTGGTAAAGGTCGTGGATCTGCTGGGCCGGTGTGCCGGCGGCGGCCTTGCCGTCCAGCCCTTCTACCAGCACTCGCACGTCCGCCAGGGATTTGTCGCGCAGCATGTAGAAGGCGCCGTCGGCGGGTCTGTCGTCCGGGATCTTGGCGGTGGAGAGCCAGTGGCCGTTCACGTAGCGAAAGAAGTCGTCACCGGGTTTGACGCTGGTGTCCATGTTGGCCAGCGCGAGGCCGGAGTGTTTGTCTGCGCCGTCCGGGGCCTGACTGCAGCCGGCCAGCAGGGCCAGCCCGACGAGGGCGGCCAGTATGCTTTTTTTGTTGTTCATTATGTTGGATTCCAATTCGGGTTATGCGGCTTCCTTGCCCACGCAGGGAGCGTCTCACTCTAGCAGCCGGGTTAGCGCTTGATAAGCCCGAGTCTGCTAAGATCGGCCTGGTCGTATTGGGGAAGCCTATGATTTCTCGTATTTATTCTCGTTTTTGTCAGACTCTGCCCGCGCCGGAAGGTTCCCGTGGTCTGCTGGTGGCCTTCAGCGGCGGGCTCGACTCCACCGTGCTGCTGGTGCTGGCGGCCCGTTTTGCCCACGCCCACGGCCTTGCCCTGCGCGCCCTGCACGTTCATCACGGCTTGAGCCCAAATGCTGATGAGTGGGTGGCCCACTGCGAAACTGTGTGTCAGCAACTGGCGGTGCCGCTGCTGGTCGAGCGGGTGCAACTGCAGCGGGATAGTGGCGACAGCCTGGAGGCGCAGGCGCGGGAGGCCCGCTATCTGCGCCTCGCCGCTCAGCTGGGGGAGGGGGAGTGGCTGCTAACCGCCCACCATCAGGACGATCAGCTGGAGACCCTGCTGCTGGCGCTCAAGCGCGGCGCCGGCCTGCGCGGGCTGGCGGGCATGGTGCCGAGCCAGCCCTTTGCCGGTGGCCATCTGCTGCGCCCCTTGCTCGAGGTGAGCCGGGCCGAGCTGGCCGAGGTGGCGGCCAGCCTCCCCTATGGCTGGGTGGAGGATGAGAGCAACCAGGATGAGAGTTATGACCGCAACTTCCTGCGCCAACGGCTCATTCCCCAGCTCAAGGCCCGCTGGCCCGCCATGGCCCAGACGGCGGCACGCAGCATGGCGCTGTGCGCCGAGCAGGAGGCGCTGCTGGAGGAGCTGGCAGAGGCCGACTGGCGGTTGGCGGCGGCAGGAGAGGCGCTGCAGATCGCGCCGCTGCTGGCCTTGTCAGCTACCCGGCGCAACAACCTGCTGCGTTACTGGATCCGCCGCCAGGGGGGCGAGATGCCCTCCCGCGAGCAGCTCGGTCTGCTCTGGCAGGAGGTGGCGCTGGCACGGGAAGACGCCAATCCCCAGCTCAACTGGGGCACGCAGAGCTGCCGCCGCTTTCAGGGCCGGCTTCATCTGGTGCGACCCGGGCTGCAGCCTCGCCACGAGCAGCTGACATTGGCCGTGGGGGAGACGCTGATCCTGCCGGACGGGCTGGGGGAGGTGCGCTTGCTGCCGCGAGTGGAAGGGGAGGGGCTGCGGCTGCCAAGGGCGGACGAGCCGCTGTCGGTGCGCTTCGGGGTGGTCGCCGGCAGCATGCTCAAGCCGGTAGGACGTGGCGGCAGCCGGCGCCTCAAGAAGTTGCTGCAGGAGTACGGGGTTCCCTCCTGGCAGCGCGGCCGCATTCCCATCCTCTATTACGGCGAGCAGGTGGCGGCGGTGGGCGAGCTGTTCCTCTGTGACGGATTCATGACGCAGGGCGCCGGTCTGGCCTGGCACTGGCTGCCGGCGGCGGCCAGTCAGCCCCCGGCGTGACGCTCTCCTTCACCAACGCGGATAACGCACAAGGCCGGCATATGCCGGCCTTGTCGTCTTCAGGGGGTGACCGGTTCAGTCCAGCAGGCCGGCCTTGCCCGCCTTCTTGCGGGCATAGAGGTGGGCATCGGCGGCCTCGTACAGGCTGTGCACGTCCACCCCGGACTGCCAGCTGGCGGCTCCCAGGCTGCAGCCGACCGAGAAGGTGCTGAGCTCCTTGTGGATCATCAGCATGTGCTGCAGGCGCAGCCAGACCGGGCGCCAGGCCTCGGGTTCGGCGGGTTGCAGCAGCAGGGCGAACTCGTCGCCGCCGAGGCGAAACGCCTGATCCGTGCTGCGGATGCAGTGGGTCAGCAGCTGGGCGAAGCGGCTCAATACCAGATCGCCGACCGGATGACCCCAGGTGTCGTTGATCTGCTTGAAGTTGTCGAGATCCAGCAGCACCAGTACCAGGCCGTGGGATTCCCGGCTGTGCTGCTCCACCGCCCGGCCGATGGCTTCGTCGAAGTAGGAGCGGTTGCCGAGTCCGGTCAGGTGATCGAGCCTGACCTGCAGCTCCAGCTGTGACAGGCGCAGGTAGAGGGGCAGGGGCAGGCAGAGCAGCTGGTGATACTGCTGCAGGATCCGCTGCTGGCTGCCGCTCAGGGCATGTTCCAGGGTGTAGTGCAACTGACCGATCAGCTGACCATGCTGGCCGCGTAGCTCGAACGGGTAGCTGTGCAGGGTCAGGCTGGCCTGGGGCGGATGCTGGATCAGGGTATGCGGCTGGCCGCAGTCGAAGTGCAGGCTGTGGATCCGGACAATTCTTGCCGCACGATCGGCAAAGGTTGCCAGCAGGCTGCCGAGGTCCATCTGCACCAACAACAACTCGAGCAACTGGTTGCGATCCTGACTGGCCAGCGGCGTGAGCCGCTCCATCTGGCGAACCCACTGCTCGATGCCATGTCCCAGACCATTCAATGATGATGTGTTTTCCACGGTACAGCCCTCAAACAACCTACTTCCTGACACTTACCTGCAATCCTTGTGCCCAAAATATGTTCGATGCGAACAAGAGTGGCTGGCTAGGCTTAAGTAGATAAAAAGGGAGGAAATATTGTACGCAGATGTGTTGATCCTGCTGCTTGCCGCCGTCTTGTTGGTGGCGATTTTCCGGCGCCTCGGCCAGCCGGTGATCCTCGCTTACCTGCTTGCCGGGGTACTGCTCGGTCCCTATGGCGTCGCCGTGATCACCGGCCAGGCGATCATGCAGACCATCGCCGAGCTCGGCATCGTCTTTCTGATGTTCTCGCTCGGCCTCGAATTCTCGCTGCCCCGCCTCATCGCCATGCGCCGGCTGGTGATCGGGGTGGGTGGGCTGCAGGTGCTGCTCACATCATTGCTGTTTTTCGCCATCGCCTGGTGGTGGGGCTTGAGCCTGCCCCAGGCGCTGGTGGTGTCTGGCACCCTGGCGCTCTCGTCCACTGCCGTGGTGATCAAGCAGCTGGGGGAGCAGAAGCAGCTGCACACCCGCCGCGCCCAGCTCGGGGTGAGCGTGCTGCTGTTTCAGGATCTGGCGGTGGTGCCGCTGCTGGTGATGATCCCCATCCTGGCCAGGCCCGAGATCCAGGGCAGCGCCCTGCTGGCGGAGATCGCCTGGGCCACCCTCAAGGGACTGTTTGCCCTGCTGAGTCTGCTGGCGGTGGGCAAATGGCTGTTGCCGCTGCTGTTTCACGAGGTGGCGCGGGCCCGCTCCGACGAACTGTTCGTGCTGAGCGCCCTGCTGGTGGCGCTGCTGGCGGCCTCGCTGACCCAGTGGATGGGACTCTCCATGGCGCTGGGGGCCTTTCTGGCGGGCATGATGCTGGGGGAGTCCCACTATCGCCATCAACTGGAAGTGGACATCCGGCCGTTTCGGGACGTGCTGATGGGGCTCTTCTTCATCACCATCGGCATGACCATGGACTGGCAGCGGGTGGCGCAGGACTGGTGGCTGGTGGCCACCAGCGTGCTCTGCCTGATCCTGTTCAAGTCCCTGCTGGTGCTGCTGGCCGGCCGGCTGATGGGGGAGCGCAAGCGCGATGCCATGGCGGCGGGGATCATGCTGAGCCAGGTGGGGGAGTTCGGTTTCGTGCTGCTGGCGCTGGCCAACCACCACGGTCTGCTCGACCATCGGCTGGTCTCCCTGCTCATCGGCATCGGCGTCACCTCCATCGCCATGACGCCATGGCTGGTGCTGCAGGCCCATCATCTGGCCCGCTCCCTCACCGATCCGGCCCTGCTCACCCGCTCCGAGGTGGCCCAGTCGGGCCTGAGCAAGAGCCAGCACGTGATCATCGCGGGCTTTGGTCGGGCCGGCCAGACCTGCGCCCGCTTTCTCAAGCAGGAGGAGATCCCCTTCCTGGCGCTGGATCTCGATCCGGAGCGGGTGAGCGAGGCCAAGTCGGCGGGGGAGCAGGTGGCGTTCGGCGATGCCAGCCGCCGCGACATCCTGCTGGCCGCCGGCCTGCTGCGGGCCAGGCTGGTGATCATCACCTTTGACGATCACAAGCGGGTGGAGGCCATGCTGGCGCTGATCAGGGAGCTGGCGGGGGAGGTGAAGGTGCTGGTGCGCACCCGGGATGACAGTTTTCTGGAGGCGTTCAAGCGGGCGGGCGCCTTCGAGGTGATCCCCGAATCCCAGGAGGGGGCCCTGATGCTGGTCTCCCACCTGCTGCTCAACTGCGACATCCCCATCGGCAGGGTGATCCGGCGCATGGAGCACGAGCGCAGCAGCCAGTACCGCTTTCTGCACGGTTTCTACTGGGGGGATCAAAGCGCCGGCAATCTGGAGACGGACCAGCTGCTCGAACGGCTGCACCCCGTGCTGCTGCACGAGCAGGCCTGGGCGGTGGGGCGCAGCGTGCAGGCCCTGGCGCTGGAGACGGTGCGGATCAAGGAGGTACAGCGCGGCGAGCTTAGACTGGAGCCCAAGCCTGATCTGGTGCTGGTGGCAGGGGATCGGCTGGTGCTGTTCGGCAATGGGGTGGCGGTGGAGCAGGCGGAGCAGCGCCTGCTGGAGGGGCGTTAGCCCTCCCTTAATGTGTATTCATCCATGCCGAAGGTGAGTGAGCCGCTTGCTGGTGGGCGTGCCGGCCCACCCTCAAGGGCCCATTTCAGGCTTCGACCGGTACCATCTCCTCTATCCCCAGAAACGCTTCGACCCGCCGGCGCTCGTTCAGGGTGTCCAGGTAGCCCAGCTTGATCAGCTGCTGGCAGTAGCCGGGATAGAACATCAGGAAACTGGCCAGGCTGCTGGTCTCGTCCCCCGTCACCCCCAGTACCCGCAGCAGGCGGCGCAGGTGCACCGGCAGCTTGCGCAGATAGGCCAGTGCCAGCAGATCGAGATCCTGGCTCGGCTTGAGCACGCAGGTCTCCACCCGTTTGAGTTTCAACCGGTTGCGCTCCCGCTCCGGGATGAGATCCAGGGTCTGGTTGATGCGCCACAACCGCTCCAGATCCGAGTTGAGGGTGTCGGTGAAGACGGTGTCCAGCAGGTGGCTGGCGATGTTGGAGCTGGTCAGGTGGCCATGGTGGAAGGTGGGCGCCGTGTGCGCCGGCGGATCCAGGGTGATCAGCAGGATCCGCTCCGCCCCCAGGTGGATGGCGGGGCTGAGCGGGCTCAACTGATGGATGGAGCCGTCGCCGTAGAACTTGTCGCCGATGTGGGTGGCCGGGAAGACGAACGGCAGCGCCGAGGAGGCGAGCAGGTGATCCGAGGTGAGCAGGGTGCGCAGCCCGCGCCGTCTGGCCCGCTCCCACGGCAGGTGCTCGGCTCGCCCCTGAAAGAAGGTGGTGGAGAGGCCGTCGTCGTAGTCGGAGGCGGTGATGGCCAGCGCCTCCAGACTGCCGTAGAGGATGTTGTCATCGATGCGGTGATAGTCGATGAGCTGATCCAGCAGGCGGCGCAGCGGCGCGTTGTCGAACAGGTGAAAGGCGTGGTTGGTGTGGGGGTTGATGAGCCCTGCCGAGCCCTCATACATCAGCCGCCACAACAGGCGCCCTGGGTGAAAGTCAAAGATGTGGTGGGTCTCGAAGCGGCGCCAGACCCACTCCAGCTTGCGCACTCCCAGATGAAAGCAGGAGGCGTAGCAGGCCAGCGCGGTGACATTGATGGCGCCGGCCGAGGTGCCGCACAGGATGGGAAACGGAATGCCGAGATTGCGGGGATAGAACTCGGCGATCGCCTTGAGGGCGCCGACCTGATAGGCGGCGCGGGCACCACCACCGGTCAACAGAAGAGCTGTGTTGGGTTTGGCCATGATACTGCGCCTTATGCATGCCACTGGGGGTGTTGCCACCGAGCAATTTAACTATAAGACGCTGTATCAAATATAAAAACAGGCCTGCCAACCATTTTTTGCAGGCCCTTTTTGAGGCTGTTCAGTTGGCGTGGCGAGCGGCGCTCAGCTGATCGAACGCGGCGAATGCGGGGGCACTGGCGAGGATGCGGCCGTGGCCGAGGCCGCGGGTGCTCACCAGCCGGGTGCGGCCATCCTGAGTGGCGCGCTGGGAATCGCCGTGCGGGGCGAAGCGGTCCTCCTCGTCGTGCACTATGATGGCGGGCCCCGTGCGGCCGGCGAGCCGCCCCAGCGGGTCGACCGTGCTCAAGGGGTGCTGGTACTCCTGCTCAATCTCCTTGACCACCGCATCGAACAGCCGGATGGAGTAGCCGGAGCGCGCCACCATGCCGTAGAGCTGGGGCACGTAGTCGAGCACCGGCGAGATGAGCAGCAGCGGCAGGGCATCCAGCTCGCGTCGGCGGCTGGAGAGGGTGACGGCGCCCCCCATGCTGTGGGCGATGACGCCCTGCAGCGGACCGCACTCGGCCGTCATCTTTTCCACCAGTTCGTCGAAGGCGCGCACGAAGCGGGGCAGGTGGCCGGTATGGCCGGCGCTGTGGCCGTGGGCCGGGTGATCGTAGGCAATGGCCGTGAAGCCCTGGGCGGCGATGTGGCTCATCAGCGGGTAGAACTGGCCAGCGCTGCCTGACCAGCCGTGCATCAGCAGCCAGACCGGCCCCTGGCCGAGCCGGTAGCTCATCAGGGTGCCTTCGCTGGTGTGCACGGCCTGTTTGACCAGTCCGGCCGGCGCCGTGTCATCCCGCTGGTTGCGCTGGGGGGTGAGCAGCAGCTTGCTGGCGGTGCGCTTGGCATGAGCGGGGGCCAGGGTGTGATGCAAGCGGGTGCCAAGGCCAAGCAACCATTTGCTCGGGCTGAAGCGGCGGGTGTTGAAGTAGATCTTGCTGCTCATGGTCATCCTGTGGTTTTTATGTGCGAACGGTCGTGCTTTTTTGTCGGTTTTAAAAAAGAGAGGTCAATCCATCAGCACCAGCCATCCAGCAACAACTCCACTTCTGGCCAGAAGTGGCGGGCCGGATCCTGACACAGATCGAGGGCATTGAACACCTGATCCGCCAGATAGAGGCCATAGAGGCGATAGACGGCGCGCCAGGGATCCATGTCGCTGCGCCACTCGCCCTCGCTCTGTCCCTGCACCACCTGACGGGCCAGGTAGTCGAGCCAGAAGCGCACCAGCTGGCGGGCGGCCTGCTGCACCTCCCCCTCCTGGGCCGAGGTCCAGGCGTCGAGGAACATGCAGCGGCCGGCGAAGCACTGGTTCCAGGCCAGCCAGGCCTGCAGCAGGGCCGTCAGCTTCGCTCGCTGGCTGCCGTGCTGTTGCTGGCGCACCGGCTGGATCACCCGCTCCCGGAACACCTCGGCGGCGTACTCCAGCACGGCGATCTGCAGGTTGTCGCGGGACTGGAAGTGGGCGAACAGGCCGCTTTTCGACATCTCGCAGGCGCTGGCAAGGGAGCCGATGGTGAGGCTCTCCAGCCCCTGCTGGCTCGCCTGCTCGAACGCAGTCTGCAAAATGTTGTCGCGGGTCAGCCGGCCCTTGCTCATCGCACTCTCCTTCATTGACCGGAGCAGCATAAAGTACGACCGTGCTATTTGTCGAGCGGCGAATCGGCTTGCAAGAGGGAATGAGGCGGGTTTAGTCGTCCTTGATATCCATCTGCTGCAGGGCGATGACCGCCTGGGTGCGGTTCTTGACGCCCAGTTTGCGGAAAATGGCAGTGATGTGGGCCTTGATGGTGGCCTCGGAGACGTTGAGCTCCCAGGCGATCTGCTTGTTGAGGCTGCCGTCGCGCAGCATCACCAGCACCTTGTACTGCTGGGGGGTGAGGCTGGCCAGCTTGCTGGCAAAATCGGTGCCCTCACAGGGCTCGGGGTGGAGCGAGATGCCGGCCGGCACCCAGTTGTCACCCCCGATCACCGTATTGAGGGCGTTGACCAGCTCTTTCATCGGCGCCGATTTGGGGATGAAGCCGAGCGCGCCAAGGCGCAGCACCTGCTGGATGATGGCGGGCTCTTCCGAAGCCGATACCACCACGATAGGCAGGTCGGGATACTGGCCGCGCAGGTGGGCGAGACCGGAGAAGCCGTTGGCCCCCGGCATCTTGAGATCGAGCAGCAGCAGGTCGACTTCCGGGTGCTCACCCAGCAGGTGGGCCAGGCTGTCGATGGAGTCCGCTTCCAGCAGCTGGGCATCGTCGATGGCCATGTGCACCGCTTGATAGAGGGCGCCCCGAAACAGGGGGTGGTCATCTGCGATGACGATGGTAAATTGGCTGTCCATTGCTCACATTGTTGCTAACTGATTGTTTTGGAAAATCAAACTAGCACCGCTCCCGGAGAGGGTCAAACCTGCCGGCGCGCAAATGTGAAGCGGCCGTCGGATGTCGTGCCATTGGGGCAGATGGGATGGTCATGAACAACCCATGCAGGAGGCAATAGATGGGATCTCTGGTATTGACGGTGGGCACCGGCTCCACCTGGGCGATGCGGGCGGCGCTGGTGCTGGCCATGAGCGGGCTGGAGTGGCAGGAGCAGGTGTTCGACCTGGAGGATGCCAAGGAGCTGCAGCGGCTCAAGCGGCTGGCCCCCGCCGGCCTGGTGCCCTGGCTCGATCATGACGGTGTGCGGATACACGACTCGCTGGCCATCGCCGAGTACCTGCACGAGCTCTGCCCCGCGCGCCGGCTCTATCCCGAAGCGCGAGCCGAGCGGGCGCTGGCCCGCAGTCTCTGCGCCGAGTTGCACGCCGGTTTTCGCCAAATCCGTACCCTGCTGCCCTTCTTCCTCGGTGCCCCGACCCGTAGCGAACCGCCGGTGGAAGCCATTGGCGAGCTGGCCCGGCTGCAGACCATCTGGTCCCAGGCGCGGGGGCCATTCTATTTTGGCGAGGCGGGGATCCTCGATGCCTTCTATGCGGTGATGGCCTACCGGCTGGCGAGCTACGGCATCCAGCTGCCGGGGCAGGCGGGTGCCTATCAGCAGGCGCTGCTGGCTTGGCCGCTGTGGCAGCAGACCCTGGTCAAGGCGCGTCTGCAGTGGCCGGCGGCCGCTCATCAGCCGCAGTGAACCCGCGGGCATAACCGCTGTAAACAGCTTGTGTAAACAGAGAGGGGAGCCACTGGCTCCCCTCTCTGTTTGGGTTTGATTCCTTAAGCTGGATTACGGCTGGCGGCCGGCGAACACCACCACCACCTTGTCATCTCCCTTCTCCCGCACAAAGGCATAGGGGCTGTCGGCCAGTTTCTTGTGGCTGCCCGCCGCCACGGCCGGGTGGGCGGCGCGGAACTGGCCGAGCCGCTGCCAGTGCTTGACCAGCTCGGCCTTCTCGCCGCTGGCCAGCTCCTGCCAGTTCATGTCGGAACGCAGCGCCTGATCGAACACGCCGCCATCTTTGGCGAGCCCGCGGCCGGACTCATCGCCGTAGTAGATCTGGATGCCGCCCGGCAGCAGCATGAAGCTGCTGGCGACCCGGCGCTGCAACGGCACGTCCTGATAGTCGCCGAAGAACAGCTTGGTGTCGTGGGAGCTGATGTAGCTCAGCACGTTGAACTCGGGATCCTGATTGATGCGGCTGGCGTAGCTGGCATAGGTGGGCTCGGCGCTGGCCAGACACTGGGCCTGGGGCAGGGCGAACTCGCGCTGGTAGTCGAAGTTGATCAGCGAATCGAAGCCGTGTCGGTACCAGAAATCCTTGGCAACCCCGTGATCCCACACCTCACCCACCATGTAGAAGGGGAGGTCGTCGAGCTTCTTGGCCGAGTTGGCTGCCTTCCACTCCTTGAGTGCGGCAGTGCCCGCCTGTTTTAGCTTTGCCCACACCTCGGGCTCCAGATGCTTGACGGTGTCGGCCCGAAAACCGTCGATGCCAAAGCGGCGCACCCAGTCGGTGTGCCAGGTGATGAGATAGTCGCTCACGGTAGCGTTGGGCAGCGGCTTGGCTTTGGTATCTTTTTTCGCCGTCAGCAGCGGCGGCAGCCCCACCGGCTTGGTTGATTCGGTGAGGAAGTCCGGCAGCCCCGCCACCGAGCCGGTGACGTCGTCGGTGCCGGGCTGCGGGTAGCCGGGCAGGCCAGCCCGCACCCAGTCACCGCTCCACCACTGGTCCCACTTCGGCGACTGGTAGTCGATGAACTGGTTGTAGCCATGCCAGTTGAGGCCGCCGCTCGGGCGCCACTGGTTCCAGCGGGCCGGCAGTTTGCCGGTGTTCTGGGTGAGGTCGGTGAGCCCCAGATCTTGCAGGTCGGCGAGGGTGGCGTAGCCGGCGTGGTTCATCACCACGTCGAGGATGATGCGCATGCCGCGCTTGTGGGCCTCGTCCACCAGGGTCTTGAGGCTCTCCTCGTCGCCGTAGTTGGGATCTATCTTGGTGAAGTCGAGCGCCCAGTAGCCGTGATAGGCGTAGAAGGGGAAGTTGCCCTGCTCGCCACCGCCGATGAAGCCGTGCACCTGCTCCACCATGGGGGTGATCCAGATGGCGTTGATGCCAAGCTGCTTGATGTAGTCGAGCTTGGCAGTCAACCCCTTGAAGTCGCCGCCGTGCCAGGTGGCCACTTCATCCTGACCGTCCTTTTGGCGCCCGAAGCTGTGGTCGTTGGCGGGATCGCCGTTGTTGAAGCGGTCGGTCAGCAGGAAATAGACGCTCGCCTGATCCCAGCTGAAGGGGGCCGCGGTGGCCGCCTTGACTGGCTCGAGCAGCAGCAGGCCGCCGCTCTCTTTACTCGGCGTCAGGGTCAGCTTGCCGCCCTTGACCACCCCTTGCTGGCCGGAGTAGGCGTCCCGCAGCTGGGTGCCGTCGGGCCAGACGCCTTTCAGGGATACGGTAACCGGGCCGCCATCCCAGCTGATGCAGGGCTCCGCTGGCGGCTGGCGTTTGAACTCACTCTTCTTGGTGGCTCGCAGCACCTTGAGGCTGGGAGTATCCGGGTTGAAGGTGAACTGATAATCCCCCGCCAGCATCACCCGCAGGTTGAAGTGCTGCCCCTTGCTGCACTTGTCCATGGGCTGGGCGGTGCCGAAGGGGAGCGGTTTGACCTCGCTCGGGCCGAAGCTGGTGCCGCAGCTGTTGCCTGCGTCGCTGATGCGGATCTGGTGGCTCCCCTTGGTGAGCGGATGGGTCATCTGCACCGCCCCCTTGTCCAGCGTCAGCGGCGCGCCGACCGGCTGGTCATCCACGTAGAGGCGTACCTCGGCGGCCATGGCCTGATGGAGGAAGAGGGGGCTGGCCAGCAGGGCGAGCCAGAGGGAAGAAACCGAGAGAGTGCGACGCATAAGCCATTCCTTGCTGGGGTTAAGCGGACCAGATTGCCGTCAATGGGGCTCATTCTAGGAGGCATGAGGGCGGGCTTGGACAGGCAAACCGTCGATTTGTGACATCAGTTCAAATGGTTACGTTTTCAAGAATGGAAAAGTGTGAGCGGGGTGTCGCGCCCATAAAAAAGCCGGTCGATAGACCGGCTTGTTGCATTACCACTTTCGTCACACGGTGAAGAACTTGAAGTTGACGAAGGCCACCGCGATGAAGGAGGCCACCATGCCGCTCAGGCAGAGCACGGCCGGGCGAATGGCCGGCCAGCGATGAGTCAGCAGGATGATCGCCAGCATGGTCGGATAGAGGCCGAACATGTAGCGCGGCATGGCGTTGAGCCCTGTCATCAGCGGAATGGTGCAGCAGATGAACATCAGGGTCGCCTCGGCCCAGCGCTTCTGGCTGAACAGATAGAGGTTCAGAGCCCAGCCAAACATCACCATGATGGAGAGGTAGGATTTACGTCCGCCCAGCTCGAAGCCGCTCAGCCACCAGTCCAGCGGGCTGTCCATGTAACGGCCCCAGGCCACCTGGATGTGCTTGAACGCCAGCGCGTCACCGGTGAGGTGATAGAGGTAGAACATGTAGGCGAACAGGCCGAGCGGGATCATCCAGAGGGTGAACACCACCTTGAAGGCGCGCTCGGTAAAGCGGAAGAACTCGCGCCAGCCGTAGGCCTGCAGCGCCAGGATCAGCACCGGGAACACCATCATCACCCCCAGGTTGCGGGTGGCGGAGATGAACACGCCGAGCAGCGCCACCATCAGCCACTGCTGGCGATAGGCGAACAGGAACATCCCCAGCATCAGCGCCATGAACATCGACTCGGTATAGCCGGAGACAAAGTAGGCGGAGAAGGGGGAGAAGGCGAGCAGCCAGACGCCGAAGCGGGCGGTGTCGTCACCCAGCTTGAGCTGACGCAGCACCAGCAGCATCAACGGCAGGCTGATGAAGAACGCCAGGTTGGCCACCAGCATCAGGCCGATCAGACTCTCGACGTTGAGCAGGTTGGAGATGGTGCCTGAGATCATCGGGTAGAGCGGCATGAAGGCCCAGTTGGCCGCATTGCCCTTGCTCAGCCAGCGCGGGTAGAGATCGTAGCCGTTCTCGATGATGCGCTGGAACCAGACGCAGTCGAACTGGCAATAGGCCTGCAGCGGGCCTATGTCGGGGGAGCCGTAGAGCTGCACGCCGAAATAGCCCATGCCGTAGAGGGCGGCCCGGCTCAGCACGAAGGCGGCGATGATCATCAGCCAGTCACGGCTGCTGATGGCCAGTGACGGGCGATAGGGGCCCGCATTGTCAGGGGTGATGGAGGTAGTCATGTCATTCATCAGGCAAATACCCAGATCCTGGAGAGGAGGTAGGTGAGCACGGTGACCGTCAGGGTGGCGATCACCACCGGCAACAGACCGGAAAGACCCGCAAACAGCAGACCGCTCAATATCAGGTTACGCACCGCCAGCGAGAAGAGGGCAACCAGCAAGAACTTGCTGGCGGCACCCTGCTTCTGGAAGGTGATGTAACGGTGACCGAAGAAGGAGAACCAGAAGGCGATGGCAAAGGCCAGCGTCGTCACCAGGTGCTCCGAGATGGTGGGCCAGGTGTGAAACAGGGTGATGGAGGTGCCCAGATCGACGAGGGTGGCCCCCCCGCCGACAAACCCGAAACGTACCAGCCGCCAGAATTCCTCGCGGGAGATCATTGAGACGCCTGCTCCTGCTGGTCATCAGCGGCTTTCGCAGCAGCAGCCTTCTTGCCGGCGCTCTTCTTGCTGCCGGTGGCGGCGTCCTGCTTCGGCTCTTCATCCTGCTTGGCATACTGGCCGTACACCCCTTCGATGAGGTAGACAGGGCGCTGCTTCACTTCCACGAACATGCGGCCGATGTACTCACCGATGATACCGAGCGACAGCAGCTGGATACCGCCGAGGAACAGCACCACCGACATCAGGGAGGCGTAACCCGGCACGTCGATGCCGAAGAAGACCACCTGAGTGACGATCTTGAGAATGTAGAGGAAGGCGACGAAGGAGACGCCGACGCCGACGTAGCTCCATACCCGCAGCGGCCAGCTGGAGAAGCTCATCAGGCCGTCGAGGGCGAAGTTCCACAGCTTCCAGTAGTTGAATTTGGTCTCGCCGGCGTGGCGGGCGGGGCGCTCGTAGGGCACGCCGACGGCACGGAAACCGGCCCAGGCGAACAGCCCCTTCATGAAGCGGTTGCGCTCCGGCAGCTGCTTGATCGCCTCGACCACCTTGCGGTCGATCAGGCGGAAGTCGCCGGCGTTCTCCGGCAGCTTGGTGCTGGTGGAGAGGGCGTTGAAGAAGCGGTAGAAGCCACCGGCGGTGAGGCGTTTCATCGGGGTGTCGGCGCTGCGATCCACGCGGATGCCGTAGACGGTGTCGTAGTCGCCGGTCTGCCACAGCTTGACGAATTCGAGAATGAGCGCGGGCGGATCCTGCAGATCCACGTCCATCGGCACCACGGCATCACCCTTGGCGTGATGCAGGCCGGCGGTCATGGCTGCTTCCTTGCCGAAGTTGCGGGCCAGGTTGACCAGGGTGACGCGTGGGTCGCGGGCGATGGCCTGCTCGACGACTTCACGGGTGCGGTCGCGGCTGCCGTCGTTGACGAATACAATTTCCAGCTGATCCTTGAGCGGCGCCAGTTCGTTATCTATCGCGTTGATGAAGGCATCTATGCTCTCTTCCTCGTTGTAAACGGGAACGATCAGAGAGAGTCGAAAATCGGCATGCGACATGAAAACTTCCTTATTTGGAAAATTATTTTATAAAACAGCGTATTGGAGAATACGTCTTATTGGGCGACGGTCAAGCGCACCGACTGGACATTGAGCGGCGTCGGGGCGGAGAGCGCCAGAAAGTTGGGACGCTTGGGGTCCGAGGTCAGCGACTCGCCCGGCAGGCTGAGACGGATCTCGTTGATGCCGGCCTTGGCCAGCTTGACGGTGGTGGTGAAATCGTGGCCCAGTGCCACCTTGAGCAGAGCACCGGCCTGCGGGCTGTTGACCCGGGCCTGGATGGTCAGCTGTTCCGGCTGTGCCTGTTGCTTGGGCAGCACGAAGTAGAGGCCACCCTGGCCGCTCAGTTCGGTGCCGTCCGCGCTCGGTTTCTTGGCCCAGCCTTCGCTGGAGAGGAAACGGCTCGGCTTGGTCAGATTGAGCTCGTTGCCAGGCTGATAGGTCATGCTGGAGTTGTGCTCCCAGAAGCGGGTCTTGCCTTCCAGGTAATAGAGCTTGTAGGCCAGGCTCACGTTGGGGTGGGCGGCCAGGTAAAGGGTATAAAGGTAGAAACCACTCAGCGCCATGATGGCGGTCAGAAAACCAAACTTTTTGTACGTCATATCACTCTCTGCGCCTCACGGTTTGTAGGCTGATTTCGCGCATATGCTAATCCAATTGCAAAAAAAGCATAGTGGATCACAAAAATATATTTGGTCACATATTAACCCCTTTTCGGCCGGTGTTCCAAATGTTGCTGTTCCCGTATTTTACCTGCCCTGGCGAGCCGGAGATCCGGCGCAGGCCGGGGGCATTTCAGGCCCGGCTCCGACAAGCATAAATGAGGGCACCGCTCACGCGGTCGGGAGCCTGCATCGCTGTGGCAGGATCTGTCGCCATTTTGCCTAGGCCGATTTATGATGGCGTATCACGCAGTCAAGGATGACCCATGAAGCTGAAACTCTGCTGCTGGATGCTCTGCTTGCTGGCGCCGCTGGCCTCGGCAAACAGTCTGTGTCCCTCGCCCTTGCGGGTCGGTTTTGACAACTGGCCGCCTTATCACTATTACGCCGCCACGGCGGCCGGGCAGAAGGAGCTGCGGGGCTTTGCTGTCGAGGCGCTCACCGCCATGCTCAAGCGGCTCGACTGCAAGGCCAGCTATGTGGAGATGCCCTGGAAGCGAGTGCTGCACGGTCTGTCGCTGGGCTCGGTCGACATCGCCATGGAGGCCTATTTCAATGAGGACCGCGCCCGCTATGCCTGGTTCTCCGATGCCTACAATCCGGGCCGCAGCGCGCTCTGGATCCGCAAGTCATCCTCCTACCCCGAAACCGATCTGGCCAGCTGGCTGGCCAGCGGCCATACCCTGGGCATCACCAAGGACTACTACTATGGGGCCGAGATCAGCGAGTTGCTGCGCCGTTATGCCGCCCAGGTGAGCGTGGTCAATGACGAGCAAAACTATGGCAAGCTGGTGCTGGGGCGCATCGACGGCTTTCTCGGCGATGTGCTGGCCACCCCCTGGGGCCTGAAGGAGGAGGGGCTGAGCGATCTGATCGTCCCCCACACCATGGCCGTATATGAAGCGCCGACCTTCTTCATGTTCAGCAAGAAGCGGCTGTCACCCGAATTTGTCAGTGCGTTCAATCGCGAACTGGCTGAATTTAAAGCAACAAATGAGTATGACATTATCTGGCGGCGCTACGCGCCCACCAGCTAGTAAAGTCGCGGGCATTCACGCATCATGAGCGCCTTGACCGCCGGGTCTGACAGGCTGAAGTGAACCGATCTTGAGGTAAGCATGGGGAAGAAGTATTGGCTGGCATTGGCAAACCTGATCTGGCTGGGCTGCTGGCCGGCGGCCATGGTACAGGCCAGCGAGGGCCAGGTGGTGGTAAGCAATGCTGCGATGCAGCACGACTGGTATCAGAACAGCACCGCGGAGCAAGCCAGGCGTGAGCTGGAGCTGCAACTGCAGGAAGCCGTGCTGGCCCAGTTGCACCCGGATTTTTACACGCTCTGGAAGAAGCTGCAGGCCAAGCCGGCGGATCAGCGTGGCGCCCTCTATGACGAGGCGTTCGGCAAGCTGGCCCGGTTCCAGCAGGCGTGGCGGGCCATGGATCTGGTCTCCCGCGAGCAGATGCAGACCCTCAAGCTCAACCTCAACAAGCCGCTGGCCCACGAGCCGGCCGGCGACAACCTGCTGGAGCAGGTCAGGCAGCTCAGACCCCAGGTCGCGGAATATGACGCGGTGCGCGAGGAAGTGCGCAAGCTGCTGGCGCTGCCCATGGCCAAGAAGTGGCCGACCCTGACCATGCCGACCCTGCGGGCCGGTGAAGTCTCCCCGGAGCTGGGCCAGATCCGCTCCATCCTCAACGAGCTGGGCGACACTGCCCCGCGCCATGATGACGCCACCTACGACGCCGAGACCCTGCAGGCCGTCAAACAGTTCCAGCGCCGCCACGGCCTGACCGCCGACGGCATCATAGGCCGGCAGACCCGCAGCTGGCTCAATACCGGGCCCGAGGTGCGCGCCAGCCTGCTGCTGCGCAACCTGTGGCGCCGCGATCTGGTGGATCAGCTCTCCGGCGCCCGCTACGTGCTGGTCAACATCCCCGACTATCGGCTGAGCGTGGTGGAATCCGGTAACGAGGTATTCACCAGCCGGGTGATCGTGGGCAAGGAGCAGCGGGCGACCCCGATCCTTGCCAGCGAGATCCGCTCCATCGTGCTGAACCCGGCCTGGCACGTGCCGCGCTCCATCCTGAGCAAGGACATTCTGCCTAAGCTGGGACGGGATCCCGCCTACCTCAATCGCGAGCAGTTCGAGGTGATCGACGGCGAGGGCAATCCGGTACAGTTCACCGAAGAGGGCTGGCAGCAGGCGCTGGCGTCCGGCTTCCCCTACCGGCTGCGGCAAAAGCCGGGCGATCACAACGCACTGGGCCGCTACAAGTTCTATCTGCCCAACAACGAGGCCATCTACCTGCACTCCACCCCGCGCAAGGCGCTGTTCGAGCAGGGCGCGCGTGCCTTCAGCTCAGGTTGCATCCGGGTGGAGCATGCCGACGATCTGGCCGAGCTGCTGCTGGCGGACTCCCGCTATCAACCGGACAAGGTGGCCAGCATCCTGAAAGAGACCCAGACCAAGTGGCTGCCGCTGACCACCCCGATCCCGGTGTTCACCGTCTACTGGAGCAGCTGGATCGACGAGGATGGACGTCAGCAACTGCGCAACGACATCTATGGATTTGATCGAGTCAGCTACCAGAGTCGCTTGCTGTGATCCTCGCCACAGAGTGAAAAGCCCGGCCTGCGCCGGGCTTTTTCATGGCCCCTTGCGGTTTGACAGCGGCCGGCGCGGCGGGTAGTTTCAAGCGCCTGTATCAAATTCATTCAACGGTTTCACCTCAACATAGCGATGGACGGACAAGGGATGCTTGATCAAGAGATAAGCCGACGTCGCCTGCTGCTGGGTGCCGGTTGCCTGCTGGGGGGCTCGCTGTTGTCCTTCCCCGCCACGGCGAGCCGCAGTACGGCAGGACGTGAACTCAGTTTCTTCAATCTCAATACCGGCGAGCGGGTACGCGCCAGCTATTGGGAAGACGGCCGCTACCTGAAAGACGGGCTGGCCGAGCTCAACCACATCTTTCGCGACTACCGTCGCAACGAAGTGTTCAACATCGACCGCAAGCTGTTCGACCAGCTCTACCTGCTGCAGCACAAGCTGGGTCGCCACGGCGAAATCCAGCTCATCTCGGGCTATCGCTCCCCCGTGACCAATCGCCAGAAGCGCAGCCGCAGCCGCGCCGTGGCCAAGCACAGCTACCATACCCTGGGGCAGGCGGTGGATGTGCGCATTCCCGGAGTTCAGCTGGCGCACCTGCGCAAGGCGGCGCTCCATCTCAAGGTGGGCGGCGTCGGTTACTACCCGAGCGACAACTTCGTTCACCTCGACACCGGGCCGGTGCGCAGCTGGTAACGGCCGGCTGCGGGCCACAGCTGCCCGGCGGGTGACTGGCCAGCGGGGTGGCCGAGCTGGTAGGCTCTGGACACCATGCAGAGGAGAACCAGATGAAACATATTTTGCTTGGCGGGCTGATTGCCCTGCTGCTGACCGGTTGCGGCAAGCTCAACCGTGAAAACTACGACAAGCTCAAGATGGGGATCAGCTACGCCGAGGCGAGCAGCATCCTCGGCAAGGCCGAGCGTTGTGACGATGCACTGGGGACCACCAGCTGCATCTGGGGTGACGAGGGCAAGAACATCAAGATCCGTTTCATCGCCGACAAGGCGACCTTCTTCAGCTCGGAAGGGATCAACTGAGGCAGCCACAGCCCGGTTGCCCATATAAAAAAGCGCCTGACCGGCGCTTTTTTGTTGGCTGCAATCCGTACCGGCTTGCCAGAAGCTGGCGCGCTCAGTGCGTGGCGTACTGGTAGTGGAAGGTAGGCAGCCCCCACTTGAAGCGCACCGCCAGGAGGCGCAGCACGAAACCGATGCCGATGGCGCCGAAGGCGGCCCAGTCGTTGGGCAGGCCCTGATCGAGCGCAAGGCAGTAGATGGCGGCCGTCACCAGCGAGATGGCGGCATAGAGCTCGCGGCGAAACACCAGCGGAATGCGCTGGCAGAGCAGGTCTCTGAGCACGCCGCCGAAGGCCCCTGTCACCACCGCCATGATGCAGGCGATCCCGGCGCCGTGGCCCATCTCCAGCGCCCTTGCCGCGCCGAAGATGGAGAAGACCACCAGCCCCAGGGCATCGAGCGCCATGAACAGCTTGCCAAGGTAGCGCATCAGCGGCGCCGAGATGACGCCGGCCATGGCCGCGCCGGCGACCAGCAGCACATACTCCGGGTGTTCGACCCAGAGCAGGGGGTAATGGCCCAGCAGCACGTCGCGAATGGTGCCGCCCCCGATGGCGGTCGCCGATGCGATGATCACCACGCCAAACAGATCCATCCGTCGCCGGCCCGCGGCCAGCGCGCCTGTCATCCCTTCGGCCACCAGGCCCAGCAAGAAGAGTGCATGTAACATGAGATATCCCAGGGTGCGAGAAAGCCCCGCATCCTATCAACTCGCGCTATAGGGGACAAGCAATGAAGGCTATGCATTATTTTTTATAATGCAAAAATGAAACGGGGCTCCCAAGGGAGCCCCGTTGTCACCACCAACCGGCTCAGCGTCTGAGCTGTTCGGCGCGGTAGTGATCGACCCACATGGCGGTGGCGCCGCAGATGGCCACCGGCATCACGAACAGGTTCACCACCGGGATGGCGGAGAAGAGGGTGACCAGGGCGCCGAAGCTCAGGCACTTGCCGCGCCGCTGCTTGAGGGCATCGCGCATGGTGATGAAGTCGATCTTGTGGTTGTCGAACGGATAGTCGACGTACTGGATCGCCATCATCCAGGCGCTGAACAGGAACCAGAGCACCGGTGCCAGGGTCTGGCCCACCACCGGAATGAGGAACAGGATCAGGCAGCCGATGGCCTTGGGCAGGTAGTATTTGAGCTTGGTCCACTCGCGGCCGAAGGTACGCGGCACGTCCTTGACGATGTCGAGCATGCCGGTATCGCTGACAGTCTCGCCGGTGAGGGCCTGTTCCACCTTCTCTGCCAGCAGGCCGTTGAAGGGGGCCGCTATCCAGTTGGCCACCGAGCTGAACAGGAAGGAGAAGACCACCAGGATGGTGATGAGGGCGATGGGCCAGAGCAGATAGTCCAGCCAGTCGAGCCAGCTCGGGATCTGCTGGTGTAGCCAGCCGAACAGGCCGTCCAGCTGCAGCAGCAGGGCGTAGAAGGCCCCGGCAAACAGCACGAAGTTGACCAGCAGGGGGATCAGCACGAAGGTGCGGATGCCGGGCTGGCGAATGAGCGAGAAGCCGCGCAGGAAGTAGTCTGCGCCGCTGATCGAGTCTTTTACCATACGGGGTGAGTGGCTCATCTGAGCTCCATCTGTTCATGGGAAACTGCCTGCATATTACAAACAAGCTTTTGATTTGGTAAAGTCGCCTGCCCGCCTCCTCTTTATTTCGTTACCCACATAGGCCGCCATGCGTCTGAAATTGATCAAACTCGCCGGTTTCAAGTCGTTTGTCGAGCCGACCCGCATCGAGCTCAACGCCGACATGACCGCCGTGGTGGGCCCCAACGGCTGCGGTAAATCCAACGTCATCGACGCCGTACGCTGGGTGCTGGGGGAGAGCTCCGCCCGCCATCTGCGCGGCGAAAACATGACCGACGTCATCTTCAACGGCTCCGTCAACCGCAGCGCCCACGGCCGCGCCTCGGTGGAGCTGGTGTTCGACAATCCCCACAACCGGGTGCCCGGCGAGTTCGGCCGCTTTACCGAGATCTCGGTGCGCCGCGAAGTGCTGCGCGACGGCTCCAACCACTACCAGATCAACGGCCAGAAGTGCCGCCGCAAGGACGTGACCGACCTCTTCCTCGGCACCGGCCTTGGGCCGCGCAGCTACGCCATCATCGAACAGGGCACCGTCAGCCGGCTGGTGGAGTCCCGCCCCGCCGATCTCAAGCTGTTCATGGAAGAGGCTGCCGGGGTTTCCCGCTACAAGGAGCGGCGCCGCGAGACCGAGCAGCGTATCCGTCATACCCAGGAGAACCTGGAGCGCCTTGGCGACATCCGCGGTGAACTGGGCTCGCGCCTCGAGCATCTCAAGGCCCAGGCCGAGACCGCCGAGCGCTACAAGCAGCTCAAGAGCCGTTCGCGCGCCGCCCGCGCCGAACTGATCGGCTCGGAACTGTGGGCGCTGGAGACACGCCTCGGCGAGGCCAAAACCGAGCTGGCCCAGGCCGAACAGGCACTGGCGGCACTCGATGCCAAGCGCACCGAGGGCGAAGGGCGTCACGTCACCCTGTCGGTGGCACGCCAGGAGGCGCAGGCCGAGCAGGCCAGCCGCCAGCAACAGATTTTTCTCGGTGGGCAGGCGATCGCCCGCCTCGAGCAGCAGCAACTGCACCAGAGCGAGCTTGGCCGCGACTGGCAGGCGAGGCGACAAGCCCTCGGCGAGCGTATCGAGGGGCTCAAGGTCCAGCTGGCCGGCCAGCTGGAACAGCTGAGCGAAAGCACGTTGCAGGGCGAGGTCGCGTCGGCGCGTCTGGAGCAGTGTGAGCAGTTGCTTACCGACCAGCAGAGCGTACGCGCGGCGGCAGCCGAGCGGCTCGAGCAGGCGCGCCAGCGCCAGCAGCAGTGGCAGCAGCAGCTGGGCCAGTTACAGGGGCGGCTCAACCAGACTCGCGCCGAGGTGAACGGTCTGCAGGAGCTGCAGGCCAAGACCCGGCTGGCCCGTTTCAAGCTGGAAGATGAACAGGCCGGGCCCCTCGGCGGGGAAGGGGAGAACCTGCAACCGGCGCTCGATGCGCTGGCGGCGGAGCTCGCGCTCTCCCGCGCCCGCCATGAGGAGTCCGAAGCGGTGTGGCAGGCCGCCGTGGCCCGCCACGAAGCACTCAAGACAGAGCAGGGTCACCAGCAGGGCTTGCTGCGCGAGCTGGAGGCTCGCCTCGCCACCCTGGATCAGATCCTGGGGGAGCAGATGGCGGGCGCCACCCTGGCGGATCGGCTGCAGGTGCCCCCCGAGTGGGCCCGAGGGCTGGACAAGGTGCTCGGCCGCTGGCTCACCGCCACCCCGGCGGATGAGTGCAATCTGACGCAATCCGGGCTCTGGATCGGCCCGGCCCAGCCGGCGGTTGCCGGTACCCTGGCGGCGCAGCTGGGCGGCGAGCACATCCCTTCCTTCCTCAATGCCATCTGGCTGGTGGAGGGCCGGGAGGCGGCATTGACCCGCCAGCCGAGCCTGGCGGCCGGTGAGTCGCTGCTCACTCCTGCTGGCGACTGGTTTGGTCCCAACTGGGCGGATCTGGGGGAGGGCATGGCCCTCGGTACCCTGGCGCTGCTCGGCGAGCGTGAGCGGTTGCACACCGAGCAGGTCGCAGGCCGGGAGGCGCTGCGCCGGCTCGATGAGCAGCTTGCCGCCGCCGATGCGACGCGGGCCCAGCTGCACGGCGCCCATGAACTGGCTCAGGGTACCCTGCGCGAGCAGGAGCAGCAGTGGCAGCAACTGCGCGAAGCCTGGAGCCTGCGCGAGGGGCAACGGCAGGAGCGGTTGCAGCGCCTCGGCCAGCTGGGGGAAGAGCTGGCTCGACTGGCGCAAGAACAGGCCGAGGAGGCCGAGCGGCTGGCGTCGGCCGGGGAGCGGCTTGAGCAAGGTGAGGCGGCTCTTGGCGAGCTGCAGGAGCAGGGCGAGGCGCTTGCCGAGGCGCTGCTGCTCGCCCAGGAGCAGGCGAGCGGGGCGGAGCGGGCGCTGGAGGAGGCGCGCCTGCGCCGGGAGCAGCAGCAGGCCGCCTGCCAGCGGCTGCAACTGGAGCAGCAGAACCTGCGCCAGCTCATCGCCCTGCGCGAACAGGAGCTGGCCCGCCTCGGGCTGGAGCTGGCCGAGCTCAAGGAGCCGGGGGCTGCGCCGGGTCAGGATCTGTCGCCCCTGCTGGCCGAGCAGCGCAATCTTGAGGCGCAGCAGCTCGCCTGTCATCAGCGGCTTGCGGAGCTGGAGCGTCAGCTGACCGAGCTGGAGCAGGCCAGAAGCGCCGATCACAAGCAGCTGGTGCACATTCAGGAGAAGCTGGCCCAGTTGCGGTTGGAGCGGGAGCGCAACCTGACCCGGCGCCAAGGGCTGCACGAACAGTTCGAGGAGCTCGGCGTGCGGCTGGTGGATCTCGATCAGGCGCGGCTCATCGCCGCCGATCGCGGCAAGCTGCGCCAGGAGATCCAGACGCTGGAGGCACAGGTGGAGGCACTTGGCGCCATCAACCTGGCGGCCCTCGAGGAGTATGAAGAGGCGAAAACCCGCTCAAGCTACCTGGAAAACCAGTGCCAGGATCTGGAGCAGGCGCTGGAAACCTTGAGCCAAGCCATTAAAAGAATTGATAAAGAGACACAAATACGGTTCCGGGATACTTTCGATAAGGTCAACGAAGATTTAAAATCCCTCTTTCCGAAAGTGTTCGGGGGGGGCAGTGCCTGGCTTGAGCTCACCTCCGATGATCTTTTGGAGGCCGGAGTGAGCATCATGGCGAGACCTCCGGGTAAGAAGAATGCTACCATTGCCCTGCTTTCCGGGGGGGAGAAGGCGTTAACCGCACTTGCGCTGGTTTTTGCCATCTTCAGACTCAACCCAGCACCATTTTGTCTGCTGGATGAGGTGGATGCACCGCTCGATGAAGTGAACGTCGGTCGCTTCTGTTCTCTTGTCAAAGAGATGTCGAGCACAGTACAGTTCGTTTACATCAGTCATAATAAGGTCTCCATGGAGATGGCTGAGCAGCTGGTTGGCGTCACGATGCAAGAGCCCGGGGTTTCGCGCATAGTGTCGGTCGATATCGGTGAAGCCGTCGCTTTGGCTGAGCAAAACTAGAAAGAGAAGCAGCTAATGCAGGAATTGCGTTACATCTTGGTTGCCCTGGGCGGTATTGCCATCGCGGCATTGCTCATTCACGGGTTGTGGAGCAACAGAAAGAATCGTCAGGCACCGATCAAAGAGAAACCTCTGGGCCGGATGGAATCCAAATCACGGGATCGTGACAACGACGCCTTCGACAGCGATGGCATCGGTCAGGTGCGAGTGGTCAGCGGTGGCCGTCGTGCCGAGCCCAAACTCCACCATGATGAGCCCCGCCAGCCGGAAGTCAGCCGTCGTGCGCCTGCGCCCGCCTTCGATGATGAAGATGACGATGCCGATCTGCCGCCGCCCGTGGTACGCAAGCCTGCCGCCCGCCCCGTGCCGCCACCCCCCGTCTATGAAGAAGACGAGGAGGAGTTCGAGGAGCCGGTTGCCGCTGCCGTCGAGGAAGTGCCTGCCGCGCCGGTGCGCAAGCCCGCCCAGGTCATTCGCCGTACCCCGGTCCACCGTTCCCGTCCCCAGCGCGAGCCGCTGCTGCAACCGCTGGACGAAGAGCCGCTGGTCGAGCCCGCCTACGCGACCGCACCCACTTTCGGTGCCCGCGAGCCGGCGCCGGTCGCCGCTCCCGAATACCAGGCGCAGCCCCGTCATGCAGCCCCCGAGCCTGCCTACGAGGAGCCCGTCTATGAAGAGCCGGTACGTGCCGCGCCGGTCGAGAAGATCTGGCAGGATGTCTATGTCATCAACCTGATGGGCCGTCCGGGTCACGATCTGCAAGGGGCCACCCTGCTCTCTTCCCTGCTGGCGCTGGGCTTCAAGTTTGGCGAGATGGATATTTTCCACCGCCATGAAGATCCGAACGGCAAGGGAGAAGTGCTCTTCTCCATGATCAACATGGTCAAGCCGGGCACCTTCAACCCGTACCGGATGGAGCAGTTCGCCACCCCGGGCGTGTCGCTCTTCATGCAGCTGCCGTTGCGCAGCAACGCTGCGTTTGCCTTCGAGGACATGCTGCAGGCCGCCGATCAGCTGGCCAGCGATCTCGATGCCATGCTGACGGATATGGATCGCAGCCCGCTGAGCGACGAAACCATCGCCCGTTACCGGCATGAGCTGGCCGCCTACGAGGCCAGTCGCGACTAATACGCCATGCGGGTCGAATGAATAAAAAGTGCGGTACCCAGGTGCCGCATTTTTATTGGTCCGCTAGCCGGTTTTTCCATCACACTTCGAGACTTTTTCATGAGCGATATCCTCTCCCGCCACCGTCAACTGTGTGAGCTGCTGATCGAGTACGGTCATCAGTACTATGTGCTGGACAACCCCACGGTGCCGGACGCCGAATACGATCGGCTGATGCGCGAGCTGATCGCGCTGGAAGCCGAACACCCCGAGCTGAAGACGCCGGCCTCGCCGAGCGTACGGGTGGGCGGCCAGCCGCTGACCGCCTTCAAACAGGTGCGCCACGAGATCCCCATGCTGAGCCTGGACAACGTGTTCAGCGGCGAGGAGTTGCAGGCCTTCGAGCAGCGCATGCGCGATCGCCTCAAGCGGGAGGTGAGCTTTACCTTCTGCTGCGAGCCCAAGCTGGACGGTCTGGCGGTGAGCCTGCTCTATGTGGATGGCCAGCTGGTGCAGGCCGCCACCCGGGGCGATGGCACCACGGGTGAGGAGATCACCGAGAACGTGCGCACCATCAAGGCCATTCCCTTGTCCCTGCGCGGCGAGGGCTGGCCGGCCAGGCTGGAGGTGCGTGGCGAGGTGTTCATGCCCAAGGCGGGGTTCGAGGCGATGAACGCCAAGGCGCTGGCCGCTGGCGAGAAGGTGTTCGTCAACCCGCGCAATGCCGCTGCCGGCAGCCTGCGTCAGCTCGACTCGCGCATCACCGCCAGCCGCCCGCTGGCCTTCTACGCCTATGGCGTGGGGGTGGGCGGCGAGCAGCTCGGTGGCTCTCACTTCGGTCGCCTCAATCAGCTCAAAGAGTGGGGGCTGCCGCTCAGCCCCGAAGTGAAGCTCAAAGAGGGGGCCGCTGGTTGCCAGGCGTTCCACGACGACATCCTGGTGCGCCGCGGCGAGCTCCCCTACGAGATTGACGGCGTGGTCTACAAGGTGGATGCCATCCCTCTGCAGGAGGAGCTGGGCTTTGTGGCCCGCGCCCCGCGCTGGGCTACCGCCCACAAGTTCCCGGCCCAGGAGGAGATGACGGAGCTTGAGAACGTCGAGTTCCAGGTCGGCCGCACCGGCGCCGTGACCCCGGTGGCCAAGCTCAAACCTGTGTTCGTCGGCGGCGTCACCGTCTCCAACGCCACCCTGCACAATGCCGACGAGATTGAGCGCCTCGGTGTGATGATCGGCGACACCGTGATCGTGCGCCGGGCCGGGGACGTGATCCCGCAGATAGTGGCGGTGGTGGAGGCGCAGCGCCCGGCGGATGCCCGCGCGATCCTGTTCCCGACCGAGTGCCCGGTGTGCGGTTCGGCGGTGGAGCGGCTGGAGGGAGAGGCGGTGACCCGCTGCTCCGGCGGCCTGTTCTGCGAGGCGCAGCGCAAGGAGGCGATCAAGCACTTCGCCGCCCGCCGTGCCATGGACGTGGACGGCCTTGGCGACAAGATAGTGGAGCAACTGGTGGACAAGGGGCTGGTGAAGACGCCGGCAGACTTGTTCAGCCTCAACGCCATCCAGCTGGCCGGGCTCGAGCGGATGGGGCAAAAGTCGGCTCTCAATCTGGTGGCGGCCATCGATGCGGCCCGCAGCACCACGCTGCCCCGCTTCCTGTTTGCGCTGGGGATCCGCGAAGTGGGGGAGGCGACCGCCTTGAACCTCGCCAACCACTTCCTCACCCTGGATGCCCTGCGCGCCGCCTCGGTGGAGCAGTTGCTGGAAGTGGCCGACGTGGGGGACATAGTGGCCAAGCACGTCTACTACTTCCTGCGCCAGCCTCACAACATCGAGGTGCTGGAGGCCCTGCTGGCCGCCGGTATCCACTGGCCGGCCATCGAGAAGAAAGAGGCCGCGGAGCAACCCTTTGCCGGCAAGACCTTCGTGCTGACCGGTACCCTCACCACCTTGTCGCGCAACGACGCCAAGGCGGCGCTGCAGGCGCTGGGGGCCAAGGTGGCGGGCTCGGTGTCGGCCAAGACCGATGTGCTGGTAGCGGGGGAGGCGGCAGGCTCCAAGCTGGTCAAGGCCCAGGAGCTCGGCATCACGGTCTGGAGTGAAGAGGAGCTGCAACAGGCGTTGCAGGGCTGAGTCGCTCACGCAGAAAGAGAAACAAAGAACCCGGCATGGCCGGGTTCTTTGTTATGGGGGCGCTGATCAGCGCTCAATCGCGCCAGAGGATCTTGTAGCGCCACTTGTCGGGCAGGGTGAGCTGCCAGCGGGCCAGCTCGCTCTTGCTGAACACATACTCGCCACGCAGGGCGGCGCGCGGTGCCAGGGTTTTGGGCTGGGCACCCGCCAGGATGGCGTTGACCAGCTCGGCCGCCTTGGCCCCCTGATCACGGCCATCCAGCACCAGGCCACCGATGGCCTTGCCCTTGCCCACCGAAAATTCCCAGAAACAGAACAGCGGGACCGGGCTGTGGGCGCTGGTCCACTCCAGCAACCTGTTTTCATCCACATGGCGGCCCTGTTCGTCGCTGAGGGTGTGGTAGAGGCCGATGAAGATGGCTTCATAACCACTCTGCTTGGCATTGAGCACGGCCTCCTGCCACAGGCTGTAGTCACCAATGAGCTGGCTGTTGACCCGGGTTTGGCCGACCCGCAGCTCGGTCTGGGTCTTGAATTCATCCTCGATGGCGGTGAGCGCCACGTTGCTCGAGTCAAACAGCACCAGTGCCTTCTTGATCCCCCCCATCAGCTGGCTCATCTCGCTGATGTTGCGTTTGAGCAGGGGGCGCTCCAGCACGCCGGTGATCTTGGGGTGGCCGACCAGCCCCTTGTGGCGCGGGTTCTCGTTCATGCCGAGAAACACTACCGGGGTGCCGAGGGAGGCGATGTCGCTGGCCAGGTAGTTGATGGCGTTGTCATCACCGAGCACCACCAGATCCGGTTTCACCTGACGATAGTAGGCGAGCGCCTGCTCGGCTATCTGATCAAACTCCTCGGCGGGGCGGCGTTTGGTATCCATGTAGAAGTGGCTGATGTGGTGGTCGCCCTTGAGGTTGGCGGCCAGGCTGGCGTTGTAGCTCTGATCCCACAGGTATTCGGGGTGGTAGCTGCTGATCACCAGAATTTCGGCCGCCCACAACCGCAACGGGAGGGCACACAGCAGCAGTAGCAGCAATAGCGGGTTGGTCATGTCGCTTCCCATCGAACAAGAGGAGTTGTCATTCATTATGTCCATCTTGGTGCAAACCTGTCCCGGTCAATTACTGTCGGAAGGGAAATCTTTTTCCCTCTGGCCGGTATCGGGCGCCAGCCCGCATCAGGCTTGAATTGGGTCTTGTATGGGGCCGTTTGTGACTGGTCGGGAACTGCGCCACTCGCCTCAAAACCTGTTCTGGATCAAGAAATACGGTCACGCTTTGGTGCCTAATAGACACCACATATAGGGCTGCATTCGTTTTTAATCCCTATATGTTGTGTTATTAAGCTGTGTACAAGCTGTTCCCTTCTCATCGTCAGCCCTGGCTTGTCAAGCCTCGGCTGAATTTATTTGCGCCGAGGACGAGGCGTGGAGAAGGGGGCCAAACAAGGGTAAGCCGAGGGCGAGAGCCTGGCCTTTTTAACGGGGAAAATCCATGAAACCGGTTGTGATCAAACGTGATGGATGTCGCGCACCATTCAATGCCCAGCTGATTGCCGAGGCGGTGGGCCGAGCGGCAGAAGCGGTCAATCAGGCCAGTCCGGCGCTGGCCGAGCGCATTGCCGCCGCCGTCACCCAGGAGCTGGAAGGACGAGGGGAAGTGGACATCCACGAGATCCAGAACCGGGTCGAGAACCACCTGATGGCCTCCGACGACAAGGCCATCGCCCGTGCCTACATCGAATACCGTCACGACCGGGATCAGGCCCGCGAGGCGCGCGGCCGGCTGGCTCAGGAGATCCGCGGCCTGGTGGAGCAGACCAACGCGGCCCTGCTCAACGAGAACGCCAACAAGGATTCCAAGGTGATCCCGACCCAGCGTGACCTGCTGGCGGGCATCGTTGCCAAGCACTACGCCACCAGCCACATGCTGCCCCGCGATGTGGTACAGGCCCACGAGAGCGGCGATCTGCACTTCCACGATCTCGACTACTCCCCCTTCTTCCCCATGTTCAACTGCATGTTGATCGACCTGAAGGGGATGCTGACCCACGGCTTCAAGATGGGCAACGCGGAGATCGACACTCCCAAGTCCATCAGCACCGCCACCGCGGTCACGGCCCAGATCATCGCCCAGGTGGCGAGCCACATCTATGGCGGCACCACCATCAACCGCATCGACGAAGTGCTGGCCCCCTATGTGACCATCAGCTGGGAGAAGCACCGGGAAGTGGCGCTGGAGTGGGGCATCAGCGATGTGGATGCCTACGCCATGGCCCGCACCGAGAAGGAGTGTTACGACGCCTTCCAGTCACTGGAGTACGAGGTCAACACCCTGCACACCGCCAATGGTCAGACCCCGTTCGTCACCTTCGGCTTTGGCCTCGGCGACAGCTGGCAGTCACGCCTGATCCAGCGCGCCATCTTGAGCAACCGCATCGCCGGCCTTGGCAAGAACAAGAAGACCGCCGTGTTCCCGAAACTGGTGTTCGCCATCAAGGATGGCCTCAACCACAAACAGGGTGATCCCAACTACGACATCAAGCAGCTGGCGCTGGAGTGCGCCTCCAAGCGGATGTACCCGGACATCCTCAACTACGACCAGGTGGTCAAGGTGACCGGCTCCTTCAAGACTCCCATGGGCTGCCGCTCCTTCCTCGGTGCCTACGAGGAGCACGGCGAGCTGGTCCACGAAGGGCGCAACAACTTAGGTGTGGTGAGCCTCAACCTGCCGCGCATCGCCCTGAAATCCCGCGATGAAGCGGATTTCTGGGACAAGCTGGACGCCGCCTTGCGGGTAGCCAAGACCGCACTGATGTACCGCATCAAGCGCCTCGACGGGGTCAAGGCCCGGGTCGCGCCCATCCTCTACATGGAAGGGGCCTGCGGGGTACGCCTGAAGGCGGACGACAACGTCAGCGAGATCTTCAAGCACGGTCGCGCCTCCATTTCGCTTGGCTACATCGGGGTACACGAGACCATCAACGCCCTGTTTGGCGACCAGGTGCACCTGTTTGACAGCGCCGAACTGCAGCAGAAGGCCATCGCCATCATTGCGCGCCTCAAGGCGGCCACCGACGAGTGGAAGGAGGAGACCGGCTACGGTTTCAGCCTCTACTCCACCCCGAGCGAGAACCTCTGCTCCCGCTTCTGCCGCATCGACGCCAAGGAGTTTGGCGTGGTGGCGGGGGTGACCGACAAGGGCTACTACACCAACAGCTTCCACCTCGACGTGGAGAAGCAGGTCAACCCGTACGACAAGCTGGACTTCGAGGCGCCCTATCCGCCCATCGCCAGTGGCGGCTTCATCTGCTACGGCGAGTACCCCAACATCCAGCACAATCTGGAAGCGCTGGAGAACGTCTGGGACTACAGCTATGACAAGGTGCCCTACTACGGAACCAACACCCCCATCGACGAGTGCTACGACTGCGGCTTCACCGGTGAGTTCGAGTGCACCTCCAAGGGCTTCACCTGCCCGCGTTGCGGCAACCACGACCCGGCCAAGGTGTCGGTGACCCGCCGCGTCTGCGGTTACCTCGGCAGCCCGGATGCGCGCCCCTTCAATGCGGGCAAGCAGGAAGAGGTGAAGCGCCGCGTCAAACATATGTAAGTGCGGTAACGATGAAGCGCTGGCCCCTGTTGCAAGGGGCCATTTTCATGGGGTGGCGACCGTTTGCACACCCATGAAGGAGGCAGGAAACAAGCGATGCACTACCACCAATACTACCCGGTCGATGTGATCAACGGCCCCGGCACCCGCGCCACCCTGTTCGTCTCGGGCTGCGAACATCAGTGCCCCGGCTGCTACAACCAGAGCACCTGGCGGCTAGACGGCGGCAAGCCGTTTGACGAGGCGATGAGCGATCGCGTCATCGCGGATCTCAACGACACGCGCATCAAGCGGCGCGGACTGTCGCTCTCCGGCGGCGATCCACTCCACCCCGCCAACGTGCCTCAGGTGCTGGCGCTGGTGCGGCGGGTGCGCGCCGAGTGCCCCGGCAAGGACATCTGGTGCTGGACCGGCTATCTGCTTGGCGAGCTCAGCCCGGCCCAGCGCGAGCTGGTGGCCTTGCTGGACGTGCTGGTGGATGGCAAGTTCGAGAAGGGGCTGGCGGATCCCGGCCTGCTCTGGCGCGGCAGCAGCAATCAGGTCATCCACGACCTCAACGCCTGGCGGGAAGGGGGTGAGCGCATTCCCTGTCTGGTTTGCAGTTGAAGCCAGGGATGTTTATGGTTAGCCCATTGCCATCCCTGTGACATCGTTGACGAGGAAATCCGAGATGAACAATCTGCTCAAGATCCTGCTGGCCATCTTTCTGCCCCCGGTCTGTGCCTTTCTTCAGGTGGGCTTCAGCCTGCATTTTCTGATCAACATAGTGCTGACCCTGCTCGGTGGCCTGCCCGGCATGGTGCATGCGCTCTGGCTGGTGGTGAGCGACAAGCGCGGCTGACGCTGAGCCGCTTTGCCAAAAGCCACCACGATGGGGTTGGCTTTTTTTATGCTGCTCAAACGGGTTCCGATTGTTACAGTAATGGGCCGGCAACCCTGCCGGAGAGGGGTGACCCCTCTGATCGGACTCAACAAGGAGTGTTGAATGGGTTTGAAGGTCTTGCTGCTGGGCACTGTGTTCGGTCTGATGGGGGGCTGTGCCAGCCCCAGTCCCACCGTGAAACTGAACCAGCCGCCGCTGGAGGTGACCATGGCCGAGCTTGGCAAATACTGGGTGCAGGATGGCGAGGTGCCCCCGTTTGAACCGGTGGGCGGCGCGCCAGCCAAGCTGCCTGTCAAGGGCTATGTGGAGATCCGTTATCTCATCGACTCCAACGGCAATCTGTTCAGCCCAGAGATTGTGGCCTCGGAGCCGCCCGGGGTGCTGAACCTGATCGCCCTGTCGGGGCTGGCCAAGACCCGCTATCGCGTGTCGGAGCAGAACCCGCAGGCCATTCCGGTGCGAGTGGTGGGTCGCTACGAGATTGAAGTGGAGTAATGAGCAACCCCGGCCTGGCCGGGGTTGCTGTTTACTGCTGCTTGCAGTCGTTGTAGACGCTCTGCCACTCGCCATCCTTGTCGCGCATCTCGACAAAGCCTTCATCTCCCTTGTTCCACCAGATGGCCTCATGGTCGTCGGTGTAGCGGGCGCCGGAGGCGGAAACGCTCTGTGGCAGGGTGTAATCCTTGCCGTCTGGCAGCGCCAGCTTGACGAAGTTCAGGCTCTGATCGGAGAGGGCGAAGTAGCGTACCTGCACCCGTTGGCCCTGTTCACACAGATAGGTGACGGGATCGCCACCGGTCACGCTCAGGGTGCCGGCGCCGCGTTCGCAGCCGCTCAGCAGGGTCAGGCTCGCGATGCCCAGCAGCAGAAGGTTGGCGTGCTTCATGTTGATTCTCCATCGGTGTCATCCGGGCGTGATCCTAACAGCTTGCCAAAGGGGCGCAATGCGCCTCGACCCGGCTTGCGTCGATATGCGTCCATGGGCGTCAAAAGAAGCGCTAATGAGCCGCGGCTCAATGCAGGCCGAGTCTGGCCTCGAAGGCGCGCACCAGTGCCTCGTAGGTGCCGTTGTTGCGGATCTTCTGCAGCCCCTCCTCGAAGCGCTTGGCCATCGCCTCACCCTGAGGGTGGGCGCGAGAGAAGGCGAGCCAGAAACCGTCGGTGGAGATCTTGCCCACCTTGACCACCTTCCCGCTCAGCTGTTTTTGCTGGATCTTGAGGTAGCCCGGCATCTCGTTCATCAGGATGTAGTCGACCCGGCCGCGCACCAGCATCTCGATGATCTGGGCGTCGGACTTGGCCTGGAAGCGGGTGATCCTGGGGTTTTCCATGAAGTCGGTGGGGTAGGTGTAGCCAAGGGTGATGCCCACCGTCTTCTGTTCCAGCGAGGTGAGCTTGAGATCCCGGCGCGGTTCGCGGGCCAGGGCGAAGATGGCGAGATCCTCCTCGAACATGGGGGTCTCGTGCCAGAAGTACTGGTAGCGGTTCTCCTCGGTGATGGTGGCATCGAAGCAGCCGAGCACCTTGTCGCTGCGTGCCTCGTACATGCAGCGGGCGAAGGGGATGGTACGAAACTCGACGTCGACTCCCTCGGCGGCAAAGGCCGCCTTCACCAGCTCGGGGGCCAACCCCTGCGGTTGGCCGCTCTGCTTGTCGAGGGCGCAGTAGGGGGCCCAGTCATCCTCGGCGGCAATGAGCACCTGCTCTGCCCGGGCACAGGTCATCCCCAGCAGCAGAGTGATTGCCAACCAGTGGATGTATGCTGCTCGTGCCATGGTCTCTCTCCTGTTGCCGACTGCCCTAGCAAGCATAGTTGCTGGGGCTGGCCGCAGGTGCCGCCAAACGGAAGGCAAAAAAACGCCCCGGTAGGCATAGCGGGGCGAAAGGCAGCACATCCTTGAGCTAACAACAGGGGGTCAATAACCGAACCGAGTGGCCTCGAAGCGGTTAAGCAGTCGGTGGATGAGGTAACAGGCCAGCAGGGTGGCGACGATGGCAAACAAGATGCTGCTGACCCGGTAGAGGGCGCTGAACACCAGATCGTTGCCCGGCGTCAGGTATTGGCCGAACAGGATGCCGAGGGTGGTGAGGGCACCGAAGCCGACCCCGGAACCGCTCGCCTCCTTCACATGGGCATGGCTGAACAGCATGGCGCCAAGCCAGAGCATGGGGGCGACCAGCAACAGCAGTCCCGACCAGTCGTAGAGCACCAGCTGGCTGACCAGGCCGAAGCTCACCCCGAGCAGGGTGCCCATGGCCCGTTTGCGGGCATAGCTCAGGGCGCCGTCCCAGTGCATGGGGAAGAGCACCAGCAGGGTCGTGGCCTGGGCCGACATGGAGTCCCGCAGATCGAAGATCTGGAACACCATGAAGGAGAGGGTGGCGATGCTGGCGCCAAGCAGCGCCTCGTGCCGCATCCGGTGCGGTGCCTTGGGGGAGGGGGCCGGTTTGGGGCGCTCCTCCACGTCCGGGATCAATGCCGTCATCAGGTAGGCGATGAGCACCGACAGCACGCTGGCCCACAGGTTGCTGAAGATGAGGTCGTTGAGATCGGTCTGCGGGTAGCTGGCAAAGTGCAGCATGATGCTGAGACTCAACACCCCGTTGGCACCGAACAGGAACAGGCTGCCCTGCGACATGGCGGCGAAGCGGTAGAGAAACAGCAGGAAGGCGATGGGAACCATCAGACCGGGATGGCCGCCAAACAGCCCCCCCAGCAGCCCCACTTCCAGCCCGCAGACCACGGCGGCGGCGATCAGCTGGCGGGCGGCATGGCCGTTCATCACCGGCACCATGCCCAGCAGCAGCACCGGCGTGACGGTGTAGAAGACGCCGTAGTTCCAGCCAAACAGCTTGCAGAGCAGAAAGCCGGTGGTGCTGCCAAAGGCGATGCGCAGGCATTGGCGCAGTTCGTTGGCGGTGAGGGGCCTGTGCCACAAAGTCATTGCCGTCACCTCAGTAGATGTAGTGCAGCAGGCTGAGCAGGCGGATCTGGGCGCGGGCCAGCAGTCCGGTCAGGGCGTTGTCGGGCAGCAGCTGCACGGTGGCGCGGGCACCGGCCGGCAGATGGGCGGGCAGCTGTTCCAGCGCCAGGTGCAGGCGCAGACGCTGGGCGTCGCGCACCCAGCGATCCGACTCGGTGGGGCTGGCCAAGAGGCCGTTGGCATCGAACTGGCCGGCGCTGACCCCGGCATCCAGGCTGGTGACCCGGGCCTGATAGAGGCGACCCGGCTCACCATCGAAGGCGACCAGTGCCTGGCTGTCCTGATTGACGTGACGGAGGCTCTTCTCGCGAAAATCGGCGATCACGTCCACCTGCTCGGAGACCAGCGCCAGCAGCGGTGCACCCGCCGCGGCGAAGCTGCCCGGCTTGAGCTGCAGGTTGGTGATGATGCCGTCCTGGCTGGCGTGAACCCGGCTGTAGGCGAGGTTGAGCTCGGCCTGGGCGAGACGGTTGCGGGCCTGGCGCAGCAGCAGGTTGTCATCGCCGGGCAGACCACGGTTGACCCGGGCCTGGGTCATGCGGGCCTTGCTGGCCAGCAGGTTGGCCTGGGCGGTGCGAAACGCGCTGTCGGCGTCATCCTTCTGCTGTTCGGAGACCATGTGGCGGCGATAGAGGGCGTCGATGCGCTCGGCCTCCCGCAGCTTGAGGGCAGCCTGGGTCTGCAGCGAACTGAAGTCGGCGCTGGCGGCATTGAGGGTGGCATCGAGCTGGCGATTCTGCTGCTCGGCCTGGGCCAGGGCGAGGCGGGCCTGCTCCACCGCGAGTTCAAAGGGGGCGGGATCGAGCACGAACAGCAGGTCGCCCTGCTTGACGTGCTGGTTGTTGCCGACGGCCACCTCGACCACCTTGCCGCTGACCTGGGGCGCCATCTTGGTCACGACGCGGGTCGCCATGGCTTGCGGGGTGAGCGGCATCTTGAGGTCGGCCAGCAGGAAGTAGGCAAACACCAGTACGAAGGCGCCCATGGCCCATTTTATCCAGCGCTTGAATTGTTGATCCGGGGTCATTTCACTCTCTCTCTTCACTCTGTGCACCTATCTTGCCGAGGGCATTGGCACAGATGCGGTGCACGATATCTTCAAACTGTTCCAGCTCCCGCTGGCTGATGCCGGCGAGCAGCTCCCGGCGTATCTCCATGATGCGATCTTCAATCTGGTCGAGCAGCGCCTTGCCGGCCGGGGTCAGGGTGACGATGCGGACCCGCTTGTCCTGACTGCAGCAGTGGCGCTCCACCAGCCCCTGCTCTTCCAGCTGGCCCAGGGTGCGCATCAGGGAGGGCAGTTCGATCTCCAGCGCTTCGGCCAGGGTCTTCTGGCTGAGGTGGCCACCGAGCCGGCTCAGCTTCCACAATGCCGTCCAGCGGGGGTGGGTGAGGCCGAGGGGGGCCAGTTCGAGATCGGCCACGGTGCGCCACAGCCGATGCAGTCGGCCGACCCGCTCGGCGAGGGACAGCTCGCGCAGCATTTCCAGATCCTTCATCATGAGGCTCTCCATTTACTTAGCTTGCTAAGCATTGTAGTTGTTTAGCAGGCTAAGTAAATAGTGTGATCGCGATCTTGTTTATGAAAATTGGAGGTAGGTTTCTTGTGGAGCTTGCTTGTTGGGTTTGAACGTCCTGTTGGCAGCCACCCGTGTCTGCCGCGAGCCAATTTGGGTGAATCATTCCCGCCATGGGCCGGTGAAATAACCAAATCATCTCACCAATCCGTGCTGAAAATAGCCTTGGAATAGCCATGGCCGATCATGTTGGTGGCAGAAAAATATTATCTGAATTCGGCAGGCTGCTTTTTATCCACTAATATTGATGGGTCAGCTAAACAGGGAGACGATAGCTGTGGAACGATATGAATCGGGTGACCCCCATTTCTCCATCGAGAGCCTGTTGGTGGAGGTGGAATATGTTGCCGATGGCCATTATGGGCTCAGCCTGGAAAGTACCGAAACCTGTCATGAATTTGACCCTGCCAATATTCCACTGTTATTAGCCGAATAGTTTTTCGGTTGGTGTCATGAGGCCGTTATCATCATCTGACGGTCTGTTGCAGGGCCCGCTTGTATCGGCTCAAACGCTCCCTGAGGCAGGCACGGCCTGCCTGGGCAGATCATCCTTGTGGGCCTCGGCGTGATCGCACGCCCACAATCTTCCAGTTGTCTCTTCCGGTCTGCGGCGGTTTATCTGATTGGGATTTACCGATCTTGAGATCGCCACTCAATCCTTGCTTGTGATCTGTCGAAATAGCATGGAGCGGGGCAAGCATGGTTTCCCATTATTGAGAAAGTATGCCGCCCATTATTTAATCGTTATTTGATAATGGCCCCATCAAGAGCCTGCTGGCATTGAGGGATGAGTGCCCACCGGTTTGATTGGCGCGGCACAATAGTGCGTCCGAATAATGCCAATGACAGGTCGGACGGCATCCTCTGCCAGCCATAACGTTTAAGAATTTAATGTTTTTATATGCCTTTGCAGACAGGCTAACCGACAGGGGCGAGAGAGATGGCTAGAGTGGCGCCACACCACACGCTGGAGCATAACAATGAAAAACCTCTCTACCCCACAGACCCGGATCGCGCTGTTTGGCGACCGACAGATTGCCGGCATGCCCATGATGATCTTCCTCGGGCTTGCCACCTGCGTACTCTTCTCGGGCTGGAACGGCTCTCTGCCACTCGGCATGGTCGGTGCGCTGGCATTGATGTTCGTGCTCGGCACCCTGCTGACCGAGCTGGGGGAGCGCATCACCCCCATCCGTGAATACCTGGGGGGCGGCACCATACTCGCCATCTTCGGCGGCGCCGCCCTGTTTGAATACCGGATCCTGCCCGTCGAGGCGGGCCAGGTGATCATCGGCTTCATGAAGGAGGGGGGCTTTCTCAACTTCTTCATCGCCAGCCTGGTAACCGGCTCGGTGTTCGGCATGAGCGGCGCCCTGCTGAAAAACGCCGCCATGCGCTACTTGCCGGTGATCCTGGGGGGCGTCGCGCTGGCGCTGCTCAGCGTCGGTATGGTGGGCGCCCTGATGGGCTATGGCTTCAAGAATGCGGTGCTGCTGATCGGTCTGCCCATCATGGGCGGCGGCATGGGGGCCGGCGCCGTGCCGCTGGTGGAGATCCTCTCCGGGCCGCTGCAGATGTCGAGCGCCGATCTGCTGTCGCGCATGGTGCCGGCGGTGGTGATCGCCAACACCCTGGCGATCCTGGTGGGGACCTTGCTGGCCCGCCTCGGTCGCCGCTACCCCTCCCTGACCGGCAACGGCAAGCTGATGATAAAAGAGAGTGCTGCTGGCGTGGCCGAAGAGAAGGTGCAGGCGCCGACCCTGGAGAGCCTGGGCCTCGGGCTCTTCATCAGCTCCAGCATGTTCGTGCTGGGCTCATTGCTCGGCAACTTCATCCCCATGCACCCATTCGCCCTGATGATCCTGGCGGTGGCCGTCATCAAGGTGAGCGGCCTGCTGCCCCGTCGTTACGAGCAGGCGGCGGCCGACTGGTATCAGTTCGTGGTCAGCAACCTGACCCCCTCCCTGCTGGTGGGGATCGGTGTCGCCTACACCAGCATCCCCGAGCTCATCAGCGCCTTCTCGGTCAGCTACTTCGTGCTGGTGCTGGTGACCGTGGTCGGCGGTGCCCTGGGGGCGGCGCTGGTGGGGCGGATGATCGGCTTCTACCCCATCGAGGCAGCCATCACCGGCGGTCTGTGCATGGCCAACATGGGAGGCACCGGCGACGTGGCCGTGCTCTCGGCGGCCCAGCGTATGACGCTGATGCCGTTTGCCCAGATCTCTTCTCGTCTCGGGGGGGCCGTCATGCTGATCCTGGCCACCCTGCTCATTTCGCTGCTGGCATAAGGAACAAGATAATGAACGACATCATGATGGGCACCAGCCTGCCCTATGCCGAACGTAAGCGACAGGGACTGATGGGGCGCATGCCTCACAAGGAGGAGTCGCTGGCCCAGCAGCGGCGCCGCATCTACCGGCTGGTTTCGGCCATGCAGAGCCCGTTTGATCAGCACCTGCTGCTGCGCCAGCTGCAGGAGGACAACCCGGTACTGTTTTACGAGCTGGTGCGCCACCATCTGCCGGAGCTGTTGCCCATCATCTACACCCCGGTGGTGGGAGAGGCGTGTCAGCGCCACAGCGACCTTTATCTGCGCAGCCACGGCCTCTATCTCTCCTGGCACGATCGGGACGAGCTGGATGACATTTTTGCGGCGGTGGAGCAGGAGGTGGACGTCATCGTCATCTCCGACGGCGAGCGGGTGCTGGGGCTCGGCGATCTCGGCATCGGCGGCATGGGGATCTGCATCGGCAAGCTGGCGCTCTACTCCGCCGCCGGCGGCATCAACCCGGCGCGCACCCTGCCGCTGTGCGTGGATGTGGGCACCAACAACCCCGAGCTGCTGGAAGATGACTCCTACCTTGGCTGGCAGGCGCCGCGGGTGGATGGCGAGCCTTACTACCAGTTCATGGACAAGGTGGTGGCCGCCATTCGTAAACGCTGGCCCGAGGTGGTGCTGCAGTTTGAAGACTTTGCCGGCAAGCATGCCGCCAATTTGCTGGCCCGCTACCGCGATGAGCTCTGCATGTTCAACGACGACATCCAGGGCACGGCGGCGGTGGCATCGGCCTGCGTGCTGGCGGGACTGCAGCAGGCGGGCAGTGTGCTTGCCGAGACCCCGGTGCTGATCGTCGGGGCTGGTTCAGCCGGCTGCGGCATCGCCGCCATGCTGGCCCAACTGGCGGGCAGCACGGCGCGGGTGCAACTGTTCGATCAGGATGGCCTGGTCTGCCAGGACCGTGCCGGGCTCACCCCGGCCCAGCAGCCGTTCGCCCGCCCGGCGGCGGAGGCGTGCCACTCCTTGGTTGCGCTCATCGAGCGGCTGCGCCCCGGGGTGCTGATCGGGGTGAGCGGTCAGGGCGGCTTGTTTGACGAGGCGGTGCTGACGGCCATGGGGGAGGTGTGCGAGCGGCCGGTGATCCTGCCGCTCTCCAACCCCACCCGCAGCGCCGAGGCGACCCCAGCCCTGGTGTGGCAGGCTACCGGCGGGCGCGCTCTGCTCGCCACCGGCAGCCCCTTCCCGCCGGTGACAGTGGACGGGGCGCCGCGAGTTGTCTCCCAGTGCAACAATGTCTATGTGTTCCCGGGTATCGGCCTCGGTGCCTGCGCGGTCAAGGCGCGGCGCATCAGCGACGGCATGTTGCGGGCGGCGGTGCAGGCGGTGGGCGCCTATCCACTGGCCGAAGGGCGGCTGCTGCCCCCTATCGAGCAGGTGGGGGAGGTGGCCCGCGCCGTGGCGAGGGCGGTGGCACTGTGTGCCCGTGCCGAGGGGCTGGCGGATTTTGCCGGTGATCCCGCACCTTTGATTGACCAGACCTGGTGGCGCCCGCACTATTGGTCCGCGTCCTGATGTTGCAAGGCTAATCGATGAAACTGCGTCACCAACTGGTCACCCTCTCCCTGGGCCTGTCACTGCTCCTGATCGTCATCCTGGGCAGCCTGCTGGCGCTTTTTATCCGCCACCTGCTGGAAGTGAACCTGGAGGAGAAGGGGGGGGATCTGGCGCGAGTGCTGGCGGCGGACCAGCGGGTGGTACAGGCGCTGGAGTGGGGGAGCGATCCGGGTCTGCGCGACTATGTGCAGGGGATCTGCAGCCGCACCGATGCCGCCTACATGGTGGTGACCGACGAGCATGCCCGCCGGCTGAGCCACCCTTCCCCGGAGCTGGTGGGCGGCCTGTTTCGTGGCGAGGATATCTGGCCCTCCCTCAACGAGCGCAGCAGTTACTGCTCCAAGGACGTGGGTACCCTGGGGCCGGCCATTCGCTGCTTCGCCCCGGTGATCGGGGCGGACGGGCGCGCCATCGGCGCCGTGGTGGTGGGCTATCTGATGCAGACGGTGGAGGGTATCTATCTGGATCGGATCGCCCTGCTCATCAGCGCCATCGGCGCCGTGCTGGGCTGCGGCCTGCTGCTGGCGCTCTGGATCCAGCATCGGCTGCGCCGCACCCTGCTGGATCTGGAGCCGGAGACCATCGTCAACCGCTTCGTGCTGCAGGAGCTGGTGCTGGAGCACATCTCGGAGGGGGTGATCGCCCTCGACAGCCACGGCCACATCCGCATGCTCAACAGCGCCGCGTTTTACCAGCTGCGCCTGCCCGGCACCGGTCGCCACTCCCTGCTTGGCCAGCCGCTGGCGGAGCTGTCGCCGCCGCTCGCCCCCGCCCTGACCCAGCTCGAGACCGAGCTCGGCTTCACCGTGCACGGCGAGTCGTTCATCGGGCGCTGGCAGGCGGTGGAGGGCAAGATCCCCGGTCGGCTGCTGATCTTCAGCCGCCCCGAGGTGACCGGCAGCCTCGGCATGCAGGTGACTCACCTGCGCCAGTATGCCGAGATGCTGCGGATGCAGACCCACGAGTTCGCCAACAAGCTCAGCAGCCTCTCCGGCCTGCTGCAGCTGGGCCACGTGGATCAGGCGGTGGAGCTCATCCAGCAGGAGAGCGAGGCGTGCCAGACCATGCTGCACGATCTGCTGCGGGCCATCGAGGACAAGCCGGTGGCCGGGCTCATCCTCGGCAAGTTCAGCCGGGCTCGCGAGCTCGGGGTGGAGCTGGTGCTGGATCCCGATTCGGCGCTGGGCGAGTACCCGGCAGCGGTGTCGGCGGATCTCATCACCCTCATCGGCAACCTGCTGGACAACGGCATCCGCGCCGCCTGGGCCCGGCGCAAGCAGTGCCCGCCACGGGTGCTCATCTCCCTCAACGACTTCGGGCGCCGGCTGGTGATCGAGGTGGAGGACAGCGGTGAGGGGGTGGACGAGGCGCTGGCGGACCATCTGTTTGATTACGGCATCAGCCGCCAGACCGGCGATCACGGTGTCGGCCTGTTCCTGGTCAAGGAGACGGTGGCCAGGCGAGGGGGTGTGATAGAATGGCGCCGCACCGCCGAACAGACGACTCTGTTCGGTATCTACTTGAATAAAAACCAATTGGTGTGATCTATGGAGCCCATTTTCACTCTGGTGATCGAGGATGACGAACGGATAGGATCCATTCTGGCCGAGCTGGTCTCCTCTACCCCCGGATTTTCCCTGCTGGGTCGGGCCGAGAGCCTGACCCAGGCCGATCTCATGATGCGCGCGGCCCAGCCACAACTGCTGCTGGTGGACATCTCGCTGCCTGACGGCTCAGGTCTCGAGTGGGTGAACCGGCTGCGCAGCCACAACCGCGAAGCCTACGTCATCATGGTGACCGCCTCCTGCGATGTGGAGACCATCCAGCAGGCCCTCAATCAGGGGGTGCAGGATTACATCATCAAACCGCTGCGGCTGTTTCGCATCCAGCAGAGCCTGGACGAGATCCTCACCCTGCACCGGCGCATCTGCGAACGCGGTTCCCTCGAGCAGAGCGACCTGGACCGGCTGATGGGCAAGGTGAGGCCCCAGGGGCGCGAGGTGCGCGACACCCCCAAGGGGATCGACGCCATCACCCTGCGCCAGGTGCTGGAGCTGCTGGCGGGCGAGCCGGACAGCGCCTTCTCCACCGACACGGTGGCGCTGCGCCTGTCCCTCAGCCGCACCACGGCGCGCCGCTATCTGGAGTATCTGGAGTCGGAGGACCGGGTGGACGTGGATCTCAACTACGGCCAGCGCGGCCGACCCGAGCGCCGCTACCACTGGCGGCGGGGCAGTTGAGCCGCATCTGTCATCATGGCTCTTCCAAAAAGCTCCGTTGAAGGCGCTTTTTGTGTCTGAATTTGCAACTCAATCCTAAACAGGGTCGTTGTTGGAGCCGATTTGTTCGTCGGCCTGGCAACCTGTGGCAATACCAGGTTGCCACAGGCTGTTTTTTGCCAAGGCTAATTCACCGTGTGTCATTAAACGATGTAACTATATCAATAAGTTATCTGCATCTTTCTCATGGATAAACAGTGGCAAGGTATATGCACTATGGTCAAAGTGGCAATGAGTGCCACTGGGTTTATCCAACCTTGAAAGGAACATCGTATGTCATCGGATGTCAGTTCAATCGGTAGCTCTTCTCTCTCTGCCTCGTACAATAACGCAGCGTCTTCCGCCAGTGCTCAACCAGCAAAACACCACCATCACCATGATCGAGAGGGTGGGGGTGATAAAATGATGGGGGATGTAAAGTCTGCATTGTCATCGCTAGGAGTGAACGTCGATACCTCTAATAGCGATACAAAGTCAGCGCTATCATCTTTCATGCACAATTTGATGGGGGCTGTACGAGGTGCCTCTGGAAAAGAGGACGGTAATGATAATGACGGCGACGAAAGTGGCCAAGCACAAGCAGTCTCTTTGCAATCGAGTAGTGGTAGTAATTCTATGAAGCAGGGGCTTGATACACTGATATCAGCATTGAGTAACGGCAACAGCTCTGACCCTGTTTTAAATACACTGCAGGATCAATTCAATTCGATTGTTGGCAGTGGTGCAGGCCAAAATGGTAACAAGGTATCACTTCAGGATTTTTTGAGTTCACTGGAAAGCAAGTTGCCTCAAGAATCCCCTGGTAGCGGATACATGGTTGATACGACGGCATAAGACAGGTCATTTATGACCTTGTTCGATATTGGAGGCTGCGGCCTCCAATTTTATGGGTTGATTGTGTTTTTGCCTATATGGAATCAACAGTCTTTTTTATTATCAGCTCTTTTTTTCAAAGAGCTAAAACCACATCCATCTGGCCATTGTGCACAATCTCTTTTCCAACTTTCCTCATTACCATATCCCAAAGTTGTACTGCGCTAGGTAATTCAGTATGTTGAGCTTCATAGTGTTGAAGAACACGTATTGCTTTGACAGCATAGTTTCCACTTTGAATCGCACGCGAATAACGCCGTCTCGATATGCCTCGTACCAGGCCTTCACTGCACAATCCCAAGAATGCCCCTTTTGGACACCCCTTTAACTGAGCTGACTGGCTTGAGGGATAGTGCTCTTGTGCTGCAAGTACCCAGGCGTCACAGGGATTATATTGGTCATCTGATTTACACATCAACACTGCCTTAATTGCCACGTCCCCATACCCCATCCAATCCTCCTATCAAGATGAAGGGGCCAAAGGCCCCTGGTAGTGATGTGCTGATGGCATCCTAAAATATATTATTGATGAACTGAGTTCTGGCATGAATTTATTCACATCGTATCTTTCAACCACCTTTAGGCATTCGCTGCGGCAGTGACTGATAAATGACCAGCATGATGATGCAGGCAAAAAAAACCAAACTGGTACTAGTGACACCAAATCCTAGGCCTCCATGCTTTTCAGATTGTGATAGCCAGTCACCTATTGAAGCACCAAGTGGACGAGTCAGTACATAAACGATCCAAAATGCTAACACGGTATTCATTCTGAACCAATAATGAGCGATTGCGATGACTGCGATCAGCGATCCGAAAAGCAATGTGGCATTCATATACCCCATGTTCAGTCCCTCTGATACCCAGTCGCCTGCAGCTGTACCCAATGCGAAGGTTACGAGAATGGCTGCCCAGTAAAATAGTTCGCGTTTGCGGGTATCGATAGAACGGATGGACAAGGTTTTTTCTTGTGCATACCAAACCCGGAAGGTGGCCAATAGCACAACCGTAAACACACTGGTAGATATTGCCAATGGTACTCCAACCTGGTCGGTCAGATTATCCGTCACCAAGGTGCCGAAAATACTCACGAGCACAACAGCTAGCCAATATTTCCAGGGGGCATAGCCGGTTGCTCGAACTTGTATCAAGAGTGTCACGATGAGGAGGACCCCCATCAGCAAGGAGGTAACCGTTAAACCCAGGTGCAGGTTAAAGATCAAGAAGTCTGCAGCAGTCTCCCCAACAGTCGTCGACATCATTTTGATCAACCAGAATGTCAAGGTGACCTCTGGCACTTTGTTGAGCAAGTTGACGGTGTTTGTACCCATAAAGCACCTGCTGATGGTTAAGTGTCCGTTTATTGTTCTTGAATCTACTTCGGTATCCTTAAGATACAGTTAAGGGAGCTTGCGCTCCCTTTTTGTTGCCATTTGAGTTCAAAATCCGGTGCTGCCGGCCGCTCAGGCCTCTTCCAGTAGGGCCGGGCGGGCCTTCGGTTTGAACTGGGAGAGCATGACCCCTGCCAGGATGAGACCACCCCCCAGCAGGTGATAGCCGTGAATGGGTTCCCCCAGGCTGATGACGGCGATCAGCGCCGTGCACAGCGGCATCAGGTTCATGAACACCGAGGTGCGCTCCGCCCCCATGCAGGCGAGACCGCGCATCCAGCAGTAGGCGGCGAAGAGGGAGGAGGCGATGCCGGCAAACAGCACCAGGCCCCAGCCTTCGGCCGGCACCGCCAGCGACTCGGCGCAGAGGGCCACCGGGACCAGCAGCAAGACCGCCAGCAGGATCTGCAGGTAGAGATTGAGCCAGGGGCCGAACGGCAGCTGCCAGCGGCGGATCAACAGGCCATAGAGGGCGTAGCTGGCGGAGCCGAGCAGCATCAGGCCGTCGCCCTGATTGATGCCGTCGTGCAGCAGCGCCAGCGGCTGACCCAGGCTCAGCAGCCAGAATACCCCGAACAGGGAGATACTCATGCCGAGCAGCGCCTGTTTGCCCGGCCGCTGACCGAAGAAGAGCGCGCTCTGCAGCAGGGTCAGCAGCGGGATGAGCGAGCCGATGACCCCCATGTTGGTGGCCGAGGTGGTGTGGGCGGCGTAGTAGGCGAGGCACTGGTAGAGCACCATGCCAAGGGCCGCCAGCACCAGCAGTTTGCCGAGCCAGGGGCGGATCTCGCCACGGCGGCGCCACAGCTGCGGCAGGCAGAAGGGGGTCAGTGCCAGTGCGGCGATCACCCAGCGGTAGAAGGAGATGGCCGCGGGATCCAGCACATCGGCGGCGGCCTTGGACACCACGGTATTGGTGGCCCAGATCAGCACGGCGAGCAGCGGAAACATCAGCGGGTAGAAGATACGCATCAAAGACTCCTTATTATCGAGGTGACCAGTCTACCCTTGTCTTTCTGATATCAAGTAACGTAAAACTGACAAATCATCCCGCGCAAAGGACAATCCGCTCGCCATGGCCATACGTCACTACCATCCGACGGACCTGCATCTGCCAGAGCCCAATCCGCTCTATCTGCGCTACCAGCAGATCCAGGCCGAGAGCGCATGTGCACCCCACAGCCATCCCTGGGGCCAGCTCAGCCTCATCAGTCTGGGGGTGATGGAGATAGTGCTGGACGATCACCGGCTGGTGGCGCCGGCCGATTACCTCATCTGGGTGCCGGCGGATCTGGAACACGCCTCCTACAACCAGCAGGCCCTCGACTACACCTCCATCTACGTCAATCACGCCCTGGCGGCGCGGCTGCCGGCCGAGCCCAGGCTGCTGCAGATGACCCCGTTGATCCGCGCCATCCTGGCCGATTTTTGCGATCGCAAGCTGGGCCACATGGCGGATGAGTGGGACGTGCGTCAGGCCGAGCTGCTGGTGGAGAAGCTGACCCGCACCCGCTGCCAGGACAGCTACCTGCCCATGAGCCAGGACAAGCTGCTGGCCCCCATGCTGGCGGCGCTCTACAGCGACCCTGCCGACCCGCGCACCCTGGCCCAGTGGGCCGAGCAGCTGCACACCACCGAGCGCACCCTGGCCAGGCGCTGTGTGCGGGAATTGGGGATGAACTTCGGCCAGTGGCGGGCCCGCCTCAAGCTGCTCAAGGCGCTGGCCTGGCTCAAGGGAGAGCTGCCAGTGCAGGAGATTGGCTGGCGGCTCGGTTACGGCTCCACCTCGGCCTTCATCGCCATGTTCAACCGGGAGCTGGGCTGCTCGCCCCAGCGCTATCGCCAGCAGCTGGGCATCGGCGCCGGGCAGGCGGCGCTCTTGCTGCGACCACTCTAAGCAATGAAAAGGGCGCCTGCAGGCGCCCTTGTTGATCATGGGAGGGGCTTAGAAGAAGCCGAGCGGGTTGATGTCGTGGCTCACCAGCAGGTTCTTGGTGTTCTGGTAGTGGTCCAGCATCATCTTGTGGGTCTCACGGCCGATCCCTGACTTCTTGTAGCCGCCAAAGGCCGCGTGCGCCGGGTAGGCGTGGTAGCAGTTGACCCAGACCCGGCCGGCCTGGATGCCGCGTCCCATGCGCCAGGCCAGGTTGCTGTCGCGGGTCCACAGGCCCGCCCCCAGCCCGTACTGGGTGTCGTTGGCAATCGCCAGCGCCTCCGCCTCGTCCTTGAAGGTGGTGACCCCGAGCGCCGGCCCGAAGATCTCCTCCTGGAACACCCGCATCTTGTTCTGACCCGAGAAGATGGTGGGCTGGATGTAGAAGCCCCCCTCCAGCCCGCTCACCCTGGCCGGGCCACCGCCGATCAGCATCTTGGCCCCTTCGCCGCGACCTATCTCCATGTAGCTCAAGATCTTGTCGAATTGCTCGCGCGACGCCTGGGCACCGACCTGGGTGGCGGTGTCGAGGGGGTTGCCCTGGACGATGGTGCGGGCGCGGGCCAGCACCTTGTCCATGAAGTCGTCATAGATGCTGGCCTGCACCAGGGCGCGGGAGGGGCAGGTGCACACCTCGCCCTGGTTGAAGAAGGTCATCAGCATCCCTTCCACCGCCTTGTCGATGTAGCTGCTCTCGTGCTGCATCACGTCGGCGAAGTAGATGTTGGGGGACTTGCCGCCCAGCTCCACGGTGGAGGGGATCAGCTTGTCGGCGGCGCAGCGCAGTATATGGGCGCCCACCTCGGTGGAGCCGGTGAAGGCGAGCTTCTGGATCCGGTCGCTGGTGGCGAGCGCCTGGCCCGCCTCGGCGCCGAAGCCGTTGACCACGTTGACCACCCCGGCAGGCAGGATGTCCTTGATGAGATCCATCATCAGCATGATGGTGACCGGGGTCTGCTCGGCGGGCTTGAGCACGCTGCAGCAGCCGGCCGCCAGCACCGGGGCCAGCTTCCAGGCCGCCATCAGCAGCGGGAAGTTCCACGGAATGATCTGGCCGACCACCCCGATGGGCTCCTTGAAGTGGTAGCTGACGGTGTTCTGGTCCAGCTCAGCGGCCGAGCCCTCCTGGGCGCGGATGCAGCCGGCGAAGTAGCGGAAGTGATCCACCACCAGCGGCAAGTCGGCGGCCAGGGTCTCGCGCACCGCCTTGCCGTTCTCCCAGGTCTCGGCGATGGCGAGCACCTCGATGTTCTGTTCGATGCGATCGGCGATGCGCAGCAGCAGGTTGCTGCGCTCGGTGACGCTGGTCTTGCTCCAGCTGGCGAACGCCTTGTGGGCGGCGTCCAGCGCCAGCTCGATGTCGGCGGCGTCGGAGCGGGCCACTTCGCAGAACACCTTGCCGTCCACCGGCGAGATGTTTTCAAAGTAGCGGCCGGCGCGCGGCGCCACCCACTCGCCACCGATGAAGTTGTCGTAACGGGACTTGAAGCTGACCAGGGCACCTGCCTGACCGGGAGCGGTATAAATCATCTCATCATCCTTTATGTGTGTGGTCCTGACCGGGCTGGCGGGCAACCCGGTTGCTGCTGTGTATCGCAAGGGACGTGCCAGAGGGTCTGACCAGCACAGGAAAAGTTACAAAAACGTTATCAAACGGGGTGCGGCAGCGTATCTTGGTTAACCAATGACCAGGGCGAAGGTGAGGAAACTGTGCCGATTCTGGACAGTGACCGTGACAGTCGTGCCGTTTGTGAACAGGAGGCGTGATGAGCGAATTATCTCAATCCAGTGCCAGCCCGATCGAGCGTTCCTGGCAGCGCTGCCTGCATCAGGGGTTGAGCCGCCGGCAGAGCGCCGAGCTGGACTTGCTGCCCCAGGGGGAGCTGTCGGCCCGCCAGGAGCAGCACAGGGTGCTGATCGCCAGCTTCCAGCGCTTTGTGTTGCCGCTGTTTGGCCAGTTGCTGGCAGGGCGCCCCTGTCGGTTGCTGCTGTGCGACGGCGAGGGCGCCATCCTGGCCGCCAGCGGTGACGACGGCTTCGCCCGCCACGCCGAGCGCATTTTTTTGCGCAGCGGTGCCCGCTGGGGGGAGGCGAGCAAGGGCACCAACGCCATCGGCACTGCGCTGGCCGAGCAGAGCGAGGTACAGGTGCTCGGCAATCAGCACTTCTTCGCCCAGCACAGCTTTCTCAGCTGCAGCGCCTGCCCGTTGCTCGGGCCAGACGGGCAACTGCTCGGGGTGCTCGACATCTCCACCGATGCGGCCCATCACGATGGCGACATGCTGGGCACGGTGCGGCTGTTGGCCATGACCCTGGAAAACGCGCTGCTGGCGCGCCAGCCGGGCTGGCTGGTGGATCTCGAGCCCCAGAGTCTCTGGTCCGCCCGCCTGCTGCTGGGGGAGGAGGGCGAGCTGCTCGGGGCCAACCGGGCCGGTCGGCTCTGGCTCGGCCAGCACCCCTTCGACGGCAAGCAACTGCTGCGGGATCGGCGCGGCTTGCGGCTGGTACCGGAAGCTCATCCCGTGGCGACCCAGCCCGGCTTGCCGGCCGATGCCGGCGGCTCGCACGGCCAGCAGGTGCCGCTCAAGATGCTGGAGCGCGGCATCTCGCTGCTCATCGAGGGGGAGACCGGCAGCGGCAAGGAACATCTGGTGCGCGAACTGCACGGGCAGTCGAGCCGGCGGGCGCAACCGCTGGTGTGCGTCAACTGCGGCGCCCTGCCGGCGGAGCTGGTAGAGGCCGAGCTGTTCGGTTACATCGGAGGGGCCTTCAGCGGTGCTCGCAGCCAGGGCAGCCAGGGGTATCTGCGCGCCGCCCACGGCGGCATCCTGATGCTGGACGAGATCGGCGAGCTGCCGCTGCAGGCCCAGACCCGGTTGCTCAGAGTGCTGCAGGAGCGCGCCGTCACCCCGGTCGGCAGCCACAGACCTGAGGCGGTGGATTTCTGGCTGGTCAGCGCCAGCCATCGGGATCTGGCGGCCATGGTGGCGTCCGGCACCTTTCGTGAGGATCTCTACTACCGCATCTGCGGCTGGCGCCAGCAGCTGGCGCCGCTGCGCGACTGGCCGACCCGCGAGCGGCAGGCGCTGGTTCGGCGGCTGCTGGCCGAGATGGATCCTGCCCTGCACCTGACCGATGAGGCCGAGCGCCAACTGCTGGCCCACCCGCTGCCCGGCAACGTGCGCCAGCTCAAGCAGGCACTGGAAGTGGCCTGCGTGTTGGCGGAAGGGCAGGGCTGGATTGAGCCTGCCCACCTGCATCTGCCGATCGTGGCCGTGGCGCCGGCCGCTACCACGGCGGTGGCGGGCAGCACATTGCGCCAGCAGAACCGGCAACGGGTGCAGCAGACCCTGACGGAGTGCGATGGCAACGTGAGCGAGGCGGCGCGCCGCCTCGGCATCAGCCGTACCACCCTCTATCGGGCGCTGCGGGAGGCAGGCTGAGGTGTTTGTTACCCGAGCTTTTTCGTGGTTAAGATGGGCCCACAAGAGACCCTTTGATGATTCTTTTGCATGGCATGGAGTGCTTTATGACGCGTACCCGATTTGATTGGCAAGACCCCTTCTTTCTCGACAGCCAGCTCGGCGAAGAGGAGCGGCTCATCCGCGACGCCACCCGCGATTACTGTCAGGCGCGGCTGATGCCCCGTGTGCTGGAGGCCAACCGCCGCGAGCAGTTTGACCGCATCATCATGAACGAGCTGGGGGAGCTGGGGCTGCTCGGCGCCACCCTGCCGGAGCAGTACGGCTGCGCCGGGGTCAATCACGTGGCCTACGGCCTCATCGCCCGGGAGGTGGAGCGGGTCGACAGTGGCTATCGCTCGGCCATGAGCGTGCAGTCGTCCCTGGTGATGCACCCGATCCACGCCTATGGCGACGAGGCGCAGCGCCAGCGCTGGCTGCCGGGGCTGGCCCGGGGCGAACTGGTGGGCTGCTTCGGCCTCACCGAGCCGGACGCGGGCTCGGACCCTGGCTCCATGAAGAGCCGCGCCGAGCGGGTCGACGGCGGCTATTTGCTGACCGGCAACAAGATGTGGATCACCAACTCCCCCATCGCCGATCTGTTCGTGGTATGGGCCAAGCTGGATGGCGAGATCACCGGCTTCGTGCTGGAGAAGGGGATGGCCGGGCTCTCCGCCCCCAAGATCGAGGGCAAGTTCTCCCTGCGCGCCTCCGTCACCGGCGAGATAGTGATGGAGCGGGTCTTCGTGCCGGAAGCGAACCGGCTGGCGGGGGTGAGCGGCCTCAAGGGGCCGTTCGGCTGCCTCAACAAGGCGCGCTACGGCATCGCCTGGGGGGCGCTCGGCGCCGCCGAGTTCTGCTGGCACGCCGCCCGCCAGTACGGCCTGGATCGCCAGCAGTTCGGCCGCCCGCTGGCGGCCACCCAGCTGTTTCAGCTCAAGCTGGCCAACATGCAGACCGAGATTGCCCTCGGCCTGCAGGGCTGCCTGCAGGCCGGGCGCCTGATGGACGAGGGGCGCTGCCCGGTGGAGCTGGTGTCGCTCATCAAGCGCAACAGCTGCGGCAAGGCGCTGGAGATAGCCCGGGTCGCCCGCGACATGCACGGCGGCAACGGCATCAGCGACGAGTTTCACGTCATTCGTCACGTGATGAACCTGGAGGCGGTCAACACCTACGAGGGGACCCACGACATCCACGCCCTGATCCTGGGGCGGGCTCAGACCGACCTGCAGGCGTTTGAGTGATGGGGCCCCTTGCCGGCGTGCGCGTGCTGGATCTCAGCCGCGTGCTGGCCGGCCCCTGGGCCAGCCAGCTGCTTGCCGATCTCGGCGCCGACGTGGTCAAGGTGGAGGCCCCCGGGCGCGGTGACGACACCCGCCACTGGGGCCCGCCCGAGCTGGTGGCGGGGGAGGCGGCCTACTTTCATGCCGCCAACCGGGGCAAGCGCTCCATCGCCCTCGATCTGGCCCGCGATCGCGAAACCCTGCTGGCCCTGGTGGATCGGGCCGACGTGGTGATCGAGAACTTCAAGGTGGGGGGGCTGGCGCGCTACGGCCTGGATTACCCGAGCCTCAAGGCCCGCCGCCCGGCGCTCATCTACTGCTCCATCACCGGTTTCGGCCAGGACGGTCCCTGGGCCCAGCGACCCGGTTACGATCTGCTGATCCAGGGGCTGGGCGGCTTGATGAGCATCACCGGCCAGCCGGACGAAGCCCCCGGTGGCGGGCCGGTCAAGGTGGGGGTGGCGCTTGTCGACATCCTCACCGGCCTCTACGCCACCATCGGCATCCAGGCGGCCCTGCGCCACCGGGAGCAGACCGGAGAGGGGCAGCAGATCGATCTGGCCCTGCTCGACGTGTCGGTGGCGGTGCTGGCCAACCAGGCGATGAACTATCTCGCCACCGGTCAGGCGCCCGGGCGCCTTGGCAACGGCCACCCCAATATCGTCCCCTACGACGTCTATCCCACCCGGGATGGTCATCTGATCCTCGCGGTGGGCAACGACGGCCAGTTTGCCGCGCTGGCGGCCCTGCTGGGGGAACCCGGCTGGGCGACGGACCCGGATTTTGCCAGCAACAGCGCCCGGGTGCGTCAGCGCCATCGGCTCAATGCCCTGATTGCCGAGCGGCTGCTGGTGCGCAGCAGCGCCGAGTGGAGTGCCATGCTGGAGGCGGCTGGGGTGCCGGGCGGCCCCATCCTCACCCTGGATGCCCTGTTCGCCCTCGAGCAGGGGGCGGTGCGTGGCTGGGTGCAGCAGGTGCAGCGCGGTGAGCAGCCCTTGCCCACCCTGGCCAATCCGCTGCATCTGTCGGCCACCCCGGTGCGCTACGGGCGCGCCTCGCCGGCGCTGGACGGGGACCGGGATAGCGTGCTGCGCGACTGGCTCGGGCAGGGCTGACCCGGTTGCTTTAGGCGGGATGCTCCCCCCTTCTACCCTTTGTCCTCTCATCTGCCCCGGTGCTGGAGCCCGGGGCCATCCCCCGTTATGATGCGCCCCGTCCATTCATCTGTTGAGGAACTTCCCATGGCACAACACATTGGCGCCCTGGCCCTGCTGGTGGCCGATTACGACCAGGCCATCGCCTTCTTTACCCAGGGACTGGGGTTCGAGCTGCTGGAAGACACGCCCCTCGACGAGCCGGGCAAACCGGGCAAGCGCTGGGTGCGGGTTGCCCCCAAGGGGGCCCCGGGTTCCGCCCTGTTGCTGGCGCGGGCCGCCACCCCGGAGCAGCGGGCCGCCATCGGCCAGCAGGGGGGCGGTCGGGTCTTCCTGTTCCTCGAAACCGACGACTTCTGGGGCGATTACCAGCGCATGCAGGCGTACGGTGTCCACTTTTGTGAACAGCCGCGTAGCGAGGCTTACGGCACCGTGGTGGTGTTCGAGGACATCAGTGGCAACCGCTGGGATCTGCTGCAACTCGCTGCTGCCAACTGAATCTGAAAACGTTTATCATCCCGCCTGTCATAAAGTCATAAAAGTGTCACAGAAAGTTCTAATAATTGGCGCACCCATCTTCACAGAGGAGAGAGAAGGGATATGGCTAAGCGAATTCTGGTGGTCGAGGACGAAGCACCGATCCGCGAAATGCTCTGCTTCGTGCTCGAGCAGAAGGGATATGAAACAGTAGAAGCTGAAGATTTTGCCGACGGATTGGCGAAGGTGCGCGAACCCTACCCCGAACTCATCGTGCTGGACTGGATGATGCCGGGCGGCAGCGGCATCCAGTTCATCAAGCAGCTCAAGCAGGATGAGGTGACCCGCCAGATCCCGGTGGTGATGCTGACTGCCCGCGGCGAGGAAGAGGACAAGGTGCGCGGGCTGGAGGCGGGGGCCGATGATTACATCACCAAGCCGTTCTCGCCCAAGGAGCTCACTGCCCGTCTGCATGCGGTGATGCGTCGCGTCTCCCCCACCTCGGTGGACGAGGTGATCGAGGTGCAGGGGCTCAAGCTGGACCCCGTCTCCCACCGGGTCAGCGCCGAGGAGAAGGCGCTCGACATGGGGCCGACCGAATTCAAGCTGCTGCACTTCTTCATGACCCACCCGGAGCGGGTCTACAGCCGCGAGCAGCTGCTCAACAATGTCTGGGGTACCAATGTGTACGTCGAGGACAGAACCGTGGATGTGCACATCCGTCGCCTGCGCAAGGCCATTGAAGAGACGGGGCACGATCGCTTGATCCAGACGGTGCGCGGCGCAGGCTATCGCTTCTCAACCCGTCTGTAGAGGAAGTTATGTTGCAACCTTATGCCTGGCGGCGCCAGTTGTGGCGAATGGCGTTCTTCTATGCGCCCTTCGCCTTGGTCGGCTGGTTGACGAATACCCTCGCCCTCTGCCTGCTGGCGGCCACCGTGCTGCACCTGGGCTGGCACTATCGCTTCCAGAAGCGGCTGTCAGACTGGCTGTGGCACGATCGCAGCCTGGTGCCCCCCAACGGCAGCGGCAGCTGGGAGTACATCTTCAACGGCATCTACAAGTTGCAGCAGCGCCATCGGGCCCGCCGCCGCGAGCTGGCGGGCCTCATCCGCCGCTTTCGGGAAGGGGCGGAAGCTCTGCCCGATGCGGCCGTGGTGTTTCGCACCGACGGCAGCATCCTCTGGTGCAACCGGCTGGCCGAGCAGCTGCTTGGTTTTCGCTGGCCGGAAGATGCCGGTCAGCATATCGGCAACCTCATTCGCAATCCCGCCTTCAGCGCCTACCTCGGCAAGGGGCAGTATGACGAACCGTTCGAGATGACCTCGCCCATCAACGAGGAGAAGTTTCTCGAGTTTCGCATCATGCCCTACGCCGAGGATCAGGCCATGCTGGTGGTGCGGGACGTGACCCGGCTGCGCAGCCTGGAGAAGACCCGCAAGCACTTCGTCTCCAACGTCTCCCATGAGCTGCGCACGCCGCTGACTGTGCTCAAGGGCTATCTGGAGATGACCGAGGAGCCGCCGCCGCCCGCCATGTGGGCCAAGGCGCACAAGGTGATGATGGAGCAGACTATCCGTATGGACAACCTGGTCAATCAGCTGCTCACCCTGTCGCGCATCGAGGCGGCGCCGACCGTGGATCTCTCCCACCTGGTGGACATGCCCGCCATGCTGGGACTGCTGGAGCAGGAGGCGCGGGCGCTCTCCGGCGAGCGGGCCCACCAGATCGAGTTCATGGTGCAGCCCAATCTGTTGGTGCGTGGCGATCAGGATCAGCTGCGCAGCGCCGTCTCCAACCTGGTCTACAACGCCATCCACTACACCCCGGCGGGGCGCAAGATCACGGTGGAGTGGCGCAAGCAGGGGGCGATGGCACTGTTTGCGGTGCAGGACGAGGGGGAGGGGATCCCGCCCGAGCACCTGGCGCGGCTCACCGAGCGCTTCTATCGGGTCGACAAGGCCCGCTCCCGCCATACCGGCGGCTCGGGGCTCGGGCTTGCCATCGTCAAGCATGCCCTGAGTCACCACGACTGCCAGCTCGACATCGAGAGCCGGGTTGGCCTCGGCAGCCGCTTCAGCTTTCTCATCCCCGGCCGTATGGTGGTGGTGAAATAGTCTTTTCCGGCAAGGGGTTGGCATCAAAAGAGGGCGGTGATGGCGGCCCTTTTTTCATTTGTTAAACAAGCCCGCCATGTCATTAAAGTGTCACATTAAATCCATAAATTTGTCACTGCCAGGTCAGATACTGGCGCCGTCTTGAGAACGGACCTGTCGCCGGTTTGGCGCAGGGAGAGTACGAAACGCGACCGGCCGATCGCAGTGCTCGGGATGTGACCACTTTCGGCCTCAGATTGACGCTTGCCTTCTGCCACCACAGGACTGGGGGAAGAGGGCAGGAAATGACACTCAGCGCATCGTCCGGCGTGGCCGACGGTGAGCCAAGTTAACCCGTGTTTTGATGGACTGCGTTCTGCAACCTTGGAGAGATTGGATGAAACTCAACAAACTGGCTGGTGTAATCGGATTCACCGCAGCTACCCTGTTTTCCGTCAGCACCCTGGCTGCCGGTGTGGATAAAAACCTGCCGGATTACACTCCGACCAGCGGCATCTCGGGCAACCTGTCCTCTGTCGGCTCGGATACCCTGGCCAACATGATGACCCTGTGGGCCGAAGAATTTAAGCGCATGTACCCCAACGTCAACGTGCAGATCCAGGCCGCCGGTTCCTCCACCGCGCCGACCGCACTGACCGAAGGCGTTGCCCAGTTCGGCCCCATGAGCCGCGCCATGAAATCCGGCGAGGAAGAGGCATTCGAGAAGCGCTACGGTTACAAGCCGACCGCCATCCGCGTCGCGGTCGATGCCCTGGCGGTGTTCGTCAACAAGGACAACCCCATCAAGGGGCTGACCATGCCGCAACTGGATGCCATCTTCTCCAGCACCCTCAAGTGCGGCGAAGCCAAGGCGGCCACCAAGTGGGCTGATCTGGGTCTGGACGGCAACTGGTCCTCCAAGGATCTGCAACTGTTCGGTCGCAACTCGGTGTCCGGTACCTACGGTTACTTCAAGGAACACGCCCTGTGCAACGGTGACTTCAAGAGCGGCGTGAACGAGCAGCCGGGTTCTGCTTCCGTGGTGCAGTCCGTCTCCTCCTCCCTGAACGGTATCGGCTACTCCGGCATCGGTTACGTCACCTCTGGTGTGCGCGCCGTACCGCTCTCCAAGGATGGCAAGACCTTCATCGAGGCCAGCGCCGACAACGCCATCACCGGCAAGTACCCGCTGTCGCGCTTCCTGTACGTTTACGTGAACAAGCACCCGAACAAGCCGCTCTCTCCGATGGAGCAAGAGTTCCTGAAGATGGTGCTCTCCAAGGCGGGCCAGAACATCGTTGCCAAAGATGGCTACGTACCGGTACCGGCCAAGGTGGTCGAAGCCGACCTGAAGAAACTGGGCATCATGTAAGCCGGTTTCCTTTGCCAGACGGGCCCTGCGGGGCCCGTTTTGTTTTTTGGTCGTAGTCCGATTGCGGTATGTGACCGCTTTCGCCAGACCGGGTGATTTGTCGACTTGCACCGGACGCCCGCATTTCCGAAAATAGGGCATCTTTATGGTGAAGGACACCTCCATGACATCTCCCCTGTTCAAGCTTGGCCTGGCGGCACTCTGTTCCACCCTGCTCGCCAGCTGTGCCCAGTCTCCCACCGGCCGCAGCCAGATGCTGCTGTTCTCGCCCCAGCAGATGAGCAAGCTGGGGGCCGACTCCTTCGAAGAGATGAAGCAGCAGGAGAAGGTGAGCACGGATGCGAAGATGAACGCCTATGTCTCCTGCGTCGCCAAGGCGGTGACCGCCCAGGTGCCGAGCCAGTACGGCATCACCAGCTGGGAGGTGGTGGTGTTTGACTCCAAGCAGGTCAACGCCTTCGCCCTGCCCGGCGGCAAGATCGGGGTCTACAGCGGCCTGCTCAAGGTGGCCAAGAACCAGGATCAGCTCGCCACCGTCATCGGCCACGAGCTGACCCACGTGCTGGCCCAACACTCCAACGAACGGCTCTCCCGCAGCCAGCTGACCGGCCTTGGGCTGGCGGCGGCCGATATCGCCATGGGCAGCAGCGAATATCGCGGTGCCACCATGGCGGCGCTGGGACTCGGGGTGGAGGTCGGCGTCATGCTGCCCTATGGCCGCGAGCAGGAGAGCGAGGCGGACCGGCTGGGTCTGGATCTGATGGCCCGCGCCGGTTTCAATCCGGCCGAAGCGATTCCGCTGTGGCAGAACATGAGTGCGGCCGCGGGTGGCAATGCGCCGCCCCAGCTGCTCTCCACCCACCCCAGCAACGAGAACCGGATCGCCGAGCTGCAGGCCCAGCAGGCTGAAGCCGTGCCGCTCTACGAGCAGGCCCGCGCCTCCGGGCTGGTACCCCAATGCAAGGCATAAGCCTGCGCATGGCGCGGCCCGATGACGCCGCCGCCATGACGGTGATGCAGCGGGCCAGCTGGCTCGCCGCATACGGCGGCGTGCTCGGTGCCGACATGCTGGCCCAGCTGGCGGTGACCGAGCATCTGCAGATCTGGCAGCGCCGGCTGGCGGAGACAGGCCCCAGGCCCATGCTGCTGTGTCAGGACGAAGTGGTCATCGGCCTGCTCTACTGGCAGCCGGAGACGACGGGGGAGTACCCCACCGCCTGGATCCGCGCCTTCTACCTGCATCCCGACCACTGGCGCCAGGGCCACGGCAAGCGGCTGTGGCAGGCGGTGGCGATGCAGATGCGGCGCGCCGGCTGTGAAGGCGTCAGATTGTGGCTGCTCGATGGCAACCACATCGGCGAGGGGTTCTACCTGCGCCGCGGCTTCATGTTTGATGGTCAGGAGCGCACCCTGATGAGCCTCGGCCAGCCCTGCCTGCAGCGACAAATGTTTCGTTTGCTTTGATCTCTCTCCCGTTTTTCGCCTCCGGTCACTTTATTTTTTTTGCGAATTAATACAATGTCCCCCTCTGGACAGGCTGAGGTGAGGCGACTCATCGACAAGGGAGTGTGGCATGTATTACGGCTTTGATATTGGTGGCACCAAGATAGCGTTCGCTGTGTATGACGGCGCCTTGAATCTCTGTCACGAGGAGCGCATGAGCACTCCCGGCAATGATTACGAAGGGTTGCAGCAGCTGATCCGCGCGCGGGTCGAACAGGCTGATGCCCGTTTCGGCGCCCGTGGTGCGGTGGGCATCGGCTTTCCCGGCATTCTCAACCGGCACGACCACAGCATAGTGGCGGCCAATCTGCCCTCCATCAATGGTCGCCATCTGGGCGCCGATCTGGCCGAATTGCTGGAGCGCCCGGTCAAGGTGGACAACGATGCCAACTGCTTCCTCTGGTCCGAGGTACATCAGGGAGCGGCGGCGGGGGCCGACAGTGCCCTCGGCGTCACCATCGGCACCGGCATCGGTGGCGCCGTCTATCTGGCGGGCAAGCTGATCCAGGGCCGCAACTGGCTGGCGGGGGAGATAGGCCACTACCCGCTGCCGGCCACCATGCTGATGAAGTACCCCGACCTGCCTCGCCCCCGTTGCGGCTGCGGTCGTCTGGTCTGTTTTGAAACCTATGCCTCCGGCACCGGGCTGGAGCGGCTCTACCATCACTTCCACGGTCAGCGTGCCAGCGGCCATCAGATAGTGGGGCGCTTCGAGGCGCACGAACCCCATGCGGTGGCCACGGTCGACTGCTGGCTCGAAATCATGGCCGCCGGGCTGGCCACCGCCATCTCGGTGGTCGACCCCGACGTGGTGGTACTGGGGGGCGGCCTGAGCGGTCTGCCCGCGCTCTACGAACAGCTGCCGCTGCGCCTGCCTGGCCATCTGCTACCCGGGGTCGCCCTGCCCGAGATCCGCGAGGCCCGCTTCGGTGGCGCCGGCGGGGTGCGCGGGGCCGCCTTGCTCAATTTATGAGATCAGATCCGGGGTCTGATCTCCCCAATAAAGGAGTCCATCATGACCTCTCTTGAAATCTGTATCGACAATCTGGAATCCCTGTTTACCGCCCAGGAGGCTGGCGCGAATCGCATCGAGCTCTGCTCTGCGCTGGGGCTGGGCGGCCTGACTCCCTCCTATGGCTTCATGCAGCTGGCGGCGCGCCATGCCACCGTTCCCGTCTACGCCATGATCCGGCCCCGGGCCGGTGACTTCTGCTTTGGCGACGGGGAGTTCGAGATGATGCTGCAGGATATCGCGGCGGCCCGCGCCGCCGGTCTGCAGGGGGTAGTGGTCGGTCTGCTGGACGAGCAGGGACGGGTGCCTGCCGCCAAGCTCACCCAGCTGGTGGAGGCGGCAGGGCCTCTTGGCGTTACCTTCCACCGCGCCATCGACCTCTCCTCCGACTGGCGCCTCGACTTGGAGACCATAGTCGCCGCCGGCTGCGAGCGCATTCTGAGCTCTGGCCACGCGCCGACCGCGCTGGCGGGGCTGGAGACCCTGCAGGCGATGCAGCAGGCGCTGGCGGGGCGGGCCAGCCTGATGCCGGGCGCCGGGGTCAATGCCGACAACGTGCGCACCATAGTGGAGTTCACCGGGGTGAACGAGGTGCACATGTCCGGCATGGGCTGGCGCGGCGGCATGGTGCCCCATGGCGTCAACATGGGCACCTCGGACGATGGCCGGGTCAATATCACCGACGGCGCCAAAGTTGCAGCGGTACGGGCTCTGCTGGACAGGGCCTGATACGGGCCGCGCGGCGACATGGTGTCTCGTCATGGGGCGTCAACATGGGCACCTCGGACGACGGCCGGGTCAATATTACCGACGGCGCCAAAGTTGCAGCGATGCGGGCTCTGCTGGACAGGGCCTGATACGGCTTGAATGTGAGCTGGGGTGATGGTGCTCTGTTTTCCCTCCCTTCTCCCCTTGTGGGAGAAGGGGTGGGGATGAGGGGGCTGATGTGAGACACCTCCCACCTAGTGGCAAAACCGGGGACGGGCCGGCAGCACCTGGCGCAAAAGTCTGATATTATCCCGTCTCTTTTACCCTCAGGACCCGGAGCAACTTCTCAATGTCCCAATACGACTCTATCGAACAGAAGGCCAGCTATGGCATCGGCCGCAACATGGGTGATCAACTGGCGCAGCAAGCCTTCGCCGGTCTGGATATCCCGGCCCTGCAGCAAGGTCTGGCAGATGCCCTGAATGGTCTGGAGTTCGCGGTCAGCCGTGACGATATCAACGATGCCTTCCAGGTCATCACCGCCCGCATGCAGGAAGAGCAGGAAGCCGTCGCCAAGGCTGCCGCCGCCGAAGGCGAAGCCTTCCTGGCCGACAACGCCAAGCGCGCCGAAGTGAAGACCACCGAGTCAGGTCTGCAGTACGAAGTGCTGGTGGAAGGCAACGGTGCCGTACCGGTAGCCGGTCAGTCCGTCCGCGTGCACTACCACGGTACTTTCACCCACGGTGGCGTGTTCGACAGCTCCGTCGCCCGCGGCCAGCCGGCTGAATTCCCGGTCACTGGCGTGATCGCCGGCTGGGTAGAAGCGCTGCAACTGATGCCGGTTGGCTCCAAGTGGAAGCTCTACATTCCGCAGGATCTGGCCTACGGCGCACGCGGTGCAGGTTCCATCCCGCCGTACTCCGCCCTGGTATTCGAAGTGGAGCTGCTGGACATCCTGTGATCCGGCTGGCTTGATTGATACAGACGGCGACCCTCGGGTCGCCGTCTGTTTTTTTGCGCCGCGCGCGGCGGGGCATGGGCAGCGCCTGCGCTTTTGGATATAGTCATGGCTCCTGCTGGGAGAGCGCCCATGGCTGCCATCATTGAAGTCGTCGATCTCGTGAAGCACTTCCCCGGCGTCAAGGCGGTGGACGGGCTCAGCTTTGCCATTCCCGCTGGCAGCTGTTTCGGCCTGCTCGGCCCGAACGGGGCGGGCAAGACCACCACCATCGAACTGCTGGAGGGGATCCTCACCCCGGACAGCGGCCAGATCCTGTTCCACGGTGCCCCGCGCGGCCCCGATTACCGCTCTCGCATCGGCATCCAGTTTCAGCACACGGCGCTGCAGGATTTCCTGACGGTGCGCGATACCCTGAGGCTGTTCGCCAGCCTCTACCCGGCCCCCTTGCCCCAGGCCCAGCTCATCGAGCTGTGTGCGCTGGGAGAATTTATCGATCGGGACAGCCGCAAGCTCTCCGGCGGTCAGCGGCAACGGCTGCTGCTGGCGCTGGCGCTGCTTGGCGACCCCGAGCTGCTGTTTCTGGACGAGCCCACCACGGGTCTCGATCCCCAGGCCCGTCACCACTTCTGGCAGCGCATCGAGGCGATCAAGGCGCAGGGCAAGACGGTGGTGCTTACGACCCATTACATGGACGAGGCCCAGCAGCTGTGCGATCAGATTGCCATCGTCGATCACGGCCATCTGCTCAGCCTGGATACCCCGGTCGCCCTGCTGGCCCAGCATTTTGACGGTGTGCTGGTGCGCCTTGCGGCTCACCCGGCCCTCGCCAGTCTCGGCTATTCCCTGCGCCCGCTGGGCGAGCAGGTGGAGCTGAGCTGTCCTGACGTGGCGGACTTGCTGCCACGGCTGCTGAGCCTGGGCGTGCCGCTGACCGGCATGCAGGTGCGATCCCCCAATCTGGAGGATCTCTTCCTCCACCTGACCGGCCATAGCCTGCGGAGCGGCGCATGAAGGCGGCCCCGTGGTACCCCGCAGCGGTATCTGCCTGCATGTCGCCCCAGCCTGCCAGCCCAAGGAGCACCAGATGACCGGATCCCTCAAGCGCATCGGGGCACTCTTCTATGCCCGCAACCTAGAGTTTGTGCGGGATCGGGCGGCGCTTGTCTGGAACCTGGCCTTTCCGCTGCTGCTGGTGCTGGGGTTCACCCTCATCTTCTCCGGCCCACCCAAGCCGCTGGTGCAGATGGGCGTGGTGGGGGAGCTGCCCGCAGCCTATGCCCCGCTGCGCGCCGTGCCGCTGCTCAAGCTCATCCCCTATGACGAGGAGGAGAAGGGCCGGCTCAAGGTGCGCCACCATCAGCTGGATCTGCTGCTCTCGCCCGGCACGGGCCGTTACTGGATCAACCCGGACGCCCCCCAGGGAGCCATGGCCGAGTACCTGCTGCGCCAGGCCGTGCCGGCGCAGCTCACGCGAGAGACCCTGAGCGGGCGCGCCATTCGCTACGGTGACTGGCTGCTGCCCGGGGTGATCGGCATGAACCTGATGTTCTCCGGCCTGTTCGGGGTGGGCTTCGTCATCGTCCGCTACCGCAAGAACGGGGTGCTCAAGCGGCTGCGGGCCACCCCACTCTCGGCCGCCGAGTTTCTCTGCGCCCAGCTGCTGTCGCGCATCCTGATCACCCTGGTGGTGAGCCTGCTGGTATTTCTGGTGGCTTACTTCTTGCTCGGGGTACCGCTGCTGGGCTCGGGCTGGCTGCTGCTGTTGATCGCCCTGCTGGGCGGGGCGTCCATGGCGTCCCTCGGTCTGCTGGTGGCGGCCCGCATCCAGAACGAGGAGCTGGCGAGCGGGCTGCTCAACGTCATCAGCATGCCGATGATGTTTCTCTCCGGCGTCTGGTTCTCGCTGGAAGGGGCCCCCGCCTGGCTGCAGCAGTTGGCGGCCTGGCTGCCGCTCAGCCAGATCATCGCGGCGGCCCGCGCCGTCATGCTGGAAGGGGCAGGCTGGGCCGAGGTGGCGGCGCCACTGGGCTGGGTCCTGCTGTTTACGCTCTGCTGCATTACCCTGGGCAGCGCCCTGTTCAAATGGAGTCACCGATGAAGTCACTACCGCTGGTTGGCGGGGCCCTGCTGGCCCTGCTGTTGAGTCTGCCGGCCAGTGCCGGCGCCATGCGCTGCAAGAATGCGCTGATCACCGAAGGAGACAGTACCGCCGAGATGCTGCTCAAGTGCGGCGAACCCATGCTGCGCGAGGAGCTGACCCGCAACGAGGAGAATCAGTTCGGCAACCTGATGCAGGTGAAGTATGGGGAGCGCTGGACCTACAACTTCGGCAAGAACGAGTTCATGCGCTTCGTCACCGTGCGCAACGGGGTGATCACCGACATCGAAAACGGCCCGCGCGGCGAGTAGCCGGCGGGCAAAGACGTGCATGGACGCAGACTACAAAACAGAAAGGACTATGGAAGTTACCCCAACAGCAGGGTGGTGTGACGCAGGCCGCGAACCTCCAGATTGATCTGCCGGGCCAGACTCAGGGTCTGACGGCAGGTCAGGCTCTCCAGATTGATCTCGCCGCCGCTGAACTCGAACCGCCCGTGGGCCTCCACCATGAAGCTACCGTGATGGAAGCTCTTGATGTAGTGGGCAATCTGGCGGGGAGACAAGTTCTTGAACACCTTCATCACAAAACACCTGTTGCGTGGACAGGGCACACTATGGCGTTGCCAGGTGACACGGATGTGACAGTTTGTGGAGGTTTGTATGAATCCGGTTTTTCTTCTGCCCGCATTGGTCATCCATCTGGGGCGGGAGTGAAAAAAGGCTGCCATGACAAGCCGTTGCCCCGATATACTGCGGGCAGTTTAACGCCATGAACAAGAAGGGTCTGCGTGTGGAATGGGTGGATGTGGTGGATGGAAACAATCAGGTGGTCGGGGTTGCCGAGCGTGCCAAGGTACGGCGGGAGAACCTCTGCCACCGCGCCAGCTATATCCTGGTGCTCGACGAGGCTGACCGCATCCTGGTGCAGCGCCGCACCCTCAGCAAGGACTTCTGCCCCGGCATGCTGGATGCCTGCGCCGGTGGCGTGGTCACCACGGGCGAGCTGATGGAGCCCTCCGCCCGCCGCGAGCTGGCCGAGGAGCTGGGGATCCGCGATGTGCCGCTGCAGGCATTCGGTGACTTCTATGCCGAAGGGGAGGGGTATCGGGTGTGGGGCGGTCTCTTCAGTTGCCGCTATCAGGGGCCGTTGCAACTGCAGGCCGAAGAGGTGAGCGAGGTGTGCTGGATGAGCCAGGCGGAGATCGCCGCGCGGGCCGCCGAATTTACCCCCGACTCCCTGCTCGCCATCGCCACCTGGCAGGCGCGGCGCTGACGCGTACCCTGCATGCAAAACGGGCAGCCACTGGCTGCCCGTTTTGTTTCGTGGCGGGGGGGTTAGATCAGCCTGAGTCGGCGGTTGGTGCGCCCGCACGGACTGGCACCGGCGAGCCAATGGCCCTGCCACTCGGTGACCAGACGCAGCAGCGGGTATTCCAGATCGAGCCGGGTCACCACCAGCTGGCCGACGCCATCGCCGATGACCGGCTCGCCGCTGGCCAGATCGATGATCTCGATGAGGCAGCTTTCGTTGACGATGAAGCCTTGGCCAGGCTGGCTCTCATAGGCGATTACCCCCGCATCCTGCAGCAGCAGGCAGTTGAGCGCCCGGATACCGTGCACCGCCTGCAACGGCCGGGTATCGGGGTGGGAGGATTCGCACAGCAGGGCGCAGCGCAGGCTGTCGCTCGGTACGTCGGCTCGCTCTGCCGCCTCCAGCAGATCCAGCAGCACCGCCAGCGGCCCGACGAACCCGGTCGGCTCATAGCGCTGCAGCGCCTCCAGCTGGCGCCCGGTATCGTGGGGGCCACAGGGCACCACGGGTGCACCCAGCTGGCGGGCGCCGTTGTCGAAGATGAAGGCGGTGGGGCTGATGTGGTAGTCGTGGCCGTTGAGCAATACCTCCCCGGCCTTGAAACCGGCAGCGAACAGGGCGCGTGCCGCCCCCCACCAGTCGGCGCCGGCGTACTCGGGAATGGCCAGCTGGCCCGGACAGGCGAAGACCCGCAGCGCCTGGCTGGCGGGGCGGCCGGTGAGGCCGGCAAAGGGCGGGTGAGCCTGCTGGGCGGCGAACAGTTCGCTGGCGTTGAGCAGGGGCAGGCTGGTCAGCTCGCCCAGATCCTGCAGGCGACGCTGGCGGTAGGCACTGGAATAACCGGCGCAATACTGGCCGACATGGGTAAGCAGGTGATTGAGTTGATCCAGTTGTTGCTGCTCTCGCAAGGCGGAGGGGCGAATTTCCAGTCCATCGTAATAGTGCTGCATGAGGCCTCCTTGGTCGGCTGATCCTGCTCAAGGTTAGTCCAAAAGGCGGACGGGATCGGGGTCTGTGTCACATGACGGGAGTGGGGTAGACTGGAGCCCCTGCCATCCAGTTGAGGACGAGAGATCATGATAGCGATTGGCCAAGCCCTGCCCGCGGGCGAATTCACCTTCATCACCGCCGAGGGCAAGCAGCAGCGGGATAGCCAAAGCCTGTTTGTCGGCAAGCGGGTGGTGCTGTTTGCGGTGCCCGGTGCCTTTACCCCCACCTGTTCCAACGCCCACCTGCCCGGCTATGTGGTGCTGGCGGACAAGTTCAAGGATAAGGGGGTCGATGCCATCTGCTGTCTGTCGGTCAACGACGCCTTCGTGATGAAGGCGTGGCAGGATGCCCAGAACGCCGAGGCCATCACCATGCTGGCCGACGGCGACGGCAGCTGGACCCGGGCACTGGGTCTGGCCAAGGAGACCGGGGCCTTTGGTGGCGTGCGTGCCCAGCGTTTTGCCCTCATCGCCAACGATGGCGTGGTCGAGCAGCTGTTCGTGGAGGCCCCCGGCAAGTTCGAGGTGTCGGATGCCCAGAGCCTGCTGGCGGCGCTGTAAAATATCAATCGTCGTTTGATTTTTCCTTGAAATGGAAAGTCGGCCCGCTACACTGGGCCCACTTCTGCAAAGAGCCGGGCCATCGCCTGGCTCTTGCGTTTGCTGGCGATGGAATGGAGATGTTATGACCCTGGCTTTTGTTGCCCTGATTGCCGGACTGGCGCTGCTGGTCTGGAGTGCGGACAAGTTTGTCGATGGCGCCGCCGCCACCGCCCGTTATGCCGGCATGCCGCCGCTGCTGATCGGCATGGTGATCATCGGCTTTGGCACCTCGGCCCCCGAGATGGTGGTCTCCGCGCTGGCGGCCTCCCAGGGCAACCCCGGCCTTGCGCTCGGCAACGCCTATGGCTCCAACATCACCAATATCGCCCTGATCCTGGGGTTGACCGCCCTGATCAGCCCCATCGCGGTGGCCTCTCAGGTGGTGCGCAAGGAGATCCCCATCCTGCTCGGCATCACCCTGCTCTCCGGCGCCCTGCTGCTGGATGGTCATCTGGACCGTACGGACGCCGTCATCCTCGGCGTGGTGTTCGTCGGCCTGATGGGCTGGTCGATCCGGGCCGGCATGCGCGGCAAGGGGGATGCGCTGGATGCGGAAACCGAGGAGAGCATCGACAGCGAGGGGATGTCTCTCAAGGCGGCCATCGGCTGGCTCATCGTGGGGCTGGTGCTGCTGATTGCGGCCTCCCGCCTGCTGGTATGGGGGGCGGTGACCATCGCCCAGGCGCTCGGCATCAGCGATCTGGTGATTGGCCTCACCATCGTCGCCGTCGGCACCTCGCTGCCGGAGCTCGCCTCTTCGCTTATCGCCATTCGCAAGAACGAGCACGATCTGGCCCTTGGCAACGTGCTCGGCTCCAACCTGTTCAACACCCTGGCGGTGGTGGGGATCGCGGCGGGGATCCACCCGCTCGACGTGGCACCGGAAGTGCTCTCTCGCGATTGGAGCGTGATGATGGGGCTGACTCTGTTGCTGCTGGTGATGTGCCTGGGCCGCAAGGGGCAGGGGCGGATCAACCGGCTGGAGGGGGGCCTGCTGCTCGCCTGCTTCGTCGGCTACACCGGCTGGTTGCTGGCCAGCCAGTTCATCTAGCCGTTTGAGCTGGATGAAACGAAAGAGGGGAAGCCATGGCTTCCCCTCTTTGCATTCGGCCTGTTGTCAGGCGACTGCCACCAGCTTCTGTCCCTTCTGGCTGCTGTCCAGAATCAGGATGCTCGCCTTGGGGAAGAAGTTGAAGGTGGAGGCCGAGGCCCAGGTGTAGGCCCCCATCACCCGGCCCACCACCAGCTCGCCGATGGCCAGATCCGGCAGCATGATGCCGTCACGGATCACGTCCACGCTGTCGCAGGTGGGGCCGGAGAGCACCGAGTTGTGCAGCTCGCCGCGAGCCAGCGGAGTGCTCACCGGGTAGGTGACGTGATCGTAGAGCTGGCCGTTGTAGCTGCCGTAGAGGCCGTCATCCAGGTAGTACCAGATCTTGTCGCCGCGATGGGCCTTGCCCATCACGCTGGAAACCGAGGTCATGGCCGGCGCGCTGATGAAACGGCCCGGCTCGGCAATCTTCTGTACCGTGGCCGGCAGCTTGGCCAGCGCCTCGCGGATCGGCGCGCAGAAGCCGTCGATGTCGAACTCGCCGCCCTCATAATCCACCGGGAAGCCACCGCCGATATCCAGTACCCAGGGCTTGAGACCGAGTTCCCAGGCCTGCTCCATGATCTCGCGGCAGGCATCGATGGCCTGCACGTGGCGACGGGCGTGGGGCACCTGGGAGCCGACGTGGAACGACAGCCCCATCACCTTGATCCCCTTGGCGTGGGCCAGCTGCAGCAGCGGCAGCGCCTGCTCCGGGGTGCAGCCGAACTTCTTGGAAAGGTCGACCTTGGTCTCGGGGTTGGGGAAGCTGACTCGCAGCAGCAGTTTCACTTCGTCCTTGTAGGGAATGAACTTCTCCAGCTCCAGCGGGTTGTCATAGACAAACACGGTGCAGCCGTACTCCAGCGCATAGCGGATATCGCTGTCGCGCTTGATGGGATGGGTATGAATGCAGCGTCCCGGGCGGACACCCTGACTGCGCACCAGATCCACTTCGCCATTGGTGGCCAGGTCGAAACAGGCCCCCTCTTCCTTCAAGACAGAGACCACTGCCTCGTGGGGCAGGGGCTTGAGTGCATAGTGCAATCGTACATCGGGCAGGGCGGCCGCCAGGGCCCGATACTGTTTGCGGACGGCTGCCTTGTCGAGCAGCAGCAGGGGGGAGCCGAACTGTTCAACCAGCTGACGGTAATCTTGTGCTACCAGGGTCTCGTTCATTCTCTTTTGGTCATCCTTAGGGGGCGTGATATGCCCAAGCCATATGGGGTTGAACCGGCGACGGCCGGCTCAGGCGAGCGGTCCGGAGGGACCAACCAGACACATTGCATAACTCCATTGCAAAGTGCTTAGTTATGCGCGGGATTATCGGCTTATTGCGTTTGTGTGCAACCCTTTTGATTGGATATGTCGGCAAGTTTTTCTGGTCGAGACGAAATATCATCTTGATATGGTGGCCGTATCGGCTAGTGAAGCGGGGCCATCTGTGGCAAGTGGGAATAACTTATTGATAGTTAACGAACAAATAACAGATGGTTCGGTGCGAAAAAAAACGGCGGCCGGGGTGGCCGAGTGGGAGACAGCTCACACTTTTTGGATTACCATGCCCGCTTCCTAATCCAAACTAGTTCGGATGAAGGTAGCAGGAGAGCGATGGGCGACCATCCACCGAAGAAGTGAATCTTTCAGGTACCGGGCAACCGGTGTGGACTGCTACTGGACGATACTCTGGAGAGACCCGTTGAATCGGGCGCCGAAGGAGCAAGGCACCGTGATTGCATCGCAATCTGGCGCCGGAAACTCTCAGGCAAAAGGACAGAGGGGATGGGATGGTTGTACCTGAGCTTGGAACTGTTCACGATCGGTAACGAGAGGTCGTCAGCAAGGCAAAGAGCAGCGCAGGAACCGGAGCGTATAGACATACGTGAGGATTCCGAGTCGCGCATGAGCCTTGATCACGGCCTCGCAGTAAGAGTGTGAACACGTTCTTGGCCTGCATCCGATCGCCTTTGGGGATCGCGACACCTATGGGAAGATCATCCTTCTCCTCCTTAATTTTTGTTTCTTAAGGAGGATGCATGTCATCAATTCAATCGGCGCTCGCCGCCATCGATAGCTTTATCTGGGGTCCACCCCTGCTGATCCTGCTGGTCGGGACCGGTATCTACCTTACCCTGCGTCTGGGTCTGCTTCAGGTGGTGCGCTTGCCGCTTGCCCTGCGGCTGGTCTTTGGCCGCGACCAGGGTCAGGGCAAGCAGGGGGATGTCTCCAGCTTCGGCGCGCTCTGCACCGCTCTCTCCGCCACCATCGGTACCGGCAACATCGTCGGGGTGGCCACCGCCATCAAGCTGGGGGGCCCTGGCGCCCTGTTCTGGATGTGGATGGCAGCCCTGTTCGGCATGGCCACCAAGTACGCCGAGTGCCTGCTGGCGGTCAAATATCGTCAGCAGGATGCCAACGGTCAGATGGCGGGCGGCCCCATGTACTATCTGGAGAAGGGGCTCGGCTCCAGGCCGCTGGCCAAGATGTTCGCCCTGTTCGGCATCGGCGTCGCCTTTTTCGGCATCGGCACCTTCCCGCAGGTGAACGCCATCAGTGACGCCATGAGCCTCTCCTTTTCGGTACCCCGTGAAGTGACCGCCGTAGTGCTGACCTTGATCGTGGCGCTGGTGACCCTGGGGGGCATCCAGTCCATCTCCAGCGTGTCGAGCAAGGTGGTGCCCTTCATGGCCATCTTCTACATCGTTGCTTGCCTCGGTGTACTGGTGAACAATGCCGCCGCCCTGCCGGAGGCGATCGCCCTGGTGATCGGGAGTGCCTTCACCGGCCATGCGGCCACTGGCGGCTTCGTCGGCGCCGGCATCATGCTGGCGATCCAGTCCGGGGTGGCGCGCGGGGTCTTCTCCAACGAGTCGGGACTGGGTTCAGCCCCCATTGCGGCTGCGGCAGCCAAGACAGATTCGTGCGTGGAGCAGGGGCTGGTCTCCATGACCGGCACCTTCATCGACACCATCATCATCTGCACCATGACCGGCCTGACTCTGGTGGTGACCGGGGTGTGGAGCGGCGATGTGAGCGGCGCGGCCATGACCAGTCTGGCCTTTGCCCAGGGGCTCGATGCCCATGTCGGCCAGTATCTGGTGAGCATCGGCCTGTTGTTCTTCGCCTTTACCACCATCCTTGGCTGGAACTACTACGGCGAGCGCTGCACCGAGTACCTGTTCGGGGTGAAGGCGATCAAACCCTACCGCCTCATCTATCTGGTGCTGGTGGCGAGCGGTGCCTTCCTCCATCTGGACCTGATCTGGCTGTTGGCCGACATCGTCAACGGCCTGATGGCGGTGCCCAACCTCATCGGCCTCATCGGCCTGCGCCACGTGGTGATCGCCGAGACCCGCGCTTACTTCAGCCGGGACCGGGATACGGAGTCCGAGCCCGAGCCGCAGACGGCCTGACGCCGCGACCACCCATCCAAACGAAAAGCCACGACCCGGGTCGTGGCTTTTTTTATGGGCGTTTTTGATGAGGGGCAGGTTGTGGTGCCCGGCAGCAGGGCGTTGGGCTCACTCCTGGGTCAGCAGCGCGGTGAGTCGGGTTCGCACCCTCTCCACCAGCTCGTCCTCGCTCTCTTGCCAAGCGATGGCTTGCGCGATGGTGGTGGAGGTGCTGGGGAGAAAGCGCAGCTCGCCGCCCGCCAGCTCGTAGAAGCGGCTCGCCATCCGGGTGCCTTCGTCCACGTTGCCGGCCACCAGCAGCATGGCCTGGGCCAGTACGGCACCACTGTGATCCTGGCCCGGTGCCAGCCAGCGCTGGGCAGTGCCGGTCACCTTGCGACCCCCGATCACCAGATTGTACTGGCCATCGCAAAACGAGCCGGGCACGAAGTCATAGCTGCCCTCAAGACCATATTCCCCCAGCAGGGCGAGCAGCGGCGCCCCCAGCAGCCGGTAGTAGTGAGCCAGATCCGTGGTGGTGCGAGGCAGCATGAGCGACAGATTGAGGATGCCGGCGCCGTGGGGCACGGCGGTGCCGCCGCTGTCGCGCACATGCACGGGCCAGCCCTCGGCGGCCAGCTGCTCGCAGGCGGCCTGGTAGCGGGGCAAACGGGTGTCCTTGCGGGTGACGATGAGGCATTGGGGAGCCTGCCAGAGGTGCGCGCGGGGCTGGCGGTCATGGGCGCATTCTCGCAGCCAGCGCTGCTCCTCGGCCAGGATCTGATCCGGGGTGTGGCTGCTGGGCAGGGGGGGAAGCAGGGTATAGGGCATGAAAGGCATCCTGAGCAGAGGCTGCCCAGCACACTACCCGTGGCAGCGAAGGAGGTAAAGCCCCGCATGGCGGGGCTTTGGTGCAAGGATGGCGGTGTGTCAGGCCTGTGCGGCGGCGCGTTTGGGCAGCAGCAGGTTCATGATGATGGCGGTGAGGCCGCCGGTGGCGACGCCGTAGGAGAGCACGCTCTTGGCCAGATCCGGCAGGTGCTGCAGCACTTCCGGCACCTGTGCCACCCCGAGGCCCATGGCTAGCGATACCGCCAGGATCATCAGGGCGCGGCGATCGAGCTCCTCGCGGGAGATGATGCGCACGCCGGCGGCGGCGATGGTGCCGAACATGACGATGGTGGCGCCCCCCAACACGGGCTCGGGGATCTGCTGCACCAGGCTGGCCACCGCCGGGAACAGGCCGAGCAGCGCGAGCATGGCGGCGATGAAGAGACCGACGTGACGGCTGGCCACCCCGGTCAGTTGGATGACGCCGTTGTTCTGGGCGAAGGTGGACATGGGGAAGGTGGAGAACACCGCCGCCAGCATGGAGTTGGCGCCATCGGCCAGCACGCCGCCCTTGATCCGCGCCATGTAGACCGGTCCTTCCAGCGGCTCGCCGGAGATGTCGGAGGTGGCGGTCATGTCGCCGATGGCCTCGAGCGCCGTCACCACGAAGATAATGGCGAGCGGCACGAACAGCTGCCAGTCAAAGCCGAGGCCGTAGTGGAGCGGGATCGGCACCATCAGCAGCGGGCCGTCGAAGGTGGGGACGTTGACCTTGCCCAGCAGCAGCGCCACCGCATAGCCCACCAGCATGGCGATCATGATGGCGGAGAGGCGCAGCCAGGGATTGCGGCTGCGCTGCAGCAGCACGATGAGACCGAGCACCAGCAGGGAGAGGAAGAGGTTGGTGTGGCTGGCGAAGCTGCCATCCGCCAGGGCGCCGTAGCCGCCCCCCATGCTGATGAGGCCCACCTTGATGAGGGTCAGGCCGATGAGCAGCACCACGATGCCGGTGACCAGCGGGGTGATGATCCGTTTGACCAGGTGCAGGAAGCGGCTCATCACCACGATGGTCAGGGCTGCTGCCAGCATGGTGCCGAACAGGGTGCCCAGCAGATCCTCGGTGGGCATGGCCGCCTGCTTGAGGGCGAGGCCGGAGGCGATGATGGGGCCGAGGAAGTTGAAGCTGGTGCCCTGTACCGAGAGCAGGCCGGAACCGAGGGGGCCGAAGCGGCGGGTCTGGATGAAGGAGGCGATGCCGGACATGACCAGCGACATGGAGACGATATAGCGGGTGTCGGCGGCAGGGAGGCCGAGGGCGTTGGCAATGATGAGAGGGGGAGTGATGATGGCGACAAACATGGCGAGCATATGCTGCAGGGCGGCGAACAGGGTCTGGGGCAGGGGCGGGACATCCTCTATGCCGTAGACCAGTTCGCTGTGGGCTCGCCTGGGTGGATGGGCCTCTCGGGTTGCGCGTACGGCGGCAGCCTGTTCCATAAATACCTCGAATGTGTGGGGGAGGGGGCAGAAAATTGGGCGCTATTTTAGTGATTGAGAACGGGCTGACCAGCGCTAATTCGGGTTGCAACGGGTTTATTTTTTGATGAGTTGAAACGTTTGCGCGTGGCGATTATGATCCGCCGGTTTGTGTGGCGGCGCTCGCTCGGAAATGGGACCGGTTGCATAGGATTTTGCCGCCGCACGGCGTAGAATGAGCCCTCTGTTGCGATTTGGAGGCTCTGGATGCTGAAGCTGTCGGAGTTCTGGAGTGCCCGTGCCCACTCCGAAGATTTTACCCTGACCCGCATGGGCTTTATGACGGTGCGTCTTCGGCTGCTCACCTGTCTGTTGATGGTGGGCCTGCCCGCCTGGGCGGTGGTGGACTGGCTGACCTTGCCCTCCGCCCAGTTCGATGAACTGCTTCAGGCCCGGATCTTCTGTCTGCTCGCCCTCTCCCCGCTCATCCCCTTCTCCTACCTCATCCATTTCAGACGCGAACGCATGAAGCTGGCGCTCGGCTACCTGATGGCGGTGATGATGCTCTTCTCCCTCATCTGCCTGCACAGCTTCGGCGCGGATCAGGAGCTGCAGGCGGGCTACATGGCGTTCCCCTACTTGCTCATCAGCCTGTTCGCCATCTTCCCCATTCCGCTCTCCCTCGGCCTGCAGCTGGCGGGGGGCATTCTGGTCACCATGCTGGCCGGCAACTGGCTGCTGGTGGGGCAGCCGCTCTGGAGCGTGCAGACCCTCAACCAGATCTGGCTGCTGGGGCTGTTTGCCCTGGCCAGCAGCTGGGTGCAGTGCGGCCAGCTCAACATGCTGCTGCAGCTCTACCGGGAGTCCACCACCGACGAGCTGACCGGCATGATGAACCGCCGCCTGCTGATGAAACAGCTGGAGAAGGCGAGGATGAGCATGATCCGCAAGCAGGCGCCGTTCGCGGTGCTGCTGCTGGATCTGGACCGCTTCAAGCGCATTAACGACACCTTCGGCCATCTGGCGGGGGATGCGGTGCTCAAGGAGGTAGCGGCGACCCTGGCGGAGCAGCTGGAGCCCGGCATGGTGCTGGGCCGCTACGGCGGCGAGGAGTTTGCCATCCTGCTGCCCAACTGCGCCGAGCTGGCCCAGGCCAAGCGGGTGGCCGAACGGCTGCGGGTGGCGGTGGAAGCGCGGCTGGTGAAGAGCCCCACCTCCGACGAACTGCTGGAGGTGACGGTGAGTATCGGCCTGACCCTGGCCCTGCGCGGCGAGGGGGTGGAGGATCTGCTCAACCGGGCCGACGAGTGCCTCTACATGGCCAAGATGGCCGGGCGCAACTGCGTGGTGGGGGAGCTGGGTGGCAAGCAGGCTCTGCCTGCCGTCATACAGACAGATGCCGCCTGAGGGCGGCATCTTGCTTGAGCGGGGTTGAGCGGGCTCAGCCCAGTTGGTACTTGCCGGAGAGCTGCTGGGCCAGCAGCTTGAACATGTTGAACACCGCCATGGTCTTGCCGGTCGGGGTGCCATCTTCGGCCAGGAAGAACTCCCCCTTGAACACCAGGATCTCCCCCTTCTGCTCCACCGAATCGGCACGCATGCCGTGGATGAAGTCTTCGTGTTCCTTGATGATCTTGTTGGCTATCTCCAGCAGGGCAGTCTCGGTGATCAGCTCTTTTTGTGGTTGCATGCTCGTCTCCTTAAACGACTACTGGGCAGGGGCATAATGTCGCTGCACGCGGTGCGCCCTGCCTCTGATTGAAGAGGGGGCCAGCATACTGCAAACGGGGATTTTCTGTCATTGATATGACCCCGCATTTTCCTGCTTTGCTCTCTTCCCTTATCCCAGCACCAGATTTCTGAGCCAGCGGCGCTGGCGAATACGGCGCTGCACCAGCAACACCTTGCTGAGCTCTTCCAGCAACACCACCGCCACCACCCAGGAGAGGGGCCAGCCGAGCAGGTTGACGGCGCCCCAGGCGAGCGGCAGGCCGATGCACCACATGCCGACGATGTCGATGAAGATGCTGTAATTCACATCCCCGCCCGAGCGCAGCACCCCTATGATGCCCACCATGTTGAACACCTTGAGCAGCATGCCCAGACACATGATGGCGAGCACCTGGCCGGCCTCCGTCATCAGCTCGCCCGGCAGGTTGCCGACCCACTGCAGCAGGTGGGTCTGCAGCAGCCAGACCGCGATCCCCACCAGCAGGGCTCCGATGGGGGCGAGCAGCAGGAAGAGCTGGGAGTGCTGCCAGGCAACCTCGTACTCTTCCGCCCCGAGCCGGTGGCCGAGCAGGGTGGAGCAGGCCACCGCCAGCCCGAAGAAGAGGGAGATGAGGATGCTCTCCAGCGTGCCGAGGGTGGTCATGATGGCCAGCGAGTCGGTGCCAAGGTGGGCGTAAAGAAAGCCGTAGAGCAGCATGCCGAAGGCCCAGAGCCCGTCGTGGAACAGGAGCGGCAGGGCGATCAGGGTGAAGCGCACCACCTCCTTGCGCTTGAAGGCGGCCAGCCAGTCATCTTTTCGCGGGATCAGGCGCGCCTCGTAGCGTCTCACGTAGAGCAGCAGCAGGGTCGTTTGCAGCAGCCGGGAAAGGGTGGTGCCCCAGGCCGAGCCGGCCACCCCCATCGCCTCGAAGCCGAAATGGCCGAAGATGAGGGCGTAATTGAGGATGACGTTGGCGATGATGGCGATGATGCCGATGCGGGTGGGGGCGGCGGCATTGCCGACCGAGCGCAGCGCCGACTCCAGCGGCACCACCACGGCGGTGCAGAGGATGGTGGCGCCGGTGATCATCAGAAACTGATCGGCCAGCTCGCGCAGCGCGGGCTCCTGGCTGGCAAAGCCGAGCACGCTGCCCGGTGAGAGCACGTAGACCAGGGCAAACGGCAGGCTCACCAGCAGGGCCCCCACCAGCGCCAGCGCCAGCGAGCGGCGCACCCCGGCCATCTCGCCGCGACCGTAATATTGTGCCGCCAACACCGAGACCCCGCCCGAGAGTCCCGCTATCACCAGCAGATTGAAGAAGAAGACCCGGTTACCCAAGCCGACCGCCGCCACAGCCGTGGTGCCAAGCTGGCTCACCATCATGATGTCGATGAGGCCGAGCAGGGAGAACATCATGGATTGCAGCGAGACCGGCAGGGCCAGCCGCCACAATCGGGTCATGAACTCACGATCAGTGGTTTGTTTTAAAATCGCTTGCCAATAATTCATTTATGTTAACCGGGTAGATAAAAAGCAAGGTTTGTCATGGGTATGATAGGGGGAGTAACGGGCGGCTTCACTGTGAGCCTCTCTCGGCTTTCTTGTGTAAAACTATCCTGTTGAGGTGTTATGCCGTTTGTCAGCGAGTGTCTGGAAATTGCCCCGGCCTGTGAGGAGCGGATGCTGGGGCGCGAAGGGTTGCCGCTGCTCGGCGAGGCGGGCATCTTCCTGACCGGGCTCTCGAGCATCCGCGACCACTACCTGATCCGTCGCAACCGGCCGGAGTTTCACATCCTGATGGTGAGTCACGATGAGGGGGGCGCCCTGCTCACCGATGGCGGCGAGCAGCCCATCCAGGCCGGTTCGCTCATCTTCCTGCCGGCGGCAGTGCCCGGTGGTCTCAAGCTGGTGGGGGCGCAGTGGCGCACCAGCTGGATCTTGCTGGATGACGTGCCGCGCTGGCAGCACCTGCACCGGCTCGGCCACCGCATCTGGCAGGGGGAGGAAGGGGAGCAGCTCTATCACCTGCTCAGCCTGATGCAGGGGGAGGGCACTCGTTCACCGCTGCAGCCCCAGTTGTTGAGCCTGCTGCTGGCGCTCCTGGAGCGCACTCTGCAGGGGGAGGTGCGCGGCACGCCTGAGCTCAGGCTGCAGGCGCTGTTTCGCCGGGTGGAGGCACGCCTCGACGAGCCCTGGAGCGTGGCGTTGCTGGCCGACCAGATGGCCTGCTCGGTGCCCCATCTGCATCGGCTCTGCCAGCAGGCGTTCGGCATGGGGCCCATGGCGAAGGTGACCGAACTCAGGATGAGCAAGGCGCGCCAGCTGCTGCTCTACACCAACTGGCCCCTCGGCGAGCTGGCCGGCCGGGTCGGTTACAGCGACGGTGCCAACTTTGCCAACCGCTTTCGCCGGCTCACTGGTCTGACCCCGGGCGCCTTTCGTCGCCTGGGTCGCAAACCTTTTGCAACGGATGTGCAAACTCTTTGAAATTAATGGCGCAAGCCCATAGGATCGGCGGACTCCTTCGTCCAGGTCATCGTTTAGGTACCCGATCCATGTTTGAAGATAATAACCAGAAACGTCCCCTCTACATCCCCTATGCCGGTCCGGCCCTGCTGGAGACTCCGCTGCTCAACAAGGGCAGCGCCTTCACCAGCGAAGAGCGCAGCAACTTCAACCTCGAAGGCCTGCTGCCCCAGAATATCGAGACCATCGAAGAGCAGGCCGAGCGGGCCTACCGTCAGTTCATGGCGTTCGGCAACGACATGGACAAGCACATCTACCTGCGCAACATCCAGGACACCAACGAGACGCTGTTCTACCGGCTGCTGACCAACCACCTGACCGAGATGTTGCCGGTCATCTACACCCCGACGGTCGGCAAGGCGTGCGAGGAGTTCTCCAACATCTATCGTCGCGCCCGTGGCCTGTTCATCTCCTATCCGGACAAGGACAGGATCGATGACATGCTGCAAAACGCCACCAAGCAGAACGTCAAGGTGATCGTGGTCACCGACGGTGAGCGGATCCTGGGCCTCGGCGATCAGGGCATTGGCGGCATGGGCATTCCCATCGGCAAGCTGTCGCTCTACACCGCCTGCGGCGGCATCTCGCCGGCCTACTGCCTGCCGGTGGTGCTGGACGTGGGTACCAACAACCAACAGCTGCTCAATGACCCCTTCTACATGGGCTGGCGCAATCCGCGCATCTCGGGCGAAGAGTATGCCGAGTTCGTCGACGCCTTCATTCAGGCGGTCAAGCGCCGCTGGCCCGATATCCTGCTGCAGTTCGAGGACTTCGCCCAGAACAACGCCATGCCGCTGCTCAATCGCTACAAGAACGAGCTCTGCTGCTTCAACGACGACATTCAGGGCACCGCCGCCGTGACCCTGGGCAGCCTCATCGCCGCCTGCAAGGCCTCCGGCGCCAAGCTCTCCGAGAAGCGGGTCGCTTTCCTCGGTGCGGGCAGCGCCGGTTGTGGCATTGCCGAACAGATCGTGGCGCAGATGAAAGCCGAGGGGCTGACCGATGCCCAGGCTCGCAGCCGGGTCTTCATGGTGGACAGATTCGGCCTCATCACCGACAAGATCCCCAACCAGCTCGACTTTCAGCGCCGCCTCTCCCAGCCGGTGGAGCGCATCGCCGACTGGCCGGTGGGGGACAACATCTCCCTGCTGGAGGTGATGGAGCACGGTCGCCCGGACATCCTGATCGGGGTCTCCGGCCAGCCGGGGCTGTTCACCGAAGAGGTGGTCAAGACCATGCACAAGCACTGTGCCCGCCCCATCATCTTCCCGCTCTCCAACCCCACCTCCCGAGTCGAGGCGACACCGGCAGATCTGATCCGCTGGACCGATGGCCAGGCGCTGGTGGCCACCGGCAGCCCGTTTGCACCGGTGGAGTACAAGGGCAAGCGCTACGTCATCGCCCAGTGCAACAACTCCTTCATCTTCCCGGGGATCGGCCTTGGCGTGATCGCCGCCGGTGCCACCCGGGTGACCGATGCCATGCTGATGTCGGCCAGCCGCGCGCTGGCAGAGTGCTCGCCGCTGGTGAAAGGGGAGGAGGGCTCCTTGCTGCCGGATCTGGCGGACATTCACCAGGTCTCCCGCTACATCGCCAAGATGGTGGCCAAGACCGCCATGCTGCAGGGCAAGGCGGTGCAGACCCCGGACGAGGTGATCGATCAATCCATCGAGGCCAACTTCTGGCGCCCCGAGTATCGTCGCTATCGCCGTACCTCCTTCTGATTTCTGCGGGAAGGCGCAAAGCAAAAGGGATGCCTCGGCATCCCTTTTTTGTGCATCGCGTTGTGGGTGGGCTTGCTCTCCACCTGTTGTTATCTGCACCTCTTCACACGTCTGGCACTGTGCTCTCTTGGTGGCTGGGCTTACTGCTCGGCCGGGGCGGCGGCTGCCTCGGGGGCACCCTGAGTGCCGGTGACCCTGACTTCTACCCGGCGATCCGGTGCCAGGCAGTCGATGAGGGCGGCCTTGGCCTTGATGGCATCACACTGGCTGCCGGTGACCGGGTTGCTCTCGCCATTGCCCTGGATGCTCACCTTGTCGGCGGGCAGCCCCTTGCCGATCAGGAAGTTGGCGACCGTGCTGGCGCGGGCCTCCGACAGCGCCTGGTTGTTGGCATCCGACCCGATGCGGTCGGTGTAGCCCATCACCACGGCGTTGCCATCCTTGGGCTTGACGTCGGCTATCTGCTGATAGAGCGACTCCAGTGCCTGCATCCCCTCCGGTTTCAGCTCCGCCTTGCCGAACGCAAACAGCACGTCCGAACTCAGGTTGAAGGTCTGATCCACCGGCTCGGGAGCGGGTGGTGGCGGGGGAACGACCATGGGGGCGGGGGCCGGCTCGACCGGTTTGCTGCGGTTGGGGTGGATCACCAGCTCCAGGGTGGCGGTGCTGATGTCGCTGACCCAGCGCTGGGTGCCGCTGCCCACCTTGTCATTGTCGGGATCGTCGCCGACCCGGACCATGTAGCGGTAGCGGGCCTGGATGTCGACCCAGTCGTGTAGCTTGGCGGTGAGGCCGAGGCCGGCCAGCGGAGCCAGGTTGTTGTCGCCGCCGTTGATGGACTTGACGTGGTAGACATAACCGCCGCCCTCGGCGAACACCGAGAAGATATCCCCCAGCGGCAGTCGACCAATCACCGACAGGGTGGCGCCCTGGCTGCTGAAATCGTTGCCCTGCACGTCCCAGTCACCGGTCGACAGGTAGCCGAGCTCGGCCCCCAGATTCTCGGTGAAGTTGTAGCCGCCGAACAGAGAGAGCGCGGTGGCGTCCTTGCTCGCATCCTTGCCAAAGTCACCCAGATCGTGAGCGATGGCCCAGCCACCTCCCACCCCGGCGTACCAGTCGTTGTCCGGCGCCGCCTGTGCGCCCGTGGCTGCCAGTGCCAATGCAATCCAAACAGGTTTTACTCTTATGTTCATCGCGTATCCTCGTCGATGTCTGGTGTAGTAGGGCGCAAGCCCTGTTGTGTACAACCACCACTATTTATAGGCGATGCAGGGTTTTTAACCACTTAGGTGGTATCGAGGATGGCAATGAGCAGGGATCTGCGGGTCAGCCGAGGTACTCAGGGTGAGCGTCAGGCAATAAAAAAGGAGGCCGGATGGCCTCCTTTTCGGTCACCAAGGTGACTTACTGGGTGACTTGCTGTACGCCGGTGACGCGCACTTCTACGCGACGATCCGGGGCCAGGCAGGCGATCAGCTGGGCCTTGGCCTTGATGCCGTTGCACTGGGTGCCAGTGACCGGGTTGGCTTCGCCACGACCTTCGATGGCTACCTTGCCGGCAGGCAGACCCTTGCCGACCAGGAAGTCGGCCACGGTGCGGGCACGGGCTTCAGACAGCTTCAGGTTGTAGGCATCGGAGCCGATGCGGTCGGTGTAACCAACGACCACGGCGCTGCCATCTTTCGGCTGTACGTCGACGATCTGCTGATACAGGGTGTTCAGGGCGGCAACGCCTTCCGGTTTCAGGGTGGATTTGCCGAAGGCAAACAGCACGTCTGAACTCAGGGCGAAGTTCTTGTCGACCACGACCGGCTCAGGAACCGGCTCGGGAGCAGGTGCCGCTACCGGTGCCACGTAAGTGGAGCGGTTCGGGTGCATCACCAGTTCCAGGGTGGCCACGCTCATGTTGGTTTCCCAGGTCTTCTGCTCGTCACCCAAGTTCCACATGTAGCGGTAACGGGCTTGCAGATCGATCAGGTCAGAGAGCTTGGCGGTCACGCCCAGACCGGCCAGCGGCGCGGTGCCGTTGTCGCTGCTGCCGTTGCCGTTGACGTGGTTGAAGTAGGCGCCGCCTTCTGCAAACACGGAGAAGATGTCGCCGAGCGGCAGACGAGCCAGACCGGACAGGGTTGCGCCCTGGGTCTTGAAGTCAACGCCATCGACGCCACCCTTGCCGGCGTAGAGATAACCCAGCTCGGCGCCGAAGTTATCGTTGAAGTTGTAGCCGCCAAACAGGGAAAGCGCGGTGGCATCCTTGTCGGCATCTTTGCCAAAGTCGTTCAGGTCGTGGCCATAAGCCCAACCAGCACCGATACCTGTGTACCAGTCGTTGGCAGCCTGAGCGGTGGAAGTCCCCATGGCCGCGATGGCCAGAGCAATCAGGGCGGGTGCCATTTTCATTTTCATCGTTTTATCCTCGTTGAGTTTGCCGTGCTAGGGCGTACTGCGCACTCTTCAGTTATACCGGTCACAAGTGACAATTCAGCTGCGACCGCCATGGTGAACCACGGTTGGCCTGAATGAAAAAAGAGATGGTTCCTGGATACTCACGAAGCCTTGGCTCCATGGACAACTAACCGGGCCGGAAGCACTTTTAATAGTTCATCCAATGCCTTACAAGCGGAGTTACTGTATTCTTTTGACTCGCGTTGATCAAGTTTCTGTACAGATATCCAGCGCTGGCGCGGCTCTGCACGGGGTGCTAGAAAACTGGCGGAGGGAAACGATTTGACAGAAAGTGACGCGCCTTGCTGTGTTTTTGGTCAGTTGGCGGTGGGGAGACAAACAAAAGGGGATGCCGTGGCATCCCCTTTTCGCATCATCTGAACGGAGTCAGATTACTTCTGAACTTCTTGTACGCCGGATACGCGAACTTCAACGCGACGGTCCGGAGCCAGGCAGGAGATCAGCTGAGCTTTGGCTTTCACGCCGTTGCACTTGGTACCGGTAACCGGGTTGGCTTTGCCACGACCTTCAACAGCAACCTTGCTGGCGGCCATGCCTTTGCTGACCAGGAAGTTGGCAACAGTGCGAGCGCGGGCTTCGGACAGCTTCTGGTTGTAAGCGTCGGAACCGATGCGGTCGGTGTAACCAACGACAACAGCGTTGCCATCTTTCGGCTGGAATTCAACGATTTGCTGGTACAGACCGTTCAGGGCAGCAACGCCTTCCGGCTTCAGGCTGTCTTTGCCAAAGGCAAACAGCACGTCGGAGTTCAGGGCGAAGTTCTTCTCGACAACCTGCGGAGCCGGGGCCGGCGCTTCTTCAACAACCGGGGCCGGAGCCGGGGCTACGTAGGAAGTGCGGAACGGGTGGTATACGGCTTCCAGGGTTGCAACGCTCTGGTTGGACTTGTAACGGTCACCATTGTCAGCGTGCAGGTCAGCCACGTCCCACATGTAGCGGTAGCGAGCTTGCAGATCCAGTGCGTCGTTAACCTTGTAGGTCACGCCCAGGCCAGCCAGCGGGGACACTTTGGTGTCACTTACGCCCAGACCATCGGTGTGAGCCCAGTAGGCGCCGCCTTCAGCGAAGGCAGAGAAGTCGCCGCCCAGCGGCAGACGAGCGATACCGGACAGGGTGGCACCCTGGTTCTCGTAACGGTTGCCGTCGGTGTTGCCACGACCAGCGTACTGGTAGCCGAACTCGGTACCGAAGTTTTCGGTGAAGTTGTAACCGACGAAGGCGTTGGCTGCAGCTGCGTCTTCTTCACCAACGTTGGTGCTTTCGATCTTGTTCAGACCGTTGAAGTGAGCAGCACCGACACCGGCACCGAAGTAGATGTCGTCAGCGGCGTGAGCTGCAGTTGCACCCATGGCAGCCATGGCGATGGCGATCAGGGAAGGAGCCATTTTCATCATAAAAAAATCCTCGTTGAGATGGCACGTTGTTCACGTGCTTCGCACTTTTTAATTTATGTAAGCTGCAGGCTCTGCCGAACAACAGCGTTGAGTCTGGCAGGGATCCCGGATCCATCCGGGAGGCACACATTCCTGGTGCACAAGCGAGCGGGTGGCAGCGTAAGCAATGCCTTCAACCCTTCACGAACAGCCGATGTCATTCCGATGACGTGGCGCACTCTATGCCGATTTCAAAACATGATCAAGCTCACACATAATCCATATGGCAAATTGTGTCGTGTGGATAACTGGCTGTTTATCCAAATTAATTAGTGATCCAAATAGGCTCGGTGCAGTCTCTTCTCGAGTTTCATATAGGCCTGAACCCAGTCAGATTGCGCCATGGCGGGAAATTCCCTCGCCTGGAACACGGCCAGGTAATCGGCCTCGGTTGCTTCGCACAGTAAGGGTGTAAAACTGCACAAAAAATGACGGGCCAGGTAGGGGTCGAGCGGCCAGATGTTGAGGATGGCCCGCGCCACAGGCTGTACTGCAGCTGAACAGCAAAAATGCAGGTGGCCTGCTTCGAGCCAGTTTGCCATCTCGGCCAGCCCGTTGACGGGGACCAGGCCGCCATCGCCCGGCTCTTTGGCCAGCGCCAGATGCTGGCCATTACCAAGCAGCAGGGTTCCATCTTCCTGCATGACGCCGTCGTGACTGCGCAATGGCAGCCCGGTTGCGGGCTGCTCAAGAAACAGGCTGCTCTTGTCATCGAGCGCAGCCAAAACTGCTGCCGCCTGATCGTGCAGCGCGGCGGGCAACCAGAAGGCCTCGGCACGAGTCTGCTGGCCTTGCTGCAGTTGACGAGCGAGTTCTGCGGGGGTGGTGACTGGGTGTAAACAGGAGATTATGCCGGGAAGCGCCATGAGTTCTTACTCTTAAGGGATAGCCGGCGAATTATACGAGTTATTCCTGTGGCAACAATAAAGGTTTCTTTTCGAGACTGTTTACCTGAGGCGGTTGAGCGATTACCATCCCCGATGTTTGCAAGGGTTGTCGTCGAAAGACGCTGATTAAAGATAGAGGCTCGACCATAACGAGTCCGTTCAAAACTGATACACTTGACTACGAGTCGTCGCGAAAAATAAAGGTGGAGTCAATCCGCCGTACGGAGTATGGAACACATGAATTCAAATATCGTAACTGTTGGCAAGAAGATCCGTCAGATCCGTGAAGCGGTCGGCCTGAGCCGTCCCAAGTTTGCAGATCTGCTGGGCGTTCCCCCGACCACCCTGAAGAACTACGAACTGGGTTATCGTGAAGTTGGTGGCGCCTTCCTGGTGGCACTGGCTCATCACCCGGAACTGCACAAGTTCACCCTCTGGCTGCTGGCTGACAAAAAAGTCGCCGAAATCGGTCAGATCGGCCCGGACGATATTGCCAAGGCTTGATTTGATTGAGCTTTGACAAAAATGCCGCCATCGAGGCGGCATTTTTTTATCCATCAAATAATCCATGAAATTAATTAAATTTGGCTAATTGTGCTCTCACCAAGGCTTTTCACGAAAATACCTTGGCAAGCCGGATTAATCCTCAGAAAATTCTGACCGCTAAAATTAGCGGTATCCCTCGCATGATGCGCACAGTGAGACAAGCATGAGTCAAATCACCCCCAAGGCCAGAGATGGCTTTACCAGCAAATTCGGCGTCCTTGCCGCCACCCTGGGCTCAGCCGTCGGGCTGGGAAATATCTGGAAGTTTCCCTACCTGACGGGCGAAAACGGCGGCGCCGGTTTCCTGCTGGTCTATGTCATCGCGACGCTGCTGGTCGGTTTGCCGGTGATGATCTCCGAGATCATGCTGGGGCGCAAAGGCAAGTCCGATGCCGTCACCACCCTCAGCAAGCTGGCCCCCAAGGGGCAGCCCTGGTGGTTGATTGCGGCCATGGGGGTGCTGGCTGCCTTCCTTATCATGTCTTTTTATTCCGAGGTGGCAGCCTGGGTCTTTGCCTACATCTTCAAGGCCGTTGACGGCTCCATCCTGTCGACCGATCCCAAGGTGACCGGGGCGGCCTTCGGGGCGCTGATCAGCGACCCGCTGCAGAGTCTGCTCTGGCAGTGGCTGGTGCTGGCTCTGATGGGCGGCATCCTGCTGATGGGGGTCTCCAAGGGGATCGAGGCGGTGACCAAGAAGCTGATGCCGGTGCTCTTCATTCTGCTGCTCGTTATCGGCATCCGCAGCCTGACCCTGCCGGGTGCGAGCCAGGGGCTGCACTTTCTGTTCTCACCGGATTTTTCCAAGATAACGGCCGGGGTAGTGCTGACCGCCATGGGGCTGGCCTTCTTCAAGCTCTCCATCGGCATGGGTTGCATGATGACCTATGGCAGCTACTTTCGGGATGATCAGAACATCCCGCTGACCACCTTCCGGGTGATGTGCGCCGACCTGTTCGTCTCCATGCTGGCCGGCATCGCCATCTTCCCGGCGGTATTCGCCTTCGGTTTTGAGCCCACCGCCGGTCCCTCCCTGCTGTTCATCACCATTCCGGCGGTCTTTGCCAGCATTCCGTTTGGCCACCTGTTCATGGTGCTGTTCTTCGTGCTCTCCGCCATCGCCGCCACCGGCGCCATGCTCTCCATTCTGGAAGTGCCGGTCTCGGTGGTGTCAGAGCGATTTGGCATGAGCCGCCCCAAGGCGACCCTGCTCAACCTGCTGGTGCTGGGGGCGGTGGGGTCGACCTGCGCGCTCTCCAACAGCTCGCTGGCGGACGTTCATATCGCCGGCAAGACCTTCTTCGACCTGTTCGATTTCGTCTCCTCCAACGTATTGATGCCTCTTGGCGGCATCTTCCTCTGCCTGTTCGTGGGCTGGGTGTGGGGCTTCGAGCGAATGAAGGAGGCGCTGACCAACGGCGGCGAGCTGGAGCTGGCGATCCTCAAGCCGCTGTTCTTCATCATTCGTTACGTGTCGCCGCTGCTGATCCTGATCGTCATGCTCAAGGGGCTGGGGCTGTTCTGATGGCTTGCTGTCGCAAGAACGCAAAAAGAGCGCCGTTGGCGCTCTTTTTTTATGGGCTCGTCAGGTTGGCACCCGGCGTCATATCAAACCGAGGCGGGATAGCTCCTCCTTGAGCTGCTCCACGTTGCGCTCGACGCAGGCCTCACCCTCGTTGATGGCGTCGCTGGCGCGGTGGAAATCCATGATGGAGAAGCTGCCAAGGCGCGGGCAGAGCTGGATCTCGGGCGGGTCGCCGGCCATCCGGGCGCGGGTGATGCGCTCCTGCATGATGTTGATGGAGCCGGTCATTACGCTCCACATGCCCGGCGTGTTGGGGCTGTCGCCCCGGTTGAACCACTGGCTGAAGCGGTTGCCACCGCTCGGTTCATCCGGCTCGTCGGTCCAGGGCTGGTGCATGTCGGCGTTGAGGTTGACGGCGATCACCACCTCGGCCCCCATGGCGCGGGCCAGCGAGATGGGCACCGGGTTGACCACGGCGCCGTCCACCAGCCAGCGATCCTCGACCCGGGTCGGGGTCAGGATGCCCGGCATGCCGCAGGAGGCGCGCACGCACTGGCGCAGCGGCCCCTGCTGCAGCCAGATCTCGCGGCCGGTGTCGAGCTCGGTGGCGACGCAGGCAAAGGGGAGCGGCAGACTTTCGATGGCGGGATCGCCTAAGTGGTTGGCGGCGATGCCGAACACCTTCTCGCCACGAAACAGGCCGCCGGAGAGGGCCGGGTCGAGCAGGCTGACCACCTGCAAGCGGCTGAAGCCGCGTACCCAGCTCTCCAGCTTGTCCAGTTCACCGGCGGCATAGGCGGCGCCGACAAAGCTGCCGATGGAGCATCCCGCCACCAGATCCGGTTTGACGCCGAGCCGCTCCAGCGCCCGTATGATGCCGATGTGTGCCCATCCACGGGCCGCGCCGCTGCCAAGAGCCAGTCCCACACGGGGTTTTCGTGCCACTTTGTCTCTCCAGGAGTGAGTGAGAAAGCCAGCTTACCCGCAGTTGCCGGCGCCGTCATCCTGCCAGCGTTCGCTGCGATTGCGGCCGTTGGCCTTGGCCTGATAGAGCGCCACGTCGGCCCGCCGAATGGCCTCCTGCAGCTGGGTATCGGTGGTGCTGTGGTGGTAACCCAGGCTGACGGTCACCGCCAGGGCCGGCGCCAGCTCCTGCCAGGGATGGCGGGCGATGCGCAGACGCAGCTGCTCGGCCAGCTGGTCGAGTGGTTCGCCCCCTTTGGCCGCCAGCAGCAGAAACTCCTCGCCGCCCCAGCGGATCAGGGCGTCTTCCCGGCGCAGCTGCTGTTGGCACAGGCGCACCAGCTGGATCAGCACCTGATCGCCCACCTCGTGACCAAAACGGTCGTTGACCTGCTTGAAGTGATCGCAGTCGAACATGATCACCCCGAGGCTGCCCCCGCGCTGCTGATGGCGGCGCTCGAACTCGTCGAAGTAGTGGCGGTTGAAGGCGCCGGTCAGGGCATCGTGGCGAGAGAGATAGTCCAACTGCCGGTTCAGGCGGCGGGACTTGAGATTGGCAAGCACGGCCCAGGCCATGAAGAACAGGGCGATCAGGGTCGGGGCGGACTGGCAGAGCAGGGCCCACAGCAGGGAGGGCAGGGGGATGCGGTGGAGCAGGGTGAGCTCGGTGTCAGGAATGGCGTACTGGAACTGAAACGCTCCCTGTTGCCAGTGGTAGCCATCCTGAGCCGTTGACGGCTTTGGGGCGAAGTCGACCTCCTGATTGCTGCTGGCGAGGATCTGCTGATGCTGGTTGACCAGAAACAGGGTGCCGATACCTGGAGTGGATTCGCGCAGCAGCTGTTCCAGCCGGGAGAGCAGCACGTCGATGCTGATGACGCCCACCAGCACCTGATCCTTCACGATGGGCTGTGACAGGGTGATCATCTGCCCCGCGCCGGCAAAGTCCTCGTAGGGGCGCGAGACGGTGGCGTGCAGGCTCTTCTCCTTCTGTTTCAGGGCATCCTGCCAGTAGGACTTGAGATAGATGTTGCGCCGAAAGTGAAACTGGCTGGCGGGCACCCAGGGGTAGAGATAGACGAAGTCATCGACCCCGGTGAAGTAGAGCCAGCCGACCTTGTCCCCGAGCAGCTTGCTGGCGGTGGAGAGCAGGGGGGAGAGGCTCAGCGCCAGGTGCAGCCTGGCGGCGCGCTGGCTGCCGGGGGCCGGCAGCGGCCCCAGCCCGGTCAGGTTGCCGCTCAGCCCCTTGGGCAGGTTGGCGGGCACCCGATCCAGCGCAAAGCCCTGGTCACCATTCTCTCGCAGGGCGCCGTAGAGCTGCTGGGTGAGGGCGGATTGCGGGTTGCTGCGCAGCCGCTCTTCTGCCTGACCGCGCATGGCCTCGAGAAAGGTTTCCATCTGCTGAAACTGGGATTTCAGACGGGAGGCGGTGCTGAGGGTGTCGCTCTGATAATGGTCGGTGACCTGGGTCAGGGTCAGCTTGAGCGTGATGGCCAGCAGCAGGGCGACGAAGGCGCAGAGCAGCCATTGCAGGCGATAGGTAACAAAGTGAGATCTGGGTTCAGGCATAGGCGTTAGGCGGGATCCGGACAGGTTCGGAGCATCAGTTTAGGGCACAATCGTGAAGCCCGTCTTCTGCTACTGCTATTTCAATCAAATATCGCCGCTTCTGTTACGTTTTGTCACATTTATACATAGTCACGGCATAGTCAGGGGGTAACATGGTGACCATCATTGATGAAGTGCCCTCTTTTCTCTTAATTTCATGGATTGCTTGATGAAAATGCGTATATGGCTGGTGCTTGCCTGCCTCTCTCTGCTGATTTCCGCCGGCTGGTATTACCGCCACTCCGCCCCTGCCGGCAAACCCCAGCCACGTCAGGTCAACATCCGGGCGCAGACGGTCAGCCAGAGCCTGGCCGAACCCTCCATCAAGCTGGTGAGCAAGCTGGCCGCCAACCGCTCCGTGGTGATAAGCCCGGAGGTAACCGGCCGCATCGTCAAGATTGCGGTGCGCTCCGGCCAGCAGGTCAAGCAGGGGGACGTGCTGATCGCCCTCGACGCCGGCAAGCAGCAGGCGGAGCTGGCCGAGCAGAGCGCCAGCGTGCGCGACGAGAGCCGCAAGCTGCGGGACATGCGCCGGCTGGTGGCGCGCGGCGCCATCACCACCTCGGAGCTGGAGGGGCAGGAGGCCACGGTCGCCCAGGCTCAGGCCCGCGCCGATGCCGCCAAGTACGAACTCTCCCTGCGCACCCTGCTGGCGCCGTTCGACGGCTCGGTCAGCCTCATCGATCTGAGTGAAGGGGCCCTGGTCAACAGCGGCGATACCTTGCTCCACCTGGACGAGCTGGCCAAGCTGCGGCTCGATCTGGCGGTGCCTGAGCGCTACCTCTCGCTGCTGCGCCCCGGCATGGCGGTGACGGCGACCAGTTCGGCCTGGCCGGATCAATCATTTCGCGGCGTGCTGGAGACGCTGGACAGCCGCGTTTCCAACGATACCCAGAACATCAAGGCGCGGGTGATCATTCCCAATCCTGACGGTCAGCTGCGCCCCGGCATGCTGCTCAACGTCGAGCTCTCCCTGCCACCACAGAAGATGACCCTGATCCCCGCCCAGTCGGTGGAGTATGCCGGCGAGCAGCGCTTCGTCTATCGTCTCGAACCCAATGGCAAGGTCAAGCGGGTGCCGGTGGTGCTGGGGGACACCCATGGCGAAGAGGTGTGGGTGACCGAAGGGCTCAAGGTGGGCGATCGCATCGTGGTCGAGGGGCTGGTCAACCTGCGGGACGGCGTCAGCGTGCACGATCTGGCGGAGGTCAAAGGCTGATGTGGCTCTCCGATATCTCTGTCCGCCGCCCGCTGGTGGCGGTGGTGCTGAGCGCGCTGCTCACCGTGTTCGGTCTGGTGGCGTTTTCCAAGCTGACGGTGCGGGAGATGCCGGACGTGCAGACGCCGTCCGTCTCCATCACCACCATGTACGAGGGGGCCGCCCCCGCCGTCATGGAGAGTCAGGTCACCAAGCCCATCGAGGATCAGCTCTCCGGCATCAGCGGCATCAAGAACATCAACTCGGTGACCCGCAAGGGGCGCTCGGTCATCACGGTGGAGTTCAAGCTCGGCTGGAACATGGTGGAGGGGATCTCCGATGTGCGCGACGCCATCTCCCGCGCCCGTCCCAAGCTGCCGGACGAGGTGGATGAACCCCTGGTCACCAAGGACAACGGCAACGGCGACGTGGCGGTCTGGCTCAACTTCAGCAGCACCCAGATGGACCGCACCGCCATGACCGACTACGCCAACCGGGTGCTGGTGGATCCCTTGAGCCTGGTGGACGGGGTGAGCGAGGTGTCGCTCTCCGGCGATCTGACCCAGGTGATGTATGTGCGGCTGCGCCCAGCCGACATGGCGGCGCGCGGCGTCACGGTGGCGGATGTGCAGGATGCCCTCAAGCGCGAGAACATCGAGCTGCCGGGCGGCGAGATCCGCAACAACAGCATGACCATGGCGGTGCAGATCGCCCGCCTCTATCACACTGCCGCCGATTTCCAGGCGCTGCAGGTGCGCACCGCCGCCAACGGCCAGAGCATCTATCTGGCTGACATCGCCGATGTGGAGGTGGGGGCCAAGAACGAAGACAGCGCCTACCAGCGCAACGGCCGCGAGAGCTTGGGGATAGGCATCGTTGCCCAGTCCACCGCCAACCCGCTGGCGGTGGCGCAGGGGGTCGAGAAGAAGATGGCCGAGATGCAGCGCTTCCTGCCGGAGGGGGCAACGCTGGAGGTCGACTACGACTCCACCATCTTCATCAAGCAGGCCATCGACGAGGTGTACGAAACGCTCGCCATCTGCGCCGTACTGGTGGTGGCCGTGCTCTACCTGTTTCTGGGGCAGGGGCGCACCACCCTCATTCCGGCCATCACGGTGCCGGTCTCTCTCATCTCGGCCTTTATCGGGGCCTGGTATCTCGGTTTTTCCATCAACCTCATCACCTTGCTGGCGCTCATTCTCGCCATCGGCCTGGTGGTGGATGACGCCATCGTGGTGGTGGAGAACATTCACCACCATCTGCAGCGCGGTGAGCCGCCTCTGCTGGCCGCCTGGCACGGCACCCGCGAGGTGGGCTTTGCGGTGATCGCCACTACCGCCGTGCTGGTGATGGTGTTCGTGCCCATCGCCTTCATGGATGGCATGGTGGGCCGGCTCTTTACCGAGTTCGCCATCCTGCTGTCGCTGGCGGTGCTCTTCTCGTCGCTGATTGCGCTCACCCTGACTCCGGCCATGGGCTCCTGGCTGATGCGCTCGGTGGATCGGCCCAACCGGCTGACGGCGGCGCTCGATCGTGGCCTCGGCTGGGTGGAGAAGCACTATCGCAATTTGCTCGGCTGGATGCTGCGCCACTCGCGCTGGACCCCGCTGGTGTTGGTGCTCTGCCTGGGCGGCATCGGCGCCCTGTTTGCCCAGCTGCCCACCAGCCTGACCCCGACCGAGGATCGGGGCGTGCTCTACGTGTTCGTCAAGGGGGCCGAGGGCACCAGCATCGAGCGGATGAAGCGCAACATGCAGCAGGTGGAGGCGGCCATCATGCCGCTGCTCGGCAAGGGGGTGGTGCAGGCCATGAGCTTCAGCACCCCGGCCTTTGGCCGCGGCGGCGATCAGACCGGCATGGCCATCATCCAGCTCACCGACTGGGCCGAGCGGGATGAAACCGCCACCGAATTTGCCAAGTCCCTGAGCGGGCGGCTGGCCGGCATTCCGGACGTGATGATCCGCACCTTCCAGCCGGGCTTTCGCGGCGGCTCCACCGCGTCGGTGCAGTTCGTGCTGCAGGGCTCCGATTACGCCGAGCTTTATCAGCAGGGGCTGGCCCTGAAAGAGGCGGCAGCCCAGAGCGGCCTGATGGAGACGCCGGATCTCGACTATGCCGAGAAGACCCCGGAGCTGCAGGTGACCATAGAGCGGGATCGGGCCAACCAGCTTGGCATCCCGGTCTCCACCGTCGCGAGCTCCCTGCAGGCCCTACTCGGCGGCATCAGCCAGACCACCTATGTAGACAGAGGGGAGGAGTACGACGTCTACCTGCGCGCCAACCAGCGCGACTTCAACGGCGTCTCCGACTTGAGCCGCATCTACCTCAAGGCGGCCAACGGCGAGATGGTGACCCTCTCGACCCTGGCCACCGTCAAGCAGGTGGCGAGCCCGCAGCGCCTCAACCACTACCAGCGTCAGAAGGCGGTGACCCTGACTGCGGATCTGGCGCCGGGCCATACCCTGGGTGAGGCGCTGGATTACCTGGACGGCTGGGCCAGTGCCAACCTGCCAAGCGGCATGACGGTGGATTATGCCGGCGAGTCCAAGGACTATCGCGACAACCAGGGCGAGATGGTGATGGTGTTCGGTCTGGCCCTGCTGGTGGTCTATCTGGTGCTGGTGGCCCAGTTCGAGAGCATGCTGACCCCGGCGGTGGTGATGGTGACGGTGCCGCTCGGCATCTTCGGCGGCCTGCTTGGCCTCTGGCTGACGGGGCAGGAGATGAGCATCTACAGCCAGATCGGCATGATCATGCTAATCGGCATGGTGACCAAGAACGGCATCCTGATCGTCGAGTTCATCAACCAGTTGCGCCAGCGCGGCGAGGGGTTCGACGAGGCGATCATCGCAGGCTCGGTGCGCCGCTTGCGCCCGATCCTGATGACCTCGCTCACTGCCATCATAGGGGCCGTGCCGCTGATGCTCTCCATGGGGGCGGGCTATGAGAGCCGGATGTCGGTGGGGACAGTGGTCTTCTTCGGCCTCTCTCTGGCAACCCTGGTGACCCTGCTGCTGGTGCCCGCCATCTACCATCTGCTGGCCAAGCGGGCCGGCATGACCGGGGCGCGGGATCAACTGGTGGACGAGGCGCTGGCGGCCAGCGAGGCCGACTCGCAGCAGGACAAACCGGCGGCCTGATGCCTACACCCATATAGGTGAAAAGCACTGCAAGCTGATGGCATCCTCGGGTAAGCGGGTTAATATATAGCCAGTTTAATGTTGAGGTGAGCTATGTTGCCATCAGCCATTTATGAACCGCTGCCCTTTGCCTATATGGGCAGCGGTTTGCTGTTGTTGGGGATTGCCGATCAGCCGGGGCTGTTGCTGGCCGGGTTGGCATTCTATCTGGCCGGTTCGCTGGCCTGGTTTCGACGCGGCGCCTATCGCCGGCCCGACAAGCAGCAGCAGCGAAAGCAGGGCTGGCCGCTGTGGCTCTACGAGAGCCGGCCGTTCGCGCTGATCCTGCTGGGCCTGCTGATGCTGCGCCTGGCCACCCACCCGGTGTTCCTGGCGCCCGCCCTGGTCTGGTGCCTGCTGGGTGGCTATCAGTTGCTGCAGCGCCACTACAACCGCATCGTGCTGGCCCGCGTCCTGGCCTGAGCCGATAATCAACCCGCACTTTTCAGGCGAGCCCCGCTGGCTCGCCTTTTCCGTATCTATCGTAGGGGCAAAAAGCCGTCGCCCCCGCCTTGCTCTGCCGGTATAATGCGCGACCCGAATTGTTCCAGGTGGTCAAAATGCAGCCGGTTACCAACCTCTTCTCCTATCCCCGTTACTGGGCCGAGTGCTACGGCACGGCGCCCTTCCTGCCCATGTCCCGCGCGGAGATGGACAAGCTTGGCTGGGACAGCTGCGACATCGTGCTGGTGACAGGCGACGCCTATGTGGATCACCCGAGCTTCGGCATGGCGGTCATTGGCCGCATGCTCGAATCCCAGGGTTTTCGGGTCGGCATCATCGCCCAGCCGGACTGGTCATCGAAAGATGACTTCATGCGCCTGGGCAAGCCGAACCTGTTCTACGGGGTGACGGCGGGCAACATGGACTCCATGATCAACCGCTACACCGCCGACAAGAAGCTGCGCCACGACGACGCCTATACCCCGGGGGATGTGGGCGGCAAGCGGCCGGACCGCGCCACCTTGGTCTATACCCAGCGCTGCAAAGAGGCCTATAAAGAGGTGCCGGTGGTCATCGGCGGCATCGAGGCATCCCTGCGCCGCATCGCCCACTACGACTACTGGTCCGAGACCATCCGTCGCTCCATTCTGATCGATGCCAAGGCCGACATCCTCATCTACGGCAACGCCGAGCGGCCGCTGATCGAGGTAGCCCACCGCATCGCAGGCGGCGAGACCATCGACACCATGCAGGACATTCGCGGCACCGCCGTGATCCGCAAGGAGCCGCTGCCGGGCTGGCGCGGGGTGGATTCGAGCAAGCTCGACCAGATTGGCCGCATCGATCCCATCCCCAACCCCTATATGGAAGGGGCTCCCTGCGCGGACGATGAAGGTACCGCGCCGGCTGCGCAGGAGGCCAAGCCCATCCTGGTGCAGCCGCCCAAGCAAAAGCCGTGGGAGCAAACCTACGTCAAGCTGCCGGCGTTCGAGCGGGTGAAGGAAGACAAGGTGCTCTACGCCCACGCGTCGCGCATCCTGCACCACGAGACCAACCCGGGCTGCGCCCGCGCGCTCTCCCAGGCCCACGGTGATCGCATCATCTGGGTCAACCCGCCTGCCTTCCCGCTCGAAACCGACGAGATGGACGGGGTGTTCGGCCTGCCGTACCAGCGGGTGCCGCATCCGGCCTATGGCAACGAGAAGATCCCGGCCTACGACATGATCAAGACCTCGGTCAACATCATGCGCGGCTGCTTCGGCGGCTGCTCCTTCTGCTCCATCACCGAGCACGAGGGGCGCATCATCCAGAGCCGCTCGGAAGAGTCGATCTTGAAAGAAATTGAAGAGATCCGCGACAAGGTGCCGGGCTTTACCGGCGTCATCTCGGATCTGGGCGGCCCCACTGCCAACATGTACAAGTTGCGCTGCAAGAGCCCCAAGGCCGAGCAGACCTGTCGGCGCGCCTCCTGCGTCTGGCCGACCATTTGTCCGCACATGGACACCGACCACAGCCCGACCATCAACCTCTATCGCAAGGCGCGCGACCTCAAGGGCATCAAGAAGATCCTCATCGCCTCCGGCGTGCGTTACGACATCGCCGTGGAAGATCCGCGCTACATCAAGGAGCTGGCCAAGTACCACGTCGGCGGCTACCTCAAGATTGCGCCGGAGCACACCGAGGAGGGCCCGCTCTCCAAGATGATGAAGCCGGGCATGGGCAGCTACTACAGCTTCAAGGAGCTGTTCGACAAGTACTCCAAAGAGGCGGGCAAGCAGCAGTACCTGATCCCCTACTTCATCTCCGCCCACCCGGGCACCACGGATGAAGACATGGTGAACATGGCGCTCTGGATCAAGTCCAACCGCTTCAAGCTCGATCAGGTGCAGAACTTCTACCCGTCGCCGCTCGCCAACGCCACCACCATGTATTACACCGAGAAAAACCCGCTCAACAAGGTGAGTCGCCAGGGCGGGGACGTGTTCGTGGTGAAAGGGGAGCGTCGCCGTCGCCTGCACAAGGCGCTGCTGCGCTACCACGATCCGGCCGGCTGGCCGATGATCCGCGAAGCCCTGCTGGAGATGGGCAAGGGCCACCTGATCGGCAACGGCCCCGACTGCCTGGTACCGCCGGAAGGCCGTGGCGAAGCCAAGGCCGAGCGCAGCCGCAGCAAGGGCCTCAAACCTGCCTTGACCCGCCACAGTGCCATCACTCACCAGCGCAGCAACGGGGTGGGCAACAAGGGCGCCCGCAGCGAGGCTGGTGCAGCCAATGCCCCGGCGGCCAGCAGAAATGGCGGCAAGGCGGGCAATGGCAAACCGGTGGGCTCTCTACTCCAGAAAGGCTCGGGCAACGGCAAGCCCAGTTCGCAAGGTACAGGTCAGGGCGCAGCTCAAGGTAAACCGGCCGGTAAACCTGCTCACAAGGGCAAGGCCCCGACCCGCGCCGGCTCTGCCAAGCCGGGCGCCAAATCCGCTACTCAGGGCGGCAAGCCTGCGGCCAAAGGCAATGGTGCCAAGCGCCCGGCACGGTGAGTTTTCTGACTGGAAAGCGATAGAAATAAAAAGGCGACCGAATGGTCGCCTTTTTATCTGAACATTAGAATTTTTCAGGAAAGTCTTCCTATTTGAAAAGAATCAATTTATTAACATGTAAATATTTTATTGAGAAATGACTTTAAATCATCCAATGAGGTGCTATTCATATCTACATATCCATGTTGTGCAGCATAACCTACAGTGGATATATCATCATAAAAACTAGCTAGTATGGCTCTAGCTTTCGCTTTAGCTTCATTGTTTGGATATTTAAAATCTTGAGGTTTAGGCCTAGCTATACCCTGTTGAGGCGTGTGTTTTTCAAGATTTTCTGCTAATTTAGAAAAATATTCATCTACATGCTCTAATATAGGTGTGCTTTTTTGCGTGTCGATAAATAAATCTTCAAGCATTCCAGTGTCTTCACCTGGCTTTGAAATTATAAACACACCTATGTGAACGTTTCCTTTATTGCAAACGATAATATCGCCATGCTTATTTGGCGTTGAGAAATTATTTCTCGCAAGGGTTTTCTTTATTAGCTGGAATGCTTTTTCTTTAGAGTCATCGGCATCTACAATAATAGCAAAACGTTGTACCTGGCCAAACATACTTTCTTTTATTTTTGCTTGGAATTTTGATGGGAATGATGTTATACCACCAGCCCTTATTATCTGAACGCTTGTTTCAAGATTAATTTCTTTTAGTATTGCTTTAATGAAATGTTCATCGTCTGAGCCTTCAACGAAAATTAAGTTTTTCTCAGATATTGCATCATGAATTGATATGGAAGACTGATTTGATTGACTGGTTTGCTCTGAATTTAAAATAAGAGGCATGATTATCTTACCTCCCAGTTACTTTCAATTGCAGTTTTGAGTGTATCAAAATTATAGTGATTTATTTTTATGTTTTCTGTCTCTTTATCTAATCGATAATAAGATATGTCTGAATATTTATCTTGCAAAGCGCTTTGACACAAAGCAACGAGAGCCTCGTAGGAATGCGTGGTGATAAACAACTGGATTTTATTTTCTCTTGCAGCTTTGTTTATAATTCCCCAGATTTGAGGGAGTGCACTATAATGTAAACCATTTTCTATCTCATCGATTAATATAATATTTCCTTTATTAGCTTCAATTGCGAGAAGGATACCAAGAAGTTTTTCTATTCCCTCACCTAGAAAGCCGATAGGTATTTTTGTTTTTAACCCAACATCTCCATATATTGACACCTGCCCACCACTAACACCTAGAGAGATATTTTTAAGTTTTGGCTCTATGACTTTTAATGAGTTAACTATATTAGGTATCAAGCCTTTTTTATCAAGCTGGGTAAAATACTCTGCGTTTAATTGAGCATTTCCCTTCAAAGATGATGACAGATAGACAACAGATAAAGGAGCTCCAGTTAACATCTCAAAGTGCGATGTCATTTGTTGTCCATTTGATGTTATTTGTACCTTACCAGCGCTTTTTCCTCCTTCAACGTACGATATTGATAAACCTTCTTGGTTAAATGCCAGAGTTTGGTTTATTATCATACTTTCATTATTTGGTGAGTATGTTGCATTATTTCTCACATCTAGCTTGCCATATTTTATTGTAGCTTTACTAAGTTTTTCATCTTCACTTCTAGCGACTAGATCAATTTGATTGCTGAGGTCGTAATTATGAAAAATTGGTGCCCAAACACTATCCTTATCTAGCAGGATATTTCCAATTCCTCTCCATGCATATTGTTTTATTGTTAGTTCTGGACTTCCTCTGTCATATAAAGTAAAAATGGCTTCTAATATTGAACTTTTACCTGTGTTATTTTTTCCACCAATAATATTTATGTTCTCGAGATTTTTTATTTTTAAATTTGAAAATTGTTTGTAGTTAGATATTGTGAATTCGGTTAGCATATATATCCCTATAGTAATATATAATTTTGGAATACCTACCTTTTGATTTCCCGCCTTGGTTTGCGTAAAAAACCTGGGGCACCCAGCTTTTTGAGTTAGGCGTAATGCTGCTGAATCCGACGCTACCGCCCTTGGATTACAGTTTCCAATATGCTCCATTGACCTGCCCTTGCAGCAACCCATCGCAGCTCAACAGGTTCTGAATGGTCATGGTAAGCCAAACGAAACTGCTGATGTGAGTATCAAATTGACTTAATAATCAGAAAAGTTTCGTTTTTTGACCGGCATCAAACTCTCTTGCTCTGTATCCTTCACATCTTCCCAAACAGCGTCAGGCCCTGCCTATTGGCCATGGCTCGGTGGTGATAAGAAGTGGGTACCCAAGCTCAAATGATGGCTGTCCTCATCAGGAAAGGCTTTGTTATCTTGCCGGGGATGTCGGCAGGGGCGATCCGTGCCCCCTTATCTCACTCCAACAGGAGCAATCAGATGGCAATAAAAACGCGATCCCGCAGGGAGAAGGTGGGCAGCGGCCTTGGGCTGCTGCTCGGGATCATCGGTTTCAATCTGCTGGTGCCTTTTTTCTTTGAAAAGCAGGCGGGCTTTGATGGCAACCAGATGCTCTGGGCCGCCGTGACGGCGCTGGTCTGCTCCGAGCTGGGGGCCAGAGTGGGCAAGTGGCTGGATCGCCGGGAGCAAACGAGAGCCGGCGATTGATTCAGGAGGCAGCCGACAGGTCGCGCGTTGCTCTGAACTGGCTGGGAGTCAGGCCGGTGATGCGCTGAAACTCGCGATTGAAATTGGATTTGGTCTGAAAACCGGCGTTCATCAAGATCTGGGTGATGCTTTCATCCGTGTTCAGCAGAGCCTGTCTGGCATGGGCAATTCGATATTCGTTGATGACCCTGGGGATGCTCTGCTGGTGCACCAGATTGACGGCACTGGAGATCTGCTTGGCGGGAATGCCCAGTTTGCGTGAGAGACGGGCCAGGGTCAGCTCAGGATCCAGATAGCAGGTTTTATCTTTCATCAGGTTATCCAGCAGAGCCACTATCTCCCGGGCGCGATCTTCGTTCAGCAGCGGCGCTTTCTCCGCAGGCTCGGGTTCGGAGGCTGGTATCTCCTCCTCTTCTGCGTCAGGGGTATTGACCCCTACCACCACCACGGCCGCCGCCAGCATGGGCACCAGCATCAGATGACCCAGCGACAGGATATAGGGCGCCAGCTGGCCTTGATTGAAGGCGAAGTCGAGGGAGACGACGGCATCGATGGCCGCCGAAAACAGCAGCATCCAGCCCGCGATATGTTCCGCCCGTCTGACCCCCTCCCACTCATTGAACGAGACATACAGCAGCTGCTGCGTCTTATCGGAAAAACGCACCAACGCGATGCCGTAGCAGAGATAGATGGCGGTCAGCAGGCCATCCAGTGGCAGTGGCAACCAGTTGTGGGTCAGCATACCGAGGGCAACCAGCGCGGGACCGATGCCGTGCAGCCAGGAAAAACGGGCCCCTGGCACCTTGGCCCGGCTGAAGATATGCCAGGCGGCCACCGGAATAAGCGAGGCGAGGATCGGCTGCGCGAGAGTGAGCAGCGCCAGATCGAAGGTCCAGCGCAGCCCCACCACGCCGGTGGTGATGGCGCACAGCAGCAAAAAGAGGGCGGTCGTTCTGGCCGCCCGGCCAAGGCGCGCCAGCAGCACGGCGGCCAGCAGTGCCAGCAGCAAGGAGACGATAAAGGGTATGGGTATGGCCAGCATCATGTATCCCGTGTGCAAAGAGAGGCCGTTGACCGGCGGCGGCATGCCAGCATAACGGCTTGGGTCAGGCGAATGAAGCCCATGATGGCGCAGGCGCGGTTCGAGGACGACCTGAAACCGGTTTGAGGACGCCCGGGGGCGCTTTGCTCCCCATGATAAGGGCTCTCAATCACCATAAAAGGCAGGTATCCATGTTCTCTTTCTACTGGCTGGCGTGGCAACGCGCCCTGGATTTTTCGGGTCGCGCCACCCGGGCTGAATGTGGGTGGTTCATGTTGGGCCATCTGCTGGTCACCCTGATCTGCATCTGGCTGGACGTGCTGCTTGCCAATCTGGGCTGGCTGGATCTGGGCTACGGCCTGGTGAGCAGCGTGCCCCTGATTGCGCTGATCGTGCGTCGCTTGCACGACACCGGCCGCTCCGGTTGGTGGGGCTGGGTGTTTCTGGTGCCGGCCGTGGGGCCCTTGCTGCTTATCTATTTGCTGGCGCAGCAAAGCGGGGAAACCCATGTTGGCAAGGAGGCATCGGCATGAGACACGCACTCTGGTTGTTTATGCTGTGCTGCTCGCTGACGGTGGCTGCCGTCGACAATCCCCACGATTTTCCCAAGGGGACGCTGGGCCTGCTGCAGGTCGACAGCCTGATCCGTGGCGAGCTGCTGTGGATGCAAGGGCGGGTGGGGGAGGGAACCTATACCACCACTGATGCCGAGGGGCGTCACTGCGCCATCCGGGTGCCGGTGGCGGTCGGCAAGGTGGCGAGCTGCGGCCTTGGCATCGACTCCGCCGCGGGGCTGGCCATCGTCGTCATGACGCCGCGGCTCGATGTGGCGCTCAGCAAGGGTGAGCGGGTGAACAGCAGCGACTTCATCTTCTCCCGCGAGGCCGCTGACCCGGCGGCCGACGGCTATATCGTCAGCGGGATCGCGGCAGACGAAGGGTTTGTGCTGAACTCGCGGCGGCGCTGGATAGCCTGGTTGCTGGAAGACAAACCGGTGCTGCGCTGTCAATGAGGCCTCCCTCGTCAGAAGGATGCGCCGGCCAAGGAAGGTCCACTGGCCGGTGTGCCTACTGCCACACTTCCTGCCCCTTGGCATTGAGCAGGGTGTGAAACAGATAGTGATCGTCCCGATCGTAATAGACGGTGAGGGTGTGCTGCTCGGTGTAGTCCGCCGCCACGCTGGCCACCGTCATGGGTATCAGGATCAGCTCCCCCAGCCCCATTGTCACGGCGCTCGCCGTGGCCTGGCCATTGCCGTCAGCGCGCTTGTGGATCTTGCCTAGCACGGTAAAGCGATCGCAGCCCTGCACCTTATCCTCGGTCAGAAAGGCGGCCTGCTGACAACGCTGGGGCTCGCCCAGTTCGGCGCGAATGGTCGTGCGGGTCTGCCCCGCTGCCAGGGTGTTGCGAAAGCGCCCCGAGTAGTGATCGATGGCGGCGGCGCAGCCGCTCAGCAGCCCGATCAGCAGCAGCGGTGTGAGCCGCAGACAGGCGGGTTTCATGGGCGGGCCTCGTTATCCGCCGAGGGGGCATAGCCCCGCCGCCCGGGTTCGCTGCGATGCAAAAAGGTGGTCAGGGTATCGCGCGGCGGCGTGATGCCGCACTGCACCAGGATCCGCCCGATCGCCCCCCTGTGATAGCCGCCGTGGGTCACCAGATGCAGCAGCATCTCGGCGCGGCTCATCTGCCCCCTGTCGCCATCCACGAAGTTGAACGAGAGCACGGCCTCGCCATCTGCCTCGCTCAGGCCGGCAAGGTAATCCAGATACCAGTCATCCAGCTTGCCGATGGCGCCGTGCAGCATCGCCAGGGTCGGTGTCTCGGGGGTATTGGTGGCGGTAAAGCCGTGCCGTTCCCCCAGCAGATTGGCCTTGAAGATGGCATCGACCACATGGATATGGTTGAAGATGCGCAGGGCCGTGTGGTGAGCCTCGCCGTCTTGCGCGGCATCCAGGGTGGCGAGGGCATCGAGCAGTTCGCCATCGGCCCAGGCCTTGTAGCGAAACAGCGAGAGCAGGGTTGAGCTTGGCATGGCACTCCTTGGCGCTTCTTGTGTCCAAAAGCGGGCATATTATCCAGATGGAGCCAAAAATGACACTCCCCCGGCAATGGGGGCGGTTGGGCCAGCCATCGGCTGTGTCCGGGTCGGTGAGGATGCTACCCTGTCAGCCGTTGCCGGATAACACGGCGCCCATAACCCGCCGCCACAAGGAGTCCCCATGCGCATTGCCCTCGTAGGTCTTGGTGATATCGCCCAGAAAGCCTATCTGCCGCTGCTTGCCAGTGACGAGCGAGTCACCCCGCTGCTCTGTACCCGCAATTCGGCGGTATTGGACAAGCTGGCACGCCAGTACCGGATCGCCGAGTGCTTTACCGAGCTGGGCGACCTGCTGGCAAGCCGCCCGGATGCGGTGATGATCCACGCCGCCACCGCGGTGCACCTTGAGCTGGCTGCCCAGTGCCTGCGCGCCGGCATTCCCACCTTTGTCGACAAGCCGCTCTGCGACACTCTTGCCGGGGTAGAGGCGCTTGCCAATCTGGCACTGGCGCAGAACCGTCCGCTGTTTGTCGGCTTCAACCGCCGCTATCTGCCCGCCATGAGCGAAGCCCGCGGCCAGCCGCTTACCGAGCTCAACTGGCAAAAGCACCGCCACGCCCTGCCAGGGGCGCCGCGCGCATTTCTGTTCGACGACTTCATCCATGTGCTCGACAGCCTCTGCTACTACGGCGGCGCGCCTGATGGGGATCTGCATGCGGTGCTGCGGCGCTGTGCCCAGCAGCCCGAGCTGCTGGCCGGGGTGAGCGTGGCCTGGCAGAGCGGGCAGGTGGCGGTGAGCGGCAGCATGAACCGCAGCGCCGGCCTCACCGAGGAGCGCATCGACGCCTATGGCGACAACCTCTCCCTGCATATCGAGAATTGCACCCGGGGCACCCTGGCCCGCGATAAAACCGTGCAGACCCTGGCGCCGGGCGATTGGCAGTCGGTGCTGGCGAGCCGGGGCTTTGCCGCCATGCTGGCCCACTGGTATCAGCAGATTGAGGCGGGGCGGGCCGACGGGGCGCTGATTGAGAGCTACCTGCACGGCCACCGGCTGGCAGAGCAACTGGTCACCCTGGCAGGGGAGTGAGGGTGATCGCCGCGCCGGTTTGCCCGGGCCATGGGCGGAGTGGTGGGCGAAAAAATCGCCGGACCACTGTATGAGATGGCGCATCCCTGCGCAGTTGATTGGCGGGGGCGCTGCCGCGCAAGCCAAGCGGGCGCTTGTTTGCTATCTTGGCGGCCATGAACTGCCAGCAGAGCGACAGAGTGTGATGAACCAGCTATTGAAACGGGGTGGCCGGCTGGCTGCCCTTGCCAAACGGGAGCGGATCCCCGCCATGATGGCCAGGGTGGCCCGTCCATGAGCATCATTTTGGGGATAGACCCGGGTTCGCGCATCACAGGTTACGGGGTCATTCGCATCGTGGCGGGCAAGGCTGAGTACCTGGGCTCGGGCTGCATCCGCACCGATTTGGGCGAGCTGCCGTCACGTCTCAAGCAGGTCTATGACGGGGTGAGCGAGATCATCACCCAGTTCAAGCCGGACGAGTTCGCCATCGAGCGGGTCTTTATGGCGCGAAATGCCGATTCGGCTTTGAAGCTGGGTCAGGCTCGTGGCAGCGCCATCGTGGCGGCGGTCAATGCCCTGCTGCCGGTGAGCGAATACTCGGCCACCCAGATCAAGCAGGCGGTGGTGGGCACCGGCGGCGCCGCCAAGGAGCAGGTGCAGCACATGGTGACCCATTTGCTCAAGCTCTCGGCCACCCCCCAGGCGGATGCGGCGGATGCCCTCGGGGTGGCGCTCTGCCACTTCCATACCCGCCAGATCCTGATCAAGATGGCCGGGCGCAGCACGGGATCAGTGCGCGGTCGTTACCGCTGAGCCGACATTGCCGGTCTGATACCGGCAATTTCAGGCAAGCGGCCATGTGCCGGCTGGTTGCCCCTCTGGTTGCGGCGGCTGTCGGCAAAAGCCCCAACAGAGTCACAAGCTGTCGCACTGCCTTTCCGCCTCATGTTGCTGCTCATTCGGGCGCTAACGATAATCTTCTCAGTTAATCAACAGCTTGTGATGCAAGTTACGTTTTTAGGCCTTCATCGCTTCCCTTCGCTTGCCCGATCGGGACTCCCATAATATGCGCCGGCCGCGTGGTGCGGCCCGGTGAGCCGCAGGCTCCCGCTTCATCCATCATTGGGAGAGTTGAGAAGTGAAACCTTTTGCAGCTGAATTCATGGGCACCTTCTGGCTGGTGCTGGGGGGCTGCGGCAGCGCCGTGCTGGCCGCCGCCTTTCCGAACGTCGGCATCGGCCTGCTCGGCGTGGCGCTGGCATTCGGTCTGACCGTGCTGACCATGGCTTACGCCATCGGCCATATCTCGGGCTGTCACCTGAACCCGGCCGTGACCATTGGTCTCTGGGCTGGCGGTCGCTTTCCGGCCTCCGGCGTGCTGCCCTACATGGTCGCTCAGGTATTGGGCGGGGTTGCGGCAGCGGCGGTGCTCTACGTGATTGCCAGCGGTCAGGCCGGTTTCGATCTGGCGGCGGGCTTTGCCTCCAACGGCTATGGCGAGCACTCACCGGGCGGCTACAGCATGCTGGCGGCGCTGGTGTGTGAAGTGGTGATGACAGCTTTCTTCCTGTTCGTCATCATGGGCGCCACCGACAGCCGGGCCCCGGCCGGCTTTGCCCCCATCGCCATCGGCCTGTGCCTGACCCTCATTCACCTCATCAGCATTCCGGTGACCAACACCTCGGTCAACCCGGCGCGCAGTACGGGCGTGGCCTTCTTCGTAGGGGACTGGGCACTGGGCCAGCTGTGGCTGTTCTGGGTTGCGCCCATCGTCGGTGCCATTCTGGGTGCATTGGCCTATCGCGCGATCGCGACCAAAGCCTGATCCGTCAGGGCAACAAAGTGTGGTATCGACACGCCCCCGGGCGTGTTTTTTCGTTTCTGGCTGGCACGAAAACGGGCCGCAAGGGCCCGCAGGGTTGTTTGGTCGTTGGCAAGAGGGGAAGGGCTACAACCCCTTGGCGCTCAGCATGTCCTTGTAGCGCTGGCGCAGCAGTTGCACCCGCTCTACGTAGGCGCGAGTTTCAGCATAAGGGGGGATGCCCCCATGTTTTTGCACCGCGCCGGCGCCGGCGTTGTAAGCGGCGGTGGCCAGCGCCACGTTGCCGCCATACTGCTTGAGCAGCCCCGCCAGGTATTTCACCCCGCCGAAGATGTTCTGCTCCGCCAGCAGGGCGTTGCCCACCCCCAGCTCCCGCGCCGTGGCCGGCATCAGCTGGGTCAGCCCCATGGCACCCTTGCGGGACACAGCGAGGGGGTTGAAGGCGGACTCGGCGTGGATCAGCGCCCGGATGAGGGCCGGCTCCACCTGATAGGCCTTGGCCGCCGCCTGGATGGTGCTGGCGTAGTCATAGAGAAACAGGCCGGTGGTGTGCCAGTTGACCTTGGAGTCGGGGTCGCAGGCGTAGCAATCGTTGAACAGCAGCAGCTCGTAGTGACCCTGCTCCGGCATCATGTCGGAGTAGCGCACCACGCCGTTTTTCTGCACCGACTTGTAGACCTGGATCTGGCGGGTGCCGGGCGGCAGCGGGGGGCTGGCCGGCTCGGGGGGCGGCAGCACCCCCGGGGTGTGCAGGGTGACGGGGGGCGCCGCCGGCGGCTCGGCGGTGAGGATCACCACCTCGGCCGGGGCGGGTGTCTGGCTCCAGCCGGGGGAGGAAAACAGCGGGATCAATCCCATCAACATCCATGCTTTCAACGGCTTGCTCCTTCAGCCTCGTTAGCCTTGTTGAGTAAAGCATCACGGCGCGGGCAGAACAAGCCCGCCCTGACCGACCCGTGCACTCGGCCGAGAAAATAGCGGCGGCAGAGCAAATAAAGAGGCCGCCCATTGGCGGCCTCGCGCGGCAACTGCCGGTTTACTCCTGCAGCCAGAGGCGGGCGCTGCGGGCGGGAATGGCGACCCGCACCCACTGGCTCTGCACGTTGACCACGGCGTTTTGGTCGAGCACATCCCGGTAGTTGCGATACCAGTTCATCTCGAACTTGGCGGTATCGAGCCAGTACTCCTGCTCGTAGTCGCACTTGTTGATGCCGACCAGCCCCTGCTTGCCGCGCTTGAACAGCACGAAGCAGTCGCCGCTGCCGACCAGCTGCATGGGCTGGCCCTGCACCGCGTTGTGGAAGCGGATCATCCCCTTGAGGTCGCTGCGCAGGTAATAGTCCTGCCAGCGCAGCCCGTCCTTGGCCTGGGTCTCGCCATGATCCGAATAGACCAGCGGCGAGCCACCGTCGCGGCCGAGCAGGTAGGCATAGGCCAGCTTCTCGTCGGTCGGGTTCAGGATCTGGTAGCGAAAGCCGTCGTTGGTGGGGATGTCGTGGGTGATGGCGAAGGTGACCGCCCGGCTGCCCGGCAACGCCTGGCCGTAGGCCCCCGGATCCGCCAGCTGATTCATGCTGCCGCCATAGCCAAGCGCCCCGCGCAGGGAGGCAAACAGCGGGAAGTCATAGGCGCCCTGACCGCTGCTGTCGAGATAGGGCTTGAGGAAGCGCTCGTAATCGTTGCTGCCGGCGCCGCCGGTGGTGATCACCTCGCCGAACACGTGCATCCCCTGCTTTATCTCGGGGGTGAACACGGCGTTGATCTGGTAATCGCTCATGTGCTTGACCGCATCGACCCGAAAGCCCTTGATCCCCATCCCCTTGAGCGCCTTGAGGTAGGCCTGCTGCTGGCTCACCACCCAGTTGTTGGGGTCAAGATCCGGCAGCCCCTTGTCGCCCGCGCCGCCGCACAGCCGCCAGTACTGCACGTTGCCCGGATCGTTCCAGTCGCTGATGCACCCTTCCGGGTGGAAGTCCTGACCGGCGAGCAAGTTCTGGCCCAGATCGCCAAACAGCTTCTGCCGCTCGAAGTAGCCGGGGTTGGCGGCATAGCTTTGCAGCAGCTCGCTGCCGGGGTAGTTGAGATCGCTGCGCTTCCAGCTCTCGTTGGCCATGTGGTTGAGCACCACGTCCGCATAGACGGCGATGCCCCGTGCCTGCATGGCGGCGATCAGCTGCTCGAGATCCTGCTTGTTGCCAAGCGGTGTGTCGATGAGGCGCAGATCCTGGGGTTGGTAGCGTGCCCACCACTCGTTGCCCGATGACTTGAGGGGCGGCGAGATGAGTACCTGTTTGTAGCCGGCGGCCTTGATGAGATCGGCCTTGGCGGTGACTTCACTGTATTTCCAGTTGAAAGCGTGCAGTATGACGTCCGCATGTGCCAAAGGCGCGATCAGCATGCCTGCGATCGCCCAGATTCCCGCTGTGTGTTTCATTATTGTCAGTCCTTGTTTTGGGTGCCCAGATGGGCACCCAGAGCCTCACACCGGCCTGTCTTGCCAGCAATCACCGGGCGGCGATTTTGTGAGCACTTTCAAAGCGGACTGTGCGGATCTGTGACGGCTTGCAAAAAACCGCGCAGGCCGCGCCATTACTGACTTTTCAATCACTTCACCGGACTCTTTTCGGCTCAGTCAATCCCGTTGTTGTAGAGCGGCTGCCAGGCGCAGTAGCGCTGGCCATTGCGCTGGTTGTAGAGCCAGAAGCGGTTGCAGTTGTCGTCGTAGTTGCTGGCGCCGACGTTGACGGCATAGCTGCTCAGCCGCTGCCCCTGCAGGGACTGGAACACCCCGTTGTAGAGCAGGGAGAAGTGCAGGTGCGGGCCGGTGGAGGAGCCGCCCTCGCACAGCGCCTCGTTGCGGTTGCCGGCATAGGTGCCGATGGGGGTGTCGGCGGCCACGTAGTCGCCGCTGCGCACCGAGATCCCGCTCATGTGGTAGTAGTTGGTGGCCCAGCCGTTGGGGGCGGTGACTCGCACCTGGCAGCGGGAGAAGACGGTGACGGTGCCGCTGTTGGCGGCGGTGACCGTGTAGGTGGCGCCGCCCCAGCCCGGCCAGTCGTAAGAGACATCGATGGAGGAGTAGGGGTAGCCGGAGCCGGTATGGGAGTGGGCGCCATTGGCCTTCCAGCTGTAGCCCTGGCGCCAGGGCAGCTGGAACTGACCGCCGGCCAGCGGTGCGGCGGTGGCGGCCGCGCCGCCCCTGGGGGAGGTCATGGCGTCCTGGCCGAACAGGGTCCGCCACTGCTCACCGAGCTGGCGCTGCACCGACGTGCTCAGCAGACTGGCGAGGGCAGCCTGGTGCGCGGCCTGCGGCGCCAGGGCGGGGGCGCTGCGTTGCATAAGCCTTTGCTGGGCGCGAGCCTGATAGAAGCGCTCGGAGAGCTGGCGCGCCATCAGCTCCAGCTGGTTGTCAAAGCCCCTGGCCTTGACCAGCTTGGCGAACGGCGCAGCTATGGCCTGCTCGGAGGGGGCCGAGATGAGCTGGCTGCTCGCTTCCATCAGGGCCAGCAGCAGCTGGGGGTTGAGGCTGGTGATGCCGCTCCAGTGCAGGATCACCTCCTCCTTGGGCAACAGGTGGGGCGCCTGTTGCAGCAAAAAGTCGTGCAGATCGAAGGCCATGGCTGCCTCGCTGAACACGAAGTGGGCCTCATCCAGGGGGAGGGCCGGGGTCTGACTGGCGGCAAGCTGCTGCGCCGTGAAGTGATAAGGGGCAAGCGGGGCATGGATGTCGCCGGCCCAGCCGGCGGCGGGAAGCAGGGCCAGCATCAGCAGGGAGGGGATCGGTCTGGACATGATAACTCCTTGGCAAAGTGGTGAGGTGTCGGTGTGGGGATGGACCCACGCGGGCAACAACAGCGCGAGGCTATGCCAAGGCTTCACCATAGGGGTAAATGCCAAAGTTGTTATTCAAATGGGGCTTTTTATGCAGGGGGAGAGCGGTATTTGTTTGTTAACAAATGTTTACAAAAAGGGTTTGTAGAGCCAAATCAGTGAGTTGCGGGCCATGAAATGGCGGGCTGCCGTAAAGGGCGGGGAAGAGGCGCAAGCAGTGTCTGCCACTGGCTTGCCGTGATAGGATCGCCACTGGCCAGACCGGCTGACGGCATGTTAAAAATTATGCAACTCGGTGTGGTTATTGGCTTTTTTGTTATTAAAAGCCGTGATATCGTCAATCTGGTCGGATCTCTGCGACCGACATCAATGTATGAGGACCGGGCCGAATGGCCATGGATGGAACGGGTGTGATAGGCAAGCGGGCGATGGAACTCACGTTCGAAGAGTACTGTGATGCAGACCTTTCCCTGATCAGGGATTACTACGAAACCACTTTCTCCCACTATGTGCCGGATCTGGCCGAGCGGATCTTCGTGGTACGCGACGCCCACTGGCTGGTGGGGGCCGTGCGCCTGCGCGACGAACAGGATTACTACCACCTGTGCGGTTTTCGTCTGCTGCCCCACTACCAGTCGCTGGGGCTGGGCTCGCGCCTGTTGCAGCACGCCTGCAACGATCTGCAGGACAAACCTGTGGTGTGTCAGGCCTTGCCGTTTGAAAAGCCGTTCTACCTCAAGGCCGGCTTCGCCGACCTGCCCCTGCATGAACTGGAGGGGCCGCTCTTCTCGCTGTATGACCAGCAGCGCGAACAGGGTTACCAGATCGAGCTGCTGGTGCGCCAGGCCAAAGCCCCGGTCTACAACTGACGACTCACTGGGGCTTGGTCAACAGGTGGATCTTGCCCGGTGACAGCTCCAGCCCCAACAGATTCTCCTTCAGCCAGGCCTGGTTCGGATCCTTGTCGTTGAGCCGATAGACCGGCTGGGTCTCCAGCCGCTTCTCCATGCTCTGCAGCAGCATGCCGAGCATGAAACCGAACTTCTGCTGCGCCGCCTCCGGCTCCAGCTTGTATTCAATCAACTTCATGTTGTCGAGGAACAGCGCGCTCTGCGCCTTGTCGTAACGCGGTCTCGCCTCATAGGTCATGTTCAGCCGCGCGTCGTACTCGGTCTGATCCGGCAGGGCGATCTTGAGCTTGCCCTTGCCATAGACCCGGGCGGTGTCCGGGCTCTGGCGCCCGATCTGGACATCGCTCTGTTCGAGCTGCACATGGGCCTTGATGATGCCGGGCAGCTCCAGCTGTTTGTTCACTTGCACCTGGGATTGCAGGTACTGGTTTATCTGTTGCTCATTGATGTCATATGAGCCTTGACCTAGCATGGCCAGACTGAGCAGCATAGATTGCAGGATCATGCTAACGACCTGATAGAATGGGTGTGTTTTACAGCATACCATCCTGGCTTCGCGGGATCTGCCCACCGCATTTCACTCGTCTGTAAAAGGAGTTCTCGTGATCAACGGTCTGGAGCACGACATCCAACTGCTGTTTTCCCAGTTCCTCGGCTGGTTGCTGCTGCTGTTTCACACCGTGATCGTGGCGGGGGTCTCCTTTCGGGTGGTGATGAAGCGGCGCCCCATCGGGGTCTCGCTGGCCTGGCTCGCCCTCATCTATGCCATCCCGTTTGCCGGGGTCGGCTTCTACGTGCTGTTTGGCGAAATCCGCCTCGGCCGGCGCCGCGCCGAGCGGGCGCAGGCCATGTACCGCCCTTACGCCATCTGGATCCGCCAGCTGGCCCGGCTCTTCCCCCAGCACTGCTGCGAGGTGGGGGAGAAGGCCCAGCCGCTGCACGATCTGATCCAGGGCCGGCTGGCCATGCCCATGCTCTCCGGCAACCGGATGACGCTGCTGAGCAAGCCGGAAGCCATCCTGCGCGAGATAGTGCGCGACATCCGCCAATCCTCCCAGTCCTGCTACCTGGAGTTCTACATCTGGCACCCGGGCGGCGACACCGACGAGGTGTGTGAAGCCTTAATGGAAGTAGCGGCGCGCGGCGTGGATTGTCGCTTGCTGCTCGATTCCATGGGCAGCAAGACCTTCTTTCGCTCGTCCTGGCCGAAAAAGCTGCGCAAGGCCGGGGTCAAGCTGGTGGAGGTGCTGCCGGTCGGGGCCTGGCGCATTCCGTTCCAGCGCCAGGACCTGCGCATGCACCGCAAGCTGGTGGTGATCGACGACCGGGTCGGTTATACCGGCTCCATGAACATGGTGGATCCCCGCTTCTTCAAGCAGAACGCCGGGGTCGGCCAGTGGGTCGACATCATGATCCGGGTGCAGGGGCCCATGGTGCCGCTGATGTGGTCCATCTTCGTCTGGGACTGGGAGATGGAGACCGGCGAGCGGCTGCTCGACAGCCTGCAGCACGAGCCGGAGGCCTGGCCCCAGAGCAACTACCGGGCCCAGCTCATTCCATCCGGCCCCTTCGTCGGCGGCGACTGCATCCAGCAGAGCCTGCTGCTGGCCATCTACCAGGCCCGCCACCATCTGGTGCTGACTACCCCCTACTTCGTGCCGGACGATCCGCTGGCGGCGGCGCTCTCCTCGGCGGCGGCCCGCGGCGTGCAGGTGCAGCTAGTGCTGCCGGCGCGCAACGACTCCCTGATGGCCAATTACGCCTGCAACGCCTTCATGGAGGAGCTGCTGGAGGCGGGGGTGGAGGTCTATCGCTATGACGCCGGCCTGCTGCACACCAAGAGCGTGCTGGTGGATGACGACTTCGCCCTGGTGGGCACGGTCAATCTGGACCGGCGCAGCCTCTGGCTCAACTTCGAGGTGACCCTGCTCATCGACAACCCGGTGTTCGTCGCCGAGATGACCCAGCTGGTGCAGGGCTACATGATAGAGGCGACCCCCATGTCGCTGGCCAAGTGGCGGGCACGCCCCTGGTACAAGAAGGTGATGGAGAACATGTTCTACCTGTTCAGCCCCTTGTTGTGACATCACTTAATTGCGGCAGGCGCCGAATTGCGCTTGCCTAGCCCCAAGCTGGCCCCGTAGAGTGCGGCAATCACTCCCTGGAGAAACAGAAGAAGATGAAGAAGCGAGTAGCGCTGGCCGTCACGGCGGCCTTGGTGGTGGGTGGGCTGGGTGCCTGCTGGTACACGGGCAACACGTTCGATCGCATCATGGCCGAGCAGATCGCCAAGGTGAAGCAGGAGAGCGGCGTCGAACTGAGTTGGCAGCCGAGTTCGAGCAACCTGTTCGCCCGCGATGGTGTGCTGAAGGTGGTCGTCACCCCGCAGACCCTGGCCAGCCTGGATGGTCAGCTGGAGGGGAGTGAGCCGGTCGAGGCGCAGTTCATCGTCAACAGCCGCATCCTGCCGCTCTACATCAAGAGCCACATGCTGCTCGACACCAAGCAGGGTTCGCTGGCGCCGGTGTTCAACGCCTTCAAGATGGAGCAGTGGCAGTTCGGCATCGAGTCGGTCAGCAGCCTGTGGACCGCCAGCAACAGCAGCCGCTTCTGGGCCAACGAGTTCAAGATCAAGCAGGGGCTCGACGAGTTCAACTTCCTGCCGATGAAGGGCGACTATCACGGCGATCTGGAAGGCAATGGTCACGTCACCTTCCACTGGCAGGGCATGACGGTGCACGAAGAGCAGAACAAGATGGACATGGTACTGGCCGAGCTCAAGGGCAGTGCCGACATGGCCGAGATCAGCGGGATCTGGCTCTCTCCGCGCAGCGACATGACCCTCTCCGCGCTGTCGGTACAGCTGCCGGACAGCGTCAAGGTCTCCCTGCAGGGACTGACCACCGAAACCCAGCTGGCGGGGGATGATGCCCAGACCCTCTCCAGCAGCTACCAGATGAAGGTGGACACCCTCAATCTGGAGAACGAGACCGACAACCTGGCGCTGACCCAGAGCAAGCTTGCCCTCAATCTGAAGGGGCTTGATCTGGAAGGCTATCAGGCGCTGCAGGCCTCCAGCGGCCAGGGCGTGGAAGAGGAAGCGATCCAGCAGGCGCTAGACAAGATGCTCAAGCGTGGCGCCACGCTGGAGCTGGTGGACTTGAGCTCCCATCTCAATGGCGAGCCGGTGGCCATGAAGGGCGACATCAAGCTGGCGGCCACCTCGCTCGAGCAGCTGTTCAACAGCGAAGAGGGGATGCACGCGCTCTCCGGCCTGCTGCACGCGAACCTGAGCGGCAAGCTGGGCAAGGCGGTGCCGCAGCTGGCGCCCATGCTGGATCAGTTCGCCGCCATGGGTTACCTCAAGGCGGACAAGGAGCAGCTGACGGCCGAGCTCAAGCTCGACAAGGGCGCCATGACCGTCAACGGTCTGCCGCTCTGATTGACGTTGCTTTCGTGCACATAAAACAAAGGCTCCCGCGGGAGCCTTTGTTGTTTTCAGTGGCCGGGATTACTTGAATACCACCGTCTTGTTGCCGTAGACGAACACCCGCTCGTTCAGCACCAGCTCCAGTGCCCGGCTCAGCACCGATTTCTCCACGTCGCGGCCGGCCTTGGCCATGTCGTCGGCGCTGAAGGTGTGATCGACGTGGATCACGTCCTGCTCGACGATGGGGCCCTCATCCAGATCGTCGGTGACGAAGTGGGCGGTGGCGCCGATCAGCTTGACCCCGCGATCGAACGCCTGGCGATAGGGGCGGGCACCGATGAAGGCGGGCAGGAAGGAGTGGTGGATGTTGATGATCTTGCGCGGATAGGCCTCGACGAAACTCGGGGTCAGCACCCGCATGTACTTGGCCAGCACCACGTAGTCGGGCTGGTAGCCGTCGATGATGGCGCGTACCTGCTCTTCATGCTCGGTGCGGCTCAGATCCTCGTGGCTGACGGTGTGGAACGGAATGTCGAACTTGCCGGTCAGCTCGGCGAGGGTGTCGTAGTTGCCGATCACCGCGACTATGTCCATGTCCAGCGCACCGGCGTAGTTCTTCATCAGGATGTCGCCGAGGCAGTGGGTCTCCTTGGTCACCAGGATGACGATGCGCTTCTTGCCGGCCTTGACCAGGCGGCGCTGGGCACCGGCGGGGAGGGCATCATCGAGGTCGGCCAGCAGGGTCTCGTCGTTGAAGCGTCCCTCCAGCTCGGTGCGCATGAAGAAGCGGCCATTCTCGTGATCCACGAACTCGTCGTTCTTGTTGATGTTGAGCTGGTGCTTATAGCAGATGTTGGTGATCTTGGCGATGAGGCCCTTGGCGTCCGGGCAGTCCGTCAGCAGTATTTTCTTTTCCATCTCTGTCATGATTCCGTTTGTGTTGTTGGCGCCTGAGTCTGCGCAGGCTGCGCGTTTTTTCAGGCACTATGCCACAAACAAAATCAGAAAAGACAGTGCGCCGTGCGCCCTGATGCAATGCGGCCACAAGCGGTACGCTATTCATCTTTGATGGGTTTTGGGCTGGTATCCGGCGTTTTTTTTCTTTACGCTGTCTGCGCTTATTCTCAGGGCGGGGTGAAATTCCCCACCGGCGGTATCCCGATGTGACTCGGGGAGCCCGCGAGCGCCCGACCCGGTATTGCACCGGGACGGGGTCAGCAGATCCGGTGAGATGCCGGAGCCGACGGTCATAGTCCGGATGAAAGAGGATAAGACAGATATTGCAGGCAAGCCCCATGGGCCGGCCGCTGCATACCTATCTCTGTCTGCCTTTCCATGCCCTGATTCTGGTCCTTGTCTTGTTTAGGAGTCTTACCATGAATCAGTCTCTTCTCAGTGAATTTGGTGATCCCATTGCCCGTGTCGAAGCGGCGCTGGCGGCTCTGCGTGCCGGCCGCGGCGTGCTGGTGGCCGACGATGAAGATCGGGAGAACGAAGGGGATCTCATCTTCGCCGCCGAATCCATGACCAACGAACAGATGGCGATGATGATCCGCGAGTGTTCCGGCATCGTCTGCCTCTGCCTGACCGACGAACGGGTACGCCAGCTCGAACTGCCGATGATGGTGGAGGCCAACTCCAGCCATTATCAGACCGCCTTCACCGTGACCATCGAAGCGGCGCAGGGGGTGACCACCGGCGTGTCGGCGGCCGATCGCATCACCACCATCCGGGCCGCCATCGCCGACGGCGCCAGACCGTCAGACCTGCACCGCCCGGGCCACGTCTTCCCGCTGCGGGCCCGCACCGGCGGGGTGTTGACCCGTCGCGGCCACACCGAAGCCACGGTCGATCTGATGCAGCTGGCCGGACTCAAACCGTTCGGGGTGTTGTGCGAACTGACCAAGGAAGATGGTTCCATGGCGCGGCTGCCGGATCTGGTGGCATTCGGTCGCCAGCATCAGATGCCGGTGCTGACCATCGAGGATCTGGTGCAATATCGTCAATTGCTGTCAGAACGTTCAGCCTGAGCCTCATACGAAATTGTAATAAGCCCAAAATTTGGTTACGCTTTGTGCGAACCTCATCCAGAGACCCTCATTTTTGGCTTAACTTTGCACAAAAAGTGTACGTTTAAAAAAAAATGAGGGTTTTAATGCATTTATCTGTGATGGGGCCTATCCAAACTATGATTTTTTTGTGCCATAATCACGCCGCTTGCTAAACGTCTGGCGAGTTAAAGGGAGCTTTTAAAATGAAAAAAATGTTGTTGGTAGGTGTTGTTGGTCTGTCCGCTCTGCTGGGCGGTTGTGCAAACACCAGCGAACTGGAAACTTCCGTTCAGAATCTGTCTAACAAAGTTGACCAACTGGCTCAAGATGTTAGCGCTGTTCGTGCTGATCAATCCAAGATCGCTGCTGATGTTGCAGAAGCCAAGCAAGAAGCTATGCGTGCTAACCAGCGCATCGACAACATGGCTACTTCCTACAAGAAGTAATCCATGCGAAAAAAATGGCGCAGTTATGCGCCATTTTTTTTTGCCTGAAATTCGTCAAATTCCCGCGTTTTCCCCGCTGATACCCGCCTGACAAGGCAATGCCGAACACTCGGCATCACCCCGTTTTTCATTTCCGCATCGATCAGTAGAGCAGGCTGTAGAGCTTGCGACGGTAGCTCTGCGCCGCCGGGTTGCTGCCCATGGTGGTCAGGATGTCGAGATAGGTCTTCTTGGCATCACCGAAGGCGAGATCCCGCTTGAGGATGGCAAACAGCAGCGTCAGCGCCTCTTCCTGCCGGCCGGCCTGGCTGTATTGCACCGCCAGCTCCTGGGCCAGGGCAAAGTTGTCCGGCTCCTGCTGGTGACGGGCTTCCAGCGCCCGCAGCTCCGGGCTGTCGGCGGCCTGCTGGGCCAGTGCCAGCCGGGATGTCAGGGTCTGGTAGTGATCGTCCTGGGCGATCATCGGGATCTTGCCCAGTCGCTCCTGCGCTTCGTCCAGCAGATTGAGATCGAGCGCCGCCTGAATGAGCCACAGGCTGATGTCGTGGCGCTCCGGTGCCAGCTGATGGGCCTTGCCGAGATGGGCATAGGCAAGGTCCGCCTGACCCTCCGCCAGTGCCTGTTGCCCCTGTTCGAACAGCAACTCCTCCTCCTTGGGGGCGAAGGCGGCAAAGTAGTGGCGCAGGGTGGCTTCGTCCTGCGGGCCTTCCAGAATGGCCTGCTCGTCAGGGCGGCCCTGGTGGAACAGTACCAGCGCCGGCAGGGCGCGCAGGCCGAGCTGGCCAGCCAGCGGCTGCAACTGCGGATCGTTCATGTCCACTTTGGCCAGGGTCACCTGGGGATTGGCCGGACCGACCAACGCTTCCACCTGCGGGGTCATGGCTTGACACTCCGGCATCTGGGGGGCGTGGAAATAGATGACGATCGGCTTTTTCATGGAAGCATCGATCAGGGCGCTTTGGAAATTCTGGGGATGGATGTCGACGATCATGAGGCTGACTCTTGGAAAATGGTGTGAGTTAACATGGGGTTGATGGGCACAGAATTCAAGCTGCCGTCGAGCAGCCAGCCGTTGACGGCGAGAGTCGGTGCCGCCAGGCTGAGCCAGCCTCGGCCGATGGGCCAATCCTGCACCCGGTAATCCTGTTCATCGAGTTGGTTGTCGAGCCGCCACGCTTCCTCTGGCACGAAGCGCACCTTGTCGAGGCCGGCGGCGATGCCAGCGCCTTGAGCCTTCAATACCGCCTCCTTACGCGACCAGAGCCGATAGAAGGCCGGCTCTTGCTCCGCCTCGGGTAGGGCGAGCAGCCACTCATATTCACTCTGCGCATAAAAACGGCAGGCCAGTGGCAGAATCTGGCGACGCCGCTGACCCATCTCTATATCCACTCCGAGCGGGCCGGCGGCACAGAGGGCGATCGCCAGCCAGTCACCGCTGTGGCTGAGGTTGAACTGCCAGCGCCCGTCGCTCAGCGCCGGCTTGCCGTGCGGGTTGCTGCAAAACTGCAGCGCATCGGGGCGGCACTGCAGGCGCTCGGCCAGCAGCCGTCGCAGCAAGCCACGGCTGAGCAGGTACTCCTGGCGGCGTGCCAGCTGACCGATTGACTGCCATGTCTGCCGTTCTTCGGGGGAGAGCAGGGTTTGCAGCAGGCTCAGCTGGTCGGCGTCCGTGTTTGCCGGTTTTAACAAATAGAGATCCACAGAGATCATAATTTTTCACTTAAAAAGCATGCTGAAACAGCGATAAAAGTCAGTTTGATCCGGCCTGGGTGGCCCCTTTCGAGATTGTATATTGTTTGGCCACGATCACATTAATCAGGAAAAATAATGCATTTCCTTGCAAAAATGTGATGTCGATAGGGATTTTCGCTTGCCTCGATAGAATTCTTGGATATAGTCGGGTGCTGTTGCCTTATAAATTGCCCGTTCGGGCCGTATTTTAACAAGTTTTACTATTTTGCGGGGATAAAGGATTGCGCCACCTGATGCTACTGCTGGTCGCGCTCGGAATGGTGGGTTGTGCCTCGGCACCCCAGCCCGAGGTCGCGAGCAAGATTGAAGTTTCCATGATGGAACCCGTTATTGAACCGGAAGCTTCGCAAACCCCAGATGTAAACGAAATCCTGACAGTATACAAAGAGTGGCGCGGTGTTCCTTACCGCATGGGCGGCAGCAGCCAGCGCGGTATCGATTGTTCCGCCTTCGCCCGTGAAGTGTTCCGCAACGCCGTCGGCATCGAACTTCCCCGTGATACCCGCTCCCAAGTCCATGAAGGCACCCGCGTTTCCAAGCAGGATCTGGTCGAAGGTGATCTGGTCTTCTTCAAGATCAATCGCCGTCTCAATCATGTCGGCATCTATGTGGGCAATGGTGAATTCATTCACGCCTCCACCCGCGCCGGGGTGACGCGCTCCAAGCTCGACAGCTCCTACTGGCGCAGCAAATTCTGGCAGGCACGCCGGATCGACATCTGAGTCAGGCTGGACAAACGGCTCGCAGTACGGACTGTTTTTCCAACCTCACTTGAACCGGGCTCGACAGCCCGGTTTTTTATGGCCGTCATTTAGACTTTCCGGGGCCAAGTCACTATAGTGTGGGCCCGTTTTCCTCGGCAGGCCCAGCATGAAGACCCATTCCGACCGCAAATCCGGATTGCATCCACGCAATCGCCATCAGGCTCCCTATGATTTCGATGCGCTCTGCCAGCGTACCCCCGAGCTGCAACCCTTCGTGTTCGTCAACGAGCACGGTACCCAGACCCTGGACTTTGCCGATCCGGCCGCCGTCAAGGCGCTGAACAAGGCGTTGCTGGCGCTGCACTATGGCATTGCGCACTGGGATCTGCCGGCCGGTTATCTCTGCCCGCCCATTCCGGGGCGGGTGGACTATCTGCATCGGGTGGCCGATCTGCTGGCCGAGAGTGCCGGCAAGGTGCCGACCGGCAAGAGTGTGCGGGTGCTGGATATCGGGGTCGGTGCTAACTGCATCTATCCGCTGCTGGGGGCCCGCGAATATGGCTGGCGCTTTGTCGGCTCCGACATCGATCCGGTGTCGGTCAAGGCCGCTACCCTGCTGGCCAAGAGCAACGGGCTGGGCAGCCAGATCGAATGCCGTCTGCAGGGCAGGGCCGGCGACATCTTTCAGGGGATTGTGGCGCCGCGCGAGCGTTTTGCGCTGACCCTCTGCAATCCTCCCTTTCATGCTTCACTGGCAGAGGCGAGCAAGGGAACGGAGCGCAAGCTGCGCAACCTGGGCAAGGAGGCGACGGCCAAGCCGGTGCTCAATTTCGGCGGCCAGAGGGCCGAGCTCTGGTGCGAAGGGGGGGAGGCCGCCTTTCTGGCCAGTATGATCACTCAGAGCAAAGCATTCGCCAGCCAGTGCCTCTGGTTTAGCTCGCTGGTGTCAAAAAAAGAGAACCTGCCGGCGGCCAAGCAGGGGCTGAGCCGGGTCGGGGCCCGTCAGGTGCGGGTGCTCGAGATGGCCCAGGGCAACAAGATCAGCCGGGTCCTGGCCTGGTCTTTCCTGGACGAGGCGGCCAGCAAACAGTGGTGGTCGCCGATGGCGCACAATAACGCCTGAGCCGACTGAAGCGGGACAACGACAAGGGGTATACCGATGGTATTCCCCTGTTTTTTGGGGAGCGTCAGTGGTCAGTCTGGGTCGATACCCGGCACCCACGACAATCGTTTTTCCCCTTGTGTCATCTGGGTTGGCGCCTGCATGTTAGTGATCACTTTCATCCTCGGTACAGTTGTACGCTGAGATTTTTTTGCACTTGCAGTTGAAACTTTCATAAAATAGGACTGGTTAGACCTCTTTACAGGCTTTGAATCGAATAGGGATCGGTACATGAAAGTTGTCGATTTTCTGAAGCGCAAGCGCGAAATACTGGCGCAGCACCCCTTTGAGCTCAAGGATTGGCTCTCTCCGGCGATCCGCGACTACTGGCGTGAGTTTCAGCAAAAGGCACACCTCCACCCTCTGCTGGGCCGGGTGCTGGATTTGCAGAGCGACAGCCAGTCCACGCAGCAACAGCAGGGCGCGGCGCAAGCCGTCAACGGCCAGCCCGTGCCGCTGGATACCCCTGCCGTCGAACTCAGCGGCGAGGCAGCAGCCTTGTTTTCCACCTTGCAGGAGCGCATCGGCGAAGAGACCCATGTCGGTGAGTGGCTGCTGGTCAACCAGCAGATGATCAACGAGTTTGCCGCCGTGACCGGTGACAACCAGTGGATCCACACCGATCCGGAGCGCGCAGCGGCCGAGTCACCGTTCAAGACCACCATTGCCCATGGCTTCCTGACCCTGGCGTTGTTGCCGCGGTTGACGGGCAGCATCAACGAGGCCGCCCCCGAGTTTCCGACCGCCCGCATGGTGGTGAACTTCGGCCTGGATCAGGTGCGTTTCCCGTACCCCATCAAGGTGGACAGCAACATCCGTGCCCGCACCAAGCTGGCTCGGGTTACCCCGATCAAGGGTGGGCTGGAGCTGCTCAAGGAGATCAAGGTCGAGATCGAGGGTATTCGTCGCCCAGGCTGCGTCATTGAATCGGTCACCCGGATCTACTTCTGACGGGGGGACGGTGTCACCCGCTGGCACGAATCGTATTGAAAAAAACAGGCTCACCTCGGTGAGCCTGTTTTGTTTATGGCGGTTTGTTGCACTTGCCTATGTTGCCTCTATGTAGGCGCCACTCACACATCCATGGCTTGCCCCGAGGGCTAGAAGCTGGCCCCCAAGCTGATCAAATGGCGCCACTCTTTGCCTGATAAGGGTGTCTGAACACCTTGATAATCCAATCTGGAGTCTTCCCAATCGAGCTCGCTCGACCAGGAGAGGCGCAGGTGATCGTTGAAGTAGTAGCGCATCCCCAGGCTGCCTTTTACGGCCTGCTCCCGGGTGATGTAGGTCGAGGGCTGGTCCAGATAGCGCTTGTAGGTGCCCTTGCTGAACAGCTCCAGTTGCTCCGACCAGAGTGCGATGGGTTGGCGGTAGTCCCAGCCAAGGCCCATCAGGGGATAGTTGATGATCCTGTCGTTGAAGATATCGGGGATGATGAAGTCGTCCCAATAACCCGGTCGGAAGTAGGAACGCTCCAATCCTGCCTGGCTGATCAGCTCCAGCCGTCGCCGCTTGTCGTTCCAGAACCGGTAACCAGGCCCGGTCACATAGCCCACATCCATGTATTCGGGGTCCAGCATCTGGTATTCAAAGTCGACGGCGGAGCGCAGAAACCAGCGCTGGTCGAAGAAGAAGTCCAGCATGGGCTTGAGCCGGTACTCATGGCTGTTGGTGACGTTGTTGGCGGTCTCGTAGATGTACTCCCCATCCAGCGTATAGCGCCAGTCGAGGTTGGCCACCTCGGTGGAGGCCTTCAGGTTGACGTTGTTGGTCTGCTTGTCGCTGTGCTTGAGCTTGACGTTCAGATCGCTGCTGCCGCTCCACAGCCAGGCTTTCTGGTCATCCGGCGTCAGGGCCAGCAGGGTAATGCCGGTCTTGACGGTCGGTTTGGGTTTGTCCTGCTTCTCGATGCGCCAGCGCTTGACCGCCTCGCGCTTGACGGTGACGGGGGCGCTGTAAGGGAGCGCGATGCGCACTTGCTGGTCACCTATTTCCTCTATGGTGCCGGTCAGCCGGTCACCGTTGTCCATCCAGAGGATGTCGGCCGATACCGCCGGGCTCAGCAGCAGGGCCAGCAGACAAAAAACGCGGTAGCTCATGAAGATCCTCGTGAACATGGTTGGCCATCAGCCGCTGACGGGACGGGGGATACCGTTCTTGCTGTTTAGCACGCCGGCGGCCTTGTCACCATCGACTTCCGGTTTGGCGATGAAGGCCTCCACCTCAGGGGAGAGGATCAGCGGGGCACCCTGCTCCAGCTCCAGTTCGGTACGAGAGAGCGGTGAGTGCACCTCCAGCCAGTGGCGGCCATCGGGCTCGATGGCGGTTTTGACCGGCTGGTTGATGACCCGCACCTGAGTGCCGATGGGGACAATCTTGAACAGGGCCTCGATGTCGTCGGGGCGCAGCCGAATACAGCCGGCGCTGACCCGCAGACCGACGCCAAAATCCTTGTTGGTGCCGTGGATGAGGTAGTCCTGCTTGCCATAACCGAGGCGCATGGCGAATTTGCCGAGGGGATTGTCGGGACCGGGCGGCACCACCGCCGGCAGGGTGATCCCTTTTTGCTCGAGCCAGGACTTGCGCACCATGGGGCCAGGCACCCAGGTCGGATTGGGGTTCTTGGCGATCACCGTGGTGGTCATCTCCGGCGTCTCTCGCCCTATGTCACCGATCCCGATGGGCAGCACCATCACCTCGCTTTTGCCTTTCGGGAAATAGTAGAGGCGCAGCTCCGGCAGATTGATGACGATGCCCTCGCGAGGCACGTCCGGCAGCAGCATCTGGGTCGGCAGGGTCAGCCGGGTGCCCGGTTTGGGCAAATAGGGATCGACCCCCGGATTGGCTTCGAGCAGCGCCAGAAAACCAATCTGGGTGTGCTTGCCGATGAGCTCAAGATGTTCATCTGGCTGGACTATGTAGTCCTCCAGTTCGCCGATCAGGCGGCTGCCTGCCGGGGGCAGCGGGTAGGTGGTGGCGAGGACCGGAGCCGTCAGCAGGCTGGCGGTCAGCGCCAGCAATGAGAGGGTTCGTGCTATGAACATGTACTTCCTGTCTGATTGAGATGAGGGGGCCGCGAGGCGACCGCCTTGGGTAAAAGGGGGAAATTGTCAGTCAAACGGGTGACGATTGCCAGCTTGGCCGGCCAGGGCTACAGCCGGGTCCCGACGTGGCAATCCATCATGTTGACCGTTTCTTGCCCGTTTTTAATGCAAGGCAGCATAACCTGCAATGAACAGCATGCCTGGCGGGCGGTGGGAGAGGGGATGAGTGGTGAGTAGCACCGGCGGCACCGGTGCAGGGGACGTGTCTCGGCGTCGGTACTGCATCGACAGCAGGCACGACAGCGGAGAGTATCTCGCCACCGGGTGCACGCTCACCTGCTGGTTTTATGTGCAGTCGTTTGATCTTTAAAGAGATTCAAGTTGATTTCCAGAGGCGGCTCCGGTAACAATGATGCCCCGTGGAGAGATGCCGGAGTGGCCGAACGGGATTGACTCGAAATCAATTGTGGCAGCAATGCCACCCAGGGTTCGAATCCCTGTCTCTCCGCCATCTTCAAGGCCCAAGCTGCCAGACAGCTTGGGCCTTTCTCTATTTGCACGCTTGCCGGCTTGTTACCCGGCAGGGCGTGTCAGGGCTGGCATGCCGGCGCGCCGGTGGCAGGGGCAGAGCGCCACTGCCAGGGTCTTGTCACGGCGTTACATGCTGGAGAAGACATTCATGATCACCCCGCCCGAGATGATCAGCGCCATCGCCAGGATGGCGGGCAGATCCGGTTTTTGCTTGTAGAGGAGCATCGAGCAGATGGTGACCCCGACGATGCCGAAGCCACACCAGAGCGAATAGGCTACCCCGACCGGAATGGTGCTCATGGCACGGGTGAGGGCGAAGTAGCACAGGCTGTAGGCGCAAACGACCAGTATGGATGGCCCCAGTCTGCTGAAACCGTTGGTCTTCTTGATCATCGAGGTGCCGGTGATTTCAGAGCCGATAGAGAGCGCCAGCCATAAAAATCCGAAATTAAACATGGGTCATTCCTTTTGCGTCAGTTGGCGATGTTGTTGTTCATGGGGGGAGTGAGGGGCTCGGCGGAGGCATCGCTGCCCTCTTCGCTGCCCATCTTGGAGAACAGGTTCATGATGACGATGCCGCTGGCGATGACGGCCATGCCGATCATGGCGGCGGTGTCCGGGTGCTGGCCGTAAAACGCCATCCCCAGCGTGGAGACCACCAGGATGCCGGTGCCGGACCAGGTGGCGTAGGCAAGCCCAACGGGAATGTCTTTTACCGCGCGGGAGAGGGAGTAGTAGCAGGTGCAATAGAGCAGCACGAGCAGGCCGAGCAGCAGCATCTTGGTGGTTCCTTCACTGCTGCCAAACATCTTGAGGGTGGAGGTGGCCGAGGTTTCGGACACGATCACCAGCAGCATCCATAGCCAACATTTTGTTTTTGAAGACATAAGTTAAACTCCGGGTTTGTTATTTAAGGTAAGGTTGTTTTTCTTTTCTTCTGCTTTTCAAAAAATCGATGGCGGCATCGGTCAGTTGGGCCTCGGCCGTCTGTGCCAGCGCCGGATCCTTCTCTACATCGCTGACCGTGAGATAACGGCGCGCCGTGCCCGCCGGCACAGGGGCTGCGTCGTTCGCCGGAGCCAGCCTCTCCAGCAGTTCATTCATGGTGCACAGCACCACACCTATCTCGCCCAGACGGCTGAGCGCCGCCTGCATGTGCTTGGCGTATGGCGTGCCCGGTTGCGCCCCCAGCAGCTGGTTCAGCTCGCTGGCGGGATCGCAGTGATAGCGCAGCGCCAGCACCGGCAAGCCGCTCAGCAGGGCGTCGTGCAGCCGCCGGGCGACGGGGCTTTGCAGCGAGCCGCTCAGCAGGTCCATCGCCAGCGGGTAGTCGAGAAAGGGCAGCACCAGCGCGCGATAGGGGGCGGGCGGCAGGGCCTGTTGCCAGACGCTGGCCGGCACTGTCTCCCCCAGCGGTTGCCACAGCGCGCCATCCTCGATGTCTGCTGCCAGCGCAAGCTGCAGGGGCTGCCCACAGCCGGCCAGACGATTTCGAATGGCCTGCCGATAGCCCTGGGCCGCGGTCACCATCACCAGCAGCGGTGGCTGCATGCGCCTGAGCATCTGTTCGACCAGGCGTTCAATCTGTTGGTCTGTCATGGGGATCTCCGTTAGCCGAGCAGCTTGACCTGCGCGCCGTTTTTCAAGCCGGCGGCGTTGGCCTCTTCGGTATCGATGTGAAATTCCAGCGCGAAATCGTCGCGCACCCGTACCACCACCTCATCGAAGGTCAGCTGGCGCTCGCCGTCGCTGCGCACGCTCACCTTCTGGCCGTGGGTCACGTTCAGCTGGCGAGCGTCTTGTGGCGAGAGGTGGATATGGCGCCAGGCGCAGATCACCTGGGAGCGCAACTCCACGTGGCCGGCGGGGCCGATGAGCAGGGCGCTGCCGGTATTTTCCAGCTGGCCTGACTCACGGACCGGCGCCTTGATGCCGAGGGTGAAGCAGTCAGCGCGGGAGATCTCCAGCTGTGAAACCGGCCGGGTCGGGCCGAGCACCCGCACCCGGGTCAGCGAGCCCTTGGGGCCGACCACGGTGACGCACTCTTCGGCGGCAAACTGGCCCGGCTGGCGCAGCGGTTTGAGCGGCGTCAGGGTGTAGCCCTTGCCGAACAGGGCCTCCACATCCTGTTGTGCCAGGTGGACGTGGCGATTCGAGATGCCGACCGGGATCGCCGGGCTGACCAGGCTCAGACGGGCAGCGATCTTTTGATGCAGTTGGGGATCGATCATGCTTTCTTCCCTTTTCTTGCCGCGGCCTGTCGGTCTTCCGCCTGATCCGCGGCTGGCTGGCTGGCAGGTGGAGTGGCCGGTTCGGTATCGGCACTGCTTTCCGGTGACAGGGCCGGCACAGCGCTTGTTGCGGTAGTCATCTCCTTCTTGGTGTTGGCCGGTGCGCGCGGCGGGTAGCCCTTGAGGTTGCCGAGCGCCGCTACCGCGCTTGGCTCCGGACGGGCAATCACCAGGGAATGGACCTGCTGGTCGATGGTGGCGGCCACCGCGACGCCACGCTCGATGGCGGTATGGATGGCGCTGATCTCCCCTTCGAAGCAGACACTCACCAACCCTGAGCCCACCTTGCGATAGCCGATGCAGCTGACGCCTGCCGCTTTGCAGGCGGCGTCCACCGCCTGAATGGCGGCGACCAATCCTCGCGTTTCAATTACGCCCAAACTTTTCATCGTCGACTCCTGTTAATGGCGGACCAAGCGAATATCGAAATCAAATTGTGCAAAGAAGGCCTCCAGCCGATCCAATTCGTCCGGCGTGTAAGAGGGGTCTTGCGCAATCGGGTAGGGCATATCCAGCCGCTCATATTTCTTGCGGCCCAGCTGGTGGTACGGCAGCATGTCGATCCGCAGGATATTTCCCCGCTTTGCCAATTTCTGTACATATTCGATGGCGCCGGTAATGGCATCCCATGAATCGTTATATCCACGGATGAGCGGCATGCGCACAATCACCTTGGCGCCGTAATCAACCAGCCATTCCAGATTGCGGCGAATACCTTCATTGCCGATACCCAGCATCGCCTTATGCTGTTCGCTGTTGATTTGCTTGATATCGAACAAAAAGGTATCGGTGACGGGCGCCAGCTGCTGGTAATTGGCCAGCGAGGTGGTGCCCTGGGTCTCGATGGCGGTATTGATCATCATTTTCTTGCATTCGCTAAACAGCGCGACGGCAAAGTCGGTCTGCAGGCTCATCTCGCCGCCGCCGATGGTGACGCCACCGCCGGAGGAGATGTAAAAGTCATAGTCCTGCATGATGATCTCCATCAGCTCGCTGACGGTGACATCCTTGCCCATGATGTCCAGCGCATGCTGGGTGCAGACCTCTTCGCATTTGCGGCAGCCAATGCAATCCTTATTGCGATCGATGAAGTGTTTCATGCTGCCGTTCTCTTCGGCCCGGTAATGGACTCCGGCCGGACAGACATTCACGCAGTCACCGCAGTTGATGCATTTGTCGTGTGAAAACATCACCTGAAATTGGCTGCTGAGCCCTTCAGGGTTGGCGCACCAGGGACAGCGAAGGTTGCAGCCCTTGAAAAAAACCAGCGTGCGAATGCCATCGCCGTCATATATCGAATATTTCTGGATATTGAATATGCGGCCGGTTAATTCATTATTTGCGATCACGCTTGCCTCCTCTCCGGATGTGGCAGGCCGCAGTCGCATTATTTGCGACCTGCCATTGCGGAGTACTTCCGGTTATTCTGGCGATTAAGAAAGACGGGTTATCAACGCATCGATCAGAACTTCTCAATCACGGTGCGGCTGATGATCTCGTCCTGCACCTCTTTGCACAGCTCGACGAAATAGGCGCTGTAGCCGGCGACGCGCACGATGAGGTCGCGGTACTTCTCCGGCTCCTGCTGCGCCTTTTTCAGCACTTCGTTGTCGACATAGCTGAACTGCATCTGGCCATTGCCGAGGATGGAGGCGGTACGCAGCAGGGTGATGAGGCCATGGCGTCCCTCCTGGGTATCCAGCAGCCCCTTGAGGAACTTGAAGTTATGCACCATGCCGATGTTCATGGTCTCCACGTTCATCTTGCTGACGGACTTGATGATGGCCGTCGGCCCCTGCTTGTCCGCCCCCTGGGTCGGGCTGATGCCGTCGGAGAGCGGCATCCAGGCCAGGCGTCCGTTCGGCGTGGCGTTGGTCAGCTCGCCGATGGGGGTGTTGTTGGAGATGGAGAGGGTGCCGTGGCTCAGGGTGGAGTAGAGCATCTTGTACTTGCGGCACTCTCGCTCGGTCCACTCGGTGATATCCAGCGCGTACTGGTCGACGTAGTTGTCGTCGTTGCCGTACTTGGGCGCATTGAGGCAGTCGCGGCGCAGCGCTTCGAACCCTTCGAAGTTGGCCAGCAGCGCATCGCGGATCTGTTCGAGTGTGTATCTCTGCTCCTCGAACACCAGCTTGCGGATTGCCGCCATGGAGTCGACATAGGTCGCCAGCCCCGAGAAGATGAGGCCCGGCCCGTGGTTGACCACGGCGCCACCGGCGGCGACGTCCTTGCCCTTCTCCATGCAGCCTTCCACCAGCAGTGACATCAGCGGTTTAGGCGCCACGTCGCGGTGCACGCGCTGGCTGATCACGGTGCCGATGGCCGACAGGCGAACGATGTGGGCAATCTGCTGTTTCACCGCCGCATCGAACTGCTCGAAGGTGCGCAGCTCGCGCAGGTCGCCGGTATCCAGCCCCTGATGGCTGTCGAACAGCACCATGCGTCCCCGGTTGAGCACGAACTCGATGGCGATGGGCCACTGGGTGTAACCGGTGGAGGTCCACTGATAGATGCGCCCCGACTTTTGCGGCTCGACGCAGCCCATCAGGCAGTAGTCGCGGGCGTCTTCAAAGTCGAAGCCCTTGCGCAGCATCATCTTGATGTGGGAGTCGTCAAAGTGGCAGGCCGGGAAGCCCATCCCCGCCTTCACGACGTCGACGATCTTCTCCATGTATTTCTGCGGTGACTGGTTGTGAATGCGGCAGGCCAGCGACGGTTGATAGACCTTCACGAACCGCACGGCATCCATGATGAGGTAGGTCAGATCGTTGCAGGCATCGCCGCCGCTGCGCTTCTGGCCACCCACGGTCAGGTTGATGAAGGGCTGATATCCGGCGAAGTATTTGGCCCCCAGCTCGCTCGACATCCACATCAGCTCGGCGCACTTGATGATGAAGGCCTGCATCAGCTCGAGCGCGCTTTCGTGGGTCAGGCGGCCCTCGCGGATGTCCGCTTCGAACATGGGGTAGCAGTACTGGTCGACCCGACCGAGTGACAGACCGGTCTGGTTCTCCTCGATCTCGAACAGCGACTCCACCGTCCAGATGCTCTGCAGCGCTTCTTGCAGGGTCTTGGGCGGGTTGGCCGGCACGTTCTCGTTCACCTCGGCGATGGTCAGCAGCTCGGCGCGGCGCTGGGCATCCTGTTCTTTCACGGCCAGTTCACGGGCATGGGCCGCGATGCGGCGGGCGTAGTTGACCACCCCTTCACAGGTTTCGATCGCTGCCTTGTAGTAGTAGATGCGATCGATGTCGTCCGGGTTCTCCATGCTCAGCTGGTCGAGATGGGCCTGGGCGTCGGCCTTGATGCCGTTCATCCCCTTGGTGAACAGCAGCACGTCGTAGCCCGGGCAGGTGTCGCCGCCCCCGTTGATCTGGTGGTAGGAGAGGTCGCTGACGAAGGTCTCGCCGCTGAAGGCCCAGACGCCGGCTTCCCGGTACTGCGCTTCGCAAATCTCGTCCAGCGAGCGACCTTCCCAGAACGGTACTATCTCTTCACGGATGGTTTTCTTGTCCGCCTCGCTGATTTCAAAGGGATCTTGCGGACGGGTGCTCATGGTCTCGAGTTCGTCGCGTACCCAGCGCCAGGCAATGTCCGGCGAGAAGGCGCCGGCGCGCGGCTTGCCGCACGGGTGGCCGACGATCAGCTCGTCGTTCTGGATAAGGATGGGGGCGGTTTCACAGGCGTGACGGAACGCCTTGGCCCGCAGCAAGATGGTCGGCATGCCAGGGTTGGCCTTGACGACCTCGGTAAAGGCCAGTGCCCGGTAGATGGAGACGCTGGGGCGCACGGTCAGATAGTGGTTGCGCAGGCGCTGCAGGCGTGGTGTCAGCCCCTCCATCACCGGCGTATCGGCACAGGCGGCGAACGGGGCGACAGAGACGTGCTGCACTCCGCGAAAGAGGCGAACCGGCAGCTTGAGGGCGCTCAGGTTTTGCTGGGCGCAGAGGAACATCTCGGAGAGCGGGTTGATGCTCGCCTGCTCCAGGCTGGCGCCGTGCAGCAGGGCATCAAACATGGGGTAGCCGTCGATGGCGCAGGTGGCGCGCACTTCGCTCAGCTCTGCCAGTTTGAACCACAGGCACTCGACGATCTCGTACGCCTGTTGCTCGGTCAGCGCGCCGTTGGCGATGTCGCGCTGGAAGTAGGGCAGCAGCGCCTTGTCGGCCCCTTCCGGGTTGACCGCATAGCTGCCGTTGTCGAGTTGAAGCGCCAGCTGGAACAGGTAGAACGACTGGCAGGCCTCTTTGAAGTTACGTGCCGGGTGGGCCGGTACATGGTGCAAAATGGCGGCGCTGTCGCGCAGCTCGGCCTGGCGGAACGGGTTGGTTTCGGCGGCGGCCAGGGTTTCGGCGCTGTTGGCCAGGTTCTGTGCCAGTGCCATCAGGGCATCGCAGGCGTGGATGGCGGCGCGGCAGCCGTTGACCTCGTCCATGCCGCTGCGGCTGACGGCGCTGCCCAGCGCGCGGGTTTTCTCTTCCAGCTGCTGCTTGATGGCCAGCACACCCTTCTCCACCACCAGCTTGTAGTCGGGGGAGTCGATGGCGCTGTTCAGATTCAGGAACTGGAAGGTAGACGGGCGCTGCCCGGCACTTTCATCGTGGAAAATGGCGCCGTGCGGGGTGCGGGTCTGGTTGCCGACAATCAACTCGTCGGCATTGATGGTCAGCGGCAGCTGGCGCATCAGCTCGTAAAAGCGGCGTGCCGGTTTGACGGCGGCGGGAATGCCCGCGATGTCGCCATCCAGCCCGCTCAAAATCGTGGCGTGTTCGCTGCACAGGGTGCTGGTGTGCGCCAGTAAACGTTCAGCCAGCACGTTGACGCGCGGCGTTAAGCTGTAGTGTGCCATGAGGTAGGTTCTCCAGTTCTTGTTCTTAATGGCCGGCGGCGAGAGTGCCGCACCATGCCTTGCGATAGAGTTCGGTCAATGCCCGGGCATCCGGCGCGCGCGGGTTGGTCGGAGTGCAGTTGTCGCGCAGCGCCTGGCTGACCATCTCCGCCAGCCGCTGGTCGAAATCGGCAGCGAGGAGGCCGGTATCGCCAATGCCGGCGGGCATCTTCATCTCGTCTTTGAGTGCCTGGATGGCCACCAGCAGGCTGTTGACCCCCTCGCGCGGCGTCTGGGCGGGCAGGTCCAGCAGGTGGGCCAGACGGGCATACTTGTGGGCGGCCTGGGTATCGCACTGCCCGTCGTGGTCGGCGTTCCATGCCACGACCTGCGCCATCAGGAGCGCGTTGGCACGCCCGTGCGGGACGCGGAACACGCCGCCGAGGGCATGGGCCAGGCTGTGGGTGATGCCGAGCGAGGCGTTGGTGAAGGCCATGCCCGCCATGCAAGAGGCGTTGTGCATCTTCTCCCGCGCCAGCAGATCGTGGCCGTCGCGCCAGCAGGCGGGCAGGTAGCGAAAGACCTGCTGCACCACCTTCTCCGCCAATGCGTCGGAAAAGTCGCTGGCCGCCCGGGAGACATAGGCCTCCAGCGCGTGGCACAGCACGTCCATCCCGGTGTCGGCGGTGATGGCGGGCGGTACCGATGCCACCAGCGACGGATCGAGAATGGCGATATCCGGCAGCAATGACGGGTCGACCAGCACCAGCTTCTCGCTGCGGGCCTTGACCACCGAGAAGCTGGTCACTTCCGAACCGGTGCCGCTGGTGGTCGGGATGGCCACGAAACAGGGGCGCTCGCGCCCCAGGTTCGGGCGGGTTTGCGCCAGGGCGAACATGACCGCTTTGGCTGCATCAATCACCGAACCGCCGCCGAGCGCGATCACCAGATCCGGATAGCAGCTGTCCATGAGCTTCATGCCGCGCACGACCGTGGTGATGTCCGGATCGGCCACTACATCGTCCCAGCACTGGAAAGGGATGCCGCGCTGGCGCAGGATCTGCGTCACCCGGTCGGCCAGGCCAACTTTCACCATCATCTGATCGGTGACCAGCAGCGCCTGGCGGGCGGGCACTTCAGCCAGGGCGGACAGGGCGTCCTGACCGAAGCGGATCCGGGGTTTCAGCAAAAATTCACTCATTGGGTCATTCACTCCTCAAGCGTCCCGAAACACCTTCTCGACAATGGCGACCACCGACATGGCCTTGTAGCGGTCTCTGTTGAGCGCGAGGTACTCCTCGGCCAGTACGACGTCGTGCATGCCTGCGCCGACACTGTCGACGGCGACCCAGGAGCGGTCCTTCATCGGTTGCTGCTGATCGTCCAGCTGGGTGATGAGCAGCAGATTGCTGCCACGCAGCTCATCGCACTTCTGCGTGGCGACGACATGTCCGGTTACCTTTGCGAGAATCATGGTTCTTATCGCCTTATCTCAATGGGTTACTTGCCAAGGCGCTCAAGCACCTGACGGATGACCCGCTCCACGTTCTGCTCGCTGATCTCGCCGCCGACCTCGGCGCTGGCGCCGGCAAAGCGGTCGTCGGTGCTGTGGCAGGCTGGCGCTGGGGCACTGAAGCGGGCATCGTCGAGGATGCTGCAGGGCTGGGGCGCTGCCGGGGCGGCGCAGGTGGGCTGCACTGCAACCGGCTGGATGGGGGCGCGCAACTCTTCGATGGTGCGCACGCCGTAACCCACCTTGCGGATGTTGAGCAGGTTCATCGGGCCGACGTTGTCGGAGCTGGAGCCGCCGCCGACGGCGCCGCAGCCGAGGGTCAGTGCCGGCGTGAGGTTGGTGGTGGCACCGATGCCGCCGAGGGCGGCCGGGGTGTTGATCAGGATCCGGTTGACCGGTTTTTCAAGGCTGAACTGGCGGATCACGTCCTGGTTGCGGGTATGGATCACCAGGGTGTGGCCCAGCCCTTCGTTGGTCAGCAACTCGACCACCCGATGACAGGCGGCGCGCCACTCCTCTTCCACGTAGAGGCCGAGCACCGGGCAGAGCTTTTCACGGGAGTAGGGGTTGCTGTGGGAGACGGTGGTCTGTTCTGCCACCAGCACGCGGGTGCTGGGGGGGACGCTGAAACCGGCCAGCTGGCTGAGATGGAGCGCCGTCTTGCCCACCACTTTCGGGTTGATGGTGCCGTTCGGGCGCAGCAGCAGGGCAGCCATCTTGGCGGCTTCGTCTTCGTTCATGAAGTAGGCGCCCTGGGCCGCCAGCTCGCGATGAACCTCGTCATAGATGCAGCGTTCGACGATGATCGACTGTTCGGAGGCGCAGATCACGCCGTTGTCGAAGGTCTTGCTGGTGATGATGTCCTTCACCGCTTGGTGAATGTCGGCGCTGCGCTCGATAAAGGCCGGGCCGTTGCCCGGGCCGCCGCTGATGGTCGGGGTGCCGGAGGCATAGGCCGCGCGCACCATGCCTTCGCCACCGGTTGCCAGGATCAGCGACACGTCCTTGCTGTGCATCAGCTCGGAGGTGGCCTCCAGGGTCAGCTGGGTGACACCGTCCACGATGCCCGCCGGGGCACCGGCGGCTTCGGCGGCGCGCTTGACGATTTCGATGGCTTTCCAGCTGCACTGGCGTGCGCCCGGGTGCGGCGAGAAGATGATGGCATTGCCCGCCTTGAGGGCGATCAGGGTTTTGTAGAAGATGGTGGAGGTGGGGTTGGTGGAGGGTACCAGCGCGCAGATCACGCCCAGCGGCACGCCCACATCCATCACTTTTTTCACCTGATCGTCATGAATGATCCCGACGGTCTTCATCTCTTTGATGGCATCGTAAACGTGCAGCGAAGCGAACCGGTTTTTCAGCACCTTGTCCTGCCAGTTGCCAAAACCGGTCTCTTCTGCGGCCATTTTCGCCAGCGTTTCGGCATGGCGCGCGGCTTCTTCGGCCACGTTCTTCACGATGGCGTCGATTTTCTGCTGCGAAAAGGTGGCCATAATCACCTGCGCCTGTTTGGCGTTGCGCACCAGTTCTCTCGCGTTCTGGCGGGAGAGCAAATCGGTATCGAGTTCAATCATGAATCTATCCTTCATCAGACTAAAAAAGTGCGGGCGGGGCGTGCCCTCTCAGGTCATGCCTTGTGCTGCGCCGCGATTTTTTCGATGTCGTTGTGCGGGCGGGCGATGACGCGAGAGGTCACCACTTCGCCAATGCGTTTCGCCGCTTCCACACCGGAATCCACCGCCGCATTGACCGCGCCGACGTCGCCTTTCACCATGGCGGTGACCAGGCCAGAACCGACGTTCTCATAGCCGATCAGCTCGACGTTGGCGGCCTTGCACATGGCATCTGCCGCTTCGATGCAGGCCACCAGGCCTTTGGTCTCAATCAGACCAAGCGCTTCTTTCATCATGTTCTCTCCCGTTATTCGGCAATTTTGTAGTGGGCGACAATCTTGCTGATGTCGTTGTGCGGGCGGGCGATGACCAGCGAGGTCACCACTTCACCGATGCGCTGTGCGGATTCCACGCCGGAGTCCACCGCGGCTTTCACGGCCCCTACGTCGCCTTTCACCATGGCGGTGACCAAGCCAGAGCCGACGTTCTCATAGCCGATCAGCTCAACGTTGGCGGCTTTGCACATGGCATCCGCCGCTTCAATGCAGGCCACCAGGCCCTTGGTTTCAATCAAACCCAATGCATCACCCATTTGCGATCTCCCGGCCTCAAGCCTTGTGTTTAATGACGATTTTGTTGATGTCGTTGTGCGGACGGGCGATGACCAGCGAGGTCACCACTTCACCGATGCGCTGTGCCGACTCCACGCCGGAATCCACCGCCGCTTTCACCGCGCCGACATCCCCCTTCACCATGACGGTGACCAGGCCGGAGCCGATGTTTTCATAGCTGATCAGCTCCACGTTGGCGGATTTGCACATGGCATCCGCGGCTTCAATGCAGGCCACCAGACCTTTGGTTTCGATAAGCCCCAATGCATCACCCATGGTGATCTCCTCAGAACAGATTGTGTGGTGTGGTTAAGGAACCCCGTCCGTGTTACGGCGTTGAGCCACGGTTGCGGCGTTCAATCTGTAATGACCCAGCCGTTCCTGCACAACTAAGCGGCTTCGGCATAGGCCTGCGCCGGTGTTTTCATCTTTAGCGCCTGGTGAGGACGCTTCTGGTTGTAAAACTGGATCCAGTCGCCAATCACCCGACTGGCATGCTGCAAGGTCTCGAACCTCTGCCGATGGGCACACTGCTCCTTGAGCGTTCTGATCACCCGCTCGACCATGCCGTTTTGTTCCGGCGTGTACGGCGTGATGAACTCCTGCTGCAACCCATAGCTCTTCACCAGTGCTGTGTAGTTGCGGCTGGTAAACACCAACCCATTGTCGCTACGTAACAAAAACGGCGATGCAACTCGTCCCAAGCTGCCGAAGCGAGCAATTAAGGCTTGCTCCAGCGCTGCCTCGGCCGTTTTCGATTTACCACTGCGCGAGAGATGCCATCCCAGTAGTTCACGGGTATGGCAATCAATCACCAGCGCCAAGGAACACCAGCCATCGCGACCAGCCCAGATCCGGCATAGGTCCGTCGCCCAGCGTTGGTTGGGCGCTGAGGCCACCGAAGGCAGGGCCTGGATCCGGGGGCGAAACCCAACCGGACGCTTGCGAACTTGCCAGCCCTTGAGCTGGAAGATGCGCTGTACCGTGTTCTTGTTGAACCCCAACAGGGCTGCAACCGTCCGGTAACCGAACGATGGGTTCTCCTCAATCATGTTTTTGATCGGGGTGACCAGATGCTCCTGAAGCTTGGGCGCGGCCTTGACGCTGCGGTAGTACCAACTACGACGCGGCAGGCCAAACCAGCGGCAGAGCTTGCTGACGGAGACATCAATACCTTCTGCGCGTAATCCCTGCTGAACATCGGCGACTATCTGTCGTCCTCGCCCAGCAGGGAGGCCAGCTTTTTTCTGGCGCGTAACTCCAGCATGGCCTCGCCATAAGCTTCCTGGAGTTCCTTGAGCTGCTTCTCGTACTGCTCGCGAATATCCAGTGGCTTGGCCCGTAAGGCGTTTTCCATGCCCCGTTTGGCGTCATCTACCCATTCTTCAATCTCGGAGGGCGGCAAATCAAAGGCTCGAGCCGCTTCGGCGACGGTGGTCTTGCCCTGAATGATTTCCATGACCAAGGCGGACTTGCGCTTGGCCGTCCAACGTTTGATTTCTTCGTCCATCGTGATGCTCATGTCTGTGATCTCCACTCATTATGACCTGAGCAGGATTTCAGTGGGTCATTACAAATCGCCACTATAGGTACTGGCGGCATTTGTGGAATTTGAATCTGTAAAACTGAGATATTTAGTTTGTTGTTCTGAATTTATGATTTCTATAAGCCTTATTTATCTATTTATGCTGCAACCACGAGGCTGTTTTCGTCTTGCATAAGGCTGAATTCAGGCCCGGGAAAAGATCGTTGGTCGATGTTAATGAGTTGTTGGTTGATGGGGGCCGAGAGGTAATTTGGCCGGCTGTTAACTGTGGCGGAGCTCATGTTTTGTCGGCGAGGCTAAATGTAAAAAGTGAGCCGGGTGTGACGGGAAGAAGAGATAAGGGTGGTGATGGCGGGTCAGACGGGATGAGGCTGCATTGAGAGCGGGGTGTGAGTGATGTGGATGCCGGCGCGAGGGGGGATGGGGCGGGCTGGAAAAGTTGCGGGTGCCGGTCCTGCCTGGTGATGCGCAAGGGGCGTCTTGTCGGTACGGATGTGCAGTCGGGGGAAGGGGTGGCAGGCAATCACCACGGCATTGCCTTCAGGACAAACAGGCGGACAGGCCGCATGAGGGCAAAGTTATCAGGGGCTTGCGCGAGTCAGCTTGTGGGGGCAGGGCGATACGTGCGCGTCATCGACGCTTGGGCCGGGGTATCCGCCGTATTGCCGGGACTAGTTCAGTTCGCTACCGGATTTGAGGGTGCAGATCCAGAGCGGCGAGTTGATGGAGCTCAGCAGTATGGCCTGCTGATTGAGCCGCTGGGCACTCAGAAACAGCCCATCGTGACTGTCGGACATCTCGCGCATGAAGTAGTCGAAGATGACGTCCGGCGATTGATCGATGGAGGAGGCGCTCGCTTCCCATTTGTTGATGCGGTACTGACGCTCGGTGGCGGAGACCCGGTTGCTGCTGTAGGTAAACGTGACGTAGCGCTGGAGGTAGAGCCAGCCTGCGGCCGAATCGGTATAGCCTTCAACCACCATGGAGCCTTTCCCTTGGCGGCCGAAATTGAAGTGGATGTTGCCGTTGACGTTCTCTTTGTGCATGTCCTCAAAGCGCATGATGCCTTTGGTGGCGCAGCTCATGACGCCATCATTTTCGCTGGGCAGTTGGTAGCAGGCATAGAGTGCCGCGGCGAGGAACAGGGTGCAGGAGAAGAGAAAGAAGGGACGCGGCGCAAGTCTCATCACGGCTTCCAGGAGTAGTAGAAATAGTTGTCGCAATAGCTGAACGGGTTGTCTTCATGCATGGCGCAGTGGGCCAGAAATACCCGGCCCAGGCCGTTGGTTTCCAGTCTGTCCCCGTAGAAAAACAAAAAACGCTCGCCCGGTTTGCAGCTGATGTTCAAACGCTGGCGCACCTGTTCGAAATGCTCACCATAGGTCGTGGCGCTGACCGAGCGCAGCATCTCGTCGCTGGCCAGCAATTCGCACTGGCTGTTGGGGATCCCAGTCAGGGTGACGGGGCGCGGCTCACGGCCATTCAACAGACCAAATGCCAGCAGCATGAGGGCAAACGCGAGCATGCAGCCCCCCGCGATGTACCAGCAGATGCCGCGTGAACGGGGGGTGAGGGGAAGTGGCCATTCGGCAGGGTCGAATGCCGGCTCGGCGGCGGCCACCGTGGAGGGCGAAGGCACTATTTCAATGGCCGGTGCAGGCGCATTTTCAATAGGCTCGATGATGACCTCAGGATTGAGCTGCAAATAACCGCGCGACACCGTGATGATGATATTGTCGATATCGTAGTGGCGAAAAGCCTTGCGCAATATGCTCAGGTATTGGTTGAGGTTGCTGTTCGATGAGGTTAATCCGTTATCGTCCCAGACTTTTTTAAGCACCTCTTCGCGGCTGACAATTCCGGTATTTCGCAAGAAAAAATAAAACAGCGCATTGGCGGTGATGGATAATTGGCTGTCCGGCTCAACGCTTTCCCGCTGAGTCAGGGAACCATCGGTCGCGTCATAAATGAAGCGGGCATTGATGTGGTAGCGCATCTCGGCCTCAATCCATCAGCTTCACGTGGGGAGTGTCATATTATGCAGGGTCTTGACCAGCGCCTGACGGTGCTCGGTGCTCATGGTGCGCCCTTCGGTCAATTCCGATAGCCAGATGCCGTCTGCGGCATAACGTACCAGGGTGCCGGTATGGCCATTATCCAGATCATCCCCTTGTGCCAGATGCGCCAGCATCCAGTCACGCCAGCATTGTCGCAGCACCGGCTCATCCGGCATGGCCAGCGAGAGCACCATCAGCTGGCGGCTCTCCTGGGTGTCCGTCAATTCAGGAGCAGAGAGATAGTGCAGGTAAGCACGGGTAAAGCGGCCGTAGGCGGTCTTGTCTGCCGCCATCAGCGCTGAGATGGCCTCTTCCATGATGGCCAGCAGACGCGCAAACAGGGCAAAGATCAGCGCCTGCTTGTTGGGGAAGTGGTGCAGCAAGCCCCCCTTGCTCACCCCGGCCTCATAGGCGACGGCGTTCAAGGACAGGGCGGCGATACCATCCCGGCCGGCGATGGTGGCGGCCGACTCCAGCAGTTGTCGATAAAGACGTACAGGGTCTTTTTTTCTATGTTGGGTTTCGATGTTCATGGCCCAATCATACCGACCAGACGGTATGTTCATTCTTGATCGCCATCAATATGAGGAAATGGGGAACGGGAGGAAAAGTCGTTATTGTGTGGTGCTTCACAAATAACCTTTAAATAAAGATGAAAGCGTCGCTTTAAATATTTAAATTGGATTTGCTTGAGAACTTGATTTGTCGGTGAATCACGACTTTTTTATCTCCTGGTTAAAGTCGTTCTCAATGAAGAATAACTATTTAAAGGAGTCGGAATAGGGATTAAGCTGTCATTTACTTACCTCATTGCAGCAATCATTTTCCTGAGTGTTTATCTCTTCTATTTAACCACGGCGCGATTGTTTTCAGTGGTAAGGTATATATTTCTGCCACCTTTGGCCATGGCAGAAATATAAAAAAGCAGTGTGTTTGTTGGCGTCACCTTATTTTTCAAGAGGGGCGTCTGCCTCTTGCACCAGTTCGAGGAAGGCGCGCATGGCGGGGGTGATGCTGTGCTGGCGGGTGATGAAGGCGGTATGGCCGATGTCGCGTTGCGGCGCCAGCGGCAGGCAGAGCAGATCCGAGAGCTTGCTGGCGGATCGGGCGAGGCCGGCACTGACGATGGCCCAGCCCAGCCGGTGGCGCACGGCGCTCACCAGGTGAAACAGGGAATCGGTTTCCAGCACCACGTCAAGCCGGATGCCGGCCCGCTCGGCGGCGCGGTCCAGATACTTGCGAAACTGCATGGTGCGGCTGGGCAGTACCAGCGGCCGCTGCTGCAGTGCGGTCAGGGTCAGCTCGTTGCCGGGGAGGTGCTGATCCGCCTCGTCGCGGTTCATCAGCACCGCCATCTGGTTGTTGCCCTGGGGATAGAGGTGGAAGGTCTGTCTGGCGGCACCGGTGAGCGGCTCGTCAAACCCCAGCCCGATATCGCACTGGTGCAGCTCCAGCTGTGACAGCAGGGCTTCGTTGCTGAGCACCGAGAGACGGATGACGATGTCGGGGTAGCGCTGCTTGCAGCGGGCGATGAGCGGCATGATGTCGACATTGGACTGGGGCACGATACCGATGCGCAAGGTGCCGGAGAGCTCGCCATGAAACAGTGCCAGCTCCTGCTTGAGCGCCTCCTGCTCCAGCAGCATCCGCTCGGCATACTGGCGCACCAGCTCGCCCGCTTCGGTGAGGGCGACAAACTGGCTGGTACGCACCACCAGATCGGTGCCGAGGTTCTTCTCCAGCGCCGTGATGCTGGCTGAGAGGGTCGGCTGGGTGATGTGGCAGGCCTTGGCCGCTCTGGCAAAATGCTGGTGTTTGGCCAGTTCGTGGAAATAGTGCAGCTGCTTGATGTTCATGATCATTCGGGAGGAGAGGATGAATCTAAAAATTAATCAATTGAAAAAACGCCGTCAATAGAACAACTCTATTGCCATATAGATTTATTTCATTGGTTTTGCGTCTGCCGCCTCTCTAAACTTGAATGCAGTTTGCATTTTTAGGCCAACCTGCATGCCTGCCTACACGCCCGTCGACATCCCCGTCAATTTGCCTGCCTCGCCTTCACTGGATCATCTGGTGGAGGAGGTAGCCGTCGCCATCAACATCAATGGCATCAACCATGCGGTGATGATGGTGACCCCGGACGATCTCGACGACTTTGCCGTCGGCTTTCTGTTTGGCGAGGGGATCATCCGGCACAACCACGAGGTCCACGACATCCAGATTGGGCCGGCCGAGCAGGGGATGGTGCTGGATGTGACCATCGCCAACCGCTCCCTGGCCGCTCTGACCCAGCACAAGCGCCGGCTGACCGGGGCGACCGGTTGCGGCATCTGCGGTGTGGCGGCGGTGGAGCAGGCGCTGCCCGCACTATCGGTGTTGCCGCTGACGCCGCCGCTGGATGGGGCCTTGCTGGCGGGGCTGCGCCCGCAGATCGCCCAGTGGCAGCTCAAGGGACAGCAGCATGGCGCCCTGCATGCGGCGCTGGCGCTGGATGCCGAGGGGCGGATCCTGCACTGCCGGGAAGATATCGGGCGCCACAATGCCCTCGACAAGCTGATCGGCCTGCTGCTGCGTCGGCACAGTGCGTGCGACACCCTAGTAGTGACCAGCCGCTGCGGCAGCGAGCTGGTGCAAAAAGCCGCCCGCTTTGGTGCCCGTCACCTCATCTGTCTGGCATCGCCCAGCCAGCTGGCGATCAGGCTGGCCCTCAAATACAACCTCAACGTCGTTCATATTCCCAAGTTTGATGCCCCGGTCAGCTATTCGAGCTATCGCCCGGCGGATCCCATCGGAGAGTGCCATGAGTCATATTGAAAAGCCCGCCAAAGCCGGCGGTTTTTCGTCCCTGCAATCCACCATGAAACAGGTGCTGCGCAGCCAGAAGACCCGTCAGAACATCAAGAACCTGCTGCGGGTCAACCAGACCGACGGCTTCGACTGCCCGGGCTGTGCCTGGGGTGACAACGACCACGGCACTTTCCAGTTTTGTGAAAACGGCGCCAAGGCGGTGGCCTGGGAGTCCACCGGCAAGACGGTGGGGGCCGAGTTCTTCGCCGCCCACTCGGTGCGCCAGCTGGCCACCCAGAGCGACTACTGGCTCGAGTATCAGGGGCGGCTGACCGAGCCGATGCGCTACAACCAGGCGACCGATCACTACGAGCCGGTAAGCTGGGACGATGCCTTCGCCCTGATTGCCGACACCCTCAAGGGGCTGAATAGCCCGGACGAGGTGGAGTTCTACACCTCGGGGCGTGCCAGCAACGAGGCCTCCTATCTTTATCAGCTGTTTGGCCGCCTGTTTGGCACCAACAACTTCCCCGACTGCTCCAACATGTGCCACGAGGCGAGCGGGGTGGCGCTGATCCAGTCGGTCGGCATCGGCAAGGGGACTGTGGTGCTGGATGACTTCGATCAGGCCGATGCGGTGTTCGTCTATGGCCAGAATCCGGGTACCAACCATCCGCGCATGATGAATGCCCTGCGCCAGGCGGCGCGCGGCGGCTGCAAGATCGTCAGCTTCAACAACTTGAAAGAGGTGGCCCTTGAGCGCTTCGCCAGCCCGCAGAGCCCGCTCGAGCTGCTGACCCCGGCGGCCACCACCATCAGCCACCAGTACCTGACGCCGAAACTGGGTGGCGACATGGCCGCCATCCGTGGCATGGCCAAGTACATCTTGGAAGAGGCGCCAGAGGCGGTGGATCGCGACTTCATCGCCCGCCACACCCGCCACTTTGCCGAGTACGAGGCGCAGGTGCGTGCCACCGACTGGGCGGCAATCGAGCAGCAGTCCGGCCTGACTCGCGCCGAGATCGTGCAGGCCGCCCGGGTGTTTGCCGCCAGCCAGAGCATCATCAGCTGCTGGGCCATGGGGGTCACCCAGCATCTACACTCGGTCGATACCATTCGTGAAATCGTCAACCTGCACCTGATGCGCGGCCAGATTGGCAAGCCGGGGGCGGGGCTCTGTCCGGTACGGGGCCACAGCAATGTGCAGGGCAACCGCACCATGGGGATCAACGAAAAGCCGACCGCCGCCTTTATCGACCGGCTTGAGCGTCACCTGCAGGTGAACCTGCCACGGGCTCGTGGTCACAATGTTTACGAAGCGCTCAAGGCGCTGGACGAGGGCAAGAGCAAGGTGCTCATCTGCCTGGGTGGCAACCTGGCGGCAGCGGCGCCCGATACCGACTTCACCTACGGGGCGATGAAAAAAGCCGGGCTCAATGTGCAGATAAGCACCAAGCTCAACCGCAGTCATCTGCAGGTGGGCAAGGCGGCGCTGATCCTGCCCTGCCTCGGCCGCACCGAGCTCGATATCCAGCGCAGCGGCAACCAGAAGATCACGGTGGAGGACACCTTCAGCATGGTGCACGCCTCGACCGGCGCGGCCGAGCCGGTGTCGCCGCTCTGCCTCTCCGAGACTGATATAGTCGCGCGGATGGCTCATGCCACCGTGGGCAGCGAGCGGGTCGACTGGCTGGCCCTGCGCGATGACTATGGCCGTATCCGCGATCTCATCGAGCAGACCATCGCCGGTTTTGCCGATTTCAATGCCCGCATCCAGCAACCGTGCGGTTTTCATCTCGATAACTCCGCGGCGCTGCTGACTTGGAATACCGCCAGCGGCAGTGCCGAGTTTCGTGCCAGCACCCTGCCGCAATCAGTGTTGCCGGAGTGTACCCGCCATGCCGAGCAGATGGTGGATCAGCCAGTGTTGCTGCTGCAGAGCCTGCGCTCTCACGATCAGTACAACACCACCATCTACGGCATGGATGACCGCTATCGCGGCATCAAGGGCCAGCGCAACGTGGTGTTCATGAACGAGGCCGATGCTCGCCAGCTTGGCTTTGCCGAAGGGGATCGGGTCGACATGGCGGCCATCTGCAACGATGGGCGCGAGCGCTGCGTGACCGGTTTTGTGGTGGTGATCTACCAGATCCCGCGTGGCAACATCGCGGCCTACTATCCGGAGACCAACCCGCTAGTGCCCATCGACAGCATAGGGGCGGGCTCGTTTACCCCGACCTCCAAGTCCATCCCGGTGCTGGTGACCGCCTCCCGTCAACAGGACAATCTGTTGCTGCTATGAGCTGAGAGGTTTGCAGGCTTGAGCCGGTTCAAGCCTGCCAGCCCTCTGCTGCAGAGCCCGGACATCCTATAAACAACAACGCCGCATAAGACATGCGGCGTTGTTGTTTGCGTGATTGGTGCCGGTAAGAGGAGTCGAACCCCCGACCTTCGCATTACGAAGTCCATAATCTGGCGTCCAATACTGTCGAATAAAGTCCAAGGGTGTTTTGTTAAGTATTTGATATTTCGTGCTTTATTTGTTTTCTGCATCCAGCGTTGTCCAATGGTGTCTACCTCTATACAATGCTTTTTAAGTACGCGAGCAAGTACGCGAGAATGGCATGATCAAGACTGATAGAGAGTGTAGTGCCCTGACCCCTTCCGAAGGAAAGCAAAGGGTGGTGATGACGGTCTCCAGCGGTGGCAATAAGGGGCTCAGTTTGGAGGCGAGAGCCGGAGCTGCGTCAAAAAGCTGGTTGTATCGCTTCTACATTGCACAGAAGCAGCACAAAATGACCCTCGGTAGTTACCCATCGATGGGATTAGCGCAAGCCAGAGAGGCACACGCTCAAGCTTCGCTTCTGGTCAAACAGGGCATCGACCCTCGCCAGGTAGTGGCAGATGCCAAAAAGAAGAACGAGCAAATGCTCACGTTGGATGAGTTGTTCAAACAATGGCTAACTCACAAATCCACGGTCAAACGCCGCAATGGCGTCCAGACCGAGATCAGTCCGAGAACGGCATCCGATTATCGTCGTATCTACCAAGTTCATTTGGAAAAAGACCTTGGTAAACAGCGTGTCTGCGATATCTCCATGGCTGTCTTACATCGTCATTACCAGAAACTCCAGAGAGTGAGTCTCGAAGGTTTGCGTAAAGCGATGGGGATCATGAACCAGGTGATGGAGGAGGCCATGCGGCGGCAGTTGGTGGAGATAAGCCCAACGCTGGCGCTTAAGCCCAAAATTTATAATGCAACCCCTAATCCGCCACGAGAGCGCTGGCTGCCAGTTGGAGAGCTACGAGCCCTGTGGTTGGCTCTGGAGGAGGGCGTGACAGGCGGTGGTGCTCTGGCGAGCGGAGGACGCGGTATTGCCGCCAGCACGGTGCTTTCTGGTAGTGTTGCCAATGCTATCAAGATGATTATCCTGACTGCCGTTAGGCGCGGTGAAGTGATATCGATGCAATGGGCGCATCTGGATGGCGATCGCTGGACGATCCCCGAAACCAAGAGCGGGCGTCCCCATGTTGTCACGCTGTCACCATTGGCTCAGACCATCATTGAAGAGCAAAGAATGGTTTGTTCGCTAGTCAGCCCCTATGTCTTCGAATCGAACACAAAGCTCGGTCACGCCATCACTGGCGATGCGTTGATGCGTGCGCTTGATCGGTTACAAAAGCGCAAGATGGGTGAATTTGAATCCTTCAGTGTGCATGACCTTCGCCGCAGCGTTGCTAACTGCTGTGGTATCGAACTGGGTGCTGGGCCGCTAGAGATCGAGCACATGCTCAACCATCAAATCAGCGACAAGCTGTTACGTACCTATCAGGCTGGGGCGCTGCGTAATCCAGAGAAGTTACGAGCGCTGTTTTTGCGTTGGGGGGAGTATGTTCACCAACATATCGCGCGGCCAGAGTCGGTCGTTCAAACCGAGGTCGTGGGTAACGTGATTCAAGGTTGCTTTGGTAAACGGCAATGGTTCATCAAATGAATCTCATTGTGCTTGCTACCTATGAGGCAATTTCTGATTGGGATCCAGCTTCAGCTGATGATTTACTTGGTGCTCATGGACTCCTGATGCGTGGACTCTGTGATGATGCGGGTCACTGGCGTAGCGGTGGTGTAGGTATCTATCGAGGCGAGCAGTTGGTGCATATGGCTCCCCCTGCGAACCAGGTCCCTCGTCTGATGGGGCCTTGTTGATCAAATCCAAAGTCGGATACTCGCTCCCCAACCCGCCGGGCGGGCTTAGTTGACGGCCTGCCGAATGGGCATACCAAGCCCTATGACCTTGTTCATGACTTTTACCCCAGCCAGGATCTCACCCACCTGGGCGTTGTAGCTCCGCAGACTCAGTTTCGGACCGATGAGCTGCTTGAAGCGATACATGGCGGTCTCAGCTATCGAGCGCTGATGATAGCCAGAGTCCTTTTTCCATTGCTCCAGCTCTCCTGCCTTGAGCGCGGCAACCGCCTCGTTGCGTGGATAGCCTTTCTTCCAGAATGCCGCATTCTTTCTCGGCGGTATGGTGGCCTTGATGCCCTTCTTTTGCAGTAGGGTATAGCAGGCTCTGGTGTCATAGGCACCATCGGCGCTGACTTGTTCTATCTTGCGGCGCAAGGGGTTGAGCAGCGTGGGCAACACCTCGTTATCGCCCACCGTTTCCAGGCTGACTTCGGCTGCAACGATGGCATGGGTCGCCGCATCTACGGCCAGGTGAAGCTTGCGCCAGACGCGGCGTTTCTCCTTGCCGTGCTTGCGAATTTTCCATTCGCCTTCGCCATAGACCTTGAGTCCGGTGGCATCGATGACCAGGTGAGCCACTGGGCCATGGCTCGATAGGCGGTACTTGATTTCGACCGTCTTGGCGCGCTTGCTGATACAGCTAATGGGATGGTCGCCCCTCCTAAACTGGCAGCACCTGTGCCAACGTGTGGGACGATACATTCATCAATGTGAGCGGAGCGATCAACATGAACGTTAAAACTATCGGGATCGATTTGGCGAAAGCGATTTTCCAGATACACGGTGTGAACGAACACGGTAAGTGCCTGTTTAACAAGCAGCTCAAGCGGGCACAAATGATCAGCTTTTTTGCCAATCTGCCACCCTGTCTGGTTGGCATGGAAGCCTGTAGCAGCGCCCACTATTGGGCCAGAAAACTGCAAGGGCTAGGACATACCGTTAAACTGATGGCCCCGCAGTTTGTTAAACCCTACGTGAAGACCAACAAGAACGATGCGGCGGATGCTGAGGCGATCTGCGAAGCGGTGAGCCGGCCGAACATGCGGTTTGTGCCAATGAAGAGTAGTGAGCAGTTAGCCGTCCTAGCGCTGCACCGCGCCCGACAAGGCTTTGTTAAGGCGAGGACCGCACAGGCCAACCAGCTACGTGGTCTGCTGGCAGAACACGGGATCATCATCCCTAAAGGCATTGCCCACATTGGCAAGCATCTGCCCGAGATCCTAGAGGAGTACGAGAACGGGTTGCCAGGGACGTTTCGGCAATTGCTCGAGCGCCTGGGGGAGCATCTCAAGGCGCTCGACCGGCAGGTTCAGGAACTAGAGGTCCAACTCCAGAGCTGGCATCGTGAGAACGTCGCCAGCAAGAAGCTGGCGCAGATCCCGGGGATCGGCCCGCTCACCGCGAGTGCCTTGATCGCCTCCGTCGGAGACGCAAAAAGTTTCCTGATTACCCATGACCCTCAGCCAGCTTCAAGAGTCGATATGGCATCGGAGGGCTTGCCACGACTGCATGCCCCAATTCTACCAACATGCTATTGAGGTCAAAACGATGATTAAACCGGAAGCAGTATTCAGCAAGATGCCTTGGTAAATGCTTCGCTCCGAGCTTATGACAACTGCCCCGCAGCGAGTTCTTCACATTCCCTATCATCGTGTTTACCCAGTTGAATGCCGGATGATCCAGCAAATCAAGGTTGCCCCCGGTGACAACACCCAGGTGCTCACAATTGGCCTCCTTGACCGCTTTGAAACAGGCCAATCCATCGGATATCACCGCGCTACCACTGGCAATATGCCGTTTTGCCCAATCAGCAACGGACTTGGTTTTGAAACCATCGACCACCGTCATCCGCATCTTGATTGGATGTCCTTCCTTGTTCAGGGCCACTGCTGCCACAAACGGCGTCTTGCCTGCCGCGCCCCGACCCCGTTTGCCACCACGGCGCTCGCCACCCCAGTAGACATCATCGAGCTGAATGATGCCGCTGATGGGCTGCTTGTCATCGGACTCTTTCATGGCTTGCAGCAGCTTGTGCTTGAGCATCCAGGCGGTGTCATATTTGACGCCCAACTGGCGCTTTAGCTCCATCGCTGACAAGCCTGTTTTGGTTTGTGACAACAGGTGCATTGCCAGAAACCACTTGGTCAGTGGGAGCTTGGTGTTTGCGAAAATCGTGTTTCCAGTCAATGACATCTGGTGACGGCAGTGATTGCATTGCCACACACGTGGCCGCCTTCTCAGGCGACAACAGGTCTTGTTGGCACATTCAGGGCAGACAAAGCCGTTAGGAAAACGCCAAGTGAACAGCGCGTTTTCGCACTGAGCCTCAGTGCCATAGTCCTTGAGAAACTCAAACAGGCTGTAGCCTTTCTGGAATTGGATTTTGCTTTTGGCCATGATCTCGCACCTCGATAACTGTACGTAAGATCAGTATAGTTCGTGGTAACTGACTGCTAATCATGGGTAATCAGGTATGGATTTAGGGACTCAGAATACTTTTTTCTGAAAATCAAGGCGGCCTTCCCCGGAAAGCCGCGATGAACCTAAAATTTCCCCGCCTGATGGCGCAATGCTGATCAGTTAAGGATCCATTGACCGATCCTTCTGCTGTAGGACAATCCGGAACCAATCACTGGTTCCGGATTTTTTTATGTCTATTGCAAACGATCTGAACGATGTTGTTGAGGCATCTGGCGACATGCTGGCTCGGCTGGCCATTTTTGCCGACCATATTCCCGACGAATGGATTACTGCCGCTGCCGCCTTGTCTGAAAAGGCCACTATCCGCCGACGCCGCTTACCTTCTGATATGGTCTTGTGGCTCGTCGTGGGGATGGCCTTTTTCCGCAATGAGCCTATCTCCGAGGTCGCTCGGCGCCTCAACATCTGTGCAGAAGGGTTGGCCAATGATGCCTTGCTCGCGGACAGTGCCCTGTCTCAGGCCCGTCAGCGACTCGGCAAACAGCCGCTCGAGTGGCTGTTCAAACAGTGCGCCGATGTGTGGGGGCGGGAACGTTATCCTGAAGACCATTGGCACGGTTTACAGGTCTTTGCCATCGATGGGGCCCTGTTCCGAACCCAGGATATGCCTGAACTCAGAGCACATTTCGGCTCGGGTAACACCTCAACCAACCGGCAGACACCCTACCCGATGCTGCGGTTGGTCACGCTCATGAATGTCCGCTCGCATGTCATTGCCAACGCGGCCATCAGCCCGTACCGCAAAGGGGAAATCCCCCTGGCCAGCGAGTTCATTCACTCATTGCCGGACAAGTCAGTGACCCTGCTGGATAAAGGCTTCTTCGGTGCCGACCTGTTGCTGCGTATTCAGGCCGAAGACACCGACCGTCACTGGCTCATCCCGGAACGCAAGGGGCTGGTATACACGGAACTTGAGCGCTATGGCGACGGTGACCGTCTGTTGCAAATGACGGTCTCGCCTCAGGCTCGCAAGAAAAACCCGGCGTTGCCGACACACTGGCAAGTTCGCGCAGTGACCTATGAGGTGGCAGGCAAGGAGAAAACGGTCTTTACCTCCCTGCCCGTGGCGCGATTCAGCGCAGCTCAGGTGGCGACCCTGTACCACGAGCGCTGGGAAATCGAGCTGGGATACCGGGATATCAAAAGCGCGATGCAGCACAACGCCATCACGCTGAGAAGCAAGAAAGTGGACTTGGTCTATCAGGAGCTGTGGGGATTGCTGCTTGGATACAATCTGGTCAGGCGGGAGGCCAGCCAGGCCGCCGTAGCCCATCAGCGAGCGCCCAATGAGGTGAGCTTTAAGTTTGCCTGTCATTTCATCGCGAACCAGATGGCAGTGATGGCGGGCGCGTTATCGCCAGCCCATACGCCACGGAGGTTGGCGGAGTTGCGGGGCTGCATAGGCGTCATGTTCATAGAAAAACGCCCCAGGCCATCGAGACCCAGGGCGGTGAAGATATCAAAGACCCGTTTTCCGGTAAATCGCAATGCGGCTCCGCTTAAGTGAACAGCATTGCGCCTGATGGCGGGGTTTTCTTTTCAAGGATGATGCTTATTTTTATCCACCAACCGGCTCAACACATGCGCCAGTTTCACCGTAGCGAAGGATCAGGCCCTTCCCGACTGATACTAAGGGGCTCTCGTCAGGTAGGGTGTTAATCTGGCCTTGGATCTGCCGAACGGCAACTTTCGCAAGGGCCGGTGCGCCGCCTTGAATTTCGGCATCGGCCAATTGAGTTCCGAGATAACCGCATGTACGTCAAGCATATCGTCAGCCATGCCGAATACGACAAGCTGACCGCCAAATACCGGCGAGCAAAGGCGTAACCATCATGATGAATCACGCACTCGTGACGATTAGAGAGGCGTTGGGCCAGATGCCCTACCTCACTCAGATCAATAACCAGGATGAGTATGAAGAAGCCCTGGCGTTGATGGATGAGCTGGTGGACGACTACGACACCAACAAGGGGCTGATCGTCATGCTGGCCACCAGCATAGAGCAATGGGAGGACCGCTCCGAGGAGTTCACCGCTTTCAACCTGGCTGTGTCTGGCGTGGCGCCGGGCATCGCGGTATTGAAGACGCTGATGAGCCAACACCACCTCGGAGTGGCCGATCTCCCCGAGCTGGGGTCTAAATGGGGGAACCGCAGAATTCGGAAAAAATCGTACGCTAAGCTAACGGTGTTCTCGTGACAGCTCTTTGACTAGGCCTTTCTAAGGCCATTCTGATAGCCCTGACTTCCTGAAAAGCCATGGCTAAAATTTGTGCGGCTAAAAGGGATAACCGATGGTAAAGTAAGTTATCCCTGTCGAGATACTGAAAAGCGTTATCCTCGTTTTTCCCAAAACTGTTTTGCCAGTTCGCTCAGAGCGCTAGTTAACTGAGCGACAGATTTCGCACTTTGCAAATTATTCTGCCCGGTCTGTACATTGGTATCAGCAGCATCGCGTATATTGTTAATACTGCGGTTGATGTCTTCACTTACTGCTCCCTGCTGCTCGACCGCAGTCGCTATTTGCGCGTTCATGTCGGTAATTTCGTTAACACGTTGGCCAATTCCATCAAGAGCTGTAGCTGCTTCCTCTGCGTGAGCTACACTCGTGTGCGCTTGCCGACCACTTTGCTCCATGACTGTAACAGCGGATTGCGCTCGCTCTTGTAGAGCGCTGATCATGCTTTGAATATCCGTTGTCGATTGCTGGGTGCGAGCAGCAAGACTGCGAACCTCATCGGCGACAACAGCAAAACCACGCCCCTGCTCACCAGCACGCGCGGCCTCAATTGCTGCGTTGAGTGCCAACAAATTCGTTTGATCGGCGATCCCTCGTATAACGTCAAGAATTTTTGATATCTCGTTACTTTGACCTTCAAGCTCATGAATAACCTGAGCGGCTTGCCTAATTTCACCTTCAAGGGCAGTGATTGACTGGCTTGTGTGGGCTACCAGACGCTGGCCAGATGCCGTCTCAGTGTCTGCTCTTCCGGCCGCATCTGCAGCATGCTGTGCATTGCTCGCAACCTCTTGAATGCTTGCAGTCATTTGGTTTACTGCCGTTGCTATTTGATCTGTCTCTGCCTGCTGCTCAACTGTAAGTACATTGCTTGACTCAATATCCTTTAGTAGGCCTCGGGTGTGTTCGCTAAGCCGATTTGATGCATCATCTATGCGACCTACTACGGCGCCTGTTTCAGCTTGCATCATTCGTAAAGCAAACTCTATTTGGCCAAACTCATCGGTGCGCCCAGTGTAGACGGATTGACTTAATGGGTTATTGGAAATATTCTTGGCTCTTTCAACCAGTCTTCCAAGAGGAGAGAGAATAGCCAAAACACTAACAGAGCTTAAGCTTCCTGACATTAAAGTAGCTAACAATAAGCTGTTTATTGATGTATCAGTAAGCATGCCGGCAGCCATTGCGCTTGATATAATACTACCCCATATGAGCAAGAGTATTTTCACGGAAAAGCTAGCAACCCATTTCGGCCTCGCGGCCTTCCCGCTTCTCAATTGAGCATATAATTTTTCCGCAGCCAAAACCTGCTCAGGTTCAGGCTTGGTCCTTACAGACTGGTATTCAACAATCGAACCATTCTTAGCTATTGGCGTTACATAAGCACTTACCCAATAGTGGTCGCCATTTTTACAGCGATTTTTTACTAGCCCCATCCATGAGCGGCCAGATTTTAATGTACTCCACATATGCTCAAATGCAGCAGGCGGCATATCTGGGTGTCTTACGATGTTGTGAGGCTGGCCTAATAGTTCTTCCTCAGTGAAACCACTGATTTTAATGAAGTCAGGATTAACGTACGTGATATGGCTTTGAGGGGAGGTAGTCGAAAGAATATTGGCATCTTTTGGGAGTTCTAAGTTTCGACCCGTCACTGGTAAATTCTGGCGCATAAGAGCCTCAAGAGTTGGCTGTTTTATTTTATTGTGTTCGGCATTAAGCCCAATTTCTTTAGCGTTAGGATAAAGCTAGCATGGACACGATAGGTGCAGCAAGTTAAGGGTTGCATTGCGCATGTAAATCTAGGTTATACCCTAACTGGATGTCAGGCAAGGCCGCGCCGCTTCGTCAGAATAGAGTCATCTTTCGCATTTTTTGACACATGCCCGCGAAGGTCATAGATTTCAGCCTGACAGAAACGGGGTTTGAGGCACAACGGAACAGAAGGAGCACTTAAGCCGCCTTCAACCAAGGAGACATCGTGCAGGGGCACCGCATCGGCTACGTCCGGGTCAGCAGCTTCGACCAGAACCCGGAACGCCAGCTGGAACAGACCCAGGTGAGCAAGGTGTTCACCGACAAAGCCTCGGGCAAGGACACCCAGCGCCCCCAGCTCGAAGCGCTACTGAGCTTCGTCCGCGAGGGCGACACCGTGGTGGTGCACAGCATGGATCGTCTGGCCCGCAACCTCGACGACCTGCGCCGCCTTGTACAGAAGCTGACCCAGCGCGGCGTACGCATCGAGTTCTTGAAGGAGGGGCTGGTATTCACCGGCGAGGACTCGCCGATGGCCAACCTGATGCTGTCGGTGATGGGGGCCTTCGCCGAGTTCGAGCGTGCGCTGATCCGTGAGCAGCAGCGCTACCGGGCCAGCGGCCTCAACCTGGTGACGGCGGCTATCGTGCTGTGGAACACGGTGTACCTGGAGCGCGCCACCCAGGGGTTGGTCGAGGCCGGCAAGCCGGTGGACGGCGAGCTGCTGCAATTCCTGTCGCCTCTGGGCTGGGAGCACATCAACCTAACCGGCGATTACGTCTGGCGGCAGAGCCGCAGACTGGAAGACGGGAAGTTTCGGCCCCTACGGATGCCCGGAAAACCTTAGCGTACGATTTTTTCCGAATTCTGCGGGCTCCCCTAAATCGAATGTCAGCAAGCTCTTGAACGCCGCAGACGGGAAGAAGCTGAATTAAGCAACACATTGAAGCACTGAGCAAGCGGTTCCGTGTTTCCCCACCCTTGTTCTTTTAGCCTGGAAGGTTCGCCGCCGGGCCGGTGCCGGGGATGGCCAGCGGTTTGCCTGGTGCGGGAGTCGCCGGTCACCCCTCAATGTCGTGGTGCGACATCGAGCGCCGGGGGCCTGGTGTTTCGCCTGGGGGGTTCGCCGCCGGGCCGGTGCCGGGGATGGCCAGCGGTTTGCCTGGTGCGGGAGTCGCCGGTCACCCCTCAATGTCTTGGTGCGACATTGAGCGCCGGGGGGCTGGTGTTTCGCCTGGGAGGTTCGCCGCCGGGCCGGGGCCGGGGATGGCCAGCGGTTTGCCTAGTGTTCTAGTTCACATCCTTCCTAAGCGGTGCCGAAGAGAAGTTTCATATCATCAGTACCCAAATCATACCGGAAATGCTCGATAGTGCGGCACTCAAGCAAAACCTGGATGATGTCCGGCGCTTGGAGCTGCGCTTCATGTTGCTGGGCAATGGGGCCAATCTACCTCAGGAGGAGCAGTTGGTGGCCGAGACGGTGACCCGGGTGCAGCAGAGCCTGGCGGATTATGAGAGTGATTTGCGCACCCCGGAGCAGCGGACGCTGTTCGAGGAGTTGCGCAACAAGTGGCAGGCTTATCTGCCCCTGCACCAGGAGATCATGAGCCTGAAGCGAGAAGGGCAGACCGAGGTGGCGGCCCAGAAGTCGGTGGCATCCGTTGCGCTCTACTATGGGCTTACCTCCCTGGTTGGCAAGCTGATGGACCTGAACCAGCAGCAGGCTAGTGCCATGGAGGCCCAGTTTAACCGTGCCAATAAACAGGCCAAGCGCTGGATCGTCGGTTCGCTACTGGCGGCGGTGTTGCTGGTGTTTGGGCTGGCCTACTGGCTCTCCGGCCAGATCAGAAAGCCGCTGGCGCACCTGGTGGAGCAGGCCAATCGGCTCTCCAGAGGCGATTTGAGCGGCACGCTGGATCCGCGCTGCTTTGCTCGCGACGAACTGGGCCAGCTGGCCTCGGCCTTTGGCAGCATGCACACCAATCTGCGGACCCTGATTGCCGATGTGGCCGCTGCCGTTCACCAATTGGGAACGTCGGTGGAGGAGGTCAATGCCATCGCTACCCAATCCTCTCAGGGGGTTGCCCAGCAGCTCCAAGAGATCGATCAGTTTGCCGCCGCCATCAACGAGTTGCAATCCACGGTGCAGGAGGTGTCGCGCAACTGCAACGAGGCGGCCAACTCGGCCAGTACGGCGGCGGGGGACTCCTCGGCGGGGTTGCATGCCGTGCAGTTGGCCATCAAGGATACCGGTGTGGTGGCGCAGAAGCTGGAGCAGGCCGGGCAGGTGGTGGATCATCTGCAGCAGGATAGCCAGAGCATCGGTGTGGCGCTGGAGGTGATCCGCTCCATCGCCGATCAGACCAACCTGCTGGCGCTCAATGCCGCCATCGAGGCGGCACGGGCCGGTGAGCATGGTCGGGGTTTTGCCGTGGTGGCCGACGAGGTGCGCACCCTGGCCAAGCGAACCCAGGACTCTACCAGCGAGATCAACCGCATCATAGATCTGCTGCAGAGCCGGGCCCGCGAGACGGTGGAGAATATGGATCATAGCCGTCAGTTGATGGACACCACGGTGAACAGTACCTCGGATGTGGGCTCCATAATCCACAAGGTCACCGAATCGGTGGCGCTGATCTCGGACATGAACACCCAGATTGCCACCGCCACCGAGGAGCAGAACTCGGTGACCGAGGATCTGAACCGCAACATAGCGGTGATCCATGAGGCGGCCAACGAGGTGGCCAGTGGCGCCGAGCAGACGGCCTCCGCCTGCCTCTCCCTGAGCCAGTTAGCCGAACAGCTGCAGGGACGGGTTGCCCAGTTCCAGTTGTAAGCGTGGTGTGCTGTATCCAGTTCCTGCCGCCATTCGGCGGCGGGAAACCCAATGAAATCAAATAGATACAAAATAATCAAGTAACTTCTCATTAAGTCGTGGCGATGGGCTCCTTTTACCGCTGGTTGATCAGTTCAGCTAGCGGCACAAATGGACCACCATTTATCCTCTCCTGCAGATATTTCCAGAACGACATACCCAACTTTCTGCAGGTATTTTTCAGACTCATAAATGTATCCCGGCAACGTCTCCCTTCCTCGCTGCGGGTGCTTCCGCTCACCTTTCGCTTCTTCACATGACCCCGGATGTCCCGCTCGCTACCATTGGTGTGCAACGGCACCTCCGGCCGCTTCAGCACCAGCAATAATTCGTCCTTGTGTTCGCGTAACCGCTTCAGCAGCCGGTTCAACGGTCAGCTCCGCGCAAGGCAGGCCACGTAGTTCCTGTACGATCCGCTCGACCACCACGCCGTATTGGGCGCGTAACCCTTTGGCATCGCTAGCCACCAAGTCGGCCACGGTGTTGATGCCTTGTGCCACCAACTTGGCCCCCAAGCGCCGCCCTATGCCCCACACCTCATCCACCGGGGTGATAGCCATCAGCCGGGCACGGCGCAGCTCGTCACGCAAGTCCACAACGCCGCCCGTGGCAGGCCACTTCTTGGCTGCATAGTTGGCCAGCTTGGCGAGGGTCTTGGTGGGGCCGATCCCAACCCCTACCGTTAGGCCGGTCCACTGCCACACTCGCTGCCGGATCTGTTGCCCATAGGCTGTCAGGTTCCCGGCAAACGACTCCGACAGTGACAGGAATGCTTCATCGATGGAGTAGACCTCCAGCTCGGGGGCCATGGTCTCTAACGTGCTCATCACTCGGCCAGACATATCGCCATAGAGCGCGTAGTTGGAGCTGAACGCCACACCGCCATGCGCCTCGAACTGCTCGCGGATCTTGAAGTAGGGCCCGGCCATCTTGATGCCCATCGCCTTGGCCTTGGGGCTGCGCGACACCACGCATCCATCATTGTTGGAGAGCACCACGATCGGGCGGCCACGCAGCTCAGGGCGAAACAGCCGCTCACAGCTGGCGTAGAAGTTGTTTACATCAACGAGCGCTATAGCCATCACGCTGCCTCAGATTGCCAATCACATGGGTGACCACTCCGAACAACTCCAGGGAGAGACTCATACAAGGGTCGATAGGCGCGAACGCCGGATTGGCTGGCAGCAGCCGCAACCTCGGCTTGAGCTGCAAGGTCTTTACCGTGAAGCCGCCATCGAGTAGTGCAATCACCACATCACCATGGCGAGGGGTGAGGCTCTTATCGACCACCAGCAAGTCACCGGGAAAGATGCCGACCCCGGTCATGCTCTCCCCCTCGGCACGCAGATAGAAGGTTGCTGCAGGGTGCGGCACGCAGTGGGTGTTGAGGTCCAACTTCCCTTCCAGATAGTCGCTGGCTGGGCTGGGAAAGCCACAAGAGGCGCGGTGCAAGAACAGCGGGATGGTCACCTCGGCGGGTGATGGGTCTGGGGTTAACAGCTTCATGGTAATAACGCCTGTGTTTATATACAGGCATTATAGCGCGCCACCTTTGAACCAGCGCAAGTCCCGCATGCCACTGATGGCGTACCATGGCGCCAACAAATAACAAAGAGATCAGTATGAGTCACAATCTGTGTGCCCTACCGAAAGAGCAGCAAGAACGGGTCGAGGTCGAGAAGGCTGCCGCATATGCCGTATGGAAAGAGCGCAACGGTCACTTGGCCAGCGCAGAAAGCGAAGCAAGCCAGCATAAGGGTGAGCTGGGCAGCTACTTTCTTGAGCAAGTGGGTAAATACAAACGAGGTTAATTATCTCAAGCTGGACTGAACGCGCCTCAGTGGACGTCTTGCCATCACGCATCCGCCTGAAAACACGACATGTTAAAAACCTCAGTATCGAGGCTGAGCGGCTGGCCCGGTATAGTCAATCGAGTTCACGTCAGAGGAGAGATGCAATGAGTCACCAACCCGGCTTTTGGTTAGCGACACGCCAGTGGTCGCTGGCCGCACTGCTGCTGAGCCTAACGCCGCAAGTCGTGTTTGCAGCCGACTGCACCTATCGAAAAGATGCATTGGGCCATACCCGCTATCAATGTGACGATGGCAAGCAGGGCACCTTACGTGAGGATGCGCTTGGCAACATCAAAGACTCGGGAACCGGAACGACCTGGCGTAAGGACGCGCTCGGCAATCTTAAGAGGAGCGATGGCACTACCTATCGGCAAGACGCGCTGGGCAATATTCGCGGCAGCAATGCCAAAACCGGTGAACGGGTGACATGGCGTGAAGATGCACTTGGTCAGTTGCGTGCATCTGATGGCACCGTCTGTCGAACCAACGCGCTGGGGCAACTCAAATGCCGTGGCGAGAGCACACCGCCGGCCTTGCTGGAAGGCAAATGATGGCGTTTTGCAGCAAACGATCTGCCTATCCGTCACTGATGTGATATCCACCATGGTTGCCACAGGGTCAAGTGGGTAAACTCGTTGGCAATCTCTGGCGTGCTCACCCGTATGGGTGCAAACAATCGCCTCTTTTCGTTTTCCATGCGCCCTTGGCGCAAACTGACTCTTATTGGAACCCTTTCCATGGCTATCAAGAAAAACGAACTCTACTCCTCCCTGTGGGCCAGTTGCGATGAACTGCGCGGTGGCATGGACGCCTCCCAGTACAAGGACTATGTGCTCACCCTGCTGTTTGTGAAGTACGTTTCCGACAAGGCCAAGGGTAACCCCTACGCCATGATTGAGGTGCCGCACGGGGCGAGTTTTAGTGACATGGTGGCGCTCAAGGGGACCGCGAATATCGGCGAGGCGATCAACCTCACCATCTCGGCGCTGGCCGAAGCTAATGATCTCAAGGGCGTCATCGACATCGCCGACTTCAACGATGAGGACAAGCTCGGCAAGGGCAAGGAGATGATCGACCGCCTGACCAAGCTGATCGGCATCTTCGAGGGGCTGGATCTCTCCGCCAACCGCACCGAGGGCGATGATCTGCTAGGCGATGCCTACGAATACCTGATGCGCCACTTCGCCACCGAATCGGGCAAGTCCAAAGGGCAGTTCTATACCCCGGCCGAGGTGTCGCGCATTCTGGCCAAGGTGATTGGCATCAGCCGCCAGACGCCGCAAGATGCCACCGTCTACGATCCCACCTGCGGCTCCGGCTCCTTGCTGCTCAAGGCCAGTGACGAGGCGGGACCCAAGGGGCTCACCATCTACGGTCAGGAGATGGATAACGCCACCAGCGCCTTGGCGCGCATGAACATGATCCTGCACGACAATCCGACCGCCAAGATCTGGAAGGGCAATACCCTGGCCGCGCCCCAGTGGAAGGAGGGCAACAACCAGCTCAAGTGCTTCGACTTTGCCGTCGCCAACCCGCCCTTTTCCAACAAGAACTGGACCAGCGGCCTGGATGCTGAGCACGATGAGTTTGGCCGCTTTGTCTGGGGGGTACCGCCGGAGAAAAACGGCGATTACGCCTTCTTGCTGCACATCATCAAGAGCCTCAACAGCCGTGGCAAGGGGGCGGTGATCTTGCCCCACGGCGTGCTGTTCCGTGGCAATGCCGAGGCGCGCATCCGCGAGAATCTGCTCAAACAGGGCTTTATCAAGGGCATTATCGGCCTGCCTGCCAACCTCTTCTTCGGCACCGGCATTCCGGCCTGCATCATCATCATCGACAAAGAGACGGCCCCTCAGCGCGCCATCCAGGCCAACGGCTATAGCAGCCAGAGCCTGTTTATGATTGATGCCAGTAAAGGCTTTATCAAAGATGGCAACAAGAACCGGCTGCGCGAGCAGGACATCCACAAGATCGTCGATACCTTTACCCGCGAGCAGCTGATCCCCCGTTACAGCCGTGCCGTGCCGCTGTCGGAGATCGCCGCCAACGACTACAACCTCAATATTCCGCGCTATATCGATGCCAGCGAGGCCGAGGATCTGCACGATCTGGCCGCCCACCTTAAAGGCGGCATTCCCAATCGGGATATCGACGTCCTGGGCGCTTACTGGCAGGTGTTCCCGACCCTGCGGGCCGATCTGTTTGCTCCGGCCCATGCGGGTTATAGCCATGGTCTGGTGGATGCCGCCAAGGTCAAGGGCACCATACTGGCGCACCCCGAGTTTGTCCGTTTTGCCACTGCTTCACTCGAACCCTTCTCACGCTGGTTTACCGAGTGCCATCTGGCGGAGATAAAGCCGGGTGAATCGCCCAAGGCATTGATCGAGGAGATCAGCGAATCGCTGCTCGCCGCCTATGCGCCGCTGCCGCTGCTGGATAACTACGATATCTACCAACTGCTGCTGGATTACTGGCATGCCGTGATGCAGGACGATGTCTATGTGCTCTGCCAGGATGGCTGGGCGGCGGGCAAGGTGCTGCGTGAGCTTACAGTCGAGCGGGGCGAGAAGCTTAAAGAGACGCCGGATCTGGTGCTGGGCAAGAGCAAGTACAAGGCCGAGCTGCTGCCACCGGCGCTGCTGGTGGCCCGCTTCTTTAGCGATAAGCAGGCCGAAATCGACGCCTTGCAGGCCACCGCGGATGAGGTGAGCCAACATCTGGAGAGCTATCTGGAAGAGCAGGGCGGCGAGGAGGGGCTGCTGAGTGACGCCGCCAACGATGCGGGCAAGATCAACGCCGCCAGCCTGAAGGCGCGGCTCAAGCAAGCCAGCGATGCCGAGGAAAAGGCGGCACTAAAAACCGCCATCAAGCTGTTCGAAGCCGAAAGTCAGGCTAAAAAGGCGGTAAAGGAAGCGCAAGAGGCGCTGGATCGGGCGGTGGTTGCCCGTTACCCCAAGCTGACCGAGGATGAGATCAAGCAACTGCTGGTGGAGGATAAGTGGCGCGCCAGCTTGCAGGCCGCCATCGAGGCAGAGATTGAGCGCATCACCCAGCAGCTGGCCAACCGCGTCAAGGAGTTGGAGGAGCGCTATAGCGCCACCCTGCCGCAGCTGACCCAGCAGGTCGCAGATCTGGAGGCCAAGGTGGCCGCGCATCTCAAAAGCATGGGGCTGGAGTGGACGCGATGAATCAACAGAACGCTTTTATGTTGCTGCCGGAGGCGCAACAACAGGCCGATCGGCTCTTTGGCCAGTTCGGCAGCCTGATTGAACAGGCTCGTACTCAGGTTCATCGAGCCGTTAACAGCGCCATGGTGAGCTGTTACTGGCAGATCGGTTGTCTTATCGTCGAATCCGAACAGCAGGGACAAACCCGGGCTGCCTATGGCCAGCAGTTGCTGGCCCAGTTAGCCGTGCAGCTGACCAGTCGCTTCGGCAAGGGCTTTGATGCCAGCAATCTGCGTAATATGCGGCGTTTTTATCTCGCCTTTCCAATTCAGGAGACGGTGTCTCTCGAATTGAGCTGGTCCCACTACAACCTGCTAAGTCGCATTGACAATCCGGCTGCCCGGCAGTGGTACCAAAGCGAAGCGATAACCCAGAACTGGAGCGTGCGGGCATGCGTGTGCAGGCTCGGCTGGAGCAGGCTCGTAGCCTGGCACAGGAGTAACCCATGACCATAACAGACAAGCCGAACACCACAGGCGGCCAAGGTGGCAGTTCATCGCAAGAGCATGGGGCTGGAGTGGGCATAATGGCAGAACAGATGATGCAAGAGACAGCAGGTAAGGCGATCCCGGCAGGCTATAAGCAGACAGAAGTGGGGGTTATTCCGGAGGATTGGGAGGTTTCATCGCTAAAGGATGTGGCATTATTCGGTGGTGGTACTACTCCATCCCGGAGTCAATATGATCTTTTTTATAAAGATGGCCATCATCCTTGGGTGAAAACTTTAGATTTGAATAATGGACCTATTTTTGAAACGGATGAATATGTAACAGATGCTGCTTTGACTAATACAAGCCTGAGAAAGCATAAAGCAGGCTCCGTCCTCGTGGCCATGTACGGTGGTTTTAATCAAATTGGACGAACTGGTTTGTTGAGAACAGATGCTGCAATTAATCAAGCATTGTTGGCAATAATTCCAGATGGTTCAAAGCTTTATTCTGGTTTTCTATTGAGCCAACTGAATTACCATGTTGATTATTGGAAGTTAGTTGCTAGTAGCAGTCGGAAAGACCCGAATATAACAAGTACAGATATAAAAAATTACGAATTACCCCTTCCATCGGTGAAAGAACAAACCGCCATTGCCAATGTGCTGTCGGATAGCGATGCGCTGATCGATGCGCTGGAGCAGCTGATCGCCAAGAAGCAGGCCATCAAGAGCGCCACCATGCAGCAACTGCTGACCGGCCGCACCCGCCTGCCACAGTTCGCCCTGTACCCCGATTGCACCCTCAAAGGCGATAAATCCAGCGAGCGGGGAAAAATTCCGAAAGATTGGAATGTAGTTAGGTTCGGTGAGTTGTTTGAGAATAATGTTCAGCGTCAAGTGCTACGTAAAGATGAATTAGTCTCTTTTGTCGGTATGCAAGATGTTAGTGAGAATGGAGAGTTGACCTCTCAAAATAGGCTTCCGCTCAATCAAATAAAGGCAGGTCTCACTTATTTTGAAAGAAACGATATTCTAGTTGCCAAAATAACGCCGTGCTTTGAAAATGGCAAGGGTTGCCATACGGATAAATTGCTAACTGAAATAGGTTATGGCAGTACAGAGTTTCATATTCTTCGGGCGAAGAAATGCGCAGATTCAAAATTCATCTATTACTGGACGATAGAAAATAGCTTACGCATAGCCCTTGAGGCCGAGATGGTGGGTAGTGCAGGTCATCGCAGAGTACCTTTTTCTGCTCTCCAAGCTTATTTGATACCATGCCCTACCGATAAAAATGAGCAGTCTGCCATCGCCACTATTCTCTCCGATATGGATAACGAGCTTACCGCGCTGGAGCAGAAGCTGGCCAAGGCCCGTGATGTGAAGCAGGGAATGATGCAGCAACTGCTGACCGGCAAAATCCGCCTGCCGCTGGCGGCGGGGGCATAGACGGGGAGCATGAGTGCAACCCAGCCAGATGACCGCCTCTGCCGCGAGCCTGGCCACCGAGCCACCCAGGCCGGATTTGCTTGACCGTTGCTTGACTGTTGCGTGACTGGGGCGGTTGTTAATTGGCGCGATAGATGTTTATCTATCTGAAAAGAAAGAGATACTTTTATTGTGAGTTGCTTGATGGCGTGCACAGCGGCCACCCGCATACGAAAAGCGAGTGGGGTCATCGTTGGCGTGTTTATCAAGCGCTGGGTATCGCAGGAGCTAGCCACCCATGGCCTATGACTATAGCCAGAGTCTGAATCCGCAGAAGGCGCTGATATTCCGGATCGTGCATCGGGATAACCTGGAATGGATCCTGACCCATGGCCTGTGGGCGGGGAATGGTCTGCAGCAAAGCCCGCAATGGGTGCATATCGGGCTGCCGGAGTTGATTGCCAAGCGCGCGCGCCATCCGGTGCCGCTGGCCCCTTACGGCGTGTTGAATGACTATGTGCCCTTCTACTTCACGCCGTTTTCTCCCATGCTCAGCAATATTCACTCCGGGCGCGGTGTTCCCCAGCGTGAAAATGATGAAATCTTGATCCTGGTTTCCAGCCTGCATCGCCTGGCTGAACTGGGGCTGCCGTTTGTGTTTACCGATAGCCATGCTTATTACCAGTGGGCCAATTTCTATGTCGACCTTGGCGATCTGGGGCGGATTGACTGGCCACTGTTGCAGCGCCGTGACTTCAAGCGTGATGCGGAAGATTTGAGCAAGCTGGAGCGCTATCAGGCCGAGGCCTTGATCCATCAACATTGCCCCATCGAGGCGTTGCTGGGCGTGGTGTGTTACAACGAAGAGATAAAGAACCGCGTGGAACAATGCATGAATCGGGTCGGGGTCGCGCGCCCCGTCTATGTCCGTGATGGGTGGTATTTCAGATGATTCGATATACAACAGGCAATCTGCTGGATGCTCCGGCTGAAGCTCTGGTGAATACCGTCAACACCGTCGGTGTCATGGGCAAGGGGATCGCCTTGATGTTCAAGGAGCGGTTCCCGGCCAATATGCGCGCCTATGCCGAGGCGTGCAAACAGGGTGACGTCGTCACCGGCAAGATGTTTATTACCCAGACGGGTGAGCTGCTGGGGCCGCGCTGGATCGTGAATTTTCCGACCAAACAGCACTGGCGCAATCCGGCACAGATGGCGTGGATCCAGGATGGTTTGCAGGATCTGCGGGCCTGGTTACAGGCGCAGCAGGTCTCTTCGATTGCCATTCCGCCGCTGGGGGCTGGCAACGGTGGTCTGCCTTGGCCAGCGGTCAAACAGGCGATTGAAACGGCACTGGGCGATCTGGATATCGATATCCTGCTCTATGAGCCCAGTAGCCAATACCAAAATGTGGCCAAGCGGGGCGGGGTGGCGGAGCTGACTCCGGCTCGGGCCTTGATTGCTGAACTGGTACGTCGCTACTGGTTTTTAGGGATGGAGTGCAGCTTGCTGGAGATCCAGAAGCTGGCCTGGTTTCTGGCGCGGGTCATTGGCCGCAACCCGCTGGGGGATCCGCTGCAGTTGCAGTTTAAGGCCCATCGTTATGGCCCTTATGCCAACAATCTGACTCATCTGCTCAATGCGATGGACGGCAGTTATCTGCAGTCCGACAAGCGCATTCCGGATAGCAAGCCGTTTGATGTCATCTGGTTTAATGAGGCCAAAAAACAAGAGCTTGCCGTTTATCTCCAGACCGAGGCCAAAGCATTTTTACCGATACTGGAGCAGACGACCGCGTTAATCGATGGTTTTGAGTCGCCCTATGGCATGGAGTTATTGGCCACGGTCGATTGGTTGATAGCCGAAGAGGGCTGTGCGCCGACGGTGAGCGCGCTGCGAGAGGGGTTGCATCGCTGGCCAGCGGGAACCCCGTGGGGTGAGCGCAAGGCGCGGCTGTTTGATGATCGCAGTCTGCAGATCGCCTTGACCCGTTTGCAGCAGGGATTGGTGTAACGACGTTGGTGTAACGAATAGCAGCGGCTGCGCGGTTGTCGCGGCGGCTTGAGAGAATAACAGGGATAGAGAGCATGATTTCAGTCGGCCAACGGGAGCGGGCAACCCAGAACCGCGTCATCAAGTTATTTCAAGCGGAGCTGGGCTATCGCTACCTGGGGGATTGGCATACACGGGAGAACAACCGCAATGTCGAGCCGGAACTGCTGACCGCCTGGCTGGTGGGGCGTGGTGTGGATGCGGCGCTTATCCCGAAAGTGCTAAGGCAACTGGATCGAGCAGCCAGTCTGGGTGAAGGGCGCATCCTCTATGACGCTAACAAGGAGGTCTACCGCCTGCTGCGTTATGGCGTGAAGGAAAAAGTAGGGGCAGGCGAGCAAAACCAGACCGTCTGGCTTGTTGACTGGACTAATCCGCAGGCCAACGACTTTGCCATTGCCGAAGAGGTCACGGTCAAAGGCGAGAATAAGAAACGGCCGGATCTGGTGCTCTATGTCAACGGTATTGCCCTTGGCGTTATTGAGCTCAAGCGCTCTACCGTCTCTGTCTCTGAAGGTATCCACCAGAACCTGGATAACCAGAAGAAGGATTTTATCCGTAACTTCTTCACCACCATGCAGTTGGTGATGGCGGGCAACGACACCCAAGGGGTGCGCTACGGCACTATCGAAACCCACGAGAAATACTATCTGGAGTGGAAAGAGCCAGCCGATCCAATCCATTCCGACCATGTCGATCTGCCGAGTGCCAATCTGCTGGACCAGCATCTGGCACAGTTGTGCAGTAAGGCGCGCTTTCTGGAGCTGATCCACGACTTTATCGTGTTTGATGCGGGTACCAAGAAGACCTGCCGCCATAACCAGTATTTCGGCATCCGTGCCGCCAAGGCCTATATCCGCCGCCGGGATGGCGGCATCATCTGGCACACCCAAGGCAGCGGCAAGAGCCTGACCATGGTATGGCTGGCCAAGTGGATCCGCGAAAATGTGACCGACAGCCGGGTGCTCATCATCACCGACCGTACCGAACTCGATGAGCAGATCGAGAAGGTGTTCAGCGGGGTGGAGGAAGAGATCCTGCGCACCAAGAGCGGTGCCGATCTGGTAGCCCGTCTGCATGCCCATAATCCCTGGCTGATCTGCTCCCTAGTGCATAAGTTCGGTCGCACGTCTGAAGGCGAGTCGGATGACGAAGATGACGGCAGCTCGGATGATTTTATTGCTGATATGCGCCGCAGCTTGCCCTCGGACTTCAGCCCCAAGGGCAAGCTGTTTGTGTTTGTCGATGAGTGTCACCGTACTCAGTCCGGCAAGCTGCATGGGGCCATGAAGAGCCTGTTGCCAGAGGCGTTGTTTATCGGTTTTACCGGCACGCCGCTGATGAAGCTGGACAAGAAAAAATCCATCGAAATATTTGGTCCTTACATTCACACCTACAAGTTCAACGAGGCGGTGAGTGACGGCGTGGTGCTGGATCTGCGCTACGAGGCGCGGGACATCGATCAGCGGGTCAAATCCCAGAAGCGGGTGGATGAATGGTTTGATTCGAAAACCAAGGATCTCTCGCGGCTTGGCAAGCAACAGCTTAAACAGAAGTGGGCTTCGATGCAGAAGCTGCTCTCCAGCCGTTCGCGGCTGGAGCAGATAGTGGCCGATATTCTGATCGACTTTGAGCGGCAGTCGCGTCTAGCTAATGGTCGTGGCAATGCCATGCTGGTCTGCGCCAGCGTCTATCAAGCCTGCAAAAGTTACGAGATGTTCAGCCAGGCCGGTTTTGCTGGCAAGTGCGCCATCGTCACCAGTTACCAACCCAATGCCAGCGAGATCAAGGGCGAGGAGACGGGCGAGGGGCTGACGGAGAAGCTGGCCAAGTACAACATCTACCGCAAGATGCTGGCCGACTATTTCGAGCAGCCGGAGGATGAGGCGGCTAAGCGGGTCGAAGAGTTTGAAAAACTGGTCAAGCAGCGTTTTATCAAAGAGCCGGGCCAGATGCGGCTGCTCATTGTCGTGGATAAGCTGCTGACCGGTTTTGATGCCCCCTCTGCCACCTACCTCTATATCGACAAGAAGATGGCTGATCACAACCTGTTCCAAGCCATCTGTCGGGTGAATCGGCTGGATGGTGACGACAAGGAGTACGGCTACATCATCGATTACAAAGACCTGTTCAAGTCGCTGGAGAAGACGGTCAACGACTATACGGCCGAGGCCTTCGCGGGTTATGACAAGGAGGATGTGGCCGGGCTGCTCAAGGATCGACTGGCCCAGGCCAAAGAGGATCTGGATAACGCTCTGGAAGCCGTCCGTGCCTTGTGTGAGCCGGTGAAGGCGCCCAAGTCGCAACTCGATTATCAGCATTATTTCTGTTGTGAGCCGGGAGCCGATGAAGAGACGTTGAGCGAGAAAGAGGCATTGCGGCTGACCCTCTATCAGTTGGTGGCCAAGTTGATCCGCGCCTTTACCAATCTGGCGGGTGAGCTGGAGGAGGCGGGTTACAGCGCCTCGCAGGCCGCCTCGATCAAGCAGGAGGTCGAACACTTCGCCAAGGTCCGGGATGAGATCAAGCTGGCCAGTGGTGATCTGGTGGATATGAAGCAGTTCGAGCCGGGCATGCGCCAGATGCTGGATCTGTGGGTGGATGCCGACCCCAGCGAGACGCTGATGGACTTTGAGGAGCTGGGGCTGCTGGAGCTCATTATCCAGCGCGGCCCCGAGGCGCTGGATGGGTTGCCCAAGGAGATGCGCGACAATCAGGAGTCGATGGCCGAGGCGATTGAAAACAACGTGCGCCGGACCATCGTCGATGAGAACCCGGTCAACCCCAAATACTACGAGAGGATGTCGGTGCTGCTCGATGAGCTGATCGATCTGCGCCGCCAGCAGGCCATCTCCTATCAGGAGTATCTGGAAAAGGTCCGCGAGCTGGCCAAGCAGGTGAAATATCCACAGAGCCATAGCCAGAGCGCCTACCCAGAGAGCATAGACACGGCAGCCAAACGGGCACTCTATGACAATCTGGGCAAGGATGAGCTGCTGGTGGCCAGGATTGATACCGCCGTGCGTTATACCAAGAAGGCCGATTGGTATGGCGATCGCTTCAAGGAGCGGGAGATCGCGTTTGCCATTGCCGAAGAAACCAAGGGATACGATGTGACCGTTGCCGAGGTGATGGAGCTGGTGAAAGCGCAGCAGGAGTACCACTGATGCCCCTGATCACCATTGGTGAGCTCACGCTGGAGTTGCAGCATAAGGGGATCAAGAACCTGCACATCAATGTGCTGCCCCCTGATGGTCGCGTGCGCGTCTCGGCCCCGGCGTCGCTGTCACAGACGGCCATCAGAATGGCCGTGGTCAGACGCTTGCCGTGGATCCGGCAGCAACAGGCCCACTTTCAGGCGCAGCCACGTCAGAGCGAGCGCCAGATGTGCAGCGGCGAGACGCACTACCTTTGGGGACGGGGCTATCGATTGGAGGTGATCCCGGTTGAGGGAGCGCACAGCGTCAAGCTACAAGGGGGGTGGATCCGGATGCGGGTTCCCGCTCATTATGACGCCGCGAAGCGAGAAGCCTTGCTACTGGGCTGGTATCGCCAATTGCTACGCCAGCGGCTGCCGATATTGATGGCCAAGTGGCAGGCCTTGCTCAACGTCACCCCTTCGTTTGTCGGTATCAAACGGATGAAGACCATGTGGGGGAGCTGCAAAACAGATACATCCCGCATCTGGATCAACCTCGAATTAGTCAAGAAGCCCCCCGAATGCCTGGAATTTATTGTGGTGCACGAGCTGGTTCACCTGTTAGAGCGCAAACATAACCAGCGATTTATCACACTGATGGATACCCATCTGCCCAACTGGCGCGAGCATCGCGAGAAGCTCAACAAGATGCCGCTGGCATTTAATCGGTGGGGGTATTAGGGCTGGTTTAGCCACGATTTATTCTTCCAAAAAGTAATCTGAATCCAGGGTTTTAATGGTGAGGGTCTGGCGGGTAGTGACGCCGACGCCGTATTCGATCATCAGGGCGGCAAGACGGGCACCGTCGATCAGCACGATGCGCTTCTCAATCAGTCCGACATACTCCTGCGCCTCACGGCTAAAGCTGGAGGTGGTGATAAAGACCCCTTTGCGGGCCTTGTGCAGATCCAGCGCCCCCGCGAAGGACTGGATCTCGGGACGCCCCACGGTTTTGTCGGTGTAGCGCTTTGCCTGCAGGTAGATGGAGTCGAGCCCCAACCGGTCTTCCTTGATGATGCCATCGATGCCGCCATCGCTTTGGTAACGGGTGGTGCGGGCGGCATCCTGCTGGCTGCCGCCATAGCCCATGGCCACCATCAGATCGACCACCAGCTGTTCAAAGAAACGAGGGGAAAGGCCCAAGATCTCGGCAAGCAGGTCATCGGCAAGGGAGCGATTGATGGCAGATAGTGCCTGCTCAATCTGCTCTTGAGGGGTGCTGGCCTGCTCTGGTGTTGGCGTGTCTGTCGGGATCGCCATGGCTTGTTGCGTATTGCCTGCGCTCTCACTGGAGGCCAGGGTAAACGCCACGAACTCGTTGAATTGGGCCAGATAGCGGTTGTCGATAGTATGTCCCGAGACTAGCGCCGCCTTACCCCGTTCGGTGATAAGGCAAATGCCCCGCTTGGGTTGCTCGATGAGTCCTGCCTTGACCAGATAGGTCTTGGCCCAGCCAACCCGGCTGCGCAGCGTGGTTTGGCGACCACTGGGCAAGGTGTCAGCCAACTGCTCCGGAGTAAAGGCGTAGTGCTGGCAAACCCGCTCGAATACCTCACGTAGAGAGCGGGCGACACCATCGGCCAATACCTTGAGCACGGCAGGCATCATGGCTTCATAGCTGGGCAGGGTTTCTTTCATCGGGCAACCAGATCGAGATAAAACAGGGGCTTATCTTGTCACAGCGACCTGCTTGGGGCCAGTTGGTATCGAAGTCACTGGGAGCAACCTCAAAAAAAACAGCGTCACCAAAAAAAGGGAAGGCCATGAATTGGCCTTCCCCAAGACCCACCCACTTATCACGGACGAGTAGGTTTAAAAATGTTACCACAAGCGGATGTGTGGTCACGCCTTGCGGTCAGGATTGGCGTCCATGCTCGCCGCAGGGTAAATACAGATATAGACATAGCCATGGCTTCCGAGGGTGTCGGCTTCGCAGGTAAAGCCGCCGTGCTGGATAGTGATGCAGTGCTGACGTTGAGCATCCAGCTCGCCGGTTATCAGCTTGGCTTCCAGAGCCTTGATGATCTCCGGGAAAGCCAGGTCGAGCTTGGCTATCTGCGTCTCACTCCATTCACCGATCAGACTGGCCCGATCGGATAGAAAATCGAGCCGGTAGCGACTCTGTATCAGACGAGCGCCAAAGCGTGGCGTCACGGTATGGGGCAAACCCCACTGTGCAAAAATCCGAGTGGGGTGGTCTGGCGCTACGGGGTGTTGGTTGTTGGTGTGGGTGGTTGTCGTGGTCATGATTAGCGATACCTCAGTTGAATGTCGATGCAGGTGCCGGGCACGTTGTGGCGCTGGCGTAGTCTGGTCAGGTGCTCAGGGAGTTCGGTCAGGTTTGTCAGCCGCCCCCGGTAGAGCCGAGAAAGATTGATGTAGTCGGGATGGCTCACGGTGATGGTCACCTGATGCCCAGGTTGCCAACGAGCAAACAGGCGGGCTTTGGCTTGCTTGATGGTGGTGATGCCGGGAGCGGGTAGTGTCTGACGGTTTCGCAGGTGCAGTTTGTTGAGCTCGGGGGCATAGCGATGCACCTCGAGTCCGGTGATAAGACGGGTCATGTTCGGTGACTCCAATGATGCAAGGGGCCAGCCTGTGAGGGCTGGCCCTTTATGTTGTTTGTTGATGAGCGATGAGATGGTCGCGGTGGCTAGCCGTTGTAAAACAGGATGTAGTTCACACCGGCCTGCTGGGCAGCAGTGAGCAAGGGTTGCAGTGCTGGCGGGATGGCATCGAGCTCCATGGCCAGGTTCAGGGTGAACTCATAGGCGGAGTCATCCTTCACGCCGACATGTTCATGGGAGGCCATACGCTTGACCCATTGCCATTCTGGTACCAGGTCAGCGTCATCGTAATCGCCGATGATGGAACTCATGGCGACATCCAGCATCTGCATTACCGAATGGCCTGCCAGTGAGTCAGGTGTTGCAGGGATGGTGTTGGTCATTACATCGCTCCTTGTTGTCTGGGCTGTGGGTTACAGCTGATTGATAACCGGCTTGCAATTAAGACGGTCCAGCAGATGCAGCGAACCGTACTGGGCTACCAGTCGGTCTATGGCCATCTGGGCGCAGGCCGTTCTGCTGGGTTTATTTTCAGGTATGGCGTAACGAGCAGTGAGCCAACCGCCGAGCAGCGCAATGCGGTAGCCACTCGGGATGTGGGTGAGGGACGTTCCTATTCCCCTCCCGTGAATGAGGAAGGGCACTGCCTGTCCGCCGATGCCGATATCGATGCGCTGACCCTTGAGCTCGAAGGTGGTGATCTCGCCGGTTTGCGGATGTTTGCCGGGCACCTTGATGGTGATGTTTTTCGCCATTTCACACCTCCGGCTTGCGTTCAAAGTGGTGGGTCACAACGCCCGCTTCCGGGTCGATGCTGATAAACGCCGGGGCTTGCGGGTGGTATTGGTAGAGCCGCGCCAGTTCGGCACGAAACGCCTCGACGTTCGGCGCAATTACATGACTGGTATCCCCCTCGGCGTAAGTAAAGGTCTCCAGCTTCTCGGTGTTAATCCAGATGCCAAAGTACCAGGCGTCTTCCTCGGTGTCGTATTGCTGCCAACCTTGAGCCAATAGCGTGCGGTCGTAGTAATAGCGGTCAGCCTGATGGCTCCCCCGGTCGATGCGGCAACCCGTCACGGTGAGCTCAAACTGGATACGCCCCGCTTGGTGAGCCTTCTTGACCCGGCGCAGCAGCTTGAGGGCCTTGGCTCTGCTACGGCCATTACCGAGCGGTTGCGGCTGCCTGGCCCGTAATGCCAGATGGGTCATTATCTTCGGCGCGGTGTTGTGGTTGAGCTGACCGATGGCAGTGGTGATCTGCCGAGCGGACAGAGTCTTGTAATCACGTAGGTCGTGCATGGTGGGGTTTCCTTCAAATGCAAACAGCCCCTCGGCGTGAGGGGCTGTGAGAGGTCTTGTGTGTGCTGGTGGCCGTGGCTCAGGTGTGACTACTCCAATCCGGCTTGTCATTACTACCATGGTTGACGTAGGCCCCGACAATTACCCGTTGCCACTCGCCGACCGGCTGACCCACTGCATTACAGGCGCAGCGAAAGCGGGCGAAGTTAATCTCTCGCGGCAGGTACTCGCGCATATCGCGGGGACTGACAAAGAGCGAGGTTTTGTGCAGCACCGGGTTGGGCGCAACCAGTGGCCCGCCAATACGTCGCCCCTCCACATCGTGGGCATAGGCAAAGCCCGGCAGCATCAACTGCTGACTGATGAGCTTGGCAAGCCCTGGATGGGCACACATGGCCTCTGCCACGGCGGCCTGGCTAAAGCTGTCGGTAAATTCAATCATGGGTGATTCTCCCTTTCAGCAGGTGAACGGTAGGCCGCTGCCAGCAGCGCAAACTGTTCGACCAGGTAACTGATGCTGATTCCCAGTTCATCACTGACCCCATCACCCAGACGATGATGCAGGTGTGCCATGTCATCGGCGATACGCTGGGCTATATGGGCCGTTGAGCTCGGTGGTGAGCTTGTCACTGTCAGAGTGATGGAAAGGTTCATCACATCTCTCCCCAAGTGGCTTGCTCCCACAGTGACAGTCGAGTCAGCACGTCTTGCGCCAGCGCTTGCTGTAACTGCTGTAGTACCTTCACAAGCCGAGGTGCCTGCTCAGGGCTCCCGCTCCATTCACTCGATTGGTACAGGGCGCAGCAGGTGAATTTGTAGAGGGCAACCAGCTCGCTATCGGTGAGTGGTGCCTGGTGGTAACTGTGGGCAGGTTTAATCTGTCCCAGCTTGGTCGAGCAGTGCTGGCGTGGTTCCTTCTGCTCTTGCTGGCGTCCTAACTGATAGCGATGCCAGACTGCCCGCCGGTTGGCGAGCATCATCAACCGTACCAGCCGGTCTACCCGCCACGTCCAGGTACTGGTGACATCCATTGGCGAGTTCCACCAGAGGGAGCGCAGCAGCTCAAGGGTGTAGTGCGGTGGCATGGGGGCATTGCAAAAACGGTGTAACTGAACGGCAAAGGCAAGGTAGTCCTTGCGATCGATCATGAAAGCAGACATGGGGATGACTCCTTGAAATGCAAAAGGCCACCTGTAGTGAGGTGGCCTTGTTGGGGGGATCGGAATATCCGGATCTTGGTGTTGGACCTAATGATCCGGGTTTGGGAATGCTGGCGTTATTCGTGCGCCTGCTCTGTGCTGGGGAGAGCCGCATCGAACAGGATGGCGTAGAGTGCACCATCAATGCCGTTGACGGCATCGTGATGCGGGTAATAGGGCGGCGTGTCTCGGGATCGCTCAAAGTAGTCACCAAAGCAGCTGAGACACTCGCGGATCTCGATGGTGGATCCCTGCAGCAAGGTCTCTTCAAAATGCTTGGCATAGGCCTCGTCATCATGTGCCTTGGTGACGGCCTTCTCCAGCAATGTCAGCGCATCCTCGTTGCAGGCGGCTGCTAGCCTATGGCGTAGCTTCTCGAGGGTTTCCTCAAGGGAATAGGGATTGGGTAATCGCATGGTGTTTATCCCTTCTTGGCTCGGTTAAGGGCGTAGCTGATGGAGCAGTGCATCAATGGCCTCGACACAATCGCTCTGGGTGAGCTGATAGCCGTTAGGCAGGTGAGCCACGATGGCAGGCTCGGCCTGCATCTCGACGTTGTCTGCAAGCCAGCCGCGCAGCTCGAGGAGGATGTCGAGGGTGGTGAGGTGTGACTTACCTAGGGTTAGAGTCATAGCTGACCTCTTTCGGCCAGCGAGACCACGCCCTCGGCACCGACCACCAGATGGTCGAGCAATCGCACATCGACCAGCGCCAAGGCCTCCTTGAGGGCTTGGGTAAAGACCCGGTCAGATTGGCTGGGTTCAGGGTCACCGCTTGGGTGATTGTGCACTGCGATGATGGCCCCGCAGTTGAGTATCAGGGCCCGCTTGACTACTTCCCGTGGGTAGATGCTGGCGCTGTCCAAGGTGCCGCGAAACAGTTCCTCAAAAGCCAGTACGCGGTGTTGGGAGTCAAGGAACAGTGCACCAAACACTTCATGCTCCCGGTCCTGTAGCAGGGTTTGCAGCCGCTCGGCGGCCTCGGTGGTGCTGGTAATGGCGGTGCCTTTGGCCAAGCGCTTACGGGCAATCTGGTTGGCGATACGCAGCAGGTCTTGTTCGGTCACGGGTTCAGTGACGACATAAGTGCCGGGGCATTCCCCGGCTTTCAGCTTGTGATAACGCATAGTGGAATTCTCCAAATAAACAAAACCCCGGCACGCATGAAGCATGTCGGGGTTAAAGGTAGAGCGGTTGTTGGTTCACTTTGAGGGTAGTTCAGTTGGTCTTGGTGGCGGCTTCTGCTCCTGCTCAGGCTGTAGGGGCACGCTTCACCGGCATCAGCAATCCGGGGACCTGCAGGGTGAGCGGCATAGCGAGCGCAACGCTCAGCCGTTCCGCCAGCTCATAGGCTTGGCCGATAGTGTCGTAGTCAGCTATCCAGGTAGCCAGCGCCAATCCACTGGCTTCTACCGCTCGCAAGTAAACGCCGTAGCCGTGCACGGGCAGGGCGCTGCCCCGAACCACTTGCGTCTCGCCATTACGATTGATGGCTTCAAGTTCAACGGCTACCGGTTGTTTTGGCATCTTGTGCCTCCTCTTGGGGTAAGGGGTCACTCTCCACACGATAGCCGTGATGGATGCAGGCACGCTGCAGGTCACTCATAAAGCTTCCCAGCACGCGGGGCTGCTCAGAGAGTGGGACGGCTCCTGCCTGGCTGCGCCAGAAACAGCGACGCTTAGGGTCCACACAGATTTCATCCACGGGCTGGCTCATGGTGTGCCAGTCCTCGGCATTGGTGAGGGAGAGCAGTTGCCACTGCACGCCAGACCAACGCACTTGCAAGGTGACTGTGCGGGCTGGTGGGCTATCCGGTGTCAGGTGCAGCAGCCAACGCTGACCACTGCGAGTGGGGGTTAGCTTGGCGCTGGTGGCGACTCGTCCCAGCCACTGGCGTGAGTAGTGGGAGAGCGCTAATTCTTGGGTCATCGTGACCTCCTAATCTCCTGCGACCGTGACGCTGAAGCATTCCAACCGGCAGTAGGCAATGAAGTTGCTTTGCCAGATATCGAACAATTCCCGCGCTTCGGCCAGCCGCAGCGGTCCCCAGCCCAACATGGTGTGTTCCCCATCGAGGAAGTTGAAGTCGATCTCCTTGCAGAGCTCGGCATCATGGCCGAGCCCCTGGTAGCTGAAGTCGGTGACGTAATCGAACAGCCAGCCATCTAGCCCACGGATCAGGCGGATCTCGACCGGGTGCACGCCACCTTGTTCGACACTGTAGCCGGGATTGCGGAAGTTGAAGGTCAGTTGGGTTAAGCGCTCAAGATTGAGCTCGGTTTTAGCGACTTCCTGGTTAAGCTGAACCAGCAATGCTTGTGCTACGGGCAGGGCAAAGCCGTCCCGGAAAAAGGGAATGGTCATGGTGTACTCCTTGTGGGGGTTAATCTTGGCCGAACAGCTCGCGCATTTTTTTGGCCACACGGGCACGGATCTGTTCATCAATAAAGGCGGCAATGCTGGCGAGAGCTGCACTCAGTACCGCGATGTCATCGGTGAGTCCCATCGGCAACACATCCGGGATCGCATCAATGGGCGATATAAAGTAGGCCAGCGCACTGTAAATCAGGAGCTTGGCCCAAAGTGGCAGATCATCCTTTTGGCTGGTGTAGTAGAGCAACAGGCAGGTCTCGATAAAGGGCCGACCGGCACGTTTGGCAAAGGCCCAGAGTTTGTGCCAAAAGCCTGGGTGATCGAACGGCTCGCATTCAGGGGGAATGCAGGGGGGCATAGTGCGTCTCCTTCACGGGTGGGTGAATTGCAGAAATAAAAAGAGGAGGCAAATGCCTCCTCTTGGATGGGAATGGATGTGATCTATTGGTCCCACATCAAGCAGTCAAACTCGGGGGTATTAGTGGCGGGCAGTACAGCGGCTACCTCTTGGGTCGGCAGTGCCAGCTGCTTGCCGTCAGCCGTTAAAATGCGGATCGACTTGGCCTTGCGTAGCTTGCCCCACATGTCGAAGAAATTGTTCTCACCGACACGGGATTCTGTCTCATAGGGCGCATCGTATTGGCTGCCATCGACGATGATGGAGAAAGCCTGCCCAGCATAAGAGCCGTACTCCTTGCCCTGTACCGTGGCCGTCATGCTGACCTTTCGGGTGTCATTGCAGGCGATATAGAGGTTGTTTTGCTCGTTGACCACCGCCGTGTATTCGCTGGTGCCCTGACCCCAGCCGCTGCTCCAGCGTCCGGCCTCGCCATAGGCCAGGGCGTTGTTGCATAGCAGGATGGCCGTCAACGTGATCCAACATTTGTTCATGGTTAGCTCTCCTTATCCAACGTAGTACCCCAACACATTTTGTAAAAAGCCACCTGCCGCGATGTAGCCCACCACGCCCCCGATGAGCTGGGGACCAACTTTCCAAAACAACTTTTTCTTGAACATCTCCTGTGCGCCGTCAGCAAACAGCATGTCTGGTTGGGTAAAGCGGCGGAACAATTCCCCGCCCATCAGGCCAAGTGAGGTAAACAGAGAACCAAAGACAAAGTGCCAGATATGGCCCCAGAACCCGAGCTGCGGGGAGCTACCGGTCCAGAGTGAGTAAATGGTGATGACGAGAAAAAAGAGGGTGGCAATAACGGGATAACGAGCCATGTACTTTTCCTTATGTAACAGAGTAATAGTAACAATGGCAGTCGCCCTAACCGCTCGCGTAAAAGCGCTTTACCCGAGATGGGAGGGGATGCCACAAACGAGGATTGATGTTTGTTGTCGGTGAGTCGGTCAGCGTAGCGATCATCGATTTACGGCCAATTACAACCAACTTAGTTGATACTCGCCTTTTTGAGTCCTTATCGTCAATGAGTCCATGGTCAACCATACGGGTTGACTGGAGGAACCATGACAGATATCAACCTTGAGCTGTTAGCCAAGAGCGTTGGCAAGGCGATTAGCCACAAGCGTACTCAAGCCGGATTCACGCAAGAGCATGTGGCAGAACACCTCAATATCGGGATGGAGGCCGTCTCTCGAATGGAGCGAGGGATTGTGGTGCCGACCGTGGTGCGGCTGGCGGAGCTCGCTCAACTGTTTGGTTGTGAGCTGGCGGACTTTCTGCGCGAGACCAGTAACCGCCCGACCGAGCAGGGCATTGTGCTGAGCCAGCAACTGGCCCGGCTCGATGATGCTGACCGAACCCTGTTGCTGGAAACGGTTGAGCGGTTGGTTGAGCGGTTAGCCCGTCCCGGCTGAACGCCCGCCATTCACTGGGGAGAGGATGGGCTCCCTTTCCCCAATTTGTTGGTGAGTGGACTCCTTCTTGGTTGTGGCCTCTGCGGCATTCTGGTTACTTGGCTTTGCGGTGCGTTATGCGAGGCAACCTCCACTGCCCCTACGTTTCCATTCGCCGTATCGTCGCTGTTTGCTTCAGGATAGAACTCTTCCAGCAGCATCGGCACCTCTTCATCGATATCCTCAAATTGGCCATTGCGCAGCAGGTCGCGAGCGGCCTGCTCCATCTGGTCGATGGCGAGCCCCGCCTCTTGATCACGCCGGGCGGCCTCCTGTGCTTGCCTGACTGCCTCAGTCAGGTTGGTTTCTTCCCGCAAGGTCAAATCCACGTAGTAGACCGGTGTGCGGTACGACTGGGTGGTGCTCTTGGCTCGCAACCGCAGGGTGAGCGGCAGATAGCGGGTATGGCCCCCGCTCACTGCCTCCAGGTACTTCAGCCGCGCCGCCAGAGTGCGCACTGAGTTGTAGCCGGTGGTGCGGAAGATAAAGCTGCCCAGCTCATCCCCTTGCCCCTCCACAAACAGGTTCAGTCGCCCGTACAGCTTGCAGCCCTGTTGCCCGGCAAAGGCGCAGCGCTCTGGTCCAGGGCAGCTGACCTCCTCCATGCCTTGTGCCCCCACGCGTCTTGCCACCTCCCCATTCCCGACACACAGCGGCCTGCCGGTTTGCCGGTCAAAGGCGCTGTATTCCGCCCGCAGATTCAAGTCGCTGTCGTTGAACAGCACCCGCACTGGAATGGCGCGGATCTTGGTTTGCTCCTGCCCCTGGCCACTCTTTTGCGATGAGTAGTGTTGATGCAGGGGATGGAGTAACCATCCCCCTTTTTGTTGTACCTGAGTGGTGAGGGTGAAGCTGTCGTCCTTCTCCGGCACCCACTTATCCTGTTTTTGCACCAGCTTGCCGATGCAAATCCGCCCGATCACGGGCGGGGTAATCGCCAGTCCTTTGATCATGGTGTTTGCCTCAAGGGTTGAATGGTGAAACGGCGCACGCCGGGCACCGGTTTGACGTAACGGGTGAGCAGGTCGGGATGATCCTGACCGAGCTTTTCGAGATCCGGTGCTAGCCGGTCTTTGCTGCGCTTCCAGGTGATCTTGCCATCGGCAAACAGCCCGGCTGTCGCTTCACCCAAGGTCGCTTGCAGCCGCTGTTTGAGTTGTGACTCCTGCAGCTCGACAGCTTCCTTTTGCTGACGTAAGCGCAGTAGCTCCCCAAACAGCTGGTTAAACTCGGGAGAATCCGAGAGATCCAGCGTCTGACCATCATCGCGGGGAAAGAGCCAGCTCAGGGCATTGGCGGCATCGCTGGAGCCGTCAGGATCGGGCTGCTGGTCTTGTTGCACCATCTGCCAGAACTGCGCTTCCCGCTCGGTGAGATCCTGGATCTTCTCCTCATCGCGCTCGATGCGGTAAATCCGAAAGTCCTGGCCGCCGATCAGCACAGCCACTTCGGCCCAGGCATGGCCGGTGACGGCCAGTTGATGGAGTACCTGACACTGGTAAGCCACCGGCACTCCTTCCTCCCACTGGGGGGCGCTGTGATAGCTGGCTGTCTTGATCTCCAGAATGCCCGGTCCATCGGGATGGCCGACTACTTCCCGGTCGAGGTTGGCGAGCATGAAGGGTTGCTCGGGGTGTTGCAGCACTGCATTGACCCGGCGCACCTTATAGCCGGTGCGTTTGGCGTAGACCTGCGCCAGCACAGGTTCCAGTTCGATGCCCCACAGCACCGCTTCCTTGTGAGAGATATCCTCCGGCTCCTTGCGGCCAGTCTTCTCCAACCACAGGCTGAGTGGACATTTGTAGGGGGAGAGCCCGACTGCCACGGCGGCATCGGAAGAGCCAATGCCGAGTTTGCGGATAGCAAGCCACTGCTCGCGGGTTAATTGGGTAGTGGAGGCCAGCCGCAGGGCTTGGCCGTATTTGGCTTTTGCTTTCATGACGACTCCTTGTTGACGGCATAAATGGCTACGCCCGGATTGGCTTGCGCCAGTCCGGGTGAGGTCGTTATGCGGTTTAGATAGGGAAGAGGAATTACTGCAGCAGAGTGAGTGCCTGATTCAGGGCTTGGGATTTGAGTTGGGCACCCTGACCAAACCAGGCGGAATCAAGCCGGTGATCCTGGCTGCGGGCACGGCGGTGGTGATCGACATATTCCGTTACCGCATTGACCAGCCCCCAGGCGGTATTGCGGGAGCTGGCAAGCTCTGAGCCCATGCCAGCGCCCATATACAGCTCGTGCAGTTTTTGGGCGGGACGGCTGAGAATAATATTCTCATCATCGCCAGCCGGATCATTGAGTAGCTCACCGAAGAAATTAAGGGCTTCTACGGGTGATACCGGACGATTGCTTAACGATGTCATCTCTTGCTGGAAACGATCCCAATTTGCCATACCAAGGCCCAATGCCTCTTTGACGGCAGCAGCATTAAATTGAGTGGAGTGGGGAACCTTGATCGCACCAGTATTATCCCGTAGTGCTATTTGCAATGTGTTATTACAGACGACTCGTAGCGAGGTAAATTGTGCTGTGGTGCACAACGTACCATCACAACTGGTGGCGAGCAGCAGGTATGATTTTACCCTGTCGCCACCTTTCAGCTTTATATCTTGACCTGTTTTAGCCAGCGCCCATAATTTGCGGCCGCCCTTGAGCGAACCTGCAGTTTCCAACTCAAAGCCGCCCACTTCTACTAGATCTTGATAAAAGTGCAGCACCTCATGAGGCTGTACCACATTATATCGGCGAGAGACGACGGATAGAGTCCAGATTATCAGAGCGGTACAAAACTTTGCTGTCTGAATAAGGGCGAATATGGAGTGCATCGGAGGCGACGTTAAACATTACGTCACTCTGCTCGATAGTCCAATCCATCCCGGCAGCCTGTAGCCAGATATCCAAAGATTGCCGTGGCGGCAATATATTGCCAAGGCCATGCCAGGGGGTTTGGCCGGTGTAGGCTATGGTGTCGATCAGATGTGCCATGTGTAAAATCCCATTCATTGGTTAATTCAAGATGGGAATATAGGTTTAAAATTATTTTGAGTTTCTTTTTGTTAAAATCAAAAAACAAGAAAGAATTCCAAAAGAGTCCTGTTTGGGGTGCTTTTTTTTGCTATTGTAGCGGGAGTAGCAGAAGCGCACTTCGCTGGAGGTGTATTGTTGGAACTGATTGTTATTCTTTTAATCGTCTTTTTATTTCATTGGAAAATACTTCAAAAACATAATGGTTATTATACAGTTCCTCTTCAAGAGGAAAGGGTATGAATTCGTGCAATAAACGTTGACCTTCATAGTTCAACGTCAACTCGGCGTAACTTAATTCATCAAAGTTTTTATAAAAATCTATTTTGTATCGATAAGGATCAATTGAGTAAAGTACTTTCCTTTTTAAGTAAATAGATTCGCGACTGAATCGTTGAACATTAATGGATTGTTCGATTATCCAAGATGGCCAAAACTCAATGAGTGAGTTTATCTCACATAGACAGTTGTAAAGTGTCGATTTTGGTATATAAGGGATGCAATTACTTTTCATGAATGGTGTTAACAATGCTCTGATTTTATCTATTGGCGCGGCATGCAAGTCAGGGTATGAGCTATAAAGTGCATCCAGTGCCCTTTCAAGCTTATTTGGAAATGGGGTCATCATTGCTATTTTATCTTCCATTGAAAGTGTCTCAATACACTCCAAAACTTCTGCATAGGTTTGAATAGAAGAAAATGCATAAAGGATTGATGGTGTAGAAAACATGCTCTCATTGACGATTTTAAATGGGTCCTCAGAATGCTTCTCTAGCCAAAGGTCAGCACCGCCAAGCAAAAATGCTAATTTTGCGACATGTTCATATTCACGATGTTTTACATTAGAGATATCTAATTTTATCCTTAATGCTAGCGCTAGGTGGGTTAACGTATTTTGAAGTCGTCCGGCCGAGAAACTACTACCGCTATTTAAAATTAACAATGCACGTTCATAACTCTTTGTTAACTCGCCTTTGGCAATGAACGAGATAACAGCATTGAAGTCGTAACAAAATTGGATAATGGGTTTGTTTATTTTACCTTGTGGAGGCATGATATTATATCTTGATTGTTCTGAGATAGTATTAAGCACCACGTCAAGCTCATCTCTTGTTAAAGAGGATTTAGCTATTCGTATAACAACTTTGTCAAAAAATCCCATCAGTGTATCTGAAGTAAGATATGGTGTTTCAGAGTGTAATAAACATTTAAACAAAGAAAGGCAGTCGTCTTTCAGGTCTTCAAGAGTTTCCATAGGGCTAGTTGAAAAATCAATTTTTCTAGAAAGAAATAATGCGACTCTTGCCCCATACCAAAATGATTTTAGCTCATCTATTGTGGGGAATTTCTTAGAGGAAACATAAATATTATCCTCGTGTAATTCCTGGCAGACTTTATCGATAGTGTGAAGACTGATGATGGACGTCTTTCCCTTATACCCCCGGAGAGTTTTTTTAAAGGTTGTTCCAACGCCATGGATGAGGAATGACTTTTGTCTGCACATCCATGAGTTAATATTCTCTTCTGCGTGTTGCAGATATTCAGGAGTCAGCATGTACAACAGATGAGTCATCAAGCTATCTGCACGAAACTCATCTTTATCCGATGGTGAGTAGAAAATGGGTTTATTTTTATCGATGATAAGTGCGATTGCTTGTCTCATGAATGGCAATTGAACATCACGAAGAAAATACATATATAGCTGAGATCTTGATAAGTCAGAAAACATTTCAGCTTTATTGAAATGTAGCAACATTTGGTTCATGAAATCAAACATGACTTTTAGCCTATCTAACAGCATGAGCTGATCGGTGCTTTTCCCATTATTGTTCACAAGATGCTTAGCAAGGCCTCTGGTCATTTTTTCGACCATATCGGAAAGGGCATCAATGCTCTTTAATTCTTGAAGCTGATGTTGGCGGCCATCCCTCAATCCAAAAGCGTCATACATAAATGTAACGAACTCATCAAGGCTATGGCTATTTAGTCTTAGCTTATCTGTTGTTGGTTGTGACACCTTGTTTAAACCTCTACATATGTTCTGCGTTTTTAATTTTTCTTCCCCGCATCTTTACTTCCGTTCAGTCCGCAAAGAAAAAGCAAGCAACGCTACGGGTCAACAATACCATGGCCTGTTTCTATACAGAAAAGCTTGTCGAGGAGTTTGAAAGGCTCTCCAGCTTTTAGCCATATCTCGGCGTTGTTGATCAAATCCGTCGCTGGATGGCCGTTCCCCAACCCGTTGATACCACTCAATTCACTGGCTGGCGAACAGGCATACCAAGCCCTATCAGCTTGTTCATCACCTTCACGCCAGCCAGGATTTCGCCCACCTGGGCGTTGTAGTTCCGCAGGCTCAGCGTTGGCCCGATGAGTTGCTTGAACCGGTACATGGCGGTCTCGGCTATCGAGCGCTGGTGATAGCCGGAGTCTTTCTTCCATTGCTTCAGTTCACCGGCCTTGAGCGCCGTCACCGCCTCGTTGCGGGGATGGTCTTCCTCCCACGGTGCCGCATTTTTTCTCGGCGGTATGGTGGCTTTCGCCCCCTTCTTCTTCAGTAGCGCATGACAGGCCTTGGTGTCATACGCACCATCGGCGCTGACCTGTTTTATCTTGCGTCGTAAGGGGTTGAGCAACGTCGGTAACACCTCGTTATCCGCCACCGTCTCCAGGCTGACTTCGGCAGCGATGACCGCATGGGTTGTGGCATCCACCGCCAAGTGGAGCTTGCGCCACACTCGTCGCTTCTCCTTGCCGTGTTTGCGAATTTTCCATTCGCCTTCGCCATAGACCTTGAGGCCGGTGGCATCAATGACCAAGTGAGCCACCGGGCCTTGGCTGGGGAGGCGGTACTTGATGTCGACGGTCTTGGCGCGCTTGCTGATACAGCTATAGTCCGGCGACTGCAAAGGCACCGCCATCAGTTGGAACAACGAGTTAATGAAGCCTTCTAGCGCCCGCAGCGGCAACTTGAACAAGCCTTTTAGCATCAGGGCCGTCTCAATGGCGGTGTCACTGTAGTGGAAACCTCTCCCTCGGCGGCCATGGTGGACCAGGCAATGCCACTGCTTAATGGCTTGTTCGTCCATCCAGATGGTCAACGAACCGCGTTGCACCAAGGCTTGGTTGTACTGCTGCCAGTTGCTGATCTTGTGCTTGGACTTGCCCATCTGATGCTCTCGGAGACTGCGCTACAGGATCAGATCACCGAGATGACAGATAGTTCCCCGATTTGAGCAACAAGGCCCCATATCTCTGCACATTTTCGGCGTTTTCATTTTTCAGGAGGAGTTAGTCTGCCCTCAGTCCAAACCAAAGCGGAGATGAATCATGAACTTGCAAGAAGAGGGTCACTACTGGGATCGTGAGACGCTACATCGAGTTGTACGCATCAAGGAGCTAACTCGCATCCTAGGGCTTTCGCGTTCGACTATCTACAACAAACTTTGCCCCCGATCCAAGTTTTACGATCCCGACTTTCCCAAGCCGTTGCGCTTGGGGAGTAGTTCAGTGGGGTGGTTGCTGTCATCGGTACATCAGTGGCTTGCCTCACGTATCAACTAGTTTCCCCCTGTATTAACGAAGGAGATCTTAAAATGAACACAACCCCCATCAAGCTCAATCTGATTGGAGAATTTCCTATTCATGTACTCGAGGAACAGCTGCAAGGCGTCATGCGTCAGATCCAACAGCAGACGCAAGCTCCCCTTGGTCTGATTGCCTCGTCCGTACTCAGTGCAATGGGACTGGCTTGCCAAGATCTGGTGGATGTCAGTCCTAAAGCAGGCCTTATTCACCCAGTCTCCCTGTTTTTTATTACAAAGGCTGACTCGGGTGAACGAAAAACAGCGGTTGACGAGCTGGTGATGAAGCCTTTTCGCAAACTGGAACTAATGGCAGAACAGCAATATCGTGATGCGCATGCACAATACACGATCGAGCTTAGTGTTTGGGAAGAAGAGCAAAAGGCATGCAAGAAGGCGTTGCATAAAGCGATTCTGGCGAAAGAAGACGCCTCGCTTGAAAAACAGGCATTACGAATGGTAGAGGCCGCCAAGCCTCCAGTTCCATCGAATAAGAAGTGGCTTCTGAATGATGTGACGAGTGCAGCCATCAAACATGCCATTAGCGCCTATGGTCACACCATTGGTGTCTTCTCGGATGAGTCCGCACATCTTTTTGCCAGTGATTTCATGCGCGAGACCTCTGTACTGAACTCTTTGTGGGGGGCAAAACCAATTTCGGCTATGCGAGTATCGACTCAGGGAGCGACAACGATCGGTGATTACCGATTTAGCCTTTCCCTGATGGTTCAGGGGCCGCTCTTTGAACGGTTTCTTGATCGTCAAGGCGAGCAGGCTCGCGAGTCTGGGTTTTTCGCTCGCTGTTTGTTGTCTGAGCCCCACTCAACCCAGGGATCACGATTTTTCTGTGATGAGTTGTCGCCAGGAGATGTCAATGCCACCTCTTTGAACGACTTCTACCACACGGTAGAAAAACTGCTTAAGGCATCTCAGATGCGCCGTGAATTGGGTAAGCCCAGAATGTGCTTAACACTGTCGCCAGAAGCCCGTGCGCGCTGGTTCGAAGCATCAAATTACGTTGAGAACAACATTGGTCCCTTCGGAGAATGGCGTGAGTACCGGGACTTTGCTTCTAAATTCATGGAGCATGCTTCAAGAATTGCCGCAGTCTTGCACTGCTTTACTAAACGTAGTCCAGTCATCTCTGACGTGAGCATGCATGCAGCAATAGTTATTGTTAACTGGTACTTCCAGCATTTCATCCAACAATTTAAAGAACGTACAGTTCCGAACGATATTCGCGAGGCGAATGAACTAGAACGTTGGCTGGAAATCAATCTGCATCGCAGCCAGAATGGTGCATTCAAGAAGAATGATATCCGCAAATTTGGTCCGAATTGCATCCGGAATAAAGTAAAATTGGAGCGAGCACTGAATGCACTTGTTAATCGCATGGCAGTGACCCAGCACCAATTTAATGGCACGAGTTATGTCAACTATTACCTGCCAGGGCAAAGACGGGCACTTGTGTAACTGCAGGTGCTTTAATACGTAGCATCTGACACATTTCATGTGTAGCTATAAAGGCGCTTATATAGCAATAAGCATATTTATAGCCAACGGAGATAATGTTAAGCGTCTACATAGCTAACAGTGACTCACAAAACCCACTCTTGGTTAGATGATAGCGTGAGTGCAGAGAAGGGGGGTAATAGACACTAACTATACAAATAAAAAATAACTCTTACAGAGCATTTGCACTGGTTAAACTAAGATGTGTTCGAACCTTTTCCTCAAAAATATTTCGTGCCATCGAGTCATTAATATTGGTTTTTAATGTTATTTATAGTTCGTCTAACTCAGTATTTAACAGAATAATAAATAACCACCTAACTGGTTATCCAATCATTCAGACTCACAGTCGACAATGATGGATCAGAGTACAGGCGTAATCAACAAGATGAAGCCTGTAACCAGATGTACGAGTAGGACATGATCACATGTCCTTACACGCCACCAAAACCAAGGATTAAATGAAGGGGTAAATATGCCTAAGTATGTTCGTAATAGTATCGATATTGATGCTATCCCTATACAGAGAGAACCAAGGAAAGCATTGCGTATGAATAATGCAATTCCCATAACAAGAGCGTTGCGTGAAATGCTTGTTCAATCTGTTCATTATAAGGCGTTATTCAAATTCATCGACAAACTGGAACAGATGGATGCCCACCCTGCTCTATTTTCAGCTGAAATTCTGGGTTGGATTTACCCTCTAACTAAGGAGGGGAGAGAACTATCAGATATAGTCACGCTTGCTATGCAGGTATACAAGCATCAGGAATTTTTTAATTTGCATCCCAAGTTGGCTTGCTTGTGCAATTTCGTCGTCAAGCATCAACTTCATGAGATGATCATGGACGGTGGCACCAGCCAAGATGCGCAGGTCAATCTGAAATTCAGGTATCAACAGCTGATATCGGAATTGAAGTCTGAAGCTATGCAGGGGAAGTGCCATACCTTCATGAAGGGAGCGCAGAAGAATACAGCATCACTGCATCGCTACGTGAATCGGCTGTTTGGGCGCTATGCTCGTCTCCTCGTGCTACGGGTCGATTTGTACTACAAAACGGAGTTCTTGGACGCGCTTTCTATTGAGGAGATCATCAAGCACAAAAAAGCGCTGTTTAAAACCCGTCGTAAGGGGGCATTAGCTGCCAATTGGGTGGGGTATGCTTGTCGTTTGGAATTTGCACCTCTAACAGGCTTTCATTTTCACCTGGCAGTTTTTATGAACGGTGCTCATGTCCAGCGTGATGTTTACTATGCAGATGCCATCATTAAGGAATGGTTGCGTATCACGGGCAATCGAGGCAGAGGGCATAATTGCAATCAGAAAAAGGCTGAATACCGGGAGTGCGGGATTGGCATGGTGGGGCATGCCGACAAGACGAAACGGTGCTATTTACAAAAAGCCCTTGCTTATCTGACCAAATCAGAGCCAGCCGCCAGGCTGAATCTCAAGGGGCATCGTACCTTCTTCAAAGGCAACTTGCCCAAGCACGACACTGCACGAGGCAGACCGCGTGCGAAGGTGGCACTGAATTAGATTACCTGACACCGGCCTCAAACCGGTGTTTTACTTATAGAAGTTCAGACTTTATCTGACAGTTATCCTGCTTTTGTGGATGGCAACTAAGTCAGTGCAGAGCCAGTTTTCGCTGCTGCTTCAATATGAGGTACCCTGATTTTCACGGATAGTCCCGATTGTTACAAACTCGCTCTGATCCTACATCTGGACACTTGGATTGCCAAGTGCACTCATCAGTGTGGACCTATGGCATAATAACCCTCTAAATTTTCGAAAAATTGTCACGGACGTCGATGTGGAGTCAAATGATTCTGGCGGTGTTGCCGCCAAGCACGGTTTTCTATTCCAGGACTGTGTAGCCGCTTACCATGTCACCCGGATGCTTCGTGACAAGACTATTCGAAGTGTTCGCTGCGAGGTCACAGACGATATCGACATATTATCTGATGGGCACATCGACTTCGTGCAGGTGAAAAGTACAGCGAAAACGCATTGGAACATTTCTGACATCGTCAAGGTTTCCAAGGGCGCCAATAAGAAAATAATCCCCTGCAGCTCGATATTGCACAAATCGATGCAATGCGAGTCAGGTACCGGTCTGTCCCGTAGGTATTTGATAGTCACTGAAGACAAAGTTAACAAAACCCTAGAATACCTGACGATCAGCCCAACAGCCCGGGCAGATAAGCCAGGCCGGCAGGAGATGATCGACTACCTCAACCAGCATACAGCGAATTACCAGACTACGGCGGGTGTGAGCGTCGCCGACTGGGTTGATACGGCCACCTGGGAGGTCTATCACTCTTTGCGCGAACTGGAGCTCATGGGGATCAGAAATATCCGAATGGCTTCTGAGGATCTACACGGGGTCATTCTCAGTTCCGAAACCTCAGCTGAAAACATTTGGTGCCGCATCCTTGATACCGTGACGCGCAAGGGTGAGCATTCTCGACGCATTCACAGTGCTGATGACAAGTCCTATTCACGACCAGAGCTCCTTGAGTGGTTCAAGTTTTGTGTCGAGGATGACCAGTCTCGGTCAGGCCGCAAAATTTACGTCAAACGGGACTTGCCTCATATCCTCACGCCATTCAGAGCACCTATGGTTTCGGCATGCGCTAAGCGTAAAGGGCAAGTTCTGCATCAGCAGTACTCGCTTAAGCAATACCGCTACAAACATATTGCGGACAACGTCTGCCAGTGGCTGGATGAGGTCTTTCTTAGGCCAAAAGAAATGTCCGATATTCATAAGCTGACGCTCGTTGAAAAGCGAGAGCGGCTAAAGACGTCCGTCTTCAAATCGCTCCATGACGTTAGTGAATTCTTGGGGCGAGTGCTGTTGCACGCAACGATCCGACAACACCACGAAAGCCAACCCATACCCTGCTTGCTGTACGTGGAAAGACCTGGATCCGAGAAAATTCTTGAAAACGTACACATCGTTCGCCGCGATCCTGAAGGTGATCAGCTCTGGGTTGGCTTCAGCGAGTTGGTGACTGATGTCGACATTGCTGTCAGATTACCGAAGATACGAGATCAGCTATACGAGGACATTGCTGAGTGCATTGATACAGCACGCAGAAAAATCCTCGACGTCAAAGACGATGACTACCTGCTTCGCCACGACATCGACGAAATCCTCGATGGTAGCCGGCCTTTCGATGCTCACCGAGATCGCTTCACATTCGTCCTATTCGTGGGCTATGACTCTCGTCTGCTTACCGATCCTGAAACGCCGGGGTACGAGGATAATCTGGAAAAAGAAACGCTAGAACTGTTCGACAATTTCGTTGCCGACCTCATTGAAGGCTCGCCGTTCGCGGATCTTTGCGTCCACGTATTTATCTATCCCGCTCCAAGTCTTGAGCGACTAACCCAATTGGTTGAGGACAAGGTGAGGGAGGTGGTATGACAAGGGTCTATGAACAGGCTAAACGCAGCCTGCAGGAGGAAGACTTCTCATCCTTCAAATACCTGTCCGCGATCAACAGGCTATTGTCCAACCCTGTCTCGCATGACAAGGGACGAGACTTGATCGTGCGCGCTCTCGATGCGCGCGAGCGGTTTTCCGGCCACACCACCATTCTGAAAAACATGGTGAGAAAATCAGGTCTGTTTCCGTACTTGAAAAAGGAATTCGCCGACCTGACGCCGGACGACCTCAGGGTGCTTGATCTGTATCGGACGCCATTCTCGGACAGCTTTGTCTTCCACTCAATGCAATTCCGCATATTCGATTTGCTTAAGGCTGGCCAGAACGTGGTGCTCAGCGCGCCTACAAGCATGGGAAAAAGCGCTATCGTCGATTCGCTGCTCGGTCTGGGTACCTTGCAGAGGCTCGTTATAGTTGTTCCGACCGTGGCCCTTGCCGACGAAACTCGTCGCCGACTGCAAGAGCGGTTTGGTGACCAATACCAAATCATTCACCACAGTTCCCAAGTTCGCCATTCTGACCAGGCTGTCTACGTGTTAACGCAGGAGCGAGTGAATGAACGAGATGACATAGTCGACATCGACCTCTTCGTCATTGACGAGTTTTACAAGCTGGCTTTCCGACAACTCAAAAGTGGCTCCGTAGATCATCAGGACGAGCGAGTCATCGAGCTCAACATTGCGTTGAGCAAGCTGCTTAAGGTCTCCAAGCAGTTTTACTTGACCGGGCCATTTGTTAACAGCATTCGTGGTCTCGAAAGACTCGGGTATTCGCATACCTTTGTTTCTACCGACTTCAACACAGTCGCGTTAGATATCCAGACGTTCAGCATCAAAGCGAATGATGACGAAGCCAAGATAAACGAGCTGGCGGAGATCGCACGCGCATGCGTCGGCGCAACGATCATCTATTGCAAGTCACCAACTGTTGCCGGCAAGGTTGCACGCGAGCTGATCAGGCTCGGACATGGCACTCCGGCTGAGAGTCCTCATAACGAGTGGGTCAGCAAAGAGTTCGATGCCGATTGGGATTACACCGTTGCTCTCAAGAACGGAATCGGCTTGCATTTTGGGGCGTTACCTAGGGCGCTGCAGCAATACACTGTCGATCAGTTCAATGCTGGAAAACTGCGCTTTCTGCTTTGTACTTCTACGATCATTGAAGGTGTCAACACAGTTGCCAAGAACGTCGTGATCTATGACAACCGCGATGGCAATCGCAGCATCGACAAATTCACCCATGGGAACATCAAGGGGCGTGCTGGGCGTATGGGCGTTCACTTCGTGGGCAAAATCTTTTGCCTGGAGGAAATCCCGGAAGACAATCTCAATCAAGAGGTGGATATTCCACTCGGTATTCAGGACATCGATACCCCGCTCAACCTCTTGGCCAGTGTTCAGCCAGACCACTTGTCCGAGTTTTCACAGGATCGCTTTAATGAGGTCTTCGCAAGCGATCGCATTTCCATAGACCTTGTGAAGAAGCACTCGTACTTCCGTGTCGAGCAATTCGAGGCTCTGCAAAGCATGGTGGAGATGATGGACGACATCGAATTTGCCTCGCTGGTGTTTCACTGGAACCCCGCGCCAAACTTCTTCAAGACTTTCGCAAAGATCATTGCCAGACTGGTTCCCCATACATTCAGTCGCAATGGCGTCCCTGTTAAGCCTACGGATGTCATGGTAGCCAAACTTACTGGCTATTATAACGCTGCAAGCTATTCGGACTATCTGAAAAGTCAGATCGTTCACGCACGGCAGTGGATGTCTGAAGGGGAGAAGCGCACACTTTCCTACTCCATCAACAATGATTTGAAGATCATCACGAATGCCTTTGGTTACACCCTACCTAAGTTGCTCAGCTTGATGGAGGATGTAGTCAAACACCATGCGTTGAAGCAAGGTATCAGCAGCAAGATCGATTACACGCACGTCAAATTAGCGTTCGAGAGTCACCATCTACCACCAGGTGTTAATTCTCTAGAGGAGATTGGCATTCCCATTCAGACGTTACACCGGCTGGTAGACTTGCTGGAATTTCCCGACCAAGCTGATGTGGATGAGTTGGGCCAGTATCTTCGGGATACTCAGGACGTTTGGAGTCGAACGATAGGATACGTGGATCAGACGTTCATCAGGCGCGCGGTCGGTACTGGATGACATTGGGGCTGAGCCTGTCTGAAATCCACAGAAAGGAACATGACTATGTCACCCTCATCTGGCGTTGTGCTCAGTGCAGCCCTGTTGTTGGTGGTCCAGAATGTCTGATCTACCAACATGCCTGTTGCAAAGGCAGTCTCGGCAACACCCGTCATCAGTGTGATTATCACCGGATGAAGGCCGCCAGGACATTGATGGTATTTATATGGAAGATAAACGAGCATTTACGCTAGTTGGGCTGTGGAACACAGCCCCATTTCTGCATGATTGTTTTTGATTAATGGGCCTCAATCGCGAGGTATTTTCTCAGGTGAAAGATTCGCCAGGACGATAAGGCCAAAAGCTATGGTTGATTCTACAAGTACGCCAGCAAGTACGAAATAGCAAAAAAGCACAAAGGGTTAGCATCGCAATGATGCTAACCCTTTGTTTTATTTGGTGCCGGTAATAGGAGTCGAACCTACGACCTTCGCATTACGAATGCGCTGCTCTACCAACTGAGCTATACCGGCGTGTCACTAGATTCCCGAAAACAGCAGGACAAGTCAATGAGCTGTACTCAGTTTTATGAGTGGGCTCATGGAGTTACGGTCAATGTTAGAGGTCGGCGAACTCCGGAATATGGGCCCGGCCGCGGCTTTCGAGAAAATCGAGCAACGCACGGGGGGAGCGTGCCAGGATCCGCTCTGCCGGGAAGCCGGCCTCGGTGACCAGTCGGTGGCAGTGCTCGAAATCCCCGAGGCTGAAGGCCACGTGGGAGTCGGAGCCGAAGGTGAGGTAGGCGCCCATGTCCCGCGCCGCCTCGACGATGGCGCGGCAGTTGCCTTCACTGCCCGGGCGGGAGTGGCTGAAGGAGGAGTTGTTGAGCTCCAGCGCCACCCGATACTCTGCCGCTGCCTTGACCACGGCCTGGATATCGATGGGGAAGGCGGGATTGCCGGGGTGGCTTATCATGTCGACCCGGCCGCTCTTGATGGCGTTGATCATGGCCTGAGTGTGGGTGGCCTGATCGCAAGGGGGGAACACCGGCTCGTGAAAGCCCGCCATGATCATGTCGAGCCGCGATTCGTAGCGCTCGGGGAAGTCGATCTCGCCATCGATGTTCTTGATGTTTGCTTCGATACCGCGCAGGATGCCGACCCCGTCGACCACCCGTGGCAACACGTGCAGATTGACGAAGTGCCAGAAGTGGGGGGCATCGGCCATGTCGGGGCCATGATCCGTGGTGGCGAACAGCTTGATCCCCTTTGCCTTGGCGATGGGCAGGTAGTCGTGAATGGTGCTGTAGGCGTGGGTGCTGGCGACGGTGTGGGTGTGGGTATCGACCGTGTACTTCATCTTATCTTCCCCTCTGGCGTGAGGCGCCAGCATAGCAAAGGCGGCGGGTCGAGACCATGTCGTGGCTTGTCATACTTTGTCACAAATTGGGGGCTGGCTGACAAAGTTTGAACACGCTTGGCGGTCATGATGGCGTCATCGATGAAAGCCTGAACTCGCATCGATGGGTTGGATCAGGATGGTGCAACCTCATTTCCCCGCCGTCGCGCCCTGCGACGGTTTTTTTTGCCTGTTTGCCAGCGCGCTGCGCGGTTACCGGGCAAAAAAATGCCCAACTAGCATGGAGCAGGTTGGGCGAGACTTAATGTTTAATTGCAGTGGCATAGATATAGAGTCCGATTCGTCCGTGAAGTTCCCGCCTTGTTCCCCACTTTCAACAAAAACATTTCACTAACACCCGTTCACATTCTCTTGACACAAAAGGTTGTGAAACGTACTTTTTAAACATTCGTTTAAGTGAGGTGTCCTGTGAGTAAAATCGATACCAAAAACCGCATTCTCGATGCCGCTGAGGTGTTGTTTGCCGAACGGGGGTTCGCCGATACCTCTTTGCGTCTGATCACCAGCGAGGCCGATGTCAACCTGGCATCGGTGAACTACCACTTCGGCTCCAAGAAGGAGCTGATCCAGGCGGTGCTCGATCGCTATCTGAGCCTGTTCATGCCCGAGCTGGATGCACGCCTGCATACCCTGATGGCGCAAGAGCAGCTGACCCTGTTGCAGGTGTTCGAGAGCTTCGTCGACCCGCTGATGAAGCTGGTGGCGGTGCGCACCAACGGCCCGGCCATCTTCATGCAGCTGCTGGGTCGCGGCTACATCGACAGCCAGGGCCACCTGCGCCGCTTCATCACTGCCCACTACGGCCCCATTTTGCAACGGATCACCCAGGCCATCTCCAAGGCCAACCCGGCCTTGTCGCCGGCGGATCTGTTCTGGCGGCTGCACTTCACCCTGGGCACCGTCGTGTTCACCATGGCCTCGGCCGATGCGCTGCGCGACATCGCCCAGGCCGATTTCGGCCAGCAGCTCGATGTGGAGGGGCTGGTACGCAACGTCATTCCTTATCTGGCGTCCGGTGTCGGGGCGCCCGTGGAGTCGACCAGGCTCTCCCTGGCCGTGTAACAACCAACAATAAATCAACGGAAACAGTGAAATAGAAGGAACTTGAGTATGATCACATTGCTTATCCTGCTGGTGCTGGCGATAGCCGTCGTGCTCGGCGTGCCCTCCATCCGTAAAAAGGTGGTCACCCGCCCGGTGTTCGGCATCTTCAAGAAGATACTGCCGCCTTTGTCGGCCACCGAGCGGGAGGCCATGGAAGCCGGCTCCGTCTGGTGGGATGGGGAGCTGTTTCGCGGCAACCCCGACTGGAAAAAACTGCACGGCTACGGTAAAGCCGAGCTGACCGCAGAGGAGCAGGCCTTCATCGACAACCAGGTCGAAACCCTGCTCGCCATGGTCGACGACTTCAAGATCGTCAACGAGACCAAAGACCTGCCGGAGCCGGTCTGGGACTATCTGAAGAAGGAAGGTTTCTTCTCCCTGATCATCCCGAAATCCTATGGCGGCCGTGAATTCTCGGCAATCGCCAACTCCACCATCGTCACCCGCATTGCCACCAAGAGCCTGAGCGTGGCGGTCACCGTCATGGTGCCGAACTCCCTGGGCCCGGGCGAACTGCTGATGCACTACGGCACCCAGGCCCAGAAAGATTTCTGGCTGCCGGGGCTGGCCAATGGCAAAGAGGTGCCCTGCTTCGCCCTGACTGGGCCGGAAGCGGGCTCCGATGCTGGCGCCATCCCGGACAAGGGGATCGTCTGCAAGGGGATGCACAAGGGTGAAGAGGTGCTGGGTATTCGCCTCAACTGGAACAAGCGTTACATCACCCTGGCCCCCCGTGCCACCGTGCTGGGCTTGGCGTTCAAACTCTATGACCCGGAAAAACTGCTGGGTGACAAGGAAGAGCTCGGCATCACCTGCGCGCTCATCCCCACCAGCCATCCCGGCGTGCGCGTTGGCGATCGCCACTACCCCATGGGGTTGGCGTTCCTGAACGGCCCGACCTTCGGCAAGGATGTGTTCATTCCACTCGACTGGATCATCGGCGGCCCGGATTACGCCGGCCGTGGCTGGCGCATGCTGGTGGAGTGCCTCTCCGCCGGTCGCGGCATCTCGCTGCCAGCCCTTGGCACCGCCTGTGGTCACATGGCGAGCCGCACCGTGGGCGCCTACTCCTACGTGCGCAAGCAGTTCGGCATGTCCATCGGCAAGTTTGAAGGGGTGCAGGAAGCGCTGGCCCGTATCGGCGGCCTCACCTATCAGCTGGAAGGGGCCCGCCGCATGACCGCAGGTTCGCTGGACTTGGGTCAGGCTCCGGCCATCGTGACCGCGATTTCCAAGTACCACATGACCGAAATGGCGCGCCAGATCATGGATGACTCCATGGACATCCACGCCGGCCGTGCCATCCAGCTGGGCCCGAAAAACTACACCGGCTACGCCTACATGGGTATTCCGGTGGCCATCACGGTGGAAGGGGCCAACATCCTGACCCGCAACCTGATGATCTTCGGGCAAGGGGCCACCCGCTGCCACCCGTACGTGTTTGCCGAGCTGGAAGCGGCGGCCGATACCGACGTGGAGCGCGGTCTCGAGAAGTTTGACGCCCTGCTGATGAAGCACATCGCCTTTGGTGCCGGCAACTTCTTCGGTTCCCTGTTCCAGGGGCTGACCCTGGGCCAGTTCAACGGCTCCCCGGTGAGCGGTGAGACCGCCCGCTACTACAAGCAGCTGTCGCGCATGAGTAAAGGGCTGGCGCTGTGCGCCGACGTCTCCATGCTGATGCTGGGTGGCGATCTCAAGCGCAAGGAGATGATCTCCGCCCGTCTGGGTGACGTGCTGAGCCACCTCTACCTGGCCTCCGCCACCCTCAAGCACTACGAGGATCAGGGCCGCATGGTCTCCGATCTGCCGTTCGTGCAGTACGCGGTGGAGCGCAACCTCTACCTGATTGGCAAGGCGTTCGAGGGCTTCTTCCAGAACTTCCCGAACAAGGTGGTGGGTGCCGTACTCAAGCGGGTGGTGTTCCCGTTCGGCGTCGGTTACAAGATGCCGGCAGACGATCGTTGCCACGCCATCTGTCTGGCCATGATGAAACCGGGCGAGTTCCGCGACCGTCTGACGGCGCTGTGCTACGTCGGTAAAGACGAGGCGGATCCGGTCGGCCTGATGGAGCGCGCCTTCCAGGCCATGGTCTCGGTGCAGCCCTACGAGAAGAAACTGGTGCAGGCCCAGAAAGAGGGCAAGCTGCCCCGCAAACTGGCGCTGCCGGAGCTGGTTGCCGCTGCCCTGTCTCAATCCATCCTGAGCAAGGACGAGGCGGACAAGCTGCTGGCCGCCGATGCTCTGCGCTACGAGGCGATCCAGGTGGACAACTTCGCCCCGGGCGAGCTGGAGGGGTTATCCCAGCAAAATCCGGTGGTGCACGCCGCCTGAGAGAGCACTCACTCCTGAACCTGAAACCGGCCGTCATGGCCGGTTTTTTTGTTTGTTAATCCTGCATTTACAACCTCGATTAATTCCAGTTTAATGCAATGGCCCCTCACCCTTGGGGCAGGAAGCAAGGCCAGCGGAATGGCCGACAACAACAAACTCAGGAAGAGTGAATGAATCTCGCCAAAACGGCGATCGAACGCCCCATCTGGGTGGCGGTCTCGATCGTGCTGATTTTTCTGCTGGGCCTGTTCAGCATCCGGGGGCTGCCGATCCAGCTGTTTCCCGACATCGATCGCCCGCACCTCAATATCTCGGTGGACTGGCGCTCGGCCTCGCCTCAGGAGATGGAGTCGGAGATAACCGACCCCATCGAACAGGAGATGCAGGGGGTGCAGGGGCTCAAGAACCTCACCAGCAACAGCTTCCCCGGCTTCACCGAAATCGACCTGGAGTTTGCCCTCGGCACCGACATGCAGCGGGCCCAGCTCGACGTCATCTCCCGCCTGAACCGGGTCTCCGGCCTGCCGGACAAGATTGGCGGCCCCTACGTCAACAACTACAGCAGCAACGATACCCTCACCTTCTTCTTCATCCAGCAGCTGCCCGGTGCCAAGGGGCAGATCGACGATCACCAGGCGCTGATTGAGGCACGGGTCAAGCCGGAGCTGGAGCGGATCCCCGGGGTGTCGACGGTCGACATCGAGGGGATCAACGAGCGCCAGATCCAGATCCGTTTCGACCCTTACCGCGCCGCCGAGCTGGGGGTGGAGATCCCGGTACTGGCCAGTCGGGCCAGCACCGGCTGGGACGTCTCCGCCGGCACCCTCGACATCGGCCGCTGGGAGTACAAGCTGCGCTTTGCCGGCCGCTACGACGTGGCGACTCTGGGGGACAAGGTGGTGGACTGGCGCGACGGCCTGCCCATCTACCTGCGGGATGTAGCGGAAATCAGGCTGGCCCGGGAAGAGAACCCGGTGCTGCGCATCCAGAACGGCAACACCGCCATCGCGGCCCAGATCTTCAAGGAGAGCGGTGCCAACGCCCTGGCGGCGCTGGAAGCGATCAAGCTCAAGGTGGGCGAGCTCAACCGCGAGGTGCTGGAGCCAGTCGGCCTGCACATGGAGCAGTCGTTCGACGCCTCCCTCTACATCAACCGGGCGGTGGGCATGGTGACCGCCAACCTGGGGCTCGGCGTGCTGCTCTCCTGCGCCATCCTCTGGGTCTTTCTGCGCCAGCTCAAGGCGACCCTGATGATCGCGATCGCCATTCCCATCAGCATCATGCTCACCTTCTGCCTGCTCAAGGTGCTGGGGCGGACCCTCAACGTCATCTCGCTGGCGGGGATCGCCTTTGCGGTGGGCATGGTGCTCGATGCCGCCATCGTGGTGCTGGAGAGCATCTATCGGCGCCACGAGCGAGGGGATCTGAGCAAGGCGGAGGCGGCGCTGGAAGGCACCAGCCGGGTGTGGACCGCGCTGGTGGCCTCCACCCTGACCACGGTCGCCATCTTCCTGCCGGTGCTGCTGCTCAACGACGTGGAGGGTCAGCTGTTTGCTGATCTGGCGCTGACCATCGCCTGCGCGGTGAGTGTCTCCATGCTGGTGGCGGTGACCGTGCTGCCGGCGGTGGCGGCGCGCTGGATGGGACGTGAGCGGCTGATTGATCCCTATGAGGGGCTGTGGCAGGGCACCACCCGACGGGTGATCCGCTGGACCGGCACCTCCCGCCAGCGCTGGGCCGTCATCACCCTGATGATGAGCCTGCCGGCGCTGGCTACCTGGGCCCTGTTGCCCAAGATGGACTACCTGCCCGACGTGAAGCGCGATGCGGTGGATGTCTGGATGAACTTCACCCCGGGCTTCAACCTCCAGGCCCAGCGCGAGGAGGTGATCGACACCCTGATCGCCCGCCTCGCCCCCTACATGAAGGGGGAGCGGGAGCCGGCCCTCAAGAACTACTACATCCTGCGCTACCCGGGCGGCGCCCAGATCGGGGTGCGACCGAAAGAGGAGGATCAGATCAAGGTGCTGGAGCAGCTGTTGATGAAGCAGCTGCTGGTGGGGATCCCCGACACCCAGGTGTTTGGCGGCCAGGGGTCGCTGTTCGGCGGCTTTGACAGCGAGAACGGCATCTCCCTGCTGCTGCAGGGGGGCGATCTGGCCGAGCTCTACCAGGCGGCGCGGGCCGCCATGGCCATCGTCAAGCAGGATCTGCCGGGCGCTCAGGTGAGGCCGCAGCCGGATCTCGATTTCACCGCCCCCGAGCTGCGGCTGGTGCCGCAGGACAGGCGTCTGGCCGAGGTAGGCTGGGATCGCACCCCCATGCCCGCCATCATCCAGACCTTCGGTGACGGGCTGCGGGTTGGCGAGTATTTCGACGGGGAGGAGCGGCTCGACATCATGTTGATGGGGCAGACCTCGGCCAACCCGGACGAACTCAAGGCGGTGCCGCTGGCGACGCCGTCCGGGCGCATCGTGCCGCTCGGCGAGCTGCTGCGGGTGGAGCACGACATGGGGCCGGCCAGCATCTTTCGGGCCGATGGCCGGCGCAGCATCAGCCTGCAGATCTCGCCCCCGGCGGGGATGAGCATGGAGCAGGTGCTCGATACCCTGCAGAGCAAAAGCTTTGCCGCCATCCGGCCACTGCTGCCCGTCGGCGGTGAGCTGCGGGTCTCCGGCAATGCCGACAGCCTGCAGCAGGCGCTGGGCAACCTGGGGGCCATCTTCCTGTTTGCGGTGATGATCCTACTGATCCTGTTGTGGGGGGTCTTTGCCTCCCTCAAGGATGCCGTGCTGGTGCTGCTGACCCTGCCGCTTGCCACCGTCGGCGGCGTGCTGGCGCTGCACCTGAGCGGCCTCCTGGTGCCGCTGCCGATGGATCTGCTGACCATCATCGGCTTCGTCATTTTGCTGGGGTTGGTGGTCAACAACGCCATCCTGCTGGTGCATCAGACCCGCACCGCGGAGCGGGAGGGGATGAGCCGCCAGCTGGCGGTGGCCGATGCCCTGCAAAGCCGGATGCGGCCCATCGCCATGACCAGCCTCACCAGCATCTTCGGCATGCTGCCGTTGATGCTGAGCCCGAGCGAGGGCAGTGAAATCTACCGGGGGCTGGCCACCGTCATCGTCGGCGGCATGAGCTGCAGCACCCTGTTTACCCTGATCCTGTTGCCCGCCTTCCTGCGACTGGGAGAGCGGGTCGAATCACCGCTCGCCCTGCGCCAGCGGGCCTGAGCAAGGAGCTCATCGATGACACACGGTTTTACAAGGATGGTAGTGGGCGCGGCGCTGCTGGCGGGGGGCGTGTTCCCCGCGCTGGCCCAGGGCAAGATGGTGACCCTGGCGGACGTGACCCGGGGGGAGGCGGCGGCCAGCATCTGGGTCAGCGGCACGGTGGCGAGCCGCCAGCAGGCGGCGCTCAGCGCCGAGGTGAGCGGCCGGGTGGAGTGGATCGCCGAGTTCGGCAGCCGGGTCAGCAAGGGGGATGAGCTGCTGCGCCTCGACAGTGCGGCGCTGCGGCTCTCGCTGGAGCAGGCCCAGGCCGAGCAGGCCAAGTGGGAGAGCAACGTGCGCTTTGCTCGCGCCGAGTTTGGCCGGCTGGCGACGCTGCACCGCCAGAAGAGCACCTCCCAGAGCCAGTATGACAAGGCGCGCTACGACGTGGAGCAGGCTGAACTGGCCGAGCGGCTGGCGCGGGTACAGGTGCGCCAGATTGAGGAGCAGCTGCGCAGAAGCCACATCTTTGCCCCGTTCGACGGGGTGGTGAACAACCACTTCATCCAGCCGGGGGAGCACGTGGATGCCGGCGAGCAGGCGCTGGAGCTGGTCAACCCCGATCAGCCCGACATCCGGCTGCAGGCCCCCATCGTCTGGGCCGGCCAGCTGGCACCCCAGACCCGGCTGCGGGTGGAAGGGGAGCAGCTCAGCGGCCACGGTGTCTATTACCAGCGGGCGGCGAGCGCCGATCCCAAGTCGCGCCTCATCGAGCTGCGCCTCAAGCCCGAAGCGGGCCGCTTCATCATCGGCTCGCCGGTGCGGGTGGCGCTGCCGCTGGCGGAGCAGCAGACCATGCTGCTGCCGCGCGATGCCCTGGTGCTCAACACCGAGGGGAGCGTGGTCTATCAGGTGGAGCAGCGCGGCGAGGAGCTGACGGTGAACCGGGTGCCGGTGACTGTGCTGTTTGGCGACAGCCGGCAGGTGGCGGTGAGCGGGGCGCTCAAGCAGGGGGACAGGGTGGTGGTGCGCGGCGCCGGCAGCTTGCAGGATGGCGACAAGGTCGAACTGTTTCGCGGCTGAGGCGGCGGTTTCGCCATAAAAAAACGGCTCCTGCGGGAGCCGTTTTTGGTGCCGGTGAAGGGCGATTACTCGACCATCATCACCTTGCAGGTGTTGGTACTGCCGACGGTTTCCATCTTGTCGCCGTGGGTCAGCAACACCATGTCGCCGCTTTGCAGCAGTCCCTTGGCCTTGAGCACGTCCAGCGCGTCGCGGCACACCTCGTAGACCGGCTTGGTCTCGTCGCCGTCGAACAGCACCGGGGTGACGCCGCGGTAGAGGTTGGTCCAGGCCAGGGTCTTGTTGTGCGGTGACATGGCGAAGATCGGCAGGCCGGAGCTGATGCGGGACATCAGCAGCGGGGTGGTGCCCGATTCGGTCAGCGCCACGATCGCCTTGACCCCTTCCAAGTGGTTGGCTGCATACATGGTGGACATGGCGACGGCCTCTTCCACCGAAGTGAAGGTGTAGCTCATGCGGTGGTTGGAGACGTTCAGGCTCGGGTGCTTCTCGGCACCGACGCAGACGCTGGCCATGGAGGTGACGGTCTCGATGGGGAACTGACCGGCGGCGGTCTCGGCGGAGAGCATCACCGCATCGGTACCGTCGAGCACGGCGTTGGCCACGTCCATCACTTCGGCGCGGGTCGGCAGCGGCGCGTTGATCATCGACTCCATCATCTGGGTGGCGGTGATGACCACACGGTTCAGACGGCGGGAGTGGCGAATGAGTTTCTTCTGCACGCCGACCAGCTCGGGATCGCCGATTTCGACACCCAAGTCACCACGGGCCACCATGACGGCATCGGAGCCGAGGATGATGTCTTCCATCGCCTCGTCGGTGGCGACGGTTTCGGCGCGCTCGACCTTGGCCACGATCTTGGCGTTGGAGCCAGCTTCACGGGCCAGCTCGCGGGCGTAGCGCAGGTCATCGCCGCAACGGGGGAAGGAGACGGCCAGGTAGTCCACGTTCATGCGGGCGGCGGTCTTGATGTCTTCCTTGTCTTTCTCGGTCAGGGCCGGGGCGGAGAGACCGCCACCCTTCTTGTTGATGCCCTTGTTGTTGGAGAGCGGACCGGCCACGGTGACAGTCGTGTGGATGCGGGTGCCTTCGACCTGCTCCACCTTCAGTTGCACGCGACCGTCGTCCAGCAGCAGGATGTCGCCGGCGATCACGTCGCCCGGCAGGCTCTTGTAGTCGATGCCGACCTGCTCCTGGCAGCCTTCACCCTTGCCGAGGGCTGCATCGAGGATGAACTTGTCGCCGACGGCCAGATAGATCTTGCCGTCCTTGAAGGTGGAAACGCGGATCTTGGGGCCCTGCAGGTCGCCCATGATGGCGACGTGACGACCCAGCTTGGCGGCGATGTCACGCACCTGGTTGGCGCGCAGGATGTGGTCTTCAGCAGTGCCGTGGGAGAAGTTCATCCGCACCATGTCGGCGCCGGCACGGATGATCCCCTCGAGGATCCCTTCGCGATCGGTGGCCGGACCGAGTGTGGTTACAATCTTTGTACGTCTTGGCATGAAAGACTCCAGTTTTGAAGTTGATATGACTTGAGATACTGCCCCGTCAAGCGCATGACCCATTGCACCCGCTTGCAAGCCATCTGGGTGGCTTTTGTTACTAAATTACAATACTACACCAAGGAAGGTGGCAGAGACAGCCGGGGGCCGAGGCCCCCGCTGCTTACGAAGAGTGGGGTGTATCAAAGCGGGATTCGCGCAAACCTTCTTTGACTTTCTTCAGGTTTTCGCGAAATTTCATGCCGCGGCGCAGGGTGAAACCGGTCGCCAGCACGTCCACCAGGGCGAGCTGGGCGATGCGCGATGCCATCGGCATGTAGACGTCGGTGTCTTCCGGCACGTCCATGGAGAGCACCAGGTTGCACTCGCGTGCCAGCGGGGAGTCCTTGGCGGTCATGCCGATCACGGTGGCATCGTTCTCGCGGGCCAGCGCGGCAATCTCCACCAGCGCCTTGGTGCGGCCGGTGTGGGAGATGAGCACCACCACGTCCCCTTCGCTGCTGTTGATGCAGCTCATGCGCATCATGACGATGTCATCGAAGCTCACCACCGGGATGTTGAAGCGGAAGAACTTGTTCTGGGCATCGCGGGCGACGGCGGAAGAGGCGCCGAGGCCGAAGAAGCTGATCTTCTTGGACTGGGTCAGGATATCGACGCAGCGATTGATGGCGGAGATGTCCAGGCTGTTCTTGGCGGCATCGAGGCAGGCCATGGTGGATTCGAAGATCTTGGCGGTATAGGTATCGGGCCCGTCTTCCGCCTCCACGTGGCGGTTCACATAGGGCGTGCCGTTGGCCAGGCTCTGGGCCAGATGCAGTTTAAAATCGGGAAAGCCTTTGGTATCGAGACGGCGGCAGAAACGGTTGACGGTCGGCTCGCTGACGTCAGCCATCTTGGCGAGGGTGGCGATACTGGAGTGGATGGCCGTCTGCGGGGAGGCCAGGATGACCTCGGCGACTTTACGCTCTGATTTACTGAAACTTTCCAAATTATTAGTAATTTTATCAAGGGTATTCATCATCACCACCAGGCGTTTTTGTAATTTAGCTTCAGTGTCTTTGCACTAAATTCATGGCTAAGCAGGTTTCCAATCAACTTGATGACTATACAAGACAAGCTCTTATCGAAACTAATCTCGGCCCTGCAAAGTATGACTCATGTCTAATTATTTCGTTGTTTTGGTTACAAACTTCCAGTCATTCCGTGAAAGCGCTTACAAATGTTGCAAAGCAACAACACTGTGAGCGGGCGCACAGTTGCACCCATCAAACGCGCCGCAAGGGGAGGGGCTCGGGTAGAATTGGCACCAAATAATAAGTGCGGGACGGTAACGGCCGCCCCGACCCCAGTAACGAAGGAGTTGTTTTATGCAGCATACCCATGCGCTGGTCGGCGACGTAGGCGGCACCAATGCCCGGTTGGCCCTGTGCGAGCTGGCAACCGGCACCATTTCCCAGGCCAAGACCTATTCCGGGCTGGCCCATCCCAGTCTGGAAGCCGTGGTTCGCCTCTATTTGGATGAACACAAGGTGCAGGTGGGCGAAGCCTGCATCGCCATCGCCTGCCCCATCAACGGCGACTGGGTCGCCATGACCAACCACAGCTGGGAGTTTTCCATCAGCGAGATGCAGGCCAACCTGGGCCTGAGCCGGTTGCAGGTGATCAACGATTTTACCGCCGTCTCCATGGCAGTGCCGGTGCTGGACGCGGCTGACTGCATCCAGCTGGGAGGCGCGGCGCCCGTAGCTGGTAAGCCCATCGCCATCTATGGCGCCGGCACCGGTCTTGGCGTGGCCCACCTGGTGCACACCGGCGAGCAGTGGCTGAGTCTGCCGGGCGAGGGCGGCCACGTGGACTTTGCCGCCAACAGCGAAGAAGAGGATGCGGTGCTGCAGGTGATGCGCGCCGAGCTGGGCCACGTCTCGGCCGAGCGGCTGCTCTCCGGCCCCGGCCTCGTCAACATCTACCGTGGTCTGGTGAAATCCGACGGCCGCGAGCCGCAGGCGTTCGAACCCAAGGACATCACCGAGCGCGCGCTGGCGGGCGAGTGCCTGGACTGCCGCCGTACCTTGAGCCTGTTCTGCGTGCTGATGGGCCGCTTTGCCGGCAACCTGGCGCTCAACATGGGCACCTTCGGCGGCGTCTACATCGCCGGTGGCATAGTGCCGCGCTTTCAGGAGTTCTTCATCGGCTCGGGCTTTCGGGTGGCCTTCGAAGACAAGGGGCGTTTCAAATCCTACCTCAAGGATATCCCCGTCTTCCTCATCACCCACGAGGGGCCGGGTCTGCTCGGTGCCGGCGCCTATCTGCGCCAGTCGCTCGGCATCAAGCTATAAGCAGGCGGCTTGCCGGGGGACGGATCGGCCATGGTTCAGCCTTGATTCAGTGACCATGGCGTAGAGTGTCAACACGTACTCAAGAAGGCAGGGCTCCATAAGGAGTTGGGACTTGTCTTCATCCGCTGGGTGCGTTTGTCACCTGACAAGCCTGAACTGTTTCACCGGCCCTCGCGGCCGGTTTTTTTATGCCTGCGGTTTGCCGGCTGGATGGGGATGTCGTCCTCTGCGCAAGGATGGGCCTGCGCCGCAATACACTGCGCCTGCCGGGTGGCAGGCGCAGTGTGTGGGCCGGGATGGGCTCAGGGCAGGTCGAGGGTGAAGCGGGCGCCCCCGAGCGGGGACTCATCCACCATGATCTGGCCGCCGTAGCTGTGCACAATTTCGGTGACCACCGCCAGCCCGATGCCCTGGCCGGGGGAGCTGTCGGCGCGTACCCCGCGCTGGAAGATCTGCTGCGACTTGCCGGGGTCGATGCCGGGGCCGTCGTCCTCGATTTCGATCCGCAGCCGGTCGAGCCGGCGGCTCACCGTCACCTTGATCTCGCTGATGGCGAACTTGAAGGCGTTGTCGAGCAGGTTGCCCATCAGCTCCATCAAGTCCCCCTGTTCGCCGGCGAAGAAGACGTCGTCATCGAACTTGAAGCGGGTCTGCAGCTTCTTGTGGCGATAGACCTTGGCGAGGCTGGCCAGCAGCTTCTCGATGAGGGGCACCGGCTCGGTACCCTTGCTGGCGAGGCGCTTGCGGCCGGTGACGGCGCGGCGCAGCTGGTACTGGATGATCTGATCCATGGTCAGGATCTGCTCATTGATGTTGTCGTGGATGTCGCGCCCCAGCTTGACCTCCTGCGCCGTCATCTGGATCAGCGCCAGCCGAGTTTTCAGGCTGTGGGCCAGATCGTTGAGGGCGTGCTGGTAGTGCTGGGTCTGCTGGCGTTCGTTCTCCAGCAGCTGGTTGACCGACTCGGTCAGCGGCGTCAGCTCCCGCTCATAGTCGTTGGAGAGCGCCTCCCGCTTGCCGGCCCGGATCTCGTCCATCTGGCGCGCCATGGTGCGCAAGGAGCCCAGGCTCCAGAAGCTGGTGAGCAGCAGCAAGGCGCCGAGCAGGGAGTAGGCGAGCAGGGCCTGGCGGATGCACTGGTAGAGGTAATCGCGGGTCTGGGCCAGGTAGCGCTTGGCCGAATCGACCATCACCACGTAATAGGTGGTGGGGCCGTCGCCGTGATTGCGCAAAAAGCGCAGGCTGTAGATGAAGTAGCTCTCGCCGTTCTTGATGGTGTGACGCTTGAAGAAGTAGTCCTGATCCAGCCCGCCCAGATACTTCATCAGATCCTGACAGATGGTGTCCCTGGCCTGGATCACCTCCGGCATGTGCATGCTGGACCAGCTCAGCTGGCCATCGGCCCGGCAGATCAGGGTATCCAGATTGGGGTCGACGGCATCCGGGGTGATCCGACCCAGATCCGTGGTGGCATGGGCGTCCGGCAGCTTGGAGGAGAACAGCTTGGAGAGGTTCTCCTGCATGCGGGTGCTGGCCTTCTGGGCCTGCTCCTCAGTGTGACCCAGATAGAGGATGTAGACCGAGAAGGCCATGATGAGCGCGATGACCAGCATGGCGCTCAGCATCAGCTTGATGTGCAGCGAGCGGCGGATGAAGCGCATGGGGCGCAGCAGACGAACGTCCATCAGTTGCACGACAGGTTGAAGATGTAACCCTGGCGGCGGATGGTGGAGATGGGCTGGATGGTCCCCTCCGGATCCAGCTTCTTGCGCAGCCGGCTCACCATCACCTCGATGGTGTTGGGGTCCCCCTCGCCGTCGCCATAGAGCTGATCCAGCAGCTGCTGCTTGGAGACCACCCGGCGGGCGTTTCGCATCAGGTATTCGAGGATCAGGTATTCAAAGCTGGTGAGCACCACCGGGGTGCCGGCGATGGTCAGCTCCTTGCGGGAGAGATCCAGCTCGTAGTCGCCGGCCTTGACCCTGGGGGAGATGAAGCCGCCGCTGCGGCGCACCAGGGCGTTGAGGCGGGCCAGCAGCTCGTCCTTCTGGAACGGCTTGACCAGGTAGTCGTCCGCCCCGGCTTCCAGCCCCTCCACCTTGTCCTGCCAGTTGCCGCGGGCGGTCAATACGATGATGGGGAAGGGGATCTGCTGCTCGCGCAGCTGGCGGATGAGTTGCAAACCGTCCATGTCCGGCAGGCCCAGATCGATGATGGCCACGTCGATGGGATAGTCGGCGGCGTAATGCAGTGCCACCTGGGCGCTGTCGGTGCTGTGTACCTGATTCTGGGCTTCGGTCAGCAGGGTGCTGAGGTGGTGATTGAGCAGCTTGTCGTCTTCGACCAACAATATTTTCATAAGGTGCGCGATCATGGGGATCCAGGCTGTCAATTAGAGGGCTTATGACGGGGAGAGTCAATCCGGATCCTAACAGCCCTGGCTGTATCGGGACTGAATCAGCCCGCCATTACTCACCACCCCATCATTAGCCGCTCCCTAGCCTGTGTGAGCCAGGGCCTGACTCGTCTCAGCACCGGTCTGCTGACGCCACAGCCTGGCATAGAGCCCCTCGCGGGCCAGCAGTTCATCATGGCTGCCCGACTCCACTATCTGCCCTGCCTCCATCACCAGGATGCGGTCCGCCTCGCGCAGGGTATTGAGGCGATGGGCGATGCTGATGAGGGTGCGGCCGCGGCGGATGGCCGCCATGTTGGCCATGATGGCCGCTTCCGACTCATAGTCGAGGGCCGAGGTGGCCTCGTCGAGCAGCAGGATCCTGGGGTTGACCAGCAGGGCGCGGGCCAGGGCAATGCGCTGGCGCTGCCCGCCCGACAAGCGGGCTCCCTTCTCTCCCACCTGTTGCTCGAAGCCCTGGGGCAGCTCGCGAATGAAGGCGAGGGCACCGGCCAGCTGCGCCGCCTGCTCCAGCTCGGCCTGGCTGGCATCGGGGCAGCAGATGCGGATGTTGTCGGCGATGGTGCCGGAGAACAGCACGCTCTCCTGCAGCACCACGCTCATGTTGCGGCGCAAGGAGACGGGATCGGCGATGGCGAGATCCATGTTGTCCACCAGTACCTGACCGTGCTGGGGCACATAGAGCCGCTGCAGCAAACGGGTCAGGGTACTCTTGCCGCAGCCGGATGGCCCCGTGATGCCGATGAACTGCCCCGGCTCAATGGTGAGGGAGAGGTTGGCCAGCACCTCGGGGGCATCCGGCTGGTAACGAAAACGGATGTGGCGAAACTCGATGGCCCCCTTGAGGGCGGGCACGGAGGCGAGCCCGTTGTTGCCATGCTCCGGGGCCTCGTCGAGGATGTCGCCGACCCGGCGCAGGGCAATCAGGGTGTGCTGAAAATCCTGCCACACCTGGGCCAGGCGCAGCACCGGCTGGGTGACGTGGCCGGCCAGCATGTTGAAGGCGACCAGTTCCCCCGGGCTCATGCGACCGTTCAGTACCTCGCCGACCCCGAGCCAGAGCAGCAGGGCGGCGGTGAGTTTTTGCACCAGGTCGATGCCCTGGCCAGCCGCCAACCCCACCTTTTTGGCCTGAAAACCGCGCCTGAGCTGGCGTGCCAGCAGGCGCTGCCACTCCTGGTAGAAGCGGCGTTCGGTGGCCGTGGTCTTGATGGTTTCGATGCCGGTGACCGCCTCGGTCAGAAAGCTGGTGGCATCGGCATCCGCCTGATACTCCGCCTCGACCTTTCTGCGCACCAGCGGCCCTATCAGCAGCCAGAGCAGGAAGTAGATCAGCAGCGAGCCCAGCACGCAGGCGGTCAGGCGCGGGGCGTAGTGAAACATGACCCCGACGAACAGCAGGATGAACAGCAGATCCAGCACCAGCATCAGGGTCGAGCCGGTGAGGAACTGGCGGATCTGGGCCATCTCCTTGACCCGGGCGATGATCTGGCCGGTCTGGCGGGCTTTGAAGTAGCCGATGGGCAGGCCGACCAGATGGCGATAGAGCTTGCCGGAGAGCTCGGCATTGACCTGGTTGGCCAGGTGACCGAACACCTGGCCGCGCAGAAAGCCGTAGAGCGGCTCGGCGCAGGCCAGTGCCACCATGGCCAGGGCCAGCACGTGCAGGCTGCCAAGGCTGCGCCCCACCAGCACCTTGTCGATGATGTTCTCGAACAGCAGCGGGCTGGCGAGGGCGATGAGCTGCAGCAGGATGGCGAAACAGAAGACGTCCCGCAGCTGTTTCTGCTGGCGCAGCACCGCCGGGCTGAACCAGCCCAGCCCGAATTTGACCTCGGCCGGGGTGAGATCCTGCTGGGCCAGCAACAAAAAGTGCCACTGCGCCGCCTCGGCCTGGCTCGGCAGCGGTTGCTGCCCGCTGCTGCCGCTGGCGGGATCAAACAGCTGCCAGCCCTCTGGCGTGATGGCGGTGATGGTGTACCAGCGGCCATCCCGCTTGAGCAAGGCCGGCAGCGGCAGCGCCGCGAGCGGGCAGCCCGGCCCCTGCGACAGGGCGCTGCGCAGGCCAAGATGGGCAGCGGCTTCCCGCACCGTCAGGTCGGGCGGTGCCAGATCGCAACCCAGGGCGTGGGCCAGCTGTTCTGCATCGGCCGTCAGCATCAGCTGGTGCGCCGCGTGGGTGAGGGCTGCGAGGGCGCCATTGGCGATGGGGGGGGGCTCGTTCACGGGGGCCTCGCGGGCCGGCAACGCGTGTGTCATTGTCATCGCTCCCGCAGCGCCTCGGCCTGATACTCGCGAATGGGGCTCAGCAGATAGTCGATGACCCGGCGCCGGTCGGTCTTGATCTCCGCCACCACCGACATGCCGGGGGTGAGTTTGACGGGCTGCTGATCGATCAGCATCTCGCCCTGGCTCAGCTTGACCCTGGCGGCAAAGACCAGCCCCAGCTGCTCATCGGCGGTGGCGTCGCGCGACACGCTCACCAGCTCGCCATCTATGGTGCCGTAGCGGGTGTAGGGGAAGGCATCCACCTTGATGCTCACCGCCTGCCCCTCGTGCACGAAGCCGATGTCCTTGTTGAGGATCTTCACCTCGGCGAGCTGCACCCCTTCGTTGGGCACGATCACCAGCAACTGCTGGGCCGGTTGCACTACGGCGCCCTGGGTGTGAATGGCCAGCTGCTGTACCGTGCCGGCCACGGGGGCGCGGATCACCTCCAGGTGCTCCCGTTCGCGCAGTTTGGCGAGCTCCTGCTCGATGGCGGTCAGCTGCAGCCTGGCCTGCTGGCGTTTCTCGATCCACTCCCGCTGCTTTTGTGCCTTGAAGCCGGCCAGCCGCTCCTGCAGGCTCTGCTGCTGGGATTGCAGCACCTCGAGCTCGGCCCGCTGCTGGGCGAGCTGGCGCTGGGTCTCCAGCAGCTCTTTTTCCTGCTCCAGATACTCCACCCGGGAGATGGCCTGGGATTGGCTCAGGGTCTGACGGGCCTGCAGGCGAGGGCGGATGTTGGCCAGCAGGGTGGTGAGAGATGCCATGTCGCCCCGTCTGGCGGCCTGGTTGGCCTGGTTGACCCCGAGCTCGGCCTGCAGGTTGCCGAGGGTGCTGTGAAATTCGTGCAGTTCGCTCTGGTAGTTTTCCACCAGCGCCTGCTGCTGCTCCGGCGTGAGCCTGACATAGTCCGGATGCTGGTCGGGGGCCTGGTCACGATAGAGCGACTGGTAGCGGATCAACGTCTGGTACTGGAACGCCTGCTGCTGGCGCAAGCGGCTCAGATCCTGACTGACTCCCAGCGTATTGAGGGTCAGCAGCGGCGCATCGGCGGCAACCGCCTGACCATCTTCCACGTGGATGCTCACCACTCTGGCCTGCTCGTAGGACTGGATCATCTGGCTGCGGCCAAGCACCAGCAGGCGGCCGCTGGCGGTGGCCTGGATGTCGAGCTCGCCCCAGCAGGCCCACAGCAGGGTCAGCAGCACGCCGGCACTGAGGGTCAGCGCCGTGATGCGGGCAAAGGGAGAGGGGGGCGTCTCGGCCAGCGCCAGGTGGGCTGGCAGAAAGCCGTAGTGGGTATCCGCCTGCCGGGGTGGACGGGGTTGGCGAAAGCGGGCCAGCCAGGTACGCAGATTCATGGGGTCTCCTCGTGCAAGTCCTGCTGCAGTCGCCACAGCCGGGCGTAGTGCTCTCCTCGCGCCAGCAGGCTGGCGTGGTCGCCCTGCTCGACGATCTTGCCGCGCTGCAGGACGATGATGCGGTCGCACTGGCGTACGGTGGAGAGTCGGTGAGCGATGGTGATGACGGTACGGCCACAGGCGATCTGGCGCATGTTGCGCTGGATCAGCGCCTGGGACTCATCGTCGAGGGCACTGGTGGCCTCGTCGAAGATGAGGATCCTGGGGTCGGCCAGCAGGGTGCGGGCGATGGCGATGCGCTGGCGCTGACCGCCGGAGAGCGAGCTGCCCCCCTCCGCCAGCACGGTGTCGTAACCAAGGGGCAGCCGCAGAATGAAGTCGTGGGCCCCGGCCAGGGTGGCGGCCCGGATGATCTGGTCCAGGCTGGCATGGGGCATCGACTGGGCGATGTTGTCCCGTACCGATTTGTTGAACAGGTGGTTCTCCTGCAGCACCACGCCCATCTGTTGACGCAGGTGGTGGAGGGGGAGCTGGCGGATGGATTGGCCGTCGATGAAGATCTCGCCCTGCTCGGGTTGGTAGAGGCGCAGCAGCAGTCTGGCCAGGGTGCTCTTGCCCGAGCCTGAGCCGCCGACAACCCCGAGCGTTTCGCCGGCCGCTATGGTCAGGGAGAGATCATCGATGATGAGGGGGGCGTCCGGCTGATAGCGAAAGCGCACCCGCTCCAGCAAAATGGCGCCAGCACTCACCTGACCCGCGCCGTCACGCTGGTGTTCGGGGGGCAGGTTGAGCATGTCACCCAGTTTGTCCACCGCGATCCGGGTCTGGATGAACTGGCCCCACAGCTCGACCAGCCGTGACAGGGGCTGGGCCACGTGGCCGGCCATCATATTGAAGGCGATGAGCTGGCCGATGGTGAGCTGCAGGCTGATCACCTCGCTCGCACCGAGCCAGAGCACGCATGCGCTCACCAGTTTTTGCAGCCACATGACGCCGTGCTGGGAGGCGTTGTTGAGCTGCTGAACCCGGTAACCGGCGGTTACCATCTGGCTGGTCTGCTCATCCCAGCGCCGCACGAAGCGCGGCTCCAGCGCCAGGCTCTTGAGGGTCTCGGCGCCGGCGACCGTCTCGTTCAAGAAGGCGGTGTTGGCGGCGGCGTGGCCGAACTGCTGCTCGACAGCCTGCTGCATGCGCTGCGTGATCCACCAGGCGATCAGTACATAGGCGGGGATGGAGAGCAGGATCACCAGGGTCAGCATGCCGGAGAGGCTGGCCATGACCGCCAGGAAGACGAACATGAACAGCACGTCCACCGTCAGGGTGAACATGGTGCCGGTCAGGAACTCGCGGATGGTATTGAGCTCCTGCACCCGGGTCACGATGGCCCCCACCTGGCGGCTCTTGAAATAGAGCAGGGGCAGGGCAAACAGGTGCTGCACCATGCGCAGGCCGAGCTGGATGTCGATCCGGTTGGCGGTGTGGGCGTACTGGTACTCCCGCAATCCGCGCAGACAGACCTCCACCAGGGCGGTGATCAGCAGCCCGAACACCAGCACATCCAGCGTCGACCAGGCCTGATGCACCAGCACCTTGTCCATGACGACCTGAAAAAAGAGCGGGGAGATGAGAGCCAGGAGCTGCAAGACCAGCGAAAAGAGCAATATCTCCCCCAGTAGCCGTTTCTGCTGCAGGAAGGCCGGAATGAACCAGCGGATGTCAAAGCGGCTCTGCTGTCTGCGTACTTGATAGACTCGTCCGTTCCAGCGAGCCAGCAGTGCCTGCTGGTCGATGACCTGGGGATTGCCGACGGCGGGGTCCAGGATCAGGGCCTGCTCCCCCTGACGCTGGGCCAGGACGCAGGGGTTGCCGTTGTCACTGAGCAGGACCAGGGGGAGCGTCTGTTTGGCGAGTTTGCGGGGAGCAATGTGACGTTGGCGGATCCGGCTGTCGGTCTGCTGCTGCAGCCTGTCGACAATAATATCAAAGGGTTCGTCTGGCGTGATATCTATATCTTTAGGGGGACAGCCCAATAATCCGGTAATAATCTTCAAGCATGCCAAAACAGACTCGTCATGCGCAGTCATAATATACCCCGTTGCCGCGTTTAAACCCCTCCTGTTTATATGGGGCAAGGTGACCTGTTGCAGGCAGGGCGCGCATACTAACGAGCCGATAATTATCTGTCAAATATTATGTGCGCTGACAAAATCAATAATAAATTGACTGAGTTAATATATCTGAAGGTAATCTCAAGTGTGGCCTCATTATTAACCTTAATGAGTTTGTTGATATTTATTTTGACGTAATTACTCTATTTTTGAATCATTGTTTAATTGAATCAAATAATATTTTCAAATATGGTAAATATAGCGAAAAATGAAATGTTAGCACCATGTTGATTTATCTTTGGTGGGATTTTTGTTTTTTGTTTTACCTTATATTTATTGATAATGGAATTTATATGACAGAGCAGTTTGTACAGACAGTATCCAGCGTCAACTACAACAAGGGGATTTTCTCCCTCTATTTCGTCGGCCAGGATCCGCTCAAGATGGCGCAGGGCGTCATGGCCGAAAGCGACAATGAGCTGGCGCTGAAACAGACGGTGCACATGCCGGCAGCTGGCTTTATGTATATGGTTTCAATGATAAAAAATATGCTTGAAGATCCGCGCATGGCGGCCGAGTTCGACAAGCTGATCGCCGCTGGCCTGATCCCGGCCGCCCCCGCCGACGCGCAGGAAACCGCTCCTGCCGCCACTGCACAGGCTGCGCCGCGCAAGAAAAAATAAGTTTCCGGTGTGGGGAGTCAATGCACTTGGTATTGCAACCAACGGAACCTAACTGGCAACAAAAACAACATATGTTGGGAGGTGTCATGCTGCTCAGTCAGCACTCCTCCCTGCACCGGCGTTATTCCGTCGCCGAGTGGCAGCAACGTATATTGCCAGCATTTGAATTGAACCAGTTTTGCTATTACGAAGACTCATGCGGACGCCCGGTTGCATTTTGCAACTGGGCGTTTGTCTCTTTATCCATTCGTGACACCTTGCTGGCCGCCGAGCGGGAGCTGATCCGTGAGGATTGGCAATCCGGCGACCACATTTTTATTCCGGAGATGATAGCGCCATACGGACACGCCCGCGCCGTGGTGAGCGATCTGCGTCGCCGGATATTCTTGCCATGGAAAGGGCAGCGGGTCTGCACAGTGCGCGGTCATGTTCATGCCGAACTTGGCCATTGTGTGCGCAGGGTGCAGTGGTTTTCCATTTAATCATAATGAGTTAATACATGGGAAAGAGTGTATGGAGAAGTATTGAGTACTTCTTTACCGGTAATTACACGGCAGATGACGGAAACAACGATATCGATGCCTATGGCCTCGGTGGCGTCATCCATGCCTATGGTGGTGACGACACCATCAGGGTCGGTTCCATCGGCGCCACCGTCTACACCGGTACGGGCAACGACAGCGTCTATGGCGGTGCCGCCTACCTCAAGGTGGTTGACGACTCCGGCAACCTGACCGTCAAGGGGGCGGCGGGCTATGCCGACATCAGCAAGTCCCAGTCCGGCAATGTCCATTTCGCCGGCGCCAGCGGCGCCACCAACATCGATCATCAGGGGCGCGACGGCGACATCCGCTATCAGGGGGCCGCGCTGGCCAACTTCCTGACCCGCAAGGGGATCAGCGGCAACGTCAGCTTCGAGGGGGCCGGCGGCTACAACAAGCTCTGGCACCAGACCGACCGCGGCGATCTGAGCTACAGCGGCGCCGGGGCGGCCAACAAGCTGGACCGCACCTGGCACAGCCAGTATCAGGGCTCGCAGGGCAACATCCACTTCTCGGGGGCCGGTGCGGCCAACATCATCAGCTCCCAGGTGGAGTCCGGCAACGTCACCCTGAACGGCGCCGGTGCCTACAACAAGGTGTTTCGCAAGGGGCGCGAGGGGGATATCAGCTTCAACGGGGCCGGCGGCTGGAACGAGCTCTCCCGTTTGCGCAACGAGCAGGATGAGTACCTGCAGACCCGTGGCGACATCCGCTTCAACGGGGCTGGCGGCTACAACCGGCTGCTGTCGGACGTGGCCGAGGGCAACATCCACTTCAAGGGGGCGGGGGGTTACAACCATCTCTCCCGCAAGGGCTCGGACAGCGACAGCTCCCCCTTCGCCGGCGCCCGTGCCGACGAGATCGCATTGACCACCGCCACCATGGGCGGCAGCTGGATCAACCAGTCCCAGGCCGTCACGGCCATCAAGTCCAGCCTGCAGCCCAATACCTACCTGTTTGCCTTCTTTGACGGCATGTACACCAAGATCAACCGGGTAGAGCTCTCCAACGATAGCGCGAATGGTGCCCTGCGCTATCACGCCACCTCCTGGTACAAGGAGGGAAACCACCTCGATGGCTTGGCCGGTCGTCAAATTGATGCGGGCAACGGCTTCGTCTCGACGCAAACCGACGGCGCCTATCGGCTGAGCGATCTGGTGTTCGAACGACGTCAGCGCATCAAGCTGGAGGCGGTGGAAGCGGATCTGACCGAGAACAGCTGGATCAACTACGGTGGCGGGGTGAACGTGTCGGCTGCCGACGTGACGCTCTCCAGCGCCAAGATGAGCGGCTACGCCGTTTATCGGGATGGCACCAAGGTTGACGTGAACGCGGTGAAATCCCGGGTACAGGCCAATACCTATGTGTTTGCCAAGCAGCTTGGTCCCTACACCAAGATAGTGGTGGTGGAGCTGGCCAATGATCGGGAGACCGGGGCGCTCAAGTACCTCGCCAAGGCCTGGTACAAGGAGGGCAACCACCTGGCGGGGCTGGCCAATCAGGTCATTTCGGAGCGTACCGGCTTCACCTCCATGGGGACAGGGGCGTACTCCCTGAGCGAGGTGCGCTATCAGCTCGATACCGTCACGGCCGTGTCGGATCGACTGCCGGCCACCCGCGAGTTCTCCAGCCAGCTGTTGCTGCCCCGCCAGCAAAGTGGCGGCAAGAGCAAGGGCGACATCTTCTTTGACGGCGCCGGTGGCGGCAACGTCATCGAGTCCGATGTGACCGAAGGCAACATCCACTTCAACGGTGCCGGTGCGGCCAACGTGCTGATCAAGCGCGGTCAGCGCGGCGATCTGGTGTTCCGTGGGGCGGGCCTGGCCAACGTGCTGGTTCATCAGGGTGCCCAGGGGCGAATGGATGTCTATGCGGCCGGTGCGGCCAACGTGCTGGTGCGCAGCGGTGACGGCGAGTACCTGGCTCGTCTGCTGGCCTATGGCAACATCTCGGTGCAGCAGGGCCGTGGCGACAGCCAGGTGGTCATGCTGGGCGGTTACAACACCCATACCCAGCTGGGCGATGGCCAGGGCCTGTGGCTGGCGGGGGGTGGTTTCAACCTGCTGACCCAGGTCGGCAACGGCCGGCTCGATGCTCTGTCGGTGGGCGGCGCCAACGTGCTGACCAAGTTCGGTGCGGGCCAACTGACGGCCGGTCTGCTGGGCGGCGCCAACGTGCTGACTCACATCACCCAGGGTGATGAGGCTGCCGATACCCGCGCCGTGTTGCTGGGCGGTGCCAACGTGCTGACCAAGAAGGGCAACGGCAAGGTGCAGGCCATTCTGGGGGGCGGCGCCAACGTGTTGACCCAGATTGGTCAGGGGGATACCCAGGCGCTGCTGCTGGGGGCTGCCAACGTGCTGACCCGGGTCGGCGATGGCGATCTCTCTGCGGTGATGCTGGGGGGCGCCAACGTGCTGACCCATGTCGGCAACGGCGACACCCTGGGCGTGATGGGGGCCGCCGGCAACCTGTTTACCAAGGTGGGCGACGGCACGGCGATTGCCGCCATGATCGGCGCCGGCAACCTGTTTACCCAGATAGGCCAAGGCGATGCCTGGGCCCTGATGGGCGGGGTGGCCAACGTCTTCACCAAGGTCGGCGATGGCAATGCACTGGCGCTGATGGTGGCCAAGGCCAACGTCTTCACCCATATCGGTGACGGCCTGACCGTGGCGCTGATGCTGGCCCAGGGCAACCTGGCGACCAAGGTGGGCAATGGCATGACGCTGGCCGCCATGGTGGGCAATGCCAACGTCTTCACCCACGTCGGTGCTGGCGAGACCTTCGCCGCCATGCTGGGGCAGGCCAACCTGTTCACCAAGGTGGGGGATGGCCTGACAGCCGCGCTGATGATCGGCAAGGCCAACGTCTACAGCCACATCGGCAACGGCACCAGCCTGGGGTTGTTTGCCGGCGAGCTGAACGTGATGACCAAGGTGGGCAACGGCACCACGCTGGCAGCCCTGTTCGGCAAGGCCAACATAGTGACCCATGTCGGCAGCGGTCTGACCGGTGTGCTGGCGCTGGGCAAGGCAAACATCATCACCAAGGTGGGGGATGACTTCCTCGGCGCCATCGCCAAGGCCGATGCCAACGTGCTGACCCACGTGGGTAATGGCACCACTGCCGGCGTGCTGTGGGGCAAGGGCAACCTGCTGACCAAGATCGGTGACGGCACCACGGTGGGTCTGCTCATCTCCGAGGTGGGCAACGTGATGACCCACGTCGGGGCCGGCAGCACCATCGGTCTGGCCAAGGGGCGCGCCAACCTCATCACCAAGGTGGGTGACGGGCTGGTAGTACAGGGCGCCTGGGGCGACGTCAATCTGCTGACCCAGGTCGGCAACGGCGATCGTTACAGCTTCGCCAAGGGCCGCGCCAACGTGCTGACCAAGGTGGGGGATGGCCGGGAAGTGGCCGTGCTGCAAGGGGAGGCCAACCTGGTCACCCAGGTCGGCAACGGCGACGGCTACACCGGCGCCTGGGGCAAGGCCAACGTCATCACCAAGGTGGGGGATGGCCGTCAGGTCGTGCTGGCCAAGGGCGATGCGAACATAGTGACTCAGGTCGGGGAGGGCGATGGTTATCAGGCGCTGCTCGGCAAGGCCAACATCGTCACCCGGGTGGGGGACGGCATCCAGGTCACCCTCGCCAAGGGGGAGATCAACCAGACCACCACGGTAGGGGACGGTCTGAGCGTGACGGCCGCCTATGGCAAGTTCAACAACAACGTCAAGGTGGGCGATGGCACCTCCATCAACCTGGCGTGGGGTGACTACAACCTCAACACCAAGGTGGGAGACGGCCTCAACGTCGCGGTCATGAAGGGCAAGGGCAATGCCAACGTCCAGATCGGCGACGGGCTGGACATCACGGCGGCCTATGCCCGTCACAACGTGGCCATCAAGATCGGCAACGGCGATTTCTACAGCCTGGCCATCGCCAGCAGCAACACCAGCAGCAACAAGCTCGGCACCCTGTTTGACAACATCAAGCAGACCCTGCTCGGCAGCGCGGGCAACCAGGCCATCAACTATCTGGTGCAGGGGGACGAAGAGGGCCCGCTCAAGGCCCCGCAAGCGGCCAGCCTGTGCGAGGTGCAGGGACTCAGCGGCTTTGGGCTGGACGAGATTGGCGAGGTGAAATCTTCCCTGGCCGGCAGTCTGACCGGCAAGGTAAGCCAGGCCGGCGAGCGCGACGAGCAGGCCATGGACAGGGCGCTGCAGCTCGATGAGCAGGGATTGGCCCGAGGGGGTGAGAACCTCATCGTCAACGGCGATTTCGAGCGGGGCGCCCACGGTTGGCAGCATGCCAGCGCCGGCATTGAAGCCGATTTTTCCGCCGCCACCTACGGGCTGGCTGCCGACGGGCACGGTGCCCGGGTCAGTGAACTGTCGACTGACCGCAATACCCAGATTTCCCAGGATCTTGCCGGCCTCAAGGCGGGCGAGACCGTCAACCTGACATTTGATTTTGCCCGCCGGGCGAATATTTCCCTGCAACACGGCATCGAGGTGCTGTGGAACGGCGAGCGGGTGTTTGCCAGTGAAGGTGACGCCAGCAGCTGGCAGAGCAAGGCGCTGACGCTGATGGCCCGCGAGGGTCGCAACACCCTGGCGTTCCGCGGTATCGGTGAGAGCAACGGCCTTGGCTACCTGCTCGACAACGTGGTGGCCACCGCCTCTGGTAAGGCCGAGATCGGCCAAGTCAGCGCCCAGCTGGCGCAAGACGACAACGCGGCCCGGGCGAGAGGGGATCAGGCGAGTGCCGAGGCCGACAAGCAGCGGCTGGAGCAGGAGAAGGGGCAGCAGCTGGCCGCCATTGCCGGCACCCAGGCCCAGCTGGAGGCCACCGATCAGCAGAAGCTGGCGCAAAATGGCCAGGATCAGCGTGCCGCCATCGAGGCAGAATCTCGCGACATGACGGCGCAGCTCGATACGCTGGCGCGCCGCTTCGAGCAGGTCAGAGCATCCGACGCGGCGAGCGAGCCGTCCGGCCAGCACTGGCGCACCGGCTTTGCCGACCGCCTGCTGAGCACGGTCCAGGAAGATCTGGACGATGCCGGCAACACGGCCGGCACGGCGATCGCAGAGGCCAGATCTCGCCATGAGGCGCAGCACCAGCAGCTAGACAGCGCGCTGGCCAAGTCCAAAACGGGTCAGCAGCGCAGCGAACAGCTGCAGGGTGACGCCGAGGCGGCGGGCCAGCACAGGGCTGCGCAGGCAGAACAGCGCCGTCTCGACGCGCTGGCTCGCCAGGGAGAGGCGACATCGCGGCAGCAGCAGGGCGAAGCGAGTGCCAGCCAGGCACAGCTCGCCGGCGAGCAGGCGGCCAGTCAGGCCGGCTTGCAGGCCAACCAGGCCAAACAGAATGCGGCGAGCCTCAAGCAAAGCGGCGACAAGCCGACCCGCCAGGGCGTTCAGTCCGACCCGTCGACGGCAGCCGGGCAGCCCCTGTTGCAGACCGGCGAGCTGGATGTGCCCGCTGTCGGTACCTTGTCGGCTCCTGATGAGGTTCCGCCTTCGGCCATCGACACCGCCACCGGACTGAGCGAGCAGGAGCAGTCCGCCCTCGACGGAGCGCTGGCGGCGGTCAACCGGCTGCAGGTCAATGCCGGTTCCCGTCAACCAGTGGCACGACCGATAGCCCCGACTCCAACGCCGACCCCAACACCGACCGAGGTGCAGCAGGAGGCGCAGGCGACAGCCACGGCGACCAAACCGGTGCAGCAGCATGAGGTACTGGCCAAGGCGGCCGTGGATCTCACCGGTCTGCATGGCCCCCGCACGGGCAGCAAGGCCGTGCCTGAGTTCAGCAGCCACTTCGACGGCTCTTCCATCGGCATCGAGAACGAGCTGACTGGGCTGGTGGTGGCGTTGCCGAAGAACTCGGCACAGAAGTTTGGCTATGTGCACGATGCAGCAGGCAACCCGCTGTTCATGCTGACCAAGGACATGAACCAGGGGGGGTACACCAATCCCGCCGGGATCAGCGATGTCAAAGGGATCAACCAGTGGCAGACCCATACCATCGAGCTGGTGACCTATCCAAGCGAGATGCAGGATCAGCAGGCGGTGGAAGCACGCAAGGAGGCCATGCTCTGGCTTGCCAGAGAGTTCACCCAGCACATCAGCCAGACCAATCATACCAGACTGTCCGATCTCGTGAGCGAGGATGGCCGTTTCACCCTGGTCATCTCCAATGCCAACCACGTGATCGCTGCCGGCAATGGCGCCGCCCGTGACGGTCAGGGGCAGACTATCGGCATGACGCCGAGCGGCCAGCAGGCAACCGTGGCAGTCAGCGCCAAGGCGTTTGGTAGCGGCTCTTCCCAGGAGATCCGGCTGCTGGAGTCCGCTCCCTGGTATCACCCCGAGCTGAAGGAGCTGTTGCTGTCCAACACGGCCAATGTGCAGTGGGAAGATGCGGCCACCGCACAGAATGTGTTTGCCTACCTCACTTCCATTTATGGCAAGACGGCCGATCTGGCCCGGGAATACGGCATTCACATCAATGACTGGGATCCGCTGGCCGAGGGGATCACGCCCAACGCCCAGGGGTTGACCGATCCCAAGGTCAAGAATGCCTGGGAAATCTTGCCAAGAACCAAGCCGGTGGCCATGTTGGCCCTGCTCAGTGCCCATGACCGCAAGCTGGTGTCCGAGCAGATCCTGGCGACCCTCAAGTCGGCCTATTCGCCGGCGCTGGCACAGAACATCTATGACTACTTCAAGTTTGGTGGCGAGGTGGCCGGGCATGGCATCAACAATGCGACCACGGGGGACAGCAAGCACCCCGAGCTGGCCATCCTGTTCGAGTTCCGCCAGGTACCGAACGAGCTGAGCCAGTTTGTGCCGAAGTCGGAATCGACCGCCAGGGTGGAGGTGAAGACCCTCGACCAGTTCGACCCGGTCAGTCGTCGCACCATAGTGGCGGCAGTCAACAATCTGGTCGAACAGAGCGCGGACTTCGACAGCTGGTATCAGGCCTATCGGGAGCGCCAGGGGCTGCCACCGGTCAAGAATGCCAAGAAGGTGGCCTCTGCCAACCACAAGGCCGAGTGGGTGATGGCCAACCATGCCGAGGCATGGAGCCAGCTCACCGCCGAGCATCAAGCAGAGGTGACGAGCGGACTGCAGGCCCTGGGCGGCCACAAACCGGGAGACCAGAGCCCGGGCGTGGCGAATGCCGATACGGCCCCGCTGGACCACCCGGTGCGAGGACCGGCCGTCGCCGTTCCCGAGACCGCCGGTTTTGCCTTCCAGCTGCTCAAGAGCGGAGACAATGGCTTCATTGACTCCACCCGTCGCCAGCTTGGCAAGCTCTCCATCGATCTGCCAAGCGAGCGCCTCAAGGCGGTGCGTGAGGCCGTGGTACGGGTGCAACAGCAACCATCGGAGGCGAATCTGGGGCTGCTGGAACAGAGCCTGACCCAGTGGCAGACGCGTGACCCGAAAGAGTTTGCCCGACGCGGCGAGCAAGTGAAGGCGCTGCGTTTCGAAGCGGCATCCTTGCTGAGCCACACGTTTGCCTCCCGAGCCAAGAGCGCTGGCGTGTACGGACTGGCCTTGCCGCCGGAGCATGCCGCCCGTTTTGAAGATCAACTGGTGTTCGATGGCATCGGCCGGATTATCGGTGCCGTGGGCGAGCTCAGCGCCACCGACATCGCCAAGGTGAGCGAGCTTGGCATCCGGTCGCTGACCGAGACCAACTCCCGCGCCGAGCGACAGGCGCCGCGCACCGAGCATGACAGTCTGATCGCATTTGCGCACCATCTGAGCCAGTTCGACACGCCGCAAACCCGTCAGCTGGCCGCAGAGATCAAGTCCCTCTGGCTGTCGGGCGACGTGCGGGGGCCGCGCACCATCGCCCTGTTTGAAACTGCCAGCAAGACGTTGGGGGATTATCCGCAGTTGCAGGTGCTGGCCCAATCCCTGCTGGCAGATGCCCAGCGCAGCAAGGCGACCGGCCAGTACATCGACAACCTGTTTGGCCGTCGTTTCGATTCGGAGATCGCTCATGGGCTGGTGACGGCCCCATCGCAGGCCGCGCTCGATACCTCGGCACAGCTGGGATCCAAGCTGGTGAAGGAGTTTGATGACTGGATCCAGACACTGCAACTGGATGAGGCCACCCGCACCCAGCGCATCGACAAGAAAATGGCGGCATTCGCCGAGGCCATCAAGAAAGACACCCGCCCCTGGTTCAGCCGGGTGCCCAGTCTGACCGAGTTCCTGGCCGAGCCTACCTTTGCCAACTTCAAGCAGATGATGACCCGGGTCGACAACGGTTTCGATGTCATCAAGGTCCCCTTCCTGGCGGTGAAGATGGCCACCCACCCCGAGCTCGGGATGGACACGGCCAACTGGAAGAGAGAGGGCGATCGCTTCTACGGCAGCGTCATCACCAAGGCGCGCTCGACCAGTACCGAGGTTGCTTCGGCCAAGGACGGTCTGTTGCAGGTCGACCTGCCTGGCCGTACCACCAGCGACTATGGCACCGGTCTGCACTACCAGCCCGGTGGTGACAAGTACGAGGATTTCCTGAACGGGCGCAGCGTGGCGGATGGCCGCATCCTGACACCGGGCAAGGAGACCACCTTTGAGCGCAATGCGCTGGACAAGGGGCTGTCCGTGGTGACAGGCGCTTCCGGCTCGACCAACATCATGGTCCACCTGAACAACTATCTGGCGGCCAAAGATCCTGCTTACTCCCCAAGCCAGGCTTACCTCAACACCCTTGCCTTCCTGGTATTCGATGGTGGTCACTCGGTGAACGAGAGTCTGGCGGTCTATCGGGCGCTGCAGGAGAGCGGGGATGCGCGCAAGCAGGTGCTGGAAAGCTATACCGCCAACTACCGGGATCTGGTCGATCTGGCTGGCGAAGACAGCAAGGCGTCGGTACAGGCTGCACTCGATGGTGCCTTCGGCCGTACTCTCGAGTTCTATCAGCAGCATGCCTATACGGCGCAGCTCGATGAGCTGGTCGCTCTTGGCACGCCACGCAAGGGCGATACGCTTGCCGATGGCGAGCTGCCAGCAGGCTCCGGCAAACCCGTCTCCGTGGCGAACGATGGTTCGGCCCCGCTGGACAAGCAGCCACTCAATCCGCTGACCCGCTTCCTCAATGACAACCTCTACGGTACCCGCGATGAGCGGCGCCAGGTGGGCGACATCACCCGCCAACTGCTCGACCATGCGGTGAGCAAGGGCGAGGCCGAGCAGGTGACCCTGCAAGGGGATGCCGGCCGTCTGTCTGGTTACCTGCACAAGGGGGCCGAGCGGCCAGGGACGCCGCAGGATGGCAAGCCCGAGGTGGTGCTGTTCCTGCACGGTTCGGGTTCTTCCGCCGAGGAGCAGGCCGATGCGGTTCGCAGCCACTATCAGAAGCAGGGTGTCGACATGCTGGCGGTCAACTTGCGTGGTTATGGGACCAGCGATGGTGGACCCAGCGAGCAGGGGGTCTACCAGGATGCCCGCACCATGTTCCGCTATCTGGTGGAAGAGCGTGGGGTGGCGCCTGGCAAGATCCTGATCCACGGCTACTCCATGGGCGGCCCCATTGCCGCCGATCTGGCCCGTTATGCCGCCGAGCAGGGCAAGCCGGTGGGCGGGCTGCTGCTCGATCGCCCCATGCCCAGCATGAGCAAGGCTATCACGGCCAACGAGCTGCCCAACCCGGGTGGTCTGGTGGGGGCGATCGCCAAGGCGATCAACGGCCGTTTCTCGGTGGAGAAAAACCTCGACGGCCTGCCCAAGAGCACGCCCATCATGTTGCTGACCGACAACGAGGGGCTCGGCAGTGAAGGAGAAAAACTGCGGGCCAAGCTGGCGGTGGCCGGTTATCAGGTCAGCGGTGAACAGACCTTCTATGGCCATCTGGCCAGCAACCGCCTGATGGGTCAGTACGCCGAGCAGATTGTTGGCGGCTTGTTGAGCCGCACGCCGGCGGCGCTGGATGGCGCGGATCAGCCGGTTCGCAACCAGCGGGTCGAGCAGTGGCAGCGACCTGAGGTGGCGCCGGGCAGTGAAGGGGGTGAGACCCGCTTCACCAGCCAGATCATCATCCAGACCGAAGATGATCTGGTGGCCGCCAAGGCCGCGGCCAGCCTGGCCGGCAAGCACCCCGACCGCAGTCTGGTGGTACAGCTGGATGCGGATGGCAACTATCGGGTGGTGTATGGCGACCCTGCGCAACTGGCCGGCAATATCCGCTGGCAGGTGGTGGGGCATGGCCGCGATGCGGACGGGCAGAACAACAGCCGTCTCAGCGGCTACAGCGCCGACGAGCTGGCCGGGCATCTGCGCCGCCTGGGCGATCGCCTGCAGCAAGAGGCTGGCGTGACCACCAAGCCGAGCCACATCAGTCTGGTAGGTTGCTCCCTGGTGAGCGACGACCTGCAGACCGGCTTTGCCCGCCGCTTCATCCAGGCGCTGGATGGCGAAGGGATCCGTACCCAGGTCTCGGCCCGCAGCAGTGAAGTGGCGGTCGATCAGGGCGGGCGCAAGCATACCCGCGATGAGGCCGATGTCTGGGCCCGCAAGGTGGCTGCCAACAAGGTGGTGCTGACCCTGGATGACGCTGGCGAACCTGTGGTGCACAACGAACTGGTGCGCGGCGGTGTGGCTGAAGGGGATATCGTGCTGGCCAAGGTGGGCGAGGGTGACGGCGAGAGTCGCGTCCGTGGCACTATCGCCGACAATGACGAGACCTTCGTCGCACCCAACAAACAACGTCAGCCGGAAACGGCCTCGAGCCAGGCCGACAATGCGGTCAGCTACTCGGGCAACATCCAGGTCAACGTGGGGGATGGCGAGTTTACCGCCCTCAACTGGGGGACCACCAACCTGGGGGTCAAAGTGGGCACGGGCGGCATGAAGTCGCTGGCCTTCGGTGACAACAACGTCATGGTGCACATCGGGGATGGCGACAGCAAACACAGCGTCGACATCGCCGGCTACCGGGCGCTGGAAGGGGCCCAGCTGTTCGTGGGGCAACGCAACGTCAGCTTCAACCTGGGGCGCAGCAACGATCTCATCGTGATGCTGGAAAAATCCATCCCCACTCCGCCGCTGGTCAACCCGTTTGGCGGGGCGGCCCGCATTGCCGGCGCCCTCCAGCAGATCGCCGGTGACGGTGCCAAGCCGGATTGGGTGGCCAGCCAGTGGGATCAGTGGACCCTGGCTGGTGCCAACAAGTTCGTGGCCGACATGGCCGGTCTGGATCAGACCAGCAGCGTCGAGTACGGCTCGCTCACGCGTCTGGACAGCGACCATGAGCGCAGCAGCCGCGGGCTCAAGAGCGATCTGGAGGCAACCCTCAACAAGGAGTTCAACAAGCGGATCTCGGGCGGCGGCCAGGGCGAACAGGGACCGTTGAGCCGAGCGGACAAGCTGCGCCAGGCCAACGAGAAGCTGGTCTTCAACTTTGCCGTGGCCGGTCAGGGGGCCGATATCCAGGTCACCACGGGCAACTGGAACTTCGTGTTCGGTGACAATATCCAGGCGATCCTGGACACCAACTTGGGTTCCCTGTTCGGGCTGATGACCCAGGAGTTCACCGCCAGCGGGCAGGCGAAAACCACCTTTACCTTCACCCCGACCGATCTGCCGCGTCAGCTGCAGAACCGGTTGCTGGGTCGCCTGGCAGGGGTGGGCGCCGATACCACGCTGGCGGACATCTTCGGCGTGGATTACAACGCTCGTGGTGAGCTGGTGGCCCGCGATGGGGCGGCCATCGATGCGCCGGCTATGTTGCAGGAGATGCTGGGTGTCATCGCCGAGTTTGGTGGCGATCAGCTCAAGAGCCTGACCGATCCGGCCAAGTGGGTCGAGCAGCTCAAGGCCGGGCTGGATCTGGGGGAGGATGCCCTCAGCAGCTTTGCCCGCAGCCACGGCCTGCAGGACGAGGCTCCCGAGGAGGCCAAGTCCGCTGCCTTGACGGTGCAGCAGGGTAACGACGCCAAGCCGGCGGCGCTGCCGGCCGCCACCGAGGAGCGTGCCTTCGGCTTCAATGCGCTGAGTCTGCCCAACCTGTTTGCCACCCTGTTCAACCGGGACAAGCAGGCGGAGGTGGTGGCGCTGGCCAGCAACCTCAAGCAGAACCTGACGGCGGACCTGCTCAACATGAAGGAGCAGACCTTCGACTTCCTGCGCAACAGTGGTCACCTGCAGGGGGATGGCGACATGCATGTCTCCCTTGGCAACTACAACTTCAACTGGGGGGGAGACGGCAAGGATCTGGGGGCCTACCTCGGCGACAACAACAACTTCTGGGGTGGCCGCGGAGACGATGTCTTCTACGCCACCGGGACCTCCAACATCTTCACCGGCGGTGCCGGTCAGGACACCGGGATCATGATGGGTCGGGAGAACATGATGTTCGGCGGGCAGGGTGACGATGTCGCCGTGCTGGCCGGTCGTGTCAACCGTGCCTTCATGGGGGAGGGCAACGATCAGGCCTTCATCTTCGGAGAAGAGGGCATAGTGGAAGGGGGCGCCGGCCAGGATTATCTGGTGACCTCCGGCAACTACAACCAGATCGATGCCGGCGCGGATCAGGATTTCACGGTGACCAAAGGTCATCACAACCAGATCCGGCTCGGTGAGGGCGACGACTTTGCCATGGTGTTTGGCAATCACAACCGCCTGCTGGCCGAACATGGCAACAACCAGGTCAAGCTGATGGGCTATCACGCCACCATTCTGGGTGGTGACGGCCAGGATCGGTTGATCTCCGATCAGGTCGCCAAGTTCAGCCAGCTCGATGGCGGCGCCGGCGATGACCTGCTGGTGCTGGGCGGTTACCAGAACCAGTTCAGCGGTGGCACCGGCGTCGACAGCTTCGTGTTCAGTGGCGCCGTGATAGAGAACCTGGTGCAGGACATCGGTAAGGAGGACTTCATCGTCTTCAACGACGTCAGCTGGCGGGATCTCTGGTTCAAGCGCAGCGGCTACGATCTGCAATTGCTGGTCAACCGTCACACCGACGGCACCAGCGAGCAGGGCAAGTTCGAGCAGCTGGGCAGTGCCACCTTCAGCAACTACTTCGCCGACAACCGGGCCCAGCTGGTGATCGGGCTTGGCGAGCAGCAGGCTGACGGCGAGCGCAGCTACAGCGCGCTCTCCCATCAGGCGGTGGACAAGCTGATCCAGGCCATGAGCAGCTTCGCCCCCGAAGCGGGCGACATGGGCCTGCTCAACCGGCTCGACAGCCAGGCCAACAGCCTGGTGCAGTCGGCCTGGGGTGATGTGATCCAGGGCAAGGGCCGGGTCGCCTGAGCGACCTGACTCCCATCCCGTTAGGTAAAAACCTGCTCTTCGGAGCAGGTTTTTTTTATGCCTGTCGCACCCGAAGCGGGCGGCGCAGGCACCAACAAAAAAGCCAGTCAGGGTCACTGACTGGCTTTTTTGTTGGCGCTTGTCGGGGATCAGTCGATGAGACTGGCCCACAGGTCGTACTCGTCCGCTTCATCGATGCGGACCTTGACCATGTCGCCGGGCTTGAGGCCGGTTTCACCGTTCAGGTAGACCAGGCCGTCGATTTCGGGGGCATCGGCGGCGGAGCGGCCAGTGGCGCCCTCTTCGTCCACCTCGTCGATCAGTACCAGCATCTCCTTGCCGACCTTGCGGGCCAGCTTGCGGATGGAGACCTGCTGCTGCAGCTCCATGAAGCGCTGGAAGCGCTCTTCCTGCACTTCTTCCGGCACCGGATCCGGCAGCTCGTTGGCCTTGGCGCCTTCGACCGGGCTGTATTTGAAGCAGCCGACCCGATCCAGCTCCGCCTTGTCGATGAAGTCCAGCAGCATCTGGAACTCTTCTTCGGTTTCGCCGGGGAAGCCGACGATGAAGGTGGAACGCAGGGTGATCTCGGGGCAGATCTCGCGCCACTTCTGGATCCGCTCCAGGGTGCGCTCGACGGTGCCCGGGCGCTTCATCAGCTTGAGGATGCGCGGGCTGGCGTGTTGCAACGGGATGTCGAGGTAGGGCAGTACCTTGCCGTCGCGCATCAGCGGGATGACGTCATCCACGTGCGGGTACGGGTAGACGTAGTGCAGGCGCACCCACATGCCGAGCTTGGCCAGCTCTTCGCACAGGGCCACCATGCTGGTCTTGACCGGCATGCCGTCGTAGAAACCGGTGCGGTGCTTGACGTCCACGCCGTAGGCGGAGGTGTCCTGGGAGATCACCAGGATCTCTTTCACGCCGGCCTCTTTCAGACGCTTGGCCTCGGCCAGCACTTCGCCGATGGGACGGCTCACCAGATCCCCGCGCATGGAGGGGATGATGCAGAAGGTGCAGCGGTGGTTGCAGCCTTCGGAAATCTTCAGATAGGCGTAGTGGCGGGGGGTCAGCTTGACGCCCTGAGCCGGCACCAGGCTGGTGAAGGGGTTGTGGGTCGGCTTCTCGACGTACTTGTGCACGTGGCCCAGCACCTCTTCATAGGCGTGGGGGCCGGTGATCTCGAGCACCTTGGGGTGGATCTCGCGGATCTGGTTCTCTTTGGCACCGAGGCAGCCGGTGACGATCACCTTGCCGTTCTCGGCCAGGGCCTCGCCGATGGCTTCCAGGGACTCCTGTACCGCGCTGTCGATGAAGCCGCAGGTGTTGACCACCACCACTTCCGCATCGTCATAGCTGGGCACCACGTCGTACCCTTCGGTACGCAGCTGGGTCAGGATGCGCTCGGAATCGACCAGATTTTTGGGGCAACCCAAGGAGACGAATCCTACTTTGGGGGCCTGTTTTGTGTTGGACATCGCTCAATCACTCTTAGGTGGCTCTAGTTTTAGGGCGCGGATTTTACCGGAATGGCTAACCAAAAACTATACAGCCGGCACGGCGGAATCGAACAATATCTCCGGCGAGGCAGGATTGTGCCAAGGCCGGCCCGTTTTGAGCCGATACGGGCCGATGGCGGCACCCTTGCCCCGTCAGTTCGCTGGCTGTTGAGTTTCAACTCAATTTTGCGAGAGCGGGAAGACGGGTGTCACTATACTCCCTGCAGGCAGACTGGAAGGAAGGACGGGATGGATAGCTCATTTGGCGAGAGAATGCAGAACGTGCACGCCACGCTCAGGCAGCGGTTTGACAAGTTGAGCCGGGTTGCCATCGCGATTTATGACCAGCACACGGACAGGCTCAAGACCTTCGCCCACAGCACCGAGGGAAGTTCCCCGCTGGTGCAGTACGAGGTCAAGCTGAGCGACGTCCCCTCCCTGCGCTATCTGGCCGAACATAAACAGCCCCGCGTGCTCGACACGCTGGATTCGCTGCTGGGCTCCCCCTCCGAGCACAGCCGCAAGCTGCTGGCGGCCGGTTATGAATCCAGCTACACCGAGCCGCTGTTGTTCAACAGCAAGCTGTTCGGTTTTCTGTTTTGCGATGCCAGGGAGCCTGGTTACTTCGACCCCGCCATCCGCGGTGAACTGGCGGCATACGCCCAGATCCTGGCGGCCATCATCGCGGTGGAGTTTTTCTCGATTCAGACCCTGAGCGGCGCGCTTACCACGGCGCGGGAGTTCAGCCGCTACCGGGATGAAGAGACTGCCAATCACCTGCACCGGATGTCGGCCTATTCACGGCTCATCGCCCGCGCCGTGGCCACCCGTTATCCCTTGAACGACGAAGAGGTGGAGTTCATCTATCTCTTCTCCGAGCTGCACGACATCGGCAAGATTGCGGTGCCCGACGCCATCTTGCTCAAACCCGGCAAACTGACGCCAGAGGAGTACGGGGTGATGAAGATCCACCCGCTCAAGGGGCGGGAGATGATCGCCCTGATGATCAGCGAGTTTGGCCTCGACGGCATCCATCACACCGACATGCTCAAGAACATCATCGCCTACCACCACGAGCGCTTCGATGGACAGGGTTATCCGGAAGGATTGGCGGGGGAGGCGATCCCGCTGGAGGCACGCATCGTCGCGGTGGCCGACGTGTTCGATGCACTCACCAGCGAGCGGCCCTACAAGCAGGCCTGGACGTTCGAAGCGGCCTTTGCCTACCTCGAAACCCACGCCGGCAGCCAGTTCGACCCCGCCTGCGTCGCCGCGGCGCTGTGCAACAAGGAGGCGTTTCGCGCCATCCATCAGCAATACCGAGAGCCCGCCGCCAGCTAGGCTGCGGGCCTGGTGTCATGGCTTGCGCTGCCTCGTTTTGCCCTGTTGCGACTCTGCCCGAGATAGAGTGAGAGCTGCGGCGGGCTTTGCCCCGTCGAGGCCGTCAATGGGATGGAGCCCATCATGACGAGCGTCACTGATTGACCCGCCTCGTGCCCTTGGGCTTATCCGGCTTAGGCCAGATCTGCTACTGTGACCATCAACTCATCACAAAGGGTGGAGCACAGCATGAAGATTCGATTCCTGGTGATAGCAACGACCATGGCGCTGGCGTCGGCCCCCAGCCTGGCTGACTGGGCCAAGGTGAAGGCGGCCGCGAGCGAGCTCGGCAGCGCGGTGAGCGACACCAGCAAGGAGGCGTGGCAGAGCGTTACCGACTTCTCCAAGGCGACCTGGGCATCGGTTTCCCAGTGGGGCTCGGAGGCGTTCAACACCGCCGGCGCCTGGACCGACAAGAGCGTGGCCACCGGCAAGGAGTGGCTCACGGTGGCCGACAAGAAGCTCGACGAGATGCTCGAGCCCAAGACGGCCGACGAGGCGCGGCTTGCCCTCGATACCATGGCCGACACCGCCCTGGTGCGGCTGTTCAACCAGCAACCCTCGGCCAAGCTGTTGTTTGACAAGGCTTATGGCTATGCGGTGTTCGACTCGCGCAAGTTCTCCCTGATGCTGCACACCAACCAGGGGGCCGGGGTGGCGGTCAACCGCACCAGCGGCAAGCACACCTACATGAAGATGTTCGGTGCCGGGCTCGCGGCCGGGCTCGGTGGCAAGTTCTACCAGCAGGTGATCCTGTTTGAAGACAAGGCCAGGTTCGATGCCTTCGTGAGCCAAGGCTGGGAGGCCACCTCCGAGATGGGGGCCGTGGCGGGCAAGGAGAGCGCCGAGTTCAGCGCCAAGTACAACGGCGGCATGGCCATCTACCAGATCGGCGAGAAAGGCTTGCTGCTCGATGCCAACATCTCTGGCTCCAAGTACTGGGTGGACAAGGATCTGACCCGCTAGTCACCCGCTTTCCGGCCTTTTCCGTCGGCCCGCATCTTGCTGGCTGACGGGAAGGCCTGCTACTTCGCAAATAATCTGCCCTCGCATCGCCTGTTACGGGCTGCTTGCCCCCTCTCATCCCGCTTGCCTGGTGGTTTTCTACTTGTTGGCACCCTAATTGCTTACACCCTGACAGCGTCAATGATTTGTCTGGGGATGGAATATGGAAATTAGTGCAAGCAGCCTGATGCAAGAGATGCAGGCTCTCAAGGTCGAAGCCGGCGCCACGCCGCTGACCCAGCCCGGCCGCCAGGTCACGTCCGACTTTGGCCAGTTGCTGCAACAGGCCCTTGGCAACGTCAACGAGTTGCAGGGGGCCGCCAACGATCTGCGTACCCGTTTCGACATGGGCGACAACTCGGTTGACTTGTCCGAGGTGATGATCGCCGGGCAGAAATCCTCCATCGCCTTCGAGGCGACGGTGCAGGTACGCAACAAGATGGTTGATGCCTACAAGACCATCATGAATATGCCGGTATAAGCGCGCTCACCATGGCAACTGAACATCATGAACATGTCAGCAATAAGGACATAAATCGTGGCTAATGACCAAAACGGCGAACTGCTGATGAACGATGAGGGCAGTGCCGCCCTCGATGAGAATGAGCAGAAGAGTTCAGCACTCGGCTTTCTGTCCAACACGGATGTGCTGCGTCAGATCACCCTGATCCTGGGGTTGGCCATCTGTCTGGCGATCGCCGTTTTCATCCTGCTGTGGGGCAAGGAGCCGGACATGCGGCCCCTTGGCACCTACACCACCCAGGAGCTGGTCAAGACCCTCGACTACCTCGATCAGCAGAAGATCCCCTATCAGGTGGATGGCAAGAGCGTGCTGGTCAGTGCCGAGAACTACTCCAGCATCCGGCTGGCGCTGACCCGTGCCGGCCTGGCCAACGCCACCGACACCACCAGTGACGGGGAAGACATCCTGCTCAAAGATTCCAGCTTCGGTGTCAGCCAGCGCATGGAGAGCGAGCGCCTCAAGCTGAGCCGCGAGCGTCAGCTGGCCAGCGCCATCGAGCAGTTCCAGAACGTGGCCAAGGCCCAGGTGCTGCTGGCCATCCCCAAAGACAACGTGTTTGCCCGCAACGAACGCAAACCCAGCGCGACCGTGGTGCTGAGCCTCAAGGGCAATGCCCTCGGCCAGGGGGAAGTGGACTCCATCGTCGACATGGTCGCCTCCGCGGTGCACGGTCTGGAGCCGACCCGCGTCACCGTGACCGACCAGAACGGCCGCCTGCTCAACTCCGGCTCCCAGGATCCCGTCTCTGCCCAGACTCGCAAGGAGTTTGCGATGCAGCAGAAGCAGGAGCTGGAATACAAACAAAAAATTGACGCCATCCTGATCCCGGTGCTCGGCGCCGACAATTATACGGCGGAGGTCGATCTCTCCCTCGACTTCTCCCAGCAGGAGCAGACCCGCAAGACCTACAACCCGGACTTGCCGGCGGTGCGCTCCGAAATGACCATGGAAGAGAACAGCGCCAACGGCAGCAACGGCGGCGTGCCCGGCGCCCTCTCCAACCAGCCGCCTGCCGCCTCCAACATTCCGCAGCAGGCGACCGGCCCCAATGCCGAAACGACCGCCTCCTCTTCCGGCCGCTCCCGCAAGGAGGCGACCCGCAACTTCGAACTGGATACCACCGTCAGCCATATCCGGCGCCAGATGGGTGGCATTCGCCGCATGACCGTCTCGGTGGCGGTGGATTACAAGGCGTCTACCGCTGCCGATGGCAAGGTGACCCGCGAGCCTCGTACCCAGCCCGAACTCGATACCCTGCGCCGTCTGCTGAGCGGTGGCCTTGGCTTTGATGTGACCCGTGGTGATACTCTGGAGGTGGTCGCCATCCCGTTCAACCGGCCCGAGCTCGAGAGCGTGGCCGAAGCGCCGCTCTACGAGCAGCCCTGGTTCTGGCGTGCGGTGCGCATCGCCGCCTCCGTGCTGGTCATCATAGTGTTGATCGTCACCGTGGTGCGGCCCATGCTCAAGCGCCTGCTCTATCCGGATGCCAAGCCGGAAGGGGAACTGGACTTCGACAACCACACCGTCTTGGGTGGGGATGACGAGCTCAGCCTGCTGGCGGCTCAGGCTGAATCCGAGCCGGTGTTCGGGGTACGTGATGGCCATCTGAAACTGCCGGATCTGCACCGTGACGAGGACTTGCTCAAGGCGGTACGTGCGCTGGTGGCGAACGAACCGGATCTGGCCGCACAGGTCATTAAAGAATGGGTAGCGAACAAAGATGGCTGACGAAAACAAGACACAGGTCACCGGCAATGACATCACCGACAGTCAGCGCCAGATCCTGGATCAGATGAGCGGGATGGAGATGGCGGCGGTATTGATGCTGAGCCTCAACGAAGAGGATGCCGCCCAGATCTTCCGCCATCTCGAGCCCAAGCAGGTGCAGCGGCTCGGCATGTCGATGGCCTCCATGTCGGATTTCAGTCACGACCGGGTGGCGGCGGTCCACCGTCAATTCATCGACGACATCCAGAAGTACACCAACATCGGTATCGGCAGCGAAGACTTCGTGCGCAAGGCGCTGGTGGCGGCCCTTGGCGAAGACAAGGCCAGCAACCTGGTGGACCAGATCATCCTGGGTTCAGGTGCCCGCGGCCTCGACTCGCTCAAGTGGATGGATGCCCGCCAGGTGGCCAGCATCATCCAGAACGAACACCCGCAGATCCAGACCATCGTCCTTTCGTATCTGGAGCCGGAACAGTCGGCCGAGATCCTGAGCCAGTTCCCGGAACAGGTGCGTCTCGATCTGGTGATGCGTATTGCCAACCTGGAAGAGGTGCAACCGGCGGCGCTGCAAGAGCTCAACGACATCATGGAGAAACAGTTCGCCGGTGCGGCGGGTGCCCAGGCAGCCAAGATGGGCGGCCTGAAGGCGGCAGCCAACATCATGAACTACCTCGACACCAACATCGAAGGACAGCTGATGGACTCCATCCGCGAGTCGGACGAAGAGATGAGCCAGCAGATCCAGGATTTGATGTTCGTGTTCGAAAACCTCATCGATGTGGACGATCGCGGCATCCAGACCATGCTGCGGGAAGTGCCGGGCGATCTGTTGCAACGGGCGCTCAAGGGCTCCGACGATCAGATGCGCGAGAAGGTATTCAAGAACATGTCCAAACGGGCCGCCGAGATGCTGGCGGACGATCTGGAGGCCATGGGGCCGATCCGGGTCTCCGAAGTGGAAGCGGCCCAGAAGGAGATCCTCTCCATCGCCCGCCGTCTGGCGGATGCCGGCGAGATCATGCTGGGTGCCGGTGGCGGCGAGGAGTTCCTCTGATGAGCGGTCACGTCGGCGTGAATAGCAGAGCGGGCAGCGTTATGGCGAGGAGTGCGGCAGACAGATGAACAACAACAAGCTGCGCGGTTATGTCAGACCCGACGGGGATGAGAGCCAGGTCCAGACCTGGGGCTGGCCCGAGATGGAGGTCGAGGCCGAAGTCGAGACCAATGCCCTCGGGCTGACGCCGGACTGGTATCGGCAGGAAGAAGAGGCCCCGGTCGAAGAACCGGTGGAGGAGCCGGCCCCCAGCATCACTGCCGAGGAGCTTGAAGCAATTCGCCAGGCCGCCTGGGAAGAGGGAATGGCCGAGGGGCGTGAAGCCGGTTATGCCAAGGGGCTCGAAGAGGGCAAGCTGGAAGGTCTGCAGCAGGGCCATGCCGCCGGGCTGGAGCAGGGCAAGGAGGAGGGGCTGGCCCTCGGCCGCGAGCTGGTGGATCAGCAGATGAGCCACTGGCAGGGGCTCATCGATCGCCTCGCCAACCCGCTCAAGGAGCTGGACGGCGCGGTGGAGCAGCAGCTCATCGCTCTGGTGATGCAGTTGGCCCGCGCGCTCATCCGTCACGAGGCTGAAACCTCGCCCCGGCTGTTGCTCGAAGCGCTCAAGCAGGGGCTGGCGCTGTTGCCGGCCGCCGAACTGGGGGTCACTCTGATGCTGCACCCGGACGATCTGGCCCGGGTCGAGCAGGCGTTCGGCGCCGAGGAGTGCGCCAAGCGCCACTGGCGGCTGCAAAGCGATCCCACCCTCTCCCCCGGCGATCTGCAACTGGCCACCGAACTCTCCAGCATCGATCTGACCCTCGCGGGGCGCATCGATCAGCTGCTGCGCAACTTCCTGCGCGACAATGCATCGCAGGATGTCCGCGGCTAAGGGCGTGCGGGCCGCCAGGGTGCGGCCTGTCTGCGTTCTCTACCCATTCAACATCATATCTCAGGAGGCCGGATGAGCGGCTCGTTACTCAATCGGTTGCAAGGGTATCGGGTTCGCGATATCGCCCCCAAACCGCCGGTGGCCGGCAAGCTGACCCGGGTGGTGGGGCTGACCCTCGAAGCCATCGGCTGCCGCGCCGCCATCGGAGCGCTCTGTCGCATCGATACCCAGGACGGCTCGCTGGAGGCCGAAGTGGTCGGCTTCTCCGGCGATCGGCTGTTTCTGATGCCGAGCGAGCAGCTCAAGGGGGTCATTCCGGGTGCCCGGGTGGTGCCCATCACCGAGGAGCACGGCATCCCGGTCGGCATGAACCTGCTGGGGCGGGTCATCGACGGCATCGGCCAGCCGCTGGACGGGCTCGGCCCCATCCTCTCTTCCCAGACGGTGCAGTTTGCCCAGCACCGCATCAACCCGCTCTCCCGCCGCCCGATCCATCAACCGATGGACGTGGGGGTGCGCGCCATCAACGCCGTGCTGACCGTGGGGCAGGGCCAGCGGATGGGGCTGTTCGCCGGCTCCGGCGTCGGCAAATCCGTGCTGCTCGGCATGATGACCCGTGGCTCGGTGGCCGACGTGGTGGTGGTCGGGCTCATCGGCGAACGGGGCCGCGAGGTGAAGGAGTTTATCGAGGAGATCCTGGGGGAGGAGGGGCGTGCCCGCTCCGTGGTGGTGGCGGCGCCGGCCGATGCCTCGCCGCTGATGCGGCTCAAGGGGTGTGAGACGGCGCTGGCCATCGCCGAGTATTTCCGCGATCAGGGGCTCAACGTGTTGCTGCTGATGGACTCGCTCACCCGTTACGCCCAGGCCCAGCGCGAGATCGCCCTGGCGGTGGGCGAGCCACCGGCCACCAAGGGCTATCCGCCCTCAGTGTTCGCCAAATTGCCGGCACTGGTGGAGCGGGCCGGCAACGGCAGCGACGGCCAGGGCTCGATCACGGCATTCTTCACCGTGCTGACGGAAGGGGACGATCTGCAGGATCCCATCGCCGACGCGGCGCGGGCCATCCTCGACGGCCACATAGTGCTGTCGCGGGAGCTGGCCGATGCGGGCCACTACCCGGCCATCGACATCGAAAAATCCATCAGCCGGGTGATGCCCATGGTGACCTCGCCGGAACACATGGAGCTGGCGCGCACCCTCAAGCAGTTCTACTCCCTCTACCAACAGAACCGTGACCTCATCACCATCGGTGCCTACAGCCAGGGCTCCGACCCCCGCATTGACCGCGCCATCATCCAGAAACCCTATCTGGATCAGTTCTTGCAGCAAGGCATGCGCGAGGTCATTCATTACGATGCGGGCCTGCAGGCCCTGCAGTTGGTGGCCATGCCGCTGATGCGTTGACGAGAAGATAAGAGGGAGGCGTGCCCATGAGTAAAGGCTTGGTAATGTTGTCGGAGCGGCTGGTGGAGGCCGAACAGCAGGCGGCGCTGGCGTTGGCCAAGGCCCAGCAGGATCTGAAAATCTTCATGGAGCAGCAGGACGCGCTCAACCAGTACCGCCAGATCTACCACCAGCAGTGGACCGACCGCGGCCTGCAGGGCATCGGTGCTCAGCAGAACAGCCAGTATCACGCCTTCATCAACAAGCTCGAGCAGGCGGCTACCCAGCAGTACGAAGGGGTGCTGCAGGTACGCCAGGCGCTGGAGCTGCGCCGCGAGGAGTGGCTGGCCGCCCAGCAGCGGCGCAAGGCGGTGGAGTTGCTGCTGGCCAAGCAAGCGGGACGCGAGCAGCAGAAAGCCCAGCGCCAGGAGCAGAAGATGCTGGACGAGTACGCCATGCTGCGCCGTTTCCACCATTCTGGCCTGTAACTTGCTTTCTTCTTGCCATCCCGTGTGCGCCTCACTTCCCCCGGGGAGCTGAGGATAAATCCGAAGCCGAATGTCGCCAGGAATCTTCACCATGATGCAGACACTGTTAACCAATTCTCCCGCCGCGCCGACCGCTGCCGCTGCCGACAAGAGCGCTGTGCTGACGGCGAGCCAGGATGGCGGTGAAGGGGCCCTGCAGAGCGACGGCAAGGTCGGCTTTTCCGAGGTGATGAACCGGGTGCAGCAGGCTGACAAGATCAATGTCAAAGCCGACGGCAAGGTTGCCAACGCTGGTGGCAAGGCCCCCAATGCTGATAGCAAGGCTCCGGCGCGGCCCGGCGCCGAGCAGGGGAATGTTGGTGCAGCGGACAGCAACAAGCCGGTGCCGACCGCCAAGAGCGAGGCTGCCAAATCTTTGGCGAATGAGGCCGAAGAGGCCGGTAACGCCGACGACAAACCACAGAAGGGGAGCGAGCCCGACCCCGCTCTCGTCCCCAACGATTTCTTGCAGCGTCTGCAGGATGCCCTCAAACAGGACACCTCCCTGGTCGCCCCGCCGGCCATCAATCTGGTCGCCACCGCTCCCGTCGTCGAGACGGACGGCAAGATGTTGCCGCACAACGACGCGGACGCCGAGTCGACCGAGGCATCGGCCACCCTCACCCAGCCGCTGGCTGGCAGCGGCGATAAACAAGTAGCGACGACCAGTGCCGCCGCGCTGGCCCGCCAGGCTGCCAGCTTGCTCACGGGCGAAACCAGTGTGCCGGTTGATGCGAAAGCCGCGCAGCCGAATGCTGTCACGACGGGTGACGCTGCCCTGACGGCTCAGTTGCAGGAAACCGGAAAAGAGGGAAGCGGCAAGGAGAGCGGTGCCGGCGCCAATGCCGACCAACCTACCGATAAGAATGGCAAAGAGACCAAGGGGAGCAAAAACGAGCTTTCCGCCGCCGAGCGGGCGGCCTTGTTGAGCAAGGTGCCCACCGCCGCGTTAAGCGAGCCGGGTGAGAATGACACCAGGATCCAGCTGGAGGGCGCCGACAAGGGGGCCAAGCCTGTGGTGCCGCCCATGGCGGGCAAGGAAGAGCCGGTAAAAACTGCTCCACTGCAGGCCACCCACCAGGCCGTGGCCACTCAGCCCGGCGCCGCCAGAGCGTTTGAAGAGGGGGTGACCCGCACCGATGGCGGCTCGAGCAGCGCCGCTGCTGACAAGGCGCCGACGCAGACCACCGCCGAGGGGGATGGGCAGTCCAAGCCGGTGGCTGCCAAGGCCGAGGGCCAGCCTGCTCCTGCCGCCAGCAGCGGCGCACCGGCTCCGGCCACCGCCCCAGCCAGCGAACCCGTGCTGGTGGCGCCGCAACAGGTGCTCGCCAGCAGCGAGCCGCAGGGCCCGCAAGCGTCCCTGGCCAGCCTGTCAGCCGGACTCAAGCAGATGGAAGCCACCGAGCGCAGCGAAGCCCCCAGGGCTCGCAGCGAGGTGAAAGTCGACGTGAAGCAGAAGGCGGCAGAGCTGACTCGTGGCGGCACCCTGGAGAGCAGCGAGACGACCACCACCCCGGAGAGCAGCCGCAGCCAGCAGGTCCAGCAGAACAGCCAGCCCCAGGCGGTGGGTCATGACAACCGGCCGGCGGCCACCGAAGCGGCTGCGCGGCGCGAGCCTGCCAACCTGCCCCACCTCAAGCTGGCCGATCCGGAGGCACCGGCCCAGTTGCATCAGAAGGTCAACCTGATGCTGGCGGACAAGCTGCAGCAGGCGGAGATCCAGCTTGATCCCCTCGGCCTTGGCAAGATGAAGATCCAGATCCAGATGGGGGCAGACAGCCAGGCCAACGTCCATTTCGTGGTGCAGCACGGCCAGACCCGGGAAATGCTGGAGCAGGCCATGCCCCGGCTGCGTGATATGCTGGCCGGACAGGGCATCCAGCTGGGCCAGACCCTGGTGCAACAACAGCCGCAGCAGCAGTCACAGGGCCAGTCGGCATTTGCCGGTCAGGGCCAGCAAGGCCAAAAAGGCAGCGGATCTTTTGCCGAAACAGGCCAAACTGAGGCAGAGGTCACGGGCGCTGGCATGCGTTTGTCGACGGAATCGACAAACGACAGCGGAATTGATTTCTATGCTTGATGCCAGCCCGAGTAAGTTTATGATATCGAACAAGTTTGAGACTAGGGTGGACAAGGGATGGCAGACGATAACGAACTGACGCTGAAAGACCCGGCGGCAGGCAAGAAAAAGAAGCTGATCATGATTATCGCCCTGGCCGTGATTGTGCTGGGCGGTGGCGGTGCTGGCGCCTGGTTCATGCTGTCCGGCGGCGACAAACCGGCGGCCGAGGCCGCGGGAGAAGGCAAAGATGCCAAGCCCAAGGAGGCGGTACCCCAGCCTTCGCTCTACGTGGGCATGCCGCGCCCCTTCGTGTTCAACGTCTCCGGTGGTCAGCGTGACCGGCTGGTGCAGATCAAGATCCAGCTGATGGTGCGCGGCACCGCCGACGAGACGCTGGCCAAGCAGAATATCCCCCTCATTGAAGGCACCCTGCTGCGGGTCTTCAGTGCGGCCACCAGCGAGCAGCTGATGACCTTCGAGGGCAAGGAGAAGCTGCGCAAGGATTCACTGGAAGAGTGCCGTCGGGTGCTCAATGACCTGGTCTCTTCCCCCGTTATCGAACAAGTGCTGTTTACCGGCTTTGTCATGCAATAAGGGTGAAGCGTGAGCGATCTGTTAAGTCAGGACGAAATTGATGCCCTCTTGCACGGGGTCGATGATGTCGAAGAGGAAGAGATAGGCGCGGCGGGGGATCCCGGCGTCGCCCAGTTCGACTTCTCCTCCCAGGACCGCATCGTCCGTGGTCGCATGCCGACCCTGGAGCTGGTGAACGAGCGTTTCGCCCGCCACATGCGGATCAGCCTGTTCAACATGATGCGCCGCACCGCCGAGGTCTCCATCAACGGCGTGCAGATGCTCAAGTTTGGCGAGTACGTGCACACCCTGTTCGTGCCGACCAGCCTGAACATGGTGCGCTTCCGTCCGCTCAAGGGGACGGCGCTCATCACCATGGAGGCGCGGCTGGTCTTCATCCTGGTGGAGAACTTCTTCGGTGGCGACGGTCGCTACCACGCCAAGATCGAGGGGCGCGAGTTCACTCCCACCGAGCGGCGCATCATCCAGATGCTGCTCAAGCTGGTATTCGAGGATTACAAGGACGCCTGGGCGCCGGTGATGGACGTGGGCTTCGAGTACCTCGACTCCGAGGTGAACCCGGCCATGGCCAACATCGTCAGCCCCACCGAGGTGATCGTGGTCAGCTCGTTCCATATCGAGCTGGATGGCGGTGGCGGTGACTTCCACGTGGCCATGCCGTACTCGATGCTGGAGCCCATCCGCGAGCTGCTGGACGCCGGCGTGCAGAGCGACAAGGGTGACACCGACGTGCGCTGGAGCAAGGCGCTGCGCGACGAGATCATGGACGTCAAGGTGGAGCTGCGGGCCAAGTTGCTGGAGACCGAGCTCACCCTGCGCGAGCTGATGGAGCTGCAACCCGGCGACATCATCCCGGTGGAGATGCCGGAGAACCTGCTGGTGTTCGTGGAGGACTTGCCCACGTTCCATGCCAAGATGGGGCGGACCAAGGACAATGTGGCGCTCAAGATCACTGACAAACTCAAGCGCCCGGAAGGGGTCAAGACCGAGATGCATCTGGTGACCCGGGGCGGTGTACGCATCGATGGCGAGGCCGAGCTGGAAGAGCTCGAGCGCAGCATCGAAGATCAACAACGATAAACGGCGATCTGCGCTGGCAGGCCGTCAAGAAAGCAGCATAAGGAATTCAAGATGAGCGGAACTGATGAAGAGGATCTGATGGCGGACGCCTGGGCAGCCGCGCTGGAAGAGCAGGTGACTGCCGAAGCCAAGCCCGCTCCCCTCGAAGAGCTCAAGGATGATGCCCCCATCAGTGCCGAGGAGCGGCGCAAGCTGGACACCATTCTGGATATTCCGGTGACCATCGCCATGGAAGTGGGCCGCAGCCAGATCAGCATCCGCAACCTGCTGCAGCTCAACCAGGGCTCGGTGGTGGAGCTGGATCGGGTGGCGGGCGAGCCGCTTGACGTACTGGTCAACGGTACCCTGATCGCCCACGGCGAGGTGGTGGTGGTGAACGACAAGTTCGGTATTCGGCTGACTGACGTCATCAGCCAGATCGAAAGGATCAAGAAACTCAAATGATCCGCGCGTTCCCGTTACTGCTGTTGTCCCTCCCCGCACTGGCCGAACCCGGTGCGGGTGCCAATCCGCCCAGCCTCACCTCCTGGCTGCTCTCCAGCCTGATGGTCATCGGCCTTATCCTGGTGCTCGGTTTCCTGCTCAAGAAGAGCAAGATTGCCACCGCCATGGGGGGGGGCCAGATGCGGGTCATCGCCAGCCTGCCGGTGGGCTACAAGGAGAAGCTGCTGGTGGTCAAGGTGGGCGAGCAGCAGCTGTTGCTCGGGGTGACGCCGCAGCAGGTCAACTTTCTCTATCGCCTGGAAGAGCCGCTGGACGAGAGTCAGCCCCAGGCGTTCTCCCAGCAGCTTGGCAAATTGATGGGCAAGCATGAAAAAAGCTAACGGCTCACGGCCGCACGGTGGGCTGCTGGTCGGCCTGTTATCCCTCCTGATCCTCTGCTCGCCGCTGGCGCTGGCCCAGGACGGCATGTCGGCAGTCACCATCAAGACCATGGCGGACGGCAGCCAGGAATACAGCCTGACCCTGCAGGTGCTGGCGCTGATGACGGCGCTCTCCTTCCTGCCGGCCATGGTCATCATGATGACCTCCTTTACCCGCATCATCATAGTGCTCGGCATTCTGCGCCAGGCCATCGGCCTGCAGCAGAGCCCCTCCAACCAGGTGTTGATCGGCATCGCCCTGTTCATGTCGTTCTTCATCATGTCGCCGGTGCTGGATCGCATCAACAACGAGGCGCTGCAACCCTATCTGGCCGAGACCATCCAGGCCAAGGAGGCGCTGGAGAAGGCCGAACTGCCCATCCACCAGTTCATGCTGGCCCAGACCCGGATCAAGGATCTCAATACCTTCATGGAGATAGCGAACGTGCAGGTGGACAAGCCCGCCGACGTGCCGCTGCGAGTGCTGATCCCGGCGTTTGTCACCAGCGAGCTCAAGACCGCGTTCCAGATAGGTTTCATGCTGTTTCTGCCGTTCCTGGTGATAGACCTGGTGGTGGCCAGTATCCTGATGGCGATGGGGATGATGATGTTGTCGCCGATGCTGGTCTCCCTGCCATTCAAGCTGATGTTGTTCGTCATGGTGGATGGCTGGAACCTGATCCTGGGATCCCTGGCCAACAGCTTCGGGCTGGGCGCCGGTGGTTAAGGGCGAGCAACGCAAGGAGCGAACGGCATGAGTCCTGAAACCTTTATCGACGTGTTTCGCGAGGCGCTCTGGCTGGTCACCATCATGGTGTGTGCCGTGATCCTGCCGAGCCTCTGCGTCGGCTTGCTGGTGGCCATCTTTCAGGCGGCCACCTCCATCAACGAACAGACCCTGAGCTTTCTGCCCCGCCTCATCGTCACCCTGTTTGCACTGGGGGCGGGGGCGCACTGGGGCTTGCAGAGTCTGATGGACTTCTTCCTGCTGATGGTGAGTCAAATTCCGGAGGTGGTGGGATGAGGGGCCAGCTCGAGCAGAGCGCCCTTCTGCGCCCGTTGCCGGCTTCGATGGCCCGCAAGGTGCCGGGATGACCTACACAACCGCTCTCATCATGGAGTGGTTGTCTTCCATCGTCTGGCCGTTGGCGCGGGTGAGCGGGCTGCTGATGGTGATGGCGGTGTTTGGCAGCCGGCTGACACCGGCTCGTGTGCGCATCAGCCTGGCGCTGGCGCTGACCCTGATGATTGCCCCTTTGCTTCCCCCCATGCCCAAGATCGAGCTGTTCTCGGTCGGCAGTTTTCTGGTGCTGGGCCAGCAGTTGCTCATCGGGGTCGCGCTCGGCCTCATGACCCAGTTCCTGATGGAGAGCTTCGTGATGGCCGGCCAGATCATCGCCATGCAGACCAGCCTGGGTTTCGCCACCCTGGTGGATCCCATGAACGGCCAGTCGGCGCCGGTGGTGGGCCAGTTCTACCTGATGCTGGCGACCCTGGTGTTTCTGGCGGTGGATGGTCACCTCATCATGCTGCGCATGGTGGTGCTGAGCTTTGATACCCTGCCGGTGTCGGACAGCGGCCTCAGCCTGCCTTCCATTCGCGATCTGATCGGTTTTCTCGGGGTCATGTATCAGGCCTCGCTGGTGATGGCGCTCTCCGCCATCGTCGCCCTGCTGCTCATCAACTTTGCCTTCGGCGTCATGACCCGTGCCGCTCCCCAGCTCAACATCTTCAGCATCGGCTTTGCGGTCAGCATGATGTCGGGCCTGCTGATCCTCTGGTTGACCATAGGTGGTTTCCTCGGCCATTTCGACAGCATGTGGGAGCGGGTGCAGGAGACCAGCTGCACCCTCATCGGCACCCAGTGCCTGGGGGGCCAGTAAGATGCCGGCGGCAGGCTGGGGGCTCCATTGCGCGGGGCAGACCGTCTGGGGCTGCTCTGTTGGCTTCGTGCGACTCAACAACGGCGCTCAGGCGGCTTTGATGCCTGATTGCCTCAACCTGTGCGGGGGTCAGCATGGCTGATACCGATCAGGAACGTACCGAACAACCCACGGGCAAACGACTGCAACAAGCCCGTGATAAAGGGCAGATTGCACGCTCCAAGGAGCTGGGTACCGCCAGCGTCCTGCTGGCGGCCGTGTTTGGCCTGCTGATGGTCAAGGAGAGCCTGGCTGGCGCCATGGTCAAGGTGCTCACCATGGGCTTCACCCTGGATCGGGAACAGGCGTTCGATCCCAATGCCATGATGACCATGTTGCCGGCCCTGCTGCGGGAACTGCTGCACCCACTCGGTCTGCTGTTCATGCTGGTGGCCATCGCCGCCTTCGTCGGCAACATCCTGATGGGGGGCATGAACTTCTCCTCCGAGGCCATGCTGCCCAAATGGAGCAAGCTGAGCCCGCTCAACGGCATCAAGCGGATGTTCGGGGTGCAATCCCTGGTCGAGCTGGTCAAGTCCATCGCCAAGGTGGTGTTCATCTCCCTGTTCGCCTGGTGGATGCTCTCCAGCCAGTTCAATCACCTGCTCAATCTCTCCCTCGAGGGCTACCCGGGCGGCATCATAGACGCGCTGGATCTGCTGCTGTGGATGCTGATCATCCTCTGCTGCGCCCTCATTCCCATCGTGGCCATCGACGTGCCGTTCCAGCAGTGGAACCACATGCGCCAGCTCAAGATGACCAAGCAGGAGGTCAAGGACGAGTTCAAGGACAGCGAAGGCAAACCCGAGGTGAAGGGGCGGATCCGCCGCTTGCAGATGGAGATGGCGATGCGCCGCATGATGGGGGATGTGCCCAAGGCGGACGTGGTGATCACCAACCCGACCCACTACTCGGTGGCGCTCAAGTACGATACGGCCAAGCCGGGCAGCGCGCCCAAGGTAGTGGCCAAGGGCACCGATGAAATCGCGATGAAGATCAGAGAGATAGCCAGGGAGTACGAGATCCCGGTGATGCCGTCCCCGGCGTTGACCCGCGCCATCTACCACGCCACCGAGATTGGTCACGAGATCCCGGAAGGGCTGTTTGCCGCCGTGGCCCAGGTGCTGGCCTATGTCTATCAGCTCAAGAAGTTCCGTCGTGGCCGTGGTCGCCGTCCCAATCCGCTGGCCAAGGATCTGCCCATTCCAACCGAATTCCGCAAATGACAAACTTCTGACACAGTAAAAATAAAATCATTGTATTTCAAGGTCTTGTATTGTTGGCTTGATGTTTGCTTTAATCTGGCATCAGCGGTTTGAGATTGAGAAAAACGATGAAACTCCAGGCATCATTGGGCCGAATCAAAGAGTACAAGTGGCTGTTGACCAAGGGCCTGGGGACGCCGCTGCTGGTGCTGGCCTCTCTTGGCATGGTGGTGCTGCCCATTCCGCCGCTGATGCTGGATATCCTGTTTTCCTTCAACATCGCGCTCTCCATCGTGGTGCTGCTGGTAGCCGTCTACACCCGCCGCCCGCTCGAATTTGCCGCCTTCCCGACCGTGCTGCTGATAGCGACCCTGCTGCGGCTGGCGCTCAACGTCGCCTCCACCCGGGTGGTACTGCTGGAAGGCCACAACGGCAGTGCGGCGGCCGGCCACGTGATCGAAGCCTTCGGCAACGTGGTGATCGGCGGCAACTACACGGTCGGTATCATCGTCTTCATGATCCTGATGATCATCAACTTCGTGGTGGTCACCAAGGGTGCGGGCCGGATATCAGAAGTTAGCGCCCGCTTTACTTTGGATGCCATGCCCGGCAAACAGATGGCCATCGATGCGGATTTGAACGCCGGCCTTATCAATCAGGAAGAGGCCAAGAAGCGCCGCCAGGACGTGACCCAGGAAGCCGACTTCTACGGCTCCATGGATGGTGCCTCGAAATTCGTGAAAGGGGATGCGGTGGCGGGGATCATGATCCTGTTCATCAACATCCTGGGCGGCTTCATCATCGGGATGGTGCAGCACCAGCTAACCTTCGGCGAAGCGGCCCAGATTTATACCCTGCTCGCCATCGGTGACGGTTTGGTGGCCCAGATCCCGTCGCTGCTGCTCTCCATCGCCGCCGCCATCATAGTGACCCGCCAGAACACGGATCAGGACATGGGCACCGCGGTGCTGGGCCAGTTGTTCGACAACCCCAAAGCCCTGATCATTTCGGCCGGTATCCTGCTGATGATGGGCAGCGTGCCCGGCATGCCCCATCTGGCGTTCCTCAGTCTGGGGGCCATCGCCGCTGCCGGTGCCTGGTGGCTGCTGCGCCGCGAGAAACAGCTGGCGGCCAAGGCAGCCAAGGGCGAGCTGATGCCGGCGAGCACGGAGCAGACCCACGAGCAGAAAGACTTGAGCTGGGACGACGTGATGCCGGTGGACATCATCGGGCTGGAGGTGGGTTATCAACTCATCCCGCTGGTGGATCGCAACCAGGGCGGCGAGCTGCTCAACCGGATCAAGGGGGTGCGCAAGAAGCTCTCCCAGGAGCTGGGTTTTCTGGTGCCTGCGGTGCATATCCGCGACAACCTGGATCTCGCCCCGAACCAATATCGCATCACCTTGATGGGAGTCAGTACCGGCGAGGCCAATGTTTACCATGATAAGGAAATGGCCATCAATCCGGGCCAGGTGTTCGGCCAGATCCAGGGGGTTGCGACCCGGGATCCCGCTTTCGGACTGGAGGCGGTGTGGGTTGCCAAGGAGCAGGTCTCCCAGGCGCAGACCCTTGGCTACACAGTGGTGGATACCGCGACCGTGGTGGCCACTCACCTGAGTCAGATCCTCTCCAACCATGCCGCCCTGTTGCTGGGTCATGACGAAGTACAACAGTTGCTCGACATGATTGGGAAGCACCAGAACAAGCTGGTGGAAGGACTGGTTCCTGAGGTTATCACCATGGGTAACCTGGTGAAGGTATTGCAGAATTTGCTCAATGAAGGCGTGCCAATCCGCGATATGCGCACTATCCTGCAGACCCTGGTGGAATATGCCCCGCGCAGCCAGGATCCGGAGGTGCTGACGGCGGCCTGCCGTATCGCCCTGCGCCGGCTGATCGTGCAGGAGATTGCCGGCCCGGATCCCGAACTGCCGGTGATCACCTTGGCACCGGAATTGGAACGTATATTGCATCAATCCCTGCAGGCAGGGGGTGGTGATGGCGCCGGCATCGAGCCGGGTCTGGCGGAGCGGATGCAACGCTCGCTGGTGGAAGCCACTCAACGACAAGAACTGGAAGGCCAACCGGCCGTGCTTCTGACATCAGGGATACTGCGCAATACCCTAGCGAAATTTGTCAAGAATGCCATTCCTGGATTGCGCGTTCTGTCTTATCAGGAAGTGCCTGATGACAAGCAAATCCGCATCGTCAGTGCGGTAGGACAGAACTAGTTAGCGGAGATGACGGGTGAAGATTAAGCGGTTTTTTGCCAAGGACATGCGAACGGCTCTGGCCGAGGTCAAGGAGACTCTCGGGCCCGATGCCGTCATCATGTCCAACAAGAAGGTCACCGGTGGGGTGGAGATAGTCGCCGCTGTCGATTATCAATCCCAGGTTCCGGGACCCAAAGATGCGCCGGTTCGCCGTCAGTTGAACGATGAGAGCGTCAATATCTCGTCTGCCGGACGGCAGATGACCCGCCCTGCACCGAGTCCGGCCCAGGAGCAGAACGAACATTATGCCGACACCCTGGCCGCTTTGCTGGCCCGCCAGCAGAAGCTGAACCCGGCCCAGAACGGTCAGGCGGGCCAGAGCGGCGCCCCGTCGGCTGCTGCCAGCGGCGCGCCCCGTACTCTGGCCGAGCAGGGGCAGTGGGGGGCAGCTCCCGAGCCCGCCAAACCGAAGGCGAGAGCCGCCGCACCCGGCCGTGCTCCCCAATCCCCCCAGCGGGATCAGGAGATGGAGGGGATGCGCAAGGAGATGGCCAGCATCCGCAAGCTGCTGGAGCACCAGATCTCCGGCCTGATGTGGCAGGAGGTGGAGCGTCGCGAGCCGATGCGTGCCCTGCTCATCAAGGAGCTCAAGAAGATAGGGTTTGACGATGCCTTTGCCGATCAGCTGGCCGGCCTTATCCCCGAGGATATGTCCATCCATCAAGCCATGGCCCAGTTGGCCGAGGTGTTGACGGCCCAGCTCAAGATCAGCGAAGACGAAATTCTGCGGCAGGGTGGGGCGGTTGCCCTGCTCGGGCCGACCGGGGTGGGCAAGACCACCACCATTGCCAAGCTGGCGGCGCGGTTTGCCATGAAGTATGGCGCCGAGCAGGTGGCGCTCATCACCACCGACAACTACCGGATCGGTGCCCATGAGCAGTTGCAGACCTATGGTCGCATCATGGGCTGCCCGGTGCGGCAGGTGCGGGATGCCGAGGAGTTGGCCAATGCGCTCTATCAGTTCCGTCACCGCCGGCTGGTGCTCATCGATACCGCCGGGGTGGGGCAGCGGGATATCCGGCTGACCGAGCAGCTCGATACCCTGGTCAAGAATGCCAAGGTACGCATCCGCAGCTACCTGGTGATGTCGGCCACTTCCCAGCGTCGGGTGATGCAGGAAGCGGTGGACCATTTCCGGCGTATTCCATTGAGCGGCTGCATACTTACCAAATTGGATGAGAGTCTGAATCTGGGCGAAGTGATTAACGTGTGTATCCAGAATGCATTGCCCATCAGCTATATCACTGATGGACAAAGGGTTCCGGAAGATATTCAGGTCGCCAATGCGGCACAGCTCGTCGGAGCTGCCATGGGCTCGCTGGAGCGGGAAACAGAAGAACCCTATTTCTGGGGCACAGGCTTTGGCGAGGCCGAAGATTCGGAGTTTTATGAGTAACATGTATATGGATCAGGCGAGTGGTCTGCGCAAAATGCGTCAAAACAATCGAGTAAAAGTGATCGCCGTGTCTGGTGGCAAGGGGGGCGTCGGCAAGACCAACGTGACCCTGAACGTGGCGGGAGCCATGGCCGCCCAAGGCAAACGGGTGATGGTACTGGACGCCGACCTTGGCCTGGCCAACGTGGACGTCATGCTGGGGCTGCGGGTACATCGCAACCTGTCCCATGTGCTGGCCGGCGAATGCACCATCGACGACATCATCGTCGAGGGGCCTTACGGCATGATGATAGTGCCGGCCACCTCGGGTACCCAGTCCATGGTCGAGCTCTCGCCGGTGCAACACGCCGAGCTTATCCGCGCTTTCAGCGAGATGAAGACCCAGGTCGACATCCTGCTGGTGGATACGGCGGCTGGAATCTCCGACATGGTGCTGAGCTTCACCCGTGCGGCCCAGGACATCATGGTGGTGGTGTGCGATGAACCGACCTCCATCACGGATGCCTACGCCCTCATCAAGATCCTTTCCAAGGAGCACGGCGTCTTCCGCTTCAAGGTGGTGGCCAACATGGTCCGATCCTTACGTGAAGGGCAGGAACTCTATGCCAAGCTGACCCGGGTCACTGACCGTTTCCTGGATACCTCGCTGGAGCTGGTTGCCTGCGTCCCCTATGACACCAATCTGCGAGCCGCCGTGCGCAAGCAGAAGCTGATTGTCGAAGCCTTCCCCAAGTCCCCGGCTGCGCTGGCGTTCAGAGCGCTGGCCAACAAGGCGGCAAGCTGGCCCATTCCTAACCAACCCGGCGGTCATCTCGAATTTTTCCTGGAAAATTTGCTGCAAAAGCCGGTCATAGCACAGGAAGGTTCCCGTGAATAAAGCCCAAGCGTACTTGCGTCATCAGGATTCCTATGTGCTGGTCGAGCGTCATGCTCCGCTGGTGAAACGGATCGCCCAGCATTTGTTGGCTCGCCTGCCAAGCAGTGTCTTGCTGGATGACCTGATCCAGGCAGGTATGATTGGATTGCTCGAAGCCTCCCGCAATTTTGACGGCAGCAAGGGGGCGAGCTTTGAAACCTACGCCGGGATCCGCATCCGCGGTTCCATGCTCGACGAGATCCGACGGGGTGACTGGGTGCCGCGTTCGGTGCACCGCAACAGCCGCACCATCGCCGAAGCCATCGAAAATGTTGAACAAGCCCATGGCCGTGATGCCCGTGATAGCGAGGTAGCCGCCCAGATGGGAGTCAGCCTTGGTGAGTATCACGCCATGCTGCAGGATGTCTCCTGCGGCAAGATCATCGGCATCGAAGATCTTGGCGTCAGCGAGGATGTCATCGGTCATCCCGATGACGAGCCGGGCAGCAACGGGTTTGATGAACTGGCCGCCGAGCGTTTTCAAGGGGCGTTGGCCGAACACATCGGTCGCCTGCCGGAGCGGGAAGCGCTGGTGCTCTCCCTTTACTACGATGAAGAACTGAACTTGCGTGAAATAGGCGAGGTATTGAACGTCAGCGAGTCTCGCGTGAGCCAGATACACAGTCAGGCGATGCACAGATTACGCGCGCGTTTAAGAGATTGGCATGTATAAGTGTTTGTACTGGCTACACTGAAACAAAACTCTAAGGCATAATCCGCAAAACAAAACCTGCGATCTGCATCATGTAAGTGAGCCGCTCTGGCGGCTATTTAGGAGGGAATTTTGGACAAGAACATGAAAATCCTCATTGTTGACGATTTTTCAACGATGCGCCGGATTATCAAGAACTTGCTGCGTGACTTGGGATTCAACAACACCCACGAAGCAGACGATGGCAACACGGCCTTGCCAATGTTGAAAAATGGTGATTTTCAATTTGTCGTGACCGACTGGAACATGCCGGGCATGCAAGGCATCGACCTGCTCAAGGCTATTCGCGTCGATGACAAGCTCAAACACCTGCCGGTGCTGATGGTGACTGCCGAAGCGAAACGCGAGCAGATCATTGAAGCTGCCCAGGCCGGCGTCAATGGCTATATCGTCAAGCCTTTCACTGCTGCAACGCTCAAAGAGAAACTCGACAAAATCTTTGAACGAATCGGCTAAGGAGCAGCAGGGATGAAGGCCAAAACGAGTGCAATGATTTCGCTCGATCAGGCAAGGATGCTTGTTGCCCATCTTGAGCAAGGTGAATTTGAACAGGCCGACACTCTCATCGCCGATGCGTGTGCTCCCAATGCGGCGGCCCTGTTTGACAAAGTGGGTCAGTTGACCCGACAACTGCATGATTCCCTACAAGATTTTCGGCTAGATCCCCGGATCCCCGATCTGGCCACTCACGAAATCCCCGATGCGCGGGAGCGACTCAGTTATGTCATCGACATGACGGACAAAGCTGCTAATCGCACCATGGATGCCGTGGAAGCCAGTCTACCGATTGCCGATCGGCTCAATGACAATATTCAGCTTGTTCTGCCCAACTGGAATGCCCTGATGAGCAGAGAGATGAGTGTTGGTCAGTTCAAGTCTTTGTGTCACCAACTGGATGATTTCATTAAGGCTTCTGAATCTGATGCCGATAAATTACGGCAACTGCTGACAGAAATCCTGATGGCGCAAGATTTTCAGGATTTGACCGGCCAGATGATCCGCAAAGTCATCAAGTTGGTTCAGGAAGTTGAAACTAAATTAATAGAAATGCTGACTATGTTTGGTGAGGCATCTGCTGAGCACTCTTCTCGCAGCCTTCCTGTAAGCGGGATTGAAGCTGAAGGCCCCATCATGAACCCTGAGACTCGTTCCGATGTGGTCAATGGTCAGGATGATGTGGACGATCTGCTGTCTAGCCTGGGATTTTAATGGAGTGACGCATGGCCTTCGAAGTTGATGAAGACATACTGCAAGACTTTTTGGTCGAAGCATCCGAAATATTGGAACAGTTGTCTGAACAACTGGTCGACTTGGAAAAGCGACCCGATGACAAGAATCTGTTGAATGCCATATTTCGCGGCTTCCATACCGTCAAAGGCGGTGCCGGTTTTCTCTCGCTGACCGAGTTGGTGGATGTTTGTCACGGTGCCGAGAACGTGTTCGATATCTTGCGCAATGGCAAGCGGACCGTTACCGCCGAGTTGATGGATGTCATTTTGCAGGCGCTGGATGCCATCAATGTGATGTTTGCCCAGGTGCAGAATCGCGAACCGCCAAGCCCGGCTTCCGCTGAAATCCTGCACGACCTGCATGAGCTCTGCAAGCCTGAAGGGGAAGAGCAGCTGTTGACCGCTTCTGCGGGTGGCAATGTGGCGTCCGAGGAGATGGCTCCTGCCGTTGAAGAGGTGGTCGAGGTGGCCGCAGTCATCCCGGAACCTGTCGCCGATCCCGTCCCCGCTTCTTCCGTCGTCAGCGGTGGGGGATCCATCGACGAGATCTCCGCCGATGAGTTCGAACGCCTGCTCGATGAATTGCATGGGGTGGGAGGCGCACCAACTGCAGCCGCCAGCCCTGTGGTGGCAAGCTCAGGAGATATTACCGACGATGAGTTCGAGGCCCTGCTTGATCAATTGCATGGTCAGGGTCAACATGGCGGAGCACCTGAAAGCAATCCATTGAAATCAGTGCAAAAAGAAGTTGACGAACTGATCGATGACGATGAATTCGAGCGTCTGCTGGATGAACTGCACGGTCGTGGCCAAGGGCCGCAAACCAGTATTACGCCGCCGCCAGCCGCGCCTGTGCAGGCCGCGGTAGCCCCCGCTGCCGCCACGCCAGCTTCGGTAGCCCCCGCTGCCGCCACGCCAGCTTCGGCAGCCAAGCCTGCCCCAGCCCCCGTTGCCGCCAAACCGGCTGCGGCCCCGGCAAAACCGGCACCAGCCCCTGCGCCAGCCAAGCAACCGGCCCCCGCTCCTGCAGACAACGCAGTGCAAAGCGATACCACCGTTCGGGTGGATACCAAGACGCTGGACGTCATCATGAACATGGTGGGTGAGCTGGTATTGGTGCGCAACCGTCTGGTCAGCCTTGGTATTGCCAGCAACGATGAAGACATGTCAAAAGCGGTTGCCAACCTGGATGTAGTGACGGCAGATCTGCAGGGTGCGGTGATGAAAACCCGCATGCAGCCCATCAAGAAAGTGTTTGGTCGCTTCCCGCGCGTTGTTCGTGATTTGGCTCGTACCCTCAAGAAAGAAATTGAGCTGGTCATGGTCGGGGAAGAGACGGATCTGGACAAGAACCTGGTTGAAGCGCTGGCTGACCCGCTGGTTCACCTGGTGCGCAACTCTTGTGACCATGGGGTTGAAATGCCAGATGTCCGTGAGAAAGCAGGCAAACCACGGCAGGGCACCATTACCCTGAGCGCTTCCCAGCAGGGCGATCATATCTTGCTGTGCATCGAAGATGATGGTGCTGGTATGGATCCCGAAAAGCTCAAGTCCATCGCCATCAGCCGTGGTGTGCTGGATGCCGACACGGCGGCTCGGATGAGTGACAACGATGCCTACAACCTGATCTTCGCCCCCGGTTTTTCTACCAAGTCCGAGATCTCGGATATCTCCGGCCGTGGTGTCGGGATGGACGTGGTGAAGACCAGTATCGTCAGCCTGAATGGCTCGGTGCATATCGATTCGACCTGGGGCAAGGGCACCCGTCTTGAAATCAAGGTGCCGCTGACCCTTGCCATTCTGCCGACCCTGATGGTGGAAGTGGGTGAGCAGACCTTCGCGCTACCGCTGGGCTGCGTGAACGAAATTTTCCACCTGGATCTCAAGAAGGCCAACATGGTGGATGGACAGCTCACCATCATAGTGCGCGAAAAAGCCATCCCGCTCTTCTATCTGTACAACTGGCTGGTCAGGGGCAAGCACAAGAAGTCACGGCAGGATACGGGTCATGTGGTCATCGTGCAGATTGGCACGCAGCAGATCGGTTTTGTCGTGGATAACCTGATTGGCCAGGAAGAAGTGGTGATCAAGCCGCTGGACAGCCTGTTGCAAGGTACCCCAGGCATGGCGGGAGCCACCATCACCAGCGATGGCGGTATTGCACTCATTCTGGATGTGCCGAGTCTGCTCAAGGCGTATGCCCGTAGACATTGATAGCCCAGGCCCAAGGAGTTAGAAAAATAACAATGGCAGTCAAGGTATTAGTGGTCGACGATTCGAGCTTCTTCCGTCGTCGGGTCAGCGAGATCATCACTCAGGATCCCATGCTGACGGTGATCGATACGGCTCAAAATGGACGTGAGGCCGTGGACAAGGCGATCCAGCTGCGCCCGGATGTGATCACCATGGACATCGAGATGCCCGTGATGGATGGCATCAGTGCCGTACGCGAGATCATGGCCAAGTGTCCGACTCCGATCCTGATGTTCTCCTCTTTGACTCATGAGGGGGCCAAGGCGACGCTGGATGCGCTGGATGCCGGGGCGCTCGATTTCCTGCCCAAGAAATTTGAAGATATCGCCCGTGACAAGGATGAAGCCGTTCGCCTGTTGCAGCAGCGAGTCAAGGAGATTTCTCGCAAGCGTTTCCTGATGGCGGCACCTGCTCGTCCCAAAGCGCCTGAGCCCGCCGCCCGTTCCCCGCTGGGCAGCCCAATCGCCCGGCCAGCAGAGCGTCAGGCCGAGCCGCCGCGAGCCATGCCTGCAGCTGCCTTCAAACGCAGTGGCAAGAGTTATCAGCTGGTGGCCATCGGTACCTCGACGGGTGGCCCGGTTGCGCTGCAGAACGTGTTGACCAAATTACCCGGTGATTTCCCTCATCCCATCTTGTTGATCCAGCATATGCCGGCAACCTTTACCGCCGCGTTTGCCGCTCGACTCAATGGTCTGTGCCAGATCGGAGTCAAGGAAGCGGAAGATGGCGATGTGCTCAAACCTGGCCATGCTTACCTGGCTCCGGGCGGCAAGCAGATGCTGCTGGAAGGGCGTGGTGCTGGTGCCCGTATCCGGATTGTCGATGGCAATGACAAGGTGAATTACAAGCCGTGCGTCGACATCACCTTTGCCTCTGCCGCCAAAACCTATGCCGACAAGGTGCTCGCCATCGTGTTGACCGGGATGGGGGCGGATGGTCGGGATGGTGCGCGTCTGCTCAAGGAGCAGGGCTCTACCATCTGGGCACAAGATGAAGCCTCCTGCGTGGTATATGGCATGCCGCAAGCGGTTGCCAAAGCCGGCATCGCCACGGAATCACTGCCGCTGGATCGGGTTGCACAACGAATCCTGGTTGAGCTGGGCCGCTAACGATGGGCATGTTTGGCCTGATCCTGGCACTGGGAGCCATCGCCATTGCCCAGTTATGGCATGGCGGCAACCTGCTCACCCTGCTTGACGGGCCTGCCTTCGTCATCGTTGTAGGAGGAACCTGGGGGGCTGTCATTTTGCAGACGCCACGCAAGTTTCTACTGGAAGCGATAAGACAGACCCGTTGGATGCTGTTACCTCCCGCCTGGGATCTGGTCGCACAAGCTGAACGACTGCAAGCCTGGGCCGTGTTTGCACGTCAGCAAGGGCTGCTGGCGCTGGAGAACCAGGCTGATCAGGAGAGCGACGAATTTACCCGGCAGGGGCTCACCATGATAGTGGACGGGGTGTCGATAGATGATATTCGCATGTTGCTGGAAGCGGATATCGACATCGAGCAGGAGCGAAACGAACACTCCGCCAGAGTCTTTGAAGCCATGGGAGGCTATAGTCCGACCATAGGTATCATTGGCGCAGTGATTGGACTTATCCAGGCCATGTTTCATCTGGAAGAACCCGCCTCGCTGGGTGCTGGTATCGCCGTTGCGTTTGTCGCCACTATTTACGGGGTTGGCTTTGCCAACCTGCTATACCTGCCGATTGCCAACCGGTTGCGGGCTTTTCACTATCATTACGCCCTGTTTCAGGAGATGACGCTGGAAGGCTTGATGGCAATCGCCCACGGCGAAAATGGTCCTCAGGTTGAACGGCGGTTGAAGGCTTATCTGAAGGGAGAATAGCCATGCGCAAGCGCTACCGTTTGCATCTGCAAGGCCGGGAACATCTCGACCGCTGGCTGGTTTCCTACGCCGATTATATGACGCTGATCTTCGCCCTGTTCGTGGTGCTCTATTCGGTGGCGCTGGTCAACAAGGACAAGTATCGCGCGGTCATCGATGGTATGACCCAGGCATTCAACGTCATGCAGCCACGCAGCGACGGTTTGCTGGAAGGGCAGGGAAAGTCGTTGTTGAACAACGAGGTGTCTGCCGCCTCCTCGGTTCTGGAGAGCGCCACAGCCCGCTCACCCTCTTTGGCTCCCATCTCAGGTGTTCCCATCGCGCAAGATGGTATGACTCTTGCAAAGATCGATACGCAATTGCAGGAGAGCATGGGTTCTCTGGTCGATGCCGGGGTAGTCAAGTTGACGCTCAATGACAACTGGTTGACGGTCGAGTTGAGCTCAGGTCTGTTGTTCGGCAGTGGCAGCGCCTTCATGAGTACCAATGCCGATCCCGTGCTAAATACTCTTTCAAGTATTCTGAAGCAGGTCGATAACTATGTAAGAGTGCGCGGTTATACCGATAACCAGCAGATAAATAATGAAATTTTTCGTTCTAACTGGACGTTGTCTGCGGCAAGGGCGGAAGCCGTACTCACCGCACTCATCGCCAAAGGGATAGCGCCGCAGCGGTTGGCCTATGAAGCTTACGGGGAGTTTTCTCCCTTCACGGACAACAGTACCGAGCAGGGGCGTTTACAGAATCGCAAGGTGGTGGTCGCTATTTCCAAGTTTGCCTGGGTGCCACCCGTACCGGTATCAACTCCCTCGGTGCAGCCTGTAACGGAGACACCAGTGCCGGCAGTGCAACAGGCGGTTGAGGCAGGAGAGGTCAAGGTGATCACGCTGCCAGGTGGTGGCATACGCATAACAACGAGGCAGGATTGATACAGTGATTGTTTGGACGGTTGCCAACCAAAAGGGTGGGGTCGGTAAAACCACCACAGTGGTCTCGCTGGCCGGTATTCTGGCCCAGCGCGGTCAGCGGGTGCTGTTGATTGACACCGACCCTCATGCCTCCCTGACCTCTTATCTCGATTTTGATTCCGACCGGCTGGATGGCACTCTTTATGAGCTGTTTCAGGCGGTCAAACCAACGGCAGAACTCGTCAATAAACTGACGCTGCGCACCAAGTTTGACAACATTCATCTGCTGCCCGCATCAATCACCCTGGCGACCCTGGATCGGGTGATGGGCAATCGGGAAGGGATGGGGCTGGTGCTCAAGCGAGCACTGCTGCGTATTCAGGATCAGTACGATTATGTGTTGATCGACTGCCCGCCTGTCTTGGGGGTCATGATGGTCAATGCGCTGGCGGCGTGTGACCGGATCCTGGTGCCGGTGCAGACCGAGTTTCTGGCGCTTAAAGGGCTGGAGCGGATGATGAAGACGTTTGAAATCATGCAGCGCTCCAAACGGGAGAAGTTCCGTTATACCGTCATTCCCACCATGTTTGACAAGCGAACCCGTGCCTCATTGATGACACTGCAGTCCATCAAGGAGCAGCACGGCAATGCGGTATGGAATGCCGTCATACCCATAGATACCAAATTCCGGGATGCCAGTTTGCTTCACATTCCCCCCTCCATCTATTCGCCGAGCAGCCGTGGCACCTATGCCTATGAGACCCTGCTCAACTATCTTGATGCGCAAGAGCGTCAGCGTGCTCATGAGGTGACATCATGAGAGATACCACCCAAGTTCGGGCCATGGATGATTACTTCCACTCCCTGTTGCTGGATGATGCGCTGTTGCTGGATTCGTCCGACGAGCCTGACTCTGCCCCCGTCATCCAGTTGCAGCGTCAGCCCCAGCCGGTTGCCGATAAGGTGGCGCAACCCTATCTGGAAGCGGATCAACGGCTGGAGCAGTTGAGTGAATTGCTGGCTCAGGTCGGTCAGGTGCAGTTTGAAATCGACGCGCTGAGCCATGAAGAGGTCGTCAGCGAGCCGCTCCAGATTGAGGCAGAAGATGCCCTGCTGCCCGTCGAGCCAGTCTGGCCCGAAGTGATGCCCGAGCCTGTAGCTGCGGATCCTGCCACGCTGGTGGTGACGGAGACCGATGTTGCGCTGGCGCCACAGGAGGAGGTTGCACCCTCCACCTGGGAGAATATCGATACCGGCAAGGAGTTTCAGGCGCTGTTCTTTGAGGTCGCCGGTGTCACCTTTGCGGTGCCGTTGACCGAGCTTGGCGGCATTCATCAACTGGGAGAAGTGAACACCCTGTTTGGTCAGCCAGGCTGGTACAAGGGGATCATGACTTCCCGCGAACAGAAGATGAACGTGGTGGACACGGCGCAGTGGGTCATGCCCGGCCAGCATCTGGAAGTGCCTGATTACAAGTATTTGATCATGCTGGGTGAATCTCCTTGGGGACTTGCCTGCCATCATCTGAAGGGAACGGAGTTATTGCATCGTGACCAGGTCAAATGGCGCCATCAGGAGGGCAAACGCCCCTGGCTGGCGGGCATGGTCAAGGAGAAGATGTGTGCCCTGCTGCATGTGAAGGAATTGCTCCTGTTGCTGGAGCGCGGGGTCAACATAGAAGGTCGCTGATAACTTCTGCACTCGGGCTGTTTTATTGCTAGTTTTACCAGTAGACGTTTTCATAAAAGGAATAAAAACATGACAGAAAAGCGCAATATTGCACAGAATCTGGCTGAAGATGAAGTGCTGCAATGGGTCACCTTCCAGCTGGAAAATGAAACCTACGGCATCAACGTGATGCAGGTGCAGGAGGTGCTGCGCTACACCGAGATCGCCCCTGTGCCCGGTGCACCCGAGTATGTACTGGGCATCATCAACCTGCGCGGCAACGTGGTGACCGTAATCGATACCCGTTCCCGTTTCGGCCTGCCCTCCGGCGATGTGAGTGAGAACTCGCGTATCGTCATCATCGAGGCGGAGAAGCAGGTGATCGGCATCATGGTCGACAGCGTGGCCGAGGTGGTTTATCTGCGCTCCTCCGAGATCGACGCGGCCCCGGCGGTGGGTACCGAAGAGAGTGCCAAGTTCATTCAGGGTGTCAGCAACCGCGATGGTCAACTGTTGATCCTGGTCGATCTGAACAAGCTGCTCTCCGATGAAGAGTGGGAAGATATCGGTTCCCTCTGATAGGAAGATAATGTGTTGATGATTGAAATTGCCGCCTTGGGGTTGTCCTTGCTGGCGTTGGTGCTGGCCCTGTATGGGGTAATTGGCAGCCGACGTGGCCAGCGAGAGTCCGAGGCCAGGGTGGAGACGCTGCAAGGGCAGCTCGAGAGCCTGCGCAAGCAGATGATGGAGCTGCATACCGGGGCCATCGGCATGGGCCAGCGTCTGCAGTCCGTCGAAGGGGCCATGCAGCAGATCAACGATCGCCAGCAGGAGCTGACCCTGCAGGATCCGGAACGTCGCCTGTACAGCCGCGCCGCCAAGATGGTGGAACTCGGTGCCGACCTCGATGAGGTCATGAATGAATGTGAATTGCCTAAGGCCGAGGCTGAATTGTTGATTTCATTGCGAAAAGGCCGCTCATGAATGTTCGGGAAGGCATCCGCCTTCCTGATTTTCCTCCCCTCTCTTCAAGGCGGGATCTCCCCCACAAATCCTGCTGATAATTGGCATCTTTGAAAAGACGCTTCCCGATACTGTGTTAATATGCAGGCCGCTTCTTTTCACTGATTACATCCTCATGCTGCTTCAAATTCACAATCTGAGCTGCGTGCGTGAAGATCGCACTCTGTTTGAACATCTCTCCTTTGCGGTGGCTCCCGGTGATCTGGTGCAAATTGAAGGCCCCAACGGGGTAGGGAAGACCAGCCTGCTGCGCTTGCTGACCGGCTTGTCTCAACCCTTTGCCGGTGAAGTGTGCTGGAATGGTGAAAATATCCGCAGTTGCCGCGATGAATATCACGCCAATCTGCTCTATCTCGGTCACCAGCCTGGCGTCAAGGCTGCCCTGACACCGCTCGAAAACCTCGCCTTTTACCAGAAACTGCACCATGCGGCCGATACCAGCGTGGATCTGTGGCGGGTACTGGCCCAGGTCGGTCTGGCCGGGTTTGAAGAAAACCCCACCGGTCAGCTCTCCGCCGGCCAGCAGCGCCGTGTCGCGTTGGCTCGCCTGTGGCTCAGTGACAAGCCGGCGCTCTGGATCCTGGATGAGCCGTTCACCGCCATCGACAAGCAGGGGGTGAAGGTGCTGGAGCGGCTGTTCCTGACCCACGCCGAACGAGGGGGCATGGTGATCCTCACCACCCATCAGGACATGACCCTGATGCAGGGACGGTTGAAGACCCTCTCTCTCACGCCCTTGCTGCAGGAGTAGTTCTGATGTTGCGCGCCGTAATGCACCTGATCCACCGCGAGTTGTTGATGGCCCTGCGCCAGCGCTCCGACATCCTCAACCCGCTCTGGTTTTTCCTCATCGTCATCACCCTGTTTCCGTTAGGGATCGGCCCTGAGCCCAAGCTGCTGGCCCGCATTGCTCCCGGTATCATCTGGGTGGCCGCCCTGCTGGCGGCCATGCTGTCGCTGGAGCGGCTGTTTCGCGACGACTTCGGCGACGGTGCGCTGGAGCAGATGATGCTGATGCCCCATCCGCTGGGCTTGCTGGCGCTGGCCAAAGTGATCGCTCACTGGTTGCTGACCGGCCTGCCACTGCTGCTCATCTCCCCGCTGCTCGCCATTTTGCTGTCGCTGGACATGAACACCTATCTGGCGGTGGTCGCCACCCTGGCGCTGGGGACACCCGTGCTGAGCCTGCTCGGGGCGGTCGGCGTCGCCCTGACGGTCGGCTTGCGCAAGGGGGGGGTACTGCTCAGCCTGCTGATCCTGCCGCTCTATATTCCGGTACTGATTTTTGCCACCTCTGCCATCGATGCAGCGGGGATGGGGCTGCCCTATTCGGGGCAGCTGGCGATTCTGGGGGCCATGCTGGCCGGTGCGTTGACCCTGACCCCGCTGGCGGTCTCGGCGGCGCTGCGAGTCAGCGTGAATTGACGAAAGCGTCTGAAAAAGTGGCCATGGAAGGGCCGTTATAAAAAATATAATTGAGATAGATCAAGAGGATGGCTGCTTATTGCTTTCGGGGGATGTGATGTTTTCCGGCAGTGGGTATGGTAGGCCTCGCCACGATATTAATAACAGAAAGGTTTTGTGAGCTATGTGGAAATGGTTGCACCCTTACGCTAAACCCGAGCGCGCGTACCAGCTGGCAGGGACCCTGCTGCCCTGGTTTGCCGTGACAAGCCTGCTGGCATTCATCATCGGCACCCTCTGGGGGCTGGCCTTTGCACCTGCGGATTATCAGCAGGGCGACTCCTTCCGGATCATCTACATCCATGTTCCGGCCGCGATCCTCTCCATGGGGGCCTACTCCACCATGGCGGTAGCCGCCTTCATCGGTCTGGTGTGGCAGTTGCGGATGGCGGACATGACGGTGGCCGCGGTCGCGCCGGTCGGCGCCGTGTTCACCTTCATCGCACTGTTTACCGGCGCCGCCTGGGGCAAACCCATGTGGGGCACCTGGTGGGTGTGGGATGCGCGACTCACCTCCGAGCTGATCCTGCTGTTCCTCTACCTCGGCGTCATCGCCCTCTACAACGCCTTCAGCGACAAGGTGCTGGCCGGTCGCGCTGCTGGCATCCTGGCGCTGGTGGGGGTGATCAACCTGCCGATCATCCACTACTCGGTGGAGTGGTGGAACACCCTGCACCAGGGCGCCAGCATCACCAAGTTTGACAAGCCCTCCATCTCCCCCGAGATGCTGTGGCCGCTGCTCATCATGATCCTGGCCTTTGCCGCCTTCCTCGGGGCCCTCTCCCTGATGCGTTTTCGAAACGAGCTCTTGATGCGGGAGTGGCACCGCCCCTGGGTCAAAGAGATAGCCGAGCAGGAGAAGTAAGCATGCACTTTGCCTCATTCAGTGACTTTCTGGCGATGGGCGGTTACGCCTTCTACGTCTGGCTCTCTTTCGGTCTGACCCTGCTCTGCCTGGTCGGCATCGTCATTTCCACCCGTATGAAAACCCGTGCCCTGCTCGGTGAACTGCGCAACAAGCAGGCGCGCGAGGCCCGCCGCAAGGCGGCCCAGCAGATGGAGAACACCCTATGAACCCGAGACGCAAGAAACGCCTCACCATCATCCTGGCGATCAGTGCCGGGCTTGCCGCGGTGATCGGCCTGGTGCTCTATGCCCTCAGCCAGAACATTGATCTCTTCTATACCCCGAGCGAGCTGGTGGAGGGCAAGGGCCCGGACAAGATCAAGCCGGAAGAGGGACAGCGCCTGCGCATCGGCGGTCTGGTGGTCCCGGGTTCGGTACAGCGGGATCCCCAGAGCCTCAAGGTGGCCTTCAAGCTGGTGGACAACGGCGGGCATCTGGTGACCGTCGAGTTTGACGGTATCCTGCCGGATCTGTTCCGCGAAGGGCAGGGCATCGTCGCCCAGGGTACCCTCAAGGATGCCACCACGGTCGCCGCCTTCGAGGTGCTGGCCAAGCACGATGAGAACTACATGCCGCCAGAAGTGGCCGATGCCACCAACGGCATGCACTTCAAGCCGGAATATACCGAGGCGCAGCTGAAGGGGAGCAAGCAATGATCCCGGCAGCATTCGCACCGTTTTCACCTTTTCAAGCCGGTTTACAGGTTCGTGCTGCGGCTCATTTGAAAGGAGTTCAGCCATGATCCCTGAATTGGGACAGTTTTCACTGATCCTGGCCTTCGCCACCGCCCTGCTGCTAGGCAGCTATCCGCTGCTCGGGGCCAAATGGGGGCGCCTTGGCATGATGTCGGCGGCCCGTCCGCTGGCCTATGCCCAGTTCCTGCTGCTGTTGCTGTCGTTCCTGTGCCTGACCTGGGCCTTTATCGACAACGATTTTACCGTGCAGTACGTGGCCACCAACTCTAACAGCCTGCTGCCGCTGGCCTATCGCATCTCCGCGGTGTGGGGCGCCCACGAGGGTTCCCTGCTGCTGTGGGTGCTGACCCTGGGGGGCTGGACTGCGGCCGTCGCCATGTTCAGCCGTCGCCTGCCGCTCGACGCGGTGGCGCGGGTGCTCGGCGTACTCGGCCTCATCTCGGTCGGTTTTACCGCCTTCGTGCTGTTTACCTCCGACCCCTTCATCCGCACCTTGCCCTACTTTCCGGTGGATGGGCGCGACCTCAACCCGCTGTTGCAGGACCCGGGTCTCATCTTCCACCCGCCGATGCTCTACATGGGCTATGTGGGCTTCTCGGTGGCCTTTGCCTTCGCCATCGCGTCCTTGATGACTGGCCGGCTCGATGCCACCTGGGCGCGCTGGTCGCGTCCCTGGACCATGGCGGCCTGGGTCTTCCTCACCCTGGGTATCGTGCTGGGCTCCTGGTGGGCCTATTACGAGCTCGGCTGGGGCGGCTGGTGGTTCTGGGATCCGGTAGAAAACGCCTCCTTCATGCCCTGGCTGGCGGGTACCGCCCTGCTGCACTCGCTGGCGGTGAGTGAAAAACGCGCCACCTTCAAGGCCTGGACCGTGCTGCTGGCGCTCTCCGCCTTCTCTCTGAGCCTGCTGGGTACCTTCCTGGTGCGCTCCGGCGTGCTGGTGTCGGTGCATGCGTTTGCCTCCGACCCGACCCGCGGCCTGTTCATTCTGGGCTTCCTGTTGGCGGTAATCGGTTCATCCTTGCTGCTGTTTGCCTTCAAGGGCTCCCAGGTGAGAAGCCACGGCAAGCACGAGTTGTGGAGCCGCGAGACCCTGCTGCTGTGCAACAACATCATGCTGGTGGCGGGTCTGCTGACCGTGCTGCTTGGCACCCTGCTGCCGCTGGTACACAAGGAGCTGGGGCTGGGTAGCATCTCCATCGGTACTCCCTTCTTCAACCACATCTACAGCTGGCTGATCATTCCGTTCGCCCTGTTGCTGGGGGTCGGTCCGCTGTTTCGCTGGCGTCGCCAGGAGCTGGGCGAGCTCAAGGGCAAGGTGGTGCTGGCGCTGGTATTGAGCCTGGCAGCCGCCATTTTGCTGCCGCTGCTGCTGGCCGAGGAGTTCAAGCCCTGGGCTGCGCTCGGTATCGGGCTTGGTGCCTGGATCATAGTGACCAGCGTGCAGGAGACCTGGGTGCGTGCCACCCACAAGCACAGCTTCGCCGTCGGCGTGCGCCGGCTTGGCAACAGCCACTGGGCGATGATCCTGGGTCACGTGGGCCTTGCGGTGAGTATCATCGGCATCGCCTGTACCCAGAACTACAGCATCGAGAAGGATCTGCGGATGCAGGCCGGCGATCGGGTCCAGTTTGCCGACTACGAGTTTGTCTTCACCGGTATCAAGGAGAAGAACGGCCCCAACTACGACGGCTTCAAGGGCGTGCTGGAAGTGCACAAGGACGGCAAGCAGGTCGCCCTGCTCAAGCCGGAGAAACGCATGTACAAGGTGACCCGGATGCCGATGACCGAGGCGGCCATCGATGCCGGCTTCACCCGGGATCTCTACGCGGCGCTCGGCGAGCAGCTCGACAGCGGCGCCTGGGCGGTGCGGATCTACTACAAACCCTTCGTGCGCTGGATCTGGTTCGGCGGCGTCTTCATGGCCATCGGCGGCGTGCTGGCGATGCTGGACAAGCGCTACCGTTTCGGTCGTCGTGACGAGGAGGCCAAGGCATGAGCAAGAAGACCTGGTTGTTTCTGATCCCCTTCATCGTGTTTTTGCTGGGGGCCGTGTTTCTGTTCAAGGGGCTCTACTCCGATCCCACCAAGCTCGAGTCCGTGATGGTGGGCAAGGAAGTGCCCGTGTTCACCCTGCAGGACATCTACGACCTCAATAAGCAGCATGACAGGAGCATCCTCAAGGGGCGCCCCATGCTGCTCAACGTCTGGGCCACCTGGTGCCCGACCTGCTATGGGGAGCACACCTACCTCAAGCAGCTGGCGGGGCAGGGGATCTACATCGTCGGCATGAACTACAAGGATGAGCGGGCCAAGGCCATCAACTGGCTGGCGGAGCTCGGCAATCCCTACCAGATCAATCTTTATGATCCCGACGGCATGTTGGGGCTGGATCTGGGGGTCTACGGCGCGCCGGAGACCTTCTTCATCGACAGTCAGGGCATCATTCGCTATCGCCACGTGGGGGACGTCAACCCCGAGGTGTGGGCCAGCACCCTCAAACCCATCTATGACGCCATGAAGTGAGGGAGAGCCTGATGAGAATGTTTATTGCGTCCCTGCTGCTGCTGGCAGGACTGGGCGGGGCGGGCCAGGCGCTGGCCGCCATCGATGTCTACACCTTCGACAGCGACGCCCAGGAGCAGACCTTTCGCGAGCTGACCAAGGAGCTGCGCTGTCCCAAGTGCCAGAACCAGGATATCGCCGACTCCAACGCGGGCCTGGCCAAGGACTTGCGGGACAAGACCTACCAGATGGTGCGCGAGGGCAAGGACAAGCAGGAAGTGGTGGATTACATGGTCGCCCGCTACGGCAACTTCATCCTGTACAACCCGCCGCTGATGGCGTCGACCCTGATCCTCTGGCTCGGGCCCCTGCTGGTGATCGTCATCGGTGTCGTCATGGTGGTGGTGCGCAGTCGCCGTCGTCCCGCGGCTGCCACGCCGGCGGATAGCGCCCTGAGCGCGGAGGAGCAGCGTCGTCTGGCTGCCCTGCTCAAAGAGGAAGAGAAACAATGACCGCATTTTGGATAGTGATCGCGGCCCTGCTGGTGCTGGTGAGTCTGGCACTGGTGCTGCCGTTGTGGCGGGGTGAGGGCAAGCAGAGCATCAGCCGCTCGGCCCTCAACAAACAGCTCTATCGCCAGCGTCTGCTGGAGATCGGGGAAGAGCGCGAGCAAGGGGTGCTGGCGGAAGAACAGGACTCCCTGATCGAGCTGCAACGCAGCCTGCTGGACGACATCCCCGACGTGGAGCAGACCGCCCGCGGCGGCAAGAGCATGATCTGGATCCCGGGTGTGCTGGTGCTGCTGGTGGTGAGCCTGGGGCTCTACTACAAGCTCGGCTCCTGGCAGGAGGTCAGCCGCTGGCAAGATGCCAACAGCCGGCTCGGTGAGCTCAGCAACCGCATCCTGGTGGAGCGCAATGCCGAGGTGACCGAGCAGGATCTGCTGGACTTCACTCTGGCCCTGCGTACCCGCCTGAAGGACGAGCCGAACGATTATCGCGGCTGGCTGCTGCTGGGTCGGCTGTCACTGGATGGCAATGATCCCGAGATGGCCCGCGAGGCGCTGGAGCGGGCCTACGGACTGGCCCCGCAGAAGGCGATGGTGGCGGTGCCCTACGCCCAGGCGCTGATGATGACAGGGGATGACGCGCAGGCCGATCAGCTGCTGCGGGTGGCCATTGCCCAGGATCCGGCCAATATCGAGGCGCGCTCCGTCTACGCCTTCATGGCGCTGCAAAAAGAGGACTTCAAGACCGCTCTGCAACGCTGGCGCGAGATGCTGCCGCTGATGGAGAAGGGCTCGACCCGTTACACCATGGTGGAGCGCTCCATCGACTATGCCGAGCAGCAGTTGAAGAAGCGCGGCATGGCCAGTGCGGCCGTGCCGGCTGAGGCGAGCGGGCAGAACGCGGCCTCTGACCAGGTGCTGGAGGTGAAGGCTGGCGAGTTCCCGCTCAAGGTGACGCTGGCCGATGGCATTGCACTGCCGGAAGATGCCCATCTGTTCGTGTTTGCGGTGATCCCCAACGGACCGCCCATGCCCATCGCGGTCAAGCGTATCCCGGGGCCGCACTTCCCGCTGACCCTGTCGCTGGGTGACGGTGACGCCATGATGGAAGGCAACAAGCTGGCTGCCTACCCCGAGCTGCAGTTCAAGGCGCGCCTCTCCCGTGGCGGCAACGTCATGAACAAGGAAGGGGCGTTTGAAGGCGTCTCCGTTCCGGTTGCTACCGGTTCGATTCCTTCAGCGCCGATTGACATCCGCATCGATCACGCCCTCTAATACGCCTTTGGCCCGGCCCCTCGATGGGGCCGGGCTGCCTATAATTCAGATTAATCACAATAAAAAGCTAGGACTTCCATATGTATGTGCGTGTAGGGGCATTGATGGTGGCCTTGTTGCTGGGCGGCTGTGCTGGCGGCCCGCCCAAGCAGGGGCCCGAGAGCCTTGACCTCAAGGAGACGCCGAGCCGGCCCGGTGCGACCAGCACGGCCAGCGATGGTCGTGACCCGTTCCAGGGCGCCAACCGGGCCATGTGGGCCGTCAACTACGATGTGCTGGAGCCCTATGTGGCCCGTCCAGTGGTGCATGGCTACGCCCGCTATATCCCGCAGGGAATGAAGGACGGCATCGAAAACCTGGTGGAAAACTTCAACGAGCCGAGCAGCATGGTCAACCATCTCATCACCGGCGATTTGAAGGGGGCGGGCACCAACCTGGGTCGCTTCACCCTCAACACCACAGTGGGTCTGCTGGGTATCTTCGATGTGGCCAAGCATGCCGGTCTGGCGCGCAACAAGCTGGAGCTCAATACCGTGCTGGGCCGCGCCGATATCGGCGATGGCGCCTACCTGATGGTGCCGGTCTACGGCCCGACCACCACCCGCAAGCTGGTGGGGGATACTGTGGATACCTTGTATTTCCCTTATGCCTTGCTGACTTTCCCGTTGAAGGTGGTGCACTGGGCGCTGGATGGTCTGGGTACCCGTTCCAAGCTGATCGATCAGGAGCGGATCATCGACAACGCGCTCGATCCTTACGCCCTGACCAAGGACTTCTATCTGCAGTACAACCAGAACAAGGTGACCGGTCGTCAGACCGAGCTCAAGCAAGAGCAGCAGGAGAAGCAAGACGACAGCAATCTGGACGACTATCTGGATGAAATCGACCAGTGATGCCAGCGTATCCGGCTCGAGTAACGTAACAAAGGCGCCTGCGGGCGCCTTTTTCGTCTCTGCTGTTGCACAGGCATAAAAACAACGCCCCGCAAGAGCGGGGCGTTTTGGCAAGAACGGGGGCTATCAGGCCAGGTTCTTGGCCACGAATTCCCAGTTGACCAGGGTCCAGAAGGTTTCCATGTACTTCGGACGCAGGTTGCGGAAATCGATGTAGTAGGCGTGTTCCCACAGGTCGACGGTCAGCAGCGGAGTGGTACCGGCTTCGGTCAGCGGGCAACCGGCGTTGGAGGTGTTGACGATGGCCAGGGAGCCGTCAGCCTTTTTCACCAGCCAAGTCCAGCTGGAACCGAAGTTGCCGATGGCAGACTTGGTGAACGCATCCTTGAACTCGGCGAAGGAGCCGAAGGCCTTGGTGATGGCATCTGCCAGGGCGCCAGTGGGCTCGCCACCGCCGTTCGGGGAGAGGCAGTGCCAGTAGAAGGTGTGGTTCCAGATCTGGGCGGCGTTGTTGAAGATGCCGCCAGTGGAGGTCTTGATGATCTCTTCCAGAGACTTGCCTTCAAACTCGGTACCCGGCACCAGGTTGTTCAGGTTGACCACATAGGTGTTGTGGTGCTTGCCGTGGTGGTATTCCAGAGTTTCCTGGGAGATGTGCGGTTCCAGAGCATTGATTGCATAGGGCAGAGCGGGAAGTTCGAATGCCATTTTCTACTCTCCATTGGCTGGCCGTGCGAAGGCGACGGTTGCAAGACATTGCGTACTCTTTTCTATCTTGAAAAGAATTGTTCTTGAAATAAGGGGGCCAGATGGCCCAAAGCCCATCGATTGTACCAGCATCAAAGATGGGCTAACAACTCTTGATTCTCGCCATGATCCGGATCAAGCTGCGACGTATTGATTCATCACTTCTTGCATCCGAGGTGGTTTGCCAGTTTGTGGTCTGTCCGGATTGCAGTAGAATGGCCGCCGAAATCGCTCTAGTGAGGCACCTATGGAAACTATTGAAAAGATTAAACAGCAGCTGGCTGAAAACCCCATCATCCTGTACATGAAGGGCTCCCCCAAGCTACCCAGCTGCGGTTTCTCTGCCCAGGCCTCCCAGGCCCTGATGTCCTGTGGCGAGCCGTTTGCTTACGTCGACATCCTGCAAAACCCGGATATCCGCGCCGAATTGCCGAAGTTTGCCAACTGGCCGACCTTCCCCCAGCTGTGGGTGGAAGGTGAGCTGGTCGGTGGCTGCGACATCATGATCGAGATGTTCCAGGCCGGCGAGCTGCAGACCCTAATCAAGGAAACTGCCGCCAAACACAAGCAGGATGACGCCGCCGCCGAATAAGGCAGCATCCGCATCATGCAAAAAGGGGAGCCGCTGGCTCCCCTTTTTTATTTCACAACTTTATTTCACGACAGGCATCAGGCAATGCGTTCGATGCGTGCCATGTAGAAGCCATCGAAGCCGGTGGCGGCCGGGCTGACGGTGTGGTCATCGCGCAGGCGGTAGTTTTCATTGGCGGCGAGGAACTTGTCCACTTGCTGACGGTTCTCTTCCGGCAGGATGGAGCAGGTTGCATAGACCAGCAGACCACCCACCTTCACCATCTGGCTGTAGCGCTGCAGGATCTCCGCCTGCAGGGCAACCAGCACCGGCAGCCGCTCGGCGGTGTCGCGCCACTTGGCATCCGGATTGCGCTTGAGCACGCCGAGGCCGGAGCAGGGCACGTCCAGCAGCACGCGATCCGCACTCTCTTTGAGGCGCTTGACGGTCTTGCTGCTGGTGATCACCCGGGTTTCCACGTTGTGGGCCCCGGCGCGGCGGGCGCGCTGCTTGAGGTTTTCGAGCTTCCACTCTTCCACATCCATCGCCAGCAGGCGGCCCTTGCCCTCCATCATGGCGGCCAGATGCAGGGTCTTGCCACCGGCACCGGCGCAGGCATCGATGACGCGCATGCCGGGGCTCACTTCCAGCGCGGCTGCAACCTGCTGGGAGCCGGCATCCTGCTGCTCGAACCAGCCGTCGGCAAAGGCCTTGGTACGAAACAGGGCGGCATCCGAGGTCACTTGCAGGGCCGAATCGACCCCTTCCACTGGAATGGTGGTGACCTGTTCTTTGGCCAGTGCGGCCTGCAGCTCTTCACGGGTGCACTTGAGGCTGTTGACCCGCAGGTAACGCTTGGGCATCCAGGCCAGCGCGGCACGCTCGGCAGGCCAGGCGTCGCCCAGTTGCTCGCTGCCGAGTTTTTCCAGCCAGGTCGGGCAGCCATCCATCAGCACCGGGTTCTTCTTGGCTTCGGTCAGACGGCGACGAAACGCCTCTTCATTGAAGCGATCCAGCGTCGGATGGTTGGGTTGGGCTATCTTGTGAAAAGCGTGCCAGCTGTGCAGCAGCGGCCAGACGTTCTTCTCGGCCTGACGGACCTGGATGCCGGTCAGTGCGCAATAGAGGCTGAGGCGACGCAGCAGATCGCCGGTGACCAGGGCAATCCTTGCCTGTTCTTGCGGTTTGAGTTCGATGCCGGAGAAGTGACGGGCATAGGCGCGGTCCAGGGTGAGACCCTGGCCCAGCACATCGTCAACAATGGCAACGACCAGGTCCCCGAAACGGGGCAACAGTGGGGATTTGAGCATGAGATTAACCTTGGTCAGATAAAGACGAACCGTCGTCATGGTGACGCGGCTCAAAAACTGATAAATCCGCGCAATGATAGGGGCTAGACAGGGTTGGTGCAACACTCCCCATTCGGGGAATATCCGCCAGGTGGTGCTGTACTAAGCAGGGCGGCAGGCGAATGATGCCAGTTGCAGTTTGGGTGAGTGCATTTAAAAGGACTAAAAAGATGCAGTTGATGAAATTTTCTCCCTTGGCGCTGGTGGTAGCCAGCCTGATGAGCTCGGGTGGCCTCGCGGCCAAGGAGTGGGACACGGTGGTGGCGCGCGCCAGCGCCGCCGACGGCTATGAAGTGCGGGCCAACCAGTTTCGGGTCGCCAAGGTGCCCATCGATTATTTTGCCGGCCTGCAGGCCGGGGCCCGTTCGCTGACCCTGCCGTTGCCCGATGGGGGAGAGGTGACCTTCACCCTGCAGGCCTATGATCTGCTGCCGGCCGATCAGGCGGCCAAATTCCCCGAGATCCTGACCTTCAAGGGCCATAACCCGGCGGCACCGGTAGAGACGGGACGTTTTGATCTGGGGCCGCTGGGCTTTCATGCCATGTTCACCCATCAGGGCAAGACGGTGTTCGTCGACCCGCTGCGCAATGCTGACGGTTATGCCGTCTATTACCAGCAGGATGCCTACAGCCGGCTGGAGGAGGAAGCGGACAAGGTTATCGGCAGCGAGGCCAGCAGGGCGCTGGCGCACAAGGTGCAGGTGGATGGCAACGTGCGCAAGCGTTACGCCATCGCCATCTCGGCGGCGGGGGAGTACACCCAGTTTTACGGCGGATCCAAGGCGCTGGCCACCGCGGCCATCGCCACCCTGCTCGGCCGGGTCAACGAGGTGTACCAGCGCGATGTGGGGGCCGAGTTTCAGCTGGCCAGCGGCAACGACTCCGTTATTTTCATCGATCCGGCAACGGACCCTTTCTACAATGGCGATAACCCCGACTATGTGAGCGGAGTTAGCAGCATCTATGAGAGAAACGATACCAGCAAGAACGTCCAGGTGCAGGGCGACGCCTTCGCCAATGGTGATCTGGGGGCATTCGATATCGGTCATGTGCTCAATACTGGGGGCGGTGGCCTGGCCGGCCTCGGCGTGCTGTGCACCACTGACAAGTCGGCTGGTATGACCGGCTCGGCCACGCCGGTTGGGGATGCCTTCTTTATCGACTACGTGGCCCACGAGATCGGTCACCAGTTCGGCGCCGACCATACCTTCAACGGCACCACCAACAGCTGTGGCAGCGGCAATCGGGAGGCGACCCAAGCCTGGGAGCCGGGCAGCGGCACCTCCATCATGGCCTATGCCGGGATCTGCGGGGACGAGAACATCCAGCCCCACAGCGACCCCTATTTCCACAGCAAGTCCATCGAGCAGATGCGAGCGCACATGGCGACCGTGCCGGCCTGCGGCACTACCCTCAACCTCGTCAACAATGCGCCCCAGGCGGCGGCCGGGGCCAGCCGCATCATTCCGGCCAACACGCCGTTCGTGCTCAAGGGGGCCGGCGCCGATCTGGACGGGGATCCCCTGACCTACACCTGGGAGCAGATTGATTTGGGCACGGAGTCGAGCAGCCCGGCCACCATGGTGGACGATGGCAGCCGGCCGCTGTTCCGTTTCGTGTCCCCCACCAGCTCGCCGGAGCGGATCCTGCCGAGCCTGCCCTCTCTGCTCTCGGGCACGCTCGCCAAGGGCGAGGCCTGGCCCACCACCAACCGGGATCTCAACTTCCGGTTGACGGTGCGTGATGGCAAGGGCGGTGTCGCCAGCGACGACATGAAGGTTCAGGTGGTCAACACCGGCAGCGCCTTCCGGCTGACCGCCCCGCTTGGGGTGGCGTTGACGCCGGGGGCCAGCCAGGTGGTCGGCTGGGATGTGGCCGGCACCACGCTGGCGCCGATCAGCTGCAGCAAGGTGGATCTGTTCATCACCCAGAACGAGGGGACCAGCTGGAGCAATCTGGCGGTCAGTCAGCCCAACAGCGGCGCAGCCACCGTCACCCTGCCGGCGGATCTGGCCAGCGCCGCCCGCCTGAAAGTGGCTTGCAGCGACAACATCTTCTTCGCCATCAGTCCGGCCAAGCTGCCGGTCGCCCAAAGCGGCGGCAGTTCGGGCGGTGGCGGCGGTGGTGGCGCCCTCGGTCTCTGGACTCTGGCGCTGGCCCTGCTGGGTTGGCAACGGAGGCGCGGATGAGGGCTGGCTGGCTGGTGCTGGTGGCCTTGCTTGGCGGCTGTCAGGCCGACGCCGATACCCTGGAGCAGGCGGTCAGCGCCAGTCTGGCCAAGCAGGATTACCGGCTGATCGTGCGGGCCGGGCGCGGCGAGGTGGCGCCCGGCATCGCACCGGAGCAGCAGGCCTCGGCCAAGGCGCGCTGCGGCGTGCGCTACCTCGATGGTCTGGGGGATGTCATCAAGCCCGGGCAGGAAGAGGCCCAGGCCAAGCTGGCGGCCTACGCGGCTGATTACAACCGGCGCATGCTGGCGCATTGTCCCGCTACCTCTGGCAAGCAATAAGCCTGCCGGTGGGCATTACGTACCAAGAGCGTGCGAAGGTTATACCAAGGGAGGGAGGCGTGAGCCCCCCTCTTTTTTTGCAGCCGCCATTTGCCGGTCACAAGGCTTGTACCCATGGCGTGCTCGTCGCACAATGCCAGCACGCATGGCCGCATGGGCGGCAAAGAGAGAAGGAAAATCAAGATGATGGATGTAGCCGATCTGCGCCGCGAATACACCCGGGGTGGATTGCACCGGGCCGATCTGCCAGCCGAGCCCCTCGCCCTGTTCGAGAAGTGGCTGGCCCAGGCGTGCGAGGCCAAGCTGACCGATCCCACCGCCATGGTGGTGGGCACCGTCGATGCCGACGGCCAGCCCTGGCAGCGTACCGTGCTGCTCAAGCACTACGATGCCGAGGGCATGGTGTTCTACACCAACATGGGCAGCCGCAAGGCGCATCAGCTGGAGGGCAACCCCCGCATCAGCCTGCTGTTTCCCTGGCACACGCTGGATAGACAAGTGCATGTGACCGGCCGGGTGGAGAAGATGAGCACCTTCGAGGTGATGAAGTACTTCCACAGCCGCCCCAAGGACAGCCAGATCGCCGCCTGGGTTTCCCAGCAGTCGACCCGCATCTCGGCGCGCGGCGTGCTGGAGGCCAAATTCCTCGAGTTCAAGCAGAAGTTTGCCAATGGCGAAGTGCCGCTGCCGAGCTTCTGGGGCGGTTTTCGGGTGCGGATCGACACGGTCGAATTCTGGCAGGGGGGTGAGCATCGCCTGCACGATCGTTTCTACTACACCCGCGAGGGGGAAGGCTGGCACATCGAGCGGCTGGCGCCCTGAGTGCCCGCTGCCGCTGACAAGGAGTCTGTATGCGTCTGTATGGCGATCTGAAGTCCGGCAACTGTTACAAGCCCTGGTTGCTGGCCCGCTGGCTTGAACTGCCCCTCGACTGGGTGCCGGTGGATGTGCTGGCGGGGGAGACCCGTACCCCCGATTTTCTGGCCATCAACCCCAACGGCAAGATCCCGGTGCTGGAGCTGGCCCACGGCGATACCCTGGCGGAATCCAACGCCATCCTCTTCTATCTGGCGCAGGGCTCGCCCCTGTGGCCGACCGAGCCGCGCCAGCAGGCCGAGGTGCTCAAGTGGCTGTTCTTCGAGCAGTACAGCCATGAGCCCTATATCGCGGTGGCCCGTTTCATCGTGCACTATCTGGGGCGGCCGGAGTCTCAGGAGGCGCGCCTCGACGGGCTCAAAGCAGGCGGCGAAAAGGCGCTGGCGGTGCTGGAGCAGCAGCTCAAGCAGAGTCCCTACCTGTGCGGTGATTCTCCGACCATCGCCGACATCGCGCTTTACGCTTACACCCATGTGGCGGAGGAGGGGATTTTCTCGCTGCAGGGCTGGCCGGCCATTCGCGACTGGATCGCCCGCCTCGAGGCGCATCCCCGCCACCTGAGCCTGCCGGCTGCCTGTCAGGCCGGCTGATGGAGCTGCTGATCGAGCGGGCCTTGTGGCAGCCCCACTGGGCACCGGTGCTGCAGGCCTGGCAACGGCAGGGCGGTCGCTGGCTGTTGCTGCAGAGCAAGGTCGATGAGCGTTTGCCGAGCGACACCGGTGGACTCTGGTCCAGTTGTCCGCCCGATGGCGTGCGTTCGGCCAGCGCGCTGCTGGCCACCTGGCTGGATGGTGACTTGCCTGCCCAGCCCGCGAGGGATCCGAGCCGCCAGATCCTCATCAGCGGCTCGGCCTCCCTGCTGACCCTGGCCCAGGAGGAGGGGCTGTTGACGCTGGGGCCACAGGGCGCCGATCTGACGCTGACGGCGCAAGACGATCTGGGCGCCGTGCTCAACCGTCTGCTGGCCCGCCGCCTGACGGTGCCGGTGCTGGTCGAGCCCGCCTCGCCATCGGGGCCTGCCCTGCAACTGCGTCCTTTGTTGGCGCAGGACGAAACCGACGCGGTGCGTTATTGCAGCGATGCGGCGCTCGCCCGCTACACCCTCAACATCCCCCATCCCTACCCGCCGGAGGCTGCCCGTGACTGGTTGGCCGGCTGCTGGCGCAAGGCGGCGCTCGGGCTGGGCTGGAGCTGGGCGCTGACCCTGCCGGCGGGGGAGGGCCAGGCGCCGCTGGTGGGGGTGATCTCGCTGCACTGGAATGGCGAGCTGGCCTGGTGGGTAGGCGTGCCCTGGCAAAATCGCGGGCTGGCGACCCGGGCCTCCCGGCTGGTCAAGGCCTTTGCGTTTGACCGGCTGCAACTGCCGGTGCTGACCGCCCGCCATATGCCAGGCAATCTGGCCTCCGGCCGGGTGATGGCCAAGCTTGGCATGCGCTATTGCGGTCGGCGTGAGCTGAGTGGTCAGCCGCCGTGCGAGGTGAGCTACTGGCTGCTGGAGCGAAGCCAGACGCTCGCGGCCCCGCTGACACGGCAGTTGGCCCCTCTGCTGGCCGACGAACGGGTGGTGGCGGCCATCCTGCAAGCGGGCGGTGAGGAGGATGAACCGAGGCGGCTGGCCCTCTTTCTGGCACAGCCGGAGCCAGAAAGCGGACTGGTTGTCGAAACCCTACCCGAGCAGGAGGACGACGGGCCGCTGGCGCTGGAGTATCACGATCAGGCGATGCTGGCGCAGGCTGAGCCGGACCAACTCTATCTGTACCGGGGGTTGCTGCTCAAGGACCGTGACGAGCAGGGGTTAGCTTATCTGCAGCAGCTGGCCAGCCTGCAGCGCCAGGGGCCGGCACCGCTCACGCTGGCGGAGCGGCGTCAGCGGCTCGGCTGGCTGGGCACCTTGGCCCGCCGGGCCAGCGGCGAGAACACACAGGGGGATGGCGTCAGTCGCCGTTATCACCAGCTCTGGCTGCTGGTGGAGTTGCCTGCCCTCATCGACGAGCTGGCCGGATGCTGGCATCGCGGGCCAGACCAGACTTTGAGCTGGCTGGAGCAGGGGGATGCCGAGCTGCTTGCGGCCTATCGGGCGGCCATCACCACCCTGCAATCGAGCGATCTGCAAACCGTGCTGCGGCTGCTGGCCGTGCGGTTTCCTGAGTTCACCCTCCCATTTCTCGACAAAGGTGCTCAGGGCGGCGGTCAGTTTGTGGAATAATGCCCGCTCTGCTGTACGAGGAGTAACGCTGTATGCTGAGAACCGAGCGCCCCGGCGACATGCTGCCGGTCTATGACCTGGTGAGCGCCGCCTTTGGCCGTTCCGACGAGGCCGAACTGGTCAACCGCCTGCGCGAATGTGGTGCCGCCGTGGTGACCATGCTCGAGGAGGAGGAGTACGAGTTCATGGGGCACCTGATGCTGAGCCCGATCACCATTAACGGCATGGAAGGGCCCTGGCTCGGTCTTGCACCCGTGGCGGTCCATCCCGATTGGCAGGGGCAGGGCATAGGGTCGGATCTGGTGCGCGAGGGGCTGGATACGGCGCTGGAGATGGACTGGAAGGCGGTGGTGGTGCTGGGTGACCCGACCTATTACAGCCGCTTCGGTTTTCGCCCCGCCAGCGAGTTCGGCCTGCACTGCATCTACGAGGTGCCCGCCGACTGCTTCATGGCGATGGAGCTGCAAGAAGGCGGCCTGACCGGGATGCAGGGCGAAGTGCTTTACCACCCGTTGTTTGACGAGCTGCCTGACGAAGCGCCGCTCGAGGCATGAATGGTCTATATCTGTGAAAAAGGCGCCCTCGGGCGCCTTTTTTATCTCTGTCCGTCAGCTCAGCTGAAGAACCAGTAGCCGCGGTTGACCAGCCGGGTCAGCAGTTGCAGGAAGCCGGCCTGATCGGCAAGCTCCACCATGTCGGCCTGGGTGACCATGTCCTTGTCACACAAGAGCGAAATGGCGGCGGCATCCTCGCTTGGCAGCGTCCAGGCTTCGCCATCGATATAGCACTGCTGGCTCTCGCCGCTGAACCAGACGGTGCGCAGGCCCGGCACCTTGATGGCGGGCTCGCCCTGGGTCAGCAGGTCGGCCACTTCCTCGGCGCTGTAGTCCGGCTCCACCGGATTGACGTCCAGATCGTGCTTGGCCTCGGAGATCATGGTGCCGAACCACTCCTTGAACAGGGTCTCGTCATCGAGGGCCTGCTGCATCAGCTCGCGCAGACGGTGCAGCTCGTGGGGCTGGATCTCGCCGTGACGGGCGCGGGGCTTGAGGTCGGCATCGCCGTAACGCTCGGTGCGCACCTCGTTGTCGATCAGGTGATCGGCAAAGGAGGAGATAAGCGCCTTGGCATCCGGCGCGCGGAAGCCCACCGAGAAGTTCAGGGACGGCTCGATGGCGTAGCCCTCGTGGGGGAATCCAGGTGGGATGTAGAGGATATCGCCCGGCTCCATGATGACGTCGATGATCGCCTCGAACGGCTCGCAGTGCAGCAGGGCCGCGTGGGCGGCGAACTCGTTCAAGGGTTTAGCATCGCCGACGCGCCAGTGGCGTTTGCCCTGGCCCTGGGTGATGAACACATCGTAGTTGTCGATGTGGGGACCGACCCCGCCGTGAGGGGTGGAGAAGCTCACCATCACATCGTCAAAACGCCAGCCGGGGATGAACTGGAACGGCACTGCCAGCTCATTGACCTCGGGGGCCCAGTGGTTGCAGGCCTGCACCAGCACGGTCCAGTTCTCTTCACCCAGGTGATCGTAGGATTCGAAGGGGCCGTGAGCTGCCTCCCACTTGTTGTTGAAGCGGGTGACGAGGCGCGATTCAATCACCTCTTCCATGGCCAGACCCGCCAGCTCGTCCGGGCTGATGGGATCCTGAAAGTCGGTGAAGCCGCCCTTGATGAGCAGTGGGCGCTTCTGCCAGTAGTGCTCGAGGAAGTGAGCGATATCCAGATTGAGTTGGTACATAGATCTTCTCGTCAAAGGGTTCGACAAAGGTCAAGAGAGGTCTTGCCGGAGGCGGTGGCTGGCCTCGGGCAAGACCTCTTGCAAAGGGTGTATAGGGTGCCACATAAAATAACCGGGGCCCTGTTGCAGATCATGCACAGGGCCCCGGTGGTGTCACTTATTCGCTTATTTCAGCAGATCGACCAGACGCTGGGCGTCGCCGATGTAGTTGGCCGGGGTCAGCTTCTTCAGCTCGACCTTGACGGCTTCCGGCAACGCCAGGGTGTCAATAAAGGTACGCATCCCTTCGGCATCGACGCGGCGGCCACGGGTCAGCTCTTTGAGCTTCTCGTAGGGCTTCTCGATGCCGTAACGGCGCATCACGGTCTGGATCGGCTCGGCCAGCACTTCCCAGTTGGCATCCAGATCGGCAGCCATGGCTGCGTCGTTGGCTTCCAGCTTGGAGATGCCCTTGAGGGTCGCCTGATAGGCAATCAGGGAGTAGCCCACCGCTACACCCAGGTTGCGCAGCACGGTCGAGTCGGTCAAGTCACGCTGCCAGCGGGAGATGGGCAGCTTGGAGGCCAGATGCTGGAACACGGCGTTGGCCAGACCCAGATTGCCTTCGGAGTTCTCGAAGTCGATGGGGTTGACCTTGTGCGGCATGGTGGAGGAGCCGATTTCGCCGGCGATGGTGCGCTGCTTGAAGTGGCCCAGGGAGATGTAACCCCACACGTCGCGATCGAAGTCGATCAGGATGGTGTTGAAGCGGGCCATGGCGTCGAACAGCTCGGCGATGTAGTCGTGCGGCTCGATCTGGGTGGTGTAGGGGTTCCAGGAAAGGCCGAGGGAGGTGACGAACTCCTCGGAGAACTGGTGCCAGTCAACATCCGGGTAGGCGCTGATGTGGGCGTTGTAGTTGCCGACCGCGCCGTTGATCTTGCCGAGGATCTCTACCGCCATGATCTGCTTGTACTGGCGCTCCAGCCGGTAGGCGACGTTGGCCATCTCCTTGCCCATGGTGCTCGGGGTCGCCGGCTGACCGTGGGTACGGGACAGCAGCGGCATGTCGCGGTACTCATGAGCCAGACGCTTGAGTTCGGAAATCAGCTTCTCGCAGTAAGGCTTGATGACCTCTTCGCGGGCGGTTTTCAGCATCAGGCCGTGGGAGTTGTTGTTGATGTCTTCCGAGGTGCAGGCGAAGTGGATGAACTCGCTGACAGCTGCCAGCTCCGGGTTCACTTCGACTTTTTCTTTCAGGAAGTACTCCACCGCTTTCACATCATGGTTGGTGGTGCGCTCGATCTGTTTGATGCGGGCGGCATCCTGCTCGTTGAAGTTGCTGACGATGTCGTCGAGCAGGGCACTGGCGGCCGCGCTCAGGGCAGGGACTTCCGGGATCCCGGCGTGGCTGGCCAGTTTTTGCAACCAGCGCACCTCGACTTCGACGCGAAAACGCAGCAGGCCGAATTCGGAGAAGATAGGGCGCAGGGCATCGGCCTTGTCGCCATAACGACCGTCAATCGGGGAAACAGCAGTCAGCGCGGACAGCTCCATGGGGTGAACTCCTGATGATTGGTGTGGGGGATCCGTATCCACTCGCGCGTGGCCCAGGGTGTCAGCAAGGGGGATGTGCGGCTGCCCGCCTTGCTGTCGTCCCTCGGCCCGCGCGCGAGCCGATTATTTAGTAACGTTTGGCCAGCTCCACCATTTTCTTGCGAGCGAAGATGATCTGGGTGCGGCTGCCGCCGAGCTGACGCCACAGCACGCAGGCCCGGATGCCGGCCAGCAGCAGGGCGCGCACCTTGTGCTGCACCAGCGGTTGCTGCAGGAACAGCGGGGTACCCGCCACCTGAATGCGCGGCCCGATGGGGCTGATGAGGTCGCTGTAGATGCTCGCCATGTTGGCCAGGATCTGCTCGTCGAGCAGATCGAAGTGCTGTTGCTGGCGGCCAATCTGGCTGATCCGCTCACCCAGCATGTTGAGGATGTCCTTGCGCTTGGCCAGCTTGCGCTCCAGCGCGATCAGGCTCACCACGTAGCGGGTCAGCTCGGCATTCTTCTGGCTGCCGTCGGCGCCCAGCTGCTCGACCAGCGCGCGGTAGCCGTCGCGAATGGCCAGATGGGTGTTGTTGAACACCTCGAGCGGCTGGCTCGGGTTGGTCACCAGAATGCTGGAGAGGCTCTCGCGCAGGGCCGCTTCGTCGCAGCTGCCGTCACGGGCCACCTTCTGCACCAGATAGGCGGCCTGGCAGATGCCGGCAAAGGCCATGGTTCTGTCTTGGAATTTGTCGCTCATATCTTCGCGGCCTTGTTCTGTTCATTCACTGGCAGATATCCGCTGCAGGCCATGATCCGGCCTTGGAATTTGTCGCTCATATCTTCACAGCCCTGTTCTGTTCATTCACCGGCCGATGCCATGATCCGGCCTGGAAGTTGCCAATCATGTATCGCTGCCTTGTGCTGTTTTGTCTTTGTCCCTTCTCCCGCGAGGGGAGAAGGGAGTACAGCGCGAACGCTCGTGAGCGCCCCAGCTCCCGCGAGGGGAGAAGGGAGTACAGCGCGAACGCTCGTGAGCGCCCCAGCCCTTAGACCGGATGGCTGAAACGTTGTTCGATGATGCCGCCGCCCAGACACACTTCCCCGTCGTAGAAGACGGCGGACTGACCCGGGGTGACCGCAGCTTGCTTCTCGTCGAAGATGACCCGGATGGTCTCGTCGTCGATGGGCTGGATCAGGCAGGGGATATCTTCCTGCCGATAGCGGGTCTTGACGGTGCAGCGGCGCGGCGCGCGAATGGGGGTGCGATCCACCCAGTGCAGCTGGCTCGCGATCAGGCCATCGGAGTAGAGACGGGGATGCTCGCCCTGCGCCACCACCAGCACGTTGCGCTCCACCTCTTTGTCGACCACGTACCAGGCCTCTTCGGTGGCGTCTTTGCGCCCGCCGATGCCAAGCCCCTTGCGCTGGCCCAGGGTGTGATACATCAGCCCCTGATGCTCGCCGATCACCTTGCCGTCCACGGTTTCGATGGGGCCGGGCTGGGCGGGCAGGAACTTGGCCAGGAAGTCCTTGAATTTGCGCTCACCGATAAAGCAGATGCCGGTGGAGTCTTTCTTCTTGGCGGTGATGAGATCCAGCTGCTCGGCGATGCGGCGCACCTCCGGCTTCTCCAGATCCCCGACCGGGAACAGGCTCTGACCCACCTGAGCTTCGCTCAAGGTGTAGAGGAAGTAGCTCTGATCCTTGTTGGTATCCAGACCGCGCAGCAGGCGCGGGCGGCCTGTGCTGTCGTCACGGCGCACATAGTGGCCGGTGGCGATGTAGGTGGCCCCCAGCTCTTCGGCGGCAAACTCCAGGAACGCCTTGAACTTGATCTCCTTGTTGCACAGGATATCCGGGTTCGGCGTACGGCCGGCCTTGTACTCTTCGAGGAAGTGCTCGAACACGTTGTCCCAGTACTCGGCGGCGAAGTTGATGGTGTGGAGTTTCATCCCCAGCTTGTCGCAGACGGCCTTGGCATCAGCCAAATCCTGGGCGGCAGAGCAGTACTCGTCCGTGTCGTCTTCTTCCCAGTTCTTCATGAACAAGCCTTCGACCTGATAGCCCTGCTGCTGGAGCAGGTAGGCCGAGACGGAAGAATCCACGCCGCCGGACATGCCGACGATCACCTTGATTTGGCTGTTGTCTGTCATTAGTCGAAGTTACCAGTTCGTTTAAACGGGGCGTATTCTACCAGAATTTCGCGCCCCCGGTCACATATCCATGCCGCCGTTCCCATCAGGAACCCGGCAGCAGGAAATCGTTTTTCTATTTGTCGGCGCCATGATGAAAAAGTGGCGCCAAACGGTCCCGCATAGCCTGTTCACGATCTGTCACGAGAGGCCGTCAGCAAGGTAAAGAGCAGCGCAGGAACCGGAGCGTATAGATATACGTGAGGATTCCGAGCAGCACATGAGCCTTGATCACGGTCTCGCAGTAAGAGCGTGGGCAGGCTCTCAGATGAAGGCCTTGAGGGCCGACAGCGGCAAGCGGGTGCCGGCCAGGTAGTCCTGAATGCACTGCCACACCAGAGGGCTGCGCAGGGCTTGTTTGCACTCGGCGATCTCCGCCAGGGTGAGCCAGTGGCAGGCCAGCACGTCGCCGTCAGGATCCTCTGGATGGTGCTGACCCGGCGCCTTTTCAAGGTCGAAGATGACGGCGGTACGCACAAAGGTGGCCTCGCTGTCCGCCGGCTTGTAGAGATAGACTCCGAGCCAGCCGGTGGGGGCGGCGGTGAGCCCGGTCTCTTCCTTCAGCTCGCGGCAGGCCGCCTGGATGAGATCTTCCCCCGGCTCCACATGGCCGGCGGGCTGGTTGAAGCGGCGCTGGCCCTTGATCTCCTCTTCCACCAGCAGGAAGCGGCCCTGCCAGTGTACCAGGGCGGCCACGGTGAGGCGGGTGGGCAGCGGTGGGTGATCGCTCATAGGGACTCCTTGTCTGGTTGGCTGTGCCCCCGGTGGGGCGCTCGCTTCAAGTGTGCTGTTCAGGTGACGACACGCAGGCCAAATGGCTTACGCGTGTTATTCCGACGGCTTGCTACGGGCCGGGCGACGGGCGGTGGTGCGCCCGCCGCTGCGATGGCCGGGGCGCGGCTCGGCTTCGCGGTTGCCCCGCCCTTGGCCGGGTGCCTGCTCTTGGCCCTGATGCAGGGGGCGGCGAGCCGCTCGCGGTGCGTTGTGGCTGCCTGTCCCTTGCGGCCTGGCGGATGCCCGTGCTTTCCCTTGCGTGGTAGTTGGCCGAGGGGCCGGTGCCAGCTCGGGGGCGGGCAGGGCGCGGCTCTCCCCCGGTGCCAGCGCGTCGAGGGTCCAGTCGCCGATGGCGTAGCGGATAAGGCGCAAGGTGGGGTGGCCGATGTGGGCGGTCATCCGCCGCACCTGGCGGTTGCGCCCCTCCACTATCTTGATCTCCAGCCAGCAGGTGGGGATCTCCTTGCGCTCGCGAATGGGCGGGTTGCGTGGCCACACGGCAGGTTCCTCCATGATGCGCGCCCCGGCGGGCAGGGTCATGCCGTCGTTGAGTTCCACTCCGGCGCGCAGGGCAGCCAGTTTCTCCTCGCTTGGCACTCCTTCCACCTGCACCCAGTAAGTCTTGGGGGTCTTCTCTCCCGGCTGGGTGAGGCGCGCCTGCAGCTTGCCGTCGTTGGTGAGCAGCAACAGCCCCTCGCTGTCCCGGTCGAGCCGGCCCGCGGCATAGATACCGGGCTCGGTGATGTAATCCTTGAGGGTCTCGCGGCCCGCCTCGTCGGTGAACTGACAGAGCACCATGTAGGGCTTGTTCAACAGCAGCAGCTTGCGATCGGCCGGGGCGGGGGCCGGTTTGCGCTCGCCCTCCTTGTCTCTCATGGCGTGCTGCGCCTCCCGGCGTTGGGATGGGCGCGTCATGGCGGGCCCTTTGGCCTTGTGCTCGGTGTCAGGGCGGGGGAGAGGGAGAGACGGGGGCGGGTTGATTTCATCGCATGCATACCAAAAACAGGGGAAGGGCGAGTGTACCACAGGGGGCTGTCGCGGGCATGAACGACGGGGACGGGAGGCCAGCTGCTCAGCCGAGCAGGCCGTCGATGACGATGGCCTGACGGGCGGGGGCGGAGCCGGCGTGCAGCAATGCGGTGCCCACCTGCTCGTCCATCAGTGCGCGGGCCAGCCGGGTGAGGGGGCGCAACTGCTCGGGAGCCAGACCGGTGGGCACTGCCAGCAAAATCAGGGTCTGCACCGGCCCGAGTGCGGAGCCCCACTCGATGGGCTCGCTGCTGCTGAGCAGCGAGAGCGCGGGTCGACGGATGGCGGGGCAGATGACGTGGGGCATGGCGAGCCCGGGCCGGATGATGGTGGCGGCCAGTTGCTCGCGCGCGGCGATGGCCTGCTCCAGCGCTGGCCTGTCGCTTATCAGCGCGGCGGGCAGCAGATCCACCAGCACCGCCAATGCCTGGCCCTTGTCGAGGGGCGCCGTGGCATGGCCAAGTTGAGCCAGGGTGAAGCAATAGTCGGGCAGCGCCTGGCCCAGGCGCTGCTCGGCCAGGGTGGCACTGCCGGGGCGCCCCAGCGGCTGGCCTAGCTCCACGCACCAGCAGGTGAAGGCCATGTGGGCCAGCTCGGCATCTAGCCCCTCGATCAGCAGCAGACAGAGATCGCCGGGCTGGGTGGCCAGGGTGAGCAGGGAGAGCTGGTTGGTCGCCTCTACCGCCTGATGGCGGGTGACGTTGATGAACTGGATATGGGACTTGAACAGCCCGGCCAGCCGGCTCAACTGCTTGGCCTGGGTGATGGTGAGCCCCAGCCGGCAGTGAAAGGAGATCTCGCGGATCAGCATTCAGACGCCGGGGGCGGCGGCCTTGAGCACGGCCACCGCATCGAGCAGCACCGCCTCCAGCGCGACCTGGTGGATGGGACAGCCGAGGAAGCGATCTTTTTGCTCAATCTCGATATCGGAGGCGATCAGCACCAGATCGGCGCCTGCGATGTCGCGGGCGGTGAGGATGTTCTCCAGCCCCATGGCCCCCTGGGTTTCGACCTTGATCTTGAGCCCCAGCTTGTCGGCGGCTTTTTGCAGCGCCTCGGCGGCCATGTAGGTGTGGGCGATGCCGGTGGGGCAGGCGGTGACGGCGAGGATCTTCATGGGCTCTCACGGCAAGTTTGGGTGGGGCAACAAGATAGCGCCAAGGGGCGGCCTTGCCAAAGGGGCGGAGGCAAAAATGGGATCCCGACTGCGCTCTGTTGAAGGGATGGGCAAGGGGTGAGCGCTTTTGTGGCCCCAAAAGGGACAAGTGGGGAAAAGAGAGGATAAAAAACGGCCCGCCAGAGGGCGGGCCGAATGCTCACTACGGAGTGAAACCGTGCTGCCGGGCAGTGACTGCCCGGTCTGCTTGGGCGGATGCCGGGGCTCAGACGGACTGGGTGGCCAGGGTGGCAGCTTTGAGCTCGCGCTGGTTCAGACGGACTGGGTGGCCAAGGTAGCTGCTTTCAGTTCACGCTTGATGCGGCGGATCTTGCGCTCTTCGGCGACCGCGACGCAGGCCATCAGCACCAGACAGGCGGCGGCGGCCATGTCCAGCGCGGCGAAGGTGCCGGTCCAGCCGGTCAGGCCGAAGATAGGGGTGCCGTCGGCAATCATGCCCAGACCCAGCTTGGCGAAGCTGTCACCGATGAGGTAGGCGAAGGTGCCCTTGACGCCATCGGCCACGCTGATGCCCTGCTTGGGTACGAAGCCCACGGCGGCCACGCCGATCAGCAGTTGCGGACCGAACACCAGGAAGCCAAGCAGGAACAGGGATCCCAGGAACATGAACTGGGTGGTGGCGTGCTGGTAGAGCCCCAAGGTGGCGATGATCAGCGCCAGCGCGATACAGGCCACCAGACCACGGCGACCGTTGGCCAGATCCGAGAGGTAACCCCACATCAGGGTACCGACCAGAGCGCCCACTTCGAAGAAGGTAAAGCCCTGGATGGCTACTTCCTTGGAGAAACCGAGCTCCTGGTGGGCATAGACGGTGGACCACTGGTCGATACCGATGCGCACCACGTAGAGGAAGATGTTGGCAAAGCAGAGCAGCCAGATCACCTTGTTCATCAGCACGTACTTGACGAAGATCTGCCACTTGGTCAGCTGCTGCTCTTCGGTGGCGATATCTTCTTCGCTGGCCACTTCGTCAAACAGCTCTTCCACCTTGCCCAGACCATAGGCTTCCGGCGAATCGCTACCAAAGCGCAGGCCGATGAAGCCGACGATCAGCGCGATGATGGAGGGGAAGATGAACATGCCGAGCACGTTGCCATCGAACAGGTAGTTGGCACCGAACAGCGCCACCCCGGCCGCACCGGCCCCGCCCACGTTGTGGGAGAGGTTCCACATGCCGAGGTAGGTGCCGCGCTTGTTGCGGGGCGTCCACTTGGTGATGGTGGAGTAGCTGCAGGAGCCGCCACAGCTCTGGAAGAAACCGCTGGCCGCGTAGAAGAAGATCATCAGGTAGAGGCTGAAACCCGTGCCGCCCATGCTGGCACTGAAGCCCAGCATGCAGAGGGAGGAGAGGATCAGCATCAGCGGCAGGAACTGCTTGGTGTTCTTGCCATCGGCATAGTAGGAGACGATGGTCTTGCCCACCCCGTAGGTGATGGAGAAGCCAAGGCCGATCATGCCGAGCTCGGTCATGGAGAGACCGTACTCCTGGATCATGTCGTTCTGCGCAATGTTGAAGTTCTTGCGGATCAGATACATGGTCAGGTAACCGATGAACACAACCAGATAGGATTGCATAAACGGTTTGAACCAGAGCTTGCGCCGGGCTTCGACCGGCAGGTTCAGGGTGGGGACCCGGACCTGTTCGAGCAGTTTAAACATCTTCGTTCATCCTCTGCGAGATAGACGCTGTTTCCGCCGCGTTCCTCCCTTTTTGATTGGAGTTGGAGGTCACGCCACGGAAAGAACAACAGGAAGCGGGCGCGGTGCGCGGCGAGCCCCTGTCGATTGAACCCATGCCCGTCCCTTGCGCCGTGGCGCGGGTCGGGTAACGACATCAGGTAGCGTGACTTTAATGAGGCGCGCTGCAAATGGCGTGAGAGCCATCCCTAGGGGGGGTAGGAAAATTTCCTAGTTTGGCGGGATCCGGCCGCGAAGCGTGAAGAGGATCACAAGCCGGCGTCGTACAGCAGAGGTGGACGGGCTCTCTCGAACCCGACAAAAGAGGAGGCCACCCGCAGGTGGCCTCGTCCGGTTTGGTCGCTCCCAGCAGGGAGGCTTGGTTGGACGGGGATCAGGCGGCCTTGGCCAGGGTCACCTCGTCACTCTTCTTGACCCGCAGTTTTTTCAGGGCAACCGCGACCACGCCGGTGACGATGGCGCCGCAGATCATGCAGAGCAGGGCCAGCAGCGGCTTGTTGACGGCGCCGAGCAGGGCCACGATGGGACCACCGTGGGCGACGCTGTTGGTGATGCCGAACAGGAAGGCCATCACGGCAGCGGTCATGCTGCCCAGCACGTTGGCCGGGATGACGGCGAGCGGATCACGGGCGGCGAATGGAATCGCACCTTCGGAGATCCCCACCAGGCCCATGGCACCGGCAGCCTTGCCCGCTTCAATCTCGGTGGCGTCGAAGATGCCGAGCTTGCGACCCAGTACGGTGGCCAGCGACATGCCAAGGGGCGCGGCCGGGATGGCGCAGGCCATGGCACCCATGAACTGGGTCTGGCCGGAGGCGATCATGCCCACCGAGAACAGGAAGGCCACCTTGTTGACCGGGCCACCCATGTCAAAGCCGGCCATGCCGCCCAGCACGATCCCCAGCAGCACCAGACTGCCACCGCTCATGGAGAGCAGCATGGCGTTCAGACCCGTCATCATGTCGGCAATGGGGGCGCCGATGATGAAGATGAATACCGCTGCGATAAAGAGGGAACCGACGATGGGGGCGATCAGGATCGGCACCAGCGGCTGCACCATCTTGTGGTAGTGGCGGGTGGCAATCCAGCGCACCAGATAACCGACCAACAGGCCCGCGATGATGGCACCGATAAAGCCGGTACCGGCGTCGGCGCCGTAGAAGCTGCCGTTGTTGGCGATCCAGCCGCCGATAAAGCCTGGTGCCAGTGCCGGACGATCACCGATGGCGTAGGCGATGTAGCCCGCCAGAATGGGGATCATCAGGGTGAAGGCGGCGACCCCCACGTTGAGGATCTGGTTCCACATGCTCCCTGCCGGGATCTGCATGCCGCTCGGGGTCGGATCGCCGCCGATGGCCAGTGCCAGGGCGATCAGCAGACCCCCCGTCACCACAAACGGGATCATGTGGGAGACGCCGTTCATCAGATAACGGTAGAGATCCGAGCTGCCGCCTGAGCTCTTCTCCTCGCTCTTGCGCTCATCCTTGTCCGCCACATAGGCGGGGGCCTTCAGCGCCTGCTCAATCAGCCCCTTGCCATCCTTGATGGGGGCCTTCACGCCTGTCTTGATGAGCGGCTTGCCGTTGAAGCGGGCCATGTCCACCTGCTTGTCGCAGGCCACCACGATGGCGCTGGCGCGGGCGATCTCGGCTGCAGTCGGGCTGTTCTTGACGCCGATGGAGCCGTTGGTCTCTACCTTCACCTCAAAGCCCAGCTCCTTGGCGGCGCGCTCCAGGGATTCCGCCGCCAGATTGGTGTGGGCGATGCCGGCCGGGCAGCCGGTGACGCCGATGATCAGCCCCTTGTCGGCGGCCGGGGTGGCCACTTGCGGCTCTTTCTTCTCGAGCAGCAGCGCCAGCGCATCGGTAGGCGTCTTGGCTGCCAGCAGGGCATCGATAAAGCCCTCTTCAATCAGCTTGGCGGAGAGCTCGGCCAGCACCTCGATATGGTGGTTGGCGCCGCCAGCCGGAGAGGCAATCATGAAAAACAGCCGGGAGGGCTTGCCATCCTCGGCGCCGTACTCGATACCGGCGCGGCTGATGCCGATGGCCACCGCCGGGGTGCTCACTGCCGCACTCTTGGCGTGGGGCAGGGCGACGCCCTCTTCAAAGCCGGTGTTGTCCAGCTCTTCCCGGGCCCACAGGTCCTTGATGAACTGTTGCTCGTCGCTGACCTTGCCTTGCGCCGCGAGCAGGCGGGTCATCTCGGTGAAGACCTCCTCCTTGCGCGTGGCCTTTAAATCGAGCGCGATCAGCTGCTCGTTGATAAGGGTGGTGATCATGGCGTTCTCCCTGCTCCTGGCCGGAGCCTGTTGGCATCTTTTCCTGGGCTATCGCCCAGGAGATGCAGACAAAAGTGACCCCACTATTATCCCGCCCGCTGAGCTGCGCACCTATCGGACAAAACTGCGAAATACTGGATTTTTGTGCGCTATCGCCTCGAGTGTGACCCCGATCGCACAGCAGACCAGCTGATAAAATGGGTCTGGATTGAATCGATAAGTTATTTTTTATTTTTTAAAATCAGCGCCTTGGTGCTGATTCTTTCAACATGTTTTTATGATGGAGAGTGATGTTATCCGGCCTAGAATCAGTGAGGAGCTGTAAATTTGTGAGGTGAAAAGAGCGGGCGGGGTGTGAGCTGGTGCACATAAATGGCGGTGACGGGGCGCTTGGTAAGGGGAGACAGGCGAGGGGAAAGGTGGAGAAATGGGTTGAGCCATTGGTGCCAGACAGCCCACCACAACGCGCGAGTGAAAGCACAGGCATTGGCCCCGTAGGGTGCAATGAACGAAGTGAATTGCACCGCTTGTTTGGGCAGGGAGGGGAGGCAAGAGAGGGGATGGCCGAAAAGAGAGAGGTGATAACGCGAACGTCCGAATACGCTCCGCTATTCGAACCTACGGGCTACCCCGTTAGCTATGAGTGGTCAGTTGAGTGAGATTGCTATTTACCTCTGCCCGAGTCGTGAAACGGTGCTTGGCGTTTGGGAATCGATCAAACAGCTCGCGATGGGATTGGCAGGAGCTTTTGCTGGCTCGCTGCCCATATTCCGATGCCCATACCAGCAGTTGTTGAAAGCTCTCTTCGGCTGCCACTGCATCCCGTTGCCTGGCACTTTGTGATCCGCGTGATAGTAGTGAATCACGGCATACAGACCAGTCGAGATCCAGAAATAGCAGGGTATCGGCGGCATCAAGCAGTTGCTCGGCCAGGGCGCCAAATACCCCTTCGACCACCCATGAGGGCTCTTGAGCAAGTGTCTGAATGGCATGGTCAATCTTATGCTGGGGCCGTTTTTGGTTAAAGCCGCCCGGCTGCCAGACAATGGTGTCGAGATTGACCTCCCGGATAGTCAATCCCTCAGCCAATCGAGCCGCCAACCAGCTCTTGCCCGATCCCGAGTTGCCAATAATCAGAATTCGTTGCATCTATGAGCGCTCTTTATATGCCTAATTGGCTGGTGACGAACTTTGTTGCCACTCGCGCTGGAGGATGGCCAACACCACGGTATCCCACCACTGATCTTTGAAGAAACGGTGTTCGCGAAAATATCCCTCTTGCCTCATGCCCAACGTTTTGCATAACCGTATCGCAGCGCGATTCCGGCTGATGGTTTCTGCATAGACCCGGTGTACCGCCAAGGTCCGGAAACCAAAATCCAGCAAGGCATGCGCTGCTTCATTGATTAAGCCATGACCCTGATACTCCCGGGACATGCCGCAGCCCATTGATGCCTGATTATTTGCTTCAAGACGCAGGCAGACCGTGCCAATAAATTTCCCGGTTGCCTTGTACTCGATGGCCAATTGATAGGCGGTGCGAGGGTGTTCATTTGCCTGCTCGATAAACAGCTTGGTGAGCTGCCGATATTTATCCGGGTCGCAATCTGATTCGCTGTAAAACCGCTGATACTTGCTCTCTTGCGAGATAGCGACAAATGCCGCCTCATCAGTTGGCTGCATATCGCGCAGTATAAGATGTGTTGTTTCAAGCTTGAACATAACGTCCTTGTTAATCGCAGAGGTGCGTATCAAGTACCGTATGGTGCAATGAACGAAGTGAATTGCACCGCTTGTTTGGTCACAGAATGTGTGGAGGCTGGAAGGTAGAGGTGATGACGCTGGGAGCGGATTAAAAGTAGGTTGGCGGTTCGTCGACATAGCGTGGCCGCCTATGAGAGAAATACATGCAATCACCCCCCGGAATGCGCCTATACCCCAGCCTCTCGTAGAAGTGATGGTCGATATCTGCATGGAGGAAGGTGGCGACGGCATCGGGACTATCCAGCAGCATGCCTGTCACACCACGCAGCAGATGGGCACCAAATCCTTGCCCCCTCATCGCAGGTGTCGTTGCCAGTGAACCTATGCCAAAACAGCCCTGGCCAAGGCCAAACCGGTCCCGATAGACGATAAGGGAAGAGACAGGCTGATTGTCCACAATCAGGACATACCACACACCGGAGCGGTATTTTTGACTGGCGTGGCAGTTCGCCAGATATTCAGTCGGTGACAGTCCTTCGCCCCAAGCATCAAAGCCCATCCAGAAGATGGCATTCAGTTCATCTGGGCTGGCTTTTCTTGTCTGCATCCTGCATTCATCCCTTTACCAGTGTCATGGCGATCGATATGGCTCTCGTTGCTTTCGATGAGATGTGGCGACGCTAAATTGATCCCCCCACCATTTATCCCCAGGGCGCTACAGGCTGCTGAGGGTAGGGATAGCCTAGCCCAGTTCAAGGTAGAGCCGCAGCATGTCCTTGTGCTGGATGCCGTGTTCCATCAGGGGCTCCGGATAGTGGATAAGGAAGTGATCCTTAATGACGGCATCGACGCGAAAGCCGTGGCGCTGGTAATAGGTGAGCTGGTGGCCGAAGCTGCCGGTACCGAGCTCGACGCGGTGTACCCCTTTCCCGGCCAGGCTGGTCAACACGAAGCGCAGCAGGCGGGATCCGATGCCTTGCTGCTGGTGGTTGGGGGCAACGACGATATTGAAGAGCTCGGCCGTTTGCTCCCCCACCAGACCCGCCACGCAGGCGCCCACTACCTCGTTGCCCGCCAGGGCGGCAAAGCCCCAGGCGCCGGGCAGATAGGCGGCAATGCGCTGCTCTGCGGGATCGGCCTCCAGCAGCAGCGCCAGCGGCAGTTGACCGGGGGCCATCTCGACAAACTTCATCTTTATTTCTCTTTTATCCCGCTCTGACGGTCCGTAGTGCACCGTCCTCTGGGCCTCAATACTCCAGAAACTTCTCGCCGCAGCGCTCGCAGATCAGGTGCTTTACATGGGTAGCCTGATAGGCGAGGGTCTGGCCGAATACCGCGTTGGTCAGGCTGCTGGAGCGAAAGGCTTGCCAGAAGGCTTTGCGCGGATCCTTGGGCATGATGTCCTGAGTGTGATCGCGGGCGACCAGCACCACGATATGGCGGGTGCGCTCCCGGCATTTGTCACAGCGATGGATTTCACTCGGTGGATTCTGGTCGTGCGGGTTGCTCATAAAGGGGCTCGTGAAGAGAGTGGGTGCCCATCATATTCCTCTCCACTTGGCTCTCAATCTCTCCTTGCCAACGCAGTGAGCAGGCTCACGTTTTGGCATGCTGTGGGCTAGCAGAAGGAATGAATTATCAAGGCGCGGGCGTGAGCCCTCGCCGTGATGTAAGGTTCAAGTCGACTCGTGCAGAGTGTTGGCATGGGCAAGCCAAGCCTCCTCGGTGACAATCTGCAGCGCATGTCCCTTCTCCTGCAGCAGCATGGCCTTTTCGATTTTTCTGCCATATGAGGAGAAACGCCAATCCCGTGAACTGAGCTCACCGATGATGAGGTAATCAAGTTTTTGTGTGACAGCGTCTTGGGGAGTTGCACCCAATAGCAGGGCTGTTTCCTCGCACTGCCGGCGTGTACCGGAAAGAAACATACCGGTAAAACAGACACTGCAACCATGCAAGGTATCGATCTCGGTATCGCTGATGGCCAGCTTGGTCGCCATACCCGTGACAACCCCTTGCTAGAAAGGATTGCCGACAAACAGCAGCAATTGTTGCTGCAACTCTTCCCTCTCTTCTTCAGTGATAACGCCATCCTGAAGGATCCGCTCCACGGTCTGATAAAGCTGCTTACCGGGATAGTGGGCTCGTAGCATGCTGTTTTGTTTCATCCACCAGTTCAGGTAGTGGATCTCATCATCAGAAAGCGTTTGGTCTCCCATCAAGCCCTGGCAGAGTCCCTCGAGTAACAACTTGTCTGACTCTTCTGAATAGAAGTCGACTCCGGGTAGATGGCGATAGGTTTCCATCAGGCGGGGAAGGGCGCTCATCAAGTGCAGCTTCTCTGCTTCACACAATTGCCCGTCTTGCAGGACGTCGGCCACCATCTCCCGCAGTTCACAAAAGATCCAGCCGTTGAGGCTGGCGCTCTCTTTGAGCCAGATGTCCAGATAGAGCATCTCCTGCTCATCGATGGCGCTGTCGGCCACGATACCATCCAAAATACCCATCAGATTGTTTAGCTGCTTGTCGCGGTTACGTGCCGCGTTGTAATTGGCCAATGGCTGGCCGTGACGATCCAATCCACTCATTGCATGATCCCTGGCTGGTTACGAAGAGAGGGGCATATGTTTTTGCCTGCGGTGACCCTGTGGCCACCTGCATTCCTCATGGCGCCATCATAGCTACGCGGGCTTCAATCAGACCAGAAGACTTATCTGCCATTAGTCACGCATGTGAGCTTTGTCGAGAATGCGGGGAGCTTGTCCCCGCATATGGTGAAGGCCGGCCCCTAGAAAATAATCCCGATCACCCGATCCAGCATCACCTCGAACGGGAACAGGGTGAACAGCAGCGGCACGAAGGGTATCAGGGTGGCCAGGATGAGCTGCATAAAAGTGTCCCGGCTAAAGGGCAGGGGGCGGATCTCCTTGACCACAGCGTAGGCATTGCCGAGATCGGCGAGGGACTGGATGTCGGCGGCTCCCAGCAGGGCTTCGCCATCCCGGTCTTGGCTGCGCAGCCAGCGACGCTCGAAATCGCGGGTGTATTCGGCCGCCAGGGCGCCGTATTCACGCATCCCCTGGCGTTTGGTGCGCATGATCTGACCTGCGAAAACGGTGAGCGGGGCGAGTACCAGCAACAGCCCCACGACCACCAGCAGGGCAATTTCCGGCTTGTAGGCGGTGAGCACGGCGCCATCGTGCAGGATGCGGTTGGCCACATAACCGGCCAGCTGGGCTCCGAAGGCGGTCAACAGTGGCGAGTAGGCATAGGCCGAGGCCCCGAGAAAGCCGAGGCCGGCATTGCGATCGGGATGGGTCGGGATCAGCGCGAGGGGCAGGCAGGAGAGCTGCCACAACAGCCGGCTCCAGATCAGGATGCGGTAGAGCCAGCGCAGCACCAGAAACTGGGTGATGGGGATGCTGATCCAGAAAAACCAGATGCCGGCGAAGGAGAGATGATCCTGACCGTCACTCTGGGTGACGTACCAGGTGGATGCATCGAGCACGAAGGTGTTGGTGCGGATGAAGTAGCCGCTGGAGAAGACAAACAGCAGCAGGGCGAGCTCGACGGCCACCGAGTTGCGCCATGCCATGGCGCTGCCTATGGCCTGATTAAAGCGTGGCAGCGAGGCGTCTGGCACCAGTTGGCGTTCAAGAAACTGGGCGATGATGCCCCGGATCCGCTGATGGACGATCAGCTCGGCAAAGACCAGCAGGGGCACGCAGATCAGAAAGCGGGCCTGGGACTCGATGTCCAGCAGGAATGGGACGGTGACCCCTTCAAGCAGGGTGCCTTCCCAGGCGCTGAGCAGCAGCAAGGGCAGCCAGCACAAGGCGCTCAGGGTGACGATGCGCAGCCTCAGGTGGGATGACACATTGCCGAGATGGGCGCGGCTCCACAGCTGATAGAGTGGGCCGCCCAGCACCAGAGAAAAGTTCTCCAGCGGCAGCGGGGAGGTGCTTTTGCCCCCGGTGGGTTGGTGTGATGACATGATGGCTCACCTTGCAGCAGAGACGGCGGGCGGGGCCGTGATCCTCCCTGCGCGGACGGCAAGCCGGGGCAGAGATGCCTGTGCGGGGTCTCGCCGGCCTCGCACTGTTAGGTATAGTGCCGGCGCCGCTGAAGGGGCAATGTGCCTTAAGCAAGGGGCTGCGCGAGAGGGGGCGGTTTGGCTCAGGATTGCTGCGGGGGCGTGATACCCATGCTGGCCAATACCCGGGCGGCGTTCTCCTCACATGGCATCTCGTCGGGTTTGGATTCCACCAGCCCGATCAGGGCCTGCAACTGCTGCTTGCTGTGGGCAAGTCTTGCCTCCAGCGCCTCGATGTCGCTCACCTTGGCCTTGAGCGCCGCCAGCAGCGGGGCATGTTGCCAGGTGCTGATATCCGCCGGCACCAGCTGCTTGATCTCGTCGAGGGAGAAGCCCGCCTGCTGCGCCAGGGCGATGATGGTCAGCAACTGCGCCGTCTCGGGCGGGTAGTCGCGATAGCCGTTGGCACCCCGCCGCACCTTGCTGAGCAGGCCTCTGGCTTCGTAGAAGCGGATGGCCGAGGCCGCCATGCCGGTCTGTCTGGCCAGTTCACCGATCTTCATCTTGTCTCCTGGGCTACGGGTTGGCGGCTCCGCCCACTGTCATGGACGAAGGGCGGGATCAAGGGGGATTCTAAGATTAAAGCCGACTTGAATGTCAACGGCCCTGAGCAAGGGGGGTCGGGTGGATAGCATTTCCCCTATCGCAACGGCATCCCGACAAAGGGGCTTGACCTTCAAGTCAGCTTCAAACTTATGGTGGGGCCCTCACTATGAGGAGATCGCCATGAACCCATTTACTCCCCTGACCCTGCCCAATGGCAGCCAGCTTATCAACCGTCTCGCCAAGGCAGCCATGGAAGAGAACATGGCCGACCGTGACCATGCCCCCTCAGAGGCGCTAATCCGCCTCTATCGTACCTGGGCAGAGGGTGGCGCCGGCCTCGTCATCACCGGCAATGTGATGGTGGACGGCCACGCCATGACGGGGCCGGGGGGCGTGGTACTCGACTCCGACGATCTCTCCCCGGCGCTGGCCGGGCGTTTCAGTGCCTGGGCCGAGGCGGCCAAGAGCGGGGGCGCCCAGATCTGGATGCAGATCAACCACCCCGGTCGCCAGATGCCCGCGGCGCTGGGGCAGCCCACCCTGGCCCCTTCCGCCGTACCCATGGCGCTCGGCCGTTTCTCGAGGCAGTTCTCTCCGCCCAGAGCCATGAGCGAGGCCGACATTGCCGAGGTGAAGGCGCGCTTCATCAACACGGCGCTGCTGGCACAGCGTGTCGGTTTTGACGGGGTGCAGATCCATGCCGCGCACGGCTATCTGCTGAGCCAGTTCCTCTCGCCACTCACCAACCAGCGCCGCGATCGTTGGGGCGACAGCCTTGAGAATCGCGCGCGCTTGCTGCTGGAGATAGTTGAAGGGATCCGCCAGCAGGCGGGCAGCGGCTTCGCACTGTCGGTCAAGCTCAACTCCGCCGACTTTCAGCGTGGCGGCTTCAGCACCGAGGATGCAAAGGCGGTGGTGGAGATGCTCAACCCGCTCGAGGTGGATCTGGTGGAGCTCTCCGGCGGCAGTTACGAGGCGCCCGCCATGCACGGCCAGGCCCGCGATGGTCGGACTCTGGCGCGGGAGGCCTATTTTCTGGAGTTCGCTCGGGAGATCGTCTCTGTTGCCCATATGCCCGTGATGGTGACCGGGGGAATTCGCCGCTACCCGGTGGTGGAGCAGGTGCTTGGCAGCGGGGTGGCGGTCGCCGGCATGGCCACTGCGCTGGCAATCGCCCCGGATCTGCCCGCCAGATGGCACCGTGAGCAGGCGGCAAGTGCCGAGCTCCGGCCCATCCCCTGGCGCAACAAGGTGCTGGCCTCGGTAGGTTATATGGCGATGGTGAAATACCAGCTGCGGCGGCTGGGGCGCGGCCAGCCGAGCCGCCCCAAGATCGCACCCGCCTTGGCGCTGGCCTGCCAGCAGTGGCAGACCCTGCTTGGCAACGCCCGCTATCGACGCTGGATCAAGGCGCAGGAAAAGTGAAGAGGGGGCTTGCCACCCAGCGAACTCAGGCCGATGCCCGCTTTTGCAGGCTGGGGATGATGAGATGGCGGGTGGGGGCGAGCTCGGGTTGCTGCAATCGGTTCAGCAGGCGCAGGGCGGCCTGGCGGCCGATGTCGCGGGCCGGTGAGCTGAGGAAGGTGAGGGCGGGGAAGGTGAGTTCGGCCTCCGCCACGTCATCAAAACCGAGCAGGGCCACCTGCTGGCCGACGTAGTTGTCCTTCCCTACGCTGCGCCCGCTCGCCTCGACGCCGTAGATGGCGCCGAGGGCTACCTCCGGGTAGTGGCAGAGCACGGCGGTCACCTTGGGGTGCCGGTGCAACAGCTGGGCGATGGTGTCGGCGGCGCTGCGCTGGGTGCGCTCGCACTCCAGTACCCACTCAGGTTTGAAGGGCAGGCCGTATTGCAGCAGGCTGGCACAGTAGCCGCCAATGCGCTCGGCGCGGGTGAGGGAGTCGGCCCGCCCGCCGACGTAGGCGATATGGCGGTGGCCCTGCTCGATGAGATAGGTGGTGGCCTGCTGGGCGGCGTGGGTGTTGTCCGGGCCGATAAAGTCCACGTCGTCCCGATAGTAGGAACGGGCGGCGCACACCAGCGGCAGCGCCGAGCCGAGCAGGTTCTCCAGCGGCTTGGCGGCGGCGCCGCGCACCGGGTTGAAGATGATGCCCGCCACCCCCTGGCGCGACAGGGACTGGATGCTCTGCTGCAACCGCTCTGGGCTGTGGCCGCACTGGGTCAGGAACAACAGATAGCCCTGTTGCTCCAGCACCTCGCTCACCCCGGCGGTCACCTCGGTGTAGAAGGGGTCGGTGATGTCGCGCAGGATCAGCCCCACCAGGTTGGATTGCTGGCTGCGCAGGTTGGCGGCTGCGCTGTTGGGCACGTAGTCGAGCTCCCTGATCGCCTGCTGCACCCGCTCGGCGGTGGCCGGCGAGATGCGCCCCTTGCCGCGCAGCACCATGGAGACGGTGGTGACCGAGACCCCGGCCAGCCGGGCCACGTCGGTGATCTTGGGGTTGTTGGCGAGCAGCGGTTTGGGCGACATAGGCAGGCGGTAGCGATCAAGGCGAAGAGAGGAGGTGCACAGCATACCCGCTTGGGTTGCCGAGTGAAACGTTACATCCCGCGCCCATGGATCTGCCTCACAAATTTGAGGAACAGCGTCCAGCAGGGCGGTTGAACTGTGATCCTGTCGGCACTTGTGAGTTGATAAAACGTTTTATCATCCAGCAAAACCAGATACGGCTCGCCGTCGCCATCCGTCAGGGAGGCTACCGGGCAGGAGTATCGAATGACCCTCACCTCACAAGGATCTGACACATGGCCAAGTCCCCCGCCAAATCCACCATCTGGGAGTTCCTGCAGAGCCTCGGCAAGACCTTTATGCTGCCGGTCGCCCTGCTGGCCTTCTCGGGCATTCTGCTCGGTGTCGGCAGCTCGCTTACCAGCGATGCGGTCAAGCAGAGCATGCCCTTCCTCGACAATACCGTGCTGCAACTGCTGTTCCTCTGGATGACCAAGGTCGGGCTGGTGGCCTTTATCTACCTGCCGGTGATGTTCGCGGTGGCCATTCCGCTTGGGCTGGCACGCGAAGAGAAGGGGGTGGCGGCCTTTGCCGGTTTCGTCGGCTATGCGGCGCTCAATCTCTCCATCAACTTCTACCTCACGGTGGCCAACGTCATCGGTGACGCGGCAGCGGAGAAGGCCTACGGGGTGAAATCCATCCTCGGCATCAGCTCCATCGACACCGGCATTCTGGGGGCCATCATCGTCGGGGTGATCGTCGCCAAGTTGCACGCCCGTTTTTATACCTACCAGATGCCCGATGCGCTCGCCTTCTTCGGCGGCGCCCGCTTCGTGCCCATCATCACCGCCATCGTGCTGGGGGTGGTCGGTCTGGTGGTGCCCCTGGTCTGGCCCTGGTTTGCCGCCGGCATCAACGGCATCGGGACGCTCATCTCCCACGCCGGCCCCTTCGGCCCCTTCCTGTTCGGTACTGGTGAGCGGCTGCTGCTGCCGCTCGGTCTGCACCACATTCTGGTGGCGCTCATCCGCTTTACCGAGGCGGGCGGCACGTCGCTGGTGTGCGGCAACGAGGTGAGTGGCGCGCTCAATATCTTCTACGCCGAGCTCTCCTGCGCCGATACCGCCCAGTTCTCGGTGTCGGCCACCTCCTTCCTCTCCCAAGGCAAGATGCCGGCCTTCCTCGGCGGCCTGCCGGGAGCGGCGCTCGCCATGTATCACTGCGCCCGCCCGGAAAATCGCGGCAAGATCAAGGCGCTGCTGGTCTCCGGTGTAGTGGCCTGCGTCATCGGTGGCATCACAGAACCGCTGGAGTTCCTGTTCCTGTTCGTGGCGCCGGTACTCTACGTCATTCACGCTATCCTGACCGGGCTCGGCTTTATGACCATGGGGCTGCTCGGCGTCACCATCGGCAACACCGACGGCAACCTCATCGATTTTCTGGTGTTCGGCGTGCTGCAGGGCACCGCCACCAAGTGGTATCTGGTACCGGTGGCAGCCGCCATCTGGTTTGCCATCTACTACGGGGTGTTTCGCTTCGCCATCGTGCGCTTCAACCTCAAAACCCCTGGCCGTGAAAAAGAGAGCCGCGAGATTGAAGCCAGCGAGGCTGCCCAGCCCGCAGGCAAGAAGGCTGGCAACAGCGGCTACAACGGCGAGGTGATCCTCAACGCCTTGGGCGGCGCCGATAACATCCTGGCGCTCGATAACTGCATCACCCGCCTGCGGATGTCGGTGCAGGACATGAACCGGGTCGATGACAAGGTATTGAAGGCGAATGGCGCCATCGGGGTGATCAAGCTCGACGAGCACAACCTGCAGGTGGTGATCGGGCCCCAGGTCCATCTGGTGAAAAACCAGCTGCAGAGCCTGATGGGGGTCTGATCCGGCCCTCTGCTACCCTACCTCGGGGGGCGCCATGCCCCCTTGTTCATTGCTGTTTTACTGGTGAGAAAGAGATGGCCAATACCGACTCCTTTGATTTTGATCGCGTCGTCGATCGCCACGGCACCTACTGCACCCAGTGGGACTATGTGGCCGACCGCTTCGGCCACGCCGACCTGCTACCCTTTACCATCTCCGACATGGATTTCGAGACTGCCCCCTGCATTCGCGCGGCCCTGGCCAAGCGCCTTGAGCACGGGGTCTTTGGCTACAGCCGCTGGAATCACGACGACTTCAAGGGGGCGGTGAGCGACTGGTTCGCCAGCCGTTACGGGGCGCAGCTCGACCCTGACACCCTGGTCTACGGCCCTTCGGTCATCTACATCATCGTCCAGCTGGTGAGCCTCTGGTCTGCTCCCGGCGAAGGCGTGCTGGTACATACCCCCGCCTACGACGCCTTCGGCAATATGCTGGCCGCCAACGACAGGGTGCTGCTGCCTTGCCCGCTCAAAAAAACAGAGGGGAGTTACCAGATCGACTGGCAATGTTTCGAGCAGCAAGCGGCCCGCTCCGATTGCCGGATTTTGCTGCTCTGCAGCCCCCACAACCCCACCGGCCGGGTCTGGACGCGTGATGAACTAGGTCGGATGGCCGACATTTGCCAGCGTCACGGGGTCAAGGTCATCTCGGACGACATCCATATGGATGTGAGCTTTGCCCGCTACCTGCCGTGGAGTGAGGTGGCGCTGGACGATCACTGGGCGCTGGTGAGCTCGGGCTCCAAATCCTTCAATATTCCGGCCCTTGGCGGTGCCTACGCCTTTATTGCCAACGCCGGGGCGCGGGCCGCCTATCTGCAGCGGCTCAAGGCGGCCCATGGCCTCTCATCGCCGCCCATTCTCGGGGTGCTGGCCCATATCAGCGCCTATCGGGATGGCGCTGTCTGGCTCGATGCCCTTAAACGCTATCTGCACGGCAACCTCACCCAGGTGGCGGCGCGGCTCAACGCTGCTTTTCCCGCCATCGACTATCGGGTGCCCGAGGGGACCTATCTCGCCTGGATTGATCTGCGCGGCCTTGGCATCGACTCCACCGAGCGGATGGATGCGCTGCAAACCTTGCTGGTGGAGAAATACCGAGTCGCCATCATGCGCGGCGACACCTATGGCCCTGAAGGTAAAGGCTATCTTCGCCTCAACGTCGGTTGCCCGCGATCGAAAGTAGATAAAGGCCTCGACGCCCTGATAAGCGGACTGCAAGAGCTGCTGGCCAGATAGAACGCCGCCTTCGGGCGGCGGTTGCTATGTCGAGGCGGCCTTGTCAGGCCGATAGCGGGTCTCTTCTATCTGATCGAAGCGCAGGATCAGGGTATCACCCCCCTTGAGGCGATAAGCGCAGTGGGAAGCGTTGCAGGCGATGCGAATATGGGGCTCATCCCCCAGCAGAGGAGACTGACTATGGGCCTCAGTCTGCGGCCATTTGTCTTGTTCTAACTGGTCTATCTGTTTTTGGGCAAGTTCTTCGCCCATGGGTTTGAGATGTTCAGAGGCAATGATGACCAGCAAGGGAGGGACGATGAAAATAGCGAGTTTGAAAATAGAACTCTGCAACCAGATCATGATGTTGAAGGTTAAGGGGGCCGGGTAGTTATTGGCGATTTTTCCTCCCTTTAGTACCAGAGGGGTTAGGACAAAGAAACGGATCACCCACCAAGAGAGAGTCAGACGCCACCTCATAGTAAACAACATGGCAAAGAGAGTAAGAAAAAGCGTTCCTAGCGCAGCGATTACTGGGACTACGTAGGGTAAAAGCAGCTGGATAAGCAGATAGAAACCGGTAAAAAGTGTGTTGTCGGCGGGTGGAGAAAACTCCGTTGAGTCCAGTCTGAATTGCCCCAGGTAACCTTGGTAATAGCGCATTCCCACAAAGTACACAGTCGCCGTCATTAAGGGGATCAGAGCGCATAGAATACCGACGAATCCCAGTATGCCTCCTTTCTCTTCTTCCTCATTTTTTGCTGCCCGCAGTTCTTGCAAATGTTTTTTAAGCCAACGTCTGCGCAGGGTGTTCAGATCCAGATCTGGTGTCATCAAATCCCTTCGTGCTGTTTGGGTCTGGTAGTGATGAAGGTTAAGCCGTCAAGGAGGAGGCGTACAGTAATGGCATGGCGGCGGCATTCTGTCAGAGAATGGCGCGGCTGCGAAACAGCACCTTGCCGCAGGCCAGGCAGGTGTGGCGCAAACGGTAATCGCCGGCGCCGGTCAGCGGGCTGAACAGCACCTTGTGCGAACCGCAGGCACAGCAACTGGCGTTTTCGCTATCGTCGGTGGCGCATTCGGGATGGCGGGCGAGGTACTCGGGCAGGGTGGGCAGTTTGTCCCAGTCGGGTTGGGTCACCGCGCGATTCTTGAGAATGATGCCGGCGGTCACCAGACCCGCCAGGGTGAGCAGTACGTCCGTCAATTCCATGTTTTGCAAGGCTCCGTCCAGGTGCGGTCGCCAAGCCGGCGAAGGCACAATATGACTCCTATCTTATCGATCCTGAGGGTGAAGTCGCTATCCCCGTTCGGGCGCCAGATGAAGAAGGACTGCTGTTATCTGATACCGGGATAAAAAGAAGGGGCCCTTGGCCCCTTCTGTCGTAGGTATTCTCAAGTGCCGTTGTCAGGCCACCTGGCGCCCCGGCTGGGTGCGGGCCAGCAGCCCTTCCGGGTTGTGGATGGCCTCCCGGGTCTTGACGTCGATGACCTCGATATGGGCGAAGCGCTCCTTGTTCTTTATGGCCACATCGTGGGCAAAGATCACGCAGCGGGCGTTGGCCACGTCCTTGGCGCTGATGCGATTGATGATGCCGTTGGCGCCCTGGGTTTCCACTTTCAGCTTGATGCCAGCCTTGGCGGCCGCTTTTTGCAGGCTCTTGGCGGCCAGGAAGGTGTGGGCCACGCCGGAGGGGCAGGCGGTGATGGCCAGCACCTCGGCTTCCCCTTCCGCCTCGATGATCTGGTATTCCTCCTGGCGCTCGTTGCTCTCTTCGGTGTCGCTGACCGGCTTTTTCAGCAGGTTGACGATAAGGGCCGTGGTCAGGGCGCCGAGCAGGGTGCCGAGGATATAGCCCATCTTGCCCTCCACCACCGGCAGCACGATCCAGCCGCCCCAGGGGGCGTGGTTGATGCTGTGCATCATGAAGCCGGTGATGTTGCCGACGATGCCGCCAGCGACGATGGCCGGGATGACCCGCACCGGGTCGGCGGCGGCAAACGGAATGGCCCCCTCGCTGATGCCGATCATGCCCATGATGGCGGCTGCCTTGCCCGCTTCACGCTCCTCTTTCTTGTAGCGACGCGGTGAGAGCAGGGTCGCCAGCGCCATGCCGAGCGGCGGCACGCAGATGGCGATGCCGACCCCGCCCATCAGCCAGGGTTGGGTGTTGACCTGGGTCTGGGCGAACAGGGTGGCCACCTTGTTGATGGGGCCGCCCATGTCAAAGGCGGTCATGCCACCGAGGATGGCCCCCAGCATCACCTTGCCCGAGCCCGCCATGCCGGAGAGCCAGTGGTTCATCCCTTCCATCATGGCGGCGATGGGGGCGCCGATCACCCACATCACGATGCCGCACACCAGGAAGGTGCCGATGAGCGGATAGATGAAGATGGAGCCGAGCGAACTCATGGAGTCCGGCAGCTTGATGCGTTTGAGCTGGTTGACGATGAGGCCGGCGATAAAGCCCACCAGGATGGCGCCGAGAAAACCGGTGTGAAACTGCTGCACTGCAATCCAGGAGCCGATCATGCCGGGGGCCAGGCCCGGTTTGTCTGCCATGGAGTAGGCGATGTAGCCGCCCAGCACGGCGGTAAACAGGGTGAGCCCGGCGATGCCCATGTCGGCCATGTCCTTGAGCACGCCCTCCTCGGGCACGGCGCCCTTGCCGCTGATCATCACCGACAGCGACAGCAAGACGCCCCCCGCGACGATGAAGGGGATCATGTGGGAGGTGCCAAACAGCAAGTGCTGTTTGAGGGTGTTGAGCTGGGCTTTGATGCCGCGCTCCTGCGGCTCCGCCGGCTGGGTGGGTTGCGGCTGAGGGGCGGCAGGGGCTGCGGACGGCCCTGCTGCGGCCAGCAAGGCGAGTACCTCGGCGCGGCTGGTGGCTGCCTGCATGCTGGCGATGAAACCGGGTTCCAGCAGTTTGGTGGATAGCTCGGCCAGCACCTCGATATGGTGGTTGGCGCCGCCCGCCGGGGAGGCAATCATGAAGAACAGCTTGGAGGGCTCGCCATCCTCTGCGCCGTAGTCGATGCCCTGGCGGCTGATGCCGACCACGATGGCGGGTTCTCGCACCGCCTCGCTCTTGGCGTGGGGCAGGGCGACCCCCTGCTCGAAACCGGTGTTGTCCAGCTCCTCCCGCGCCCAGAGGTCGCGGACAAACTGATCCTGACTGGCTATCTTGCCGCTGGCCTTGAGCCTGGCGGCCAGTTCGACAAACAGCGCCTGCTTGTCGCGGGCCGCAAGATCGAGGCAGATCAATCCTTCATCTATCAGGGTGGTGAGCATGGTTCTCTCCTGGCTGGTGCCGTCCGAATGGAAGTGGTCCTGTTGAAACTGTGGTGCAACGGGTTGACCTGCCTATTGTTTCTCCCAAGTGCCTCGGCCGAAATCGGACATATGTGCCCTTTACTGGATTTTTGTGCCGACGGTGCCTGCCTGTGACCCTGCTCGCATTTTGTCCTGCCTGAATGAACGATCTCATTTTTATAGAAATACATTTTAAAACAGAAGGTTATTTTTAATCCGAGTACGACTGATGACCAATAAGTGGTGAGCCTGAATGCTGTCGGCAGACGACGGGATGGAGATTTGTGCGCTCGAGCAGGCGAGAAAATTGTGAGCCGGTCGGCAAAAGTGGTGGCCTGGCTTTGGGGGATGCTCATGGTGGCGGGGTGGCAGGAAACGCAAGAATGAGGGGATGAAAAATCAGTGCATAATCGGCCGATTGAAAAGGGTGTGCAGATTTGTAGTGATGTGCATTTAACTATTTGATAATTAATGTTTTGTATTTTATTGGTCAGAGCGGAAAGAGGCGGTTTTGACCTCCTTTTGATGGCCTTCCGGGAGACGTTTAATCATTTTTTAGATTGCTTTTTGCATATCCAATCGTTTATTTAGTTGGACAGTTTTGGCAAACCGGAAGTCAAACCTGATGAACCGACAGGCCAACGCCCTTGATGCGGAGTGTGCCGTCAACCCGTTTTACTTGTCATGTTCACCCAGATGTAAGGAGACATCCCGATGGAAAAACTGGTCCAAGAGATCGACACCATGCGCGAAGAGTTCAAGCAACAGGAGCGCAAACAGGCCCACGACAAATGGCAGGCCAGGGTCGAAGAGCTGCAGCAGATCCGCGCTGAAGAACCTCAGCCGGAGGCAGTGGAGGAGTGACCCCGTGGCCAGCCCGGCGCTGAGGCGCGCGGCCCGGCAGAATGCAAAACCCCCGCCAGCACGGCGGGGGTTTTTTATTGCGGCTCGATGGCGTTGTGGCTCTGCCATTGGCGCAGGCGCTGCTTGAGCGAGCCGTCGCCGGGCGGAATGAAGTCATCCATCAGGTAGCAGCGATTGTCGCCGCTCTTTTGAAAATGAAGGCTGACCGTCTGCGGCTCTTTCTGGCTGTCGGAGAGGGCGAACAGATACTTCATCCTGACCGTTACTCCTTGCTCTTGTGCGTTGGCCAGGGTGAAGCTGACGGGTTCGCTTACCTCGCCATCCTGGGCATTGATCCAGGGGTCGGCATCGATGGCGCACACCTCGCCGTCGGCGTTGCAGGCGGCCTCGCTGCTCAGCACGGCGAAGAAGTCGGGGGTGAGCAGCGCCTTGAGCGGCGCCGGGTCGGCGTAATAGAAATCCTTGTGCTCGCTCCAGAACGCCTTGGCCAGCCTGAGCGCCACTTCCTTGTCACAGGCGGCATGCACCGGGCTGCCCAGCAGCGCCAGCAGTAAAACGGATAGTCCGCAGTAGCCTTTCATGATGTTCTTCCTGAACGGGGGCCGGGTGACCGTGGTGGCCTCGGCGAGGGTCAAGGCGCAGTGATAGCCAGACGGGCATGATAGCCAACCCGGCAGAGGACGACAGCAGGATCTGATGAATTTATGCCGCACATCAAGAAATTTGTCGGCAGAAGGCAGGGCGGCGTAGTGGCTGAGACCGTCAAAAAACAAGGGCCATCCTGGATGGCCCTTGTGGTCGTGGGTCGATTTGAATCGGCTTAGCAGCGGTTGCCGGCGCGGGCGACCCGGCCCTCGGCCAGCAGCTGGTAGCGGCCGGTGGCGGCCGGGATGAAGGCGGACTGCCCCTTCTCGAGGCGCAGGGTGTCGTCACCGCGCTTGAGGATCACGGCCTCGTCGATGGCAAACAGGATCTCGGCGCTGGTGGTGGTGAGCTGGTGCTCGCCCGCCGGATAGACGCTGAAGGTGAAGTCCGGTACCGGCACCTCGAAGTGCTGCACCGCCCCTTCCATGCGGGGGGCCAGCAGGATCTGGTCGTCCGGCTTGGGCAAGCAGCGGGTGCAGGCCAACAGCTCTGCCACGTCTATGTACTTGGGAGTGAGCCCGGCGCGCAGCACGTTGTCGGAGTTTGCCATGATCTCGAGGCCAGTGCCGCGCACATAGGCGTGCGGGGTGCAGGCGTCCAGATACATTGCCTGACCGGGCTGCAGGGTCACCACGTTGAGCAAGAGCGGCGAGAACAGCCCCACATCCCCCGGGTATTGGGCGGCCAGGCTGGTGACGAGGGCGAAGGTCTCTTCATCCTGATGGGCGGCGGCAAAGGCCAGCAGGCCCGCCAGTGCCTCCTCCTTGCGCGCTCCTTCCAGCACCAGCAGCTGGTGGAAGAAGTGCTGCAGACCCGCTTCGTTCTGGCTGGCGGCGAGGGCGGCGACCAGCTCGGCAAGGGCGGGCAGCTTGACCCGCTCGAACAGCGCCAGGATGGCCGGGATGGCGCGAAAGCCGTTCATCGCCTGATAGGGGGTGAGGGCAAACACCAGCTCGGGCTTGTGGTTGGGATCCTTGTAGTTGCGATTGGCGGCCGTTGGCGGGATGCCGGCGGCCTCTTCCTTGGCAAAGCCCGCTTCGGCCTGCGCCTTGCTCGGGTGCACCTGAATGGAGAGGGCCTTCTCGGCGCACAGCACCTTGAACAGGAACGGCAGGTTGCCAAAACGGGTCTGGGTGGCCTCGCCCAGCACGGCGGCGGGGGCGCTCTTTATCAGGGTCGAGAGCTTTTGTGCCTGTCCGGCCAGCACTACCTCGGAGCAGCCGTTGGGGTGGGCACCCATCCACAGTTCGGCCTGGGGCTTGCCCGCCGGATTGGGGATGCCGAACAGGGTGGTGAGGGCGTCATGGCTGCCCCAGTCGTAGCCTTGAATCGGATTTTGCATTGACAAAAAAGAGGGCAGATCGCGACTGCTCATAAGGGATGCCTCATTTGGTGTGCAGAAAATCGGGTGCAGAAAAGGGTGGCATTGCTGCCGTGGACCGGACTATAACATGGGCGGTCGCGGGCACCGCAACCGCTTGCCTCTCTCTTGATCAGGATCAGCATGTCTCTTGTCTTCAGCCAGTTGCTCGATGGCGCCCTCCACGAGCAGGCCCCCTTCGACCAGATCTGGTTCGCCCAGGATCAGGGGGTGCCGCCCGGTTTCAGCTATCAGGTCAACTTTCCCCGCCTCGAGCTGGTGTTCAGCGGCGAGTACCGCAACCAGATCTGGGACAGGGAGCAGGGCTGCCAGGAGATCTGCATCGCCCCGGGGCAGGCGCTCTACATCCCTCCCAACGGCTGGAACAAGCCGCTCTGGACCACCGACTGCTCGGTGCTGAGCCTGCTGTTCGGCAAGCGTCAGCTGGGCTTCAGTCTGGTGAGCAAGCGGCGGGAAGACCCCGATTTCTTTGACGTGCAAAAGCACAGCATCATGGCCCGGGCCGGCCATGTGAACGAACACATACTGGCGGCGCTCAACGTGCTGACCGAGGATCCCGCTCGCTCCCCCACCGACAATCACCTGCTGCAGGCGCTGCTCACCAGCGTGCGCCAGCTGCTGGCCGAGTCCACCTTCGAGCGGCCGCGGGGGGCTGAGCTGTTTCACGGGATCTGCATCTATATCCAGGAGAACTTTCACCGCCCCATCAGCCGGGATTCGATCGCCCATCGCTTCAACGTCTCGGTCAGCCACCTGTCGCATCTGTTTCGCGAGCAGGGGCACATGCGCCTGGCCGATTACATCAGCTGGGTGCGCATCGATCGGGCCAAGTTCATGCTCAAGAAATACCGCTTTCGCCTCGAAGAGGTGGCCAGCCGCTGTGGTTACAGCGATGTGAACTATTTTTGCCGGGTGTTCAAGCAGAAGACCGGGCTGACCCCCTCCCAGTACCGGGCACTCAGCCAGCCGCAGGGGCTGGCGGGATAAGCAGGGATGCTGCTGGAGCCTGTCCGAGTCAGGCTCCGGCGGGGCTGCTTCGGATCCGGAGCAGGCAGAAGGGACGCATTGTGATCCAGTGCGCGACTATGGGCTGACATGCGTGCTCGCCATTTGATTCTGCAAATGGATGGGCTTAAGATGGCCGCGCGCAACTTACAGATTGATAACAAACGGAAGTTAGGAGATGCCGATGGAAAGCAAAGTAGTTATCCCGACCCAGGGCCAGAAAATCACAGTCGATGCCAACGGCAAGCTGCAGGTTCCCAACCATCCGATCATTCCGTTTATCGAAGGGGATGGCATCGGTGTGGACGTGACCCCGGCCATGTTGAATGTGGTGAATGCCGCGGTCGAGAAAGCCTACAAAGGCGAGCGCAAGATCGCCTGGATGGAGATCTACACCGGCGAGAAGTCGACTCATGTCTATGGCGAAGGTGCCTGGCTGCCGGCCGAAACCCTGGATTTCATTCGTGAATACTGCGTGGCCATCAAGGGCCCGCTGACCACCCCGGTCGGCGGCGGTATTCGCTCCCTCAACGTGGCCCTGCGCCAGGAGCTGGATCTCTACATCTGCCTGCGTCCGGTTCGTTACTACGAGGGCACCCCGAGCCCGGTCAAGCGTCCTGATCTGACCGACATGGTGATCTTCCGCGAGAACGCCGAAGACATCTACGCCGGCATCGAGTGGAAAGCCGACAGCGACGAAGCCAAGAAGGTGATCGCCTTCCTGCAAAACGAGATGGGCGTGAAGAAGATTCGCTTCCCCGAGACCTGCGGCATCGGCATCAAGCCCATGTCCAAGGCCGGTACCGAGCGTCTGGTCCGTGCCGCCATCGAGTATGCCATCGACAACGATCGCGACTCCGTGACCCTGGTGCACAAGGGCAACATCATGAAGTTCACCGAAGGTGCCTTCAAGGATTGGGGCTATGCCCTGGCCCAGAAAGAGTACGATGCCCAGCTCATCGACGGCGGCCCCTGGTGCTCCTTCAAGAACCCGAAAACCGGCAAGACCATCGTGGTCAAGGACGTCATCGCCGACGCCTTCCTGCAACAGATCCTGCTGCGCCCGGCCGAGTATGACGTCATCGCCTGCATGAACTTGAACGGTGACTACATCTCCGACGCGCTGGCGGCCCAGGTGGGCGGCATCGGCATCGCACCGGGTGCCAACATCGGTGACGGCGTGGCCCTGTTCGAAGCGACCCACGGCACCGCGCCGAAATACGCCGGTCAGGACAAGGTCAACCCGGGTTCCCTCATCCTCTCCGCCGAGATGATGCTGCGCCACATGGGCTGGGTTGAGGCGGCCGACCTCATCATCAAGGGGATGGAAGCGGCGATCCGCAACAAGACCGTCACCTATGACTTCGAGCGTCTGATGGAAGGCGCCACCCTGCGCTCCTGCTCCCAGTTCGCCCAGGATATGGTCGACCAGATGTAATACGGGTCACTGAAATGCAAAACCGGCGCCATGAGCGCTGGTTTTTTTATGGGTGATGGGCGGGTGCCGAGGGGGGCACCCAATGGGTCAGGTGGTTTTTTCCACGTGCTGCTGGTAGATCTGCTGCCACTTGCTGAACTCGGCCTCGTCTCCCTGGGCCTGCCAGAACTCGCAGATGGAGCTGGCGAGTTCGGATGCCATGGCGTGATCCCCATCGCGGCGACTCATCAGATATTGTCCCAGCCAGCTTTGATATTGTTTCATTGCCCGATCTCCTTATCTCGTGTGTCTTGCTGACCGCCGCCAGGCTTTGTGCCGGACGGGGCCATCAGGCCACGGTTTTTCTGCATGCCCGTGATGGTTGTGATCGACGGATTGGGTCGCGATCTCGCCGGATCAGGGCGCCAACGTGGGTGCAGATGTCAAAAAACGGCCACTATCGTATCACAAAATAACCAGCTTGGGGGGATTGTCGGCAATTCAGGGTGTCCAGCTGTCTGGCCGTCTGGCTTACAAGGGGGCGAACAGCGGCGCCATCTTGCTGATCCCACACGAGAAAAACCCGCCAGTCTGGCGGGTTTTATGGCTGAAAAAAAGATCAGCGGCGGGCGCTGGCCAGGTACTTTTCCATCTCCTCGGCGGGCACCATGCCGCCGCCAGTGGCCCATACCAGGTGGGTGGCCCGAGCCATTTTTGCTGCATCCAGCCCCTGACCGGCCTGCCACTCAAGGTTGGCCGCGACGCGCCACGGGCCTGCCATGCCGGCCAGGGCAGAAGGTTCGAGCTTGATCTGCTCAGCGCGGGCCAAGAGTCCGAGCAGGTCATACATCTCCTGATCGCTAAGGGTGTAGAAACCTGCCAGCAGCCGCTCCATGGCGCGGCCGACAAAGCCGGAAGCGCGCCCCACGGCGAGGCCGTCGGCCGCAGTGAGGTTGTCGATGCCAAGGTCTTGCACCGCAATGGCATCGTGCAAGCCGGTGTGGACCCCGAGCAGCATGCAGGGGGAGTGGGTCGGCTCGGCGAACAGGCAGTGAACGTGGTCACCGAACGCGAGCTTGAGGCCAAAGGCCACCCCGCCGGGGCCGCCACCGACGCCGCAAGGCAGGTAGACAAACAGCGGATGGTCGGCGTCCACCACAATCCCCATTTCATCAAACTGCTTTTTCACCCGCTCACCGGCTACCGCGTAGCCGAGGAACAGGGTGCGTGAGTTCTCGTCATCGATGAAGAAGCAGGCGGGATCGCGCTCGGCCTCCTTGCGGCCCTGCTCCACCGCGACCCCGTAATCCTCGGCGTATTCCACCACGATGGCACCATGTTCGCGCAACTTGCGCTTCTTCCACTCCCGCGCATCAGCCGACATGTGGACGGTGACGCGAAAGCCGAGGCGGGCACTCATGATGCCGATGGACATGCCGAGGTTGCCGGTGGAGCCCACCGCGATGCTGTACTGGCTGAAGAAGTGGCGGAACTCGTCTGTGAGCAGCTTGCGATAGTCGTCCTCTTCGCAGAGCAGACCGGCCTTGATGGCCAGTTGCTCGGCGTGGGCCAGCACCTCGTAGATGCCGCCGCGCGCCTTGATGGAACCGGAGATGGGCAGATGGCTGTCTTTTTTCAGCAGCAATCGACCGGTGACCTCAACGCCGTAACGCTGGTTGAGAGTGGCCTGCATCGCCGGGATAGCGGCGATCTCGGACTCGAGAATGCCCTTGCTGGCGCGGGTCTCGGGGAAGGCTTCGCACAGGTAGGGGGCGAAGCGGGCCAGGCGGGAGGAGGCATCCGCCACATCGCTGCCATCGAGCTCCACATAGGGAAGACCTTCCACCAGGGTGGTGGCCTTGGGGTTGAACCAGCTGACCGGTTCCAGCGCGATCAGGGATTGCAGCAGCGGAAACTGCTGGGTGAGTTGTGATACATCGATGTTTTTCATGGTGTTCTCGGCCTCGTTACACGATACAGGAGAGCAGGAAAGTGCCGGCCAGCGCCATCAGGGAGGCGACAAAGGTGGCGGTAGTGTAGTACTTGAGCGTTTCGTTCAGGGTGGCGCCGCAATACTGCTTGACCAGCCAGAACAGGGAGTCGGTCACCATGGTGCAGCCAATAGCACCGGAGCCGATGGCGAGCGTCATGATCTCCGGGCTGATGTTCGGGTAGTGCACCATGATGGGGGAGACGATGGCGGTAGCCCCCATCATGGCGACGGTGGCGGAGCCCACGGCGGCGTGCAGCACGATGGCCACCAGCCAGGCCAGCAGGATGGGATGCATGTCGAGCTGGGAGAGAATGGTGGCCAGGCCGTTCCCAAGGCCACTGGCCTTGAGTACCCCGTTGAAGGCGCCGCCGGCACCGATGATCAGCAGTATGTTGGCGATGGAGGAGAAACACTGCTCGGTCTGGTCCAGCAGCCCTTCCATCTGCATGCGCCGGCGGATCCCCAGCACGTAGTAGGCGGTGAAGGCGGCGATGAACATGGCGGTGATGGGGTTGCCGATAAACTCCAGCAGGGTATAGAGGTGGCTGGCGTGATCCATGTTGAGCTCGGCCACCGTCTTGACCAGCATCAACAGGATGGGCAGCAACACGGTGAAGAGAGAGGCGCCCAAGGTCGGCAGCTCGGCCTCGTTGCGGGCCTGGATGTCGGCAAAGGCGGCAGGCACCCCCTTGAACGGTACCCGCTTGCCCAGCAGCTTCAGAAACAGCGGGCCGCCTACCAGCGAGGCAAACAACCCGACCGCGAGGCCATAGACGATGACGGATCCCACATCGGCACCCAGCTGGTTGGTGACATAGAGGGCGGCGGGGTGGGGCGGCACTATGCAGTGCACGGCCATCAGGGCGGTACAGAGTGGAATGGCCAGGGTCAGCAGCGAGGTGTTGGTCTTGCGGGCGATGGAGAAGGCCAGCGGAATGAGCAGCACCACCCCCACCTCCACAAACAGGGTGATACCGCATACCAGCCCGACCAGCACCATGGTCACCTGGGGCGACAGCCAGCGGCACTGCTGCAGGGCGAGGCCGATGCGCTCGGCGGCGCCCGACACCTCCATCATCTTGCCGAGTATGGTGCCAAGGCCGATGACGGCGGCCAGAAAGCCCAGGGTGCCGCCTATGCCTTCCTCCATGGCATTGACCATCTTGAGCGGGTTCATCCCCATCAGGGCGCCCACATAGAAGCTTGCCAGCAGCAGGGCGAGGAAGGGGTGGACCTTACCCTTCACTATGGTGACGACGATCAGCAGTATGCTGGTCAGCAGGGTTCCGACGATCCACATTTCTGAATTCATGGCGTGCCTCTGTCATGGGAATGATGTTGGCGCTATTGAATGAAAATGCAGGTTCCCTGACAAATGATGAAATCGGCAGCTTGGGTGAGCTAGGTTGATGCAAAGGTGCCACATTCATCACATTTATGTTGTGAAGGTGGTTTTGCGTGGCGTGAGATGATGCAGAGGACCACTTTTTCGGTATCATCGGTGCCGGTTTCGCAAGGGGGGGCATATGTACGGCGAAGATAACTATGTGGCGAGAAGCAGTGTTGCGGGAAACAAGCTGCTCAACGGCTATCAGCTGGCCAGACTGCACACCTTCGAGGCGGCAGCCAGACACGGCTCCTTTGCGCTGGCCGCCGACGAGCTGGCGCTCAGCCCGAGTGCGGTGAGCCACCGGATAAGCGCCCTGGAGGAGGATCTCGGCTTCAAGCTGTTCCAGCGCTTTCACCGCAAGGTGGCGCTGACGGCAGACGGGCAGCGGGTGTTCTGGGCGCTCAAGTCATCGCTGGAGTTCATCAACCAGGAGATTCTGGAGATCCGCCATCAGGAGCTGTCGGGCACCCTGACCATCTACTCGCGCCCCTCCATCGCCCAGTGCTGGCTGGTGCCTCGGCTGGCGGATTTCTCCCGCCTGCATCCCCAGATCGAGCTCAACATCATGACCGGCAACGAGAACATCAACCTGCATGGTTACGGCATCGATCTCACCCTCTATTTCGACGACAAGACGCCTGCGCGGCTCGCCATCCATCCGCTGATGGACGAGTACATGGTGCCGGTGTGCAGCCCTGAGTATGCCAAACAACACGGGCTGCTCGGCAACCCGGCCAACCTGGCGCACTGCCGCCTGCTGCATGATCGGCAAGCCTGGGGCCATGACTCCGACGGCGACGAGTGGTCCAGCTGGGCCGAGCAGTCCGGCGTGTCGCTTTCGGCATGCAGGGCCAGCATGGGGTTTGATCGCTCCGATCTTGCCATCATCGCCGCCATGAATCACGCCGGGATCGCCATGGGACGCCAGAACCTGGTGAGCAAGCGGCTGGCACGGCGCGAGCTGGTGGCCCCCTTCCCGGACATGGCGGTGCGCTGCGCCCAGCGCTACTACATCGCCACTCTGCCCAATTGCCAGAACCCCAAGGCGCAAGCCTTCATCGACTGGGCCTGCCAGCAGGCAGGGGAGAGGGATTGAGCCCCCTTCTGTATATGAAGGAATAGCCAACTAACTGATCCTGTGAGATTATTTTTATTCCTTTCCCGATTGGAACGCATCGTGTCTCTTGCTTACTACCAGTATCATGCCCACGAACTGGCGGCCCGCTATCAACAGATCCCTGCCCGTGCCGTTCATGGTGATTGGCTCAGATTGCTGGAACCCTGGCTGGTGGTGGCCCCACGCAGATTGCTTGACGTAGGGGCGGGCAGTGGACGGGATACAGCCTTTTTGGCTGGCCTTAACCCCGGCCACCATGTGGTGGCGGTCGAACCTTGCCATGCCTTCAGTGCGTTGGGTCAACACCATACTCGCACGCTAGCGGTGACGTGGGTCAATGATTCCATGCCAGCACTCTCTCATGTAATCGGCCCTTTTGATCTGATCCTGCTCAGTGCGGTCTGGATGCATTTGTCTTTGGCGGATCGCCCGCTGGCCTTGGCTCGTCTTGGTGAGCTGCTGTCGCCACAGGGTTATCTGGTGTTGAGCCTTCGCTTCTCCGTATCGGAGCAGGAGGCGCGGGAGCGGGCTATGTTCCCAGTGAGCCTCGAGGAAGTTGAGTGTCTGGCACGGAAGGAGGGGCTGACGATCCTCCATGCCTCGGCCCTACAACAGGATGTCATGGCTCGTGGTGAGTTAAGTTGGCAGAGCCTGATCCTGGGGGGAACACATGCACGCCTCCCCTGAGCAACAACTTGCTTTCATCGCTTATCTGCAGCGTATTTTCACCGAAGGCGACTTTGTGGCTACTTACAAGTGCGCCTTGCTTCACGGGATTGCAGATATCGCCATCGGGCGTAATGCCGATAGCCATGAACTGGCTGCTGCCCGTACCATCACGCTGGATGAGCTTGCAGCCAAGTTTGTTGAGCTTTACTGGCAGCACTCTCTACCTTACTCGGCAACGGAAGAAAGTGCTGCTTTGCTCAAGCAGAGCAGCGGACGTCAGGCAATCATGCTGACAGAGTTGTCTCGGCTGCGTGAAGAGGGTGTGAGTTCGGTGACCGCTTTGCGGGGCCATTCTGCTTGGCGGCCTCTCATTGCCCGAGTGCGGCGTATCTTGATTGAAGGCCCGTTATGGCGTTTGCAGATCCTGGGAGGGCAGGAGGTGTGCCACCTCTATCCTCATCACAAGGGGGTGGATCACATTTGCCTTAACCCCGGTATTCTCTACTGTCTTCATCGCTTTTACGATCTGGTGGTTTCCCTCTCCCGAGAACATTGGTTGCAACTTATCTGCGACATAAAGGGGAATCAGGGGCTGATTGGTCCCAGTGTGGGGCTGGAAGATTTTCTCTTTGGTTCACGCCGGCAGGGGCTGGGACGGGTTGGGAAAGTACTGAGAGAGTTGCAGGGGGGAACCTGCTTCTACTGCCGCAAGGCGATACAGGGGGCTGGCGAGGTGGATCACTTCATCCCTTGGCGCCGTTATCCTCTTGATCTGGGTCACAACTTCGTGCTGGCACATGCTAACTGCAATCGCAGCAAGCGAGACTTCCTCGCAGCGCCAGAACACAGGGATGCCTGGTATGAGCAGAATATTGTGACGCACGGAACACTCCTCACCGACGAGCTCAGGCTTTTGGTGGGGGTTGATGCCGAACGTTCTACCGCTATAGTGACCTGGGCCTATCAGCAGGCCGTTCGTGAGCAGGCTCGGTTGTGGCGGGGCATTGACGAGTTTGTTGACGTTACAGTGCCTGGGTTGGATATCTCCCTGCCTTCTTGGTAGGCGTGAATCTTTTTCTAAGTGTCAGGATGCCGGATATAAAAAGGGCCACCTCTTGCGAGGTGGCCCTTTCCAAACGTTTGGGCTGGGGGATGTTGAACCTAATGACTAACTAATTGATCTTAAATTAAAATCGCCAATTCAGAAAATTTCAATATGCCTAACCGTATGCCTAACATCAGAACTTCTGCAATAACATAGTGTTATCTGGGCTGGAATGGTCATATGTGGTTAATTGGCCGTGGAGGAAATTTTAACTCTCACCTTTCTCAAAAGGTAACTGACTCTTGCGAAAGTTGGCGCTCTCTGTTGTATCAGCTCCTCGTTTGGAAAAAAATTCCCCGTCCAAAATTTACTTGTCCAGCGAGCTTTGAATAGACTGTTCAACCTTCGGTGGCTTTTACCTCGCCACCGGCAGGTCCTCCCAGCGGGTGGTGTAACAGGGGCTCAGGTGCGCTTGTCGCATCATCCACTCAGGCGACCCAGTGCCCTGGCTGGCAAAGCCTACGCGCCCCAATCCCTTGGCTTTGATCTGGTCCATTACGGTCATCAGCGCGTCCGATTGAGCAGAGGACGGGGCAAACAGATCGGCCTGTTGTTGCCCCTTGGGGGTGAACTCACTCAGCATGACGCCCCCCTTCTGATAGCGGTAACCGTCGCGCCAAATCTGCGGTAGCAGCACGTTCACTTGCTGCAGCAGCAACCGGGTATCATCGCTAGGGCAGACCAGCCGGACGCCAGCCTGCTCACTGTAGTAAGGCGCTCGTTCGTCAAAGGGGCTGGTTCGCACGAACAGGTGCACCCGCTGGCAACACATCCCCTCGGCCCGCAGCTTCTCGGCTGCGCGAGCCATAAAGCCTGACAACGCTTGGGCCATTTCCCCACGCTCTGTCACGCGCTCACCAAAGGAACGGCTCGAGAGGATCTGCTGCTTCGCCACCGGTTCAACGGTCAGCTCTGCGCAAGGCAAGCCACGCAGCTCCTGTACGATCCGCTCGACCACCACGCCGTATTGGGCGCGTAACCCTTTGGCATCGCTAGCCACCAGGTCAGCCACGGTGTTGATGCCTTGTGCCACCAACTTAGCGCCCAAGCGCCGTCCTATGCCCCACACCTCATCCACCGGGGTGATAGCCATCAGCCGGGCACGGCGCAGCTCGTCACGCAAGTCCACGACGCCGCCCGTGGCAGGCCACTTCTTGGCTGCATAGTTGGCCAGCTTGGCGAGGGTCTTGGTGGGGCCGATCCCAACCCCTACCGTTAGGCCGGTCCACTGCCACACTCGCTGCCGGATCTGTTGTCCATAGGCTGTCAGGTCCCCGGCAAACGACCCCGACAGTGACAGGAATGCTTCATCGATGGAGTAGACCTCCAGCTCGGGGGCCATGGTCTCCAACGTGCTCATGACCCGGCCAGACATATCGCCATAGAGCGCGTAGTTGGAGCTGAACGCCACACCGCCATGCGCCTCGAACTGCTCGCGGATCTTGAAGTAGGGCCCAGCCATCTTGATACCCATCGCCTTGGCTTCGGGGCTGCGCGACACCACGCATCCATCGTTGTTGGAGAGCACCACGATCGGGCGGCCACGCAGCTCAGGGCGAAACAGCCGCTCACAGCTGGCGTAGAAGTTGTTTACATCAACGAGCGCTATAGCCATCACGCTGCCTCAGATTGCCAATCACATGGGTGACCACTCCGAACAACTCCAGGGAGAGGCTCATACAAGGGTCGATAGGCGCGAACGCCGGATTGGCTGGCAACAGCTGCAACCTCGGCTTGAGCTGCAAGGTCTTTACCGTGAAGCCGCCATCGAGTAGTGCAATCACCACATCACCATGGCGAGGGGTGAGGCTCTTATCGACCACCAGCAAGTCACCGGGAAAGATGCCGACCCCGGTCATGCTCTCCCCCTCGGCACGCAGATAGAAGGTTGCTGCAGGGTGCGACACGCAGTGGGTGTTAAGGTCCAACTTCCCTTCCAGATAGTCGCTGGCTGGGCTGGGAAAGCCGCAAGAGGCGCGGTGCAAGAACAGCGGGATGGTCACCTCGGCGGGTGATGGGTCTGGGGTTAACAGCTTCATGGTAATAACGCCTGTGTTTATATACAGGCATTATAGCGCGCCACCTTTGAACCAGCGCAAGTCCCGCATGCCACTGATGGCGTACCATGGCGCCAACAAATAACAAAGAGATCAGTATGAGTCACAATCTGTGTGCCCTACCGAAAGAGCAGCAAGAACGGGTCGAGGTCGAGAAGGCTGCCGCATATGCCGTATGGAAAGAGCGCAACGGTCACTTGGCCAGCGCAGAAAGCGAAGCAAGCCAGCATAAGGGTGAGCTGGGCAGCTACTTTCTTGAGCAAGTGGGTAAATACAAACGAGGTTAATTATCTCAAGCTGGACTGAACGCGCCTCAGTGGACGTCTTGCCATCACGCATCCGCCTGAAAACACGACATGTTAAAAACCTCAGTATCGAGGCTGAGCGGCTGGCCCGGTATAGTCAATCGAGTTCACGTCAGAGGAGAGATGCAATGAGTCACCAACCCGGCTTTTGGTTAGCGACACGCCAGTGGTCGCTGGCCGCACTGCTGCTGAGCCTAACGCCGCAAGTCGTGTTTGCAGCCGACTGCACCTATCGAAAAGATGCATTGGGCCATACCCGCTATCAATGTGACGATGGCAAGCAGGGCACCTTACGTGAGGATGCGCTTGGCAACATCAAAGACTCGGGAACCGGAACGACCTGGCGTAAGGACGCGCTCGGCAATCTTAAGGGGAGCGATGGCACTACCTATCGGCAAGACACGCTGGGCAATATTCGCGGCAGCAATGCCAAAACCGGTGAACGGGTGACATGGCGTGAAGATGCACTTGGTCAGTTGCGTGCATCTGATGGCACCGTCTGTCGAACCAACGCGCTGGGGCAACTCAAATGCCGTGGCGAGAGCCACACCGCCGGCCTTGCTGGAAGGCAAATGATGGCTTTTGCAGCAAACGATCTGCCTATCCGTCACTGATGTGATATCCACCATGGTTGCCACGGGGTCAAGTGGGTAAACTCGTTGGCAATCTCTGGCGTGCTCACCCGTATGGGTGCAAACAATCGCCTCTTTTCGTTTTCCATGCGCCCTTGGCGCAAACTGACTCTTATTGGAACCCTTTCCATGGCTATCAAGAAAAACGAACTCTACTCCTCCCTGTGGGCCAGTTGCGATGAACTGCGCGGCGGCATGGACGCCTCCCAGTACAAGGACTATGTGCTGACCCTGCTGTTTGTGAAGTACGTTTCCGACAAGGCCAAGGGCAACCCCTACGCCATGATTGAGGTGCCGCAAGGGGCCAGCTTTGACGACATGGTGGCGCTCAAGGGCGACAAGAATATCGGCGAGGCGATCAACCTCACCATCTCGGCGCTGGCCGAAGCCAATGATCTCAAAGGCGTGATCGACATCGCCGACTTCAACGATGAAGACAAGCTAGGCAAGGGCAAGGAGATGATCGACCGCCTGACCAAGCTGATCGGCATCTTCGAGGGGCTGGATCTCTCCGCCAACCGCACCGAGGGCGATGATCTGTTAGGCGATGCCTACGAATACCTGATGCGCCACTTCGCCACCGAATCGGGCAAGTCCAAGGGCCAGTTCTATACCCCGGCCGAGGTGTCGCGCATTCTGGCCAAGGTGATCGGCATCAGCCGCCAGACGCCGCAAGATGCCACCGTCTACGACCCTACCTGCGGCTCCGGCTCCTTGCTGCTCAAGGCCAGTGACGAGGCGGGACCCAAGGGGCTCACCATCTACGGTCAGGAGATGGATAACGCCACCAGCGCCTTGGCGCGCATGAACATGATCCTGCACGACAATCCGACCGCCAAGATCTGGAAGGGCAATACCCTGGCCGCGCCCCAGTGGAAGGAGGGCAACAACCAGCTCAAGTGCTTCGACTTTGCCGTCGCCAACCCGCCCTTTTCCAACAAGAACTGGACCAGCGGCCTGGATGCTGAGCACGATGAGTTTGGCCGCTTTGTCTGGGGCGTACCGCCGGAGAAAAATGGCGATTACGCCTTCTTGCTGCACATCATCAAGAGCCTCAACAGTCGCGGCAAGGGGGCGGTGATCCTGCCCCACGGCGTGCTGTTTCGTGGCAATGCCGAGGCGCGCATCCGCGAGAATCTGCTCAAACAAGGCTTTATCAAGGGCATTATCGGCCTGCCTGCCAACCTCTTCTACGGCACCGGCATTCCGGCCTGCATCATAGTCATCGACAAAGAGACGGCGCACCAGCGCGCCATCCAGGCCAACGGCTATACCAGCCAGAGCCTGTTTATGATCGATGCCAGCAAAGGCTTTATCAAAGATGGCAACAAGAACCGGCTGCGCGAGCAGGACATCCACAAGATAGTCGATACCTTTACCCGCGAGCAGCTGATCCCCCGTTACAGCCGCGCCGTGCCGCTCTCCGAGATTGCCGCCAACGACTACAACCTGAATATTCCGCGCTATATCGATGCCAGCGAGCCTGAAGATCTGCACGATCTGGCCGCCCACCTTAAAGGTGGCATTCCCAATCGGGATATCGACGCCCTGGGTGCTTACTGGCAGGTGTTCCCGACCCTGCGGGCCGATCTGTTTGCCCCGGCCCATGCGGGTTATAGCCATGGGTTGGTGGAGGCCGCCAAGGTCAAGGGCATCATACTGGCGCACCCAGAGTTTGTCCGTTTTGCATCTGCTTCGCTTGAACCCTTCTCACGTTGGTTTACCGAGTGCCATCTGCCGGAGATAAAGCCGGGTGAATCGCCCAAGGCATTGATTGAGGAGATCAGCGAATCGCTGCTCGCCGCCTATGCGCCGCTGCCGCTGCTGGATAACTACGATATCTACCAACTGCTGCTGGACTACTGGCATGCCGTGATGCAGGACGATGTGTATGTGCTCTGCCAGGATGGCTGGGCGGCGGGCAAGGTGCTGCGTGAGCTTAAGGTCGACAAGGGCGAAAAGCTTAAAGAGACGCCGGATCTGGTGCTGGGCAAGAGCAAATACAAGGCCGAGCTGTTGCCACCGGTACTGCTGGTGGCCCGCTTCTTTAGCGATGAGCAGGCCGACATCGACGCCCTGCAGGCCGCCGCGGATGAGGCAAGCCAAGCCTTGGAGAGCTACTTGGAAGAGCAGGGCGGCGAGGAGGGGCTGCTGAGTGACGCGGCCAACGACGCGGGCAAGATCAACGCCGCCAGCCTGAAGGCGCGGCTAAAGCAAGCCAGCGATGCCGACGAAAAGGCGGCGCTAAAAACCGCCATCAAGCTGTTCGAAGCCGAAAGCAGTGCCAAAAAGGCGGTAAAAGAAGCGCAAGAGGCGCTGGATCGGGCCGTGGTTGCCCGTTACCCCAAGCTTCTGGAGAGTGAGATCAAGCAACTGCTGGTGGAGGATAAATGGCGCGCCAGCTTGCAGGCCGCCATCGAGGCGGAGATTGAGCGCATTACCCAGCAGTTGGCTAACCGCGTCAAGGAGTTGGAGGAGCGCTACCGCGCCACCCTGCCGCAACTGACCCAGCAGGTCACAGCTCTGGAGGCGAAGGTGGCTGCGCATCTTAAGAGCATGGGGCTGGAGTGGGCATAATGGCAGAGCAGATAATGCAAGAGACCGCAGACAAGGCGATCCCGGCAGGCTATAAGCAGACCGAGGTGGGGGTTATTCCGGAGGATTGGAGTGTATCAACTATTGGTGACTGCACTCGCTGGATGTCAGGTGGAACACCAAATAGAAATATTGATGAATATTGGCACGGTACTATTCCGTGGATAAGCGGTTCCACACTAAAAAATTTTTTCATTTCCACATCAGATCAATTTTTAACAGAAATCGGTGTTGTTTCTGGGGGTAGAATGGCTCCCATTGGCTCAGTGTTAATACTAGTGCGAGGCAGTGCGCTTCATAATGAGATCCGTGCTGGATTGGTCATTGAGCCTGTTTCATTCAATCAGGATGTTAAGGCTTTAATACCAATCGATATCTTGGACTCAAGGTATTTAACATTTTTCATTCTTGGCATGAAAAACAGTCTTTTAAAATTAGTTAGTTCGGCGGGGAACAGTGCAGGTGTTTTGGATACAGAGTTAGTGAAAAATTTCAAACTCTATCTTCCTTCAAAAATAGAACAAATCGCCATTGCCAATGTGTTGTCGGATAGCGATGCGCTGATCAATGCGCTGGAGCAGCTGATCGCCAAGAAGCAGGCCATCAAGAGCGCCGCCATGCAGCAACTGCTCACCGGCCGCACCCGCCTGCCCGCCTTCGCCCTGCGCCCAGATGGTACCCCAAAAGGCTATAAACCGAGCGAGCTGGGAGACATTCCGGAGGATTGGGAGGTTGCGCCTTTCGGCAATACTCTAGCTATCCGGCATGGTAAAAATCAGAAAGCCGTTGAGAACCCAAACGGCACTATACCCATTTTTGCGACAGGTGGGCAAATTGGATGGGCACACCAATATCTTTGGAATAAACCATCGGTTTTGATTGGCCGCAAAGGAACTATCGATAAGCCTAGGTATTCAGATAAGCCATTTTGGACAGTAGATACTCTTTTCTATTCTGAAATTAAAGATTGTGCTGATCCAAAATTCATTTTCTATAAGTTTTGCATGATTGACTGGATGCAATACAACGAGGCTTCAGGTGTTCCAAGCTTAAATGCCAGCACGATTGAGCGTGTTTTGGCATCGTTGCCATTAAAAGAAGAACAAACCGCTGTTGCCAAAATCCTCTCCGATATGGATACAGAGATTCAAGTGCTGGAACAACGACTTGGCAAAACCTGCCAAATAAAACAAGGCATGATGCAAGAACTTCTGACTGGTAAAACACGGTTGATTGAAGGGAGTGAAGCCATATGAGTATTCAAATAGATATTGTTCGGATATGCGGCTTTCGAGGCATATTCAATATCGAAATGACCCTACCAAGAGTTACCGTATTGCTCGGGCAAAATAACGCTGGCAAAACATCGGTTATTAAAGCATTGCAATTAGCAATAGGTGATTACTCAAGGTATTTGTCTGATGAAGATTTCCACATTGGTGAAGATGGTAAGCGCCAAGAATCGATAACGGTCGACATTAGGTTGATACCAGTTGAAGGTAAAGCTAGAGCCAGCGAATTTTCAGAGGCGTGGCAGCAAGAGTTTGGTGCAAAAATCCAGGCAGAAGCAGATGGCAAACAGTATGTGGCAATTAGGACAATCGCAAAACCTGATAGGGTGAAAGGCGGATACATTATAGATCGTTACGAGATGGAATCGTGGCCTGAATATACTGGATGGGAAAGGGTTAATTTTAGGAAAAAGCTTGGCAAGCGACTGGAGTCTGTGCCTTTTATTCCTATTGATGCTCAGCGAGATATTCATACTGAATTGAAAGAAAAGTCTTCCTTTGTGGGGCGCGTACTGTCAAGCGTTGAGTACGATGATGCCGATGTTGCCGAGTTAGAGCGGATGGTGGCCGAAATCAATAAAGAGGCAATCGAGAAGAGCGAACCACTGAAGCGCTTGAAGACCCATCTGGATAATCTCAATCAATCATTTGAAGGCTCTGGCCAAACAGAGCTAACCCCGTTTCCGAAGAAGATTCGTGATCTGTCAAAGCGATTTAGTGTGAATTTTGGCGAATCAGATAAAAGTTCATTCTCAATGGAATATCACGGTATGGGTACGCGTAGTTGGGCGTCCATGTTGACTGTTAAAGCCTTCACCGAACTCTTAGCCAAGAATCACGAAGAGGAAGCCGAGCCTTTCTTCCCAATTATGGCCGCCGAAGAGCCTGAGGCTCACTTGCACCCGAATGCGCAAAGGACATTGTACAGGCAGCTCATAGATGTGCCTGGACAGGTGATCATTAGCACTCATTCACCGTATATCGCGGGCTTGGCTGAACTGCATGAAATTAAGTACTTAAGCAAGCCGGATAATTCAGTTCAGATATATCAGCTTAGAACTGAATTTGAAAATGACGATTTACGGAAATTGAAAAGAGAAGTCGTTCACTCACGAGGTGAACTTTTGTTCTCCAAAGCAATAATTTTATCCGAAGGTGAGACTGAGGAGCAAGCTCTGCCGGAATTGTTTGAGTCTTACACAGGCAAGCACCCATTCTCACTCGGAATAAATTTTGTTGGAGTTAATGGATCTGGGGCTAAGTACCGCCCGTTTCTTATTTTGGCGAAAGATCTCAATATACCGGTATTCATCTTTAGTGATGGTGAGGCACAAACTGTTAAAGAACTTAAAAAGAATTATGAAAAAGTCTTTGGTGCCACGGATATCGGGAAGGCAGCCAATATAACTATACTTGAAGGGACTGACTTTGAAGGTTATCTGCTGAGCCAAGGCTATCAAGATCTTATCGAAAAAACTATTCAGCAAGTTACTGGAGATGATCATGAAATCGAAAAATGGATTGAAAAACGCGAAGGTAAGTTCCTAAAACGAGTTAAGACAGATAAGCCAAACTGTGTGACTTGTAAGCAACCTATTTTTGAAGATGAAAATAGAGATTATTCCGGTGAACACGGGAGAATTAGAGCGATCCTGGATATACTGGATTCAAGTAAGCCACTGTATGCAAAAGCCATTACCGATAATCTGACTAAGTTGCCCCGAGGACAGCTTCCGGCGAAGGTTGTCGAATTATTCAAACAAATTGAGTCTGGAGTCTGATATGAATTTATCGAATGCCCAGCGCCAGATAGTTGAAGCTCCTTTGGATATAGCAATTCAAGTGCTTGCCTCTGCTGGTTCAGGTAAAACACGAGTATTGACAGAACGTATCAGGCATATTTTACAGACTACAAAAAAAGAGGGGGTAATCGCTCTTACCTTTACCAATAAAGCGGCCGATGAGATGAGTGCACGCTTAGCTGATTCAGAGCAGGCGGAGGAAAGAGTTTGGATTGCTACGATTCATTCTATTGCACAGCGCATTTTAGAGAAATATGGTCATACCGTCGGCTTGCCGGCGGAATTGCACATATATGATCGTGATAAAGACCGCATGGAAGTCTTTATGCAGTCGTTGCGTGAAGATGGTATTGATATAGATGACTACCTTAATATTTCCGACTCAAAAGAGTTAAAAAGTCGTGAGAGAAATCTGCAGTCCTATATGGATATTTTTTCAAAGATTAAGCGGGAACTGCTTACAGAGTCAGAGGTTGCTGAGTTATACCCAAATAACAACATTTGGAAAATATATAAGGACTATCAGTCGGCATTGCTTAATAGCGGCGGAATAGATTATGACGACATTTTGGTGTGCGCATACAAAATATTGCTAGATCATGATTGGATCGCAAAAATATACCGATCACAGTATAAGCATGTCTGCGTTGATGAGGCTCAAGACCTAAATAAGGCTCAGTATGAGTTCATCAAGGTACTTTGTGGTGATGTTATAAAAAGTGTTTTGATGGTGGGCGACCCTAACCAAATGATTTATGGGTTTAACGGGTCATCAAAAGACTACCTTTGCTCACGTTTTGTTGAAGATTTCACGCCACAAAAATTTGAATTGAAGGAGAACTATCGCAGCACCAAAGCGGTCATTAATGCGGCAAACAAGTTAAGACCAGGTTCACAGACAGAAATGGATTACGCGTTGGAGGGCGGGATTAAAATTTCAGAGTTCGATTCGGAAGAAAATGAAGCGGCGGCGATTGTTGCTACGATTAAGTACCTTTTGGAACTAAAAGTTCACGATGAAATTGAAGGCGAAATATCGCTTAGCAATATGGTGGTGATTGGCCGTAATCGATTCGTTTTTTCAAAGCTTGAACAATGCCTTCAGGATAATTCGATACCTTACTCACTAAGAAAGGGTGAAAGACAGCTTGAGCCATCAACTCGATTTGGCAAGGTTTTGGATTATGCCATACGGGTGAAACTGAACTCTAAAGATTGGGTCGATGGGAAGAAATTGTGTCAGGTGTTGGGCATTTCTGAGCCGGATAATTGGTCAAAAAATGTATTACAAAATTTGGCAGTGAAAATCTCATTATCCTCCGATGACTATTCTGAGATATTTCAAAAACTGCTGTCTGCGATTGATAACCTTGATGTTGATAACCCAAAGCTTCCCAAGCTAGTCAAAGACTTTAATGCTCTCCTTTCCTCATTGGTTGAAAACCAGGATGGCGCTTCGGACGAAAGAACGGAAGATGTGAAGCTGAGTTTAGAAGAGCTTGATGAGTTCAATCGCACTTGGACGCGCTTCAAGCGAAAAGGGCTGGGTGATTCCTTGGTGGCATTTCGTAATGCACTAGCCCTTGGACAGCTTTCCGACAATGCCCTTGATGACGGCTTAACTTTGAGCACAGTTCATACTATGAAGGGGTTGGAAAAGGATATCGTATTTTTAATCGGCATGTGTGAGGGTGTTTTTCCGGACTACAGAGCAAATACCACAGAGGCGCTGGATGAGGAGAGGAATAACGCATTTGTTGCTGTTACAAGAGCTAAGAGATGGTTGTATGTTTCTTATCCTAAACAAAGAATGATGCCATGGGGTGATTTAAAATTTCAGCGAAAATCTCGTTTTGTTGCGGAAATAGAGTCATGAGTAGTATCAGCGTGTCAGATTTTGGCGTTAAAAGCCATGGTCAGCATTTATGGGCGAATCGAGTGACCATCCTCTCCGATATGGATGAAGAGATTCAGACACTGGAACAACGCCTTGGCAAAAACCGACAAGGAGTGTGAAATAACATGCTGTTACGCGTTGAGGATGACGGTACCAAGATGTTGATTGTGCAAGTATGGTTGCACGCCAGGCCTACCAAGCTCGCCTAGGTTAACGCTGGCATAACGAAAACATGATGAGGACTCTATGTTGATACGCACCTTGGCCATCCACGGCTTCAAATCACTGATGCAGGAGCAGCCCATAGAGCTGGGGCGGGTGAACTGTTTTATCGGTGCCAACGGTGTCGGTAAGAGCAACCTGCTCGAAGCCTTGGGGGTGTTGGGCGCTGCGGCCAATGGCGTGGTCGATGATGAGAGCTTGCTTCGCCGAGGAGTGCGTGCCGGTGTACCCAAGCTATATAAGAGTTCATTTGCCAGTGGACGGACGCCTGTGCACATTGGGATTGGTGTATCGGGGGATAAGCAGGAATGTTACCGGGTATCACTCCTCAATCCGCTGGACTCTCCGGATCCTGCCTGGTCTTACAAAACTGAATTTCTCTCCGATGGCACCTCCGAAATTATCTCGGATGGGGTGCGAAACAAGAAAAATCTGAACCCTCAGGCTGGACTGGCAGCACTCAAGATGGTCGAGCTAGAGACAGACAATACAGCGGCCCAGTTAATGCGGGCGCTGCAAGAGTTTGCCATCTATTGCCCGAACACGCCGACCTTACGGGGCATTAACCCGGATCAGCAATCTCGTCTGCCGGTTGGACTCAATGGCGGGCAACTGGCAGAAGCATTTGAGCTGTTGCGCAAGCATCTGGAATCGCAGGGCGACGAGGGTGATGCGATCCTTGATCAAGTGCTGGGTCTGATTGACTGGGTAGCGGATGTAGGCACTACCTCTCAGGCTGGGTCGTTACTCTCTCCCAAGGTGCCTAGAAGCAAGCATCTGCTCAAGTTTACCGATCGCTTTATGCAAAAAAGCCGCAATGCGTTGACTGCCTACGATGCCAGTGAAGGTGCTCTGTATGTGTTGTTCACGGCGGTGCTCTGTTTGCTCCCCCAATCGCCGAAGATTTTTGCTATCGATAACCTGGATCAGGCATTGAACCCCAGATTGGTTTCTCGTTTGACAACTCATCTTGCTGGATGGCTCAAACATCAGGACGTTCAGCGACAGTTGCTATTTACCGCACATAACCCGGCTGTGCTGGATGGGCTAGATCTGATGGATCCTGAGGTTCGTCTATTTGCAGTCGAGCGTAACAGTAATGGCTTGACCTGTTTCCGCCGCATTGAACTGACGGCTTCGTTGCAGGAGATGAATAAGGAATACCCGTTGTCACGTCTCTGGTTGATGGGACATCTGGGTGCGGTTCCCAATGTCTGAACTACGTATTGCATTGGTCGCCGAGGGGCCGACCGATTATGTGCTTATCGAGGCGGCACTGAAGGCAGTCCTGCCTCAGCCTTTTATTCTGACTCAGTTGCAACCTGAAGCGACTCGCCCTGATTTAGGCCAGGGCTGGTCTGGGGTATTGAAATGGTGCCAGGCCGCCAGTCAGCGGCATCAAGGCCCGCTTGAGCTGGATCCTACACTGCTGGGCTTTGACCTGCTGATCCTCCATCTGGATGTCGACGTTTCCACCATGGCTTATCACGATTGTGGACCGGAGACTGCTGCCTTGGCGCAACAGCTTGGATGGGAGCATTTGCCCTGCGCTGTGATGTGCCCTCCGGTTAGCGATACGGTGAGCGCCCTGACCACTGTTGTGCATAGTTGGCTGAGGCCAGCCACGACTGGACAACAAACCGTGTTGTGTTTACCGGCTCAATCGTCAGGTACCTGGTTGGCGGCAGCATTGTTACCTGCAACGCATCGGCTTTTGACCAATACCGAATGCAATCTGGGTGTCGAGAATGGTCTGGCGATATTGCCAAAGGCGGAACGAGTGAAAAAAAACAGGCGCGAGTATCAAGCCAAAGCTGCCGACTTAACGGCAAACTGGGAAAAGGTAAAAGCTATCTGCTCGCAAGCCCAGGTGTTTGAACATGACATTTTAGGCGCACTCTGACGGATTGCTTGATGGCTTCTGTGGATTGCCATCGCCCATCGGCAGCTTGGTGCTTGAGTGAATAACAGGGATAGAGAGCATGATTTCAGTCGGCCAGCGGGAGCGGGCAACCCAGAACCGCGTGATCCATCTTTTCGAACAGAAGCTGGGCTATCGCTATCTGGGGGATTGGCATACTCGGGAGAACAACCGGAATGTCGAGCCGGAGCTGCTGACCGCTTGGCTGGTGGGGCGGGGAGTGGACGCGGCGCTGATCCCCAAGGTGCTCAGGCAACTGGATCGGGCGGCGAGCCTGGGCGAAGGGCGCATCCTCTATGACGCCAACAAGGAGGTCTATCGCCTGCTGCGTTATGGCGTGAAGGAAAAAGTGGGCGCAGGCGAGCAGAACCAGACCGTCTGGCTGATCGACTGGGCTAATCCGCAGGCCAACGACTTTGCCATCGCCGAAGAGGTGACGGTCAAGGGCGAGCATAAGAAGCGGCCGGATCTGGTGCTCTATGTCAACGGCATTGCCCTTGGCGTCATTGAGCTCAAGCGCTCCACCGTCTCTGTCTCTGAAGGTATCCACCAGAACCTGGATAACCAGAAGAAGGATTTTATCCGTAACTTCTTCACCACCATGCAGCTGGTGATGGCGGGCAACGACACCCAGGGGGTGCGCTACGGCACCATTGAAACCCCCGAGAAATACTATCTGGAGTGGAAAGAGCCAGTCGATCCAATCCATTCCGACCATGTCGAGCAGCCGAGTGCCAATCTGCTGGACCAGCATCTGGCACAGTTGTGCAGTAAGGCGCGCTTTCTGGAGCTGATCCACGACTTTATCGTGTTTGATGCGGGCACCAAGAAAACCTGCCGCCATAACCAGTATTTCGGCATCCGTGCCGCCAAGGCATATATCCGCCGCCGGGATGGCGGCATCATCTGGCACACCCAAGGCAGCGGCAAGAGCCTGACCATGGTCTGGCTGGCCAAGTGGATCCGCGAAAATGTGACCGACAGCCGGGTGCTGATCATCACCGACCGCACTGAACTCGATGAGCAGATTGAGAAGGTATTCAGCGGAGTGGAGGAGGAGATCCTGCGCACCAAAAGCGGTGCCGATCTGGTGACCCGTTTGCATGCCCATAATCCCTGGCTGATCTGCTCCCTAGTGCATAAGTTCGGTCGCACGCCAGAAGGCGAGTCGGATGACGAAGATGAAGGCAGCTCGGATGACTTTATTGCTGAAATGCGCCGCAGCTTGCCCTCGGACTTCAGCCCCAAGGGCCAGCTGTTTGTGTTTGTCGATGAGTGTCACCGCACCCAGTCCGGCAAGCTGCATGGGGCGATGAAGAGCTTGTTGCCAGAGGCGCTGTTTATCGGTTTTACCGGCACGCCGCTGATGAAGCAGGACAAGAAAAAATCCATCGAAATATTTGGCCCTTACATTCACACCTACAAATTCAACGAGGCGGTGAGTGATGGCGTGGTGCTGGATCTGCGCTACGAGGCGCGGGATATCGATCAGCGGGTCAAATCCCAGAAGAAAGTGGATGAGTGGTTCGACACCAAGACCAAGGATCTCTCGCGGCTGGGCAAGCAACAGCTTAAACAGAAGTGGGCTTCGATGCAGAAGCTGCTCTCCAGCCGTTCGCGGCTGGAGCAGATAGTGGCCGATATTCTGATCGACTTTGAGCGGCAGTCGCGTCTAGCTAATGGTCGTGGCAATGCCATGCTGGTCTGCGCCAGCGTCTATCAAGCCTGCAAAAGTTACGAGATGTTCAGCCAGGCCGGTTTTGCTGGCAAGTGCGCCATCGTCACCAGTTACCAACCCAATGCCAGCGAGATCAAGGGCGAGGAGACGGGCGAGGGGCTGACGGAGAAGCTGGCCAAGTACAACATCTACCGCAAGATGCTGGCCGACTATTTCGAGCAGCCGGAGGATGAGGCGGCTAAGCGGGTCGAAGAGTTTGAAAAACTGGTCAAGCAGCGTTTTATCAAAGAGCCGGGCCAGATGCGGCTGCTCATTGTCGTGGATAAGCTGCTGACCGGTTTTGATGCCCCCTCTGCCACCTACCTCTATATCGACAAGAAGATGGCTGATCACAACCTGTTCCAAGCCATCTGTCGGGTGAATCGGCTGGATGGTGACGACAAGGAGTACGGCTACATCATCGATTACAAAGACCTGTTCAAGTCGCTGGAGAAGACGGTCAACGACTATACGGCCGAGGCCTTCGCGGGTTATGACAAGGAGGATGTGGCCGGGCTGCTCAAGGATCGACTGGCCCAGGCCAAAGAGGATCTGGATAACGCTCTGGAAGCCGTCCGTGCCTTGTGTGAGCCGGTGAAGGCGCCCAAGTCGCAACTCGATTATCAGCATTATTTCTGTTGTGAGCCGGGAGCCGATGAAGAGACGTTGAGCGAGAAAGAGGCATTGCGGCTGACCCTCTATCAGTTGGTGGCCAAGTTGATCCGCGCCTTTACCAATCTGGCGGGTGAGCTGGAGGAGGCGGGTTACAGCGCCTCGCAGGCCGCCTCGATCAAGCAGGAGGTCGAACACTTCGCCAAGGTCCGGGATGAGATCAAGCTGGCCAGTGGTGATCTGGTGGATATGAAGCAGTTCGAGCCGGGCATGCGCCAGATGCTGGATCTGTGGGTGGATGCCGACCCCAGCGAGACGCTGATGGACTTTGAGGAGCTGGGGCTGCTGGAGCTCATTATCCAGCGCGGCCCCGAGGCGCTGGATGGGTTGCCCAAGGAGATGCGCGACAATCAGGAGTCGATGGCCGAGGCGATTGAAAACAACGTGCGCCGGACCATCGTCGATGAGAACCCGGTCAACCCCAAATACTACGAGAGGATGTCGGTGCTGCTCGATGAGCTGATCGATCTGCGCCGCCAGCAGGCCATCTCCTATCAGGAGTATCTGGAAAAGGTCCGCGAGCTGGCCAAGCAGGTGAAATATCCACAGAGCCATAGCCAGAGCGCCTACCCAGAGAGCATAGACACGGCAGCCAAACGGGCACTCTATGACAATCTGGGCAAGGATGAGCTGCTGGTGGCCAGGATTGATACCGCCGTGCGTTATACCAAGAAGGCCGATTGGTATGGCGATCGCTTCAAGGAGCGGGAGATCGCGTTTGCCATTGCCGAAGAAACCAAGGGATACGATGTGACCGTTGCCGAGGTGATGGAGCTGGTGAAAGCGCAGCAGGAGTACCACTGATGCCCCTGATCACCATTGGTGAGCTCACGCTGGAGTTGCAGCATAAGGGGATCAAGAACCTGCACATCAATGTGCTGCCCCCTGATGGTCGCGTGCGCGTCTCGGCCCCGGCGTCGCTGTCACAGACGGCCATCAGAATGGCCGTGGTCAGACGCTTGCCGTGGATCCGGCAGCAACAGGCCCACTTTCAGGCGCAGCCACGTCAGAGCGAGCGCCAGATGTGCAGCGGCGAGACGCACTACCTTTGGGGACGGGGCTATCGATTGGAGGTGATCCCGGTTGAGGGAGCGCACAGCGTCAAGCTACAAGGGGGGTGGATCCGGATGCGGGTTCCCGCTCATTATGACGCCGCGAAGCGAGAAGCCTTGCTACTGGGCTGGTATCGCCAATTGCTACGCCAGCGGCTGCCGATATTGATGGCCAAGTGGCAGGCCTTGCTCAACGTCACCCCTTCGTTTGTCGGTATCAAACGGATGAAGACCATGTGGGGGAGCTGCAAAACAGATACATCCCGCATCTGGATCAACCTCGAATTAGTCAAGAAGCCCCCCGAATGCCTGGAATTTATTGTGGTGCACGAGCTGGTTCACCTGTTAGAGCGCAAACATAACCAGCGATTTATCACACTGATGGATACCCATCTGCCCAACTGGCGCGAGCATCGCGAGAAGCTCAACAAGATGCCGCTGGCATTTAATCGGTGGGGGTATTAGGGCTGGTTTAGCCACGATTTATTCTTCCAAAAAGTAATCTGAATCCAGGGTTTTAATGGTGAGGGTCTGGCGGGTAGTGACGCCGACGCCGTATTCGATCATCAGGGCGGCAAGACGGGCACCGTCGATCAGCACGATGCGCTTCTCAATCAGTCCGACATACTCCTGCGCCTCACGGCTAAAGCTGGAGGTGGTGATAAAGACCCCTTTGCGGGCCTTGTGCAGATCCAGCGCCCCCGCGAAGGACTGGATCTCGGGACGCCCCACGGTTTTGTCGGTGTAGCGCTTTGCCTGCAGGTAGATGGAGTCGAGCCCCAACCGGTCTTCCTTGATGATGCCATCGATGCCGCCATCGCTTTGGTAACGGGTGGTGCGGGCGGCATCCTGCTGGCTGCCGCCATAGCCCATGGCCACCATCAGATCGACCACCAGCTGTTCAAAGAAACGAGGGGAAAGGCCCAAGATCTCGGCAAGCAGGTCATCGGCAAGGGAGCGATTGATGGCAGATAGTGCCTGCTCAATCTGCTCTTGAGGGGTGCTGGCCTGCTCTGGTGTTGGCGTGTCTGTCGGGATCGCCATGGCTTGTTGCGTATTGCCTGCGCTCTCACTGGAGGCCAGGGTAAACGCCACGAACTCGTTGAATTGGGCCAGATAGCGGTTGTCGATAGTATGTCCCGAGACTAGCGCCGCCTTACCCCGTTCGGTGATAAGGCAAATGCCCCGCTTGGGTTGCTCGATGAGTCCTGCCTTGACCAGATAGGTCTTGGCCCAGCCAACCCGGCTGCGCAGCGTGGTTTGGCGACCACTGGGCAAGGTGTCAGCCAACTGCTCCGGAGTAAAGGCGTAGTGCTGGCAAACCCGCTCGAATACCTCACGTAGAGAGCGGGCGACACCATCGGCCAATACCTTGAGCACGGCAGGCATCATGGCTTCATAGCTGGGCAGGGTTTCTTTCATCGGGCAACCAGATCGAGATAAAACAGGGGCTTATCTTGTCACAGCGACCTGCTTGGGGCCAGTTGGTATCGAAGTCACTGGGAGCAACCTCAAAAAAAACAGCGTCACCAAAAAAAGGGAAGGCCATGAATTGGCCTTCCCCAAGACCCACCCACTTATCACGGACGAGTAGGTTTAAAAATGTTACCACAAGCGGATGTGTGGTCACGCCTTGCGGTCAGGATTGGCGTCCATGCTCGCCGCAGGGTAAATACAGATATAGACATAGCCATGGCTTCCGAGGGTGTCGGCTTCGCAGGTAAAGCCGCCGTGCTGGATAGTGATGCAGTGCTGACGTTGAGCATCCAGCTCGCCGGTTATCAGCTTGGCTTCCAGAGCCTTGATGATCTCCGGGAAAGCCAGGTCGAGCTTGGCTATCTGCGTCTCACTCCATTCACCGATCAGACTGGCCCGATCGGATAGAAAATCGAGCCGGTAGCGACTCTGTATCAGACGAGCGCCAAAGCGTGGCGTCACGGTATGGGGCAAACCCCACTGTGCAAAAATCCGAGTGGGGTGGTCTGGCGCTACGGGGTGTTGGTTGTTGGTGTGGGTGGTTGTCGTGGTCATGATTAGCGATACCTCAGTTGAATGTCGATGCAGGTGCCGGGCACGTTGTGGCGCTGGCGTAGTCTGGTCAGGTGCTCAGGGAGTTCGGTCAGGTTTGTCAGCCGCCCCCGGTAGAGCCGAGAAAGATTGATGTAGTCGGGATGGCTCACGGTGATGGTCACCTGATGCCCAGGTTGCCAACGAGCAAACAGGCGGGCTTTGGCTTGCTTGATGGTGGTGATGCCGGGAGCGGGTAGTGTCTGACGGTTTCGCAGGTGCAGTTTGTTGAGCTCGGGGGCATAGCGATGCACCTCGAGTCCGGTGATAAGACGGGTCATGTTCGGTGACTCCAATGATGCAAGGGGCCAGCCTGTGAGGGCTGGCCCTTTATGTTGTTTGTTGATGAGCGATGAGATGGTCGCGGTGGCTAGCCGTTGTAAAACAGGATGTAGTTCACACCGGCCTGCTGGGCAGCAGTGAGCAAGGGTTGCAGTGCTGGCGGGATGGCATCGAGCTCCATGGCCAGGTTCAGGGTGAACTCATAGGCGGAGTCATCCTTCACGCCGACATGTTCATGGGAGGCCATTTGCTTGACCCATTGCCATTCTGGTACCAGGTCTGCGTCATCGTAGTCGCCGATGATGGAACTCATGGCGACATCCAGCATCTGCATCACCGAATGGCTTGCCAGTGGATTAGGTGTTGTAGGTAGGGTGTTGGTCATTGCATCGTTCCTTGTTGTCTGGGCTGTCGCTCCCTCTGAGCATTGATGAGCGTGAGCACTTGAGCTGTGCGTTGTTACATCTGATTGATAATCGGCTTGCAGTTGAGTCGGTCCAGCAGGTGCCGCGAGCCGTATTGGGCTACCAGCCGGTCTATGGCCATCTGGGCGCAGGCCGCTCTGCTGGGCTTATTCTCAGGCATGGCGTAACGCGCGGTCAGCCAGCCACCGAGCAGGGCTATGCGGTAGCCGCTCGGGATGTGGGTGAGCGAGGTGCCTATCCCCCTCCCATGAATAAGGAAAGGCACGGCCTGCCCACCGAGGTCGATATCCATGCGCTGGCCCTTGAGCTCAAAGGTGGTGAGCTCGCCGGTCTGTGGATGCTTGCCCGGCACCTTGATGGTGATGTTCTTCGCCATCTCACACCTCCGGCTTGGCTTCAAAGTGGTGGGTCACCGTGCCCGCTTCCGGGTCGATGCTGATAAACGCCGGGGCTTGCGGGTGGTACTGATAGAGCCGCGCCAGTTCGGCACGAAACGCCTCAACGTTTGGCGCAATCACATGGCTGGTATCCCCTTCGGCGTAGGTAAAGGTCTCCAACTTCTCTGTGTGAATCCAGATGCCGAAATACCAGGCGTCTTCCTCGGTATCGTATTGTTGCCAGCCCTGGGCCAGCAGCGTCCGGTCGTAGTAGTAACGGTCAGCCTGATGGCTGCCACGGTCGATGCGGCAACCCGTCACGGTGAGCTCAAACGGGATACGCCCCGCCTTGTGTGCTTTCTTGACCCGGCGCAGCAGCTTGAGGGCCTTGGCTCTGCTACGGCCATTACCGAGCGGTTGCGACTGCCTGGCCCGCAATACCAGATGGGTCATTATCTTCGGTGCGGTGTTGTGGTTGAGCTGGCCGATAGCGGCGGTGAGTTGTCGGGCGGACAGAGTCTTGTAATCACGTAAGTCATGCATGGTTGGGCTTCCTTCAAATGCAAACAGCCCCTCGGCGTGAGGGGCTGTGAGAGGTCTTGTGTGTGCTGGTGGCCGTGGCTCAGGTGTGACTACTCCAATCCGGCTTGTCATTACTACCATGGTTGACGTAGGCCCCGACAATTACCCGTTGCCACTCGCCGACCGGCTGACCCACTGCATTACAGGCGCAGCGAAAGCGGGCGAAGTTAATCTCTCGCGGCAGGTACTCGCGCATATCGCGGGGACTGACAAAGAGCGAGGTTTTGTGCAGCACCGGGTTGGGCGCAACCAGTGGCCCGCCAATACGTCGCCCCTCCACATCGTGGGCATAGGCAAAGCCCGGCAGCATCAACTGCTGACTGATGAGCTTGGCAAGCCCTGGATGGGCACACATGGCCTCTGCCACGGCGGCCTGGCTAAAGCTGTCGGTAAATTCAATCATGGGTGATTCTCCCTTTCAGCAGGTGAACGGTAGGCCGCTGCCAGCAGCGCAAACTGTTCGACCAGGTAACTGATGCTGATTCCCAGTTCATCACTGACCCCATCACCCAGACGATGATGCAGGTGTGCCATGTCATCGGCGATACGCTGGGCTATATGGGCCGTTGAGCTCGGTGGTGAGCTTGTCACTGTCAGAGTGATGGAAAGGTTCATCACATCTCTCCCCAAGTGGCTTGCTCCCACAGTGACAGTCGAGTCAGCACGTCTTGCGCCAGCGCTTGCTGTAACTGCTGTATTACCTTCACCAGCCGTGGAGCCTGCTCAGGGCTCCCGCTCCATTCGCTCGATTGGTACAGGGCGCAGCAGGTGAATTTGTACAGCGCCACCAGTTCTGCATCGGTGAGTGGTGCTTGGTGGTAACGGTGGGCAGGTTTAAGCGAACTCAGCTTGGTCGAGCAGTGCTGACGAGGTTCCTTGCGGTCCTGCTGACGCCCCAGCTGATAGCGATGACAGACCGCTCGCCGATTGGCGAGCATCATCAGCCGTACCAGCCGGTCTACCCGCCACGTCCAGGTACTGGTGACATCCATTGGCGAGTTCCACCAGAGGGAGCGCAGCAGCTCAAGGGTGTAGTGCGGTGGCATGGGGGCATTGCAAAAACGGTGTAACTGAACGGCAAAGGCAAGGTAGTCCTTGCGATCGATCATGAAAGCAGACATGGGGATGACTCCTTGAAATGCAAAAGGCCACCTGTAGTGAGGTGGCCTTGTTGGGGGGATCGGAATATCCGGATCTTGGTGTTGGACCTGATGATCCGGGTTTGGGAATGCTGGCGTTATTCGTGCGCCTGCTCTGTGCTGGGGAGAGCCGCATCGAACAGGATGGCGTAGAGTGCACAATCAATGCCGTTGACGGCATCGTGATGCAGGTAATAGGGCGGTGCGTCTCGGGAGCGCTCGAAGTAGTCGCCAAAGCAGCTGAGGCATTCGCGGATCTCGATGGTGGATCCCCGCAGCAAGGCCTCTTCAAGCTGCCTGGCATAACCCTCGTCATCACGCGCCTTGGTGACGGCTTTTTCCAGTAATGCCAGCGCCTCCTCGTTGCAGGCAGTAGCCAGACGATGGCGCAGCTTGCTCAGGGTTTCCTCAAGGGAATAGGGGTTAGGTAATCGCATCGCTCATTTCTCTTTTGGAACGGACTAATGGCGCAGCTGATGCAGCAGCGCATCAATAGCCTCGATACTATCGGCCTGGGTGAGCGGGGAGCCGTTAGGCAGGTGAGCCACGATGGCGGGCTCGGTCTGCATCTCGACGTTGTCTGCCAGCCAACAGCGCAACTCGATGAGGATATCGAGGGCGGTGAGGTGGGTTTTGCCTGGGGTCTGGTTCATAGCTGACCTCTTTCGGCCATCGAGACTAAGCCCTCAGCACCGACCACCAGATGGTCAAGCAATCGCACATCGACCAGCGCCAAGGCTTCTTTGAGGGCCTGGGTAAAGACCCTGTCAGATTGACTGGGTTCCGGGTCACCGCTGGGGTGATTGTGCACCGCGATGATGGCCCCACTGTTGAGCAGTATGGCCCGCTTGACCACTTCCCGTGGGTAGATACTGGCGCTGTCCAAGGTGCCGCGAAACAGCTCCTCAAAGGCCAGTACACGATGTTGGGAGTCGAGGAACAGTGCACCAAACACTTCGTGCTCCCGGTCCTGCAGCAGGGTCTGCAGCCGCTCAGCGGCCTCTGTGGTACTGGTGATGGCGGAGCCTTTGGCAAGACGCTTGCGAGCAATCTGATTGGCGATACGCAACAGGTCTTGCTCGGTCACGGGTTCGGTGACGACATAGGTGCCGGGGCATTCCCCGGCTTTGAGTTTGTGGTAACGCATGTGGGGTTCTCCAAATAAACAAAACCCCGGCACACATAAAGCATGTCAGGGTTAAAGGTAGAGCGGTTGTTGGTTCACTGTGAGGGGTGTTCAGTTGGCCTTGGTGGCGGCTTCTGCTCCTGTTCCGGCTGTAGGGGCGCGCTTCACCGGCATCAGCGGTCCGGGGACCAGTACGTTGAGTAGGATAGCGAGCGCAACGCTCAGCCGTTCCGCCAGTTGGTAGGCCGGTCCTATGGTGTCGTAGTCAGCTACCTAGGTGGCCAGCGCCAACCCACTGCCCTCCACAGCCCGCAGGTAGACGCTGTAGTCCTGCACGGTCAGGCCACTGTCACGCACCACCTGAGTTTCCCCCTCTCGATTGATGGCTTCCAGCTCAACGGCTATCGGTTGTTTGGACATCGTGTGTCTCCTCTTGCGGTAAGGGGTCACTCTCCACGCGATAACCGTGATTAGTGCAGGTACGCTGCAGGTCAGCCAGGAAACTTGCCAACACACGGGGTTGCTCGGTGAGAGAAACCGGTCCTGCCTGGCTGCGCCAAAAACAGTGACGAGTGGGGTCCACGCAAATTTCATCTATCGGCTGGCTCATGGTGTGCCAGTCCTCGGCATTGGTGAGGGAGAGCAGTTGCCACTGCACGCCAGACCAACGCACTTGCAAGGTGACTGTGCGGGCTGGTGGGCTATCCGGTGTCAGGTGCAGCAGCCAACGCTGACCACTGCGAGTGGGGGTTAGCTTGGCGCTGGTGGCGACTCGTCCCAGCCACTGGCGTGAGTAGTGGGATAGAGCTAATTCTTGGGTCATCGTGACCTCCTAATCTCCTGCGACTGTGACGCTGAAGCATTCCAACCGGCAGTAGGCAATGAAGTTGCTTTGCCAGATATCGAACAATTCCCGCGCTTCGGCCAGCCGCAGCGGTCCCCAGCCCAACATGGTGTGTTCCCCATCGAGGAAGTTGAAGTCGATCTCCTTGCAGAGCTCGGCATCATGGCCGGGCCCCTGGTAGCTGAAGTCGGTGACGTAATCGAACAGCCAGCCATCTAGCCCACGGATCAGGCGGATCTCGACCGGATGTACGCCGCCTTGCTCGGCGCTGTAACCGGGGTTACGGAAGTTGAAGGTCAGCTGGGTGCAGCGCCCCAGATCGAGATCGGTTCGTTCGGCTTCCTGACTGAGCAGAGCCAGCAGGGCGGGGGTGACGGGCAGGGCAAAGCCGTCCCGGTAGAAGGGAATAGTCATAGGTTGTGCTCCTTGTTGTGCGAGGGTAGGCAGTGGCTCAGTCGGTGAGCCAGGACCAGAGGCGGCTGACTGCGTGAACGGCTAATGCGCCGGTTGCCAGGGGGACCCAGCTTGGCGATGTCGCGAGGGTGGTCAGGGTGATAGCAGAGGTGGCGAGCGTTATGTAATCAGACGTTGTGCGCTCGCGGCTCAACACAGTCATAGCTGGGGGAATGATAGTAGTCTGTGGAGTACGAAGGGCCGCTTTCGCCACCGCCGTTGCTACCTGACTAACCTGTGTCGAGTGGTGGATACCGTGGATGCACCACATCACGAAGTGTTCACAGTTACTGAACAACACATCGTATCGATGCTCGCCCAGCCGTGTACGGGCACGTTTGAGGCTCGCTGTTCGGTCATACCGCCTGACAGGGCAAAATTTGCACCAGACCGGCTTACCATCGGAAAACGCATCCAGAGAGGTCATCACGATTTCACCGGGTAGGCCGAGATTAGGCCCCTGGTAGTGGATAACGAGGTCGCCCCCGACATAGAGGCCGTGGTGGGTATAACCGAGGCGAGCGGTCACCAGATGATCGCCTGGGGTGAATCGAGACATGAAGTTAACTCCTTGTGGTCAGGCATAAAAACGAAACAGGGCACCTTGTGGGTGCCCTGTTATCAGTGTGGAAAAGTGACGACGCTATTTGTGCAACGTCAGGGTACGGGAATCCCAGGCCCAGGTTTCGGCAGGGTTGCCTGGCAGGGCCAACGTGAAGCCGTTGGTGTCATGCTTCAGCTTGCCAAGGTCGCTACAGGTGCCGAAGGTGGGAGTGAGCAGGGGAAGTGCATCCGAACGGATGACGGCCAGCTGATAGAGTACTGGGCAGGCGACTCCCCCGGTGTTGAGTTCGAGTAACACGGCTTTTCCCTGAGCCAGTGGTTGCTCATGTTTGATGGTAATGGAATGGTACATGTCAGTACTCAACAGAACCTGTTCGCCATGAGCTACCACGATAGTGCCATCGTCCTGTGGGTTGATGGCAATGTCTGCTGAGGCTGGAGCCGAGAGTGTTGGCTCGAAATAGACACTCCCATTTGAGTATGTTTTCAGCGTGCCGGTTAGCGTGATGTGCTGGGCTACCAAATTCATCAGGTGCGGTTCGTCTGCTTCTTTAGCAAGCAATTCCACCTGCTGTCCCGAGACGGTCTCTACCCAGTACTTTAGGCTGGCATATTGCAACGTGCCTTCGATTTGACTTTGTTTGCTCGACACCACAGTGGGTGCTGACGGGGACGGGGCTGCAAAGGAATAGGGGCAACAAAGTGTGCTGGCCAAAATGATTGTTCTGCTGAGATTGAGGAGCATGTGATATCTCTTGATGGGGGTTAATCGAAGGTGTAGGACGCGTTGCCTTGGTCGGTGATGAACGTGACGTCCTTTAATCGACAAGGGTCTGTCATTGTGAATACGGCACTTTCCATGTAATTAAGCCTGCGTGGTAAGTAGTAGACATTTGCGAATTCCCCGCTACCGAGATTTTTCACCAGCACTTGGCATTGGCTCTGGCCGTCATTGACGATGATCTTGCTGATGCGGATCGGGTTGTCGTTAAGCGAGGTGGCTCGAAGCTGCGCTCGCCCAATAGCGGTGTAGTACACATCAAGGTCGAATTCGGGGCTATCGGTGGACTCTGCATTGCAGGCACTCATTGATAGGCCGCAGGCCAGCAGTAAGGGATAAAGCAGTGTGCGATTCATGATGCCTCCTGGGTAAACATGGCAAAGGGATACCTGACCGACGAAGCGAGCCTGTCGGGTAAATGGGGCAAACGGATTAGGTCAATGACGGTGTTGGCTGGTAGTCAAACACCGCCGAGAAAATGGGTTGGGGTTAGGTTGTGTCGAACTCCTTTCGATATTGGGGTCAGTATTTCAGTAAATTAGATCTAACAGGGTGATCCCCATCCCAAAGGGTCCTTAATGTCAATGGGTCCATGGTCAACGATACAGGTTGACTGGAGGACTTATGACAAGCATCAACTTTGACGAATTGGCCAAAAGCGTAGGTAAAGCCATTGGGCGCCAACGCCAGCAGGTGGGGCTGACTCAAGAGCAAGTAGCAGAATATCTGGGGATTGGCATGGAAGCCGTCTCTCGAATGGAGCGGGGGAAAGTGGTACCGACGGTGGTGCGGCTGACAGAGCTCGCCCAGCTATTCGACTGTGAGCTGGCAGACTTCCTACGCGAGACCAGCAACCGCCCAACCGAACAAGGCATCCTGCTAAGCCAGCAGTTAGCTAGGCTGGATAGCGCTGACCGGGAATTAGTGCTGGCCATGATCGAGCGCCTAGTTGTGAGATTAGCGCCGACATGACGGCTATACCGCCTGTCCCTAGAGTCAGGGCCTTTACAAGTGTGGTGTGCTCGGGCAGGAGTATCTGCATTACTGCAACAGCGTCAGTGCTTGGTGCAACGCTTGGGTTTTGAGCTGGGCCCCCTGACCGAACCAGGCGGAGTCGAGCCGGTGATCCTGACTGCGGGCACGACGATGGTGATCCACATGCTCAGTCACTGCATTGACCAACCCCCAGGCAGTATGGCGAGCGCTGGTGAGTTCCGAGCCCAAGGCCGCGCCCTGATAGAGCTCGTACAGGCGTTGTACGGGACGAGTGAGAACAATGTGGTTATCCGCATCCAGCGGCTGGGCCAGCAGGTCGCTAAAGAAGCGTAGTGCCTCTTCAGGGGCGACCGGGCGTTGCGCCAGTGCCTGGGTCTGCGCAGCGAACGTATCCCAATGGGAGAGGCCGAGCCCTAGCGATGCTTTCACCGCCGCCGCATCGAACTGGGTGGAGTGTGGCACCTTGATACTCCCCGTGCTGTCACGCAGTGCTATCTGCAGGGTGTTGTTGCAGACCACCCGCAGGGAGGTGAACTGGGCGGTGGTGCACAGCGAGCCGTCACAACTGGTGGCGAGCAGCAGATAGGACTTCACCACATCCCCGCCCTTGAGTGTCAGGTCCTGACCTGTACGGGCGAGCGCCCACAGCTTGCGACCGCCTTTAAGCGACCCTGCCGTTTCCAATTCAAAGCCACCGGCTTCCACCAGATCTTGATAGAAGTGCAGCACCTCATGGGGCTGTACCACGTTATAGCGCTGAGAGACCACCGAGAGCGGCTCGAGCGTATCGGAGCGGTAGAGCACCTTGCTGTCGCTGTAGGGGCGAATATGCAGGGCATCGGAGGCGACATTAAACATCACGTCGCTCTGCTCGATGGTCCAGTTCATCCCAGCGGCATGTAGCCAGGTATCGAGTGACTGCTGTGCGGGCAATAGGTTGCCGAGGCCATGCCAGGGTGTTTGGCCAGTGTAAGCCATGGTGTCGATAAGGTGAGCCATAGAATATCTCCAATGAAAAAGGGGCTGTTTAAGCAGCCCCGGTTGAGTGTCATGACGATGATATATAGCTGAAATCCTTTTCATTCCGAGCCAAGCTGTGACCCATTCGGCAATAGTGAGCATCAACTGGTAGTACGATATGCGCTTCTGTTTTTTTTAATCTTGGAGGCGTGGTGCTACAGGCAATCCTCAGCAGCAAAGCGGGCCGTATTGGGTTGGAAGGCGAGTCGTTACGCTGGCACGATGTATTCCAGCGTAGTGAAGATCTGCTTACCGCCACATTTTTTGGCCGCGTTCCCTATCTCTCTAGTAAGGCTCTTTCTGCGTTATTGGCGTTTATGGTTGGGCGGTCAGTTGAGCTGTCCAATTTTGACGAGCTGGAATTATGGCCGTATTTAGAGAACCCCAGTAAAAATAAAGTTGAGCCTGATGTCGTTCTGCATTTCGAACGAGAGCTGTTTGTCATCGAAGTGAAGCCTCCGTTTGGCGGTAGACAGTCTCGTAAACAGTGGCTGGATCAGATTGATGCAGTGCAGCGTGAGCAGGCGTATGCCGAGTACAAGAAGGTCTACTTCATCGCGTTAGGCAATGTGGTGCCAACGGTGCTTGAACAATCCGCGTTACCTGAAAGGTTTGAGTCCATGGCTGCCTGCGAATGGGAGTCTCTCCGTCACTGGCTTCGGCAGAGTTCGCACTTTTCGACACGCCAAGATAAAGCGATCCTGCGCGATTGGCAGAATGCATTCGAGTTGTACGGCATGGCGCCAATGATCCCGGACTGGCAGCCTATGGTGGATATGTCCAAGTCTATTGACCCCGCTGCGGGTCTCAAACAACTTCAATATTGGCGCTAATACGGAGATAACGGATGGACATAACCCAAGCACAGTCCCTGGTCACCCAAGTCAGGCATGCTCACCGCCTGATAGAAGGCTTCTATGAACGGATCCTGCCACAACTGGAAAAGTTGGCCGGTGAAGCTGCTGACGCCAATTTTCGTTACTGGGGGAGCGCGGAGGGGGATGGCGTAGGCAGGGCGACATCCAAGCCTTCAGCTCGTGCTCCCTGGAGTTTCTTGCCGCTCTTTCGGTCTTATTACTGCTATCAACGTGGTCGTGGGTCTGAAAATGCTCAGAAAGGAGATATCGCGCTCTATTTTCGCTTGAATATTGATGATGCATTCATCGAGGCTACGCCAGAAGCAACGGATTACGACCCTCACACTGGCAGTTCTTCGCTGGAAGTACATTTGTACCGTTTTACTAAGGATGCGTTGTACAGCTGGGATGCGATCGAGGGTAATCACCCCTGGGCTAACCATGACGCTTGGACCGACCAAGCTCAGGAATACCCAGAGGTCGAGTGTTGCAGTAAACGCGTTGCGTTAGAAACAGCGATCACGGCGCCGGGCCAACTCCATGATTGGATCTCCAACCAATTGGCGCTCGTCTCGCGGTAATAAGGGGGCCACTCTTCTTGGTGGCCCATTAGTCAGGCACTCATGAAGCTATCGAGCTCGTCCTCACTTGCAATGATGAGTGCTTCATTAACTCCATACGCTCTGGCCAGTTCGACGCTAGCCAGTAGGAGTTGTTGGTTGGTCTGTATATTGAATGCGGCCTTTGTCAAATCACCCAGTGCGTCAAACTCAGCCATAATGCGTGCCAAAGCCTGTTGCTCAATCTCGTTTAACCGGCTAATAAAGGCTTCTTTTTTGTGATTTATTTCAGCGATCATTTTGTCGCTCATACTTTTGGCAACAGTGACCAGCATCTTTCCTGAGATTGAACCGATAAGAGCGCCGAGCACTGGGATCGGGATGACTGCTTGGCCAGCTACTGTCATTGCGCCTACAACAGCTGCTTCTGCACACACAATCATACCCAGATCGGTGAACTGCTCGATATCAATTTCCCCCCTTTGTAGCGACAGGGTTAGACTTCCAACACCTTTGGCCGCTGTGACCAGAGCGCTGGCAAAAGGAGCTCCCATTCCGGCAAAGTTTGTCAGCGTGTAGATTGCTCCCGCAGACACTCCTCCGATTAGAGCACCATTGGCCGTACCCATACCAAGCTCTTGCCAATCGTTCTTTGTGAGCTCCCCCTTGAAAATATTCCTTCCTTCACGGTATTTCTTGTAGATCCCTGTACCCAAAGTCACCACGCCAGCTACTGCGGCTCCTATCATTGCAGCATTCGCCGCGCCTTGGAGTGATGGCCGGTGGTCATCAATAATCTCGGTTTTCTTTTGCTGATTTTGATCCGCAAGTTCCTGATCATACTTATCCAGCGTGTCATCAATCCGCCCTAGTTGCACGTCATGGTAATCGGATACTCCAGGGCGGACTAGATCATCAAACGAGCGTCCAGTAGCCTGCTCCATGGCCACGACTTTTTCTTGGATTGCCCTGATAGATTTTTCATTCAAGTCATCAACTGACTTGCCATCCAGAACATCACGAATAGTTTTCCAGTGGTCTTTGGGTATGTGGTAAATCTCATCCGTGCGGCCAAATTCTGGGTACTTGTCGAGATGCCTGAGGATATGTTCGAGGTTGTCTTTGGCGCCGTTTATGAATTTCGACTGTACAGCAATGTTATCAGCCATGTAGTCCACAGGGGCTGTGCGACCAACCCCCTCGAACGTAGCCTTAAGCAATGACTCGTCTTGCAGTCGTTCCTCAATAGCTTGGCGAGCATTGCGCACCCCCACCTCGACCTGCTCGGCAATTTCACCATGCTTAGTGGACATCGAACCAAGAATGCCACTGGGATTGGCAATGAAATCACGTACCTTCTGCATCTGATCATTAGCCACTTCAAAAGCAATGTCCTGTGCGCTAAGTTGGACATTCATGGCTTGTTCGTTCATCTGATTGAGTTGATCAACAGCAATACCGATGATTTGATCCTTCACTGGTTCAGCATGCTTCACTACCATTACTTAACCTTTTTATTGATTAGCTGAGACAGCGAGTTGATGTGATTGATCAGGGAGGCCAATTGTTGTTTTTGGCCAGGAGCAAAGTCTTTGTAGTCGTGAGGGGCAGTCTTGCTTAGCACGTCGATAATGCTTTCCGTACCGTGATAATGCTCTGAGGTAAGCGAAACCATTTTTTTAACTGTGGTCTGGACAACATTGAGCTCACTACATTGTGCAAGTAGTTTACGCTCTTCGCTTCGAGTATCTTCGATAATCTTGCTGTTTTTGTTACGAGCGAGTAACGCGCCGCCAGCAATGCCAGCCGCACCTATCCCCCACCCCAGTGGCCCAGCAAGTGCCAGCAGTGCTCCGCCAGCAGACATACCACCACCACCTGCTGCAAGGGCGCCACCTCCCAACCAAGCCAGAGCCGCGTTAGTTGCCGCCGCACCGCTTAGCGTTGCGATAGCAGTTCCTGTAGATGCTGTACCAAATGTAGTTGCCACTGCCAAAGCAGCTGTGGGTGCAAATGCTGCGAAGCCAGCACCTGCTGCAATCCCAACAGCGGCAGTACCCTTACCAACATGTGATTTGTTATATTCCATCTCAAGCTTTTCGACGACATCATCAAACTCAACAATTTCAGCTTTAAACTCTGCGAATGATTTATCGAATTCGATGGGAGTATTCTTCATTCTGTTGATATAACTCTCTACTCGAGTCATCAACTCTTTACTGCATTTGGCACGCCACTCATAGAGAGAAGTGATCTCTCGCTGGGCCAGCACAACGTAGGCTTTGCAGCGCTTTTCAGCAGTTTCAAGATCTTGCAGTGCTTTTTTCCGCTCAGCGTTTAGGAACATGTAATCTCCATTGTTATTAACCATTGTTAAAGCCATCCAACTTACCCAGTCGGTGATCATATCCAGATTATTGAATCTCATTCGGTAATAGGGTGCGAAACATCACATTCCCACCATTCTCAGTAAGCGTCCAGCGAAGGCCGTATTGACAGGGGAGACAGGTTATTCAGCGGGTAGAGCAACACGCCAGGGCAGCAGTTCGCTGACCCGGTTCACCGGCCAGTCTGCGATCACATTCAGCACATGCCGCAGGTAATGCTCCGGATCTACCCCGTTCAACCGGCAGGTGCCGAGCAAGCTGTACAACAAGGCTCCCCGTTCACCACCATGGTCAGAGCCAAAAAACAGGAAGTTCTTTCGCCCCAAGCTCACCAGCCGTAGCGCATTCTCCGCTATGTTGTTGTCCACTTCTATCCAGCCGTTTTCGGTGTAGTACGTCAGTGCTGACCACTGATTCAAGGCATAGGCGAAGGCCTTAGCCAACTCGGAGTGACGCGAGAGCGACTGCATCCTATCCCGTAACCAGATCTCCAGCTCTTTACAGTAAGGGCTTTGCCCGCCGTTCTCGTTCTGCCAGCCGGTGTTCTGCTGACATGCCGCGCAGTTCTGCTTCAAGGCTGTAAAGCTGACCAATTCGTTTGAGGGCTTCGTCTGTGTTATCCGATGGCGTTCGGATATGCACATCATGGATCTTTCGCCTGGCATGAGCCCAGCAAGCGGCCTCCTTTATCGTGCCGGCAGCTCGGTCTTCACGATATAGCTCATTAAATCCTGCATATGCGTCTGCCTGTAGGACGCCGCTGAAATCGGCAAGATGGCTTTGCGGATGGACTCCCTTTCTATCAGGCGAGTAAGCGAACCAGACGGCTGGCGGCAGTGCGGAGCCTGCGTTGCGATCATCGCGTACATACGTCCACAGACGTCCTGTTTTTGTCTTTTTATTGCCAGGGAGCAGTACCGGCACCGGGGTATCGTCTGCGTGTAGTTTGCCATCGGTCAGCACATACTGCCGCAGCGCTTCCTCCAGCGGTGACAGTAATCGGCAACACGCATCTACCCAGCCAGAGAGCACAGAGCGGCTCAGCTCCACGCCCTGACGGGCATAGATTTCCGACTGGCGATACAGCGGGGTGTGCTCTGCATACTTGGAGGTGAGTACCCGAGCCAGTAAGCCTGGCCCGGCGATACCCCGCTCGATAGGACGTGATGGGGCTGGCGCTTGTATGATGAAATCGCATTGCCCGCAGGTGTGTTTCTCCCGAACCGTGCGGATGACCCGGAAGGCACTGCGTATCAGCTCTAACTGCTCAGCAGTATCTTCTCCAAGGTATGCCAGCGCTCCACCACATTCCGGGCAGACAGCCTCTGTTGGACACAGGCGATGCTCATCGCGGGGAAGCGCTTGAGGGAAGGGTTTGCGAATGCGAGTCTGGCGAAGTGGCCGCGGTACCGCTGGATCATCGACCCGACCGGTGAAGGTATCACTCTCCTGCTGGAGTATTTGCAGTTGCGCTTCGGTCTGAGCGATACGACGAGCGAGTTTCTCGGACTGGCTGCCAAAATACATACGCCGCAGCTTGTCGAGTTGCGCAAGCAGGCGCTCAATTTCGCGCTCCCGCTCTTCCAACCTTGCATGCAAAACACGATTGAGTGACTCCTGTTCAGCCAGGAGTCGTTTCAGTCGCAGGATTTCGTCGGCTAGTAATTTTTCCATACCCATGCATCTTACATGAGGGATCACTTTTTACAACATGGTCAATGAGTTAGCCAGGCGCTTTGGATGGCGCCAGTCTATTCCCTCCAGTAGCATGGCCAGTTGTGCAGGCGTCAAAAAGACTTTGCCGTTTCGAGCCGATGGCCAGGCAAACCGACCCTGCTCCAGCCTTTTGGTCAGCAGACACAGACCATCGCCGGTAGACCAGAGGAGCTTAACTTGACTCCCGTTACGGCCCCTGAAGATAAAGACATGCCCTGACAAGGGATCATCCTTCAACGTCATTTGCACTTTCGAGGCTAACCCATTGAAGCCGTTTCTCATGTCTGTGATACCGGCCACGATCCAGATCCGGGTGCCAGTAGGAAGATTGATCATACGCGCAGGGTCTCCAGGATCATTCGTAATACATTGGTATCGACGGTGCCATCGATGACGACCATTGCACGCCCCAGTCGTATCTCGATGGTGCCGGATGGTGTCGGTTCAGAGGCCGTCTCTGGCGTGAGCATTTCGGGCTGCGGGGTCGGAGGCAAGAAGATCTCCGTGGATGAAGGGGGCAACACCAGTTCGATGGGATATAACGCAGGGGCTTCGGCTTTGGCATCACGTCGCCATTTGAACAAGAGGTTTGCATTGATCCCGTGCTCCTGTGCGAGTTTTGAGACGGAGACGCCGGGTTGGTTGGCGGCCTCGACAAGTCGCTGTTTGAATTCTCGTGAGTAATTGGCTCTGCCTTTACGGCTGCCATTGGTACGACTATTGGTGTACACCATCTTTGGTTCCCACTACTTTTTAGTGGGAACTACTTTGTCCACAACTGCCTCCATTCACCAGACGGTAGTGGCCGGACGCTTACCATTCTCAGTGCAATCTGAATCCAAGATTCCTTGAAGGCTGTATCAGTTGGCTAACTGAATAGCCCCAGTTCCATAGCTCATGCTCCGTGACCTCCCCCCGCGAGAACGGGCTGTCGGTCTCTCCATGCGGCCAAAGGTGCGACGGCCTGCTGGGAGTGTTGCCAATATTTGTTCATCGGGTTTAGTCAGATAACCAAGAGCACTCAGTAGTAACGCCTGCTTGTCGGTATCAGCGTAATGCACCATCCCTATCCCATCGGTCCCCCACTCCAGGTACTGGACTCGACGGCTATTGCAGTTGTAATAGTTCCCCTGCCCATCGGTGACGGCCTCCCACTGCTCACCCAGCGTTTTACCCAATGAGATATCTTGCTGATGCTCAGCTCCGTTGAAGATGAACGTGAGGTGGAAATGGAAACGCCGGTCGATGCCGTATTCTATCTTCCAGATATACCCCACCAGATGTTTGAATCGTCGCGGTATTACGCTCAGGTAATGACGCAAGTCATGGGTGATATTATCCGCAGTTAATCGATGGTAGTGGACCTCACGATACCCGATATCCAAACGAATGAATAATAGTTTGGCATGTTGAGCGAATAGACTGTTGATATAGGTCGCTATGCTGCGCTGATTGCGTTTCTCAACACGCTGAAGGTTATTGAGACGCTTACGGTGCGACTGACTATTGGACGCGCTTAGGAAGGCTCCCAGAGCGTTATTGATAGCATCGGCCAGTTTATGGGCCGTCTGGCTATCGAGGGAGGGCATCCTGGCGAGGTGTAATCTGGGCACTACTCGCATATGTGTCAGGAATAGCTCGATGGTAGGGTGGGCTGAGGATATCTCGGTGTGACAGTAGAAATAATCACGCACGGTCTCCAATGCGCTAAAGAGACAAGCCGATAATGACTGGTCTAGGCAATCTATATGCAACTCGCGGATAGGGGTATATGCCACGATGACGACTGGGAAAGTCGTATGCTGGAGTTTACGTGCCAGCGGCAGAATATTTAAGAGTCTTACGGTATTAAACATGATGGCCTCGTTTAGGCAGGGTTATTCCTACGCTGTGTGATTGGCACACGCGTATAGAGGGGATGTAATTAGTAGGATGGCATTTGCTATACAGGCTGCATGACCACCACGTTACGTGGTGTAGTGGTATGCGGGAGTAGCATGAGGATACTGAGGTATCCATGGTGTTGGGTGGTAATGCGTGGTGTACGTAGTGGGTATGGGAATGCTGAGGTAGTGATAATGAATAGATGTGACATTAAATAATATATAAACCCAAACTCGCTAATCCTCGACACCCGCACCAATAATGAAAATCAAATATAAGAAGAGATAGCGCATTTGATCGTGCCATCAGCTATAAAACAGCTCTAACGGTAACGGGAAGTTAAGGAGCCTGATGGCGACTAAAAATTAATAACTCCGGACTGGCTTCGAAGAATAAGCCAGCTGTCTACGTCATGTTCAAACCAGCCTATAGATGACTGGCCTATCTTGAACGATTTGGGGAATGTCTCGTCATAGCGAGGAGACTTGGGATTCATCCAGTCGTAGATCGTGGATCTGGCGATTCCAATTTTGGCGATGAGGTCTTTAATTCGCAGGACTTTGATGGTGTTGTTCATGGTGTGTACTCCTGATGATGTAGTGGGTTGTTTCATCAGAAGAGCGGGCCAGTGAAAAAAAACAGCTCTACTCAGGCTCGAGGTATAATCAACGAGAGACTTGCAGATATAGCTATATACAACGCCCAAAGAGCTGCGGCTTTATATCTCCTTAGGCGTTCTGCTCTGGGATGGATCATCTGGTGAAGGTAGTGAGGTGGCGGCGGATTGCCCCGCCATCCAGATCCCAGAGAGGAGGTGAGAGGGACCCCTATGGGAGGGGTCGGGGACATAATTCACCCACTTCCGTATGCACACAATCAACCAAAGGTCAACCAAAAACAGCCCGACTTTCAACTCAAAAGCCAGCAAAAATCGACTATTTACATCCTAAAATCTACATAGTAATATCCATTTCGCTTGGTTTGGTACAGAGCCTTTTGCTACCGACGCAAGCATGAATGGGACTCGTTAGAGGTGTATTTGCTTGTGACTACCGAGGGCGTGGTAGGTATCGATGGTGGTGAGGTTGAGATGGCTGAAGTGACGTGGAATACGAAAAAAGAAGAAAGAGAAATTATGTTTCTTTATGATCTTTTCGCTGATGAGGCTGGGTGGCGAGGGCGGCGAAACAGAGATGTATCGATGCCTGCGATTGATATTGCCGCTAAAAAACTCGATGAATTCATATTAGATGTTCTTGGCGACCGAATAGAAAGGGATATCTTGCTTGACAAGCTAAGAAGTATGGATATAAAGGCAAGAGACCTTAGCTTCGAAGACCCTTTTAAAATAAAACACTTGATGAATGATATTTTTGACTACTGCAATTTAACGTCAGACGCCTTTGAGTGGATATCATCCGATAATCAACGACAGTGTGACTTTATCTGGACATACTTAAGAATGTCTGATGAACGCCGTGGAATATTAGAATATAAACAATCGCTTACCATTCCCAATGAGCATGAAGAGTTTGATGAAAAGGATAGGAGGCGAATACCTACGGTTAACCTCTTAAGCTTAAAATCAAATCTCTATGAGAGTCTAGGGCTACCTACGTTAGTAGACGGTAGTCATGCAAAAAAAGAGTGTATTATTCGGTTCTTTGATTTGTGGGATGTATCTAGAGAAAGAAAAGAAGACCAAATGGAGGCACTTGTATATGCATGGAATAAAATTAAAAACAAATCAAAAATGGCTGATTGGTTAAATAAAAATGATAATATGGTTGACTGGGCGTGGACCTATACGTTAAAGAAGTTTTTGAATTTCGATACCCCGGCATGGGTTGATTTATCAAACTCTAAAAATGAAGAAAAAGAGAAAAATGCATTGATCACGCTCTACGATATGCTCTCCGTCAAAGACCAGACGCTGTTAATGGCGTCTTTGAGCAGAAGTGGTGCAGTGCAGAAACATAGAATAAATTCAAACAATCGTAAGTCTATGAGTATTCCGTTATCTGATGAGCATAAAGACATGCTTAAACAGATCGCAAGGGATTCAAACCGTAAAATCTATCAAGTGGTAGAAGAGATGATCGATAAGGCGTATCAGCAGCATTACGCTAACTAACCAAAGTACCTCTCCCCATTGCCCATACAGAATTTGATAAATAATGCTAAAGATGATATTACATCCTCGTTTTAGATATTTTTAAATAGGTGGTTATAATGAGTGAATTTCTGAAAGTGCTGTTGAACATCCGTAGTCTACGTGCAGCAATGCGTGAGTTGTCTCTGGAACAACTCCAAGAAGCCCACGAGAAGATTGAATCGATTTATCTGGAGCGTCTGGAGCACGCAGAGAAAGAGCAAGCAGCCAATGCAGAACGTCAGCAAAAGCTGGCTGAGTTCCAAGCGATGTTGGCTCAGGCTGGTATTGACCCGACTGAGTTGGTAGGCTGTGCCCCAGCAGCAGCGACTGCGGCTAAAGCGAAACGAGCACCTCGGCCCCCGAAATACCGTTATGTTGAAAATGGCGTAGAGAAAACCTGGACCGGTCAGGGACGCACTCCTAAAGCGTTGGCCGCCATGCTGGAGCAAGGCAGGCAGTTGGAAGAATTCCTGATTTGATGTCAAAAGGACTGGCTAACCAGTCCTTTTTCTATTGCGTTGTTGAGTTATTGAAACTTAGCTCAGCTGACATTTGACGATGGCAACCACGTCAGTGCTGAACCGACTCTGGATGCTGCATCGATATATTCTGACCACCAGACCATCATTTCTCGGCGACGTTCCAGATAATCCGTGCGGTTGTATGCGCTACGGACTTCATCTTTGTCAGAGTGCGCCAAGGCAGCTTCTATAACGTCTCGATCAAATCCTCTCTCGTTCAGGGTGGTGCTGCCCAAGGCTCGCAGGCCGTGAGCGACCAAGGTCCCTTCATATCCCATTCTTTTCAAGGCCGCATTGGCTGTTTGCTCGTTGGTGTGCGTTTTAGGATTACGGATACCAGGGAAGATAAATTCACGATGGCCGCTGATCGGTCGCATGAGGTCCAGGTAGGCAAGTGTCTGCGGCGTCAAGGGCACGTCATGACCTCTGCGCTTCTTCATTCTCTCTGGTGGGATCCGCCAGAGTTTCTTTTCCATATCGATCTCTGCCCACCTTGCTCCGGCCGCCTCGCTGGGGCGAGCCAAGGTATGCAGGCTCCATTCGATGAGGCAGCGGGTCTGCAAATTGATGCTGGCCTTCGATAGCCTGTTCATCAGTTCTGGTAACTGGTTGGGGTTAATGCTGGGCATGTGCTGTTTGGCTGGCCGCTGAAACACCTTGCTGATCCCCGAGCAAGGGTTGGCGTCGATCAGACCAGAGTTAACAGCAAAGGTCATGATCTCGTTCACCCGTTGCGTGAGGCGACGCACGGTTTCGAGTTTTCCAGCAGCAGCGATGGGCTCGATGATCTTGATGGCTCGCTGTGCCTTTATTTCCATAACGGGCACTGTGCCTATCTCGGGGAACAGGTACATTTCGAGAGAACGCCAGAGATCCTCGGCATATGCCGGGGTGACGGAAGGGCGCTTAACATCAAACCAGCGCTTGGCGACGGCTTCAAAGGTGTGCTCGCTCTGTGATAACGCAGCGGATGCCTGCTCATCACGATGGTGTTGGGGATCGATGTTTTGTTGCAGCAACGTTTTGGCTTCGGAGCGTTTCTCTCTCGCTTCAGCCAACGACATCTCCGGCCAGGAGCCAAAGCTGATCATGTTTCTCTGTTTAGTTAGGGGGCGGTAGTAACGCAGGCGCCACAACTTGGAGCCATTGGGCTTGATGACGAGCTCCAGACCAGCCCCGTCGCAGAGGGTGTATTCCTTCTCTTTGGGCTTGGCTGCTTTGATCTCGGTTGGGGATAAGGGACGGGTGATACGAGGCATAGGCATACGCTCCGGAAGGCATACAAAACGATATGCCTAACGATATGCCTAAAAGGGCTGGATGGCAACGCACCCCATTGGACAGCATAAGACAACAAAAAACCCGCAAAGCCTTATGCTATGCGGGTTTCTTGGACTTCGTTGGTCACTGTTGGACCGGTATTTGGTGGAGCTGGGGGGATTTGAACCCCCGTCCAAAATTACTACATCCTTGGCACTACATGCTTAGTCACTCTTTACATTCGCCAACCCGCTGCGGAGAGACACGCCACGAATTGACTAGCTCGATTGGTTTTAATGCTTCCGCCCCGAGCAGGACTTCCACACGATCCTGTGAAGGATGACCTTCCGATTCCCTAGGACACAGGCAAGCTAGGGTAGAAGGGCTCAGCGCAGGTTATTAAGCTGCGAGTGCGTAGTTTTCGTCGTTTGCGACTATTTTTTTGCGGTTTATTAACGAGGCCTACCGCACCTCGGCATGCACCTTGGGTTTCGTGAATCTTGTCGAATCCAGAATCAGCCCCAAGTTGTTAAGAGCGATTGTACGCAAAAATCCTGTCATGGCAAGGCGTTGATGGCAATCGACCGGCCTTGGCCGGTCGATTGCTGGTTTATTGGGCGGCGCCCGGCAGGCGGCGCACCATCAACCGCGGTGCTTGTTCTTCATGATGCGCGCTTTTTCCCGATCCCATTCGCGGGCCTTGGTGTCTTCGCGCTTGTCGTGCTCTTTCTTGCCTTTCACCAGGCCGATCTCGACCTTGACCCAGCACTGTTTCCAGTAGAGAGCGAGGGGAACGACGGTGTAGCCCTGGCGGGCGATCAGGCTCTCGAGCTTGTCGAGTTCACGGCGGCTCAGCAGCAGTTTGCGGGTCCGGGTCGGGTCGCACACCACATGGCTGGAGGCCGCTTGCAGTGGCAGGAAGCTGGAGCCGAACAGGTAGGCCTCTCCATCGCGGAAGATGACATAGGCTTCGCTGATGTTGGCCTTGCCCGCCCGCAGAGATTTGACTTCCCACCCTTGCAGGGACAGACCCGCCTCGATCTTTTCTTCGATGAAGTATTCGTGGCGCGCGCTTCTGTTGAGTGCAATGGTGTTGGACCCGGCTTTGTTTTTACTGTTTTTTTTGCTCATGACGGGCGATTTCCGGCAATGACTGGGAGGAGGGCATTATACGTGGGCAAGGGCGGCTGTAAAACGCGCAGCGGGTCAACTGATGGCTTTATGAGCAGTTTGACCGAGGTTTTACCTCCACAAGATGAAACATGATGATAAAATCGCGGCGATTGGATGAGGAAAAGCCATGCCCCGTATTACTCGCAGTGCCCTGGTGATGTTCAGCGCCGAACAGATGTTCAGGCTGGTCAATGATGTTCACGCTTATCCGGAGTTCCTGCCCGGTTGTGTCGGCAGCCGTGTCCACGAAACCGGCGATGACTATATGACGGCCTCGGTCGATGTGGCCAAGGCCGGGATTGCCAAGACCTTTACCACCCGCAATCTGCTCGATGCCAACCGGCAGATCAAGATGGAGCTGGTGGAGGGGCCCTTCAGCAAGCTGGCGGGCTGGTGGACCTTCACGCCGCTGGACGTGGATGCCTGCAAGGTGGAATTCGATCTCGACTTCGAGTTCACTTCCAAACTCATCGAGCTGGCCTTCGGCCAGATCTTCCGCGATCTGGTGAGCTCCATGGTGCTCGCCTTCTCCAACCGCGCCAAGGTGGTGTACGGTGCCTGATCAACTCAACATCGAAGTGGTCTACGCCCTGCCCGAGCGGCAGACGGTGCTGCGCCTGCGGGTGCCTGCACAGACCTCGGTGCTGGCCGCCCTCGAGCAATCCGGCATTGTGCAAAAACACCCCGAGATCGATCTGACGGTCAACAAGTTCGGCATCTACAGCCGACCGGTCAAGGGCTCCGAGCTGCTGCAAGATGGCGATCGCATCGAGATCTACCGTCCGCTCATCGCCGATCCCAAGGAGATGCGCAAGAAGCGCGCGGAAAAGGCCAAGGAAGAGGGACGTGCCGACGTGGTCACGGGTGGCCGTCCCAATGCCAATCGCAAACAGTCTGACTAAATACCTGCATTGGCAGGCAGGATACTTCGTATAAAAAGTGTCAGCACTGGCACGACACCGCATATAAAAAAGGCGCCTTGGCGCCTTTTTTGATCCCGTCATCCACCTGCCAAGTTGAGGCGCTTGGCTACAGCTGGAGCAGTCGCTCGTTCTCGACCACTTCGCAGCCGGCGGGCTGGCGGGAGAGGGTGATCATGGCGCGGGCTACCTGGCCGGCCTCGATGGCGCGCCAGCGGCGCAACCTGCCAACCAGGAGCGGCTTCAGCAACGGGTAGATGGCCTGGAAAAACTGCTCCGAGCGGCGCGGCGGCTGACGATCTCCCAGCAACATGGCGGGGCGCACGATAGCGAGTCGTAGCCAGGACTGGGCCAGCAATGCCTGCTCCATCTCCCCCTTGGTGCGGGGATAAAGGGCAGGGGAGTGCGGGTTGGCCCCCAGGCTCGAGACCACCACCAGTCGCTGGCAGGCGTGGCGGCGGGCCAGCTCGGCAAAGGCCAGCACATAGTCGAGATCGACCCGGCGAAAGGCCTCGGCCGAGCCGGCTTCCTTGCGGGTGGTGCCAAGGCAGCAGAAGGCGAGATCCACCGGTTCGGGCAGATTCACCTCGGCCAGCATATCGAAATTGACTGGCAGCCAGTGGCGGGCGGGTTGCGGCTGCCCGGGCTTGCGGCAGAGCAGGGTCAGTTGGTGCTCTGCTGGCAGTTGTCGCACCAGCTCGCGGCCGATAAGGCCGCTGGCTCCGGCGATCAGGATCCGGCTCATGCTGGCCTCCCAAGTTCAACGAGGGCTGCCAAGGTCTTGCCATCGAGTCGTCCGTGGGTATGGGGATTCTTGGGCTGGTGCATGGAGGCTCCCTCGCTAAGATGGGATGGTGGTGGTCAAATAAAACAAAACCGGCGCGAGGCCGGTTTTGTGGATGGGATCAGAGCGGGGTATGGAAGGCCGCTGGCAGCGGGAAGTCGCCGGTGACCGTGGCCAATCTGTCGTTGGCAAAGGTCAGGGTGAGCTCCTTGCGCTCTTTCTCACCGCGCCCCGGCTGGAATTCATAGAGGTAATACCAGGTGTTCGGGTCAAAGCCGTCGCGCAGCATGGCGGAACCCAGCACGAACTCGACCTGCTCGCGGGTCATGCCCTGGCGCAGTTTGTCGACCTGTTTTTGTTCCACATAGTTGCCCTGAGGAATATCGATGCGATAGACCAGGCTGCAACCAGACAGGGTGAGGGCGGTCAGGGCCGCGGCAATCAGGTGTTTCATCCGCATATCGAGTTCAGATCATCCATTCAAGTCTTTTTAAGCTCGGCAAATCATACCGGCTCCCTCTACGGAAGTAAAAAGCCATTGATCCATCAGCCAATAAAAAGGGCCGCCATGCGACCCTTTCTGCCAATTGCGCCCTTACATGGCGGTGCGGAAGATGGCGACGATCTCTTCGTGGCTCGCCTGCTTCGGGTTGGTGAAGCCGCAGGCATCTTTCAGGGCGTTCTCGGCCAGCAGGTTGAAGTCATCGGCCTTGACGCCGAGCTGCTCCAGCCCGGCCGGGATCTTGACATCGCGAGCCAGCTGCTGGATGGCGGCAATGGCGGCGGCGGCCCCTTGCTCGTCATTCATGGCGTTCACGTCCACCCCCATATGACGGGCTACATCCTTGAGCCGGCCGGCGCACACCTGGGCGTTGTAGGCCTGCACGTGGGGCAGCAGCACGGCGTTGCACACCCCGTGCGGCAGGTCGTAGAAGCCGCCCAGCTGGTGGGCCATGGCGTGCACGTAGCCGAGGCTCGCGTTGTTGAAAGCCATGCCGGCCAGGAACTGGGCATAGGCCATCTGCTCGCGGGCGTGCAGATCGTCGCCCTGATTGACCGCGGTGCGCAGGTGCTTGGCGATGAGCTGGATGGCCATGATGGCGCTGGCATCGGTCACCGGGGTGGCGATGGTGGAGACATAAGCCTCGATGGCGTGGGTCAGCGCATCCATGCCGGTGGCGGCGGTGAGGCCGGCGGGTTTCGCCAGCATCAGCTCGGGGTCGTTGACCGACATCAGCGGGGTGACGTGCTTGTCGACGATGGCCATCTTCACGTGGCGGGCCTCGTCGGTGATGATGCAGAAGCGAGTCATCTCGGAGGCGGTGCCAGCGGTGGTGTTGATGGCGATGAGCGGCAGCTGCGGCTTGGCGGAGCGATCCACCCCTTCGTAATCCTTGATGCTGCCACCGTTGGCGGCCACCAGGGCGATCCCCTTGGCGCAGTCGTGAGGCGAGCCGCCCCCCAGCGAGATGACGCAGTCACAGCCATTGGCCTTGAGCATGGCCAAGCCCGCTTCCACGTTGGTCATGGTCGGGTTGGGTTTGGTCTCGTCGAAAACTGCGCTTTCAATGCCATGTTCTGCCAGCAGGCCGGCGACCTTGGCGACCACGCCGATCTGGTTGAGGATCTTGTCGGTGACGATCAGCGCCTTGCGATGGCCATAACCCTTGATATCGGCTGCCGCCTCTTGCAGACAGCCTGCCCCCATCAGGTTGATTGCGGGAATGTAGAACTTGAATGTCGCCATGATGGACTCCGTTTTATTAGCCATTAAGTGGTATGCGGGCGCCAACATAACATCGTCAGAGGGGATGAAAAGGGGTCAATGGTATCTGCATTGCAACTTTATGGACTCGATCACGTACCGGAAACATGGGTCGCGACAGGGATTGACAAGGGTCCTTGCCCGTTCGCGGGCAGAAAAACGTTTTTCAATTAATTCATCAGGTTAGCAAACGTTTTGCGCCGAATTTGTCACTGTCAATGCAAGGAAGTGTGAGATGCTTCAAGGAATTGGAAAGCGCTTTCGACCATAGTTGGCGCCTCCCCGACGAGGGGAGTGAAGGCTTGAAAGTACCATAAAGAATCATCTTAACTTGCCCCCTGACCATGCTGGTGGGGAGCAACCAGGAGTCCACTATGTCTGATGTATTTCACTTGGGTTTGAAGAAAGCGGATCTGCAAGGCGCCACCCTGGCGATCGTCCCTGGTGATCCCGAGCGCGTGAAGCGCATCGCAGAGCTGTTGGATAACCCGGTGCACCTGGCCAGCCATCGTGAGTTCACTACCTGGCGCGGCGAGATGGACGGCAAGGCCGTGATCATCTGCTCCACCGGTATCGGCGGCCCGTCCACTTCCATCGCGGTGGAAGAGCTGGCTCAGCTGGGCATCCGTACCTTCCTGCGCATCGGCACCACCGGCGCCATCCAGCCGCACCTGAACGTGGGTGACGTGATCGTCACTACCGGTTCCGTGCGCCTCGACGGTGCCAGCCTGCACTTCGCGCCGATGGAGTTCCCGGCCGTGGCCGACTTCGACTGCACCACCGCGCTGGTCAACACCGCCAAAGAGCTGGGTTCCAAGCTGCACATCGGTGTGACTGCCTCCTCCGATACCTTCTACCCGGGTCAGGAGCGTTACGACACCGTATCCGGCCGCGTCGTGAGCCGTTTCCAGGGTTCCATGAAAGAGTGGCAAGCCATGGGCGTGCTGAACTACGAGATGGAATCTGCCACCCTGCTGACCATGTGCACCAGCCAGGGCCTGCGTGCCGGTATGGTGGCTGGCGTCATCGTCAACCGTACCCAGCAGGAAATCCCGAACGCCGAGACCATGGCGAAAACCGAATCTGATGCCATCAAGATCGTACTGGGCGCTGCCCGCAAGCTGATCTGATAGCACCACACCGAGTGGGGGGTGGGGGCCGTTGCGAAAGCACGGCCCCTATCTTTATCCGCCGTTTACCGCTTTGCCCCTCTTCTGCTTGTCTGCCCCTTCATTTCTCCGGTTACCCCTGTTGCCCCGTCATGGCCGCCAGTGCTTGCGCAAAGGGCGCCTCACTGCGGATCTGCATCGGCTCGCCGCTGACCGGATGGACAAAATCGAGTTCACTGGCGTGCAGCATCAGCCGCGGCGCCTGCTCGCAACCGGGCGGCAGCAGGCCGCCATAGAGATCGCAACCCAGGATGGGATGGCCCAGCTGCTGGCTGTGGATGCGCAGCTGATGGGTGCGGCCGGTCTCCGGCACCAGTCTGACCCAGGTCAGCGGCACTGTCTGTCCCTGAATCTGCTGCGCTAGCCGCTCAATCACTTGATAGCGGGAGCGGGCGGGTTTGCCGTTGACGGTGCAGATGCTCATCAGCGGAAACAGCGCCGGATCCTTGGCGATGGAGGCATCGATCACCCCTTCCTCTTCGGCCAGGTGACCGCACAGCAGGGCGCTGTAGGCCTTGCTCACCGTGCGCTGGCTGAACTGGCGGCAGAGCAGGGCGTTGATGGCCTTGTTCCTGGCCACCAGCATGATGCCTGAGGTGCCAAAATCGAGGCGATGGACCAGGGCGCAGCCGGGGTAAGCCTGCACCAGTCGATGGTGCACCGAGTCGAGGTTCTGCGGGTTCTTGCCCGACAGGCTCAGCAGGCCGCTTGGCTTGTTGATGAGCAGCAGGTGCTCATCCTCGAACAGGATCTCGATGGTGGCCGCACAGGGCGGCGCGATGAAGGTGTCGACGATGACGGACATGGGGCGCACGGTCTGAAAAGGGAGGGGGATCATACCCGAACCGGCGAAGCGCGGCGAATCGGTGTGAGTGCCGGCGGCAAGTGATTGATCTGTTTGGCCAAGGCGTTTTGTGACTCCCTCCAGAGTTAATCCTGCCGCCGCTTGCTAAGGTATGGCTCCCTGTCATGTTGTAAGGAGTCCGTCCATGGCGTTGCCCGTTATTCTCGATTGCGATCCCGGCCACGATGATGCCATCGCCCTCATCCTGGCGCTTGCCAGCCCCGAACTCAAGGTGCTGGCGGTCACTACCAGCGCCGGCAACCAGACGCCGGACAAGACCCTCAACAATGCCCTGCGCATCCTGACCCTGCTGGGGCGTGACGATATCCCGGTGGCGGCGGGGGCCCCCAAGCCGCTGGCCCGCGAGCTGATCATCGCCGACAACGTCCACGGCGAATCGGGTCTCGATGGCCCCAAACTGCCTGATCCGGCCTTTGCCCCCGTGGCCATGACCGCCCTTGAGCTGATGGCCAAGTGCCTGCGCGAGAGCCCTGAGCCCGTGACCCTGGTGCCGACCGGCCCGCTCACCAACATCGCCTTGCTGCTGGCGGCCCACCCCGAGCTGAAATCCAAGATCGCTCGCATCGTGCTGATGGGCGGCGCGGCGGGGCCAGGCAACTGGACCCCGGCGGCGGAATTCAACATTTATGTGGACCCGGAAGCGGCCGATATGGTGTTCAAGTCGGGGCTCCCCATCACCATGTGCGGGCTGGACGTGACCCACGAGGCGCAGGTGATGGACGAGGACATAGCGCGGGTGCGCGCCATCACCAATCCGGTGGCCCAGTGCGTGGCCGGGCTGCTCGACTTTTTCATGATCTACCACCGGGATCCCAAGTGGGGATTTGCTGGCGCGCCGCTGCACGACCCCTGTACCATTGCCTGGTTGCTGGCCCCCGCACTGTTTCACGGGGTCGAGTGTCGGGTCGATATCGAGACCGGCGGCACCCATACTAGCGGCATGACGGTGGTGGATCGCTACGGTCTGACCGGCAAAGCGGCCAATGCGCTGGTGTTGCTGGGGCTGGATCGGGCCGGTTTTATCGATCTGCTGGTCACGCGGCTGCGGGCCTTTGACTGAACGCAGTTCCACTCTTGCAAGAAGGGGCGAAGCGATGTGGAAGACAGGGCTGGCACTGCTGGCCGGGTTGCAACTGACGGGGTGTGCCACGCCGTTCGAATCGATGTGGCAGGGGCTGGCGACCTGCGAGCTGGACGATCTCTATCTCGACAGCGAGACCGGCCAGCCGGTGCACCCGCAGCTCAAACACTTCACCCCCTACAAGGTGACGGACGGTTTTGCCTGGTACAAGACCCGCCAGGATCTGCACGGTCTGCCCATCAGCGGTTTTCTCATCCCCTCGTCCACCTTCGAGGTGCACGCCCTGTTCGTGGATACCCCCATCGCCAATGCGCGGCGTCTGACTCACAACGCCTATGGCAGCGAGTTTTCCGACGAGCAGAAGCACGATGCCGGGCTGGTGCCCCTGCTGCTGCGCGACCCCAACAACCCCAAGCGCTCCATCATCGACTGCACCAAGGGGGAGACCCAGGATCCATTGCCAGAGGAGCCTTTCCCCGAATAGGTGCAAGGCCGAAGCCTTGGCACAGATAAATAAAAGAGGGCCAGCCTTGTAGGCTGGCCCTCTTTTATTCTGGTGGGCAGAGACCTGATTAGGGATACCCCAGCGTCTCCTTGATGGCAGGTAATTGCGCCGCGATCCAGGCAGGATTGATGGGCCCCCAGTCACTGATGCGATAGTGCCCCTGCAGATGACGAGCCCCCTCGGTCTGCTCGAAGCCACAGCTGATGTCCAGCTCGGCCAGAGCGCTGAGCGTATCCTGCGCGGTGCGGCGCGGCATGCCGGTTGCCTCCATGATGGCCGGCACCGTATCCGTGCCCTGGCTGATGAGCCAGGCCACGTAGAGCCGGCGATAGAAGCTGGTGCGCGTCTTGCTCGGCTCACTCATTGTCCGTTCCTCCGGCAAGCTGCTTCGCTCATATCTCGTCCTCGAGCCGATCGAAGTAGCGCCAGGTGGCGATGGCAGCCTTGCCCATCACCAGAGCCCAGATGCCGAACCAGAACCAGCGGAAGAAGCTCCAGGTGGAGGCGTCGGGTTCGGTGCTCTCAATCTTGGTGACGTTGGGGAACATGGAGAACATGTTGATGCGCCAGCCGTAGGAGGTGATGATGGCCAGCCGTTTTTCGAACTCCATCGACTTGGCCTTGGCCTGCACGTCGGCGGCGTTGAACTTGAAGTAGAAGGGCCAGCCCCACTCGGTGTCTTCGTTGCGGAACACTCGGATCTTCTCGCCGGGCCGCTCGGTGTAGATGTAGTAGACGTCGGTGGTGGGACCGTCGGCCGGGTTCTTCTGGCTGATGGGACCATCCTTGTCGGTACGTTTCACCTCGACCCCGGTGATGGTGGCGATGGTGTGCTCCGGCAGATAGAAATCGAGCCAGATGGCGGAGACGAGGGCGATGAGCCCGAGGCCGATGAAGGCCGGTTTCTTGAAGGACAGCTTCATGATGATCTCGCATGAGGGGGAGTGACGTGCCTCTACCATACCCACATTTGGTGAGGTAGCCCAGCCCCCAATGAAGCCATGTTATAAAAAAGAGCGTTTAAAACAACAACAAGCCGTCAGCTCCATTAACAGCAAGGCCCCGGATCCGGGGCCTTGCTGTGCTCACGAGGGCGTGGTTACAGCTGGAACTGGGCCAGCTGCTTGCGCTGCTGCTCGGCGAGCTGTGACAGTTCGTGACTGGCGGCGGCACTCTGGCTGATGCCGGCCGCGTTCTGGTTGACGATCTCGTGGATGTTGGTGATGTTGCGGTTGATGTCGGCGGTGACGCAGGACTGCTCTTCGGCGGCGGTGGCCACCTGGGCGTTGGCGCCGTTGATCTGGTTGACCGCTTCGGTGATGCCGCCCAGCAGCGCCTGCACCTCGCCGGAGAGTTGCTGGTTGTGGGCCAGGATGGCGAGGGTCTCCTGCACGCCGCTGTTGGCCGACTGGGACTGGCTCTGCAACTGCTCGATGATGGCCTGGATCTCCTTGGTGGAGTCCTGGGTGCGGGCCGCCAGCATGCGTACCTCGTCGGCCACCACCGCAAAGCCGCGGCCGGTTTCACCGGCGCGGGCGGCCTCGATGGCGGCGTTGAGCGCCAGCAGGTTGGTCTGCTCCGAAATCCCCTGAATGACCTCGATCACCTTGCCGATCTGCTCGGACTGGGACTTGAGCTGGGCCACCTGCGCGGCGGCGCTCTCGAGGCTGCCCGCCATGCGGCTGTTGGCCTGGATGCTCTCGGCAAACAGCGTCAGCCCTTGCTCGACTCTGTCGTTGGCATCGCGCGCCAGCTCGTCGGCCAAGGCGGCGTTGTGGTTGACGTTGTCGGCGGTGCTGGCCAGCTCGGTGACGGCGGAGGCCACCTGCTCGGTCTCGCTGCGCTGTTGCTGGGCGTTGGCTTCGGACTGGGTCATCACGGCGGCGAGCTCGGTGGCGGCGGAGGCCACGTTGCCGCTGATGCCGGTCAGGGTCTGGATGGTGTTGCCAAGCTGGGTCAGGGTCTGGTTGATGTCGGCGGCCAGCTGGCTCAGCTCGTTGTCGCCGTCGGCGGCGGCGCGCACATTGAAGCGGCCCTGGGCCACGGCGCGCATCACCTGCTGCAGCTGGCCGATGGGGCGCACTATCCGGCCGGACAGCCACCAGCCACCAAACAGGGCGGCCAGCAGGGCTGCCCCCATCAGCAGCAGGGTACGCAGCAGGGTGGTGTGGTAGTGGGCCTGTTCCTGGGCGATCTCATCCTGGATCAGCTGGTTGATGTGCGCCGACATGGCATCGATCTGCTTGATGAGATCTTCCCCCAGCTCGCGAAAGCGTAGGCGGGCCTGCTCATAGGCGGCGGGATCACCGCTACCCTGGTGCTTGGCGGCCAGCAGCGGCAGCATGTTGTTGCGGGTGTGGCCGAGGTAGGCCTGCAGGGCGGCCGCCACCCGGCTGTTGTCCTGCTCGGCGCCGGTGATGACCAGTCTGGCCAGGATGGAGCCGATCTCCTGCTCGGCGGCGGTCAGGTCACCGGGCAGCGTGGCAAAGCGTTCGGGGTCGTAGAGGCCATAGATGGCGGTGGTGCGCAGCCGGTAGGTGGCGTGGATCAGGGTGGCGATGTCGTCCTTGTGACGGGTCACGCTGACGGTGGTGTCGTTCATGTCGCCGATGGCGCTGTCGATGTCCTGCTTGCCGATCCCGATCATCAGGATCATCAGCAGGCTGGCGAGCAGGAGAGGAATGAGTACTTGCAGACGGATAGAGAGATTATTCAATGACATGAAAGATCCTGACCCAGAAGAGGAACAAGGCGGCATCTTACACAGGCGCGACAAACCTTGTCACAGGTTTTTATGGCTGAAATCATGCTGAACGAAAAGGTTTTTTCTTGTGTTAAATGAATGTGATAGGCAAGATCGTCGGTCTGTTACCATGGAGGTGTAGTGTGTCCGACTGGATCGATCCCGCCATTCTGGCGCTGTTTATTCCCACGTTCTTTTTTGTCTCCGTGACCCCCGGCATGTGCATGACCCTGGCGATGACCCTCGGCATGAGTCTGGGGGTGCGCCGTACCCTGCACATGATGTGGGGGGAGCTCATCGGGGTCGGCCTGGTGTCGGTACTGTCGGTGATCGGGGTGGCGGCCGTCATGCTCAACTACCCGGCGCTGTTTGCCGCCTTCAAATACGTGGGCGGCGCCTATCTCATCTGGCTCGGCATCCAGATGTGGCAGGCCAAAGGCAAGCTGGCCATCCCGGCGGATCTGTCGGCGGCCCAGGAGACCCGTCCCCTGGCGCTGGCCATGCAGGGTTTCGTCACCGCCATCGCCAACCCCAAGGGGTGGGCCTTCATGGTCTCTCTGCTGCCCCCCTTCATCAACGCGGCCAAGCCGATGGCGCCGCAGATCAGCGCCCTGGTGGCCCTGATCCTGGTCATCGAGTTTTCCTGCCTGCTGCTCTACGCCAGCGGTGGCCGCACCTTGCGCCACTTCCTCGCCAAGAGTGGCAACGTCACCCTGATGAACCGGATCGCCGGCTCCCTGATGTTCGGCGTCGGGGTCTGGCTGGCGCTGGGTTGATTCGCTTGCCAGCTGGCCTGACTCTGCCGAAAAGCCCCGCCCCGCGGGGCTTTTTCGTGATGCCTCTGGGCATTCGAACTTGCCATGAACGCGGTCTCCAGGGTGGGATGGGGGAGGCTGGCCACATTTGCTTACATTTATCCGGTTTGCAAACGGCCGGGATGCCGTCAGTCTCGAATGGCATTCTCTTGCGCCTGCGAGAGAGTGCACAGGGTCCGTTTATTAACATTCCGAGCAAGGAGATTTAAGGATGATGAGGCTGACCAGTATTGCATTGCTCCTGTTTGCCGGCGCGGCAGTCGCCGGCAAAGAGAGAAACCTCGATTTTTACAACATCAAGGAGCCGCAACTTATCGAGCTGTTTGCCCGTCAGCAGGGGGCGCCGGGTCAGTCGATCAGGGATTTCTCCGGACTCTTTCTGGGCAACCCCTACGTCGCCAACCGGCTGATCGGCTCGAGCGATACCCAGGAGCAGCTGGTGGTGGATTTTGGCGGGCTCGATTGCTTCACCTATCTGGATTATGTCGAGTCGCTGCGTCGCGCAACGAGTGTGCATCACTTCATCGAGAACCTGATGCACACTCGTTACGTGAACGGTGAGGTCAACTACCTGACCAGAAAGCACTTCTTCTCCGACTGGGTGCATGGCGACAACAAGGTGAACGACGTGACCCATCTGGTGGGGGGCGCCGCGGTGACCACCGCCAAGCTGCTCAACCAGAAGGCCGACGGCGGCCATTACATTCCGGGGCTGGGGGTGACGGCGCGGGACATCACCTACATTCCCTCCGCCAGCATCGACGAGAACACCCTGAGTCTGCTGGAAGAGGGGGACTACATCGGCATCTACACCGATCTCGCCGGGCTCGACGTGACCCATACCGGCATCTTCATCCGTGGCGAGAACGGCCCCGTGCTGCGCAATGCCTCCTCCCTCTCGAGCAAGATGCAGGTGGTGGACTCCCCCTTCCTGGAGTACGTGCAGAACAAGCCGGGGATCCTGGTCTATCGGCCTCAGGCCGAGGACTCGAGCTCCTAGGGAGGGCCCTGGCCGAGATGGACGCCTTGCGTCCGATAAAAGAAAGCCCCGGACAGTGCCCGGGGCTTCTCTTTTGTTGGCGGTGCTTCCTCAACGGGGTTTGAAGCGGGCGACCCAGGGATTGGCGGTGAGACCGTGCAGGATGACGCTCAGTATGATGGTGCAGAGCACGGTGGCGATGATGGGGCGCTGGCCGAGGAGGGCCGGCTCATTTTGCAGCACCATCACCGCAAAGACGATGCTAGCCAGCCCCCGTGGCCCAAACCAGCCGATGAAGAGCTTGAGTTCAAGCTTGAGGCCGGTGCCGAACAGGCTCAGCCAGACCGGCAGCATGCGCAGCAGGGTGAGGCTGGCGGCGGCATAGAGCCAGTATTGCCAGTGCAGCAGCTCCGTCAGCATGGGCATCAGGGTGGCGCCGAACACCATCCAGATCACCACCGAGAGCAGATCGCCGTACCCCTCGCAGCTGTCCAGATAGGCGTGCTTGTGCTCCCCCAGTTTGCGGCCGATCAGCAGGCCGCCGACGAAGGCGGCGATGAAGCCGCTGCCGCCCAGGGTCTGGGCCAGCGCGAAGCAGAGCAGGGCCAGCCCCGGCATGGTGAGCTGGCGCCATAGCGGCAGCTGCCAGCCGTTGAGGTAGGAGGTCTTGAGCAGGCGCAGGGTGAGGCTGGTCAGCCCCCAGGCCACCAGCAGGCCGATGCCGATCTCCTCCAGCAGCAAGGTGAGTGCCAGCAGGCCGGTACCGCTGTGCTGCTCGGTGGGGGCGATGAGGGCGAGCAGCAGGAGCAGCACAGGCACGCAGATGCCGTCGTTGAGGCCGCTCTCCTGGTTGAGCCCCTCCCGGATGGGGGCGGGCACTGCCGGGTTGCTCACCACCGCCTTGCCGAGTGCCGCATCGGTGGGGGCGAGTATGGTGGAGAGGATCGCCATCTCCAGCAGCGGCAAATCGGGGAAGAGCCAGTGACCGAACAGGGCGCCGGCCGCCAGGGTGAGCGGCAGGCCGATCAGCAGCAGCCGGATGGGCAGGGCGCGGTTGGCCAGCAGCACCTGCCAGTTGGTGTTGGCCGCGTCGCTGAACAGCACGATGACCAGGGTCAGCTCCGCCAACAGCTTGATGCCGTCGCTGTCGATGGAGAGGGAGAGCAGCTCGATGCCGCCCGGCCCCAGCAGCCAGCCCATCAGCAGAAACAGCAGGGGGCCGTTGACGAGGCGCGACTCAAAGCGCCCGGCGATCAGGCTGTAGACCAGCAGAAAGGCGGCGATCACCGCCAGGTTCTGGTAAATCAGGGACGCATCCATGCAGCCTCCTGTGGCAGGGTCTCTGTGGTGAGGGTCAGTCGGTCAGGCAGTCCGGGTCGAATACGTATTCGCCATCCAGCCAGCGCAGGATCTCGCCGACGCAGGATTGGTCGCGAAACGGCAGGTAGCGGGCCTTGAGATGGGCCACCTGCTCAGGGGTCAGCTGGGCCAGCCCTATGTCCTGAAACAGCGGCAGATCGGCCTGGATCATGGCGGAGATCTGCGGGCCGCAGGTGGCATTGAGGGAGGCGTGCAGCGCCTTGTCCGGATCGTACTGCTTGCCGAGCTTGTAGCTCATGGGCAGGGTGGCCAGCGGCAACACCGACAGCGCCGCCTGTTTCATGGGGTTGACCGCGTGGCCCGAGGTCAGCTCGGCGAGTTCCGCCGGGCGGTTCTCGAAGGCGCGCAGGTGCAGGAAGCTGCTGGCCTTGCTGCCGTCGTTGACCGGGTAGTTGTCCCACAGGAACGGCTTGCGATGCAGCCACTCGGCCACCTGCTTGAGGTGGGCCGCCGGATAGTCGCTGGAGCAGACTTTGGGGCCGGTCCAGAAGATCTCGAAGCGCTTGTCCAGCCCCTGCCCCAGATCCTGCAGATAGTGGGGCGGCATGGCGCCGAACACCTTCTCCAGCACGGGGTCCGTCGAGTAGTAGCTGGGACAGAAGAGCAAGCGGCCTGCGCGGGTGTGGGCCGCGATGTCGTGGGCGATGGTGAGCTGCCAGTGAGCGAGATCCGGGGTATCCCCCTTCATGTCGTCAAACAGCACGGCCAGGATGTCGGGTTTGAGCTCCTCCTCGATGAGCCGCACCTTTTCCAGCAGGGCTGGCCGCTGGCGGGCATAGTCGTGGTGCGCGCCCATGGGGCTCAGACCCACCCCGAAGGCGAGGCCGTTGTCGCGGCACTGGCGGGCGAGCTGGCGCAGCGCCTCGAGCTGGGCGGCAGGCCAGGGTTTGGCCCAGTGCTTGCGCAGGTAGCCATCTTCCTTGGGGGCATAGAGATAGAAGCCGTAACCGTGGCGGGGCAGCCACTGGGCATAGCGGGCGCGGGCTTCCCAGCTCCAGCCCTTGCCAAAGAAGCCCTCGATCACCCCCAGCTGGGGCGAAGGGGGTTGCAAGCCGGACAACAGGGTTTGGTAAGGCATAGGTAACTCCCTTCTCGCAGAGGACGAGGCAGACAACGACGATCAGACCGGATCTTCTTCCAGAAAGCGCACCCCGATCTTGCGGGGCTCACCCTCGTCCATTTCGGCCACGGTCCAGATCAGTCCCTGCCATTCGACGTGGTCGCCGACTACCAGATTATCGCCCAACTGGTGGGCAATGAAATGGCCAAGGGTCTGATCCGCCACCTCGCTCACATCCAGCCCGTACAGGGGGGCGAGATCCACCAGGTTGGCGGCCGCCTCCAGCAGGAAGTCGCCGAAGAAGCGCGGGCCCAGATCCTGCTCCGGCGCCTGGCTGAACAGCTGGCCGAGGGCGGGCAGGTCGCGCTCGTGGCCGATGACGCAGAGGATGTCATCGGATTGCAGACAGGTACTGCCCGAGGGGTGCAGCAGCTCCTGATCGCGGAACAGGGCGCAGATGCGGGTGCCCTTGGGCATGCGCAGATCCCGCAGCGGCGAGCCGATGCACCACTTCTCGTCGCTCAAGCGATAGACGAAGGTCTCCCACTGGGAGTCGAGATCGATCTCGAGCCCGGAGCGGTTGATGGGTGAGGGGGGCGCCGGTACCTCCACCCGCGCCAGCCTGGAGGCCAGCGGCAGCGAGCTGCCCTGCAAGATGAGCGAGACCAGCACCACGAAGAAGGCGACATTGAAGTAGAGCTGGGCGTTGGGCAGCCCCGCCATCATGGGGAACACCGCCAGAATGATCGGCACCGCGCCGCGCAGGCCGACCCAGGAGATGAACCAGCGCTCGCGGGGGGCGAAGTTCTTGAACGGCAGCAGCCCGATCCAGACCGAGATGGGGCGGGCGAACAGGATCATCCACATGGCCAGCGCCAGCGCCGGCAGGGCGATGGGCAGCAGCTTGTGGGGGGAGGCGAGCAGCCCCAGCACCAGAAACATGCCGATCTGGCTGAGCCAGGTCAGGCCGTCCAGCACCGACAAGGTGGTGCTGCGACTGCGCAGGGAGAGGTTGCCAAGCAAGAGGCCGGTGAGATAGATGGCGAGGATGCCGCTGCCGCCCACCGCCGTGGTGAGGGCGAAGATGAGCAGGCCGCCGCTGACGGTGAGCAGCGGGTAGAGGCCGGGGGCCAGCTTGGCGCTGTTGATGAGCTTCCACAGCAGCCAGCCGCCGCCAAGGCCGATGCCGGCGCCCAGCCCGAACTGCTTGAGCAGTTGCAGCAGCAGAAAGCCGGCGTTGAGGTCTTGCTGGGCGCTGGCCAGCACCTCGATCAGGGTGACGGTGAGAAACACCGCCATGGGATCGTTGCTGCCCGATTCTATCTCCAGGGTGGCGCTGACCCGCTCGTTGAGACTGCGCCCGCCGAGCAGGGAGAACACCGCTGCCGCATCGGTGGAGCCGACGATGGCGCCGATCAGCATCCCCTGCATCAGGTTGAGGTCAAACAGCCAGGCGGCGGCCAGGCCCGTGAGGCCGGTGGTGATGGCCACCCCGACCGTGGCCAGCGACAGCGCGGGCCAGAGCGCCACCCGAAACGAGGAGACCCGGGTGCGCATGCCGCCGTCGAGCAGGATGATGGCGAGCGCCAGGTTGCCCACCAGATAGGCGATGGAGTAGTCGGCGAAGTGGATGCCGCCGGGGCCATCTTCACCGGCCAGCATGCCGACGGCGAGGAAGATCACCAGGATGGGGATACCGAGACGGGAGGAGAGCGCGCTCAACAGGACACTGGCGCCCACCAACAAGGCCGCGACGAGGAAAAAACTGTTGATGGTGACGGCATCCAATGGCGAACTCCTTCTGTCAAAATGCAAATCAGGCACATTATATGCAGTTTGTTGGGCTCGGTGTGGCTTAATTGTGCATTTATTTGCAGTTTTTTACATTTTCGGTGTCATTGCTGCGAAGGGTTCTGGCCATCAAAAGGGGGTCGCCGGCGTCGCCAGCGCGGCGAGCAACGTGACCATGTTCACAAAGTGGGCAGATAGCGACAGGGGCACCCGTGGGTGCCCCTGTCGGCGGACTCGAGTCAGTCGTCCTCGTCGTCCTTCACTTCCCGGATCTTGTCCTTGTAGCGGGGCAGCTCTTTCTCCAGTCGCTTCATGTCCTTGATGGCGTTGAGAAACAGGCCGAGCAGGAAGAGCAGTGGCAAGCCTATCCAGAGCCAGAGGTTCATGTGCTACTCCTTTCGTCGATGGCCAGGGTGACATAGCGGGCCAGGATCTCGTCGAGGTTGGCCAGTATGGTCCCCTTGCCTTCAATATCCGCCTGTTGCAGGCAAAGTGCCAGCGCGGCCGGGTCGAGCCGCTGCTCGCGGGACTCAGGCGCAAAGCTGATGTGCCAGGGCTCGTAGGCGACGCCGCTGCCGGCACCGACCGGTTTGGCATAGGGCAGGAAGAAGCCGAAGTCGTTCATGCGATCTTCAAGCCACTCGCTCAGGTCGGCGAACCAGCCCCCGGCTTCATACTCCCAGGGCTCCAGCGTCAGCCTGGTGCCGGCGGGCAGGCAGTCCGGGTCATAGATGTCGAGATCGGTGCCCCAGTGGTGGCGGCTGGTGCCGGGCAGGGCGCTCCAGTGCAGGATGGCGTGGAGGCGCTCCTCGTCGCTCAGTTGCAGGGCGTCGATGGGCTGGCTGTGGGCATCGAGCAGCGGCCGCTCGCCGCGCCACTTGCCGTTCCAGATGGCGAGTTGGCGATCAAAGCCGCGCCAGCTGGAGGCGGGCTGCAGGTTGAAACCGGCGTGGGCGGCGGCCACCTGCATGTCGTTGAAGGCCGCCGCGGTGGCGGCCGTCAGCCGGTGCGGGTCTTGCCCCACCAGAATGAGGTGACCTTCATCCAACCCCAGCAGTTGATCCTGGGTCATGCCAGCAACCTCGCGAGCACCCCTTGGTACATGTCTGCCAGCAGATCCAGATCGTCCGCCTTCACGCACTCGTTCACCTTGTGGATGGTGGCGTTGACCGGGCCCAGCTCGATCACTTCGGCGCCAGTGGGGGCGATAAAGCGCCCATCGGACGTGCCGCCGGTGGTGAGCAGGGCCGGCTGCTGGCCATTCACCGCCTCGATGGCAGAGACCGCCGCCGCCAGCAGCTTGCCGGTGTCGGTGAGGAAGGGCTGGCCGGAGAGGGTCCAGTCGATCTGGTAATCCAGACCGTGCCTGTCCAGCAGGGCTTCGACCCGCTCGCGGATATCCAGGTCGGTCAGTTCGGTGCTGAAGCGGAAGTTGAACTGGACTTGCAGTTCGCCGGGAATGACGTTGGAGGCGCCGGTGCCGCTCTGGATGTTGGCTATCTGGAAGCTGGTGGGGGGGAAGTAGGCGTTGCCCTCATCCCACACGGTGGCGGCGAGCTCGGCCAGCGCCGGCGCGGCTTTGTGAATGGGGTTGTCCGCCAGATGGGGATAGGCGACGTGGCCCTGCACCCCGCGCACCAGCAGATCGCCGGTGATGGAGCCGCGCCGGCCGTTCTTCACCACATCGCCGACCACGGCAGTGGAGGAGGGTTCGCCGACGATGCACCAGGTGATCTTCTCGTGGCGCGCTTCCAGGGTGTCGATCACCCGGGTGGTGCCGTTGATGAAGGGCCCCTCTTCATCGGAGGTGATGAGGAAGGCGATGGACCCTGTGTGATCCGGATGCTCGGCGACAAAGCGTTCGACCGCCACCACCATGGCGGCCAGCGAGCCCTTCATGTCGGCGGCACCACGGCCGTAGAGCACGCCATCCTGGATGGTCGGCTCGAACGGCGGGGTATGCCATTTTTCCAGCGGGCCGGCGGGCACCACGTCGGTGTGGCCGGCGAAGCAGAACAATGGCCCCTCGCTGCCGCGGCGGGCCCAGAGGTTGGTGGTGTCTTCGAACACCATGGGCTCGATGACGAAGCCGAGCTTGGCGAGGCGCTCCGCCATCAGGGTCTGGCACCCTTCATCCAGCGGGGTAACGGAGGGGCGGCGGATCAGATCCTTGGCCAGTGCGATGACATCCGACATCAGCGTTCCTTAGCAAAAAAGTTTAACGAGAGAAGAGGGATTGGTAGTGATCGGCCTTGAAGCCCAGGGTCAGCTCGCCGTCCCGGTCCAGCAGCGGGCGCTTGATCATGGCCGGGTGCTCCAGCAACAGGGCGCGCGCCTTGGCGGTGTCGAGCCCCTGTTTGGCCTCGTCCGGCAGGGCGCGGAAGGTGGTGCCGCGGCTGTTGAGCAGCGCCTCCCAGCCGAGCTGGCTCAGCCAGCGGTCGAGGTCGGCCGGATTCAGGCCGTCGGCACGGTGGTCGTGAAAGCGGTAGTCGATGCCGGCCTGCTCCAGCCACTTGCGGGCTTTTTTGATGGTGTCGCAGTTCTTGATGCCATAGAGGGTGGTGGCCATGGGGAGTCCTTGTCTGCGGGCATGGGCCCGGAAAGCCGAAACTTGAGTCCTGAAACGGGAAATCAAGAAGAGACCCGATTCTGGCATTGTGGCGATTTCAAGGCAACGCCGATGCGCATGGGGGCGGTGGGGCGAGGCGCTGGTCGGGCCTGGGGGGGGGAAAAGTGCCCGGCGCTGGACGCGCCGGCGGGCATCAGAGTTCGCTCTGGGTGCGACACCAGAGGTGCAGTTCGGATTCGAACCAGTTGAGCATGGCGTTGTTGTCGTCGCGACGATGGCGAATGAGGCTCACCTCGAAGGTGGGCAGGGCGAAGCGGGTTTCGTACTCCACCAGATCCAGCAGCGGCATCAGCGGGCGCAGCACCCGGGCGGGGGAGGTGAGCAGCAGAGGCGCGCACGGCAGGATGAAGGGGGCCGCCAGAAAGCTTTGCACTATCAAGGGAGTGTGCCGGGTCATGCCGTGGGCGGCCAGCAGATCATCGACGATGCCCCCTTCGCTGCCGCGGGGCGCGACCAGCAGGTGCTGGGCCTGGGCGAAGGATTCGATGCACAGCACCTGGCCCTGCAGCGGGTGGCTGCGGTGGGCGGCGCAGATCAGCTTGTCCTCGAACAGCGGGATGCGGCGAAAACGGCCGGGCACCTCGTCCTGTTTGCTGATCACCATGCTGATGACCCCTTCGTCGAGCTGGCTCTCGTAGTCCGCATTGAGCGGCACCATGTGGATGCGCAGGTTGGGGGCCTGTTGCTGGAGCCGGCCCAGCAGGCTCGGCATCATCACATACTCCACATAGGTGTGGGCCCCGATGCGCAGCACCCCCTCGAACTGGGCGGGGTCGAGCTGCTCGGGGGGGCTGAAGGTCTGCTCGATGTCGTGCAGGATCTCCCGCAGCGGCAGCAGCAAGGCCTCCGCCCGGGCGGTGGGTTCCATGCCCTGGGGAGTGCGGATCAGCAGGGGATCGTCATAGAGCAGACGCAAGCGGGCCAGTGCCCGGCTGACGGCCGGCTGGCTCATGGCGAGCCGTTCGGCGGCCTTGGTGGTGTTGCGCTCCTCCAGCAGTGCCTTGAGCACCACCAGCAGGTTGAGGTCGACGCCTCGTAAATTCATTCTGTGCATAATGGAATACTAATAAATCATTTCCTTAAGCAGGGCCTTCACTTTAGTCTCATTTCCCGTCGATGGTCAGCATGAAGCTTGGATAAATCAGCGATTTATGCAAACCCATGTTGTCCTGTTACCTCTTTCGCGTGGTGCCGGAGGTGGCAAGATTCGACAGCCTGAACTCTTTACTCTGGTCATCCAGAGCGTTGCTTGCTTAGTACCCGCCGTCTCGGCGGGTTTTTTTTTGCCTGCAGTTCAGGAAAAGGGGGCCCAAAGAAGTACAAAACGCGCCGGCGGGCGCGTTATTGTGAGGGGTGGATGACTCAGGGCGCAACCGGCCACTGGTAGTCAAACACCTTGGCACGCTCCCAGGGGGCGTCCGGCAGACTGGAGGAGAGGCCGGTATATTTGCCCACATCGTCCACCACGATGGCGGAGAGGATCGGCAACTGGTGCTCGGTGCAGTACATGCGGATGCGTTGCAGCAGCGTGCGCAGCTCATCCTGGCAATTCTCCAGCCCGGCCTGCCTGGCCAGCTTGGAGTAACGAATGGTGGTGCGTTCCTTTGCAGACTCGACGAGGATGTCCCATAGCTTGTAGTCGCAGGTCGTCATGCCTGCGTTGGCTCGGTCTGTCATAACTCTCTCCGGCGCGAAACGGTCGCTGTGTGTCGATGCGCATCTTGGCCAGTTCACTGGCCCCTGACGTTGATCCAAAGCAAAAAAGCCTGAGGTTATTCGCCAGAACGCGTGGCAAAGGGATTCTAAAGGTTTGCCTTTAGTTTAAATTGCTGTTTTTTGTTAAGTGCGTAGCATTTTGTTTCGTTGAAATGCGGTCAAGCCATCTTTCTTGACGGGGATCAATGGGAAAGCGCGGTCAGACCACTAGATTCCGCTCCTCGATAACTTTATCAGGAGTGAATATTTGGAACTCGTCTTCGTCTTGCTCGTACTGCTGGCCGTGGTCTACGGCATCGTCAAGGATTACAACCCGCAGGCGGTGCTGGCGCTGGCCGGCATGGCCATCTTCACCGTCGCCTACTGGCTGGGACTGCACCCCATTCTGCCCGCCGACAAGAGCACCGGCTTCGCCCTGTTCGACCTGTTCGAGGTGTTCAAGGGGATCTTCTCCTACCGGGCGGCGGGCCTCGGCCTCACCATCATGGCGGTGGCCGGCTTTGCCACCTACATGTCCCATATCGGTGCCTCCCAGGCGCTGGTGCGGGTGGCGGTCAAACCGGTGGCGGGCATTCAGTCCAGCTACCTGATGCTCTCCATCTGCTATCTGGTGGCGGTGTTTGTCTCCCTGTTCGTCACCTCCGCCACCGGCCTTGGCCTGCTGTTGATGGTCACCATGTACCCGGTGATGCGCAATCTCGGCATCAGCCCGGCCTCCGCCTGCGGCGTCATCGCCACCTCCCAGGCATTCGAGATCGGCCCGACCCAGACCAACGCCATCTTCTCCGCCGGCCAATCCGGCATGGATCCCACCAGCTATTTTGTCGACTACCAGATCTGGCTGGTAGCCCCCATGCTGCTGGTGACCACCATCAGCGTCAGCGTGGAGGTGGCCATGCTGCTGTCGGTCTTCATCGGCATGCTGTGCGAGCTGCTGCGCACCCGCTCGGTGCGCACCGCCTTCGCCGGGCTCTCCAGCTTCCTCGACGGCATGGGCAAGGTATTCGGCCCCGTGGTGGCACTGATCGTCTGCGCCGAGCTGTTTGCCGAATCCCTCAAGGCCATCGGCGCCATCGACACCCTGCTGCACTCTGCCAGCAATGCCGGCATCGGCAGCGGCCTGATGACCCTGGTGATGGTGGGTCTCATCATGGTGGCGGCGGTCATCATGGGTTCTGGCAACGCGGCGTTCCTGAGCTTCTCGACCCTGGCGCCCGCCGTGGCGGCCAAGTTCGGCGTGCCGGCGGTGACCATGCTGCTGCCGATGCAGCTCGCTTCAAGTATCGGCCGCACCGTCTCCCCCATCGCGGCGGTGCTGATAGCCTGTGCGGGCATCGCCAAGGTCTCCCCCTTCGTGGTGGTCAAGCGCACCTGCGTGCCCATGGCCGGTGCCCTGGTGACCGCGCTCACTCTCAACTATCTGCTGTTTATGTAACCGGGCGGCGGACGGCACGGTCCGTCCGCCCCTTTCATTCGGCCATCGGGCGGAAGGTGTGTCCTCCCGCCCAGGAGATGACAATGACAGACTCTCGCAACGCTTTTTCTCTGGACGCCTACCTGGCGGATCTGGCCCCCCTCATCAATCTCGAGTGCGGCCCCTGCCTCGAGATCACCAATGCGCCGGGGGCGGATCACTACGATGTGATGCTGGTGGGCCACATGGACACCGTCTTCCCGGAAGGGACAGCCGCCAAGCGGCCGCTGAAAATTGAGAGCAATCAGGCCTTTGGCCCCGGCGTGTCGGACATGAAGAGCGGTCTGCTCTCCACCTGGTATGCCTTGAAAGAGATGGATCCCGCCGTGCTGGCCAAGCTCAAGGTACTGGTCTGCTGCAACTGCGACGAGGAGATTGGCTCCCCCTGGTCCAAAGAGTGGCTGGTGGAAAAAGCCAAACAGAGTGGCTGCGTGCTGGTGGCCGAGGCTGCCCGCCCGAACGGGGATCTCATCAGCGCCCGCAAGGGCAACGCCAAGTACCGCATTACCTTCCACGGCAAGGCCTCCCACGCCGGCTCGGCCCTCACCGAAGGGGTCTCAGCCATCACGGAGCTGGCCCACTGGGTGCTGGCCATCAACGAGCAGGTCAACCTCGATACCGGCACCACCATGAACGTGGGGGTGGTGCAGGGGGGGACCGGCGTCAACGTGGTGCCGGATTTTGCCGAGGCGATCGTCGACTTGCGCTTCTGGAGCAATGAAGAAGCCGCCGCCGTGCACGAGCGGCTCACCTTCATGGCCAACAACCCCTTCCTCGCCGGTTGCCGGGTTGAAGTGGATCGCCAGAGCTTCAAGCCGGCGATGCGCCCGAGTGGCGACACCGATGCGCTGATGGCGCTGGTGGAGGCGGCGGCGAAAGAGGAGGGGATCTCCTTCAACTGGCTGGAGGCCGGTGGCGGCTCGGATGCCAACTTTACCGCCGCAGCCGGCGTGCCGTCGCTCGATGGCTTCGGCCCCATGGGGGGCGGTTTCCACTCCGAGGCGGAGTTCCTGCTGCTGGAGAGCATAGCGCCGCGCATCCGCCTGCTGCAGCGGGTGCTGGGCAAGCTGGTCAACTAGCTTTGGATGACAAACAAAACGGGAGGCCATCGCCTCCCGTTTTTTATCTGTCCTGTCGGTGCAGAGACATCGAACAGAGTAGAGTCACTACCCCTCATCCTCCAGCAGGTAGGCGAGCTGCTCCTGACGGGCAACCTGCCAGTGGCCGAGCGTCAGCGGCGCTGCAAAGCCCGGGCCGTCGGTCACCATGGTGTGGTACTCCCCCTGCTCGCCGCAGGCATCGAAGCCTCGGCTTGCCGCCAGCTGCTGCAACTCGGCCAGGGTGGCCGCATCGAGCGTGCGTCCCACCCACTCGGGGGCCAGCACCCGGGTGTCGACGCAGGAGAGGTGGGCGACGATGCCGCGGGTCAGCAGGTCTGCCAGCAGCGCCTCGCGGGGTTGCTGCCAGAGCGGGGTGTGAACGGCCAGATCGAGTGGGCGGCAGCGCTCGCGGATCCAGTTTGGCGCGCCCCCCACGCTGTCGATGTCGCCGGTGACCACCCCATCCAGGCGCCACTCCTCTTTCAATGCCGCCAGCGCCGTTTCATAACCGAGATCGAACGGCGCTTCGATGGTGATCAGCAGATGGGGCAGACCGAGAGCCGCTGCCTGCCGACGCACCTGTGACAGGGGATGGGCCAGAAAGCGGGGTTCGGGCGGGGCAAAGGTGGCCAGAGCCACCACCTGATGACCCGCTTCGCGGGCATGGCAGAGGGCCTGCATGGCATCCTTTCCGCCGCTCCAGAGCACGATGACGCGAGACATGGGGGAGATTCCGCAAAGAAAAGAGGGGCCATGCTACCCAGAGTGCGGGCGGTTGGCAAAACGGGATGGGGCAGGGCACAAAACAGCAGGCCCCCGAGGGGGCCTGCTGGACCGGCTAAGCGGTGTGTTGCTTAGAGCAGTATGCTGGTCAGCAGATAACCCAGGGTACAGGAGGTGGCGACCCCGATCAGACCCGGAATGATGAAGCTGTGGTTGATGATGAACTTGCCGATGCGGGTGGTGCCGGAGCGGTCGAAACCGATACAGGCCAGATCGCTCGGGTAGGTCGGTAGCACGAAGTAGCCGTAGCTCGCCGGTAGGAAGGCGATCAGCAGTTTCGGCTCCACCCCCAGCGCCAGCCCCATGGGTGCGATGGCGGTCAGGGCTGCTGCTTGGCTGTTCACCAGCTTGGAGATGAGGAACAGCACCAGGGCATAGGTCCAGGGCTGCGCCTGCACCACGTGGGCCAGGGTCTCTTTTAGCAGCGGCATGTGTGCCTGGAAGAAGGTTTCGCTCATCCAGGCGACCCCGAATACCGAGAAGATCGCCACCATGCCGGCCTTGAACACGGCGCCGTTGGAGATGTCACCCGGCTTGACCTTGCAGCGCATCAGGATGATGGCACCGGCGATCAGCATCATCATCTGGATCACCAGGTTCATGGAGAGCGGGCCTGTCTTGCCGCCCATCTCGAACACCGGGCGCAGGGAGGCATCGGCCCCCAGCACCACCACGGCGGCGATGGCGGCGAAGAAGATCCAGGTCGACCAGTAGGCCTCTTTCGGGAACTTGGTGTTGAGCAGGGTCTCACCACCGCCGTAGACGAAGGCTCGCTGCTCCGGATCCTTGATCTTGGCCTGGAACTCTTCGTCCTTGTCCAGATCCTTGCCGCGACGCAGGCTCCAGAGTGCCGCGACTATGACCCCGGTCAGCGAGGAGGGGATGGCGATCATCAGAATGTCGAGCAGGCTGTAGGCCTGGCCGATGCCGTGACCGGCTGCCAGAATGGAGACCATGGAGACCACGGCCACCGACACCGGCGAGGCGCAGATCGCCATCTGGGAAGCGACGGAAGCCACCGCCATCGGACGCTCGGGACGGATGTTCTTCTGCAGCGCGATGTCGGCGATGATGGGGAACATGGTGTAGACCACGTGGCCGGTACCGCACAGGAAGGTGAGGGTCCAGGTGGTGAGTGGCGCCAGCAGGGTGATGTACTGGGGGTGGCGGCGCAGCAGACGCTCGGCCACCTGCATCATCAGGTTGAGACCGCCAGCGGTCTGCAGGGTGGCGGCGCAGCCGATCACCGCCAGTATGGTCAGCATCACCTGCACCGGCGGTTCGCCCGGGGTGAGACCGAACACGAAGGTCAGCAGGAACAGACCGATGCCGCTGATGAGACCCAGCCCCATGCCCCCAAACCGGGTACCCAGCAGCAAGCAGCCGAGTACCACCAAAAATTCCATCAAGATCATTCCATTACCTCGCGTTATTTAATCCATGTCTGTGCTGTGTTGGGCTCATGGACCGGGATTGTCTGTTTTTTATTTAGCCCTAAAGGGTTAGTGGTTATTGTGCCTGCCAAAAAAGGGCAAAAATTTGAGGTACTTCAATAACTCATCGCTTTTTGATTTAACGTCATAAAAACCACGTATTAACGTTTTTGTTATTTTGCGGGCAGTAAGTGGCAGCGTATGGGGCTCAACGGCTGGCGCGGGGCGGGTGTGTCAGCAAGGGGGCATGACGGAGGGCGGCAAGAGTGATTAATTGTGGTGCTGGCAAGGCCGTCCGGCCGCCGGACGGGCAACAAAAAGCCGACCCTGAGGTCGGCTTTTAAGGCAAAGTACTGTAATCAGAACTCGGCGGTGCGCGGGGTGCGCGGGAAGGGGATCACGTCGCGGACGTTGCCCATGCCGGTCACGTAAACCACCAGGCGCTCGAAGCCCAGACCGAAGCCGGAGTGGGGCACGGTACCGTAGCGGCGCAGGTCGCGATACCACCAGTAGTCTTCCTTGTTCAGACCCATTTCGGCCAGACGGGCATCCAGCACGTCCAGACGCTCTTCACGCTGGGAGCCGCCGATGATCTCGCCGATGCCCGGGGCCAGTACGTCCATGGCGGCGACGGTCTTGCCGTCGTCGTTGAGACGCATGTAGAAGGCCTTGATGTCTTTCGGATAGTTCTTCACTACCACCGGGGACTTGAAGTGCTCTTCGGCCAGGTAGCGCTCGTGCTCGGAGGAGAGGTCGATACCCCAGGAGACCGGGAACTCGAAGCTCTTGCCGCAGTTTTTCAGCACTTCGATGGCATCGGTGTAGTCAATCTGGGCGAAGTCGGAGGTAACGAAGCGCTCCAGACGACCGATGGCGTCCTTGTCCACGTGCTGGGCGAAGAACTCCAGATCGTCGCGGCGCTCGGCCAGTACGGCGTTGAAGACATACTTCAGCATGGCTTCGGCCAGGGCGGCGTTGTCTTCCAGATCGGCGAAGGCCACTTCCGGCTCAACCATCCAGAACTCGGCCAGGTGGCGGCTGGTGTTGGAGTTTTCGGCGCGGAAGGTCGGCCCGAAGGTGTAGACCTTGGACAGCGCACAGGCGTAGGTTTCGACGTTGAGCTGGCCGGATACGGTCAGGAAGGTCTCTTTGCCGAAGAAGTCCTTGTCATAGTCCACCTTGCCTTGCGGGGTGCGCGGCAGGTTTTCCATATCCAGGGTGGAGACGCGGAACATCTCGCCTGCGCCTTCGGTGTCGGAGGCGGTGATGAGTGGCGCGGCGATCCACAGATAGCCCTGCTCGTGAAAGAAGCGGTGGATGGCCTGGGAGAGGCAGTTGCGTACCCGGGTCACGGCGCCGACCACGTTGGTACGAGCGCGCAGGTGGCCCTGCTCGCGCAGGTATTCGATGCTGTGACGCTTGGCAGACATGGGGTAGGTATCCGGATCTTCGACCCAGCCCACCACCTTGACGTCGGTGGCCTGCAGTTCGAACGCCTGGCCGCTGCCCTGGGACTCGACCACCAGACCGGTCACTTCCACCGAGCAAGCCGTGGTCAGACGCAGCACTTCATTCTCGTAATTGGCCAGGGTATTGGGGACGACTGCCTGTACCGGATGGAAACAGGAGCCATCGGAGATGGCCAAAAATGAGATCCCCGCCTTGGAATCGCGGCGGGTCCGGATCCACCCTTTGACTGTCTGGGTGGTGCCGACCGCATACTTACCGGTCAGCACATCTACTACGGATGCGTGCGTCATCGAAATATTGTCTCCAGCTTGTTCTTGCAGCGCTATTTGCAACACTTGGGGTCTGGCCCGGGCAATCTTGGCCCATCATGGCAGACTAAGCCGTCAATCTTACCCGCGCAGGTTTGATAAACAAGCAAAAATGTCGGACTCTGGGGGGGATTTCGGCGCCTATCGGCGGATTGGCAGGCCAGTTGGACGGGGGATGGACGTGAAAGAGCGGCGACGGGGGCCGGACCGGCTGACACGGGTGTTGCAGGGGCTGGTGATGCTCTGCTGGGGCGGCTTCATCGTCCTGCTCTCTCTCTACCACTTCGCCAGACCACAGACGGCCTACGGTTTTTTGGTCTATGGCGGGGTCAGGGTACGCCAGAGCTGGGATCCCCAGCTCACCCCCTGGCTGCTGCACGGGCTATGGGGTTGCTGCCTGCTGACCCTGGCGGTGCTGCTGGCGGAGCGCCGACGCTGCCGGCGGCAGGAGGACACGGGGCGGGTGCACCTGACCATCTTGCTGCTGATCCTGCTCGCCAGTCTGCTGTTCTACTACCTGGGCTAGCCCTCTTTTCTTCTCTCTGTCGCCTTCTGCTCGCTCCCCTCCATCGGCGCGGCGGGTCGTTTGCCGAGCTGACGCTCCACGCTGTCGAGCATCTGGTTGTAGGCGAGCGCCACCCGACCGATTTCGTCCCCTTCATCCCCTTCCAGCCGGTGGCCGAAGTCGTGCAGGTCGGTGGCCTCCTCCATGGAGCGGGTCAGCTGGTTGAGGGGGCGGACGATCCAGGTGCGAATGACCCAGAGGGTCAGCAGCAGCCCCAGGCCGAAGATGACGGTGAGGCTCAGCGCCGAGGTGAGGATGTTCTGCTCGACCCGGGTAAACAGGGTGTCGAGGGAGTAGTCAAAGCGCACCGCACCCAGCACGGTATTCTCCGGCACCAGGTGGCAGCTGGTGCAGTCGGTGCCGCGAAAATCCTTCTTGGCCAGCAGCGGGCGGGTCACCACCAGCTTGCTGTGCATGCCGTCGTGTACCACCTCCAGGCTGCCCTTGCCGGCCAGTGCCAGCTCATCGAACCTGTCCTTGGGCTGCTCGCTCTGGTGGCCAGCCCCGTACTGCTTGCTCACCGCCTCGCTGCGCACGATGCGGGCATCCTCCACGTGGGCGTGCTCGAGAAACTTGCCGCGCAGGGTGTCGCGGGCATCCATCTTGCCGGTCAGCATCAGCATGTTGAGGCCGTCGAAGTAGGCCTCGGTCTGTTCGCGGCTCTGCTCCTTGATGAGGGTCAGGATCAGGTCGCGCTCGCGCACCGCCTGATAGGCGGCGGAGAACACCAGCACCATGGAGAAGATGAACAGCAGGAAGAAGTTGATTTTGGCAGCAATGGAGAGGCGCATGGGAACGGTACATCTGTTGGGTAAAACCCGCGCAGTCTACGCGTCTTGGCCGCCTGGGTCTGGTGTCTCGCTCACATTCTGATGAAAAAGAGTCAAAAGACCCTGCCTGGTCGGGCAGGGCCTGCCACGTCTGACTCAGAACTCGCCGCTGTGGATGGCGGCGGTGATGGCGTTGGTCAGCACGGTTAATTGTGCCGGGCTGATGACGAAAGGGGGCATCAGATAGACCAGCTTGCCAAACGGGCGGATCCAGGCACCCAGTTCGACGAACTTGCGCTGGATGCGCGCCACGTCCACCCGCTCCTTCATCTCCACCACCCCGATGGCGCCGAGTACCCGTACATCCGCCACCGCCGGGTGCAGGGTCAGCGCCACCAGTTCGGTTTTGAGTTGGTGCTCGATGGCGCATACCCGCTCCTGCCACGGCGAGGCCAGCAGCAGATCGATGGAGGCGTTGGCCACGGCGCAGGCCAAGGGGTTGCCCATGAAGGTGGGGCCGTGCATGAAGACGCCGGCCTTGCCGTCACACACGGTGCGAGCCACATGCTCGGTAGTGAGCGTGGCCGACAGTGTCAGATAGCCGCCGGTGAGCGCCTTGCCCAGACACATGATGTCGGGGCTGATGCCGGCCCAGTCACAGGCAAACAGCTGGCCGGTGCGGCCAAAGCCGGTGGCGATCTCGTCGGCAATCAGCAGCAGGCCGAACTCGTCGCACAAAGCGCGCACCCACTGCAGGTAGCGGGGATGATAGAAGCGCATGCCGCCGGCGCCCTGCACGATGGGCTCGAGCACGATGGCGGCGATTTCCTCGTGATGATCGGCTACCAGGGTGGCGAGCTCCACCACGCACTGCTCGTCCCACTCGGCGTGGAAGCGGCAGCTGGGCGCTTCGACAAAATGGTGCTCGGGCAGGAAGCCCTTGTAGAGCTCGTGCATGCCGCCATCCGGATCGCAGACGCCCATGGCGCCGAAGGTGTCACCGTGATAGCCACCGCGCAGGGCGACAAACTTGGCCCTGGGCGTCCCCTTGGCATGCCAGTACTGCTGCGCCATCTTGAGCGCCACCTCTACCGCCACCGAACCGGAGTCCGCCAGAAACACCCGATCCAGCCCAGCCGGCGTGATCTCCACCAGCTTGCGGCACAGATCGACGGCGGGGGCGTGGGTGAGGCCGCCAAACATCACGTGGGACATCTTGCCAAGCTGGGTAGTGGCGGCGGCATCGAGCTCCGGCACCTGATAGCCGTGCACGCAGGCCCACCAGGAGCTCATGCCATCCACCAGTTCGCGGCCGTCGCTGAGGGTGAGGGTCACTCCCCTGGCACTGGCCACTTCATAGCAGGGCAGGGGATGGGTGAGGGAGGTATAGGGGTGCCAGACGTGGTGCAGGTCGAATTCTTGATTGGTCATTTTGTATTCTGTTGTCAATTGATTTGATCTGGTCGGTGTTGACAGTCTACGCGCGCTCTCTACACTAGCCAACAATTTCAGCCACTTGGCTGCGTGCAACCCGACTCGGGGGCAGGCCGGGTGGCGGCTTCTGTGTTTGCCCATGCAAGCTGGCGGCGCAGGATCCCACTTATAACAATTGGAAGCCATGTATGAATGCTGTCACCGCGGGCGCTCACGCCCTTCGTCACGACTGGACCCTCGCCGAGGTTCAGGCCCTGTTTGCCCTGCCATTCAACGATCTGCTGTTCCGGGCCCAGACCGTGCACCGTGCCCATTTCGATCCGAACGAAGTACAGGTGAGCACCCTGCTCTCCATCAAGACCGGTGCCTGCCCGGAGGATTGCAAGTACTGCCCCCAGAGTGCCCGTTATCACACCGGCCTTGAGGCCGAGCGGCTGATGGAGGTGGAGAAAGTGCTGGAGCGGGCCCGCGAAGCCAAGGCCAACGGCTCGTCCCGCTTCTGCATGGGGGCCGCCTGGCGCAACCCCAAAGAGAAGGACATGCCCTACATCCTGCGAATGATTGAAGAGGTGCGCGGGCTCGGCATGGAGACCTGCATGACGCTCGGGATGCTCACCGCCGATCAGGCGGCGCGCCTCGGTGCAGCCGGCCTTGACTACTACAACCACAACCTCGACACCTCGCCGGAGTTTTACGGCGACATCATCACCACCCGCACCTATCAGGACCGGCTCGATACCCTGGAGCATGTGCGCGGCGCCGGCATGAAGGTCTGCTCCGGCGGCATCGTCGGCATGGGCGAGCAGGCAAAAGATCGGGCGGGCCTCTTGATGGCGCTGGCCAATCTGCCGCGCCACCCGGAGAGCGTGCCCATCAACATGCTGGTCAAGGTGAAGGGCACGCCGCTGGAGAACCAGGAGAACCTCGATCCGTTCGAATTCATCAGCACCATCGCCGTGGCACGGATCATGATGCCGGCCTCCCACGTGCGCCTCTCCGCCGGGCGGGAGAAGATGAACGAGCAGATGCAGGCCATGTGCTTTATGGCGGGGGCAAATTCGATTTTTTATGGCTGCAAGTTGCTGACCACCCCGAACCCGGACGAAAACAGCGACATGCAGCTGTTCAAGCGGCTCGGCATTCGCCCCGCCCAGCGGGCCCAGAAGCCGGATCAAGTACAAGAAGAGGAGCTGCTGGCCGAGGTGAGTCGCCAGAGCGAGCCCGCCGAAATGTTTTATGACGCCACCCGCCCCCGTGCAGGGGCCGCGCGGTCATGAACGGCCCTGCAGCAACGGGCCCCTTCGGGTTGAGCGCGGCGCTGGCCGAACGCGAGCAGGCGGGCCTGCTGCGCAGCCGCATCGCGACCGACGGGGCGAGTGGCGGACGGCTCAGGGTGGCCGGGCGCGATTACCTCAACTTTTCCGCCAACGACTATCTTGGGCTGGCGGATCACCCCGCCATCAAGGCTGCCTTCAAAGCGGGGATTGAGCGCTATGGCGCGGGCGCCGGCGCCTCGCCGCTGGTGACCGGTTACAGCCGGGCCCACCAACAGCTGGAAGAGACGCTTGCTGACTGGCTGGGGGTGGAGGCGGTGCTGCTGTTCAACTGCGGTTTCTCGGCCAATCAGGCGGTGCTCAAGGCCCTGCTCGGCAAGGAACACCTGCTGTGGCAGGACAAACTCAACCACGCCTCCCTGCAGGAGATGGGCAGTCAGCTGCCCTGCAAGATGAAGCGCTTCGGTCACAACGACATGGCGGCCCTTGAGCGTCAACTCGAGCCAAGTCGAGGCTTGATCGTCTCGGAGGGGGTGTTCAGCATGGATGGGGATCAGGGCCCCTGGCGCGAGCTCGCAGCCCTGGCTGCCCAGAGCGGCAACTGGCTGATGATCGACGATGCCCACGGCCTCGGCGTGCTGGGGCCACAAGGGCGCGGCACCCTGGCGGCCCAGGGGGTTGCTCCTGCCAGCGTGCACATCCAGATGGGCACCTTTGGCAAGGCGCTCGGGGTGGCTGGCGCCTTTGTGGGCGGCAGTCGCGAGCTGGTGGCGTATCTGGTCAACTTCGCCCGCCACTACGTCTACAGCACCCATATGCCGGCGGCCCAGGCCTGCGCGGTGCGCCAGAGCATCGAACTGGTGCGCGCCGCCGACGAGGCCCGCGCCCAGCTTGGTCTGCTGATCACCCGTTTTCGACAAGGGGCGCAGGCGCTGGGCTGGCAACTGGGTGCCAGCACTACCCCCATCCAGCCGCTGCTGGTGGGGGAGAGCATCGCCGCCCTGCAACTGGCCGAGCGGCTGCGCGAATGCGGCGTCTGGGCCGGCGCCATCCGCCCGCCCACGGTGCCGGTCGGCACGGCGCGGCTGCGCATCACCTTGAGCGCGGCCCACAGTGAACAGGATGTGGATCGCCTGCTCGATGCCCTCGGCCCCTGCCCGGCGGACGACGAGAGAGGGGGCACCCATGCTCTATGAGCGTTTTCAGGCGGTCGACAAGGCCCAGCTTGCCCGCCGTTTCGGCGCCGCCGCCCGTCACTACGACGCCCACGCCCGCTTCCAGCAGGAGGTGGGGCAGGCGCTGCTGGAGCGGATGCCGGACAGTCAGGTTGGCACAGATCTGACAGTGAGCGGGCTGGATCTGGGCTGCGGCACCGGCTTCTTCCTGCCGGCGTTGGCCGGGCGTTGCAGCGAGCTGACCGGGCTGGATCTGGCTCCCGGCATGCTGGCGCAGGCCGCCCTTCGCGGCAGCGGCGCCCGCCTGCTGTGCGGCGATGCCGAGCAGCTCCCCTTTGCCGACGAGACGTTTGACTGGGTCTTCTCCAGCCTGGCGCTGCAGTGGTGCGAGCGGCCGGCCCAGGCCTTCGCCGAGCTGCACCGGGTGCTCAAACCCGGCGGCCGGCTGCTGTTCTCGACCCTGCTGGCCGAGTCGCTCTGGCAATTGCGTGAGGCCTGGCGCACGGTTGACGAGTGTGATCATGTCAATCGCTTCCTCAGCCTGCCACAATTGCAGCATGCCATCGCCGCCGGCGGTTTTGCCGCCCCGGTGCTGGAGAGCCTGACCTGGTCGCTCGGCTACCCCGAACTCAACGGCTTGCTGCGCGATCTCAAGGGGATCGGCGCCAGCCAGGTCAATGACGAGCGTCATACCGGACTGAGCAGCCGCCAGCGTCTGCAGCGCCTGAGCCAGGCCTATGAAGCCCATCGCCAACCGGACGGCCTGCTGGCCGCCAGTTATCAGGTGTGCCTCGGCCAGCTGATCCGCCGCTAACCGGTCTCATGGGCCGAGAGAATTGAGAAGCCGCTGCCCGCCATAGCGAGCCCGGGCCGCTGCCCCGTATTGAGGAGTCATCATGGTTAAATCCTTCTTCGTCACCGGCACCGATACCGATGTGGGCAAGACGCTGGTCGCCCGCACCCTGTTGCTGGAGTTCGCCGCGCACGGTCTGCGCTGCGCCGGTTACAAGCCCATCTCCGCCGGCTGTGCCCGCACCCCGGACGGGCTGCGCAATCTCGATGCCGTGCTGCTGCAGGAGGCGGCGAGCCTGCCGCTGCCCTACGATCTGGTCAATCCCTACGCCTACGAGCCGCCCATCGCGCCCCATATCGCCGCCAGCGAAGCGCGCGATGCCATTACCCTGAAGGGGTTGTCGGACGGGCTGCGCCAGATTGAACAGGCGGGGGCCGAGCTGGTGGTGGTGGAGGGGGCGGGGGGCTGGTTCCTGCCGCTCGATCGCAAACATCTGCTGTCGGACTGGGTCAAGCAGGAGAACATGCCGGTCATCATGGTGGTGGGGGCCAAACTGGGCTGTCTCAACCATGCCCTGCTCACCTTCGCCGCCATTCGCAACAACAACCTGCCGGTGGCGGGCTGGGTCATCAACCGGCTGCACGGCTCCATGAGCCACTATCAGGAGAATCTGGACACCCTGCGGGGCTTGCTGCCGGCCCCGTTTTTGGGTGAAATACCCTTTGTAAACAATCCGCTCGAGGCTGATCTGCGCGGGCGACTCGACATTTCGCCCCTGCTCTGAATCCGACATTCAGCGAACATTCATAGAAACTGTCTATTATGCCTGACAGGTGTGGCCCGACCGGCAGCGAACTGGTGACGGGCCACGCGTCCATATCTCACAAGGAGTCAATATGAAGCGAATTATGCTATTCCTGGTGACCAACCTGGCCGTCATGCTGGTGCTGGGGGTGGTACTCAATATCCTGTTCTCGGTTCTGGGGATCAACAAGTCCAGCATTTCCGGTCTGTTGGTGTTCTGCGCCGTGTTCGGTTTTGGGGGTTCCTTTATCTCCTTGCTGATGTCCAAGTGGATGGCCAAGCGCAGCTATGGCGTCCAGGTCATCGAGCAACCCCGTAACGAGACCGAGCACTGGCTGGTCAGTACCGTGGCCCGTCAGGCCCGTGAAGCGGGCATCAAGATGCCGGAAGTGGGGATCTACGACTCCCCCGAGATGAACGCCTTCGCCACCGGCGCCCGCCGTGACGACTCGCTGGTGGCCGTGTCGTCCGGTCTGCTTTACAGCATGAGCCGTGACGAGGCGGAAGCCGTGCTGGCCCACGAGGTGAGCCACGTGGCCAACGGCGACATGGTGACCCTGACCCTGATCCAGGGGGTGGTGAACACCTTCGTGATGTTCTTCGCCCGCATCGTGGCCGGCGTCATCAGCAACTTCTTCAGCTCCAACAACGACGAAGAGAGCAGCAGCACCGGTGGTTTTGCCTACATGATCACCGTGTTCGTGCTGGAGATGCTGTTCGGCGTGCTGGCCTCCATCATCGTCATGTGGTTCAGCCGTCAGCGTGAATTCCGCGCCGACGCCGGTGCCGCCAAGCTGGCCGGCCGCGACAAGATGATCGCAGCCCTTCAGCGCCTCTCCCGCGGTGCCGAGCCGCAACTGGAAGGCTCCATGATGGCGTTCGGCATCAACGGCAAGCGCTCCATGAGCGAGCTGTTCATGAGCCACCCGCCCATCGAGCAGCGCATCGCCGCCCTGCGCGGTTAAGCGTACCGTACCAAAGAAAACGGCTGCCCTCGGGCAGCCGTTTTGCTTTGTGCGCTTAGCTACAGCTTGAAGTGGGCCATCTCCTGGCGCAGCAGCCGCGACAGCTGCTTGAGCTTGGCGGCCTCCTGCGAGACATGGCGGGCTGCGTCCCCCGACTGCTCGGAGAGAGAGGTGATGTTGCCGACGGTGGAGACCACCTCGTTGGCGGCGGTGGACTGCTCGCGCAGGGTGTGGCTGATCTCCCCCATCAGGCCGGTCAGGTTGGCGGCGTGGTTCTGGATGCTGGCGATGGCCTCGCCGGTCTGGCTGGCCAGGCTTACCCCGCGGGAGACGTTGTTGACCGTGTTCTCCATGCTGCGGATGGAGGCATCCGCCCCGCTCTGGATCTTGCCGATCATGCCGGTGATCTGCTGGGTGGAGGCGGCCGAGCGGCTGGCTAGGTTGCGCACCTCGTCGGCCACCACCGCGAAGCCGCGCCCCTGCTCGCCGGCCCGGGCCGCCTCGATGGCGGCGTTGAGCGCCAGCAGGTTGGTCTGATCGGCGATGCCGCGGATCACCTCGATGATCTCCGAGATCTGCTGGGTGTGGCTGTTGAGATCCGCGATGCTGCTGGCGGCATTGGAGACGGTATCCGAGATGCTCTGGATGCTGTCGAGGGTCTGCTTGATGACCCCGGAGCCTTCCGCCAGGGTGTTGGCGGAGACCTTGCTCAGCTCGTCGGCGTGGGTGGCGTTGTCAGAGAGGTGGCTGATGCTTACCACCAGCTCCTCGATGGCGGCCGCCATGGTCTGGGTGCTGGTCTGCTGGGAGGTGGCGAACTGGGCGGTCTGTTCCGCTATCTGGGCGATGCTGTCGGCCGAGCCGGAGAGCTCTTCGCTGGAGTGGGAGACCTGGGCGATGATCCCCTTGAGGGTGCCCTGCATGGTGGCGAGCAGGCCGATCAGGCTCTCCTTGGCACCGGCCGGCACCTTGATGGGCTGGGAGAAGTCCCCCTCGGCCAGGTGGTTGAGATCGCTTCTGAGCTGGTCGACCGAGGTGCCGACCAGGTCGAGCAGCGCCTTGTAGGTGCGCCAGAGGAAGAACATCAACACCAGGCCCAGCGCGATGAACAGGTAGCGCAGCATGGCGGACTGGCTGGTGGCATCGTCCACCGCCTGCTGGGTGCGGTGTTCCATCAGGACGTAGAAGTCGTCGATGGGGGACATGATGCGCCCCTTGTTCTGGTGATAGGCCTTGTCATGCATCATGGCGATGGCCTTTTGCTGGTTGGCGGCCAGATCGCCGTCCGTCTGCTGCACCAGCTTGAAGGCGGCCACCTCGGTGTTGACCAGGGCATCCGAGTTGTTCTTGGCCTCGTTGAGCTTGGCCAGCTCCTCCTCGGTAAAGCCGGTGTCCTTCATCAGGTCGATGAGGCCACGGCGCACCTGGCTGTCGGGCCGCGGGTTCTGGCCGTTGGCGGCGACGAAGTCCCAGTAGATGCGGTTGTAGCCCTGCGGCCGGTTCTGCTCCCCGTTGCGAATGGCCAGGATCCGCATGTACTGCTGTTCGTAGGCCGGATCCTTGGTGATCACGTAGGTACGGCCGAGGCGGGTCAAGTCGTCGGAGGATTGCCGCAGTTCATCGGCCAGCAGATAGGATTGATAGCGTTGCTGATAGCTCTGCTCGAGTTGCGTTCCTGACCAGCTGTAGGCAAAAAATACCAGCGACAGCAGGATCAGGGTGACGACGGAGAGCAGCAGGTTGAGCTGAAAGGCGGGTCTGTTCTGTTCCATGGTTTGAGCGTCCTTATTCTCACCGGATAACCCCCTTGGTCAGACGGCAAAGGCCGCTACGTCGGAGGGGTTTTGTTGTTGTTGCTGTGAGTATAGGAGCGGGGCCCGGCAAGGTTGCGGGGGTTTGGAGAAAAGGTAGAGGCGAGGGAAAACGTACCGAAACAGATAGAAAACGGCCGGGAGCGGGCACCCGGCCGGTGGGGTTATCGCTGCTCGATCACCTTATTTGATGACAAGGTCGGTGAGCGGCACGGCGCAGCAGGTGAGGATCTTGCCCTCGGCCCGTTCGGCGGCGGTGATGGCCGGGGCATCGGGGTGATCCACCTCACCCGCGAGCAGGGTCTGCTTGCAGCTGCCGCAGATGCCGGCGCGGCAGCTCCAGGGCAGATCCACCCCTTGCTTGTGGGCTTGATCCAGCACGGTACCCTGATTGTTGCCGGCAAAACTCTGCTTGCCGATGCGCAGTTGCACCGCCTGGTGGGGGCGTGCCACCGAGAGGATGGCGCCGCCAAAGCTCTCCTGGCGGATCCGCTCGGCGGGCACGCCAAGGGCGGTCAGTCTGGCGGCCGCATCGGCCATAAAGCCGTGGGGGCCGCAGATAAACACCTCCCGTCCGGCCAACCCTTTGACCAATGCGAGATGCTCATCGCCGAGTCGCCCCTTGAGCCCCTGCCAGTGCGTATCGGGCTGGCTGAGGATCAGGGTGAGGGTCATGCCCTGCTGCGCCAGGGCGTGCAGTTCGGCGGCGGCGGGAATATCCGCCTCGCTGCGGCACAGGTGCATAAAGTGCACATCGCCAAGCTCCCCGCGCAAGGCCAGAGTGCGGGCAATGGAGAGCATGGGGGTCACCCCCGAGCCTGCCGAGAGCAGCAGCAGGGAGCGCCCGGAGCCTAGGTGAAACTCACCGGCCGGCGCTGCGGCCAGCAACCGGTCACCGGGTTGCAACTGCTGGTGCAGCCAGTGGGAGATGCGACCGCCCCCCACCTTCTTGACGCTGATACTATAACGCTCGGGCCGCTCCGGGGTGGAGCTCAGGGTATAGCGGCGCTGCAGACGCTCGCGCCGCAGACCGAGGCCAATGTCCAGGCTGATGGGCAGATGCTGGCCCGGCAGATAGTCGGGCAGGGGCTCGCCATCGGCCGCCTCGAACCAGAAGGTCTCCAGATCCCGCGCCAGCGGCTCGCGGGCCACGCACACCAGCTCCCGTTTTTTCGGGGCCGCGTTGGGGTAGACGGGGGCGCGGGCGCGCTCCAGCACCTCGATCTCGCTGCCCGCCTCAATCCACCCCTCGTTGAGGGCCACCAGGTTCTGGCCGAAGTAGACCTCGCCATCCTCGCCGCGCCGATAGCGGGTGAGGGTAGCCAGCGGCTCCTTGAGGGCATTGAAGCGATCCGTGCCCGGCTCCACCGTGGTCATGATGCAGCGGCTGCAGGGCTTGGCGACCCGAAACTCCACCTCGCCGATGCGGATCCGTTTCCAGCCGTCCTCCTCGAAGGGGAGGGTGCCGCTCGCCACCAGGTTGGTACGAAACTGGCTCATCTGGTGCAGCGCGTCGGATCTCAGGTTGAGATCCTCCAAAGAAGCCTGGCTTATCAGCAGCAGCGGATAGCCATCGGCAAAGCTGACCCGGGTGCCGGTCTTCTCCCGAAAGCGGGCGGACTCTTCACCGAGCCAGAGCAACTGAACCGGCTCCCCCGCCACCTGGCTCAGCCACTGATCGGCCTGGGGCTGGGTCTGCAGGGCGCTGAAGCTGTCGCTCCAGACTCCGGTGGCCCGAGGGGTGCGGGAAAACTCCCGCTCTTGCAGGATGAGAGGGTCAAGGCCCGGATAGCGCAGCTGCAGACCGCCCTCGATGGGGGTGGCCACCACCTGCTGCAACTGGGGATGGGTGCGGGCGGTGATGAAGCTGCCGTCCGGCTTGACCACCATGTAGCGGCGATCCCCCTGCAGCCCCTCTTCGGTGACCAGGGCGCGGGTCAGTGGCATGCCTGCCGTGGACTTGATGGGGTAGAGATGAATGCTGGCGAGCTTGGGCATGGCCGGGTCCTTGTGCTGTGGTGGTTCCAGTGCAGGAGACAAGATAACGGGAGCTGTTCCGTGCAGCAATCGTTGCAGGAGGGGGGGCCTGATGCGCCAGGCTCACGGGGCCAGATAACGGCGTGGCGTTGCTTGCAGGGCGCGAGCCCGACCGGTGACTCCTGCAGACGGGCAAGATGTTACACGGGTCACGTTGTGCACTCCATACCTCATAAAGTGCAACATTTTTTGATCCTGATCCGTCATTCGGTACACAAATCAGTCCATTATCGAGTCAGCTTCCAGTTTCTAACGCTTTCGCTTCTTCCCCCTCCGGCCACCGTCTGCCAAGGCAAAACGGTATCAAGCGCCATCGGATGGGGCCTGTCACACAAAAAGAAGAAAGCAATGTATGAGCAAACAACTGGATATGACCCCACAGCCGGATCTCTCCCAGAAAACGGGAACAGGCCCGGTCCGTACTCGGCTACCCGTTTGGCGGCCGGCCCTGCCACCTTGCAACCATGCCTGCCCGGCTGGCGAGAACATCCAGGCCTGGCTTGCCCTGGCCGAAGCGGGCCGCTTTGAGGCGGCCTGGCAGCGCCTCATCGAAGAAAATCCCCTGCCTGCGGTCCACGGGCGGGTCTGTTATCACCCCTGCGAAACGGCCTGCAACCGCGCTCAGGTGGATGATGCCGTCTCCATTCACGCCATCGAGCGCTTCCTCGGCGACGAGGCGCTGGCCCGTGGCTGGCAGCCTGCACCGCCCGCGCCCGCCAGCGGCAAGAAGGTGCTGGTGATCGGTGCCGGCCCCTCCGGCCTCTCTTGTGCCTGGCACCTCAACCGGCTCGGCCATCAGGTAGAGATCCGCGAGGCGGGCCCGCTCGCCGGCGGCATGCTGCGCTTCGGTATTCCCGCCTACCGCCTGCCCCGCGAGATGCTGGATCGGGAGGTGGCCCGCATCGTCGCGGCCGGGGTGACCCTGACCCTCAACCACAAGGTGGAAGACGTACTCAAGGCGCGCGACGAGGGGGGCTTTGACGCCGTCTTCATGGCCATCGGCGCCCATCTGGCCAAGCGGGTCGACATTCCGGCCCGCGAGGCGGGCAAGATCCTCGATGCGGTGAGCTTCCTCGAGCAGGCCAGCCTGGCGGAGGAGAAAGGCTTGCCGCCACCCAAACTGGGACGACGGGTGGCCATCTACGGTGGCGGCAACACCGCCATGGACGCGGCCCGTACCGCCCGCCGCCTCGGGGTCGAAGAGGCGATGATCATCTATCGCCGCGACCGGGACCATATGCCGGCCCACGCCTTCGAAGCCGACGAGGCCGAGGAGGAGGGGATCAAGATCAACTGGCTGCGCACCATCCGCCAGCTCGACAGCACCAATATTGAAGTGGAGGTGATGGCGCTGGATGCCGAGGGCAAGCCGGTGCCCACCGGCCAGTTTGAAACTCTCGAAGCGGACTCCCTCATTCTGGCGCTGGGTCAGGAGGTGGACTTGAGCGTGCTGGAGAGCATCCCCGGCGTGCGGGTCAACAAGGAGGGAGTGGTGCAGGTTGGCGAGAACCTGATGACGGACGTGCCGGGTCTGTTTGCCGGCGGCGACATGGTGCCCTCCGAGCGCACCGTCACCATCGCCACCGGCCACGGCAAGAAGGCTGCGCGCCATATGGATGCCTGGCTGCGCGGTCGCCTCTACCACAAGCCGCTCTCCTACCCGCTGGTGGGGCCCGAGCAGTTGCAGCTCTGGTTCCAGACCCATGCCCCTGCCAGCAGCCAGCCGGTCAAACCGCCCTCGGCGCGGGACGACTTTGGCGAGATCATCGGTGGACTGGACGAGACGGCGGCCCGCTACGAGGCGGCGCGCTGCTACTCCTGCGGCAACTGCTTCGAGTGCGACGGCTGCTATGGCAGCTGCCCCGAGCAGGCCATTGCCAAGCTGGGGCCGGGTCTGGGGTATCAGGTGGATGCCGAACTCTGCACCGGTTGCGGTGCCTGCCATGACCAGTGTCCCTGCCATGCCATCGAGTTGCGCCAACCGGAGGAGTCACAATGAAACATGAACTGATCATGGTCGACGGCAACGAAGCCGCGGCCCGGGTGGCGTATCAGCTGAGCGAAGTGTGTGCCATCTACCCCATCACCCCGAGCTCGACCATGGCCGAACTGGCTGACGCCTGGGCCGCGGAGGGGCAGACCAACCTGTGGGGCAACATCCCCACGGTGGTGGAGATGCAGAGTGAAGGGGGGGCGGCCGGCACGGTGCACGGTGCCCTGCAGGCAGGGGCGCTCGCCACCACCTTCACCGCCAGCCAGGGGCTGATGCTGATGCTGCCCAACATGTACAAGATCGCCGGCGAGCTCACCTCGGCGGTGTTCCATGTGGCGGCCCGATCCTTGGCGGCGCAGGGGCTGTCGATTTTTGGCGACCATCAGGACGTGATGGCGGCGCGCAGCACTGGCTTTGCCATGCTCGCCTCCGGCTCGGTGCAGGAGGCGCAGGACCTGGCCCTGGTCGCCCACAGCGTCACCCTGCAGTGCCGGGTGCCCTTCATCCACTTCTTCGACGGCTTTCGCACCTCCCACGAGGTGAACAAGATCACTGCGCTGCACAAAGATGAAATTCGGGCCCTTATCGACAACGACTGGGTGCGCGCCCACCGTTCGCGGGCCCTCAACCCGGATCATCCGGTGATGCGCGGCACCGCCCAGAACCCCGACACCTATTTCCAGTCCCGCGAGAGCGTCAATCCCTTCTACGAGGCGGTGCCGGCGCGGGTGCAGCAGTGCATGGAGAGCCTCGGCGAGCTGACCGGCCGCCACTACCGGCTGGTGGAGTATCACGGTGCCCCCGATGCCACCGATGTCATCGTGCTGATGGGCTCGGGGGCCGCCACCGCCCGCACGACGGTGGATTGGCTCAACCGGCAGGATCGCAAGACCGGGGTGCTGGTCATTCGTCTCTATCGTCCCTTCCCGGTGCAGGCACTGCTCGATGCCCTGCCCGAGAGCGTGCGCCGCATGGCGGTGCTGGATCGCACCAAGGAGCCGGGGGCGGGTGGCGAGCCGCTGCTGCTGGATGTGCAGAGCGCCCTCATCGACGGCTTGCAGCGCGGCCTTATCAAGCGGTTGCCGTGGCTCAGCGGCGGCCGCTATGGCCTCTCTTCCAAGGAGTTCACCCCCGCCATGTGCGCGGCGGTGTTCGAGGAGCTGGCCTGTGATGCGCCGCGTCCGCGCTTTACCGTAGGCATAGTGGACGATGTGTCGGGCCTGAGTCTGGCCTGGCACCCCATCGGCGATCTGGAGCCTGCCAGCCGGGTGCGGGCGCTCTTCTTCGGCCTCGGCGCCGACGGCACAGTCGGTGCCAACAAGAACAGCATCAAGATCATCGGCGAGCTGGAGGGGTTCCACGCCCAGGGTTACTTCGTCTACGACTCCAAGAAGTCGGGCTCGCGCACCGTCTCCCACCTGCGCTTTGGCCCCGAGCCCATAGATGCGCCCTGGCTTATCGAGCAGGCGAGCTTTATCGGTTGCCACCAGTGGGGTTTTGTCGAATCTGTGGATCTGCTGGAGTTTGCCGCCGAGGGGGCGACCCTGCTGCTCAATGCTCCCCATGAGCCCGAGCGGGTCTGGGCCGAGCTGCCCGAGCGGCTGCGCGCCCGCATTCGTGCCCTCAATATCCAGCTCTATTGCATCGACGGCGATCGGGTGGCCGAGCGCAACGGCATGGGCAATCGCATCAACACCATCATGCAGACCTGCTTCTTCGCGCTGGCCGGCATCTTGCCGCGGGACGAGGCGATCGCCCTTATCAAGGAGAGCATCGAGAAGAGCTATGCCCGCAAGGGGCCCGAGGTGGTGACGCGCAACTTCGCGGCGGTGGATGACACTCTGGCTCATCTCCATCAGGTGGCCATCCCGGCCGGTGAGGAGCAGATCAGCGACTATCCGCTGCCGCTGGCACCGGGGGGCAGCGAGTTTGTCCAGCGCGTCACCGGCGAGATGCTGGCGGGGCGCGGCGATCGCATCCCGGTCTCCATGCTGCCGGTGGACGGCACTTACCCCACCGCCACCAGCCGCTTCGAGAAGCGCGATATCGCCCGCGAGATCCCGATTTGGAATTCGGATATCTGCATCCAGTGTGGCAACTGCGTCTTTGTCTGCCCCCACGCGGCGCTACGAGCCAAGTTCTACCATCAGGACTGGCTGGCGAGCGCCCCCGAGGCGGCGCAGTCGGTGCCCGTCACCGCCAAGGGCTTCCCCGACAGTCGCTACACCCTGCAGCTCTATCCGGAGGATTGCACCGGCTGCGGTCAGTGTGTGCAAGCTTGTCCGGTGCGGGCCGGAGCGGATGAAAGCCATGAAGGCGAGCGGGCCATCGCCATGATTGACAAGGCGCCGCATCTGGCCGGCCAGAAGCAGGCGCTGCGCTGGTTCGAGAGCCTGCCCTGGCCTGCCCGCGAGCGGGTGGATTTCTCCACCGTGCGCGGCACCCAGTTCCTCGAACCTCTGTTCGAGTTCTCCGGCGCCTGCGCCGGCTGTGGCGAGACCCCCTATCTCAAGTTGCTGACCCAGCTGTTTGGTGACCGCATGCTGGTGGCCAACGCCACCGGTTGCTCCTCCATCTATGGCGGCAACCTGCCGACCACTCCCTGGGCCAAGAATGGCGAAGGGAAGGGGCCGGCCTGGTCGAACTCGCTGTTCGAGGACAACGCCGAGTTTGGCTTTGGTTTTCGCCTCACCGCCGATCAGCACCACGGTCAGGCGGTGGCGGCCTTGCAGGCGATGAAGGGGGAGATCGGGGTCGAGCTGGTGGAGTCGCTTGTCAGCGCCCCGCAGCGGCTGGAGTCGGAGATCCGCGCCCAGCGCACCCGGGTCGCGCAAGTGCGGGGGCGATTGGAAGAGGTGAAATCCGGCAAGGCCCGCGAGCTGCTGTCACTCATCGATCAGCTGGTGCGCCGCTCGGTCTGGATCATCGGCGGCGATGGCTGGGCTTATGACATCGGCTCATCGGGGCTCGACCATGTGCTCGCCTCTGGGCGCGATGTGAACGTGCTGGTGATGGATACCGAGGTCTACTCCAACACCGGCGGCCAGATGTCGAAATCGACCCCGCTCGGCGCCGTCGCCAAGTTCGCGGCGGGGGGCAAGACGCTGGCCAAGAAGGATGTAGCCTTGCAGGCCATCTCCTACGGCAACGTCTATGTTGCCCGCATCGCCTTTGGTGCCAACCCGCAGCAGGCGCTGCAAGCGTTGCGGGAGGCCGAGGCCTATCCGGGCCCGTCGCTTATCATCGCCTACAGCCATTGCATCGCCCACGGCATCGACATGGAGTTTGGCCTGACCCAGCAAAAACGCGCCGTGACCTCCGGTCACTGGCCGCTGATGCGCTACAACCCGGTACTGCGCAGTGCGGGGCAGAACCCCTTCAGCCTCGACAGCCTGCGCCCCTCCATCCCCCTTGCTACATATCGGCAGGAGGAGACCCGTTATCGGGTGCTGGCCCAGAGCCATCCACAGGAGGCCGAGCGGTTGATGCAGGTAGCGCAAAAAGTGGCGTGGCAGAAGTGGGCCACCTACGAGGAGATGGCCACCCGCGAGGCCAGCCATTTCCATCCGCCGGTGTGATGATTGGGTTAACTCTGCATAAAACGAAGCGGGCCACTGGCCCGCTTTTTTATGACTGGATTGACAGGGCTCGCTCAGGGGTTGGTGGTACGCAGTACCTTGAGGTGCAGGGTGCGCTCCTGATGGGCCGCTATCTCCTGCTCGGTGAAGCGCATGGGCTGCCACTGCTGACGGGCGAACTGCTCGGTCTGATCGGTGAAGTGTGGGCTCTCGGGGTCATGGGACTGGCCGTAGCTCAGGAAGCGCTCCGCCTTGGGGCCGGCGTCATCAAACTGCAGGGCCAGCACGAAGCTGGAACCGTAGTTGGCGCGATAACGCAGCTCGGGCTGGCCGTCACCGTCGTCATCCAGGCTGCGCAGCGTGGTGCCTGCCACGGCCTTGCCGGTCACTATGTTGGCGAGATCCGAGCTGCTGCGCGAAGGCAGATTGGTCTGCACCATGTTGAACATGCCCTCGAACGAGTTGCCTCCCGGCAGCGCTATGGGGCTCAGCCCGGCCGCTTTTTGCACGAACTGCAGTGCACCGAGCTCGGCATCCGGCGCGATACCGGCCGCCTGCAACCGCTGCTGGGCCTGGGCCAGCGCCAGCAGGGCTGGGTCTTCATCCGGCGCGCCGTTCCAGGGGGCCAGCCCGCTCGGCGTGGTGGCGCCATGGGCCGGATCGAAGGGAGTGGCGAACAGGGCATCCTTGATGTCTCTGTGGCCGCTGGTGCGAAACGCCGTCAACCATTCGCGCATCAGGTGGGCGCCGCGGCTCTCCAGCTGATATTCGCCATCCCAGTTGGCGAGTGCATTGCAGCTCGGCGTCAAGTCCAGCGGGCCGCTGGTCAGCTGGATCAGCGGATGTGCCTGGCAGCGAGCCAGCAGGGGATCTCTGAGCTCACGGGCAAACAGGGAGCCGTTGTGGGTCAGTACCCGTTGCAGCGACTGCAGGGTGAAACGCCGATCGGCCCCGGTCAGTCCCATGGTGTCGGGGGTGCTGATGAGCTGGGCGTTGTAGCGGGTACGAGGGCTGCGCACCGTCTGCTCCGGCCCGTAGAGGATGGAGTAACCCTCCAGCGGGGCCGCCAGGTTGGTCAGCCAGTGGCTGCTGTTGGCGTTGTAGACGTAGTCGCTGCGAGTCTGGCGGGGGGCCTGGCTCAGGGGGACAAGGCCGGCAACGCGGGTCTGGCCGCTGTCGACCCACTCGAAATCGGGGTCGTTGCCCGGCAACAGCACGCTGCCCTCGCCATCCAGCCAGATGGGGGCCAGTTGTGGCGTCTGGGAAGTTGCTCGCCACCAGGCTTCTGCCTTGGTGCCGAGGCGGGGCACCTGGGTGGCATCCACATAACTGGCCTGGCCCGTCTTGTCGATCAGCAGTGTATTGACCCAGGGCACCCCCTGATGCTCGGCCAGCGCATCGAAGAAGGCCGGGGTGCTCTGGGCCCTGGCCATGGCCAGCCACTGTTCCAGCATCTTGTAGTTGCCGGCGTTGGCATCGCGGAAGCTGATGGCGCTGCTGCTGGTCCAGCCCAGGCTGGGCGAGAGGGAGGCGAGGTTGACCATGGGGCCGAAGTGGCTGGCATAGACGGTCTGTACATAAGGTTGCAGGCTGCCATCGGCCTGGCGTACCTGTACGGTGATCGCTTTCTGGCTCATCTCCCGCCACTGGTCGCCGTAGCGGTAACGCAGCGGATTGGCGGGGTCCAGGGTGAGCTGATAGAGGGTGAAGCGTTTGGACTGGGAGACGGTGTGGGTCCAGCCCAGCTGCTCGTTGAAGCCGATCAGGATGGCGGGAAAGCCCATCATGGTGGCACCGGTCACGTTGAGCTCCCCCGGGATCTGCAGGTGCTGTTCATAGAATCTGAGTTCGCCATCCCAGGGGAAGTGGGGGTTGCCGAGCAGCAGACTGTTGGCGTTGCTGCTGCGATCCGCTCCCAGCGCCCAGCCGTTGCTGCCGATCCCCTCCGAGGTCAGCAATGCGGCGGGATCCTGCTCGGGCACAGGCAGGGCGGTGCGCGCCTGTGCGCCGCTGCCAGGTGGCTGGGCATTGGCCATGGCGCCGATAAAGCTGCGGCCGCTGGCCAGCTGGGCGAGATCCAGGTGATAGGCCAGCAGCTGGGTCGGGGTGATGGGTTCGACCCACTCGGCCCCGCGACAGGGAGAGGGATAGTCTGCCGGGCCGGCTCGACCGCTGAGTGAGTGGTTGAATCCTGCCACGTAGCCTTCGATGAGATGACGAGCATCCGGCGCCAGCCTGCCATACAGGGCGGCAGCCTGGGCTGGCAGGTCGAGCGAGCGATAGCCCACGTCGGAGAGGAGGTTGCGCTGCTGCTCCCCCGCTCCCAGCCAGCGGGATTTTTCTCCCCGCAACTTCATGATCTGCTCGCTCAGGGTACAGAGGTTCTCTTCGGCATGGGCATAGCCGGCGCCAAAGCCCAGGCTGGCGTAGTCGTTCGCCTTGATGTGGGGAACACCCTGCTCCGTATAGGTGAGGGTGACGTCGTAGTGGCGAGCGGGATCCGGCTCGCTGCTGTTCTCCTGGCAGCCGGCCAGTACGAGGCAGCCGAGCAGGGTAAGGGGGAAGGGCGTTCTCATCTTGGTTCCTTCTGTGGTCCTGACTTGTTATGGTTCTGTTGCTTTTCAGCCGCAGGTGACGGTATTTAAGAACAGCCCCGGTTTGCTGTCGCCCCGCTGGATGGAACCGGTCGAGAGTTGGAAAACACAATAAAAACAAGGATAAGCAGGTACGGCTCGATGGAGCCGCACCTGCAGGAGGACGCATATGCAGTGGGAAGAAGTGGCCGCCGTGCTCAGCCTGAGCTTGACCGGCATGTTGCTGCTGGCCACGCTCGGCTGGCTGCGCCGCATGCGGCGGGATGCCGCTGCCGGTTATCTGCTGGCCCTGCTCAGCCTGAGCGGCTTGCAGGCGCTGGAATATCTCTATCACCAGCAACAGTGGTTCCACCATTGGCCCCACCTGCTCAAGCTGGCGGATCCCCTGGTGGTGATGCTGCCGTTTTGTCTGTACGGCTATATCAGGGCTCTGCAGGGGGAGGCGGTACTCGGTGGCTGGCGTGACCGGCTGGTGCACGGCTTGCCCATGCTGCTGGTTGCCGCTCTGGCGCTGCCCTACTGGTTGTTGCCGGGGGCCGACAAGGTGAGCTGGATCCTGCTTGGCAAGCAGGGGGATGCGCTGTGGCCCGGGGTGATCCTCTATGGCAACCGCTATCTGGCCTGCATCGCCCTGCTGGGGCTGGCTTACTGGTGGCAGCAGCAGCGCCTTGGGGTGGTCAGCCGCAAACCGGCGCTGCGGGCCTGGGTGGCTCAGTTGCAGGGGCTGCAACTGCTGGTGGCCCTGCTGTTGCTCGGCCGCATCGCCTTGAGCTGGCTCGGCTGGCCGCTCTCTACCGTCTATCTGCAGGCTCCCGTCACCGCCTATCTGCTGCTGCAGGTGCTGGCCCATGCCCGCTTGCCCCAGCAGGGCGGCGCGCCGGAGGGGGGCGTGCGCGAGCGAGCTACTGACGCCGCTTCTGAGCCGGTGCGAGATGACGGTCTGCGCCCCCTGTTCGAGGAGCTGGAACGCCAGCTCGGGCGTGGTGCCTACCGGGATCCCGCGCTCTCCCTTGGCAAGCTGGCCGAGGAGTGCGGTCTGAGCCTTCATCAGGCGTCCAGTGCCATCAACGCCTGTTCAGGGGGCAACTTCTACGACTGGCTCAACCGCCATCGGGTGGAGGAGGCCAAGCGGCTGCTGCAGACGAGTGACGAGACGGTGGCCAATGTCTGCTACCGGGCCGGTTTCAACAGCAAGTCCACTTTCAACAGTGCCTTTCGCCGTCACACCGGCCAGACCCCCAGCGAGTTTCGACGCCAGGGGGCGCAAGCAGTAGTCGCCTCCTGATGAGCGGCCAACAAAAAGCCCGGCGTCGGGCCGGGCTGGCAGGATAAGTTGCTTATCCAGGTATTCGTCGAGGCGTCTATTGTGGATGTTGTTTGAGGATGTCGTAGATCTCCTCTTTCAGTTTAAGTTTCTGTTTTTTCAGATCCTTCACCTCGGAGCTGTAGTCGCTGGCGTGATGCTTTTCCAACTTTCTAATCTCCACATCCAGGTCGTTGTGCAAGTCAAACTTCTTTTGGAAATGGACATCACTGCTCTTCAGTTGCGAGATGAGCTCTCTGTACTCTGGGAACATGTAATGCGGCCTCCTTGGTTTCGTTTGATTGTGCCTGCAAGACCAAACTACCGCGTCCCCCGCGAGATAAATGTGATCCGGCTCCAATTCGGGACCAATGAGTTGCTGTATTCGACGGGCGATTTTTAACTGTTTGAATCACAAGCTGATAAGGCTTTTATCGGTAAGCAGAGAGTCTGAAAAGTGCCGGATGGATCACAATTGTGACGGCCGGATGACAGCTTGTGGCCGCCGAGCGGGCAGCAAAAAGGGGCGCAGGGCCCCTTCTTGGTAACAGGTGCGGCGTTTACTCTTTTTTCTTTTTCTTCTCGGGCAGCGGCTTGCCGTCGCGGGCGATCACCTTGCCCACCTCGAAGCCGATCTGCGCCGCCAGCTCTTCCAGATCCGCGGCCTTGGCTTCGTTGCCGATGGCGTACTGGTAGTTGGCGATGGTGAGCTTCTCGGCCACCGTAGTACCCGGGACGATGGGCTCACGCCAGCCCTGACCCACATGGGCCACCAGGGTGCCGTTCATGATGAGCTCGCCGACGATCTCCTGGGTGGGGATGCCCTTGCCGTAGGTGAGGCCCTGCGGGTGCTTCTTGCCGACCAGCGGCTCTTGGCTTGCGGGCATCAGCTTGGTGCGGATCAGCCACTTGGGCGATTTGCTCTTGCCCACCGCCTTGCCGGTCTGGTACTCGTTGATCTTGATGGTCTTGATCATCTGGGCCATGAAGTCCTTGGTCAGCGCTTTTTGCGCTTCGCTGGTTTCATCGATGGCGATGGGGGCCACGTACCAGGTCTGGGCCGCCTGTGCCTTGGGGGCGGCGGGGGCGGTTTGCGCCATGGCGAGCGGGCTGAGCAGGATGGCCGCCAACAAGAGTCCTATCTTCTTCATTGTGATTCCGCTTATGTTTCAACAAGAATTTTGTTTTGCCAGCGACGACTGCGCCAGCGCCAGAACATGGCCAGACCGCGCACCCACTCGTCGCAGGCGAGCGCCAACCAGATACCGACCAGTCCATAACCCTGCATGATACCAAGGAAATAGGCCAGTGGAACGGCAATCCCCCACATGGAGACGAGCGCCATGTAGAGCGGGAAACGGGCGTCCCCGGTGGCGCGCAGGGCGTTGATCACCACCAGATTGAAGGTACGGCCGGGTTCCAGGATGAGGCTTATCAAGAACAGCTGCGCCACCTGGGTGATGATGTCGGCGTCATCGGTGAACAGGCTGATGATGGTGCGGCCGTTGAGGGCCGCCAGCAAGGCGATGAAGGCGGTGACGACGAGCCCCAGCTTCAGGCTTTTGAGCAACTGGCGGTAGGCCTGCTCGAAGCGGCGGGCCCCCGCCAGGTGGCCGATGATGATCTCGTTGCCAAGGCCGATGGAGAGGCCGAACAGCAGGATGAACAGGCAGATCTGGAAGAAGTAGGACTGGGTTGCCAGCGCCTTGTCGCCGAGCAGGCCGACGAAGGCGGTCACCACCATGAACTGCAGCATCCAGGAGAGGTTCTCGCCGGCGGCCGGCAGGCCGATGTGCAGCACCTTGCCCAGCATCAGCCGGCTGGGTTTGACGATCTCCGGCAGGCGCAGCCGGATGCCGGTCTTGCGCGCCACCAGCCACACCAGCAGCACCACCCCGACGATGCGGCCCGCCACCGTGCTGATGGCGACCCCGGCTACCCCGAGCTGGGGCAGGCCGAACCAGCCGTAGAGCAGCAGCAAGTTGCCGACGAAGGTGATGAGGTTGACGATGAGGGTCACGTACATCGCCTGCCGGGTGTGGCCGTGGGCGCGCAGGGTGGCGGCCAGGCAGAGCGCCGCCGCTTCCGGCAGCAGGCACAGGCCGATGATCTGCAGGTAGAGGGTGGCATCGCTCATCAGGTTGGCGGGCAGGTTCATCAGCGCCAGCATGGTACTGGCCCCGGCGATGACGCCAACGGCGGCCACCAGTCCCACCAGCAGGTTGAAACCGATGGCGGTGTGGATGACGACGCGCGCCTTCTCCTTGTCGCCGGCCCCCAGATACTGTGTGATCACCACGCTGGTGCCGATGCTGACGAAGCTGAACAAGGTGATGGCGAGATCGAACACCTGGTTGCCGACCGCGAGCGCCGCCACCCCCTGATAGGAGACGTGACCCACCATGAAGGTGTTGAGGGCCCCGGTCAGAAAGTGCAGGGCGAGATCGATAAACAGTGGCCAGGTCAGGGAGAAGAGGGTGCCCGGACCTGCGTGGGATTGAGTTTGCATGGGGTGTCCAAATACTGGGGATGGCCCTCGTCAGCGCCATCTGGACGGGCATTTAACACCAAGCGGGGGCGAGGCGCAATCGTGGCGGTCACTAAGCAGGGGAAGAGAGCGCGAGCCCTGCCGACATGGGCAGGGCCCGCTCGGGATCAGGCCGGGGTAGCGCCAGCCTCCTGTTCGCTGGGCAGGGTGAGGCGCGCCGAATCGGGCAGGGCGTCATCCTGGGGCCAGCGCGAGAGGATGGCCTCGGTAGTGCTCTCCACCACCTCGTCATCCTTGAACACCGGCTCGCGGTAGCAGCGGGTCATGCGCAGCGCCTGATACATGTCGGGGCAGAGGATGATCCCCTCGTCGCCGACCCGGATCCCGGCCTGCTTGAGCCACAGGCTCATCTGGCCGTGGCGGCCGGCCATCACCATGTGGATGCCGCGCCGTTTCAGATCCTTGTGCAGTTCCCCCAGCATGCTCATCACGCTGATGTCCTGATGGGTGAAGCAGGCCACCGCATCCACCACCAGGCATTTGGGGCTGTGGGGATCCTGCACCAGCAGCGCCAGCACCCGCCGCTTGAAGTAGGGGGCGTTGAAGTAGGTGAGCGGCGAGTTGAAGCGATAGACCAGGATGCCGGGAATGGCCTTGGCCTGTTCGTTGTCCCCCAGGGTGCGCACCACGCCCTCGTCATCCATGCCGAGCAGCTGGTCGGTGGGGCGCATCACGTTGCGCAGGAACTGAAACAGCCCCAGCAGCACCGCGAGGGTGATGCCCGGAATGACCCCCATCGCCAGCACGCTGATGAAGGTGATGAGTGCCAGCCAGAAGGCGGAGCGATCGGAGTGGCGCAGGGCCCACAGGCCGCGAAAGTCGGTGAGGGACAAAGACGCCATCACCAGCACCACGCCGAGGGCGGCGGTGGGGATGTATTGCAGCGGCGCCGTCAGATAGAAGGTGACCAGGGCGATGACGGCGGCGGCGATGATGGAGACCAGCTGGCTCTTGCCGCCGTTGGCGTCGTTGACCGCGGTGCGCGAATCCGCGCCGCTGATGGCAAAGCCCTGAGAGGCCGCTGCTGCCAGGTTGGCCATGCCGAGGGCCCGAAACTCCTTGTCCGCATCTATTTCGTAGCCGTTCTTGGCGGCGAAGCTGCGGGCGGTCAGCATCATGGAGACGAAGCTCACCATGGCCAGGTTGAGCGCCGGCAGCACCAGTTCCCGCATCAGACCGGGGGGAAACTCCGGCATCTGGAAGGCGGGCAGGCCCGAGCCGATGGCGCCCAGGGTGGCGATGCCGAACTGGCCGAGATCGAGCGCCCACACCAGTCCCGCCGTCACCACCATGGCCACCATGGAGGAGGGCCAGGCAGGCTTGAAGCGCTTGGCCAGCAGCAGGGTGAGCAGGGCGGTCAGGCTCATGGCCAGGGTGGGCAGATGGGTCTGGGTGATGTAGCTGGCACCGCCGGCGATCCGCTCGATGAGGTAGCGCTCGCTGAAGGTGAAGCCGAAAATCTTGGAGAGCTGGCCCACCATGATGGTGATGGCCACCCCGTTGAGCAGCCCCATCAGGATCGGGCGGGAGAGAAAGTCCGCCAGCACCCCCAGCTTGAAGCGGCTGGCGATGAGGCACCAGAAGCCGGTCATGGCGGTCATGGTCATCACCAGCTGCCAGTGGCGGGTGGCATCCCCGGCGGCGAGCGGGGTTACCACGGCGGCGATCACCGCGCAGGTGGCGGCGTCCGGGCCGACGATGAGCTGGCGGGAGGTACCGAACAGGGCATACACCAGCATGGGCAGGATGCAGGAGTAGAGGCCGACCAGCGGCCCCACCCCGGCCAGCTCCGCATAGGCGATGGCCACGGGCAGGGCCACCGCGGCCACCGACAATCCAGCGCGCATATCCGGCATCAGCCAGGCCCGCTGGTATTGCAGCAGGGCGGCGAGGCCCGGTAGCCAGCGTTCGAGTGAGAAGAAGTCGCGCATTATTTAACCCATTGAGTTACAAACATCTTTTCCTTAGTGTGCCCAAGGTTATCGAAACATTGCAATCAGGTTATGGCCAGTTCACCACCAGGTCAGGCCAGAGTTGTTGCCACCCCTTGGCCTTGACCCGCTCGGTAAAGACCCGGCGCTCCTGGCGGCAGCGCGGGTTGGGATCCACCTGCAGGGACCAGTTGGGGGCAAAGCCGTAAGGGGCCAGCCATTCGAATGAATCGTCTGCCTGCAGCCGGACTCCGATGCAGGTGGGCACCTCCACCCAGTGGCTGAGGGCCGAGAGCGAGCTGGTGAAGGGGGGCACCAGCTGGCGCACATGCATGCGGGCCTGGTTGCGCACCTCCCACTGCTGGCCCGGCATTCTGGTGGCGAGCCAGGCTTCGTGATCGGCCTCCTGCAATCCAGTGGGATCAGCGCTGTCCAGATAGATAAGGTCGATGTCGTTGAGGGCGGTCGGCACCGATTTATGGTGCAGGTGATCCCAGATGAGGTTGCGGATAAAACCGGCCCCCAGCGCCCAGTCGGGCAGTGCCAGTTCACGGGCTGCCCGCAGGCAATCCATGCGCTGGTCATCGGCCCGCAGCAGGGCTTCGGTCTGTGCCTGCAGGTCGGCTTCCAGGGCGCTCTGGCGAGCGTGCGAGGTTGGCGTGCTGTGACGCGTCTGGGTGTCAGCCGGCATTGCGGCGCAACCAGACGTCGATGTAGCTGCAGCTCGGCACTATGGTGAGTCCTTCTGCCTGGGTCCAGCTGTAGAAGGTGCGCGCCAGCTGATCGGCGATCCCCTGTACCCTGAGCTCGGGCGGGACGAAGGTGCTGTAGGCGTCGATGGTCTTGGCGTCGAGCCGCCGGTAACGCAGCCTGGACTCCTTGCCATCCACCACACAGATGAATTGCTGCTGGTTGGCCTGATGAATGATCTCGCTCATGCTTGCTCCTCGGTACGGGGGATGGGGTTATCTGACCATGTTGGCGCCCCTTTGCCAACTGTTCGGGGTCGCTTACACTGCGAGCCCGGCCGGGTACATACCCGCTAGCCAAGGTATAGAACAGTTCACGAAGGATGGATCCCATTATGGCTTTTGCCACGCTGGAAGAGTTGATCGGCAATACCCCCCTGCTGGCGCTGCGTCGCATCAATCCCCACCCCGGTGTCACCCTGCTGGTCAAGCTGGAGGGCAACAACCCGGCCGGCTCAGTCAAGGACAGGCCGGCGCTGAACCTCATCAAGTGCGCGGAGGCGAGCGGTCACTTAGCGCCAGGGGCCCGTCTCATCGAGGCCACCTCCGGCAACACCGGCATCGCGCTGGCCATGGTGGCGGCGGCGCGGGGCTACCGGATGCGGCTCATCATGCCAAATACCATGAGCCAGGAGCGGCGCGATGCCATGCAGGCCTATGGCGCCGAGCTGGTGCTGGTGGAGGGCGGCATGGAGGCCGCGCGCGACCTCGCCCTGGCGATGCAGGCGCGGGGCGAGGGGCTGGTACTCGATCAGTTCAACAACCTGGCCAACCCGGATGCCCATTACCTCTCCACCGGCCCCGAGATCTGGCGCCAGAGCGAGGGGGCGGTCACTCACTTCGTCTCGGCCATGGGCACCACGGGCACCATCATGGGGGTCTCCCGCTACCTCAAGGAGCAGAACCCGGCGGTGCAGGTGATCGGTCTGCAACCGGCCGAGGGGAGCCAGATCCCGGGGATCCGCCGCTGGCCTGCGGCCTACCTGCCGGCCATTTTCGAGCCCGCCCGGGTCGATCGGGTGCTGGATGTGACCCAGCAGGAGGCGCTCGCCATGATGCGCCGGCTGGCGCGGGAGGAGGGGATCTGCTGCGGGGTCAGCTCGGGGGGCGCCGTGGCAGGCGCCTTGCGGGTGGCGGCAGAGATCAAGCAGGGGGTGGTGGTGGCCATCATCTGCGATCGGGGGGATCGCTACCTCTCCACCGGGGTGTTCAGCGACGAGCAGGTGTAAGAGCGCTGCGTCAGCGCGATGATTAACTTGATATGTATCAACAACTTGCTGATACATTGCACTGTGTACCCCTTGTAACAATCAACCCTGCTGGCAGGGTTGATTCCATTTGCCTCCTGTTTGACACTCGGCGCCCTTGGTTGACCGATGCAAACAGGAGCGTCCCATGATCTTGCCTTCCTCTCTTCGTCTTTCTCTGTTTGGCCTGTGTCTGGCCACGGCGGGTTGTACCGTCGAACCCTACGCCTATCAGTGCGGCGACAAGTAATGCTCGGTGATTGATCACCAGGGGCAGAAACACGAGCGGCCGCTGGACGAGGTAAAACCCGTCTGGGAGCGCAAGCAAGAGCGGGAAGAGGCCGTGCGCCGCAACAAGGAGTCCATCTGGCGCGAAAAAACGCCCGAAGCGCGCGACAACTACGGCGCCGGCGCCACCATCAGCTGGTAACAGGAGGCCCCGCGATGCGGGGCCTCTGTCTGATTACTCCCAGGCCAGCTCAAGCAGGCCGAGCAGCTGGGTGCGGTCGGCATCCTTGCGGTTGTAGAGCAGGGCGCCGTCGTTGATGGCGAGATCGCGGATCTCGGGCAGTAGCGCCTTGTCGGTGACGCCGGCCTCGCGCAGGGTGCGCGGCAGCTTCACCGCCTGCCACAGGGTATCGCGCAGCGCCTGCAGCGCCTCGATGGCGGCCTGGGCCCGCGCGGCGGCCGGGATGGCGGCAAAACGCTCGGCCCCCACCAGCGGCAGCAGCAGGCGGGCCAGCTCAGGGTCGATGCCCGGCCGGTTGTAGTCGAGCACGGTGGGCAGGAAGAGGTTCATGCACAGGCCGTGGGGCAGGTGGCAGCGGGCTCCCAGGCTGTGGCCGAGGGCGTGCACCAGCCCCACCATGGAGTTGGAGAAGGCCATGCCCGCCAGGGTGGAACCTTCCGCCAGCTGCAGCCGCAGTCGCTTGTCCTGCGGGTTGCTCAGCACCTGGGGCAGGGCGCTGGCGATCTTCTCCACCGCCATCAGGGCCAGGGCGTCGCTGACCGGGTTCTTGGCGTTGCCGATGAAGGCCTCGATGGCGTGGGTTATGGCATCCATGGCGGTGGCGGCGGTGATGTTGAGCGGCAGCCCCTGAGTGAGGCGCGGATCCAGCACCGCCAGCTGGGGCAGCAGGAAGGGGGAGGTAAAGGGCACCTTGCGCCCGCTCGCCTCGTCCTTGATCACCGCTACCAGGGTCACTTCCGAGCCGGTGCCCGCCGTGGTGGGCACCACCGCCAGCGGTTGCAGCGGCCGGGTCAGGCAGCCGGCGCCGGCGTAATCCAGCAGCCGCGTCCCCCCCATGGAGGCGAGAATGTTGACCGCCTTGGCTGTGTCGATGACGGAGCCGCCGCCCAGCGCCACCAGGCTGTCACAGCCGAGCTCCCGGTGACGGGCCGCAATCCGCTCCACCACGGCGGTGGAGGAGTCGGCCGGGATCTCGTCCCAGATGGCGGCCACCGGCAGCTCCCCTTCGGCCAGTACCCCGGCCAGCAGGGTGGCGAGGCCAGTGCCGCTGACCCCTTTATCGGTGAGCAGCAGCGGCCTGCGCGCCCCCAATCCCGCCAGTTCGCCGGCCAGTTGCTCCAGCGCCTGCTCGCCCGCCATCAGTTTGACCGGGCAGAAAAAATCGTAATAGCGACTCATGGTGCTCATCCTCTCGTTCAGCCGGTCAACAGACCCAGGTAGATGTGGCAGGCCCGGCTCAGCTTGTGGCGCGGGTCAGGATAGCGGCGCAGCAAGGGGCGGGCGATGAAGGCCGGCAGGATCAGCGCCTGCAGCTGTTCCAGGGCCCGCACCAGGTGCATGGCGACGGTGAGATCCCCCTCCACCAGCAGGCGGTTCTCGCTGAACGCCTGATTGACCCCGAGCCGAAAGCTGAGGGCGCGAAAGGCGATGGTGGGATGCTTGAAGCGCACCCGCAGCGGATGCAGCCCGCCGGTGTCGGGTGCGGGGCCGCTCTGCCAGCGGCCGGCCGCCTTGTGAATGGTCAGGCCGTGGGCCATGCCGCTCACCTCTAACCGGATGGTGAGCCCGTCCGGCAGGGGGGCGAGCTCCTGGCGTACCGCCTCGTCGATGCGGGCGGCGCGGCACAGGGTGCGGCCGATGATCCAGAGCAGGCAGCTGATCCAGAGGCGGCGACCCTGCGCCGCCAGGGAATCAAGGTGTCGGTTGTGCATAGGCGTGAACTCCCGAGATGGCGGACCAGAACAGGGCGAAGGCGCTGGCTTGCCAGTGGCCGTCCCGTCCCAGTTCAGGTTGGTCGACAAACAGCGAGGCGCAGGCCAGGAACTGGCCCTGGCACACCTCCAGCATCAGGGCCGGTGGAGCTTGCATCAATTCGCCGCTGGCCTGGCCCTGGGCCAGCAGGCGGGGTAAAAAACGCAGGGTGTCGCTCAGGATCTGGCTGCGCAGCGGGCGAGCCAGCAGGGGGGAGTGAAAAAAGCCCAGCACGAACTTGAGCTCGTGGGGGTGGGCCTGCATCCAGGCCATCGCCTGGCTCCAGTAGTGGCGCGCCTGCTCCTGGAGGGGCAGGGCGGCGTCTGCCTCGGTGATGGCGGCGCCGAGGCGCAGCTTGATGTCCTGATAGAGGCTCTGGATCAGCACCTCCTTGCTGGGAAAGTGGTGAAACAGGGTGCCGTTGGCCACCCCGGCCGCCTTGGCGATGCGGGCGGTGGCAGCGCCCTGCAAGCCATCTTCGGCACACAGGGCAAGGGCGGCATCCAGGATCTGGCGGCGCTTGTCGGTCACGGGTGTGTTCATGCTGGTCTCGTCAGCGCAAAAACAGGGCCATCATCAGCCGCTGGTGCCAGCGCCGATAAGGAGGGTGCACCATGGTGCCGGTGCTGAAGCGTCCCCGGCTCAGCACGGTCTTGGCCTTGGAGAAGGTGAGAAACCCCTCGTGGCCGTGGTAGTGGCCCATGCCGGAGGCACCGATGCCGCCAAAGGGCACGTCGTCGGCGGCCACCTGGAACAGGCTGTCGTTGATGGCCATACCGCCGGAGTGGGTCTCCCGGATCACCTTGTGCTGCAGGGCGGGATCCAGGCTCATCAGGTAGAAGGCGAGCGGACGGGGCCGCGCGGCTATGTAGGCGAGCGCCTCGTCCAGCGAGTCATAGGGCACGATCGGCAGCAGCGGGCCGAAGATCTCCTGCTGCATCAGCTGGCAGTGGTTTGGCACTTCGGTCAGCAGATGGGGCAGCAGGCGGTGGGCGCCATCGTCCCGGGCCGGGCTGCCACAGGGGTGTATCTGGGCGCCTGCCCGCTCGGCTTCGGCCAGCCAGCTGGTGAGCCGTTCATACTGGCGGCCATTGATGATGGAGCCGTAATCCGCGCTGGCCAGCCCCTGGGGATAGAGGCGGGCGAAGTGATCGCGATAGGCCTCGACAAAAGCCTGCTCCTGACCGCGCGGCAGCAGCACATAATCGGGGGCGACACAGATCTGGCCGGCGTTGAGGCTCTTGCCGAAGATCATCCGCTCCACCGCCAGCGCCAGCGGCATGTCGGGGGCGATGAGGCAGGGACTCTTGCCGCCGAGCTCCAGGGTGAGCGGGGTGAGCTGGGGGGCCGCCGCGGCCATTACCAGCCGGCCCACGGCGGTGGAGCCGGTAAACAGCAGGTGATCGAAGGGCAGGGCGCTGAAGGCGGCCGCCACCTGGGCGTCACCTTCAATCACCATCACCTCGCGCTCGTCGAAGACGCCGTCCAGCAGCTCGCGCAGCACCCGGTTGGTGTGGGGGGTGAATTCGGAGAGCTTCAGCATGGCGCGGTTGCCGGCGGCGATGGCGCTGATGAGGGGGCCGAGGCTCAGCATCACCGGGAAGTTCCAGGGCACTATGATACCGACCACCCCGAGCGGCTGATAGAACACCTCCACCCGGGCCGGTGCCAGCAGCAGGCCGGTGTGGCGGCGGTGCGGGCGCATCCAGCGCTTGATCCGTTTCTGGGTGTAGTTGATCTGCATGACGCAGGGGAGGATGTCGGCAATCATGCTGTCGTAGTCGCTGCGCTGGCCATAGTCTTTGGCCAGGGCATCGCACAGCGGCTGCTTGTGGGCGATCAGGGCACGCTTGAGCTGGCTGAGGTGGGCTCTGCGCTCGCTCAGACTCGGCATGGGATGTTGCTGACAGGCGTCTCTGAGTCTGGCTAGTCTGGCCGGGAGCGACAACTTGTCGGTGGCCTCCTGCAACTGCATCGCTTCCATGGCATACCCCGCTGGTTAGGGACCGACTGATTGGTCGGTCTAAATCTAGCGTCTTGTTAACTGGCTGTAAAGTTTTGCCCGTTGGCTTAGGATGGGGCGCGGATGACTCACCCGGCGACTGTGCTGGCCTCCACACTTTCGTGGATTTGGGGTTGGTGAATTATCCAATAAGGGGTAGTTTTTGGCTATCAACCGACAAGGAGAGAGTGTTATGACCAGGGAACTGAACAGCTTGTTGGCCCGCCTGGAAGATGTGGTCGAGCGGATGCCGGATTGCTTCAACACCTATGAATTTGCCCAGAAGCTGGCGTTGCAGCATCAGCGCGAGTTTTTTGCCGCGGGTCACTCCCTGGCCGAACAGGAGGGGCGCCTGCTGCGGGTGCTGCATGAGAAGATTGCCGAGGCCCTGGCCGGCAGTGACAAGGTGATCGAAGGGGCGCTGTTGCCCTGCGTGACCCCCTGGGGCGAACGGGCCACCTCGCCGCGCTGGCATCGCAAGCACTGAGCCATCCGTTGAATCAACAACAACAGGGCCCGTCGCGGGCCCTGTTGTTTTATGGTGGTCACTGGGTGAGGCGGCGCGCCTGCCAGTAGCGGCTGTTCCAGTAGACGTTGTCGAGGCGCGAGCGGATCACCCCCTTGCTGGTGGAGGCGTGGATGAACTCCCCGCCGCCGGTGTAGACACCGACGTGGTATTGCTGCCAGCCGGTCTTGAAGAAGACCAGATCGCCGTGCTGCAGTCGGTAGCGATCGACCGGCCGACCCAGGTTGGCCTGGGATTCAGTGGTTCTGGGCAAATTGAAGCCCATCACCTGCTGGTAGGCGAGCTGGGTAAAGGCGGAGCAGTCGAGGCCGGCCCGATCCGAGCCGCCCATGCGATAGGGTACGCCGCGCCACTGCTGATAGAAGCCTTCAAAGGCGCTGCTCTGCTGGCGTGGCGGGGCAGGCTCGGGTGTGCTGGAACAGGCGGCCAGCAACAGGGCCAGCAGGGGCAGCAGCCATTTGCAATCCATGGGGGCTCCTTCGAGACGACAACGTCTCCATCATAAACGGGGTTCGGGGCTCGAACATAGCCTTGCTTGCAAGAAACAGCCTCTGGCTACCTCAAAAGAGGCGAAAACGCAGAGGGTTATAATATTATTTGTATTCATTTGAATAATATTTGGCGATTATCTTGAATGAGTATTTCAATATTAAAGTAGTTATTCCAATCAGCCTTGGCATGAAATGATAATTAACCTTGTTGACGTCGCCCCGTGATCTGTGTCACGTTCTGTCTCAGGGTTAATTCGTTATGATGGCGCCATCAAATAAATGGCAAGGGACCCCGCCATTTTCACCGCCAATATGATGGTAGCACCACAAGATATCTCTGGGTATATTCCCGCAACTGGTTCACATAATAATATTCGGCCAATGACTGGCGTCGGCTGACAATATCACCAGACAGAGGAGGGCCATCCCATGATATCCGGTCCATAGCAGTGAGTGTTCCCTCGCACCAGGAGGCCTGCGGTATCAGGCTGTCGCACCATCGTTCAGGCCGATGGGCGCTACCGCCAAGCCAACGGGCACGGTGCGAGATGCAAGGCGCATTCAGGCGACCTTGAGGGAAGATTGCCATCAGCGCGCGACTCCCGTGTAATAGCATCGGCGCATGCCGAATCATCCACCTTAGATCGCATCGCGATCCTTGTTCTGTCAACAATAAATGCATTCTCCGCCACGCTGTTAATTCACGGCGAAAATAATGAATGTCATGACAGGCAAGCAGAATAACGCCCCGAAATATAACTGTGAATAATATGGTTATGCCGTATTCGTTCATTGTTTAAATAGCTTGGCGTGATTCGACAAGGAGATAACAATGAAAAACAAAAAACCACGCAAATTCATCACGCAAGCCCCCACTCTCAGTCTGCTCGCGCTGGCCTTGTTGGCTGGCAGCGTGCAAGCCGAAGATATTGGCGAACGTACCGACCAGGGCACCGCCATGCTGGCCAGCCTGCAATCCGAACAGGGTCTGATTTACCTCAATGCCGACGTCTGGCTGAAGGGGCAGGGGGCGACGCCGCTCATGACCCGGGATCAGCTGCGCGAGCGGGTGCTGGCACGGGGCGAGCGTCTGTTCATCGATTTCAGCGCCGTCACCGACAAGAATGAGCGACAGCAAGCCAGAAAAGCCATGGAGCAGCTGGCCGGCATCTCTTTTGATGCGGACTGGGTGCTGGTGTCCGGCTACAAGGGGGAGCTGCTGTTCACCCCGCTGGGGGGCGTCGATGATCCGGCCTTCTATCAGGTGATGGAGCGGGTCGAGAGCCTGGATGGGCAGGGCAAGCGCCACAAGCGCTCGCTGACCCAGCCGCCCGCCGCCGAGGCCGGCCTGCCCCACGTGGCCTTCTATCTCAACGTCAACCGCAAGATCAGCGATGCCGAGTGCACCTTCCCGCGCTCGCGCACTTGGAGCTGGGGCGATCGGCTGTTCTGCGATTCGCCGAACATCTCGCTGGTCTACCGGGTCAACCTGGAGCGCTCCCTGCAATTTGGCAACACCGGCTCCGCCACGCCGGATGCCAAGATAGTGCGGATCTCGCTGGACGAAGAGTCGGCCGGTGCCGGCATCCAGCTCAACGAGGATCTGAGCTGGAGCGAGAACATCGCGGACTACCTGCTGCTGGATGGCTGGGCCCGCGACTATGCCACTGATGCCATCGCCCAGGATTACCGCTTCAGCATCGAGGCGTCCAACACCAAGGCGGCGGTACTCAAGAGCCTGCCGACCAACCTCAACAGCAAGTACGAGCATCGCGAGATCTCGGGCTTCGAGGTGGGGGTCACCGGCGGGGTGGAGGTGAACAAGGATGGGCCCAAGGCCAAGCTGGAGGCGTCGGCCAAGTTCAGCCAGCAGCGCCAGCTTGCCTACAACACCCAGGATTACCGGGTCGAACGCTCGGCGCCGAGCGCCCAGAAGGTGAGTTTCAGCTGGGTTCGCGATCAGTACGCGACCGCGGAGTCCCTGCTCTCCTCCAAGACGGCCACCGTCTGGGGCATGGGGTACGACGTGGATCACAACCGCATCCAGCCGCTCAGCTACAAGGGGTTTGTGCCGAATCTGGACGTCATCTACAAGGCGGCACCGGACGAGACGGGCAGCACCGAGTTCAAGATCGACTCCTCGGTCAACATCCGCCCCATCTACACCGGCATCTACAAGCACTACTACGTGGTGGGGGCCCATGTCTCCTTCCAGGGCTTTGAAGATACCGACAAGCGCAGACGGGTGACGGCGTCCACCAGTTTCAAGGTGGACTGGAACCACCCGGTGTTTACCGGCGGTCGCCCGGTCAACCTGCAGCTGGGGGGCTTTGACAACCGCTGCCTGAGCGCAGATGCCAACCATGGGCTGAGCGCGGTAACCTGTGACGAGACCTCGGCCGCCCAGTCCTTCATCTATGACCAGTACGGCCGCTATGTCAGCGCGCAGGATACTCGCCGCTGCCTGGATGGCAACAACCTCGGCCAGCTGCAGAGCTGCAGCCTGAGCCTGGGTCAGCGCTGGGAGTGGAAAGCGGACAGCGATGCGCTCAGCAACCTGAGTGCCCACCAGCTGCTGGGTCATGACAAGCAGAGCGGGGCGCTGGGGCTCTACGACGAGAATGGCAATCCGCAGAATGTGAGCGTACGGACCCTGACCTCCTACACCCGCATCTTCGGGCCACCGGCCAGTCACTGACAGAGCAGGGCCTTGCGCCCAAGACAACAACGCCGGCAAGTGCCGGCGTTTTTTTATGAAGGACGGATCAGGCCTTGTTCTCGATGAGCGGGGCGAGCAGCTCCGCCAGCTTGTAGAAAGTCTGTACCCGGGTGGTGCTGGGGCGCCACACCAGCCCTATCTCGCGATAGGGATGTTCTCCCGGCAGCGGAATGGCCACCAGATCCGTGTTGTCGAGGATGCCGGCATCGATGGCCATCTGCGGCAGGAAGGTGGTGCCGAGCCCGGCGCCAACCATCTGCACCAAGGTGTGCAGGCTGGTGGCGGCAAATGGGTTGATCTTGCTCTTGTCCCGCAGCCGGCAGGCGCTCACCGCGTGTTCGGTGAGACAGTGCTCCCGCTCCAGCAGGAAGATGCTCTGGTTGGGCAGCTCCTTGTAGTCGAACGGGGTGTGCAGGCTGGCCGCCATGCTGGCGGGCATCACCATGTGGAAGGGATCCTGGCCGACCGTCTTGCAGTGAAAGCCGCCGATCTCCACCGGCAGCGCCAGGATCAGCAGGTCGAGCTGACCCTGTTCCAGCTGCTTGAGCAGGTTGGTGGTGGTGTCTTCACGCAGCAACAATTCCAGCTCAGGATAGGTCTTGCCGCACACCTGCAGCAGCTTGCTGAGCAGGAAGGGGGCGATGGTGGGAATACAGCCCAGGCGTACCGTGCCGTGCATGACGCCCCCCTGATGCTGGCCGAGCTCCATCAGATCCCGCGCATCGGAGAGCAAATTGCGAGCTCGCTCGACGATTTCCATGCCGACCGGGGTCATAATGAAGCTCTTGTGGTCCCGTTCCACCAGTTGCAGGTTCATCATGTCCTCCAGCGTCTGGATCCCGGTACTCAGGGTCGACTGGCTGACATGACAGGCCTTGGCGGCGCGGTTGAAGTTCTTGTGCTCGTCGAGAGCAACCAGATATTGCAGCTGTTTCAGGCTGGGCCAACGTTGCATAGGAAAACCCGATTAATGCTATCTATTTAATTTGATTTAACTAATCTACCATCGGGGCTATAGTTTGTCGCTTTAATTAGACGGACTTGGCTCTAGGTAGCCTGATCCTGACAGGATTGTTCACTTCACATAAAGAGGAATTGAATATGGTATTGGTAGGCCGTCCCGCACCCGATTTCACCGCTGCTGCCGTTCTGGGCAATGGCCAGATCGTTGACTCCTTCAACCTGGCATCCCACATCAAGGGCAAGGCAGCCGTCCTGTTCTTCTATCCGCTCGATTTCACCTTCGTCTGCCCGTCCGAGCTGATTGCCTTCGATCACCGTCTGGAAGAGTTCAACAAGCGTGGCGTGGAAGTGATCGGTGTTTCCATCGACTCCGAGTTCTCCCACAACGCCTGGCGCAACACCAAGATCGAAGACGGCGGCATCGGCCCGGTCAAGTACCCGCTGGTTGCCGACATCAAGCACGAGATCTGCAAAGCCTATGACGTCGAGCACCCGGAAGCCGGCGTGGCATTCCGTGGCTCCTTCCTGATCGACAAGAACGGTGTCGTTCGTCACCAGGTTGTCAACGATCTGCCGCTGGGCCGCAACATCGACGAGATGCTGCGCATGGTCGACGCCCTGCAGTTCCACGAAGAGCACGGCGAAGTGTGCCCGGCTCAGTGGGAGAAAGGCAAAAAAGGCATGACCGCCTCTCCGGACGGCGTTGCCAAATACCTGTCCGAGAACGCTGCTTCCCTGTAATCGGGTCGGCAAACCGGATAGTGAAAAACCGATGCCCAGGCATCGGTTTTTTTATGGCCGTGATTCGGCACTCTCGTTTCGCAACGTTGGCCAGCAACCCTTGTTTCAGCAACCTTTGTCCAGAAACCCATGCTCAGCAGGATTGTGGTTGCCGGCTACGTGCCGATAAACGACAGGCATAAAAAAGCGCGCCCTTTGGCGCGCTTTTGTCATGGGTGTCCGGACTACTCGTCAAAGATACCGAAGTGATCTTTGGCGAAGTTGACCCGCTGCTCCACGTTCATCTTCACCTGGCCCAGCTTCTCGATGGTCTTGAGGTTGGGCACCAGACCACGGCCGTTGGCGATCTGGATGGCGAGGCCCGGACGGGCGTTGAGCTCCAGTAGCATGGGGCCGCGGAACTTGTCCAGCACCATGTCGGTGCCGATGTAGCCGAGGCCCGACATCTCGTAGCAGGAGGCCGCCAGGGTCAGCAGGGTGTCCCAGTGGGGCACCTTGAGCTCATAGAGATCGAGGCCGGTGTCCGGGTGGTGGCGCAGCGGATTGCCGAACTGCACCGCCCGCAGCGCACGGCCGGTACGCAGGCACAGACCCACCCCCACGGCGCCCTGGTGCAGGTTCGCCTTGCCGTCGGACGCAGCGGTGGAGAGGCGCATCATGGCCATGACCGGGAAGCCCTTGAAGATGATCACCCGGGCATCGGGGACCCCTTCGAACGAGTAGCCGTCGAACACGTCATCGAAGTTGATGAGGCCTTCCACCAGCGCCACGTCGGGTTTGCCGCCCAGTGAATAGAGCCCGGCCAGGATGTTGGAGACATGGCGCTCCAGATCCTGCCCGTTGGAGGCGCTGCCGTTGGGCTTGTAGAACAGGCCCTCTTCCTGGCGCAGGATCACCAGGATCCCCTTGCCGCCGGAGCCGCGGGCCGGCTTGATGCAGAAGCCCGGCCAATCCTTCACCAGCTCGGTGATGCGGCTCACGTCGTGCTGGGCACGAATGGTACCGATCAGTTCCGGTACCGTGACGCCGGCATCCAGCGCGATGCGCTTGGTCTGCAGCTTGTCATCCACCAGCGGATATAGGCTGCGCGGATTGTAGCGGCTGATGTAGGAGTGGTTGCGCTTGTTCATGCCGAGGATGCCTGATTGGGACAGGCTCCACGGGGTGGTGTACTTTTCCCAGAACCACATCTGTTACTTGTCCTTACCCGGAGTGGCACCCGATTTGATCTCGTCCACCAGCGGCTTGAAGCGCTTGAGTTCGCTCAGCTTGTAGCCGGTGTAGTTGCCCATCAACAGCACGGTCGCCATCAGCACCAGCTGCAGGCCGAGGAAGTTGAAGGTGAGGTGACGGATCAGTTCGTTATCCATGGCCAGATAGGCGATGACGGCCACCAGCAGAGAGCCGCCACCCTGGCGGAACACCTCTTTCGGACCCTCTTCTTCCCACAGGATGGACATCCGCTCGATGGTCCAGGAGAGGATGATCATCGGGAAGAAGGTGATCTTCATGCCGTCGGTCAGCCCCAGCTTGAAGGCAAACGCGGAGAAGATACCGATCATCGAGATCACCATGATGATGATGGCCGATATTCGGGCGACCAGCAGCAGGTTGAGCCGCGACAGGTAGGAGCGGATCACCAGGCCGGTGCCGACGATCAGCAGGAAACCGATGAGACCGGTGACCAGGGAGGTCTGGATAAAGGCGACCGCGATCAGCACCGGCATGAAGGTGCCCGAGGTCTTGATCCCCACCAATACCCGCAGGAACACCACCATCAGCACGCCGATCGGGATCAGCAGCAAGCCCTTGAACAGGGTCTGCTCTTCCAGCGGCAGGCTGTGGATGGAGAAGTTCATCATCTCCGATTTTTCAAATTTCTGGGCCAGCGCCACGCTGACCGGCTGCTCCTGCTCGATCATCGAGAAGCTGACGCGGGAGTTGTGACCACCGGTCACGTCCAGCAGGGCGCCGGAGTTGTATTCCCACAGCAGCAGGTTGGCAGGGCGGCCCTGTTCACCGGTCTGCGGGTTGAACAGCTTGTAGTCGGTCGGGCTGTTGAACACCTGCAGGTAATCCACCAGCTCCTGACGACGGCGGCCATCTTCCAGGCTCAGCGCGTGCACGACACGGGTCGGCACGTCGGCGTTGTTGAGCAGCTCGGCGATCAGGTTGGCACGGCTCTTGTGCTTCTTCAGCAGCTCGGCGTTCTGCTCCTGCTTCTCGATCTCCTTGATGATCTCGCGCGTCAGGGTGTAGCCGTCGGCGGAGCGCTCCTGGGCACGTTCCAGGATCTGCTTCATGGCGGTGGCGTAGGGCTCGCTCTCGATCTGCTTCTCGATGGCCGGCGGCAGCGGGTTGGCGGCCGGTTTGGCATGGGCATCGGCCATCATGTCGACGCGGTAATAGAGCTCCTGACGGCCGGAGGCGCTGCGAATGGACCACTCGGCGCGGGCATCGCCATCCTTCTCGACGAAGGAGAGACCGTAGCCCGGGCTCGCGGCGTTCTCGTTCATCAGGGTGAAACCGGGCTGGGTGCCCGGAATGGCCAGGGAGGCGATCACCGGCTCGCCGGTGGCCTCGAACTCCAGCTTGGCTTCGATGGACCAGATCTGGCGTTTTTCACCCGGCGTGAGCGGTACGTCCAGCGCGATGTGGTGATAGAACGTCATCCCCAGGCCGACAATGTACAGCAGGGCTACCAGCAAATAGAACGGCTTACGGGAAACCATGGATTATTTCACATCCTTGAGCTTGGGTTTGGGTTGGATATATTCGCGGGCCACATCAACCACGGCGATGTCTTTCAAAAACTCACGGCCGAGCAGCACGGGGAAGGCCATGTCGCTGCGGTCCTTCAGGGTAAATTCGGCCTTCTCGGTCATGTCGCCGATGCGCACAGCAAGGCGCACCACCGGACGGCGGTCGAGATCGTCGGCGGAGGCCTGACGCACCCGCACATGGCGCACCAGCGGCGCTTCAATCTGGATCTTGTCGTCCATCTCCTGATGGCTCAGGAAGAAACGCACCCAGTTCTTGCCGTTGCGCTCGAAGATGGTGATGTCCTGGGCGCTGATGGAGGAGGTGGTAGCACCGGTATCGACCCGCGCCTGGAAGGCGTCATTGGCCGCGTCAACCCAGATCCACTCCGCCTCGCCGACCAGCAGCTTGCCGTCGACGGTGTGGCCCTGGCTCGGGGCCTGGCACTTCTCGGTCGGGATCGCCATGGGCTTGGGCGGCTCGGGCGGCAGGGATTCGAGCTTGCTGCCGACTTTGTTCACGGACTCTTTCATGTTGTTGACATCAGTGTTGAGCTGAACCAGCAGGTGCTGTTGCTGCACATACTGCTTCTGTTGCTGTTCCATGGATGTTTGCAGGCGCTGCTCGCTCAGATTGATCTCGTTGCGAAGCTCGGCCAGCGTCAAGGTAGGTACCGGGGGCGCTTTCTCCATACTGACACACCCGCCGAGACTGAGCAGGGAGAGCAGGGTCATTCCTTTTAATTTGCTTTTCATGTCATTCATTTAACTGTGCTTCCTGGAATTGGGTCAGTGTAACTTCCACAGCCGCCATCGGCTAGTCTTTGGCCTTTCTGGCAATCAGTACGGCACGTTTCGGTGCCGGGTGTCCTTCTACCGTGAGTGCGGGATTGGTTGGATCCAGATAATCACTCAGGGATTCATTAATCATCCAGTCGGTACGACGCTGTTCGTCGGTGCTGGTCATATTCTCGTCGACAATCCGCACATCGGTAAATCCGCAGCGCTCGACCCACAGCTTGAGGGCCGCGCTGGAGGGGATGAACCAGACGTTGCGCATCTTGCCGTAGCGATCGGTGGGCACCAGCACGTCGTTGACGTCGCCGTCGATCACCAGCGTCTCGAGCACCAGCTCGCCGTCGTCTTTCAACTGGTTGCGCAGTTGTTCGATGTGTTCGATAGGGGACTTGCGGTGATAGAGCACCCCCATGGAGAAGACGGTGTCAAACGCCCGCAGCTCCGGCAGCTCCTGAATGCCGAGCGGCAGCAGGTGGGCACGCTGGTCGTTGCCGGCGAAGTGGCGGATGGCCTCGAACTGGCAGAGGAACAGCGGGCTCGGGTCGATGCCGACCGCCAGTTTCGCCCCTTCGCCCACCATGCGCCAGAGGTGGTAGCCGCTGCCGCAGCCCACGTCCAGCACGTAGCGACCGGCAAGCGGGCTGATGTGGGGCAGTACCCGATCCCACTTCCAGTCGGAGCGCCATTCGGTGTCGATGTGGATGCCGTGTACCGTGAACGGCCCCTTGCGCCAGGGCATGAAGTGGCGCAGCAGGCTCTCCACCTTCTTGCGCTCCCCTTCGCCAAGGCTCTCGGCCGAGCCGATTTCGACCCGGCTGTGCAGCTCGATGTGGCCGGGGTCCACCTGCGGCAGCTTGTTGAGGGCGCGGTTCCAGCGCGGCAGATCACCGTGCTGGTTGTCGTGCTGCCAGGTGTGCAGCTGGGCGGGCAGGGTATGCAGCCAGTGGCTCAGCCGATTCTTGGCGATCAGCTGATAGAAGTTGGCAAAGTCGATCATGGCTGGGCAGGCTCGCTCGATTTGATGGCAATCATGGAGCCGAAGTTGAAGCACTGGAACCAGAGATCCTGATGGGCGAAGCCGGCGTCTCGCAGGCGGGCCTGATGCACCGGCAGGCTGTCGGTGCGCATCACGTTCTCAAGGGCGGTGCGCTTCTGGCTGATCTCCAGCTCGCTGTAACCGTTGGCGCGCTTGAAGTCGAGGTGCAGGTCGATGAGCAGCTCGTTGACCGGTGCATCTTCGAAGCGGAATTTTTCGCTCAGGATCAGGATCCCGCCCGGGCGCAGCCCATCAAAGATGCGCTGGATCAGGGCGGCCCGCTTCTCGGGCTCGACGAACTGCAGGGTGAAGTTGAGCACCACCACGGAGGCGTTCTCGATGGCGATGTCGCAGATGTCCGCCTCCACCAGCTCCACCGGCACCTCGGACTTGAAGCCGGAGAGGTGGGCGCGGGCGCGCTCGATCATGGGGTGGGAGAGATCCACCGCCGTGATGTGGCAGCCGGGCTGGGTGACGTGGCGACGCATCGCCTGGGTGGCGGCGCCGAGCGAACAGCCGAGGTCGTAGAGCCGGCTCTGGGGCTGGGCGTAACGGGCGGCCATCATGCCGATGGCGGAGATGATGTTGCTGTAACCCGGCACCGAGCGCTGGATCATGTCGGGAAAGACATCGACGACCTGTTCGTCAAAGCAAAAATCCCCCAATCGAGCGATAGGGGCGGCAAAAATCTGATCTTTGGTATGCATGCTGGCGCAACCTGACAGCCGGTGCGCGAACCGACTGTTTTGTTCAATTGAATCGTTGGGTGACACCGGTCCGGGCCGGGTCGTCACCGGTTCACGAACGGGGTGGCGGGCCTTGAGATCCATCGGGCCGGTTCCGTTCGCAATGGACCATCATCCTGGTCCTTTCTGAGGGCGGCACCATCTGCGGCAACGAGTTGCAGCGCACTGGCGTCAGGGCCCTGTTTATGGCGCCGAACGCCTGCCAGCAACGGATTGTACTGGGCTGGCGGTCCGGGTCCTTACTTGGGGCGCTAGTGTAGAGGAAAGGTCGGCGTTTGTCTTGACGCCAAGCCTCGTCCAGCCACAAAAAAAGGTTCTTCGCGGGATCTTGGGGAAGTGGAAGTTGACAGACAGGGTGCTGGTAAACTGGCTGTCTCCAAACACACCACCACCATCACCCTGCTGTCGCCGTGCATCATATTGATATTGCCTCCTTCTGGCCAGGTTATACCGTCATCGCCCAAGCGCTTTCTGCCAACCATCACACCCTGTTTACCCTTGAGCCTCGCGCCGACCTGTTGCCCCGTTGTCGCCGATGCCTGCAACCCACGCCATTGATCCACGACCAACGTATCCGCCGGGTGCGTGAGCGAGACCTATTTGACCGACAAGTCTGGTTACAACTGCCTGTTCGCCGCGTCGACTGTCTGCGCTGTGGTCGCGTCAGTGAACATATCGACTGGCTCCCCTCTGGCTCCCGCCTCACCCGGCGCATGCAGTGCTGGATTGAAGCGCTCGTTCAGTACCTCCCCATCCGCCATGTCAGCCAGCTCACCGGGGTCGGTTGGCACACCATCAAGGAGATCGACAAGCGCCGTTTGCAGACCAGTGTGGGCACCATCGAACTTGGGGAGGTGCGGCGGCTGGTGATGGATGAGTTTGCCCTGCACAAGGGACACCGCTATGCCACCGTGATCATGGATGCCGAGCGAACCCGCGTCCTGTGGGTGGGGCACGGCAACAGCCGGGCCGCTATCCGTCCCTTCTTCGAGCAGCTCGGCGAGCGATGCCAGCAGATTGAGGCGGTGGCGATGGACATGAACACGGCGTTCGACCTGGAGGTGAAGCAACACTGCCCGCAGGCGGAGGTGGTCTACGACCTGTTCCACGTGGTGGCTCGCTATGGCCGAGAGGTGGTGGACCGGGTGCGAGTGGAGCAGGCGAATGCACTGAAAAGCGATAAACCGGCGCGAAAAGTGGTCAAAAGTGCGCGTTGGTTGCTGCTACGTAATCGGGCGAAGCTGAGTGAAAAACAGGATGTGAAGTTGCAGGAGCTGTTGGCGGCGAATCAACCGCTGGCGATGGTGTACGTGCTGAAAGAGGCGTTGAAGGGCATCTGGTATGCGCCGAGCGTGTGGGAAGGATGGCGACGATGGCGGAGCTGGATGCGGCAGGTGAAGGAAAGCGGGCTAGCGCCGCTGCAACGATTTGGTCGAAATTTATCGAAATATATGCGGGGGATCCTGGCGAGTGCAAACTACCCGATGCACACGAGTGTGCTGGAAGGGGTGAACAACAAGATCAAAGTGATAAAGCGTATGGCATATGGATTTAGGGACTCAGAATACTTTTTTCTGAAAATCAAGGCGGCCTTCCCCGGAAAGCCGCGATGAACCCAAAAAAACGGCTTTTTTTCGCGGCGGGGAAGACGGGGCGAGGCGGCTGACTAAAAGGGCAGCACGCCCTGCTGCGCGCGATCGTTTTCCCCCGGCCAGGGGGCCATCTCCTCCCCCAGCAGGCGGGCAACCTGACGGGCCAGCTCGGGGGACTGGGCGTTGTCGGACGTATGTATAAAGAGGTAGAGATCTTTTCCCTCCGCCAGCCACTGGCGCCAGTGGGGGAGCCAGCCTGGCAGGAAGGGGTGGTTGGCGGCCGGATCCGGCAGGCCGATGAGCCGCACCACGGGAGCATTGGCGGTGGCCAGCAGGTGCACCGGCAGCCTCGGCTTCTTGCCCTGGGCATCGATCATGGCTGCCGTGGTGGCCGGCACCGAGAACAGCGGCCGGCTGTCGAGCATGATGCGGTTGATGCCCTTCTCCATCAGCAGCCGGTTCAACTGCCGCTCCGCCTCGCCCTTGGCGAAGAAATCGGGGTGGCGCACCTCGAGGGCATAGCGAAACGCCGGTGGCAGCCGCTCGAAAAAGGCCGCCAGACGGGGCAGTCCCTGTGGGCCGAAGCGGGCGGGCAGCTGCAGCTTGAGCAGCCCCAGCTTGTCGTGCAAGGGCTCCAGCAGGCGGATAAAGTCGCTCACTTGCTTGTCAGCGCTCACCAGATCGCTCTGGTGGCTGATGGTTTGCGGAAACTTGAAGCTGAAGCGAAAGTGGGCGGGCACCGCATCGGCCCAGCGCCGGACCGTGTCGGGGGTCGGCGAGGCGTAGAAGGTGGTATTGCCTTCCACCGTGTTGAAGACCCGGGCATAGTGGGCGAGGTGCTCGGCGGGCTTGGCGCCCACGCCCAGCAAGTGACCTGGCCAGGCCGGGTGAGACCATTGTGGCAGGCCCAAAAAGAGGCTCATGAGGGATCCTGTCTGCGGGTTTATCTCGTTTTACCCCCCTTTTTTGCCCCGGGATGTAAAAAACAGGGCAAAGGAGGCTGCTGGCCATTTTACCCAAATGGGGGTTTTCCTCTATAATGCCAGCCCTTTTGTTTGCCAATTTGTTGTGACTCACGCCGCTGTACGCATATTGTGACGACGGCAGCGGCCATGATGCGGCCAAACAACAATCGCTTGCCGATGCCCTCCGCCCGACACCCCGGCCGCTTGCCAGCCGCCTCTGGTCGAGCCGATATCGGCGGCAGGTGTCCGATCCCGGCGGTCGGACGGTACGAGACAGATTTCAAACCGGGCAAGAACAGGATCTGGCCAGCTGTGAGACAGACGGTGCTTGCCAGTCGTGCCCGGCGACCCAGGTTAACCGTCTCTCTACAAATTCGAAGGAAGAAGTCCATGCGCTCTATCTATTGCGGACAGGTCAATGAGGCCCATGCAGGGCAGACCATTACATTGTGCGGTTGGGTCCATCGTCGTCGCGATCTGGGCGGCCTCATCTTTATCGACATGCGCGACCGGGAAGGGATCGTGCAGGTGTTCTTCGATCCGGACAAACCGGACGCCTTTGCCCTGGCCTCCGAACTGCGCGGCGAATTCTGCATTCAGGTCTCCGGCGTGGTGCGCACCCGTCCCGACTCCCAGCGCAACAGCGACATGGCCACCGGTGCCATCGAGGTGTTTGCCCACGAGCTGACCATCATCAACCGTGCCGAGCCGCTGCCGCTGGACTTCAACCAGGTCAACAGCGAAGAGGTGAGCCTCAAGTATCGCTACCTGGACCTGCGTCGCCCCGAGATGGCCAAGTACCTGAAGACCCGTGCCAAGGCCAGTGCCTTCGTGCGCCGCTTCATGGACGAGCACGGCTTCCTCGACATCGAGACCCCGATGCTGACCAAAGCCACCCCGGAAGGGGCCCGCGACTACCTGGTGCCGAGCCGTGTGCACAAGGGCAAGTTCTACGCCCTGCCGCAATCCCCGCAGCTGTTCAAGCAGTTGCTGATGATGTCCGGCTTCGATCGCTACTACCAGATCGTCAAGTGCTTCCGCGACGAAGACCTGCGTGCCGACCGCCAGCCGGAATTCACCCAGATCGACGTGGAGACCTCCTTCATGACCGCGCCGCAGGTGCGTGAAATCATGGAAGAGATGATCCGCAAACTGTGGCTGCACATCCTGAACGTGGATCTGGGCGACTTCCCGATCATGACCTTCGACGAAGCCATGCGTCGCTACGGCTCCGACAAGCCGGACCTGCGTCTGCCGATGGAGCTGGTCGATGTGGCAGATCTGCTGACCTCGGTCGAGTTCGCCGTGTTCGCCGGCCCAGCCAACGATCCGAAAGGCCGCGTGGCTGCCCTGAAAGTACCGGGCGGCGCGGAGCTGTCTCGCAAGCAGATCGACGAGTACACCAAGTTTGTCGGCATCTATGGTGCCAAGGGCCTGGCCTGGATGAAGGTCAACGAAGCGGCCAACGGCATCGAAGGGGTACAGTCCCCGGTGGCCAAGTTCCTCTCCGACGCCATCGTGCGCGAGATCCTGGCCCGCACCGGCGCAGCCGACGGCGACATCATCTTCTTTGGTGCCGACTCCAAGAAAGTGGTGTGTGATGCCATGGGCGCCCTGCGTCTGAAAGTGGGCCGGGATCTGGGCCTGCTGGAGAACAGCTGGAAGCCGCTGTGGGTCATCGACTTCCCGATGTTCGAAGAGGATGGCGAAGGCGGTCTGGCTGCCATGCACCACCCGTTCACTGCGCCAAGCGGCCTGAGCCCGGAGCAGCTGAAAGCCAACCCGGTAGGCGCTTACGCCAACGCTTACGACATGGTGATCAACGGCTACGAAGTGGGTGGCGGTTCTGTCCGTATCCACAACAGCGAGATGCAGGCCACCGTGTTCGACATCCTGGGTATTACCCCGGCCGAGCAGCGTCTGAAGTTCGGCTTCCTGCTGGACGCCCTGAAGTACGGTACCCCGCCGCACGCCGGCCTGGCCTTCGGCCTGGACCGTCTGAGCATGCTGCTGACCGGTACTGAAAACATCCGGGACGTGATTGCCTTCCCAAAAACCACGGCGGCCGCCTGTCTGATGACGGACGCCCCCAGCTTTGCCAACGCCGCCCAACTGGGCGAGCTGGCGATTGCGACCACCGTCAAGGGTGATGAATAAGCCGTTACCGGCAGCAAAGGCCGCAGCAATGCGGCCTTTCCCTTGCATTAGTCATGACCAGTGTTACTGAAATTCAAAAATAACGGAGAGTCCCTATGGCAGGTCACAGTAAATGGGCCAACATCAAACACCGCAAGGCGGCGCAAGACGCCAAGCGCGGCAAGATCTTCACCAAGCTGATCCGCGAAATCACCACCTCCGCGCGTCTGGGTGATGCCGATCCTGCCAACAACCCGCGCCTGCGTGCGGCGGTGGCGGCTGCCCTGACCGGCAACATGACCCGCGACACCATCAACCGTGCCATCCAGCGTGGCGCCGGCGGTGGCGATGGCGAACAGCTCGAGACCATCGTGTACGAAGGTTACGGCCCGGCCGGCTCTGCCGTCATGGTGGAGTGCCTGACCGACAACCGCAACCGTACCGTTGCCGAAGTGCGTCACGCCTTCAGCAAGTGCGGTGGCAACCTGGGCACCGATGGCTCTGTTGCCTATCTGTTCAGCAAGAAAGGGCTGCTGACCTTCGTGGGCGTCGATGAAGATGCCCTGATGGATGCCGCCCTGGAAGCCGGTGCCGACGACGTGGTGACCGAAGAGGATGGCTCCATCGAGGTGTATACCACCCCGAACGATTTCGGCACCGTGCTCGATGGTCTGGAAGCCGCCGGCTTCAAGCCCCAGAGCGCCGAAGTGACCATGATCCCGTCCACCGAAGCCGAGCTGGATGCCGAGACCGCGCCCAAGCTGATGCGCCTCATCGACATGCTGGAAGATCTGGACGACGTGCAGGAGGTGTACCACAACGGCTCCATCTCCGACGAAGTCGCCGCGACCCTGTAATCCGGTTCGTGAACACCCAGGGGGCAACGCTCTGTTCGCCCCCGCTAAAACGGCAGCCTCGGCTGCCGTTTCTTGTGATGGCCTGACACCTGAAGGCTGTGCCGGCCATGGCATTGCCCGCCTTAATTTTCCCTTAAGGTTGGCTTTTTAAGCTGCCTGCCGTGTCCGGGCCTCGCTGCCCCTTGCCGCCATCACCTCGGGAGGAGGGATCGGCAAGCGAGACTGCAACAAGAGGTGCCCTGTGTGGCCCCTGTCCTGCCTGGTTTGTCGGAGTATCGTTATGCGCATCACCCTGGGTGTGATGAAGGTGAATCTGTTGCTGGTGCTGTTGTTTGCACTGGTATTCAACTGGCCCATTTTCCTGCACTTTTACACCATTCTCACCAAGCTGGAACACGTCAAGACGGGCTTTGCCCTCTCGATCCCCTTCGTGCTGCTGGCCGCGCTCAACGCGGTGTTCCTGCCCTTTACCTTTCGCTATCTGCTCAAGCCCTTCTTCGTGCTGCTGATCCTGATGGGATCCGTGGTTAGCTACGCCATGCTCAAGTACGGCGTCATCTTCGACGTGAGCATGGTGCAGAACATAGTCGAGACCAACGCGGGGGAGGCGACCTCCTACTTCAATGCCTCCATCCTGCTCTGGTTCGTGCTGACCGGCCTGCTGCCGGTGTTGGCCCTGCTGTGGGTGAAGATAGAGTATCCCCGTCCCTGGTATAAGGGGCTGGGCCTGCGGCTTGGCTCCATCGCCCTGTCGCTGCTGTTTCTGGTGGGGGTGGCGGCGCTCTATTACCAGGATTACGCCTCGGTCGGGCGCAACAACAAGTCCCTCGGCAAGGAGATAGTGCCCGCCAACTATGTGCATGGCCTCTATCGCTACGCCACCGACATCCTGTTTGCCACTCCGATCCCGTATCAGCCGTTGGGCACGGATGCCAGGGTGGTAGGGCAGGGCGGCAAGCCGACCCTGATGTTTCTGGTGGTGGGGGAGACGGCGCGCAGCCAGAACTACTCCCTCAACGGTTACGGCAAGGCCACCAACAGCTTCACCGCGCGGGAATCGGGCATGGTCTCGTTTCGCAACGTGCGCTCCTGCGGCACCGCCACCGCGGTCTCGGTGCCCTGCATGTTCTCCAACCTGACGCGGCGCGGCTATGACGACATCCTGGCCCAGTCCCGCGACGGCATGCTGGATGTGCTGCAGCACGCCGGCGTCTCCGTGCTGTGGAAGGAGAACGACGGCGGCTGCAAGGGGGTGTGCAAGAACGTGCCCACCATCGAGATCGAGGCCAAGGATTTTCCCCAGTACTGCCAGAAGGGTTCCTGCTACGACGAGGTGATGCTGGAGGGGCTGGATCGGCAGATCGCGCAGATGAAGGGCAACAAGCTGGTGGCCTTCCACCTGATGGGCAGCCACGGCCCGACCTACTATCGCCGCTATCCCGCCAGTGAGCGGACCTTCGTGCCGGACTGCCCGCGCAGCGACATCGAAAACTGCACCAATGAAGAGCTGGTCAACACCTATGACAACACCATCCGTTACACCGACAAGGTGGTGGCCCGTCTCATCGACAAGCTCAAGACGCTGGAGCAGGATTACAACGTGGGGCTGGTCTATCTGTCGGATCACGGCGAATCTCTAGGGGCCATGGGGCTCTACCTGCACGGCACCCCCTACAAGTTCGCGCCGGACGATCAGACCCGGGTGCCGCTGATGACCTGGTTCTCTCCCCAGTTGCAGGCCGATCGCCAGCTGGATATGACCTGTCTGCAGCAGGAGGCGGTCAGCAAGCGCTTCTCCCACGACAATCTGTTCCACTCCATGCTCGGCATCATGGATGTACAGACCCAGGTGTATGACGGAGCGCTGGATCTGTTCAAACCGTGCCGGGCAGGGTGAATCACCGCGTCCTATTACGCCGCTATGCGGCTAATCGAACCTACGCTTGAAGAATCTATCAATAAAAACGGCAGCCACTGGCTGCCGTTTTTTATTTCGCAAGGCCTCAGCCTTACTTCTGCTCCATGATGATCTGCAGCAGGTCCCCTTCCAGCAGGGCCCGCTTCACCAGCGCGAAACCGCCGACGGTGGGCTGATTCTGGAAGCGTGCCTTCACGATGGGCAGGCCACGATGGAAGCTTGGCAGCGACTGGTGCTCCACGCAGCGGCGGATGGCCGGGAACAGGATCTCTTCGGCGGCGGTGATTTCGCCCGCGATCAGCACCTTCTGCGGGTTGAACAGGTTGACCGTGATGGCCACCGCCCGTCCCAGATGCTCACCCACGTTCTCAATGACGCTGCGGGCCAGCTCGTCACCGGCCATGGCCGCCTTGCACACCTCCTGGATGGTGATGTGCTTCTCCTGCAGCGAGCTCAGGTGGCCGCGGCTGATGAGCTCCTTCACCTTGTCAACGATGGCCTCGTTGGAGGCGATGGTCTCCAGGCAACCGAAGTTGCCGCAGTGGCAGCGCTTGCCGAGCGGCTCGACCTGGATGTGGCCGATCTCGCCGACGTTGCGGTTCTGACCGAGGAACACCTTGCCCTTGGTGATGATGCCAGAACCCGCCCCCTGGTGGACGCTCACCAGGATGGAGTCCATGCAGTCGCGGGACTCGCCGAAGAAGTGTTCGGCCAGCGCCAGCGAGCGGGTATCGTTGCCCACGTAACAGGGCAGGTTGAAGTGGTTTTCCAGAAGCTTGGCCAGCGCCAGATTGCGGATCTGGTACTTGGGGGTGTAGATGACCATGCCGGATTCCGGATTGACCAGACCCGGCATGGTCAGCGCGATGCTGATGAGGTTGCGGCTGCGATCCTGCTGGGAGTCGATGAAGGCACCGATCTCCCGCAGCAGCATGTCGACCACCGGCTGTTGCTCGATCTCGGTCACCTGGGTGATGTGCTGATCGAGCTCCTTGCCGTCGAGGTCATACAGGGCGAGCTGCAGGTAGCCGCGGCCGAGCTTGGCGGACACAAACTGGAAGCGATGCTTGATGGTGGTCAGTGAGATGGCGCGCCGTCCGCCGGTGGAGGCTTGCGGCGAGGTCTCCTTGATCAGGCCATGCTCGATCAGTTGCCGGGTAATCTTGGTCACGCTGGCCGGGGCCAGCTGACTCAACTCGGCAATTTTGACCCGCGAGATGGGCCCCTGCAGGTCGATGAGCCGATACACGGCTGCACTGTTGACCTGCTTGATAAGATCTACGTTTGCTATTTGTCCGCCAGTCATAGTGTCACTGTGTTGTGTAGTGTCCGTTAACCACGGTCCCGCAGACCGTGAAGGCCTGATCAAAGACAGTCAGGTTGGCTATTTTTCCGACCTGGATACTACCGAGACGTGAGTCCCATCCAATGGCGCGAGCAGGGTAAAGGGTGGCCATTCTCAGTGCTTCATCGAGCGGTAATCCGACCTGTTTGACCAGATTCTCCACCCCTTCAATCATGGTGAGGGCAGAGCCGCCGAGTGTACCATTCTCGTCGACGCACTGACCATCGCGGAAATAGACGGTTGCGCCACAAAAATCAAACTTCTCAAAGCCTTCCGGTGCCCCTGCCGGTGCGGTCGCGTCGGTGACCAGCACCAGTCGCTCTCCCAGCATCTTGTGCGCGAGGCGCACGTTGGCCCAGTGCACGTGATGCCCGTCGACGATGACGCCGGCGTAGACATCCTTGCGATCGTAGATGGCACCGACCACGCCCGGCTCGCGGCCGTTCACGGTCGGAGTCATGGCGTTGTAGAGGTGGGTGGCAAAGCGGATGCCGTTGTCAAACCCGGCCATGGCCTGGTCATAGTTGGCGGCGGTATGGCCCGCGGAGACCAGAATACCGGCCTCCACCAGCCGGCGGATGTGCTCCGGCTTGTTGCGCTCCGGCGCCAGGGTGATCTTGGCGATGGCATCCGCGTTAGCGCAGAAGAAGTCGATCATCTCGTCGGCGGGCTGGCGGATCTGCTCGGCCGGGTGGATCCCCTTGCGCTTGAGGTTGGTGTAGGGCCCTTCCAGATGGACGCCCAGTACTTCGTTGGGGTGCGCCGCCATGTAGTCGCGGGTGACGGCGACGGCCTGCTTCATGTCTGCGTCCGGACTGGTGATCAGGGTCGGCAGGAAGCTGGTGGTACCGGATTTCAGGTTGGCGGCCTGCATGGTCGCCAGGGTCTGGGTGGTGATGTGGCCGTTGAACATGACGCCGCCACAGCCGTTGAGCTGGACGTCGATGAAACCGGCGCTCAGGTTGGCACCCTTGAGATCAATGCGTTCGATGCCGGTCGGCAGTTCGGCCAGGCGGGAGATGGCGACAATCTTGTCGCCCTCGATGACCACCCCGTAACCGGTCAGCACGCAGCTGCCGGTGTAGAGGGTGCAGTTGGTCAATGCGTACATGGTGACTCCTTACAGACGGCCGATGTTGGCGGCTTCGAGCTGCTGGAAGTAACGCACCGTCTTGACCTTGAGCTCCATGGTGGAGGGCTCGTCACACACCATCATTCCCTTCGGGTGGAGCTGCAGGGTGGAGATGGTCCACATGTGGTTGACGCTGCCCTCCACCGCGGCCTGCAGGGCCTGGGCCTTGCCGTGACCGGTCACCAGGATCATGATCTCCTCGGCATCCATCAGGGTGCCGACACCCACGGTCAGCGCCAGCTTGGGCACCTGCTCCATGTCGCCGCCAAAGAAGCGGGAGTTGGCGATGCGGGTGTCTTCGGTCAGGGTCTTGACCCGGGTGCGGGAGGAGAGGGATGAGGCCGGCTCGTTGAACGCGATGTGGCCGTCGTTGCCGACACCGCCCATGAACAGGTGGATCTTGCCGTAGGACTTGATCTTCTCTTCGTAGCGCTTGCACTCGGCCACCAGATCCGGCGCGTTGCCGTTGAGGATGTTGATGTTCTCGGGGCGAATGTCGATGTGGCTGAAGAAGTTGTTGTGCATGAAGCTGTGGTAGCTCTCCGGGTGATCTTCCGGCAGGCCGACGTATTCGTCCATGTTGAAGGTGACCACGTTCTGGAAGCTCACTTCACCGGCTTTATGCAGTTCAATCAGGCGCTTGTAAGTGTTGAGCGGGGTGCCGCCAGTGGGCAGACCCAGTACGAAGGGGCGCTCGGCAGTGGGTTTGAACCCATTGATACGGTCAACGATGTAACGGGCAGACCACAGGCCCACTTGGCTGGCAGATTTCAACGGGATCAGGCGCATTGTAGATACCTCTGTACGGGTTGCTGCCGGGATGTCGGCGGCAAATAGACTGGGACGGATTCAAGTTGTTTTATAGCGTAAATAAAGATTGCGAACTAAGCCACATCTATCCGCCACCTTTATCTCGTTTGGGTGATAATGATCACGATTATAGGTTTATTAATTTGCGCAGCGAAATAAAAGCCCTAGACTGCCAATCAAGCCTTGATGGCTTATGCGTCAAACGTGATAAGCACTTAATTTCTAGAAAAACATTAACTAAGGAGAGGAACCGTGAACATTCTCGGTTATTTGCAAAAGATCGGCCGTGCCCTGATGGTGCCGGTAGCGGTATTGCCTGCCGCCGCGATCCTGATGGGGGTTGGCTACTGGATTGACCCGAATGGTTGGGGTGGTGACAGCGCGCTGGCTGCCTTCCTGATCAAGGCGGGTTCAGCACTGATCGACAACATGTCCACGCTGTTTGCGGTCGGTGTTGCCTATGGTATGTCCAAAGACAAAGACGGTTCTGCCGCGCTGGCCGGTCTGGTCGGTTTCCTGGTGGTGACCACGCTGCTGAGCCCTGGTTCTGTGGCGATGATTAAAGGCATCCCTGTAGAGCAGGTTCCGGCAGCCTTTGCCAAGATCAACAACCAGTTCGTCGGTATCCTGTGTGGTGTCATCGCCGCCGAGCTCTACAACCGCTTCAGCAGCGTAGAACTGCACAAGGCGCTGGCTTTCTTCTCCGGCCGCCGTTTGGTGCCGATCGTAACCTCCGTGGTGATGATCGTCGTCTCCTTCATCCTGATGGCCGTTTGGCCGGTCATTTACGGTGGTCTGGTGAGCTTTGGTGAATCCATCGTCAGCCTGGGCTCCACCGGCGCCGGTATCTACGCCTTCTTCAACCGCCTGCTGATCCCGATTGGTCTGCACCACGCCCTGAACTCCGTGTTCTGGTTCAACGTGGCCGGTATCAACGACATCCCTAACTTCCTGGGTGGTCAGGCTACCATCGATGCCGCTCTGGCTGCAGGCAAGAGCCTGGATCAGGTGAAAGGCGTGGTAGGCATGTACCAAGCTGGCTTCTTCCCGATCATGATGTTCGGTCTGCCGGGTGCCGCACTGGCCATCTACCACTCCGCCAAGAAAGAGAACAAGGACAAAGTTGCATCCATCATGATCGCAGCTGCCTTTGCCTCCTTCTTCACTGGGGTGACCGAGCCGCTGGAGTTCTCCTTCATGTTCGTGGCACCGGTACTGTACGTCATTCACGCTTTCCTGACCGGTGTTTCCGTGTTCATCGCTGCTTCCATGCACTGGATGGCCGGCTTCGGTTTCAGTGCCGGTCTGGTGGATATGGTGCTCTCCAGCCGCAACCCGCTGGCGACCAACTGGTACATGCTGATCCCGCAAGGTCTGGTGTTCTTCGGTCTCTACTACGTGGTATTCCGCGCTGTCATTGCCAAACTGGGTCTGAAAACTCCGGGTCGTGAAGATGATGAAGCTGCTGCTCCGGCTGCTGCCCAGACCACCGACCGTACCGAACTGGCACGCCAGTATCTGGAAGTGCTGGGCGGTCAGGAGAACCTGGTGACCATCGATGCCTGCATCACCCGTCTGCGTCTGACCCTGAAAGACCGCAGCATCGTTGACGAGCGCAAGCTCAAAGCCCTGGGCGCGGCCGGTGTGGTCAAGCTCGGTGAGCAGAACCTGCAGGTGATTCTGGGCCCATTGGCCGAAATCATCGCCGGTGAGATGAAGGCCCTGCGTTAATCGGGCGCCAAGCTCGCCTCAAGTCTAAGTCCATTGTTGACATAACTAAGGGCCCCGCCTCGGGGCCCCATATAAAAAAAGCCAAGAAAATCCAACCTTTACTTCAAATGAGAGCAGCAGTTATGAACTTGAAACATTCTCTGTTAGCCATTGCCATGTCTACCGTTTTCGTCAGCCAGGTACAGGCAGCCGATGCCGCCAAGCAAGCCGTGGTCGACGCCCTCGCCAGCAACCTCGTCGTCAAGTACGAAGTCGTCACCAACGACGGTGCCGGCGCCGGCCTCGACTGCCAGGCGCTGGGCTCCGAGTGGGCGAGCTGCGGCGTTGCCAAGCTGCACCTGACCAATACCGGTGCTGACGTCACCTCCAAAGACTGGAGCATCTATGTCTCCTCCATCCGTCGTATCCAGCGGGTGGACAACGACCAGTTCACCATCACCCACCTGACCGGCGACCTTTATCGTTTGACGCCAACCGAGAAGTTCCAGGGCTTTGCCAAGGATGCCACGGTCGAAGTGCCGCTGGTGGTGGAGTACTGGGTATTGTTCGAATCTGACATCATGCCGAACTGGTATGTCGCCAGCGAAGGGGCCGAGCCGAAAGTGCTGGCCAGCATGAGCAACATCGACGATGCCACCACCTACGAGAAGCCGATGCCGGCCGATGGCTGGAAGCGCACCAAGGATGACAACAACATCCTGATGAACAGCGAAACCCGTTTCGCCGCCAACCAGACCAGCAGCTTGCTGCCGGCTGGCAAGGTCGACAACCAGATCCTGCCGACCCCGATGAAGCAGGTGGTCAAGGCCGGCCCGCAGGTCGACTTCTCCACCATCAAGCTCAATGCCCTGGACCTGCCGAGCGATCGCGCCGAAGCCCTGAAGGCTCAACTGACCAAGCTGGGTGTTACCCTCTCCGACACCGGCTACCCAGTGACCATCAAGCTCGGCAGCAAGCTCAAGCAGGCCGAAGGCTACGACATGACCATCGGCCAGAAAGGCACAGTGGTGCAGGGTCATGACATCGAAGGCGCCTTCTGGGGGGCCCAGTCCCTGATCTCCCTCTTGGGGGTCAACGACAAGCTGGTTAGCCAGATGCATGTCGAGGATGCGCCGCGCTTTGAATACCGTGGCATGCAGACCGACGTGGCCCGTCACTTCAGAAGCCCAGAAACCCTGAAGAAGCTGGTTGACCAGATGTCCGCCATGAAGCTCAACGTGCTGCACTTGGGGCTGACCAACGATGAAGGCTGGCGTCTGGAGATCCCGGGTCTGCCGGAGCTGACCGACGTCGGTAGCCAGCGTTGCCACGACGAGTCTGAAACCAAGTGCCTGATGCCGCAGCTGGGCTCCGGCCCGACCAGCGACAACCAGGGTTCCGGTTTCTACAGCAAGGCCGACTACATCGACCTGGTACGCTATGCCAAGGCCCGCGGCGTGACCGTGATCCCCGAGATCAACATGCCGGCCCACGCCCGTGCCGCCGTGGTTTCCATGGAAGCGCGTTACAAGCGCCTGATGGCTGAAGGTAAAGAGACCGAAGCCAACCAGTTCCGTCTGACTGACCCGGCTGATACCTCCAACGTCACTTCAGTGCAGTTCTACGACAAGATGTCCTTCATCAACCCCTGCCAGCCGGGCGCCGCTACCTTCGTGGCCAAGGTGATGGACGAAGTGGCCCAGATGCATCAGGCCGCCGGCCAGCCGCTGACCGCCTGGCACTACGGTGGTGACGAGGCGAAGAACATCATGCAGGGCGGTGGTTACCAGGATCCGGCCGTCACCAAGAAAGAAGAGCTGGTCGCCTGGAAGGGCAATGTCGACTCCAGCAAGCAGGACAAGCCGTTCGGCAAATCCCCGATGTGCCAGAAGATGATCGACGATGGCAAGATCAAGGACGTGGCCGAGCTGCCGGTCTATTTCGCCAAGGAAGTGAGCGAAATGGTCAAGGGCCACGGCTTCTCCACTCTGCAGGCGTGGGAAGATGGTCTGAAGTACGCCACGGATGCCAGTGTGTTTGCCACCGACAAGACCCGGGTCAACTTCTGGGAAACCCTCTACTGGGGTGGCTTCAACGAAGCGATGAAGTGGGCGCACAAGGGTTATGACGTGGTGCTCTCCAACCCGGATTACCTCTACTTCGACTTCCCGAACGAGGTACACCCGGCCGAGCGCGGCTACTACTGGGCCACCCGCTTCAACGACACCCGCAAGGTGTTCGCCTTCGCCCCGGAAAACCTGCCGCAGAACGCCGAGACCTCGGTTGACCGCGACGGCAACGCCTTCGTGGCCAAGGGTGACCAGGATCCGGTCAAGTTCAAGGGGATCTCCGGTCAGCAGTGGAGTGAAACCGTACGTACCGACGCTCAGTACGAGTACATGGTCTACCCGCGTATCTTCTCCATGGCCGAGCGTGCCTGGCACAAGGGTGGCTTCGAGCTGGACTATGTGAAAGGTCGCGAGTTCTCCGGCGAGACCAAGCATGTCAACAAGGCCACCCTGAACAAGGAGTGGAACCAGTTTGCCAACGTGCTGGGTCAGCGCGTGCTGCCGAAACTTGACCAGGCCGGGGTGGAATACCGCCTCTCCGTACCGGGCGCCAAGGTGGTGAACGGCGTGCTGGAAGCGAACGTGGATCTGCCGGGTCTGCCCATCCAGTACAGCCTGGATGGCAAGAGCTGGAGCGCCTACGACGCTGCCGCCAAGCCGACCGTGGATGGCAAGGTCTACCTGCGTACCACCAGCTTCGATGGCAAGCGTACCAGCCGCGTCACCGAGCTGAACTGATAGCTCTCAATCCATAACGCAAGGTGGGTCGCAAGACCCGCCTTTCCCAAGGGCGATGGCCATCGGGCTTGGGAAAGGTTGACTGTGCGTGTGAGCCTTTGTTGTGTGTGTATTGTCTGTTTTTGTTTTTCATCACCTTGAACCCCGCCTCGTGCGCAATGCTGATCAGTTAAGGATCCATTGACCGATCCTTCTGCTGTAGGACAATCCGGAACCAATCACTGGTTCCGGATTTTTTTATGTCTATTGCAAACGATCTGAACGATGTTGTTGAGGCATCTGGCGACATGCTGGCTCGGCTGGCCATTTTTGCCGACCATATTCCCGACGAATGGATTACTGCCGCTGCCGCCTTGTCTGAAAAGGCCACTATCCGCCGACGCCGCTTACCTTCTGATATGGTCTTGTGGCTCGTCGTGGGGATGGCCTTTTTCCGCAATGAGCCTATCTCCGAGGTCGCTCGGCGCCTCAACATCTGTGCAGAAGGGTTGGCCAATGATGCCTTGCTCGCGGACAGTGCCCTGTCTCAGGCCCGTCAGCGACTCGGCAAACAGCCGCTCGAGTGGCTGTTCAAACAGTGCGCCGATGTGTGGGGGCGGGAACGTTATCCTGAAGACCATTGGCACGGTTTACAGGTCTTTGCCATCGATGGGGCCCTGTTCCGAACCCAGGATATGCCTGAACTCAGAGCACATTTCGGCTCGGGTAACACCTCAACCAACCGGCAGACACCCTACCCGATGCTGCGGTTGGTCACGCTCATGAATGTCCGCTCGCATGTCATTGCCAACGCGGCCATCAGCCCGTACCGCAAAGGGGAAATCCCCCTGGCCAGCGAGTTCATTCACTCATTGCCGGACAAGTCAGTGACCCTGCTGGATAAAGGCTTCTTCGGTGCCGACCTGTTGCTGCGTATTCAGGCCGAAGACACCGACCGTCACTGGCTCATCCCGGAACGCAAGGGGCTGGTATACACGGAACTTGAGCGCTATGGCGACGGTGACCGTCTGTTGCAAATGACGGTCTCGCCTCAGGCTCGCAAGAAAAACCCGGCGTTGCCGACACACTGGCAAGTTCGCGCAGTGACCTATGAGGTGGCAGGCAAGGAGAAAACGGTCTTTACCTCCCTGCCCGTGGCGCGATTCAGCGCAGCTCAGGTGGCGACCCTGTACCACGAGCGCTGGGAAATCGAGCTGGGATACCGGGATATCAAAAGCGCGATGCAGCACAACGCCATCACGCTGAGAAGCAAGAAAGTGGACTTGGTCTATCAGGAGCTGTGGGGATTGCTGCTTGGATACAATCTGGTCAGGCGGGAGGCCAGCCAGGCCGCCGTAGCCCATCAGCGAGCGCCCAATGAGGTGAGCTTTAAGTTTGCCTGTCATTTCATCGCGAACCAGATGGCAGTGATGGCGGGCGCGTTATCGCCAGCCCATACGCCACGGAGGTTGGCGGAGTTGCGGGGCTGCATAGGCGTCATGTTCATAGAAAAACGCCCCAGGCCATCGAGACCCAGGGCGGTGAAGATATCAAAGACCCGTTTTCCGGTAAATCGCAATGCGGCTCCGCTTAAGTGAACAGCATTGCGCCTCGTGCGGGGTCTTTTTTTCGCCAGTCAGTCAAACCAGCCACCAGTGCAGGGCGTTTTGCGGCGCCAGTACCCCGAAACGGGCAAATTCAGGTTGAGACAGGGCGCGTAATGAGGGATCATATCCGGCTTGACGGCGGGGGTATGAGGGTGCCAGCCGGCACAACTTCCGCCAGTGACGCATTTTTGAGGTGAGCCATGAGTCAGGCGAACAGCCCAACTAACTTTATTCGTCAGATCATTGATGAAGATCTGGCCAGCGGTAAGCACAGCAGCGTGCATACCCGTTTTCCGCCCGAGCCGAACGGTTATCTCCATATCGGTCACGCCAAGTCCATCTGCCTGAACTTCGGCATCGCCCGCGACTACCAGGGCCAGTGCAACCTGCGTTTTGACGACACCAACCCGGTGAAGGAAGATATCGAGTACGTTGAGTCCATCAAGCAGGACGTACAGTGGCTCGGCTTCCAGTGGAACGGCGAGATCTGCTACTCCTCCGACTATTTCGACAAGCTGCACGGCTATGCCATCGAGCTCATCGAGAAGGGCCTGGCCTACGTGGACGAACTCTCTGCCGAGCAGATGCGCGAATACCGTGGCACCCTGACCGCGCCGGGCAAGAACAGCCCGTTCCGCGATCGTTCGGTGGCCGAGAACCTGGCCCTGTTCGAGAAGATGAAGAACGGCGAGTTTGCCGAAGGCGCCGCCTGCCTGCGCGCCAAGATCGACATGGCATCCCCCTTCATGGTGATGCGCGATCCCGTCATCTATCGCATCAAGTTTGCCCACCACCACCAGACTGGTGACAAGTGGTGCATCTACCCGATGTATGACTTCACTCACTGCATCTCGGACGCCCTGGAAGGGATCACCCACTCCATCTGTACGCTGGAGTTCCAGGACAACCGTCGCCTGTACGACTGGGTGCTGGACAACATCACCATCGACTGCCACCCCCGTCAGTACGAGTTCTCCCGACTGAACCTCGAATACACCGTCATGTCCAAGCGCAAGCTGAACCTGCTGGTGACCGAGAAGCACGTGGACGGTTGGGACGATCCGCGCATGCTGACCGTCTCCGGTCTGCGTCGTCGTGGCTATACCCCGGCCTCCATCCGCGAGTTCTGCAAGCGCATCGGCGTGACCAAGCAGGACAACATCGTCGAGATGAGCATGCTGGAAGCCTGCATCCGCGAAGATCTCAACGAGAATGCCCCGCGTGCCATGGCCGTACTGCACCCGGTCAAGGTGGTGATCGAGAATCTGGCCGCCGACGAAGTGCTGACTGCCCCGGCCCACCCGAACAACGCCGAGATGGGCACCCGCGAGCTGAACTTCACCCGCGAGATCCTCATCGATGAAGCGGACTTCAAAGAAGAAGCCAACAAGCAGTTCAAGCGACTGGTGCTGGGCAAGGAAGTGCGCCTGCGCAATGCCTACGTCATCAAGGCCGAGCGGGTCGAGAAAGATGCCGATGGCAAAGTCACCTGCATCTACTGCTCTTACGATCCCGAGACCCTGGGCAAGGATCCGGCCGATGGTCGCAAGGTGAAAGGGGTGATCCACTGGGTCAGCGCCACTCACTCCCTGCCGGCCGAAGTGCGCCTCTACGACCGTCTGTTCAAGGTGCCTAACCCGGGCGCCGAAGAGGACTTCGAAGCGGCCCTGAACCCAGACTCCCTGGTGATCATCGAGGGTGCCCGCGTCGAGGCCTCCCTGAAGAACGCCAAGCCGGAGCAGGCTTACCAGTTCGAGCGTGAAGGTTACTTCTGCGCCGACAACAAGCTCTCCAGCCCGGAGCATCTGGTGTTCAACCGCACCGTGGCCCTGCGCGACGTGTGGGGCAAGGCCGAGGCCTGATAACAGAAGAGGGCAGGGGAGACCCTGCCCTTTCTTGATCTGGGAGCCTGTTTACGATCCGTGACGAGAGGTTGTCAGCAAGGTGAAGCCGCACAGGAACCGGCGCGTATAGAGATACGTGAGGGTTTTGAGCAGCAGGTGAGCCTTGAGCACGACCTCAGAGCAAGAGCTTAAACGGGTTCTAAATGACGGACGCAAAAAAGCCAGCATCACGCTGGCTTTTTTATTGTCTCTGTCGGGCGGGTCAATCTTCGTGCTTGCACTCGCCGGCGGCACAGTGGCCGTACAGATAGAGGCTGTGATTGGTCAGCCGGATGTTGTGCTGCTGGGCGATATCGCGCTGGCGCTGCTCGATCACCTCGTCGGAGAACTCGATCACCTTGCCGCAGTCGAGGCAGACCAGGTGGTCGTGGTGTTCCTGGGTGGCCAGTTCGAACACCGACTTGCCCCCTTCGAAGTGGTGACGGGTAACAATACCGGCATCATCAAACTGGTTGAGAACGCGATATACGGTAGCGAGACCAATCTCTTCACCCTGGTCGATCAGTCGTTTGTACAGATCTTCCGCACTGGTGTGCTGGCAGTCCGGCTGTTGCAGGATTTCCAGGATTTTGACACGGGGCAAGGTGATCTTGAGCCCGGCCTTTTTTAACGCTTGGTTGTTGTCTGCCATATTCTATTTATTCGCATTCTCGAAGGTGTGGTTATTCTGATTGACTGCCGCTGGAATGGCAACCACGAACTCGCTTGGCCTGTCATTATAGGTCGTAGCTCACCTAAAAATAAACCCAGTAATTCAAGGGCTTTAGCGCAGATGGCGCCATCCGGTGGAATTGGAAGGATTCTCGTGACGGCTTGCTCGTTTGGTGAATGTTGATAAAATGTAACCTTCTTCACTCTCTGGTCGGATGAGATCCATGGATTGGCTTTTTGACAATGCGGCCTGGGTGCGCCGCGCCCTCAACGCCTGGCCCCCCTTCTGGGGCGCCGGCATCAAGATAGAGACATTGAGCGATGATTTTCGCTTCTGCCGGGTCACCCTCAAGTCCCGCTGGTGGAACAAGAACGCCAACCGCACCCAGTTTGGTGGCAGCATGTTTGCGATGACCGATCCCATCTATCCGCTGATGCTGATGGGCTATTTCAAGAACCGTTATTACGTCTGGGACAAGGCCGGCAGCATCAACTACATCAAGCCAGGCAAGGGCAAGCTGGTGGCCGAATTCAACCTGACCGACGGCAAGCTGGCTGCCATCGTGGCGGCGACCGACGGGGGAGACAAGCACTTCCCCGAGTTCGAGGTGACGGTGCAGGATCAAAGCGGCGAGCTGGTGGCCCAGGTCAAGCGCACCCTCTATGTGCGGGCCAAACCGGAGCACCGAAGTGGCGAGAGAGCATGAGCCAGAAAACAACAAGGGCCCCGCGGGGCCCTTGTTGTCAGAGAGGCTGGCGAGCCTGGATCACTCCAGCTCGGCCAGGCACATCTCTTCGTGCAGCTGCTTGCACCAGCCCTTGACGCGCTCGGCGGTCAGCTCCGGCTGGCGATCTTCGTCGATGCCCAGACCCACGAAGTGCTTGTCGTCCACCAGAGCCTTGGATGCTTCGAATTCGTAGCCGGCGGTTGGCCAGTTGCCGATGACGATGGCGCCTTTGGCTTCGACGATGTCACGCAGGGTGCCCATGGCATCGAGGAAGTACTCGGCATAGTCTTCCTGATCGCCGCATCCGAAGATGGCGACCAGCTTGTTGGTGAAGTCGATCTCTTCCAGCTCGGGGAAGAAGTCGTCCCAGTCGGCCTGGGCTTCGCCATAGTACCAAGTCGGGATACCGAACATCAGCAGATCGAAGCTGTCGATGTCGGCCTTGCTGCTCTTGGCAATGTCACGGACTTCAATCAGTTGTTTGCCCAGTTCTTTCTGGATCATCTTGGCGACAGCTTCGGTATTACCGGTATCGCTGCCGAAAAACAGACCTACACTAGCCATAGTGTTTAGTTACCCGTATCTGGTGTTAATGCTTAACGGTCAGATTGTGATGCCTGCAGCATGTGCAGACTCAATCTGTTGCTTCAGGATAGATTGGATCAGCTCGGCTCGGCTGACGTTCTGTTGTAACGCAAGTTGGTTCAGGCGTTCCAGCAACTCGGCCTCCACCTTTAACTCTACCCGCTTCAAACCGTTCTCCCGATCGCGCTTGAGCTGGTTGCGCTTGTTGATCTTGAGCTGGGTCTCGCGGGGGAGTGGGTTGGTCTTTGGCCTGCCGGGGCGCTTCTCATTTGCGAACAGATCCAGTGTTGTTCGATCAGTTTGCTGTTTGGCCATACATCACAGATGAAAATAAGTTAGCCGATGCCTGAGCCTTCCCAGCCCAGTTCGATCAGCCCCTTGGCGACAAAACCTGCACAACCCAGGAAGAGTACCAACCAGACGATGAGTCGGCCGAAACGGGGCACGTTGCCGCGTTTGAGCACGTCCTGAATGGCCAGGCCAATCAATACGAAAATGGCCACAAAGAATAACTTCAGGCCCAGACTCTCAATCAGGTCGATATGTTCACTTAGCATGGATTGCGCACACTCCTTATGACGGGCGCACTATATCACAAAGGATTTGAAACTGTTAACCGCCTGTCGACAGGAAATCCACAACCAGTTTGTTGAACAAAACCGGCTTTTCCGCGTGCAGCCAGTGACCGGTCCCGGCGATGACCCGGGCCTTGGCGGCGGGGAATTGCGCCATCACCGTCTCGGTATGCTCGGGCTGCATGTAGTCGGAATCTCCCCCCTTGATGAAGAGCGCTGGGCCCTCGAAACGGCTATGTGCATCGGGCCAGCCCATGATGTTGGCGTAGTTGCGCTCAAGGGCCGGGACGTTGAAGCGCCAGCCCCAGCCGTGCCCGGCTTTGGCAAACGACTTGAGCAGGAACTGGCGTACGCCGGCGATCTCGATGTGCTGCGCCAGGATGGCTTCCGCCTCGCTGCGGCTTTGCGGAGCTTGTTTGAGGGTGGCGTTGAGACCGGCGAACACATTCTGGTGGCGAGCGTGGGGGTAGGCGACCGGCGCGATATCGGCCACCACCAGTTTGGCAACGCGTGTTGGCGCGAGCTTGGCCAGCTGCATGCCCACCTTGCCCCCCATGGAGTGACCCACGATGGCCACCTGCTCAAGCCCGAGCCGATCCAGCAGGGCGAGCAGATCGGCGGCCTGGGCCGTGTAGCTCATCTCGTCGGAGTGAAAGGAGGCGCCGTGGTTGCGCAGATCGACGCTGATGACCCGGTATTGTTCGCTCAGCGGGCGCGCCAGCAGGCCGAGGTTGTCCAGACTGCCGAACAGCCCGTGGATCAGTACGACGGGCTGGCCCTGGCCCTGCTCCTTGAAGTTCAATAATGGGTTTTGTTGCAAAATGACACCTTGTCGGTCGTGAGTGCGTTGCTCGCTGTGATTTAACACACTGGAAAGAAAAGGATTTCACTCATTGCGGAGCAAAAAAGTGTGGTTTTTTTTCTAAAAAAAGTCTGCCAGATCGGCTATCAGTGCGACGGATCACACACTTGGCCCGCTATTATGCCGTATTCTCGATGAGATTCATGCACATCTGTCCGCCCCTTGCTTGGGCTGCCGGGTTTGCCTATGTATAATCGCCGCATCCGAATTTCGACGAGTCCAGCGCATCCCTATGAAAACCATCGAGCTTGATGACGATCTCTACTTCTATATCGCCAGCCAGACCCGGCACATCGGCGAGAGTGCCTCCGATATCCTGCGCCGCCTGCTGGAACAGCCCGCCAACCAGGCTGCGCCGGTTGCCGAGCCGGTGACGACGGCCCAGCCGCACGCCGTGGCCGATGCCATGGGGCTGGAGGCGCTGCTCGACTCCGGCGAGCTGCAAAAAGAAGAGAAGTCCATCAACCGCTTCATGCAGGTGCTCAGTACCCTCTACCGGGATGACCCGGTCGGGTTTACCCAGGCCACCGAAATCAAGGGGCGCAAGCGCGTCTATTTCTCGCGGGATCCCGATGCTCTGCGCGCCAGCGGCAGCACCACCAAGCCCAAGCCGGTGCCACAAACCCCGTTCTGGGTGATCACCAATACCAACACCAGTCGCAAGCAGAACATGGTGGCCCAGCTGATGACCAGCATGGGGTATGGCGATGAGGTGATCGCCCGGGTGTGCGGCGCAATTTAACGCTTCATCAGACTCAGGCCTTGCCGGGCAAGGCCGCCATCAAGCAAGGACAACGCCATGGCACAGCATTCCCACGCCGGTCAGCCGGCCCGTTTGAGCGACCTGACCAACATCCCCCGTCTGGTCAGCGCCTACTACCTCAACAAGCCCGACATGAGCCGCCCCGAGCAGCGGGTTGCCTTCGGCACCTCCGGTCACCGCGGCAGCGCCCTGCACAACGCCTTCACCGAATCCCACATCCTGGCGGTGACCCAGGCGCTGGTGGAGTATCGCCAGCAGGCCGGCATCACGGGCCCGCTGTTTGTCGGCATGGATACCCACGCCCTGTCTGAATCCGCCTTTGCCAGCGCGGTGGAAGTGCTGGCGGCCAACGGCGTCGAGACCCGCATTCAGGCCGGTCTTGGCTTCACCCCGACCCCGGTCATCTCCCACGCCATCCTGCGCCACAACGCGGGCAAACCGGCGGCCCTGGCGGACGGCGTGGTGATCACCCCGTCCCACAACCCGCCGGAAGACGGTGGCTTCAAATACAACCCGCCCCACGGCGGTCCCGCCGAAGGGGAGATTACCAAGTGGGTGGAAGACCGTGCCAACGCCATCCTTGAGGCGAACCTTGCCGGCGTGAAGCGGATGCCGTTCGCCGAGGCCCTCAAGAGCCCGTTCGTGGCCCTGCACGATTATGTCACTCCCTATGTGGATGACCTGAAGAACGTGCTGGACATGGAGGCCATCAAGCAGGCCGGCATCAAGATCGGTGTCGATCCGCTGGGCGGCTCCGGCGTTGCCTACTGGGACGTCATCGCCAAGACCTATGGTCTGAACATCGAGGTGGTGAACTACAAGGTCGACCCGACCTTCTCCTTCATGACCCTGGATAAAGACGGCAAGATCCGGATGGACTGCTCCAGCCCGTTTGCCATGGCCAGCCTGATTGCCCTCAAGGACAAGTTCGACATCGCCCTTGGCAACGACCCTGACTACGACCGTCACGGCATCGTCACCAAGTCCGGCCTGATGAACCCGAACCACTATCTGGCGGTGGCGATCCAGTATCTGTTTACCCATCGTACCGGCTGGTCCAAAGAGTCTGCAGTCGGCAAGACGCTGGTCTCCTCTTCCATGATCGACCGGGTTGCCGGCGAGATTGGCCGCACCCTCAAAGAGGTGCCGGTCGGCTTCAAGTGGTTTGTGGATGGCCTCTACAGCGGCGAGTTCGGCTTTGGCGGTGAGGAGAGCGCGGGCGCCTCCTTCCTGCGCAAAGACGGCACCGTCTGGACCACCGACAAGGATGGTTTCATCCTGGCGCTGCTGGCGGCGGAAATTCTGGCGGTGACCGGCAAGGATCCGCAGGCCCACTACGATGCACTGGAAGCCAAGTTTGGTCGTTCCAGCTATCGTCGCATCGACGCCCCGGCCAACAGCGCCCAGAAGGCAGTGCTCTCCAAGCTGGATCCGGCGCTGGTGGAAGCCTCCACCCTGGCCGGCGAGCCCATCATCGCCAAGCTGACCAAGGCGCCGGGCAACGATGCCGCCATCGGCGGCCTCAAGGTGGTGACCGAGAACGGCTGGTTCGCGGCGCGCCCCTCCGGCACCGAGTCCATCTACAAGATCTACATGGAGAGCTTCAAGGGCGAGGCGCACCTGGACCTCATCCAGCAGGAAGCCCAGCAGATCGTCTCCGCCGCCCTGGCCAAGGCCGGGGTCTGAGTTCGACTCAAACACCTGCGGAATGTGAAAGAGGAGTCTTGATGGCTCCTCTTTTTTTATTGCGCTTGAGTTGAATGGGTCGTGCTCACGGCCTGCCGCACTGACCGGTGCTCGCCCGGCGGGCCTGCCAGCGCTTGAAGAAGTGGCGGGCCGGCAGCTTCATCAGGAACAAGGAGAGCAGGATCACCCCGATGCCGAGCCATTGGCGAGCGTCCAGTGTTTCCCCCACCATCAGCACGCCGCAGGAGACCGCCACCATGGGGTTGGTGAGGGCCAGCATGCCCATCACCTCCGGGCCGTGGCGCTTGAGCCCCCACAGCCAGGCCCAGTAGGCCAGCGCCGTGTTGAGCAGGATCAGCCAGAGCAGGCCGGGAACGCTTGCCGGCTGAGGCAGCGGCATGGGACCGGCCAGCCACCAGGCGAGCGGGATCAGCATCAGGCCGCCCAGCAGCAGCTGCCAGGCGGTCAGCGCCAGCAGATCGCTCACTGGCCAGCGCTGCATCCAGCGGCTGGACTGGCCGATGAGCAGGGTCGCCAGCAGGGCACAGGTCACGCCGACAGGGTCCAGATTGGCGGAAGGGTTGAGCAGCAACAAGACCCCGCCCAGCCCCATCAGGCCCAGCAGCAGCCATTTCAGGGACGGCCTGACGCCATCCTGCAGCCAGGCCAGCAACATCAGGACCAGCGGCAGGGTGGCACCCAGGGTGCCCGCCACGGCCCCCGGCAGCCGGAAGGCGGCCACGAACAGCAGGGCGAAAAACGCAGCGATGTTGCAAAACGCCAGCAGGCACTGCTTGCCCCAAGGCAGGGGCGGCAGGCGCGGGCGTACCAGCAACAGGAGCAGGCCGGCCGGCAACGCCCGCCACACCGCCACCCAGTAGGGGGAGTAGTCGGTCAGAGAGAGGCTGACGACGGCATAGGTGCTGCCCCAGAGCAAAGGGGCCAGCAGGGCGATCAGCATGGGCATGAACTTGTCTCTTTATGAAGTATCTTTAAGTAAAGATAAATTAGCCTCAAATTGGTTTACCATCAAGTATCTCGATAAAAAGATAAGTGGCCGAAGATGGAATCAGATCATGTAGACCTGCTGCTGGCCCAGTGGGCCCGGCAGCGACCAGATCTCGACTGCTCTCCCATGGGCGTGCTGGGACGGGTGGCGCGAATGGCGGCGATCGCCGGACGGGAGGTGAGCGAGGAGCTCAAGGAGTGCGGCCTGCTCGGCAGCGACTTCGACATTCTGGCGACCCTGCGCCGGGCCGGCGAACCGCTCACCCCGACCGTGCTCTATCAATCCGCCATGTTGAGCTCGGGGGCCATGACCGCCCGCCTCGATAAACTGGCAGAGCGGGGGCTGGTAGAGCGGCAGGCCGCCCCGAGCGATCGGCGCAGCTTGCTGGTCTGCCTGACCGACGCGGGCCGGGAATTGGTTGACCGGGCGGTGGAGCGGCACGTGGCCAACGAGCGGCGCCTGCTGGCGCCATTGACCCTGGCCGAGCAGGACCAGCTGGCCGCCCTGCTCAAGCGCTGGCTGCTGGAAAACGAGTGAACTCCGCAGCCTGGTGAGCGGTCGTCATGCGTCCGCAGACAGAATGGCCTGCATCTGGGCCAGTACCGCGTTCACCTTGGCGGCGGGCGGATGGGTGCGGCCCAGCACGCGCAATCCCCACACCATGGTCATCAGCAAGGCGGCGGTGGCGTCGACGTCGCGCCCGGCGGCCAGCTCCCCTGCCGCCTGCGCCTGGCACAAGGCTGCGCTGACCCGCAGCTCGACCTCGGCGAGGTGGCTGCTGGCGGTCTCCTGAATGAGCGGGTGGTGGCGGCCGATCTCCAGCAAGGTGTTGACCAGCAGGCAGCCACGGTGCGCCTCGCTGGCGATGGCATCCCGGGCCACTGCATCGAGCAGGGCCTGCACGCCCGCCAGCGGGGAGGCTGCCGAGCCCAGGATCTGCTCGATCTGCGCCAGGCTCTGCGCCGAATAGCGCTGCAGCACCTCCATGAACAACCCCTCCTTTGAGCTGAAGGCGCCATACAGGCTGCTGGGCTTGAGCCCCATCCGCTCGACCAGCGCGGCAATGCCGGTGTTGCTGAAGCCGGTATCCCAGAAGGCGTTGAGGGCGATTTCCAGTACCTGTTCTCTGTCAAATGATGCGGGTCTTGCCATCTCGAGTCCTGCCTTGTGAAACTCCATTTTGGAGTGATCGCTAAAAAACAACTTGACCATGGGGTGTGGCTCGCTTGATATTGTAGCGACCACTACAAAAAGGATGGTCATGATGCACACACTCGAGCAAAAAATCAAAGCGTACGATGAGCAGAAGCAGCGTCAGGTACCGGCCCCGGTACTGGCTCTGATGGAGGAGGCGACCCGCAACCTGCAGGCAAGCGGGCTGGAGCAGGGGGCGCTGGGGCGCGGAGAGCGGATGCCCGATTTCGCCCTGCCGGATCAGCACGGGGTGGTGCGCCCGCTCTCCCACTATCTGGCGGAGGGGCCTGTGCTGCTCAACGTCTATCGCGGTGGCTGGTGTCCCTACTGCAACATGGAGATGCAGGCGCTCAACGCCGTGTTGCCGGCGCTGCGCGAGCGCGGCGTGAACCTCATCGGCATGACGCCGGAAACCCCCAGTTCGGCGCAGGATACCCTCACCGCCAACGGGCTGGCGATCACCGTGCTGAGCGACGAGGGCAACCGGGTCTCGGCAGAGTTGGGACTGGTGTTCGAGCTGCCGGAGGCGCTCAGGCCCATCTATGCCGGCTTTGGCATCGACATCCCGGCGAGCAACGGCGACGAGAGCTTCACTCTGCCGGTGCCGGCCAGCTACATCATCGGTCAGGACCGCACCGTGCTCTACCACTTCATCAACGCCGATTACACCCGTCGGGTCGAGCCGGCCGCCCTGCTTGCCGAGCTGGATCGTCTGGCGAAGGCGGGGGCACTGTAAACGCACACTGCGCCCAAAGGCGCAGTGTGGATGGTTGACGAGGCGGCCCTGAGGGCCGCCTTTTTTATCCGGTCGACTCAGTAACCGCCGCGGGCATCCTTCACCGCCAGCCCCAGCTGCCAAACCGCCATGGCGTAGTGGGTGCTGTGGTTGTAGCGGGTGATGGTGTAGAAGTTGGGCAGGCCGTACCAGTACTGATAGCCGGTGCCGACATCCAGGCGCAGCAGGCTCGCCTCGCTGTGGTTGCCGAGGGTGCTGGTGGGGGTCAGCCCGGCGCGGCGCAGGGAGGCGACCGGGTAGCGGGTCTGGAAGCCGTGCTCGTAGCCGGGCAACTGGCCCTGACCGCGTACCGCCACCGGTTGCCCCTTCTCCCAGCCGTGGGCCTTGAAGTAGTTGGCTACGCTACCGATGGCATCCACCGGATCCCACAGGTTGGTGTGGCCGTTGCCGTTGAAGTCCACCGCGTAGCGCTGGAAGCTGGAGGGCATGAACTGGCCGTAGCCCATGGCGCCGGCGTAGGAGCCCTTGGGTTCAGTGGGATCCATCCCCTCGTCGCGGGTCATCACCAGGAAGGATTCCAGCTCGCTGGTGAAGAACTCGGCCCGGCGCGGGTAGTCGAACGCCAGGGTCGCCAGCGCATCCAGGATGCGGGTCTTGCCCATCACCCGGCCCCAGCGGGTCTCCACGCCTATGATGCCGACGATGATCTCCGGCGGCACCCCATACACCTGCTGGGCACGGTTGAGCTCGTTCTCGTACTCACGCCAGAAGCTGACGCCGTTCTGTACGTTATCCGGGGTGATGAACTTGGCGCGGTAGCGATTCCAGGCGCCGGTCGGACCGGTGGGTGGTGTGGTGGTGGGGGCCTGGGCATCCATCAGGCGGATGATCCAGTCATAGCGTTCGGCCTGGGCCAGCACCCGGTGCAGCTCGGCGCCGTCGAAGCCGTGCTTTTGCACCATCCGCTGCACGAAGTTGTCCACGTTGGCGCGATTGGCGAAGTCCCCCTTGCTGACACCCGGCTGGCTCACCTGCCCGTAGAAGGGTTTGCTCGGCGGCGTCTGGTTGATGAAGGCGCTGTTGGGCTGGGGCTTGACCACGGGCTTGGCAGCCGGCGTGCTGCTGCAGCCATAGAGCATGGGAAACAGGGAGAGGGTGAGCACGGAGACAAGGCGACGCATAAGGTTCTCATGAGCCTGAAAAAGAGTGTCGCCATGGTAAAACATTGTCGTCCATGCGCAAGTGTTCCGTAGCGGGCCCTTCCCGCCGTTTGGCCTCAACGCAGGGTGTGGTAACCGCTCCAGAGCCGGGTGAGGGTGGTGATGGCGCAGAGCAGGGCAAAGCCGTAGGCGAGCGGGGCGAAAGCGGCGGGCCACAGGCACATCAGCACGAACAGGGCGATGGTCTCGCTCCCCTCGGTGAGACCGCCCAGATAGTAGAGGGACTTGTGGTGGTAGACCGGATTGTCGATGCCCCGCTTGCCCGCCATGATGGCAAACGCCAGAAAGCTCGAGCCGGTGCCCATGAAGGCAAACAGCAGGGTGGCGGCGGGCAGCGCATTGGCGGGGGCGGCGAGGGCAAAGCCCAGCACCACGGCGGCGTAGAAGATGAAATCCAGCGTGATGTCGAGAAAGCCGCCGCAGTCCGTGATGCCGCTTTCCCGCGCCACAGCGCCGTCGAGCCCGTCCAGCAGCCGGTTGAGCAGGATGGCTGCTAGCGCCCACTCATAGCAGCCAAAGGCCAGCAACGGCAACGCCAGCATACCGATGGCAAAGCCGGTGAGGCTTACCTGGTTGGCGCTGATCCCGACGCGGCAGAGCGGTCTGGCGAGCCGGGTGAGGGGGCTGCGGATAACGGGGATCAGGTGGCGGTCAAACAAGGTGAACTCCTCGGTCAAAAACAGGATTCGGTAAGCTGGAGTATGGTGCCCGGCGCATCGTCTGCGTCGTGGGTCACCAGAATGGCGGGGATGGCCAGTGCCTTGATCTGCGCGAATACCAGCGTGCGAAAGGCGGCCCGCAGCGGCTTGTCGAGGCGGGAGAAGGGCTCGTCCAACAACAATGCCTCGGGCTCGGCCAGCAGTGCTCGCAGCAGGCTGACGCGAGCCTTCTGGCCGCCGGAGAGCGCCCCCGGCAGCTTGTCCGCCTGATTTGTCAGATCCACCTGTGCCAGCGCGGCCACCGCCTTTTCTCGCCGCGCACTTTTTCCCTTGATGGTCGCAGGCATGCCGAACATCAGGTTCTCCGCCACCGTCAGGTGGTCGAACAGCAGATCATCCTGAAACAGCATGCCGATGCGCCGCGCCTGGGGCGGCAGCTGGGTGAGCTGATGCTCGCCGAGGGTCACGTCCCCCTCCAGCCGGAGCGGGCCGCTTGCGGGCAGTACCCCCGCCAGCGCCGCCAGCAGCGAGCTCTTGCCACAGCCACTGGGGCCCATCAGGGTCAACACCTCGCCTGGTGCCACCTGCAGGGCGGGCAGCGAGAGCAGCAGGTTATCCTCCAGATAGAGGCGAAGAGGGGTGGTGTTCAGCATATGGTTATTTCCAACATGAGAGTTCATCGTGAGCCGCCTCCCTTGAGCGCCGGGTTGAGTCGGGCCGGCAGCCAGAGCGCCAGCAGATAGATAGCGAGTGGCAGCAGCAGTTGCAGCAGGCCGTAGAGCCCCGCCAGCCGCCGGTTGAGGCCGCTGCCGATGGCCACCGCCTCGGTGGTGATGGTGACCACCCGGCCGGCGCCAAACAGCAGGGTCGGCAGGTATTGGGCCAGACTCACAGCTGCTCCGACGCCGAAGGCAAACAACAGCGGACGGGCCAGCAGCGGCCCTTTCACCTGCCACCAGGCTCGCCACGGGGTTGCCCCCAGCAGCAAGGCGCTCTGGGTGAGCCGCGCGTCGAACTGGCGATAAGGGCCGTGCAGGCACAAATAAACATAGGGAAAGACAAACAGCAGCTGGCTCCAGAGCACCCAGCCCCAGCCGATACCGTTGCCCCCCCACCCGAGGCTGAACCAGTCTACCCCGAGCCGAATGCCAAACAGCAGGCTGGCCTGCGGCAGCAGCAGCGGCAGGCAGATAAGCCAGAGCGGCCAGGGGCGGCGGCCCGCCTGCGCCTCCAGACTCAGCACCGCCATCACCAGCGCTATGGCTCCGCTCGCCAGCGCCAGCAGGATGCTGGTGGTCAACAGCGGCGACAGAGTCGGCAACAGGTCGAGCCAATAGCGGCCGCTCCACTGGCTTGGCCAAAGGGCGGGAAAGGGCCAGCGCCGGGTCAGCGACCAGAGCAGCAAGGCCCCCAGCACCGCCAGATTGAGGGCAATCAGGGTCGCCACGCTGCCGGTGGCAAGGGCGCGGCCAAGAGCGCTTGGGTTTGCTCGCCGGCCATCGAGCCAGCCGGGTTTGCCAAGGGTTCGATGGGCCAGCTCCAGCAGCCGCAGCAGAGCCAGCAACAGCGCCGTGATGGCGAGCAGCAACAGGGCGCCGCTGGCGGTGGCGCCGCGCCAGACCAGATCCGGGTCCTGATACCAGAGCCACAGGCGCACAGCCAGCGGAGCGGGGGCATCGGGCCCGAGCAGCTGGGCCAGATCCACCACCGCCACCCCGTAGGCGGCTACCGCATAGAGGGGCAGGCGCAGGGCGGGCCACAGCGCCGGCAGCAGCAGGCGCCACCAGATCTGGGGGGTGCTGAAGCCGAGGCTCGCCCCCAGCCACTGCTGGCGCGCCGCCCTGGCGGGGTCTTGCGCGCCGAGCGCCATCAGCAGCAGGAAGGGGGTCTCCTTGAAGATCAGTGCGAAGATCAGCCCAAGCCCGGCGGGATCGCGCAGGGTCTGCCAGTCGGGGGGCAGCGCGAACCCGGTGAGGGTCGGCGAGAGCAGGCGCAGCAACCAGCCGGAGGGGGCGAGCAGAAAGGCAAAGCCGATGGCAAAGGCAACGTGGGGCAGCGCCAGCAAGGGCGAGAGCAGCCGGCGCAGCCAACCGACGGCCCGGCTGTCGCTGTGGGCCAGCAGCAGGGCGGTCAGCAGCAGGCTGGCCAGGGTCGAGGCGGCGGCAATCCACAGGCTCAGCAGTGCCGAGTGCCACAGGCCCGGCTGGGCCAGCAGCAATTGCAGGTGGGGTCGGGTCAACCCCTCAGCCAGCAGTTGCCAGCCCCCCGCCAGCAGCGGGAGACCAAAAACCAAGGCGCACCCGGCAGTGAACAGGGGGCGCCAATCAAGCAAAGAGCGGCCGAACCGGCTCATCAGTGACCGTAGCGCTCGGCCCAGGCCGCTTCGAGCCTGAGCTGCCAGCTGGGGTGGGGTTCGGCCACCGCCTTGAAGCGCAGCGCCGGCACCGGCTGCTGGGAGGCGGGCAGGGTATCGGCCCGCAGCACGCTGGGATCGCCCCAGAAGGCGGGCTCGGCCTTGCGCGCCTGGGCGGCTGGGCTTAGCAGGAAGTTGGCGACCACCTTGGCGCCGGCGCGGGCGTTGGCATTGAAGGGGATGGCGAGGAAGTGGCTGTTGGTGAGCGCCCCTTTCGCCATGGCCACCGCCATCACGCTGGGGGGCAGGGTGCCATTTTGTACCGCGCTCTGCGCTTCCTGCGGGTTGAAGCTGATGGCCATCGCCAGCTCGCCGTCATCGAGCAGCTGGCGGGTTTCGGCGGCGCTGGTCGGAAACAGCTTGCCCTTGCGCCAGAGTGCCGGGTGCAGCTCATCGAGCCAGGCCCAGAGCGGGGCTGTGATCCTGATGAACTCGGCATCGGTCGCCTCCCGATAGAGGGGGGCGGGGTCGGGCGTCAGCTCCAGCAAGATCTGCTTGAGAAAGCTGGAGCCGTGAAACTGGGGTGGCTTGGGATAGGTAAAGCGGCCGGGGTGGGCCTTGGTCCAGGCGAGCAGGGCCGCCGCCGAGGTGGGCAGCTGTTTGACCTCTTCGCCGTTGACCATCAGGTTGAGCTGGCCGATGCCCCAGGGGGCTTCCAGCCCCTCCACCGGCACGGTGAAGTCCTCACTCACCGGCAGGGCGCCGTCGACCAGCGCCATGTTGGGCAGCTCACGGGTAAAGGGGGCGCCGAGCAGCCCCTGCTCCTTGAGCGCCTTGAAGTTCTCGCCGTTGACCCAGAGCAGGTCGATGGGGCCGCCACTGTGCTTGCCCGCCTGCTTGTTGGCCAGCAACTGGCTGACGCTCTGGGCGATGTCATCCACCTTCACCTGCACCAGCTTGACCTGGTATTCGCGCGCCAGCTCCTGGCCGGCCCACACCAGATAGGCGTTGATCTCCGGGCTGCCACCCCAGGCGTTGAAGTAGACGGTCTGCCCCTTGGCCTTCTCAAGGGTCTGCTGCCACTGCGGGTTGTCGCCGGCGTAGGCCTGGGTGAAGAGGAGGCTGCCTGCCAGCAGAGGCAGGGCGCGCAACAGCTGTTTGAACGAGGGCAATGAGTGTCGCATCTGGGTTACCTGGAGTTGAGTCAGGCGCGGCGGCGCCAGCGGTGATAACGGGTCAGCAGCGCCAGCAGGGTGGCGGGCTGACGGGCCCGTCGCCACTCGCCAGCCAGATACTTGTTCCCCTCCATCAGGGTGGGGTAGGCGTGGATGGTGGCGAGGATCTTGCCAAGGCCGAGGTGGTGACGCATGGCGAGCACGAATTCGGCGATCCGCTCGCCGGCGTGAGTGCCCACCAGGGTGGCACCCAGGATCTGATCCTTGCCGGGCACGGTGAGCACCTCGATGAAGCCCTGACGCTCGCCGTCGGCGATGGCTCTGTCCAGTTCGGCCAGCTCGAAGCGGGTCAGCTCGAAGGGGATGCCCTGCGCCCTGGCCTCTTTCTGGTTGAGGCCGACCCGGGCGATTTCGGGGGTGGTGTAGATGGCGGCCGGCATGACCCGATAGTCGGCCCGAAAGCGCTTGAACGGGCTGAACAGGGCATTGATTGCGGCATACCAGCCCTGATGGGCGGCGGCATGGGTGAGCTGGTAAGGGCCCGCTACGTCCCCCACCGCCAGAATGCTGGGGAAGTTGGTGGCAAGGAAGCCATCGACCGCCACCGTGCCGCGCTGGGTCAGCTCCACCCCCAGCGCTTCGAGCCCGAAGCCGCTGACGTTGGCCACCCGGCCCAGCGCCAGCAGCAGCTGATCCCCTGCAACGGTTTGCGTCTCATCGCCCCGGCGCAGTTGCAGCCGGATGGGGAGATCTCCCTCGGCTGCGGGCAGATAGTCGGCTCGCTCGGCGCGCCAGCCGGTGAGCACCCGCACGCCATCGCGGGCCAGCTGTTCCGCCAGCAGCGCGGCCACTTCCCGCTCTTCACGGGGCAGCAGCTGATCCGAGAGTTCCACCAGGGTAACGGGCACCCCTAGCAGGGCAAAACTCTGGGCCAGCTCGCAGCCGATGGGGCCGCCGCCCAGCACCAGCAACTGGCGCGGCGCGGTGCGCAGTTGCCAGAGGGTGTAGGAGGTGAGCCAGGGCACCTGCTCAAGGCCCGGCAGCGTGGGCACCAGCGGCCGGGCGCCGGTGGCGATAACGATATGACGGCTGGCAAGGCGCTGGCCGTTCACCTCCACCTCCCAGGGGGAGACCAGCCGCGCCTCCCCTTCGATACACTCCACCCCCAGCCCCTGATAGCGCTCGATGGAGTCGTGGGGCTCGACCTCCTTGATGACGCGGGCGACCCGTTCCATCACGGCGGCGAAATCGGCGCTGGCTTGACTTGGGCTAAAGCCCAGTTCACTGGCCCGACGCTGTTCGGCGGCAAAGCGGGCGCTTCGGATCAGCGCCTTGGAGGGGACGCAGCCGCTGTTGAGGCAATCGCCGCCCATCTTGTGCTTCTCGATGAGCGCCACTTTGGCCTTCACCGCCGCGGCGATATAGCTGGTCACGAGGCCGCCGGCCCCGGCGCCAATCACCAGCAGGTTGTAGTCATAGTGTTTTGGCTTGCGGTAGGGGGCGTGCAACCGATGCAGGGCGAGACGCCGCTGCAGACCCTTGAGCAGCATCGGCATCAGCCCGAGCAGGGTCAGCGCCACCATCAGACCGGGGGAGAGGATATTGCCGGTGCTGGTGAGGTTGGCAAGCTCGCTGCCTGCCAGCACGTAGACGAAGGTGCCGGGCAGCATGCCAAGCTGGCTCACCCAGTAGTAGGTGCTGACTCTGATGGGAGTGAGCCCCATCAGCAGGTTGACCAGAAAGAAGGGGAAGATGGGGATGAGGCGCAGGCTCAGCAGATATAGCGCCCCTTCCTGCTTCATGCCGGCCTGCAAGCTGGCCAGCTTGTCGCCAAAGCGCCGCTCGACCCAGTCGCGCAGCAGAAAGCGGGCACTGAGAAAGGCCAGGGTCGCGCCAATGCTGCTGGCAAAGGAGACCAGCAGCAACCCCCAGACGACGCCGAATACGGCGCTGCCTGCCAGGGTGAGCAGGCTGGCACCGGGCAGGGAGAGGGCGGTGCTCACCACATAGACGGCGACGAACAGCAGGGCGGCGCTGACGAAATGGCGGTCGACCAGGGCGGCCAGCTCGGCCTGACGGGCCTGCAGCTGGGGCAGACTCAGGTAGTGGCCAAGGTCGAAGGCGAAAAAGGCGCCGATGAGGCAGCCCATCACCAGCACCAGCAGCAGGCGGGAGCCTCTCATCAGGCGTCCTTGTTATCCGGCTGGGCCGGACGCACTGGCTGCACCGGCAGTTGGCAGAAGCCCTGCGGGGGGATATCGAGGGCGGCGTTGAACTTGGCCGACATGTTCTGGAAGGCGATGAGGCCGGTGAGCTCCACCATGGCATCGTCGTCAAACCAGGGCTTGAGGCGGGCGGCCTGCTCATCGCTGACTCCATCAAGCCCCGTCATCGCCTCGGTGTAGTCGAGCACGGCCCGTTCCCGCTCGTCGAACAAGGGGCTTTCGCGCCAGTTGGCGAGCGCCTCCACCTTCTCGCTGGAGCCCGCCCGCTTGATGAGGGTCATGGCATTGATGTCGACGCAAAAGCGGCACCAGTTGAGCTGGGAGACCCGCACCGTCACCAGGGAGCGCAGCACGGGGTCGATGGGGGAGCGCTTGCGGTTGATGACGCCATAGAGGGTGGCGACGGCGGCAAACAGGCGCGGCGAGCGGCCCCAGCACTTGCCCGGAATGAGCACCTGGCCGTAGTGGCGCTGTTGCAGCCAGAAAAAGGGGCGGATAAACCAGGCATATTCCCGATCGGCTTTCACCTCGACGCGCATGGATGACCTTCTTATTGCTTCAAGTTGGGTTTGTAGGCCTGACCCAGCCGCTCGTTGAGGCGGATCAGAAACTCCTCTATGCGGGCCCGGTTGGTGCCCAGGTCGCTCTGCCCCTGACGGGAGGCGGAGCGCATGTCGATGCGGGTCTCCTTGGGCCCGGCAAAGACCCGCAGCGCCACGTCATCCTGAAAACCAAACCAGCCGGTGGTGACCACCGCCTCGAGTCCTTCCGGGCTTGGCCGCACTTGCCAGCCGAGCTGCTCCATCAGGGCGTGGGCCTCGGTGATCACCTCGACCGGGGAGGCGCTGGTAAAGAGAGGACCGGGTTTCCCCTCAACAGCTTTCAAGGGGGCCGGATTAATCGGCAGATCCTGCGCCGTTCTGAGTTCGCTGGCCCAGTGCAACTGGGGCGGGTTGTTGGGATCCGTGCTCACATCGTTGACCAGCGGCGTGCGCAGCGCCTGCACCACGAAGGCCAGGGGCAACAGCAGGGGTACGGCGCCCCAGCCATTGGCGCAGCGATTGCGAGACCAGGGCAGGCGAGCCAGCAAGACGAGGGAGACGAGGGCCCCGAGCAGGCAGATGGCGAACCCCAGCCACCAGGGCCAGAGGTGAACACGGCTGCCGAGGGCGCCGGCGAGCGGCAGCAACCAGGCCAGAAGCGGCCACCACAAATATCTGGGCATAACGGGGATCCACTGGTTATGATGGACAAGTGCCCAGAAGGATAAACTTAATTGACTGATAACGTTAGTAAATTTATCTCAATCCTGCTGCTTTTCCCAAGCGTTCCGCTGTGGGCGGACAGCGCCGTGCTGGCGGCGGGGGACATGTGGCGCGCCGAAGCCGTCTACGAGACCCTGCCTGGGGTCAGCCGGGTGGAGCCGGGCTACGTCAGCCAGCTGGCGGCGACGGGGTCGAGCTGGCGGGAAGTGCCGCCGCGGCGCCAGGCGGTGCGCATCGACTATGACCCGGTCAAGGTGGGTTATGGCGATCTGCTCAACGTGTTCTGGCAGCTGGTGGATGGGCGCGATGGCGAGGGCCAGTATTGCAATCGGGGGCTGGCATTTGCGCCGGCCCTGCTGCCAAAGGATGACTATCAGTGGCGCTTGGTCCAGGTGAGCCTGACGCGCTGGCAGGCGCTGCACGGGCGGCCGAGCCGGGTTGCGCTTTGGCCGCAGAGCCGGTTCACCCCGGCGCCGGAGATGGAGGACTGGGCGGCTCGCCACCCCTGGCGTTTCGGCTTCTATGCCCGCCGCTGCGGCGGCTGGCCGGTGGAGTTGAACCCAGAACCCTGAACCGGGCCCTGAACTCAGCTGCGGTAGAGCACCTTGATAAGGTGGAAGCCGAACTTGGTGCGCACCGGGCCGAGCACGGCCAGCAGCTCGCCCTTGAACACGGCATCGTCAAACGCCTTGACCATGTCGCCCTTCGAAAACTCCCCCAGATCGCCGAAGCGCTTGCTGGAGGCGCAGGTGGAGAAGCGCTTGGCCATCTGGCCGAAGTCGGCTCCCTTGGCAATCTTCTCCTTGATCTCCAGACACTCTTTCTCGGTCTTGACCAGGATGTGCTGGGCACAGGCTTTTCTCATCGGGACGCTCCTCGGCGGTGGGCAAATCGGGGGCGCAAAGAGTACTCCAATTCCTGCCGCGCGTCAGCCGTCATGGCAAATTCAGCTGCGGGCACGGGCAGCAAGCCGGGTTCTGGGCCGTGCCTGCCAGAGGATCTCCAGCCCGAGCAGGGCATGCAGGCTCCAGATGGCCAGCGGATTGAGCCAGTTGCCCCCCAGTTGCAGGGTCGCCAGGGCGCTGCCCGCCAGCAGCAAGGTGATGCCCGGCAGGCGCCAGTGGGCCGGCAGCGGTGCCAGCATGGCCATGCCCAGCAGGATGGCGAGCCCGAACGGCAGGTTCAGCGCGGTGAAGGCCAGCGCCTGCTGGCCGTTCATGCCGGTCAGCAGGGCCAGCAGGGCGCTGCAACAGGCGAGAAAAGTGATGAATTCGAGTCGGTCGGCGATGTAGTCCGCCATCTGTTCGCTGCGTGCGTGCATGCGGTGTCTCCTCTGGTGGGATGCGAGCCTTGGTGCAATGACCCCAGTGTGGGCGAGAAGTGAGCAGGGGGGCAGCGGGATAAATCGATTGGGTTGAACGAGGCTTTGATTGGGCGATGGCAACTGTTTGATCCTGCAAGATAAAATGCACTACCTCTACGGGAGTGGGGCAAGGCGGGCGGCCCAGTGGCAAGGAGGATGCAGCTGGCGGGCCCGCTGAGAGAGGGACTTGCCGCTATCTTGACCAGTTGCCGACAGTTGATGTCGCGCCCATCGGCCAACAAGGGGTGGCGCGATACCGGGCCGGATGGGCCGCCAGGGGCCATCTGGCATGGCCGTGTTGGTCATGGATTGCCCTTTTTGGCCCGCAGTGGCATAAGTCTGCGGGGGAAAGTGTGAAAAATGCGCGGCCTGCGCGGGCAAAGGCTTCAATAATATGGCGAAATTCGGTGTCACCCCGCTCTGATGTCGGGCCGGGGATATGCTAGGATGAGGCGCGTTTGCGATCGAGTGAGCCTCATATTCGTTCTGAATATCGCATTATTTTAATCATGTTCTTCGGGGAAATTGACGTTTGACAGGATGCAATCCGCCCCTGCCTGCAGGGATCTCACCGCCCGCACGGGCCTTTCGTCGTGGGCTTCGCGCGCTGGGACTGAGCCTCTGTCTGCTGCTGTTCGTCACGCCCGCCATGGCGGCCAAACTCACCTATCAGATCAAGGGACTGAAGGGGGAGAACAAGGACAACGTCGAGGCCTACCTCAACGCCCTGCCGGTCTATCAGGAGCGCCAGTACCGTCCGGCCCGCGCCAAGATCACCGAGAGCGTGCAAAAGGCGCTGCAGGTCTATGGCTACTATCAGCCCAAGATCACCCTGAGCCGCGACAAGAAGGCGCCCGCCAAAGTGATCATCGAGGTGGAGCCGGGCAAGCCGGTCATCATCTCCCGTCTCGACATCCTGCTGGAAGGGGATGCCAGCAGCGACGAGCTCTACAGCGAGCTGTTGGACAAGCTGCCCCTGAAAGAGGGGGACCCCCTCAACCACGGCAAATACGAATCCATCAAGGCGGATCTGGGCAGTCTGGGGCTGGCCCGCGGCTACTTCGACGCCAAGATCAGCAAGAGCCAGGTCAAGGTGTTCCCGGATCAGGGCACCGCCGAGATCTACATCCTGTTTCGCTCCGGCCCGCGCTACCACTTCGGCGAGATCCACTACGACGCCACGCCGGAGGCGCTGCGCCTCATCCGCCCGCTCATCAACATCAAGAGCGGCGCCCCCTATCTGGCGATCCGGCTGGCGGAGATGTCGCAGGATGTCTCCTCCACCAAGCTGTTCAAGCAGGTGGACATCAAGCCGCTCATCAGCCAGGCCGAGGGCAACCGGGTGCCGGTGCAGGTGACCCTCTCCAACCGGGTCGATCACGAGATTGAAACGGGTATCGGCTATGCCACCGACGTGGGGCCGCGCATGAGCGCCACCTGGGAGAAGCCCTGGGTCAACCGCTACGGTCACCGGCTCAACGCCACCGCGAAGGTCTCCCAGCCCGAGGCCGAGCTCAGCTTCGACTACCAGATCCCGGTGGGCAACCCGCTGCGGGACTACTACTCGCTGCAGGCCGGTTATCAATACAAGGACAACAACGATACCCGCTCCGACCTGACCACCCTCAGCGTGCACCGCTGGAAGCGGCGGCCGGAGAGCTGGGACCGGGACGTGTTCATCCGGCTGGAGAACGAGATCTATACCCAGGGCGCCGACGAGGGCAACAGCTTGCTGCTGATCCCCGGCGTCTCCTGGTCGCGGCTGCGGGTGCGCGGCGGTCTGGTGCCCGACTGGGGCGATCGCCAGCAGCTCACCCTGGAGTTTTCCGATCCCTATTGGGGCTCCGACATCAGCTTCGTGCGGGTGTGGGGGCGCAGCAAGTGGCTGCGTACCCTGGGGGAGGATCACCGCTTCCTGCTGCGGGCTGAACAGGGGGCCATCATAGGGGACAGCTTCTCGCTGGTGCCGCCTTCGCTGCGCTTCTTTACCGGTGGTGACCAGACGGTGCGCGGCTACGGCTACGAGACCATCTCGCCGCGCGGCAGCGACGGCAAGCTGCTGGGGGGTCGCTACGTGAGCGTCGCCAGTGCCGAGTACAACTACCGCTTCAGCGACAAGTGGCTGGGGGCCCTGTTCGTGGACAGCGGTACCGCCACGGTCGACTATAGCGAGGCCTGGAAGATAGGCACCGGGGTTGGCGTGCGCTGGGTGACCCCCATCGGTCAGGTCAGGCTCGATCTGGCGGTGGGCATTTCCGAGGAGGAGAAGCCGCTGCGACTCCACTTCGCGCTGGGGCCTGAACTATGATCCGGCCACGCTCCACTCCTCTCATCTTCTGTTCTCCTGACCGGCCGCTGCGGCTGCATCTTTCGCGGGGGTCTGCACTGTGATCTGGGTAAAACGTATTTTTCTCTGGCTGATGGGGCTCATCTTCCTGCTGCTCATCGGTGTCAGCCTGCTGGGCTTCACCCATCAGGGCAACAAGTGGCTGTGGCAGCAGGCCAGGGCCGCCCTGCCTTCCCTCAAGGGGGAGCTGGTGGCGGGCCAGCTCGGCTATGGCTGGACCCTGGAAGGGGTCGGCTGGCAGGACGAGCTGGTGGACGTCACGGTAGATCGCGCCGTGCTGGACTGGGATCTGGGCAAGCTGCTGCAGGGCAAGCTCTGGATCAAATCCCTTAACGTCACCCACCCGGTGGTCAAGGTCGCCGACTCCGAACCGACCCCGGAAGAGCCGTCAGAGCCCTTCGTCTGGCACCCGCTGCCCCTGAAAATTCAGGTCGACAGCCTCCAGGTGGCGGATCTCGATGTGACGGTGCCCGGGGTGGGGGTGAGCCTCAAGTCCCTCGACATAGGCGCCACCCTCAGCCGCAAGGGGCTGATCGTGCAGGGGCCCGTGCTGGATGGCCTCAAGGTGACCCTGGCCGAGACGCCGGCCACCGAGGCTGCCAAACCGGCTGCCGCCAAGGCAAGCTCCCAAGACAAGGCTGCGGCCAAGTCGCCTGTCACCGCCAAGGCGAAGCCGGCGGATGAGAGCAAGGCGCAGCAGGCAACCAAGGCAGCCCCCATCGCGCTGCCCGCCATCCGGCTGCCTTTCCCCATCCAGCTGGAAGGATTGCAGGTCACGGCGTTTCGCTATCAGCAGGGTGAATTGATTGAAGGGCTCGACAAGCTGCTGCTGTCGGCCAGTGCCGAGGGGAGCGACATCGCGCTGCGCGAGCTCTCCCTGCGCCACGCCATGGCGGATCTGGCGCTCAAGGGCAAGATCCAGCTCAAAGACGATTATCCGCTGGCCCTGACCCTGGATGCCAAGGCCCGCAAGGGGCTGCTGGATGGCGAGCTGCAGGGGCAACAGGCCAGCCTGACCCTCGGCGGTTCGGTGGGCAAGCTGGCATTGTCGCTGCAGGCCAAGGGACAGGTGGCCGCCAGCCTCAAGGGGTCTCTGGCGGCCCTCGACCCCGACTTGCCCTTTGATGCGGGGCTGGAGTGGAAGAGCCTGGGCTGGCCGCTGCACAAGCCTGCCAAAGATGAGCCCAGCTACCGGCTGGACAATGGCAGTTTGAGTGCCAAGGGCAAGCTCTCCGGCTACCAGTTTGCCTTGAATACCGCCGGCAAGGGCACGGACGTGCCCCCCTTCAAGCTGGCGCTGACGGGCAAGGGGGATCTGACGCAGCTGAACCAGATCAACCTGCTGCTCAACGCCCTCAAGGGGGAGCTCAAGCTGGACGGCAAGCTCGCCTGGGACAAGGGGGTACGCTGGCAGGGCACCACGGAATTCAAGGGGATCAACCCGGCCGAGCTGGTGCCCGAGCTCAAGGGGGCGCTGGCGGGCAAGATTGCCAGCCGTTTCGAGCTCGATGAGGCGGGCCACTGGCAACTGCAACTGCCCGAGCTGAAGGTGGATGGCAAGCTCAACCAGTATCCGCTGGCCATCAAGGGCAGCGCGAGCGGCAACGACAAGATGGAGTGGACCATCCCGGCGCTGGCGCTGCAAAGCGGCCCCAACCAGCTGCAGGCCAAGGGCAGCCTGAGCCAGCAGGCGTGGAAACTGGATGCGGATCTCAATGCCCCCAACCTGGCCGGGCTCTACCCCGGCCTCAAGGGGGACATCAAGGGGCAGGTGCGCCTGACCGGCAATCAGCAGGCACCACGGGTCACCACCGAGCTGGCTGCCAGCCGCCTCTATTATGCCGGCACCGATCTGAAGGGGATCGCCATCAAGGGCAATGCCCTGGTCGGTGACAAGCCGGCAGGGGAAGTGGCCCTGACGGTGGCCAGCCTGGTACAGGGGGCGACCAGCCTCAGCCAGCTGGCGCTCAATCTGAGCGGCGATCTCAACCAGCACGCCCTGTCGCTCACCATGAAGGGCGACCCGGTGGCGGCCAACCTCAAGTTGAGCGGCGGTCTGCGCGGGGATCGTTGGCGCGGTGCCCTCAGCGAGCTCAAGTTGAAGACACCGCTGCGGCGCTGGGAGCTGAGCGCGCCCTGGGCCCTCGACCTCGACCTGCCGCGTCAGCGGCTGACCATGGGGGATCTCTGCCTCGGCTCCCAGGGGGCCAGCCTCTGCGTCAAGGGCAGCCAGGTATCGGCCCAGCAGGGCAGCCTGGAGTTTGCCCTCAACCAGTTCGACCTCAAGCGTCTGCGGCCCTGGCTGCCGGACAACTTCCGCTGGCAGGCGGTGCTCTCTGCCGACGGGCGGGCCAGCTGGCGCGGCAATCAGCCGACCCTGCACGCCACCGTGCGCACCACGCCGGGCACTTTTGTGGCCGACGAGCTCAAGACCGACTATCAGCGCCTCGAGCTCGGGGTGGACTTCGAGCGCCAGCAGGCGGCGATCCGGCTCGACTTTGCCTCCGAGCAGATCGGCAACATCGATACCAAGCTCTATATCCGGGATCCGTCCGGTCGCGGCAATCTCTCCGGCCAGCTCAAGTTTGACGACCTCAAGCTGACCACCTTCGCCCCGCTCATCCCCGAGGTGCGCTCCCTGCAGGGGGTCATCTCGGCCGATGCCCGCTTCGACGGTACCCTGGCCTCGCCGCTGCTGTTTGGTCAGCTCAACCTGCTGGATGGGGAGGTGCAGACCCACTCCGACATGGTGACCCTCTCCAAGCTGGTGACCCGCCTCAAGATTGAAGGCAACCGGGCCGAACTGGACGGCACCATGCTGGTGGGCAAGGGGCCGTTGGCACTGGGGGGCTGGCTGAGCTGGGCACAGCTGCCGGTCACCGGCAGCCTCACCATCCAGGGCAAGGAGCTGGAAGCCCAGTATCCTGGCATGGGCCGGGTGCGGGTCTCCCCGGACATTGCCATCTCGCTGGGGGAGGAGACCCGGATCACCGGTCAGGTCGACATCCCCTGGGCGCGGATCCTGGTCAAGAGCCTGCCCGAGAGCGCGGTGGCGGTGTCGGACGACGTGACCGTGGTCTACGACGATCTGCCGCCGGTGCCCAAGGCGGCGCCGCTGCCGATGGCGATCAAGCTGGCCATCCGGCTGGGTGACGACGTGCGGCTGGAGGCGATGGGGCTCAAGACCAAGGTGGGGGGCGGCATCAACATCCGCCAGGATCCCTCGCGGCCGCTGGCGGGCAATGGCCAGCTGGTGCTCAACGACGGGCGCTTCAAGGCCTATGGCCAGAACCTCATCATCAAGGATGGCCGCATCCTCTTCTCCGGCCCCCTCGATCAGCCGTTCCTCAACATAGAGGCGTATCGGGATCCCGATACCATCGAGGACAAGGTGACGGTGGGGGTGCGGGTGACCGGACCGGCCAGCAAGCCCAAGATCACCGTCTATTCGGAGCCGCAGCTGGCCCAGTCCGAGCAGCTCTCCTACTTGCTGCGCGGCAAGGGGCTGCAGACCAGCGGCGAGGATGGCGGCTTCAACGGCCTGCTGGTGGCGGGCGCGGTCAGCCAGGCCAACGGCGTGGTCTCCAGTCTGGGGGAATCCCTCGGCATGAGCGACGTGGCCCTCGACACTGCCGGCAGTGGCGACAACACCCAGGTGACCCTGTCGGCCTACCTGCTGCCGGGGCTGCAGTTCCAGTACGGGGTCGGGGTGTTCAGCCCCATCGCCGAGTTCAAGCTGCGCTACGAGCTGATGCCCAGGCTCTACCTGCAGGCCATGAGCGGGGTGGCCCAGGCGGTGGATATCTTCTATCGCTTCACCCTGTAGCGGGCAGGAAGAGACAAAAACGGGAGGCACAAGCCTCCCGTTTTTATTGGTGGCATTGATGCGGCTGATGCTGATGTTGATGAACAGAGAGGGGATGCTGAAAAGCGAAAACCCGGCGCGAGGCCGGGTTTTCTTGAATGATGGTGGAGGGAGAAGGATTCGAACCTTCGAAGGCAGAGCCGTCAGATTTACAGTCTGATCCCTTTGGCCGCTCGGGAACCCCTCCACGGGGTATTGCCAATTTTGTTCACGACGGGTGCCGTGACTGCACTTGAAATGGTGGAGGGAGAAGGATTCGAACCTTCGAAGGCAGAGCCGTCAGATTTACAGTCTGATCCCTTTGGCCACTCGGGAACCCCTCCACAAGTGCGAGGCGCATACTAACAGATCTGCCGGGGTTGTGAACCCCTTGGCGGGATTTTTCCTGCTTAAAGGATCGGATTTGCGGCCGATAAAGGATGAAACCACCGTTTCCAAGAGTTATCTCATGCTACCCAGCGCCATTCGTGAGCAGTGGCTGGTGGACGAGGCCCAGCTGGGGCAACGTCTCAACCAGGATCTCCAGCACGGAGACAGGGCTGACTTTCGCCTGCATCTGGCCCTGCTGACCGATGCGGTGGAAGAGCAGCCCTGGTTCGATCCCAGGCAGCCAGCAAAGGGTGAGAGCCGGGTCTGGCGCAGCCGCTTTGAGCTGCCGCCAGCCACGCCCTTGCAGGGCAGTGCAAACGATGAAGAGGCCGCTCTGCTCAACGAGCGGCTGCAACAGGGGGGCTCCATGGTGGATGTGCGGCTCTGGCTGGCGCTGCGCTCACCGCCGCTGCTCGGCGCCCCGCCTGCGCTGGAGCCCGCCGTCTATGACAACCTCTCGCCGCTTGGACGGGAGCGCTGGCAGGGCAAGCTGGCGGATCAGCCCAGACGCGACGATCCCCTGCTGATGCTGCCGATCCTCGATACGCTCAAGGCGGGGGTGGATGCCAGGCTGTACTGGCTCAGTGGTTGCTGAAGGCGACAAACGCCGGCATTCGGACAGCAAAAAGGCGGGGAGATCCCGCCTTTGTCGTTTCTGGTTGTGCCGTGGCGCAGTTTAGGCGTCGGCTTCATCCTCTTGCGGCACTTCCTTGCCAGCCGCTGCGGCGCGACGGGCGATGGGTTTCTCGGTGTGGCGGTTGATCTGGCGCTCCAGCTTTTGCCCCAGTTCGGTGATGGCGGCGTACAAGTCCTCATGTTCTGCCTGGGCAAACAGCTTGCCGTTGGGGATGCCAGCAGTGGCTTCAACGATGAACATCAGACGCTCTTTGGAGACAATCACATGGGGTGTGATAAGAGGCACCTGAAGACGCTCGAGCTTGTCAAAACGGGATTCAATGCGCTCGCGGATAGCCGGGGTGATGTCGATGATTTTGCTGGTAATTTCGATTTTCATATTGGCCCCCTTCGGGTCGTCTTGCTTGTGTCTTCACCTTCAGATTACTCATGGCTGAACATTAAAATGTGATCTATGTCACGAACTGTGGCCTTGCTTCCGAGGGGAGGAATAAATTGTGATCTTTTCCCGTTCTGCACCAAAAAGCGCTTGAGCTCCACGAAACTGGCAGGCAGTATGGAGAAACTTGGATCGTTTCTGTCCCTTCGTGGCAGCGCCGCATGTCGACCTCATGTCCGGTTTTCACCGCTTAGTCTCGCATCTTTTGCACTTTCTCCCCGCACCGCCCTTGCCGACGTGCGCGCTGTGAATGTGGGCGCTGCCAAGTCGTCAGGGGCTTGAACGTGGTTGTTGTGGTGTTGGAGTAGTACATGAAACAGCAGGCCACTCAGATGATGTGGTTTTATGATCGGCAACACGCCCAGTGGAGTCTGTCCGATCATGCCTCCTACCAGCTCTGGCAAGGAGAGGGGCCTCACCCCTGGTTCGGGCAATTGGCGGCAGATGACGAGGCCGGCTTTGCCGACTTTCTCGCCAGGCTTTACCACTCACAGCAACCGGCCCAGTTCATCGGTCACCTCTGCGAGGAGGGTGGCGAGGTGCGCCATGTGCTCTGGAGCGGCCAGTACGTGCCGGCCCAGCAGATGTGCTGCGGCTGGATTGCACCGCTCGACACCACCCGCAGCACCCAGCTGCCTGCCGACCTCTCCCAGCAACTGCCGTTGCTGCAAGACCCCTTGTTGACCCAGCTGGCGCAGGCGCTCTCTGCCAGAACCGGGCTCGATTTCTTCAATACTCTGGTCAATCAGCTCGCCCACATCCTGGTGGCGGACGCGGTCTGGCTGGCGGAGCGCACCGGCGGCGGACGGCTCAAGGTGCTGGCTTGCCATGGCATCGACCTCAAGGAGTACGAACTCGACGGCATGCCCTGCCAGCAGGTCTATCTGGCGGGGCAGGCCTGCGTCATTCCCCTGGCGAACGATCTGCCCTCCTGTACCGGTTTCAAAGGGGGGCAGGGTTACTACGGCCTGCCGCTGTGTGATCGCAACGGCCAGATCCTGGGTCACCTGGCGCTGATCTTCTCCGATCAGAGCGCGATCCCCAATCTGGGGTCGGTGCTGACCACCTTCTCCATGCGCATGGTGGCGGAGCTGGAGCGGCTGCAGAGCGATGCCCAGCTGCGCCTGTCGGCCGTGGCGTTTGAAACCCATGAAGGGATCATCATCACCGACCCCGATTTCAAGATTTTGCGGGTCAACCACGCCTTCAGCCAGATCACCGGCTTTGACAGCCAGCGGGTGATCGGCCTGCATCTGGGCAACGATCTCTGGTGCGGGCTGGGGGGACTTGGCTACGAGCTCGGCACCCTGAGCCGCTGGCAGGGGGAGACCCAACGGCTGCACGCGGATGGCTACCCCTATCCGCAGTGGGAGATAGTCACCCCGGTGCAGGATGACAGGGGGGAGATCAGCCACTTCGTCATCTGTTTCGAGGATATCTCCGAGCGCAAGGAGGCCGAGCGCCGCATCCAGGATCTCGCCTATTACGACGAGCTGACCGGCCTGCCCAACCGCCGCCAGCTGCACGAAACCCTGGCCCACGCCTTTGGCGAGGCGAGCCGCGACTATTTGATCGGCGCCTTGCTGTTCATCGATCTGGATCACTTCAAGACCATCAACGACTCTCTCGGCCACGCCACCGGCGACTGGTTGCTCAAGGAGGTCGCCAGCCGGCTCAAGCGGCTGGTACGGCAAGGGGATTGTCTGGCGCGACTCGGCGGCGACGAGTTCGTGCTGCTGCTGCCCTCGCTCTCGGCGAGCCCCCCCCAGGCGGAAATGCAGGCCGACCTCATTGCCGAGCGGCTCATCAGCGAGATTGCGGCCCCCTACAACCATGCGGGCCAGGTGCTGCACATCGGCGCCAGCGTCGGCATCACCCTCTTCCCCGGTCGGGAGCAAGGGGTGGACGATCTGCTCAAGCAGGCGGACACCGCCATGTATCAGGCCAAGTCGGCCGGTCGCAAGACCCGGCGCTTCTTCGATGCCTCCATGCAGTTGCAGGCGGATCGCCGGCTGCTCATTCACAACGAGCTGCGTAGCGCCCTTGACCAGCAGGAGCTGACCCTCTACTACCAGCCCCAGCACATGGTGGAGGGGGGCGACATCATCGGCGTCGAGGCGCTGATCCGCTGGCAGCCGCCAGGCCGGGCTCTGGTGTCGCCCGCCGAGTTCATTCCCATCGCCGAGGAGACGGACCTTATCGTCGACATCGGCAACTGGGTGTTGTACGAGGCCTGCGCCCAGTACGTGCGCTGGGAGGAGAACGGCATCCACATCCCGCAGCTGTCGGTCAACGTCAGTGCCAAGCAGTTTCACGCCACCGACTTTGTCGATCGGATCCACGACGTGCTGGCCTCCACCGGCATGGATCCCGCCAGCTTGAATCTGGAGATCACCGAGTCCGTGGTGCTGGGGCACGCTGAAGACACCATCAGCAAGATGAGCGAGCTCAAGGCGCTCGGCATCAGCTTTGCCATCGATGACTTCGGCGCCGGTTACTCCTCCCTGAGCTACCTCAAGCGGTTGCCGGCGGACGAGCTCAAGATCGACCGCTCCTTCATCCAGGACATCCCGCGCGATGGCGACAACATGGCCATCGTCGAGGCGGTGATCGCCATGGCGCGCCACATGGGCTTCAACGTGACGGCGGAAGGGGTGGAGTCGCGCCAGCAGCTGGAGTTTCTGCAGGCCCAGGGCTGTCACTTCTACCAGGGCTACCTGGCTTCCAAGCCGCTGCCGGTGCCTTATCTGGAGCGCTACGTGCAGCGTCTTGCCCGTAGCGAAAGCCCGCTGGCCGGGGGTAAAAATAGTCTCGCCGGCGAGCTGTAGCCCCTCGGGTTAACGGGTAGAATGAGGGAATATGACACCACCGCCAACGGGCGGTGGCATTGCCTCTCAATGGAGACGTCTCTCGTGAAAGCCGTGCAGGGAATCATTTTATCGGCGCTGTGTGTGCCGGGGCTGCTGACGCAGGTTGCGGCGCAGACTCTGGAACAATCTCTCTATCGCCAGGCTTATGACGCGGTGCGGGCCGACGATCAGGCCCGTTTTCGGCAAATTCGCGCCCGTTTGACCCATTATCCGCTGCTACCCTATCTCGATTACTACCAGTTGGCCTTTCGGCCGGGGGCGGCGGAGTATGACGACGTGACCCGCTTCATCCGCGAGCACGGCGACACCCCCCAATCCAACCGGCTGGAGCGCAGTTACCTCACCTATCTGGCCCAGAGCCAGCAGTGGTCTCAGTTCCTGCGCTTCTATCCGGCCAAGCCGAACTCCACCGACCTGCTCTGCATGCACTATCAGGCGCGCTACTACACCGGCCAGCAGAGCCAGGCACTGCAGGAGGCGGGCAAGCTCTGGCTGAGTGGCCAGTCTCGCCCCGATGCCTGCGATCCCCTGTTTCAGCTCTGGCAGCAGGCCGGCTTGCGCACCCAGGAGAAGATCTGGACCCGCATGACCTTGGCCTTCGAGGCGGAGAACCCGAACCTTATCCGCCACCTCGGCGCTCAGCTTGGCAGCGGCATGAAGGCGTACGGGGATCAGATGATTACCCTGTTCGAGCAGCCCGCCAAGGCGATGAACACAGCCTATTTCACTACCGCCGCCCCCTCCAAAAAGTTGCTGCTGCTGGGGCTGGCCCGCTATGCCAACCAGCAGCCGGAAGCGGTGCTGGGTCAACTCGGCTATCTGCGCTCGCGTTTTGCGCTGAGCGCGGCCGAGCTCAAACCGGTGGAGCGGGCGGTGGCCAGACGGTTGCTGCTGGACCGTTCAACCGCCCAGCGCAACTGGCTGGATGCTACCGTAGTGCGCCAGGCCGACCCGGATCTGCTGGAGCTGCGGGCCCGGCTCGCCATCTGGGAGCAGGACTGGAAAGGACTCTCCGGCTGGGTCAAGCGGATGCCCATGGCCCTGCAGAAGGAGGATCGCTGGCGCTACTGGCTGGCGCGCTCGCTGGAGGTACAGGGCCAGCAAAAACCGGCACGGGATCTCTATCTGGAGACCGCCAATCTGCGCGGCTTCTACGGCTTCATGGCGGCGCAGCGCAGCGGCGTGCCCTATCGGATGAAGAATCAGAGCGTGGCGAAGAAGGTGCCGGACTGGCGCACCGCCAGCAGTCGCTGGCCCTTCCTGCTGCGGGTGCGCGAGTTGCTCGACATGAACGAGATCACGGCGGCGCGGGCGGAGTGGATCCACAACATGGATCGCAATCCGGTGGCCCAGCGCCTCGAGTTCGGCCACATCGCCCTCAACCAGGGCTGGCATGAACTGGCCATTCTGGCCAGCATCCGGGCCGAGGCCTGGGATGCCCTTGATTTACGCTTCCCGCTGCCGCTCAAGCACACCTTCTCCCAGATGGCGCAGGAGCGGACCATGAACACCAGCCTGCTCTACGCCATTTCCCGTCAGGAGAGTGCGCTCTACCCGCTGGCACAGTCGCCGGTCGGGGCGAGGGGACTGATGCAGCTGATGCCGACTACCGCCAAGGAGACGGCCAGCAAGCTGGGGGTGCCCTATCGCAACGAACAGCAGTTGTTTGATCCTGCCATGAACATCCGCCTTGGCAGCGCCTATCTCAAGCGGCTGCTGGATGTGTACGACGGCAACCGGATCCTGGCGGCGGCGGCCTACAACGCCGGCCCCGGCCGGGTCAAACGTTGGCGCGATCAGAGTGCGGACAAGCCGATGGATGTCTGGGTCGAGAGCATCCCCTACAAGGAAACGCGCAACTATGTGCAGAACGTGCTGTCGTTCGATCTCATCTATCAGCACAAGCTGCAGCAGCCGCTGCGCTTCATGTCCGAGCGCGAGCTGAGTCACGCTTATTGAGACGGCTGCCGCCCTGGCGGCAGCCGGATTCCCATTCCCTCCCCAAAATGGTTATTATCCCATAAGGTTTTGTTACAAAAGGAAACCTGCCAGGTGATCGGGCGCCATCTCTTGGTCTGGCAGGTTCGTTATAATCGCCCGTTCAACACAGACAGGCTCCCCCAACAAAGGAATTGATAGTGGCAACGATTAAAGACGTTTCCCGGTTGGCTAATGTGTCCATTTCAACTGTGTCGCGAGTCATCAACAACACGGCGCAGGTGGCACCAGAAAAGCGTGAGGCCGTCATGGCGGCCATGAAGGAACTCAATTTTCGTCCCAACAGCTTTGCCCAGGCGCTGGTCAGCAAGCGCTCCAACTGCATCGGTGTGCTGGTGGGGGATCTGTGTGGTGGCCCCTTCTTCGCCCAGATGATGCGCGGCATCGAGAGCGTGGTGGACAAGGCGGACAAGTTCACCATTGTCATGTCCGGCAATCACGACGAGGTGCGCGAGCGTCACGCCATCCAGGCGCTGCTGCAGCGCCAGTGCGATGCGCTGATCCTGCACAGCAAGGCGCTGCCCGACGAGGAGCTGAGCGAGCTGGTGGCGGGCAGTACCCCGGTGGTCTTCATCAACCGCCAGGTACCGGGCGCCGAAGATCGCTGCGTCTGGCTGGACAACCAGGCCGGCACCACCACCGCCTGCCAGCACCTGCTGGATGCGGGCCATCACAAGATTGCCTTCGTCACCTCGGACGATGAAGAGTTCGTCGATGGCCAGCAGCGGATGGCGGGGTATCATCACGCCTTGAAGCGAGCCGGCATTGCTATTGATCCTGCCCTCATCGGCCGCGCCTTTGCCGACGAGAACGGCGGTTACGTGGCGATGGGCGAGCTGCTGGATCGGGGGGTTGAGTTTACCGCCGTGCTCGGTTTCAACGACGCCATGGTGGCGGGGGCCATCTCCTGTCTGCTGGAGCGGGGATACAAGATCCCGCAGCAGATCTCGGTGGTGGGCTTCGATGACATTCCCTATGCCCGCTATATCTATCCCAAGCTGACCACGGTGCGTTACCCCATCGAAGAGATGGGCGGCCGGGCTGCCGAGCTGGCGCTGAGCCTGCTGGATCACAAGCCGGCCGAGGGGCTGGAGCTCAAGTTCGAGGCCGAGCTGGTCAGACGGGAATCCGTTGCCTGAGTAGCCGACATTGGCCCTGAATGGGCCAATGTCGCTCCCCTATTTTGCGGAAAAATTGAAAGCGTTTTCAGAAATCCTTTTCAACTGTGATCCGCTTCAAAGCTTTTTGGACTGCCTGCCACTAGCATAGGCCCCACGAATTAGGAGCCTGCGCTCCCGATTTTCCCGCTGTGGGAGGTAACTGGTTAATCCAGCTATTTCCTTCGTTACTTTCGACGGTCATCATGGATGGCCGTTTTTTTTTGCCAGGATTTTGTAATGACAACAAAGAGTGAATACCAGACGGGGATCGTGGGCGCTGGCTGGCTGGGGTTGCCGCTGGCCCGGGTGCTGCAGGCCGAGGGTCGCCAGGTGGCGGTGACGGTCAGCTCGGCCCAGAAAGCCGCGCAGCTGACCGCAGAGGGGCTGCAGGCCTGGCCGCTGCAACTGGGCACCGGGCTGACCGCCCTGCCGTTTCGCTGCCGCGAGCTGGTGATCTGCGTGCCGCCGAGCAAGGTTGAGGATTACCCGGCCGCCATCGGGCGGGTGGCCGAGCTGGCGCGGGCCGCCGGTGTGCAGCGGTTGTTGTTCGTGAGTGCCACCTCGGTCTGGGCACCGGGGCAGGGGGAGGATGAACACCCCATGCCTGCCCACGAGCGCGGGATGCGGATGCTGGCCGCCGAGCAGGCGGCGATGGGGGCTGGCATTCCCTGTGCCATGGTGCTGCGCCCGGCCGGGCTGTACGGGCCACAGCGTCATCCCGGCCGCTTCCTGGCGGGCAAAACCCTGGAAGGGGGCGGTCAGGCGGTGAACCTGGTGCACCTGGATGACGTGGTGGCCGCCTGTCAGCTGTTGCTGGCGCAGGGAAAGGATGGCGATGCCTACAACCTGAGCGCACCGGTGCACCCGCGCCGGGAGCAGTTCTATCCCTTTGCCGCACGTCAGCTTGGCCTGCCGGCCCCGGTCTTCATCGAGCCGGCCGGCCGGTTTCTCCCCGTCGAGGGGCTGCGCATCTGCGAGCAGCTCGGCTTTGTCTATCGCTGGCCCGATCCGGCGCACTGGTTTGCCGAGCTGGCGGCCCGGGGTCACTGAGCATTCCGCACTGTGCTATAGAGTGGGGCACAGGTGGCTCCAATGGGGTGGCGCGGCGGGCAATTGAGGTTTGCCAAGGGGGGGCTCGCCCCCTATCATGCCGCCATCCATACAGAGAGAGCGGTAAAGATGGTAGATACAAGACGTCACCCCGATGGGGAACTGTTGCTGAGAACCCTGGCAATGCCAGCCGATACCAACCCCAATGGCGATATCTTCGGGGGCTGGATCATGTCCCAGATGGATATAGGTGGGGGCATCATGGCCAAGGAGCTGGCAAAAGGACGTATTTGTACCGTATCCGTCGAGGGCATGACCTTTCACAGCCCGGTCAAGGTGGGCGACGTGGTGTGTTGCTACGGGCGCTGCTTGAAGATCGGTCGCAGCTCCATGCGGCTGAAGCTGGAGGTGTGGGTCAAGCCGGTGCTGCGTGAAAACGAGGCCCAGCGCTACTGCGTGACCGAAGGGATCTTCACCTATGTCGCCATCGACGAACAGGGAAAATCCCGTCCGGTACCGGTCTGATCCGGCTCAGATAAGCCGGGCGTTGATGATGGATATTTCCTGCTCAAACCCGGTTTTTTGCCGTATCATGCGTTCCAGCATCTCTTCCGAGCCGACGCACTGCTGGGTGTCGAACAGGCAGAGATCGCACTGGGGATCCCGTCTGATCTGATAGACGGTGGAAAGCTCCACTTGATGACAATTTCCTTGTTGATCATAAAATGTCACGCGGTACTGGTGCTGTCTCGCCATCGTTGAATTCCTTCTGGATGAGCCGGGCCGGACACGAGCTATCAGCCTAGTCGGCAGCGATGACATTTGTGATGGTCAGGACACAATGCAGAGGCAGGTGGTTGTTAGCCAATGAAAAATAGTTATCGCATTCTGGGTACGTCGCTGCTGACGTTGGGACTGGTCGGCTGTTTCGAGGTGCCGGATCAGGATCACCTGGTCACGGCGCAGGGCATCATTCCCGGCGCCAACTGCCAGAAGCCGCCGCTGGTGGCACTGGCCTCCACCGCCTTGCCACGCGAGTTCGGCATTACCGTCTGGAATCTCTACAAGGGTCAGCGTAAAAACTGGCGCGAGGGGCTGGACGAGTATGCCAAATCCCAGGATCTGGTACTGCTGCAGGAGTCGGCGACCCGCCCCGACATGCTGGAATGGCTGAAGGCCGGTGATTTTCAGTGGCAGCAATTGCAAGCCTTTACTCAGGGCGGCGTCTCCTTCGGCGTGATGACAGTCGCCAAGACGCCACAGGCGTTCGTGTGCGGCGTGCGCTCACCCGAACCGCTGCTGCGCATCCCCAAATCCGGTCTGGTCAGCCTCTACCCCTTGCAGGGGGATCCTGACGGCGTGCTGGTGGTGAACCTGCATGCGGTGAATTTCGAGCTGGGGATGGCGACCTTTCGCGAGCAGCTCAACGATCTGACCGCCCTCATCCATCGCCATCAGGGCCCGGTCATTCTGGCCGGGGATTTCAACACCTGGAGCGACAAGCGCGAATTCTGGCTGAACAAGCTGGTGGGCGAACTGGGGCTGCAGGAGGCGATCCCGGTGCCGGATCTGCGCCGGACCGCGTTCGGCCGACCGCTCGATCACCTCTACTACCGCAACCTGGACCTGGTGGAAGTGAGCAGCCCGGCGACCGATGCGTCGGATCACAACCCCATCATGGCCCGTTTTGCGGCTCAGGCCATCACCCCCTGAATCCGTACTGGCCACCAGGGTGGCCTGTTCCAGATAAAAAAATACCCCGCTTTTGGCGGGGTATTTTTTTATGAAGCGATGAACGATCAGCTGTTGTTCTTCACGAACAGGGTCAGCTCCTGACCCGGCTTGAGGTAATCGCTCTTGCCCAGCTGATTCCAGCGCATCACATCCATCACGGCAACCTGAAAACGGGCTGCGATAGAGGAGAGGGAATCGCCACGGCGCACCTGATAGACCATGGACTTGTTGCTGCTCTTGCCCTGCTTGGGCCAGACCACCAGCTTCATGCCCGGCTTCAAGGCCGACTTGGCGTTGAGACCGTTCCACTTGGCCAGCTCGTCATGGGTAACCCCGTGCGCCTGGCTGATGCTCCACAGATTGTCACCGGCACGCACCTTGTACTGGATCTTGCCGGCACTGCGGCTGGCGAGCTGCTGTGGCTTGCTCTGGGCGCTCTGACTGACCACCGGCTTGCTGCCGCTGGTCGGGATCATCAGGGTCTGGCCGCGGCGCAGGTGGTTGCCACTCAGGTTGTTGGCCAGCTTGAGCTGCTGCACGCTCACCCCGTGATTCTGGGCGATGCGAGAGAGGGTGTCGCCGCTGGTGACCTGATAGGAGCGGGTGCGGATGCGCTCGCTCTGGGGCAGATCGGCCAGGGCCAGCTCCAGGGTATCGGCATACTCGACCGGTACCAGCAGGCGATAGGGCCCCTTGGGTGAGGTCGACCAGCGCGTCAGGGCCGGATTGACCTCTTTCAGCTGAGCCGGACGCAGGCCTGCCAGCTGGGCAGCCACGTTCAGATCGATCTGGCCGCCGGTGTTGACCACCCGCAGCTGAGGCTTGTTGGCCAGCACCGGCAAGGTGACATTGTACTTGTCCGCGTTGCGGATCATGTCGGCCATGGCCAGGATCTTGGGCACATACATCCGGGTTTCGCGGGGCAGATCGAGTGACCAGTAGTCGGTCGGTCGGCCTGCCTTCTGATTGCGGGTGATGGCGTTGCGCACCCGTCCTTCACCGGCATTGTAAGCCGCCAGCGTCTGCAGCCAGTCGCCGTCGAAGAAACGGTTCAGGTACTCCAGATAATCCAGCGCGGCGTTGGTGGAGGCCAGTACATCGCGGCGGCCGTCGTACCAGTTGTCGTGGCGCAGGCCGAAGTTCTTGCCGGTCGCAGGAACGAACTGCCACAGACCCACCGCATTGCTGCGGGAACGGGCGTGGGGATCGAACATGCTCTCAATCATGGGGATGGTAATAAGCTCCATTGGCAGCTCACGCCGTTCGATTTCCTCTACCATCAGATACAGGTAGGGCTCAGCCCGGCTGGCAATGGTCGCCAGATGCTTATCATTGCGCAACAACCAATCACGCTGCTGGCGGACACGGTCGTTCTCCTGCGGATCAAACTGCATATCATCGCTGATACGCACCCACAGGTTATCGGTGTCATCCAGTTCGTCGATCTGTTCGTCTCCGAACAGGAAGCGCGCCGAATGTTTTTTATACGCTTTTTTGTTGACTTGGGGGGACTTGATCGGCTCGATTGCCGTTAGCGCCCGGTCATCCTGATGGCTCAGGTTTTGGCAGCCGCTGAGAAACAGCGCCGCCAATAAGGCCGTTCGTACCTTCATCTCGCTCAGGTCATCTTTAGGAAAAACAGCTCGCATCATAAGGGGCAATGGCCCCCTGATCAAGGTTTGTTCAAAAAACGTCCTTCCAGGATCGCAGCACGGTGAAGGTATCCTCTGGATTTTCCAAGCATTTTAAGGCGTGTTTCTCAGCAGAAAATTTCACGGAATCCTGTTCGCATCGCAGAAAAACGTTGAACTCCCGCTCATCCCCCAGCCGTGATGGCAGACTCGGCAGACCCTGCTGGCGCAGCTTGCTGATCAGCCCGATCCGCTGCTGGATCGCCTGGTTGTCCGGCTCGGCCGCGTAGGCGAAGCGCAGGTTGGAGAGGGTGTACTCATGGGCACAATAAATGAGGGTATCGTCGGGCAGGGCGGCGAGCCGCTGCAATGAGGCGTGCATCTGGGCCGGGGTGCCTTCGAACAGGCGGCCGCAACCTGCACTGAAGAGGGTATCGCCACAAAACAGCATGCCATGGCCGTAATAGGCGATGTGGCCATGGGTATGGCCGGGCACATGGATCACCTCAAGGCTCAGGCCATGCCAGTTGATCTGATCCCCGTCATCGAGCCACTGGCCGTGATGAGCGGGCATGGGGTCAAGTTTGGGACCATAGAGTCTTGCATGGGGGAAATGGCCGAGCAGGGCGGTGACGCCTCCCACATGATCGTGGTGGTGATGGGTCAGCAGGATCGCGTCGAGCTGCAGCTCCAGTGCGGCCAGCCGCTCCAGCACGGGTTCGGCATCGCCCGGGTCGACGACCAGACAGTGATTTTCGTGTCGGATCAACCAGATGTAGTTGTCGTTAAAGGCAGGAACTGTGATCACTGGATACATGAGTCTGCTTCTCTTTATGGAGGGTATCTTATATAACTGGATGGCGTTCGAACCCCAAGTTGAGCCCTATTATGCAGGTGGCACGTACCGAACAACAAATCGAGATCCCGACCAGCTGGTCGGCACTGCCCATGGGGGACTGGGTAGCGGCCGAGATCCAGGAGCGGCTCGACAGCTGGTGCCCACATCTGTTTGGTTATCATCTGCTTAAAGTCGGGGCACTGAGCGCCGAACTCTCCTGCGGCTGCTCTTCCATTCGCCACCAGATAGGGGTTGCCCCCAGCGGCAGACTGCTGGATCTCAAGGGCGACCCACTGGCCCTGCCGGTGCGCACCGGCAGCGTGGATGCCTGCCTGCTGGCCCACTGTCTCGACTTTTCGCCCGATCCCCACCAGGTGCTGCGCGAGGCTGAGCGGGTGCTGACCGACGATGGCTGGCTCATCGTCAGTGGCTACAATCCGCTCAGCCTGGTCGGCATCGGCCACTGCCTGCCTTTCCTGCGTCAACATCTGCCCTGGTCGGCCCGCATGTTCACTCCGGCGCGGGTCACCGACTGGCTGCAGCTGCTCGGGTGTGAAGTGATGTTTGACGAGCGCTTTGGCTACTCGTTCATGGGCAAGCAGAGCCGGATCGGCTGGTGGCGGGAGAGTGTGGGGCGGGATTATTGCAGGCCGTTTGCGTCCGTCTACGTGATAGCGGCGCGCAAACGGCGCTTTCCGTTGACGCCGGTACGCCGCCGCTGGCGCTTGCCCGAGTCGATTGCGACGCCGGGCATGGCGCGTCAGGGCTGGTAGCCTGTCTCGGGCGCCCTGGCTGGCGAGCGACCCTGACGGGTGAGACTGACCGGGATCAGGGCTGGTAGCCGGTATCCTCTGCCAGCTGCTTGCCACTGGCGGCCTCGCGGGCCAGCTCGTCACAGCGTTCGTTTTCCGGGTGACCGGAGTGCCCCTTGACCCAGAGCCATTCGATCTGATGGCGCGCCACTTCCGCATCCAGCGCCTGCCAGAGATCGACGTTCTTGACCGGCTGACGGCTGGCTGTCACCCATCCTTTCTTCTTCCAGCCGATGATCCACTGGGTGATCCCCTGGCGCACATACTGGCTGTCGGTGGTGAGTCTGACCTGGCAGGGCTCGTTCAGGGTGCGCAGCCCCATGATGGCGGCCATCAGCTCCATCCGGTTGTTGGTGGTGAGGCGAAAACCGCCGGCGAGCTCCTTGCGGTGCTTGCCATAGACCATGACGGCACCATAGCCGCCAGGGCCCGGGTTGCCGAGACAGGAACCATCCGTATACAAATCGATCTTTTTTAGCATGAGTCTTGGGGTAAACTAGCGGGTAAAGCCGAAGTTTGACATAGATTGGATCATGAACACACCCCAACTGAATCGCCAGATCATTCTGGATACTGAAACCACAGGTATGAACACCGCCGGTGGCCCTGTCTATCTGGGACACCGCATCATCGAGATCGGCTGTGTGGAGGTGATCAACCGCAAGCTGACCGGTAACCACTTCCACGTCTACATCAAGCCGGATCGGCTTGTGGACCCCGAGGCCATCCAGGTGCACGGCATCACCGACGAGTTCCTGCGTGACAAGCCGTCGTTCAGCCAGATAGCCGACGAGTTCATCGAGTTCATCCGCGGTGCCGAGCTGATTGCCCACAACGCGCCGTTTGACGTGAGCTTCATGGACTATGAGTTCGGCAAGCTCGGCCTCAATTTCAAGACTGCCGACATCTGCGGCATCACGGATACCCTGGCGATGGCGCGGGACCTGTTTCCGGGCAAGCGCAACAACCTCGACGTGCTGTGCGATCGCTACGGCATCGACAACTCGCACCGTACCCTGCACGGGGCTTTGCTCGATGCGGAGATCCTGGCGGACGTCTACCTGCTGATGACGGGTGGCCAGACCAAGTTGAATCTGGCTACCGAGAGCAGTGAAAATGAGAGCAATCAGGACACCAGTATCCGCCGGTTGGAGAGCAATCGCCCACCGCTCAAGGTGATCCGTGCCAGTGCCGAGATTGAGGCGGTGCACGAAGCGCGGCTGGATCTGGTGCAGAAAAAAGGAGGAGCCTGCCTGTGGCGGCAATGAGCAAGCTATGGAGCGGCCTGCTGTTATTGGCCTCGCTGACTGCCTCGGCCAACGAGGTGTTTGCCCCCTCCGACATTCCCCTGCTCGACAATCGCTTTCGCATTGATTACGGGGTGAAAGAGATCACCTTCATCGTGACGCGCAAGCCGGGCACCCCGTCGGTGATCCTGGTGCGTCCGGACGGCAGCAAGCTCTATGTGGGCAAGGTGACGCCCCCCGATGTGGGCTGGCTGGCGCTCAAGGATCAGGATCTCATCACCATCCGCGATCCCATGCCGGGCCCCTGGCAGGCCATCGGTGAGGTGGATCCGGACAACCGGGTGCGCCTGCTGTCGAACATCAGGCTGGAAACCGATCAACTGCCGACCCAGCTCTATCAGGGGGAAAGGGTCAAGCTCAAGTCCTGGCTGCTGATCGACGATGCACCGCCCAAGGCGGGCTATTACCTGACCGACCTTGGCATGACGGTGCGATTGCAACGTTTCAATGATGCCAAGCAGGAGGGTGAGCCCATCGTTGACGAAGTGCTCGGCCACTATCGTGACGATGGCAAGGGGCTTGATGAGGTGCCGGGTGACGGCATCATGACCGCCGAGGCGGTGCTGGATGTGGCTGCGGGAAAATACCGGGCCATGTACAGCACGGGCAATCAGGTGTTCTCCCGCGCTCGCTATCAGGACGTGCTGATCTACCCGTTGCCGGTCAACTATACCCTGGCGCCTCCCTCGCAGGAGTTTGGCGCCAAGCTCTCCTTCCTGATCGATGCCGATGAGCTGGATCCGGCCTCCGTGGTCATTGAGGGCAAGGCGACCAACACGGTGGGAGCCAGCATGGCGTTCAATGCGGTGGCGACCGAACCCCGGGTGGAAGTGGATCTCTCCGCCATCAAGGAGGTTGGCCAGTATGAGGTGAACGCCACCCTGTTTGGCACGACCCGGCTGGGCCGCGAGATCCAGGTCACGCTGCCGGTGAAATCGTTCAATATCTTCCCGGTGCTGGCGGCTGAGCCATCGGCGGCCTCTGCGGCTTCTGAAACCTCGGCGGCAGTGCCCAACCAGGTGAAATTCGAGGAAAAACAGAGCAGCGGTTGGCTGATCTGGTTGCTGGGTGGGGTCGGCATCCTGCTGGTCTTGCTGGGGGGCGTCGGTTTCATCTTGCTGCAAAAGCGGCGGGCACTGAAAAAAGCGATGGCGGCGCAGAAAGCCGAGAGCGAAAGCGCCAAGCCGGAAGCCAAGCTGGATCTGAACCTGCCTGAACAATAACCGGGTAACCACATGAAAAAGCCGCCCATCGAGGCGGCTTTGTTATTTATGGGAGAGCAGGTTAGCAGCAACCCTTCAGCATCAATGTTCCCCGACGTAGATGTCCTTGTGTTGATCGCGGATCTCGAGGAACTTGTCGAGGTTGGCCAGCATCAGTTCTACCAACTGGGGATCGAAGTGCTGACCTTTCTCCTCCTGGATCAGCGCCAGCACCTTGTCCAGCGGCCAGGCCTTTTTGTAGCAGCGATCCGAGCCGAGCGCATCAAACACGTCGGCCAGCGCCACTACCCGCCCTTCCAGCGGAATGGCATCACCTTTGAGGCCACGGGGATAGCCGCTGCCATTCCACTTTTCATGGTGGTTGCCGGCGATGGTGGCGCCAATCTGGAACAGCGCCAGATCGCTGCCGGAGAGCATGTCTTGTCCCAGCTGGGCGTGGGTCTTCATGATCTCCCACTCCTCGGGGGTCAGCTTGCCCGGTTTGTGGAGGATGGCGTCGGGGATGCCCACCTTGCCGATGTCGTGCAGCGGGGAGGCGCGCTTGATGAGCTCGCTCTGCTCCTCGCTCATGCCAAGCAACTGGCAGAACAGCTCGGTGTAGAGGGCGACCCGTTTCACGTGCAGGCCGGACTCCTTGGAGCGGGTCTCCACCAGCTCGCCGATCCGATAGATGATCTCGCGCTGGTTGTCGGCGATGACCTCGTTGAGCCGGATGTTCTCCAGCGCCACTATGATGTTTTCGGTAAACAGGCTGAGCAGCCCCATGTCCATCTGGCTGAGCTGACGAGTGGTCTCGATATGAAACAGCAGGTGATGACGGGGGTTCTGGCAGTAGAGCACCATCTGGTTGCCATCATAGACGTTGGCACGATTGGCCATGGCCTGGCGCAGAATAAAGGGTGCATCCGCCAGTCGCAGTGACGGGTGGCCCGGCAGCAGGGGCTCCAGAATTTGATCCCGCACTTCGTAGGCGAACTGCTTCACGTCGTAGATTTGCGACTCTTCCAGACTGAGCAGGGCCCCGAGCTGTTCCTGAGCCCCTTCAACAAACTGGCGCAGCGCCCGTTTCTCGAAGATCCCCTTGGAGGCCTCGATGACTTTTTCCAGCCCCTGGCGATTGCTCTCCAGCGTACGGATGTCGCGGTATGAACGCAGACTGGCCCGCAGCAGGGTGCGCAGCTTCTGGGAGGTGAGCTCGGTCTTGTCCTTGTAGTCGTTGATGTCGTAGTTGGTGACCACGTCATCTTCCGGGGCCTGACCGGGTTGGCCGGTACGCAGCACGATGCGCACCATCTTGTTTTGCAGATCCTCGCGCACGAATTTGACCACATCGAGGCCGGCGTGATCGACCTCCATGACCACGTCCAGCAGCAACAGTGCTACGTCCGGGGTCTTGGCGAGCAACTCCCTAGCCTGGGCGGCTGAATAAGCATGCAAAAATTCAATGGGTCTATTATCGAATTCAAACTTGCTCAGGGTGATCTTGGTGATGCGATGAACCTCGGGTTCATCGTCCACAATCATCACCTTCCATCCAGCCTGCTGGTCATCGAGAAGGGGCAGATCGTCATCGTCAATAATCAGGATTTGGTCATCCATCATGCAATCCTGTTTGGGATCCTGTGCTTACATTAACTGCTTCACTAAGGATAGGAAACTTATTGAGAAATAAAATTTGATCTGTGAAATCTCTTTGTCGTCATCCTGTTCCAGCCCCATAAAAAAACGCCTCCACATGGGAGGCGTTTGACTATCTATGTGTCTGTCAGGCGGCTCTGTGATAGGCCGATGGCTCGAACAGTGCCTTGTTGGCCACCAGGTCGATGGGATCAAAATCATCGACGTTGATGGTGTGCAGGCGGCTCTCTTCGGCGCGGCGCAGCAGGTCCGCTTCGGTCTGGTTGAGTACTCCCTGCGCCAGGCCGATCTCTGCTACCTTGTCCAGTTGCATAAACGGACGCTTGATACCGTCAGCCTTGCATACTTTCTCAAACAGCGGTTCGGCAGAGAGCACATCGTCCAGCGCCTGCTCCAGCAGGCCGAAGGGGTTGCCCTCTTCGCGGGTGAGATATTGCCCCTGGGCCAGACGGCTGCGGGTTTCGCTCGGGGTCTGCAGCAGGCGGGCGACCTGGCTGTCCAGCTTGTCGCTCGGGCGCTTCAGGTCGCGACCCAGCGGCAGCACTATGACGCGCAGAGCCAGGCCAATCCAGCGATTCGGGAAGTTGCGCAGCAACTCGTCGATGGCTTCCTGGGCCTTGAACAGGGCATCTTGCAGCGCCCAGTGCAGCAGCGGCAGGTCGGCGTGCTGACGACCCTCATCCTGATAGCGCTTGAGGGCGCTGGAGGCCAGATAGAGCTGGCTCAGTACATCGCCAAGACGAGCGGAGACCCGCTCCTTGCGCTTGAGCTCGCCACCCAGGGTGCCCATCGCCATGTCTGACAGGAAGGCCAGGTTGGCAGAGAGGCGGGAGAGCTGCTGGTAGTAGCCCTTGGTCTGATCCTTGAACGGCGCGGCGGCGAAGCGAGCTCCGGTTAACCCTAACCAGAAGCTGCGCACCAGATTGCTGATGGCAAAGCCGACGTGGCTGAACATCGCCTTGTCGAAGTCCTTGAGAGCCTGCTCCTGATCCGGGTGGCTGGCGGCCAGCATCTCCGGCAGCACGTACGGGTGGCAGCGGATGGCGCCCTGACCGTAGATGATCATGCTGCGGGTCAGGATGTTGGCCCCTTCGACCGTGACGGCGATGGGGGCACCCTGATAGCCGCGGGCCAGATAGTTGTTGGGGCCCATGCAGATGGCCTTGCCGCCGTGGATGTCCATGGCATCGATGATGCACTTCTGGGCGCGGTCGGTGAGGTGGTATTTGACGATGGCAGAGATGACCGAGGGTTTCTCGCCGAGGTCGATACCGGTCACGGTCAGGTTGGCGGCGGCCCCCATGATGTAGGCGTTGCCACCGAGACGGGCCAGCGGCTCTTCAATCCCTTCCATTTTGCCGATGGGCAGCTTGAACTGGCGACGGATACGGCTGTAGGCGCCGGTCGCCAGGGCCAGCATCTTGACGCCGCCGGTGCTGTTGGAAGGCAGGGTGATGCCGCGCCCGACTGACAGACACTCCACCAGCATGCGCCAGCCCTGACCGGCCATGGCCGGGCCGCCGATGATGAAGTCGAGCGGGACGAATACGTCCTTGCCGCGGGTCGGACCGTTCTGGAACGGCACGTTGAGCGGGAAGTGGCGGCGGCCGATGTCGACCCCCTTGATGTGGGTCGGAATGAGGGCGCAGGTGATGCCGAGCTCTTCTTCGTCACCCAGCAGGTGATCCGGGTCGCGCAGTTTGAAGGCCAGACCCAGCACGGTCGCGATGGGGGCCAGGGTGATGTAGCGCTTGTTCCAGGTGAGGCGCATGCCGAGCACCTCTTCTCCTTCCCATTCACCCTTGGCGATGATGCCGAAGTCGGGGATGGAGCCGGCGTCAGAACCCGCTTCCGGACTGGTGAGGGCGAAGCAGGGGATCTCCTTGCCGACCGCCAGACGGGGCAGGTAGTAATCCTTCTGCTCGTCGGTGCCATAGTGTTGCAGCAGCTCGCCCGGGCCCAGCGAGTTGGGTACGCCGACGGTGGAGGCCAGCACGGCGCTGGCGCCGCACAGCTTTTGCAGCACGCAGGATTGGGCATAGGCAGAGAATTCCAGCCCGCCATATTTCTTCTTGATGATCATGGCGAAGAACTTGTGGTCCTTCAGGTATTGCCACACTTCGGGAGAGAGGTCGGCTCGCTCGTGGGTCACTTCCCAGTCGTTGACCATGCGGCACACTTCTTCAACCGGACCGTCCATAAACGCCTGCTCTTCGGCAGACAGCGTGCTGACCGGAATGGCGTGCAGCTTCTTCCAGTTCGGGTTGCCGGCAAACAGGTCTGCTTCCCACCAGGTGGTGCCCGCTTCAATGGCCTCTTTTTCGGTGCGGGACATCTCCGGCATGATGGATTTGTAGAGCTTGAACAACGGTTTGGTCAGCTGGTTGCGACGAAAATCCACCAAGTTGAGGGGGATGGCGATCACGGCAAACAGCGCCCAGACCAGCAGGGGGACGTGGCCATAGAGGGTGCCGACAATCAGGGCTGCCGCGGTGGCAAGCGTGGAGGTGAACAGAGACGCCCGGCGATAAGCCATGGCGCCGATCACCAGGATCACTCCGAGCAGAGTGAGGGTCGTCGTCATTTTTCGCTCCTTGCATGAGTTGCCGAAGTTGGGTGAATATGGTTGAACTGATCCAGAGGTCTGACCTGTTGGATATGGTCCCTGTTGTAATTCATACGCACAAACTTATCAAGCTGTTTACAAGCTTGTTACCTTGGCTCTGTGATCGGCATAACGTCCTGCAGAGGGGCGCGTGACGGGCAGGGGGCGACTCCGGGATTGGCTTGTGCGACAATGGCGCGGCCCATATTTTGGAAGAGACATCATGTACCAAGAACTGATCCGCAATGAATTGACCGAAGCTGCCAGCGTGCTCCAGGCGTTCCTGGCAGATGAGCAAAATCTCAAGGACATCGAAGCGGCCGCCAAGCTGCTCGCTGACTCCTTCAAGCAGGAAGGCAAGGTACTCTCCTGTGGCAATGGTGGCTCCCACTGCGACGCCATGCACTTTGCCGAAGAGCTGACCGGCCGTTATCGCGAGAACCGCCCCGGTTATGCCGGTATCGCCATCTCCGATCCCAGCCACCTCTCCTGTGTGTCCAACGACTTTGGCTATGACTACGTCTTCTCTCGCTACGTAGAGGCAGTCGGCCGTCGCGGTGACGTGCTGCTCGGCATCTCCACCAGCGGCAACTCCGGCAATATCCTGAAAGCCATCGAGGCTGCCCATGCCAAAGGCATGAAGGTGATTGCGCTGACCGGCAAGGACGGCGGCAAGATGGCCGGTCTGGCCGATGTCGAGATCCGGGTGCCGCACTTTGGTTACGCCGACCGCATTCAGGAAGTGCACATCAAGGTGATCCACATCCTGATCCAGCTGGTCGAAAAAGAGATGGCCAAGTAAGGCAGGGATCTCGAGCTGGGATAGTCGTGCCTTGTCTGGCCGTGTCCCGGCGGGATCTTGCGCAAGCGGCCGGTGTCAGCGCAGGCTGAGCCGGCCGATTGGCAATGAGATGGTCAAGTAAGCAAGGAGCCCGCAGCCTATGTGCGAACTGCTCGGCATGAGTGCCAATGTGCCGACCGATATCTGCTTCAGCTTCACCGGTCTGATGCTGCGCGGCGGCAAGACCGGGCCTCACAAGGATGGCTGGGGCATCACTTTTTACGAAGGGAAAGGCTTTCGTACCTTCAAGGATCCCGAGCCGAGCGCCCAGTCGCCGATTGCTAGGCTGGTGCAGGCGCTGCCCATCAAGAGCCGCGCCGTGGTCAGCCATATTCGGCAGGCCAACCGCGGCTGCGTCTCGCTGGAGAATACCCACCCCTTTACCCGCGAGCTGTGGGGCCGTTACTGGACCTTTGCCCACAATGGTCAGTTGACGGGTTACAAAGGGTTGGCCACTGGCCGCCATCGACCGGTGGGCGACACCGACAGCGAACACGCCTTCTGCTGGCTGCTCGATCGGCTGGAACAGAAGTATCCCCGGCGCCCTGCCAACTTCCCCGCCATGTTTCGCTACCTGGCGACCCTGTGCGACGAGCTGCGCGGCTTGGGGGTATTCAACATGTTGCTGTCGGATGGGGAGTTCGTGATGACCTACTGCAGCAACAACCTCTACTGGTTGACCCGGCGCGCTCCATTCGGGGAGGCCCGTCTGCTGGATGAAGATGTCGCCATCGACTTTCAGAGCGAGACGACACCGGACGATGTGGTGACCCTGATTGCGACCCGGCCGCTGACCGGTAATGAAGACTGGGTAAAAATGGCGCCGGGCGAGTTCAGTCTGTTTCGACTGGGTGAGCGGGTGGGTGCCAATCAGCAGTGATAATTAGCTGATCCAGAGATAAAAAAATACCAGGGTAGAATCCTACCCTGGTTCTTCGCAGCAGCCATACAGGCAAAAGGGATGAGAGAGGTGTTGCTGAGTCGCATCATTCTCACGGCCGCCATTGTTATTTAATTGTTAGTTTAATAGCAGCATTTATGTTGCAACTCGACCATCTATTGTCTGGTTAGGCGATCCTGATCACGCTTTTCTCACTCACGTCCCATTTGAGTTCGATTTTCTGACGGCGATGAGACGTGACTGAGCCGTGCCGGGCATCTATAGTATGGTCTGTTTGAATACCATCAAGAGGATGACGGAATGGAGTGGCTGGATCAGAAGGTGTTGCGACAGCTGGCGGAAGATATCGGCCAGGAGATGATGCCGGTGGTGATCTCGGTCTTCATCGAAGAGGTGGGGGAACAGCTTGCCCAGCTGCGCCCGCTCTATGAACAACAGGACTGGCCCGCACTGGCCCGGCTTGCCCACAGCATGAAGTCCTCTTGCGGCAGCTATGGTGCCCAGCTCAGTTACCAGCAGGTGGTGGCGCTGGAACAAGCCTGCAAACATGAAGATGGCGAGCAAGTCGCCCGTCTGCTGACCGAGCTGGAGCAATCCCTGCCCCAGGTGCTCTCCCACCTCGCCAACTATCACTGAGCCACTGCAGCCGGCGCATCGGCGCCGGACTTGCCATCCTCTACCCGCCCGCTAGCGTTGATTGACCAGTTGCTGGATAACCCTGTCCAGTGCCAGTTTCAATTTCAGGCGATCGTGCCGATGGGGGAGGGCGGCCTCACCCAGCTCGGCCAGGATCAATCGGCCAGCCAGCTCTGCCGGATATTCCCCCACCGGGGCCAGAATGGCATCGACCCGACCCGCTCCGACCCGTGATTCCAGCCAGCGCCACTGATTGTGCAGGCTGAGCTGGCTGGCAGGGCCATTTTCGGCGACCAGATTGCAGATGAACACCAACATGGCATCACTCTCGTTGATGGCCTGGGCCACCTCAGCCAGCAGCAGGGGCGGCATGATGGAGGTAAGAAAGCTGCCGGGGCCGAGGATGATCATGTCGGCCTGTGCCAATGCCTGTACCGCCTCGCGGGTGGCCGGTACCTCCGGGCTCAGGCTGAGGGAGAGCGGCGGGGTGTCGAGCTGATCGATGGAAACTTCCCCCAGGATCTGGTTGCCACAGGCCGTGTGGGCGCACAGGTCGGTGGGAAATTCAGACATGGGTAACAATTGTGACTCTATTTTCAGCATGTCGCTGATGAGCTTGATAGCATCAAGAGGGCGCACGCAGAGGTTGTCGAGCGCCAGCAGCATCAGATTGCCTAGGTTGTGGCCCGCCAGTTCGCCGCGACCGGCGAACCGATATTCGAACAGCAGGCTGCCGATACTGGGATCGGTCACCAGTTGATTAAGGCAGTTGCGCAGATCCCCCCAGGCGATACACTCCTGGCTCTTGCGCAGTCGTCCGGTAGAGCCACCATCATCGGTGGTGGTGACGATGCCGGTCAGGCGCGATCCCAGAAACGAGAGTGAAGAGAGCACACGGCCCATGCCGTGGCCGCCACCGATGGCGACGACCCGGTCAAAATCATTGATGTTCTTCTGCCACATGCCGTTTTCCTGTGGTTGGGCTCAATTGAATGTGATTCTAATCGATAAGACGGGATAATTGTTTGATTAAGGTATGATTTTTGCTTACCCCCAGCATCATGAACAACTAGGAGATGGTGTTGAACTTCCTGACGGCTCACTCTCTTGAAGAGACTTCCCTGCTGGCTGCCCGGCAGGTCAGTGAGCGGCTGCTCGCTCAATCACCTCATTCCCCTTCGCTGTTACTGGTCTATTTTACTCAGGCTCACGATGCCGAGGAACTGCGCCATCACTTCAAACAGCAGTTCCCGTCGTCTCGGATGATAGGTTGCAGCTCCTGTGGCGGGGTCATGACCCAGACCGGCCATCATGCCCGCCAGGGGATCGGTCTGGCAGTGGCGGCCATCTACGATGACAAGGGAGCCTACGGCGTGGCGGGCCAGGCGGGGGATGCGGTGGATGTGCGCCAGCTGCTGCGCAGTGCCATCGCCGACGGGGGGCGCCCCGGCGAGCTGCCACAACTCATCTTGCTGCATGCCAGCCCGGGCCAGGAGGAGGCGATGCTGGAGAGCATCGAAGCCGAGCTGGGCACGACGGTCCCGGTTGTCGGGGGCTCCGCCGCCGACAACAGCGTCAGCGGTGACTGGCAGCTGTGCTGGGATGAGGGCAGTACCCGCGAGGGCGTCGCACTGGCCGTGCTCTATCCCGATTGCCAGCTGGCGTTCCAGTTTCACTCCGGCTATGTCCCCACCGAATATCGCGGCACCATTACGGCCCTGTCGGGACGGGAGATCCTCACCATCGATCATGAGCCGGCGGCCGAGGTCTACGCTCGCTGGAGCGGACGGACAATCCCCTGGCCGGTGGGTCCCATCCTGCGGGAGACGACCCTGTCACCGCTGGCGAGACAGGTCGGCACCCTGGATGACATGCCCTATTACAAGCTCTCCCACCCGGAAGCCGTGACAGAAGGTGGCGGATTGCGCCTCTTTACCGATACTCAGGTCGGGGAGCGGTTGCTGTTGATGTACAGCAGCCAGGAGGGCTTGCTGCAGCGTAGTCTGAATGCAACCCGCATCGAACCCGAGTACGGCATGGCCACCGAGATGCAGCCGTTTGGCGCCCTTGTGATTTTTTGTGCTGGTTGTCGCTTGGCTCTTGGTGATAGCTTATGCCAATTTGTCGATCAATTTCATACCCGGCTGGGGGACATCCCCTTCATCACCCCGTTCACCTTCGGCGAGCAGGGCCGCCTGCCCCATGGTGAGCTGGCGCACGGCAACCTGATGGTCTCGAGCGTGATCTTCCTCGACAGCTGACATTGCGCTGGAAACAAGATGATTGGTAACACGGAACTGGAAGCCCTCGGCGACAAGCTGCAGACCACCCTGGTGGAGCTGGTGCGTTGCCGGGAACGCGAGGCCAAATACCGCCAGGAGTCGCAAACCCTGTTGTGCGGGGTGGCGACGCTGGCCGATGCCCAGACGCTGGAACAGGTGCTGGACAGCCTCATTCAGGTGCTCAAGCCCTTCATCGGCTTCGAACACGCGGATGTGGTGGCTTGGGAGGGAGAAGGCGGTATTACTCACCTCAGCACCCAGGATGGCGAAGTGGGGCGCAGCTGGCAACTGACCCCGCTCTTCTCTCGCGCCATCGAGGGAGAGACCCTGGTCATCTATGATCCAACCCAGTTGCCGGAACTGGCACCGCTGGCCGATGTGGCGGGCTGGGCAAGCGTTATGATGACGGGCTTGCGCGCTCCCGGTTTTTCCGGCGTGCTCATCTGCCGTCACGCCGTGATGGGGACCTTCGATCTCAAGAGCAAGGCGGCCATGCAGCGCTGCCGTCCACTTATCTCCCAGGCGTTGGTCAACATCGCCTATCGAGCCCGTCTACAGGAACAGGTCGAGCTGAAAACGCTGGCCCTGCAAGCGGGCGAACAGCGTTTTCGCAGCTTTGCCGGCATGGCGTCCGACTGGTTCTGGGAGACGGATACCGAGCACCGGCTGAGCTATGTATCCGCCCCCGGCCAGCAGGGGGACATGCTGGTGCATCAACCCGGCCAGAGCCTCTACGATTACGCCCATGACAGGCGCGACCCCGAATGGGGCAAGTATCGCCGGCTCATCGGTCTGCACCTGCCGGTGCGGGCGGTGCGGGCCCAGGTCAGCCTGGCCAAGGGGCCGCGCTGGATGGAGATCAACGCCGAACCCTGTTTCGATGCGGCCGGCGCCTTCATCGGTTATCGCGGCACGGCGCGGGATGTGGGCAACCAGATCCGCCGTGAGCAGGAGCTGGCCAGGGCGCGGGACGAGGCGGAGGCGGCCAACCGCGCCAAGTCGCAGTTCCTGGCCATGATGACCCACGAGATACGCTCTCCCATGAACGCGGTGCTGGGCATGCTGGACCTGCTGCAACACGCCCAGCTCGAGCCCCAGCAACAGACGCTGCTGGGCCACGCCACCCATGCGGCGCGCCTGCTGCAGACCATCATCGACGATGTGCTCGATTTCTCGAAGATTGAATCCCATACCCTGGAGTTTCACTGCGAGACGCTGCAGCCGGCTCAGCTCTGCCAGTCCCTCATCGAGCCGCTGTTGGCGCAGGCGGACAGCAAGGGCATCGACCTGCGTTGGCGGGTAGACGACGCCGTACCAGCCCAGTTGCAGGGGGATCCGGTGCGCCTCTCCCAGGTGATCAGCAACCTGCTCGGCAACGCGGTGAAATTCACCAGTCAGGGCAGCGTGTTGCTGCAACTGAGCTGGTATGAACAGCAGTTGAGGGTCTCGGTGACCGACTGCGGGATCGGTATCTCGGCCGAGGATCAGGCGCTGCTGTTCGAACCCTTCTCTCAGGTCGATAGTTCGGCCACCCGCCGTTTCTCGGGCACCGGGCTGGGGCTGGCCATCAGCAAGCGGCTGGTGGAGTTGATGGGCGGCAGCATTCAGCTGCGCAGTGCCCCTGGTGAGGGGAGCTGCTTCTGGTTTGATTTGCCGGGCATGGCGCTGCCATGCGAATGCAGCAGCCGGCCGGAGCCGGATCAGCAGCCCATTCAGGATCTGGATGTGCTGGTGGTGGAAGACAGTCCGGTCAACCAGCTGGTGGTATCGCTCATGCTGCAAAAGCTGGTTAGCCGGGTCAGAGTCGCGGCCAACGGGCTGGAGGCGCTGGCCCAAGTAGCAGAGCAACGGCCGGATCTCATCCTGATGGACATGCGGATGCCGCAGATGGATGGACTGGAGGCGACCCGGCGTCTGCGAGAACTGGGTTGTAGCGTACCCATCGTGGCGCTGACGGCCAACGCCATGGCGGAAGACAGGGCTCGTTGCCTGGCCCAGGGGATGGATGACTTTCTGGCCAAACCGATAAGTCTGATGCGGCTGCGGGAGTGTCTGCAGCGCCATTTTCAGCCCGCAGCGCCGGATCGCAGCTAAAAAAAATGGTCAACCTGGGTGGTTGACCAATTCTTCAGCAAATACTGAAGAGAGCACGGGATAAATCGGGTTGTACGATTCTATATGAAAAAGTCGTGCCAACTTTTCAGAACCAGTTTATGCGGCTTGCAGCGCGGTTATTGATTTCTATTGGGCGCTTTATTTGCAAAATGCGAAATTCTTGTTTTCATTATCGGAATATTCGCATTTTGCAATACACTTCTGACTCACTGTGCGATCAGTCGGCGCAAGAATTGACGGGCCGCTTCGCTATTTTGTTTGGCAATCAACATCTGCTTTTCATAGATCGGCATCGGCAGGATTTCGAGCCAGCGTTGGCAAAGCCAGGCCGCATCGTCAAACTGCTTGTCCGGGTAAAGTTCATCCAGCTCCGGATACTGTTCAAACACTTCCCGCAGCCGGGTCACCAGCGGCTTGTCGCTGAAGTCTGAATGGGTGCTCGGCCAGTTGGGCAGGGCTTCGACTCTGGCCCGGCGCAGACCCAGCTCGTCCGTTTCCATCTCGTGGATGCAGAAACGTTCCATGCCGAGTACGGTGACGCCGAGCAGGCCGTCATTCAGGGTGTAAAAGTCGGTGACTTTGACCCGGGTGCCGACCGGCAGGATCCGCCCGGACTTGCCAGTCGTCGTCGCCTCTTCCATCACGATGCCGAAGCCCTGGTCATCGATGAATGACTCTTTGAGCATCTGCAGGTGGCGCGGTTCAAACAAACGCAGAGGAAGCTTGCCACCAGGCAGTATGTGGGAAGGCAAGGGGAACAGTGCCAAGGGTTGAAGTTTCATGTTCCATCCTCCATTGAGTAATTGCTGAATAGGACAATGCAGCGACTGTGCCAGAGAATGAAAAAAGCCACCGGAAGGTGGCTTTTTGCTGGATGGGAGGGCGTTTAGTTGCGCTGCTCCAGGTACATGACAGCAGCTTCCACGCGGCTTTGCGCCTCGAGCTTCTTGAGCAGGCTCTTGACGTGTACCTTGACCGTGCCTTCGGAAATATGGAGCACGGAGGCGACCTGTTTGTTGGAGAGGCCCTTTGCAATTTCGCGCAGGATTTGCATTTCGCGACGCGTTAAGCTCTCCAGCTTCTGCTGCAGGTGATCCAGCTCGTAAATGTTCTCGAGGTAGGGACGCAGCGGCTCGCTCAGGATCTGCTTGCCTGTCATCACGTCCGCCAGCTGGGCCAGCAGCATCTCTGGCTCGGTATCCTTGAGCAGGTAGCCATCGGCGCCGGCCTTGAGCAGCGCCACCACGTCCTGACGGGCGTCGGACACGGTCAGGATCACCACCCGGGAGGTCACTTCCTCGGTGCGCAGCGCCTTGAGGGTGTCCAGACCGGAGAGGCCTTTCATGTTGAGGTCGAGCAGGATCAGATCCGGTTCGGACTCCTTGGCCATGGCGACGGCATCGGTACCGTTGGAAGCTTCACCGACGACTTCGATGTTTTCCTCCAGGGCCAGCAGCTGCACAATTCCTTTGCGCATGAGGGGATGGTCATCCACGACCAGAACACTATATTTCATCTCGTCCATCAGGCATCTCTTGTTAGGCTGGTGGGAAAGGTCAGATGTACGCAGGTGCCTCTGGGCGGCCTTTCGCTGATGGTCAGCAGACCATGCAGCTTGCTGGCACGCTCGTTCATGATGCTCAGGCCATAGTGGTTGACCGCCGAGCTTGCGATCCCTATTCCGACACCATCATCTGAAATCTGAACCTGGATGTTACCATCGGCGAGGGTCTCACAGCTAACATCAATCACTTGCGCACTGGCATGTTTGATGGCATTGAGCACTGCCTCACGGATCAGCTGCAAGATGTGGATGTGCTGACCGGCTTCGAGATCGGTATCGGCCAGACCGTAATGGAGCCTGATGTCGGCCTGGGTCTGCGGCTTGAGCTGCTCCAGCATCACCTTGATGGCTTCACCGAGGTTGGCGTCGCCAATGCTGAGACGGAAGGTGCCGAGCAGCTCGCGCAACTGGGTATAGGCGCTGCCAAGCCCCTCGTCGATCTGCTGCATGGCGGCTTCGGCCTTGACCGTATCCCCTTTGGCGAAGGAGCGCTTGAGCAGGGTGGACTGGATTTTGAGATAGGAGAGGGCCTGGGCCAGCGAGTCGTGCAGCTCGCGGGCGATGACGGCCCGCTCTTCCATCAGCAGCAGGCGCTGGTGTTGCAGCAGGGTCTGATCCTTGTGCAGCACCTGGGCGAGCAGCATGGAGAAGTTTTTCATCAGCCGCTCGTCGATGGGGTGGCTGCTGATGACGTCGAGCCGGCCATACTCCTGCTCGTCCATCTGCAGATAGAAGCTGACCACGGCATCCAGATCACCGGGCCAGCCCTTGCGGCCGGTGATGTAGTCCGGCATGGCATTGTGCTCGAAGCGGGTCAGCCGGATGTAGTCGATGTGCTGGTGGGCCGCCGCCCGCTCCAGCAGCTTGAGCAGGGTACGCCGGCCCAGCGGCGCCGCGTGCAGCTTCTGGGCGGTACTGTAGAGGAAGGAGAGGGTGTCGTTGGCCTGCTGCAGCTTGGCGGTCTTCTCTTCGACCTTGCTCTCCAGCTCCCGATAGAGCTTGCCGAGCTCGTCGGCCATGGTGACGAAAGCTCCTGACAGTTCCCCCAGCTCGTTTTCGCAGTGGGGGGGCAGGGTCAGGTCGAACTCCTGGCGCTGGATCTGGCGAGCGCAATAGACCAGCTGGTTGAGCGGAGCCACCACCTGCTGGCGGGTAAAGCGCACCGTGAACCAGGCGATGGTGATGATGGAGAGCAGCCCCAGCCCCTCGGCCAGCGCCAGCATGCGCACCTTGAACTCCACGTGGTACTGCATCTGGTTGACGAAGTCGTCGATGGCCGCGACGAATTGTTCTGTGTTGTCGGTGTAGCGCCGCGGGGTGGCGTTCTCGATGTGTTCGCGCATCACCTGCCACTGCTGCAGCACCTCGCCATAGGTGCGGCGCAGGGAGGCGGGAGTGATCCAGCGCTGGGTCTCCTGCAGCTCGGCGGCGTGCAGGGTCTGCTCGAACTGATCGAGCCGGCTCAGTACCTGCTGGCCCTGTTCAATCTCGTAGGCCATCCGGTAAGCCTGCATCCGCAGGGAGCCGGAGAGGTTGATCGCCTTGGCATCGGGGACCGAATAGAACAGGGTCACCATGGCCACCACGGCGATCAGGCTTGCCATGAACAGGATGAGCACCATGGAGCGCCCGATGGCGCTGCTGACCGAATGTACCTTGAACCACTTTCCCATGCCGGCTCTCTTCCTTCACTTCAACAATAACCCCACAAAGTAGCATGGGAGTGTACTCCAACTTGTGCTAGCATCGAAAAACTAGATGAACTCCGAGCGGTTTTGCCTAAGTCCTCATGATAGGGGGAAACCGCCGTCAGCCGATGTTCGAGCTGTAAGGGTCAGGAAAGAAATGCCCTGGCCTCCCGTATTTGGAAAGGTGTTTATGTCGCCACTGCAAGATGGTTTTTCCCGTCGTTTCTACTATTTGCGCCTGTCGATCACCGACGTGTGCAATTTTCGCTGTACCTACTGCCTGCCCGATGGTTACCGCCCACCGACCGGTGACAAGGCGGGGCGTCAGCCCTTTCTCTCTCTGGAAGAGATCCGCCGCGTCGTGTCCGGATTTGCCGCCATGGGCACCCGCAAGGTGCGCCTGACCGGTGGGGAGCCCTCCCTACGCCGGGACTTCACCGCCATCATAGAGACGGTGGCCAATACCCCCGGCATCGAAAAGGTGGCCATGACCACCAATGGTTATCGTTTGAAAGAGCGGGCCAGCGAGTGGTTCGATGCGGGTTTGACCGCCCTCAACGTCAGCGTCGACAGCCTGGATCCGCGCCAGTTTCACCAGATCACCGGTGAGAACAAGCTGGCGGAGGTGATGGATGGCATCGAAGCGGCGCTGGCCGCCGGCTTCAAGTCGGTCAAGATCAATGCCGTGCTGCTCAAGGGACTCAACGATCATCAGCTGGATGCGTTTCTGGCCTGGATCCGGCACAAGCCCATCGAGCTGCGCTTCATCGAGCTGATGCAGACCGGTGAGATGGATACCCTGTTTCGCGATCATCACGCCAGCGGGGCGCTCATCAAGCAGCGTCTGCTCGATGCCGGTTGGCTGCAGCAGCTGCGCGGTGCCGACGATGGCCCCGCCCAGGTATTCATGCACCCGGAGTCGATGGGCGGGGTTGGGCTCATCATGCCCTACAGCAAGGATTTCTGTGCCGGTTGCAACCGGCTGCGGGTCTCTTCCCTCGGCAAGCTGCACCTCTGTCTGTTCGGTGACCACGGGGTGGAGCTGCGAGATCTGTTGACGGCCGACGGCCAGCAGGATGAATTGCAGCAGCGGATCCGCAGCGCCCTTGTTGGCAAGGCGGCGACCCATCGACTGCACGAAGGCAATGCCGGCATGACCCCGCATTTGGCCTCCATCGGCGGCTGATCCACGGCAGCCGACAAAAATAGCCATCGATTAATAAGCAATCCTCAAATGGGGGTATTTTGCCTTGCCCCCATTGTTCTTTATTGCGCCAAGGGTTTGATCCAGCGCAAGAATCCCCCCTGATTATCTCCCTGGTGGTATATCCCTGAACTTGTCAGGGCCGCAATATACACCCACTCTTATAATAGGTATTGAAAATACCTGTCATGGGACTCACTCGTGCGCCATTACCAGCAGCAAGGAGCCGTTATGCCGGATGGGGTCAACCTGTCGCGCCGCAGTCTGTTTCGGGGTCGTCTGACATCGAATGAGCCACGGGTGCAACTGCCCTGGTCCGTCGCCTGGTCCGATTTTGCCGCCGACTGCACCCGCTGCGGTGACTGCCTCACGGCTTGCCCGGAGCAGATCCTGGTCAAGGGCGATGGTGGTTTTCCTAGCGTGGATTTTCTGCGCGGCGAGTGCACTTTTTGCGGGGAATGTGTCGCCGCTTGCAAAGTGCCGATATTTCGCCCGACCACGGAGGCACCCTGGCAATACATCGCCCATATTGAAGCCAACTGTCTGGCCCATGGCCAGGTATTTTGCCAGCGCTGCCAGGACAGTTGCGAGCCCCGGGCGATCCGTTTCTCCCCCATGCTGGGCCGGGTGCCGACCCCCAGCATCGATGCGGCAGCCTGCACCGGTTGCGGTGCCTGCGTGATGGATTGTCCGGTGGGCAGCATCCGGGTGGGGGCACCCGCTGGCGAGGAGTCCAGATGAAGCAGGATCTGTGTGAAGCAGGAGTCACAATGAAACAAGAGTTCCATGTATCGAGCCTGGTGGTGCTGACCCAGCCCTCCTTGCGTCACCAGCTCGCAGACGAGATCGCGACCCTCGAGGGAGCCGAGATCCATGCCGTCAGTGATGAGGGCAAGCTGGTGGTGACCCTGGAAGGTCCGAGCCAGCGTCCCATCATGGCGGCCATCGACGCCATCAATGCGATGCCGGGCGTGCTGTCCGCCGCCCTGATTTACCACCAGTTTGATGAGCTCGAGGCCCAGAGCAAGGAGTAGCGCCATGAGGCCGAGCCTGCGTGACTCATCGTAATGGCCGCCATGGATGCAAAGATAAAGCGATGCCGGGGTACGAGTTCGCCGCCCTGAGCCAAAACCAGTTCGATACACTCGACAACTTACGCGATAAGCAATGTGAGGATATGCCATGAAGCTGAGTCGACGCGACTTTATGAAGGCCAACGCGGTGGCGGCAGCCGCTGCCGTTGCTGGTGTCAGTGCCCCTACGCTGGCGGCCAATCTGATCACCAGTACCGACAAGACCGCCATCACCTGGGACAAGGCACCGTGCCGTTTCTGCGGTACCGGCTGTTCCGTGCTGGTGGGTTCCCAGGATGGGCGCGTCGTGGCGACCCAGGGCGATCCCGATGCACCGGTCAACCGCGGTCTTAACTGCATCAAGGGTTACTTCCTGTCCAAGATCATGTATGGCCAGGATCGCTTGACCCAGCCCATGCTGCGCATGACGGACGGCAAGTTCGACAAGAACGGCAACTTCGCGCCCATCAGCTGGGATCAGGCCTTCGACATCATGGCCGAGAAGTTCAAGGCCACCCTCAAAGAGAAGGGGCCGACTGCGGTTGGCATGTTCGGCTCCGGCCAGTGGACCGTGTGGGAAGGCTATGCCGCCGCCAAGCTGATGAAGGCGGGTCTGCGCACCAACAACCTGGATCCCAATGCCCGTCACTGCATGGCTTCCGCAGTCGTGGGCTTCATGCGTACCTTCGGCATGGATGAACCCATGGGCTGCTACGACGACATCGAGCAGGCCGACGCCTTCGTGCTGTGGGGCTCCAACATGGCCGAGATGCACCCGATCCTCTGGTCGCGCATCTCCGATCGCCGTCTGTCCCATCAGGATGTGCAGGTGCACGTGCTCTCCACCTTCGAGCACCGCAGCTTCGAGCTGGCAGACAACGGCATGGTGTTTACCCCGCAGACCGACTTGGCGATCCTCAACTACATCGCCAACTACATCATCCAGAACGACAAGGTGAACTGGGAGTTCGTCAACAAGCACACCCAGTTCCGCAAAGGGGTGACCGACATCGGTTACGGCCTGCGTCCCACCAACCCGCTGCAGCAGAAGGCCAAGAACCCGGACAGCGGCGACTCCACCCCGATGAGCTTCGACGACTTCGCCAAGTTCGTGGCGGATTACGATCTGGAGTCCGTCTCCAAGCTCTCCGGCGTGCCTAAGGACAAGCTCGAGAAGCTGGCCCAACTCTATGCCGATCCGAGCAAGAAGGTGGTCTCCTACTGGACCATGGGCTTCAACCAGCATACCCGCGGTGTCTGGGCCAACAACCTCTGTTACAACATCCACCTGCTGACCGGCAAGATCTCTACCCCGGGCTCGGGTCCGTTCTCCCTGACCGGTCAGCCCTCCGCCTGCGGTACCGCCCGTGAAGTGGGTACCTTCGCCCACCGTCTGCCGGCCGACATGGTGGTGACCGAACCCAAGCACCGCGCCATCGCCGAGAAGATCTGGAAGCTGCCGGAAGGCACCATCCCGGAGCAGGTGGGCTACCACGCCGTGCTGCAAAACCGCATGCTCAAGGACGGCAAGCTCAACGCCTATTGGGTGATGTGCAACAACAACATGCAAGCCGGCCCGAACATGAACGAAGAGGGGCTGCCCGGTTACCGCAACCCGGCCAACTTCATCGTGGTGTCCGACCCTTATCCGACCGTGACCGCCCAGGCGGCCGACCTCATCCTGCCGACCGCCATGTGGGTGGAGAAAGAGGGGGCCTACGGCAACGCCGAGCGCCGTACCCAGTTCTGGCACCAGCAGGTCAAGCCGCCGGAAGGGGCCAAGTCCGACCTGTGGCAGCTGATGGAGTTCTCCAAGCGCTTCAAGGTGGAAGAGGTGTGGCCAGCCGAACTCATCGCCAAGATGCCGGAAGTGAAAGGCAAGACCCTGTTCGACGTGCTCTATGCCAACGGCCAGGTCAACCAGTTCCCGAAAGAGCAGAGCAAGGGGGTCCTGAACGACGAGGCCGAGCACTTTGGTTTCTACGTCCAGAAGGGGCTGTTCGAAGAGTACGCCACCTTCGGTCGCGGCCATGGCCACGATCTGGCGCCGTTCGATCAGTATCACGAAGCCCGCGGCCTGCGCTGGCCGGTGGTGGACGGCAAGGAGACCCTGTGGCGCTATCGCGAAGGGTTCGACCCTTATGTGAAAGCGGGCGAAGGGGTGCGCTTCTACGGCAAGCCCGATGGCAAGGCGGTGATCTTCGCGCTGCCCTATGAGCCGGCTGCCGAAGCTCCGGACAAAGAGTACGACATGTGGCTCTCCACCGGTCGCGTGCTGGAGCACTGGCACACCGGCACCATGACCCGTCGGGTCCCCGAGCTCTATCGCGCCTTCCCGGATGCGGTGCTGTTCATGCACCCGGAAGATGCCAAGGCTCGTGGCGTGCGCCGTGGTGAAGAGGTGATCGTCTCCTCCCGCCGGGGCGAGGTGAAGACCCGGGTCGAGACTCGTGGCCGCAACCGTCCGCCCAAGGGACTGGTGTTCATGCCCTTCTTCGACGCGAGCCAGCTGGTCAACAAGCTGACCCTGGACGCCACCGATCCGCTCTCCAAAGAGACGGATTACAAGAAGTGCGCCGTCAAGGTCGTCAAGGCATAAGGCGGGGGAGCGCGAGATGAGTCGTAGTCGGCGCCAGTTTCTGGCCGACATGGCCAAGGGGGCCTGCGGTGTGGGCCTGCTTGGCGTGGGGCTCGGCGGCATGGCGCGCCAGCAGGTGCAGGCCGTACCTGCCCAGGCGCTGCGCCCGCCGGCCGCCCTCGACGAGGCGCAGTTCCTCAGCGCCTGCGTGCGCTGCGGGCTCTGCGTCGAGGCCTGCCCCTACGACACTCTCAAGCTCGCCCGGCTGTTTGAACCCGTGACCACCGGCACCCCCTACTTCAAGGCGCGCGCCGTCCCGTGCGAGATGTGTGAAGACATCCCCTGCGTGGTGGCCTGCCCGAGCGGGGCGCTGGATCAGACCATGACCGACATCGATCAGGTGCGGATGGGAGTGGCAGTGCTCATCGATCACGAGACCTGCCTCAACTACCTGGGGCTGCGCTGCGACGTCTGCTACCGGGTCTGTCCACTGATCGACAAGGCGATCACCCTGGAGCTGCAGCACAACCAGCGCACCGGCAAGCACGCCATGTTCCTGCCCACGGTGCACAGCGATGTCTGCACCGGTTGTGGCAAGTGCGAGCATGCCTGCGTGCTGGAGGAGGCGGCCATCAAGGTGGTGCCTCGGCAGCTCGCCAAGGGGGAGATCGGCCACCACTACCGGCTCGGCTGGGAAGAGAAGGCGAAGGCGGGCAAATCGCTCATCGGCGACAGGCTCACCCTGCCGACCCGCAAACCGGAGGGGCTATGAGTCGTTATCCGGGAGCCGAGGCCACCGCTAGGCTGGGCTGGTGGCGGTCACACCGCTTCCTGCTGCTGCGCCGGCTCTGCCAGTTTGGTGTGCTGACGCTGTTCCTGCTGGGGCCGCTGGCGGGCATCTGGATCCTCAAGGGCAATCTCTCCAGCTCGCTGTTGCTGGAGACGGTGCCACTCACGGATCCGCTGACCCTGCTGCAGTCGTTGGCGGCGGGCCATTGGCCCATCCCCACCCTCTGGCTGGGGGCCGTCATCGTGCTGCTGGGTTACTGGCTGGTCGGGGGACGGGTGTTCTGCTCCTGGGTCTGTCCGGTCAACCTGGTCACCGATGCCGCCGCTTGGTTGCGGGGTCGTCTTGGCCTCAAGGGCAACGGTCAGTTCAGCCGCACTACCCGCTACTGGCTGCTGGCCATGGTGCTGGTGGCACCGGCCATCGCTGGGGTGCTGGTGTGGGAGCTGGTCAATCCGGTGTCGCTCACCCTGCGCGGCCTGTTGTTTGGCATGGGGGCGGGCTGGGCCTTGCTGGCGGTGTTGTTCCTGTTCGACCTCTTTGTGGTGGAGCGGGGCTGGTGCGGTCACCTCTGTCCGGTGGGGGCTTTCTATGCCCTGGTCAACCGGGTCGGGTTCATCAAGATTTCTGCCAAGGGGCGCGAGCGGTGCAGCAACTGCATGGATTGTTATGCGGTCTGCCCGGAACGTCCTATCCTGCGCGGCCCCGTTCACGGTGCCAAGCGTGGTCACGGGCCCTTGATTGTGGCTCAGGAGTGTACCAACTGCGGCCGTTGCATCGATGTCTGCGCGGAGCAAGTTTTTGAAATCACTGTAGGTTTTGCCGTCAAGGCAGAGAAAACGTCGGAGAACACATAATGAAGAAGCTGATTGGAGCAATGCTGGCCTGTCTGATGGCTGGTTCCTTGATGGCGGCAGTCCCCGAGATCACCAACAGCACGGGGGGCATCAAATCGGAGCGGGGGAGCACGGATCTGGTGACGGATGCCGATGCGGCTCCCATGAAGAACTTTCGCAAGGATGGTGACCTCTACGATCGCCAGTACATGCATCAGCCCCCGCTGATCCCCCACGACACCCGCAACTATGAAGTGGACAACAAGGTCAACAAGTGTCTGGCCTGTCACAGCTTCAAGAACGCCAGCGCCATGAAGGCACCCAAGATCAGCCCGACTCACTTCGAGACCCGTGACGGCATGACCCTGGGCGAGGTCTCGCCGCGTCGCTACTTCTGCCTGCAGTGCCACGTGCCGCAAGCGGATGCCAAGCCGCTGGTGGAAAATACGTTTAAACCAGTTGAAGCGCTGAACTGAGGAGCCCATAGATGAAATTACCCGGTTTTGTGCAGCGTCTGTGGACCACCTTCAAGTCTCCCTCGAAGGCCGCCCTCTGGGTGCTGCTGTTGATGGGATTCTTCGGCGGGGTCATCTTCTGGGGCGGTTTCAACACCGCCATGGAAGCCTCCAATACCGAGAAGTTCTGTACCGGTTGCCACGAGATGAAGGACAACGTGTTCGTGGAGTACCGCGACACCATCCACTACGCCAACCGTTCCGGCGTGCGCGCCAGCTGCCCGGATTGCCACGTGCCGCATGAATGGACCTACAAGATCATTCGCAAGGTGCAGGCGTCCAAGGAGCTGTGGGGCATGCTGACCGGCAAGGTGGATACCCGCGAGAAGTTCGAGTCGCACCGGCGCGAGATGGCCGAGCGGGAGTGGAAGCGGATGAAGGACACGGATTCGAGGGAGTGCCGCAACTGCCATAACTTCGAATACATGGACTTCTCCCTGCAAGGCAAGCGGGGTGCCCAGATGCACTCCACCAGTCTGGCCAGCGGCGAGAGCACCTGTATCGACTGTCACAAGGGTATCGCTCACCAGCTGCCCGACATGACGGGCGTGAAGGGCTTCTAAGCCCATCTGATGCAGGCCGGGTTCGCCCGGCCTGTTCATATTCCGCCCGGTCAGGGCAAAAGCGCCGCCGTGCGCCCTTTTAATCCCCCCTCTGGCGCGAGTTTTGGTAGAATCGGCCCGCCGTGAGTCGCAGCGCGTGACCGACTGGTCAAGGTTTGGTCCTGACGGACACGAGCCTCTCCTCGCAATCGAGCGCTGCCAGCCGGGATCCTGGCCACTTTTCTTCTCTTTGCTTACGGTCCTTTGCCATCAGGAGCTGCCCATGGGACAGAAAAACAACGCATTCATTCCCCTCAAGATCGCCGTGTTGACGGTCTCCGACAGCCGTACCGTCGCCGATGACAGCGCGGGCGACTATCTGGTTTCTGCCCTGACCGATGCCGGCCACGTGTTGGCCGACCGGGCGCTCTGCCCCGACAATCTGTTTCGCATTCGCGCTCAGGTGAGCGACTGGATCGCCGATGAAGGGGTGCAAGTGGTGCTCATCAACGGTGGCACCGGCTTCAACGAACAAAACCGGGTGCCGGAGGCGGTCGGTGTGCTGTTCGAGCGCACCGTGCAGGGCTTTGGTGAACTGTTCCGCCAGCTCTCCTTTGCCGAAATCAAGGGCTCCGCCATGCAGAGCCGCGCGCTGGCCGGGCTGGCCAATCGCACCCTGATCTGCTGTCTGCCGGGCTCCCCCGGCGCCTGCCAGCTGGGATGGGAGAAGCTTGTCCAGGACCAGCTCGACGCCCGCACCAAGCCGTGCAACTTTGTCTCCCATCTTTGAGGGCCTTTGATGAACCCGACCGAACCCAAGCAGACTCAGCCCAATCTGACCCATCTCAACCAGAGCGGCGAAGCTCACATGGTGGATGTGACCGACAAGCAGGTGACCGAGCGTGAGGCTCGCGCCGAGGCATTTGTCACCATGGCCCCCGCTACCCTGGCCCTGATCCTGAGCGGTCAGCACCACAAGGGGGACGTGTTTGCCACCGCCCGCATCGCCGGCATCATGGCGGCCAAGAAGACTTCGGATCTCATTCCCCTCTGCCATCCGCTGGCCCTTACCCGGGTGGAGGTAGAGATAGAACCCCAGGCGGAGCAAAATAGGGTCCACATTCGCACCCTCTGCAAGCTGGCCGGCAAGACCGGGGTCGAGATGGAGGCACTGACCGCCGCCTCGGTGGCGGCGCTGACCATCTACGACATGTGCAAGGCGGTGCAAAAGGACATGGTGATCGAACAGGTGCGGCTGGTGGAGAAAAAGGGCGGCAAGTCCGGCCATTTTCAGCTGGGAGTGACTGACGGAGAGCAAGCATGATCAAGGTACTCTTTTTTGCCCAGGTAAAAGAGCTGGTGGCCTGCGACGAGCTGAGCCTGCCGTGCGACTACGCGAGTGCCGAGCAGTTGCGAAGCGCCTTGAGCGAGCGCGGCGACAAGTGGGCGCTGGCGCTGGAGGCGGGCAAGCTGCTGGTGGCGGTCAACCAGACCCTGGTGCCGCTGGATACGCCTCTCCATGATGGCGATGAGGTCGCCTTCTTCCCGCCGGTGACCGGAGGTTAAGGATGAGCGAGGCAACCATGACCGATCGCATTCTGGTACAGCGGGATGACTTCTCGCTGGCCGACGAATATGCCCGCCTCGCCGCCCGGCAGGATACCGGCGCCGTGGTCAGCTTTGTCGGCAAGGTGCGCGACTTCAATCAGGGGGAGCAGGTGAAAGGGCTGGCCCTCGAGCACTATCCCGGCATGACCGAGAAGGCGCTGACGGACATAGTGGCCGAGGCTCGCAGCCGCTGGCCGCTGCAGGAGTGCACCCTGATCCACCGCATCGGCGAGCTGCTGCTCGGCGATCAGATCGTGCTGGTGGTGGTGAGCAGTGCCCACCGCGAGGCGGCCTTCGAAGCCTGCCACTTCATCATGGATTTCTTGAAAACCCGGGCGCCGTTCTGGAAGAAAGAGCTGACCGCCGAAGGGGTACAACGCTGGGTCGAGGCCAAGGATAGCGACAACACTGCCGCCGCCCGCTGGCAAGCTTGACCTGTTCAAGGGGGCTGGCTCATCGGGAGCCGCGGCCCCTGTTTTCGGGGCCGCCCCCTTGGCTGGGGATACATAAAAGCGGCCCCAGTCAGGAGGTAAAGGAATGAAACCGCTGTTATCCGTTGTTATCGCCGGGGTCTGCGCCAGTGCGCTGCAGGCAGGTGCCGTGCAGGCCGATGAGGTCAAGGTGGCCGTGGCCGCCAACTTCAAGGGCACCATAGAGCGCATCGGCAAGGAGTTCACCGCCAAGACCGGCCACACCCTGGCCATCTCCTCCGCCGCGACCGGGGTGCTCTACACCCAGATCAGCCACGGCGCGCCGTTCGATCTCTTCCTCTCCGCCGACGTGAAAACCCCGCAGAAGCTGGAGCAGGAGGGCAAGGGCAGCGAGCGTTTCACCTACGCCATCGGCCAGCTGGGTCTGTGGCAGAAGGGGGGGCCTGCTCCTGACGAGGCAACCCTGCGCAGCTGGAAGGGCAACCTTGCCATCGCCAACCCGAAAACCGCTCCCTACGGCACCGCCGCCATGGCGACCCTCGATCATCTCAAGATCGATCCCAAGCAGTACCGCCTGCTGACCGGTACCAACATCGGCCAGACCTGGCAGTTCGTCGACACCGGCAACGCCGAGCTGGGCTTCGTCGCCTGGGCCAATCTGGTGGAAGCGGGCAAGACCGGTGAAGCCTGGGCCGTGCCGGCCGACTTCTATCCGCCCATCGAACAGCAGGGGCTGGTATTGAAGAAAGGGGCGGCGGTCGAGGCGCTGGTGGCCTGGCTCAAGGGGCCGGGTCAGGCACAGATCAAGGCGGCGGGTTATGCGCTGCCGAAGTAATGGCATGGCAGATCTGCTAACGGCGGGCTGGCCTTCGGGTCGGCCCGCCTGTGCGATGAAGACACTCTCTCCATGGTTGTCCGCATCTATCCGGGAGGAAGGCGATGAGTGAAGGGGATCTGCTGGCGGTCTGGCTCACCCTGAGACTGGCAGCCAGCACCACCGCCATCCTGCTGCTGCTCTCGCCCCCGTTGGCCTGGTGGCTGTCGCGCAGCCAGCACAGGCTCAGACCCGTGGTGGAGGCCCTGGTGGCGCTGCCGCTGGTGCTGCCGCCAACGGTGCTCGGTTTCTATCTGCTGCTGGCTTTCTCCCCCTCCTATGGGCTGGGTGCCTGGTGGCGCGACACCTTCGGGGCACCGCTCGCGTTCAGTTTTACCGGCCTGCTGCTGGCCTCCATCCTCTACTCGCTCCCTTTCGTGGTGCAGCCGCTCACCTCCGCCTTCGTCAACATGGGCAACAAGGAGCTGGAGGCCGCCGCCACCCTGGGGCTCGGGCCGGTGGAGCGCTTCTTTCACATCATCTTGCCGATGACGCTGCCCAGCTTCGTGATGGCGGCGGCGCTCGGTTTTGCCCACACCCTGGGAGAGTTCGGGGTGGTGCTGATGATTGGCGGCAACATCCCCGGCGAGACCCAGGTGCTCTCCATCGCCCTGTTTGATCACGTGGAGACGATGGACTATCAAAATGCCCACCTGCTGGCGGGTGGCCTGATGGGCTTCTCGCTGGTGATGCTGGTGCTGGTGTACGGGGTGCTGCAGCGCCGGCAACGGAGGCTGTTCGGATGAGCGACACCCGCAAGGCGCAACCTTTGCTGCTCAAGGCGAAGCGGGCGTTTGGCGCCTTTACCCTCGACTGTGAACTGGCCCTGGAGCTGGGGGGCATCCTCGCTCTGTTCGGCCCCTCCGGCTGCGGCAAGAGCAGCCTGCTGCGCATCATCGCCGGGCTGGACAGGGCGCCGGGTGACAAGCTCAACTGGCAGGGCAGGGCGCTGAGCGATCTGCTGCCCGAGGCGCGCCGCATCGGGCTGGTGTTTCAGGATTCGCGTCTCTTCCCCCATCTGAGCGTGCTCGGCAACCTGCAACTGGCGGCTCGCAAGGGGCGAGGGCGCTGGCAGCCCGAAGTGCTGGCGGCGCGGCTCGGCTTTGCCGAACTGCTGCCCCAGCCGGCCCACGGCCTCTCCGGCGGCCAGCGCCAGCGGGTGGCGCTGGCCCGGGCTCTGTTGGCCGAGCCTGATCTGCTGCTGCTGGATGAACCTTTTTCTGCGCTGGACAGGCGCAGCCGCATCCATCAGGCCCACGTGCTCAAGGGCTTGCAGCAGGAGAGCGGTATCCCGATGATCTTCGTCAGCCACGCCATGGAGGAGGTGAGCCTGCTGTGCGATCAGCTGGTGCTGCTGGCGGATGGCCGGGTGGAGGCACAAGGCCGGCCGAGCGAGATCTTCGCCCGCACCGATCTGTCGCTCGCCAGTCGTGACGATGCCGGGGTGATGCTGGCGGCGACCCTCTCTCACTACGATGACGACGAGCAGATGGCGACCCTGCAGCTCGGCGAGCAGCAGTTGCGGGTCACCATGACCCAGGTGCCGGATGATGGCGGCCCCCTGCAGATCAAGGTGGCCGGGCGGGACGTGGTGATTGCCACCGCCCCCATCGAACACTCCAGCCTCTCCAACTGTCTCACTACCCGATTGCTGGCCGAACGCGAAGTGCGTCCCGGCCAGACCCTGTTGCAGTTGGCGCTGGGTCAGCAGATACTGCTGGCCCGGATCACCAGCCGCTCCGCCAGACGGCTGGCGCTCGCCCCGAACCAGCAGATCTACGCCTACATCAAGGCGGTGAGCCTGGTCAGCGAAGGTTGAGCGGATTGTAGAAGAGGCAGAAAATCAGGATGGTTCAGCGGATGAGTCGAGAGGCAATGAACTGATGCGCCGCAATCAGGTGATGAAATCCAACGGTCTTGCCCTGCGCAGCGCGGGGGAGGGCCCCTTGTTGTTGCTGCTGCACGGGCTGGGTTCCTCCAGCCTCGACTGGCAGGCGCAGATCGAACGCTTTTCCGAGCACTACCGGGTGGTGGCGCTGGATCTGCGTGGTCACGGCCAGAGCATGCAGGAGGGGCCGTTCGACGTGGCGACCCTGGCGGCGGACGTGGTGAACTGGCTGGACGAACAGCCTGAGCCCGCCTGGGTGGTGGGGTTGTCGCTCGGGGCAATGGTGGCGCTGGAGCTGGCGTTGCAACTGCCCCACAAGGTGCAGGGGCTGGTGCTGGTCAACGGCTTCAGCGAATTTTTGCTGGAGACGCCAAAAGAGCAGGAGCGCTTTGCCCAGCGCCTCAAGTGGCTGCGCTGGTTCGGCCTGCGGCCGCTCGCCTGGTGGCTTGGCCGCGAGCTCTTTCCCGGCCCCGACCTTGCGCAGGTGCGTCACACCTTCCGGCTGCGTTTCGTGCGCAACAAGAAGAAAACCTACAAGGCGCTGCTGGAGGCGCTGCCCGGCTGGTCGGTGCGCGCCCGGCTCGGCAACATCTGGCAGCCGGTGGCCATCATCTCCACCAGTCACGACTATCTGCCGCTGGCCAAACGGGTGGAGCAGTTTGCCTCCCTGCCCAACGCCACCATCCACACCCCCAACGGCCACCATGCCTGGCCGGCGGAAGATCCCTCCGGCTTCAATCATCTGTTGCAGCGGATCCTCTCTACCCATTGATGATGTGGTGGAGAACAGTGACAGATAAAAAAAGCCGACCTCATGGGGCGGCTTTTTTGTTGGTGCAAAGGCTCGCTGGGGTGATTCACCCGTGCGAGCAGACCGGGCAGTCGGGGCGTTTGGGCAGCTTCATTTCGCGAAAGGTGCCGCCAAGGCCGTCGATCATCAGCAAGCGGCCGCTGTAACTGCGGCCCATCCCCGCCAAGAGCTTGATGGCTTCGAGCGCTTGCAGACTGCCCACCAGTCCCACCACAGGAGCCAGCACCCCCGCCTCGACGCAGGTGAGCGCCTGCTCGCCGAACAGGGCGCTGAGACAGGCGTAGCAGGGTTCCCCCTCCTGCCAGGTGAAGCTGCACAGCTGCCCCTCCAGCCGGATGGCGGCGCCGCTGACCAGCGGCACCCTGTGCTTGCGCGCGTATTGGTTGAGCAGATTGCGGATGGTCAGGTTGTCGGTACAGTCGAGCACCAGCTGATGGCTGGGTAGCAGGGCATCGAGCAGCGCCTCGTCGGCAACAGAGGCGTGAGTCTCCACCTTGAGCCAGGGGTTGAGCGCGTGCAGGGACTGGGCGGCGGAGTCCACCTTGTAGTGGCCGATGCGCTCATCGGTGTGCAGCACCTGGCGCTGCAGGTTGGAGAGCTCCACCCGATCGAAATCGACCAGGGTGAGCTGGCCGACCCCGGCCACCGCCAGATACTGGCTGGCAGCGCAGCCAAGGCCGCCGGCGCCGATCACCAGCACCCTGGCCTGCTTGAGCGCCTCCTGCCCCTCGAAGTCGAAGGATTTGAGGATGATCTGGCGGTTGTAGCGCAAGAGCTCGGCATCGCTCAGGATCTCGCTCACAGCAGCAATCCCCCGAACGGTTCGACGGTGACCGTCTCGCCTGCCGCGACGCGGCCCCGCTCGCGCTCAAGAACGATGTAGCAGTTGGCGCGCGACAGGGAGCTGAACACGGCGGAGTCTTGCGAGCCGGTGCTGCGCACCTCCAGGCCGTTTGGCCCCTGAGTCAGGATGCCGCGCTGGAAGTCGAGCCGGCCCGGCGCCTTCTTGAGCGGCTCTGCAGCAATGGCTGGCAGTTGAAGCGGGCGCTCGAAGCGTTGGCCCGCCAGCTTGGCCAGCGCCGGTTGCACCAGCTGATCGAAGGTGACCATAGCGGAGACCGGGTTGCCCGGCAGGCCGAAGAACCAGGCGTGGGGCAGGCGACCGAAGGCAAACGGCTTGCCCGGCTTGATGGCCAGCTTCCAGAAGCCGATTTCGCCGAGCTCCTCCAGCAGCTGTTTGGTGAAGTCCGCTTCCCCCACCGAGACGCCGCCGGTGGTGATGAGGGCGTCGGCCTCGCGATCGGCCTTCAGAAAGGCGGCGCGCAGCTGGGCCGGATCGTCCGGGATGATGCCAAGGTCGAGGCAATCGCAACCCATGCGATCCAGCATGGCCTTGACCCCGTAACGGTTGGAGTCATAGATGTCGCCGTGGGCGAGCGGGGTGCCGACCGGCTTGAGCTCGTCACCGGTACTGAAGATGGCCACTTTGAGCGGCCGACGTACCGGTACGCTGGCAATGCCGAGGGAGGCCAGCAGCGGCATCTCCCGGGCGGTGAGGCGAGTACCGGCAGCGAGCACGCTGGCGCCCTCGCAGATGTCTTCGCCGCGGCGGCGAATGTTCTGGCCGGGCACCGGCGTGGTCAAAAAGGTGATCCTGTCGCCGTCGGCCTGCGTTTCTTCCTGCATCACTACCGCATCCGTTCCGGCCGGCACCGGGGCGCCGGTCATGATGCGCACGCAGTGGCCGGCGGGCCACTCACCCTGATAGGGCTGCCCGGCAAAGGCCTTGCCCGCCATGATGAGGGGGGCGCCGGCGGCGAGATCCGCCAGCCGCACCGCGTAACCATCCATGGCGGAGTTGTCGAACGGGGGCACGGAGAGAGGGGAGGCGATATCCATGGCGAGTACCCGGCCAAGGGCCTCTGGCAGGGGCAGCTGTTCGCTGTCGCAGCAGCCATCAAGCTGTGCCAGCATGCCCTGCAGGGCGTCGCTCAGGGGGAGTAGTCCGCTGGTATCAAATCCCATGTCATGACCTCATTGTGTGATGGAGGGGGAGTAGAGGGCGGATTATCCCAAAAATCCAGCTGGATGGGCAGGTTGCTGCGGGATAAAACCGACTGGCTGCACAGATAGACAGCGACCGGAGCGAAAGGGCACCCCCGTATGGGGAGCGCCGGCGGGGTAAAATTCGCCGGATTGGCATAAAGTCAGGGAACGGGCTTGAGTTAGCTTGAATAATGACAATAATCGCCGTTTACTATTGCGCCAAAACAGAATGCCGTCATAGACAAGGCGGCCATCACAGTCCCTGAGCGTGGGAGAGGAACAAGATGACGAGCTTAAGTCGGGAAGCCCTGTTGGTCAGGGCCGCCCTCGAGGCCGAGGGCCTCGAAACACCTCTGGTGGCCAATGCACTGGACGGTCAGCAGAAGCGGGAGAAGATCGAGGGCCACATGCGCGCCATCATGGAGACGCTGGGGCTGGATCTGGCCGATGACAGTCTGGCGGAGACGCCGCACCGCATCGCCAAGATGTACGTCAACGAGATCTTCTCCGGCCTCGATTACGCCACCTTCCCCAAGGTGACGGTGATCGAGAACAAGATGAAGGTGGACGAGATGATCATGGTGCGGGACATCAGCCTCACCAGCACCTGCGAGCACCACTTCGTCACCATCGACGGGCTGGCCCATGTGGCCTACATCCCCCGTGGCAAGGTGATCGGGCTCTCCAAGATCAACCGCATCGTGCAGTTCTTTGCCCGCCGTCCCCAGGTGCAGGAGCGGCTGACCCAGCAGATCCTGCTGGCGCTGCAGACCCTGCTCGGCACCAAGGATGTGGCCATCAGCATCAAGGCGACCCACTTCTGCGTGAAGGCGCGCGGCGTGATGGACTCCACCTCCTACACCACCACCACCTCCCTCGGTGGGGTGTTCAAGACCCAGCCCGATACCCGCGCCGAATTCCTGGCCGGCCTGAAGCGCTGATCTGCCTGGAGACGTGCCGCCGCTGCGGCATGTCTCCTCGCTTTTCCCTCCCTTTTTTCTTCCCTTGACCGCCCGCTGGCTGCCAGACAGTCACCCGACGATTTTCCTCAAGGGATTGGCAGACCCGGTCGATATACCTTTTCATGGCTTGGGTGCGCTCTTTGGGAGTGCAGGCAAGCCGGCAAGGTGCCTGTTCCGGCGGTTCTCTCGACCGGGGTCTTGCTGCCGTTTCCCTGCCATGTGCCATTGCGGCTTGGGCTCGGCTGTTGGGCAGATCGGCACTTTGGCAAAACTGTTCGCCTCGTTCATGCAAGGACATAGATTCATCAAGGCTGGATGAGCCGCCATGGAGGCGGTGACCGCGGATCGTATCGCTACGGTCCAGACGAGCGTTATCTGTTCACTCATATCCAGGACATGCCATGAATACCAGTACCATGACCATTGGCAAGAAACTCACCGCCGGTTTTGCCGTGCTCGGCCTGATGATGGCCTTCATCGGTGGCTTCTCGTTGCTGCAGTTCGGCAACATGAACCGGGCGGCCATCGGCTTTACCGACAGCATACTGCCCGCCGTGGTGCGCACCAGCACCCTGGGTGAGACCATCAACACTCTGCGCCGCTATGAACTGGATGTGTTTCTGGTGGCGGCCGACCCGCAGCAGCGAACCCACTATCGGGATCTCAGCGAGCAGAGCCTGCAAGAGGTTGCCCGGCAGGTCAAAGCCCACGATGCCACCATCTGGGCAGAGGATGTGGAGGAGCGTCGCACCTTTGATATCGTCAAGCAGGACTGGGACAAGTACGTCGCCCTACACCAGCGGGTGCGGCTGATGCAGGATGGCGGCCAGCTGGCCGAGGCCCAGCAGTTGTTCATGAGCGAGGGCGTCACCCTCTATACCAATCTGGCCAAGTCGGTGGCGGATCTGATCCGCATCAACCACGGCTACTCCGTCAACTCCCGTGCCCAGGTGGTGGAGGCGTTTGACAGCGCCAAGTTGAGCATCATCATCGCCCTGCTGCTGGGACTGGGGCTGGCGGGCGTGCTGTCCACCGTGCTGACCCGCCAGATCCGCGATCCCTTGGTGATGCTGGCCCGTCAGGCGCAGCGCATCGCGAGCGGTGATCTGGGCAAGGGCGAACTGCAGGAGTGGATCCGCGGCAGTCGCTTCAAGCGTGACGAGCTGGGTCAGCTCGGCGCCGCCATCGATCGCATGCAGGGTTCGCTCGCGGATCTGGTGAGTGAGATCGCCGGCTCGGTGAGCCAGCTCAGCAGCGCGGTGGAGGAGGTGAGCGCCATCTCCGAGCAATCCGCCACCGGCATGGCTCGCCAGCAGAGCGAGGTTTCCCAGGTCGCCACCGCCATGAACGAGATGCAGTCCACCGTCAACGAGGTGGCCCGCAACACCACGGACGCCATGAGTGCCGCCAAGGATGCCTCCCGTACCTCGACCCAGGGTAATCAGGTGGTGCGCAGCGCCATCAGCAGCATCGAGGAGGTGTCGGTCAAGATTGAGCAGGCGGGCGCCGTGGTGCAGCAGCTGGAGCAGGACAGCAACAACATCAGCATGGTGCTGGACGTCATTCGCGGTATCGCCGAGCAGACCAACCTGCTGGCGCTCAACGCGGCCATCGAGGCGGCCCGTGCTGGTGAGCAGGGCCGCGGCTTTGCGGTCGTTGCCGACGAGGTGCGCTCCCTGGCCCAGCGCACCCAGAACTCCACCGCCGAGATCAGCAAGATGATCGAGGTGTTGCAGGAGCGTACCGCCGAGGCGGGCAGCGCCATGCAGCTGAGTCGCCAGCAGATGCAGGAGAGCGTGGGGCTGGCCCGGGAAGCGGGCAGCAGCATCGACACCATCAACGGTGCCGTCACCCAGATCACCGACATGAACACCCTGATCGCCACCGCCACCGAGGAGCAGAACGCGGTGACCGAGGAGCTCAACCGCAGCATCGTCAATATCCACAATGCGGCCGACGAGAACGCCCTGGGGGCTCAGCAGACCGCCCAGGCCTGTGTGGAGCTGAGCAAGCTGGCCAATACGCTGCACCATATGACCCAGCGTTTTAGCCTCTAAGGCTGACCCTTGGTCACAGATAACAGAAGGCCCCGCCAATCGGCGGGGCCTTGTTGTTTTGGCAGGTTTGCTGATCGCAGGGTCGATGAGCGCAGCGCCATCGGTCGGCGCCAGACCCTTTATCCGACCATTTAGCTCAGGCCGAGGATATTGCCGTTATCGTCGATATCGATATGACGGTAACCGGTGGCAGGCTGTCGAGGCGGTGGCTTGGCCGGCAGCTGCCACTCACCATCAACCATCAGCTCAGGCCGACTATTTCGCCGTTATCGTCGATATCGATATGACGGTAGGCCGGCAGGCTGCCAAGACCCGGCATGGTCATGATGGGGCCCGCCAGGGCATAGACGAAGCCGGCACCGGCGCACAGCTTCACCTCCTCGATGGGCACCTCGAAGTCCGTCGGCACCCCCTTGAGGGCCGGATCATGGCTGATGGAGAGCGGCGTCTTGGCCACACAGACCGGCAAGTGATCCCACCCCTCGGCAGAGAGTTGTGCCAGCTGCCGGCGCGCTTTGTCGGAAAGCTGCACGCCGCGCCCGCCATAACCGCACTCCACCAGGGTTGCCAGCTTGGCGTCCAGGCTCGCCTCGTTGGGGTAGAGCAGTTTGACTTTGCCTGGCTGCTCACAGGCGGCCACCACCGCCTGGGCCAGCTCGCTGGCACCGGCCCCGCCCTGGGCAAAGGCGCTGGAGATGGCGCTGCCACAAGCGCCGGCCTGCAGCGCCGCGCGGGCCAGCAAGGCCAGCTCGGCCTCGCTGTCGGTGGGGAAGCGGTTGATGGCGACCACCACCGGCACCCCGTAGCGGCGGGCATTGGCGATGTGCCAGCCGAGGTTGGCACAGCCCTGCTCAAGGGTGGGCAAGTCTTCCCCCAGCAGGCTCTCGGGCAGCGGCTGACCCGGGCGGATATCGAGCAGGCCGCTGTTGGCCTTGAGGCCGCGCACCGTCGCCACCAGCACCACGCAGGCCGGCGCGATGCCGGACTGGCGGTGCTTGATGTTGAAGAACTTCTCCAGCCCCATATCGGAGCCAAAGCCCGCCTCGGTCACCACGTAATCGGTGAGGCCGAGGGCCATGCGATCGGCGATCACCGAGGAGTTGCCGTGGGCGATGTTGGCAAAGGGGCCGGCGTGCACCAGCACCGGGGTCTGCTCGGTGGTCTGCATCAGGGTCGGCTGCAGGGCCTCTTTGAGCAGCACCGTCATGGCGCCCGCCACTTCCAGCTGCTCGGCGGTGATGGGCTTGCCGCTCAAGTCGCGGGCCAGCTGGATGCGGCCGATGCGCTGGCGCAGGTCTTTCAGATCGCTCGCCAGCGCCAGAATGGCCATCAGCTCGGAGGCGGCGGTGATGACGAAGCGATCCTGGCGCTCGACGCCATCGGCGGCGCCCCCTTGTCCAATCGTGAGGTGACGCAGGGCGCGGTCGTTCATGTCGAGGGTGCGCGGCCAGAGGATGTTGTCTGCATCGATATCGAGCCGCTGCAGGCCGGTTCTGGCGCTGAACTGGTCGCCGAGCTTGCGCTCATGGAACAGGCGGGCATCGAGGGCCGCCGCCGCCAGGTTGTGGGCAGCGGTGAGGGCGTGAAAGTCACCGGTGAGGTGCAGGTTCATCTCCTCCATCGGCACCACCTGGGCATGACCGCCACCGGCGGCGCCCCCCTTGACCCCGAACACCGGGCCCAGGCTCGGCTGGCGGATGGTGGCGATGCTGGGCTGGCCGATATGGTTGAGCCCCATGGAGAGGCCGAGGGTGGTCACCGTCTTGCCCTCGCCAAGCGGGGTGGGGGTGATGGCGCTCACCAGCACCAGCTTGCCCGCCGGTTTGGGGAGAGACTTGAGCAGCTCGAGGCTGAGTTTGCCCTTGTAGTGACCGTAAGGATGGAGCTGGTGCGAAGGGATGGCGAGGCGCTCGGCCAGCGCGTGAATGGGGAGACGGGGGGACTGGCGGGAGATCTCGATATCGCTTAGCATCAGCACCTCGTTGGCATGTCAGGTCAAATATGCGGCGCAGTCTAGTGGAATCAACAGGGTTATCCAATGAGTAATAATATTTTGTCCGGCAATCGTGAGCTGCATCTAACGCCCATCGAGCTGGATCTCAACACCCTCTATCACCCGCCCAAACAGCCGTTGACCGCGCTGGGGGTCGTCAGCGCCTTCATTCCGCTGTTTGGTTATGGTTGGCAGGCGATGACCCAGGATCCCGAGACCCACTTTCGCCATGAACTGGGCAAGCGCATCAACAAGCACAAGACCGACGAAGCCAATCTCATCCTGACCCTGCAGCTGGCCGGCATGCTCGACTGCCACTGCCTGCACATCACCCTGCCCTATGCCTTTGACGAGGCGCAGTTGGCGACCCTGCGCCAGCGCCTGCCGCGCTGGCAGCTGAGCCTGCACGACCTGCTGCTGGTGGCCGAGCTGCCGCTGCCTGCCGATAGCGTCGCCTCATAGCCATTCTGTCACCGCGGCAAAACTTAAGCCTTGCGATCCCAGTAGTGGGGGGCGAGATAACGCTCCTGCACGAATTCGATGAAACAGCGCACCTTGGCCGAGACGAAACGGCGGTGCGGATAGAGGGCATAGAGCCCCACCTGCCCCTTCTCCCATTCCGGCAGCAGTGACACCAGGGCGCCGGAGCGCAGTGCATCGCCGACGATGAAGGTGGGCTGCAATATGATGCCCTGGTCGTCACAGGCCGCCCGGGTCAGGGCCACCCCGTTGTTGGCACGCAGCGGCCCCTGCGGGCGCACGCTCAGCTGCTCGCCATCTCGTTTGAACACCCAGTCCGGCTGGGTCAGGGTGTAGAGCAGGCAGTCGTGCTGTTTGAGATCCTCCGGGGTGTTTGGCGTGCCCCGACGGGCCAGATAGGCCGGGCTGGCACATACCTCCAGTCGCATCATGGCCAGCGGCTTGGCTACCAGGGAGGAGTCCGGCAGGTTGCCGATGCGCAGCGCCAGATCGAACCCCTCTTCCACCAGCGCCACTCGTCGGTCGCTGTACTCTATCTCCAGCTTCAGGTCCGGGTAGCGTTCACGAAACAACGGCAGGGCGGGGGAGAGGTGCAGGTAGCCGAAATCCATCGGCACCGACAGCTTGAGGGTGCCCTGGGGCTGCTGGTTGTTACGGGTCAGCTGGCTGTGGGTCTCTTCGAGCTCCGCCAGCAGCGCCTGGGAGCGCTGGTAGTAGAACTGGCCTGCCTCGGTGGGGTTGACCTGACGGGTGGTGCGCGACAGCAGCCGGGTGGAGAGCGACTCCTCCAGCTGCTGCATCAGCTTGGAGGTCATGGCGACCGAGATGCCGAGCTGGTTGGCGGCCTTGGTAAAACTTTGACACTCCACCACCTTGATGAAGGTGCGCATGGCGGCTATCTGGTCCATCTTTCACTCTCAGTTGATAATTATTTTAATAAATCGTTGATTATCTATTCCGATATGGAGGTTAGCATCTTGGCTGTTGTTGTGAACCCCCAATATGAAGGAACGAACGGATGAAAATGACCAAGGCCCTGCTGGCCTCCTGCCTGTTTATGGCGGCTCCCCTGATGGCAGCCGATTACGACGTCGATGCGGCGCACACCACGGTGCAGTTCAAGGTGGGTCACCTCGGCTTCTCCGAACTGGTGGGCCGTTTCAATACCTTCAGCGGCACCTTCAGCATGGACGACGCCAACCCGGCGGCGGCCAAGGCGAGCTTCGAGATCGATGCCGCCAGCGTGGACTCCAACCACGAGCCGCGCGACAAACACCTGCGCAGCCCCGATTTCCTCGACGTGAAGCAGTTCCCCAAGATGACCTTCGTCAGCTCCGGCTACGAGGGCACCAAGGATAAGGGCGTACTGAAAGGTACCCTGACCCTGCACGGCGTCTCCAAGGAAGTGGCCTTCGATCTGGTCCACATCGGTGAAGGCAAGGATCCCTGGGGTGGCTACCGCAGCGGCTTCAACGCCACCACCACCATCAAGCGCAGCGACTTTGGCGTGAACTACATGGTGCCGAACATCCCCGACGAGATGAGCATCAATCTGTTCGTCGAAGGCGTGCGCAAGTAATGGGCGCGGCACTCCTGCTGCAAACCCTGGCGGCTCCTTTGGGAGCCGCTTTGCTGTCGTGGCGCTGGCCGCGGCTGGGGTATCTGTGGGGCGCCCTGGCGCTCTGGTTGGTGGGCTGCCTGCTGGGCGGTGCCTACGGGCTGCCGGTCAAAGCGTGGCAGTGGCTGCCGCTGACCCTGCTGGTGCCCGCCCTGGCGGCGCAGCTGGCCGACCAGCGGGCCGCGCTTGCGCTGTTTGCCGCTCTGGGGGCGCTGGTGTGGTGGCAGGGGCTGGCCTCGGTGCTGGCGAGCGAGCCTGCCATCTGGCTGGCGTTGCTGCCTGCCATCGCCTGGCTGGGATGGACCGGGCTGCGCGGTGACAGCCGCGAGGGGCTCGGCTTTGCCCTCGGCTTCATCTGGCTGGCGCTGGTGATCGGCATCGACGGCAGCCTGCTGATTGCCCAGCTGGCCGGCGCGCTGGCGGCTTTCGCCGGTTTCCGCGCTCTGCTCGGGGCCTTTGCCGGCAGCCAGGTGGCGCCCGCGGCGCTCGGGTTGGCGCTGGCCTTTGTGCAGATGCTCGCCTGGCAATACGTGGAAGTACCGCTGCTGGTGTTGCTGCCGGTCTGGCTGCTGCCCCTGCTGGAGTGGGCCTTGCGCAGCAAGCCCTGGATCCAGCGCTGGGCCATGTTGATCCTGCTGGCGGGCGCAGGAGCCGGACTCAGCCTCTGGAAGGTGTGGCCGGAAGCCTCGTTGTACTGATTTTTAGCATAAAAAACAGACAATTAACCCGAAAGTTGCCGACTTCGTCATAGTCTGCACAGATAAAGATTGAGCCCCATAGTGCTTTCAGATAAAAAGGATTTTCAATTATCTGGACACACACAGAACCCGGTCTGACCGGGTTCTGTTTGCCTGCTTGTTTGCGGCGCGCTAAGGAGGCCACAGTTGCGCAGTCAAGGATCTGAGCATCTGTTTTTTCGCCATTTCACCGAGCAGGGACGTCTCGACGGGCTCTGCATCCTGCTGGTTACCCATCTGCTTCCCGATCGCCCCCAGTTTATCCAGGCCCTCGATCAGATCGGGCGGATCGGCGCCATCCTGCCCAAACCCAAGTCAGTGCATGGACCGACCCTGACCTGGGCCCAGCAACACTATCCGGTACTGCCCCTCAATCGCCAGTGGACCAACACCCCGCAGGGGGTGATCGAGCACATAGCCCCGCTGGTGGCGCCCCATGAGCGGCTGATCATCCTCGATATCGGGGGCTATTTCGCCAGAACCCAGGTCACCCTCAGCGAGTATTTCGGCCCCCGTTTCCTCGGGGTGGTGGAGATGACCGAAAACGGCCATCAGCGCTACGAGCAGGAGATGCTGGCCACCCCGGTCATCTCGGTGGCGCGCAGCCCCCTCAAGCAGGCCGAGGATATCCAGATTGGCCTGAGCGTGGTCTACTCCGCCGAATCCCTGGCCCGCACCCTCAACCGCACCTTCAATGTCTGCCAGGCCGCCCTGTTCGGCTACGGCAAGGTGGGCCGCAGCATCGCCCGTGAACTCAGGTGCCGCAACCTGCATCTGGAGCTGGTGGAGACCGACGTGTTGCGCCAGGTGGAGGCGCTCTCCCACGGCTTCAAGCTGGTGGGCAAGGCCGAAGCCCTCGGTCGGGCCGAGCTGGTGATCTGCTCCACCGGCAACGGCGCGCTGGACTTGGCGGATCTGCAGCAGCTGCGCCCCGGCACCATGGTCGCCTCGGTCACCTCGGCGGACGACGAGTTTGCGTTCTGCCTCGCCCAGCTGCCCTGGCCGAGCGAGGAGGTGTGCCCCCACGTGCTGGCACTGACCCGCCCCGATGGCAGCACCATCTTCCTGCTAAACCGGGGCGAGGCGGTCAACTTCGTCCACGGCGCCGTCATCGGCGAATATGTCTATCTGGTGCTGGCGGAGATCATCGAAGGGGTGCGTCAGCTGGCGTTGCAGCCGCTGGCCCCCGGTCTGTTCGACCTGCCGCAATCGACCATGCGCACCATTGCCCGCCACTGGCTGGCCGACTTCCACGGGGTCGCCCAGTGAGTGCCTTTTTCTTAGCCGCCATTGATGGAGTGACGACATGAGCGACACGACGCTGCCCCCCCCCAAACCCCGCATCGAGATCCGCTACTGCACCCTCTGTCGCTGGATGCTGCGCGCCGCCTGGCTGGCCCAGGAGCTGCTCTCCACCTTCGACAGCGATCTGGGGGAGGTGGCGCTGGTGCCGGCCAGCAAGGGGGAGTTCCGCATCCTGGTGGACGGGGTGCTGGTGTGGGATCGGGTGGCCGACGATGGCTTCCCCGAGGCCAAGGAGATCAAGCAGCGGGTGCGCGATGTCATCGCCCCCGAGCGCGATCTCGGCCACGCCGATCGCAAGCCGGCCGCCGAGTAGGCCACAGCATCAATGACAAAGAGAGGGAGGCACAGGCCTCCCTCTCTCGTTGTGGCGTTCGCTCAATGGTCGTCAGCTGTACACGGCTCATCTTCGGCGGGAAGGCCGATATAGCGGGCCCGCTTGTGGGGCTTGAGGCGGCTCACATCCACCCACACCAGGCCGTCGATGCAGTGGTTGAAGTTGGGGTCGATGCCAAAATCCATGAACTGCACGCCGCCCGGCTCGCACAGCTCGGAGTACTGCTTGTAGAGGGTAGGGATGGCACAACCCAGGTTGTCGAGGCGGGCCTTGAGCTCCCGCAGATCGGCGCCGTAATCCAGCCCGGCAAACAGCGGCGGCGTGGCGGGGTAGGGGCGGCGCGACGGGGCGAGCGCGAGCTCGGGGGCAAAGTACTGGCGATAGAAGCTCACCAGCAGATCCTTGGCCGCCGCCGGCAGGCTGCCGGAGAGCGACACCGGGCCGAACAGGTAGCGGTAGCGGGGATAGCGGGCCAGATAGGCGCCGATGCCGAACCAGAGGTAATCGAGCCCCCGCTTGCCCCAATAGGCGGGCTGGATGAAGCTGCGGCCAAGCTCGATGGCCAGTGCCAGCCTGGGCAGCAATTTCTCTTCAAAGCCGAACAGGGTGTGGCTGTAGAGGCCGCCGAGCCCCTTGCTGGTCAGCAGTTCGGCCACCGGCGCGAAACGGTAGGCGCCGATGATCTCGAGCCGGGCCGGATCCCAGAGGATCAGGTGGTGGTAGTCATCGTCGAAGGCATCGAGATCCCGCCGCCTGCCGGAGCCTTCCCCCACCGCCCGAAAGGCGATTTCCCGCAGGCGCCCTAGTTCGCGCAGGATCACCGAATGGCTCAGCTCGTGGCGCCGGTAGAGGTAGATCCCCTGGCCATCCGGGGTATGGCCGAGCGCCTCGCAGGCGTCGATGGCCTGCTTGAGCTGACGGCGCTCCTCCGGCAGGGCGATGGGGGCCTCGGTGGTCAGCAACCCCCGCTTGCCGCGCCCGACTCGGTAGAGGTGGCTGCGCACCAGCCGGGCCGCGCTCTTGGCGGGCAGCTCCTGCACTCCGCTGGCCGGGATGCGGGCACCGATGGTGACGCCGAGGCGTTTCCCTTGCTGGCGAAACAGCTGCTTGACCAGCAACAGCCCCGCCCAGTCGTTGTGGAGCCAGGCGGCGAGATAGAAGGAGAGACCATTGCTCCCGTCCAGGTGTATGGGCACCAGCGGGGTGCGGGTGCGCTGGGCCAGCTTGATGAAGCCCGCCTGCCAGGGGCCGTCCTTGACCCCCTTGGGGCCGAGGCGCGACACCTCGCCGGCGGGAAAGATCACCAGCGCCCCTTCGCTCGCCAGGTGTTCCCCCATCGCCAGAATGGCGCGCCGGTCGGTCTTGCCGCCCAGGTTGTCCACCGGCAGCAGCAGGGGGCGCAGCGGCGTCAGCTGGGCCAGCAGCTGATTGGCCACTATCTTGACGTCCGGCCGGATGCGGCCGAGCAGGCGCAGCAGGGCCAGCCCGTCGAGGGAGCCGATGGGGTGGTTGGCGACGATGATGACCCGGCCGCTGGCCGGAATGTGCTCGAGCTGGGCCTCGCTCACCCGGTAGTCGAAGTCGAGCTCGGTCAGCGCCTGCTCGACGAAGTCGAGTCCGCGCAGGTGGGGATGGCTCGTGGCGAAGCGTTGAAACGCCTGCTCGTGCAGCAGCCAGCGCAGCCCCTGCCGGAGCAGGGGGCGCAGCAGACCGTGGGCCGAGAGGCGGGGCAGGTGTTGTTGTAGCAGGGCATCGACACTGAACATGGGCTGGGCTCCGATGAGTCGTTGCCCTAGCGTGACGCCCTTCTGTTCCCGCCCCATGGCAGCGGCATGACAGTTTGATGGCAAAGAGGGGCGCCGGTTAACCGGCTCCCCTCTTTGGTCATGGCGGTGACGATGGCCGGTTTAGCCGCGCCAGGCCGAAGTCAGGCGCACCAGCTCCACCAAGGTGGTGACCGCTTTCTCCATGGACTGCAGCGGGATGAACTCGTGCTTGCCGTGGAAGTTGTGGCCGCCGGTAAACAGGTTGGGGCAGGGCAGCCCCATAAAGGAGAGCCGTGCGCCGTCGGTACCGCCGCGAATGGGTTTGATCCTCGGGGTGACGTCGGCGGCCTGCATGGCGGCCTTGGCCAGCTCGACGATGTGCATGTGCGGCTCGATCTGGCTGCGCATGTTGCGATAGCTGTCGGTCAGGGTGAGCTCGATGCGCGCCCTGGGGGCCTCCAGCTGCAGCGAGGCGACCCGCTCCTTGAGCTGGGCCTTGCGGGCGGCGAAGCCCTCGTCGTCGAAGTCGCGGATGATGTAGTGCAGGCTGGTCTCTTCCACTGTGCCGTTCATCTGGGCCAGGTGGAAGAAGCCCTGATAGCCGTCGGTCGCCTCCGGGGTCTGCTCGGCAGGCATGGCGGCGTGGAAGCGGGCGGCCAGAGTCTGGCTGTTGATCATGCTGCCCTTGGCGGTGCCGGGGTGCACGTTGTTGCCGATAAAACGCACGGTGGCACCGGCGGCGTTGAAGTTCTCGTATTCGAGCTCACCCAGCTCGCCGCCGTCTACCGTATAGGCCCACTTGGCCGGGAAGCGGTCCAGCGGGAAGCGGTCGGCACCGCGGCCTATCTCCTCGTCCGGGGTAAAACCGACCCAGACATCGCCACGGGGGATCTCGGGGTGGGCCAGCAGGTGGTCGATGGCGGTGAGGATCTCGGCGATGCCCGCCTTGTCGTCGGCCCCCAGCAGGGTGCTGCCGTCGGTGGTGATAAGATCCTGCCCCAGGTAGTTTTTCAGGAAGCGGTAATCGCGAATGGCCAGCACCTCGTCCCCCTTGCCCAGACAGATGTCGCCGCCCTGATAGTTTTCGATGATCTGGGGCACCACGTGCGCCGCCTCGTAGTCGGCGGTATCCATGTGGGCGATGAGGCCGATGGCCGGCGCGTCCGGCTGGTTGCCCGGCAGGCAGGCGGTGAGGTAGCCGTATTGGTCCAGGGTGACCCGGCTCAGTCCCATCTGCTGCATCTCGTCGCACAGGGCGCGGGCGAAGACGAGCTGTCCCTCGCTGCTGGGACAGGCGGGATTGGTCGCATCGGAGCGGGTATGAAAAGTCACGTAACGCAGAAAACGCTCAAGCAAGGTATCCATTGGCAAGCCTCGTACCGGTGGGGAGGGGCCATTGTGGCCAATCTGGCGGCGCGGCTTTTTGCGTCAGCGCAGTTTTTGCCGCATTTTTTGGCGAAGATCTGGCTGTAAACGTGTAAGGTGGTTCAGGCTGTGGTTGTTGATATCAAGCACAGCATAAAATATCCAATTGCTGACATTTTTAAGCGGCTTGTGATGTGGCTCGGCAGGCGCTCAGCGCTGAGGGGGTCGGGGGCGACAACGGATGGCGCAAACCGGCGTTATTTTCAGGGTGGAAAAGAGGGGGTGGACGGACTTCTTCCCCCGCTTGCCAGGCCTGCTGGCAGCAAGATTTGATCGCCTTATTAAAAGCAGTTTTTGAACACTATTTTTTATTGTCACCGCTGGCGGTAAGTGTGTACACTCCGCGCCGATCCAAGGGTAACCCTGAGCAGGCAGAGGCCGCCAGACTCCCGGAAGATCAGACGCCTATAGGGCGAGGCACGCAGCAACGACAGACACTGCTAGGGTATGGTTTCTTTAATACCGGTTAGGCTCCGGTATCAGGGAGAACAACGGACACTCAATGTCCAGCTGACCGAGTGAGCCAACGGCTCATCATCTTCCCTTGTCATGGGCGGTCACTGGTGCTGAGCTGGCTGTGGTTGTTGTCGTCTATCAACACGCACGCGTGCTGACGCCTTCGCTTCTCTTCCTTGAAACCTTCCCTTGCTGTCGTAATGGCTGCCGAATGATGAACGGACCGCGTGGCTGATGCTGTCCGTCATCAAAGTACCGCGGCGCTGTTAGCGCAGCACCGCATACCGTTGAGCTTGATGTAAAGCCACCAGCCCCACATCAAGACTCGTTACTTCCCCAAGATCCACCAGGCAGCCTAGGCTTGCCGCGATGTGCAAGGGATGTGACGGAAGGGCCTGAGTCAACCCGCCGCGTAGTGCGCGCAGGTTGCAGGAGTCGCCCTTCCCGAGCCGGCAGGCCGCCTCGGCGCGCCGCACCTTGTCATCGATGGTCTGGATGTGATTGAGGGTAACGAAGGCGGCCACCGGCCGCTCATTTGCGAGGCATAGCCCATGACTAACTGGTCCAGCAAGGACTCCTTGAAGGTCTACAACGTTCCCTACTGGGGTGCGGGTTTTTTCAACATCAATGACGCCGGTCATGTGACCGTCGCTCCCGACAAATCACGCCCTGATGCACAGATCGTGCTCTCCGACGCCATCGAACAGTTGCGTCAATCCGGGCTGACCACTCCGGTACTGCTGCGTTTCCCCGACATCCTCAAGAGTCGGGTCGATGCGCTGTTCAACGCCTTCGGTCAGGCCATTGAGAAGTCAGGCTATGAAGGGGACTACCTGTGTGTTTACCCGATCAAGGTAAACCAGCAGCGTCGCGTCATCGAGACCATCAGCCAGTCCTACAGCGACAAGCCCCGGCTTGGCCTGGAAGCTGGTTCCAAACCGGAACTGCTGGCCGTGCTGTCCCATCACCATGAGCAAGGCTCGGTGATCGTCTGCAACGGTTACAAAGACCGCGAATATATCCGCCACGCCCTCTTGGGCAACCTGATGGGCCACAAGGTCTACATCGTGGTGGAGAAGCCCTCCGAGCTGGAAATGGTGCTGGACGAGTCAGCTCGTCTCAACATCAAGCCCAACATCGGGGTGCGTGCCAAGCTCGCTTCCACCGGCTCCGGCATGTGGGAATCGAGCGGCGGCTCCATGTCCAAATTCGGTCTGTCCGCCTCCCAGATCCTGGCGCTGATCGAGCGTCTGCGCGGGCTGGGCAAGCTGGACTGCCTGCAACTGCTGCACTTCCACCTGGGTTCCCAGATCGCCAACATCCGCGACATCCAGGGCGGCATCCGCGAGTGCGGCCGTTTCTACGCCGAACTGCGTCGCCTCGGTGCCAACATCGAAGTGGTTGACGTGGGTGGCGGCCTGGGGGTGGATTACGAGGGAACCCGTTCCCAGAGCCACTGCTCCGCCAACTACAGCCTCTCCGAGTACGCCAACAACGTGGTGTGGGGCATCGGCGATGTCTGCCGCGAGTTCGACCTGCCGCACCCGACCATCATCAGCGAGTCCGGCCGTGCCCTGACCGCTCACCACGCCGTGCTGGTTACCAACATCATTGGTGCCGAAGGGGTGGAGATGAACGACATCAGCGCACCGGACGACGATGCGCCCACCATTCTGCAGAACATGTGGAAAGGCTGGCTGGACCTGCGCAGCGAAGATCCCTCCCTGCTGGAGATCTTCCACGACTCGGTGGCTGACCTGGGTGACGTCAATACCCAGTACACCATGGGCTTGCTCAACCTGGAGCAACGCGCCTGGGCCGAGATGTTGCACCAGAACACCTGTCTGGCGCTCAAAGAGCTGCTCAACCCGGTCAACCGCAACCACCGTGCGCTGGCGGACGAGCTCTCCGAGAAACTGGCGGACAAGTGCTTTGCCAACTTCTCCCTGTTCCAGTCCCTGCCGGATGCCTGGGGTATCGGTCAGGTGTTCCCGGTGATGCCGCTGGCCGGTCTCGAGCGTCCGCTCACCCGCCGCGGCATCCTGATGGACATCACCTGTGACTCCGACGGTCAGGTCGAGCACTACGTTGACGGTCTGGGGGTCGAGAGCACCCTGCCGATGCCGGTGTATGGCGAGAACGAAGAGTGCCACGTCGGCTTCTTCCTGGTCGGTGCCTATCAGGAGATCCTGGGGGATCTGCACAACCTGTTCGGTGACACCCACTGCGCGGAAGTGTGGCTCGATGACGAAGGCAAGATGGACATTCGCAACGTGGTGCGCGGCGACACCGTCGACCAGCTGCTGCGTTACGTCAACATCGACCCGTCCGTCATCCGCGAGAACTACCAGCGCATCGTCTCCCACCCGGCGCTGGACGACGCGACCCGCAAGGCCCTGCTCGACGAGCTGGAGCTGGGTCTGCAAGGCTACGCCTACCTGGAAGACGAATAAGCCCAAGGCTTGTTCACCCGCCCCGCGAGACCACGTGGTGCGGGCATAAAAAAACGGCGCCTGCGGGCGCCGTTTTTGTTGCGCATGATCCGCAGCAGGCGCCGGCGGGGTGCATCTTGGGTTGAGTGCGGCTGATAGATGTCGGTGTTGGGCCCCATGGGCCGCAGATCCGGCAGATATCCGCGTCGGCCGTCGCTTCCCTTGATCTGCATCAAGTTTGCAGCGGCCGGGTTATCTTACGGTCAGAGTGATGTTGAAGGGATGTAACAAAAGGATGTGCGTATGGAACTTGAAAGGGACCCGAGATGCTATACCGACGTCTGTATCGACGGTAAGTGGTATCACTACGATCACTGCAGCACCCACGTCTACATGCTGATGGGGGGCGCCGCGCCGAGCCTGCAGCTGGCTTATGAGCCCAGCAGCGAGGAGGAACTTATCGAGATGCTCCGCCAGCTCGCCCGCTGCTGAACTACATTGCCAGCATTGCCAGCATTGCCTGCGGCCATCGGCAGCTTGCCGCTGGCCGCGCTTCATTTATCTGCTCAATTGTCTCGGTTTTGCCCCAGCAGTGTCTTGCCGAGCGCCTGCACGGCGATGGCCGCGGCGTAACCGGCGTCCGACTTGCCTATCTCATCGGCCACATAGAGGAAGTGGGAGCGATACTTCTCCACCGCCTCGCGCGGGTTGGCCGCGTCGATGAAATCCTCTTCCACCTCGAACCCCTGCGCCAGCAGCGCCTCTTTCTCGGGCAGGAAGGTGGGGGAGGCCATGTCGATAAAGGTGTACTGCTGCCGGTTGGAGGCCGGGATAGAGAAAAACTGGTACTTCGCCATTTGCGATACCTCGCCTGAACTTGTGTGTCGTGATGCGAGCTTCCTCTCGCCGAACTTTCGTCGAACTGTTTCTCGGGCGTCGAACTGATCCCCGGGCCTGTTGCAGGCAATAAAGGTAACGTTCGAATCTTGTTGTGGCTGAAGATTACCCCGCTTTCTCCTCATCGCACAATGGGCAGTTGATACTTTTTTCGCCAAGAAAAACAATGCAGCCTGACGGTCTGAATTGGCAAAAAAAGCCAGCCCCGGCAAGGGGCTGGTGATGGGGTGAGTGACGGGGGCTGGCTCAGAGCACGAAGCTTTGCACCATGGCACGCAGCTGCTCGGTGAGCTGGTGGATCTGGCGGGCGGCGTCGCGGGCCGCGTTGGCCACCTGCAGCGCCTCGTCGCTGCCATCGGAGATGCGCACCACGTTGCGCTCTATCTCGTTGACCACGGCCCCCTGCTGCTCGATGGCGCTGGCGATCACCGAGTTGGTGTCGACCATGCTGCCCACCCGCTCGGTGATGGCACCAAAGGCCTGCTGAGCCTCCTGGGCCAGACCGACCCCCTCCTGCGCCTCGCGGCTGGCGGCGGACATGGCGCTGACCGAGGCGCGGGCGCCGGTTTGCAACTGCTCGATCATCTGCTGGATCTCGACCGTGGCCCCCTGGGTGCGGTTGGCCAGCGAGCGCACCTCGTCGGCCACCACCGCGAAGCCGCGCCCCTGCTCGCCGGCGCGGGCCGCCTCGATGGCGGCGTTGAGCGCCAGCAGGTTGGTCTGCTCGGCGATGCCGCGGATCACCCCGATGACGCCACCAATCTGGCTGCACTGCTGCTCCAGCTGACCGATGGTCTCGGCGGTGCGCAGCACCTCGCGGTTGATGTGGTCGATGGCCTTGATGGTACGCTCGACCACCGCCTCGCCTTGGCCCACCACGGCCTGCGCCTCCTGGGTCATGCGAGCGGCCTGCTGGGCGTTGCCTGCCATGTCGTGGGAGGTGGCAGCCAGCTCCTTGATAGCGGTGGCCACCTGATGGGTCTCCCCTTGCTGATCGGCGATCACCTCCTGGGAGCGGCAGGTCCGCGCGTCGATTTCGGTGGCGCTCTCCACCACGCTGACGCCGTTCTCCCGCACCCGCAGCATCAGGGTGCGCAGGGTCTGCAGAGTCACGTTGTAATCCCGGCTGATGGCCGCCAGCTCATCCTGGCCGACGATCTCGATCTGCTGGCTGAGATCCTGGGCGTTGACCCGGGCGGCGATCTCCCGCACCCGACCCACGGTGCCGCGCAAGGAGAGGTAGGCGCCGATCATCAGGTAGAGATAGACCAGCAGGATGGCGGTCAGCGGCCCGGTCACCCACCAGAAGTGGTGCTGGTTGGTGGTCATGCGCTGGTGCAGGTCCGCCTCCAGCCGCTGGCGCACCTGACCCGCCAGCGCCGTGATGGCGGCATCCAGCCCATCCCCCAGCGCCAGCACCTCCTTGCTGGAGAGCTGCACCTGCTGATCCTTCATCATCTTGTTTTCCAGGGTGTCGACCCCCTGATGGGCTTGCTGCAGCAGGGCGTCGGTCTGCTGGCCCAGCTCGCTGCGATAGGCGGGGGCCATCTCATAGAGCAGGGTCAGGTCGGCCTCCAGCTCCTGCAGGGTGGCGTTGATGAGGTCGAGGCGAAAGCGCAGGGCGCTATAGCCCTGGGCCTGAAACAGGCCGAAGTCGGCGATGGTGGCGGCCCTGTCCCGCACCTGGGCCAGCAGATCGCGCAGCTGCGGCAGCCGCTCGCTGGCGAGCACCACCATGTAGTAGGTGCCGAGCGCGGGATCCTGCACCAGGCTGCTGGCGGCGGTGATGCTCTTGTAGAGGTGGCGTACCTCGGTCAGCAGCTTGTCGTGGCGCAGGTTGCTCTGATCCACCTCGAGCCCCAGCGCCTCGCTTTGCAGGCTGGACCACTCCTGGGCGAGGGTATCGAACACGGGGTTTTGCTGTTTGGTGGCGGCGAAGGCGGCCAGGCTGGCATCGACGGCCCGGGCCGCGGCCTTGACCTCCTCCTCGCCGACCGGGTTCTGCTCATAGCCGTGCCGGGTGACTAGGTTGCGATGGGTCAGCAGGGCCTGCTCGATGGCGGGCAGCGGCGCCAGCTTGACCACGCCGGCCAGCTCCTTGCGGGCCTGGGCGTTGTCATCCTGCAGCCGACCCAGCAGGTTGGTCATGCTGTAGGCGAGCGGCAGCAGCATCAGGCAGGACCAGAGCAAAAACTTGTACTTGAAGGAGAGCTGATTGCCGAGCCGGATGGCGGGCGTGAATATCCATTTCATATGAAGCCTCGGGCCCCGACGGGGCGTGTAGCGGGATGGCTGGATATTACTCCTCGTCGGGTGGCTCGGCTGGGGGCGGGGTGGAAGTTGTGATCCCCTTGGCTTTTTCCCATGGCGAGGGGGGCTGAATGGGTCAGAAAAACGGGCCACCCTCAGGGGGGCCCGTTGCCGATTGGAGAAGGTCGTGGCTCAGTTGAACGCCAGGAAGGGCGAGACGCAGAGCAGCAGGCCGGTGACGATGATGATGTAGAGGGAGGCCCCCTTGTACTTGTGCAGCGCCGGCACCTGATAGACCAGGTAGGCCGGGATGAGGCACCCCACCATGCCGAAGATGGGGCTGCAGATGGAGGTGAAGCTCAGCACCGGGGCGTTGAGCACGATGGCCCCCCAGGAGAGCAGCACGGTGAACAGCATGATGCCCTTGCCCACCAGCCCCTTGTTGATGCGATCTTCCGGCATCACCCGGCGCAGCAGGTTCATCGCCAGCCCCTGACAGGCCTCACGAAAGCCGAGATAGACGCCGAAGTAGGCGGTCATCACCGCGAAGATGTTGAGGGTGAGGCTGAGCAGCTTGAGGGTCTGGCCCGGCATGCCTTGCGCCACCATGGCCAGCGCCGAGATGTTCTCCTCGGAGGCCTTGACCGCCTGCTCGTGGCCCATGGCCAGGGTGAAGGAGACGGCGTAGAAGAACACCACCACGAACAGGATGCCAAAGGCGATGTTCATGGCGCGCATCGCCTTGAAGCGGGCCACTTCCAGGGATTTTTCCCGCGAGCGGTAGGAGATCACCATGGGGCTCAGGCTCTGGATGAAGAGAATGGAGGTGAGGGTGAAGGGGAGCATGACGATGGCATCCTTCAGCCAGTCACCGCTGGCCGGCATGGCGGTGATGTTGGCTGCATCCCACTTGCCCACCATCATCAGGCCGAGCACTGCTACCACGCTGATCTTGGTCAGCACCATGAAGGTGGAGATCTTGAACAAGAGGTTCTCGCCGCGCGAGGCCAGCGCCACCAGGGCGCAGATCAGTACCAGCCCGTAGAAGGGATTCTCGGAGAGCAGTTGCTGGGTGACCCCGAAGCTTTGCAGGAAGGAGGCGCTGTCATTGGTGATGGCGGTGGAGTAGACGAATACCCAGATCACCAGCATCACGAAGTAGAGGGCGCCAAGCAGCACGCCCCAGTTCTTGCCGAGGTAGCCGCTGATGACGCTGGGGTAGTCCTTGCACTCGGGCGAGGTGGCCAGGGTATTGATGAAGAGGCGCTGGAACATGTACATGGCCGGGTAGCCGATCACCGCCGACAGCAGAAACACCCACAGCCCCATCAATCCCACCTGCACCGGCAGGAAGACGATCCCCGCCCCGATGGCCATGCCGATGCTCATGATGACCCAGCCCCAGTCGGTGCTGTCAAAACGAACCGCTTCTTTCCATTCCAGCGTGCCCATCACGGGCCGGGTGAGTGTCGTACTGTGCGCGTCCATAAAATACCTTGTTTTTGTAGGGGTAAAAATCAGGCGCAAATATAGTTGAATAAAAAGCGGCAAAACAATGCTTTTTATCGCCCTTCTACCTAAAGAGGGAGACAGATCACGCTTTCAATTTGCGCCTGCTACCGAATTTATCGCTGTTTTTGCAGGTTTTAGTTGAATGGAATGCCTAATAAGCAAATAATGTTGAACAAGACGAGACTATTGATTGCAAAAATAATTGCATTTTAAGGAGTGGCGATATGAAAAAGATCATCGTGGCGGATGCCGCACCCGATGCCATCGGTCCCTACAGCCATGGCACTGCCTATGGCGACCTCATCTTTACATCTGGCCAGCTGCCGGTGTGCAAACAGCAGGGCGGCGTGGTGGAAGGGGGCATCGAAGCCCAGAGCCGTCAGGCGCTGGAGAACCTCAAGCATGTCTTGGAAGCCGCCGGCGGCAACCTGGATACCGTGCTCAAGACTACCTGCTATCTCGCCGAGATCAGTGATTTTGCCGCGTTCAACGAGGTTTATAAACGCTATTTCCTGAAAGATTGCCCGGCCCGCAGCTGCTTTGCGGTGAAGGATCTGCCGATGGGTGTCAGGGTGGAAGTGGAAGCGATCGCTCACATCGCTGGTTAATGTTGATAGAAAGGGTGTTCTGATGAAGCAAGCGTGGCAGCAGTATCTGCAGATTATTCAACAGGTTGTCAAACCGGCGCTGGGTTGTACCGAGCCCATCGCCGCCGCTTATGCCGCCGCCGTCGCCGCCCGGCAACTGGGCTGCAAGCCCGTCCGGCTGGAGGTGGTGGTCTCGGACAACCTCTACAAGAACTCCATGGGAGTCTATGTGCCGGGCACCGGCAAGATCGGGCTGGCCATTGCCGCTGCCGCCGGTGCCATCGGCGGCAACGCCGAGGCCGGGCTGGAGGTGCTGGCCGCCATCACGCCGGCCCAGGTCGCAGAGGCGCAGGAGTTGATCGATGCAGGCCAGGTGCAGGTGAGCCGTACCTCGGCCCCCGAGTTCATCTATTGCCGGGTCCGGCTGCTGGGCCTTGATGCAGAGGGCACCGAGCACAGCGCCGAGGTGACCCTGTGCGGCGGCCATACCCGCATCGTCGAGCAGCGCCGCAATGATGAAGTAACCTTCACGGCCGAGCAGGGCCAGGGCGGCGCCACCGGTGCCATCTGCGACGGGGTCGACATCAGCATCGCCGCCATTCATGAGTTCGCCACCCAGGTGGAGTTCGAGCAGATCCGCTTTATCCTGCAGGCCTCCGAGCTCAACGGCAAACTCTCCGACGAGGGGATGAACAACCCCTACGGCCTCGAGATCGGCCGCACCATGCAGCAGAACATCCAGGCCGGCCTCATCGGCGAGGACGTGATGAACCGCATCGTGATGCGCACCGCGGCGGCCTCCGATGCCCGCATGGGGGGCGCCAGTCTGCCGGCCATGAGCAACTTTGGCAGCGGCAACCAGGGCATCGCCGCCACCATCCCGGTGGTGGTCATCGCCGAGCGCTTCGGTGCCAGCGAAGAGCAGCTGGCCCGCGCCCTCATCATGAGCCACCTGGGGGCCATCTACATCAAGTCCCACTATCCGCCGCTGTCAGCCTTTTGCGGCAACACGGTCACCAGCGCGGCGGCCGCCATGGCCATGGTCTATCTGGCGGGCGGCAGTTTCGAACAATCCTGCCACGCCATCCAGAACGTGCTGAGCGACAGCGCCGGCATGGTGTGCGACGGCGCCAAGGCCTCCTGCGCCATGAAGGTGAGCACCTCCTCCGGGGCGGCGGTGCGCGGCTTCCTGATGGCGCTCAACAGCCATGCAGTGTCGGGGCAGGGGATCGTGGCGGGCAACGTGGAGCAGACCATTCGCAACGTGGGCCAGATGGTCAAAGACGGCATGTCTGCCACAGACAGCACCATTATTGATATCATGTCCGCCTGAGTGTCCCTGTCGGCTGCCACCCTTGCCCGGGTCGGCGGCCCTTTTATAAGGTTTCAATGTGAAGCTGCAAGAGCTGAGTCAGACCGATTTCGAGATCCTCAAGGCGATGGAGATCATCGTGGACGGCATCGCCGCTATGTATGGTCAGCACACCGAGGTGCTGCTGCACAGCCTGGATGCGCGCAATCCGTCGATCATCAAGATTGCCAACGGCCATATCACGGGGCGCAGCGTCGGTGCCCCCATCACCAACCTGGCGATGATGAAACTCAAGAGCGGGCAGGATATCTCCAGCCCCTACATGACCAAGTGCGCCACCGGCAAGACGCTGCGCTCGCTCACCACCGTCATTCGCAATGGCGAGGGGCAGGCCATCGGCTTGCTCTGCATCAACACCGACATGGATGCCCCGCTGCAATCCGTGCTGCGTACCATGATGCCGGAGTGCTTGCACGGCCACGATGGTCACGCCACCCCGGAGGTGTTTGCCCGCAACATCGACGAGGCCCTCAACAGCACCATCGACACCGTCAGTGCCGAGGTGCGCGGCAATGAGGCGGTGCCCCCGTCCCAGAAGACCCGGGTCATGGTCAACCAGCTGCACGAGCTCGGCATCTTCGAGCTCAAGGACAGCGCCCAGATAGCCGCTCGCCAGCTCGGCATCTCGGTTCACTCCATCTACCGCTATCTGCGGGAGATCAAGAAGGGCTGAGCGCGCGCCGCCAGCCAGCATTAACGGGTCAGCATTGGCCCGTTTTGTTTTTTCCGCCCCCCGCCTGCGCCTTGGCTGCCCCGGCGCATCTGTTATCATGCCTCTTCTGTCTTTGTTATCTCATTGAACCTGCTGGAGAAACCATGTCCCGTACCCTCTATCTGCTGCGCCACGGCCAGACCCGTTACAACGCCGAACTGCGGCTGCAGGGGCGCTGCAACTCCGAACTGACCGCCAAGGGCGAAGCCCAGGCCCTCGCCATGGGGGCTCGTCTGGCCAAGCTCCTGGCGGAGCCTGCCGACTGGACCCTTTACGCCAGCCCCCTCGGTCGGGCGCGCCAGACCGCGGAGCGGGTGTGTCAGCAGCTTGGCTTGGACCAAGCGCGTATCGTCTGGGACGAGCGGCTGGTGGAGTTGGGGATGGGGGAGTGGGAGAGTCGCCGGGTGCCCGAGCTGCTGGCGGCCCACCCCGAGCTGGATCTGGAACAGCCTGACTGGTATCTGCAAGCCCCTGAGGGGGAGAGTTTTCAGAGCATTCAAGGCCGGGCGCTGAGCTGGCTGCAGGATGAGCAGATCGCCGAGCGCGCCATCGTGGTCTCCCACGGCCTGTTCGGCGCCATGCTGCGCGGCGCCTATGCGGACTTGGATTACACCACCACCTGGCTGCAGGAGCTGCCGCAAGATGCCTTCTTCAAACTGAGCGACGGCCGCATCGAGCGGATCCCCTGCTGACCCAGACCAAAATGGCTCGCCATTGGCGAGCCATTTTTTTATGAGCGCAGAAGGCACGTTATTCTCGCACCAGCCTGGGCAGCGCCTGATAAAGGGCCTCACGTTTATGTGCCTGGTTGACGCCATAGTGCAGCTCACGGTGGCAATTAGGGCAGAGCGCCACTGTGTTACTGATGGTATCCGAACCCCCTTCGGCGAGTGTGCGCAGATGATGCACCTCTAAGAAGGCGCCCCCCGTGGTGGCATGAAAAGGGGCCGGTTGTGCGCAGCTTTCGCAATGGCCTGCCGCCGTCATCAATACCCAAGCCTTCACCTTTGGATCTCGCCCATAGCTTGTGTTGGTTGCATAACGCTGCTGTGGTTCTTGGATGCCGATGGGCGTGGGGAGTACTGGCTTGATCTTGTAGCGGCTCACTTGATGCTCAAAAGCAGCCTTGCCGGTATAGGGTTGGCCATCGAGTTCACAGAGCAGTCGCTCTATGATGGCGGCATTGTGGGGGCCCACGTTTTTAGCCGGTTTGAGACCTGATACCCAGGTCCGCCCTAGCAGGGCGCAGATATAGGAAATGTTCTGCATTCGATATTCGAATGCCTTCTCGGTGCGGCCAAACTGGTTAGCAAGTTCGGTGTAATAGCGTTTTTTGACGAAGGGGATGCCATTTTGCTCCATGGTGCGCATCGCCAGGTAGACGCTGACCGTCGCCCTTAGTTCCTCTTCTGTCCATGTCCCGCGCAAAACTGGCTCCTCAGCACTGTTTCTCGGTCGCCTTGAGCCCCGACATGATCGGGATGGCCCCATCCGAGTTACCTGATATGGCGCGCATCTTAATCCAATCGACACCTTATTTCAGCTGTGTTGGCACAATAATGTGTTCATCATCAAGCAATTAGCTGATAGTAAACGGTAGGCTAGAGTGGGTCCTTTAATTAGGGGCTTAGCGCAGGGGCGTCACAAACGTCAGTTCACCCAGGTCAACCACAAGGAGGTGGTGATGGATCCGGTTTCTTATCTTTTCTCGGCTTATCTCAATCTGGTACAGCAGCAGGTATCGGATATTTATGGCACTGAGCTCAAGTCGCTGGTGGTGGAGTATGAGGGGGAACAAATCCCCTTTGCCTTCCAGTTTTGGCAGCTGCAGCCGAAAAGCGTCTGCCGCAGCTACGAGCAGGATGCACGGCGCTTCAGCCAATGCACCGTCAAGGCGGCAGCGCTATTTAGCAAGCTGTGCGATCAGTTGTCGCGCCAGGATGACAGCCACTCACAGCAGCCTCAGTATCGCGCCATGTATTGCGCCGCTTCAGTTAACTACCGCCCCATGATCGCCGACATTCGCGAGAGCAAACCGGATGCGGCCCGGCAGGGTGAGCGCGCCTGCAATCAAGCCATTCTGGCCGCGATGGACAGTGATGATGAAACCCTGCTGGCCCAGCGTGATCAGGCGTGTGGTCCGCAGCAGTGAAGGCCACCGCCGCCTTCACTCAGCTAGCGGCTTTGCTCGGCCATCTTTGCGCCATTCGGCACAGTTGATTGGTAGACAATTGGGTATGATGAGGGCGCCCACAGGCCCGTCTGTCGGGCCAGCGCTATCGACACACATCAGCCAGGAGGGGACATGATCAGCCATATCGACCATCTGGTATTGACGGTCAGTGATATCGAGCGGGCCGTCGCGTTTTACAGCTCAGTGCTCAACATGGAAGCCATCACCTTCGGGGCGGGGCGCCGGGCCCTGCGCTTTGGCAACCAGAAGATCAATCTGCAACTGCTGGGGCAGGAGCCGCGCAACCGGGCGCAGGTGGGTTCGGGGGATCTCTGCCTCATCACCCGCTGGCCGCTGGAACAGGTCATCGCCCAGCTCCATTGCCACGGGGTGGAGATAGTGGAGGGGCCGGTGACCAAGAGCGGGGCCTGCGGCCCCATCGAGTCGGTCTACTGCCTGGACCCGGATCAGAACCTGATTGAGATCAGCCGTTATCCCTGATGGCGCTTGGCATCGGGTGACGGCCAGTGGATGTCGCCCTGCCGGGACGATCGGGGCAAGTGGCGAGAGGCCTCGCGCTGGCCCCATCCTGACGTACAGCCTCAATGAGCCCTGGCCAGGGCTCTCTAAAAGGGAGCCTCGCTCTCCTGCGCATCCTGTAGAAACTGTTCCCGCTCCGCCTGATAGGCGGCTTCGTCTTCGCTGTCCCAGACCGGGGTTGGCTGCTTGCCGGCCGGCGGTTGGGCTGGCGCGGTCAGCGTCTCTATCACCTTCTCCTGCAGATAGGGATAGAAGGGGTTGGAGGAAGTACGGGTGAGGGCGCCGGGGTTGACGATCAGCACCCCGCGCTCACCGCGCAGTGCCAGGCCCCCCAGGTTGATGCCGTATTGTTCCCGCTGCTCGGGCCGTGGCGCCATGCCGTAGAGGGGGTCATCCATCGGGAAGGGCAGGGCCACGTGGGAGAGGGAGTAGATCTCCCTGGGGTAGTCGATGTCGAGAGGCTGGATCTGCTCAGGCCCGCCACCGGCCGGCAAACTACTGGCCTGGGTGCGGGTGCTGGCGGGAGCCTGGTTGCCCACCACCGTCAGCCGGTAGGAGAGCGGCGGGCGCGGCAGCAGGTGGCTCAGCGCCAGTTCGGAGGCGCTGCTCAGCAATGGGCCGAACAGGGTGCCGCGGTTGATGTCGAACAGCACCAGCTCGCTGCCGTTGGCAGGCAGGAAGTGATAGAGATCGGCGATGATGGAGCGGGTACTGACGGTGTAGTCCATCACCGACTGGAAGGTGAGGGTGGGCGGGAAGGCCGCCAGCTCGCCGCTGGCGGCCTGCTCACGCACCTGCTGCTGGATGGCGTGGGTCAGCCGGTAGGACTGGCGTGCGCCGTTGACCGGAAACGAGTTGTACTTGAAGGGGTTGAACTCCGGCATGGTGTCGAGCCAGGCGGCGCTGGCAAAGGCGGGCAGCAGGGCGGGCACCGCCTTGAGGCCGGCGAAGCGGGCAAAGCGGGTCACCCCTATGATGGGGGAGATAAGTACCAGCCGATCCGGCCTTGCCAGTGCCCCAGTCTTGTCACCTTCCGCATCGAGCGCATATTTCACCGCCAGCGCCCCGCCGTTGGAAAATCCCACCAGATGCAGCGGCAGCGGGCTTGGCGCTAGCACCCTGGCCTCGCGCACCGCCAGCCGGGTGGCGGCCAGCCAGGTCTCCCAGTCGATGTCGACCAGCCCGGCCGGCACGGTGCCGTGGCCCGGAATGCGCAGCCCCAGGGCGATGAAGCCCTGCTCGCGGTAGCGCTGGGCCAGGTGGCGCAAGCTGTAGGGGGAGTCGGTCAAACCGTGCAGGAACACCGCCACCCCTTTCACCTCGCCGCTCGGGCGCAGCAGATAGGAGCGGTTCCAGTCGGTTGCAAAATGAGCCGGATTGATGGGGGCATCCTGATAGTAGCGATTGCTGTCGAGCTGCTGCTCCGGCGGCGTTCTAGCGATCACCTCCTTGGTCACCAGCTCGAACAGCTGCTGCTCGTGGGCCAGATAGGCCTGCCAGTCGCTGTTATCGAGCTGCTCGGCGCTGAGCTCGGGCGGTACCAGGGTGTGCCAGGGCTGCAGCGGCGCCGCCTGCCAGGCGAAGTAGGCTACCAGGGCCCAGCCGAGCAGCAGCAAGCCCAGCAGGCTGAGAAGAAGGCGGCGAACGAGGTGGCGGGTGCGAGCCAGCATGGGAGAGTCCTTGGCACTGATAAAAGAGGGGCGGCCCCGCGTCCACGGCGGCCGTACTAAGGGTCGAAAGCTGGCTTAAAGCCTAAGGGAAACAAGGTGATAAGTACAGACAGTGAGCGGCTCATCCGAGCAAACAGAGGGCAGCCCCGGGGCTGCCCTCTGTGGTAATGCTGTCCGTCTTCGTGGTTGCTGGCGGCGTCAGCAGACCCCTTGAGCCAGCATGGCGTCGGCCACCTTGACGAAGCCGGCGATGTTGGCGCCGCTTTCGTAGTTCACGTGACCCGTATCATCCTGGCCATAGTGTACGCAGGTGGCGTGGATGCTGGTCATGATCCCCTTGAGGCGGGCGTCCACCTCTTCCCGGCTCCAGCAGAGGCGTTGGGCGTTCTGGCTCATCTCGAGGCCCGAGGTGGCGACCCCGCCGGCGTTGGCGGCCTTGCCCGGGGCAAACAGCACCTTGGCCTCGTGCAGGCGGCGGATGGCGGCGGCGCTGCTCGGCATGTTGGCCCCCTCGGCCACCAGTTGCACGCCATTGGCAATCAAGGTGACGGCGTCCGACTCATCCAGCTCGTTCTGGGTGGCGCAGGGCAGGGCGACGTCCGTCTGCAGATGCCAGGGGGTGCGGCCGTTGAAAAACTCCAGCCCCTCTTCGTGGGCGTAATCGGCGATGCGTTTGCGCTGCTCGTTTTTGAGCGCCATCAGTCGCGCCAGTTTCTCGGGGGTAAAGCCTGCCGGATCGTAGACGGTGCCGCCAGAATCGGAGGCGGTGATGACCCGGGCGCCGAGGGCCATCGCCTTCTCGATGGCGTACTGGGCCACGTTGCCTGAACCGGACACAGAGACCGTCATGCCGTCCAGGGATTGCCCCCGGTTGGCCAGCATGGCCTCGACGAAATAGAGCAGGCCGTAACCGGTGGCTTCCGGGCGGATCAGGCTGCCGCCAAAGGAGAGCCCCTTGCCGGTAAAGACGCACTCGGCGCTGTTGGTGAGCTTCTTCATCATGCCCGCCATATAGCTCACTTCGCGCCCGCCCACCCCGATGTCACCGGCCGGCACGTCGGTATCGGCGCCGAGGTGGCGATGCAGCTCCAGCATCAGCGCCTGGCAAAAGCGCATCACCTCTCCCTCGCTCTTGCCCTTGGGATCAAAATCGCTGCCCCCTTTGCCGCCGCCCATGGGCAAGGTGGTGAGGGCGTTCTTGAAGGTCTGCTCGAAGGCGAGGAACTTGAGCACCGAGGTATCCACCGAGGGGTGAAAGCGCATCCCCCCCTTGAAGGGGCCGATGGCGGAGCTGTGCTGTACCCGGTAGCCCCGGTTCACCTGCACCTGGCCTCGATCATCCACCCAGCTCACCCGGAACTGGATCAGCCGCTCCGGCTCCACCAGCCGCTCCAGCAGGCCGTGCTGCAGGTAGCGGGGGTGGCGCACCACATAGGGCCAGATGGAGGCGATCACCTCGCTCACGGCCTGAATGAACTCCGGTTGATGGGGGTTGCGGCTGGCGACCTGGGCCAGAAAATCCGCCTGGGAGAGGGAATGACTCATCTGTAACTCCTGTAGTGAAGGGTAAAAGTGGCCTCTTGCCAGAGAAAAGTGCACACCCTGCAACCAAATTTATGGTTTTTGTCAGGCCTGGATGCAGGTGAATATTTGGTGTTTTTCGCAATTGGGCGAAAATTGTTGTGTGAATCGCCGAAAACAGCAGAAAAGAGTGCCGACAGGGACAGATAATTCGCGCGAATCAAAATCTTTTTATGCATTTTTGATTAATAAATAGCAAGAAAATGTTGCTGTCATTTGGCCTGGGTTATCGTTTCTTGCATATTTCATGCATCTTTATGGCGCAGCGAGAAGATCCCATGCAACGGCGGAAGTGGCCATTGCCATGCTGACTTCGGTGGTGCTGGCGGCAATCGAATGGCCGCGCATGACGATGCAATACCGGGGGCTGACCGCGTGACAGGGGGCGCATTTTGCGAGAAGGGGGTGGGCCGAGTGCAACTATCCGGCGTGTGTCAGGGGGCAATATGTTAATGTGTCGGCGCTTTTTGCCGGACAGGTCGGTAGCGGCCTTTTTTGAAGATGGAATGATATGCACAATTTTGAGTTAGTGAACCGGCAGCGTGCCGCTCTGATGACCCGGATCCAGGCCGCAGGCCAGTGGCAGGTGACCCATGCTGGCTGATGAATCCATGCGCCTGAACAAATACATCAGCGAGAGCGGCATCTGCTCGCGCCGCGAGGCCGACCGCTTTATCGAGCAGGGCAACGTCTTCATCAACGGCAAGCGGGCCGGGGTGGGGGATCAGGTGTTTGCCGGGGATCTGGTCAAGGTCAACGGCCAGGTGATCGAGCCGCGCGAGGCGGACAGCCTGGTGTTCATCGTTCTGAACAAGCCGGTGGGCATCGTCTCCACCACCGAGGCGGGTGAGAAGGACAACATCGTCGACTTCGTCAACCACAGTACCCGCATCTTCCCCATCGGCCGGCTCGACAAGGACTCCCAGGGGCTCATCTTCCTGACCAACCACGGCGATCTGGTCAACAAGATCCTGCGGGCGGGCAACGATCACGAGAAAGAGTATCTGGTGACCGTGGACAAGCCGGTCACCGACGAGTTTATCCGGGGCATGGGCGCCGGGGTGCCGATCCTGGGTGCCGTCACCAAGAAGTGCAAGGTGAAGAAAGAGGCGCCGTTCGTGTTTCGCATCACCCTGGTGCAGGGACTGAACCGCCAGATCCGCCGCATGTGCGAGCACTTCGGCTTCGAAGTGACCAAGCTCGAGCGTATCCGCATCATGAACGTCAGCCTCAAGGGGCTGCCGGTGGGTGAGTGGCGCGATCTCACCGACGACGAGCTGATCGAGCTGTTCAAGCTGATTGAAGACTCCTCCTCCGAGGTGAAACCGGCCAAAGGCGGGCAAGCTGCCGCCGGACAGGGCGGTAAACCCAAGGCGTCCGCCGCGCAAGCCGGCAAGCCGGCACCGGGCAAAAAACCGCGCCGGGATGATGACCACGAGATTGGCGGGCGTCCCAACGTGCCGGGGCCGTCGGCATTCGAAAACAAGAGCCCGGCTGGCAAGGGGGCTGCTGGTAAAGGCGGCTCGGCCAAAGGTAGTGCAGGCAAAGGAGCCCCGAACAAGGGGGCCAAACCGGCCGCCGGCAAACCGCGCGCCGGTCAGGGTGGGCGGCAGAAGAAGGGGCGTTAAGCACCCTCTCACTCCCCGCGTTGACAGTGAAAAACACCGGCCACAGGCCGGTGTTTTTGTTTTGGCGACTGAGCTAGGCGGAAGGGTTGTCCCGCGTCAACGGAGCCGTGGCTTCGTTGCTGGATTGTCGCATCGCCCTCGGGTAGTAACGCGGGTCGAGACGCAGAACCAGCAGGCTCATCAGCACCAGGCCAGCCAGCTGCCACTGCCAGGCGGCGGCGAAGTCACCGCTCAGGTGATGCAGGCGGGCCGCTACCCAGGGGCCGGTGGCCGCCAGCATGAAGCCGAACCCCTGCATCAGGGCGCTGAGGGTGCCGGCGCGGCGCGGATCCGGCAGGTGATCGAGCGCGATGACCATGATGAGGGAGAAGCTGCCGCCAAGCCCGGCGCCGCACAGCATGCACCAGAGAATGGGGGCGGCAGTCGGCGCCAGCCAGAGGCCGCCAAAGCCCGCCAGTTGCATGGCGATGGCCAAGCCCATCCAGGGCCGCCGGTCGAGCCGGCGGGCGGCCAGCAGCGGCAGGCCGAGGCCGCTCACGGTCTGGGCCAGCGCCAGCCAGGCCACCAGCTCGCCCCCCTGCTGGGGGCTCCAGCCCTGTGCCATGTAGGCCGGCGCCAGCCAGGCAACGACGATGCCGTAACCGCTGTTGATGATGCCAAAGCAGCTTATCAGCAGCCAGCTGCGGGGCAGGCTGATGAGGCGCTGCTCGCCGCCACCGGACACTGCCACCGGCGCTGCGGGCAGCCGTACCCGCCAGCCAAGCCAGCCCATGGCCAGCAGCACCGGCAGGCTCCACAGCGCCAGCGCCTGGGACCAGTCGAGCCGGGTGGCGAGCTGCGGGGTGAGGCTGGCGCCCAGCGCCCCGCCCCCCATCATGCAGGCCGAGAAGATGCCCATCACCAGCGGCACCTTCTGCGCAAAGGCCTGCTTGATGAGGCCGGGCAGTACCCCCTGCACCAGGGCCGAACCCAGCCCGCAGAGGGCGGCGCTGGCGATGAGCAGGGCGCCGCTGCCTGCCTCGAAGCGCATGGCGCTGCCCATTCCCAGCAGCAGCAGGGCCGCACCCAACAACTGACGCGGCCCGGTGTGACTGCGCAGGGCCGGGGTGAGCAGCACGCCGCCGCCGATGAGCCAGAGCGGCAGCAGGGTCAGCCAGGCCAGGGTGTCCATGCCAAGCCCGAGCGCCTCGGCAATGTCGCGGCTCAGGGGGCCGATGGCGGTGAGAAACGGCCGCAGGTTGAGCCCGATCAGGATCACCAGCACCAGCAGGGCCTGCTGCTGGCGCGTATCGATGCGGGCCTTAAGCATGGTCTTGTGCACCATAGAGCTCGGCGGCGGCCAGCGGGCTCGGCAGCTTGATGAGTGGCAGAGGGGCAGGAGCGAGGGGCAGACCCAGCTTGTGGTAGGCGGCCGTGCTGTCAAAGCCGAACGGGGCCGCATCCGCGTTATCGAAGGCGTAATAGACGGCGGCAATGCCGTTCATCACCAGGGCGCTCAGGCACATGGGGCAGGGGTGACCGCTGGCGTAGACGATGGCGCCCGCCAGCGGCCCGACTTGGCTGGCCTGGCGCAGGGCTTCCAGCTCGGCGTGGCGGGTGGGGTCGCCATCCTGGTGCATGCCGTTGACGGCGCTGGTCACCAGCTGGTTGTCTCGCACCAGCAGGGCGGCAAAGGGGCGGCCTCCCTGCCGGCGATTATGAAGGGCCAGTTGCAGTGCCTGCTCCAGCCACTCCTGATGGCTGGGGTTGGCGGTCAGCGACGCGATCAGGCGTGAGCCGGCTGGTTCGGCAAGGGGGTGGGGCATGACGGATCCTCGAGGCAAGGGGAGGAGACCAGCCTAGCGGGGGAATCAGTCATGGGGAAATTAAATGATAGAATGACATCCAGTGGTTTTTTAAATGGAGTCGCCATGCTGGATCCCCTCTTGCTGCGCAGCTTTGTCGCCATCGTCGACAGCGGCAGTTTTACCCGTGCCGGTGAACGGGTGCACCTCACCCAATCCACCATCAGCCAGCAGATGCGACGGCTCGAACAGCAGCTCGGCTGCCCGCTGCTGGACCGCTCCGGTCGCCAGGTGGTGACCACGGCAGAGGGAGAAAAGCTGCTGGGGCTGGCCCGCAGCATCCTGGCCCTGCTGGCCCGGGCCGAGGAGCAGGTGGCCGAGGCCAGCCTGCAACTGAGCCTGGGGGTACCGGAGGATTTTGCCGCCGGCGCCATCGCCCCTGTGCTGGCAGCCTTTGCCCGCGATTACCCGCAGGTGCGGCTGGAGGTGCACAGCGGCCTCAGCCACGAGATCTGGCAGCGCTTCGAGGCCGGCGAGCTGGACTTGGCGCTGGTCAAACAGGCGCGGGGACAGGGGGCGCCGCGCGCCTGCTGGCGCGAGCCGCTGGCCTGGGTCGACAGCCGTGCCTGGCCCGCCAGCGAGCGGGATCCCTTGCCGCTGGTGGTGTTCCCGAGCGAAGGGCTCTATCGGCGGCAGGTGACCGAGGCACTCGACGGGATGGGGCGACGCTGGCGCATCGCCTACGTCAGCGCCAGCCTGGCCAGCCTGCAGGGGGCGGTGAGCGCCGGGATCGGGGTCAGCCTGCTGCCCCGGCGCTTGCTGCAGCCAGATCAGCAGGAGCTGACCCACTGGCCGGCGGTGGCGCCGGTGGAGCTGGCGCTGCACCTGGGTGCGGAGCGCGGCGAGCCGCTCACTCGCCTCTGCGAGGCCCTTATCAGCCTGTGTGATCGGGTGATGGGGCCCGCTGAGCGGTGAGGGGACGCAGGCAGATGCCTGCTTAGCGCACCCTGGTGCGCACGATGAGCAGGGTGATGAGCGCCAGGGTGAAGACGAGCGGGGCCCAGGCTCCGTGATGACTCACCAGGGTGGCGCCGGCGGCGGCCACCCCGGCCACTCCCTGCTGCAGGAAGCCGCACAGGGCCATGGCGTAGGCGCCGTGCTCGCGGCCATCGCTCACCGCCAGCGCCATGCTGTTGGGAAAGAGCACCGCCTGCCCGAAGATGATGAGGCAGTAGCAGGTCATCATGGCCACCAATCCACCACTGCCCTGCAGGGCGCCCAGTGCCCAGAGCAGCAGCATGCCGCTGGCCGCCAGCAGTATGAGTGCGGCCCCCTGGCGCATCAGCTGGCGGCCTCCCACCTGGGCGACCCGCCGGTTGACCGTCATGGCGCCGGCGAAGTAGGCGATACCGATCAGCAACCCCAGGCTGCCGAAGGTGGTGACCTCGAGGGCAAACCCCTGCTGCAGTACGAAGGGGCTCACCTCCTGCAGGGTTACCGTGATGGCAAAGCCGATGCCGCCGGCGCAGGCCGGCCAGAAAAAGCCGGGGCGGCGCAGCAGGCTGGCGTAACGGGCCCACATGCCGCCGCTCGCCGCCGCCGGATTGGGCCCCTGCAGCGGCAGGCTGCTCATCAAGAGCAGCGCCAGCACACCGACCCCGGCCATCAGCACGAATCCCAGCGGCCAATGGGCATAACGGCTGATGAGGCCGCCTATCCACTGACCGCCGCCGAGGGCGGTGATGAAGGCGATGGAGAGCACCGAGAGACGGCGCGCCAGCTCATCGCCGTGCCAGTGATCCCGCACCAGGATCCGGGCGATGATGGCCGCCCCGCCGGCCGCCACCCCTTGCAGGGTGCGCAGGATCAAGAGCAGCGGCCCCTGGCTGGTGGTGGCCAGCAGCAGGCTGAGGCCGACGAACAGCAAGAGTGACAGGGCGAGGGGGAGGCGGCGACCGTAGCGATCGGCGGCGGCGCCCCAGAACAGCACCGGCAGGGCGGCGCCGATGACGAACAGCGAGATGGAGAGCTCGGCCCCTTGCCGGGTCATGGCGAGATCCGTCATCACCACGGGCAGGGAGGGGAGGTAAACGGTGGTGGCCATCTGGGCCATGAAGACGATGAGGCAGGCCAGCGTCATGATGCGGGCGGAGCGGCTCCAGAGACCGGCCTGGTCGAGACATTCCTGGTTATCCATAACAACTCTCGGGCAGTAAGGGAGCCATATCCTTGCACTGCCCGAGCGCCGAGTCAGCCCCTCGTCTGGGTTAAACCTTGCCAATTTATCAGGGCAGAGAGCACTGGATGCTCAGACGATGGCCTGGCACGGCAGCACGGCGAGCCAGAGTTCGACCTCGCCGCTGCCGGTCTCCGGGTCAAAGGCGGCGCCATAGCGCTCGAAATCTGGCTTGTGGGCCGACTGGTAAGCGGACTGTGCCAGCCAGTCCAGCGCCTGCTGCCAGGTATTTGGCATGGTCGAGACATGCCCCTGATGCAGGAAGACGGCATAGGTCTGGGGTTCGATGCGCATTCGCCCCAGGGTCCTGGGCAGCACCTCCAGCGCGGCGACTTCCACCGCACACATATATTCACATTGGGTCGCGGTCACGCCGCAGATGACGCCATAGGCATGCTCGTCCAGCTGGCCCGGCAGCGGACCCAGGGCGCTGAAATCGCGCCATTGGCCACCGAAGTCGGCGTGGGCGAAGGCATGATGACGGCGCAGGCCGCCAAACAGCATGGGGCGGCCGGTTTCGAAACGGACAGGACCTGTCATGGTACCTCCTGTGCGGGGTGGGGCGGCAGCGCTGCCGCGCTCAGCAATCCTTGCCTTCTTTGAGCTTGCGCTGATAGTCCGCGGAGACGATGGCCAGCGCCGCCAGGGCCAGTGCCGGATCGATCCGGTTGGTCTCCAGCAGCTCGATGAGATCCACCGCGAGCTTGACCTCGGGCGGGGCATTTTCCAGTGACATGACAGACTCCGTAACGGGGAAAACGCCATTATACAGGGCCGCTCCCGGATGGGGACCTGTCTGGTGTTGCGGGCGACCCGGCTAGAGGTGCTGGCGCATCTCCTTGTCTATTTCCTCGCGCAGGGCCATCAGCTTCTTGGCGTACTGCTGCAACTGCCGATCGCTCTCATTTTGCGGTTGCCACTGGGGCACCTTGCTCGGTTTGCCGCTCTCGTCCATGGCCACGAAGATGATGATGCAGTGGGTGGTCTTGTGGCGCTCCCGGCTGGCCGGATGGCGGCTGTAGACATCCACCGCCAGGTGCATGCTGGTGGTGCCGGTGTGGATCACCTGGGCGTGCACCTCCACCAGCTGGCCTATCTGGATGGGGCGCAGAAAACGGATCCCCCCCACATAGACGGTCACCGCGTAGCCGCCGCACCAGCCGGCGGCGCAGGCGTAGCCCGCCTGATCGATCCACTTCATCACCATGCCGCCGTGTACCTTGCCGCCGAAGTTGACGTCGGCGGGCTCGGCCAGAAACTGCAAGGTCAGCTCGCGGGGTGGGGTCATGGGGGCTCCTTGATTGAGGGTCATTGCCGGTAGCTCTTGCGATAGGCGTCAGCCTGCTGGCAGGGAGCCAGGTTGTTGAGATCGGGCCGCTTGTTGCCCTCGCGCTGACCAAAGCTGGCGAACTCCTGCTGGCATTTGGCAGCCTTGCCGCCCGCCTTGATGCAGGCGTCGATCCGCTGTTGCTTGCCCTGCTCGACCAGCTGCTGCTGGGCCTGCTGGCAGGCGGCATCCAGCTTGGCTTGCTGGGCCGGGCGATCAAGCTCGCTGGCGGCATGGGCGGGGCCGCACAGCAGGGCCAGGCCGAGGGGGATCCATGGGGTGAGGGTGCGCATCCGGTTGCTCCTTGTTGACCTGTTTCAGGTATACCGCGAATGGCGACGGGATGCACAGGCTCTGCTGCGATAATGGGGCCTCATTCACTCTTGGTTCATCGGCCCGGCGCAAGCATGGGGGAGTCAATTGCGAGGAGTCATGATGAAACAGATGCTTGATCAGTTGTTGGGCGCTGGCAAAGGCTGGCTCAACGAAGGCGGCGACAGCCGCAAGGCGCAGATGAAGGGGATGGCGCAAGGGGGCCTCGCGGCCGGTGCCATGGCCCTCCTGCTTGGCAACAAGAAGATGCGCAAATATGGCGGCAAGGTGGCGGCGGTGGGCGGCGCGGCGGCGCTCGGCGGACTGGCCTACAAGCTCTATCAGGATTGGCAGGCCCAGCAGTCAAGCCCGGCCCAGCCGACCCAGCCGCTCGATACCCTCCAAGGCAATGCGCTGGATGCCAGAGCTGCCCTGCTGGTGCGCGCCATGGTGGCGGCAGCCCGGGCCGACGGTCATATCGACGGCGACGAGCGCCAGAAGATCCAGCAGTACCTGACCGAACAGGGACAGAGTGATGCGGCCCGCTGGATTGATGCCGAGCTGGCCCGCCCGCTCGACCCCCACGCCCTGGCACGGGAAGTGACCGACATGGAGCTGGCGACCGAGGTCTACCTCGCCTCCCTGCTCGCCATCGAGGTAGATCACTTCATGGAGCGCGGTTATCTGGACGAGCTGGCGCGCGCCCTCAAGCTTGATGACAACCTCAAAGGCAGCATAGAGCTGCAGGTGGCCCAGTTGGCGCAGCCGGCCTGAACCCCGTCAGGGACAAGGATTGTCGATGAGGCCCCGTGACGGGGCCTTGTTGTGTCTGGTCACTAGTCACTGGTCACGACACTTCTTATTGACGCGGGCAGCCACTATGATGGCTCTTTGGCAAAAAGGGAGCAGATGAGACCGTCTCATCGCCAGGGCACATCATCGCGAGAACACAGAGGCAAGGAGCATTCATTGGAAATACGCAAGGCACAGGAGCAGGACATCGACGCTATCCTCGAGCTGAACCGGCAGATAGGAGAGATCCACTTCGAGCAGGCCCCGCAGGTCTTTTGTTCTCCGTCCCCCGAGGAGCGGGTTTTCTTGCTGGCGGCCATCGCCGCCGAAGGGCGGCTGTTTTGCGTTGCCGAGCAGGAGGGGGCCGTGGTGGGCTTTTTGACTGCGCGCATCGACATCAACGAAACCATCCCGTTTCTCTGCAAAGAGCCCATCTGCCGCATCGGCACCGTGGTGGTCGATGAGGGGCGCCGCTCCCAAGGCATCGGCAAAGCGCTGATCGCCCATTGTGACGAGTGGGGCAAGGGGCACGGTGCCCACCAGATCCGGCTGGAGGTGATGTCGTTCAACGAACGGGCCAAGGCACTCTACGAGGCGCTGGGGTTCAAGATGTTGTCACAGACCATGGTCAGATAAGCCCGTTTCAATCAGATAATTCCGCAAGGAACAGGCCCCATCATGGGGCCTTTTGGTCTTTGGCGGGAGCTGAGTCCAGCTGTTGGTGAATGAGCTCTGCCAACCGGGTGAGGGCCGCCTCCAATTGCTCGCTCCAGGGATGGGAGCTGTTGAGGCGCAGGCAGTGGTTGTGCAGCCCCTTGCTGGAGAAGAGGGCGCCGGGGGCCAGTGAAAAACCGCTGGCCAGCGCCTGGGCGTGCAGGGCGCGGCTGTCGAGGCGCCGGTCAAATTCGAGCCAGAGAAAGTAGCCGCCATCGGGGGAGGAGATGCTCACTTCCCCCGGCAGCAGGCGCAGCAGGGCGGCCCGCATCTGCTGCTGGCGCTGGGCCAGGGTGTGGCGCAGCCGGCGAAAGTGGGCATCCACACCGCCCTGGCGCAGCATCTCGGCCAGCGCCAGCTGGCTTGGCACATTGGTGGAGAGGGTCGACATCAGCTGCAGTCGCTGCACCCGCTCGGCGTGGCGACCGGCCACCACCCAGCCGACCCGAAAGCCGGGCGCCAGGCACTTGGAAAAGGAGCTGCACAGCAGGCTGTCGCCACTGGTATCCCAATACTTGATGGGCCTTGGCCGCTCGCGGCCGAAGTAGACCTCGGCATAGACGTCGTCCTCCACCAGTGCCACCCCGCGCCGGTTGAGCAGCGCCATCAGCGCCTGTTTGTGCTCATCCGGCATGGTGTGACCGAGCGGGTGCTGGACATTGCCCATCAGCCAGCACGCCTTGATGGGGCGCTGGGCGAGGGCCTCCTCCAGCAGGGCGAGATCGATGCCGACCCCCGGGATCACCGGGATCTCCACCGCGTTCAGCTTGAGTCGCTCGATGGCCTGCAGGGCGCCGTAGAAGGTGGGGGACTCCACCACCACCCAGTCGCCGGGCTCGGTCAGTACCTGCAGGCTGAGGGAGAGCGCCTCCATGGCGCCGGTGGTGATGATGATCTGCTGGGGGTCTACCGCCAGCCCCTCGCCGGCGTAGCGCTGGGCGATGGCCCGGCGCAGCGCCTCGTTGCCGGGAGGCAGATCTGCCACCGTGCTGAAGGGGTCGAGTCGGCGCATGCTGCTGGCCAGCGCCCGGCCGAGCTGGGGGTGGGGGAACAGGGTGGGGTCGGCCACCGCCATGCCGAGCGGCACCAGTTCCCGCGACTTGCTCGCCTGCAACACCTCGAACACCAGATCGTTGATGTCCACCGAGCCGCTGTAGTGGGCCTGCTGGGGCAGGCTGGCGGTCGGGCGGGAGGGGGCGGCCTTGACGTAGTAGCCGGACTGGGGCCGCGCCAGGATGAGGCCGCGGCTTTCGAGCAGCTGATAGGCCTGCAACACCGTCATGGGGCTGAGGCCATGGGTTTTGCAGCTCTGGCGGATGGAGGGGATGCGCTCCCCTGGCTGCCAGAGGCCGCTCGTTATCTGCTGTTGCAGCTGATCTGCCAGCTGGCCGTATAGGGACATGGGATTGTTAAACTGTTATAGGTGTATTTCACTATAACTGCATCTGTTATAGGTGTCATGGACCGTGATGTACTTAACGGGCGAAAACCTGTCTGTTAAATGCAACATAGAGAGTCATGCATGATAAGCCTGGATGATGTGGTCAGCCTCTCCCGAATGCAGTTCGGGGCGACGGCGATGTTCCACTTTCTGTTTGTGCCCCTCACCCTGGGGCTGTCCTGGATCCTGGTGATCGCCGAGTCGGCCTACGTGATGACCGGCAAGGTGATCTACAAAGACATCACCCGTTTCTGGGGCAAGCTGTTTGGCATCAACTTCGTGATGGGGGTGACCACCGGCATTACCCTGGAGTTCCAGTTCGGTACCAACTGGGCCTATTACTCCCACTATGTCGGCGACATCTTCGGTACGCCGCTGGCGGTGGAGGGGCTGATGGCCTTCTTCCTCGAGTCCACCCTGGTGGGTCTGTTCTTCTTCGGCTGGGACAAGCTCTCCCGCGGTCAGCACCTGCTGGTGACCATGCTGGTGGCGCTCGGCTCCAACCTCTCCGCGCTCTGGATCCTCATCGCCAACGGCTGGATGCAAAACCCGGTCGGCGCCGAGTTCAACCCCATGACCATGCGCATGGAGCTGGTGGACGTGGCTGCGGTGATCTTCAACCCGGTGGCCCAGGTCAAGTTCGTGCACACGGTGGCGGCGGGTTATGTGGCGGCCTCCCTGTTCGTGATGGGGGTGAGCAGCTGGTATCTGCTGCGCCGCATGGAGGTGCGCTTCGCCCTGCGCTCCTTTGCCATCGCCTCGGGCTTTGGTCTGGCGGCCATCCTCTCGGTCATCGTGCTCGGCGACGAGTCGGGCTATCGCACCGGTGAGGTGCAGCAGGTGAAGCTGGCCGCCATCGAGGCGGAGTGGCATACCGAGCCGGCGCCGGCCTCCTTCACCCTGTTCGGTTTTCCGGATCAGGCTGCCGAGACCACCCATGCCGCGGTGAAGATCCCCTATCTGATGGGCATCATCGCCACCCGCTCCCTCGATGAGCAGGTGACGGGCCTCAAAGATCTCAAGGCGCGGCACGAGGAGCGCATTCGCAGCGGCATGCTGGCCCACGAGGCGCTCGAAGCGATGCGGGCAGATGGCAGCAACCAGGCGGCGCGAGCCACCTTCGAGCGTCATCGCCAGGATCTGGGCTACGGCCTCTTGCTCACCCCCTATGCCAAGGAGATTGGCAAGGCGGATGAGGCGGCCATCGCCAAGGCGGTGGCGGACTCCATCCCTCAGGTGGCACCGCTGTTCTGGAGCTTTAGGCTGATGGTGGGCATCGGCGTGGTGCTGCTGGCGCTGTTTGCCGCTGCCTTCCTGCAGCTGTGCCGGGGCAAGCTGGTGCAATCCCCGCGTCTGCTCAAGGCCCTGTTCTGGTCTATTCCGCTGCCCTGGATTGCCATCGAGGCGGGCTGGTTCGTGGCCGAGTTCGGTCGCCAGCCGTGGACCATCAGCGACGTGCTGCCGGTGTCGGCGTCCGTCTCCTTGCTGACCCCGGGCCAGCTCTGGTTCAGCCTGATCTCCATCAGCCTCATCTACACCAGCCTGCTGGTGGTGGAGTTGTTCTTGTTGCGTCATGTGATCCGCAAAGGGCCCGCCAGCCTGCAGACGGGTCGCTATCAAGGTGAAGTGTTGCAAAACGGGAGTCCTGCCTGATGGATTACGAAACCCTGAAATTGATCTGGTGGGGGCTGGTGCTGTTCATGCTGGTCGGCTTCGTGGTGATGGATGGCTTCGACCTCGGCGTAGCCATGCTGCTGCCGGTGGTGGCCAAGAACGACGAGGAGCGGCGGGTGCTGCTCAACAGCGTGGGGCCGGTGTGGGAGGGCAACCAGGTGTGGCTCATCGCCGGGGCCGGCGCCCTGTTCGCCGCCTGGCCGCTGGTCTATGCCGCCGCCTTCTCGGCGCTCTACGTGCCCTTCATGTTCCTGCTGTTCGGCCTGTTCCTGCGGCCGGTCGGTTTTGACTATCGCAGCAAGCTGGCGGACCCGGTCTGGCGCCGCTGGTGGGATCGCGCCCTGGTGGTGGGTGGCCTGCTGCCGACCCTGGTGTTTGGCGCCACCTTGGGCTTTTTGCTGCAGGGGCTGCCGTTTCGTTTCGATACGGCCCTTCGCATCCACTACGGTGCCTTTGACTTCCACTGGCCGCTGCTGTTGACCTGCATGGGGACGGCGCTGGCGCTGTTGTTGCTGCACGGCGCCAGCTTCCTGCAGTGCAAGACCCAGGGGGAGATCGCCCGGCGCTGCGCCCGCCAGAGCCTCTGGCTCGGCCCGTTGGCGAGCGGCCTGTTTGCCCTGGGCGGCGTCTGGCTCAGCCAGATGGCCGGCTACCGGGTACTGGAGATAGGGGATATCAACGGGGCGCTCACCCCGCTGATGAAGGAGGTGGGGGTGGCCCAGCAGGGCTGGCTTGCCAACTTCGTCGCCCATCCCTGGCTCTGGTGCGTGCCGGCGCTCGGCCTGGTGCTGCCCATGGTGAGCAGTCTGGCCAGCGCCCGCGAGCTGCCGCGCACGGCCCTGCTCGCCAGCGGCGGCGCCTGCGCCAGCATGATGCTGACCATCGCCATCGCCCTGTTCCCGTTCGTGCTGCCCTCGTCGCTGGATCCGTCCAGCAGCCTGACCCTGTGGGACAGTACCTCCAGCGAGCGCACCCTCTTCATCATGCTGGGGATTGTCGGGGTGCTGATGCCCATCAACATCGGCTACACCCTCTGGGTCTACCGGGTGGTGCGCGGCAAGATGAGCGCCCAGCAGATCCGCCAGCACGGCCACAGCCTCTACTAACCCTCTTCAACCAAAGGATCATGCGATATGTGGTATTTCACCTGGATTCTGGGACTGGGCTTCGCCCTGTTGTGTGGGCTGGTCAACCTGCTCTGGCTGGAGGCGCGCTGGGCCGCCGATGAGGATCTCAAGGAGTCTTGAGACGCAGCCATGAAAAGGCCGACACAGGTGTCGGCCTTTTTGCATCCTGCTGGAGGGTTAGCTTAGGCGGGGAGGGCGACCCGGGCGGCCTGCCGCTCGCTGACATGAGTGAGGCCGTAGGCCAGCAGCACGATCAGCGCGCCGATCCAGGGGGTGTGCATCAACCCCAGGTGTTCCACCACCAGACCGCCGACGACGGAGCCGAGCGCAATGCCGACGTTGAAGGCGGCGATGTTGAGGCCCGATGCCACGTCCACCGCCCTGGGGGTGTGCTGCTCGGCCTGCTTCACTACCAGCACCTGCAGACCCGGCACGTTGCCAAAAGCAAAGGCGCCCCACACCAGCACGGTCAGCACCGCCAGCACCGGGTGCGGCGCGGTGAAGGTGAGCACCAGCAACACCAATGCGAGACCTGCAAACAGCAGCTTCAGCGCAGGCAGCGGGCCCATCTTGTCGGCCAGCTTGCCGCCCCAGATATTGCCGACGGCGACCGATACCCCGTACACCAGCAGAATGAGGCTCACCGCGCCGGCACTAAAGCCGCTCACCTGCTGCAGGATGGGGGCGAGGAAGGTAAAGGCGGTGAAGGCACCGCCGTAACCCAGCGCCGTCTTGGCGTAGACCAGCAGCAAGGGCTTTTTGGTGAGCACCGAGAGTTGCTCGCGGATGGTCGAAGCGGCCCCCTTGGGCAGGTTGCTCGGGATCAGCAGCAGGCTGCCCACCATGGCGACGAGGCCGAGCAGGCTCACTACCAGAAAGGTTTCACGCCAGCCAAAGACCTGACCAATCCAGGTGCCGAGCGGTACGCCGGTCACCAGCGCGATAGTGAGGCCGCTGAACATGATGGCGATGGCGCTCGCCGCTTTCTCCTTGGCCACCAAGCCGGTGGCGATGGTGCTACCCACCGAGAAGAAGACCCCGTGGGCCAGCCCGGTCAGGATACGGGCCACGATCAGGCTCTCGTAACCGGGTGCCTGCCAGGCCAGCAGGTTGCCGGCGGTGAAGAGCGCCATCAGCCCCACCAGCAGCCACTTGCGCGGCACCTTGCCGGTCAGTGCCGTCAGCACGGGGGCGCCGATGGCCACGCCAAGGGCATAGAGGCTGACCAGGAGGCCTGCGGAGGGGAGCGAGACATTCAGCTGCTCGGCGATGGTGGGGATAAGCCCCACGATCACGAATTCGGTGGTGCCGATCGCAAAGGCACTCAGGGTGAGGGCAAATAACGCCAGTGGCATAACAACTCCTTGGATAGGGACTCCCGACGGGAGAATGGCGCCAGTATGCCGAGGGCGTTTGTTGGTAAAAATGACGGTGACATCAAATTACTTTTGGCAAATCAGCAGCAATCATCGCGATGGCTCGGGTCTTATTGGACGGGGAATTGTGTGGGGGGCGCACAAAACCAAAAAAAGCGGGAGGCACAATGCCTCCCGCTAGGGGTTGGATAAATATCCCGGATCGTTATTGCCTCCCTTCTCCCCTGGCGGGAGAAGGGTCGGGGATGAGGGGGCAATCTGTATATGCAGCAAAACTAGCCTAGGGTAGCCTGCTATACCCTCACCCTAGCCCTCTCCCATGGGGAGAGGGAACAATCCGGTTGAACCTGCTTATTAGTCCCAATCCGGTGCAAAGTCCGGGTTGGCGCAGCGCTCCCCCCGCTCCAGGGTAGCGATGGCGGCCATCTCATCGCGACTGAGTTGCACCTTCAGCGCCGCCAGGTTGGCGGCCAGATTCTCCCGCTTGGTGGAGCTCGGGATCACCGTCATGCCCTGGGCCAGCAGCCAGGCCAGCGACACCTGGGCCGCCGAGACGCCGTGGCGCTTGCCGATCTCCATCAGCAGCGGCTCGGTGAGCACCTTGCCATAGGCGAGCGGCATATAGGCGGTGATGGCGATGCCGTGGGCCTGGCAGAATTCGACCACCTTGCGGTTTTGCAGCAGCGGGTGGATCTCCACCTGCTGGTGGGCGATGACGCCCGGCCCCAGAATATCGATGGCTTCTTTAAGCTGGGCCACGGTGAAGTTGGAGACCCCGATCTCGCGGGTCAGGCCCTGGGCTTTGGCCTCGACCAGCTGCTCCAGATAGACCGCCATCGGCACCTCATCCTTGGGGGAGGGCCAGTGAATAAGCGCCAGATCCAGATAGTCGGTGCCCAGTTTTTCCAGACTCACTTCCAGGCTCGGGATCAGCTTGCCCGGCCCGAACTCGCTGGTCCACACCTTGGTGGTCAGATAGATATCCTGGCGAGGTACGCCGCTCTCGCTCATCAGCTGGCCCACTTCGGCCTCGTTGGCGTAGATCTGGGCGGTGTCGATGTGGCGGTAGCCAAGCTCGAGCCCTTGCAGCAGGGAGCCACGCAGGGGTTGGCCGGTCAGGCGAAAGGTTCCAAGACCCAGGTTGGGCATCTTCATCATGTTATTCCTCAAATAGGTGGTAAAAGGGCGCTCAGCGGCGCGGAAAATCAGGCCTTCAGCGGCTGATAGCGGCGAATGGTACTGCCGGCAAACCAGGGCTCGGCCTTGGCGACAAAGTCGGTAAAGTGGGGCTGGCCCTGATGGGCTGTGAGGGCGGCATCGCTCTCCCACACCTCGTAGAGCATCCAGCTGTGGGGATTGTCCAAATCCTGATGCAGCTGGTAGCGCAGGCAGCCGGCCTCCTGCAAGGTGGCGGCGATCAGCGGCTCGAGGGCGGCACGAAACTGGGGGGCGAATTCGGGTTTGGCTTCAAGCTGGGCAATCACAATCACGGGGGATGACATCTGAACCTCCTCGTTAAGACGGGAGTCAGTATGCCCGCCGTCTATCGAGGGAAACAGAGCAACAGTCGCAAAACACTATTGAGACAAGAGCAGCAATGAATGGGCCGGGGCGAGGTGGCGATGAGGAAGTGAGTGAGGTAAAAGAAGCAGGGAGCGCCGGGGCGCCCCCTTGCCATCAGGCATTGGCCGGCTCGGACCAGACCGCAAATTCATTGCCGCTGGGCTCGACGAAGTGAAAGCGGCGGCCACCGGGAAAATCGAACAGGGGACGAACTATGGTGCCCCCGGCGCCGGCTACCTTGCTCTGGGTCGCTTCAATATCGGCGCTGTAGAACACCAGCAGGGCGCCACCTTGCGCGCTCTGGCTACAGAGATCGGCGCGATAGAAGCCGCCATCCAGCCCTTCCCCCTCGAAGGCGCAATAATCGGGGCCATAATCGGCAAATTGCCAGCCAAAAGCGGCCTGAAAGAAGGCCTTGGTAGCGGCAAGATCTCTGGCCGCAAACTCCACATAGTTCAGTTTTTCATGGGCTTTCATTCAGTTCATCTCCCTCATCATCAGCATCGGTGGGCTCAGCAAGTTGCTCCCACGGGGTCAGTTTAAGCTGCTTGCGCCGTAGCCAGAGCAAAGATGCCATGGTCAGGCCGAACAATCCTGCAAATAGCGCGATTTGGCGCAGGGCAAATAACGGTTCGGTTCCCATGGGTCGCCAGCTGAAAAACCACATCATCATGCCCCAGACAAGACCAAAGCTGATACCGAATGCCAGAGAGTTGGTTAGCCAGCCCTCATAGTGAGGCGGTTTGACGGGATAACCGAACCTGCGCAGCAGCCTGCACAGAGGGGGATTGTAGTTGGCATGCCATACCCCTTTGCTCTCCAGTTCCTGATGGGCGGCGGTCAGCCGCTCTTCAAATGTCATGGTATTCATCCTTGTGAAATGAGTGGTGCCATACGGTGCTTTTCTGGCTGCATTGTACTGACAAATCGCCAGTTTGATATGGGCTCGCGGTCACGTTCTTTTCCTGTATAGAAAAGAACTGACCTCACCGTACACTTGCCAGCTCACAGCAGTTACGCCTATAAAGGCCCATTACTCTTGTCTGGATTGCAGCAATGAAGACCCATTCTGATGAACTGACCCTGTTTGTGGCGGTGGTGGAGGCGGGCAGTTTTCGCCAGGCGGCGGAGAACCTCGGCATGGACAACTCGGTGGTGAGCCGCGGCATCAAGCGGCTGGAAGAGAAGCTCTCGACCGTGCTGCTCAACCGCACCACGAGGCGGGTCAGCCTGACCGAGGAGGGGAGCTGGTTCTATCAGCGGGCGGTGAAGATCCTGACCGAGATGAGCGAGGCGGAGGGGTTGCTGCTGATGCGCCGCGAGCAGCCTGAGGGGGTATTGCGGGTCGATGCTGCCACCCCCTTTATCCTGCACCGGCTGGTGCCCATCATCGGCGAGTTTCGCCGCCGCTACCCCGCCATCGAGCTGCAACTGCACAGCTCCGAGGGCTTTATCAACCTGATGGAGCGGCGGGTGGACATGGCCATTCGTATCGGCGAGCTGACCGACTCCTCCCTGCGGGCGCTGCCGCTGGGCCGTTCGCGGCTGCGGTTGCTGGCATCCCCCGACTATTTGCGTGAGCGCGGTACACCGCGCCAGCCGATGGATCTGCTGAGCGGGCACGAGCTGCTCGGTTTTTTGCACCCCGATCACCTCAACCACTGGCCGCTGCTGAGCCAGGAGCAGGGGGACCGCTTTCCCATCACCCCGACCCTGCGTGCCAGCAGCGGCGAAACCCTGCGCCAGCTGGCGCTGCGGGGGCAGGGGATCGTCTGTCTGTCGGATTTCATGACTGGGCAGGATCGGATGAGCGGCGCGCTGGTGGAGGTGCTGGCCCGCAGCAACAGTGGTGCCTCGCGCCCCATCAATGCGGTGTTCTACTCCGATGCCCAGCGTGACATCCGGCTGCGGGTCTGGCTCGATTTCCTCAAAGAGCAGCTCGGCAGCGAGATGCTCTAGTCCCCGCTCTCTGACCGGGCAGCCCGGCAGAAGGGGTCCGTCGTGCTTGGGGGTCTGCCTAGGGACGATAGGGGGCGTCATTATCGGGGCGGCGCTAAAAAAGAGAGGCCGACATTGCTGTCGGCCTCTCACGTTTTTCAGCTCAGAGCTGGGTCGGTTGCCCGATCACTCCTCTTCTGCCCAGCGGCGTGAACGTTCCACCGCCTTCTTCCAGCCGTTGTAGCGCTTGGCGCGATCGTCGCGGTCCATCTGCGGGATGAACTCGCGGTCCACGCTGAACTTGTCTTCCAGCTCTTCCGAGCTCTTCCAGAAGCCGACGGCAAGGCCAGCCAGGAAGGCGGCGCCCATGGCGGTGGTCTCGATCCGGGTCGGACGCACCACCGGGGTGTGCATCATGTCGGCCTGGAACTGCATCAGGAAGTCGTTGGCTACGGCGCCACCGTCTACCTTGAGGGCGGCCAGCTTGATGCCGGAGTCCTGCTGCATCGCATCCAGCACATCGCGGCTCTGATAGGCGATGGATTCCAGCGCGGCACGGATGATGTGGTTGCGGTTGGCGCCGCGGGTCAGGCCGACCATGGTGCCGCGAGCATACGGATCCCAGTAGGGAGCACCCAGACCGACGAAGGCCGGTACCAGGTAGACGCCGTTGGTGTCGCCCACCTTGGAGGCGAAGTAGTCGGTATCGCGGGCATCGTGAATGATCTTGAGCTCGTCACGCAGCCACTGGATGGTGGCGCCACCCATGAATACCGCACCCTCGAGGGCATAATTCACTTCCCCTTTCGGGCCGATGGCAACGGTGGTCAGCAGGCCGTTGCTGGAGCGAACCGGCTCGGTGCCGGTGTTCATCAGCATGAAGCAGCCGGTGCCGTAGGTGTTCTTGGCCATCCCTTTCTCGAAGCAGAGCTGGCCGAACAGGGCAGACTGCTGGTCACCGGCGATACCGGCGATGGGGATGCGGGAGCCGCCGCCACGGGTGGTGTAGCCATAGACCTCGGAGGAGGGTTTCACTTGTGGCAGCATGGACATGGGGATGCCCAGCTCGTCCAGCATCTTCTGATCCCACTTCAGGTCGCGGATGTTGTAGAGCATGGTACGGGAGGCGTTGGTCGGGTCGGTGACATGCACTTCGCCGTTGGTCATCTTCCACACCAGCCAGGTGTCGATGGTGCCGAACAGCAGTTCGCCGTTCATCGCCTTCTCGCGGGCCCCTTCGACGTTGTCGAGGATCCACTTCACCTTGGTGCCGGAGAAGTAGGCGTCCAGCACCAGACCGGTGTTTTCACGGACGTACTCTTCCAGGCCGCGCGCTTTCAGTTCTTCACAGATGGCCGCGGTGCGGCGGCACTGCCAGACGATGGCGTTGTAGATGGGTTTGCCGGTGGCTTTTTCCCATACCACTGTGGTTTCACGCTGGTTGGTGATGCCGATGGCGGCGATCTCTTCGCTGCGAAGGCCAGTCTTGGCCAGCACTTCGGTGAAGACGGAGGACTGGGTCGCCCAGATCTCCATCGGGTCGTGCTCCACCCAGCCCGCTTTCGGGTAGTGCTGGGTGAATTCGCGCTGGGAGGTACCGACTATGTTGGCGTCCTGGTCAAACACGATGGCACGGGAAGAGGTAGTACCCTGGTCCAGAGCGACGACATATTTCTTTTCAGCAGACATGATGTTCTCCACGTTTTTATTTTCCACGTTTTTACACGTTGGGGAGGGCCGCTCTTAGGCGGCGGCCTCTTCTTTGGCGGTTTGGGCAACTTGCTCGGTGGCGGCAACACGGTTGCCCGGCACACAGGGAGCCAACACTTTTACATAGAGGGCAGTACCGATCTGGGCACCGACGATGGGGCCAAGGATGGGAACCCAGAAGTAGGGGTTGTCACGACCACCGGTCATGGCCACGTCACCCCAGCCAGCCAGGAAGGCGAACAGTTTGGGGCCGAAATCACGGGCCGGGTTCATGGCGAAACCGGTTAACGGGCCAAGGGAGGCGCCGATCACCGCGATCAGGATACCGATCAGCAGGGCGGCGGCGAAGCCTTTGGGGGCGCCGTTGTTGTTGTCACCCAGTGCCATGATACCCAGCATCAGCACGGCGGTGATCACCATCTCGACCGCAAAGGCCTGCATGTTGGAGAGCAGGGCGTTCGGGTAGGTAGAGAAGATGCCGGCGCTGCCGAGGCTCTCGACGCTGCCGCGCACCACGTTGTGGGTCACTTCCCACTGGGTGAAAAGGTTACCATAGAGGAAGTAGACCAGCGCCGCGAAGCAGAAGGCGCCGGCAACCTGGGCGATGATGTAGGGCACCACTTTGCGCTTGTCGAACCCGCAGAAGGTCATCAGCGCCAGGGTCACGGCCGGGTTGAGGTGGGCACCGGAGATACCGCCGGTGACATAGATGGCGATGGCGACGCCCAGACCCCAGGTAATGGAAATTTCCCATTGCCCGAAGTTGGCTCCCGCCAGCACCAGTGCGGCCACGCAGCCGACGCCGAAAAATATCAGCAGGCCGGTTCCGATAAACTCGGCAATGCATTCGCCAAGCAGGGTATTGGGTCTTTGTATGCTCATACCGTTATTCCTTATATCCACCCAGAGTAGGTTTGATGTTCCGTTTTGTTGTTTTTCATTCCCATTATTGCGTCCGAAAACGTTTCTTCTTGTTTTTTGAGCTGACGCAAACGTTATGCTCGTTTGCGCTCGTTCTCGGACGAGAGAGAAAATAAACCTAAATCGCCCATTCACCACTCCCTCCCCGCAGGAAATGTGGACAAGATCCCACTCATTGCTAAGAAAATGTGACGGAAAGCAAGTTGATACAGTGGTTATACCACTTGGTGGGTAGCCAAAAGCCTTGCTACACAAGGGATTGCAGCTGATGAGTGATTGCTCATTTGACACTTTCTTTTGTAATAAAACTGCAATATTTCAGCCTCCATCACAGATTAAATGTTCACATATGAGCACAATGGGCTCGCTTTCGAATCAGGACTCATCTGATTGGTCAGCATGGACAGGGCACCCTCAACCGCCCACAACAACAATAAGGAAGCAGAACATGCTTAGTCTCTTCAGGCCTGCACCACACATAGACAGGCTCCCGGCCGACAAGGTCGACCCCTTCTACAAACGCATGCGTTGGCAGGTGTTTTTCGGGATCTTCTTCGGTTATGCCGGTTACTACCTGGTACGGAAAAACTTCAGTCTGGCGATGCCCTATCTGATCGAACAGGGCTTCTCCCGCGGCGATCTGGGTCTGGCGCTGTCCGGCGTCTCCATCGCCTACGGTCTCTCCAAGTTCCTGATGGGGAACGTGTCGGACCGCTCCAACGCCCGCTACTTCCTCTCCGCCGGTCTGCTGCTGTCGGCTGGCATCATGTTCATGATGGGGACCATGCACTGGGCCACCTCCAGCATCGCCATCATGTTCGTGCTGTTGTTCCTGAACGGCTGGGCACAGGGCATGGGCTGGCCGCCCTGCGGTCGCACCATGGTGCACTGGTGGTCACAGAAAGAGCGCGGCGAAGTGGTTGCGGTCTGGAACGTGGCCCACAACGTGGGTGGCGGCATGATAGGCCCGCTGTTCATTCTGGGGATGGGCTGGTTCAACGACTGGCGCAGTGCCTTCTATGTGCCGGCTGCTGCCGCTGCCGCCATCGCGGTGATCGCCTTCTTCGTGATGCGTGATACCCCGCAATCGGTCGGTCTGCCTCCCATCGAAGAGCACAAGAACGACTATCCGAAGGACTACAACGAAAGCCACGAGCAGGAGTTTTCCGCCAAGGAGATCTTCGTCAAGTACGTGCTGCACAACAAGCTGCTGTGGTACATCGCCATTGCCAACGCCTTCGTTTACCTCATTCGCTACGGTGTGCTGGACTGGGCGCCGACCTACCTGAAAGAGGCCAAGGATTTCAGCGTCGACAACTCCTCCTGGGCGTACTTCCTGTACGAGTGGGCGGGTATTCCGGGCACCCTGCTGTGCGGCTGGATCTCTGACAAGATGTTCCAGGGCCGCCGTGCGCCGGCCGGCATCCTGTTCATGGTGCTGGTGACCGTGGCCGTGCTGGTCTACTGGTTCAACCCGGCCGGCAACCCGACCGTCGACATGATGGCGCTGGTGGCCATCGGCTTCCTCATCTACGGCCCCGTCATGCTGATCGGCCTCTATGCCCTGGAGCTGGCGCCGAAGAAGGCCGCCGGTACTGCGGCAGGCTTCACCGGTCTGTTCGGTTATCTGGGTGGCGCGGTCGCGGCCAACGCCATGCTGGGCTACACCGTTGACCACTTCGGCTGGGATGGCGGCTTCATGGTGCTGACCGCTTCCTGCGTGCTCTCCATCATCCTGCTGGCGATGACCCTCAAGCACGAGAACCTGTCGATTGCCGCCAAAGCGGCTGCCCATAAGGCATAAAACGTGATCCTGCCCTTATCGATTGGAAAAGGGATCAGGTAAACTCCCCAAGGCCCCGCATCTGCCGGGGCCTTTTTTCGTCTCATCATCGGAGTTCAAGCGTGAAGCAAACCCAACGACATCTGGAGATCCTGGACGTCCTGACGCGGCAGGGCTTTGTCTCGACCGAGGATCTGGTGACCCACTTTGACGTCAGCCCCCAGACCATTCGCCGGGATCTCAACGATCTCGCCGAGCAGAACAAGATCCGGCGCCACCATGGCGGGGCCTCCCTGCATTCGAGTACCGTCAACACCGCCTACAGCGCCCGCAAGGTGATGCAGCTCAAGGAGAAAGAGCGTATCGCCCGTGAGGTGGCCGCCAATATTCCCGACGGCTCGTCGCTGTTCATCGACATCGGCACCACCACCGAAGCCATCGCCCGCGCCTTGCTCGATCACCGCGAGCTGCGCATCGTCACCAACAACCTCAACGTGGCCAGCATCCTCACCGCCAAGGATGACTTCACCGTCATCATCGCCGGCGGCGAAATTCGCAACCGGGACGGCGGCATCGTGGGCGAGGCGACCCGCGACTTCATCGGCCAGTTTCGCATGGACTACGGTGTCATCGGCATCTCGGGCATCGACAGCGACGGCTCATTGCTCGACTTCGACTACCACGAGGTGAAGATTGCCCAGGCCATCATCGCCCACTCCCGCCAGGTGTTCCTGGCCGCCGACCACACCAAGTTCGGTCGCAACGCCATGGTCAACCTCGGCAACCTCAGCCAGATCCACGCCCTGTTCACCGATCAGGAGCCGCCGGAGAAGCTGATGCGGCTGATGTCCCAGCATCAGATCGAGTGCCACATCTGCTGAGTCGCCGTTAACCCGTTCCAGCACCAGGCCGCCATCGGGCGGCCGCTTCGTTTTCAGCCTCTACGCACTTCTGCTTGCCTTCATTCCACCGCCAATGTCGTGCTGATGTCCCCAAAAGCGCGATCTCGCTCACAGCCTTGCCCCCGTTTTCCCCAGGCTGCGCCGCTTTATCACCGACCGGCAGCATTTTTAGCATTGCCAAAACAATCGCGATCACATTTTCTCCATAAAATGTTCGTTTATCATTTTTTCATGCTCTAATATGAGCGAAATCAAACATTGCGACGGTTTCGCAAGGTCAAAATAAGAAAGTAGGTGAACATGAGCGAACATTATGATCTGGTCGTCGTCGGCGGCGGCATCAACGGGGTAGGCATTGCGGCTGATGCAGCGGGGCGGGGTCTGAAGGTTGCCCTGTTCGAGGCGCGCGATCTCGCCTCTGCCACCTCTTCCAACTCCAGCAAGCTGATCCACGGCGGCCTGCGCTACCTCGAACATTACGAATTCCGGCTGGTGAAAGAGGCGCTGGCGGAGCGGGAGGTGCTGCTCGGCATGGCCCCCCATATCGCCCGTCCCATGCGTTTCCGGCTGCCCCATCGCCCGCACCTGCGCCCGGCCTGGATGATCCGCGCCGGCCTGTTCCTCTATGACAACCTGGCCAAGCGCGACAAGCTCAAGGGCAGCTGCGGCGTGCGCTTCCTGCCGCAGGACGGCCTCACTGCCGGTATCAGCAAGGGGTTCGAGTATTCGGACGCCTGGGTCGACGACGCCCGGCTGGTGGTGCTCAACGCCATGATGGCCCGCGACAAGGGCGCCGACGTGCAGACCCGCACCCGCTGCGTCAAGGCGGTGCGCGGCTCCAAACACTGGACCCTGACCCTGGAGCGGGAAGGGGGCGAGCAGTTCAACGTCACCTGCCGCGGTCTGGTCAATGCGGCCGGCCCCTGGGTCAAGACCTTCTATGACGAGAGCCTGCACGAGAAATCCCCGCGCGGCATTCGTCTCATCAAGGGCAGCCACATGATAGTGCCGCGCATCCATGAGCGCGAAGAGGCCTACATCCTGCAAAACGAGGACAACCGCATCGTCTTCGTCATCCCTTATCAGCAGGACTACTCGCTGATCGGCACCACGGACGTGGAGCACAAGGGCAGCCCGCGCGAAGCCAAGATCAGCGACGCCGAGATCAACTACCTGTGCAAGGTGGTCAACGCCCACTTCACCCGTCAGATCGCCCCCAAAGACGTGATCTGGACCTACGCCGGGGTGCGCCCGCTGTGCGATGACGAGTCCGACTCGCCGCAGGCGGTGACCCGCGACTACACCCTCGAACTGTCCGGTGAATCCGACGGCGCGCCGCTGCTGTCAGTGTTTGGTGGCAAGCTCACCACCTATCGCAAGCTGGCCCAGGCTGCCTGCAACAAGCTCAAGCCCTGGTTCAGCCAGATGGGGGATGACTGGACCGCCAACAGCCGGCTGCCCGGTGGCGAGTTCGACTGCTCGGTGCGCGAGCTGGCGCGCGCCTTTGCGTTGGAATTTGACTGGCTCGATGATCGCAGTGCCCTGCGCATTGCCGAGGCCTATGGCGCCCATGCCCGTCTCTGGCTGCATCAGGATCGTGGTCAGCACTTTGGTGCCGGACTGTACGAATCTGAGGTGCGCTACCTTATCGAGCGGGAGTGGGCCTGCAGCCTGGAAGACATTCTGTGGCGCCGCAGCAAGCTGGGGCTGCGCCTGTCCGAAGCCGAGCAGCAGCAACTGGCTGCCTGGCTCAGCGAATACCACCACGCCCTGCCCGAAGCCTGCTGATCACCCCCGGTGGGCGGCCCTGGCCGCCCGCCGTAAAAATGCAATAAACCTCTGTTATAACAATAACCTACATCCCATAAACAATAACAAAGAGCACCGCGCATGAAAAAACACACTCTCTCCCTGCTTGCCCTTGGTCTGGGGGCCGCCCTGGCATTGCCCGCACTGGCGGCCGATGAAGGCAAGATAGTGATCGCTCACCGGGGGGCCTCCGGCTACCTGCCCGAGCACACCCTGGAGTCCAAGGCATTGGCCTATGGCATGGGGGCCGACTATCTGGAGCAGGATCTGGTGATGACCAAGGATGACCAGCTGGTGGTGATGCACGATCACTTCCTCGATGGCATCACCGATGTGGCCGAGCGCTTCCCCGGCCGGGCCCGCCCGGATGGTCGCTACTACGTGGTGGATTTCACCCTGGACGAGGTGCGTTCCCTGCGCATGACCGAGCCGTTCCAGCTGGTGGACGGCAAGCAGGTGCCGGTCTATCCGGCCCGCTTCCCGCTGTGGAAGTCGAGCTTCAAGATCCACACCTTCCAGGAAGAGATCGAGATGATCCAGGGGCTCAACAAGAGCACCGGCAAGAACATCGGTATCTACCCGGAGATAAAGGCCCCCTGGCTGTTCCGCCACGAGGGCAAGGACATCTCCAAGGCGGTACTCAAGGTGCTGAAGGAGTACGGCTACACCAGCAAGAACGACAAGGTCTATCTGCAGTGTTTCGATACCAACGAGCTCAAGCGCATCAACAGTGAACTGATGCCTGCCATGGGCATGGACTTGAAGTTGGTGCAGCTGATGGCCGAGACCGACTGGAATGAGACCATGGTCTATGACGCCAAGGGCAAGGCGACCCCCTACAGCTATGACTGGATGTTCAAGCCGGGCGCCATGAAGGAGATCGCCGGCTATGCCGAGGGGATCGGCCCCTGGAAGCCGATGATAGTGCCGGAGCCGGGTACCTTGGGCAAACCGACCTTCACCGGCATGGTGAAAGAGGCCCACGCGGCCGGCCTCAAGGTGCATCCTTATACCTTCCGTCAGGATGAGGGCCAGATCCCGGCCTATGCGAAAGACTTCACCGACCTGCTCAACATCTTCCTCTATCAGGCCGATGTGGACGGGGTATTCAGCGACTTCCCAGACAAGGCGGGCGAGGTGATCAAGGCTCACGGCAAATAATAAAAGAAGAGAAACACGGGAATGCAAGCGGGGCCAGGTGCCCCGCTTTTTTATGTCGGTGGGCAAGGAAAGATAGAAGGGTTGTAATGATATGTTTACGATTTTGATGTGTGGCGCATGTGCGGATCGCTACTTTCTGGCCGAAAGGGTCTCTTTTGTGGTCATTTATCCATCTGTTAGCGAATAAATCCACTGGTTTCACTTGATTGTTTGTTTTTAATTGGTAAGGTGAGGGGGTCGCGTAACAAAGTACTGACTTGTGTAAACAAAAATGAACGGTCGGTGCGATTGGCTTGAAACAGTAGAGAGAATGAGAACATGCAAAGAGATCCCCTGAACAACATCCATATCCAGTCCGAACAAGTGATGATTACGCCTGCCCAGCTCAAGGAGAAACTGCCCATCTCCGATCGCGCGCTGGCATTCGTGCAAGGGGCCCGCAATACCATCGCCGACATCATCCACCGTCGCGATCACCGCTTGCTGGTGATCTGTGGTCCCTGCTCGATCCACGACATGGACGCCGCCAAAGAGTACGCAACCAGACTCAAAGCGCTGCATGACGCCTATCAGGACTCTCTCTACATTGTCATGCGGGTCTACTTTGAGAAGCCGCGCACCACGGTCGGCTGGAAGGGCTTTATCAACGATCCGAACCTGGACGGCACCTTCGACGTGGAGCTGGGGCTGCACCGCGCCCGCGAGCTGCTCTGCTGGCTGGCCGAGCTGGAGTTGCCGCTGGCGACCGAGGCGCTCGACCCCATCAGCCCGCAATACCTGGCGGAGCTCTTCTCCTGGTCGGCCATCGGTGCTCGCACCACTGAATCCCAGACCCACAGGGAGATGGCCTCCGGTCTCTCCATGCCGGTTGGCTTCAAGAACGGCACCGACGGCAACCTGGGCACCGCCATCAATGCGCTGCAGGCGGCCTCCAGCCCCCACGCCTTCATGGGGATCAACCAGCAGGGCCAGGTCGCGTTGCTGCAGACCCAGGGCAACCCGGATGGTCATGTGATCCTGCGCGGCGGCAAGCACCCGAACTACGACTCGGTCAATGTGTCGCTGGCGGAAGAGGCGCTGGAGAAGGCGGGTCTGCTGCCCGGTCTGGTGGTGGATTGCAGCCACGGCAATTCCAGCAAGGATCACCGCTTGCAGCCCAAGGTGGCGGACAACGTGATCCACCAGATCCAGGAAGGCAACCGCTCCATCATCGGGGTGATGCTCGAATCCAACCTGTTCGAAGGCAATCAGTCCAGCGAGCAGCCCAAGTGCGAGATGCGCTACGGCGTCTCCATCACCGATGCCTGCATCGATTGGGAGACCACGGACGCGCTGCTGGCCCGCTGCCACAGCCAGCTGGCGGCACCACTTTTGGCCAGAACCAAGGCATAAGCCGTGGTATCTTGTCAGCACTGATTGAACAATCGAGGTGTCACCGGCCGAGGCGGTGGCACCTCGTTGCCTCTTGAATCACAGGGCGTCGCTGCGGGCGGCGCCGCAGGGACCGGATATGGCTGAAGAGTTGAATGCCCTCAGGGACAAAATCGATGCGGTGGACAAGCAGCTGATTGATCTGCTGGCAGCCCGTCTCGCCCTGGTAGGGGAAGTGGGGGAAGTGAAGAGCCGGCACGGCCTGCCCATCTATGCACCGGATCGGGAGGCGAGCATGCTGGCCCGCCGCCGCGCCGAGGCCGAGGCACTGGGGGTGCCGGGAGATCTTATCGAAGACGTGCTGCGCCGGGTGATGCGCGAATCCTATATTCTGGAGTCCGCCAGCGACAAGGAGCACCACTTCAAGTGCATGAAGCCTGAGCTCGGCAAGGTGGTGATCATCGGTGGCGAGGGGCAGCTTGGCCGCCTGTTCGGCAACCTGTTCAGCCTCTCGGGCTACCGGGTCGAGACCCTGGGTCAGGCCGACTGGCCGCGCGCCGACGAGATCCTGCACGGGGCCGGGCTGGTGATGGTGGCGGTGCCCATTGACGTCACCTGCGAGGTGATCGACCGGCTCGGCAACCTGCCTGAGAACTGCCTGCTGGTGGACGTGACCAGCGTCAAGAGTGAACCGCTTGCCCATATGCTGGCGGTACACCAGGGGCCGGTGCTGGGGCTGCACCCCATGTTCGGACCGGATGTGGCGAGCCTCGCCAAGCAGGTGATCGTCTGCTGTCAGGGGCGCGACGGCGCCGCCAGCCAGTGGCTGCTGGAGCAGATGACCATCTGGGGCGCCCGCTTGCAGCAGGTGGAGGCCAAGGCTCACGACGAGGCGATGACCTTTATCCAGGCGCTGCGCCACTTTGCCACCTTTGCCTACGGCTGGCATCTCTCTCGCGAGCAGGCCAACATCGATCGCCTGCTGGCGTTGAGCTCCCCCATCTACCGGCTGGAGCTGGCCATGGTGGGACGGCTGTTCGCCCAGGATCCCCACCTCTACGCCGACATCATACTGTCGTCGCCGCAGAATCTGGCGATGATCCGCCGCTACTACCAGAACTTCGGCGAGGCGCTGGGCCTGCTGGAGCGGGGGGACCGGGAGGGTTTCATCGAGGCCTTCAGCCAGGTCTCCGGCTTCTTCGGCGAGCGGGCGGACGAATTCCTGCGCGAAAGCCGCACCCTGCTGGCGCAGGCCAACGATCGTCGTCATCACGGCTGAGAATAACTAAAAGCAAAAGGGGCCTGTCGGCCCCTTTTGCTTTTGCACTCCCGCTTGTGCGCTGCGGCGCTTTTATTCTGGCTGCGGCAAGCGCAGATCGGCGCCATCCCAGCCCAGCGGCAGGGTCAGCAACTGATCGATCAGCTCCCGCCGATCGGATTTTTCCAGATAGGCGAGGTAGAGCGGACGGCTCAAGGCTTGGGCACCTTCCACCAGGTGCAGGCGCCCCTGCTCGAGGAAGGGGCTCACCATGCGCCTTGGCAGATAGGCGGCGCCGCCGTTGGCCAGCACGAACTGCAGCGCCATGTTGGCGGAGCTTGAGTGCAGCACCGGGGTCTTTTGCAGGCTCTGCAGCCGGCTGGGCTGGGGTTCGAAGCTGGTGCCCCAATCCAGATGAATGTGTGGCATCTGCATCAGGCTGTCGGCGTTGGCGGCGGCATCCCGGCTCACCAGTTCGAACACCAGCTCGCCGATGGGGTGCAGGGCAATCTCGTCGATCTTGGTCGGCTCGGAGAGCAGGGCGAGATCGAGGGAGCGCTCCAGCAGCTGGCGGCACAGGTGCTCGCGGGAGGCGGTTTCGAGCCGCACCGCGAGGCCAGGGGCCAGGGCATAGACATGGTTGAGCCAGTCGTTGAAGTCGAGCTCCCAGAACACCGCGGGAGCGCCGATGGCGAGCTGCTGGCTGAAACCGGGGGAGAGGGCCACATCCTGCTTGGCGCGGCCCAGGGTATGCAAGATGGCGTCTGCGTAGGGCAGCAGACGCTCACCGGAGGCGGTCAGGCGGATGTTGTTGCGATGACGGGCAAACAGACTGACCCCGAGTTGCTGTTCGAGCTGGCGGATCCGAAAGCTCACCGCCGACTGGGTCAGGTAGAGATTTTCAGCTGCCCGGCCGAAGTGCCGGGTCTTGCTGACCTCGATAAACGTCCGAAGCAGTTCGGTATCCATTAATCGATGGACTCGTCGCTGCCACCACCGCTGCCACCTTCAAAGCCGCCACCACCGGTCTCCTCGTTGGCACCGCCGGCGACGGTGCACAGCCGGTGCACGCGCTTGGGACCGATCACCTTCAGATACTTGAACCACACCTTGGCGTGGGGGTTGCTGCCGGCGGCGCCGGATTTGACCTGTTCGATAAAGGCGCTTTCTACGTCATCGCGCGGGGCCAGGTTGCCCTGATAGAGTGCGAGCATGGCGGTGCCGTATTTTTCCAGACTGTCCGCTTCGGCCACAGTGAATTCGCCACTGCGACGCAGGCCACGGGGAAAATGTTTGAAGTCGTTGAAACGCTTGTCTGATTCGAAGCTCATAGTGCTCTTTTTCTGGTTAGTTTGACCTTTGCGGGCAAGTATCATCAGGCCGTCGCAGAGTGCAAAATCAATTTTTTCACTATATGGATAAATATCTTTAATCGAAAGCGGTTTAGCCATGATCCAGTGGGTCTGAGCCGGGGGAAAGGGCAAAAAAGTGAGAAAAAAAGCGGAGTTATGTCAGGTTCTGTAAAGGTTGGAGGCTCTGGTCAGACGACATTCGGCTAAAAATAAAGCGCCATTCGGCGCTCTATTTTGTTGTATTCATGAACCAAAGCGGGAGGTTTGGTCTCGATGGAGACTCACTCTATCATGGCTGGCTGAGCCAGTGTGTCGGCACGCCACAGACGGTAGCGCACTTCATACTCCTGCGGTACGTAGAGCACGAACGGCAGCTTGGAGTTGTAGTTCACGAAGAAGCCCTGACCGTAGATCTGGACGAAGGTCTCTTTCTTCTGGCCATCCGGGCAGGCCATCAGGGTGCTGATGGGATCGGACACCTTGCCGAGCATCAGGTAGTTGTAGCCCCAGCCTTTGACGCTGTGCTGTTCCAGGTTGCCGGCAAAACGCGGCACATTGCAATCGACCATCATTTTCTTGCCGACCTGCAGCTCGACCATCATGTCGGCTTCGTTCTCGACTTCCGGCAGGCGGATCACCACACGTTCCTGGTTCACTTCGGCGGCCGGGAACATGCTGATATCAAATTTTTTCGGTTCGGCGGCGAAGGCATGGCCGCCTAGCAACAAGGCGCCCAGCAGGCTAAAACGCAATACGGTTTTCATCTGTACCTCATGGGGTTGGTTCAACGCCGCTAGACTAACCGCTCTGCCCGTTTCATGCCAGCGATCTGCTACGTAAAAACTGCGTAAAATGACGCAGATCCGGCACACAATGACGTGTTCTGGCTATTTTCTGACAGGACGAAAGAGAGGCTAAGCGACAGGCCGGGTGCCAAACATGGGTGGCCAGCCGGGATCCTGTGCTCATCGGGATCCCCTGGCCACCCGGCTTCATCAGCGCACCAGCAACACCTGCTTGGCCCAGGCGCCGGGCGCTCGCATGCCGACGGCGCCGCTAGTGATATCCAGATAGGCGACCCCCTTGCTGGCCGGTACCGGGGTGGAGGACCAGAGGTAGACGTAACCGTCGTTCACCTCTTTTCCTTCGCCGGCCATGGCGCGGGGGAAGATGGTTTCGTTGAGCGCCGGCTTGTAGCAGGCGGACTCCAGCACGCTGGCCAGCTCCTTGATGGTGGGCAGCCGCCAGCCGCCGTGGCCGCCGAAGTTGTAGAGGGCATGGCTCGGCTCGGTGCGGATCCGCTCGGCGGTCAGCAGGGCCTGCTGCCAGTAAAGCCGAGTCGGTTCGCCGCTGCAGCTCTGGTTGCGCCAGGTCTGGCCGAGTTGGCAGCGCATCCAGGTCAGGCCGGTGGATCGATCCGTGACGGTGCCGTTGCCGCGATCGATGAAGCGGGCGGTGGGGCTGGTTCTGGGCATGTTGTCATCACAGATGGCGGTGGCCAGGGCGAGGGGGCTGCCAAGGGTCAGCAGCAGGGTCAACATCAAGCGGTTCATCGGGTTACCTCCGCCACCAGTCGCAATTGCAGACCGTTGGCATCATCGCTGTTTTGAACTGTGGTGGCGTAGTCGGTGCCGGCATCATCGCCAAGGAAGATGTGTGCAATGGCGCTGATGGGGGCGCTCTCCAGCCGGCGCGAGGGGGTCAGGGTCTGGCTCCAGTAGTAGCCGCTGAAATCCTTGCTGGTGGTGCCGACATCGGGGAAGTAGCGCACGTCCATGCTCACCGGCTGGCCGTCCTGGCGGGCGAGGGAGCCGTAGTGCTGCAGGCTCATCAGCTCGCGCGAGTGGGGCATGCGCCAGCTGGCGATGCCGCACAACTGCTGGGCGTTGAGCCACTGGCGGTACTGCTCCGTGGTGCAGATGGCCTCGCCCTCGGGGCAGGCGTAGTCACGTTCCTCCTGGGTGGGGTGATAGTCGCCGAGTTCCCAGGCGAAGGTGCGGTGCAGGTCGCGCGGGCTGGCGGGATCATCGAGCTTCTTCTCCCAAACCAGGCCGGTATTGAGATCCTCCACGCACTGCCAGACGGGGGCGTCATCGGCCAGCGGCCGACCCTGGCCGTCGAGCTTGCGATAGCGCAGCGGCGCCTTGTTGAGGCTGGCTTCCTGACCCGGGTGATCGGCGGGCTCCTGGGTGAGCAGGTAGTCGACCCCGTCCGTGTAGGTGGTGACGCCACTGCCGGTGATCAGTGGATGGGAGTGCTGTTGCAGCAGCCTGGCGCTGACGCGCTCCTGCTGGCTGGCCAGCTCGCCGTGCAGGGCAAAGTGGCTGGCCAGCTCGGGCAGCAGGCTGCCGATGGCCGGCCACACCAGCATATGCAGGGTGGCGGTCGAGAAGCCCTCCTGCGCCTGTAGATCGGTCTCGACGACCGCCTGCAGCAACTGACCCAGCGCCAGGTTGAAGTCGCTCAGCCGGGAGAGGGCGGCCAGATCCTGGCCCGGTTGCAGCGGTGCCAGCGCGCTCAGCAGCTGGTCGAGGGCCTGCCTCGGGGGCTGCCCCTCGGCGATGCGGTATTGTAGCAGGGTGCTGAGCGGGCTGGGGGTGAGGTGCTGGCCGTCGAGCCGGGCGGCGGGGTGCAGCAGCACGGGGGCGGCCGGGTTGCTTGGCAAGAACAGCAAGGTACTGGTCAACAGCGCCGGGGCGCTGCCGCTCAACCGATGAGTACCGGCCGCGCCGCTGACACTGGGTTCCCCCGCATCACAAGATGCATTCTGGTTGAGGTTGACGCAGAGGGTGCCGGCTTCGGGCAGGGTCACGGTCAGGCTGTAGTCGGGGACCGCCAGCGGCGCCTCGTCCGAGCCGCCACCGCCACAGGCGGTGAGCAGGGGGGCCAGCAGGCAGGCCAGGCGGGAGTAATGTGGTGTCATCTCTTGTCCTTGGGCAAGGGGGCCTTGGCCCCCTCTTCTTATATATGGATGGGGTGGATTCAGGTGCGCTGGCGCAGGCGGCGCCAGAGCGTCAGTGGCAGCAACCAGAGCAGGTTGGCTGCCCCGCCGCCGCTGCCGTCGTCCACCTGGAAGTGGATGATGCCGTCATCGGGCGGGGTGACCGGCTTGCTGCACTGGGCGCCGGTGCGCTGGCTGATGCTCCAGCCGTTGATGCGGCCCCGATTGCCGGGCTTGCTGTCCACTATCTCCAGGGTCCAGCGGCCGGCCAGCGGCTCCCCTTCCAGTGCGCTGAAGGGCTGCAGGGGCAGCAGCTCGGTGGGGAACACCCCTTTGAGGCGCGGCAATGGGCTGTAGCCCTTGTTCCAGATCTGGATGCGGGTGCCGGAGGGGGAGTTGAGCCAGATCTCCAGCTCATCGAGCGCCGGGTGTTGCAGATCCAGGTTCAGCTGCAGCCGGTCGCTCACCCTGGCCTCGCTGCTCTCTATCAGCAGGCTGGTTTCGCTGAGACCACGCACTTCGTCGCTCATGGCATCGCTCAAGGTCAGCGGCTGGCCGCTGGCACGGCTGACGATGGGGGCGCCGATGGGCAGGGTCAGCGACTGCTGCCACTGGCGCTCGGTCGGGCTGGTGCCACTCATGGTCAGACTGACCGGCAGCGCCACCTCGTCGCCACAGGCGAGCGGGCTCTGGGCCAGCAGGCGCAGGGTGGTGGTCATGCTGGCACCCGCCGCGAGGGTCGCCGGTTGCCAGCTGTAAGGATCGGCCTGCAACCCGGTTGGCAGGGTGAGGGCCAGCTCATTGAGGGTCACCGGCGCCTTGCCCTGGTTGGTGAGGGTCAGCTGCACTGACTGGCGCTGCCCCAGCTCGATGACGCTGCCATCACTCAGGCCCACATTGACCGGTGCCTGCAACAGGCCGTGCTGGCGAAACGCCTGCTCCAGCAGCCTGGCATAGGGGCGCGCCGGGTAGAGGCGGGCGGCGGTATCCACCGTGATGCGGGCCAGTTGCGGCATGCGGATGGCTGGGCCGAGACCGAAGTGGGACTCGATGATCAGGCGATCAAACTCGTCCCGCGCCCCTTCGCCCTGCTCGGCGACCGCGGCCAGCAGCGCCTGGAACAGCGGGGTGCCCCACAGCTGGTCGCCATTGCTGCCGTTGATGGTGCGGTGGGCCGGGTAGTTGTAATCCGGGTGGTAGCGGGCGCGCAGATCGTCCAGCTGGCGCGGGGTGCGGTCGGTGAAGCGGGCATCCCAGTTGAACACCATGGCGGGCTCGAACTGGCGGCCGGCTTCGCTGCGCTGGCGGTGGCTGGCGGCCAGGTAGTCGCTGAAGCCCTCGCCGATGGCACCCCAGTCTGCCTCGTCCCCGAGATCCGGCACTATGTGATGCTGCACTGCGTGGCCGAACTCGTGCCAGATGACCATGGGATCCTCGGCATCGGGCACACCGCTGCGACCCAGCTCCAGCCGGCGCTCGAACGGATCGTAGAGGGAGTTGTCCTGATAGCCGGCCTCGGTATCGATGTCGAGCGCCCCCGGGATGAGATCGACAAAGCCGAGGCGCTTGAGGTGGCGCTGGGCCAGATCCAGGTGGTAGTAGGCGTTGATGTCGGCAAAGCCGCGATCATCGCGGGTGAGGCGAAACGCCTGCGGGTTGTCGGCGCTGAAGGGGGCGGTGTCCGGCTCCATGGCATCCACCACCCGGGCGTGGGGGCCGCTCAGCAGATAGCGTCCACCCGCCAGGGTGACCGGCAGCGGCACCTTGTCCTGATAGGCGGCGTCCGCCAGTTGCAGGGCTTCGTGCCAGACCAGGCTGGCGTCGCGTAGTTGGGTACGGGGATCCGGGTCGAATACCCGAGCCTCCAGCTGGGTGTCGCCGGCGTCGGCGACGCGGCTGGCCTGAGTGGTGGCCGCATCCATCCAGCGACCGAGCTCGCGGCTGCAGTCACAGCTGGCGAAGAGCTGCACATAGCTGGCCTTGGCGTTGCCCGCCTGATGCTCGCGTACCCGCTGGCGCAGGGCCGGCACCAGGGTGTCACCGTCGCGCCAGTACCAGGCTTCGACCGGACCAAGGGTGTCGATGTCGCTGCCGCCATCGCGCAGCTGCTCCAGCAAGGGATCCAGAGTGCCAGCGGCGTCACAGCCGGGTTCGCTGCTCTGCAGCGGCCGGCTGTTGTGATAGATGCGCCAGGGCTTGCCTGTTTGATCGACGCTGACGGCGGCCTGGATGGTGGCCACCGGCAGGCCGTTGACCAGCTGGCGGAAGCTGTAGTGATGACCGAGCAGACTGGCCCGCTCGTAGTCGGGGGCCAGGCTCACACCCAGGCGCTGTTCGAGCCACTGCTTGGGTGTGGTGGTCAGCGGTTGTTCATCGACAAACTGCAGCTCGGCCGCCAGCAGCGGCTGGGAGAGCAGGGTTGCCGCCAGCCAGAGGGCCAGGGAAGAGGGTTTCATGGTTTACTCCAACACAAAAATGAGAAAAGGGATCACCGGCGGGCGCCCGCCAGGGTGAGCAGGAAGGCGTACTCGCGGGCCGCCTGCTGGCGCGCGTTGCCCGGGCTTATGCGGTGGCCGCCGTCGAGGGCCGTGCTGAGCAGATAGGGGCCCGGCCCCGTGCTGTGTTCCCGCAGGCGGGCCACCCACTTGAGTGGCTCCCAGTAGGGCACCTGACTGTCGTGCAGCCCGGCCGTCACATAGACGGGGGGGTAGGGGGCCGCATGCAGGTTGTCGTAAGGGCTCAGACGGCGCATGGCGGCGTAATCGGCGGCAATGGCCGGGTTGCCCCACTCGGCGTACTCCTGGCGGGTGAGCGGCAGTTCGGGATCGCTCATGGTGCCGATGAGATCGACGAAGGGCACCTGCAACACGGCCCCGGCGAAGCGGGTCGGCGCCTGGTTGAGGGCCGCCGCCACCAGCAGGCCGCCGGCGCTGCCGCCCATGGCGAACAGCCGGGCGGGGTCGATGGCGGGATCCCGGGCCAGCGCAGCGGCCACGGTCAGGAAGTCGTCCACGCTGTGCTGCTTGTGGCGACCGCGTCCGGCCAGATACCACGCATCCCCCAGCATGCCGCCGCCGCGCACGTGGGCGATTGCGTAGACGAAGCCGCGATCCAGCAGACTCAGCACCTGGGGCTGGTAGTAGGGGCGCATGGGGGTACCGTAGGCACCATAGCCGTAGAGCAGCAGTGCCTTGGGGGTGTGGATGTCCTTGCGCCACACCAGGGAGACCGGCACCTTGACGCCATCCTTGCCCACCACCCAGCGCCGCTCGCTCTGGTAGGGGGAGGGGAGGGCGGCCCGGGGGTCCGGCAGCCAGCGGCCGCTGGCGAGATCGAGCTGGCGCTGGTGCGGCGGCTCGGCCATGCCCTGGCGGCGGATCAGGAGCTGCCCGCTGGCGGGGTCGTGGGCGCCCTGGATCCAGGCCGTGCCGGCCCCCTCGGTCAGCAGCAGGCGATGGCTGAGCCGGCCGCGGCCATCCAGCACGTCGAGCCAGTCATCCCCGTGATGGCGATACTGCAGCACCGTGTAGTCGGCAAACAGGCGCCACTTCTCGAGACTCCTCTCTTCGCCAGACCAGAGCAGTTGCCACTCTCCCTTGGCCACCTGGCTCAGGTCGGCCACCTGATAGAGGCCGAGGGCACCGTCCCGGTTGCTCTTGAGCAGCACCCGCTCCCCTTGGGTATCCAGGTAGTACTCGAGGCCGGCCTGACGGGCCTTGAGCAGAGCCGGTGTACCCGCGTCCAGCAGGTACTGCTCGGCACTGTCGTGGTTGTTGCTCTGCAGCAGCAGGTGGCGCCGATCCGTGGTGCGATAGAGGCTGAGCAGCCAGGCGGGGTCCGCTTCCTGGTGGATTTGCTGCTCCTTGCCATCGCGCCAGGCCCACAGCTGCCAGGGGCGCAGGGTGCGAGGTTCGTTGGCGATGGTGTAGAGGGTCTTGCCGTCCAGGCTCCAGAGCAGATCGCTGGCCCGGTGCGTCAGGGTGGCCAGGGGCTTGCCGTCGGCCAGGTCGAGCAGGGTGATGCGGTAATCCCGATCGCCCTGCAGGTCTTCGGCCAGGGCCAGCCAGCGCCCGTTCGGGTGCAGGGCCCAGCTGGCGAGCTCGTAGTAGCCGCTGGCCGGCTGGCGGGCTGCCAGCCGTTGGCGGGGCTCAGCCTGCTCGTCGCTGCGCTGCCACAGGCTGCCGTCGGCTTCCATCCGCCACTGGCTGCCCGCCTCGCTCAGCTACTCTTGCGGCATGGGTTCACCGCGCGCTTGTGCCTGCCACTCGGCCTGCAGGGCCTGCTCCAGCGGCCGCTGAGCGGCGAGCTGCTGCTCGGTCCAGCGGTTCTGCTCGCCCAGCAGGGCCAGCAGGGAGGGATCCTGACGGCTGTCGTCGCGCCAGCCGCCATAGGGATCGAGCCGGGCCCGCTCCCCCTGCATCGGCAGTGGGCGGTGAGGAATCAGCGGGGCCACGAGCGGCGCCGAGGTAGCGGCGGCCTGGCTCTGGGTATCGGCAGGTGCAAGGGCGACAGGCTGGGCAGGCGCCGGATTGGCCAGCAGGCTGGCCAGCATCAGGAGTGCGTGCATCAGAGCCCCACGAAGGTGTAGCGCAGGCTGGCGCTCAGGGAGCGGCCCGTCTGGGTGTAGAGGCCCGCATCCGTGCCCGCTTCCAGCCCGGCGACATCCTGATAGCGGGTGTAGCGGGTGTCGAGCAGGTTGTCGAGCTTGAGGTTGGCCTTGAGGGCGTCGGTGATCTGCCAGTCGGCGGTCAGGGCGAAGCTGAGCCAGCCGGCGGTTTTCAGGCACTCGCCCTGCTGCTGGGTCAGGCTGTTGCCACAGCTGGGCACCCGGCTCATGGCGGCGGCGTAGTCGGCCTGCAGCCCCAGGCTCCAGTCGTTGGCCTGATAGCTGAGGCGGGTGTTGCCCTCGAGCGGAGTGAGGTTGCGCGGCGATTCGCCCTGGCTGGTCTTGCCGTCGACCCAGCCCAGCTTGGTGGCCAGCTCCCACTGCTGGGTCAGCCAGTAGCTGGTGGCGATCTCGGCGCCCCAGGTTTCGGACTTGGCGACGTTGCGGTATTGACGCAGCATGACCCCGTCGCTCAGACGAAAGCCCACCTGACGCCAGTCGACGAAGTTGTAGTAGCGGTTGTAGAACAGGGCCGGCTTGATGCTCCACTCATCTCCTTCGCCGCTCACCCCCCACTCGAAGCTGTGGCTGGTCTCCTCCTTGAGGTTAGGGTTGGCGATGATCTCGAACGGCGGCAGGGCAAAGTAGTGGGGGATGTTGCCGTACACCTTGTCGTAGGAGGGGGCGCTGAAGCCGTTGGCGTAGCTCAGCCAGCTGCGCCACTGCTCGTTGAAGCGGTAGCTGGTGGCCAGGCTCGGCGAGATATGCCAGCTGTGGTTGCTCTCGCCCCGGCCATCCTGCGGGCTCAGCCACTGCTGATCCATGCGCAGGGTCGGGGTGAACTGCCACTGGCCCAGGGTCGCCACGTCTCCCAGCCAGATGCCGGCCCGATCGGTGCGGGCGCTGCTGAAGGGGGCGGACTGGGTGGGCTGGGGAATGCCGGCTTCCAGCATCAGCTTCTCCACCGGTCGCTCGTGCCGGGTGCGCGCCAGCTCGATGCCGTAGCTCAGCTTGTGCTCGATGGCACCGGTGACCAGATCGCGGCGGATATCCAGCTCGCTGCCGATCAGCTGTTCGGTGAAGGTGGCCAGCTCCCGCTCGCTGCGATAGCGGGGGTAGCCGCTCAGCTCGTCATTTTGCAGCAGGCTGCGCTTGTTGGCGGTGTTCTTGGCGTAGTTGCCGTGCAGGTTCCAGGTAAAGCGGTCGGCCAGCGGGTGGCCGAGATCCTGCGCCTCCCAGCTCAGCTTACCGCCCTGGGAGCGCTGGGTGCCGTTCTCGCGATACTGGCGCACCTGCCACTTGCCGTCGGGCTGGGGAATTTCGCGCGGCCCCTGATCCCGCTTGGCGTTGTCTTCGAAGTAGTCGAGCTCGAGGCGCAGCAGATGCTGCTCATTGAGGGTCAGGCTGGAGCTGGTGGAGGCGCTGAGGCCATCGAGATCCGCCGGGATACGGCTCTGATCGTAGTTGGCGGTCTCGTGCCCCTGCCAGCCGGAGAGGCGCAGCAGGTGGGCGCTCTCGCCCCAGCGGGCGGCGCCGGTGGCGCTCAGTTTCTGCTTGTCGCTGCTGCCATCGTGCAGCACCTTGCTGCTGAGGTAGGCATCCTGCCCCTGCAGGTAATCTTCCGGCTGCTTGGTGGTGATGACCACGGTGCCGCCGATGGCGTCCGAGCCGTGCAGGGCGGAGCCGGCCCCCTTGGCCACTTCGATCTGCTTGACGTCATCGAGATCGAAGCTGAAACGGCCCACCTTGTCGTTGAGGTCGTCGGCGCCGAAGCCATCGCTGACTCTGACTCCGTCCTTGATGATCAGCACCCGGTTGCCGCCGATGCCGCGGATGCTGATGTTTTGCGGCCGGCCCGCCGAGCCGGTCACCGAGACGCCGGGTTCGTTCTTGAACACGTCGGTGAGCTCGGTGGCGATCTGGCGTTCCAGATCCTCTTCGGTGATGACGGTGATGGAGCCGGAGATGTCGGACAGTTTCTGTTCGACCCGCTGACCCTTGACCACTATGGTCTCGCGCGCCTTGGGCGGGGTGGTGCCGGAGGTATCTATGCCGGCGGGATCGCCGGCGGCCAGCGCTGTACCGGACAGCAGCATGGGCCAGTAGTGAAGCAGTGTTTTCATGTTGAGAATAGTTATTATTTGAGCCTGAAGGCCGCGGATTATTGCAGAGAGGTCCAGTCAGATCAATGACTGATAATCATTATCATTTTGTTTTTATGACCCTGATCAGACTGCATTTTTTGATGAAGGCATCAGTAGCAACGCGGGCCAACGTTTGCGCCCGCAGGGAACTGGGCGGGCAGACGGGGGATGAAACGGGGGGGGGGCAAGGTGTTGGCCGAAGGCTTGGCAGCTCATGCCAAGGTGATAGCGGCAATAAAAAACCCGCTGCAGGAGCGGGTTTTCAAGGGGCATGAGGCGGCTATCAGGGGGCGCGATAGAAGCGGTTCAGCTCGTTCATCACCTGGATCATGACGCCCATGTCGGGGGTGCCGTGCTTGATGGGACGGTAGCTATCTCGCTCCAGCAGCTCGAAGTCACCCTGCTTGTTGAAGTGGGTGATGGTGTTGCCCTGATAGATGGCAAAGTCGCGCTGATCCCCCGCCAGCAGCCAGTTGCGCGGGCTGGTGTCGAACAGGTTGCGGCCGATGCTGTAGTCCCGTGGCGCATTGCGCACTCCCAGCATGCTCTGCATCAGGGTCGGTACCAGATCCAGGTGGCTGCTCACCGGGCTCGTCGGCAGGGTATCGTTGCCCGGCCAGGCCAGCACGAACGGCACCTGCACCTGATAGGGTGAGTAGTTGGTGCCATAGCCCCAGCTGTTGTTCTGGGTCTCGTTGAACTCCTGACCATGGTTGGCGGTGACCACGACGATGGTTTGCTCACTGAGCCCCTGCTGTTGCAGCTGGGCCAGCATCTGTTCCAGCAACTGGTCGGTATAGAAGACCGCATTCTTGTAGCGGTTCTCCAGCTTCACCAGGTTTTCGGCCTGATAGGCGGTGGCCGGGTTGAACTTGGTGAGCTCCGGCTGGAAGGGCCCCTTCACGTTGGCCGGCAGCTGGTAGTCACCTGGGCTCGACAGATAGACCAGCGAGAACCAGGGCCGGTCTGGCGAGCGCTTGGCGAGCCACTGCTGCCAGTCGCCGATGAGCTGGGTGTCATCGGTCTGCTCGGAGACGAACACCTGCTTGCGCAGGCCGGAGAGAATGCTCTGGCGGTACTTCTGGGCATCTTCCAGCGCGCCGAACAGGCCGAACTGGTAGTCCTGGCGCAGCATCTCGTCGAACAGCACCGGCGGCGTCTTGTCGTTGCGAATGTCGTCGTAGTAGTGACCCGGCAGGCCGTAGAACAGGCTGAACATCCCCATCACATCATCGTTGCCACCGCTCATGTGGTTGGCAAAGTTGAGGTGCTGATCCGCATAGCGCTGCAGATTGGGCATGTTGATGTTGTTGAGCATGTCGGCCCGCAGGGAGTCGACCACCACGATCAGCAGGTTCTTGTGGGTCAGCGGAGCGTTGACGCTGAGCGGACGCAGCGGGTAGCGCAAGCGGCTCGCATTGTCACCATCCTGTGACTCGGCCTTCTTCTCGTACTGATCCAGATCCAGCCAGCCGTGCTTGGCGAGGAAGCTCTTGGCGGTCATCGGGTAGGAGAGCGGGAAGTTGGCGCGCTGCATGGTGATGGGCTGATACAGGGTGGCATCGGCCCAGCTGTTGACCACGTGGGTCAGGATGAAGCAGACCAGCAGGGCCAGCCCCACCTGATTGCCGTACTGACGGCGCTTGCGCTTGTTGATCTTGCGCCAGACATAGGCCGACAACAGCAGCTGCACCAGGAAGATGGTGGGCACCGCCACGAAGATGATGCTCCAGATCGAGCCCTCCTCGGTCTGGGCCTGATCCAGCAGCAACTGCCACACCTGGCCGTTGAGGTGGAACTTGAACAGCTGGAACACCTGGGTGTCGATGAGCAGCAGCACCAGCGCCAGGGTGGCGATGATGGCCGAGATGAAGCGCAGCGGCTTCTCTTTGGGCAGCACGAAACTCAGGGGGAAGATCGTCAACAGATAGGTGACAAAGCTCAGAAACGAGAAGTGACCGATCCAGCTGATGATGAGATAGGTCACGCCGAGCGTGGTCGACGGCCAGCTGATCGCCCCCAGGTAGCGGGTGGCAATCAGCATGGCCAGAATGATGTTGAAGAAGGAGAACCAATGCCCCCAGGTGATCAGGCGAGAAACATTATCACGATAGGGGTTGCCGGTTTCGACCATAGTGATCCATCTGCTTGAAAAACATCAAAGAATGCGAAGAGACTCAGTGAGCATCGTGGCGATGATCCACCGAGGCGGTGAGCGCCTGGATGTATTTTTCGGTGATCGCCTGACGCTGGGCCGGGGCCATGCCATTGATGATATTGGTGGTCAGGTTGCCGAGCACCATCAGACTCAGATCCACCGGCGCCTTGTGCTTCTCCAGGGCGGTGATCAGGTCGTTCATCAGGGCGTCAAACTGCTCGTTATTGTACTTTGATACGATGGGCATAATCTTGGGTTCATCTCGGTTCAAAGCGCCTTATAATACTTCACCCTTTCGGCTAACACTATGGCTTTGTGACATGAGTCTCGATATCGACAAGATCATTCTTCACTCCCTGCGCCAGGGCGGCGATGGTCAACCTCACGCCGACACCCGCAGCCAGCTCCTGCCTGCCGATGAGGCGGTACAGGGGCTGATGGCGGAGCTGCATCGCATTTACAACGGCAAGGGGGGCAAGGGTTTTGGCTTCTTTGCCGACCCCGAGGCCGCCGTCGCCGAGCTGGCGGAGGGGGAGAGCGCCCCCAAACAGCCTTCTCCGCTCTTTCGCATCGCCCTCGAACGGCTGCTCGGCGAACAGACCGACTTCGTCCCCTTCTCGGTCGAGATGACCCAACTGCTGGTCAAGCAGCTGGTGGAGCACGCCCTCGACGAGCAGGGGGTGCTGCTGTTTGCCAAATACAACTACGTGGGGGTGGATTATCTGATGATCGCCCTGCTGGAGGGCAAGGAGAGCGTCACCGTCAGCGAGGCGCTGGAGCTGCGTCACATCCAGTATCTGGATATCGGCAAATTGAACCTGGTAGCCCGCATCGATCTGACCGAATGGAAAACCCAGCCGGATTCGCGCCGTTATATCACCTTCAGCAAGGGCCGGGTTGGTCGCAAGCTGGGTGACTTTTTCATGGATCTGCTGGGTGCCCGCGAGGGGATGGATGCCAAGATCCAGAATAAGGGGCTGCTGCAGGCGGTGGACGATTATTGCGACAGCCGCCAGCTCGAGCCGGCCGAGCGCAACGACTACAAGAAGCAGGTCTTCAAATATTGCACCGAGCAGGCCAGCGCCGGTGAAGAGATCGAGATCAAGGAGCTGTCGGCGGAATTGCCGGGCGATGGCGATCTCGATTTTTACAGCTTCATCGGTCAGGAGTACGAGCTGGAAGATCGCTTCCCGGCCGACCGTTCGACCCTGCGCGGCTTGACCAAGTTCGTCGGCTCCGGTGGCGGCCTGACTTTGAGCTTCGAGCAGAAGCTGCTCAACAGCCGGGTGTTCTACGATCCCCAGACCGATACCCTGACCATCAAGGGGGTCCCGCCCAACCTCAAGGATCAGCTGCTGCGCCAGTCGTAATGTGATCTGCTTTCCAGTTTTGGCAAAAAGACACCGCACTTCGCTGCGGTGTCTTTTTATTTAACGGGGTAGGCAGCAGCGAAACCAACTCGGTGCTTTGTTAACAAATTAAACAGAATAATCCCCGTGAAAGGGTTTTCAGTGAGGTGAAAACCCTTTCATTCATGTTTTTTTATTTCTCTTTGGTAATTTAATTTCTTAATTTGGCGATAAATATGCCAATAAATGGCGATAACCCCCTGAAATAAGAAAATGTTTTCAGAACTTTCTGGAAGAAAATACGTAATTGCGTTTCAAAAATGCGAGTTGCGTCATGTGAGGCGGTAACGGCTTGGGATAATATTCATCTCGCACACAATGCTCTTACAGCGCGGAACTAATACAAGGAAAGGCTCATGAAAAAGAAATTGCTGTCATCCCTGATCGGTCTGGCTACTCTGGGCGTGGCTTGCTCTGCCACTGCCGCCATTGACGAAGGTCAACTGACCATCTGGATTAACGGTGACAAGGGATACAATGGTCTGGCCGAAGTAGGTAAGAAGTTTGAAGCCGAAACCGGCATCAAGGTGACGGTTGCGCACCCTGATCAGGTGGAAGTGAAATTCCAGCAAGCCGCTGCCACTGGCAACGGTCCGGACATCTTCTTCTGGGCTCACGACCGTTACGGTGAGTGGGTCAAGGCCGGTCTGCTGGTCCCCGTGACCCCGAATGCAGCCACCAAAGCCAAGTTTGAACAGTTCGCCTGGGATGCCATGACCGTCGATGGCAAGACCTACGGCTACCCGGTTGCCGTGGAAGCGGTCAGCCTGATTTACAACAAGGATCTGCTGCCGGAGCCGCCGAAGACCTTCGAAGAGATCGCCAAGATTGACGAGACTCTGAAGAAGAACGGCAAGCGCGCCATCATGTGGGCCTATGATACCCCTTATTTCAGCTACCCGCTGGTGGCTGCCAACGGTGGTTATGCTTTCAAGAAAACCGCTACCGGGTATGACGTGAAAGACACCGGCGTGGCCAACGCGGGTGCCAAGGCCGGTGTCGGCTACATCTCCGAGATGATCAAGTCCGGTCACCTGGAAAAAGGCATCGACTACGGTGTGATGGACGCCAAGTTCAACAAGGGCGAAGTGGCCATGATGATCAACGGTCCCTGGGCCTGGAGCAACCTGGACAAGAGCGGCATCAAGTACGGCGTAGCGCCGCTGCCGACCCTGAAGGGTAAACCGGCCAAGGCCTTCGTTGGCGTGCTGGGTGCCACCATCAACGCCGCCAGCCCGAACAAGGATCTGGCCATCGAGTTCCTCGAGAACTACCTGCTGACCGACGCCGGTCTGGCACCGGTCAACGCCGACAAGCCGCTGGGCGCCGTGGCGCTGAAGTCCTTCCAGAAGACCCTGGAATCCGATCCGCACATCAAGGCAACCATGCAGAACGCCCAGAATGGCGAGCCGATGCCGTCCGTGCCTGAGATGAGCCGTTTCTGGTCCTCCTTCGAAACTGCCCTCAAGAACGTAACCTCCGGCCGTCAGAGCGTTGACGAAGCCCTGGATACCGCTGCCAAGCGTATCGTTCAGTAAGCACGCACTACCCGGGAGGCCGCAATGGCCTCCCACTCTCTCAAATCTCTCTTGGCGTTATAAAGGTTAATTGGCATGGAAGTAGTACCTTCTATTGAATCCTATGCCGGTCCGAAGGATAAGCACACCTGGCTTAAGTGGACCATTGCTGCTCTGGTAGCCATCCTCAACGGTTATGCAGCCGTGATGATGTACGCCAGCGGTGAGTGGGTATTCGCTCTGCTGGATCTGGTGGTGGTCTCCGTCGGTCTGTATGTCTTCATGAACAAGAAGACCTATGCCCACCGCTATATCTTCCCCGGTGTGGCCGGCATGGTTGTTTTTATCATCTTCCCTCTTGCCTACACGATCGGCATCGCCTTCACCAACTATTCGGGATCCAACCTGCTCTCCATCGAGCAGGCGCGAGATTACCATCTGAAAAAAACCTACAAGGTGGCGGGCGGTGAATTCGATTTCACCCTCTTGGGTGGTGAGAACAATCAGTTTCAGCTGCTGCTGAAACAGGACGACCAATCCTTTATCAGTCAACCCGTTACCCTGATGAGCAACAAGGCCCGTGAACTGGCTGTCCGCGAGGGCAGAGTCCATGAACCGGTGCAGGCTGTTCAGCTGCAACCCCTGGAAGGGGAGGCCGTGGACAAGGTGGCACCCATCCGGGCCATCGTCGACCATCGCACCCACCTGAGCGCACTCGATCTGGTGCTGCCGGATGGCGGAACCCACCTGACCCTGAGCAGCCTGCGCAAGTTCGCCGCCCAGAAGCAGCAGTACACCCGTCTGCTGGACGGTGCCGTGCTCAAGTCCGGGGTGGTGATCAAAGACAGCAACCTGCTGCGTGACAACCAGAGCGGCGAGCTGATGCTGCCCAACGGCGACACCGGCTTCTATCAATACATCGACGAGCAGGGCCAGTTTGTCGGCAAGAGCGTGGCGCCAGGCTTCGTGGTGAGCGTGGGCTGGAAGAACTTCGCCCGCATCGTCACCGATCCGGGTATCCAGGCTCCGTTCCTGCAGATCTTCGTCTGGACCGTGATCTTCTCCGCCTGTTCGGTGGGCTTCACCCTGGCCATCGGCATGGTGCTGGCCTGTCTGGTGCAGTGGGAGTCCCTCAAGGGGCGCGGCTTCTACCGGGTCATGCTGATCCTGCCCTATGCCATCCCGGCGTTCATCTCCATCCTGGTGTTCAAGGGCTTGTTCAACCAGAACTTCGGTGAGATCAACCTGTTCCTGGAAGCGGCGTTCGGCATCAAGCCGGACTGGTATACCAACCCCTTCCTGGCCAAGGTGATGATCCTCATCGTCAACACCTGGCTTGGCTACCCCTACATGATGATCCTCTGCATGGGCCTGCTCAAAGCCATTCCGGAAGATCTCTATGAAGCGTCCGCCATGGACGGTGCCGGTCCGGTGCAGAACTTCTTCAAGATCACCGTGCCGCTCTTGATGAAGCCGCTGACGCCGCTGTTGATTGCCTCGTTCGCGTTCAACTTCAACAACTTCGTGCTCATCCAGTTGTTGACCAACGGCGCGCCGGACATCATAGGCGCCAGCACCCCGGCCGGTACCACCGACTTGCTGGTGAGCTACACCTACCGGATCGCGTTCCAGGGCTCGGGTGGTCAGGACTACGGTCTGGCTAGTGCCATCGCCACCGCCATCTTCCTCATCGTAGGTGCGCTGGCCTTGCTCAACCTGAAATTGTCCAAAGCCGACAAGCAACTGTAAGGAGGCTTCAACATGGCAATCGTACAACCCAAATCAGTCAAATACCGGGTGTGGGCAACCCACCTGGTGATGTGGGGCTTCCTGGCACTGATCATCTTCCCGCTGATCATGGTCATCGCCATCTCGTTTAGAAACGGCAACTTCGCGGTAGGGGAGATCATCCCCTCCAACCCGACTCTGGATCACTGGAAGCTGGCGCTGGGCATGTCCATCACCAACGCCGACGGCAGCATCACGCCGCCGCCGTTCCCGGTGCTGACCTGGTTGTGGAACTCCATCAAGATCGCGGGCATCACCGCCCTGATGATCGTGGTGCTCTCCACCACCTGTGCCTACGCCTTTGCCCGCCTGCGTTTTCGTGGCAAGTCCACCATCCTGCAGGGCATGCTGATTTTCCAGATGTTCCCGGCGGTGCTGGCACTGGTGGCCATCTATGCGCTCTTCAACAAGATTGGTGACTACATCCCCTGGCTGGGTCTCAACACCCACGGCGGCCTGATCCTGGCCTACATGGGCGGCATCGCCCTGCACGTCTGGACCATAAAGGGCTACTTCGAGACCATCGACTCCTCCCTGGAGGAAGCGGCGGCCATCGACGGTGCCACTCCGTGGCAGGCATTCCGCCTGATCCTGTTGCCCCTGTCGGTGCCCATCCTGGCGGTGGTGTTCATCCTGGCCTTCATCGGTTCCATTACTGAGGTGCCTATGGCCTCCATCCTGCTGCAGGATGTGAACAATCTGACCCTGGCGGTCGGGGCTCAGCAGTACCTCTATCCGCAGAACTACCTGTGGGGCGACTTTGCCGCGGCGGCCGTGCTGTCGGGCTTCCCCATCACGGTTGTCTTCCTGCTCGCACAGCGCTGGTTGGTAGGTGGTCTCACTGCCGGCGGCGTGAAAGGTTAAGGTTCATGGCCGGGGGAGCCGACTCCCCCCGCCATCACGATTTGCAAAGATTCAAGAGCGGAGCTCGACATGGCTGAAGTAGTACTCAACAACGTTCGCAAAAATTACGACCCGGCTGTTCACAAGGACACCCTGCGCAATATCAACCTGGCCATCAAGGAAGGGGAGTTCATCGTCTTCGTCGGTCCGTCCGGTTGCGGCAAGTCCACCTTGCTGCGGATGATCGCGGGTCTGGAAGACATCACCAGCGGCGAGCTGACCATCGGCGGTCGTTACATGAACGACGTGCCGCCGGTAGAACGCAACGTGGGCATGGTGTTCCAGTCCTACGCCCTCTATCCGCACATGAACATCTACGAGAACATGGCCTTTGGTCTCAAGCTCAAGAAGATGGACAAGGAGAACATCCACAAGCGGGTGATGCGCGCCGCCGAGATCCTGGGTCTCGAGCCGCTGCTGGACCGCAAGCCCAAGGCGCTCTCCGGCGGTCAGCGCCAGCGGGTCGCCATCGGTCGCTCCATCGTCCAGCAGCCGCAGGTGTTCCTGTTTGACGAACCTCTGTCCAACCTGGATGCCGCCCTGCGGGTCAAGATGCGCATCGAGATCGCCAAGCTGCACAAGGAGCTCAACTCCACCATCATCTACGTGACCCACGACCAGGTGGAGGCCATGACGCTGGCCAACCGCATCGTGGTGCTGAGCCCGCTCAAGGGCGAGGCGACCACCAACCTGGAGCAGTTCGGCACCCCGCTCGAGCTCTACCACAACCCGGACAACAAGTTCGTGGCCGGTTTCATCGGTTCGCCCAAGATGAACTTCCTGGCCGGCGAGCTGGTGGAGATTGGCGAGCAGGAGTGCGTGGTCAAGCTGACCACCGGCGATACCGTGCGTGCCCGGGTCGATGCCCGCAGCGGCGCGGTCGGCGACAAGGTGGAGCTGGGCATTCGTCCCGAGCACCTGGTGCCGCTGGATCACCCCCATGCCGACAGCAAGGTGAGCGGGGTGGTGCAGGTGGCTGAACACCTGGGGGCCGAATCCTTCGTCTACATGGACGTGGCAGGGCACGACTTCACCGTCAAGGCCAGCTCAGACGTGGATGTGGCCACCGGTCAGCAGTACAGCGTCGGCATTCCGGCCGAAGCCTGCTACCTGTTCGATGCCAAGGAGCAAGCCTTCCCGCGCACGGCCAAATACATCCGCACCTGACCAGGGGCGGCTGCCGAGGTTTTCCTTTCTTTAGATTCAATGCCTTTTTGCCGGTCGCAAGACCGGCTTTTTATTGCCTGCCGTTTGGCGAGAACGGCAGGTGAGGTGGCAGGGCTCAGCCCTCGAGTGCGGCGGTAATGTCGGGCACGAAGTGCTGGTTGGCCAGCGGCGGGCGCTCGTAACCCTCGGTGTTGATGGGGGGCAGGGTGATAGGCTCGTAGTGGATCGCCTCATAGGGCACCTTGCCCAGCAGGTGGGAGATGCAGTTGAGGCGGGCGCGGCGCTTGTCGTCCGCCTCCACCACGAACCAGGGGCAATCTTCGGTGTCGGTGTAGGTGAACATGTCGTCCTTGGCGCGGGAGTACTCCACCCAGCGCGAGCGGGACTGCAGGTCCATCGGGCTGAACTTCCAGCGCTTGATGGGGGTGTTGATCCGCTCCTTGAACCGTTTCTCCTGCTCCTCGTCGCTGACCGAGAACCAGTATTTGATCACCGTGATGCCGGCGCGGATCAGCATCCGCTCGAACTCGGGGCAGGCGCGCAGAAACTCGCGATACTCGTTGTCGCTGCAAAAGCCCATCACTCGCTCGACCCCGGCCCGGTTGTACCAGGAGCGGTCGAACAGCACCATCTCGCCGGCGGCGGGCAGGTGTGCCACATAGCGCTGAAAGTACCACTGGGAGCGCTCGCGATCCGAGGGGGCAGGCAGCGCCGTGACCCGGCAGACCCGGGGGTTGAGGGGCTCGGTGATCGCCTTGATGACGCCCCCCTTGCCGGCGGCGTCGCGCCCCTCGAACAGCACCACTACTTTGAGCCCCTCCTGCTTGACCCACTCCTGCAGCTTGACCAGCTCCTCCTGCAGATGGGCCAGGTGGTGCTCGTAGGTCTTCTTGTCCAGGCGTGGGCGTTTCTTGCTCTTGTCCTTCGGCATGTTCTTCTCCTTATTGACACTTTTCCAGATTGCACCAGGCAGGCGTCACTGCCAAGAGGGTCGTGCTACACTGCCGCCCCGTTAATAGTCGGCACCAGAAACAGGAGAAAACATGAAGCAATTTATGGAGATCGCGGGCCGCCAGATGGCCTATCTGGACGAGGGGCAGGGCCCGGTACTGTTGTTTGGTCACAGCTACCTGTGGGACAGCGCCATGTGGGCGCCGCAAATCGAGGCCCTCAAGGGGCAGTATCGCTGCATCGTGCCCGAGCTGTGGGGCCACGGCGATTCCGACGCGCTGCCCGAGGGGGCCTGCACCCTGGCAACCCTGGCACGCGATCATCTGGCGCTGCTCGATGCGCTCGGCATCGATGAGTTCGTGCTGGTGGGTCTCTCCATCGGCGGCATGTGGGGTGTCGAGCTGGCACGCATGGCTCCCGCGCGCCTCAAGGGCCTGGTGCTGATGGACAGCTTCGTCGGTCTCGAGCCGCAGATCACCTGCGAGCGCTACCTCGGCATGCTGGCGATGATCGAGCAGCTCGGCACCATCCCGGCCCCCATCGTCGAGCAGGTGGCGCCGCTGTTCTTTGCCGACCAGCCGGATGCCGACCTGATGAGCGGTTTCAAGGCGCGCCTCGCCGCCTGGCCGGCCGACAAGGTAGCCGCCATGGTGGCGGTGGGCCGCAGCTTCGTTACCCGCGAGGATCGCATCGAGTGGCTGGAAGCGATCAGCGTTCCTGCGCTGGTGATGACCGGCAGTCAGGACAAGGCGCGGCCTGTGCTGGAAGGCTATCTGATGGCCGAGGTGCTGGGTTGCCCGTTCAAGGAGGTGCCGGCGGCCGGCCACATCGCCTCGCTGGAGAACCCCGCCTTCGTCAATGATCAGCTCGGCGCGTTTCTGGCTGCGCTGTAAGCCTGACGATGGTCGTGAAAAAGGGAGCCGAGGGCTCCCTTTTGTTTGTTCGTATCTCACGGCGAATTACAGTTACCAGATATAGCCGAGGGCAAATCCTGCATAGAGTTCGCCATCGTGCTGGACGATGGGGCTGTTTTTAATATCCCGATCATACAATTCGTAGTTCATGGCAAACATGCCAATCCAGTTGGGGCTGAAGCGATAGCTGGTGATGAGCGCCGCCATGGGGGAGAGGGTTGACCCCGTATCCCAGGCCGGGCGCTGGGCGGTGGCCTCGCTTTCGGAGATGCCGCCGAAGTAGTAGTTGGCCATCTTGTCGCTGCGCAGCATCACCCCCATCCCCGGCATGATCAGCAGGTTGTCGCGCTGGATGGGGAAGTCGGCCCACAGCAGTAGCTCCTGACCCTTGCTGCGGCCGGTGATGTCGCTGTTGGCCCGCACGGTCAGCAGGGCGTAGGGAGTGATGATGTTTCCACCGATCCCGCCTTCCAGCTGCCATTTGCGCTGTGCCATGCCGGTGAAGGCGGGCGAATCCTCGGGATCCAGATTGCCAAAACGCACCCGGCCATAGCCATACAGGGCGACATGTTCATCCTTGTGGAAGTAGTAACGCGCCCGATCGCCGAGAAACATGAACTGCTTGCCGAAGTAGATAAAGCCCGGGATGGCGCAGGTGGCATTATCCTGCGCCTCATAGCGGGCTTGTCCCCCGATGAGCGCCGCACCGGCGACAAAGCCTTGTGGCACCGGGCTGGTGGGACTGTCGCTGGTGAGCAGATCCATGGCGCCAAGGTTGATATCGGCACGGGCGGGCATGGCGGCCGCGAGCAGCAGGGCCGTCAGCCCTGCTGCTCTGATTTGATGCAAAAAGGTCATGGACACTCCGTTGTCACGATTGCATGGGTAGTTGGTTATTTCACTGCGGGCAGCTCTTCGCGCTTGGGCCAGGCGTTGAGCACCGCTTTGACCAGGGTGGCGAGGGGAATGGCGAAGAAGACCCCCCAGAATCCCCACAGGCCGCCGAATACCAGCACGGCAATGATGATGGCCACCGGATGGAGGTTGAGCGCCTCGGAGAAGAGGATGGGCTCCAGCACGTTGCCGGTGAGCACCTGAATCACGGTGTAGACCACCATCAGCCAGGTGAACTCCGGCGTCAGTCCCCACTGGAACAGGGCCACCATGGCCACCGGTACCGTCACCGCGGCAGCCCCTATGTAGGGGATCAGCACCGAGAAGCCGACCGCCACCGCCAGCAGCACCGAGTAGCGCAGCCCCAGCATGGCGAAGGCCACATAGCTGATCACCCCGACGATCAGGATCTCGATGACCTTGCCACGGATGTAGTTGAGGATCTGCTCGTTCATCTCCACCCAGACCCGGTTGACCAGGGTGCGGTTGCGCGGCAGGAAGCGGCGTAGTCCGCCCATCAGGATCTGCTTGTCCTTGAGCATGAAGAAGACCATCAGCGGCACCAGGATGGCGTAGATGAGGATGGCCACCACGTTGATGAGGGAGCTGAGCGAGGCGCTCACCAGCTGCTCGCCCCCGGTCAGGATGCGCTGGCGGATGTTGTCGATGATGGTCTCCACCAGGGTGACGTTGATGAGCTCGGGGTACTGCTCCGGCAGGGTGCGCACATAGTCCTGGGCATGGGAGAGCATGGCCGGGGACTCCTTGGCGAGGTTCAGCCCCTGGCTCGCCAGGGTCGGGATGAGCCCGAGGAACGCCATGGCGGTGAGGGCGATGAACAGCAGCAGGATGAGGCTGGTGGCCAGGGTACGGGAGAGCCCGGCCCGCTGCAGCCGGCTTACCGGCCACTCCAGCAGGTAGGCCATCACCAGTGCCACCAGCAGCGGCGCCAAGAGATCACCGAACAGCCAGAGCACGGCGAAACAGGCCACCAGCAGCAGGAACAGGGTGACGGCATCGGGATCGGAGAAACGGGTCTGATACCAGCGCTTGATGACTTCTAACATGGCGACATCCTTAGGTTACTGGGGCTTGCCGTGGTGCTGGGCCCCGACCACCAACTGCAAAGAGAGGGTATTGTCTGGCGCCTCCTGCAGCGTGAAGGCATGACCCTGGCGTTGCAGATAGGCGGGAATGTCCTGCCGGGAGCCGGCATCGGCCAGCCGGATGGACAGGGATTGACCGGCGTTGGCCTGACGCAGCCAGAGCTTGAGCCGGATCAGCGGCTCGGGGCAGCGCCAGGGGGTCAGGTCGAGGTATTCCATGGAGGCTCCATCGCGCGTGAGGCGGCTATTATGGCCGTGATGAGAGCGCGAAACAACGCTTGTAGCCCTTGATGGGCAAGGGTATTCTGCCGGTGTCCCGGTAGGGTCTGATTGGAGATAGAGATAACGTGGCACGCTTTTCCCCCCTGATGGCATCGCTCCCCCTGCTGGCTTCCCTGATGGGTGCCACTTTCCATGCCCAGGCCAACAACCAGCTTCCCGACATCGGCACCGCCGGGGTGGCCGCTCTGCCCATCGAGCAGGAGGTGCGCTACGGCAACGCCTTCATGCGCTTTGCCCGGGCCGGCTTGCCGATCATCGATGATCCCGTCTTGAGCCAGTACATCGACGATCTGGGCCAGCGGCTGCTCTCCAACGCCGACGGCGTGCGTTTCCCGTTCACCTTCTTCCTCATCAACGACCCCAGCATCAACGCGGCAGCCTTCCTCGGCGGGCGGGTCAAGGTGCACACCGGCCTGTTTCTCTATGCCGACAGCGAGAGCGAGCTCGCCTCGGTACTGGCCCACGAAATCACCCACGTGACCCAGCGCCACATCGCCCGCTACATGGAGGCGCAGGCGAGCAGCTCCGCCATGACCCTGGCCGGGCTGGTGGGCTCCATCGCGCTGGCGGTGATCAACCCCACCGCAGGTATCGCCGCGCTGCAGACCACGCTCGGCCTCTCCATGCAGTCGGCCATCAACTACACCCGCGACAACGAATACGAAGCGGACCGGATCGGCATGAAGACCCTCTACGATGCCGGCTTCGATCCCATGGGCATGGCCAACTTCTTCCAGAAGCTGGCGGCCGAGTATCGCTACGCCAGCAAGCCGCCTGAGATGCTGCTGACGCACCCGCTGCCGGAGACCCGGATCAGCGAGGCGCGCGCCCGGGCGGGCAGCTATGGTCGCCGGGATCTGCCGCCGAGTCTCGACTTCTGGCTGGCCAAGGTGCGCATCCAGGTGCGTTTTGGCACCGAGAGCCCGCAGGCCCTGCTCACCTATTTTGACAACCGCCTGCAGAAGGGGGACTACCCGCTCAAGGATGCGGCCACCTACGGCAAGGCGCTGGCGCTGCTGCAGCTCAAGCGCACCGACGAGGCCGATGCCCTGATGCAGGAGCTGGCGACCCGCCACCCCGAAGATCTGTTCGTGGTGGATGCCCTCACCGACATCGACTTGGCCAAGGGGCGCAGCGCCCAGGCCATCGCCCGGCTCGAGAAGTTCCGCACCCGCATGCCGGACAACGAGGTGGTGGTGGTGAACCTCGGCAACGCCTATCTGGAAGGGGGCAACTACAAGAAGTCCATCGCCATTCTCGACCCCTATGCCCGCGAGCACGAAGAGAACAACCTGGCCTGGAGCCTGCTCTCCGATGCCTATCGCAAGGCGGGCAGGATGACCGATCTGCACATGGCACGGGCCGAGATGCTCTCCCTGCGCGGTGACTACCAGGCCGCCATCGACGAGCTGATCGTGGCGCGCGGCACCACCAACGACAAGTTGACCCTGGCCAGGCTGGAGGCGCGCATCACCGAGCTGGAGCGGGCCAAGAAGGATCTCGACAGTCTCAAGGGCTGACGGGCCAGCGGCTCTCACTCACAACAAGGGCGCCCCAGGGGCGCCCTTGTCGTTTTATGATGACGAAGAGAATGGCGGGAACGCCAGAGGCTTTGGCGTCAGTGGCCAACCGCTTTGACGGATGCCCTGATGGCCTCGAGTCGCGCTGGGGTGAGCTCGCCCACCAGGGTCTGCTGGAGCTTGCCCTCGCCATCGAGCAGATAGCTGGTGGGCAGCCCGGCGGGGCGGGGGAAGGGGAGGCTCGCCTCCTGCCGGGCGATGAACAGCGGCACCTTGATGCGGTACTGCCCGGCCAGTTTGGCGAGCTCGGCCGGGGTGGCTGGGTCATAGTTGACCATCACCACGGCAGTTTGCCCCTCCCGAGCCAGCGCCTCCAGCAGCGGTATCTCCCGCAGGCAGGGGGCACACCAGGGGGCGAAGTAATTGACCAACAGCGGCTTGCCGGCAAAGTCGGCCAGAGCCACCGGCTGGTTCTGGCTGTCGGTGAACTGGGGGGGCGGGCTGCAGGCCGTCAGCAGGCCGGCCACAATCAGCCAACAAATTCGTTTCAATTCCTGCACTCTCGCGCTTACCCTGACCATCAGTTTCCCCTACAATAGCGCCGTTTCTTGTCCCATCTTGCGATTAATCAGGGAGTTATCATGAGCGAGACCCAAATCTACCACAATCCGCGCTGCTCCAAGAGCCGTGAAACCCTGGCCTTGCTGGAACAGCACGGGATCGCCCCGGATGTGGTGCTCTATCTGGAGCAGGCCCCGAGCGAGGCAGAGATCCGCACCCTGCTGAGCCAGCTGGGGTTCAGTGATCCGCGTCAGCTGATGCGCACCAAGGAAGATCTCTACAAGGAGCTGGGGCTTGGCGAGGTGAGCGGCGATGACCTCATTCGCGCCATGCACCAGTATCCCAAGCTCATCGAACGGCCCATCGTCATCAAGAACGGCCAGGCCCGCATCGGTCGTCCGCCCGAGCAGGTGCTGGAGATCCTCAAGTGAGCACCCGCTTCGCCCGCCTGCTGACCCTGGTCGGCTTCTTCGGCCTGCTGGGCTGGGTCAGCCTCTGGCATCTGTGGCTCTCGCCCCACCCGGACCTCAACCCCTGGCTGCTGCCGGTGATCTGGACGGTGCCGCTGCTGTTCCCGCTCAAGGGGATCGTGCAGGGCAACCCCTACACCCACGCCTGGGGCAACTTCGTGCTGATGCCCTACTTCCTGCACGCCCTGACCCTGATCACCACGGATGAGGGGGAGCGGTGGCTGGCGGTGGTGGAGCTGGTGTTCACCGTGCTCGCCTTCATCGGCACCATCTATTACGCCCGCCTGCGCGGCCGTGAGCTGGGCCTGAGCATTCGCAAGAAGAAGGGTGAGCTTTCGGCGCAAGACCACTGAGGCGCGCGTCAGCGCGCCTGCTCTGTGCAAACCGGACCTTGAGTCCGGTTTTTTTATGGATGCGCAGCCCAGGCATGACACGACTGGAATCGACGCAACAGCGGGTGGGCCAAGGGCTTGCTGGCAGTGCAGATGTCGCTGTATCTCGCTGATCTTGCAGCCACTATGTCGACCTGATCACATCTTGGCCGCCGAGAGGTGGGAGGGGGACGGGCGGCTGACTATCCTCATTAAGCTCCCATACAGCGGCAGCCGTTAGCCTGTCCTTTTCACCAGCCTTGAGTGATGCATCCTATGAAACGCCAATCCAGCCCCCTGTTCCAGAAAACCCTGTTGGCCTTGACCATGGCCCTGTCGGTCAGCTCGCTGGCCGATGCCTGCACCCGCGCCGTTTATCAGGGCGATGGCGGTCTGGTGGTGACCGGCCGCACCATGGACTGGCGCGCCGCCATGCCGACCAACCTCTGGGCCTTGCCGCGTGGCATCGATCGGAGCGGTGCGGCCGGGCCGCACTCCATGACGTGGAATGCGCGCTATGGCTCCCTGGTTGCCGCGGGGTTTGACGCGGGTACCGCCGATGGCATGAACGAGAAGGGGCTGGTGGCCAACCTGCTTTACCTGACCGAGTCCGAGTATGTGACTCCGAGTGACAAGGATCCGCGCAAGACGCTCTCCATCTCCCTCTGGGCCCAGTATGTGCTGGACAATTTTGCCACCGTCAGCGAGGCGGTCGCCGCCTTGTCGAAGGACGAGTTCTATGTAGTGACCACCCTGACGCCGGATGGCAAGCCGGGCCAGCTGCACCTCTCCATCTCGGATGCCAGCGGCGATTCGGCCATTTTCCAGTACGTGGATGGCAAGCTGCAGATCCACCACGACCGCCGCTATCAGGTGATGACCAACTCCCCCGTGTTCGACAAGCAGCTGGCACTCAACGAGTACTGGGAGGAGATAGGCGGGCTCACCATGCTGCCGGGCACCAACCGTTCGGCGGATCGTTTCGCTCGGGCCTCTTTTTATATCAAGACCCTGCCCAAGACGGATCAGGCCAATGAGGCCGTGGCCGGTGTGATGAGCGTGATGCGCAACGTCTCGGTGCCCATGGGGATCAGCACTCCGGATCAACCCAACATCTCCACCACCCTGTGGCGCAGCGTGTCGGATCAACAGCATCGCCGCTACTTCTTCGAGCTGACCCATCTGCCCAACACCTTCTGGGTGAGCATGGACCAGCTGGACTTGAGTGCGGGCGCCCCGGTCAAGAAACTCCCGCTGACCGAGCGTCAGCTCTATGCGGGTGAAACGGCGGACAAGTTTGTGCCGGCCAAGGCGTTCACCTTCCTGCCCGCCACGCCAGGGGCCTGATCAATAGTTGGTAGAAGGCCCCTCGCGGGGCCTTTTTTATGGTCGCAAGCCAGTGTGGCCGCCAGTCTCGCGATAGTGGGCCAGCTGCTGCACGCTGTGACTCATCAGCTGGGGATAGAAGCGCAGAAAGCCCGCCTCGCACCCATGCCATTGCGCCTCCTTGAGGGTGAGCAGCGCATCGCCGAGCGGCAGGGGGCGGCGCAGCCGGCGGCCGATGCCGTTGAGGGCCTGTGCCAGCCCCTCTTTGTGCTGATAGGAGGCGATCCAGTCCTGCTCCGCCATCCGTCGGAGGGGCAGCGGCAACCCATCCGGCAGGCGGTCCGCATCCACCAGCAGGTGCCGGTAACTCTGCTGCAGGAAGCGGGGCAGGGCCTCGTCATGAAACTGCGGCCAGTGCAGACTGAGCCAATGATCGTAGAGCATGTCCACCAGGATGCCGCCAAAGCGGCGCCAGGGGGCCTCGAAGCAGGCCACTGCCGCCCTGTGTTCGGGGTGACTGTCGGTGAAGGCGTCTATCTTGCGGTGCAGCCAGATCCCCTCGTCGAGTTCGGTGCCGAGCGCGCTTGGCAGGGCGCCCTTGACGAAATCCCCCAGCAGGTTGCCGGTGAGGGAGCTGTGGGTATGGGCTGCCAGATGCAGGTGAGCGAGATAGTTCATGAAGGGTGACGTCAGCCAGGGGGATTGTCGCTGAGCCTAGCGGATCCGGCGGCCATTGCCTACGGGAACGGGCGCTTGGCCGTGCGGAAGTGCTTCCCACCATGACCGCCGGCTGGGTAGAGTGCAGCATGGCTGGCGCTTTGTGGCGCCCATCATCATCACGAGGAGCATGCACATGTTGACCCTGATCGAGGGCGCCGAACTCTATGGCCCGACTGCGCTGGGCCGCCAGGATCTGCTGGTGGCCGATGGCCGCATTGCCTGGCTCGGCCGGGGCTTGTCAGTCCCCGCCGACTGGCCACTGACGCGGGTGGATGGCCGCGGCCGCTATCTGGTGCCCGGGCTGGTGGATCCGCTGGCCCACATCACCGGCGGTGGTGGCGAGGGGGGCTTTGGTTTTCGCACCCCGGAGCTGGCGGCAAGGGAGGCGCTGAGCGCAGGGGTCACCACCCTGGTGGCGGCGCTCGGTACCGACAGCCTGACCCGCAGCCCGGCCCAGGTGCTCGGCAAGGTGCGCGAGTTTCGCGCCGCCGGGGTGAGCGCCTTCATGTATACCGGCTCCTACCATCTGCCGGTCAAGACCCTCACCGGCACGGTGGAGTCCGACATCATGCTCATTCCCGAGGTACTGGGGGTGGGGGAGGTGGCCATCAGCGATCACAGATCCAGCGCGCCGACCCACGACGAGCTGGCCCGGCTGGTGAGCGAGGCGCGGGTGGCCGGGCTGCTCGCCGGCAAGAGCGGGGTCAGCTTCTTTCATCTGGGGGACGGGCGCGGGGCGCTGGCGCCGCTGCGGGCTTTGCGCGATGGCACTGACATCCCGCTGCGCCAGCTCTATCCCACTCACTGCAACCGCAACCCCTGGCTGTTTGCCGAGGCCATCGAGTGGGGGCGGGCCGGCGGCTGGGTCGATCTCACCACCTCGAGCTTCCCGGACTTGCTGGACGATGGTGAGCGGCTGGCGGCCGACGCCCTGGTGGAGCTGCTGGCGGCCGGGGTGCCCGCCGATCGTATCAGCTTCAGCTCGGACGCCAACGCCAGCCTGCCGCGCTTCGATGGCGAGGGGCGTCTCATCGAGCTGCGCTGCGGTCAGATAGGCAGTCTGTGGCAGGCGCTGGTGGAGAGTTGCGGCAAGGGGGTCGCGCTGGAGGTGGCGCTGGCGGCGGTGACGGCCAATCCGGCCAGGGCGCTGGGGCTGGCGACCAAGGGCACGCTGGCGGTGGGGCAGGATGCGGATCTGCTGCTGATCGACCCCGATACGCTTACCATCGAGCGGGTGATGAGCGGCGGCCGCTGGCGCACCTGAAGGCCGTTAGTTGACGGCGGGGGCTGTCACGCCCGGTTCCCCCTCTTTTAAACGACAAGCCCGGCAGCAGTGCCGGGCTTGTCGTTGTTGGCGGTGGGTGGCTCAGGGGCAATCAGATGGCGAGGAAGCCCAGGATCAGGATAGGGCCGAGCAGGCTCAGGATAAAGCCGGAGACGATGGCCACCGGCACCACCTGGATGCCGCCGGATTTCTGGATGACCGGCAGGGTGAAGTCGAGGGCGGTGGCACCGCCATAGCCGATGGCGGCGGAGGGGTGGCGGCGCATCAGCATCGGAATGATCAGGATGGCGATGAGCTCGCGCCCCAGATCGTTGATGAAGGCGGCGGAGCCCAGCACCGGGCCCAGCTTGTCGGCCACCAGGATGCCGGAGAGCGAATACCAGCCGAAGCTGGAACTCAGGGCCAGGCCGTGGGTTAGCGGCATGCCGAGCAGCTGGGCGGCCAGCAGGCTGCCCAGCCAGCTGCTGAAGATGACGGTGGCGGCGATCTTCATGCCCCAGGGGTTGAGCAGGATCTGGCGCAGCCGCATGCCGGAGTTGCGCATCTGCACCCCGATGAGAAACAGCAACAACATCAGTGCCCACTCACTCCATTTGTCGATGGGCAGCGCGCGCAGGTCGACCAGCAGCCCCAGCAAGACGCCGCCCAGCACCACGAAACAGAGCTGCAGAGACTCCCATAGCAGGTGCAGTTTGCTCGGCATCGGGCCGTCGCTGGCCTCGTGGGTGGGGGGCGAGCGCCTGTCCAGCCACCAGAGGGCCAGCAGGTTGCACAGGGTAATGGCGGCGAGCATCACCCCGGCCACCTTGAAGATCACCGCCAGATTGCTGCCCAGGTTCTCCACGTAGGCGAGCCCCAGCCCCATCAGGAACAAAATGAGATAGACCATCTTGCCCAGCGATTGATTGACCAGCTTGATCAAACGGGCAGAGGAGAGGGGTACCAGATAGCCGATTACCAGCGGCAGCAGGATCAGCAACACATTGAGCAACATCGGGGCCTCGATCACAAAAACTGACAAAAATGACACCTTATCATCACTTATTGGGCCTGTGTCACATATTTGTGTGTTTGCCTGCTCCATCCGGAGCTTTTTTATCAATATGTTATGTTTTTGGTGCGAAATGTGGCCCGCTGTTGGGGCGCCGGCCCATTCTGGTGCAGCCAGAATGGGGTCTGACAGGCCCATTTTTCAACAGGATGCGTGTACTGCATGGTTGAATAAAGTCAATCTGGATAGCTTGCGGCCAAAACGTAGGAATCTTCTTGCCAGCCTTGCGCTGTGGGTATAAAAAGGCGGTGTCGTCAGGCAGGGTGAATTAGCGTTTTATGCAGACAAAGTGCTGAAAAATACCTGTTTGGCCAATAAAAATACAGACAAAACACCAAAGACCTCGGTTCTGTATTGTTTTTTAACTATCCGAGTGATATTTTCGCTGAAGGTTGCCATCGGTTAACTTTTTGTTAAATAAGCGATGGCGTGAGTTACGCCCCAGCGGCGTCTAGGGACAGACAAGGTTGTAATGGATGAGCGACGTTGCCGCACTGGAAGTTCGTGATCTGCACAAGTATTTCGGCACCCACGAAGTGCTCAAGGGCATCGATATGACCGCCCACAAGGGGGATGTCATCTCCCTTATCGGCTCCTCCGGTTCGGGGAAGTCGACCTTTCTTCGCTGTATCAATCTGCTGGAAACACCCTCTTCCGGCACGGTTTCCCTCCATGGCGAACTTATTCGCATGAAAACCAACCGGGCCGGTGAACGGTTGCCGGAGGACGTGCGCCAGGTGGAGCGCATTCGCAGCCGCTTGGCCATGGTGTTTCAAAGCTTCAATCTCTGGTCCCACATGACCATCATGCAGAACATCATCGAGGTGCCGATCCAGGTGCTCAAGGTGCCCCGCGCCGAGGCGATGGCCAAGGCGGAACACCTGCTCAACCGGGTGGGACTGTGGGAGCGGCGCGACTACTACCCAGGTCACCTCTCCGGCGGCCAGCAGCAGCGGGCGGCCATTGCCAGGGCGCTGGCGGTGGAGCCCGAGGTGATGCTGTTTGACGAACCCACCTCGGCGCTCGATCCCGAGCTGGTGGGGGAAGTGCTCGGCCTGATGCGCGAGTTGGCCGAAGAGGGGCGCACCATGCTGGTGGTGACCCATGAGATGTCGTTTGCCCGCGATGTGTCGAACAAGGTAATGTTTTTGCATCAGGGCCGTGTGGAGGAGGAGGGCAATCCCAAGGAGATCTTCGCCCATCCCAAGTCCGAACGGTTCAAGCAATTCATCTCCTCCATCTATTGATGGCCGGGGCTGATCCCCAATAATCTGCAATTGCAACAGTCGATGATTTTATCAAGGAGAGATACATGAACAAGCTGATGCTGGCGACCGCCATAGTCACTGCCCTGTCTTCCGGCAGCCTGATGGCCAAGGAGTGGAAAGAGGTGCGGATCGGGGTGGAAGGTGCTTACCCCCCCTTCTCCTGGACCGAGCCGAGCGGCGAGGTGAAAGGTTTCGACATCGACATCGCCAACGCCCTGTGCGAGGAGATGAAGGTGAAGTGTACCCTGATCAAGCAGGACTGGGACGGCATCATTCCGGCGCTGCTGTCGCGCAAATATGACGCCATCATCGCCACCATGGACATCACCGAAGAGCGCAAGAAGAAGGTGGACTTCACCCAGAAGTACCAGCACATTCCGGCCCGCTTCGCCGCCAAGAAGGGCACCGAGATCAAGCTCGACAAGGAGTTCATGAGTGGCAAGACAGTGGCCGTGCAGCGCGCCACCTCCATGGACACCTACATCACCGACAACTTCCCCAACGCCACCATCAAGCGTTATGGCACCGCAGACGAGGCCTATCTTGATCTGAAATCCGGCCGGGTTGACTACGTGATGGCCGACTCCGCCGCCATCAGCGACGGCCTGCTCAAGAAAGAGGGTGGCGATGCGTTCGAGTTCATCGGCCCGAAACTGACCGATCCCAAGTGGTTTGGCGAGGGTGCCGGCATCGCTGTGCGCAAGGCCGACAAGGATCTGAAAGAGAAATTCAACGCCGCCATCCTGGCGCTGCGTGCCAACGGCAAGTACAAGGCGATCAACGACAAGTACTTCGACTTCGACGTGTACGGCGAGTAACCCCGAAGGCGCGCTACCCCGGTAGCCGCCGGCGCAATTGCGGCGAATCATCACGACAGGTTGACCCTCGTCTGTAGTCATCGGGCCCGTTGTCTCTCGCAAGGGAGCGATGGGCCCGCTTAGTTGCAATGGAGCTGCATGTGTTTGGTTTGAAAGGATATTGGGACGGGAGATCCCGCTCAATGAGTTGCAATGGAGCCGCATATGTTTGATTTGAAAGGATACGAAACCTCCCTGCTGGAGGGGGCCTGGGTCACCCTGGAAGTGGCGCTGGCCTCCCTGCTGCTGGCACTGGTGCTCGGCATGCTGGGGGCGCTGGCCAAGCTATCCCCCTACAAATGGGCCCGCGGTTTTGCCACCGCCTACACCACCGTCATTCGCGGCATCCCCGATCTGGTGCTGATGATGCTGCTGTTCTTCGGCGGCCAGGTGCTCATCAACAACCTCTGTACCTGGGTCAACGAGAGTTACAACAACTACCTGCTGGCGAGCAATCCCAACCAGGAGTGGGTCTCCCTGCTGCCCGATTACATCGACATCAGCCCGTTTGCGGCCGGGGTGGCCACCATCGGCTTCATCTTCGGCGCCTACATGACCGAGACCTTCCGCGGCGCCATCCTGGCGGTGGACAAGGGCGAGCTGGAAGCGGCCCGGGCCTTCGGCATGCGGGCAACCCAGGTGTTTGTGCGGATCCTGTTTCCCCAGATGATGCGCCACGCTCTGCCTGGGTTTGGCAACAACTGGCTGGTCTTGCTGAAAACCACGGCGCTGGTCTCCATCATCGGGCTCGATGACATGGTGCGCAAAGCGTCCCTGGCGGCGGGCTCGACCCAGCTGCCCTTCACCTTCTACATGGCGGTGGCCCTGATCTTCCTGATCTTCACTGCGGTCTCCACCTCGGCACTGAAATGGGCCGAGCGTCACTATGCGATAAAGACGAGGTAAGCCATGGATTTCTCAATCATTCTCACCGAATGGCCCACCTACTGGCAGGGCCTCTACACCACGGTGCTGCTGGTGGCGGCTTCCCTGATCCTCGGGCTGATGTTGGCGGTGCCGCTCGGCATCCTGCGCAACAGCCGCAACTGGCTGATCAAGGGGCCGATCTGGGCCTATATCTACTTCTTTCGTGGCACCCCGCTGCTGGTGCAGCTGTTCATCATCTACTACGGCGCCGCCCAGTGGGAGTGGTTGAAAAACAGCATCGCCTGGGATCTGTTTGCCGAAGCCTGGTTCTGCGCCCTGCTGGCGTTCACCCTGAACACCGGAGCCTACACCGCCGAGATCGTGCGCGGCGCCGTGCTGAATATGCCCAAGGGGCAGATTGAAGCGGCCAACGCCTTCGGCATGACCCGCTGGCAGACCCTGACCCGGATCATTTTGCCCAACTCGTTTCGCCGGGCACTGCCGGCCTACAGCAACGAGGTGATCTTCATGCTGCAGGGCTCGGCGGTGGCGGGCATCATCACCATCGTCGACCTGACCGGCGCCGCGCGGATCATCAACTCCCGCTACTACAGCCCGTTCGAGGCATTCCTGACCGCCGGCCTGCTCTACATGCTGCTGACCTTCGTCATCGTCTGGCTGTTCAAGAAGTGGGAAGCCCGCTGGCACGCCCACTTGCGCCCCCGCACCGTGTAAACGCCATAAAAAAGCCCGCAATTGCGGGCTTTTTTGTCGTTGCCTGTTGCTCAGCGGCCCAGGTATTCCCGGTCGAAGAAGGTGTTGACCCAGTGGGGGCGGTAGATGGCGAGCAGGGTCATGGTCATACCGTTGAGCAGGGCTTCGGGGAAGAGCAGCAGTGGCCAGATGGAGAGGTAGTCGGCGCTGATGGTGTACCAGGGGTAGGTGTCGCTGAGACCCATCAGGAGGGCGCTGGCCACCACCTTGACCGAGATGGAGAGGGCGCCGCCAAGAAAGGCTACCACGAACAGGTAGACGAACAGATGGCGCGGCAGCCAGGCCCAGCTGGCCAGAAACAGCAGCCAGGTGGTGGCGACCGGCAGGGCCACGCCGATGAGGGCCTGCCAGCCGATCTCGGCCAGCGGGATGACGCCAAAATAGCTTAGCACCAGCAGGGTGAGGCAGGGGGCGAGCAGGGCGAGGCGCCAGCCCAGCAGCAGGGTCAGGCTGGTGAGACCGAGAAAGTGCACGTCCAATCCTTCGTGCAGACCGGCCCGCAGGGTCCAGAGCGGTACCAGCACGATGGCGCCGCCGAGACAGAGATGCTGATAGAGCGGATGGTGATAGAGGGTGCGCAGCAAGGTGCCGCGCAGGCTGAATATGAGCAGCAGTACCCAGAGCAGCAGGGCGGCGGCTTGTCCTTCACTCATGGCAGATCCTTGTCCGGTGACGGCATGCAGATGGGCGAAGCCCGATGTGAAAGGGGCTGGCGTTTTCCCGGCCAGCCCCTGAGCTATCAGTATTTTACGTTGTTGTGGTACTTGGCGAGGATGCCCTGGACGCGGTCCATGGTCTCCTTGCTGGGCGGTTTGATCCCGTTGAGATCATAGGTGTCGCCCAGTACGTCCCACTTGTGCTTGCCAAGTTCGTGGTAGGGCAGCAGCTCCACCTTCTCGACGCACTCGCCCAGTTCGGCAATGAACTGGCCGAGCCCTTCGGCGCTCTCGTCGTCGTCCGACCAGGTCGGCACCACCACGTAGCGGATCCACATGGTCTTGCCCTTGGCGGCCAGATAGCGGGCAAACTCCAGGGTGTACTTGTTGCTGACGTGGGTCAGCGGAATGTGCTTGTCGTCGTTGATCTGCTTGATGTCGAGCAGCACCAGATCGGTATTGTCGAGCACCTTGTCGAGCTGCTCGTCGTAGTGGCGCACGAAGCCGTTGGTGTCGAGGCAGGTGTGGATGCCCTTCTCCTTGCAGGCGGCGAACAGTTCGGCGATGAAATTTTGCTGCAGCATGGCTTCGCCACCGGAGGCGGTGACGCCGCCGCCCGAGGCATTCATGAAGTGACGATAGCTGGTGATGTCGCTCATCAACTCCGGCACTGTCACCTCGCGGCCGCCCTGGGTGTCCCAGGTGTCGCGGTTGTGGCAGTACTTGCAGCGCATCAGGCAGCCCTGCATGAACACGATGAAGCGTATTCCGGGGCCATCGACGGTGCCGCAGGTTTCAACGGAATGGATCCGGCCAATGACCCCGGATGCATCGGCGGTCACACTGGTTTCAGCGGCGGTGGCGCTGACTTCGACAGCGGGGATCCGATTAATGACAGACATAGACGACTCCAATGATTCGAGCAGGCCGTTATTTTATTACATAAAGCCCTATAAATCCTACATGTTTAGCCCGGTACCGCGGCACCCAGCAGGCTCTCGAGGGCTTTGGCGGTGAGCGGTCGGCTGGTCAGGAAGCCTTGATAATGCTGGCATCCGAGGGATTTGAGGATGGCGAGCTGCTCTTCATCCTCCACCCCTTCGGCGGTGACGGTAAAACGAAAAACCTTGGCCAGTTCCAAGATTGCCTTGACGATGGCCTTGTCCTGTTCGCTGTGTACCAGGGTCTGGATGAAGCTTCTGTCGAGCTTCACCTCGTCCGCTGGCAGGTCGCGCAGATAGGCTAGCGACGAGTAGCCGGTGCCGAAATCATCGATGGAGAGCAGGATGCCGAGCTCCTTGAGCTGGCGCATTCTGGCGATGCTCTCCAGCCGGTTTTCCAGTACCACGGATTCGGTCACCTCCAGCAGCAGGCGGGAGGGGGGCACCCCGGTATCGCGCAGTATGTATTCCACTTGCTGCACGAAGCCGACGGTGTGGAACTGGCGGGCGCTGACGTTGACCGACAGATGGGGAATGGCCAGCCCGCGGTTGAGCCAGAAGCTGTACTGGGCGCAGGCGGTCTTCATCACCCAGTAGCCGATATCCTGGATGAGGCTGGTCTCCTCGGCGATGGGAATGAACTCCGCCGGTGGCACCATGCTGCCATCGCTGCGCTGCCAGCGCAGCAGCGCCTCGATGCCGGACAGTGCGCCGTTGTCGACCCGGTATTGCGGCTGATAGTGCAGCTGCAGCTCGTGGTGGCGCAGGGCGTCGCGCAGCTGGTTGTTGAGCGCCAGCTTGCTCTTCTCCTTCTCCGCCATCGCTTCGCTGAAGAACACATAGTTGCCCTGGCCGGATCGCTTGGCCATGTGGGTGGCGGTGTCGGCCTGCTGCATCAGCACCAGGTGATCCTTGTCCTCGCTGGAGAAGAGGCTGATCCCCACCGAGGCGCTGCAGTGCAGCTTGTGATCCTCTATGTCGAACGGAATGCGAAACAGCCCCATCAGCTCGCGGGCGAAGTGCTCGGCCAGGATCTTGGCGGTGACATATCCCTGGCCCAAGGCGGTGAACAGCAGGGCGAATTCGTCCCCCGAGATGCGGGCCAGCACCAGGTTGTCCTGCGGCAGCCCCTTGAGCCGCTCCACCACCGCCTGCAGCAACAGATCGCCGCAGGCATGGCCTAGGGAGTCGTTGATCGACTTGAAGTTGTCCAGATCCACCAGCAGCAGGGCGCCCCACTGGCCGCTGGCCTCCTGCAGAGTACGCTGCATGATGTCGTTGAGGCTGCGGCGGTTGTAGAGGCCGCACAGATCGTCGTAATAGGCGAGCTGCTCGATGTGGCGTGCCGCCTCCTTCTCCTTGCTGATGTCGTAGAAGCTGCAGACGTAGTGGCTGATCTCGCCGTGCTCGTCCTGCACCCCGCTCACCATCAAGCGCACCGGGAACAGGTGGCCATCCTTGTGCAGGCAGCGCTCTTCCCCCATCCAGAACTCCTGGGCCGCCACCGCCTGGCGCACATCCTGCTTCAGGTGATCGCCATAGTAGGTGGGCCTGAGCTGGACGATATGCTGGCCGATCATCTCATCGTCGGCAAAGCCGGTGATGCGGGTAAAGGAGTTGTTGACCTTGAGGATGATCCCCTTGTGATCCATCACCAGCAGGCCGTCGTGGGTGTTGAAGGCCACCTCGGCCAGCCGCAAGGCTTCGTCGGCGGCCAGCCGCTGCAGTTCGACGGCGGCCCGTTCGTGCTGGCTGCTGAGAGCATCGAGCAGCGGCATGGGGTCGGCCAGCGGCGTGTCGAGCAGCAGGGTGAGCTGGCCGATGGGGGCACCGTGCTGGCCGTGCAGCGGAATGCCGACATAGACGGGGGCATTGAGTGCCAGCAGCTGGCTGGCCTGGGGATAGCGCAGGGGCAGGTCTTCCACATAGACCGCCTGGCCGTGCTGGAACAGCTCCTGGCCGGGGCCCGGGTCCATCTGGATGGGTTTGAGCACCGAGAAGGTCTCCCCCTCCAGCACGCAGCGCGGGATCATCCACAGCTCCTGGCCGCGGGGCTGGTACTCGCCGATCCAGCCGATGCGGGCGCCGCTGACGCTCATGCCCCAGCGCACCAGCGCGCGGCAATAGGCGATGCCGGTCAGCAGGGTGAGCTCGGCCGGCAGGGCCAGCACAGGGTTGTGCACAGGTTCAGGGAGCGGTTGCCAGTGGCCGAGCAACTGGGCGCTGTGACGCACCAGTTGCAGCATCTCCTCGCTGAGGGGGGTGGCGTTGAGGTATTCGAGGCTCAGCACGCCGATGAGTTTTTCCTGCTCCAGCAACGCGCCGTCGAGGCGTGAGCTCACCCCCGCATTGGCCAGATAGTAGTGCTGGCTCAGCATGGGCTGGTGCGCCGCCTCCGAAAAGCTCAGGGACTTGCGGGTGCGCAGGGCGCGGATGTAGCGGCTGTCGCCGCGAATGGCGGCCACTTCGTCGGCCCCCAGGGTGAAGACCGGGGTCAGCTGTTCGCTGCCGAGGGGCCCGTTGGCCTGATAGTGCCAGAGGATGAGGCGATCGGCCGCCAGGCTCTCCTTGAGGGTCTCCAGCATGGCGGCAAACTGCTGCTGGCTCGCCATCTGGCTCAGGCGCGGCAGGTGCAGCGCCAGATCGGCCACTGGCTCCTGGCGCAGGGTCTGCAGGCAGATGAGCCAGAAGGCATCCTGCTCATGGGAGAGGGCGACGTGCCACTGCTGGCCGGCAAAGCGCAGCACCAGCTTGCCGCCTTGGCCGCTGGTGAGCGCCTGCTCGATGGGCAGGCGCAGCGCATCCGGCAACTGGGCCGGCCAGGGGCCTCTGGGCTCATCGAGCCAGTAGAGCGGGGTTTGCATCACATCGGTCAGGGCGACCAGCCGCTGGCTGCGCACGTCCAGACGAAAGAACAGCGGTGTCTGGCTGGCAGAAGAAAGGTGACTGAGCGCGGTTGACGACATGAACTGATAACATCCTGTTGAACGACTGTCGGGTGGCAAGAATACTGCAAAATCGGTACAAACAAAATTTCATTGAATTCTAAATTAGAAAATACTAATTTAATGGCAATCTGTCGTTGACTGGAGTCTTGCTGATGAAACGGATCCTGATTGTAGGCGGTGTGGCCGGTGGTGCCTCTGCGGCGGCCAGAGCCCGCCGTCTGAGCGAAGAAGCGGAAATTGTGATGTTCGAGCGGGGCGAGTTCGTCAGTTTCGCCAACTGCGGGCTGCCTTATCACATCGGGGGCGATATCCCCAACCGGGATGCCCTGCTGTTGCAGACCCCTCAGAGCTTCAAACGCCGCTTCAACGTGGATGTGCGGGTCTTTCACGACGTCATCGAGATAGACAAGGCCGGCAAGAACCTGCTGGTGCGCAATCTGCTGACCGGCGAAGAGCGCCGTGAAGCCTATGACGTGCTGCTGCTGAGCCCGGGTGCGGCCCCCATCCGGCCTCCGTTCCCCGGTATCGACAGCCCGGGTGTGCACACCTTGCGCAATATTCCCGACATGGATCGCATTCTGGCGGCGCTGGCGCACGATCAGCCGCGCCATGTCACCGTGGTGGGGGGCGGTTTCATCGGGCTGGAGATGATGGAGGCGCTGCACCAGCGCAAGCTGACAGTAACCCTGCTGGAGCTCTCCGATCAGGTGATGGCGCCGGTGGATAAAGAGATGGCTAACATGCTCCATGCCCGCATCCGGGAGGAGGGGATCGATCTGCGTTTGCGCACCGGCCTCTCTGCCATCGAGAGCCTGGATGTGCCAGCCGAGAAGACCTCGGCGGTGGCGACTGCGCAGCGGGGCGGACTGCGGCTGACCTTGAGCGATGGCTCCCGGCTCGATACCGGCCTGCTGCTCCTCGCCATCGGCGTCAAGCCCGAGACCCTGCTCGCCGCCAAGGCGGGGCTGGAGCTGGGGCCGCGCGGTGGTATCAAGGTGGACGCGGGCATGCGCAGCTCGGATCCCTTCATCTATGCGGTGGGGGATGCGGTGGAGGAGACCGACTTCGTTACCGGTGAGTCTGTGTTGATCCCGCTGGCGGGCCCCGCCAACCGGCAGGGGCGCATCGCCGCCGACAACATGCTGGGGCGCAGCGAAACCTACAAGAAGACTCAGGGCACCGCCATCTGCAAGCTGTTCGATCTGGCGGTAGCCAGCACCGGCCTGAGCGAGAAGCGGTTGCTGCAGCTGGGGCTGCCGTTTGAGAAGGCTTATGTCCACCCGGGCAGCCACGCCGGTTACTACCCCGGCGCCCACCCGGTCAGCCTCAAGCTGCTGTTTGCCCCCGATGGCAAGATTTACGGCGCCCAGGCCATCGGCAAGGACGGGGTCGACAAGCGCATCGACGTGCTGGCGGTGGCCCAGCGCGCCGGTCTTACCGTGTTTGATCTGCAGGATCTGGAGCTGACTTACGCGCCGCCCTTCGGCTCGGCCAAGGACGTGATCAACATGGCCGGCTTCGTGGCCAGCAACCACTTGAAGGGGGATACCCTGCTCTGCCACGCAGCGGAAGTTGAGGCCCGTCACCCCCATCAGCAGGTGCTGGATGTGCGCAATGGCCCTGAACTCGACAAGCTGGGTCGCATTCCGGGCGCCTTGCACATCCCCCTTGATGAGCTGCGCGGCCGCCTTCACGAGCTGCCCAAATATAAAGAGCTGCTCATCAGCTGCCAGGTGGGTTTGCGCGGTCACGTGGCCTGTCGCCTGTTGAGCCAGCACGGCTTCAAGGTCAAGAACCTCTCCGGCGGCTTCAAGACCTGGCAGATGGCCACCGCCGAATAGCGTTGGCCCGAGGAGGGCATAAGAGGCAATGTCAGCCAAAGGCCACTCCAGAGAGTGGCCTTTTTGTTTTCATTGCTTAACGGATGGATGGCTAGTGCGGCGTGTTGCCCAGTTGCTTGCGAACATGGTGTTGCAGGATCGCCAGCATGCAGGCACCGGAGAGGCCTATCATCAGGGCGCCATTGACCGCCTCGAGCGGCCCGAGCAGCTTCCACTGCGCACTCATGACGATGTCGCCATAGCCCAGGGTGGCGAAATTGACACCCGAGTGATAGACGGCCTCCTGCAGCGTGTTGAACTCGCCCAGCCACAGGAACAGGGCGCCCCAGATGCCGATCTGCACCAGGTTGCCCAGCATCACCAGGGTGATGATGCCAAACAGCGCCAGCACCCCGGCCAGCATGCCTTCCCGTTCGCTGAACCGCTTGACGTAGAAGCGGATACACCAGACGGACATCAGGGATTGCAGCAGCATGTTGGCCAGGATCACCGGGATGCCGACCAGAAAAATGGAAAACATATCACTCTCCTATCGATGCTTGTGCCAGTGGCCGGCCGACGGGCCAGCACTGTTCAAGCAGCCAGATACAGAGCCAGCCGTAGCCGGCCACCAACAGATAGAGGCCGCAGCGCATCGCGGCTGCCAGCCAGACATCCTTGCCGGTGGCACTGTCCTCGATCGCCGGACCAAACAGGATCAGCGCGGTGATCCAGGCGTTGCTCCAGAACGAGGGCGGAAAGCGACTTGGCACCAGCCGCACCAGCCGTCGTGCCAGCCAGAGCGTCATCAAGGCCAGCAGCAGCACCAGCATCAACAGCGAGGGCCAGAGGCCGAGCCCCTGCCAGAGCAGGAACGCCAGCAGGGCGCCTGTCAGGGTCGACAGCACCAGCTCCTTGCCTGCCTCTTTGGCAGTGAGCGAGCTGCTCTGCTGGGCCAGCATCACCGTCTTCATCACTGCCGGGATATAGAAGGCCGGATTGCCGAGCGCCAGCAGCCACACCGGCAGCACGATGGCCACGGCCCGTAGCGCGAGTCGCTCGGGACGTTCGGGGCGCTGAGGCGTGGCCCTGGTCTGGGTTCCCGTCACCGGCTGGGGCGGGAACAGGCTGTGGGCCAGCCGGTTGACCAGGGTGCCTATCAGGATCCCCAGCGCCATCAGCTGGGCAAGGGCGATGGCAAGCGCCTGCTCGATGAGGCCGGCCACCGGGATCACAGTGATGGCCATGATGAGCAGCATGGCGGCCGCTCCCTTGCCCGTCAGCGCTTGTTGCATCAGACCATGGAGCAGCAGTGCGACGAGCAGCACTGCCGCCAGCGCATAGTGGGTCAGCAGGGGCACCAGCAACACGCCGCCGACCATCACGGCCAGCAGCAGGGCGCCACCCAGCAACCCTTTGCCAAGGCTGAGCGGCTCGCCGGGGCGACACAGCACCACCCAGGCCATGATGACCCCGAGATGCGGCATGGGCAGCGCCAGCCCGTAGCAGATCAGGGTTGCCAGTGCGATGCCGGTGCCAATGCGCAGTACTGCCCTGTCGGTGTTATGCATGGGTGCCTCAGTAGAGGAAGGAGCAGAGGCTCATCAGCCGGATATGGAGCGAGCCCAGCAGGTTCATCACCCAGCTGCCGCCGGCGCTGCCACCGGTATAGACCAGCACGTCGGCCTGACCGCCGACCCGCAGCGCCTCGACCGGGGGGAAGTCAGCGGCCTTGAAGGCGATCTTGACCGGGAAGCGCTGAGCCTGGCGCAGCCAGTCGCGGTTGTTGTCCACGCTTGGCAAGGTGCCCGCCGGTTGACCCTTGCCGTCGCTCACCCCGTAGCCGATGCTGCGAACCTCCCCCTCGAACAGGCGGCCGGGCAGGCTGTCGAGCAGGATGGCGACCCTGTCACCGGCGTGAATGTTGCCGAGGTTGTTCTCCGTCAGATCCGCCGACACCCAGACGTCGTGGATGGCGATCAGGGTCATGGCCGGGGCACCGGCGCCGATGAACTGGCCTGCATCAGTGTGAAGATCCGTGATGAGACCGCGGCCCGGCGCCACCACCCGGGTGTTCTGTCGATCCAGCTCTGCCTTGTGCACCGCCGCCCGGGCGCTGAGCAGCTGGGAGTTGTGCTCGCCGCTCGCCCCGGCGGCCTCGATGGCGCGGCGCACGTCGGCCTGGGCTGCCGCCACCTGGCTCCTGGCCGTCTCGCGGCTGGCCTGGGCCACCTCGAGGCGACGCACCGAGATGGCGCCCGGATCTTCCCGATAGAGCCGCTCCTGCCGCTCGGCGTCCTTGGCCGCGTTGTCGTAGGCGGTGCGCATGGCCATCAGGGCCGCTTCGGCCGCCTTGACCCCTTCGCTATTTGCTCTGACACCGCTCAACACCGTCTGGTAATCGGAGCGCGCCTTGGCCAGCGCGATGTCATAGGGTTCGGCATCGATCTCGAACAAGGGGGCGCCGGCTTCCACGTCCTGATTGTCGCGTACATATACCTGCTTGATCTGGCCGGATACCTCGGCGGCGACGGGAACCACGAAGGCCTGCACGCGAGCCTGGGAGCTGTAGGGGGTCAGCCGGTCAGCCAGCAGATACCAGATGAGCAGCAGGAGGATGAGTACCAGCAAGCCGAGCGTGGCGCGGCGGCTGGCCTGGCCGGGGGAAGCGGAGCTGTCAGTCATTCGAGGTTACCTTTCGGGCAGAGGATGAGGGTTGGGCGGCGTCGAGCAGCGGGGCCCAGTCGGCGCGCTGGCGCAAGCGGGCTTCCACTGCCGGGGTGACCAGAGGGCGTTCTCGCCCCTGTTCCCAACCGCCACCCAGTGCCTTGTAGAGGGTGATGAGATCGCGCATCCGGGCGCCACGGCTGTTGACCAGCCGCTCTTGCTGATTGAACAGGGCGCGCTGGGAGTCGAGTACCCGCTGGAAGTCCGCCATCCCCTCGCGATACTGGGTGTTGGCGATGTTGAGGGAGCGGCGGGCGGCCTCGCCAGTCTGGGTCAGCAGGGCGATCTCGTCCTGGCCGTTGGCGTAGGCCACGGCCGCGTCGTCCACCTCGCGTGCCGCCTTGAACACGCTGTCGCGATAGCGTTCGTGCAACTGCTGGAAGCGGGCGTCCTGCACCAGGATCTGGTTGCCGAGCCGCCCCTGATCGAGCAGGTTCCAGCTCAGCGACGGCCCGGCGGCCCAGGAGAAGGTGCCGCTCTCCCCGCTGGTGGCGCTGATGCCCAGAGTACCGAGCAGGGTGATGGAGGGGTAGAGTTCGCTCTCGGCCACGCCGATCAGTGCCGACTGGGCGGCCAGCTGTCGCTCCGCCACCCGCACATCGGGGCGACGGCGCAGCAGATCGGCCGGCAGTTCGGTGACCAGCGTCAGCTCGCCCCGGGGGATCTTGCCGGTATCGGCATTCATCTCGGGCAGGGGCCCTGGGGCTCTGGCGAGCAGGGTCGAAAGAGCATTCTGGCTCTGGCGCAGGCTGGTTTCGAGCTGCGGAATGCCGGAGAGGGTGCCCAGGTACTGGGTCTTGGCCTGCTGCACGTCCAGTTCGGCGCTGTTGCCGCTCTTGAACAGCCGCTCGGTGATCTCCAGGCTGCGCTGCTGGATGCGGGCATTCTCGCGAGCGATCTGCAGTCTGGCCTCGACGGTGCGAATGCTCACATAGAGCTGGGCCACCTGGGCCGCCAGCAGGACCTGGATGTCATCATATTGCGCCAGGGTGGCGAAGTAGTTGGCATCCGCCGCCTCGATCCCGCGCTGGAACTTGCCCCAGAAGTCGAGTTCCCAACCGAGGTTGAAGCCGGCGCCATAGCTGCTACCCGAGCTGCTGTGGCCGTTGCGGGTCTGGCCCGCCTGCAGCAGCTCGGCGGTGCCGATGGTGGCCTGGGGGCCGAGCAGGCTCTCGGCGATGCCGAGCTGGGCCCGGGCCTCGAGGATCCGCAGCCCCGCTATCCGCACATCCGGGTTCTTGATGAACGCCTCTTCCACCAGCGTGCTCAGCACGGGGTCGTGCAACCGGGTCCACCACTGGCGATAGTCGGTGGCCGAAGATATCTGCTGGCCCGTGCTGGCGGGGTGCCAGCCGGCCATCTCCTCGACGCGGGGGGCCTGATAGTCAGGGCCAAGCAGGGTGCAGGCACTCAACAGCAGGCATGCGCCCCCCGTAAGCAGAGGACGCATGGTATGACGTTGGGCGGCCATGGGGCTATTTTTCCGCAGTAGCCAGACCTTCGTTGACCCAGGCCATGAAGATGCGATAACCGATGGAGAGCAGGGTGGCCCCGATGAACATGCCGAGGATGCCGCTGGTGGCCATGCCGCCAAGGGCGCCCAGCAATACTACCGGCATGGGCGCATCGACCCCGCGCCCGAGCAGCAGCGGTTTGAGCACGTTGTCGGCCATGCCGGCGACGATCAGCAGGACGCTGTAGAAGATGTTCAGCAGGGTGCCGTGATCGCCTGCGCTCCACATGTAGGCGATGGCGGGCCCCGTTACCAGGATCACGGGCACCTGGGCGATACCGAGGATCAGCGCCAGGACGAAGAAGATGCCGACCGCCGGGATCCCTGCCAGCATCATGACGATCCCTGCCAGCAGGGCCTGGATGAAGGCCACCCCGATGACCCCCATGGCCACGGCCCGGATGGTGCTGGTGCACAACTTGGTCAGCGACAATCCCTTGCGTTCATCCGTGATGCGCATGGCGATGCGATCGGCGCTCAGGGCGCCCGAAGCTCCCCAGGCCATCATGATGCCGGCCACGATGAAGGAGACGACGAAACCCAGCAGTCCACCCCCCATGCTGGCCAGCATGCCGACCACCTGCTTGGCGAGATCGCCGAGTTGCGGCTTGTAGCTGATGAGGAGGCTGGGCAAGTCCACCGATGCCTTCAGCCAGAGGGCGTGGAGCTTGGTGCCGATCAGCGGGAGGCTGGCGATGTCGGCGGAAGGCGCCGGGATCTGCAGGGTGTTGCTGTCCATTCGCTCCATCAGGGCGCTGACGCTGTCACCCAGGGAGCTCAGCATGGCCACGGTGGGAGCCACGATCAGCAGGATGCCGAGCAAGACCAGCAGGGTGGAGGCCCGCCCCTGTTTTCCCCCCAGCCGCACGGCAAAGCGTTGGTGGAGAGGGTAGAGGGTGACGGCCAGGATCAGGGCCCACAACATCATGTTCATGAAGGGGGAGAACACGGTGAAGCAGAAAGAGCCCAACGCCAGGATCAGGCCGAACTTGATGAACATATCCAGGAACCGTGCAACCAATCGCTTTTCGACGATGGACAGATCGTTATTTTCCATTCTGGTATGACTCCAACGAGGGATGAGCACACAACCGTGCTTGTCTGACGTGAAGGACTGCCCAGCAAGCGGGTTGTACGGTAATAAATAGACTGAGTTCAGAGTGTAGGGGGTATTTCGAGGTTGCCCCCGGTTTATTTGTTGTGCCGACAATCCATGTTTAATAAATATTTAACTGATTGATATCTAGTCGATTGGTTCAATGGCGCTGATGAGGCTGGATAATAAGGAGTCCGATCACCTGCGGCACCAGAGAACAGTTGTTTCCAGTCTAGTCTGCAGGCGGAAAACGGGGCGGATTTGCCTATATAAAATAGCGCCGGCAGCGTGCGCAGTAGAATGGCGGATATTGCGGCCCTGTCATGGCTGGATATTTCTGTTGCCACAGATGGCGGTGAGGAAGACGTGTCCGCAGCCAGGTGCTCGATGTTGACAGTTGGACATTGACAGGAAGCATGCTGACGGCATCCATGTGTTGATGTGTACCAAACCGGTGCTTGTCATATTTTGAAACATGTTTTCCGCCGGTTTGCCGTTACAGATTAAACCCCGGTACAGCTTGCGGTGGTTATAACCCTGTCAACGTGAAGACAATACCGCCATTGGTAGGGTAGGTCTCACTGCAAACACTAACCGGCTTGTGGCGACTCGAACGCAACTTATTTCTCGCTGAGGTTGTTTGCCTGTGCCATGCTGGCAATCGCCATCCAGGGCGTTGCTTGGCGCGGGCTACCAGCACTGGCATCTACACGTGTCTTCCGCCCTTGACGGTCCACCCCGTTTTCATCTCATGCAAAGGGATCTGAATGAACAAATCCACATGTTGCCAGGGGCTCTCCATCGCCGCCATGCTGGCCCTTTCCTCGGCCATCACGCCGGTAACGAATGCAAGAGAGAGTTTGCCGACGCAGGCCCATCTTCTCTCCAGCCAGCTGCTGACCCAGCTTAATGATACAGTGGCAAGTGACAGCGAGCGTCTGATCGCGCTTTACAAGGACTTGCACCAGCATCCCGAAATTGGCTACACGGAGGTGCGTACCGCCGGTATCGTCAGTCAGCAGTTACGCGAGTTGGGGTTCGACGTCACCGAAGGGATCGCCAAGACTGGGGTGGTCGGGGTGCTCAGAAACGGGGACGGTCCGACGGTCTGGTATCGGGCTGACATGGATGCGCTGCAGGTACGGGAGGCGACTGGGTTCGATTATGCCGCCAAGACCAAACAACGCCTGGCAGATGGCAGTGAGATCGATGTGATGCATGCTTGTGGTCACGATGCCCATGTCACCTGGTTGCTTGGCATGGCCAAGGCCATGGTCGCGCTCAAGCCCGCCTGGTCAGGTACCCTGGTGGTATATGCCCAGCCTGCGGAGGAGCCGGGGACCGGGGCGCAGAGCATGGTGGATGACGGTCTGTGGCAGCGCGGTTTCCCCAAGCCGGATTACGCCTTTGGTGCCCACGTGGTACCTGGCCCCACCGGGCTGGTGGCCAGTGCGGCGGGAGTGCGGATGGCGGGGGTCGATCAGCTCGACATTACTTTTCACGGGGTAGGTGGTCACGGTTCGACCCCCGAGCTGACGCTGGATCCCGTGGTGATGGCGGCCCAGGCTGTGCTGGCCTATCAGACCATCATCAGCCGCAATCTCGATCCCCAGCAACCAGCGGTGCTGACGGTGGGTGCCATCGAGGCGGGGCGTGACAACAACGTGATCCCGGCCAGTGCCGTGCTCAAGCTCAATCTGCGCTGGTTCAGCCACGAAGTGCGTGAACTGCTGCTGCGGCGTATCGACGAGGTCAACCGGGGCATCGCCATCGCTGCCGGGGTACCGGATGACAAGTTGCCGACCCGGCTGATGAAAGGCAGTGCCGGTGCCGTGGTCAATGATGCCGAGTTGATGAGCCGAGTCACGCCTGTCTTGCGTCAGCTGCTGGGGGAGCAGAACGTGATCAGTGATTTCCCCTCTGCCATGGGCTCAGAAGATTTTGCCGAAGCCTTCAAGGGGATGAATGTCCCTTATGCCTATCAATTCATCGGAGTGGCACCGCCCGCGGTATTTGCCAAGGCCAGGGCGGAGGGAAAAACCTTCCCTTATGGGTTGCACAATCCCGACTTCTTCGTGGATCTGGCCGCCATTCCGGTCGGGGCCAGGGTCAATACGGCGACCGCGCTTAGCGTACTGGCCAAATCGGCGGGTCCGGCACAATAGCTGCGTTGAGCATTGACTACGGGTAAATAAAGGCAGGGTGTCTCGCGAGAGCACCCTGTTGTCATCGTGGCAGTTACCTCCTGTGTTGTCGCAAACATGGCAATGAGTTTTGTGTCAAGCGAGCCTGATCCCTTATCCTGTTGGCTATTGCGCTGCACTGGCAGCGAGCCAATCAGGGATGACATTTATGCGCCGCGTCGACTCTCACCCTCGCTTCTCTTGTTCCTCACCGCAACAGATGACCGCCCCGGGGCGCCGCTGGTCGGCCCTGCTGCTGGCGGGGCTCACTGCGCTGCTGCTGAGCGGCTGTGGCCCCGACAAGCCTGTCGCCAATACGCCGACCGCGCAAACTGATGCCCAGCAGGAGGCCGAGGCGCCGAGTTCAGTCGTGCAAGCCAATGCCCGTCAATATCGGGATGCCCCGGCGCTGGCGCTGGTCTTCTCCGGCCCCTTGGCACCCAAGGCGAACTGGCAGAGCTGGCTTTCTGTGAGTGAGGGAGGCAAGCAGGTGCAGGGGGAGTGGATCCTGGCCGATGATGGCCGCACCCTCTACTTCCCGAACGTGCAGCCCGATAAAAGTTACGAGGTGAGCCTCAAGGCGGGGCTGGGTCCATCCCCCCAGCGCTGGACCCTCAAGACCCGCCCGCTGGAAGCGGGCGCCTCCTTTACCGCCAGTGGCATGGTATTGCCGCTGCGCGACGAGCTACGCCTGCCCATCAGCGCGGTCAATGTGGATGAGGTCAATATCGACTTCTTCCGGGTCGATGCGGAATATCTGCCCCGTTTCCTGGCCGAGTATCGTCCCGGTGCCGGCATGGGCAACTGGGAGCTTGAGCAGATCACCAAGCGGGCCAAGCGGGTGTTCAGCGGCCGTTACGCGCTGGAACTCGATGCCAACCGGCGCGAGACCCGCCTCATCAACGTCAAGGAGCCGCAGCTGACGGAGGCTGGTGTCTACTTTGCGGTGATGTCGCCCCTTGGCAACTACGACTGGCGCAAGGAGACCACCTATTTTGCGGTGAGCGACATGGGGCTCAGTGCCCGCCGTTACCGCGATCAGCTGGAGGTGTTCGTGAGCTCCCTGGCCAGTGCCGACCCGCTCAAGGATGTGCAGCTCTCCCTGCTCGACGAGAAGGGCAACCGGCTGCAGGTGCAAAATACCGATCCGCAGGGCCATCGTCGCTTCGATCAGGTGCAGGGTGCACGCCTGCTGCTGGCCGAGCAGGGCAACCATCTGGCAGTGCTGCGCCTCGATGGTGCGGCGCTCGATCTCTCCACCTTTGATCTCGGCACTCAGCCCTGGCAGGCCCAGCAGCTTTATCTGTTCAGCGGGCGTGACCTCTATCGTCCTGGCGAGCAGCTCGACAGCGAGATCCTGCTAAAAGGACAGGATGGCCAGCTGTTGCCGGGGATGGCGGTAGAGCTGGAGGTGAAACAGCCGGACGGCCAGCTGCTCGAACAGAAACGGCTGCTGCCCGATAGCCTTGGCGCCGCCCACTACGGCCTGCGTCTACCGGACGATGCGCCGCTCGGGCGCTGGACCATCAACCTCAAAACCGCCGCCGGCAGCCGCTTCGAGTGGCCCTTTCTGGTGGAGGAGTTTCTGCCGGAACGGCTGAAATTGCAGCTTGGCAAGGGGCAGGATGGGGAAGTCATGGATCTGGACGCCGCCCTCAGCCTATCGCTGCAAGGGGACTATCTCTACGGCGCGCCGGCGAGTGCCACCAAGGCCAAGGCGGAGGTGAAAATCAGCCGCGCTACTATGCCCTTTACCCAGTGGCAGGAGTTCACTCTGGGTGACGTGCTGCTCGCCGAGCAGGCCAAGGATCTCGAGCCCCTCAATCTCACCCTAGATGCGCAGGGGCAGGGGACTTTTTCGCTTGCTGATGAGCTCGATGGAGTGCGCGCTCTCGGGCCGCTGGAGGTGGCCTATCGGGTGTCGCTCTCAGAGCCCGGTGGCCGCGCCGTCAATCGCAGCCGCACCCAGTATGGCTGGCCCGCGGGTAGCCAGTGGCCGGCGCTCAAGGCCGATTTCGTGGCGGAGCGGGTAGAGGGGGGCAAGCCGCTGCCCTTCCAGATCCTCAACCTCGATGACAAGGGCCAGCCGCAGGCGGGGGCGGTGAAGGTGCGCCTCATCAACGAGTACCGCGATTACTACTGGCACTACGCCGATGGCGAGGGGTGGAAGTATGAATTCAACAGCCAGCCTTATCTGGAGCAGGAGCAAACCCTGCAACTGGATGGCAAGGGGCCGACCCCGCTCACGCTGCAACTGGCGGCGGGCTGGTATCGGTTGGAGGTTGAGAACAGTCAGGGCCATCAATCCAGCCTGCGGGTGGAGATCGGCAGTTACGCCTGGGGTGGCGGTGGCGAGCAGGCGCGGCCCGACAAGATTGCCATCACCCTCGACAAGCGCGCCTATCAGGCGGGTGACAAGGCCAAGGTGACGCTGGTGGCGCCGCGCCCCGGCAAGGGGTTGCTGCTGGTGGAGGATGGCGACGGCCTGCGCTGGTGGCAGCGCATCGAACTCAAGGGCGCCGGCGGCGATGCCAAGGATGCCCGTGGCGAGTTCGAGATCCCGGTCAACCCCGAGTGGCAGCGTCATGACCTGCACATTTCGGCCCAGATCGCCGCGCCAGACAGCGCCTCCAAACCGGCTGGCAAGCAGCAGGGGCAAAGCCTGCGCTCGGTCGGGCTGGTGCCGCTCACTCTGGATCGGGAAGCGCGCCGTCTGCCGCTTACCCTGAGCGCGCCGGATAAAGCGGTTCCGCTCACCCGGCTGGAGGTGACCGCCACTTCCACCCCCAACAGTCAGGGCCGCGTGGTGCTGGCCGCGGTGGATCGGGGCGTGCTCAATATCAGCGATTACCAGCCCCTCGACCCGTTCGAGATCTTCTTTGGCCGCAAGCGCTTCGCCCAAGATTTGTTCGACAACTACGGCCAGGTGATCCCGCCGCAGGATGGCAAGCTGGCCCGCCTCAACTACGGCGGCGATCGGGCGCCGCTGAAAAAGGGCGGCGCGCTGGAGAGTCGGGTCGAGATCGCCGCGCTCTGGAGTGGCGAGGTGAGTTTTGACGAGCAGGGCAAGGCGGTGATCCCGCTCGATCTGCCCAACTTCAACGGCGAGCTGGCGCTGATGGCGCTGGCCTGGAACGAACAGCAGGTCGGTGAGGCCGAGCGCGCCGTCAAGGTGGTGGCGCCCTTGGTGGCCGAAGTTGGCTGGCCGCGCTTTGGCGCCAGAGGGGATGAGACCCGGGCGCTGGTGCAGCTGCGCAACATGAGCGGTGAGGATCAGACCCTCTCCCTTGCTTGGACCCTCAATGGCGGGTTGAAAGCAAACGGCGAGCTGCCCCGCACCCTTTCCCTTAAAAATGGCGAGGAGCAGTGGCTGACCCTGCCGCTCACCGTGACCGGGGCGAGCGGTGTGGCAAGTCTGCAGTTGGCGGCCAGCGGCAAGGATTTTGCCATCAGCCGCGACTGGACTTTGCCGCTGCGCTCCCCTTGGCCTGCCGAGACTCGCCAGCGCTACCAGATGCTGGCCCCCGGCCAGCAGATGAGCTTTGCGCCAGCTGAGCTGGCCGGGCTGGATCGCGCCAACCTGCAGGGGCTGCTCAGCCTCTCCGGCACTCCCCCCTGGGATCCGGCTGCCCAGTGGCAGGCGCTGGTCGACTACCCCTACGCCTGTCTGGAGCAGACCTTGTCCCGTGCCTGGCCTTACTTGCTGACCACGGCCGATGAGCGGGCCGCCTGGAGCAAACCCGCAGAGGGCAAGAACGCGGTGAGTGAGGCGGATGTGCAGCGCACCCTGCTGCAGCGGCTGCAACGGTTGCAACTGCCAAGCGGTGGCTTTGGCCTCTGGGATGGTCGCTCTGACGAGGAGCAGTGGCTCACCGCCTATGCCGCCGACTACCTGCTGGCGCGCAAGGAGGCGGGCGATACAGTGCCGGAGGCCATGCTCAATCAGGCGCTGAACCGGCTGCAGAGCTATCTCACCGACAGCCAGTATGGCGAGCGCTGGAGCAGTGCCCCCGAGCACAGCCGGCTGGCCTATCAGGCCTACAGTGCCTATGTGCTGGCCCGGGTGGGCAAGGCACCGCTCGCCACCCTGCGTCTTATCTGGGAGCAGCAGGCCGATCACGCCCGTTCCGGTTTGCCGCTGCTCCACCTCTCGCTGGCCCTCTCGGCCATGGGGGATGAGCAGAACGCCGCCAAGGCCCTCAGTCGGGCATTGGCGATCGAGCGTGGTGATGACTATCTGGGTGATTACGGCTCGCCGCTGCGCGATCAGGCCCTTGAGCTCTCCTTGCTGCGCCAGCACAAGTTGGCTGCGGAGCGCTGGCCAGCCCTCAGTGCCAAGGTGGCAGATACCCTGGCCCATCGTCAGTGGCTCAGCACTCAGGAGCGGCTCGCCTTGCTGCGACTTGCCCGCTTCGATCCGGCCGTCGACTGGCAGGCCAAGGTGACTTCCTCTCTTGGCAGTGGATCCCTGAGCGGTTCGGCTCCGCTGCAGCAGGGCGCCCCCGAGGCACTGGCCGCCAGTGTGGTCACCAACGAGGGCAAGGGCTCCCTCTATGTGCAGCGCACCTTGGTAGGTTACCCCGAGCAGGCTCCTACCAGGTTGAGTCAGGGGATAAGCGTGACCCGCAGCTGGTTCAACAGTGACGGTCAGCCGTTTGATCCCGCCAAGGCAAAGGTGGGCGATCTGGTGGTGGTACGGCTCAACGTCAGCAGCGAATCGGCGGTGCCCGATGCCCTGCTGGTGGAGATGGTGCCCGCTGGTTTCGAGCTGGAGAACCCGGCCCTTGGCAACAGCATCAAGCTCGAAGAGCTCTCCATCGAGGGGAAACCGGCGTGGCAGAGCGAGTGGAACGACTACCTCAAGCATCAGGAGTTTCGCGACGACCGTTACACGGCGGCGCTGGATCTGAGCGAGGGGAGCAACCAGCAGCTGGTCTACCTGATGCGGGCGGTGACGCCGGGTCGCTATCAGGTGCCGCCGACCCAGGTGGAGGATATGTACCGCCCCGAGCTCAGGGCTCTGGGTGAGGATATCCATGAGGTAACGATTTCTGAGTAGCTGGCGCTTGATGAGTCGCAGACGCCCTCTGAGTAACGTCCCCTCCCTTGAGCGGGTTCGCCCGCTCACTTTTTGGCTGCGTGGCTGGCTGAAATTGGGTCGCAGTGGCCGCGCTGGCTGGCGCTGGCTGGGCCGTCTGCCGTGCTGGCTGCGTTTCTCGGTATTGGGGGTCATCACCCTATGCCTGTCGCTGCTGGCGCTGGATCGCATGTTCCCGCCGCCACCACTCGACCCGGCCTACGCGCGGGTGGTGCTCGACATGAAGGGGCGACCGCTGCGCGCCTTTGCCGATACCAGCGGCGTGTGGCGCTACCCCGTGACCCTGGAGCAGGTCTCCCCCCGCTATATCGAGGCGCTGCTCGGCTACGAGGATCGCTACTTCTGGCGTCATCCCGGGGTCAATCCGGTGGCCATGGTGCGCGGGATCTGGCAGTGGCTGCGTTACGGGCGGGCCGTGTCGGGCGGTTCGACCCTTACCATGCAGGTGGCCCGCCTTATCGAGCCCTACCACAGGAGTGTGCCCGGCAAGCTGCGCCAGATGGCGCGCGCGCTGCAGCTGGAGTGGCACTACGACAAGCGCACCTTGCTCACCGTCTACCTCAACCGGGCGCCGTTTGGCGGCAATCTGGAGGGGGTGCAGGCGGCAAGTTTTGCCTATCTCGGCAAGAGTGCGGCCAAGCTGACCTATGCCGAGGCTGCGCTGTTGGCGGTGCTGCCGCAGGCTCCCAGCCGCAACCGGCCGGACCGGCATCCAGAACGGGCCCGCACCGCCCGCGATAAGGTGATGCAGCGGCTGGTGGCGCAATGCGTCTGGCCCGAACAGGTGTGGTTGGAGGGGCGCATCGAGCCGGTGCTGGCTCGCGGCCACTTCACGCCGATGGAGGCGCCGCTGTTTGCCCGCCTCGCCGCCGACAATCAGGCCGGGGCGCTGGTGCATACCACCATAGACGGCGATCTGCAGCGCTGGCTGGAGGGGCGGGTGGCCAGCTATATCCGCCGCTTTCCCGAGCAGACCTCCGCCGCTCTGCTGCTGGTAGACAACAAAACCATGGCGGTGCGCGCCTATGTGGGCAGCGCCGAGTATGGCAATTTGCGTCGCCACGGTTACCTCGACATGGTGCAGGCGATCCGCTCTCCCGGCTCCACTCTCAAGCCCTTTATCTACGGTCTGGCCATGGACGAAGGATTGGTGCACTCGGCCTCCCTGCTCTCCGATGCGCCAAGGCTCGGGTCTGACTATCGCCCCGCCAACTTTTCCGGCGCCTTTCAGGGGCCGGTGACCCTGGCTCAGGCGCTGCAGCAATCCCTCAACGTGCCGGCGGTGCAGGTGCTGGAAGCGCTCGGGCCCGACAAGCTGGTCAGCCGCCTCGACAACGCCGGGGTGAGGCTGGCGCTCTCCGACAAGCCCAATCCGGCCATTGCGCTGGGGGCGGCGGGGATCCGGCTCGAGCAGCTGGTGGCGCTCTACAGTGCGCTGACCCGGCAGGGGCAGGTGGCGATGCCGGTCTGGCTGGCGGGGCAGCAGGCGGTGTCACGCCCCTTGCTGAGCCCGGGGGCCGCCTGGATCATCTGGCAAATATTGAGCGCTCAGGGGCGCTCAGATCAGCCCTTTGCCAGCGAGGCGACCGGTCGGGTCAACCGGCTGGCTTGGAAGACCGGCACCAGCTATGGCTATCGCGACAGCTGGGCGATGGGGGTCTCAGGTCGCTGGACTATCGGCGTCTGGTTGGGTCGCCCGGATGGTACCCCTATGCCCGGTTTCTACGGCCAGAGCGCGGCGGTGCCGCTGCTGCTCTCGGTCTACTCGCGATTGGCTGACAACAGCCCCTTGCCGGTGCAGCCCAACACGGTGAGCGAGGCCGAAGTTTGCTGGCCGTTGGGGCGCAAGGCGAGCGCGACCTTGCCGCAGACGTGTTTGCAGCGCCAGAGCGCTTGGTTGCTGGAAGGGCGCGATCCTCCCACCTTGCCGGATCCCATGGACTGGCCCTCGCCGCTGCGGCAAGTTGCACTGACCGCCGCGGGCAAGCCGACGCTGACCCGTTGCCAGGATGCGGTGCAATCCGTTTTTCGGGCGCTCTGGCCATTGTCACTGGAGCCGTGGCGGGTGCCCGGCGAGCGGCGGCAGGTGCTGCTGGCCAGTGGTTGTGCAGGGGAAGGGCAGAGCGCCGAGCTGCAGGCCCCCATTCGCATCGTGGCGCTGGGGGAGGGCAACCTTATCCGCAGCCAGCGTTACCGGCTGCAGCCCAAGGTGCTGGGCGGTGTCGGCAAGCCGGCCTGGTTCCTCAATGGCCAGCGGCTGCGCTGGGACGGGGATCAGGTGCTGAGCGTGGCGGGTCGTTATCAGCTGGTGGTGGTGGACGAGGCGGGCAACAGCGATCGCATCGAGTTTCGGCTGGAGAATCCCTCCTGAGGGGAGGCGCCTCTCTCTGGAGTGTCAGAATATTGACGACATCGGGGGATGGCTCCGATGCCGTCAGCTGACTGTCGATTTCCTAGCAGGGCGTCGCGGAGTCAGGGCTTGACCTGCCCCAGCCGGGTGAAGAAGTGTTGACTCTTGCGCTGGTGGAAGTGGCTCTTCTTGATGGAGTGAAACACCAGGTTGCTGTCCGGATGGCTCGCCTTGAGGCGATGGATCATCGCCATGGCAGGCAGGCCAGTACTGACGAGCGTGGTGAGAGGCAGGCTCTGGGTCTGCGGCCCCAGCAGCTGGTTGAGCCCCTGCTGGGCCTGCTCGAAGCGGGTCAGCACGGCGGGCTCGGCGTAGCCGCTGCCCAGCATGGCGAGCAGGGCATCGAGCGCCTGATTAAACTCGGCCAACTGCTGGCGAAAGCCGCTGCGACTGCGCAGGGCGATCAGTTCTGCAAACGGGATGTCGGCCAAGTGAGTGGGCACTTGCAGCGGGATCTCCAGATGGAAGCAATCCTGACCACCGCGGTTGTGATAGCGGGATTCAAGCAGGTGCAGCAGCCGGTCGAGATAGTCGTGATCGGTGATGAGGGCTCCCTCATTGGCGAGTGCCCACTCGCGGGCGAGCCGCATGGAGAGCAGGTTGGCAAAGCGGCGTGCCATCCTGAACCCGCCCTCCTCCCGGCTGGCAAAACCGTGGGCCAGGCAAAAGCCGTGCAGCCGCTCCAGCCCTGCCTGGGCCGGGCAGAAACAGTCGTGGTTGGCCGGTGTACGCCAGCGACCGATCAACTCCTTGTTACCAAACACCTTGTGACGCACGAAGTCAGGGGCGACAAGGCCGGCAATCTGACTCTCTATCTGGGGAGTGATGGCGGCAAAGAAGGTGGCATCCGGCCGCTCGGCCAGCAGGTCCGTCTCCTGTTCGAGCGTCTGCAGCAGGGCGGTAAGGCCGCTCTTCTCACTGACGGTGAAGACGAAGGCGAGCCGCTCCAGATAGAGCAGGGCAAACTTGAGCCACAGCTCGTCGCGTACTTCCATGCCGGGGTAGTAGATGTAGGTCTTCATCGAATGGGTCTGTGGTCAGGAATGTTGCCGGGACGCAGGTTCGGGAATATACGCAAGATTGCCTCGGTGCGGCAAACATTGCGTGGGGGAATGTGAGCAAACGCTCATCCAGTAGGCGCTGGCCACAAAGTTCTGATATAATTCGCGCCCTTAAATCAAGGTCACCCGAGTCATTACCATGAAGTTCATTATCAAGCTGTTCCCGGAAATCACCATCAAGAGCAAGTCGGTTCGCCAGCGCTTTATCAAGATCCTGCAGGGCAATATCCGTAATGTCCTGCGCCGGTTCGACGACGATGCCCGGGTGCGGATGGATTGGGACAAGCTGATCGTGAGCTCGCGCAATGACCAGTTCCGTGAACAGGCCATCGAAGCCCTGGCCTGCATTCCCGGCATTCAGGCTTTCCTCGAGGTGCAAGCCAGCAAGTTTACCGACCTGCACGACATCTTCGAGCAGGTGAAAGCCGTGTGGGGTGACCAGCTCGAGGGGAAAACCTTCTGCGTGCGCGCCAAGCGCCACGGCAAGCACGAGTTCTCCTCCCTCGAAGTGGAGCGCTACGTGGGCGGTGGTTTGAACCAGCACTGCGTGAGCAACGGCGTGCGCCTCAAGAACCCGGATGTGAAGATCAACCTCGAGATCGACGGCGAAGAGCTCTTCATCGTCAGCGCCATCCATCAGGGCCTGAGCGGCATGCCCATCGCTACCCAGGAGGATGTGCTGAGCCTCATCTCCGGCGGTTTTGACTCCGGTGTGGCCTCCTTCCAGTTCATCAAGCGCGGCTGCCGGGTGCACTACTGCTTCTTCAATCTGGGCGGTGCCGCTCACGAGATTGGCGTCAAGCAGGTGGCCTATCACCTGTGGAACCGCTTCGGCTCTTCCCATCGGGTGCGTTTCACCGCGGTGGACTTCGAGCCGGTGGTGGCCGAGATCCTCGAGAAGATCGACAACGGCCAGATGGGCGTGGTGCTCAAGCGGATGATGATGCGTGCCGCCGCCAAGGTGGCCGACGAGTTCCAGATCCCGGCGCTGGTGACCGGCGAGTGTGTGGGTCAGGTTTCCAGCCAGACCCTCACCAACCTGAACGTCATCGACCGGGTGACCGACAAGGTGATCCTGCGCCCGCTTATCACCTGGGACAAGCCGGACATCATCAACGAAGCCCGCCGCATCGGCACTCTGGAGTTCGCCGAGACCATGCCGGAGTATTGCGGTGTTATCTCCAAGAAGCCGACCGTGAAGGCCGATCTGGCGCGCATTGAAGAGGAAGAGGGGAACTTCGACTTCGCCATTCTGGACAAGGTGGTGGCCGAGGCCCGTTACCTCGATATCCGTCGCATCGGTGAAGAGACCGCTGCCGAGGTGCAGGAAGTGGAGACCACCGCCGAAAGCGGTGACAACGAGGTGATCCTCGATATCCGCTCCATGGACGAGCACGACGAGAAGCCGTTGCAGGTAGAAGGGCGTGAGGTCATGCATATCCCCTTCTTCAAGCTGGCCACTGCCTTTGGCGATCTGCCCAAGGAGAAGACCTACCTGCTCTACTGCGATCGCGGCGTGATGAGCAAGCTGCAGGCGCTCTATCTGAAAGAGAAGGGCTTTGCCAACGTCAAGGTGTACCGTCCGTAATATGACGTTCACGCATGCATAAAAAAATCCGGCCATGAGCCGGATTTTTTTATTTCACTCGGGGGAGATGATTTTCGTTAAGGGCAGGGCACCGGGGTAAAGGTGGATTGCCCCTGACAGCGCCACCCCATCTCCGCCTGGCGCATCTGCCACAGGTTGTTGCTGCGAAACAGGGTCAGGATGTAGATCATGTCGCTCTTGGTGCCGTCGAGGGCAACGGAGAGCACCAGGTCGTTGTCCAGCTGTTGTGCCTGGATGCGACTGGGGATGTCACTGTGGCCGACAAAACGCAATGCGACTTCACGATAGTCATTGACCCAGCTCTGTTGGGCAGTGCTTGCCTGTCGGATCTGCTGGTTGAACTGCTGCACCGGGGTGGAAGCGAGCCGTCCAAACAATACCTGCGCTTCAGCCTGCGCCGTTGCCACATTCATCAATAGCAGTGATGTGATGAGTCCAAGTTTTTGCATGAGGGATTCCGGCTTACAACACTGGACCTTATGACAACAGAAAAGCCTGCTTGGTTCAACGCAACCTGGCCAGGAGTGCGACTCGACCCCTGGCCACGGCATCAATTGCGCTGCAGGGAGAAGGTGGGCAGTGACAAATGCCAATATATGGCCGCCACCCGCAGACCGAACACCGCCGTCATGCAGATGAGCATGGCGGTCACCCGATCCACGTTTATCTCCAGCGCCAGGGTATAGAGGATGCCCCCCAGGATGCAGGCGGTGGCATAGATCTCTTTTTGCAAGACCATGGGCACTTCCCGGGCCAGCACGTCCCTGATCATGCCGCCAGCCACCCCTGTCATGGTGCCCATCAATACAGCTATCAGCCCTGATGTACCAAAGTTGAGGGCTTTTTGCGCCCCGATCACGGTAAAGAGTGCCAGCCCGAAGGCATCGGCGACCGGCAGCACATACCAGGGCATGCGGCGGGGCAGCTTGACCATCCACATCCCGATGAGTGCCGTTGCTATCACCACCCAGATGTAGAGCGGGTCGCGTACCCAGAAGACGGGGGTGGCCCCCAGGATCATGTCGCGGATGGTACCGCCCCCGATGGCAGTGACTGCCGCCAATACCATGACGCCAAAACCATCCATCCTGAGGCGGCCCGCCACCAAAACCCCCGAAAACGCGAATACCGCAGTACCAAACATGTCGCTGATGTAAACAATCTGCTCAACCAGTGTCTGCATGGAGAACAACTCACGTCCAATTGTTGATGGGGCCGCGATTTTAGGGGGGATTGCGGCGTCTGACCAATGGCTACCTGCAAGAAGTGGGAGCCAGACCAAGTTTTTGTTGGCGGTGATGATGCCGGTTGGTGTCATGGTGCCAGAGCGGTGCCAGAGCTCCGGCAAGGCTCACGCTGCCTCACCCATCGCCCTCTGTTGTTTGCCTCATGAGCTTAGCGGGAAGAAGAGAGCATTTTTTTCCTCAAGTTCAACGAGAACATGCCGATAAATAGGGTAAGCGGCGTTAATGCGATGAAGCGTTGAAAATAATGCTAAAGACATCGAAAAAGAGGCCGTTAAATAAGACGCATCGAACAGGAAAGACAATAAAGTTCGAGCAAATTAGATAGTAAATTTAATAGCTTAGGAGAATGGTCATGGGTCTTTATATCAATACGAACGTTTCATCGCTTAACGCTCAGCGTAACCTGATGAACACCAACAAATCTCTGGATACATCCTACACCCGTCTGGCATCTGGTCTGCGCATCAACAGCGCCAAAGACGATGCCGCCGGCCTGCAGATTTCCAACCGTTTGACCTCCCAGATCAATGGTCTGGATCAGGGTAACCGCAACGCCAACGACGGTATCTCCGTCGCTCAGACTGCTGAAGGCGCCATGGATGAAGTGACTTCTATGTTGCAACGGATGCGTACCTTGGCTCAACAATCTGCCAACGGCTCCAACAACACCGATGACCGCACTGCGTTGCAGCAAGAATATGATCAATTGATGACAGAGATTGATCGAGTTGCCGGTGATACTACTTTTGGTGGACAGAGCCTACTGAAAGGGGGCTATGTTGGTTCTTTCCAAGTGGGGGCTGATGCTGGCCAAACTATCACATTCAGGATGACAACTGCATTTACTATTGCTGGGATGGCATCTGTAACGAAAGGCAAAGCTACTGTGGCGGCAACGACAGCCGGCAGCAAGGAACCTTACAAAGTGACACCATCGGCAAGTGGCAATGTTGCAGTTACTGATTTAAATAGCATCAAAGCCGCTAGTTCAGCTCAATCAGCCATGGCTAACCTAGATTTTATGATCAAGGTCGTGGATAGCAAGCGTGCGGAATTGGGTGCGGTGCAGAACCGGTTCGATTCGACCATTCGCAACCAGGCGAACGTCTCTGAAAACGTCAGTGCCGCGCGTTCACGGATCCGCGATGCCGATTTTGCGACAGAGACCGCCAACCTGACCAAGCAGAACATTCTGCAACAGGCTGCCTCGACCATACTGTCTCAGGCAAACCAGCGTCCGCAGTCAGCGCTCTCCCTGCTGCAGGGCTGATAAAAGAAAACAGGGCGGTTGTTCAGGCCGCCCTGGTCAAGAGATGGAACAAAGGGGTGTTCGGTTCGCACTCTGTTCTATCGGGAGAGAATCTATTCTCTACTAGTAAAGCCAAGTGTTGTACAGCTGTTCAGTTCTGTCACGCTTGGTCATATTCTCCTGAGCGTATGCTCGTTTTAGGCCGGATTTTCCGGCCTCTTTTTATTGTGCCGTCAAATTGACGCCACTCCCCCATAGCAAAGCACAAACTGTGCCAAATATGTTCATTCATCCCTCCAAGTTGGTTTCAGGTCTAGTGCCGTGTCCAAGGACATGGGGTACCTACCGTTTGCCGCTTGCCGGATAAAACTTGCCGCCTTCGGCAATTATTTTCCTAAAGCTTGTCGCTGTGCAGCCGTTAAATAAAGTGAAGCAATCGAGGGGTGTTCGGAATCCAACGTTTGCACTACTGCGGGTGGCCTGTCCGTTCAAACAGACACCCGCCAGAAGAGTCAGGCTTGTTCAACCTGTTCTTCTAACGGTGGGACGCCGCTTTGGCGGCGCAACCTGCAGTCGCATGTTCTTCGGGAGAATATTTTATGGCCATGTACATTAACACCAACATTTCATCACTGAACGCCCAGCGTAACCTGATGAACACCAACAAGTCCTTGGATACGTCCTATACCAGACTGGCTTCCGGTTTGCGTATCAACACCGCCAAGGACGATGCAGCAGGTCTGCAGATCTCCAACCGTTTGACTTCTCAGGTCAACGGTCTGGATCAAGGCAACCGCAACGCCAACGACGGTATCTCTGTTGCTCAAACAGCAGAAGGCGCCATGGATGAAGTGACCAGCATGCTGCAACGCATGCGTACGCTGGCACAACAGTCCGCCAACGGCTCCAACAACACCGATGACCGTACTGCATTGCAGCAAGAATATGATCAGCTCACTACTGAAATTGACCGTATTTCGAGTGATACCACTTTTGGTGGCCAGAAGTTGCTCGATGGCAAATACAAAGGGTCGTTCCAAGTGGGGGCTGACGCTGGTCAGACCATTACCTTCAAGATGACAAGTGCATTCACTATCAGTGGAATTGCTGCTGCATCTAAAGGAAGTGCCACAGTTGCTGCATCAACTGCAGGTAGCAAAGAGCCCTATAAAGTTACTGCAGGAACATCACCGGTTACCGTTGCGAATATGAATAGCATCAAGACTGCGAGTGGCGCCCAGTCAGCCATGGCGAACCTTGACTTCATGATCAAGGCTGTTGACAGCAAGCGGGCAGAGCTGGGTGCGGTGCAGAACCGGTTTGACTCGACCATTCGCAATCAGTCCAACGTCTCCGAAAACCTGAGCGCAGCACGTTCTCGTATCCGTGACGCAGACTTTGCGACCGAAACTGCCAACCTGACCAAGCAGAACATTCTGCAACAGGCGGCGTCCAGCATCCTGGCACAAGCCAACCAAAGACCGCAATCTGCTCTGTCCCTGCTGGGTTAACAGAAACGCAGTGATGAGATAGAAAGAGGAGCGACGATATGGCCAATCAAATTGGGATCCCGTCATCGGTCACTCCTTCTTCTCTTCAGCCAAGTAGCAAGAGCGGCCAATCGGCCGCTCAAGTGCTATCAGGCACGACAGAAGAGCAGCGGGTGACGGCACAACAGGATGTGAAAAAACAGCAAGAGGGACAACCTGGTGAAAAAAACGCCAAACAGGATGTGCCTCAGACAGACATTGAAAATGAGGTCCAAAAGTTGCAGGAGTTCAGCAAGTTGCAAGGCTGGACCGTCAATTTCAGTGTTGAAAAGGATCTGGATCAGGTGGTGATCAAGGTGGTAGATGCCGAGACCAAGTCAATGATCCGGCAAATCCCGAGCGAAGAGTTGTTGGCTATCAGCAAACGAATTAAAGATCTGCGTGAGAGTGATGCAACCAGAGGTGGTTCACGTGCCGGGTTGCTGCTCGATAACGAGATCTGATATGAAAATTTAAGAGGAGAGTGAGTATGCCCACCATTACGTCTGCAGGTGCCGGCTCCGGACTCGATCTGGAGTCAGTGATTTCTGCCAGTGTGGATGCAAAAAAAGCACAACTGATGCAGCCAATCACCACCAAGAAGACCAACACTCAGATCACTCTCTCCGGCGTGGGGCAGCTGAAATCAGCCATCGCCTCTTTTGTGACTACCCTGCAGGCCATGGCGAAGGATGATGCGTTCAACAAGCGTGCCATCAACATTACCCAGGACAAGGATAAACCCGTGCTCAAGGTGGAGAGCAAGGCGGGAGCCTCTAATGGGCAATATGACATCAGCGTCGAACAACTGGCAAAAACCAGTAAATTTGACGGTACTTTTGACTCGTCGACCACTCCTCTTATCACCCAAGACGGAAAATTGACGTTCAAGGCTGGTGACAAGACCTTTGATGTCGATGTCAAAGCTGGCGATTCGCTGCAATCCATTCGAAAGCGCATCAACAATGACGCAGACAACTTTGGTCTGAGCGTCAACATCATGAATACCTCCGATGGAAAATCCAAGCTGATGCTTGATTCTGGGGTCAGTGGCAGTGGCAAGGATCTGCAGATCACCGGCAACACCACGGAATTGACCGACAATCTGGTCAGCAAGCTGACCAAGCGCCAGGATGCTCAGGATGCCAAGATCAAGGTGGATGGCAACACGCTGACCAGCGCGACCAATACCTTTGACGGCACCATCGTCGGGCTCAAACTGACGGTGCTGAGAGAGTCGGACAGTACGACCTCTACCGATGCAGACGGCAATCCCGTCAAGAACTACAGCTCGAACAAGGTTGACGTGAGCACCGACAAGGCCGGTATCAAAGACATGGTCAAAAGCTTTGTCGACGGCTACAACGCCCTGGTGAAGAAGAGCAATGAGCTGGGCAAACGCAACTCCATCGTGGCCGGAAAAAGTCAGAATGATGGCGGAGCGCTGGCTGGTGACGCGACAACACGCGCCGTGATCAACATGATGAACGGTGCCATTACCGAACCCTCACAAAAATCCTCAACCTATTCAACGATTTTCCAGATGGGTGTGAAGATGGACAACAAAGGGGTTCTCTCCATTGATGACACCAAGTTCAGCGAGGCCATCGACAAAAACTTTGACCAGGTGGTGGCCGTTTTTGGCGGCAAGGATGGGGTGGCAGGTAAACTGGCCGGACAATTGGAAACCTATTCCAAAACCGGTGGCTTGCTGGCCAAGCGGGAAGATACGCTGAATTCGGATCTGCGTGAGGTGAGCCGCAAGGAGTCGGATGTCGCCTCTCAGCTGACCAAGTATCAGGAGACCTTGCGTGCCCGTTATGGCAGCCTGGACTCCATGCTGGCCAAGATGAACAAGTCGGCCTCTTATCTCAATCTGCTCAATACCAAATCGAATTAATACGTAGTCAGGAGCCGTGTCTCGTATGTATCGGAAAAATATCAAGGCGTACACCACCCAGAATCTGCAGTCCGAGCTTGCAGTGGCAGATCCCTACCGGGTGATCCAGTTGCTGATGCAGGGCTGTCTTGAGCGGCTTGCCCAGACCCGTGGCGCCATCGAGCGTCGTGATTTCGAGGGCAAATCCCAGTCTGTGTCCAAGACCATGGCCATCATCAATGGTTTGCAGGACTCGCTGGATCTCTCTTACGGCAAGGTGCCTGAGGATCTTTTTGCTCTGTATGACTATATGAAGGCACGGATGATGGATGCCAGCCGTGACATGGACATCGCAGCCATCGATGAGGTGATGACCCTGATGCTGACCGTCAAAAGCGGCTGGGATGCCATTCCGGTCGAAGAGCGCGACAAGGCCATTGCCCAGCAAAAAGCGGGCAGGACGGAATGAGCGATTCCATTTTGTCCGGGTTGATGGCTCACGGCAGCCAGCTGTTGCTGCTGCTGGAGATAAATGAGTTGTCGGCAGCGGAGGCACAAATGGATCACTATCTTGATGCTTTCGATGGTGTGTTTCGGCAGTTCCCCGTAGAAAGCCACCTTGATATGGAACAGCAGCAAGCTCTGTTGCAGTTTCAAATGATCCATAAGCGAATCGCGAGCGCCAGGAGTCTGGCAGAAGATGAATTGCGCCAATTCTCCAAGGCTGGGCGAGCAACAAGCCTTTACAAGTTGAATGCAGGTTAAACATCGAATGGATTTTCATAAAAACATCAAAAATGCAGAAGAAGAGCTTTCTCGCCTAGCAGCACAAAGAGAACAGGAGACAGCCATGCTGGCTGTGTTGCCTGTTCGCCATCAGACTAATATGGCCGCCTTCGAAAAATACATGCCAGGAATTCATGCATTTTTCAAAGAGTACCAGCCGACTAGGCCTTTTCGATTCTTCTGCAACGAAAATGGTATCCCAAACATTCTGTGGCTTGATGAGCAAGTTTCCTTGTATGGTCATGATCCCTTTTTAGAAGCACAAGCACAGATAGACGATGTAATTAAAAATAGTAATTTGCAATGTGTGGATTTTGAGCCTCAATGGTATATTGATGGCCAGATTCATATTAAGTATAACAATGAGATTACAAGCTTAAAAAATAGAAAAGCGTTACAAGGCCTTTTTCTTAAAGATGTGTTATCCATGGAGATTCCACTTTCAATGATGTATGGAATCGGTCTTGGGTACCAACTAGGCTACTTCTATGAGCGTTGTAAAGTAAGAAACCTCTTTGCTTTTGAACCTGATTTGGACATGTTTTATGCGTCCTTATTTTGTTTCGATTGGTGTTCTCTTCTTGAATACATGGATGGGGAGTCACTTAGTTTACATCTGTTTATAGGTGTGGATGAGGCGCTACTCGCGGCAGATATGATGGAGGCATTGCATCGAAAAGGTGCTTTCTGGTCGGCAGCTTATTTTTCGTTCAGTCATTATCATTCTGCAAAGTTACAAAAACTGATCAACTTGGTTGAGAAAGATTTTTATCTTCTTAGAACAGGTTGGGGGTTCTTCGATGACAATATATATGCCTTGGCTCATAGCCATTGTAATATTAAAGAGAACACTCTATTCTTAAAAAAACAGCGAGATCTGTGTTCATCTGGGAAGACTCCGGTTTTTGTTGTTGGAAATGGTCCATCACTAGATCAAGATATTGATTTTATAAGGTTACATCAGCATCAGGCAGTAGTTATTGCATGTGGCACGGCTATTAGTGCTCTTTATAAGGCAGAAATAAAACCAGACATTTATGTTGCCGTAGAGAGAACAAAAAGCTCTGCCGATTTTTTACATATTCTCGATGCCAACGAGTTCATCCAAAATACTGTTTTTCTTAGTGTTGATGTTATTCATCCAGATTGTAAGCAATTTTTCCGTAAGACTGGACTAGCATTTAAGCCTAATGAACCAATGTTTAAGTTATTAAGTAGTTACCTTGGAAGTAGTTTTTCATTTGACACCATAGATTTTTCGAACCCATTTGTTGGCAATACGGGAGTTAATTACGCAGTTTTACTCGGCTTCAAAAATATTTATCTTTTTGGTATTGATAATGGATTCCAGTCGGCAGATAAGCATCACTCTAGTCTGAGTTTGTACTACAACAACCAGAAAGAAGCAAAATACAATCAAGATTTGAGAGATACGTTCCCTGCCAGAGGTAACTTCGGTAGAGAAGTATTGATCAATAATTTATTTGGTCTTTCCATTCATAATATGGAGAGAGTTCTTTATGAAAACCCATCAGTTAATTGCTTTAACTGCAGTGACGGCGCATATATAGAGGGGGCAATATCATCTTATTCTGAGTCGCTGAACTTTGATTGGCCAGTTATAGATAAGGTAAATATAGTTGATGAAATACTTGGCTCTAACTTTGAACCACTACCTTTTGGCCAAATCGATTTTCAGGGTTTGCTGAATGTAGCGGTCTTTGATGAAATTATTGACATGTTTCGTGATGATTGGAAATCTGTAGTTCATGAGTCCACAGCAATTCAAGGAATGATGCAACAGCATCATGATCACTTACTTTATTTTTTAATGGGTAAGAATAGCCATATATATCGTGTTTTGATTGGTTCGATTAATTATTTCTATGCAAACATTATTACTTTGCTGTTTGCATTGAAGGATGCTGATGAAGCAACGTTTGAGCAGAAAGTTGAAAATGCCATATCTATTTTAGATAAGTTCTTTTGCGAAAGTAAGATGTTCTACCTTGATGCATTTAACAAAAAAGACTCAACATATTTCTCCGGTCTTGATATTTTTAAATGAATGTACTGCATTATTGTTTTTTAATTAATGGTGGCTGACTAGATAAAATAACTTGGCATATCTGCTCCACGGCGTTGAGGGCTCTTGGGGTGAAACGATGCAGTTCGTCCGAATTGATGAGGTGCAGGCGCTGATGGCGGACGGCGTTCAGATTGGGCCACTGTTGCCAGTGGCGCAGAGCGTCGGGATCTTGACTCCCAGCCAGGATCAATGCCGGATTGGCCTTGATCACCTGCTCCAGGCTGACCTGGGGGTAGGGCGTGCGGGCAGCTGCCATCACGTTTTCCCCGCCGCACAGCTCGATGGCCTGGGCGGGCCAGGCATTGCCGCTAACGCTGGTGAGCGGTGGATACCAGAGCTGATAAAACACCTTGATATGTTTTGGCTTGCCGTAGCGCAGCCCAAGTGCGGCCAGGCGGGCGAGATAGGCATCGGCCTCGGCATTGGCGGCTTGTTCCACCCCCAATGTTTTTCCCAAGGCCCGCATCTCGGTGGCGAGGGAGGCAAAGTCGGTCGGTTCTGAATAGAACACCGGGATCCCCAATTGCTCGACAGGGGCCAGCATGCGGGATTGGGCGGAGCGCCAGGCGACGATCAGGTCGGGCTTTTGGGCCAGCAGGGCTTCCAGATTGATGCTGCGGTAATTGGCCACCTGGGGTAGGCGTTTGACCTCGGGTGGATAATCGGAGGCATCGTCGGTGGCCACGATGCGATCGCCAGCGCCGATGGCAAACAGCAGTTCGGTCAGATGGGGGGTGAGGCTGACGATGCGTGTCGGTGTCCCGGCCAGCAGGGCGGGCGACACGCACAACAGGCAGAGCAGGGTGAGCCATCTAGCCATGCAGGTGTTCCAGCACAGTGAGCAGCAATGCCAGCACCAACCAGCCCCAAGCGGCTTGTTGCAGGCGGTTGAGCAGGCGCAGGGCCGTGCTGGCATCCGGTTCGGCGGCGGCGTCAAACACGGGAAAACGGATCAAGCTGCCCTGATAGTAGCGGGGGCCACCGAGTTTGCAGCCGAGCGAGCCAGACAGCAGCGCCAGCAGTATTCCCATGGCGGGGTAGGGCCAGCGTATCGCGGTGCGCAACCGGTTTGCCAGCTGGCGCAGCTGGGTCAGGCATAAGGGCAGTGCCAGCAACAAGATGGCAGGGGTACACAGGGCCTGATAGAGCACGGCGGCGGCCCGGCCAAAGTGGGCAAAGGCTGGCAGTTTCGGGCTCCAGCCCTGATTCATCAACTGGGCGAGGCGCCACAGCAGGGCGCCTTGAACCCCCGCCAGGGCAAATCCCAGCAGAGGGCCGGCCCACTGTCCTATCAGGCGCAGGGCGCAGCTTTCGCTGACCGCCTTGGCAAGCCCCATCAGAGAGAGCTTGCCGGTATCGCGCCTGAGCCAGGGGGTGGCCTGCAACCTGGCCACCACCAGCGTATCCTGGTCTGTCAGCGAGCGAGTGGCACGGGCCAGCTCCCGCAGCGGACGCGATTCCAGCATCAGCAGCAGAAACAGCAGATCGAACAGCGGCTCCGAGAGCGAGAGGTTGCGCACCGCCCAGAGTCCGGCGGCGCAAGGCAGCCAGACAATCAGCATGGCCAGCAGACCGGCCTGCAGTTGCTGACCGGGGGCGCCATCGGGGCGACACACCTTGTGACCCAGCCGGGTCAGCAGCGGTACGACGGCGGAGAGCCGATAGTGGGCCGGCCAAGGCACGATGGCCTCCAGCAGGGCTGCCACGAGCAAGATGGCCGCCGGAGTGGCGGCCATCTGTTCCAGCGTGGTGAGTGGGATCACAGCTTGCCGAGCATCTTGATGATCACCTCGGCGGAGTGCTTGCCGGCCACCTCGATGAAGGTATCGAAGGATTCAACCTGTTCCTTGCCGGCGATGTCGGACATGGCACGCACCACCAGATAGGGCACTTTGAACATGTGGCACACCTGACCGATGGCTGCCCCTTCCATTTCGACTGCCAGCATCTGCGGGAAGTCGGCACGGGCTTTGGCGATGGCGTCCGGCTTGCACATGAACTGATCGCCGGTGCAGATTAGGCCGACTTTGGTCTGATGCTTGCCCTGCTCGGCGATGCAATCCTGGGCGACAGCGATGAGCGTCTCATCGCAGGGGAAGGCGGCCGGTTGCTGTGCCATCTGGCCCATCTCGTAGCCAAAGGCGGTGACATCCACATCGTGGAAGCGCATCTCGCTGGCGATCACCACGTCACCGATGTGTAGGTCTTGGGCAAAGCCGCCGGCAGAGCCGGTATTGATGACATAGTCGGGGGCGAATTTTTCCAGCAGCAGGCTGGTGGCGACGCTGGCGGCGACTTTACCGATGCCGGAGCGGGTCAGGATCACTTCCTTGCCTGCCAGGGTGCCCTGATAGAACTCGCAGCCGCCCAGTTGCAGGGTGGTCGGGTTGCTCATCTGGCTGCGCAGCAGGGCCACTTCCTGTTCCATGGCGCCGATAATACCTACTTTCATCACTCACCTCGTCTTGATGGCCATGCGGCCGAATAAGTTGTTGTGGATCATAACAAAAGTTGGCGATGGCGCCGAGCATTCCGATGCTGTGCGATGTGAAGGGGGGCTTAAGGGTAGCGTTTGGCGAGGTCAGCCAGCTCGCCGCTGTCCGCCAGCCGTTGCAGGGCATTGCCGAACAGGGCCAGCCGGGCAGGGGAGGTGCGCTGGTAAAACAGGATATAGAAGGGAATGGTCTCCATGGCGGTGGGGAGGATGCGGATCTGGCCGCTCAGGTGGTGGCGCAGTAGGTCGGCTTCAAAGCCGGGTGAGCGGTAGTAGACGAAGCGCCCTCGTTTCATCAGCAGCTTGTCATAATTGGCAGCACTGCTGATCCCGCCGCTGTCGATGACGAGTCCCTGCAGGGCCTGCAGCCGTTTGATGGCGCCGCTGCCGTGATTGATGAGGATGATGCCCTCTTCACCAAGGGCCCTGACGTCGTCCCACTGACGGATCTCGATTGGATCATCGCTGCGCACCGCCAGGTGGTAGCGTACGGTGAAGATGGGGGGCTGCAGATAGAGGAAGTGGTTGCGACGTTCCGGGTTGTCGCCCACGCCGCAGATGAAGTCGAGCTGGCCGAAGCGCACCTGCTTCTCCAGTCGCTTGAGGGGCACAAAGCGCTGATCGCCCTGGATGTGCAGGGCGGGCTCCTGGCGCTCCAGCAGTCGAAACAGATCGACGCAGAATCCTCCGATGCGGCCATCCGCCATCTGGGTGTATTTGGGGGCGGACTCGGGCTGCGCCGCCGTGCGATAGATTTCGGTGGCAGAGACGGCCCGGTGAGCGACTGCCAGCAGACAACCCAGCACCATCACCCGGAATATCATGTCATGCTGGCCCTCGATGCGTGGGGAAATGCGGCGTTAGCCGCCGATGTCACGGCGCTAGTGCTGAAACATTACGCCATATATCAGAACCTTATCAACCAAGCGCCGTATCGAGGGTCATCATCAAGGCAAACCCGGCCATCAGGCCCAGGGTGGCGTGGGTCTGGTGGCCATTGCGGTGAGTCTCGGGGATCACCTCGTGGGAGACCACGAACAGCATGGCGCCAGCGGCCAGTCCGAGGCCGATGGGATAGGCGATGGCCAGCCCGCTGGAGAGGCCGACGCCGAGCAGCGCCCCGAGCGGCTCAAGCAGACCGCTGCCGATGGCGACCAGCACGGCTTTGCCGGGCCGAAAACCGGCGGCGCACATGGCAAGCGCCACCGCCAACCCTTCCGGTATGTCCTGCAACGCGATGGCGGTGGTGAGCGGCAGACCCACCGACATATCACCCTGTGAGAAGCTCACCCCGATGGCCATCCCCTCCGGCAGGTTGTGCAGGGCGATGGCAAACACGAACAACCAGACCCGGGAGCAACTCTCATGGCCGGGACCACAGGGGCCGGTCTTGTCATGCTCATGAGGGGTGAATTGATCGAGCCCCAGCATCAGCAGCACCCCGAGGGTCATGCCTGCCACCACGACGGCGGCGGCAAGAAAGCCGTTGCCGGTGAGCCCCTCTGCCGCCTCGAGCCCCGGCAGCAGCAGGGAGAAGGCGCTGGCCGCCAGCATCATGCCGGCGGCAAAGCCCAGCATGCTGTCTTCCACTCGCTGGGGGACCGAACGCAGAAAGAGGGCCGGCAAGGCCCCGAGCGCGGTGGCGGCAAAGCCGGCCAGGCCGCCGAGCAGGCCGTAGCGAACGCCCGGGCTGATGTCGCCGGCGGCCAGCATCACCAGGCTTTGCAGCAGCAACAGCACGACGGCCGTCAGTGCCACGAGCAGGCCGACGGCGATCACCGGGCGTGCCCGCAGTTGCTCGCGCAGCTGGGCAGACCAGGAGGAAAGGGGCAGGGCCGACGCGTTATCCATGAAGATCACCTCTCTTGCTTGATGGCGGGGACGGCGAGGCGCCATCCGGGGACTCTTGCATTACAGCGAGCCGGGCCTGACTTGTCCATGCCGGTGCATCGATTGCATTCATCGGCTAACTATTTGAAATGATTTGGTCGCTTTGAATAGTTTGTGATGAAGATCGGGTTGTACGGAAAAACAACTTGCTTTGTTGCGGCGAAAGCTGGTGAAGGAGTAGGCAGGTTTGTGGTAAAGTGCCGCCCTCGCGAAACCCACCCTTCCCTTGGTCTTTCGCAACGTCCCATCTCCCGCCAGGAAAGCCCGGGTTACCAGTTCATACGGATGTGATCGCCACTGTGCACCTGCTTGTCAGCAGTCGAGGATCACCAGCCACCATGTTTTACAAAAATCTGTCTATCGGCAAAAAGATTGCCGTGGTCTTTGCGGTCATTGCCGCCGTCAACGTGATATTCGGTATTTTTCTCTCCAGCGAGCTGCGCGGCGTGCGCGATCGCGTGCTGAATTTTACCGACTCCACCCTGCCGAGCGTGCTTTCGGTCGAGAACCTGCTCTACGACGTATCCTACGTGCGCCGTGCCCAGTTTGCCCTGCTGATGGTGGATGACGCCAGCGATCTGCAGGCCCGTCGCGGCCGGATCCAGGCCAGCGTCCAGAAAGTCGAGCAGGCCTTTCGTGCCTATGAAGCCACAGTCGGTGCCGACCATGAGCGCCAGGTGTTCAACCGCGCCAAGCAGGAGTGGCAACGCTATCTGAACTCGGTCAATCTGGTGGATCAACTGCTGGTGCAGGGTCAGCTGGCCGAGGCCAAGGATCAGCTGTTCCAGTCCAACCCCATTTATGGCGAGCTGGAGCAGGCGGTCAACGGTCTGGTGGAAGTGAACCTGGGCTTTGTGAAAGAGAACCGTGGCAGCCTGCTTGGCAGCGTCAACATGGTGACCAGTTTTGCCATGGTGAGCATCGGCAGCCTGCTGCTGTTCATGGTGGCCATGACCTGGTTCCTGACCCGCCAGATCTGCCTGCCGCTGCAGGCCGTGGTGGCGCAGGCCAACGCCATCGCTGCCGGCGATCTGACCCATCAGCTGGACCGCCAGCACATCGGTCGCGACGAGCTGGGCATGCTGGCCAGGGCTTCCCTCAAGATGCAGGACAACCTGCGTGGCCTGATTGAAGAAGTGGTGGCGGCTGTGACTCAGCTGGGTGCCGCCATTGAAGAGGTGAGCGCCGTCTCCGAGCAGTCGGCACAGGGGATCCAGAGCCAGCAGCAGGAGATCTCGCTGGTCGCCACCGCCATGGCCCAGATGAAGGCCACCGTGGCCGATGTGGCAGGCAACACCGAGACCGCGTCCGAGTCGGCCAGCTCCGCCAATGCCTTGGCACGTCGTGGCAATCAGGATGTGCAGAGCTCGCTGATGTCCATCACCCGGGTTGCCGAAGAGATTGAACAGGCGGGTACCCTGGTCACCGAACTGGAGCGCGAATCCGCCCAGATCAACGTGGTAGTGGATGTGATCCGCGGCATCGCCGATCAGACCAACCTGCTGGCACTCAACGCCGCCATCGAGGCTGCCCGCGCCGGTGAGCAGGGCCGCGGCTTCGCGGTGGTTGCCGACGAGGTGCGTACCCTGGCGGGTCGCACCCAGGCTTCCACCGGCGAGATCGTTGCCATCATCGAAACCCTGCAGGCACGTGCCAACCAGGCCAAAGAGGTGACCGGCCAGAGCTGCGAGATGATCCGCCAGTGCGTGGAGCAGAGCGAGCAGACCAGCAACGGCATCCAGCAGATTGAAGAGGCGGTGGCCCAGATCGCCGACATGGCCATTCAGATCGCCAGCGCCTGCGGCGAGCAGGATGCGGTCTCCGATGAGCTGGGTCGCAACGTGGAGCGGATCAACGAATCCTCCAACGAGGTCGCCGTTGGGGCCGATCACACCGCCCGTGCCTGCCTGGAGCTGAGCCAGCTGGCCGCCGGTCTGCGTCAGACCATAGGTCGTTTCCGCCTGGCGTAATGCTGCTGCGCGCCAGGAGGGAGCCGCAACCGCTGCCTGCATTGGCAGGCACTCAAACAACCCGGCTCTGGCCGGGTTGTTTGTTATTGGACGGTGGCCACGCTCTGGGACATCTGGTTTGCAATGAAGGGAGAGCAAAGCGAGTTCAGTGAACGGTGCGGCAAGCTCGCGACGGCAGAAGCCGACAGCCAGGTCGATGTGAGAGCAGCTTGAGGGGTGAGGCCGGATGGTGGCGCAGCGCGGTTCGGAGGGGGGCGCATCCTCGTGCCGTGTTGAAGATATAGCTAGCAAAGGGCGACCCTGGCTGGGTAACGGATGCAGCCACCCCGATGGAATAGGTAGGGCAATGGCGTTTAGGGATATGGGCGCACACAGGCACGTTTTCCTTGCTGACGGCCATAAAAAAACCCGGCCTGGGCCGCAATGCTGATCAGTTAAGGATCCATTGACCGATCCTTCTGCTGTAGGACAATCCGGAACCAATCACTGGTTCCGGATTTTTTTATGTCTATTGCAAACGATCTGAACGATGTTGTTGAGGCATCTGGCGACATGCTGGCTCGGCTGGCCATTTTTGCCGACCATATTCCCGACGAATGGATTACTGCCGCTGCCGCCTTGTCTGAAAAGGCCACTATCCGCCGACGCCGCTTACCTTCTGATATGGTCTTGTGGCTCGTCGTGGGGATGGCCTTTTTCCGCAATGAGCCTATCTCCGAGGTCGCTCGGCGCCTCAACATCTGTGCAGAAGGGTTGGCCAATGATGCCTTGCTCGCGGACAGTGCCCTGTCTCAGGCCCGTCAGCGACTCGGCAAACAGCCGCTCGAGTGGCTGTTCAAACAGTGCGCCGATGTGTGGGGGCGGGAACGTTATCCTGAAGACCATTGGCACGGTTTACAGGTCTTTGCCATCGATGGGGCCCTGTTCCGAACCCAGGATATGCCTGAACTCAGAGCACATTTCGGCTCGGGTAACACCTCAACCAACCGGCAGACACCCTACCCGATGCTGCGGTTGGTCACGCTCATGAATGTCCGCTCGCATGTCATTGCCAACGCGGCCATCAGCCCGTACCGCAAAGGGGAAATCCCCCTGGCCAGCGAGTTCATTCACTCATTGCCGGACAAGTCAGTGACCCTGCTGGATAAAGGCTTCTTCGGTGCCGACCTGTTGCTGCGTATTCAGGCCGAAGACACCGACCGTCACTGGCTCATCCCGGAACGCAAGGGGCTGGTATACACGGAACTTGAGCGCTATGGCGACGGTGACCGTCTGTTGCAAATGACGGTCTCGCCTCAGGCTCGCAAGAAAAACCCGGCGTTGCCGACACACTGGCAAGTTCGCGCAGTGACCTATGAGGTGGCAGGCAAGGAGAAAACGGTCTTTACCTCCCTGCCCGTGGCGCGATTCAGCGCAGCTCAGGTGGCGACCCTGTACCACGAGCGCTGGGAAATCGAGCTGGGATACCGGGATATCAAAAGCGCGATGCAGCACAACGCCATCACGCTGAGAAGCAAGAAAGTGGACTTGGTCTATCAGGAGCTGTGGGGATTGCTGCTTGGATACAATCTGGTCAGGCGGGAGGCCAGCCAGGCCGCCGTAGCCCATCAGCGAGCGCCCAATGAGGTGAGCTTTAAGTTTGCCTGTCATTTCATCGCGAACCAGATGGCAGTGATGGCGGGCGCGTTATCGCCAGCCCATACGCCACGGAGGTTGGCGGAGTTGCGGGGCTGCATAGGCGTCATGTTCATAGAAAAACGCCCCAGGCCATCGAGACCCAGGGCGGTGAAGATATCAAAGACCCGTTTTCCGGTAAATCGCAATGCGGCTCCGCTTAAGTGAACAGCATTGCGGCCTGGGCCGGGTTTGTGGTACTTGTGCTGCGCGAGGCTGGCTTATTTGGCCAGGGACTCCGGCAGGTTCTCACGGATCTTGCCGAGCATCTCTTTCAGAACGCGCGGGTTGGCAACCACGATGTTGCCGGAGTTTTCGTAGTTGTGACCACCGACGAAGTCGGTGACGATGGCGCCGGCCTCTTTGGCCAGCAGCTCACCGGCTGCGGTATCCCAGGGCTTCAAGCCGATTTCCCAGAAACCGTCGACACGACCGGCAGCCACATAGGCCAGATCCAGCGCGGCAGAGCCGGCACGACGGATGTCGGCACACTCGATGAACATGCTCTGGAACATCTTCAGGTACGGCTCGATGTGGTGCTTCTGCTTGAACGGGAAACCGGTCGCCAAGATGGTACCGGCCAGCTCTTTGGCCTTGCCGACACGGATGCGATAACCGTTCAGCTGGGCACCACTACCACGGGTAGCAGTAAACAGCTCGTCACGGATCGGATCGTAAACAACGGCTTGTTCAGTCTTGCCCTTCACGCGCAGGGCGATGGAGACGGCAAAGTGCGGAATGCCTTTGACCAGGTTGGTCGTGCCATCCAGTGGGTCAATGATCCATTGGTAGTCCGGATTGGTACCGGTAATCTCACCAGACTCTTCAGCCACGATGCTGTGTTCCGGGTAAGATTTTTTGATGGTGTGAATGATGGCCGCTTCGGCTTCACGGTCAACGTTGGTCACGAAGTCATTGCTGCCTTTCTGGATAACCTCGATGTTCTCGGGTTGAGAAAAGGCTTTTACTACTACTTGACCGGCGTTGCGCGCAGCGCGCACGGCGATATTCAGCATCGGATGCATAGGTTCACCACTGGATGTTAAAGAACGGGGAATAAAAGGACGCGGTATCATACCAGTCTTCGCGAGAATGGCAACCGTTATACGCCATCCCCCCAGCCTTGGCGACTGCCAGATCTGACGGCTCCAATATAGGCTCCTTTTGGTCTAGTCTTATGGGCAGCAGCCGAATAACAGGCTGCATTGAGCATAGGGACGTGGATCATGAATTTGTCATTAGTCAGTCAAAAACCGTCGGCAATCACTACCCAGGGGCTGCTGGCTGCCTTGCGCGCATCGACCGGATATGGCGACTACTTCAACGAGGTGAGCATTGCCCAGCCTTGCCAATGGCAGCCAGGCAAGGAAGAAGCGGCGATCTTGCTGCTCGATGGCGATGCGGCCTGGCCGGAATTTGCCTGGCAGTGCAACAGCGATACGTTCGGCTTGCCGGTGTTGCCGCTGCTGATGCGCAAAGGCGATGCCACCCTCACCATTCAGGGGCCGGATGTACGGGACCCGCGCTTCTACTTCGTCTCAAACGGTATCGTGCTGGAAGAGTCTGAACTCGCCGATCCCGCCTGCAGCCGGGTGCTGCTGAGCAAACTGGAGTCCTACTTCCCGCTCTTGTCCCGCCTGATCCTGCTGCGCCAGCGCCAACCCATGGGGCTGTGCAACTAGTCGCGTTCTTCCCTGCGTCCGGGCTGTTCAAGCGGCACAATATTTGTCATAACTGACCAGTATTGTGCCGCTTTGCCATGCTGGCATCGGAGCAAATGCCGGTGCGGCATCCGCTCTGTGTCCGTTGTCGTCTCGCATGAGCGAGGCTGTGGCCGTCTTTGCACTAATGTGTGAATCACAAGGAGTTCATGATGATCGACTTTTATACCGCCGCTACGCCCAACGGCTTCAAGGTGGCGATTGCCCTGGAAGAGCTGGGCTTGCCCTATCGCGTGATCCCGCTCGATCTGTCGGCGCTGGATCAGAAGAAGCCCGAGTTTCTGGCCATCAACCCCAACGGCCGTATCCCGGCCATCGTCGATCGGGATAATGGTGACTTCCCTGTGTTCGAGTCCGGTGCCATCCTGCTTTATCTGGCGGAGAAGGCGGGCAAGTTGCTGCCGGCAGATCCCAAGCGCCGCTCCCAGGCCATCCAGTGGCTGATGTTCCAGATGGGCGGGGTCGGTCCCATGATGGGGCAGGCCAACGTCTTCTATCGCTACTTCCCGGAGAAGATCCCGGCCGCCATCGAGCGCTACCAGAAGGAGGGACGCCGTTTGTTCGAGGTGCTCGACAGCCACCTGGCTCATCACGAATATCTGGCCGACGAATACAGCATCGCCGACATTGCCACCTGGCCCTGGGTACGCATTTATGACTGGAGCGGCATCTCCATCGAGGGGTTGCCCCATCTGCAAGCCTGGATGGACCGGATGGCACAGAAGCCCGCCTGTCAGAAGGGGATCACCATACCGCCGCGCAACGAGAAGCCGGAGGATCTGGTCAAACAGGCCCAGCAGATGGTAACACGTTGATTTTTATTGCTGACGGGGCTAAAAACCCCGTCACATTAGAAAAACTAGGGAAAGCTGATTATAAAGATTCGTTCGTTTTTCGTGATCTGAATCACTAAGATCACCGCAAGCCCAGGGAGTGTCCTGCTCCCGGCTGGTGCGGGTTCTCCGCCTTGTATTTTCACCTTTGATTGACTCTGTGTTTTTGGATCCCCTCTGTAGGTTTCTGCCAGGGGTGCGGCAGCTTTTTGATGATTTTCGGGACTGAGATATGTATCGGCACAGTTTTTATCCGCTGTTTTTTCTGACCATTCTGATGGTCGCTGTGGGCCAGATGACCCAGACCCTGTATGTGCCCTCCATTCCCATGATGGCGGGGGACTTCAACGTGGCCTCCGGCCAGTTGCAGGCGGTGATGGCCTGTTACCTGATCCCGTACGGGCTCTCCCAGTTTGTTTACGGCCCGCTGTCGGATCGTATCGGCCGTCGCCCCATCCTGCTTATTGGCATGATGGTGTTTCTTGTGGGCACCCTGACCATTCAGTTGATCCCAAGCTTCATGGCGCTGCTGGTGGGCAGCTTCATTCAGGGGCTGGGCACCGGGGCGGGTGGCGCCATGAGCCGGACCGTGATGCGCGATCGCTACAGCGGCGCCGAGCTCAACCGGGCCAACAGCCTGGTGAGCATGGGGGTGATCTTCTCCCCGCTGCTGGCGCCGGTGCTGGGCGGCTGGTTGACCGAGCTGTTCAACTGGCGTGCCGGGTACTGGTTCCTGTTCGGCTTCGGTGCCGTGACGACCCTGGCGCTGCTGGCCTGGTTTGCTGAAACGCTGCCGGCGACTGCACGCCAACAGCCGCTGCGAGTTGGTGCCGCCTATCGCCATGTGCTCGGCAATCCGCGCTTTCAGGGCAACCTGCTCTGCCTGATGGCGACCTTTGCCGGTCTGGCGGTATTCGAGGCGGCGGCCGGCGTGCTGCTCGGCGATGTGCTCAAATTGAGTGCCCGTACCGTCAGCGTGCTGTTCGTGCTGCCGCTGCCCGGTTATCTGTTTGGTGCCTGGCTCTCTGCCAAGCTCAGTTTTCGCCTGAGTCAGGGTAAGCTGATGCGCCTTGGCATCGTCTTTCTGGCGCTGGGGTCGTTGATCATCCTGCTGCCGGGTCTGTTCGGAGTCGTGAGTGCGGCCTCACTGGTTGGCGGCGCCGCCGTCTACTTCATCGGCAGCGGCATTCTCTATCCGACCGCTACCTCTTGCGCCATCGAACCCTTCCCGGGTCAGGCGGGCACCGCCGGTGCCATTCTCGGCGGCATGCAGAACCTGGGGGCCGGTATCGTGACGCTGCTGGCAGCCTGCTTCCCGATGGAAGGGCAGGTGACCCTGGGAGCCATCATGACACTGATGGTGCTGATCGTGGCGCTGAGCTTCCTCTGGCTGCGCCACCACGGCTCACCCCATCAACAGATGGCTGTCTGAGCCGAGCGCATAGAAAAGACCCGCCCAAGCCGGCGGGTTTTTTATGGACCGCTGTGGCTGGCGCTGCGGGCATTGCCGAAGGGTTGCAGCGGCAGGGGAGAGGGATGGCGCAGGAGATAAAGAAAAAGCCCGTCACGTTGGTGACGGGCTTTTTGCTGTTGGTACCCCGGAGATGCCGTTGCCGGTTTGGGCCCTTGAACCGTCGGTTCAAGGCGGGGATCGGATCTGACCGCAGGCTTCTCGGTCGTGCCGAGCATGCGCAATAGCCAGAAGGCAGATCCCCTGTTTGGTATGAATATCGGCTCGGGGACTTGAACCGGCTGACAAACACCCCAGGGAATTTTAAAACGGTGGACGATTAGGGCTGCAGGCCTTCGTCGCTGGATTCGCCATATTGTCCGTGCTCGATCAAGGCCGCTTCGATGGTGCGTTGCAGCATCTTGATCCGCTTGTCCATGGTCTCAGAGTATTGGTGATTTTTCTCTTTTTCAAGGCAGAGCTCATGGCAAAAATTGAGCGCTGCCATCACCGCCAGCTGTTCGTTGCTGGAGACCTTGGAGCGTTGACGCAGCTCGATGAGTTTATCAGTCAGCTGGTCGGCGGCCTGGCGCAGGGCATCCTGCTGTCCCAGGGGACAGGATACCTTGTAGGGACGTCCCAAAATGACGATTTCTACGGCCTCTGTGCTCATGCCTTCCTCAATACGGCGGAGCTGATTTCCGCCTTTATCCACGTGGACAACTGGGCGGGACTATATAGCGCAGATGCAGAAGTTTCAAGGCCTTGCTGGCTCTGGAAGGGGGAGAATGCTAGGATCCTGACCATTAATTCTGCATATTTGCCTGAACTTTGAGCGGATCTTCGATGAGCAAAACGAACCCCCTGAAATACGCGGCCGTGGCCGACCTGATGGAGCAGCATGAGCTGATGGCAACGGCTGTAGAGGCCCATGGCGTGATCTGCGGTCTGGTGTGCGGTGGTGTGGCACTGGACGACAAGAGCTGGCTGCCCCATTTCAATGATCTGGTCAACGACGGTTTCGGTCTGCCGGCCCCGGTGCGCCAGGTGATGACCGATCTCTATCACCAAGTGATCGAGAGCCTGATGGCCCAGAAAGGGGTCGAGCTGCTGTTGCCGAGCGACGAAGCGCCGCTCGACGAGCGCATCGACTCGCTGGTGGATTGGTCCCAGGCTTTCCTGGCCGGTTTCGGCGTGGTGCAGCAGGAGCTCTCCAAGGCTTCCGAAGAGCTGCAGGAGATGATCCAGGACATCGCCAGCATCACCCAGGTCTCCGCCGAGTTCGATCAGGAAGATGAAGAGAACGAAGCCTCATTCCTGGTGCTCTACGAGCACGTGCGCCTCGGGGTGATGATGAGCTTCGAGGAGTTCGGCAAGCGGCCGGATGCCCCAAGCACGCCGCCGACCCTGCACTGAGTCGGTCGAACTTGATAAAGAGCGCCTGGTGGCGCTCTTTTTACATCTGGATGTTGCCTGCGCAGGCCCGCCGTGATGAGACAAGTGACGACAGAGACTGCGCTTTTTTGCCCGTGGCTTCGCATCCCGACCCCACGCTTTGTGTTAGCATGACCCCACGTTTTCAGTCTTTCCCCTCATCTCATGTCTCAATCTGATCTGAACCACGTCGATGTGGCCATCGTCGGTGGTGGAATGAGCGGCGCCGTGCTGGCGCTCTCCCTCGCGGCCCTGCCAGTGCCCAAGCCCCAGCAGATCCTGCTGCTGGAGGCGAGCGCCCCCGAGCTCAATGCGCATCCCGGTTTCGATGCCCGCGCCATCGCGCTCTCCGCCGGCACCTGCGAGGCGCTGGCCCGGCACGGGCTCTGGTCCCGTTTTGCTCCCCATTGCAGCCCCATCAGCCAGATTCATGTGTCGGATCGGGGCCACTTCGGCCAGGCCGGCTTGACGGCGACGGAGTATGGCCTGCCAGCCCTCGGCCAGGTGATCGAGCTGTCGGCGGCGGGCATTGCGTTGCAGCAGGCGATTGCCGCCTGCCCGCAGATCCGCATGCTGTGTCCGGCCCAGCTCGAACACGTGGAGCCATTGGCGGAGGGGGTGAACCTGACCCTGGCCGGTGGCGAGCGTTATCAGACCCGCCTGCTGGTGGCGGCCGATGGCGGCAACTCCTTCGTGCGCCAGCAGTGCAAGCTGGCGGTAAGCCGTCACGACTACGGTCAGAGCGCCATCATCGCCACCGTCAAGACGGCCGAAGACCCGGCCGGACGGGCTTTCGAGCGTTTCACCCAAGGGGGGCCGCTGGCCCTGCTGCCGATGCAGGGCGGGCTATCTTCCCTGGTCTGGAGCGTGGCGCGGGATGAGGCGCCGGCCTTGATGGCGCTCGATGACGCCGCGTTTCTGGCCCGTCTGCAGCAGGCTTTCGGCTGGCGCCTCGGCCGCTTCCTGCAAACCGGTCAGCGCCACGTCTATCCGCTGGTGTTGACGGTGGCCGACTACCCGCTGGCCCAGCGCACCGTGCTGGTGGGCAATGCCGCCCATCTGCTGCACCCCATCGCCGGTCAGGGCTTCAACCTAGGCATGCGCGATCTGGACCTGCTCACCCAGGCGGTGGGCCGGGCGCTGACGGCGGGGGAGGATATCGGCAGCTTTGAGGTGCTCAGCGGCTACTGGCAGCAGCGCAAGGGGGATCAGGCCCAGACGGTCTGGCTCACCTCCTCGCTGGCCCAGCTCTTCTCCAATGATCATGACCCGCTGGTGGCGGGCCGCAACCTGGCGCTCTCCCTGATGGGGCGGCTGAGCTGCCTCAAGGCGCCGCTGGCCTCCCGCACCCTGGGCTTTGTCGCCGATGTGTGCCGCCCCTGAGGCGAGGTGACGTCATGGGTATTGAACGGGTGTGCCTTCGGGCGTGCCCTCGCTGATCCCGGCGATCAGCCCTGAAAGGATATAGAACGATGCAGATGCAAAACGTGGATGTGGTTATTGTGGGGGGCGGCATGGTGGGCCTGGGGCTCGCCGCCGCGCTCAAGGGAAGTGCGCTCAAGGTCGCCGTGGTCGAGGGCCAGCTGCCGGAGCCCGCGCTTGACGAGGCGCCGGACAACCGGGTCAGTGCCTTGAGTCTGGCCAGCCAGCGCATCCTGCAGCAGGTGGACGCTTGGCGCGGGATCGAGGCCCGTCGCCTGCAGCCCTACGTGCAGATGGAGGTGTGGGAGCAGGACAGCTTTGGCCGGATCGCCTTTGATGCCGCCAGCCTGCGCCAGCCCGAGCTCGGCCACATCGTCGAGAACCGGGTCATCCAGCTGGCGCTGCTGGAGGCGATCCTCGATGGCGACAACATCCAGCTGCTGAGCCCGGCCCGGGCGAGCAGCCTGCAAAGCGGCGAGGCGGGCTCCCTGCTGCTGCTGGAAGATGGCCGCGCGCTGTCGGCCAAGCTGGTGGTGGCGGCCGATGGCGCCCACTCCTGGGTGCGCCGGCAGGCCGACATCCCGCTCACCAGCTGGGATTACGGCCATCACGCGCTGGTGGCGACGGTGCGCTGTGCCGAGCCTCACGAGGCGCTGGCGCGTCAGATCTTTACCCCCGAGGGGCCACTCGCCTTCCTGCCCCTGTGGCAACCGGATCTCTGTTCCATCGTCTGGTCGGTGCCAGCGGCCCGTGCCGAGGCGCTCTGTCAGTGTGATGAAGAGCAATTCAACCGCCAGCTCACCACCGCGTTCGACGGCCGGCTGGGGCTGTGCAAGGTGGAAGGGGCGCGCAGCGCCATCCCGCTCACCGCCCGCTATGCCCGCGACTTTGCCCGCGAGCGGCTGGTGCTGGTGGGGGATGCCGCCCACACCATCCACCCGCTGGCGGGGCAGGGGGTCAACCTGGGGCTGCTGGATGCCGCCGCCCTGGCCGAGCAGATCCTGCGCAATCAGGCGGCGGGCAAGGACATCGGCCGGCTCACCAACCTGCGCGGCTATGAGCGCTGGCGCAAGAGCGAGGCGGCCAGCATGCTGGCGGCGATGGAGGGGCTAAAGCGGCTGTTCGCCGGTGCCAATCCGCTCAAGAAGCTGGTGCGTGGGGCCGGGCTGTGTGCCTTCGATCTGCTGACGCCGCTCAAGCAAAGCGTGATCCGGGCCGCCATGGGGTTAGAGGGTGAGTTGCCGGCCTTGGCCAAGGGGAACAATTTGCCGACCCGGCCGAAGTAAGAGGGTGATCCGGGTCGCCATGGGGCTGGAAGGTGAGCAGCCCGCCCTGGCCAAGGGTGAAAAAATCTAATAATACCCGGCTGTTTTCACAGCAAAACTAATGTGATGAGGCTGATGACCCGGTTTGGGCATCAGCCTTTAATCTGGGCGGTCGGCGAAACGTTTTTCTCCAAATTGTGACGAAACGGTAAAAATCGAAATTTAATATCGCCATTACCGGGTTTGGTCTGTTTTTATCACTGTTTTTACCTTAGTGTCTGGGGTCTGTTTACTGGCGGTGGATTAGTTTTTTTTGAGCGGCATGCGCGTCCGCTTGGCTTATAATCCGCTGCGTTCAAGGAATCACTCTTGCCCTGCGGGGCCGGAACGAGCACAGACTCAGGCACGTCGCTTGCTGCCACCCAGGTAGATAGCCGGATGGTGGCTGCCGGGCGAGCGATGCGTGAGTGTTGTCGCGAACGCTTAAGGAAACACAGCGATGATCCAGACTACAGTACTGCATCCCAAGCACCTGGAAGCCGGCGCCAAGATGGTGGACTTCCACGGTTGGGAAATGCCCATCAACTACGGCTCACAGCTGGAAGAGCACCATCAGGTGCGCACCGATGCCGGCATGTTTGACGTCTCCCACATGACCATCGTCGATTTGACCGGCGAGCGGGTCAAAGCCTTCCTGCAACACCTGCTGGCCAACGACGTGGCCAAGCTCACCGTCTTCGGCAAGGCCCTCTACAGCGGCATGCTGACCCCGGAAGGCGGTGTCATCGATGACCTCATCACCTATTACCTTGGCGAGACCTTCTACCGGTTGGTGGTCAACTCCGCCACCCGCGAGAAGGATCTGGCCTGGATCCGCCACCACGCCCAGGACTTCGGGGTGACCGTGACCGAGCGCCCCGAGCTCGCCATGATCGCGGTGCAGGGCCCCAACGCCAAGGCCAAGGCGGCCAAGGTGTTCAGCGCCGAGCAAAATGCCGCAGTGGAAGGCATGAAGCCCTTCTTCGGTGTGCAGGCTGGCGAGCTCTTCATCGCCACCACTGGCTACACCGGTGAAGACGGCTACGAGATCGTGGTGCCGCAAGAGCAGGCGTGCGATCTGTGGCAGGCGCTGCTGGACAACGGCGTGGCCCCCTGCGGCCTGGGTGCTCGTGACACCCTGCGCCTCGAGGCCGGCATGAACCTCTACGGCCAGGACATGGACGAATCCGTCTCTCCCCTTGCCGCCAACATGGCCTGGACCATCGCCTGGGAACCGAGCGATCGCCAGTTCATCGGCCGCGCCGCGCTGGAAGCCCAGAAAGCCGTCGGTAGCCAGCCCAAGCTGGTGGGGCTGGTGATGGAAGAGAAGGGCGTGCTGCGCAGCGGCATGCCGGTCACCTTCACCACCGCCGCCGGAGAAGAGCGGGAAGGTGTGATCACCTCCGGCTCTTTCTCGCCCACCCTGGGGTACAGTATTGCCCTGGCACGGGTGCCCCGTGATATCGGCGAACAGGCCTCGGTGGAGATCCGCAAGAAGCTGGTCACCGTCAAAGTGACCAAGCCGGCTTTCGTGCGCAACGGCCAGAAGCTGGTATAACGACCTATTGCGGCGAAGGGGCTGCCCTTCGCCAGACCCCCTTGCCCCGGCAACGCCTGTCGAACGCGCCGGGACAAGTGATCCAAGTGAATAAAGGAAGCACAAATGAGCCATATCCCGAGCGAACTGAAATATGCCACCTCCCACGAGTGGATCCGTGTCGAAGCCAACGGCGAGGCCGTGGTCGGTATCACCGAGCACGCCCAGGAGCTGCTGGGTGACATGGTGTTCGTCGATCTGCCGGAAGTGGGCAAGCAGGTCGGTGCCGGTGATGACTGCGCCGTGGCCGAGTCGGTCAAGGCCGCCTCTGACATCTACAGCCCGGTGAGCGGCGAGATCCTGGCCGTCAACGAAGAGCTGGAAGGCAGCCCCGAGCTGGTCAACTCCGACCCTTACGGTGCCGGCTGGCTGTTCCGCATCAAGCTGGACGACGCGGGTGAGCTCGCCAATCTGCTGGATGCCGAAGGCTACCAGAACGTGGTGGACGAAGAGTAATGCCCCCGGGCCCTGCCAATGCGCAGGGCCCGCTTGTATAGGTGCCCGTCGGCCTGGAGGCCGACCGGCGAGGGTGAAGTCGTCCGCACCGGTTTGCCTGCGGCCAACCGGTCAGCCGCAAGACGACCCCCTGTCGCTATGAGCGACATCCGGTGCCGGCAGGGGCCACCCTGCCAGCCGAACATGAGTGAAGCCGGCCGAGGCCGGCTGTCAGGCACTTAGTTATCAGGACTTTTTATCAGGAATAGGGAAATGACCCAGTCACTGTTTGAACTCGAGCAAAAAACCGATTTCATCCGCCGTCACATCGGGCCGGGTGAGGAAGATCTGCGCGCCCTGCTGGCCGTGGTGGGCGCCGAGAGCCTGGATGATCTGATTGAGCAGACCGTCCCCGCCGCCATTCGCCGGCCGGGTCCGCTCGGCATCGGCGCCTCCATGACCGAGGTGGAAGCGCTGGCCAAGCTCAAGGGCTATGCCGCCCAGAACAAGGTAGCCAAGAGCTACATCGGCATGGGCTATCACGATACCCATGTGCCCCACGTCATCCTGCGCAACGTGCTGGAAAACCCGGGCTGGTATACCGCCTACACCCCGTACCAGCCCGAGCTGGCGCAGGGCCGTCTAGAAGCCCTGCTCAACTTCCAGCAGCTGACCCTGGACTTGACCGGCATGGATCTGGCCAGTGCCTCCCTGCTGGATGAGGCGACCGCCGCCGCCGAGGCGATGGCGCTGGCCAAGCGGATGGCCAAGTCCAAAGCCAATCTCTTCTTCGTGGCCGACGACGTGCACCCGCAGGTGATCGACGTGGTCAAGGAACGGGCGGTCCACTTTGGTTTTGACGTGGCCGTCGGCCCGGCCGCACAGGCCTGCGCCGAAGAGGTGTTCGGCGCCCTGTTCCAGTACCCCACCACCACGGGTGAAGTGAAAGATCTGCGGGCCCTTATCGCCGCCGTACAGGCCCAGAAAGGGCTGGCCTGCGTCAGCGCCGACCTGCTCTCCCTGCTGCTGCTCAAATCCCCGGGCGAGCTGGGTGCCGACGTGGTGTTGGGCTCCGCCCAGCGCTTCGGCGTGCCCATGGGTTACGGTGGCCCGCACGCCGCCTTCTTCGCCACTCGCGATGCCTACAAGCGCTCCATGCCGGGCCGCATCATCGGTGTCTCCAAGGATGCCCGTGGCAAGGCCGCGCTTCGCATGGCGATGCAGACCCGCGAGCAGCACATCCGCCGCGAGAAGGCCAACTCCAACATCTGTACTGCTCAGGTGCTGCTGGCCAACATGGCGAGCTTCTACGCCGTCTACCACGGCCCGGTGGGGCTGAAAACCATCGCCTCCCGCGTGCACCGTCTGACCACCATTCTGGCGCTCGGCCTCAAGGCCAAGGGCGTGTCTCTCAAGCATGCCAGCTGGTTCGATACCCTGACCGTGCTGACCACGGGCAAATCAGAGCTGATCGCCAAGGCCGAGGGGCTCGGCATCAACCTGCGCGCGGATCTGGACGGTGCGGTGGGTGTGTCTCTGTCTGAAACCACCACCCGTGGCGATGTGGCCGAGTTGTTTGAACTGTTCCTGGGGGCAGGCCACGGCCTGGACATCGAGGCCCTCGACCAGGCGGCCCAGTCCCATCACGCCATCCCGCAGGATCTGCTGCGCACCGACGCCGTGCTGACCCACGAGGTATTCAACAAGTACCACTCCGAGACCGAGATGCTGCGCTACATCCACCGTCTCGAAGCCAAAGATCTGGCCCTCAACTACGCCATGATCTCCCTGGGCTCCTGCACCATGAAGCTCAACGCCACCGCCGAGATGATCCCGGTGACCTGGCCCGAGTTCGGCAAGCTGCACCCGTTCGCCCCGCTGGCCCAGGCCAAGGGTTATCAGCTGCTGCTGGCCGACCTCGAAAACTGGCTGGTGAAGGTGACCGGTTACGATGCGGTCTGCATGCAGCCCAACTCCGGTGCCCAGGGCGAATACGCCGGCCTGCTCGCCATCAAGAAGTACCACGAGTCTCGCGGCGAGGGGCATCGCGATATCTGCCTCATTCCGGCGTCCGCGCACGGTACCAACCCGGCTTCCGCCCAGATGGCGGGCCTGCGGGTCATCGTCACCGCCTGTGACAAGTCGGGCAACGTGGATCTGGACGATCTGCGCGCCAAGGCCGCCGAGGCGGGGGATCAGCTCTCCTGTCTGATGGTGACCTACCCCTCCACCCACGGGGTGTACGAGGAGACCATCAAGGAGGTGTGCGACATCGTTCACCAGCACGGTGGTCAAGTCTATCTGGACGGCGCCAACATGAACGCCCAGGTGGGCCTCACTGCGCCGGGCTTTATCGGGGCGGACGTCTCCCACCTCAACCTGCACAAGACCTTCGCCATTCCTCACGGCGGTGGCGGCCCGGGCATGGGTCCCATCGGCGTGAAGAAACACCTGGCGCCGTTCGTGGCCGGTCACGCCGTGGTCAAAACCGACAAGGAGAGCCGCAACAACGGCGCCGTGTCGGCGGCACCGTTCGGCTCGGCCAGCATCCTGCCCATCAGCTGGATGTACATCGCCATGCTGGGGGACGAGGGGCTGAAGAAATCCACCCAGGTGGCCATCCTCAACGCCAACTACCTGGCCAAGAAGCTGGGTGAATCCTTCCCCGTGCTCTATTCCGGCCGCAACGGTCGGGTGGCTCACGAGTGCATCCTGGATATCCGCCCGCTCAAAGAAGCCTCTGGCATCAGCGAGATGGACGTGGCCAAGCGTCTGATGGACTACGGCTTCCACGCGCCGACCATGAGTTTCCCGGTAGCGGGCACCCTGATGGTCGAGCCGACCGAGTCGGAATCCAAGCGCGAGCTGGACCGCTTCGTGGAGGCCATGACTGCCATTCGCGCCGAGATTGCCAAGGTGCAGGACGGGCAGTGGAGTCTCACCGACAACCCGCTGGTCCATGCGCCGCACACCCAGGATGACGTGATGGACGTTGAGTGGTCCCGTGGCTACAGCCGCGCCGAGGCGGTGTTCCCGTCGGACGCCGTGCGTGCCGCCAAGCTGTGGCCGTCGGTCAACCGCATCGACGACGTCTACGGCGATCGCAACTTGTTCTGCTCCTGCATGCCGACCGAGGATTACGCCAAGTAAGGGCAGAGTCGCTTCGACTCGAACAGAGAGACCAAGGGCCTTGCATGTGCAAGGCCCTTTTTATTGGCGGGGACGATGGCGCTGAAATAGCGTGGAGGTTTTGTCATTTCAATGTTTCTTGTATAGTTGAAATTATGCAGAGATAGACGGAGGTTTGCATGAACAAAGCGATCGCTACCAAGGTGTTTGAGTCCCTCGCATCCGGCATTCGTCTCGATGTGTGGCGCCTGCTGGTCAAGTCGGGTCTGGAAGGCATGGTGGCCGGCCAGCTTGCCAGCGAGCTCGACATAGCCCCGAATACCCTCTCGTTTCACCTCAAGGCCATGTTGCACGCGGGCCTGCTCTCGGTGGAGCAGGAGGGGCGTTTCTTGCGCTATCGCGCCAATATCCCCCTGATGCTGGATCTTATCGGTTACCTCACCGAGGAGTGCTGCGCCGGTCATCCAGAGGCCTGCGGGGTGGGAGGTGTCGAGTCCCTCTGTGCGCCTGCCTGTTGTGATAAAGAGTAAGGGCACTGTCTGCCCGCCATTCGTTACCCTTCTGGGAGTCTCTTCATGAGTACCAATGCCTGCTGCGATCTGCCCGTCAGCAAAAAAATGCGTTTTCTAGACCGTAATCTGACCCTCTGGATCTTTGTCGCCATGGCCATCGGGGTTGGGATTGGCTATCTGTTTCCCCAGGTCTCCGAGTGGAACGAGGCCATGTCGATCGGGACCACCAATATCCCGCTGGCCATTGGCCTGATCCTGATGATGTACCCGCCGCTGGCCAAGGTGAACTACGCCACCATGGGGGCCATGACCCGGGATCGCCGCGCCATCACCCTCTCATTGGTGATGAACTGGCTGGTGGGCCCCATCTTGATGTTCGTCATCGCGCTGGTGTTTTTGCACGATCAGCCGGGCTATATGGTGGGGTTGATCTTGATAGGTCTGGCGCGCTGCATCGCCATGGTGCTGGTGTGGAACGATCTCGGCGGCGGCAGCAAGGAGTACGGCGCCGGCCTGGTGGCGCTCAACAGTGCATTCCAGATCCTGACCTACAGCTTTATGGCCTGGTTGTTCATTACCGTGCTGCCACCGCTGTTTGGCCTGCAGGGCTTTGCAGTGGACATCACCATGCTGGATATCGCGCAAAGCGTGCTGATCTATCTGGGCATTCCCTTTCTGGCAGGCTTCCTGAGCCGTCACTATCTGGTCAAGGCGAAAGGGGAGAAGTGGTACACCGAGCGTTTTATTCCGGCAATTTCCCCCATCACGCTGATCGCGCTGCTGCTCACTATCGTGCTGATGTTCAGCCTCAAGGGCGAGATGATCGTCGAACTGCCCATGGATGTGCTGCGGGTTGCTGTACCCTTGGTGGTCTACTTCGTGCTGATGTTCTTCACCAGCTTCCTGGTTGGCAAGAAACTGGGCATCCCCTATGACAAGAACGCCTCCATCGCCTTTACCGCCACTGGCAACAACTTCGAGCTGGCCATCGCCGTCGCCATCGCGGTGTTCGGGCTGAGCTCGGATCAGGCCTTTGCCGGGGTGATCGGCCCGCTGGTGGAGGTTCCCGTACTGATCGCCCTGGTCAATGTCGCCCTGCGCATGAAGCGCTCTTATACCAACCCAGAGAACCCATCATGAATGACGCCCACATCACCATCTACCACAACCCGGCCTGCGGCACCTCCCGCAATACGCTGGCGCTTATCCGCAACTCAGGCGTTGAGCCGACCGTCATCCACTATCTGGAGACACCGCCCAGTCGCGACACCCTGCTGGCCTTGATTGCCGCCATGGGCATGCCGGTTCGCGACCTGCTGCGCCAGAACGTGCCCCCCTATGAGGCGCTGGGACTGGCCGAGACCAAGTTCAGCGACGATGAACTGGTCGATGCCATGCTGGTGCACCCCATCCTGATCAACCGTCCCATCGTGGTGACACCGCTTGGCACCAAGCTGTGCCGCCCGTCAGAAGTGGTGCTGGATATTCTGCCGAGCCCCCAGCAAGAAGCCTTCAGCAAGGAAGATGGAGAGCAGGTGGTGGATGCACAAGGCCGGCGCATCGGCTGACTCCGACCGCGACGTGAATGGCGATGATGTTGGATCGCTATGACGGGGCCATTGCCTTGCCGGTTGCACTCGGGGCAGGATGAGGGGCGGGGCGATTGACTCGGCCCTGATCCCGCACAAATTCAGCACAAGGAGTGGCAATGGACAGTACCCAGCGATTCTCGACCCGGGTCGAGGCTTATGTGAAATATCGGCCAAGTTATCCTGCCGCCATGCTCGATTTTCTGGCCAGCGAGTTGGCCATGGGGCCGGCTGCCCGGGTGGCCGATATCGGGGCCGGCACCGGCATCCTGACCGCGCTGCTGGCCCCCCGGGTGGCGCAAGTCTGGGCGGTCGAGCCAAATGCGGAGATGCGCGGGGCGGCCCGGCACCAGCTGCAGGCAGTGGCCAATATCGAGTGGCAGGATGGCAGTGCCGAAGCCACCGGTCTGGCGGACGGGTCGGTGGATCTGGTGACGGTGGCGCAGGCGTTTCACTGGTTTGATCGCGCCGCCTTCAAGCAGGAGTGCCGGCGGCTGCTCAGACCCGGTGGCCGGGTTGCCCTCATCTGGAACGACCGGCTGACCGACACCCCATTTCTCAAGGCTTATGAGGCGGGGCTGCGTACCTATTCGGGGGATTACGAGGAGGTCAATCACCGCAATCTGGGTGAAGGGGACTTCCAGGCCTTCTTCGAGGGGGAGTACCGGCTCGATCGTTTCGCCAACCGCCAGCTGTTCGATCTCGACGGAGTGCTGGGGCGGCTCAACTCCTCTTCCTATGCCCCGGTCGCCGGCTCGCAAGCCCATGCCGCGCTGACGGCGTTGATCACCCGGGAATTTGCCCGCCATGCGGCCGATGGCGTGATTGCTTTCAATTACGACACCCTGCTCTACAGCGGCCGGGTGTAGCAGGGGCCCAGATAAACAGCGGGCCCTTGCCACCGGTGGCGAGGGCCCGCAAGGGCATGGCTGATCCTGTTCGCAGCGGTGGGCTGTGGTGCCTGCGCTAACTCTTGTTTAACCCCAGCATGGCCATTGCCTTGGCCAGGGTATCGACGGACTCCTGATGCTTGCCCGCCTTGTGCAGGACTTCCCCCTCGGCTCGCAGCTTCTTCACTTCGGCCAGTTTGTCGGCGCTGAGGGCGGGTTTGGCGGCGAGGGCATCATCGATCTTCTTCATGTCGGCGGGGCAGTGAAAGGCGAGGGCGCTGCCGGTAAAGAGCAGGCTGGCCAAAAGCAGGGCTGGTTTCATGTCGGCTGTCTCCACTGTGATGACCATGATGGGACGCTCCATCATGGGATACCCAGCAAGCATAGCCCGCGGTCTGCGCCCTGGCGGGGCGCTCGGGTTGAAGTGGGCGGGAAGCAGACGGTACCATGGTTGTTTTGCTCACGATTGAGCCAATCAGGGAGACCCCATGACACTCGCAAGGTTCCTCTCACCCCTGACCAGTCTGGTGATCTTCATTCTGGGCCATGGCATGTTCAACACCCTGCTGACGGTGCGCCTGTCTGCCGAGCAGGTATCGGCCCAGGCCATCGGCCTGGTATCGGCCGCCTACTTCGGCGGTCTGGTGCTGGGGGCCTTCGTCAATGCCCGCCTCATCATCCGGGTCGGTCACATCCGGGCTTATGCGGCCTACGCCTCCCTGCTCTGCTTTCTGTTTCTGCTGCACGGCATGGTGGTGGAGCCGCTGAGCTGGGCGGCGCTGCGGCTGCTGGGGGGCTTTGCCACCGGCGGTCTGTTCGTGGTGCTGGAGTCCTGGATGCTGGTCTCCAGCACGCCGGCCAACCGGGGCCGGCTGATGTCCCTCTACATGATCCTGCTCTACGGCTCCCTGGCCATGGGACAGTTGCTGCTCAAGTGGGTGGACCCCATGGTGCTGACCCCGTTTGCCCTGTGCGCCATGGCGGCGACCCTGTCGGTGATCCCGCTGGCGATTTCCCGGGTAGCGACCCCGGCCATGGTGGCGCCCCAGCCGGTCGGTGTGCTGGAGCTGGTGCGCCTCACCCCGGCGGGGATGGGTAGTAGCTTTACCTCCGGCCTCATTCTCGGGGCCATCTACGGCCTGCTGCCGCTCTATTTTACCGACAGCGGTTCGTCGCTCTCCAAGGTGGCGGACATGATGGCGCTGGTGATCCTGGGGGGCATGTGCCTGCAGTACCCCATCGGTCGTCTCTCCGATCGCTACGACAGGCGGCTGGTGATCCTGCTGCTCGGCGCCGTGCTGGCGCTGCTGGCCCTGTTGATGGTGCTGCTGCCCGCCGGCTGGCGCGAGCCGCTGATGGGTGGCCTGGTGTTCCTGCTGGGCGGCATGGCGTTCTCTATCTACCCCTTGAGCCTCAGCCACGCCTGCGACGAGCTGCGCCCGGATCAGGTGCTGGGGGCCAATCAGGGGTTGCTGCTCGCCTATAGCTTGGGCGCCATGACCGGGCCGTTGCTGGCGCCTTTTGTCATGGCGCAGTTCGGGCCAGAGGGGCTATTCGTCTACTTCGCTCTCTGTGGCCTGCTGCTGGCGGGGTATCTCGGCTGGCGCAAGCGGCAACGAGCGCCCATTCCGCTGGCCGATCACCAGGTGTTCATCCCGGTGCCGCCCAATACCCCCATGACGGCGGAGCTGGAGCCGAGAACGGATCTGGCTGGGGAGGCGGTACCCGCCAGCTATGCCATACCCGGATCGGAGGAGGGTCAGCAGACGAAGGCCGGCTGAGTCGCGGGTTAGTAGCAACAAAAAAAGCCGACTCACTGAGTCGGCTTTTTGTTTATCTGGTCGCTATCAGGCGGTGACGGCGTCAGCTTTGGTCGCTTCCGGCGCCGGATTGCGAATGAGGTAATCAAACGCCCCCAGTGCGGCGGTCGCCCCGGCGCCCATGGAGATGATGATCTGCTTGAACGGCACCGTGGTGGCATCCCCTGCGGCGTAGACGCCGGGCAGGGAGGTGGCGCCCTTGGTGTCGATATCGATCTCGCCAAAGCGGGTCAGGGCCACGTCGCTCCCTTTCAGGAACTCGGTGTTCGGCACCAGACCGATCTGGACGAAGATACCCGCCACCGCCAGATGCTTGATCTCGCCGGTGGTGCGATCTTCGTAATCCATGCCCACCACCTTGCTGCCATCACCGATCACTTCGGTGGTGCGGGCGCTCATGATGATGTCGATGTTGCCCATGGAGCGGGCCTTCTTCTGCAGTACCTCGTCGGCGCGCAGGGTGTCGGCGAATTCCACCACGGTGACGTGCTCGACAATACCGGCCAGATCGATGGCCGCCTCGATGCCGGAGTTGCCGCCACCGATCACCGCAACCCGCTTGCCCTTGAAGAAGGGGCCGTCACAGTGCGGGCAGTAGGCCACGCCCTTGGTGCGGTACTCGAGCTCGCCCGGCACGTTCAGGTCGCGCCAGCGGGCACCGGTCGCCAGGATCACGGCGCGGCTCTTGAGGGTAGCGCCAGAGGCGAGATCCACGTTGACGTAGCCATCCTTGCTGATGGCGGCGGCGCGCTGCTCGGTGATCACTTCCACGCCGTACTGCTTGACGTGCTGCTCCAGGCTCGCAGCCAGTTTGGGGCCTTCGGTGTAGGGCACGGAGATGAAGTTCTCGATGCCGACGGTGTCCATCACCTGGCCACCGAAACGCTCGGCGACGATGGCGGTGCGAATGCCTTTGCGAGCGGCATAGATGGCGGCGGCGGCGCCGGCCGGGCCACCACCGACGACCAGTACGTCGTAAGGCGCTTTTGCGCTCAGCTCTTCAGCTTTGCGTTCGGCGGCGCCGGTGTCGAGCTTGGCGACGATCTCTTCCAGCGAAATGCGGCCCTGGCTGAACGGCTGACCGTTCAGGTAGACGTTCGGTACCGCCATGATCTGACGCTCGTTGACCTCGTCCTGGAACAGGGCACCGTCGATCATGGTGTGGGTGATGCCGGGGTTCAGGGTCGCCATCAGGTTCAGCGCCTGCACCACGTCCGGGCAGTTGTGGCAGGAGAGCGAAATGTAAGTCTCGAAGTGGAACTCGCCCTTGAGGTTGCGGATCTGCTCCTGCACGGCCAGATCGGCCTTGGAGGGGTGACCGCCGCTTTGCAGCAGGGCAAGGACCAGGGAAGTAAATTCATGACCCATGGGGATGCCGGCAAAATGAACGCGCGGGGCCTGGCCCTTCGGCGCGACGCTCATGGAAGGCTTGCGGGCGGCAGTGCCATCGGTCATGGCAATCTTGGGGGACATCTCGCTGATCTCTGTGGCCAATGCCAGCAGTTCGGCGGATTTGTCGCTGTCGTTGCCGGACACGCTGATCTCGATGGGATTGACGATGTACTGCAGATAGGTGTTCAGCTGTTGTTTGAGGTTGGTATCCAACATCTTCGAATTCCTTCTTTTGATTGCGGGTCGGCGTTTTGTCAGGCCAGAAAGCAGACCGGCCCTTGAACGGGCCGGTCTTCAGAGCGGGGAGGCTTAGATTTTGCCTACCAGATCCAGGGACGGAGCCAGGGTGGCGTCGCCTTCTTTCCACTTGGCCGGGCACACTTCACCCGGGTGAGCGGCAACGTACTGGGCAGCCTTGACCTTGCGCAGCAGCTCCAGGGCGTCACGGCCGATACCGCCGGCGTTGATTTCAACGATCTGGATGATGCCTTGCGGGTCGATGACGAAGGTGCCGCGGTCAGCCAGACCGGCTTCTTCGATCATTACGCCGAAGTTGCGGGTGATGGTGCCGGTCGGGTCGCCGATCATCGGGTACTGGATCTTCTGGATGGTGTCAGAAGTGTCGTGCCAGGCCTTGTGGGTGAAGTGGGTGTCGGTGGAGACGGAGTAGATCTCGACGCCCAGCTTCTGGAATTCGGCGTAGTTGTCGGCCAGGTCGCCCAGCTCGGTCGGGCAGACGAAGGTGAAGTCAGCCGGGTAGAAGAACACCACGGACCACTTGCCTTTCAGGTCAGCGTCAGACACCTGAACGAATTTGCCATTGTGGTAGGCGGTGGCGTTGAACGGCTTGATTTCAGTGTTGATGTAGGTAGACATGTATTTGCTCCTTGGTGATGTACATATGCCTGTCTGGGTTTGAAGAGTCGTGCCGGACGAGGCGTTTAACTTTCGATGGATTCATCATAGGGACTTTTCCTAATCGATCAAAGCCGCAATTTTGAATCACTTAAATCTACTTATTAGATAAACCATGGCTGCTGTACCTAACATGAATATCGCCGGCATGCCGGGATAACTCCTTGTCGAGATTCAACATCTGTGCGCGGCTTCGGTTTTTCAAGGGGAGAGTGGCAGTCTGCCAACCGCAGAGAAGTGGGGGTTGCCACCTTGCAATATGCAGGCGCCAGTACGCACTGGGCGAGGGGAGGGGAAACGCGCAGATAAAAAAATCCCGGCGTCGTCGCAAGGACAAGGCCGGGTCATCAAACAAGGAATGGCTATATAAACAAAAGCTTTACAGCAAAGACTAACTACGGGGTGTGCAAACTTGCAGACATATGAGAGGAAGAGGACGGGTGCACAATCCCTCGTCTTCCGCTCGGCAACTATTGCATGACGGCCATGATAGTGTGATGCAGATCACAAAGCAAGGTTGTGGTGTAATTTTTCAATCAAAATGAAAGGGTTTCAGCTTTATTGCCGATCAAGTACGCTGAAAACGCTCTTATTGTAATTTTATTACATGAAATTGAGATCAAAAGTCGCCAGGCGGCTCCTGCTCCTCCATCAGTTCCAGCAGGTTGATGGCGACGGCAATGAAGTCCGACTCGGTGACGATGCCGATCAACTTGCGCCCTTTGAGTACCGGCAGGCAGCCGTATCTGTGCCGCTGCAGGTAGAGCGCCGCCTCCTTGATGCCGGCATGGGGATCCACGCTCGCCACCTGGCGGGTCATGATCTCGTCGAGCTGCACGCTGTCGGTGAACTCCGCCTCCCGCTCCGGATTGATCAGCAGCAGTTTGGACTCGCGGGTGGCCAGGATGTCGGAGAGGGTGACCAGGCCCAGCAGATGATGCTGTTCGTCAACGATGGGGATGTGGCGGATCCGCTCCTGCTGCATCAGATCCATCGCCTGTTTGACGCTGTTTTCCGGACCCAGGGTGAAGGGGTGTTCAGTCATGATCTCGGATAGGGTCATCATGGTGGGCCTCCTTGTGTATCTGCTTTCACCCTAGCCCAGCCCCCCTCGGCAAAACATGATCAGGGTCAATACAAAACCTTAAAGGTTTTTTAACTGGCCCTGCTTCACATAATTGCTCGCTATCCCTTGTCTGCCTTGGGTTTTTGGTCTTTTGGGTTGCCTTGGAAGAAGGGGATAACTAGACTAGCCGCCGATTCCCCCCGAGGTGAAAGATGCAAGTATCCGATTTTCATTTTGATCTGCCAGACGAGCTGATTGCCCGCTATCCCATGACGGAACGTACCGCCAGTCGTCTGTTGCAGCTCGATGGTCAAACTGGCGCACTGCGCCACGGTCAATTTGTGGATGTGCTGGACCAGCTCAACCCCGGCGATCTGCTGGTATTCAACAACACCCGTGTCATTCCGGCGCGCATGTTTGGCCAGAAGGCCAGCGGCGGCAAGCTGGAGGTGCTGGTGGAGCGGATGCTGGACGAGCACAGCGTGCTGGCCCATGTGCGCTCTTCCAAATCGCCCAAGCCCGGTACCCGGCTCATTCTGGATGGCGGGGCCGACGGCGAGAAAGTCGAAGCCGAGATGCGTGCCCGTCACGATGCCCTGTTCGAGATCCACTTCCTCGACCCCCGCCCTGTGCTGGAGATCCTGGAAGCCATCGGCCACATGCCGCTGCCCCCTTACATCGACCGTCCCGATGAGGATGCCGACAAGGAGCGCTATCAGACTGTCTACAACCAGAAGCCGGGTGCCGTGGCGGCGCCGACTGCCGGGTTGCACTTCGATGAGCCGCTGCTCGAGAAAATTCGTGCCAAGGGGGTGGAAACGGCGTTCGTCACCCTGCACGTCGGGGCGGGCACCTTCCAGCCGGTGCGGGTGGACAAGATTGAAGATCACCACATGCACTCGGAGTATGCCGAGGTGCCGCAAGAGGTGGTGGACGCCATCGCCGCGACTCGCGCCCGCGGTGGCCGGGTGATTGCGGTGGGGACTACTTCGGTGCGATCGCTGGAGAGCGCGGCCAAGGTGACCCTGGCTCAGGGCAAGCCGCTGGCGCCGTTCTTCAGCGACACCGACATCTTCATCTTCCCTGGTTACCAGTTCCAGGTGGTCGATGCCATGGTCACCAACTTCCATCTGCCGGAGTCGACCCTGATCATGCTGGTCAGCGCCTTTGCCGGCTACGACAACGTGATGGCGGCCTACCAGGCGGCCGTGGCCGAGCAGTACCGTTTCTTCAGCTACGGGGACGCCATGTTCGTCACCCGTCGCCGGGCGCAGGCATAAGCCGCGCCCTTTATACCGGGCCCTCGGGCCCCCTACTGTCAGACTGTTTCTCTGACGCAACGAGGTAGCAATGAAATTTGAACTGAAAACCACTGACGGCCGTGCCCGTCGCGGCCAGCTGGTATTCGAGCGCGGCACCGTGCAGACCCCGGCCTTTATGCCGGTCGGCACCTACGGCACCGTCAAGGGGATGACCCCGGAAGAGGTGCGTGAGACCGGCGCCCAGATCCTGCTCGGCAACACCTTCCACCTCTGGCTGCGGCCGGGGCAGGAAGTGATGCGCGCCCACGGCGATCTGCATGACTTCATGAACTGGCAGGGCCCGATCCTGACCGACTCCGGCGGTTTCCAGGTGTTCAGCCTGGGGCACATCCGCAAGATCACCGAGGCGGGGGTGCACTTCCGTCACCCCATCAATGGCGAGAAGATCTTCCTCGACCCCGAGAAATCCATGGAGATCCAGTACGATCTGGGCTCCGACATCGTGATGATCTTCGATGAGTGCACGCCGTACCCGGCCACTTACGAAGAGGCGCGCAAGTCGATGGAGATGTCCCTGCGCTGGGGCAAGCGCTCGCGCGACAAGTTCGATGCGCTCGGCAACAAGAACGCCCTGTTCGGCATCATCCAGGGTTCCGTGTACGAAGACCTGCGGGATGTGTCGCTGGAAGGTCTCTTGGAGATCGGCTTCGACGGCTACGCGGTCGGTGGTCTGGCGGTGGGTGAGCCGAAAGAGGACATGCATCGCATCCTCGAGCACGTCTGCCCGAAAATCCCGGCCGACAAACCGCGTTACCTGATGGGCGTGGGCAAGCCGGAAGATCTGGTGGAAGGGGTGCGCCGCGGCATCGACATGTTCGACTGCGTGATGCCGACCCGCAACGCCCGCAACGGCCACCTGTTCACCACCGACGGAGTGGTCAAGATCCGCAACGCCAAGTATCGCGAGGACACCAGCACCCTGGATGCCGACTGCGATTGCTACACCTGCAAGAACTACACCCGCAGTTATTTGTACCATCTGGACAAGTGCAACGAGATCCTCGGTGCTCGTCTGAACACCATTCACAACCTGCGTTATTACCAGCGTGTGATGCAGGGTTTGCGGGACGCGATCGAGCAGGGTAAATTAGACGACTTTGTAACTGAGTTTTACCGTCGGCAAGGGAAGCCCGTGCCTCCGTTAGCTGAAAATGACGTGAAATAACAACGATATATAAGCTAGTTTTCAAATCTACATCAATAAGAGGTTGTTAAATGAGCATTATCTCCAAGGCGTATGCAGAAGGCGCAGTTCCGGGTGCACAGGGTGGTGGCATGGAAATGATCATCATGCTGGCCGTATTCGGCCTCATCTTCTACTTCATGATCTATCGCCCCCAGGCCAAGCGCGCCAAAGATCACCGCAACCTGATGAGCTCCCTCTCCAAGGGTGACGAAGTCCTCACTTCCGGTGGCTTGGTCGGCAAGATCGCCAAAGTATCCGCCGACAGCGAATACCTCGTGCTGGCCCTGAACGATCAGACCCAGGTCACCATCAAACGTGACTTCGTCTCTGCCGTTCTGCCCAAGGGTTCTATCCAGTCCCTCTAATCTCCCGAGGAGCACAGCGTGTTAAATCGCTATCCGCTGTGGAAATACCTGATGGTGGTCGTGGTGATCGCCATCGGTTTTCTATATGCAGCCCCCAATCTTTACGGCGAAGACCCGGCCTTGCAGATCTCTGCCAGCCGGGGGGCCGAAGTCAAGCTGGACACCCTTGATCTGGTGAAAGAGACGCTCGATGCGGCTCAGATCCCGGTCAAGCATGCAGCGTTCGAGCACGGCTTCATCCTGGTTCGTTTCAAAAATACCGAAGAGCAGCTCAAGGCGCGCGACATCGTCGCCAACAAGCTGGGCGACAACTTCATTACCGCTCTCAACCTGGCCCCTTCCACACCTGCCTGGCTCGAAGCCATTGGCGCCAACCCGCTCAAGCTGGGTCTGGACCTGCGCGGCGGTGTGCACTTCCTGATGGAAGTGGACATGGCCGAGGCGCTGACCAAGCAGCAAGAGCAGATGGTGCAGGATTTCCGCTCCGAGCTGCGTACCCAGAAGATCCGTTATTCCGGCGTGCGCCGGGCCGGTGATCAGGTACAGGTGCTGTTCCGTGACGAGGCCGATCAGGCCAAGGCCATCTCTCACCTGCGTCGTCAGAACCCGGATCTCACCTTCACCACCGAGCAGAAGGGGGACGAGTTCGTCCTGCTGGCCGGTCTGAGTGAAGCCAAGATCAAGGAAGTGAAGAAGTACGCCCTCGAGCAGAACATCACCATCATCCGCAACCGGGTGAACGAGCTGGGCGTGGCCGAGCCGCTGGTACAACAGCAGGGTGCCGAGCGCATCGTGGTGGAACTGCCCGGCATTCAGGACACCGCCCGTGCCAAGGAGATCCTGGGCGCGACCGCGACCCTGGAATTCCACATGGTCGATGAGACCGCCGACATCCAGGCTGCGGCCGATGGTCGGGTGCCGCCGAGCTCCAAGGTCTACAACGATCGCAACGGACGTCCGGTGGTGCTGCAAAAACGCATCATCCTGACCGGTGACCACATCGTGGGTGCCCAGTCCGGTTTCGACGAATACAGCCGTCCCCAGGTCAACATCAAGCTTGATGGCCAGGGTGGCAACAAGATGGCCAACTTTACCAAGGACAACGTTGGTAAGGGCATGGCGACCGTGTTCATCGAATACAAGCCGGTCGGTCAGCCGGGTCCGGACGGCAAGCGCAAGTTCCGCAAGCAGGAGGAGGTGATCAACGTCGCCACCATCCAGTCGCGCCTTGGCAGCCAGTTCCGCATCACCGGCATCGACAACGCCAACGAAGCCCACAACCTGGCGCTGCTGCTGCGTGCCGGTGCGCTGATCGCCCCGATCCAGATCGTCGAAGAGCGCACCATAGGCCCGAGCCTGGGTCAGCAGAACATCGACAGCGGTATGGAAGCCATCGGCTGGGCCATGCTGGTGATCGTGCTGTTCATGGGGATCTACTACCGTGCGTTCGGCTGGGTGGCCAACATCGCCCTCACCATGAACCTGGTGCTGATCGTCGGTATCATGTCGATGATCCCGGGGGCCACCATGACCCTGCCGGGCATTGCCGGTATCGTCTTGACGCTGGGCATGGCGGTGGATGCCAACGTGCTGATCTACGAGCGTATTCGTGAAGAGATCCGCAACGGTCGTGGGGTGCAGCAGGCCATCCATCTGGGCTTTGATCGGGCGTTCTCGACCATCGCCGACTCCAACGTCACCTCGCTCATCACCTGTGTGATCCTGTTCGGTATCGGTACCGGCGCCATCAAGGGCTTCGCCCTGACGCTGGGGATTGGTCTGAGTGCTTCCATGTTTACCGCCATCACGGTCTCCCGCGCCATCATCAACCTGGCCTGGGGTGGACGGCGCCTCGACAAGCTGCCGATCTAAGGAAGAGACATGTTTCAGATTCTACATTTTGAAAAGCCCATTCCCTTCATGCGCTATGCCAGGCCGGGTGTGGTCTTCTCTACCCTGCTGATGGTGATCTCCCTGTTCTTCCTGTTCGATCGGGGTTTGAACTGGGGTCTGGACTTCACCGGTGGTACCACCATCGAGGTGGGTTTCCAGCAGTCGGTGAGCCTGGACAAGGTGCACCAGGTGCTGGACGAGCAGAAGATTGAAGGGGCGACCCTGCAACACTTCGGCTCCAGCCGTGACGTACTGTTCCGCCTGACCCCGAAAGAGGGGGTCAAGGTGGAGCAGCAGGGCAACGAGGTGCTGGCGGCGGCCAAGCTGATCGATCCTGCGGCCGTGCTCAAGCGCGTCGAGTTCGTCGGCCCTTCGGTGGGTGACGAGCTGGCGACCGACGGTGCGCTGGCCATGCTGGCCTCCATCATCTGTATCCTGATCTACGTGGCGGTGCGCTTCGAATGGCGTCTGGCCATGGGGGGTATTCTCTCCCTGGTGCACGACGTGGTGATCACCCTCGGCGTCTTTGCCTACTTCCAGTACGAGTTCGACCTGACCGTGCTGGCGGCATTGATGACCCTGGTGGGTTACTCCCTGAACGACACCATCGTAGTGTTCGACCGACTGCGGGAGAACTTTCGCAAGGTGCGCAAGGGGGATACCGAGTACATCCTGGATCTCTCCATGACGGAGACCCTGAGCCGGACCATCATCACCTCGGGGTTGACCTTCGTGGTGGTGCTGGCACTGCTGCTCAAGGGCGGTCCGCTGATCCACGGTTTCTCGGTGGCCATGGTGATCGGTGTCGCCTTCGGTACCTACTCCTCCATCTATGTGGCGAGCTCGTTCGCCATGTTCTTCGGGGTCAAGCGGGAGCACATGCTGCCGACCCAGGTGGAAAAAGAGGGCGCGGATCAGCAAGAGATCCTGCCGTAAATGACAAGGGCGCCGCGAGGCGCCCTTTCTCTTATCGTCCGGGTGAGTCATTATGACGGTCTCACCCACGGCTGTTGGCCAACAGGCAAGGAGCAAGCCATGCAACACAATCCCCGTTTTCTGGCACTGGTAGAGGCCATTCGTCCCCATGTGCGGGAGACCGATGTGCACCAGATCAAACGCTGGCAAGATGAGGGGCGCACCTTTCACCTGGTCGACGTGCGGGAAGAGAGCGAGTGGGCCAGGGGCCATCTGCCGGGGGCGACCTACCTCGGCCGTGGTGTGATCGAGCGGGACATCGAGACCCGTTACCCGGATCCTGACACCGAGCTCTACCTCTATTGTGGTGGCGGATTTCGCTCCATTCTGGTGGCGGAGAACCTGCAGAAGATGGGCTATGGCCGGGTGGTCAGCGTCGATGGTGGCTTTCGGGGCTGGTGTGATGCCGGATACCCTGTCGAATCCTGATTTATTTGAGGGAGAGAGGCTCAGCCACATGACAAAGTGTCGGCTGACCTTTACCATATGCCGGGTCAAGCGTAAGCGTCGGAGTGTTCATTGAACGTCAGGAAAGGGATTGGATACCTCCTTGGTATCCTGTTGCTGCTCCCCATGTGGGGTTGCAGCAGTAGCAGTCAGGTTGAAGCGCCTCAAGTTCCCAAGCCGCAACCCGCTTCACTGGTATTGGCGACCCCCCTGCAGGTCTCTTACCAGAGCGAGTTGGCGTTGGCGCGACTCGGGCAGATGCTCAGTGAGATGGAATTGACCACGGAGCAACGGGCTGAACTGTTTTATGAGCGTGCTGTCGTGTTTGACCGGGTAGGCTTGCGCTCCCTGGCGCGGCTGGATTTCAACCGCGCCTTGCGGGAGAAGCCGGATTTCGCCGAAGCCTACAACTTCATCGGCGTCTATCTGGTGCAGCAGCAGAATTATGACGAGGCCTACGAGGCATTTGATTCCGCCCTCGAGCTGGCTCCCGATTATGACTATGCCTACCTGAACCGTGGCATTGCGCTCTATTACGGCAATCGTCCCGAGCTGGCCGCGGCCGATATGAAGCGCTTCTACGAGGCGCAGCCGGAAGATCCCTATCGGGTGATCTGGCTCTATCTGGCCGAACAGAAGCTCAATGCACCGGCCGCCATGAGCCGGATGCGCGAGCGGCTCAACAAGTACGATGACGATGCCTGGAACTGGGATCTGGTGCGCCTCTATACCGGCGAACTCAATGCCACCCAGTTGATGGGCAATGTGGTGAAAGGGGTGAAGGACAACCGGGAGCTCGCCGAGCGCCTGTGCGAAACCTACTTCTACCTCGGCAAGTTTGAACTGGCCAAGGGCAACCGCAAGGAAGCCATCAGCTACTTCAAGCTGGCGCTCGCCAACAACGTGTATGACTTCATCGAGCACAGATATGCCCTGCTGGAGCTGGAGCTGATGGCGCGCAAACCCCTGCCGCCCGGTGCCCAGAGTGCCCAGGGCAAGAGCAGCAAGCAGGCATCCTGAGCTTGCCCTGTTGCCGGTTTGAATGATGTAGAAAAGGCCTCACTGCGAGGCCTTTTTGCTGTCCGGGTGTCAGATGCGAGGGGGGGAGTCACCCCCGTCAGAGGGTACACCGCCGGCTCACTGCGCCAGCATCATGCCGGGGATCTGGCGCCAGTAGCCGTTGCAGTCGCGCTCCTGCTGCAGGGGCAGGGGAGCCTGGCCCTGCTGGTTGGCCTTGAAGCGCTCCAGCATCGTCAGGGTGTCCAGCCCCTCGGGGGAGAGGCGCACCACATCCACCAGCCCCTCCATCCCGGCCAGATCGTTGCCCAGGTTGTAGCAGTAACCGGATTGGGTCTGGATGCCGTTGAGGTTGAACACCTTCTGCCCCTCGCGGCTGCTGGCGAGCCGGCCGGTGGGGTAGTCGATGCAGGCCAGTTCGCAGTTGTCCTTGGGCCGGTCGAGGGAGCGGGCGGTGAAGCAGCGTGCCGAGTAGGCGAGCGGCAGGTGGCCGTAGGCGAACACCTCCACCTCGAACTGCTGGCGGGCAGCGCCCAGATCCTGATTGAGCTGCACCAGCCAGTCCCGTGAGAGCTCCACCGGCATCACCCAGCGCTGCATCCCCTGTTTGAGCAGCATGCGCAGCACGTCGGCGTTGTAGGCGTTGATGGCGGGGCCGCAGACGAACGGCAGCCCGGCTTCGCTGGCGAGCTGGACTGCCCCCAGATCGTTGGCCTCGATCATCAGCTCGCCGTTGTCGACCAGCCGCTTGACCTCCTTGAGCTCGGAGGGGGCGGAGATGAGCGCCAGCGTGGAGAGCACCGCCTGCTTGCCCGAGCCGGCTACCTGATGGGCGAGGGCAATCCAGTCGTCCACTTTCAGTTCGCGGCGCTTGCTGCAGACGGTTTCCCCCAGATAGACGATGTCGGCCTGGCTGGCGGCGGCGGCCTGATAGAAGCCCTGGGTGTCGGCCTTGGGCCAGTAGAAGAGCAGGGGGCCGAGAGAGAATTTCATGAACAGGGCTCCTTATTGCCACTGGCGATGATAGGCACCGAGGGTGGTCTGGCTCCCCTCGGAGACGCGGGCGAGCTGGGCATCCCACTCGGCCTTGACCTGATAGGCTTCCGGGTTGGCCTGATAGGCGTCGATGGCGGCGCGCCAGACCCGGGTGACCTGCTCCACGTAGGCGGGGCTGCGTTGGCGTCCTTCAATCTTGACCGACTGGATACCGGTCTGGAACAGCTCGGGCAACAGGCCAAGGGTGTTGAGGCTGGTGGGCTCCTCCAGCGCGTGGTAGGTCTGGCCATCCACCTCGAAGCGGCCCTTGCACAGGGTCGGGTAGCCGGCGTTTTCCCCTGGGCCGTAGCGGTCGATCAGCACCTCGTTGAGGCGAGACTCGAGGCCGCTCGGGGTCTCCTCCCAGCGTACGAACTTGGCCGGTGAGCAGGCGCCGACGGTATTGGGGCTCTCGCCGGTCATGTAGGAGGAGAGGTAGCAGCGCCCCTCCGCCATGATGCAGAGGCTGCCGAAGGCGAACACCTCGAGGCCGACGTCGGTCTCGCGGGCCAGCTGCCTCACCTGATGCATGGAGAGGACGCGGGGCAACACCACCCGACCGACGTTGAAGTGCTGCTGGTAGAAGCGGATGGCGGCGGCGTTGGTGGCGCTGGCCTGCACCGAGACGTGCAGCTCCAGATCCGGGTAGCGGCGGCTGGCATAGTCGAGCACGGCGAGGTCGGCGATGATCAGGGCATCGGCCCCCAATGCGGCGCCCTTGTCCACCGCCTGTTGCCAGCGGGCATCGGAGCCCGGGTGGGCGAAGGTGTTGATGGCGATGTGCAGTTTGCGGCCATGCTGGTGCACATAGTCGACCGCTTTCTCCAGCTTGCTGTCGGTGAAGTTGAGCCCGGCGAAATGGCGGGCGTTGGTGTCATCCTTGAAGCCGATATAGACCGCATCGGCCCCGTTATCCACGGCTGTTTTCAGTGCCGGCAAACTGCCTGCCGGACAGAGTAATTCCATCGGGTACGCTCCGAGAGGGCAAAAATGCAAAAGTGGCCCGATTGTATTCACCGGCGTCCTTCCACTTTTTGACCTGAGGCAGCTTTGTGTGGCTTTACCCTTCTTGAGGTAAGTGGGCACAAGTTTGATTTCCAACAGGATCATTGTTGCGGCCCTGTGCTTGAATGCGCAAAAAACTGGGAGTTTATCGTGTTTCAACAACTGCAACGTCGCCTGGTCGAACAGGCTCCCCGCATTCTGCGCCATCCTCTCAAGCTGGTGCCATTTTCCTTGCAGCAGAGCCTGATGGAGCGCCTGCTGGCCAGCGTGTTCAAAGAGGCCATCGCAGATGGCGACTTTGAATTTCTGGCGGGCAAGTGGCTCAAGGTGGAAGTCTCGGATCTGGAGCTCTGCTGGTTCATCAGCGAGCAGGATGGCAAGCTGGTGGTGGCGCGTCATTGCGAACAGGCCGATGTCTGTTTCAGCGGCACCACCAATGACCTCATTCTGATCGCCGGACGCAAGGAAGATCCCGACTCTCTCTTCTTCCAGCGCAAGCTGAAGATTGAAGGGAACACCGAGTTGGGTCTGGAGGTGAAAAACCTGATGGACAGCCTGGATCTGGACGGTTTGCCAAGCCTGGTGCGTTATCCCTTGCTGGATCTTGCCACCTTCATCGAGCGGGCGAAGGCGGGCTCAGCGCAAGAGGCGCACTCTGCGCCGGCGGGTGGGGTTGCGCCTCAGTTGTGAGACCAGCCCATCGGCATGGTGGCGGTAGTGATTGCGAGCCCACAGGCAGCGACAGGCCCACAGACAGGGCAGCAGTGCCAGCAGGGCGCCGGCGTTGGGAAGGCGCGAGAGCAGCAGACCCAGCGCCAGCCAGATGAACGGCTGGGCCTCGTAGAGCCACTCCGGCTGAAACCAGCGTTTGGTCGGGAAGATGACCAGATCGGTACGCCGATAGCTGGATCGCATCATCCAGACGGTGGCGCCGGCGACAAACAGCAAGGTACCCGCCAGCCAGAGCAGCGGGGAGTGGCTGAGCAGGATGATGCCGACCGCCATCAGCAGATAGCAGACTGGCAACCTCTCATAAAGCCAGCGTGGGCACATGTTGCCTCCACTTTTCACCTTCCCATCCTTCAAGTCTAGCCAGTCAGCACACCCGCCTCATACCGCTTTGTTCTGCAAAACGGCGTCATTGTTGTGAATTGGCGCGCCATTTACGGTGCCAAAATAGCGATTGGCTATGTTACAATTGCGCGCCATTTTTGACTGAAGATTGACTGGGCATGTTGGATCAGATTCGTATCGTGTTGGTAAACACTTCTCACACCGGCAACATGGGCTCTGCGGCGCGCGCCATGAAGACCATGGGCTTGAGCCAGATGGTACTGGTTGATCCGCAAGCACAGCCCGATGACAACGCCTATGCGCTGGCCGCCGGTGCCAGCGATCTGCTGGCCAATGCCCGTATCGTGTCGACCCTGGATGAAGCCATTGCGGATTGTGGTCTGGTCATCGGTACCAGTGCCCGCTCCCGTACCCTGAGCTGGCCCATGCTGGACCCCCGCGAAGCGGGCGAGAAGCTGGTAACCGAGGGGATGCAGCATCCGGTGGCGCTGGTATTTGGCCGTGAACGCACCGGCCTGACCAATGACGAGCTGCAAAAGTGCCACTACCACGTGGCCATTCCGGCCAACCCGGAGTACAGCTCCCTCAACCTGGCCATGGCGGTGCAGACCCTCTGCTATGAGGTGCGGATGCACTGGCTGCAGCAGGAACAGGTCGGCGAGACCGACATGGCGGTGGATTATCCCAGCGCCGAGCAGCTGGAAGGCTTCTATCAGCATCTGGAGCAGACGCTGCTCAAGACCGGCTTCATCGCCGACGATCATCCGGGACAGGTCATGAGCAAGCTGCGCCGCCTGTTCAACCGGGCTCGTCCAGAGGCGGTGGAGCTCAACATCCTGCGCGGCATTCTGACCTCGGTGCAAAAACCGAGACCGCAGGATTAAACCCGACTGGATTACTCAACCATATACTTGACTGATTTAGTCGGGTATGTGACCATATGCCCATATTGATTGGTTCGCAAAACGGTAAGGCATATGAGACTGACCTCAAAAGGACGTTACGCTGTGACTGCCATGCTCGACGTGGCGTTGCATGCAGAGCAGGGGCCCGTACCCCTGGCTGATATTTCGGAGCGCCAGGGCATCTCCTTGTCCTATCTGGAGCAGCTGTTTGCCCGCCTGCGCAAGCATGGCTTGGTGAGCAGCGTGCGTGGCCCGGGCGGCGGTTATCGCCTCGGTCTGGCGCCGAATGCCATCTCGGTCGGTCAGGTGATCACCGCGGTCGACGAATCGGTGGATGCCACCAAGTGCCTCGGCAAGGGGGGCTGCCACGGCGGCACCCAGTGCCTCACTCACTCCCTGTGGCGTGACCTGAGCGAGCGGATCTCCAGCTTCCTGGGGGACATCACCCTGGCCGAGCTGGTTGATCAGGCCGATGTGCGCCGGATTGCCGGCAAGCAAGATGAACAAATGAAAACCGTGTTGTCCCTGGTAGATCGGGCAGAACGCGGCGATGTGAGCTTGAAAGTCCAACTATAAACAAACGTGCTTTCCACAGCTGGTCGATGTATGACCCTGGCTGTAACGGAGAAAAACATGAAACTGCCTATTTACCTTGATTATTCGGCAACCTGTCCGGTGGACCCGCGTGTCGCAGAAAAAATGATGCAGTGTCTCACCATGGATGGCCTGTTCGGCAATCCAGCTTCCCGTTCCCACCGCTTTGGCTGGCAAGCCGAAGAGGCGGTCGATCTGGCCCGTAATCAAGTGGCAGAGCTGATCGGTGCCGACCCGCGCGAGATCGTCTTCACCTCCGGTGCGACTGAATCCAACAACCTCGCCATCAAGGGCGTCGCCCATTTCTACGCCGGCAAGGGCAAGCACATCGTTACCTCCAAGACCGAACACAAGGCGGTACTGGATACCTGTCGCCAGCTGGAGCGTGAAGGCTATGAGGTAACCTACCTCGAGCCGATGCCCAATGGCCTGTTCACCCTGGAACAGATCGAAGGCGCCCTGCGTGATGACACCATCCTGGTCAGCATCATGCACGTCAACAACGAGATCGGCGTGGTGCAGAACATTGCCGCCATCGGCGAGCTGTGCCGCTCCCGCAAAATCCTGCTGCACGTGGATGCGGTACAGAGCGTGGGCAAGATCCCGGTCGACGTGGAAGCGCTCAAGGTTGACCTGCTCTCCATGTCCGCCCACAAGGTATACGGCCCGAAAGGCATTGGTGCCCTCTACGTGCGTCGCAAGCCGCGTGTGCGCCTGGAAGCCCAGATGCACGGTGGTGGCCACGAGCGCGGCATGCGTTCCGGCACCCTGCCGACCCACCAGATCGTCGGCATGGGCGAAGCCTTCCGCATCGCCAAGGAAGAGATGGTGAGCGAAGGTCAGCGCATCATGGCCCTGCGTCAGCGTCTGTGGGACGGCATCAAGGATATCGAAGAGGTCTACATCAATGGTGACCTGGAACAGCGTGTGCCGGGCAACCTCAACGTCAGCTTCGCCTATGTGGAAGGGGAATCCCTCATCATGGCGCTGAAGGATCTGGCGGTCTCTTCTGGTTCTGCCTGTACCTCGGCCAGCCTGGAGCCCTCCTACGTGCTGCGCGCACTGGGCCTGAACGACGAGCTGGCGCACAGCTCCATCCGTTTCAGCATGGGTCGCTTCACCACCGAGGAAGAGATTGATTACGCAATCAAGCTTATCCGTGACTCCATCGGTCGTCTGCGCGAGATGTCTCCCCTGTGGGAGATGTACAAGGACGGCGTCGATCTGAACACGGTCGAATGGGCTCATCACTGATCCGCGGGATCGGTGTTCAACGGAATTAGCAGGAGTTAGATATGGCTTACAGTGAAAAAGTAATCGACCACTACGAGAACCCCCGTAACGTAGGTGGCTTCGACAAGAACGATCCCAGCATCGCTACCGGCATGGTCGGTGCACCGGCCTGTGGTGACGTGATGAAGCTGCAGCTGAAGATCAGCGACGATGGCATCATCGAAGATGCCAAGTTCAAGACCTATGGTTGTGGTTCCGCCATCGCCTCCAGCTCCTTGGTGACCGAGTGGGTCAAGGGCAAGACCCTGGATGAAGCTGCCGGTATCAAGAACACCGACATCGCCGAAGAGCTGGCGCTGCCACCGGTGAAGATCCACTGCTCCATTCTGGCCGAGGATGCCATCAAGGCCGCCATCGCCGATTACAAGCAGAAGAAAGGTCTCTAAGGTCAGGAGCGCAGTATGGCCATAACCATGACAGATGCCGCAGCGGCACGGGTTTCCTCGTTTCTGACCAACCGGGGCAAGGGCATCGGCCTGCGCCTCGGCGTCAAGACCACCGGCTGCTCGGGTCTTGCCTATGTGCTCGAGTTCGTCGATGAGCTGGCAGATGAAGATCAGGTATTCGAGCAGGACGGGGTCAAGATCATCGTCGATGCCAAGAGTCTGATCCACCTGGATGGCACCGAGCTGGATTTCGTCAAAGAGGGCCTCAACGAGGGCTTCCAGTTCAACAACCCCAACGCCAAGGGCGAGTGTGGTTGCGGCGAAAGCTTCAGTGTCTGAGATGTGTGCAACACATGATCGCTTGTCCGTTGAACTGGTCGGCCACGGCCGGTTCAACCATGCCGCTTCGCCCACCTGAGCGCGAGCGGCATGGGGGCAGCATCAGTGTCTAAGAGGTCAGCATGAATTATTTCGAGCTGTTTGGGCTGGTTGAAGGCTTCGAGCTCGATACCCGTCAGCTGGCAGAGACCTACCGCCAGCTGCAAACCCAGTTTCATCCCGATCGTTTTGCCACCGCCCCCGAGCGGGAACAACTGGCTGCGGTGCAACGTGCCGCCCAGATCAACGATGCCTTCACTACCCTCAAGGCGCCCCTGCGCCGAGCCGAGTACCTGCTCTCCCTGCGTGGCACCGAACTTCGTGGCGAGCAACAGACGTTGCAAGATACCGCGTTTCTGATGCAGCAACTGGAGTGGCGCGAACGGCTGGCCGACCTGAAAGGGGAGACGGACCCTGAGCGTGCCATCAAGGATTTTCGCCAGGAGATCAGGCATGATCACCAGTTGTTGATGCAGCAGCTGACCCAGGCCCTCGCCACCGGCGAGGATCCGCGAGCGGCTGATTGTGTTCGCAAACTCAAGTTTGTCGACAAGCTCCTCGAGGAGCTGGAACGATTCGAAGACTCGCTGTTCGAGTCTTGATCCTTTAACGCTGGAAGTTTGATTACCCATGGCATTACTGCAAATCGCCGAGCCCGGCCAGAGCGCCGCACCTCATCAGCACAAACGTGCCGTTGGCATCGATCTTGGCACCACCAACTCGCTGGTCGCCGCCGTGCGCAGCGGTCAGGCCGATACCCTCTGCGACGAGCAGGGGCGTGATCTGCTGCCCTCCGTCGTGCATTACCAGGCTGACACCATCCGGGTCGGCGTCGATGCCAAGCGCGAGGCCGCCCTCGACCCGCACAACACCATCGTTTCCGCCAAGCGGATGATGGGCAAGGCGCTGGCCGACATCGATACCCGCCAGCAACCCTATCAATTCGTGGCGGCCGACAACGGCATGCCGCAACTGCAGACCCGTCAAGGGCTGGTCAACCCAGTGCAGGTCTCGGCCGAGATCCTCAAGAAACTGGCCGAGCGGGGCGCTGCCGCCCTCGGTGGCGATCTCGACGGCGTGGTCATCACAGTGCCCGCCTATTTTGACGACGCCCAGCGCCAGGGCACCAAGGATGCGGCCCGCCTGGCCGGCCTGCACGTGCTGCGCCTGCTCAACGAACCGACCGCCGCCGCCATCGCCTATGGCCTCGACTCCGGCCAGGAAGGGGTGATCGCCGTCTACGACCTGGGCGGCGGTACCTTCGATATCTCCATCCTGCGTCTGCATCGCGGGGTATTTGAGGTGATGGCCACCGGTGGCGATTCGGCCCTGGGCGGTGATGATTTCGATCACCTGCTGGCAGACTGGTTGAAAGAACAAGCCGGTTTGACTGGCGAGCTGGATGCCCGTCTGCAGCGCGAGCTGCTGGATGTGGCCGCCGCGGTCAAACACGGTCTGACCGACGCCGACGCCGTTCCCTGTACCTTTGCCGGCTGGCAGGGCACCATCACCCGCAGCCAGTTTGACCAGCTGATCCAGCCGCTGGTCAAGCGCACCCTGCTGGCCTGCCGCCGCGCCCTGCGCGATGCGGGACTCGAGCAGGAGGAGGTGCTGGAAGTGGTGATGGTCGGCGGTTCGACTAGGGTGCCGCTGGTGCGCGAGCTGGTGGGCGAGTTCTTCCAGCGTCCGCCCTTGACCAGCATCGACCCCGACAAGGTGGTGGCCATCGGTGCCGCCATCCAGGCCGACATCCTGGTGGGCAACAAGCCTGACGCCGAGATGCTGCTGCTGGACGTGATCCCGCTCTCCCTGGGTCTTGAGACCATGGGCGGCCTCGCCGAGAAGGTGATCCCGCGCAATACCACCATTCCGGTGGCCCGCGCCCAGGAGTTCACCACCTTCAAGGATGGCCAGACCGCGATGGCGATCCACGTGGTGCAGGGCGAGCGCGAGCTGGTGGCCGATTGCCGATCCTTGGCCAGCTTCACCCTGACCGGCATTCCGCCCATGGCGGCAGGGGCGGCCCACATTCGCGTCACCTTCCAGGTGGATGCGGACGGTCTGCTGTCGGTCAGCGCCATGGAGAAATCCTCCGGCGTGCAGGCCGAGATCCAGGTCAAGCCCTCCTACGGATTGGGTGAGGATGACATCCTCAACATGCTGAGTGCCTCCATCGCCAATGCCCAGCAGGACATGGACGCCCGCATGCTGGCTGAGCAGCAGGTCGAGGCCGACCGGGTGGTCGAGAGTCTCAACGCCGCCCTGGCCGCCGATGGAGAGGCTTTATTGAGCCCCGCCGAGCGGGCCGAGCTGGATGCCGCCATCGCCCATCTGCTGACCATGCGCAGCACGGGCACCACCAACCAGATCAAAGAGGCCATCGAGGCGGCGGACGCTGCCAGTGGCGAATTTGCAGCCCGCCGGATGGACGCCTCCATCCGCAAGGTGCTGACCGGACAAAACGTCAACAAGGTGTAATATGCCAAAACTGATTATTCTGCCCCATCCCGAGCTCTGTCCGGACGGCGCGGCCCTCGAAGGCGCGACCGGTGAAACCATTCTGGACATCGCGCTGCGCAACGGCATCGAGATCGAGCACGCCTGCGAGAAGTCCTGTGCCTGCACCACCTGCCACTGCGTGGTGCGGGAAGGCTTCGACTCCCTCGAGCCGAGCGACGAGCTGGAAGACGACATGCTGGACAAGGCGTGGGGGCTGGAGCCGGAATCCCGTCTCAGCTGCCAGGCCAGACTGGCGGACGAGGATCTGGTGGTGGAACTGCCCAAGTACACCCTGAATCTGGCGTCTGAGCGCCACTGATGACCCCTTAATTACACATGAGTGAATTGCGCGTGCAGCATCTCGTGGTGCAGTAATGATATGGTGAAGGCCGTGACCCTTGAGGGAGCGGCCTTTTTTGTGCCCGTGATTTCCCTATTCGTTGATGAAAGTGCCAATAAAAAGGAAGCAAGAGAACATGGCTGACATGATGAACGTACGGTTGTCTTCCCAGGCCGCCGCCGCCCACTGGGGCGAGGGTGCCCTGCTCAGTTTCAACGGCGACGAAGCCCATCTCCATCTGGGCAGCGGCCAGGAGAAGGAGGCGCTGCGCGCCATCCAGCGCGCTGCCAGACGACTCGAGTCAAGCGGCATCAAGCGCGTCAAGCTGGTGGGTGAGGGCTGGAATGGGGAGCGTCGCTACGCCTTTGCCCAGGGCTTCTATGCCGCCAAGGGGGTTCGCGAGCTCGATTTCGGCGAGCAGAGCGACCAGGAGGCTGCCGAGCTGGCTGCCTTGCTCAAGGCGACCCGCTGGGTGCGTGAAGTGACCAACGGCTGCCCGCAGGAGATCTACCCCATGAGCCTGGCGGAATCCGCCCTGCTGCTCATCCGCAATCTCGCCGGTGACAAGGTGACCGCCCGTATTACCGCCGGGGAGGCGCTGCATGAGGCCGGTCATATCGGGATCTGGTCGGTGGGCTGCGGCAGCGAGCGCGAGCCGGTGCTGCTGGAGCTCGACTACAACCCGACCGGGGATGCCAATGCCCCCGTGCTGGCGGCGCTGGTGGGCAAGGGGATCACCTTCGATTCCGGCGGCTACTCCATGAAGTCCTCCGACAACATGCTGCCGATGAAGTCCGACATGGGCGGCGCCGCCATGGTGACCGGCGCGCTGGCGCTGGCCATCAGCCGCGGCCTGAACAAGCGGGTCAAACTCATCCTCTGCTGCGCCGAGAACCTGGTCTCCGGCCATGCCTTCAAGCTCGGTGACATCCTTACCTATCGCAACGGCATCTCGGTCGAGATCCAGAACACCGATGCGGAAGGCCGCCTGGTGCTGGCTGACGGCCTGCTGGCCGCGAGCGAAAGCGGGGCTGCCTATATCCTCGACGCCGCTACCCTGACCGGCGCCGCCAAGACCGCGCTGGGTCGCGACTACAACGCCGTGTTTGCCCTCGATGAGGCCGAGCAGGCACGTGCGCTGGCAGCCGCCAAAGCCGAAAACGAGCAGGCCTGGGCGCTGCCGCTGGAGCCCTGGCATGCGGGCCAGCTCACCTCCGCCTTTGCCGAGCTGGGCAACGTGGCGTCCGCCGAAGGCACCGCAGGTGCGACTACGGCGGCAGCTTTCCTGTCGCGCTTCGTGCGTGACGAAGGCAAGGGCTGGGTGCACCTGGATCTGGCAGCCTCCTATCAAAAATCGGGCAATGACCTGTGGGCGACCGGTGCCAAGGGCCACGGTCTGCGCACCATCGCTCGCTGGTTGCAGGAGGTGAGTGAATGAGAGTCTGGCTGAATCAAGCATTTGGTGAAGGCTTTGGACAATCGGCGAAAAGCGCCACGGCCTGCGTATTATCTGACACCCGCTGGCTGCAGGAGGTGAGTGCATGAACATCTGGTTGAGCCGAGAATTTGCCGCTCCCGAGTGGGGCGAGGGGGCGCTGCTCTCCCACCGCGCCGACGGCATGGTGATCCATCTGGTGACCGCCAGCCCCTTGCTGGATATCCAGCAGGCGGCACGGCGTCTGTGCAGTCAGGGGATCCAGCAGGTGGTGTTGGCCGGTCACTGGGAGCGTGAGCAGCAGTGGGCTTTCGCCCAAGGGCTGCAGACCCCCAAGGTGGAGGTCGAGCTGCAGTGGGCTACCTCGTCCGAGGAGGATCGGGAAGAGCTGGAGGCGCGCTGGCTGTGCGGGCGCTGGGTGCGGGAGATGACCAATGCCACGCCGGAACAGCTGGGGCCGCTGGAGCTGGCGGTTGAAGCTGCCGCCTTCATCACCGAGCTGGCGCCGGACCGGATCAGTCATCGCATCCTCAAGGGGGAAGCCTTGCAGCAGGCGGGCTGGGTCGGTCTCTATCAGGTCGGCCGTGGCAGCGAGCGCGAGCCCGTGCTGCTGGAGCTGGACTTCAATCCAGGTCGGGATCCCAAGGCCCCGGTGGCCGCGGCCCTGGTGGGCAAGGGCATCACCTTCGACTCCGGCGGCTACTCCATGAAGACCTCCCAGGGCATGCTGACCATGAAGCACGACATGGGCGGTGCCGCCATCGTCACCGGCGCCCTGGCGCTGGCCATTCTGCGCGGCCTCGACAAGCGGGTGAAGCTCATCCTCTGCTGCGCCGAGAACCTGGTCTCGGGTCACGCCTACAAGCTGGGCGACATCCTCACCTACAAGAACGGCACCACGGTGGAGATCGTCAACACCGACGCCGAGGGGCGGCTGGTGCTGGCCGATGGCCTGCAGCTGGCCGGGGATTCTGGCGCGCCGCTGGTCATCGACGCCGCGACCCTCACCGGGGCGGCGGTGATGGCGCTGGGGGGACGTTACAATGCCCTGTTCGGGCTGGACAAGGGGCTGGTGAGCCGCGCCATGGGTTATGCGGATGCCGAACAGGAACCCGCCTGGCCGCTGCCGCTGGAACCCTGGCATCGCCAGCAGTGCCCGTCCCACTATGCCGACACCGCCAACAGCCGGCCCGTGCCGGGCGGCGGTCCGGGTGGTGCCTCCAACGCGGCGGGCTTCCTCTCCCGCTTCGTTGCCAATGAGGGGCAGGGCTGGCTGCACGTCGATCTCGCCGCCTGTTTCAGCGAGAACGGCGACAACCTGTGGGCACCGGGGGCCAACACCCTGGGGATGCGCACCATCGCCCACACCCTGCTGGCGGAGGTCCGCTGACCGGCAACGACAAGGGCACCTGCGGGTGCCCTTTCGACAGGGGGAGGGTGAGCAATAGCCTGGGTTTCAGGGGGTTAACATGACTATCGTGCACAAGCGCACATTTTTTCCTGCCAGCCTGGGCCAAGATGAGTGGTGATGTTGTTTTAGGGAAGAATTTGTTTAATAAAAAGTTGCTTTTCTGTGTGTTATTTCGCTTTTTGTTTACGTATAATCGCCGCCGAACATGGATTCTAACAATAAATCTCTGTAGTTAAGGAAAGATCTCAATGGCCATCGAACGTACCTTCTCCATTATCAAGCCGGATGCCGTCAGCAAGAATCTGATCGGTGCCATCTACAACCGTTTCGAGAGCGCTGGCCTGAAAGTCATCGCCGCCAAGATGCTGCACATGAGCAGCGAGCAAGCCGCCGGTTTCTATGCCGAGCACCAGGGCAAGCCTTTCTATGACGGCCTGGTCAGCTTCATGACCTCCGGCCCCGTCATGATCCAGGTGCTGGAAGGCGAAGAGGCCATCCGCCGTCACCGTGAAATCATGGGCGCCACCAACCCGAAAGAGGCCCTGGCCGGCACTCTGCGCGCCTGCTTCGCCGAGAGCATCGACCGCAACGCCGTGCACGGCTCCGATGCACCTGCCTCCGCTGCCCGTGAAATCGCCTACTTCTTCTCCGATGCCGAGATCTGCCCGCGCGGCTGATTTCTGTCGAAAGAACCCCAAGGGAGCCTCGGCTCCCTTTTGTTTTTTGGTCATTCGGTCAATATCCACTTATTCTCCAGGTGGAAAGCCGGACCCATAATTTGTACAATGCCGCCCCCTGACGTAGGTCAGCCGATAATTTATGAAGTGTGTGAGCTGAGGCCCTTGATGAGCGAAACAAAAACCAACCTGCTGGATCTTGATCGGGATGCCATGCGCGCCTTCTTCGTCGAACTGGGCGAGAAGCCGTTTCGGGCAGATCAGGTGATGAAGTGGATCTATCACTTTGGTTGTGATGATTTCGATCAGATGAACAACGTCAACAAGGTGCTGCGCGAGCGCCTCAAGGCGATCGCCGAGATCCGGGCGCCGGAAGTGAGCCGTGAACAGCGCTCCTCCGACGGCACCATCAAGTGGGCGCTGCAGGTCGGCGGCCAGGAGGTGGAGACCGTCTACATTCCGGAAGAGGATCGGGCGACCCTGTGCGTCTCCTCCCAGGTAGGCTGTGCCCTGGAGTGCAAGTTCTGCTCTACCGCCCAGCAAGGCTTCAACCGCAACCTGAAAGTCTCCGAGATCATCGGCCAGGTATGGCGTGCCGCCAAGATCGTCGGCGGCAAGCGTCCCATCACCAACGTGGTGATGATGGGCATGGGCGAGCCGCTGCTCAACCTCGCCAACGTGGTACCGGCCATGCGGCTGATGATGGACGACTTCGGTTACGGCATCTCCAAGCGCCGGGTGACCATCTCCACCTCCGGCGTGGTGCCTGCGCTGGACATGCTGGGCGATCAGATTGACGTGGCCCTGGCCATCTCCCTGCACGCACCCAACGACAAGCTGCGCTCCGAGATCATGCCGATCAACGACAAGTACAACATTGAGGAGTTCCTCGCCGGCGTCCGTCGCTACCTCGGCAAGTCCAACGCCAACGGCGGCCGGGTGACCGTGGAATATGTGCTGCTCGATCATATCAATGACGACATGCAGCACGCCCACGAGCTGGCCAAGGTGCTCAAGGATACCCCGAGCAAGATCAACTTGATCCCGTTCAACCCCTTCCCGGGCAACCCCTACGGCAAGCCGAGCAACAGCCGTATCGACCGTTTTTCCAAGGTATTGATGGAATATGGCTTCACCGTCATCGTCCGCAAGACCCGTGGCGACGACATCGATGCGGCCTGTGGCCAGCTGGTGGGGGAGGTGATCGATCGCACCAAGCGCACCATGAAAAATCGGATGCAACAGGATGGGATTTCCGTCAAAATGGTTTAACTTGCTAAGCCATTGTATAGTCAGGGAATGGATACACGTACATTGATCGTAGTGGCAGCGCTCTGTGCGCTGCCAGGCTGTGTTACCGAGACCACTTACGCTGGCCAGAACTCCACCCAGCGTGAAGTGGGTCCCGATCTCAAGGCGGCAGCCCAGACCCGTCTGGATTTGGGTATTCAATATCTGCAACAGGGCAACGCCGAGCAGGCCAAGTTCAACCTTGACCGCGCGCTGCAGTATGACCCTGCCAACCCTCAGGTTTACGTCGGTTTTGCCTACTTCTACCAGCAAGTGGAGGATTTCAAGGCGGCCGAAGAGAGCTACAAGAAAGCCCTTGCCATGGATCCGTCCAATGCTGACGCGATGAACAACTATGGCGCCTTCCTTTGCAATCGTGGTCGCTTCGACGAGGCGGAAAAGGCCTTCCTGCAGGCAGTCAGCCAGCCCAACTACATCAAGATTGCCGATACCTATGAAAACGCGGCACTTTGCGCCGAGCAAAATCGCAGAAATGATAAAGCAAGCGAGTATTATCGCTTGGCCTTGGGGTATAATCCCCGCAATCCAAGGTTATTGCTGGACATGGCGGAGCTTTCCATGAAAGATGGCAAGCTGCCTGATGTGCAGGCCTATCTCGCCCGTTTTGCCGATGTGTCAGACGAGAACGAGAACAGTCTCTGGTTGAGATTGCGGCTGGCGCAGGCCATGGACAAACCGGCACTACTTCACCAATTCGGGACTGAGCTGGTAAGGCAATATCCCACTTCGCAACAAGCCAAGCGTTACTTAGCCAATGACTACTGAACAGCCACACGATTTTCAAGACGACTCCCAGGCAGTTGGCCCAGGCCAGCTGCTGCGCAACGCCCGTGAACAGCTCGGCTGGACACGAGAACAGGTTGCGTCTCGCATTCACCTTCGTCTGACTCTGATTGCCGCGATCGAATCGGATACGTATGACAAGCATACGTCCCATACCTTCATTCGCGGCTATCTGCGTACTTATGCCAAGCTGGTCGGTATCCCGGAAGAGACCATCCTCGCGGCTTATGACAAGCTGGGGCTGACTCCCCCCGACAACATCGACATGCAGAGCTTCTCCCGTCGCTCCCGTCAGCAGGCCAACGACAGCCGCCTCAAGGTCGTCACCTGGCTGGTGATCTTGGTGCTGATCGCGCTCTCCGTCGCCTGGTGGTGGCAGAGCACGGCGCGTCGCTCCGCCGGTGACGAGGCCCTGGCCGCGACTGAAATGGGCGCAACCAGCAACACCCCGAGCGCCACCGTGCCGCCAGCGGTGGACGTGGCTGACCCTGTGGTTGCTCCGGCAACTTCCGCTGCGGCCGCGACCGCGGCTGACCCCGTGGCCAGCGCCGCCGCGACCACCCTGCCGGTCGATGCCAGCAGCGCCGTGGCGACCACGGCTATTGCGACCTCTGCCGCCACTGCCACGCAACCGGCTGCTGATACCGCCGCGAGCGAGCCGGCCAAGGTGCCTCAGCTGAAGATGAGCTTCACCGCCGACTGCTGGCTGGATGTCAAGGATGCCAAGGGCAAGACCCTGTTCAGCGGCCTCAAGAAGGCCAATGACGAACTGGTACTGGAAGGACCCGAGCCGCTCAAATTCATCATTGGTGCGCCCATGGCCGTCAATATCGAATATCAGGGCAAGTCCATCGACATGAGCCGTTACAACAACGGCCGGACTGCTCGCCTCTCACTGCCGCAGGAGTAATCTGTCCGCCATGTCCGCTCACGAATCTCCCATCATTCGTCGTAAATCCAGGCAGATCATGGTCGGTAATGTACCGGTTGGGGGCGATGCCCCCATCACGGTGCAGACCATGACCAACACCAAGACCACGGACGTGGCCGCCACCGTCGAGCAGATCCAGCGGATCGAGCGGGTTGGCGCCGACATCGTGCGGGTCTCGGTTCCCACCATGGAAGCGGCGGAAGCCTTCAAGCTCATCAAGCAGCAGACCCGCATTCCCATCGTCGCCGATATCCACTTCGACTACCGCATCGCCCTGAAAGTGGCCGAATACGGTGCCGATTGCCTGCGTATTAACCCGGGCAACATCGGCAACGAGGAGCGGGTTCGCGCCGTGGTCGACTGCGCTCGTCACTACAACATCCCGATCCGCATCGGCGTCAACGGCGGTTCGCTGGAGAAAGACATTCAGGAGAAATACGGCGAACCGACCCCGGAGGCGCTGCTCGAGTCAGCCATGCGCCACGTGGACTATCTGGATCGCCTGAACTTCGACAACTTCAAGGTGAGCGTCAAGGCGTCCGACGTCTTCCTGGCGGTCGGCGCCTATCGCCTGCTGGCCAAGCAGATTGAACAGCCGCTGCACCTTGGCATCACCGAAGCGGGCGGTTTTCGCGCCGGCGCGGTGAAGTCCGCCATCGGTCTTGGCATGCTGCTGAGCGAAGGCATCGGCGACACCCTGCGCATCTCGCTGGCGGCCGATCCGGTAGAAGAGATCAAGGTGGGTTTCGACATACTGAAATCCCTGCGCATCCGTTCCCGCGGCATCAACTTCATCGCCTGTCCCTCCTGCTCCCGCCAGGAGTTCGACGTCATCGGCACGGTCAACGCCCTGGAAGAGCGGCTGGAAGACATCATCACCCCGATGGATGTCTCCATCATCGGTTGCGTGGTGAATGGTCCTGGCGAGGCGCTGGTCTCGGATCTGGGTCTGGCGGGGGCGGCCAACAAGAGCGCCTTCTACGAGGGTGGTCAGCGGGTGGACCGGCTCGACAACAAGGATCTCATCCCGACCCTGGAACGCCGCATTCGCGCCCGGGCCGCCATGCTGGATCCGGCCAACCAGATCCAGGTGGACGAGGGTTGAGCAACCAAGGGCCACTCAGGGTGGCCCTGTCTTTAGGTTGCTGATTTTACATCCCGCATTGGAATACCCTGATTTTACCTCGGGGTCGAAAATCCCTATAATGCGGCCAAATTTTACCTCTTTTTCTCGAGTATCAACGTGGCAAAACAGATCCAAGCTATTCGCGGTATGAATGATTGCCTGCCGGAGCAGAGCCCGGTATGGCAGAAAGTAGAACAGATCCTGCGCCAGGTCGTGGCCAGCTATGGCTACAGCGAAGTGCGCATGCCGATTGTCGAGCAGACCCATCTGTTCAAGCGCGCCATCGGTGAAGTGACCGACGTGGTCGAAAAAGAGATGTACACCTTTGAAGACCGCAACGGCGACAGCCTGAGTCTGCGCCCGGAAGGCACCGCCAGCTGCGTGCGTGCCGGCATCGAGCACGGTCTGCTTTATAACCAGGAACGCCGGATGTGGTACATGGGCCCCATGTTCCGTCACGAGCGTCCCCAGAAGGGCCGCTATCGCCAGTTCCACCAGTTCGGGGTCGAGCTGTTCGGCATCAACGGGCCGGACATCGATGCCGAGCTCATCATGCTGACTCACCGCCTGTGGCGTCTGTTCGGCATCAGCGAGCACGTGACCCTGCAGCTCAACACCCTCGGTCAGAGCAGCGAACGCGCCGCCTACCGTGATGCGCTGGTGGCCTACCTGGAGCAGTACAAAGATCAGCTGGACGAAGAGAGCCAGCGCCGCATGTACAGCAACCCGCTGCGGGTGCTGGACTCCAAGGACGAGAAGGTTCAAGCCATTCTGGTGGGGGCCCCGCGTCTGTTCGATCACCTGGGCGAAGAGAGCCTGGCCCACTTCGAGGGGCTCAAGCGCCTGCTCGAATCCGCTGGTATCCAGTATGAAGTGAACGAGCGGCTGGTACGCGGCCTCGACTACTACAACCTCACCGTGTTCGAGTGGGTCACCAACAGTCTGGGCGCTCAGGGCACCGTCTGTGCCGGTGGTCGCTACGATGGTCTGGTGGAACAGCTCGGCGGTCAGCCGACGCCGGCTGTGGGTTTCGCCATGGGCATGGAGCGACTGGTGCTGATGCTCGAGACCCTCGAACTCAACGGCGATATCCGCCCGGCGGTGGATGTCTACCTGGCCATGGTGGGCGAGGGTACTGAACAGGCCGGTTTCCAGCTGGCCGAGCGGCTGCGCGATGCCCTGCCGGACTTGCGCCTGATGAGCCACTGCGGCGGCGGCAACTTCAAGAAACAACTCAAGCGTGCCGACAAGAGCGGCGCGGCCATTGCCCTGATCCTTGGCGAGACCGAGGTGCAAAACGGGGAGATCACCATCAAATATCTGCGTGGCCAGGCCGAGCAACAGACCGTCACGGTCGACGCCGCCATTGCCCTGCTGGCAGCCAAAGGAGAGTAAGCTGTGGAAGTTTATACCACCGAAGAACAACAGGTTGAGGTCATCAAGAGCTGGTGGAAAGAGAACGGAACCTCGGTGATCGCAGGAACTGTTATCGGTCTGGTTGGACTCTTTGGCTGGCGCTACTACAACGAGCATCAGCAGACCAGCCAGGAGACCGCCTCCCAGGCTTACAACGAGATGTCTGCCCAGCTGGCCAAGGGCGATGCCGCCGGCTTCGAGCAGGCGCAAAGCTTCATCAGCGCCCACAAGGGTGACTCCTATGCCGAACTGGCTGCCCTGCAGCTGGCCGCCGCCGCCGTCAAGGCCGGCAAGCTGGATCTGGCCGTCGAGCAGCTGACCCAGGTGGCCACCAGCGGTGACGAGAGCATCCGTCCCATCGCCGCCCTGCGTCTGGCCCGGGTTCTGAACGATCAGGGCAAGGCTGACGAGGCGCTGGCCCAGCTTGGCAAGATCAACAACGATGCCTTCAAGGCCCAGGTTGCGGAAGTACGCGGCGACGTGCTGCTCAAACAGGGCAAGGCCGAAGAGGCGCGCGATGCCTATCAGGCGGCGGCCGATGCCGGCGGCCTGCAGGGCAGCGCCGAGCTCAAGCTGAAAATGGACGATCTGGCGTTGCCAGCGGTGACCACGGGTGAGGCTCCGGATGCGTAATCTGTTCAAGATGGTGGTGTTGGGGGCTGCGGTCTCCTTCGCCCTGCAGGGGTGCTCCCTGTTCAGTTCGGAAGAGGATCTCAACCCGATGGCGCCGCTGCCCAAGGTCGAGTCCGCCTTCACGGCCGATACCAGCTGGTCCTCCTCGGTGGGTGACGGCATCGGCGACTTCTACTCCCAGCTCAAGCCGGTGGTGGAAGAGGAGCGCATCTATGCCGCCGCTCGCGATGGCGACGTGACCGCCTTTGACCGCGAAAGCGGCAAGGAGCTGTGGAGCGTGGATCTGGCTGACCTGCCGATCAACGCCGACAAGCGCAGCGCCCGCCTCTCCGGTGGCCTGGTATCCCGTTACGGCAAGTTGTTCCTGGGTTCCGAGAACGGGGTGGTGTACGCCCTGAACCAGGAGAACGGCGAAGTGCTGTGGCAGACTTCGGTGCCGGGTGAAGTGGTGGCGAGCCCTGCCGTCGAGGATGGTCGGGTGGTGGTGCTGACCACCTCGGGCCGCCTGGTGGCGCTCGATACCGATGAAGGCAAGCTGCAGTGGACCCTGGCGGAAGAACAGCCGCCGTTGACCCTGCGCAGCGCCGGTGCCCCCATCATCACCAACGGCGCCGTGCTGTACGGCCGCGCCGATGGCAAGGTGGGCATCGCCCTGCTCAGCAACGGTCAGCCGGTGCGCCAGTCCAAGGTCGCCGACCCGCGCGGTGCCACCGAGCTGGATCGGATGGTCGACGTGGATGCCACCCCGCTGATCGCCGGCGATGAGCTCTATGCCATCGCCTATAATGGCCAGCTGATGGCGCGCAAGCTGATGACCGGTGACGAGGTATGGAAGCGCAAGTATTCCGGCTACCGCGACATGGCGGTGACCGGCAATGCCATCGTGCTGACCGACAGCCGCAGCCACCTGTTTGCGGTCGACCGTCGCAATGGTCTCGAGCTGTGGTCCAATACCCAGCTGGAAAACCGCACCGTGACCGCCCCCGTCATCCTGGGTGACTATGTGGTGGTCGGCGATGTGGAAGGTTACCTGTATTGGCTGGATCGTACCGACGGTACCATCAAGGCCATGCAGCAGCTCGACAGCAGTGGTCTGTACGCCGCCCCTCTGGTGGACGGTGACACCCTGTATGTGCAGAGCCGTGGCGGCAAGTTGTACGCTATCAAGCGTCCCTGATCGCCCGTCAATCTGAATATCCGGCTCCTGGTCTTCGGACCCGGAGCCTTTGTCGTCTTGAGAATGAGGCTTTTATGACTCCTGTAGTAGCCCTGGTGGGCCGCCCCAACGTGGGGAAATCCACCCTGTTTAACCGCCTGACCCGTACCCGGGATGCCCTGGTGGCTGACTTCCCCGGTCTGACCCGGGACCGCAAGTACGGCCAGGCGAAGTTGGGCGAGCTGGAATTTATCGTGGTGGATACCGGCGGTATCGATGGCACCGAAGAAGGGATCGAGCTGAAGATGGCCGAACAGTCCCTGCTGGCCATCGAAGAAGCGGACGTGGTGCTGTTCATGGTGGATGCCCGTGCCGGTTTGACCGCGGCGGATCAGGCCATCGCCGAGCACCTGCGCAAGACCCACAAGAAGGTGTTTCTGGTGGCCAACAAGACCGACGGCATCGACGGTGATTCTGCCGTGTCCGAGTTCTACGGTCTGGCTCTGGGCGAGGTCTACCAGATGGCGGCCGCCCACGGTCGCGGCGTACTGAGCCTGCTGGAGCTGGCGCTGGCCCCCCATCTGGAGACCCTGGTCGACGCCGCCACACAAGAAACCGCGCAGGATGAGGAAGATGAGGAAGAAGAGGACTTCGACGAAGAAGCCCTGCTGCGCATGGTGGCTGCCGGTGAACTCGACACCAAGGAAGACACCAAGGAGACGCCGTTCGCCGACCTGCCCATCAAGTTTGCCATCGTCGGTCGCCCCAACGTCGGCAAGTCCACCCTGACCAACCGCATGCTGGGTGAAGATCGGGTCATCGTCTATGACATGCCGGGCACTACGCGCGACTCCGTCTACATCCCGATGGAGCGTGACGAGCAGAAGTACGTCATCATCGACACCGCCGGCGTGCGTCGTCGCGGCAAGGTGCACGAGACGGTGGAGAAGTTCTCCGTCATCAAGACCCTCAAGGCGATTGAAGATGCCAACGTCTGCCTGCTGGTGATCGACGCCCAGGAGACCATCACCGATCAGGACTTGAGCATCCTCGGTTTCGTGCTCAACACCGGCCGCTCCGTGGTACTGGTGGTGAACAAGTGGGATGGGCTGGATCAGAAGGTGAAAGAGGACGTCAAGAACGAGCTTGATCGTCGTCTGGGCTTCATCGACTTCGCCCGCGTGCACTTCATCTCCGCCCTGCACGGCAGCGGGGTGGGCCACCTGTTCGAATCCATTCAGGAGGCTTACCAGTCCGCCACCCGCCGTACCAGCACCGCCATGCTGACCCGCATCATGCAGATGGCGCAGGAAGACCACCAGCCGCCGATGGTGAATGGTCGCCGGGTCAAGCTCAAATATGCCCACGCCGGTGGCTACAACCCGCCGCGCATCGTGATCCACGGCAACCAGCTCAATGACTTGCCGGATTCCTACAAGCGCTACCTCATCAACTACTTCCGCAAGTCGCTGAAGATCATGGGGACGCCGGTCCGGGTCGAGTTCCAGGAGTCTGCCAACCCGTTCGAGGGCAAGAAAAATACCCTGACCCTGAGCCAGGAGCGTCAACGCAAGCGCCTGCTCAAGGCCAAAGCCAAGAAATAAGGCCCAGCGGCTGCCCTCACCGGCAGCCGTTTTTTCTGGGGCCAGGGGAGGGGAATGTGCAGTGGGCCGACCCACTGCACATTCACTTTGCAAGGAGCCAACCATGAGCCACCTTCACTGCCCTGCCTGTCAGGGCGAGCTGGACAGTCGCAGCCGCGAGACCACCTGCAGCCAGTGCCAGGCCCGTTTCCAGATCCGGGCCCTCTGCCCGACCTGCCGGCAGGAGCTGGAGCGGCTCAAGGCCTGCGGCGCGGTGGATTACTTCTGCAATCACTGCAACAGCCTGGTATCGAAGCGGGCAGTGATCTTTGAGGTGAGCCCGCAGGCGGGGAATTGAGGCGATAAAAAACCCGGCGATTGCCGGGTTTATGCTGTGTGTTCTGCTATCAGCAAGGTGAAGGAGCGGTTTCGGCGCCATATCTTGCGTTTGATGTCATTGAGCTTGAGTTTGCGTCTGGGGCTCCAGCCGCACTTTGCTTTTCTGACCAGTGTCGTTCTTCTGCGAGCTCGCATCTTGGTCTCCTCCCATTGGGTGGCCATCCCGGCCTTGGGTGATGATGGGAGCCTATCTGAAAGTGCTGTCATCCCAAGTGCAAGTGGATGAAATAGCGCGATAAAAACAGTTTCGGATAGGCTCCGGTATGGTCGGATGGTAACAGAGAAACCACCCGAAAAACAAACCTGTCAACAAGGGATCAGCGCAGGGTGATCTGCTTGACCACTTCGGCGATGACGGTGGGGCGTTCGGCATTGGGCGGCTCGCTGCTGTCGTCATCGTCCAGCTCTTCGCGGCGGTGGGCTTTCTGCTGCTCGTTGTCGAGCCAGAGCAGGCTCTGGTAGTACTGGCGCACGTTGTTGACGTAGTTGCGCGCCTCGCCGCCGCGGGCATAGCCGTAGCGTACCTTGCGATGCCAGCGCGACTGTTGCAGCAGCGGCAGCACCTCTTTCACGTCGCTCCAGGCATCGGGATTCTTGCCGAGCTCCTTGGTCAGGCGGCGGGCATCCATCATGTGGCCGTAACCGATGTTGTAGGCGGTGAGGGCAAACCACACCTTCTCGTCATCGGGCACCGAGGCGGGCACCTTCTCCATCATCTGCTCCAGATAACGGGCGCCGCCCTTGATGCTCTCCTCCGGGTGCAGCCGGTTGTTGACCCCCATCGCCTTGGCGGTGGGCTCGGTCAGCATCATCATGCCGCGCACCCCGGTGTAGGAGCGCGCCTCCGGATCCCAATGGGACTCCTGATAGCTGATGGCGGCCAGCAGGCGCCAGTCCACCACGTTGGCGTGGGTCTTGAACAGATCCTGATACTTAGGCAGCAGGCTCTTGGCCCGCTGCAGGAAGGTGCGGGTGTCGACGAAGTCGAAATTCTGCACGTGGCCGAAGTACTTCTCGTCGAGCTTGGCGATGGCGCCGTCCATGAAGCGCTGGCCGAAGAAGTCGATGATGCTGGCGTAGAGGCTGTCGTCCGGCAGCTTGGTCATGGCCCAGGCCACGGTCTGGTTCTTGGCCAGGGTCATCCCTTCGGTGAGCTCTGGGTAGTAGCGCTGGGTGCGGGCCAGCACGGTATCCTGCACCACCGTGTAGTCAATCTTGCCGTCGGCCACCTGTTTGAGCAGCTCCTCCACGTCGGCATCCCGATTGGTGCTCCACTTCAGGTTGGGGTACTGCTTGGCGAGCTCCTTGAGCAGGTCTTCGCCGGTGGAACCGGCCGGCACCACTATGTTGCCCTTGAGATCGCCGATGTCCTTGGGCTTGGGAGAGCCGTTGCGATAGACCAGCTTGGGGGAGACCTGGTAGAAGCCGGGGCCGAAGCGAAACAGCTGGCGCCGCTCCGGGGTGACCACGATGGCGGCGGCAGCCAGATCCAGCTTGCCTTTTCTCAGCAGTTCCACCAGTTCGGCGGTGGAGTAGACCGGCACTATGGTCAGCTTGACCCCCAGCCAGTCGGCATAACTCTGCGCCAGCTCGTAATCGAACCCCTGGGCGGTGTCGTCACGCTGGTAATAAGAGGTGGGGCCGTAGATGGTGCCAACCCGGATCTCGCCTCGCTGGCGGATCTGCTCCAGCTGGCTGGAGGGGGTGTAGAAGTCGCAACCGACCAGGGTCAGCAGCAACGTCAGCCCGATAAACAGTCGAAAAATGCAGCGCAAGTAGGTGAGTACCCTTGTTGAAAAAATCGGCATTTGTCAAAAAAGAGGCACCTTTATACCAGAGAGTGTGCACCGAGTCACACTGGGCAAAACAAGAAAAACGTTTGTCCGGCATGGGCCTGATCCCTATAATACGCGCGTCTCAATTCCCCCCCACTTCAACACTTGGTGAGAAAGGTCATATGGATATCTTGCGTGGTGCCCCCGCACTGTCTGAGTTTCGTGTCCAAAAACTGCTGCAACGCTTCGCGCAGATGAAACAGGAGAGAGGAGTAGAGATAGAGGATGTCTATGCCGAATACGTGCACTTTGCCGAGCTCTCGAGCCCGCTGTCGCCCCCGGAGCGAGCGACCTTGGGCCAGCTCCTGCGCTACGGCCCGACCATCCCCGAACACACCCCCAGCGGTCAGCTGTTTCTCGTTACCCCCCGCCCCGGCACTATCTCCCCCTGGTCTTCCAAAGCAACCGACATCGCCCACAACTGCGGCCTGAATCAGGTCAAGCGGCTCGAACGCGGCATCGCCTATTACGTGCAGGCCAAGGGTGAGCTGAGCGCCGCCCAGCGCGCCGCCGTGGCCGCCGTGCTGCACGATCGCATGATGGAGACGGTGTTTGGCGAGATGAACGAGGCAGCCGCCCTGTTTGTCCATCACGAACCGCGCCCCTTCACCCAGGTGGATGTGCTGGGCGGTGGTCGCGCCGCGCTGGCCGAGGCCAACGTGGCGCTCGGTCTGGCGCTGGCCGACGACGAGATAGACTACCTGGTGGAGAATTTCACCCGGCTGGGTCGCAACCCCAACGACATCGAGCTCTACATGTTTGCCCAGGCAAACTCCGAGCACTGCCGCCACAAGATCTTCAACGCCGACTGGACCATCGACGGTGAGCAGCAGCCCAAGTCGCTGTTCAAGATGATCAAGAACACCTTCGAGCAGACGCCGGATCATGTCCTGTCTGCCTATAAAGACAACGCCGCGGTGATGGAAGGGAGCCAGGGTGGCCGCTTCTTCCCAAGCCCAGCCAGCGGCGAGTATCACTACCATCAGGAGCGCGTCGACATCCTGATGAAGGTGGAGACCCACAACCACCCGACTGCCATCTCCCCCTTCCCGGGCGCCGCCACCGGCTCCGGCGGTGAAATTCGCGATGAGGGGGCCACTGGTCGCGGTGCCAAGCCCAAGGCGGGTCTGGTGGGCTTCTCGGTCTCCAACTTGCGTATCCCCGGCTTCGAACAGCCCTGGGAGCAGGATTTCGGCAAGCCGAGCCGCATTGTCAGCGCGTTTGACATCATGCAGGAGGGACCGCTCGGCGGCGCCGCCTTCAACAACGAGTTCGGCCGTCCGGCCATTCTCGGCTACTTCCGTACCTTCGAAGAGCAGGTGCCGAGCCACAACGGCGTCGAGGTGCGTGGCTACCACAAGCCCATCATGCTGGCGGGCGGTATCGGCAACATCCGTAGCGAGCACGTCCAGAAAGGGGAGATCCCGGTGGGGGCGGCCCTCATCGTGCTGGGCGGCCCGGCCATGAACATCGGTCTGGGCGGTGGTGCGGCATCCTCCATGGCTTCCGGCCAGTCGGCAGAAGATCTCGACTTTGCCTCGGTGCAGCGTGACAACCCCGAGATGGAGCGCCGTTGCCAGGAGGTGATCGACCGCTGCTGGCAGCTCGGGGACGACAACCCCATCGTCTTCATCCACGACGTGGGGGCGGGCGGTCTCTCCAACGCCATGCCGGAGCTGGTGAGCGACGGCGATCGCGGCGGTCGTTTCTCCTTGCGCGCCATTCCGAACGACGAGCCGGGCATGAGCCCGCTCGAGATCTGGTGCAACGAATCCCAGGAGCGTTACGTACTGGCGGTGGCCCAGGAGAAGCTGCCGCTGTTCAAGGCGCTGTGCGAGCGCGAGCGCGCACCCTATGCCGTCATCGGCAGCGCCACCGAAGAGAAGCATCTCACTCTCTCGGATGAGCACTTTGACAACCACCCCATCGACCTGCCGCTGGACGTGCTGCTGGGCAAGACTCCCAAGATGCACCGCGAGGTTGCAAGCCTGCCGGCGCAGGGCAAGCCGCTGGCGCTCGATGGCATCACCCTGGGTGAGGCTGCCGAGCGGGTGCTGCGTCTGCCCACCGTGGCGGAGAAGTCCTTCCTCATCACCATCGGCGATCGCAGCGTAACGGGCCTCGTCAACCGCGACCAGATGGTCGGCCCCTGGCAGATCCCGGTGGCTGACTGCGCCGTCACCGCCGCCACCTACGACAGCTACCACGGCGAAGCCATGTCGATGGGCGAGCGCACCCCGGTGGCGCTGCTCTCCCACGCCGCCTCCGCTCGCATGGCGGTGGCGGAAGCGCTCACCAACCTGGCGCCGGCCCACATCGGCTCGCTCAAGCGGGTCAAGCTCTCCGCCAACTGGATGGCCGCCGCCGGTCACCCGGGCGAAGATGCCGGCCTCTACGAGGCTGTCAAAGCGGTGGGTGAGGAGCTCTGCCCGGCCCTTGGCATCACCATCCCGGTGGGCAAGGACTCCATGTCCATGAAGACCCGCTGGCAGCAGGATGGCAAGGAGCACAGCGTCACCTCGCCGCTCTCCCTGCTCATCTCGGCCTTTGCCCGGGTCGAGGATGTGCGCAACACCGTCACGCCGCAACTGCGTACCGATCTCGGTGAGACCGACCTTATCCTTATCGACCTTGGCAACGGCAAGCAGCGTCTCGGCGCCTCTGCCCTGGCCCAGGTCTATCGCCAGCTGGGTGACAAGGCACCGGATCTGGACAACCCGGTCCAGCTCAAGGGCTTCTTCAACGCCATCCAGGCGCTGGTGAGCGATCGCAAACTCGTCGCCTACCACGACCGCTCCGACGGCGGCCTATTTGTCACCCTGGTGGAGATGGCCTTCGCCGGTCACTGTGGTCTCGACCTGCAGCTGGATCGCATCGGCGGCGAGCTGTTGCCGGCCCTGTTCAACGAAGAGCTGGGCGCCGTCATCCAGGTGCGCCGTGAAGACAAGGAAGCGGTGATGACCCTGCTGGCCGGTCACGGTCTGGCGGCTTGCTCCCACGTGCTTGGCACGGTGCGCGAGGGGGATCTCATCACCCTGCAGCGGGCCGGTCAGGAGGTCTATCGCGCCAGCCGCACTGCCCTGCGTACCATCTGGGGCGAGACCAGCTGGCAGATGCAGCGCCTGCGCGACAACCCGGAGTGCGCGGATCAGGAGCATGCCGCCCGTCAGGACGCAGCCGATCCTGGCTTGCAGGCCAAGCTCAGCTACCACCCGGCCGAGGATGTGGCTGCACCCTACATTGCCCGCGGGGTCTCCCCCCGTCTGGCGGTGCTGCGCGAGCAGGGGGTCAACTCCCACGTGGAGATGGCGGCGGCGTTTGACCGCGCCGGCTTTGCGGCGGTGGACGTGCACATGAGCGACATCCTCGAGGGGCGCATCAAGCTGGATGCGTTCCAGAGCCTGGTGGCCTGTGGCGGCTTCTCCTACGGCGACGTGCTGGGGGCGGGCGAAGGCTGGGCCAAATCCATCCTGTTCAACGACGGTGCCCGCGAGCAGTTCCAGCGCTTCTTCGAGCGCGGCGACACCCTCTCCCTGGGTGTGTGCAACGGTTGCCAGATGATGTCCAACCTGCGCGAGCTGATCCCGGGTGCCGATCTGTGGCCGCGCTTCGTGCGCAACCGCTCCGAGCGCTTCGAGGCCCGCTTCAGCCTGGTGGAAGTGCAGGACTCCCCGTCGGCCTTCTTCGCCGGCATGGCAGGCTCGGTGATGCCGATTGCCGTCTCCCACGGGGAAGGGCGAGTGGAGGTGCGGGATGCCGCTCACCTGGCTGCGCTGCAACAGAGTGGGCTGGTGGGGCTGCGTTTCGTCGACAACCGCGGTCAGGTGACCGAGCAGTACCCGGCCAACCCGAACGGCGCACCGGCGGGTATCACCGCGGTGACCACCACCGACGGTCGCGCCACCATCATGATGCCGCACCCGGAGCGGGTGTTCCGCACCGTGGCCAACTCCTGGCACCCGGACAACTGGGGCGAGGACGGCGCCTGGATGCGGATGTTCCGCAACGCCCGGGTACGCCTGGGTTAAACGCGAATCGCAAACAAAAAACCGGCCCTTGTGGCCGGTTTTTTTATGGCGGCTTGCTCGCTAGAACTGGCCGTGGCCCAGCTCATGGGGGGTAAAATCCCCGCGATCGAGGATGCGCAGGCAGGCATCCACCACCGCTGCATCCAGCTTGCTGCCGCGCAGTTCGATGATGTGAGCCCTGGCCTGGGGAATGCCGAGGGCGGCGCGGTAGGGACGATCGGAGGACATGGATTCCACGATGTCGGCCACCGTGAGGATGCGGGCCTCCAGCAGGATCTGCTCGCCCTTGAGCCCCGCCGGGTAGCCGGAGCCGTCGATGAACTCGTGGTGCTGGTGGATCATCTGGGCGACGGGCCAGGGCAGGGCGATGTCCTTGAGCACCTGATAGCCGGCGCCCGGGTGCTCCTTGACCAGGTTGAACTCCTGCGGGGTCAGCCGGCCCGGTTTGGTGAGGATGTCGAGTGGCACCTGGATCTTGCCGATATCGTGCACCATGGCCCCCAGATAGAGCCCCCGCAGCCGCTTCTCGTCCAGCTTCAGCTCACGGCCGATGGCCAGCGCCAGGGTGGCGACATGCTTCTGGTGGCCGGCGGTGTAGGGATCGCGCTGCTCCAGCACGGCGGCAATGGCACCGAGGGCATCTTCCAGCGCCAGCTCCAGCTGGCGGGCGTGCAGCACCTTGTCGCGCTGGGCAGTGAGATAGGCCTGCTGGGTCGCGCGGGCCTGCAGGCCGTAGGCGAGGTAGTCCGCCAGCTGGCTGAAGAGGTGCACCTCCTCGTCGGTGAAGGGGCGGGCCTGTTCACTGTGAATGAGCAGGCCGCCATGCCCGCCGGCGTGCCACTGCAGCGGCAGCAGCAGACGGGCGCGCAGGGTGGCCGAGTGGTGCACCAGCGCGCTGGCCAAGGCTTCGTTGCACGGCGTCCCGGTGCCGATGGCCTGATGCAGGGCGGGATCCCGGGTCAGCCAGTCGTCGCTGGCAAACCAGACCGCGTTGCCCGCCTGCGCCAGCACCTGCAGGGTGTGCTGGTCACTGTTTTCCTGTAGCACGGTGACGAGGGGAAAGCGGCCGTCGAAGGTGATGGCGTCGCAGATCTCCTGCAGCAGGGTCTGCTCATCATCCTGCTTGAGCATGGCGTGGTGGGCGCGGCCGATGGCCTCCAGGGTCCAGGTGTACTGCTGCAACCGCTCCTGCTGCTGTTTCTTCTCGGTGATGTCGTCGAAGAAGACGCCGACCCCGACCACCTGGCCCAGCTCGTCGTGCAGAGGAAACTTGGTGGTGCTGAGCCAGCGGGCCTCGCCCCCCTTCAAATAGGGCTCTTCGTGGCGCTGGGTGGTGCCGCTGGCCATGACCCTCAGATCGTCATCCCGGTAGCGCTTGGCCAGCTCGGCCGGGAAGAAGTCGGCATCGCACTTGCCGACCAGATCGGCCGGGGTGAGGGCGAGATCGTCTGCCAGCAGCCGGTTGCAGGCGATGAAGACGGAGCGGATGTCTTTGAGCAGCACCCGATAAGGCAGCTGATCCATCACCTGGCCAAGCAGGGCTGCCGTGGGCAGCGGGGGAAAGGGCGGTGCGGGTCTTGAACTCATGTCATCCTGCCTCGGTCAAAGGGGGGCAAAGCGATAACCCGCCTGCCACACGGCGAAGCAGGCGCTGACCACCTGCTCGTCGTAATGGACGCCGGCATAGCGGGTCAGTTCGGCAAAGGCCTCGGTGAGGGACATGGCTCGCCGGAACGGGCGGTGGGCCGTCATGGCGGCGAGCGAATCGGCCACCCGGATGATGCGCGCTTCCTGCGAGATGGCATCCCCCTGCAGCCCCTGCGGATAACCGCTGCCGTCCAGGTTCTCATGGTGCTGCTGCACGATGGCGGTGATGGGCCAGGGGAAGTCTATCTGCTGCAGGATTTCACAGCCCGCCTGCGGGTGCTGCTTGATGAGCTCGAACTCCACCTCCCTCAGTGCGCGGGGGCGGGTGAGGATCTCCGCCGGGATCTGCAACAGGCCGATGTTGTGCACCATGGCGGCGAGGCCCAGCCCGTCGAGGCGTTCTTGGGAGAGTTGCAGATGCTGGCCGATGGCCAGTGCGAGATCGTGCACACGCCGCTCGTGGCCCGCGGTGCCGGGATCCTTGTGGGCGATGGCGGAGGAGAGTGCCGCTATGGTCTGGAACAGCAGGGTGCGTTGTTGCTGCTCGCTCTCCTTGATATGGGTGATGTCGACCAGGGCGCCGATGATGCCGGCCACCTCACCTTGATGGTCGTAGAAGAGATCCTTGAAGTTGAGCACCTGATAGCGGTGGCCGCTGCGATCAAACAGGGTGTGCTCGAAATATTGCGGCTGCCTGCTGCGCAGCACCTCCAAGTCGCGCTGGGTGTATTCGTCGGCCATCTCGGGGGGGAGGATCTCGTCCACCCGCTTGCCCTGCAGCTCGGCCTTGCTGATGCCGGTGATCTGGGTGAAGGTCGGGTTGCAGCTGATGAAGCGCCCCTCGACATCCTTGTAGAACACCGGGATGGGGATCGCCTTGAGCAGGGATTCGTTGAAGCGCTGCATGTCGACCAGCTCCGCCTGCTGGCGCAGGGCCAGCTGCTCGCTGTCCCGGCACAGCTGGATGGCGCGGGCCAGGTTGCCGAGGATGGGGCTGAACAGGTGACAGAGCTGCTCTCCCTGCTGTTCCGCATTGGGGGAGAGCAGCAGCATCAGATAGCCCCCCTCGATCCGCAGCCGATAGGCAAACGGGTAGGGGCGCGAGCCTGGCAACGGCAACGCTGCACGCAGGATGCACTGCTCGCCGTCGCTGACCCAGTGGGGCAGTGTGAGCGGCTCTCCCTGATGGCGAAGCAGCTGATCGTCGCCGATCGCCTTGATGATCTTGTACTCCCCCTGCGGCAACTGCTGCAGCACCAGCCCGACTGGGCAGGCGCAGTGAAACAGAAAGCGCTGCAGCACCTTGGTCAGCAGGGCATCCAGCGTGACCTCGCGGCCGATGCAGAGGGCGAGATCGCAGACGATGGCCATGGCGTGGTCGTTGTTCATCGTGTTCCCTCCCCGTTGCAGAGAATGGCGCCGTTGTGAAACAGCGGATAGTCCCCCGGCCGCAGGCTGCCAATCTCGCCAAGGGAGAGGGCGCCGACCAGCTGGTGGGCGCCGCTGTGAGTGAAGAGGGTCTCCAGCTCAAGCGCACTCTGCTCGCCGAAGTGTTGCTGACGGCCGGCGCAGTAGTAGATCTCGAGGCGCTCCGGCGCCCCGTGCCGGCTCAGTTTTTCGGCCAGCTCGATGGCGTGGGCGGTCGGGCTGTGCGGCGCCTTGAGCAGGGTGAGGATGCTGTGATCCGGCACTTCCCCGACGCAGAGCAGCGCCCCTTCGTCGGTGACGGCGACCGGGATGCGCACGATGACGTCGCCGTTGGCCCTCAGCAGCCCAAGCGGCAGGTGGACGCCGTACTGGTAGAACTGCGCTGGAGTCAGGCGCTGCTGGAACTGTTGCTGGACCAGGGACTGGTAGCGGCTGAAGGCGGGCTGCCAGTCGATGAAGGAGATCTTGTTGCCCTCGCTGCTGGTGGCCAGCATGGGCTGGGCGGTGAGCTGATAGCCGTGCTCGAGCAGGGGGTAGCTGCGATGGGGCAGCAGGGTGCAGCAGACCGCCTGTGCCAGCAGCCTGTGGTTGTCGAACAGGCAGGGCATGGGGCGAAACTGGCCACTGCCGGCATTGATACCGGCATAGTGGACCCTGTCCGCGAGATGCAGATAGATCCCCTCGAGGAGGGAGGCGATGTTGGGGATCATGGCATCGAAGGTCAGAAAGAGGGTCGGTATGCCTTCGGCTGGCGGCCACTGGGCAAGCTGGGGGGCGAGCGCGTCGCAGAGCCGACGGGCCTGCTCATCGGCGCTGGCGATGGGATCGAGCGGGATGAGCAGCGGGGCGTGGGAGGCCGGGCGCGGCAGCAGCCAGGCGCCGCGCTCATGAAAGCCGTGACGGCTGAGGAGGCGGGGAAAGAGAGCGCCGCTGAGTTGAATTTCGAGGTTCCGGCACTGCTGCTGCAGGTCGGCAACGTGTTCTGCATCCTGCTCGGCCAGCAAGACGTCGAGCCGCTGGCCACTATAGGAGCGCAGTGCATCAGCCAGTGGCTGCGCATCGAATGAATGAAACGCGGGCTGCATCATCGTTCGGAACTCCTTTCCTGCCAATCATCAATATATCAGCAAGGGGGACGCGGTGGATACCCGGTCGTGTCCGGCTGGCGGCCATAAGCCGTTATAAAGGCAGATAAATTTGAGACGGCTGGTCAGGCATCCCGCTTTGGGCAGATAAAAAAACCGGCCACTTGGGCCGGTTTTTGAGATGGAGTGAAATCAGTGCAGCACCACGTTCTGGAAGCCCTGCACCAGGCTGATGACCGGCTGGGGATAGAGACCCAGTGCCACCACCAGCGCGGCGGAGAGCAGCACCACCAGGCCACCGGAGGTGATGGCCCAGTCCCCCTTGGCGTCGCGCAGCTGCATGCCGGGTTCGCGCAGGTAGAGGGTGACCATGACCCGCAGGTAGTAGTAGAGACCCAGCGCACTGCCGAGCACGATGGCGCCGGAGAGCCACCACAGCTTCGCATCAACGGTCACCCCGATTAGGTAGAACTTGCCGATGAAGCCGAGCGTCATGGGGATACCGGCCAGCGAGAGCATCATCACGGTCAGCACGGCGGTCAGGTAGGGACGACGCCAGAACAGGCCGCGGTAGCTGTGCAGGGAGTCCGCATCCTTGCCGCGATAGGGGCTGGACATCATGCTGATGACGCCGAAGGCCCCCAGGCTGGTGAACAGATACATCAGCAGATAGACGCCGGCCGCTTCCACCGGCATCTGGCCGAGACGGCTCGCCACGATCACCGCCAGCAGGTAGCCGAAGTGGGAGATGGAGGAGTAACCCATCATCCGCTTGATGTTGGTCTGCAGCAGAGCCAGCAGGTTACCGATGACGATGGAGACCACCGCCATGGCGGCCAGCAGCCAGTGGATCATGGGATCCGCGGCGGCGGGCACCGCCAGGTAGAAGCGCAGCAGCACGCAGAACACCGCGATCTTGCTGACGGTGGCGAGGAAGGTGGCCACCGGTGCCGGCGCCCCTTCGTACACGTCCGGGGTCCAGAGATGGAACGGTGCCAGGGAGAGCTTGAAGGCAAAGCCGACCAGCATCAGACCCAGACCGCCCATCAGCAGCGGGTGGTGAGCCGGGGTAGTGGCCAGGGTCAGCCCCAGATCGCTGAAGCTCAGGCTGCCGGCCTGGGCATAGAGCAGCGCCATGCCGAACAGCAGGAAGGCGGTGGCGGCGGCGGAGAGCACCATGTACTTGATGCTGGCCTCCAGCGAGTGGCGCTCGCGATAGGCGTAGCCCACCAGACCGAACATCGGCAGGGTCAGCATCTCGATCCCGATGAACAGGGAGGCGAGGTGACGGGAGCCGGCCAGCACCAGTCCACCGGCGGTGGCGATCAGCAGCAGCAGGTAGAACTCTTCCCGGTTGTCCGGATAGCCCTTGAGCCAGGAGCGGCCGAAGGTACAGGTCGCCAGGGCGCCGATAAGCACCAGCCCCATGTAGAAGACGGCGTAGCCGTCTATCTGCAGCAGCGGGGTGACCCCCTGATCTCCTTGCGCCATCACGATGGGCAGGGAGAAGAGCGCCAGGTTGAGACCGGCGATGGTGACCACGAAGGCGGTGTCATCGCACCGTTTCCAGGCGATGGCTAGCATCAGGGCCACCATGGCCCCGGTTGTCAGCAACAGGGGCAGCAGGGCCAGCAGTTGCGAAGCGGTGAAGGTCATTGCAGTGCTCCTGTAATGGACAAGGAAGGCAACAGGGCCAGCGGTTTAACAGCGGTCACTCTCATTGCAATGCTCCTGCGAAGGGCAGGGCATACCAGTGCAGCACGCTCAGCAGGCTGTTGCCTGCGGTGTCGAGCACAGGTTGGGGATAGACACCGAGCAGCACCAGCAAGCCTGCGATGGTCATCATCATCACCAGTTCGCGGCTGTCGAGCCCCTTGAGGACGCTCTCGTCCTTGGGGGTACCGAAGCAGGCGCGCTGCAGCATGATGAGGGAGTAGACCGAGGCCAGCACCAGCCCGAAGGTGGCGATGATGGTGAGCACGGGGGCAACCTGGAAGCTGCCGATGAGGATCAGGAACTCGCCGACGAAGTTGCCGGTGCCCGGCATCCCCAGAGAGGCGACCGAGAAGAACAGCATCACGCCGGGCAGGTAGCGCAGACGACCCCACAGCCCACCCATCAGACGCAGGTCCCGGGTGTGCAGCCGCTCGTAGAGCTGACCGCACAGGATGAAGAGGCCAGCGGCGGAGAGGCCGTGGGCGATCATCTGTACCACGGCGCCCTGCAGGGCCAGCTCGCTGCCGGAGTAGATGGCGATCATCACGAAGCCCATGTGGGAGATGCTGGTGTAGGCCACCAGCCGCTTGATGTCGGTCTGGGCGAACGCCACGATGGCACCGTAGACGATGCCGATGAGACCCAGCACCATGGCGTAGGGGGCAAATTCGGCGGACGCCTCGGGGAACAGCGGCAGGGCGAAGCGCAGCAGACCGTAGGCGGCGGTTTTCAGCAGGATCCCCGCCAAGTCCACGGAACCCGCGGTCGGTGCCTGGCTGTGGGCATCCGGCAGCCAGCCATGCAGCGGTACCAGCGGCATCTTGACCGCGAAGGCGATGAAGAAGCCCAGCATCAGCAGCCACTGCACGCCCTTGCTCATCGGGGTGTTCAGCAAGTCCTGATAGTCAAAGGTGAACACGCCGGTGGCGGCATGGTGAGTCAGCACCAGGCCCAGGATGGCGACCAGCATGATGAGGCCGCTGACCTGGGTGTAGATGAAGAACTTGGTGGCGGCGTTGATCCGGGATTTGCCGTCGGTGACCGAGTGGCCCCACAGCGCAATCAGGAAGTACATCGGTACCAGCATCATCTCCCAGAAGAAGAAGAAGAGGAACAGATCCAGCGCCATGAAGACGCCGAGTACGCCACCCAAAATCCACAACAGGTTGAGGTGGAAAAAGCCGATGCGCTGCACGATTTCCTTCCAGGAACAGAGGATGGCCAGCACGCCGATGAAGCAAGTGAGGATCACCATCAACAGCGACAAGCCATCCACCGCCAGGTGCAATGAGATGCCGAAGCGGGGGATCCAGGGCAGTTGCAGTTCGGCGGCCCAGACGGGCACGCCGCCCTGGGCTGCCAGGGTGAAGTCACCGCTCCACCAGACGGCGCAGGAGAGCAGCAGGCAGGCGCTCATCGACAGCAGGGCGACCCAGCGTACGAAGTACTCGCCGAATCGCTCGGTCTGCCAACAGAGCAGACCGCCGATGAAGGGTATTAACAAGATCCAGAGTAAGGTCACGATATCAGCTCTCGTCTATGTTCTAGTCACTGTGCAGGCCCTTGGGCTTGCTGCGAGTTCAGGGGCTGCATCACGGGATCAGCCGAGCAGCAGCAGGGCCAGGATCAGGGCGGCGCCCATCCCCATGGAGGCTGCATACCAGCGCAACTTGCCGGAAACGGTCCAGGCCAACAGCTGGTGGCCACTCTGTGCCAGCCAGGCCGGCAGGTTCATCATCCAGTCCAGCGGATCCTTGCCGAGCAGTCGGGTCGCCAGCAGATACGGCTTGACCCACAGCTGATCGTAAAGCCAGTCAAAGCCCCAGGCATTGAACCAGAGAGTGCTGAGCAACTTGCCCGGCGCACTGTTGGCCACGCTGCTGGCCAGACGGCGCTCGCCCAGGAACAGGAAGGCAGCTAGGGCGATGCCGGCGATGGCGATGACGGCGGAGGCGATCTCCAGCCCATGGCGCCCCTCTTCGATGTGATCCCCCGGACCAGCCGGCAGTACCCCCGCCAGCGGCGGCACGATCAGGGCGCCGATACCGGTGGAGAGCACCAGCAGGACCAGCAGCGGCAGCTGATGGGCTAGGCCGTGACCGGCGTGAGCCTGGGTCTGCTCCTTGCCGTGGAAGGCGATGAAGATCAGGCGGAAGGTGTAGAGAGAGGTGAGGAAGGCACCACCCAGACCGGCCCACAGCAGGGCGCTCTGGCCGCTGGCCTGCACCTGCCACAGGATGGCGTCTTTACTGTAGAAACCGGCGGTCACCAGCGGCAGCGCGGCCAGGGCCGAGCCCCCCACCAGGAAGCAGGCATAGACCAGCGGCAGGCTCTTGCGCAGGCCCCCCATCTTGAAGATGTTCTGCTCGTGGTGGGTCGCGACGATCACGGCACCGGCGGAGAGGAACAGCAGCGCCTTGAAGAAGGCGTGGGTCATCAGGTGGAAGATGGCCCCTTCCCAGGCGCCAACACCGAGGGCCAGGAACATGTAGCCGATCTGGCTCATGGTGGAGTAAGCCAGGATCCGCTTGATGTCGGTTTGCACCAGGGCCGCAAAACCTGCCAGCACCAGGGTGATGGCACCGACCAGCGCCACCAGATGCAGGATCTCGGGGGCCAGCAGGAACAGACCGTGGGTACGGGCGATGAGATAGACACCGGCGGTCACCATGGTGGCCGCGTGGATCAGCGCCGAGACCGGAGTCGGGCCCGCCATCGCATCCGCCAGCCAGGTTTGCAGCGGCAGCTGGGCCGATTTGCCGACGGCGCCGCCAAGCAGCATCAGACAGGCAAACGACAGGGCAGGGGAACCCTCGGCAAACATCAGCGGTGCGCGTACCAGCAACTCGTGAATGTTGAGGGTACCCAGCTCCCGGTAGAGGACGAACAGGCCGATGGCGAGGAACACGTCGCCGACCCGGGTCACCACGAACGCCTTGAGGGCGGCGGCGCCGTTGGCCGGGTTGCGGTAGTAGAAGCCGATCAGCAGGTAGCTGCACAGACCCACGCCTTCCCAGCCGAGGTAAACGAACAGCAGGTCATCGGCCAGCACCAAGAACACCATGCTGGCGATGAACAGGTTGGTGTAGGTGAAGAAGCGTGAATAGCCCTCTTCTCCGCGCATGTACCAGGAGGCGAACAGGTGGATGAAGAAACCCACCCCGGTGACCACGCCGAGCATGGTCAGCGACAGGCCGTCCAGCGCCAGGCGGAAGGTCGGGGTGAATTCACCCACCGAGATCCACTGCCACAGGGTCTGGGTATAGACGCCGCCAGCTGGCATGGTGTTGAGAAAATCGATGCCGACCCACAGGGTAGTGAGGGCCGACAGCCCTATGCTGCCGACGCCGATGAGCGCAGCAGTACGCTCGCCGAAACGACCGATGGAGAAGGCCAGCACCAGCCATCCCAGCAGCGGAAAAAGAAAAGTCAGGTATAGGAGGCTCATCCGCGCATCTCGCTCACAGTGTCCACGTTCAGGGTGTGGTAACGACGATAGAGCAGCAGTAACAGGGCGAGGCCGATACTGGCCTCCGCTGCCGCCAGAGAAATCACCAGTATGTACATGATCTGGCCATCAGCCTGGGCCCAGCGGCTGCCAGCCACCACGAATGCCAGTGCCGACGCGTTCATCATGATCTCGATACTCATGAGGATAAACAGCAAGTTGCGACGTATCAGCAGGCCGCACAGGCCGATACAGAACAGCACGGCAGCCAGCAGCAGGCCGTGTTCCATCGGGATTCCGTTCATCATTGACCTCCTTCTTGAGACGGATGTGCCGAGGCTTTTGGCACGGAGAGCACTTCCCCGCTCTTGTCTTCACGGCCCAGGTGATAGGCGGTGACCAGACCCGCCAGCAGCAGGATGGAGGCAAGCTCCACCGCCAGCACGTAAGGACCGAACAGGGCGATGCCGACCGCTTTGGCACTGACGTCGGTCAGACCGAGTTCACCGCCGGTGACCCCGAGAATGCCGTAGGCCAGAAAACCCAGCAGAATGAGCGAAAGCAGGCCAGGGCCCACCCAGGTGGTGGGGGTGAGCCAGTTCTTCTCCTGATCCTGGGCCGAGCCCAGGTTCAGCATCATCACCACGAACACGAACAGCACCATGATGGCGCCCGCATAGACGATCACTTGCAGGGCACCCGCGAAGGAGGCGCCCAGGCAGAAGAAGATCATGGCCACGGCGATGAGGGAGATAATGAGATTGAGCAGCGCGTGCATCGGATTGCTGGTGCTGATCACCCGCAGCGTGCTGTAAATGGCGACCAGGGCCGCGGCATAGAATGCCAGTTCCATGATTGACTCCTCAGGGCAGCAGGCTCTTGACATCGATGGGCTTGGCTTCGTTCTCGGCATCCCCTTTCGGCTTGCCGTCGATGGCCATCCCGCTCATGCGGTAGAAGTTGTAATCCGGATACTTGCCGGGGCCGCTTATCAGCAGATCTTCCTTCTCGTACACCAGATCCTGGCGGCGGTACTCGCCCATCTCGAAATCCGGCGTCAGCTGGATGGCGGTGGTGGGGCAGGCCTCTTCGCACAGGCCGCAGAAGATGCAGCGGGAGAAGTTGATGCGAAAGAACTCCGGGTACCAGCGACCGTCTTCCCGCTCGGATTTCTGCAGCGAGATGCAGCCGACCGGGCAGGCCACCGCACACAGGTTGCAGGCCACGCAGCGCTCGTCGCCATCCGGATCGCGGGTCAGCACGATGCGGCCGCGATAGCGGGGCGCCGCATAGACGGCCTGTTCCGGATAGTTGAGGGTCTCGCGGGGGCTCCAGGCATGGGAGAACACCATCCCCAGGCTGCGCAATTGGGTGCCGACACCCTTGATGATGTTAATAATTTTCATAGTCGTGCCTCACTGCACATTCATCAGCACCACAGCCCGTACCGGCTGCATCCCGAGCGGGATGCAGGGCGGCGGGCAAGCAGACGTTCCAGCCAAACGGCATCACAATTTTTCTGTCCATTGCGGCCTCACTGCGCATTCATCAGCACCACGGCACCGGTGACCAGCATGTTGAGCAGGGTCAGCGGCAGGCAGACTTTCCAGCCAAACGACATCACCTGGTCAAAGCGCGGGCGGGGCAGGGAGGCCCGCAGCAGGATGAAGAACACCATGAAACAGGCAGTCTTCAGGGCAAACCAGATGAAGGGCGGCAGCCAGGGGCCGTGCCAGCCACCGAAGAACAGGGTCACGATGAGCGAAGAGATCAGCACGATGCCGATATACTCGCCCACGAAGAACAGACCCCATTTCATGCCCGCATACTCGATGTGATAACCGTCGGCGAGCTCCTGCTCGGCCTCCGGCTGGTCAAACGGATGGCGGTGGGTGACGGCGACGCCGGCAAACAGGAAGGTGATGAAGCCCAGGATCTGGGGGATCACGTTCCACAGTCCTGCCTGGGCTTCCACGATATCCCGCAGGTTGAAGCTGCCGGTCTGGATGACGATGCCCATCAAGGAGAGGCCGAGAAACACCTCGTAGGAGAGGGTCTGAGCCGAAGCGCGCAGGCTGCCGAGCAACGAGTACTTGTTGTTGCTCGACCAGCCGGCGAACAGCACGGCGTAGACCGCCAGCCCCGCGATGGCCAGGATGTAGAGCAGCCCCACGTTGAGATCCGCCACACCCCAGGTGGGGGTGATCGGCACCACCGCAAACGCCAGAATAAAGGCGGTAAAGGCGATGATGGGGGCCAGCACGAAGATCCGGCGATCGGCGAACGGCGGGATCCAGTCCTCTTTGAAGAACATCTTGATCATGTCGGCCGCCAGCTGCAGCAGGCCGAAGGGGCCTACCCGGTTGGGGCCGTAACGATCCTGCCACAGCGCCAGCAGACGGCGCTCGATGAAGCTCATGAAGGCGCCGGCCCCCACGATCCCCACCAGCACGATCAATGCCTTGCCGATTTCCAGCAACAGATCGATCAGAGAGTCGCTCATGCGATGGCCTCCTGCAGGTTAGCGAGATATTGCTGGTGCAGGGCGGTCGGCAGACCGTTGACACCGAGCGGCAGACCCACCAGACCCGCGGTCAGATGCTCGCTCAGACGCAGGGTCAGTCGCCAGTGGTGGCCACCCCAGGAGAAGGCGACCTGGCTGCCGGCACTGAGGGCGAGACGGTTGGCGTCGGCCGGGTTCAGCACCAGCACGGGCTCGCTCATGCGGGCCTGGATGACCGGGCTTCTGGCAGACAGCTCTTCGCCGCCAAACAGCTGGTCATAGCTCACCACCTGCAGCGCCTCTTTGGCGCTGAACGGGGCGGGGACGGTGTCGAACCAGCCGAGACTGTCCTCGCCCGCTTCCAGCAGACGGCGACCGGGATCCCCGGCGCGCAGGTTGCCACCCACTTCATCTTGGAACTTGTTCCAGGCGGACGGGGAGTTCCAGCCCGGCGCCCAGGCGAACGGCACCTGTTGCAGCGGCTGGCGGGCACCGGCGTAGCCTTCCATGGAGAAGTTGAAGGGCGAGTCGGGGTCCTGGGCGACTCTGGGTTCGCTCACGTTCTGATCCGCCAGCATGGAGGTGCGGCCACTGTAGCGGTGCGGCTCGCGAGCGAGCTTCATGCCACGGATGCGCAGACCCGCGTTGGGAGCGGCTTCGCGCATGCTGGTCAGCAGCGGGGCGCTGGCGGCGCAGGCACTGCTCACCTCGTCGAAGGTGTTCCAGCGCAGCGGTTTGCGATCCAGCACGCCTTGCAGGGCGGCCAGCCAGCGCCAGCTCTCGCGCACCTGGATGTCGGCGTCGTAGAAGGCGGGGGCATAAACCTGGAAGAAGCGCTGGGCGCGGCCTTCCATGTTGATGAGGGTACCGTCGGCTTCGGCGAAGCTGGCGGCAGGCAGCACCAGATTCGCCTTCTGGGCGGTGCCGGTGTCCTGATGGTCGACCACCAGCAGGTGCTGCAGACGGTCGATGGCGGCATCGACACGGCTGCGCGGTGCGCGGCGGTAGAGATCGTTCTCGAGCATCACCAGCGCGAGCTTCTCTTCGCTTTCGATACGCTCGAGGGCGGCTTCCAGCGGGGCGGCATTGCCGGCCAGCATGGCAAGCCCCAGGCTGTTGGTCTCCTGGGCTACCAGGGCGAGCTCCACGGCCTGGCCACGGCCCTTGAGGGCACGGGCGATGTTGCTGGCCGCCTCGAGCAGGGCCTGGCTGCGGGCACCGGTGCCGGCGATGATGAGCGGCTTCTTGGCGTTGCCGAGCAGCGCGGCCCAGCTGGCGGCCAGGGCCTGCTGCTCGGGGGCGAGATCGGTCAGGGCAGGGGCGCTGCCATCGAGCAGATGGGCGATGGCGAAGCCGAGGCGCGCCTGATCCGCGTGGGGAGCGTGCAGGGTGCCGCTCGCCACGTCGTCCAGTCGGGTGCTGTCCAGGCTGGTGATCAGCAGCGGGTAGCGCTCGTTCTGGGCCAGGGTCTGCACCGCGGCGACCTGCCACAGATCCACTTTCAGCTTGCGGGCGATTTCGCGGCCCTTGCCCTTGACTGCCTGACGCAGGGCCAGGGCGATGCGGGCGGCGGTCTGGGTGACATCCTCGCCGAGCACCAGCACGGCGTCGGCCTCTTCCATGTCACGCAGGCTGGGGGTACGCACACCACCGTGCTGCAGGATCTGCAGCATCTTCTGCAGGCATTCCCATTCGCTTTGCTCGACGCCGCTGTAGAAGTTGGCGGCACCCACCAGTTCGCGCAGGGCGTAGTTGCTCTCAAGCGATGCGCGGGGCGAGCCGATGCCGATGACACCGGCGGCAGTGCGCAGGGCATCGGCGGCACGGTTCAGGGCACCGTCCACCGTGATGGCCAGCTTGTCACTGCCATCCTGCAGCAGGGGCTGGCGCGGGCGGTCGGTCAGATTGACGTGGCCGTAGCCGAAGCGGCCGCGGTCGCACAGGAAGTAGTGGTTCAGGGCGCCGTGATAGCGGTTCTCGATGCGGCGCAGCTCGCCGTAACGCTCACCCGGGCTGATGTTGCAGCCGACCGAGCACCCTTGGCAGATGCTGGGGGCGAACTGCATGTCCCACTTGCGGTTGTAGCGCTCGGAGTGGGTCTTGTCGGTGAACACGCCGGTGGGGCAGACCTCCACCAGGTTGCCGGAGAACTCGCTCTCGAGGGTGCCATCCTCGACCCGGCCGAAGTAGACGTTGTCGTGGGCGCCGTAGACCCCGAGATCCTCGCCGCCGGCGTAGTCCTTGTAGTAACGGACACAGCGATAGCAGGCGATGCAGCGGTTCATCTCGTGGTTGATGAAGGGGCCCAGATCCTGATTCTGGTGGGTGCGTTTGGTGAAGCGGTAGCGGCGGCTGTTGTGGCCGGTCATCACCGTCATGTCCTGCAGGTGGCAGGAGCCACCCTCTTCACACACCGGGCAGTCGTGGGGGTGGTTGGTCATCTGCCACTCCACCACCGTCTTGCGGAACTCCTTCGCCTCTTCATCCTCGATGGAGATATAGGTGCCATCGGTGGAGGGGGTCATGCAGGACATGACCAAGCGGCCGCGCTTGTCGTCGGCATTCTGATACTGTTTCACCGCACACTGGCGGCAGGCGCCGACGCTACCGAGCGCCGGGTGCCAGCAAAAATAGGGGACGTCCAGACCAAGGGACAGACAGGCTTGCAGCAGGTTATCTGCCCCGTCTACCTCGTACTCTTTACCGTCTACATGAATGGTGGCCATACAACTTCCCTGACTTCAATGAGATAAATTCTTTGGCTCGCGCCGGTTCAGCAGGCCCGCGGCGGGCGCCCTGCGCGCCTTACCAGCGCTCGCCCAGCAGGTTGGGCTGGATACCCTTGAGCTGCTTGCGATTATCCTGTGGCGCCTTGACGCCAGCCTCGAATTCCGACCGGAAATACTTCATCGCACTGCCCAGCGGCTCGATGGCGCCAGGGGCATGGGCGCAGAAGGTCTTGCCTGGGCCGAGGAAGCTGACCAGCTGCTCCAGGGTGGCGAGATCCCCTGGCTGACCTTCGCCTCGCTCCAGCGCGCGCAGCAGCTTGACGCTCCAGGGCAGGCCGTCGCGGCAGGGAGTGCACCAGCCGCAGGACTCGCGGGCGAAGAACTCTTCCATGTTGCGCAGCAGGGAGACCATGTTGATGCTGTCATCCACCGCCATGGCAAGGCCCGTGCCCATCCGGGTGCCGACCTTGCCGATGCCGCCGGCGTACATCTGGGCATCCAGGTGCTCGGGCAGCAGGAAGCCGGTACCAGCTCCGCCCGGTTGCCAGGCTTTCAGGCGATAGCCGGGCTTCATGCCGCCGGCATAGTTCTCGAACAGCTCGCGGGCGGTGATGCCAAACGGCAGCTCCCAGAGGCCGGGGTTGTTGACCTTGCCGGAGAAGCCCATCAGCTTGGTGCCGTGATCTTCCGAACCCGGCAGCGCCAGCCCCTGATACCAGGCCACGCCGTTGCCGATGATGGCGGGTACGTTGCACAGGGTTTCGACGTTGTTGACGCAGGTGGGCTTGCCCCAGACGCCGGAAACGGCGGGGAAGGGGGGCTTGGCGCGCGGGTTGGCGCGGCGCCCTTCCAGGGAGTTGATGAGCGCCGTCTCTTCGCCGCAGATGTAACGACCCGCGCCGGTGTGGACGAACAGCTCGAAGTCAAAGCCCGAGCCCAGGATGTTCTTGCCGAGCAGACCGGCAGCCTTGGCCTCGATCACCGCACGGCGCAGGTTGGCCGCGGCATCGACGTACTCGCCGCGCAAGAAGATGTAGCCACGGTAGGCCTTGAGGGCCTTGGCCGAGATGATCATCCCCTCGATCAGCAGGTGGGGCAGCTGCTCCATCAACAGCCGATCCTTGTAGGTGTTCGGCTCCATCTCGTCGGCGTTGCAGAGCAGGTAACGGATGTTCATGCTCTCGTCTTTGGGCATCAGGCCCCACTTCACGCCGGTGGAGAAACCGGCGCCGCCGCGACCCTTGAGGCCGGCATCCTTGACGGTGCCGACGATCTCGTCCGGGCTCATCTGGCCCAGTGCCTTGCGGGCCGCATCGTAACCCTGCTTGCTCTGGTATTCATCCAGCCAGACCGGCTGGCCGTCGTCGCGCAGCCGCCAGGTGAGGGGGTGGGTCTCGGCCGCGCGGGCGATACGGTTGGCGGTACCAAGGGATGCCAGACTCATGGGTAAGCCTCCAGGGTCTTGAGCAGGCTGACGGCATCGAGCCCACCGTAGGTGTCGTCGTCGATCATCAGCGCCGGCCCCTTGTCGCAGTTGCCGAGGCAGCAGACCGGCAGCAGGGTGAAGCGGCCGTCGGCGGAGGTCTGGCCGGGGGCCAGATCCATCACCTCTTTCAGGCCGGCCAGCAGTTGTTCGTGGCCGTTGATGTAGCAGACCATGCTGTCACAGACGCGGATGATGTGGCGACCGACCGGCTGGCGGAAGATCTGGCTGTAGAAGGTGGCGACCCCCTCCACGTCGCTGGCGGGGATGCCGAGCTCGGCGGCGATGGCGTGGATGGCACCGTCAGGTACCCAGCCGCGGGCCTGCTGCACTATCTTGAGCGCTTCAATGCTGGCAGCACGGGGATCTTCGTAGTGGTGTTTCTCATGCTCGATGGCATCGCGTTCTACCTGGCTGAGGACGAAATCGTTCCCCTTGCCCTGGCATGAACTCTGTCCCTGCGGGGACTGACTGTGTTGGCACTGACATTGCTGGCTCATGGCTTAACCTTTTGTGGCTTGTCCTTTTTGTCGTGTAACGGGTCTTGGTAACAGCCGTTACTCAACGGTCCACATCCGACATAACGAAATCGATACTGCCCAGATAGACGATGAGGTCCGACACCATCTGGCCACGGATCACCGAGGGGATCTGTTGCAGGTGAGCAAAGCTCGGGGTGCGGATCCGGGTCCGGTAGCTCATGGTGGAGCCATCGCTGGTCAGGTAATAACTGTTGATCCCCTTGGTCGCCTCGATCATCTGGAAGGACTCGGCGGCCGGCATGACCGGGCCCCACGACACTTGCAGGAAGTGGGTGATCAGGGTCTCGATGTCCTGCAGGGTGCGCTCTTTGGGCGGCGGCGTGGTGAGCGGGTGATCTGCCTTGAACGGCCCCTCCGGCATGTTCTTCATGCACTGCTCGATGATGCGCATGCTCTGGCGCACCTCCTCGATGCGTACCAGGGCGCGATCGTAGGCATCGCCGTTGGCGCCGACCGGCACTTCGAATTCGAACTGATCGTAGCCGGAGTAGGGGCGCCACTTGCGCACGTCGAAGTTGAGACCGGTGGCGCGCAGACCACCGCCCGTGGTGCCCCAGGCCAGCGCCTGCTCTGTGTTGTAGGCGGCGACGCCGATGGTACGGCCACGCAGTATGCTGTTGCGCATGGCGGCCTTCTCATAGTCCATCAGCCGCTTGGGCAGCCAGCTCAGCAGGTTGTCCTGCACCAGTCGCTGCCAGCCGACGGGCAGATCGTGGGCCACGCCGCCGATGCGGAACCAGGCCGGATGCATACGGGCGCCGGTGATGGCTTCGATGATGGTGTAAATCCGCTGCCGGTCGGTGAAGGTGAAGAAGACCGGGGTCATGGCACCCACGTCCTGAATATAGGTACCGATGAACAGCAGGTGACTCTGGATGCGGAACAGCTCAGCCAGCATCACCCGGATCATGTCGACCCGCTGTGGCACCTTGATGCCGGCCAGCTTCTCCACTGCCAGCACGTAGGGCAGGTTGTTCATCACCCCCCCTAAGTACTCGACCCGGTCGGTGTAGGGGATGTAGCTGTGCCAGGACTGACGCTCGCCCATCTTCTCGGCCCCGCGGTGGTGATAGCCGATGTCGGGCACGCAGTCGCGGATCTCCTCGCCATCGAGCTGCAGCACCAGACGGAAGGCACCGTGCGCGGAGGGGTGGTTGGGGCCGAGGTTCAAGAACATGTAGTCCTCGTTCTCGTTGCCACGGGCCATGCCCCACTCTTCCGGTTTGAACAGCAGGTTGTCCTGCTCCTGATCCTGCTTGACCGCATCGAGCATGAAGGGATCAAATTCGGTGGCGCGCGCCGGATAATCCTTACGCAGCGGGTGACCCTGCCAGCTCTTGGGCATCATGATGCGGGTCAGGTGGGGGTGACCATCGAAATTGATGCCCATCAGATCCCACACTTCCCGTTCATACCAGTTGGCGTTGGGGAAGTGGCGGCTGACGGTGGGCAGCGTCAGATCACCCTCTTTTAATGGCACCTTCAACATCAGGTCGGCGTTGCGATCGATGGAAATGAGGTGATAGAAGACGGTGAAGTCGCTGTCGGGGAGGTCGTGGCGATGGCTGCGCATCCGCTCGTCGGTGGCGCTGAGATCGAACAGCATCACGAACGGGGAGGGGAGCTTGCGCAGGAAGCCCATGACATCCAGCAGCAGCTCGCGGGAGAGCCAGACCACCGGCACGCCGGTGCGGGTATTCTGGATGGTGAAACGTTCGGCACCGAAATGGGCGAACAGCTCGCCGATCACCTGAGCGTCTTTGTGATCACTCGGTTGCCACTGGGCCATGGCGTAGTTGCTGGGAAATTCTCGAGTCAGTTTCATGGTCATATCTCATCCGGCGTGCGCAGGTTGGTGACGTTGATACGCTCGCCACGCTTGCGGTCCTTCTCGGCAGGCATTTGAGGGCGATAGATGCCCTGATCGCCAACCACCCAGGAGAGCGGACGGCGCTCTTTGCCGATGGAGTCCTGCAGCAGCATCAGCGCCTGCAGGAATGCCTCGGGACGGGGCGGACAACCCGGAATATAGACGTCGACCGGCAGAAACTTGTCGACACCCTGAACGACCGAGTAGATGTCGTACATGCCGCCGGAGTTGGCGCAGGCACCCATGGAGATGACCCACTTGGGTTCGAGCAGCTGTTCATACAGACGCTGGATGACGGGGGCCATCTTGATGAAGGGGGTGCCGGCGATCACCATGAAATCGGCCTGGCGCGGTGAGGCTCGAATAACCTCTGCGCCGAAGCGAGCCACGTCATGGGGGGAGGTGAAGGCGGTACACATCTCCACGTAGCAGCAGGAGATGCCGAAGTTGTAAGGCCAGAGGGAGTTCTTGCGGCCCCAGTTGACAGTGTCTTGCAGCACCTCTTCGAGGCGCCCGATCATGATGCCGCGGGAGGCCTCTTGAGCCAGGGGATCCTCGACGGTCTGGCGCTGTTCCTGGGGGTAGCGCTCAACGGGCGCATCTGGGTCGATCCGGGTCAGGGTGTACTTCATGGTGCAACCTCAAAGGGATAATCAGTAATTCAGTCTGGCTTCTTGTCGGTCAGGACGCGTTTTTTCGGTGCCCAGTCGAGGGCGCCAATGCGCCACAGGTAGACGAGTCCTACCAGCAGCAGGGAGATAAAGATGGTGGCTTCGATGAAACCGACCCAGCCGCTTTCTCGAACGGAGACGGACCAGGCGAAGAGGTAGAGTGCCTCGACGTCGAAGATGACGAAGAACATGGCAACCAGATAGAACTTGGCGGAGAAGCGTAGACGGGCATTGCCCACCGAATCGACACCAGATTCGAAGGGTTTGTTCTTGGCACGACCATAGGCTCGACCACCCAGCAGGGCGGCAAGGCCGATCATGGTCAGGCAGATGCAGATGGCCCCTACTACATAGACAGCAAAAGCCCAATGCTGGACAGCAATATCAGCAAACATAGGAGTTTTCCCTAACCGAATTAATCACGCGACTTAACAAGGATGTTACGTATTATGCCACTTTCGTACTGATTTACATGTCATTTCAAAGGATTAATTATTAATCAGCGGGAGGAAAATCGTATTTTGCTAGCGGAGTCAATGTTCCTATTTGAGAATCATTTTCAATCGCTTTTAGGGTGCAACGGAAATGGCGGGATCGTTTGAAAAATAAACTAATCGTGAAAGGAGAGACCCCGCCAGGCGGGGTCTGCTCGATCAGGGTTTGAGGATAGGTAGCGCCTCTTCGGCTGCCTTGCCCTGGGAGAGGGTGATCTCGACCCTACGGTTGGCCTGACGATGCTCGGGTGTGTCATTGGGATAGCGTGGCTGGGCATCTGCTACCCCCTGGGCGATGACCCGGGTGGCATCGAGTTTGGGGTTGGTCAGCAATGTGTGCACGATGGAAGCGGAGCGCAATACCGACAGTTCCCAGTTGCTGCGATAGAGCTCTACCGGGGCCTGGGAGTTGTCGGTGTGGCCGGTGACCACCACCTTGCCGGGAATGTCAGCCAGAATGCCGGAGATCTTGTTGACCAGCGGAATGAACTGGGGCTGCAGGAAGGCGGAGTCGGCCGGGAACAGCGCCTTCTCGCCGATGCGGATCACCAGCTGGCTGCCCAGTTGTTCTACCTCCAGATCCTTGGATTCAATCTGTGCCTTGAGCTGCTGCTCGAGCTTCTTCTTGGTGACCTGCACCCACTCCTGCTCTTTGGTCTTGTGTGGCCAGGATTCGGTGGCACTCGGCTTCTCCGAGGCACCGATGGTTTCGTTGAACGGATCCGAAGCTGCCATCGGAGCATCCTTCTCCAGCACAGTCTCTTTCTTCGGGCTGCTGGGGGTGGTTTTGGACTCGGGTTCCAGGATGCCGGTACCGCCCTGCATCACGGGGGAGCCCGCAGCAGGGGAGATGAGGCCAATTTTGCCCAGCGATTCGATGAAGCCCTGGATCAGCACCCGGGTTTCAGACTGCTTGGCCATGGCAAAGGAGTAGAGCACCACGAACAGGGCGAACAGCAATGTCATGAAGTCGGCATAGGAGACCAGCCAGCGTTCGTGGTTCTCCGGCGCTTCAGCCTTTTTCTTTTTTGCCACCGTGGCCTCCGAGGTAGGGTTCGAGGGTGACTTGCAGGCGTTGCTGGGATTCGCCATCCACGATGCAGAGGATACCGGTCAGGGTCATCTCCTTGTAGTGGCGGATCTGATGGGCAAACCCTTTGTAGCGGTTGCCGAAGGGCAGGAAGATCAGGTTGGCGGCCGATACCCCGTAGATGGTGGCGATAAAGGCCACCGCGATGGCGCCCCCCAGCTTGTCAGGGGCATCCAGCAGGCCCATGGCGTGGATCAGGCCAAACACCGCCCCCACGATCCCCATGGTGGGGCAGTAGCCACCCATGGCTTCATAGAATTTGACGGTCTGCTCGAGATCTTCTTGCTCGAACTCGATCTCGTTCTCCAGCACCTCGTGGATCTTGGTCTTCTCGTAGCCATCGACCATCATCTGCACCCCTTTTTGCAGGAAGGGATCCTTGATCTCGTCGATCATGCCCTCGAGGGCCAGCATGCCGCTGCGTCTGGCATTGCCAGCCAGGTTTTCCAGTAGTTCGGCCTGCTGCTGCATGTCGAGTTTGAGGGGAGCCAGCAGCCACTTGAAACGCTTGAGAGTGCTGCCGACAACGGAGAAGGGGAACTGGGTCAAGGCGGCACCTATGGTACCTCCGATCACGATGAGAAAGGCGGGCAGATCGAGCAGGGCGCTGGGATGTCCACCCTCGATCATGTTGCCGCCCAGGATGGCGATCAATGCCAGGACCAGGCCGATTAAGCTCATTTTTTATACATCCCTGAATATTGATAATGGCTAGTGTAGCTATTTAAGTATCAGTTTTTCAAAATGATATCCAATCGATGAGCAATAAAGTGAGTGCCTTGACCTCGATGGACAGATTTCTTTCCCGGCTGGCAAGCAGCCGGTCCATGCAGGGCGTTTTACCGAAAAGAGGAGGGGCCGTCGCGGGACTTTGACGGGAAGAGGGCCTGGGCAGATCAGATTGCAAATGTTGGAAGGCAAAAAACCGGCCACTGGCCGGTTTTTTTAGATTGGGTGGGACGCTTTACCCATGTGGTTTTTCCTTGTGGGCGGCAGTCAGTCGTTGATCACCGCAGGCAACGTTGCTCGTACCCAACGAGGGTGTTGCTTTCTCTCACGGGAGTCACGCTTCTGAAAACCCCAAAAGCAAAAAACCGACCATCAGGTCGGTTCTTTAAATTTGGCGGTGAGGGAGGGATTCGAACCCTCGATACGTTGCCGTATACACACTTTCCAGGCGTGCTCCTTCAGCCACTCGGACACCTCACCAAATTTTCGCTCACAGCGCCGTTGCGCTGGAACGGGGCGTAATTTAGGGGAAAGGGCTGCCTGGGTCAACCACTTTTCCCCTTATTTTTCATAATCTTTATCGAATGCCTATCCCTTGAACAGAATGCCGGTTTTTTAAACCCGCTTAGGGCTTGGGGAGGATAATCAGACTGTCCGGCAGCTCGTTCTGGTCGCGGGTGGCGGGGAAGGCGTCGGTCAGAATGGCGCTGGTCCGCTCGATGCACTCGAGGAACCCCTGCTCCACCTCCTTGTTGCGCACCCGGCGGGTGAAGTCATCGATGATCTCCTGCCACTGGCCGTTGTCGATGTGCTGGGCGATGCCGTCATCCACCAGGATCTCCACGTAGTGCTCGGCCACCGAGACGAAGATCAGCACCCCCAGCCGATCCTGGGTACGATGCAACCCCTGTTCAACGAACTGCAGGCGTGCCATCAGGGCGGCCCTGTGCTGGCGAACCTGTTTGGGGATCAGGTACATCTTGATGGGGGTCCAGTGGAACAGGATGCTCAGCACCAGCCAGACCGACCACTGCACCAGCAGGATCTCGTACCAGCCGAGCCAGAAACCGAGCTCGAATACCAGCAGCGGGGTGAGCATGGCCAGCAGCGCCGCCCACAGGGTGGGTATGTAGCGATAGCCGTCGCTGGCGGGGGCCAGAACGGTCACCAGCTCGGCATCGGTTGCCTGCTCCGCCTGCTTAACCCTGGCCTGCAGCGTGTGAAAGAACTGTTTCGAAATCATGTGTCGTCTCTTAATCCCTGTTACCAACCACCGGAGGCACCGCCGCCGCCGAAACTGCCGCCCCCTCCACTGAAACCGCCGCCGCCACCACCAAAACCGCCACCGGAGCGACCGGCACCGAAGCCACCGGCGAGGTAAGCGGCGCGGCGCCGGCCACCCCTGCCGCCACCACCACCGCCACGCAGGTTGTGCAGCACGATCATCACTATCACCATCAGGATGAACAGCCAGGGTCCGCCCAGCTTATCCTTGCTGGCGTTGTCCACCGGTTTGTACTCGCCCGCCAGCGCCTGCATGATCGCCTGGCTGCCGGCAACCACCCCGGCCACCATGTCGCCGCGTTTGAACGCGGGCAGGATCCGGGTCTGGATGATGTTGGCAGCGATGGCATCGGGCAGGGCGCCTTCCAGCCCGTAACCCACCTCGATGCGCACCTTGCGCTCATCCTGGGCGATCAGCAGCAGCACCCCGTTGTCCTTGCCCTTCTGGCCGATCCCCCAGTGACGGCCGAGCTGATAGCCGTACTCCTCGATGGTGTCGCCCGCCAGCGTGTCGATGGAGACCACCACCAGCTGGATGCCGCTGCGCTTCTCGAATGCCGCCAGCTGCTGGGTGAGCTGGTGAGCCTGCTTGCGGGACATCAGGTTGGCCTCGTCCACCACTCGCCCGCTCAAGGCAGGGAAGGTGGGGGCGGCGGATACCACCGCCGTCCACAACAGCAGGCAGGACAACAAGGCAGGGATCACGCGCTTCATTGGAAGCTGACCTTGGGCGCCTCATCGGCACCGGGTTTGGCGCTGAACGTGGGTTTGGCCTCCAGATCCGAGTAGAGCAGCTTGGACCAGATGACGCCGGGGAAGGTGCGGATCTCGGTATTGAACTGGCGTACCGCTTCTATGTAGTCGCGCCGGGCCACCGAGATACGGTTTTCGGTGCCTTCCAGCTGGGCCTGCAGGGTCAGAAACTGCTGATCCGCTTTGAGCTCCGGGTAGCGCTCGACCACCACCATCAGCCGGGAGAGGGCGCCGGAGAGCTGGTTCTGGGCCGCTTCAAACTCCTTGAGCTGGGCGGGATCGCTGAGCTGCAGGCTGCCCACCCGGGCTCTGGCATCGGTCACTGCCTTGAGGGTCTCCTGCTCGTGGCTGGCGTAGCCCTTGACGGTGGCCACCAGATTGGGAACCAGATCGGCGCGGCGCTGATACTGGTTTTCGACCTGGCCCCAGCTTGCCTTGACCTGCTCATCCAGGGTCGGAATATTGTTCATGCCGCAACCGGTCAGGCCCAGCAGCAGGGTCATAACCAACAGGGACTGGGTCGCCCTCTGCCAGAGTGAAGTGGCCATCTTGTTGTTCTCCATTGACATTTTTTGCAGATAACGGCTCACCATACCAGCTTGTGGTCAACCGCCACAACGGGCGGGCAGTTTGGGTTTGTGGTAAGCCATCGAAACCTTGGGCAGTTGCGGCTTGTCTTTGAGCCAGGAGGCCAGCTCGGCGCCGCAGCCGTTGCCGGGCGGGATCGGCGCCTGAGGCTGGCAATCCGGGCTGCCGACCGGGCAGCGTAGACGCACATGAAAGTGGCTGAAGTGGCCGACCCAGGGGCGCAATTTGGCGACCCAGGGTTCATCGGGTGCCCGTTTGCATACCTCGGCCTTGATCACCGGGTTGATGAAGATGCGGGCGACCTCGGGCTTGCTGGCTGCCAGGCGCAGCAGGTTTAGCTGCTGGGGGCCGAAGCGCCCGGGCAGCACCCGGTAGCTGGGCTCATCGATCAGCGCCCACTCCTTGGGGGCATCCTGTTCCCATGTTGAGATGGGCTGGTTGGCCATGCGAAACCAGATGTCGGCGTCGAGGCCGGTCTGGTGGCTGCGGTGACCGGAGGTGAAGGGACCGCCGTGGGCCATGGCGAGATCGGCGATATAGAGGTCCGGCATACCGGCCATGCGGGTCTGGTTGGCCAGGGTGGTCAGGTAGGCGATGAGCTCAGGGTGGCCGTAGTAGCGCAGTCGCTTGGTGCGGATCACCTGATAGCCGGGGCCGGTCAGCGGCAGCGCTACCCCGTTCTTGAGGCAGCCGGCGGAGTAGCCGCCAATGGCTTCAGCCTGGCGGGGATGAGGTTCGGCAAGAAAGGCACTGGCCATGAAGAGCAGGGTGGTGGCAAGCATGAGACTCCCGACAAGCATGCGAATGGGCTCAGATGAAGAGAATGATACCAAGAGTCCGGTGAGACCGTCACCCGATGAGCGAGCCCGGTTGCATCCCGGTGTCGGGCTCGCGCACAATGCGCGACAAAATTGGTGCATCCAGGGCGTGTAAACGCACAGGCAAGAGGAGAAGAGAATGAAGGTCAGTGAGCTGGTGAACAAAGAGGGACTGGTCTGGCTGATGCCCCCTGCTCGCCGTTTCTATCCGGTGATGGTGGTGCTGTTGCTGGCGAGCCTGGTCACCGTGCTGGCCGCCGTCGGTCTGGGTTATCCGCACATGGGTTTGCTGCCCTGGGTGGGGCTGGTGTTTGGCGGCATAGTGCTGCTGATGATGATACTGCCTCGCAGCTGGCAGCGCTGGCGGCTGGCGGAGCTGGCCTGGGACGAGACGCACCTTTACCTGCTCAATGGCAGCAGTGATCGGGCACAGGCCCTGCCAAGATCGGTACTGGTCGGGGTCGAGCGGGATCGCAAGGTGGGCCACGATGGTCAGTGGCTGGCCTTCAGCCTGGATCTGGCGCTGAACGATGAGCAGCTGGCGACCGCCACCACGCTGATGGGGTTGAGTCGGGAAGGTACCCATGTCGTGGCGCCCGGCATCTATCGCTTTGGCTTTAAGCGCGCCTGGCATGGTCGACGCACGCTGCAGGTGCTGTTGGATGCCCTGCTCCCCATATGAGCTGACTATTTTCTCGACAATCTTCCCCAAAGCTCAGATACTGCCAGTGACTCGAATTGATCTTGCTCGTTCTGTTCACCCAAGAGATCAATGACTTGAGTGAACCGTACGGGGGAGTGCCCAGGCATGATGCCCTGGCAGGTCCGGCATGGGGGTTGTGCCCTTACCTTTGTGTTGGTGATTGGATAGAGAAGGCACCTTGAATCGAGAGTGGATGGCATGAAGATTTACGTAGGTAATCTGTCGTACCGGATGACGGCCGACGAACTGACAACCGTGTTCAGCCAATTTGGGCAGGTAGACAAGGTCGATATCATCATCGATCGCGATACCGGTCAGTCCAAGGGGTTTGGCTTCATTGAAATGCCAGTGAATGGCGAGGCTGAAAAGGCCATCGCCGGTTTGCATGGCACCGAAATCGGTGGCCGTACCATCACAGTCAACCAGGCCAAGCCGAAGACAGACGCACCACGTGGTCGCCCCCAGCGTCATCGCTGAGCTGCCTCGATAACGCAAAACGGCATGGGTTTCCCCCATGCCGTTTTTGTTTCTGGCGTTTGCCGGATGAATCAGGGCACGTCGTAGCCGAGCGCCGCCTTGCGGATGCGGAACCACTGCTGACGGTTGAGGACGATGGATTCAGCGGCCACGGCGGCGGCGATGCGCTCCCGTTTGCCGGAGCCTATCAGCGGCAGCGGCTGGCTTGGCAGCATCATGACCCAGGCGTAGACCACTTGTTCGATCTGCTCGGCGCCCACTTCCTGGCGGATCTGTTCGAGCTCGGCGCGCAGCGGGGCATATTCGGGGGCCTGGAACAGGCGCCCGCCACCGAGGCAGGACCAGGCCATCGGCTTGATGCGCAGTTGCTGGCATTGGTCCAGGGTACCGTCCAGAGTGGTGCTCTGGTTGAGAGGCGAGATCTCCAGCTGGTTGGTCACCAGCGGGAAGGGCAGGCGCGACTGCAGCAGCTCGAACTGGCGAGGGGTGAAGTTGGAGACCCCGGCATGCTTGATCTTGCCTGCCTGCTTGAGGGTGATGAAGGCATCGGCCACTTCGTCGGCATCCATCAGGGGATCCGGGCGGTGGATCAGCAGCAGATCCAGATGGTCGGTGGCCAGCTTTTGCAAGGAGGCCTCGGCACTGGCGATGATGTGCGCCTTGCCGGTGTTGTAGTGATTCAGCGCGTGTCCCTGCTTGGCGGTGAGGGCGATGCCGCACTTGCTGACGATCTCCATCCGGCAGCGCAGAGAGGGCTCAAGGCGCAGGGCGTTGCCGAAGGCCTCTTCGCACTGGTAGCCACCATAGATGTCGGCGTGATCGATGGTAGTGACCCCCAGATCCAGGTGGTACTTCATCAGATCCAGCAGGGCGTTCGGGGAGAGTTGCCACTCCATCAGACGCCAGTAACCCATGATGAGGCGAGAGAAGGTCGGGCCCTGTGGATGCAGGGAGAGGCGGGATACGGACATGGTGGCTCCTTGGCGGATAAAGGGAAAAAAGCTGCCAGCATCTTGGTCTCTTCTGGTTGGCAAGGCAATAATACGGCTTTTGTTAATTCGAACTTTGGTTCTGAAGGGGAAGGAAATGGACGGTTTTGCCGAGCGCTTGCAGAGCCTGATCGGGACGGGCAGCATCAGTGCCTTTGCCCGCAAGGTGGGGTTGAGCGAAGCCCTGATCCGTAAATATCTGAAAGGGGCCGAACCCGGCCTTGGCAAGGCCAACCAGATTGCCATGGCTGCCAACTGCTCGCTGGAGTGGCTCGCCACCGGCTGCGGCTACCTTTATCGGCAGGCGGAAGTGGTGGACAGAGAAGCGCTGAGCGCCGCCGGCACCCTGTTGCAGGAACAGTTGCCGCAGCAGCGCCTGCCCGCAGAAGACGAGCTGGTAACCCTGCTTGCCTATTACCAGTTCTTGCGCAGTCACAAGCAGGCTGACGGATTTCTGGATCTGGCGCGGGCGCGCGAATTTGGCAAACACCTGCATGAGGCGTGAGCCTGTATGGGGATGGCCGGGCAACGGCCGGGGATTATTCTGATACCCTCTAAAGCAGATGAGGACAGCGGGGAGAGGGAGATGGGCTATCTGATCTTGGGCAGCGGCGGATTGGGCACGGCGCTGGCACATGAGCTATCCGCCCGTGGCGAGGAGCTGGTGCTGGCCGGCAGGCAGCTGCCCAAGGGCGTGGATCCCGTCTGCTATTTTCCGTTGCAGGAGGTGGATGCGCTCTCCTTCGATGCCCTGTTCACCCTCTATGACACGGCGCCGTTGCCGAGCGTGGTGATCAACACCATCGGCCTGCTGCACGACATCAACTTCATGCCGGAGCGGCGGGTGGAGGAGGTCAACCCCAGATGGCTGTGCGACAGCCTGCTGGCCAACGCCTGGCCGCAGCTGGCTCTGGCCGCCTGCCTGAGCCGCCGAATGACGGTGGATACCCGCCTCTGGCTTTGCTCTCTTTCCGATCTGGCCGGCAGTCTTGGCGGCAACGAGACGGGCAGCCGTTACAGCTACCGGATGAGCAAGGCGGCGCTCAACATGGGGGCAAGAACGCTGGCCCACGAGTGGCGAGAACGCTTCCCCGCCGCCGGAGTTGTCACCGTGCACCCAGGGCTGATGGCCACCCCCATGAATCAACCCTTTCTCGATGAACTGGCGGCCGAGACCTTGCAGGATCCGGCGCTGGTGGCGCCGCGTCTGCTTGATCTCATCAACCAATTGTCGCCGGCCCAGTCCGGCGGTTTCCTCGACCTGCAGGGCCAGCCGCTGCCCTGGTAAGCCGTCACCGGCTTCACATTCCGGAAACGGCCCGCTTGCCAAGCCAGCTCCTGCTGGCTAACGTCATCCTCCTGCTTCAGGAGGGATGTCATGCGCTATATCGATTTACGAAGTGATACGGTCACCCAGCCCACGGATGCCATGCGTCAGAGCATGCTGCATGCCGAGGTGGGGGATGATGTCTACGGGGAAGATCCCGGCGTCAACGCACTGGAGGCCCGCGGGGCCGAGCTGCTTGGCAAGGAGGCCGCGCTGTTTGTCCCCTCGGGCACCATGTCCAACCTGCTGGCGGTGATGAGCCACTGTCAGCGGGGGGAGGGGGCCATCGTCGGCCAAGCGGCCCACATCTATCGCTATGAGGCACAGGGGAGCGCCGTGCTGGGTTCGGTTGCGCTGCAGGCGGTGCCCATGCAGGCCGACGGTTCGCTGGCAGTGGCCGATGTCGCCGCGGCGATCGCCCCTGATGATGCCCATTTTGTGCAGACCCGGCTGGTCTGCCTTGAAAACACCCATAACGGCAAGGTGCTGCCTCTTAATTACCTGCAGGCGATGCGCAAGTTCGTCGACGAACGCGGGTTGCAACTGCATCTGGATGGTGCCCGTTTGTTCAACGCCGCCGTGGCGAGCGGCCATGGGGTAGACGAGCTGGCCGCCCCCTTTGACAGCATCTCCATCTGCCTCTCCAAGGGGCTGGGAGCACCGGTAGGGTCGCTGCTGGTGGGCTCTCGCGTCTTCATCGCACGCGCCAGACGGCTGCGCAAGATGCTGGGTGGTGGCATGCGCCAAGCGGGGATCCTGGCTCAGGCCGGTCTGTTTGCCCTCGATCAGCATGTGGCCCGGTTGGCGGACGATCACCGCCGTGCCAGACGGCTGGCCGAAGGGCTGGCCGCATTGCCCGGCATCGAGCTGGATCTCGCACTGGTGCAGACCAACATGGTATTTCTGCGGCTGGTGAAAGGGGAGGCCGAGGCGCTGCTCGCGTTCATGAAGGAGCGGGGGATCCTCTTCTCCGGTTACGGCGAGATGCGGCTGGTGACTCACCTGCAGATCACCGATGACGACATCGACGAGGTGATCGATGCCTTCACCGAGTACCTTGCCGTACGTTAAGGTTCACTCAATAAAACAGGGCGCCAAGGCGCCCTGTTTTATTGTTGAGAAGAAAGCGGGTCACGCCTGGCGCTGGCCGCTCATCAGCATGGCCTCGTCGGTGGCGTCGTAGATCATTACCGCGATGTGAGTCACCTGACCGCCAAAATCAGCCAGCGGCACCAGCGTCAGGTTCTGGAACATGTGGGGGGCTGAGCCGGTGATCGGGCGGTAGTTGGAAAAACGCAGCAGATAGGGTTTCTGCTCCCAGGTGCTGAAGGCGCGGTTGTTGAGCTTGAACACCATGTTGGCCTTGCGCTCGAACCAGGCCCGATCCACATCGGGGAAGAGCTCGAACAGCACGCCATCGCGCACCTCGCCGGCCAATCGGCCGCTGTGGCTCTCCATGAAGCCGTTCCACACCTGCACCTTGTACTCCTTGTCGAGCACCACCAGCCCCACATCCAGGTTCTGGACTATGTTCATCAGCCAATGAAATTCACGGATTTCCATGGTCACTCCTAGAGCATGTGCATGATTTTGTTGTTCATGGTGGCGATGGAATCTTCGGTAAACAGCAGCAGCAGATCGCACTGCACCGCGTAATCCTGGACCCGGTAGTTGATCTCGATGGCCAGGGTGCGGCGCCAGCGGCTCTTGTTGGTGTTGATGAGCTCGTTGATGGGCCTGTGCTGGCCGAGTACCACAGGATGGCCCTGACTGAAGGGGGTATCGAGCTGGCTGGCGTAGCCGCGCAAAAAGGCGCCGATCAGCACGTTGGCCGTGTCCATCAAGAGCTCCAGCTCGGCGTTGCGATCGAGCACGCCCTGATGGTTCATCAGCCGGGCCAGATCCTTGAAGCTGGAGTCGTGGAACAGGATCAGCGCCTCGCCGGCGATACCGGCGCCGATGAAGCCCTGACAGACGGCGGAGAGGGTATCCGAGTCGGCGGCGGCCGAGAGGGCCATGTGCAGCTCGGACACTTCCAGCACGTTGACGTTGGGAATGGGCAGCACCACGAAGGCGTTGAGTAGGCGGGCCAGCAGGTCGGCGGCCTGGCCCATGGAGACGTTGGCGAGCTCCTGATAGACGTCGCGCACCTCGGGGCTGATCTTGATGCCGGTATCCAGACTGCCGACATCACTGACATTCTGGCCGGCGGGCCGGGTGTCATGTGCAGTGGCGGCACCTTTGGCCTGCCACAGCTCATGCTGCTTCAGCAGGGCGCTGAGGGTTTCCGGTGCGGCGGGTTTCTTGATGAAATCCAGCGCTCCCAGCCCCATCACTCGCTGATAGGCTTCTGGCTGGATATCGCCGGAGACCACGAAGACCTTGTTGCGCAGCCCCTCCCGCTGCAGGGTCTCCAGCACGCCGTAGCCATCCATTTCCGGCATGGTCAGGTCGAGAAAGATCAGATCCCCATGACCCATCAGCACCTGCTCTATCCCTTCCAGCCCGTTGGCGGCGTAATGCAGCGTCACGTCCCAGTCGGCGGGAAGGGCGCGGGCCAGCTGTTTACGGGCGAATCCTGAGTCATCACATATCAATACATTCATAGTGTTAGGCTGGCCTGGTCAACGAGGATTGCTATAAGTGTGGCCCGCCAACGGTCAGATGCAATGGGACAGGCTGGTCGCCGGTGAAAATTGATTGTCCCATTGGCGATTCCGGTAGCGCGCTGAATATTTTTCAACAAATTCAGCGAACATCTTAACACGCAGCGGGGCAAACTGAGGCTGGCAGCGCAACATATAGAAGGGCCGGTTGCCGGTTTTCCAGTCGGGCAGTACCGGGACCAGCTGCTCATCCTGCAGGAAGGGATGCACGTAGTGGAGCGGGGCATTGACGATCCCCAGGTGGCGCCTGGCCGCCCTGACGGCAGCCTGGGTCTGGTTTACGGTCAGTTTGGCGGAGCGCTTGATCTGTACCGTCTGCTCGTCCCGATCGGTCAACTGCCAGTGCTGGTGCGGCCAGCAGTAGATCAGCGCGTGCTCTTCCAGCTGGGCGGGATGTGCCGGAGTGCCCATCTTCTCCAGATAGAGCGGGGAGGCAAACAGGCCGTATTCGATGTGGCCAAGGCAGAGTGCATTGGGCAAGGATTGTGGCAGCTCGCCGTTGAAGAACACCAGATCCCGGTCGTTGTCGAACAGATGTTGGTGGTCGTTGGTCTGGGTAATGTCGAACTGCACTTCTGGGTAGTGCAGGCCAAAGTCCGCCAGCATGTCGACCAGGATGGTGTTGGATAGGGCGATGGGGGCCGCCAGACGGATCACCCCGTTGATGTCGGCCTCTTTGCCCTGGATCTCGCCGGTGGCCTGCTCGATCGCGGCCAGCGGGGTGCACAGGCGCTCGTAGTAGCGCAGCCCTTCGTCGGTGAGGCGGAGTTTGCGGGTGGATCTGTGTAGCAAGGAGCAGCCGAGCTGCTCTTCCAGCTGAGAAATACGTCGACTGATGGTGCCGGTTGGCATGCCCAGTGCGGCAGCCGCGTGGGAGAAGCCTCCCTCTTGCACCACCTTGACGAACAGATAGAACTCTTCGATGTACTTCATAAGCGGTGTTCTGGGTGTAACAAGCCAGTGACCTTAAGAAGAGGCGCCCGCCTTGGCAAGCTCAATCCGGCGTTTAATTGATCTGGATTAGATTCGACTCCCGCTGGTACTGGTGCAACAGCCGGACAAATTCGACCGGATCCCGGTCAAGGCTGTTGTCCGGCACCAGCAGATCGTAGCCGAGCAGCTCGCGCAGCCGGGTCATGCGGTTGGCCAGCATGGCGATCACCCCTTCATAGCGCTGACCGGAGGGAGAGCGAAAATGGCTCTCTTCCAGCAATCCCTCGCCCTGAAAGGCACAGGCACAACCCCCGCTGCTGCAGGCCGGTTGTTCGCTGCGCAGTGCCTGCAGCAAGACACTGCGTTGCTCGGTCAGCAGGCGTACTGCCAATCTGGGTGTGATCAATGTCAAAAAATCGTCGTAATCTTTTATTTTCAAACCGATATAGGGCAGGGGGACCAGATCCCAGCCCAGATGAATGCGCGGTTGGTCGATTCGCTGAATATTTCTCCATTTCAGGATCCAACCGCCGTATTTATGGTGATATTGCAGACAATCGTGACAGAGCGAGAGACTGAAGTGGGGTTCAATCAGCTTCAATGAGCCGATAAATATCATCATCAGACCCGCCAGCAGGCCGGAGACGAGGGGGATTAGTGGTTGTTCACCGAATAAAAAAAGTATAAAAATCATAGCAATGGTTACTATGATGCCCAACAATACCAACGTGAGTCCGTTTTTTCTGACCATGGGTTTCACATGTAGCGTTTTCATATGAAGTCAGCCCTTTGCGCATGCTTGTTTCACATTATGGGCTGGATCCGATTTTGTACCAGCACCGGGTGCCCGGGAGGGCCCTCCGTCGCTGGGTTTCCCTGTGATCACACATCATGAATCACCATATTAGATGAATACGCTAGACGAACGGTTATTGAACGGGATGGATGTGTTGCATACCCCAATCTGGGTTTATGACATCCGGCATCACCACATCTACTGGGCCAATCGCGCCGCCTTGAGCGTGTGGGAAGCGAGCTCGCTGGGCGAACTGCAATCGCGCGACTTTTCGGCCGACATGGCACAGGCCATCGATCTGCTGCTGCAGCGTTACCTCGGGGATTTCCAGCAGGGGCGCAGCTACAGCGAGTGGTGGACCCTCTCCCCCAAGGGGGTCAAGAAGCAGATCTACCTGCGTCTCTCCGGCATCCAGCTGGCGGGTCGGCTGATGATGATGACCGAAGCGGTGATCGACGCCGATACCCTCTATCAGGAGTCCTCGCTCGCCACCGGCGATACCCTAGCCTGTCTGTTTGACAATCAGGGCCAGCTGGAGAGTGGCAACCACCATTTTGACATGTGTTTCGGCAACCAGATCCGCTACCTCTCCCAGCTCTTCTCCGGCAATGACGAGGCTTTCTACCAGAAGCTCTCCCGCCTCGATGAAGTGGTGGCCGAGGGGGAGTGCCGCACCCTCAAGGGGATGCGCTGGTTTCAGTACCAGTTTCGCCACATTCAGCAGGGGGCCCAGATCCTGCTCACCATGCGTGACATCACCGACCGCAAACTGGAAGAGCTGGAACACCGTCACCTGGCCTGGCACGACTCGCTGACCGGCCTGCTCAATCGCTATGGCTTGATGAAATCGCTGGAGGCCTATTGCGGGCTGGGTGGGCGTTTTGCGCTGGTGTTCATGGACTTGGACAACTTCAAGCTGGTCAACGACAACTACGGCCACAAGGCCGGTGATCGGCTGCTGGAGCGGGTTGCCGGTCGGCTCAAGCAGATCTGTCCGCGGGATGTGGAGCTGGCCCGGCTCGGTGGCGACGAATTCACCGCCCTGGTGCCGCTCAGCCACTCGAGCGATCGGGCGCAGGAGGTGGCCGACCTCATGCTCTCCCAGATGACCAAGCCGCTGCAGCTGAGCGGCGTGCCCGAGGTGACCATCGGCGGCAGCATCGGCATCGCCATCTATCCAGACGATGCGGATGACGGCGACAACCTCATCACCCGCGCCGACATGGCCATGTACCAGGCCAAGCAGTTGGGCCGGCTGCGCTGGCAGCGCTTCACTCCCAGCATGCAGCAGACTCTGCATCGCAAGCTGACCCTGAAGCAGTTCCTGGCCAAGGCCATCGGGCGGGGGGAGCTTAGCCTCTGCTACCAGCCTCAGGTGGATGTGGCGCAGGGCAAGCTGCTCGGCTACGAGGCGCTGCTGCGCTGGCACAATCCCGTGCTGGGCCACGTCTCGCCGGTGGAGTTCATCCCGTTGGCGGAAGAGATGGGGCTGATCCGCGAGATAGGCAGCTGGGTGCTGTCGACGGCGCTGGCCCAGATGGCCCACTGGCAACGGGAGTGGCGGGTGAATGTGCCGGTGTCGGTCAATCTCTCCGGCTTCCAGCTCTCTTCCGCCCTGCCTGAACTGGTGGCCCAGCAGCTCAAGGAGTTCGGGGTGGCCGCCAGCCTGCTGACGCTGGAGCTGACCGAGACGGTATTGATGTTGGACATGAAGGGGTGCATCGAGATCCTCGATGCCCTGAGCGCGCAGGGGATCAAGATTGCCATCGACGATTTCGGTACCGGCTACTCGTCGCTGGCCTATCTCAACCGGCTGCCCATCGACACCATCAAGCTGGATCGCTCCTTCGTGGTGGGCCTCAACCTGCCGGTGATCCGCGCCACCGTCGCCATGGCCACCAGCCTGGGTCTTGGCATCATGGCCGAAGGGGTGGAGGACGAGCACGAGCTCGCCGCCCTGCGTACCCAGGGCTGCCACGTGTTTCAGGGGTTCCTGTTCAGCAAGCCGATGACGGTGGCGCAGGTGGAAGAAAGCCGTTTCATGGTCAGCTGCAAGGCCGGCCGCTATCCGCTGGCAGGCTAGCGGATGACTCTGTGGCGGTGCTAATGCGAGGGGCCTTGGGCCCCTCGCTGTTTTTGGGTAGAGTGTGAACTTCGTCTCTGGAGGCAACATGAACCCGACTCTCGACCTTATTCTCGCCCATCGCTCCATTCGTCAATTCACCGCCGAGCCCATCACCGACATTCAGCTCGACCAGATCCTGAGCGCGGCCCAGGCCGCTTCCAGCTCCAGCTTCCTGCAGGCCAACAGCATCATTCGGGTGACCGACAAGGTACTGCGCAGCCGCCTGGCCGAGTTGGCGGGACACCAGGCCTACGTGGCCCAGGCCGCCGAGTTCCTGCTGTTTTGCGCCGACTACCATCGCCACTGCGAAGTGGTGCCGGATGCCCAGACCGGTTTTGTGGAGCAGCTGCTGATCGGCGCCATCGACGGTGCCCTGATGGCCCAGAATGCGCTGCTGGCAGCCCAGTCCATGGGACTTGGCGGCGTCTATATCGGCGGGATCCGCAACAATCCGGCCGCCGTGAGCGAGGCGGTGGGGCTGCCGCATCAGGTGATCCCGCTGTTCGGCCTCTGCCTCGGCCACCCCGCCCAGGCGCCCGAACAGAAACCCCGCTTGCCCCGCGCTCTGGTAGTGCATGAAAACCGCTATCAGACCGAACTGGATCGCGAACTGCTTGCCGGCTACGACCAGCAGATTGAGGCTTACTACCAGTCCCGCAGCAGCAACAACAAGCAGCAGAGCTGGAGCGGCCAGATCCGGGGCATCCTGGGCAAGGAGGCGCGTCCCTTCATGCAGGATTTCCTGCGATCCAGAGGGTTCAACCTCAAGTAATGGGCCCGATGGGCGATACTAAGGGGTAATGGCGGTGTCGCCAGCGCCGCGTGATCCTGGCTTTCCCTTGTGCTCCTGCCCGTCTGGGCACAACAAATCGGGGGCAAGCTCCGCGCTGCGGACTACCTTAACTAGGTAAGCTGTTGTAGGATCACGCAATTGGATTGGGACAGGAGTTTGGACTTCCTATGATTTTAACCTTGGTATTGCTGTCTATTGGCGCACTCCTGTTTCTGGTCATCGCCTATAACGTGGTGCAGCAATATAAGCAGAAGGCAGAGGCCGACAAGCGTCACGCCATCGCTCGCCACAAGTCGGTGGTGGATGAAACTGAAGAGATGCTGCTCAACGTCAACCTGGTGCCCTTCTCCAAGAACATAGTGTTGCTGCTGCAGCACCGGATCCTCGATGCCTATCGCGCCATCGCCTTGGTGATGCCGAGCGGTCAGCTCAAGCAGCGCATTGCCGACGTGCAGACCCAGATCAAGAACGTGCAGGAGAACTACAGCAGCCAGGATGAGGGGCACTTCAAGACCCCGGAGTCGGATCGCCAGGCCATCCAGATGCTGCAGCTGGTCAAGAAGATGCGGGCTGTGCTGCGGGTTGAACACAACAAGGGCAAGATAGATCCGCAGGGCTTTGCCCAGGAGGATCGCCGCCTCGAGCTGATGCAGCTCAAGATCAACATCGCCAACCTAGTGAAACGGGCCATGGATGCCCAGATCCAGGGGCAGTTCGGCACCTGCCGGCAGCTCTACACCAAGGGGCTTTCGGCTCTGGCCAGCGTCACCGACAAGGATCCCTACCTGATGGCCCGTGAAGAGGACATGCGGCAGGGCCTGGCCGGACTCGATGCCCACTTGCAGGAGCACAGCGAGAAAGAGCTGCAAAGCATCAAGGACAAAGAGGCGGACGAGCTGGACGTCCTGTTCCAACCCAAGAAGAAATGGTGATTATGTCGCACTCACTCGATACCACACTGGGGCCGATGGCCCCATTTGTTTGCCAGCTGTTGACCGAGCTGGAGGCCCTCGCCATCCATCCTGCCACCATCGAGGTCGACCACCTCTGCTACCGGGCCGCCACCTTGCCTGAGTACCAGGCCCTGAAGGCACAACTGGCAAGCCATGGTGACCTGCTGGTGGAGGGGATGATCGGCGGACGGCCCATCGCCACCTACCGCCTGCATCAACCGGTGCTCCACGCCGACGGCATCGTGCCCTGCATCGAGCTGGCGGCGCCCAAACCGGGTCGTAGCCACCAGGCTGGGCTGGAACATATCGAACTGGTGGTACCTTCGCTGGAGGCCTTGCTGGCGGCCCATCCCGAAGTGTCCTTCAAAACCGGCAACTTGCGTGATGAGCGCAATCCTGACGTGGCGGTGATGCTGGCCTCTGGGCAGATCAAATTTCATCTGCGCACCTTGGCCGAGGTGATTGAAGAAGAGCTGGTGAGCGGCGCCGTGGTGCCGGTGCCTGCCGGCTACTACGACCAGGCTTGATGAAACGGGGCCGCTTGACCGGCCCCGTTTCATAGCCGAGATAGCATCAGGGATGGCAGATGCGGGGGCGGGCGGGGCGTCCCTTCAAGTGGCCGAGCCAGAGGCTCAACCCCGCCGTGATGACCAGTACCAGCTCGATGCCGAGCACCAATCCCCCGAGCCCCCCTTGCTCCCAGAAAGGGTGCAGATAGAGCCCCCCCAGACTGGCTCCCAGATAGTAACCCACCAGATAGAGCGACGAGGCGAGCGCCCGGTTGTGCTCCACGTGCTGGCCGACCCAGGCGCTGGCGCAGGCGTGGGCAAGGAAAAAGCCGAAGCTCGAGATGAGCAGGCCCGACAGGATCGCGCCGAGCGAGCCGCCCAGCAGCAGGGCGCTGCCGAGCGCCATCAGGGCTATGCCGACCAGCAGCAGGCGCTGCGCGCCCCAGCGGTGGGCGCAGCGGCCGCTGAGGGAGGAGGCCACCGTCCCCGACAGATAGGTCAGAAACAGCATGCCGAGCCATTGGGTAGGCAAGGAGAAGGGGGGGCTGGCCAGCAGGAAGGTGAGGTAGCTGTATTGGTTCAGAAACACCATGAAGTTGAGGCCGCCGATGAGGTAGGCCCCCACCAGCAGCGGGTTGCCGAGGTGGCTGGCGATGGCCTGGCGAAACTGGCCCGGCTTGGCGATGACGGGCACGAAACGGGTCTGGGCCGGCAGCAGCCAGATGACCAGGGGCAGCAGCGCCAGGCTGATGAGGCCGATGCCCAGAAAAGTGTGCTGCCAGTCGCCAAACCAGCCGGCCAGCAGACCGCCGACCACCCGGCCGGTGATACCCCCCAGCGAGTTGGCGGCGATGTAGACCCCGACGGCGGAGAGCAGGGCCCGCTTGCTGAACTCTTCCCCCATGTAGGCGATGGCGGTGGCGGGCAGCCCCGCCAGCAGGACCCCCTGCAGGACCCGCAGCAGCAGCAGCTGTTCAAACTGACTGACCAGGCTGATGAGCAGGGAAAGCAGGATGGCGCCGGCCAGACTCCACAGCATGATCCGGCGCCGGCCGAAGCGATCCGCCAACCGGGCGCAGACAAGCAGCGAGACGGCGAGCCCAGCGGTGCAGCCGGCCAGGGTCCAGCCGGCCGACAGCGAGCTGACTGAGAACACCTCGGCCAGCAGCGGCAGCAGCGGGTGGGTTTGATAGAGATTGAGAAACACCAGGAAGGAGCCCAGGCTGAGGGCCAGGGTGGCGCGGATCCATTCACGACTACCGACTTCGATCATATGCAATTGTCCTGACAGCTTTGTTGCAGGTTAGTGCGCGCCAGAACATAAATATAATATATTTAAGTTATCCATCTGATAAATTGAATTGATATGGACCTGAAACAGCTCACCTATCTGCTGGCAGTGCGGGATGCCGGCTCCTTTACCAAGGCGGCCAGCGGGTTGCACGTGGCGCAGCCCGCCATCAGCATGGCCATCGCCAAGCTGGAGCAGCAGCTCGAGCTGCGCTTGTTCGACCGCCAGGATCGCAATGTGCGGCTCACCCCGGAAGGGGAGGTGCTCTGTCGCCATGCCGAGCGCCTGCTGCGCCAGATGCATCAGGCCGAGGCCGAGATGGCCGAGCTCAAGGGGCTGGAGCGCGGAGAGGTGCGCATCGGCATCCCCTACATGATGGGCTCCTATTACTTTCCGCCGATCCTGATGGCCTTCAAGCATCGCTACCCCGGCCTCAAGATCCGGGTGGAGGAGGCGGGTACTCGCGAGCTATTGAGCCGCATGGTGGACGGCTCGCTGGATCTCGCCATCCTCATCACTAGCGACCTGCCGCCGGCGCTGGAGGGGGCCCAGCTGCTGCGTGAAGAGATGTTGATGGTGGTGGGGGAGGAGCATCCGCTGCGCCAGGCCCGGAGCGTGTCGCTGAGCGAGTTCTTCGGCCAGGAGCTGGCGATGTTTCGCCGCGGCTTCTATCACCGCGAGCACATGGAAGCGCTGGCCCAGGGGCTGGGCTGCGAGCCCGACATCGCCTTTGAGAGCAACCTCATCCCGCTGCTCAAGGCGGTGGTGAAGCAGGGTTTTGCGGTGACCACCTTCTTGCGGATGGCGCTGGACGAAGAGCCAGCCCTGACCGGGATCCCGTTTGCCCCCCCGATCTTTCTCGATCTGTGCGTGGCGTGGCGGCGGGGGGATCCGCTCTCCATGGCGAACCGCGCCTTACGGGATTTTTTGCTGGCGCAGGCACAGCCATAAATGGCCAAGAAGGAAGGGCTATCAGGCAAAAGTTTGTTAGTATTAGTTCAAGTCGCCTTTAGAGCCTAACATCATGAAACTCCAACAATTGCGTTATATCGTTGAGGTTGCCAACCACAGACTGAACGTGTCGGCAACGGCAGAGAGCCTTTACACCTCTCAGCCAGGGATCAGCAAACAGGTGCGCATGCTGGAAGATGAGCTGGGGATCCAGATTTTCGAGCGCAGCGGCAAACATCTGACCCAGATCACCCCTGCTGGCCGGGATGTGATCAAGATTGCCAACGAGATCCTGGGCAAGGTGGAAAGCATCAAGTCGGTGGCGAGTCAGCACACTCACCCCGAGCAGGGTACGCTCCACATTGCGACCACCCACACCCAGGCCCGTTATGCGCTGCCCGACGTGATCAAGGGCTTCATCAAGCGCTTTCCCAAAGTCTCCCTGCACATGCACCAGGGCACGCCGACCCAGATCAGCGAAGCCGTGGTCAAGGGCCAGGCCGATTTTGCCATCGCCACCGAGGCGCTGCACCTGTACGAAGATCTCATCATGCTGCCCTGCTACCACTGGAACCGCAGCGTGATCGTGCCCAAGGGCCACCCGCTGACCCAGGTTGGCAAGCTTTCCATCGCCGACATCGCCCGCTTCCCACTGGTGACCTATGTGTTCGGCTTTACCGGCCGCTCCGAACTCGACACAGCCTTCAATCGGGCCGGCTTTGAGCCCAACATCGTCTTCACCGCCACCGATGCGGACGTGATCAAGACCTATGTCCGGTTGGGGGTGGGGATCGGCGTGATGGCGACCATGGCGCTGGATCCCCAGGTCGATACCGATCTGGTGGCGCTCGATGCCAGCCACCTGTTTGCCCACAGCACCACCAAGATAGGTTTTCGCAAGGGCTCTTTCCTGCGTACCTACATGTATGACTTCATGACCCGTTTTGCCCCGCATCTGACCCGGGATGTGGTGGAGCGGGCCATCGCCCTGCGCTCCAGCGACGACGTGGATGCCATGTTTGCCGATATCGAGCTGCCCATCCGCTAGCGCTGCGGCGATATGAGAGCAACAAAAAACGCCTCCCGATGGGAGGCGTTTTTCATGGCGACGAGCGGCGAGGCGAGATCACTTCTTGAACATGTGATCCAGCTTGTTGGCCTTGGTCGAGAGGTAGAACTCGTTGTGGGGATTGCGCCCTTCCTGCAGGGGCACCCGCTCCGCCACCGGAATGCCGAAGGATTCCATCGCCTTCATCTTGCGCGGGTTGTTAGTCATCAACTTGAGGGATTTCACCTCCAGCTGCTTGAGCATGTCGGCGCAGATGGTGTAGTCGCGCATGTCGGCGGCAAAGCCGAGTGCCACGTTGGCCTCGACGGTGTCGGCGCCTTGATCCTGCAGATGATAGGCTCGGATCTTGTTGAGCAGGCCGATGCCGCGCCCTTCCTGACGCACGTACAGCAAGACGCCGCGGCCTGCCTTGGCTATGTTTTCCAATGCAGCCTGCAGCTGGAAGCCGCAGTCGCAACGCAGACTGAACAGGGCATCGCCGGTCAGGCACTCGGAGTGAATGCGGCCCAGCACCGGCTCATCACCCGTGATATCGCCCATCACCAGTGCGGCGTGATCCTTGCCGGTGCCGGTTTCCTGAAAGCCTACCAGCGTGAAAGTGCCCCAGGGGGTCGGCAACTTGGATTTGGCCACGAGGGTAACGCTGCTCATAGGTTGCTCCTTACTACAGCTGCTTAAAAAAGGGCGGCCAGTTTAGCGCGCCTTGTGCGGAACAACCATAAGAACAAAACCTTGCACAGCTTAATGATTTGCCTGGCGGTACACAAAGAGGACAGTTGCGACTGGTTTTGCGCAAATGTGTGCCACGACGACTGCCAGGCTCGGCACATTTGGGTATAATCGGCGCCCATTACCTCATCCCCCCTGGGATGCGTGCAACAAGTGTGCAGGAGAGACGTTATGCCGCAGATGGCCCCCGTGATGACAATTGATGGCCCGAGTGGTGCAGGCAAAGGCACCCTGTGTCAGTTGCTGGCTGAAAAACTGGGTTGGCACCTGCTCGATTCCGGCGCCATCTATCGGGTGCTGGCCTTGGCCGCCCTGCATCACGATGTAGAGCTCGATGCCGAAGCTGCGCTGGTTCCCCTGGCCGCCAATCTGGACGTGCAGTTCCAGGTCGATGCCGAGCAGGTGAAGGTCGTGCTGGAAGGGGAGGATGTTTCCCGTACCATCCGTACCGAGGAAGTGGGCAATGCCGCCAGTAAAATCGCCGCCTTCCCGCGGGTGCGTGAAGCCCTGCTGCGTCGTCAGCGAGCATTTCGCCAAGCCCCCGGCCTCATCGCCGACGGCCGTGACATGGGCACCGTGGTTTTCCCGGAAGCCGAGGTGAAGATTTTCCTCGACGCCAGCGCCGAAGAACGGGCTGCTCGCCGCTATAAGCAGTTGCAAGATAAGGGCTTTGATGTTAACTTTGAGCGTCTTTTAACCGAGATTCGGGAACGTGACGATCGCGACAGAAATCGCGCCGTTGCCCCCCTTAAACCGGCAGAAGATGCTCTCGTGGTGGATTCAACCGCCATGTCCATAGACGAAGTGCTGGTAACGGTGCTTGCCTATGCAGAGCAACAACTTGGTGATGTCAGTACAAACTGATGTCAGTCGTCTGCACTATGGATGGCGCAGATAATTTAAAACAACCCCGCTTGTGCCGGATTGCAAGTGGATGTTTCATTTGTGACATAAACAATGATCGAATCTTTTGCTCAACTCTTTGAAGAGTCCCTGAACGCCGTTGAAACCCGTCAAGGTTCCATCGTCAAGGGTACTGTCGTTGCTATCGAAAATGGTTTCGTACTGGTTGACGCCGGTCTGAAATCCGAGTCCGCTATCCCGGCTGAAGAATTCAAGAACGCCATGGGCGAGCTGGAAATCAACGTAGGCGACTCCGTTGACGTGGCTCTGGACTCTATCGAAGATGGTTTCGGCGAAACCAAGCTGTCCCGCGAAAAAGCCAAGCGCCACGAAGCCTGGCTGCAGCTTGAAAAAGCTTACGAAGAGCAAGCTACCGTTATCGGTATCATCAACGGCAAGGTCAAGGGTGGTTTCACCGTTGAGCTGAACGGCATCCGTGCCTTCCTGCCGGGTTCTCTGGTTGACGTGCGTCCGATCCGTGACACCGCTCACCTGGAGAACAAAGAACTCGAGTTCAAAGTCATCAAGCTGGACCAGAAGCGCAACAACGTTGTTGTTTCCCGTCGTGCCGTGATCGAGACCGAGAACACCTCCGAGCGCGAAAGCCTGCTGGCTAACCTGCAAGAAGGTCAAGAAGTTAAGGGTATCGTCAAGAACCTGACCGACTACGGTGCATTCGTAGATCTGGGCGGTGTTGACGGCCTGCTGCACATCACCGACATGGCGTGGAAGCGCGTTAAGCATCCTTCCGAAATTGTCAACGTTGGCGACGAGATCGCAGTCAAGGTTCTGAAGTTCGACCGCGAGCGTACCCGTGTATCCCTGGGTCTGAAGCAGCTGGGCGAAGATCCCTGGGTTGCTATCGCCAAGCGTTACCCGGAGACCACCCGTCTGTCTGGCCGCGTGACCAACCTGACCGACTACGGCTGCTTCGTTGAAATCGAAGAAGGCGTGGAAGGCCTGGTACACGTATCCGAGATGGATTGGACCAACAAGAACATCCACCCGTCCAAGGTTGTTAACGTTGGCGACGTAGTTGACGTGATGGTTCTGGACATCGACGAAGAGCGTCGTCGTATCTCCCTGGGTCTGAAGCAGTGCAAATCCAACCCGTGGCAGCTGTTTGCCGAAACTCACGCCAAGGGCGACCGTGTTTCCGGCAAGATCAAGTCCATCACTGACTTCGGTATCTTCATCGGTCTGGATGGCGGCATCGACGGCCTGGTTCACCTGTCTGACATCTCCTGGAACAACCAGGGCGAAGAAGCCGTGCGTGAATTCAAGAAGGGCGACGAGATCGAAGCCGTTGTTCTGCAAGTGGACCCGGAGCGCGAGCGCATCTCCCTGGGCGTCAAGCAGATCGAAGAAGACCCGTTCAATAAGTACCTGTCTGACAACAAGAAAGGTGCTATTGTGAAGGGTAAGGTTACCGAGGTTGATGCCAAGGGTGCCGTGATCGAACTGGCTGATGGCGTAGAAGGCTACCTGCGTGCCTCCGACGCTGCTCGTGACCGCGTAGAAGACGCCACTCTGGTGCTGTCTGTTGGTGACGAAGTTGAAGCCAAGTTCATGGGTGTTGACCGCAAGAACCGCACTGTAAGCCTGTCTGTCCGCGCTAAGGACGAGGCTGATGAGCGTGTTGCTATCGACAGCCTGAACCAACAAGAAGAAGTTGTGTTCAGCAATGCCATGGCTGAAGCGTTCAAAGCCGCCAAGGGTGAATAATCCTTGATGCAAGAAAAGGGCGGCGTGTCACGCCGCCCTTTTTTATCATTGGCGTAATGAATATTGCATGTGATCGGGGAAGGAGATTTAACGTTATGACCAAATCAGATCTCATCGAACAATTGGCTGCCAGCCGCATGCATATGCCGGCCAAGGATGTCGAAGCTGCCATCAAGGAGATCCTTGAGCAGATGGCATCGACTTTGCAAAACGGCGACCGGATTGAAATCCGCGGATTTGGAAGTTTTTCACTGCACTATCGTGCCCCCCGCGTGGGCCGCAACCCCAAAACCGGGGACAAGGTTGAATTGACCGGGAAATATGTTCCCCATTTCAAACCTGGCAAAGAGTTACGCGAGCGAGTGAACATCGCTGAATAATGCAGAAAATGGCATACTTGGGTATGCCTTTTTTGTTTTTATGGTTTGCCTTGTGGCAATGGTCCGGTTTCTCCAAGTCTTTTCCCATTCGCTCTAGAGTCTGCCGGTGATTTTAAGGATAATCAGCCTTTCATTAGATACTGACAGGGAGCTCCTATGAAGCGTATCTTGGCCCTCATTCCACTGGTGCTGGTGTTTATTCTGACCCTGGCCGTCGGTTCGCAAAATGGCCAGCTGGTGCAGTTCAACTATCTGATTGCCCAGGGCGAGTTTTCACTCTCCATGTTGCTGGGATTCTTTTTTGGTGGTGGCTTCCTGCTGGGCTGGCTGGTATTCGGTCTCTTGTTCCTGCGTCTGAAGATGCAGAATCGCACTCTCAATCGCACCATGCGCCGTCAATCCCGCGAGTTGGAGCTGGCTCGGTCGGCTGCCAAGGAATAATGTCCCTCGATGCTTGAACTGCTTTTCCTGCTGTTGCCCATTGCTGCCGGCTACGGCTGGTACATGGGGCGCAGGAGTGTTCGCCAGGACACCCAGAAACAGAGTAACCAGTTTTCCCGCCAGTACGTGGCGGGCCTCAATTATTTGTTGTCCGATGAGTCAGACAAGGCGGTGGATCTCTTTATCCAGCTGCTGGAAGTGGACAGCGAAACCATCGAAACCCACCTCTCCCTCGGCAACCTGTTTCGCCAGCGTGGCGAGGTGGACCGCGCCATCAAGATCCACCAGAACCTGGTGACCCGCCAGCTGACCCGTGAGCAGCGCCAGCTGGCGTTGCAGGAGCTGGCGCGCGACTTTCTTGCTGCCGGTCTGCTGGACAGGGCCGAGGCGCTCTGGAACGAGCTGTGCGATGACAGCGACTATGAAGAGACGGCGCTGGCCCAGCTGTTGATCATTCATCAGCAACTGCGGGATTGGGACAAGGCCATCGAGGTGGCGGTACGGCTGCAGAAATTTCAGGGCAAGAAGCTGGCCGAGCCCATTTCCCATTTTTATTGCGAGCAGGCAGAGAGCGCCTTGCGTGAAGGGGACAAACCCGCCGGGCTTGCCAAGCTCAAGCGGGCGCTCAGCGTCAATCCAGCCTGTGCCCGTGCCAGCCTGCGTCTGGCAGAGCTGGCCATGGCAGCAGGGGAATACGAGCAGGCCAGCAAGGATCTCTTGCGGGTGTTCGAGCAGGATATCGACTTTGCCTCCGAAGCCATTCCCTCCCTCAACGAGTGCTATCAGCGTCTGGGTCGTGCCCACGATCTCATTCCACTGCTGGAGCAGGCGGTGGAGGATCATGCCGGCGTCAGCGTGACGCTGGCACTGGCCAAGCTGGTAGAAGAGCGCGACGGCCTGAGTCAGGCCCGTGCGCTGGTGCTGCGCCAATTGCGTCGTCATCCCTCCATGAAGGGCTTCTATCAGCTGGTGGGGTTCCAGCTGGCGAGCGCAGAGGAGGGGCCCGCCAAGGAGAGCCTTGAGCTCTTGCAGCAGCTGGTTGGCGAGCAGATCAAGATCAAATCCACCCACAAGTGCCGGCAGTGCGGTTTTGCAACCCACTCCCTGTTCTGGCAGTGTCCCTCCTGTCGCCAGTGGGGGTCCATCAAGCCGATCCGCGGCCTGGACGGGGAGTAAGAGCCACCACAAGATCATGAGCTAGGCCCCTGCGGCCTGGTGTTTTCAGGTCGAACCGGAGCCAAGCTCCGGGCGGCGAATAACCATCGATAGGAAGTGAGATGCTAGATCCCAAAGTACTGGTTGCGCTGGATTATCAGCACGAGGCCGATGCCTTCGCCTTCATTGAACGTATCTCCCCGGCCCAGTGCCGTCTCAAGGTAGGCAAGGAGATGTTTACCCTGTTTGGCCCCCAGTTCGTGCGTCAGCTGGTGGCCAAGGGATTTGATGTCTTTCTGGATCTGAAGTTTCACGACATTCCCAACACCGTCGCCAAGGCGGTAGCCGCCAGTGCCGAGCTCGGCGTCTGGATGGTAAACGTGCACGCCAGCGGTGGCGAGCGGATGATGCGGGCCGCCAAGGAGGCGCTGCTGCCTTATGGCGACAAGGCGCCGCTGCTTATCGGGGTGACCGTGCTGACCAGCATGGAGCAGGCCGACATGGCGCCGCTGGGGCTCACTGTCGGCCCGGCCGAGCAGGTGATCCGGCTGGCCAAATTGACCAAGGAGGCGGGGCTCGATGGGGTGGTCTGCTCCGCCGAAGAGGCGCGTGAATTGAAGGCGCTGCTCGGCGCCGACTTCAAGCTGGTGACGCCGGGGATCCGTCCCACTGGCTCGGCAGCCGGGGATCAACGCCGGGTCATGACACCGCTGGCGGCGGTGGAGGCGGGGGCCGACTATCTGGTGATTGGCCGCCCCATCACCCAGGCGGCCGATCCTGCCGCCATGCTGGCAGGCATCAACGCAGAGCTGGCAAATCGATAACGGACTGGATGCCGGCCCGATGGGGCCGGCATTGCATCAGGGCCGAGTCACTCCTTGGGAGCGGGCTCGCGCAGGGTGATCGGGAGCAGGCCGAGTAGCAGGCCGGCGCCCGAGCCAATCAGATGTGATTCAATGTGTACCCTGGCGCCGATGAGGGCGGACACCGGGCTCTCTCCTGCACTGTAGAAGTCCACTCCGAGCTTGATCGCCACCCCTGCCAGCATCAACCAGCCGGAGTAGCGGCGATAGCGGATATCCTGCAGCGCCCCCCAGACGAACAGGCCGTGCAGCGCGCCCGACAATCCCATATACCACTGGGTCTGCGGACACCACCACCAGATACCGAGCCCGACGGCGGAGCCGAGCAACAACAGCAGCAGCGGCAGCCGACAACCGGTCAGGTATTCGCGAAACAGGCTGTAAAGTACCCACAACCCGCTCAGATTGAGCAGCAGGTGCCACAGATTGGTGTGGGCCACATTGCCTGTTATGATGCGCCACCCTTCACCCTGGGCTATCAGGGTGCGATCGAAGGAGAGCTGGTGATTCGGCACGATGAAAAAGAGCAGCAAACTGGCGAGTGAAAGCGTGATGACCCAGAGCAATCCTGATTTTTCTGACAACATGAAACAGTCCGACGACAACAAGAGCCGCTACTGTACACGTTGCACCAGAGCCCTCAAAGCCTGTCTGTGTGATTATATTCGGCAGGTGCCGCATCTCGCCCCTCTCCATATTTTGCAGCATCCAAGCGAAGTCGGGCATCCCAAGGGGACCGCCATCCTGCTGGCCGCCTCGCTGGCGCAGGCCAGCCTGCATGTGGGCGAACAGGTGGCTGACGTTCCCGAGCTGGCGGCCTTGCTGGCCGATCCCGCGCTGCAGTGTTATCTGCTGTGGCCGGATGAGGAGGCCATCTCGCTTGCCAGGGTGCGGGAGAGGGAGGCGGCCGAGCCGGCTCGCCGGGTCTGTTTTTTGCTGCTCGATGGCACCTGGCGCAAGGCCTACCGGATGCTGCACAGCAACCCTGAGTTGCAGCAGCTGCCGCGGGTAAAGCTGGATGCCGTCGCGGGGCAATATTCCATTCGCAAGAAGCCGTTTCCAGAGGCGCTGTCGACCCTGGAAGCGGGCTACCATCTGTTGTCGCAGTGGGAGAGGGCGACCGATCGCTTCGCCCCGCTGATGGCCCTTTTTACCCATTTGAACCGGCAGTGGCACGATTTTGCCCAGGGCCGGCGCAGTTGAACTGCCCAGAGGAGAGTTATTCGTGAAAAAAGCCGTCGTGGTATTCAGTGGTGGTCAAGACAGCACCACCTGCCTGGTCCAGGCCTTGTCCCGTTATGACGAGGTGCACGCCATCACCTTCGATTATGGCCAGCGCCATCGGGAAGAGATCGAAACGGCGCGCCGTCTGGCCAGTGGGCTCGGCATCGCCGCCCACAAGGTGATGGACGTGACCATGCTGGGCGAGCTGGCCATCTCGGCCCTGACCCGGGACGAGATCCCGGTGAGCTTCGAGCTGCAGGACAACGGCCTGCCCAATACCTTCGTACCGGGCCGCAACATCCTGTTCCTCACCCTGGCCGCCATCTACGCCTACCAGGTGGGTGCCGAGGCGGTGATCACCGGGGTGTGCGAGACCGATTTCTCCGGTTACCCGGATTGCCGTGACGAGTTCGTCAAGGCGCTCAATCAGGCCGTCTCGCTGGGGCTGGATCGCGCCATTCGCTTCGAGACCCCGCTGATGTGGCTTGACAAGGCCGAGACCTGGGCACTGGCGGATCACTACGGCCACCTCGACACCGTGCGCCAGCAGACGCTCACCTGTTACAACGGCATTGCCGGCGACGGTTGCGGTGCCTGTCCGGCTTGCGATCTGCGCAGCCGTGGCCTGCAGCAGTACCTGGCCGACAAGGCGGGCGTGACGGCACGCTTGCACCAAAAAACCGGGCTGGGCGAGAAAAGCGGATGCTGAGCCTGCGTCTCGGCCATGCTTGGGGTATAATCCGCGACTTTTGCAACCAGCCGTGACCAAGATGCACTACCCAATCAACGAGATATTCCAGACCATCCAGGGGGAGGGGGTCTTCACCGGCCTGCCCGCCATCTTCGTTCGCCTGCAGGGCTGCCCGGTGGGGTGCCCCTGGTGCGATACCCGTCATACCTGGGTGGTCGATCCTGCTCGTGAAGTGGGGGTACAGGCGGTACTCGACTGCTCCAACGAATCCGATGGCTGGAGCAAGATGAGCACGGAGCAGATCCTGGCCAGCTTCCAGCAGCTCGGTTATCAGGCGCGCCACGTGGTGATCACGGGTGGGGAGCCCTGCCTCTATGATCTGCAGGATCTTTCTGCCGCTCTGATTGAGGCGGGTTATCAGGTGCAGATCGAAACCAGCGGTACCAGCGAGATCCAGACCCATGAGCAGACCTGGGTCACCGTATCCCCCAAGATCAATATGAAGGGAGGGCTGCCGGTGCTGGTCTCTGCCCTCGAGCGGGCCAACGAGATCAAGCATCCGGTGGCCACCGAGCGCCATGTGGAGGAGCTCGATGCGCTGCTGGCCACCGCCCGCTTGCGTGAAAACGTGGTGATCGCGCTGCAACCCATCAGCCAGAAACCCAGGGCCACTCAATTGGCGATGGCAACCTGCATTGCCCGCAATTGGCGGCTCTCCATCCAGACCCATAAATATCTGGATATCGATTGAGATGGAGTGGTTGTCCGACGAGCGGGTATTGTTGTCCCTGGCCAACAAGATGCCTTACGGCAAATATCGGGGACGTCGCATCATCGATATTCCGGAGCCTTATCTGGTGTGGCTGGCCCGCACCGGTTTTCCCGCCGGTTCACTTGGTCAAACGCTGGCGCTGGCCTATGAAATCAAGCTCAACGGGCTGGAATCCATGATTGTTCCCATTATTAACAGGATGTCGGTATGAGGATATATACGAGGCAGGGCGACAAGGGCATGACTCGCCTGGCCGATGGGCTGCAACTGGCCAAAGACGATATGCGGGTAGAAACCTATGGTTATATTGATGAATTAAATTCTCATATAGGTCTTCTTATTGCCGAGGTGCCTGCGGCCGAAACCGGATTATTGGCTGACTTGTTATTATTGCAACAGGAATTGTTCGATCTGGGCGGGGAGCTGGCATTTTCCAGCGCCGCTCAGGAAGCTGCCATCTGGCAGGTGAATAATGAGTGGACCTTGCGGCTGGAGCAACAAATTGATGCCTACAGCGCCAATTTACCTGTGCTGCGCAATTTTATTTTGCCCAGTGGTTCCCGTGCGGCGGCGCAAGCCCATGTGGTGCGAACCCTCACCCGGCGCTGCGAGCGTCTGCTGCTGACCCTGAGCCGCAGCGAGCAGCTCAATCCGGCCATTTTGCCCTACATGAACCGGCTGAGTGACTGGTTTTTCACCATTGCCCGCTACCTGCTGGCCTGTACGGCGACCCCAGAAGTGCTCTGGGTCAAGGCGGCAGAGCGGGGCTGATAGCTAAGCTACAGACAATAAAAAACCTCGCGATGCGAGGTTTTTTATTGCGCCGATGCGGCTTTATCAGATGGCAAATTCTTCGACGGATTTACCTTCGGCAACGGCCTTGGCAATCACGGAAGGCATGCGGCCCTGGCCGGTCCAGGTTTTTTCCACGCCGTTGTCCATATAACGGTATTTGGCCGGGCGGGGAGCACGTTTGCCCTTGCTGGCTTTGGCGGGTTCAACGGCCACGGTACCAACCAATTCGGCCGGATCGATGCCGGCGGCTTTCAGCATTTCGGCATATTCGTTAATTTTGCGCAGATGTTCTTCGCGAGCCTGACGCTCGGCGGCTTCATCCTGCTGGCGCTCGCTGACAATAGCGGAGAGCTTTTCCAGACCTTCTTCCAATTGTTCCAGTGTCAGCTCACGGCAAGCGGCACGCAGGCTACGGACATTCAGCAGGACTTTCAAAAATTCGTTCATAGTGTTCACCACGCGAGCAAAAGAGTGAATTAAATAGATATAGTAATTTTGGCTAATTTATACGGCCATTTATGATCAAGTCAAGTCAGCTGAATTAATAAATTCATAGTGGAAATTAAGTGATCTATTTTGGATTCAGGCCCGATTCAGCAATATTGGCAACATACATACTCGACTGAGTTCTTGATAGATGAAAATAGCGACAAAATCATAATGTTTGCACCATTTGACTACCACCATGCCATTTTAAGCCACGCCATTTGGTGATTTAATCAAAAAACTTGCTATAACGTGCCGGCACGATAAAATGTGCCTCGAATACCTTTAAGTAGAGGCGCGCTGCCTATGACTACTTGTGCGGAGGGTGATGCCTGTGATGCACGAGGAAAGGAGTCAGCGCCGAAGTGGCCAGGCCATCATACCGGGCTGCTGGTTCTGCATCTAATAGGTGCAGGACTGCCATAGTCATCCACTATGGAGCGCTACCTGAAGGGGCTGAGGAGTATTACCTCCCCATGGGTTTTGTTTCTTTATCCTCTCGGTAGATCTCCACCTGCTGTCTTTAGGTGCAAAGAGATCATGGACATCATTCACTACGCCGACTCCGGTTGGTCAATCATTCCACCCCTGCTGGCCGTCGCCCTGGCGATCCTGACCCGCCGCGTCCTGCTGTCGCTGGGGGTGGGCATAGTCACTGGCAGTCTGCTGCTGAACCAATTTTCTCCCCTCGATTCCCTGCATTACATGTTGAACACAGTGCTCAAGATCTTCTGGGTCGACGGTGCACTCAACCGTGACAACATCAATATGCTGCTGTTCATGCTGCTGCTGGGCGGGCTCATCAGCTTGATGAGCGTTTCCGGTGCGACCCGGGCCTTCGCCGAGTGGGCCGCCAAGCGCGCCAAGACCCGCAAGGGGGCCAAGACGCTGACCGGCATGATGGTCTTTGCCTTCTTCATCGATGACTTCTTCCACAGCCTGTCGGTGGGGGCCATCTGCCGTCCGGTGACCGACCGCTTCCAGATCTCCCGCGCCAAGCTGGCCTACTTGCTGGACTCCACCGCCGCACCGGTCTGCGTGCTGATGCCCATCTCCTCCTGGGGTGCGTATATCATCGCCCTGGTCGGCGGCATCATGGCGGCTCACGGCATCACCGGGCAGAGCCCCATCTCCGCCTTCGTCGAGATGATCCCGATGAACCTCTATGCGGTGTTCACCCTGATCATGGTGCTGGTGGTGATCGCGTTCCAGCTCGACATCGGTCCGATGCGTCAGCACGAGCAGTGGGCGCTGGAAGGCAAGCTGTGGGATGAGTCCAAGGGGCGCCCCATCGGCCTGGACATGGAGAGCCCGGAGGAGAGCAACGGCGGCATGATCGACATGGTACTGCCGATCCTGACCCTGACCGCGGCCACCGTCTATTTCATGATTGACTCCGGCGCGGCCGTGCTGGCTGCCAATGGCGAGCCGTTCAGCGTGCTCGGCTCGTTCGAGAATACCAACGTCGGCTCGTCTCTGGTATATGGTGCTCTGTGCAGCCTGGTGGTCTCCATCGGTCTGGCCATGCGTCTCAAGCTCGGTGCCAAGAACTGGATCAAGGCTGCGCCGCAAGGGGTCATGGCCATGTTGCCGGCCATCAACATCCTGCTGTTTGCCTGGACCATCGGCGCCGTGGTGCGTGACGTCGAGACCGGCAAGTACCTGGCATCGCTTGCCAACGGCAACCTGCCCATCGAAGTGCTGCCTGCCGTGGTCTTTATCCTCTCCTGCGCCATGGCGTTTGCCACCGGCACCAGCTGGGGCACCTTCGGCATCATGCTGCCGCTGGCCGGCGACATGGCGGCAGCCAGTGACATCACGCTGATGCTGCCGATGCTGGCCGCCGTGCTGGCCGGTTCCGTGTTCGGTGATCACAGCTCGCCCATCTCCAGCACCAGTATTCTGTCGGCCACCGGTGCCGGCTGCCACCACATCGACCACGTGATGACCCAGCTGCCCTATGCCCTGGCCATCGCCTTTGGTGCCGCCCTTGGTTATCTGGTGATGGGGCTGATGCACTCGGTGCTGGCAGGCTTCAGCGTCAGTGCGCTCTGGTTCGTCATCTTCTCCAGCTACCATTTGCGCAAGGCAAGGTCCCAAGCGGACCTGGCCATCGCATAAAAAGAACAAGGGGCCGCCAGGCCCCTTGGTTTTGTTGGGGGCTTTGGTTAGCATGCGCCCCATAAATTCAGTTTCGGAACAGTATCATGGCTTCACTGCACTACAAGTTTGCCACCATGAATTCAGGCAAATCGACCCAGCTCATTCAGGCGCACTTCAATTATCTGGAGCGGGGCATGCATCCCTTGGCCATGACACCCGCCATCGACGACCGCTTCGGGGTCGGGGTGATCAGTGCCCGGGTGGGGCTGGAGCTGAGAGTCGAGGTGTTCAGCGATAGCTGCGATCTGTTCGAGATGGTAAAAGCCCGCCATGCCGAGCGGCACATCGACGTGTTCATCGTCGATGAAGCCCAGTTCCTGACCAAGGAGCAGGTCTATCAGCTGGCCCGCATCGTCGACGAGCAGGACATTCCGGTGATCGCTTACGGCCTCAAGACCGATTTTCGCGGCGAGCTGTTTCCCGGCTCCTACCACCTGCTCTGCCTGGCCGACAAGTTCGAGGAGCTGAAAAGCATTTGCTGGTGCGGCAACAAGGCGCACATGAACTCCCGGGTCAATGAAGCCGGCCAGGTGATGCGTGATGGCGAGCAGGTGGAGATCGGCGGCAATGATCGTTATGTCTCCCTGTGCCGCAAACACTATCTGGAAGGGCGGGCCTTCAAATAACCTCCTCTTCATCGCGATGAGTGGATAGAAAAAGGCGCCAATCTGGCGCCTTTTTTGTTGCTGGCGGTTCAGTCAATCTCGATGTCGACGGGGGCTATGATGGGATCGGCCACCGGCAGGCGGTGGAACAGCTGACGAAAGTGCTGCTGGACCCGGCCGATATCCACCAGCGACATGCCGGAGGCGAAGCCGAACCAGACGTAGAGGCCGGTGAGATCGCGAAACATGGTAGGCAGATAACGGGGCGCGCTGATGAGCCCCTCCAGATAGTGCTGATAGAGCACCGGGATGTCGTCCAGGGTCACCTTGCCGACAAACAGCATGGGCAGAATCTCGGGCACCCCCTCCAGCACGGCGCTGCGGATGAAGTTGACCGTCTCCACATAGCCCTTCACATAGGAGAGATCCTTGGTGAAGCAGGCGCCCCCCTCGACCATGCCGCCGCGAAACACTCGCTGGGTGATCTTGTAGGCGTCGTGTTCGCTGGTACCCTGGCCGACGAAGTGCTGGAACACCTCGATGAAGTCGGCGCCACGCTCCGCCATGTCGATGGCCATCACCCGATCCGAGATGCGCTTGGCCCGGTCTGGAAACGAGCTGAAGGTGAGGGTTTCTATCAGCACCGCCAACCCCTCCTGACAGGCGGTGATGCGCGGCGAGCCGGCACTGAGCCAGGTGGCATAGGGTTGTTGGCGGCCGTTGAGGGTGGTGCCCACGTGCACCCAGCCCTCATGGACCTCCAGCACCTGCAGATCCAGCTCGGAGAAGCGGGCGTGGGAGTTGAGCTTGATGTAATCGCCGCCGGCCGCCGCGTCCGAGACGATGCCATCGCTCAGCTTGACCTGCACGGTGCCGTCACTGAAATAGCTCGACAGCTTGCCCTGCAATTTGGCCACCGCCGCTTCCCCCTCGAACTCCTTGGGGTAGGGGCGGACCAGGTGGCGGGCGCCAGGCAGGGAGAAGATATCGCACAGCCTCGCGCCCAGCTCCTTGAGGGTCTTGCGATCACCGCGCAGGTGATCGCCGGCCGAACCGTACAGCAGCTGGCTGTAGCGCAGAAAATCCGGTTGGCCGCGCTGGCGCAGCATCTCGATGACCACCATGTATTGATCCACCGTCTCTTGCAGGATGCGGCCAAGCTCGTCCTGGGGGCCGAGCCGGCGGCGGATCCTGTCCCGCAGCTCCTTGAGCTCCAGATACTTGTTGCGGGGATCGAAGCCGAGGGGGAGGCCATCATAGAAGGCCTTGTCGACGGCCGGCAGCGTATGTCCTCCACTGGCCAGAAAGTCGGCCTGCAGGTGACGGGGCCACTTGATGGCATCCAGAATGCGGATGGGCTTTTGCAGGATCAAGAGTTCATCCGAGAGGGATTTCAGATGCAGGCGGTACTTTTCTTGGATGGTCATTTAGCCCCCTGTGGGGCGAGTGTGGCGCTGGAATGGGCTGAGTATATGCAGGCTGCTTGCCAAAAAGAAGCGAGGCGTATGCTTATCCGGCCAGTGCGCTTTTGGTTGCCGGAAAATTGGTTTAGACTGCGCCCCTTGATCCCAATTGTGTCGTGGAAATGATGAATATCCCCAGCTCCGAAATGATAATGCGTTGGTTGCAGCAGGCTCGTATCGAGCACTACGTCTGTGATCAGTGCCACGGTATCCACATTGTCTCTCTGCAGTCCGTCGAAGGCATTCAGGAGAGCCGGATCTTCGTCGAAGAGGAAGGGCTGCTGTTTTCATCCGAGCTGGAGGTGCGTCCCTCCGCCTTGCTGCCGCTGGTGGCCGAACTGGGTCGTCTCAACATGCAGTACCCGTCGCTTAAGGTGTTCCTCGACATCATCGATGACAACCTGCCGCGTCTGGTGGTGGGCCACACCGTCTTCACCAAGGCCGGTCTGTCGGTCGAGCAGTTCCTGCTGTTCGTTGAAAGCACCATCGCCACCACCCATGAAGTGGTCTCCGAATGCGAGCGGTTGGGCTTCCTGAATCTGCCGGAAATCCAGGTTGCGCCGGAGTCTGTGCACTGATTTGTGCGTTAAATGTGCGAACGGTTCGCCTGATGCAAAAAGCCGTTGACGCCGGCGGGGCTTTCCCCTAAATTACGCCCCGTTCCAGCGCAACGGCGCAGCGAACACCGTGCTGGCTGAGCACGTTAAACAACAGACCAAAATTTGGTGAGGTGTCCGAGTGGCTGAAGGAGCACGCCTGGAAAGTGTGTATACGGCAACGTATCGAGGGTTCGAATCCCTCCCTCACCGCCAAATAAAGTAAAAGGGCCTGTCGCAAGACAGGCCCTTTTACTTTATCCGGTGACGGGCGGCGCGGTTCGGGCCCAGGTTCGACAGGCGGGCAGGATAGTCCGCCTGGACGGCCAGAGGCCGCCCGCAGGGCGAGCGCTATGGATGGCGCGAGTCAATCCCGGCCCAACGTGCAGATTGAAAAACCGACCTGATGGTTGGTTTTTTGCTTTGGGGAAGAATTATCCGTTCATGTCGAAGAGAGGGGTGAGAACCGTCACCGGGTTCGAGCAGAGCAGCTTGCTGCGATGAAGATGAAGGATCGCAGGCCGCCCCGAAGGGGTGAGCCACGCAGTGGCGAATGATCCTTCCCTCATCGCCAAATAAAGTAAAAGGGCTTGTCGAAAGACAGGCCCTTTTACTTTATGGGCTGAAGACAGCCCGGTTCTGACCCAGGCTCGACCTGCGGGCAGTGTAGCCCGCCTAGACGGTCACAGCCCTCCTGCAGGGCCGGCGTCGGGGATGGCGAGGATCAATCCTGACCCATTTGCCCAATTTAAAGCCCGACCTGATGGTCGGGCTTTTGCGTTTCTGGCCAGTGATTATCTGCCGATGCCGATGCCGATGCCGATGCCGATGTCGAGGGTAAGGGGCATTGAGCCCAAGCCATGTAGTCAGTTCGATGCCGGGTGACGCTGTGCATGGTGTCTTGGCTTTATGCAGAGGAAGGTTGCCAAGCTGTCTCCTTTCGTTGAGCAGTGCGCTCACCACGTCGCCTCTCTTCTTCCTTATTACGCTGGCGCCAATAGGTCTGTTTTTCGAAGACTTCCTGGCGCGCTTCTTTCTATTTCTCTCTGCCTGTGGTGAGAGTCTTTGGTCGCCCACGCTTTGATTGGTCAAGTGCCTTTCTTCAGTAAGTGATCGCTGGGTAATAGGTGAGGGGTAGGGATAAACTCTGCTCTGCGCAATGGATTGCCATTTATTCAGTGATTGGTGCTGGTTGTGCAAGAGCGGGTAGTTTTATGTGCCAACTACGCAACTTGTTGCGCTGTATGGCGGCGGGATAAGTAAGGGTTTATTTTAATTGTTTGTTTTTTAACGAAAAAACTGTTTGGCATGGTCACTGCTAACGGATTCGGTCGAGTGTCATTACCGTTCAACCAATCAGGAGCATACCCATGCCAACTCCATGTTATATCAGCATCGAAGGTAAAACCCAGGGCAACATCACCGCCGGTGCCTTCACTTCCGATTCCGTCGGCAACATTTTCGTGCAGGGTCACGAAGACGAGATGCTGGTACAAGAGTTCCAACACGTTGTGACTGTCCCGACTGACCCGCAATCTGGTCAGCCTGCTGGTCAGCGTGTCCACAAGCCGTTCAAGTTCACCGTTGCGCTGAACAAAGCTGTACCGTTGATGTACAACTCGCTGGCCTCCGGCGAAATGCTGCCGAAAGTGACCCTGAAGTGGTACCGCACCTCCGTCGAGGGCAAGCAGGAGCACTTCTTCTCTACCGTGCTGACCGATGCCACCATCGTTGACATCGACTGCCAGATGCCCCACTGCCAGGATCCGGCGAAGTCTGACTTCACCCAGCTGATCCAGGTCTCTCTGGCCTACCGCAAAATCGATTGGGAACACACCGTTGCCGGCACTTCCGGTGCGGACGACTGGCGTGCGCCGATCGAGGCGTAACTTGCCCATCAGGGGCACTGCGTGCGGTGCCCCTTGTTTTCCTCACCCATAGCCCGTTGCTTTCAACCGAGTCAGCTAGTTTCCCCCTCATTTTTCTTATGTCCGTTTGCCTGGTGTGAGCGGGTACAAGAAAAAATCCGGGTTTACGTCTTGCCGCACGCCGTCAAGGGCGTGCGGTAGCCATGGTGTCAGAAAAACCGGGGCGATGGCGGATCTCTCACCCGGGGCTTGCAGTGCCCCGCCTGATGGGGCTACACGACATCTCAGAGGCGCTCAGCGATGGCAGACAGCACAGGATTACAATTTACCGTCAAGGTGGGGGCCCTGCCCGAGAGCACCTTCGTGGTGGCCGAGTTTGCGCTGGATGAAGCGCTCAACCGGCCGTTCAACCTGCGCCTTGAGCTGGCGAGTGCCCAGCCCGACATCGACTTTGGTGCCGTGCTGGACCAGCCGTGCGAGCTGCTGGTGTGGTACAACGGCGAGCTGCAGCGCCGGGTGTGCGGGGTGGTCAGTGACTTCGCGCAAGGCGACAGCGGTTTTCGCCGCACCCGCTATCAGCTGCTGGTGCAGCCGGCCCTGTGGCGACTATCTTTACGCCAGAACTCCCGCATCTTTCAGGCGCAAAAGCCCGATGAAATCCTCTCCATCCTGTTGCAAGAGCACGGCATCACCGACTATGCGTTTGCCCTCAAGAACGAGCATGCCAAGCGGGAATACTGTGTTCAGTACCGGGAAACCGACCTCGATTTCGTGAACCGCCTCACCGCCGAAGAGGGGATGTTCTACTTCCACGAGTTTGAAGCGGGCAAGCACCGCATCGTGTTTGCCGATGACGCGGCCGCCCTGACCACCGGCCCAGAGCTCTTTTTCAATCTCGGCAACCGTTCGCTGGAGCAGGGGCCCTATGTCCGTCAGTTCCACTATCGGGAGGCGGTGCGCCCCTCGGATGTGGAGCTCAAAGACTACAGCTTCAAGACCCCTGCCTATGGCCTCTCCCACAAGAAGGTGGGGGCGGAGCTAGAGCATCAACGGGATACCTACCAGCATTTTGACTACCCGGGCCGCTACAAAGAGGACCCGAGCGGCAAGGCGTTTGTCCAACATCGGCTGGATGCGCTGCGCAATGACGCGGTGGCGGGCCAGGCTAAGTCCAACTGCGCGGCCTTGCTGCCGGGGCAAAGCTTCTCGCTGACCGAACACCCCAACGGCAGCCTCAACACCGACTGGCAAATTGTGCGCATCCAGCACACCGGTTTGCAGCCGCAGGCGCTGGAAGAGGAGGGGGGCAGTGGCCCCACCGTCTACCACAACGAATTTGGCGTGGTGAAAGCCAGCACCACTTGGCGAGCGCGTATCGGCAGCCCGGAAGCCCCTCACAAGCCCATGGTGGATGGGCCGCAAATCGCCATGGTGGTGGGCCCCGACGGTGAGGAGATTTACTGCGACGAGCACGGCCGGGTGAAGCTGCAGTTCCCGTGGGACAGATATGGCAGCTCCAACGACCAGAGCTCCTGCTGGGTGCGGGTCTCGCAAGGCTGGGCCGGTGGTCAGTACGGCATGATGGCCATCCCGCGCATCGGCCACGAGGTCATCGTGAGCTTTCTGGAAGGGGACCCCGACCAGCCCATCGTCACCGGCCGCACCTATCATGCCACCAACCGGCCGCCCTACGAGCTGCCGGCCAACAAGACCCGCACCGTGCTGCGCACCGAGACCCACCAGGGTGAAGGTTTCAACGAGCTGCGCTTTGAAGACCAGGCGGGGCAGGAAGAGATTTACATCCACGGTCAGAAAGACCTGAACGTGCTTATCGAAAATGATGTCGCCTGGCACATCAAGCACGACCAGCATACCGATATCGACAATGAGCGGGTGACCCGTGTCAGGAAGGTACCGGGTGAGGAGGGGGCCCCACCCAGTCTTGGCAACGACCATCTGACCGTTGAAGGAGAGAAGCGGGACCATATCAAGGCTGACTACTCGCTGAGCGTGGATACCTCCATGCATCAAAAACTCGGTCAGAGCTGGCTCACCCAGTCGGGGCAGGAAGTGCACGTAAAAGCCGGTGCCAAGGTGGTGCTGGAAGCGGGTTCTGAGATTACCGTCAAGGTCGGTGGCTGCTTTATCAAGGTCGATGGCGGCGGTGTCACCCTGGTCGGCCCCACCATCAAGATGAATTCGGGTGGCAATGCAGGCTCTGGATCTGGTTGGGCTGGCAAGGTACCCAAGAGCATCGAGGGTATGCTGGACAGCCCTCACACACGCTGGATGAAATTTTATCACCTCGACTCCGAGCTGATGCCGCTGGCGGGCACCCCATACAAGGCCGTGCTGAGCGATGGTTCGGTGCGGGAAGGCACGCTGGATGGTGAGGGCATGGCGCTGCTCGAGGATGTGCCTGCTGGCACCGCCTCAGTGACCTATGACCTGCAGGACACTTTTGCCGATCTGCCCCGTGAATCCATCTCGGCCCTCACCGGCCATCTCGACAGTCTGAGCGACGAGGGCTGATATGTTCGGTAACGATCTGTTTGAACAGCTCTATGACCACCTGGATCAGGCGGTGTCTGGTGGCGCGGCCTATGTCAAACAAAGTGCAGAAGCGGTAAAAAAGGGGGTTGCTTCCAGCCTGCAGTGGATTTGGGAGGCCCTGCAGGGTGACTTCAACCCCAATCAAAGTGCAGGACAAATCGCTGCCAATGCGGTACTGGGCCTCATTCCCGTGGTCGATCAGGTGCTGGATTGCCGCGATCTGATTGCCAATGCCCGGGATATTTCCCGTGATCCCAAGCAGCCGGATAAGTGGGTTTTTCTGAGCTTTACCCTGATTGGTCTGATCCCGTCGCTGGGCTCAGCCCTCAAGGGGGTGTTGAAGATAATCTTCCTGTTTGTCCGCAAGGCGGGTGGGGATGCCACCAAGGCGATCAGACCCGCAATGGCGCCCGTGCTGACGTTTCTCAGTGATCCCAAGGTCAAGAAAGTGCTGGGTATCTCGCGCCTCGACAAGGTGCTGAAAGGATTTGCCGGCCAGATCCGTGGGCTGAGAGGACAGATTGCCGTCAGCGTGCTGCTGGGTTATCTGAATGATGCAGTCAAGTCACTGACCAGTTTGATCGGCAAGATAAAGGGATTGGCTCCTGCTTCAGTCAGGATCTGGCTTGAGCAATCCCAGCGTCTGGTGTTGCAGATGCAGTCACAGGCGGGTCAGATGCTGCCTGTCGCCATGGGGCCCGTGCTCAAATCCCTCGATGAGATAGCCGCGGGATTGGAGAAAGAGGCGGTCAAGCATACCCCTGGTTACAAGGCCGTGCCCGGTGGGGCCGTTATCCACTCGCTGCCGGACGATGTGGTCAAAGTGGATCTCAAGATCCTGAGCCGCTCGAAGAAAGGGATTTATGGTGAGATCATCAGCGACAACTGGATGGCAAATCACAAGTTCGAGAACCTGTTGCCAGAACATCGCCGGGTACGTAGCCTGAATGACAAGCCCAGAGGGCGGGGCATCGATGGTATCTACAAGAATACCAATCCTCCTCCTCCCTACGTGGTGACCGAGACTAAGTTTCGGACGGCAGGGGGGGAGTATATTGACGAGGATGGCACCAAGAGCACCAAGCTGTTGTCGATGACCAAGGGGTCGGGCAAGCAGATGAGCAATTTGTGGATAGAAAGGCGATTACCGGATGAAATAGCAGATAAAAAACTATTGGCGGATATCAGAAAACAAAAATATGAATCTTGGTTGATGATCGTCGATGAGTCTGGTGAGGTGATTCAGATCACCAAGCTGAATAAGAATGCCGATGCTATCGGTACTATCCCGGTCAAGTAGGAGTAGAGAATGAGTTCGTTTATTGAGCAGCGTCGAGATCCACTATTATCTGAGGATTTCTTCTTGGTTCAGCTAGAAGACTACAAAGAATCGCTCTATTTTGACCAGGAGTGGTGGAGTTGGATAAATGATCCTCACCATGAACGCTGGAGTGACCCAGCAGGATTGCCTACTCGCTCTGGTGCCAGTGCGGGCATGTTTATGGATAATCTTGAACATCTGATCTTGCTTTATTCTGGCGGAGTCTCTCATGAAGAGGTTATTGCTCAGCTAGGCGTCGTCACTAAAGAGTTTTTACGCCATAAAAAAGAGTTTCCAGATGAACAGTTTTATTACTGGGAGCAAGATGCTTATCAATATCTGCTCTGGATGTTCTCATTAAGCATCCTCTATGGCCAGGATGAGATATTGCCCGAGTTGGTGCGTTATATCAGTAAGAATCCGGAAGGGGACGACGACCCGCTGTGGAGCGTACTGTTGGCCCGCCTGGGTTATCCTGGCTTCCCTCGAGGTCCAGAATCCTATATTCCAGAGGTGTACCGCCCGCTATTTGATGCCATCAAGGGAGATGGTGTGAATCCCACCAAGGTTGAGCGTCAGGTGAGCATCAAGCAATATCTCAAAGGATGGTACAAGGGGTGTAAAGAGTGCTATTGGCACGACAGGCACAAGGCAAAGCATGCCATCTACTTTGGCTATTGGGCTTTTGAAGCGGCGCTGGTCACCCTGCTTTATGAGCTGGATGACAGCAGCTATCGAGACATGCGCTATTACCCCAAGGATCTGGTGGATTATGCCAGAGCCAATGGTATTGCAGAGAAATGGCAGGCATTGCGAGTAGCCCAACATCCTATTGCCATGCCGGGTTCCGTGGTGGAGCAGGATGGCAACTGGCGCTGCAACCTGACCGATGAGCAGTGGCAGCTTCGCAAAGGGCAGCGCTTACCTTCCCAAACCCATGTCAACAAGGATGATATGTTGTTCTGGGTACAGGAGTAGTCCGCAGTGTATCGATCATGCATTGCCTGCGTGATCGATACATCGCGAACCGAACATCGTTTTGGTGCTGCCGTGGTATTGCTTGGCCTCTTTGGCTCTGTATGAAAAAATCGAGAAAGAAAGGTGAAGGCGATAAAAAAACTATTTCTGCTCCTATCCGTCATTATCTTGTCACCCCTGTTGATTCCCATGGTCTATGTCGAAAGACGAAGAAAGAAATGGCTTCTATCAATTTTACTATTTCCTCTGCCTGAAGAGATCAGAGTCGGCAGATTGAACGCGCTGATGAATACCCATACCGATGAGCTACAGGGGGGCATTGTGTCAGCACTTGTTGAATTCAACTCTGATGAGCATTGGGTGTGTCTCAATATTGACTGGCGAGACGTCGAGGAAGTTGAGTTGCAGGGCAACGCATTGGCGGATATTCATGGTATCAAGGAACATTTTATTTTATCCGAACCGGGTGAGGATACATCGGTTTGGCACATGTTGGTGCTTTATGACTTATGGCTGCAAGCGCGAGGATATGAAGTCGTGCTTTGGGATATAGATGCAGATCAATATACAGGGTTTATTTGTCGAACGGATGTTCTCGATAAACTGTTAAACGAGGGGCGCAAGCTGGGTTTGGCTATGGTCAAGCTGGATCATGTGAACGAGCAATAAGATTATTGGGCGCCATGGGCATGTCCAGAATAAGTTCTATTTAAAAGTTGATAAGCAATAGAGAGTCTATCTGGTTGTAAGCAAGCATTATGTACACAACTACCCTTCCATCTTCATTATTTTCAGATACAAACGATGACATACCGCACATTATGTTTGGTACTGGCGAGCCATTGGCTCGCCGCTTGTACCACTACGACGCCACAGACTGAATCCGATCTCATTCAAGCCGCTCAGCAGGGCCAAGGCAAGGCGCAATATGAGCTGGCCAATCGTTTGGCGGCCAAGCCGGATTATCCCGAGGCGATGCGCTGGATGAAACAGGCGGCCGAGCAGGCGGGCCCCCTGGCGGCAGATGCTGACATGCGGGGCAAAGCTGCACTGCAGGTGGGGAACTGGTATCAGGCTGGTCTGGGGGAGCCCAAGAGCCCCAAGCAGGCCAGTGGCTGGTGGCAGCGCTCGGCCAAGTTGGGGAATCCGGATGCCAGTTATCGGCTGGGGATGGAGTGTCGGCAGCAGCACAAGGGCAAGCTGGCCAATGAGTGTCTCGACTGGTTCGAGCAGGCGGCCCAACGCGATCATGCGAGTGCCCAGTTGATACTTGGACAATGGTATGCAGGTCAGGTGGGATCCTATGAGGAAGCCGTCAAATGGCTGGAGAAAGCCGCCGAACAAGGCAATCGGGATGCCCAATTCCAGCTTGGCACTCGCTATGAGCAGGGAAAAGGGGTGAGCAAGCGCCCCGATCTTGCCCTGCGCTGGTATGAGAAAGCCGCCGCTCAGCAGCAACCGGATGCCTTGCTGATCCTGGCACGCAAAGCTGCACCTGAGGAGGCGTTCAGTTTCTATCAGCGGGCTGCCAATGCAGGGTCTGCGCCAGCTCAACTGTGGCTGGGGCAGGCTTATCTGGCAGGAGAAAAGGTCGTTCAGGATCTTGCCTTGGGTCGTTATTGGCTGGAGCTGGCTGCTGGCAATGGTTCTCATGAAGCCGAATATCAGTTGAGCCTGCAACAGAGCGATGCCGCAGGGCGAGAGCATTGGTTGACGCGTGCCGCAGAAGGGGGATTGAGCCAGGCTCAGCTGGCATTGGCGCAATGGCAGCAAGAACGGGGGGACCTTGTGACCGCTCGTCAGTATTTTGCACTGGCTGCAGCACAGGGTAACGTCGATGCCCGTTATGCCTATGGCGAGATGCTGCGGTTGGGATTGGGCGGCAAGGAAGATTATGTGCAGGCGCTCAAACAGTATCGATTGGCTGCCAATGCCCAGCACAGAATCGCCCAATATCGCATGGGGATCATGCGTGAACAGGGGCTGGGAGCACCACGCAATAGAGTGCATGCTTATGCATGGTATTTGTTGGCGGCAACAGATGGTAATCAAGCGTCTGTCAACGCCCGTGATGAACTGGAAAAAGGCATGACGGAAAAAGAAAAAAGTGTTGGACAAAAATTGGCGCAGCATTGGTTTTTACAACAGAAAAATCAGCTGGAATTGTTGCCTGGTTAAGTAGAGGAATTACCTTTCAATCTAGGAACTCATCTTTTCAATGATGTCATTACGATGGCAATGCATTGTTTTCTTGGTTTTTCAATGAGTTCTGGTTAGCTGATGAAAGCTACTTATCATGTCCTTTCATGTAATGGAATCCTATTGTGTGCTGTCGCGGCACAGTTTGACGCATGAATGGCATTATATTTTAGACAGTAAGTGACGTATTGAGTCGTTAATGATGAAAAATAACATTTTTAATTGTTGAAAAGTGAAATTATTTTCTGATATTTGATGTGGATAATATGCCACAAATGTTTGTTTAGATTTGCAAATCCCTGTAACGCACTGTTTTTGTTGTGTTTTTTATTTTTGTTTTGCTTGTTTTATTAATGGCTTATTGACGGATTATTGCCTGTGAATATACCATCTGCCGCAAATGGCGCCTTAAGCCAATATGACCTCTAACAAAGAGTAGAGGCACTTCGGGTTGTATAAATACAAACGTGAATATTATGTTTTTGATTATTAGAGCTTTGCTCTATTCATATCAAAAGCATATCTGTTGGCCTGTGGACTTTCCTTGCGATATCCACCCATATCGTCAACTGTCATTTTTGACAGTTGTTGGTTAATCCATCGGCTATAAGCTTTTGGGTCTCTGTAGATCCATAACTTGGTATTTAGAGCATGGGAAAAAATATCGATGGCGCCACCGTTGCGCCCAAAGAACGTATCAATATAAAATATGTACCGGCGACCGGTGGGCAGCAGGGAGAAGTTGAACTTCCGTTGACCATGATGGTAGTCGGCAATATGAAGGGCCGTACCGAAGACACCCCGATCGAGGAGCGTCAGACCGTCTCCATCGACAAGAATAATTTTTCGTCCGTCATGAAAGAATCCGCACTGGAACTGAAGTTTTCCGTTCCCAATCGTCTGGAAGAGAACAGCCAGGATGCATTGCCGGTTTCGATCAATATCCAGTCTCTGGAAGACTTCACCCCTGACCGCGTGGCCCAGCAAATACCTGAGCTGCGCAAGCTGCTGGAGCTGCGCGAAGCGCTGGTTGCCCTGAAGGGGCCGCTGGGGAATATTCCTGCCTTCCGCAATCGTTTGCAGGATCTGCTGTCCAGTGATGAAGCTCGTGAGCAGCTGCTCAAAGAGCTGGATTTGATTAAGCCTGCCGAGTGATCGCCGGGTTGGATTGACTGAACGAGAAGGGAACAAACATGTCTTTGGTCGAAGAACAGGTTCAAGCGGGGGCGAGTGCCGCCTCCTCGTCCTTGCTGGACGAAATCATGGCGCAGGCCCGCATTACCCCGGTGGATGAGGGCTACAGCGTCGCCAAGCAGGGCGTTGCAGCCCTGATCGCCAACATTCTGGACAGCGGCACCACCAGCGATCCGGTCAACAAGGCGCTGGTGGACAGCATGATTGTCGAGCTCGACAAGAAGCTCAGTAAGCAGATGGACGTCATCCTGCACGCCAAGGAGCTGCAGGAGATGGAATCCTCCTGGCGCTCCCTGAAGCTCTTGGTGGATCGCACCGATTTTCGCGAGAACATCAAGATCCAGGTGCTGCATGCCACCAAGGAAGAGCTGCTGGAAGATTTCGAGTTCTCACCCGAAATCACCCAGTCCGGCCTCTACAAGCATGTCTATTCCAGCGGTTATGGTCAGTTTGGTGGCCAGCCGGTGGGGGCCGTGATCGGTGATTATGCCTTCACCCACAGCGCACCCGACATCAAGCTGATGCAATACGTCAGTGCGGTGGGTGCCATGGCCCATGCGCCTTTCATCTCCTCTGTGGCGCCATCCTTCTTCGGCGTCGACAGCTTTACCGACCTGTCCTCCATCAAGGATCTGAAATCGGTATTCGAAGGGCCGGCCTATACCAAGTGGCGCGCCTTGCGTGAGTCGGAAGATGCCCGTTATCTGGGACTGACCGCACCGCGCTTCCTGGCGCGTCTGCCCTACGACCCGACCGAAAACCCCATCAAGGGCTTCAACTATCAGGAAGACATCAGCTCGGACCACGATCACTACCTGTGGGGCAACACCGCCTACCTGATGGGGACTTCCCTGACCGACAGCTTCGCCAAGTATCGCTGGTGCCCGAACATCATAGGCCCGCAGAGCGGTGGCGCCATCCACGACCTGCCGGTGCACGTCTATGAGGCCATGGGTCAGCTGCAGGCGAAGATCCCGACCGAGGTGCTGATCACCGATCGTCGCGAGTACGAACTGTCGGAAGAGGGTTTCATCACCCTGACCATGCGCAAGGACAGCGACAACGCCGCCTTCTTCTCCGCCAACTCGGTACAAAAACCCAAGGTGTTCCCGAACACCAAGGAAGGCCGGGAGGCCGAGACCAACTACAAACTGGGTACCCAGCTGCCCTACATGTTCATCATCAACCGCCTGGCGCACTACATCAAAGTGCTGCAGCGCGAGCAGATCGGCTCCTGGAAGGAGCGTCAGGATCTGGAGCGTGAGCTGAACAGCTGGATCCGACAGTTTGTCGCAGACCAGGAAAACCCGCCGGCAGAGGTCCGCAGCCGCCGTCCGCTGCGCGCTGCGCAGATCAAGGTGCTGGATGTGGAAGGGGAGCCGGGCTGGTATCAGGTCGCCATGGCCGTGCGTCCGCACTTCAAGTACATGGGGGCGAGCTTCGAGCTCTCTCTGGTAGGTCGTCTGGACAAGGAATAAGGCCCGATGCCGCATCTCTCTTCTTGGGATAGAGGAAATGCGGCCAGCCTGTTTGATCGCATCCGGGGGGAGGGGCTTGGCTCCTCTCCCCGCTCGGAGTCTGAGGAACTGATCGCATCTGTCAAACGGCAGCTCGAGCAGGTTCTCAACACCCGCCCCGGCAATTGCCGTAGTGCACCCGATCTGGGGGTCATCGATCTCAATGACGCCACTCAGGGCAGTGCGGATATCAAGGGGCGGATCCGGGAGGCGATCCGGCAATGCATCCGTCGTTATGAACCGCGGATCGTGCATGTGGATGTTCGTTCACCCGACTATCAGGCGAGTCCGCTTGAGATGTCGTTTCAGGTGACGGCCCACGTGCGGCTGGAGCATATCGAGCAAGTTACCTCGTTCAACGTCCATATGGACAGTCACCGTCACTACCGCATGGTTTGATCAATGTCGCTGGAACATTACTTCAGGGATGAACTGGCATTTTTGCGCCTGCAAGGGCGCGAATTTGCCGACGCCTATCCCGAGCTCACCCGCTTTCTGTCGGAGCAGAACACCGATCCCGACGTGGAGCGCCTGCTGGAGGGATTCGCCTTCCTTACGGGCAACCTGCGCGCCAAGATTGAGGATGAGTTTCCCGAGCTGACCCACGGTCTGCTCAACATGCTCTGGCCCAACTACCTGCGTCCCGTGCCCAGCATGACCATCATGCAGTTTTCGGTCATTCCGGGGGCCATCGCCCAGCCGGCGCTGGTCAGGCAAGGCTGCCAGCTCGACAGTCTGCCGCTGGACGAGGTGACCTGTCATTTCCAGACCTGTCACGATACCTGGGTCTATCCGGCCGATATCCGTCATATCGCTGCCCAGAGTGGCAACGATCTCTCCACCATCTCGCTGGATATCGCCCTGCATGCCCCTCTGCCGCTCAGCGAGTTGCAGCTGGACAAGCTGCGCTTCTTCCTCGGTGGTGACAGCTACACCGCCTATGAGCTCTACTTCTGGCTCTCCAACCAGCTCTCCCATATCGAGCTGGAGATCGATGGCAAGCGTTTTCGCCAGGAGGCCAAGGCCCTCAAATCGGTCGGCTTCGAACGCGATGACGCGCTCTTGCCTTATCCGAACAACGTCTATTCCGGCTACCGGATCCTGCAGGAGTACTTCTGCTTCCCGGAAAGCTTCCTCTTCTTCGAACTCTCCGGTGGTGAGTGGCCCAAACAGCCGCTGCCAGTGAGCGAATTCAAGGTGCACTTCTGCTTCGACCGGCCGCTGCCGGCGGAGCTCAAGATCCGGCCCGACTCCTTCATGCTCAACTGCGTGCCGGCCATCAACCTGTTCCAGCACGACAGCGAGCCGGTCAACCTCAACGGTCGTCAGGCGGAGTATCCCCTCAAGGCGAGCTATCGTCATGCCGACAGCTTCGAGATCTTCTCGGTGGATCAGGTGGAGGGCTGGGTCGAGGGGAACCTCGGCCGCTCCCGCGGCACGCCGCGCATCTATCAGCCGTTCGAGAGCTTCCAGCACCAGATCGAGCGGGCCAAACAGCGGCTGGCGCTCTACTACCGGGTGCGGGTCAAGGAGGCGGTGAGCGGGGATGGTTTCGAGCACAGCCTCTCGTTCGTGCGCGGGGATGAAACCACCACGGTCGAACTGGATGAATCCATCTCGGTGACGCTCACTTGCACCAACCGCTCTCGCGCCGCCCGTCTCAAGGTGGGCAGCGTCTGCGTGCCGACCGGCAGCTCGCCCTCGTTTGCCACCTTCCGCAACCTGATCCGGCCGACCCGGCCGCTGCGCCCGGCGCTGGACGGCAGTCTGCACTGGACGCTGATTTCCAACCTGTCGCTCAACTATGTCTCCCTGCTGCGCCGCGATGCCCTGGTGCAGGTGCTGCGCACCTACGATTTTCCGGCGCTGCACGACAAGCAGGCCGAGCAGGCCTCGCGCAAGCGGCTGGCGGGGATCGAGGAGATCGAGACCAAACCGGTTGACCGGCTGGTGCGCGGCATGCCGGTGCGGGGGCTCAAGTCGGTGCTCTCCATCCGCCAGTCCGCCTTTGGCAGCGAAGGGGAGCTCTATCTGTTCAGTACCGTGCTGGCCCACTTCTTCTCGCTCTATGCCAGCGTCAACGCCTTCCACCTGCTTGAGGTGGTCAATCTCGACAACAAGGAGCGCTACCAATGGCCAGTCCAGATCGGTCAGCACTCCCTGATGTGAACGCCGCCCGGGAGGCGCCCCGCTTCAATTTCTTCCAGCTGGTTGAGCTGCTCAACCGGCTCGATGGCGCCGATCAGGAGCGGGGGCTCGACTACCTGCCGGGTGACGAGAACATCCGCTTCAAGGCGACCGCCTCTCTGGGGTTCCCCACCAGCGACGTGCTGCAGATTGGCCGGGACGGGCAGGGGCGCCACGAACTGGAGGTGGCCTTCCTTGGCCTGCACGGCAGCCAGTCGCCGATGCCCGGTTATTACCTCGATTCGCTGGCGTGGGAGTACGCCCAGGGGGAGCAGAAGCTCGGCCTGTTTCTGGACTTCTTCCATCACCGTCTGCTGACCCTGCTGCACCGGATCTGGCGCAAGTATCGCTACCACGTGCGGTTTCAGGACAACGGCGAGGATGGCTTCTCCCGTCTGATGTTGGCCCTGGTAGGGCTTGGCAACGAGGCGGTCTGCCAGAGCCTGCCGGTCAACCGGGCCAAGATGCTCTCCTATGCGGGCATGCTGGCCAGCCCCAGCCGCTCCCCCGAGGTGGTGGCCGGTCTGGTGGCCCACTGCTTCGATCTGGCCGACGTGCAGGTGAGTGCCTGGCAGTGGCGCAAGGTGCCTATTCATCAGGATCAGCAAAATCGCCTCGGCGGCGCCTGCGCCACCTTGGGGAGCGATTTTGTCATCGGTGACAAGGTGAACGACTGTGCCGGCAAGTTCTTGTTGAAGATCAACAACCTGAGCTTTGGCCAGTTTCTCGGCTTTCTGCCGAACGGGGAGCACTTCCACGCCCTGGTGACCTTTGTCTCCTTCATCCTGCGCGATCAGCTGGCCTGGGATCTGCGCCTGGGGTTCGGCCAGGAGCAGGCGAGGGGACTGAGGCTGGGGGAGGAGCAGAGTGCCCGCCTCGGGTGGAGTACCTTTCTCGGCCAGCCGCCGAGCGATCCGTTCGTGACCATCTGCGTGCAGGAATAAGTGCAGACATCAGCAGCGCAGAAAATTTAACTACAGGAATCAGTGCAGGAGTAACTGTGGACGATTTTAACCAGCAACTTTCCCTGGTGGTGCTCAACAGCGAACAGCTCGACGGCAGCCAGCAGGTGCAGTACCGCTTCGACGAGATGGGGGGGACCCTGGGGGCCTCCGAACAGGATGACTGGCAACTGCGCGACAGGCTGGGGGCCGTTATGCCCGCCCACGCCCGCATCGAGCTCAACGACGGTCGCTTCTGCCTGTGCGATCTGAGCGGCCAGACCTATATCAACGGTGCCACTTCGCCCATCGGGCGGGCCCGCAAGGTGCATCTGGAGCAGGGGGACGAGCTCGTGGTCGGCCCGTTCCGGCTGCGCGCCTATCTGGGGGCCATCACCCCCGAGCAGAGCCTGCAACAGGTGCTGGGCAACCGCCCCACCGAGCAGCTCGACGAGTGGCTGACCAGCGATGAACCCGTCGTACCTGCTGACGATCCGCGCACCCTGGCGGCCGATCCCTTGCTGGCATTGCAGCAGGAGCGCAGGGCGCCCAATCCGTTGATGGATGGCCCGCTGGCGGACGGTCGCCTGCAGGCTTCACTGCGTTCACAACCGGATGTGGACGTTCCCCCTCTTGCCCCTTTTTCTGCTGTCGAGAACACCATGAACCAAGAATTTCTGGATATGCCCGCCATCGAGAACCACCCCGATTATCAGCTGTCGCTGGACGGCGTCGATCACGTGGCCCTGACCCCGCTGATGCGCGGCCTGGGTCAACCTTTGCAACTGCAGGACACCCAGCAGGCTCACGACATGCTCGAAGAGATGGGCAAGACGGTGCGGGCCATGGTGGAGGGGCTGCTGCAGCTGCAAAACGAACAGGCTGCGCTGGCGGACAAGCACCTGCGCCCCATCGAGGACAACCCGCTGCGTCTGGGCCTCGATTATGACGAGACCCTGGCGGTGCTGTTTGCCGAGCAGAAGAGCCCGGTCCACCTGAGCGCACCGGCGGCGGTGGCCGAGAGCCTGCACAATGTGCGGATCCACCACGTGGCGAACCAGCAGGCCATCGGCGCAGCCCTCGACAGCATCCTGCAGGCGTTTTCGCCGCAGGCCCTGCTGGGGCGTTTCGAGCAATACCGCCGCAGTGGTGCACCGGGCACGGCTGATGAAGGCTGGGCCTGGGATATGTACCAGCACTACTACCGCGAGCTCACCTCCGCCCGTCAGCAGGGGTTCGACAAGCTGTTCCACCAGGTGTATGCCCAGGCCTACGACCAGGCCGTGCGTCAGCAACAGGGACTGATTTGATGATACGTGCGCTGATGCTGGGCGCCGCGCTGCTGGCCCTGGCAGGTTGTACCACCATGGGCAAGATGGCCGACGTGGCCATGAACCCGGATATCCAGGTGGGCAGCAATGACAGTCAACCGACGACCCTGGGGCTGAGCCTGCTGGCGGAGCCGGACGTCAACCCCAACGAGAGCGGGGAGGCGGCGCCCATCGAGTTTCAGGTGGTGCTGCTGGCGGAGGATTCCAAGCTGCTCGCCACCGACTACGACCAGGTGACCGCGGACGTGGAGAAGGCCCTTGGCAAGAACTACCTGGACCATCAGGACTACACCCTGCTGCCGGGCCAGTTCAAATACCTGCCCCCCATCAAGCTCGACGAGAAGACCCGCTACATCGGGGTGATCGCACGCTACGCCGACCCCGACAGCGCCGAGTGGCGCAAGGTCATCAAGATCAAGAGCAAGGGAACGGCTTATCAAATCCTGGTGCACCTGCGCCTGGATGAAGTGGAACTGCAAAAAGAAGAAGAATAACCATGTCGAGTCGAAATCGGGTTATCTGGCGTGAGGGGTTGTTCATCAAGCCCCAGCACTTCCAGCAACAACAAAGACATTCGGATTATGCGCTGCACGCTCGCCTGAGTGCGCTGTCCGACTATTTCTATGGCTTGCAGTCGCTCGCCATCAACGAGGATTACCTGGGCTTTGGCCGCATCGCCCTGGTGGGGGCCACCGGCATCCTGCCGGACGGCACCGTGTTCAACATCCCCAATGACGATGTGCTGCCGACCCCGCTGGAAGTCACCGACGCTTCGGTCGCCAACCAGAAGGTCTATCTGGCGCTGCCGCTCTCGGTGAGCGGTGTCAACGAGGTCAATCAGGGCGGCCAGGTGGCCACCCGGTTGCAGGCCCATCGCCACGACGTGCGCGATCTGCACAGCGAAGGGGGGGACGTGGTCTCCCTCGAAGTGGGGCGGGTCAGCCTGCGGCTGATGCTGGAGCGGGAGGATCGCAGTGCCTACGCCTCTTTGGCCATCGCCCGCATTCTGGACAAGCGTCCGGACGGCGGCCTGGTGCTGGATCCCAACTTCATGCCCTGCAGCATCAGCGTCTCCGCCATCCCGACCCTCAAGCGCTTCCTCGGTGAGTCGGCCGGGTTGGTCGCCGAGCGGGCCCGCAGCCTCTCCCAGCGCATCGCCGCGCCGGGTCAGCAGGGGGTGGCCGACGTGGCCGAGTTCATGATGCTGCAACTGCTCAACCGGGCCCAGCCCCAGCTCTCCCATCTGGCGCGCCTTGGCACCCTGCACCCCGAGCGGCTGCACGAGGCGCTGGTGCAGCTCTGCGGCGAGCTGATGACCTTTACCGACGAGTCTCGCCTGCCACCCGAGTTCCCCGCCTATCGCCACGACGATCAGCAGGTGAGCTTCGAGCCGGTGATGCTGGCCCTGCGCCAGGCGCTCAGCACAGTGCTGTCGCCGCGCGCCGTCTCCATCCAGCTGCGCAAGCACCAGTACGGCATCATGGTGGCCATGGTGAACGAGAGCGAGCTGATGACCAGCGCCGACTTCGTGCTGGCGGTGCGAGCCCGCATGCCGCAGGAGCAGCTGCGCAAACAGCTGCTGCAGCAGACCAAGGTGGCCTCCAGCGACAAGATCCGCGAGCTCATCAGCCTGCAGCTGCCCGGCATTCCGCTGCTGCCGCTGCCGGTGGCGCCGCGCCAGCTGCCCTATCACGCCGGTTACAGCTACTTCCAGCTCGACCGGCAGAGCCCGGCCTGGCAGATGCTGGCGGTGGGCAACACCCTTGCCTTCCACATCGCCGGCGACTTCCCCGAGCTCGACATGCAGCTCTGGGCCATTCGCAGCCAGTGATCGCACCAAGGAATAAGCAGAGATGACCACGGACATTATCAAGAACGAGCAACTCAGCGATCTGCTGTTCGATCATGCCGAGCAGCTGGACATGGATTCGGACTACTGGTTCCGCCTGCGCGGCCAGAGCATCAATCCGATGATCGATGCGGTGACCCCCTTGCTGGGGCTGGTGCAGCGGGTACGCCTGCTGTCGCGCTACGACCGGGTGCCCGAGCTCTACCAGCGGGTGGTGACCGAGATCCAGGCCATCGAACAGGAGCTGATGGCCCAGGGCTACGAGAACGGGGTGGTGCTGTCGTTTCGCTACATCCTCTGCACCTTCATCGACGAGGCCGTGATGGGCCGCGACTGGGGCAGTCAGAGCGAATGGTCCGAGCACTCCCTGCTGACCCGCTTTCACAACGAGACCTGGGGCGGCGAGAAGGTGTTCGTGCTGCTGGCCCGCCTGCAGGAAGACCCGGTGCGTTATCGCGACATTCTGGAGTTCATCTACCTCTGTCTGTGCCTCGGTTTCGAGGGGCGCTACAAGGTGATGAGCAAGGGACAAGGCGAGTTCGAGCGCATCGTGCGCCAGCTGCACAAGCAGTTGGCCCCCGAGGCCGGCGGCGAGGCGCCCAGCGTGTTTCACCTCGATCTGGGGCAGCAGGCCTCCCGCTATCGGCTGCGCAAGCAGGTCTCCCTGCGCAGCCTGTTCATGGGTGGCGCGCTGATCCTGGCGCTGATCTTTGGCCTCTATCACCACCAACTCAATAACCAGACCCAGGACGTGCTGCGTCAACTGGGCGAATTATTAAAATAAATACTTAAGGAGAGCACGCCTTGATTCGTATAGAGCTACCGGTACTGGTGGAAAGACTCAACCCCATCTGCCGTCACATGCTGGAAGAGGCTGCGGCCCTCTGCGTCAACCACCAGGGAGCCGAGATCCGCATCGAGCACCTGCTGCTCAAGATGCTGGAGACCCCGCTGAGCGATGTGCGCCAGATCCTGAAGGTGGCCGAGGTGGAGGTGGAAGAGCTCAAGACCCTGCTGCAACCGTCCGCTGCCGACAACGGCTATGGCCAGGGTTACCCCTCCTTCTCGCCCATGCTGGTGGAGTGGCTGCAAGACAGCTGGCTGCTCGCCTCCGCCGAGCGGCCTTGTTGCTCAAATCGGGGAACTATCTGTCATCTCGGTGATCTGATCCTGTAGCGCAGTCTCCGAGAGCATCAGATGGGCAAGTCCAAGCACAAGATCAGCAACTGGCAGCAGTACAACCAAGCCTTGGTGCAACGCGGTTCGTTGACCATCTGGATGGACGAACAAGCCATTAAGCAGTGGCATTGCCTGGTCCACCATGGCCGCCGAGGGAGAGGTTTCCACTACAGTGACACCGCCATTGAGACGGCCCTGATGCTAAAAGGCTTGTTCAAGTTGCCGCTGCGGGCGCTAGAAGGCTTCATTAACTCGTTGTTCCAACTGATGGCGGTGCCTTTGCAGTCGCCGGACTATAGCTGTATCAGCAAGCGCGCCAAGACCGTCGACATCAAGTACCGCCTCCCCAGCCAAGGCCCGGTGGCTCACTTGGTCATTGATGCCACCGGCCTCAAGGTCTATGGCGAAGGCGAATGGAAAATTCGCAAACACGGCAAGGAGAAGCGACGAGTGTGGCGCAAGCTCCACTTGGCGGTGGATGCCACAACCCATGCGGTCATCGCTGCCGAAGTCAGCCTGGAGACGGTGGCGGATAACGAGGTGTTACCGACGTTGCTCAACCCCTTACGACGCAAGATAAAACAGGTCAGCGCCGATGGTGCGTATGACACCAAGGCCTGTCATGCGCTACTGAAGAAGAAGGGGGCGAAAGCCACCATACCGCCGAGAAAAAATGCGGCACCGTGGGAGGAAGACCATCCCCGCAACGAGGCGGTGACGGCGCTCAAGGCCGGTGAACTGAAGCAATGGAAGAAAGACTCCGGCTATCACCAGCGCTCGATAGCCGAGACCGCCATGTACCGGTTCAAGCAACTCATCGGGCCAACGCTGAGCCTGCGGAACTACAACGCCCAGGTGGGCGAAATCCTGGCTGGCGTGAAGGTGATGAACAAGCTGATAGGGCTTGGTATGCCTGTTCGCCAGCCAGTGAATTGAGTGGTATCAACGGGTTGGGGAACGGCCATCCAGCGACGGATTTGATCAACAACGCCCCGCCGAGCTGCAACATGCCCAGCTGCGCAGCGGCGTCATGCTGCTGGTGCTGCTGATGACCCCCCAGCGCTACCTGCCTGGCTCGGTGACCCGCCTGCTCGCCAAGGTCAATCGCGAGCTGCTGCGCCAGCAGTTCGATGAGTGGGTCAAGGAGTCTGCCGAGACGCAAGTGACCACCGCCTCCGGCGGCAAGACGGCCCAGGCCGCCCTGCCGGCCGATGCCAGCTTGCTGGCCCGCTTTACCGTCAATGTGACCGAGCAGGCCCGCCAGGGCAGCCTGGATCCCGTGCTCTGCCGGGATCATGAAATCGACCTGATGATCGACATCCTCTCCCGTCGTCGCAAGAACAACCCCATCGTGGTGGGGGAGGCCGGGGTCGGCAAGAGCGCCCTCATCGAAGGGTTGGCCCTGCGCATGGTGGCGGGCCAGGTGCCCGAGAAGCTGCGCGGGGTCGAGCTGATGACCCTGGATCTCGGTGCCATGCAGGCCGGCGCCTCGGTCAAGGGAGAGTTCGAGAAACGCTTCAAGGGGGTGATGCAGGAGGTCAAGGACGCCGTGCAGCCTGTCATCCTGTTCATCGACGAGGCGCACACCCTGATCGGTGCCGGCAACCAGGCCGGCGGGCTGGATGTCTCCAACCTCATCAAGCCGGCGCTGGCCCGGGGCGAGCTGCGCACCATCGCCGCCACCACCTGGGGCGAGTACAAGAAATACGTGGAAAAAGACGCGGCCCTGTCGCGCCGCTTCCAGCTGGTGAAAATCGGTGAGCCCGATGCCGACGAGGCCACCGTGATCCTGCGCGGCCTGCGCAGCATCTACGAGAAGGCCCACGGGGTGCTGATCGATGAGGAGGCGCTGCAGGCAGCCGCCCAGCTCTCCGCCCGTTACATCTCCGGCCGTCAGCTGCCGGACAAGGCTATTGACGTGCTCGATACCGCCTGTGCCCGGGTAGCCATCAACCTCACCACGCCGCCGCGCGCGGTCAGCCACCTGCAAAATGCGCTGCGCCAGCGTGAGCTGGAGATCCGTCAGCTGGAGCGCCAGAGCCTGATAGGTCTCGGTGACAACGCAGAGCGCCTGGCCGAGTTGCAGGCGGCCCAGCAGGCTTGCCGTGAAGAACTGGCCGAGCAGGAGGCCCGGTGGCAGCAGCAGCAGGGGCTGGTACACCAGATTGTCGAGCTGCGCGCAGCCCTGCTGGCCGATCAGCAGGATGAGATGCTGGCCAGAGAGGCGCTGGATCTCGCCGATGCGCCGCTCGATCCGCAGGCCGCTGCCGAGCAGCTGGCTACCTTCGAGCGCGAGCTGGCCGAGCTGCAGCAAGGAGAAGTGCTGGTCTCCGCCCACGTCGACAAGACCCAGATTGCCGCCGTCATCGCCGAGTGGACCGGGGTGCCCCTCAATCGCATCTCGCAAGGGGAGCTGGACGTGGTGACCCGATTGCCGGAGTACCTCGGCGAGCTCATCAAGGGGCAGGATGTGGCGGTGGCCCACCTGCACAAGCACCTGCTCACCGCCCGCGCGGACCTGCGTCGTCCCGGCCGTCCGCTCGGGGCCTTCCTGCTGGTGGGACCGAGCGGGGTCGGCAAGACCGAAACCGTGCTGCAGATTGCCGAGCTGATGTTCGGTGGTCGCCAGTACCTGACCACCATCAACATGTCCGAGTATCAGGAGAAGCACACCGTCTCGCGCCTGATCGGCTCGCCGCCCGGCTATGTCGGTTTCGGCGAGGGGGGCGTGCTGACCGAGGCCATTCGGCAGAAGCCCTATTCCGTGGTGCTGCTGGACGAGGTGGAGAAGGCCCACCCGGACGTGCTCAACCTCTTCTATCAGGCGTTCGACAAGGGCGAGCTGGCGGACGGGGAAGGGCGCATCATCGACTGCAAGAACGTGGTCTTCTTCCTCACTTCCAACCTCGGTTTCCAGACCATCGTCGATCATGCCGAGCAACCGGACGTGCTGCTGGATGCCCTCTATCCGGAGCTCGCCGCCTTCTTCAAACCGGCGCTGCTGGCGCGCATGGAGGTGATCCCCTATCTGCCGCTCGGTCACGACACGCTAGTGCAGATTGTGGGCGGCAAGCTCAACCGGCTGGTCAAGCTGCTCAAGGAGCGCTTTGGCGCCGAGGTGGTGCTGGACGACGAGGTGGCCGAGGAGATCCTGCTGCGGGCCAATCGCAGCGAGAACGGTGCCCGCATGCTCGAGTCCGTCATCGACGGTGCCCTGCTGCCGCCGGTCTCCCTGCAACTGCTGCAGCGCCTCTCGGCCGGTGACCCCATCAAGCGCGTCCACTTTTCCGTGGTCGATCATCAGTTTGTGGCCGAGGTGGGGGCTTGAGTATGGAGCAAGCCCTCGCATTTGCCCTGGCCCTCACCGCCCAGCGTGATGAGCCGCACCTGTGCCACTGGTGGAGCTCGACCGTCCATGCCAGCTTCCAGCCCAGGGGGCTGCTGCTCGGCATGCTGGATGTGAGCGGCCGTCAGCTGGAGTGCCAAGGCTGGGTCAGGGGGAAGGAAGTGGCGCTGGGGCTGGCGGTGGACGATTTTTCCCACCCGCTTGCCTATGTGCTGCACAAGGCCCAGTCCCGCACCTGGGACTCCCTCTACGGCGGAGCACGCATCGAGCACGCCGGTTTTCGCGCACTGCTGGCCAACCTTGGCCAGCAGTGCGGGTTGCATGCGTATCCGCTGCTGGACGGCAATGGCAAGCCGTTTGCCGTGCTGGCCCTGATGGATGAAGGGGAGGTGCTGCGGGCCTGGGCCGATGGCTCCGAGCTGGCCCAGCTCTCCCAGGTCTTTTGCAACCAGCTCACCCTCATTCGCGATCTCGGTCGCAGCCGGCGGGATCAGGGGGTACTGCGTGACTCCCTGCGCCAGATGAAGGGGGAGGGGGAGCGGCTGCGTCAGCACGAGAAGCTGCTCGGCGATCAGCTGGTCGGCCAGTCGGCGGTGATCCGCGGGCTGCGCGAGCAGATCAATCAGGCTGGCCAGCACAAGCTGACTGTGCTCATTCAGGGGGAGACCGGCAGTGGCAAGGAGGTGGTGGCACGGCTGGTGCACCAGTGCTCCGATCGCGCCAACAAGCCCTTTGTGGCCATCAACTGCGCCGCCATCCCGGAGAACCTCATCGAGAGCGAGCTGTTTGGTTACCAGAAGGGAGCCTTCTCCGGCGCCCTTGCCAACAAGACCGGGCTGGTAGCCCAGGCCAACGGCGGCACCCTGTTTCTGGACGAGGTGGGGGACATGCCGGCTGCCATGCAGGCCAAGCTGCTGCGGGTGCTGGAAACCCGCAGTTACCGACCGCTCGGGGCCGAGCAGGAGTATCACTCCGATTTTCGCCTCATCGCCGCTACCCATCAGCCGCTGACCCGACATGTGGAGGAGGGGCAGTTTCGGGCCGACCTCTACCACCGTCTCTGTCAGTGCCTGCTGCTGATCGCCCCCATGCGCGAGCACATGGATGACGTGCCGCTGCTGTGCCAGCACTTCATGGCCCAGTTTGCCGCCCAGGATGGCAAGACGCTCGTCGGTTTGCAGCGCAAGTTCTTGAAACAGCTGCAGACCTATGACTTCCCCGGCAACGTGCGCGAGCTGCGCAACCTGCTGGAGGTGGCCTGTGCCCATACCCGTCACGGGGAGGAGGTGGGGCTGGAGGCGCTGCCGCCGGAGTTGCGTGAGCGGGTCTGCGTCGAGTTGCCCGGCACCATGGACGACTACAACCACATCCGTGATCTGCGCCGGGCCATGCAGCAGTACGAGGCCTCCGTCATCGAGGCGCGGCTGCGTCACTTCCAGGGCAATCGGATGCTGGTGGCCGAGAGCCTCAACATTCCCAAGCGCACCCTGGATCACAAGTGCCAGAAACTGGAGGTGAACTGATGAGCATCCTCGGCTTGTTACCGCTGCTGCTGGCCACCAGTGCGGCCGAGGTCCCGCTGGACATGGCGCGCTGGCAGGCCTGCCGGCAGGAACCCTCGCCGCTGGTACGCCTCGCCTGCTACGACGCCATCGGCAATGGGGCGGTCAGTGCAGCCGAGGGGGCCGCCCCCAAGTCGGCGGCCTGGCAGGCCATCTGGGCCCAGGAGCAGGCTCGGACGCCAGCGAGCGCGCCCTTCCTGTTGCAGAGCGACGCCGGCAGTGGCAGTGAAACCCTGACCCGCCCGGCACTGCGGGGGGCGACCCTGGCCATCGGCTGCGTCGACAGCATCACCCATATCCGGCTGCGGCTGGATCAGCCCTGGAGCGGCGAGAAAGTGCAGGTCGAGCTGGATGGTCAGCCGAGTGCTGGCTCCCAGAGCTGGTTTATCCGGGATCAGGGGCTGTTGCTGGAATATGGCCGCGGCCTGCCCGCCATCGAGGAGCTCAAGCGCTGGCAGGGCCATCGCGAGCTGCAGGTGCGGGCCGACAACGGCGCCCTCTTGCGGGTCGATTTGAGCGGCCTGAAAGAGGCGCTGGCACCGCTGCGTCAGCAGTGCCGCTGGTAGGAGGGGCGATGAGCTATCAACACCCCTGGTGTGCACGCCTGCTCACCAGCCTGCCGGATGATCAGATAAAAGGCGCCGTGCTGGCCGACGAGCCGCGCTGGGACTACGTGGAGACCGAGCTGGTCAAGCTGGGATCCCTCGCTCACAGCCAGGTGGATCTCAATGCGGTGGCCGAGGCTTGCCTCGGCTTGCTGGAGAGCCGCACCAAGGACATGCGGGTGCTGGCCCAGCTGCTGCGCTGTCTGCAGCATCCGGCCAAGGCGACCCCGCTGGGGGCGGCGATCAGCCTGCTGGAGGCCTGGATCCAGGCTTACTGGCTGCTGGCCTGGCCCGGCAATGCCAGCCAGAAACAGCGGCTGATGGTGCAGATCGTCAAGCGCTTCGAAGGGGCCCTGCCGCGCATTTGCGAGAGCGCCTCGGCTGCCGAGTTGGCCCAGTTGCTGGCCCAGGCCGAGCAGCTGGAGCGGGTCTGGCTGGCGCAGTGTCCCGACAAGGGGGAGCTGCTCGACCCGCTGGTGATGGGGCTGAAGCGGGCCCAGCGCCAGCAGGTGGCACAGGCCGAGGCCAATGCCGCCGGGCAGCCGCAAAGCAGCGGCGCGGCGGCAGCGGGCTCCCCGGCCTCGGCTGCGTCGACCGCCAGCGGTGCCGGCGCCATGGGGCTCAGCGGCGGTGGCGGCAGTGCCGGCGTCGACGTCGACAGTTCCAACGATCGCGCCTGGCGCCAGACCCAGCTCAAGGTGGCGGAGCTCCTGATCGAGCGCCAGCCGGAGGCGGCGGTGGGCTATCGGCTGCGCCGTCACGCCGTCTGGGCCGGGATCACGGCGGTCCCCATGAGCGGGGCGGGCAATAAAACCCCGCTGGCGCCCATGTCGGCGGACATGGTGGACGAGTACCGCGCCGCCATGAACGCCCCTGATCAGGGGCTCTGGCAGCGCATCGAGCAGAGCCTGACCCTGGCGCCTTACTGGTTCGAGGGGCACAGGCTCTCGGCCGAGGTGGCCCAGAAGCTCGGCTTTGGGGCGGTGGCTCAGGCGATCGCCGAGGAGCTCGGCACTTTTCTGCAGCGCCTGCCGGCCCTGCGGGAACTGGCCTTCAGCGACGGCTCGCCGTTTCTCTCCCCCGAGTGCAGCCGCTGGCTGCAACCGGCCAAGAGCGGCAGTGCGGGCAGTGGCGAGGCGGGGCTGGCCGAGGAGGTCGCCCAGCGCCACGGCGAGCAGGGGATCGCGGCGGCGCTCGCCCTGCTCGATGAGCGGATTGCGCAGTTGAAAGAGCCAAGAGATCGCTTCCACGCCTTGCTGGTGCAGGCGGAGCTGTTGGCGCAGGAAGGCATGGAGGCGCTTGCGCGCCAGCACTATCAACACTTGTGGCAAGAGGCCAGTCGCCTCGGGTTGTCGCACTGGGAGCCCGGGCTGGTCAACCGCCTGGAGAGCCTGGCGGCGCCGTTGTCGAAATGAATGCCGAAATGAGTCATTGAGTCGGAGTTGGATCACATTTTATGTTCAAAACCATTTTTACTTTTCTGCGGCAACAGCTGCCGAAATTGAAACCCTCCTGGCCCCTGCTCGGTGCTGTGCTCTGGGTGCTGGCTCTCATCCTGGTGTGGTGGCTGGGCCCTCGTCTCGAGGTGCACGGCGCCAAGCCGTTCGAGCCGCTGTGGGGGCGGGTGGTGTTCACCCTGCTCTGGCTCTGGTTGCTGCTGGGAGTGGTCTCCTGGCGAGTGTGGCGCAAGATGCAACAGCTCAAGGCCGAGCGTCAGCACGAGGTAGTGCTGGAGCAGGACCCGGTCAAGGGGCTCATCGACAGGCAGGCGCTGTTCCTCGATCGCTGGCTGCAGGCGTTGAATACCCATCTGGGCAAGGGGGCGCTCTACGCCATGCCCTGGTATCTGGTGCTGGGGCTGCCCGGCAGCGGCAAGAGCAGCCTCATTCACCGCGCCAACCCGGCCAACAAGCTCAACCCGAGACTCGATACCGAACTGCGCGACGTGGCGCAGGATCAGCTGGTGGATTGCTGGTTGGGGGAACAGGCAGTGATGCTGGATCCCGCCGGGGTGCTGCTCTCCCAGAGCGAAGCCGAACTGGATCCGCAGGCGCGCAAGCATGAGCGGCTCTGGCTGCACCTGCTTGGCTGGCTCAATGAACACCGCCGTCGCCAGCCCCTCAACGGCCTGGTGCTCACCGTGGATCTGGCCTGGCTCTCCCACGCCAGCGTGGCCGAGCGCAAGGCCTATGCCCAGCTGATGCGCTCGCGCCTGCAGGAGGTGTCAGCCACCATGAATACCCGGTTGCCGCTCTATGTCGCCTTCACCAAGCTCGATCTGCTGCGCGGCTTTGACGTTATCTACCAGCAGCTCGACAAGGAGGCCCGCGAGGCCGTGCTGGGGGTGACCTTCAAGCCGGGCGCCGACTGGCAGCAGGATCTGGCCCTGTTCTGGGATCAGTGGGTGGACAACCTCAACCAGAATCTGCCCGAACTGATGCTGAGCCGGCTCGATGCCGCCCAGCGCAACGCGCTGTTCTCGTTCGTGCGCCAGCTGGCGGGCCTCAAGGATTACGTGACCAGCCTGCTGGCCGAGACCCTGGCCATCGAGGAGAGCAAGCCACTGCTGGTGCGCGGGGTTTATGTCAGCTCCGTCTATCAGCAAGGGGTGCCGTTCGATGCGTTTGCCCAGGCGGCTTCCCGCCGCTACAACCTGCCAGAGCCCATCCACTCGGCCCTGCGCGGGGAGTCCAACACCTATTTCGTGCGCCAGCTGTTCTCCTCCATCATCTTCCCGGAGGCCCATCTGGCCGGCGAAAACCGGCTGCATACCCTCTATCGCCGGCGCCGCATGGCCATCGGCCTCAGCTGTCTGTCGCTCTTCTCGGCCGCCCTCATCGGTGGCTGGCACTACTTCTACCGGGTCAACGAGGAGGCGGGTCGCAACGTACTGACCAAGGCCCAGGCCTTCATGGAGATCAACGAGGTGGCCGACGCCCACGCCTTCGGCGTGAGCCAGCTGCCGCGCCTGAACCTCATTCGCGAGGCGACCCTCTCCTTTGGCAACTACCGCGAGCGGATGCCGCTGGTGGCCGACCTCGGCCTCTACCAGGGGGACGAGATTGGTCCTTATGTGGAGGGCTCCTACCTGCAACTGCTGAGCCTGCGCTTCCTGCCGGCCCAGATGCAGGGATTGCTGGCGGATCTTAACCAGGCGCCTGCCGGCAGCGAGGAGAAGCTCGCCATCCTGCGGGTGATGCGGATGCTAGACGATGCGTCCGGTCGCAACAAGGAGCTGGTAGCGCAGTACATGGCGAGCCGCTGGCAGAAGGCCTTCCCGGGGCAGGGAGCGGTACAGGAGCAGCTGATGGGGCACCTGGACTATGCCCTTGACCACACCAACTGGTATGGCGCCAGGGCTGAGCGGGATCAGGCCGCCATCACCGCCTTCGTGCCGTTCAAGGAGCCGGTCTACGGTGCCCAGCGCGAGCTCGGCAAGCTGCCCATGTATCAGCGGGTCTACCAGAATCTGGTGGTGAAGGCGGGCGATGTATTGCCGCCGGATCTTAACGTGCGTGACGAGGTGGGCCCCACCTTCGACACCGTGTTTGCCCTGCGCAGCGACAACGCCGGCCAGGTGCCGCGGTTGCTGACCTGGCCCGGTTTCAACGACTTCTTCCTGAAACAAGACAAGGCGCTCATCGATCTCACCGCGATGGATGCCTGGGTGCTGGGCCAGCGCAAGCTGAGTCAGTTGAGCGAGGCGGATCGCAAGGAGATCACCCGTCAGGTCAACGACCGTTACGTCACCGATTACGTCAACCAGTGGCAAAAACTGCTGACCAATCTGGACGTGCAGACCCTGGAGAGCCCGGAGCAGGCGCTGGACGTGCTTGCTGCCATCACTGGCAACGATCAGCCGTTCCAGCGGGTGCTGGCCTCGCTGGATGACAACACCCGCATTCGCAAGATCTCCGACGTAGAAGGGGACCCGGCCCAGGCCATCAGTGCCCGCATCGGTCGTCCCTTCATGGCCACCAACGCGGCGCTCAGCGGCCGCGGCGAGCAGGGGCCGCTCATCTCCGAGGTCAACCAGAAGCTGGTGGAGCTGCAGCACTACCTGGAGCTCATCGTCAACGCCACCGAGCCGGGTCAGTCCGCCTTGAAAGCGGTGCAGCTGCGCATGACCAACAAGTACGCCGATCCGGTGTTCGCGCTGCAGCAATATGCCCGCAGTCTGCCGGCCCCGCTCGATCGCTGGGTGGGTCAGCTCTCCGAGCAGAGCTCTCGGCTGGTGATCGACCTAGCCATGTCCTCCCTCAACCAGGAGTGGCAGGACAAGGTGCTGGCCCCCTTCAACAGCCAGCTGGCCGGTCGTTATCCGTTTGATCCGAGCTCGAACAAGGACGTGCCCCTCTCCGAGATGGAGCGCTTCTTCGCGCCTAACGGAACGCTGGACAGTTTCTATCAGGTCAACCTCAAACCCATGGTGGAGAGCGGCCTGATGGAAGGGGAGTTCAGCTCGCCCATCCAGGCAGAGCTGGTCAAGCAGCTGGACCGTGCGGCCCGCATCCGTCAGATCTTCTTCAGTCAGCAGGGCAACCTGGAGGTGCAGTTTGCCCTCGAGCCCATCGAGCTCACCGCCAACAAGCGGCGCAGCGTGCTGAACCTGGACGGCCAGCTGCTGGAATACGCCCATGGCCGTCGTACCAAGATCCCGCTGGTGTGGCCCAACACCATGCGCGATGGGGCCGAGAGCAAGATCACCCTGGTGCCGGCCGCCCGCGAGCGCTCACCACGCAGCGAAGGCTTCGTCGGCCCCTGGGCCATGTTCCGCCTGATGGACAAGGGGGAGCTGACCCAGGTCAATGACGCCACCTTCGATGTGCGCTTCCCGGTGGATCAGGGGGCCATGACCTATCGCGTCTACACCGACAGCGCGCAAAACCCCTTCACCGGCGGCCTGTTCAGCCAGTTCAGACTGCCCGAATCCCTTTATTGATCGCGTCGGGGGCACGTTGTGCCCCCTTCCTGCGTTGGAAGTTCATATGTCACAGAATCAACAAGGTCAGCAGGCCCTGAAAGTGGGGCGCGACCCCAGGATGTTGCCGGAGTACGAGGCGCTGCGGGCCGAGATCAACAAGCTCAGCCACGCTTCGCGCCCCGAGGTGGACTGGCAGCGGATCCATCAGCTTGCCAGCCTTATCTTCGAAAAACACGGGGTGGATCTGCAGACCGCCATCTACTTCACCCTGGCCCGTTCGCGCCTGCAGGGGCTGAGCGGTTTTACCGAAGGGTGCGAGTTTCTCGCCAACCTCATCGTCACCCAGTGGGAGAGCTTCTGGCCGCCGGTCCATCAGGAGCGGGCCCGCATCGAGATGCTCGACTGGTTCATCGCCCGCATCAGCGACGTCATTCGCCAGTACCAGATCAGCCACGAGGACAAGCGGCTGATCTATCGCTGCGAGCGCGCGCTGCAGCTCATCAGCGAGAAGCTGCACAACGCGGATCTGAGCCGCATTCCCCGGGTCGAGAATCTGGTGCACTTCATCGAGGGGTATACCCACCTCTTTGACGAGACCGAGATCGTCATCGTCTCCGACGAGCCGGGCCTCAAGGAGGATCTGCAGATCCCGCCCATGGTGTTCTTCAAGTCCGACCTGGAGAGTGACCACGGCGGCACGGTCTCGACGTCGACCCCGCACCTGCCCCAGGGCAGCATTCTGGTGGGGCGCGAGAAGGGGCAGGTCAAGCCCACCGTGCTCAAGATTGAGCAGCACCGCCGGCAGCGCCCCGCCTGGTTCTGGTTTGGCTGCGGCCTGCTCAGCTGCGCCCTGCCGGTGATGGGCTGGCTCGGCTGGCAGCAACATCAGCAGGAGAAAACCGTGGCGGCCCAGCGTCTGGTGCAACCGGCCGCCGAGTTGCCCCGAGCCCTCAACTATGACGACATTCGTCAGGCTCGCATCGTGCTGGGGGAGCAGACCCTGCAGAACATGGAGAGCGATCTGGTGGCCCGCTACCAGAATCAGTTGACCCGGCTCGAGCAGACGTCGCCGCTCTACTGGTATCGCTACGGCGAAGGGCTGCGCAACTCGCTCTTGATGCTCTATCCCGACTCGCTGGCGGTCAAGGCGCTGGACAAGCAGTGGCAGGCACAGCTTGGCGCCCAGCAGGGGGATGTCATCAGCGTGCCCACCTACTTGGATGCCCGCGCCGGGGTGGATGCCCTGCTCGATCAGCTGCTGGAGCTGGAGCGCCAGCGCAAGACGGTGACCATCTCCTACCTCAAATCCCAGCTCTACGAAGTGCAGAAGAACCTGATGCAGAACATTCCGTTCAGTCTGCGCCTCGGTGAACTGGAGGCGAGAAAAGCCTCCCAGGAGCCCATCACGGCTGCCGAGCTCAAGAGCCTGGAAAATGATCTGAAAGCGCTCAATATCCGCCTCTATCAGCTGCAGCAGGGCGCTTCTGGTAGCTGAAAGTGCTGTCATGAGCAAAAAATTGCGCAAGCTGTGGTGAGTTTGACTGGCAAGGCAAGGTTTGCCGGGAAACTTGCCCTGTCTTGCGCAATGGATTGCAGCAGATTGGTCAGATGCCGCGAGCTTGAATCGTAATTGACTGATTTTTAATGTGATTGTGGACGACTTAGCCATGGCATGGAGGCTGCTGGGTCGCCGTTCCAACTGTCTCTGCACCAGACTGCGCTTGCACCATGGTTGCCCCACGGAGAATCCAGATGTGCCCTTCTATTGCATTGCTCGGTGACATCGGCACCGACCACGATGGTTTCCACCCATCCCCCGTGATTGCTGCCAGCCCGGATGTGTTCCTCGATGGCAAACCGGTGGCCCGCCAGGGTGATCCGCTGGCCCCCCACGACAAACCCAACAATCCACCCCATCCGCGCAGCATCTCGGGCGGCGTCGGCTCTGTGCTGGTTAACGGCAAGCCCATCGCCGTGACCGGTACCGCCGTCGGCTGCGGCGGTGTGGTGATTGGCTCAGGCAGCGGACAGGCAGGTTAAGGAGCGCTTCATGGCAGACAGCACAGGATTACAATTTACCGTCAAGGTGGGGGCGCTGCCCGAGAGCACTTTCGTGGTGGTCGAGTTTGCGCTGGATGAAGGGCTGAACCGGCCGTTCAGCCTGCGCCTGGAGCTGGCGAGTGCCCAGCCAGACATCGACTTTGGCGCCGTGTTGGACCAGCCCTGCGAGCTGCTGGTGTGGTACAACGGCGAGCTGCAGCGTCGGGTGTGCGGGGTGGTCAGTGACTTCGCGCAAGGGGACAGCGGTTTTCGCCACACCCGCTATCAGCTCATGGTGCAGCCGGCGTTGTGGCGGCTCTCTTTGCGCCAGAACTCCCGCATCTTCCAGGCGCAGAAGCCCGACGAAATCCTCTCCATCCTGTTGCAAGAGCACGGCATCACCGACTACGCCTTTGCCCTGAAAAACGAGCACGCCAAGCGGGAATACTGCGTTCAGTACTGGGAAACCGACCTCGAGTTCCTCAATCGCCTCGCCGCCGAAGAGGGGATGTTCTACTTCCACGAGTTTGAAGCGGGCAAGCACCGCATTGTGTTTGCCGATGACGCGGCAGCCCTGACCGCTGGCCCCGAACTCTTCTTCAACCTCGGCAACCGTTCCCTCGAGCAAGGCCTCTATGTGCGGCAGTTCCACTACCGCGAGGCAGTGCGCCCAAGCGATGTGGAGCTCAAAGACTACAGCTTCAAGACGCCTGCCTACGGTCTCTCCCACAAGAAGCAAGGCGCGGAGCTCGAGCATCAACGCGATACCTACCAGCACTTCGACTATCCGGGCCGTTACAAGCAGGATGGCAGCGGCAAGGCCTTTGCCCAGCACCGGCTCGATGCCCTGCGCAACGATGCTGTGGCGGGCCAGGCTAAGTCCAACTGCGCGGCCTTGCAGCCGGGGCAGAGCTTCTCGCTCACCGAACACCCCAACGGCAGCCTCAACACCGACTGGCAAATCGTGCGCATCCAGCACACCGGCTTGCAGCCACAGGCACTGGAAGAGGAGGGGGGCAGCGGCCCCACTGTCTACCACAACGAATTCGGGGTAGTAAAAGCGAGTACCACCTGGCGGGCGCGCATCGGCAGCCCGGAAGCCCCTCACAAGCCGATGGTGGATGGCCCGCAAATCGCCATGGTGGTGGGTCCCGACGGTGAGGAGATTTACTGCGACGAGCACGGCCGGGTGAAGCTGCAGTTCCCGTGGGACCGCTACGGCAGCTCCAACGACCAGAGCTCCTGCTGGGTGCGCGTCTCCCAGGGCTGGGCCGGCGGTCAGTACGGCATGATGGCCATCCCGCGCATCGGGCACGAGGTCATCGTGAGCTTTCTGGAAGGGGACCCCGACCAGCCCATCGTGACTGGTCGCACCTACCACGCTACCAATCGGCCGCCGTATGAGCTGCCAGCCAACAAGACCCGCACCGTGCTGCGCACCGAAACCCACCAGGGTGAGGGTTTCAACGAGCTGCGTTTTGAAGACCAGGCTGGCAAGGAAGAGATTTATATCCACGGTCAGAAAGACCTGAACGTGCTTATCGAGAATGATGCCGCCTGGCACATCAAGCACGACCAGCATACCGATATCGACAATGAGCGGGTGACCCGCATCAAGGCTAATGACCACCTGACGGTGGAGGGTGAGAAGCGCGACCAGATAAAAGCCGACTACTCGCTGACGGTGGATGCCAGCCTGCATCAGAAGCTGGGGCAGTCTCTGCTGGTGGAAGCCGGGCAGGAAGTGCATATCAAGGTGGGCGACAAGCTGGTGCTGGAGGCTGGTTCCGAGATCACCCTCAAGGGCGGCGGCAGCTTTGTGAAAGTGGATCCTAGCGGCATCAAGCTGGTGGGCCCCGCCATCAAACTCAATGCCGGTGGCAGCGCAGGGTCAGGATCAGGCTGGGGTGGCAAGGCCCCCGTGGTGCCCAAGGGGGTTGAGGTGGTCAAAGCTCCGGAACTGGTTGAACTGGTCAAAGCCCTTCCTACCGAGAAGGCGATGGAGGCGCTCTTGAAAGAAGAGAAGCCCGGTGCGTTTTATCTCTTTTCTGAATAAGGAAACAGCATGAAGTTTGCATTTCCCATCCTCACTGCCACAGGGGAAGAGTTCAAAGACGTCAAGGCATTGACGGCGCTGATCAATGGCGAGCAATCGGGTCACTATCTTCTTGGCAATCACAACAAATGGCATGGCGGCATTCATATCAGCGACAAGAGTGCCCCTTGGTGCAAGGATAAGTATCCTGTCAGAGCCATGGCCGATGGCAAGGTGGTGGCCTTCCGGATGATGAAGGATTACCTGACCTCTGAATTTCAGGGGGAGTCCTTGCGTTATTCCAACTGCTTCTGCCTGGTACAGCATGAATATTGTGAAGTGAATGCAGAGACCAAGGCGAAAAACGAGTTCACCTTCTATTCGCTCTATATGCATCTTCTGCCTTGGGATCAGTACCAAAGTACCGAGAAGCTGGTACTGAAGAAGGGGTGGAATGCGCGCAATTCCGTTCCCCATGCCAATCCTGATGCCGAGCAGCAACGTGTTGATGCCGCTTTGCCGCGCTTCACGCTACCTAAAAATACCGAACTGGAAATGGACAGTAACACGCCTCCTCAAAAGGGGAGCGTTGGGGGCAAGGAGTATGATTTCATCAAGGTGACGATCAAGAGCAAGCTGTCCAATACCCAGATGAAAGAGGCCGAGAAGGCCGGTGTTGTGGTCAGTCAAGGGAGTTCGGTCTGGATCGCCAATAGTCCGGCTGCTGTTGAGGTGATTAAACCCAACCTGCCTACCTGGCTATTCGATCAGATAGAGGCGGAACTGCTGACTAATATGGTTGGCCGTGCGGATCCTGGAGTTGATGGGCCTACAGGTCGTCCGGTGGTGGGAAAGAAAAGTGTTTCTCTGCCTGCCGGTACCAAGTTGCAGTATGATGCACACCAACTCGAATTCCATTGGGATGGTGACAAGGCGCGCAAGATGGCCAGATGCAAATATGTGACGCCGAGTGTGGACGGTGTGCCAAGTAGTTGTGGTGTCGCCTGGGTATGCGTCGAAGACAAATATATCAAGGCAAATACGCTTCCTCCCTCCCATCTTGGCGAACTCTATGTGTTGCCATCTCCCGTGGCCATTGCCGCAGGTGAGACCATAGGCTATCTCGGCTTGGTGGAAACGCCAAGCTCTCTGATTGGAGGCAAAAAGAGCAAGCATCAAGTCCATCTTGAAGTCTTCACCCAAGATCCTCGTCTTGACGATGTGCTGGCCAACAAGGCGGGAACAAAAGGCGGTGCTACCTATGCCAAGGTCCCGGCGGAACTCGTCTTATACGAAAAGAAAAAGCAGGATGGTAAAGATCTCTGGGTAGCGACTGCTGACAAAAGTCAGGAAGAACTGGTTGAATCACCCACGCTTGAAAAAGATGCCGCCAAGCAGGAGTGGGTCTGTGTTTCGTCAGGAAAGTATGTCAAGAAAGAGTCAGTGGAACTGTTGAGCCAGCATGACTGGCTGAAGATTGGTTTTAAAAAGGTCGATGGTTCAGGCTCCGACGGCTATCTGGATCCTGATGCACCTCCAGCCTTTTTCACCGATCTGGTCAAGAGCTTTGATTCCGATGGCAATGGTGAACTTAACAGTGATGAGATACAGGTTGCCCTGCAAAACATCAGCAATGCAGAAAAACTTCACAAGCTAATCGTCAAGCATCCCAGTGAGTGGTATGAAAAATCATCAGCCAGCAGTTATCTGTGGCTAGATAAATTGATGACAAAAATTGGCCTGCCAGATTTTGACCAACTGGTGGATCACGAAAAACAGCGTATCGATAAGCTGGAGTGGATGCAGAGTGCTGCCAAGTTAAAGCTTGATAAGGCGGTCTGGCATTTTTCACCAATGAAGATGGTTATAAAGGAGGAGGGATTTGATTGGTTGATAAATGTCGATGAATTTGTTCTGAAATATAAAGAAATGCATATGAGTTTTTCAGCAGGAACTCCGGCCCTATCTTCTCAGTCTGAAAAAAACCTCCGAAAGCTTATAGCTAACATTAATAAATACTATGCAAATAATAGCTTGTACAAGGCTAATCTTTATCAGATTGCCTATATGTTAGCAACTGCTAGGCATGAGACATATCATTTTGTTTCCGGTGAGTACTTTAGTGAGAAACCTGAAGTAGGTTCAGTTAGCTATTTTGATAAGTATGACCCAATATTAGCTGATACGCCTAAACGTAGAGAACGAGCAATATTAAATGGAAACACGGTGGAAGGTGATGGATATAAATACAGAGGCCGAGGCTGTGTTCATCTTACATGGAAAAAAAATTATCAGAGAGCAAAAGACAATATTGGTATTGATTTTGTTAACTTCCCTGAGAAGGCCGCCGATTTTGACTATGCAGTTTCGATTATGATATGGGGAATGGAGGAAGGGATTTTTACTGGCTCATCGTTGGATGATTATATCAATGAGTCATCGATGAACTATGTTTCCGCAAGAAAAATAATAAATGGCAATGATGCTGCTGCATTGATTGCATCTTATGCAGAAAAATTTCAATCACTGTTAGAAGTAACATCTATAGCTTCAAAGGAATTCTGATATGTTACGTATGTTATTATTGCTTTTTGTATCTTTTGGGGCTTCATCTCATGAAATAAAGTATAGTAAGGATGATGGGGAAGTTTATGTAATGAATGGTGAGGTGAAAAAATCGTTTGATTTTGATGAAAATAGCTCTGGTAATTCAGAACGGTGGTTCGATTTTTTTAATGGTAAACCGGCTATTGTCAATGATAGTAACTCATTGAATAGTTTTTCATCTTATGCGACATTAATATATCATAATGATGATTTTTACATTGATTGTATTTATATAGAATTTAAAAGCAATAAAAATGGAATTTATGATAAAACAGGGTTTTGTGGTCTAGAAAAAAAGATAGTAAATGGGTATGGAAATGTTGAGAGCTATATAGCATCATTTTCTGATAAAATATCTAGACAGATTAGTGATATTGATACATCTCGTCTTATTAGTGGTAAAAATGATTATCTTGCTATCGTCTCATATAGAGATAAAAATACGACTTTAAATAAAGTGTATGAAAGTAAAGAGTCTCTTATTGCTGGTGATTATGAGTATTTAATTATCTCCGGAGATAGTTGTAAACGCTATAAAAAATCTCCTTGGGTAGTTTATTATGAAAATAAAAAAACAATATCCTTTGAGACCAAGATGAGCAGAAATGGAAATGTTTTTCTAGTTGGCGCTAAATATGAGGAGAATGATGGTTTGTGTATGAATTTTAACCCCGCCAAGGTTGATTCTAGAAAAGCATATATTTATAGAGGTGGAAAGGTAACTACGTCATACCTGATTAAGGGGGACTTTATTAATTATCTTTATAGTGATGATAGTAATCATCTTTGTGAAGTTGTTTATATAAATGAAAAAAATAAAGAAGTAAGCGGTTCTTTATTATGCTCTGATATTAATTTTGGAGTAAAGTAGTCAGTTATGTAGATCATCAGTGTTGGTCTAGTTTGTATAAATATAGTAATCATCTGACACCGGCTTCAAGCCGGTGTCTTGTTTACGCTACTCTAGTGTGTGCTTCTTTCGGTATCAATTTCAGAACCTTCTTGAATATGTGCTAGGAGGGGGGTTGTCTTTCTATTGTTTTGCTCTGATGTCACCTCTGGTGAGTAGTGTTCCAAATAGCACTCCAGGTCTGGCTACATTAACCCCACCGATTCATACCAATTTGATACCCACAAGGTCTGATACGGGTTGCTGGCGACCTCCAGCACCAATACTTATGCCTTTTAGAGTGTCGCCTGTGCGACCCATTGCGGGCATTTTTGCAGCAACGGTTAGGACATTGGGAGAGCGGTTTATGTCTACCGGATTTAAATCGATAAGATTGGATGTTTTCTGAAAGGGATAATGGGGTGGCTGATGGGGCTCGAACCCACGACAACCGGAATCACAATCCGGGACTCTACCAACTGAGCTACAGCCACCACTGAAAATATCCATCAATGTTTGCATCGGGGAGACACATATCATCAATGGCGCGCCCTGCAGGATTCGAACCTGCGACCCACGGCTTAGAAGGCCGTTGCTCTATCCGACTGAGCTAAGGGCGCATTGCCTCGACAAGCCTGGCGGCATGTCGAAAAACCTGGTCGGTGATAAAGGATTCGAACCTTTGACCCTCTGGTCCCAAACCAGATGCGCTACCGGGCTGCGCTAATCACCGAAAATCTCGTCTCCAGCATAGCGACAGCGGCTGTACTGGGCAACGGGCCGGCATCATACCCAAGCGGGAAAGCCAGCGTCAACGAATTTTTCCACCAATGAATTCAAATGCCTACTTATTGCCCTCCATGCGAGAGCCGCTAACACCCGTGGCAAAAAAATGCGACAATGCGCGGCAGTTGAACACATGGTGAGTGAAGAACGATGTCTGCCAAAATCATTGATGGAAAACAGGTTGCGCAAACGATTCGCAATCAGGTCGCAGCGCAAGTCCAACAGCGGTTGGCACAAGGAAAACGGGCGCCGGGCTTGGCGGTCATCCTGGTCGGGGTAGATCCTGCCTCGCAGGTCTATGTCGGCAGCAAGCGGCGCGCCTGCGAAGAGGTAGGCTTTATCTCCCGCTCTTACGATCTGGATACGACGGCGAGCCAGGAAGAGTTGCTGGCACTGATCGATAAGCTGAATGAAGACGCAGACGTTGACGGTATTCTGGTGCAGCTGCCGCTTCCGCCCCATTGTGATACGACTCAGGTATTGGAGCGTATTCGCCCCGACAAGGATGTGGATGGTTTCCATCCCTACAACGTGGGTCGGCTGGCACAGCGTATTCCGGCACTGCGCCCCTGTACGCCCAAAGGCATCATGACGCTGATTGAAGCGACTGGTGTAAAAACGCATGGTCTGCATGCGGTGGTAGTCGGGGCCTCCAACATCGTCGGTCGGCCGATGACGCTGGAGCTGCTGCTGGCAGGTTGCACTACCACTACCTGTCACCGTTTCACTCAAGATCTGGAAGATCAGGTTCGCCGTGCTGACCTGCTGGTGGTGGCAGTTGGCAAACCCAATTTCATTCCGGGTGAGTGGGTCAAACCGGGGGCGCTGGTGATCGACGTGGGCATCAATCGGTTGGCAGACGGCTCTCTGGTCGGTGACGTTGAGTTTGAGACCGCGCGCAATCATGCCTCCTTCATCACGCCTGTGCCGGGCGGGGTTGGCCCCATGACGGTTGCCAGCCTGATGGAAAATACCCTGAGCGCCTGTCAGGACTATCACGACAACGCGCAATGATTTCCTTGTAGTCTGCTCGGGTGAACGAACTTCTCCTGTGAATTGCAGTAATAAAAAAACCGGCAACCTTGCGGCTTGCCGGTTTTTTTATTTATCCAGTTCGACTCTTACATGTTCTGTGCTTCGTTTGGCACAATGACAGAGGCGTGATTGCCTTTCGGCCCCTGCTGCAGTTCAAAGTTGACTGCTTGACCTGCTTTCAACGTCTTGTAGCCTTCCATTTGTATCGTGGAGTAGTGGGCGAAGATATCTTCACCACCTCCTTCCGGACAGATAAACCCAAATCCTTTTGCGTTGTTAAACCACTTGACTGTTCCGGTTGCCATACATCTACATCCTTTTATTGATTACCTTGAAGTCGTTGAGTAACCTGCGCCAGCCCTTTATAACTAGTAACATAGCCCATAGCAGACGGGCGCCGATTAGCAAGTAACCAATCTAGTCTAACTTTTGAGCGAGTCAAGGAGTTGTTAACAACTGATGTGATCTGGTTAACAAGTCTATTGACAATCTTGTGTTAGGCGGTAGTAATCTAGAGGTACCAAAGCGCGATTATGAGCAAGCAGAAAGAACTCTTTGCTAATGAAGAGATTGCAGAAGCAGAGAAAACCAAGCTGCAACCGCCACCCATGTACAAGGTCGTCCTGAACAACGACGACTACACACCGATGGAGTTCGTGGTGGAGGTGCTGCAAAAGTTCTTTGGTATGGATTTGGACAAGGCCACTCAGGTGATGCTGAGCGTGCATTATAGTGGTAAAGGAGTCTGTGGCACGTTCACCGCCGAGATTGCCGAAACCAAAGTGGTCCAGGTCAACACCTATGCACGTAACAACGAACATCCACTGCTGTGTACCATGGAAAAGGCTTGAATCTGATGACTTGATGGCGATGACGACACCACATTGTTGCTGTACTAGGGGAGGTGCCTATGTTGAATAAAGATCTAGAAAAGACGCTGAACGAGGCTTTCAAACTGGCCCGTGACGAGCGCCACGAATTCATGACTGTCGAGCACCTGTTGTTAGCCCTGCTGGATAACAGCTCAGCCCATGAGGCGCTGAGTTCTTGTGGTGCTGACGTGGAGCTGATGCGCAAAGAGATCAGCGCATTCATCAGTCAAACAACCCCGCTTATTCCCCGTGATGATGAAGATCGTGAAACCCAGCCCACACTGGGCTTCCAGCGGGTGCTGCAACGCGCCGTGTTCCATGTTCAATCATCGGGCAACACGGAAGTCAGTGGCGCCAACGTGCTGGTTGCCATTTTCAGCGAGCAGGAGTCCCAGGCCGCTTACTTCCTGAAAAAGGCCGAGATCAGCCGACTGGATGTGGTCAATTTCCTCTCCCATGGCGTGCGCAAAGACAGCAAGCCGGACAACAGCAGCAACAATGCAGAGTCCGACGACGATGTGTCTGCCGCCCAGATAGAAAGCTTTGCCACCAACCTCAATCAGCTGGTGCTGGAAGGGCGTATCGATCCGCTCATCGGACGAGATCAGGAACTTAACCGTACCATCCAGGTGCTCTGCCGCCGTCGCAAGAACAACCCCTTGCTGGTCGGTGAAGCAGGGGTGGGCAAGACGGCCATCGCCGAAGGGTTGGCCTATCGTATCGTCAAGGGTGATGTGCCCGAGGTGATTGCGGGCAGCACCATTTATTCCCTGGACATGGGCTCGCTGCTGGCGGGGACCAAATATCGCGGTGATTTCGAGAAGCGCCTCAAGGTGCTGCTCAAGCAGATCGAGCGCCAGGAAGGGGCGATCCTGTTCATCGACGAGATCCACACCATCATAGGGGCAGGGGCGGCCTCCGGTGGTCAGCTGGATGCGGCCAACCTCATCAAGCCGCTGCTCTCCAATGGCTTGCTGCGTTGTGTCGGCTCCACCACCTATCAGGAATACTCCCAGATCTTTGAAAAGGACCGTGCTCTGGCGCGTCGCTTCCAGAAGATCGATATCGTCGAGCCTAGCGTGGATGATACCACTCGCATCCTGATGGGTCTCAAGAGCCGCTATGAGGCTCACCATGGGGTGCGCTATACCGTCAAGGCCATCCGCGCCGCGGTGGAGCTCTCTGCCAAGTACATCAATGACCGCCATCTGCCTGACAAGGCGATCGACGTGATCGACGAAGCCGGTGCCGGACAACGGCTGCTGCCGGCGAGCAAGCGCAAGAAAGTGATCAATGTGCAGGAGATCGAAGCCATTGTGGCCAAGATTGCTCGCATCCCGGAGAAATCAGTCTCCTCTTCCGACAAGGAGGTGCTGAAGAATCTGGAGCGCAATCTCAAGATGGTGGTATTTGGTCAGGACAAGGCCATCGAGGTGCTGACCGACTCCATTCGCTTGTCACGTTCGGGCTTGGGTAATGAGCGGCGCCCCGTGGGTTGCTTCTTGTTTGCCGGCCCGACCGGGGTGGGCAAGACCGAGGTCACTCAGCAGTTGGGCAAGGCGCTTGGCGTCGAGGTGCTGCGCTTTGACATGTCGGAGTACATGGAACGCCACACCGTCTCTCGCCTGATCGGGGCACCTCCCGGCTATGTGGGCTTTGAGCAGGGTGGACTTCTGACCGATTCGGTACTCAAGCACCCGCACTCAGTGGTACTGCTGGACGAGATCGAAAAAGCGCACCCGGATGTGTTCAACCTGCTGCTGCAGGTGATGGACAACGGCACCCTGACTGACAACAACGGGCGCAAGGCGGATTTTCGCAACGTGATCCTGGTGATGACCACCAACGCCGGCGTGCAGGAGACCCAGCGCAAATCCATCGGCTTCCAGCAACAGGATATGAGCCACGATGCCATGGCGGTGATCAACAAGACGTTCAGCCCGGAGTTTCGCAACCGGCTCGATCACACCATCTGGTTCAACCATTTGGATATGCAGGTGATACATCAGGTGGTCGACAAGTTCATCGTCGAGTTGCAGGTACAACTGGATGCCAAGGGCGTGTCTCTTGAAGTGTCCGAGGGTGTCCGCCACTGGTTGGCCGAGAAGGGATATGACAGGGCCATGGGAGCGAGACCCATGGGACGGGTCATCCAGGAACACCTCAAGAAACCCCTTGCCAATGAGATCCTGTTCGGATCCTTGGTCGATGGGGGGGTAGTGAAGGTTGAGTTGATAAATGACAGCCTCAGCTTTGACTATCAAGTCAATGTTGAAGCTGTTTCCCACTAAGCTTAACGCTGTTGGAAAACCACAAAAAACCCCAACCGGAAGGTTGGGGTTTTTTGCTGAATTCCTGGCTTAGCGAGAGCGGAAAACAATACGTCCCTTGGAGAGATCGTACGGAGTCAGAGCTACCGTTACTTTGTCCCCAGTCAGGATACGGATGTAGTTTTTGCGCATCTTGCCGGAAATATGAGCGATAACCACGTGACCATTCTCCAGTTCCACACGGAACATGGTATTGGGCAGGGTTTCGAGAATAGTGCCCTGCATCTCAATACTGTCTTCTTTAGCCATTGAATCCTCTTGATAAGCCACAACAAAAAATCCGCTGGATCATGCCGGATTTAAGGCTATGTGTAAAGTTTACTCGGGCTTGCTGTCGATATTTTTCCATTCCCCCTGTATCAACCGTTCATGGGGCAGATACTGGCGCTTGTAATTCATCTTGCGGCACTCCTCCACCAGATAGCCCAGATATAGCCAGCTCCGACCGGTTCTTCTGGCCAGTTCCAACTGACTCAGAATGGCGAAGGTACCGAGGGAACGATCCGCATGGGCCGGGTCGAAAAAGGTGTACATGGCGCTGAGGGAATGGGGCAGCAGATCCGTGGTTGCGACCCCGATGAGCCGGTTATCCTTGCGCATTTCCAGATAGAGGGGCGGCATCCAGTCACAGTGCAGGAAGCCCTTGTACTGGGTGCGGCTGGGGGGATACATGCTGCCGTCATGATGGCGTTCGCGAATGTAGCGCTCATAGAGCTGATAGTACTCGGGCTTGTCGTCGTAGCTGAGCACCAGTTCGATATCCTGATTGAGCTGGCGGATCCGCTTCTGGCTGCGGCTCGGCACGAAGCGCTCGCTGTGGATGCGCAGGGACTGGCAGGCATTGCAGGCCGGGCAGTGGGGACGATAGATGTCGTTGCCGCTGCGCCGAAAGCCGGCCGTCAGCAGCCGTTCGTAGCCGCTGGCATTGAGCAGGCTGTGATCCATCAACACCAGCAATTGCTCCTGCTCATGACCCAGATAGCTGCATTGGTGCTTCGGGGTCAGCCCTACCTTGAGGATCACTTCTTCGGTCATAACAGAATGCTCCCCGTTTGCCAGCAATTGGCCGCCAGCGGTTGTCGGCTCAGTTGTGCCAGCGTCGTCAAAAATTGGCGTCTCGGCCACTCTTCTATTCCCAGGGTGGCCAAAAAATCGTTCTGCATCTGGCAATCGATCAAGGCGCCATCATGGCGGGCGAAGTGCCGGCAGAGGGCCACCATGGCCAGTTTGGCACCGTTGTCGATACGACTGAACATGGACTCGCCGCAGAACACCCGGCCGAGGGAGAGGCCATAGAGGCCGGCTTGCAACTGGCCCTCCTGCCAGATCTCGATGGAGTGGGCATGGCCAAGGCGGTGCAATTGTCGATAGGCGTCGATCATGGGTGTGCTAATCCAGGTTCCACTGGCACTGCGACGGGGCGCGGCGCAGGCCGCTATAACCTCATTAAAGGCGCGATCGATGGAAATATCGAATGAGGTACCACGGATAAATTTACGCAGAGTGCGACCGATATGCAGCTGTTCAGGCCGGATGACGCCTCTGGGATCCGGTGACCACCACAGCAGCGGCTGGTGGGGTTCATTCCACGGGAAGATCCCCTTGTGGTAAGCTGCCAGCAGGCGGGCAGGGGAGAGATCCCCGCCGATCGCCAGCAGGCCGTTGGGTTCCTCCAGGGCATGCTCGGGGTCGGGAAACCAGCACAGCTCATCATCCAATTGGGTAAGATAGCGAGACATAAGGTAACGAGGTTCATAGATGAAGGCCATTATCCTGATAGTATCCAGCTTGTTTTGCTTTGTCACTGCGCCCGCCTGGGCGCAGGTCTACGAGCGCAATACGGCAAGACCCGTGAATCAGGTGGTGTTTGGTCAGGTCGAGACGGTGCGCAACATCACCCAGCGCCAGATTCTGGAGTCAGAACACTCCGGCTGGAAAACCTTGGGCGGCGCCGTCCTGGGGGGGCTGCTTGGCAACCAGTTTGGTGGCGGTCATGGCCGTGAAATTGCTACTGCGGTCGGTGCATTGGCGGGGGCGGCCGCGGCGCAGCAGTATCAATTGGGCGGCAGCGTGGTGGAGAACAAGCTGGTGGAGCTGCTTATTCGCAACGAGCAAAACGGGCTGGTCAACGTCATTCAGGATTACGATCCGGCCATGGTGTTCATGAACGGCGACAAGGTGCGCATCCTCTATTTCGACGATGGCGTGCGGGTCGACAAGACCTATTGAAGCAGGCGCTGGCTCAGGCGGTCATCAAGGAGGGAGAAGTGACCCGACGGGCTGCCGGCTGGGCAAGCTGTCGGGCGGGTACTACACGGAGAACATCTGGCGAGGTAACGTCAGGCCGATGAGTCCTGCGACACTATCTTGTCACGGCCGGTGTTCTTTGCCTGATAGAGCAGGCGATCCGCCTCGCTCAGTGCCTCGTCCATGGAACCGCGCCCGACCTTGATCACCCCGAAACTGGCGCGAACAAACAGCGGCGTCTCCCTGGACAGCGGTTGCTGGCGCATCTGCTGGCGCAGCCCCTCCAGCCGTTTGAGCAGCACCGGTACGGTGCAGTGGGGCACCATCAGGGCAAACTCCTCGCCACCAAAACGGGCGATCATGGCATCGGGGAAGAACTGGGTGAGCAGCCGGGTGAGGTGGCAGAGCAGCTGATCGCCGATGGCATGACCCCAGTGATCGTTCACCTGCTTGAAGTGATCCACATCGAGCACGCACAGCGCAAGGGGCGTCTCCTGACGCTGGTGTTCCTCGAACCATTTCTGTCCTTCATTGAACCAGTAGCGCCGGTTGTAGAGCCCGGTCAGGTAGTCGCGATTGGCCGACTCCTGGATGCTGTTGAACTGCTCCAGCGCTTCCAGGTTGTGGCTGACCCGGCATTGCAGCTCTTCCGGTTCGAACGGTTGGTTGAGGAAGTCGTTGGCGCCCTGCTTGAGGTAGCGGGCGGAGAGGCCGCGCTTGTCCGACACCGAGATGCCGATGATGGCGAGCTGCTGCTTGCTGTAACGCTCGCGCAGCATGCGCACCAGGCTGATCCCGTCAATTTCTGGCATATAGTAGTCGACCAGCACCAGCCGAATGGCCTGGTTCTGTTCGAGCTGGGCCAGGGCCTCGCGGGCGTGGCTCGCCTCGTGCACCTGCAGCAGCTGCTTGCGCAACTGGGCCATGGTGCGGTGGCGGGAGGTGCGTGAATCATCGACCACCAGTACTTCGATGCGTTGGTTGAGGTAGAGGCGATGAACCAGGCTGACGGCGTATTGCAGGGAGTGGCGTGAATCCTTCATCACATAGTCCAGTACTCCCGCCTCCAGCCAGGCTGCACGCTTCTCCTCGCTGATATCGGCAGTGAGGATCACCACCGGCAAGCCCCGCTCCAGCAACACCTTGACCGCTTCCCCGCTGGGGGCATCCGGCAGGGTCAGATCCACCAATGCCACCACGTACTCTTCTCCCCGACAGTGGCGGGCACCCTCCAGGGTATCGAATGCATCGATCTCCAGCCCGGTTTGCTGCGCAATGGCCTGGATCAGCATCCGTCGAATGGTCAGACTGTCCTCGACTATCAATATTTTCTGTTTCATCCGGCTCCTTAAAGTAAAAAGGCATGCCTCGCGGCATGCCTTTTATATCCCTTGTGCTTATTGCGCGTCCAGATAGCGCTCGGCATCGAGGGCGGCCATACAGCCGGTACCGGCCGAGGTGATGGCCTGGCGGTAGGTGTGGTCAGCCACGTCACCGGCGGCAAATACCCCTTCGATGCTGGTCTGGGTGGCGAAGCCGTCGAGGCCGCCACGCACCTTCAGATAGCCGTTCTGCATATCCAGCTGGTCGGCGAAGATCTGGGTGTTGGGCTGGTGACCGATGGCGATGAAGACGCCCATCAGTGGCAGGTCGGTGGTGGTGTCGTTCTGGGTGTTGCGCAGACGCACACCGGTCACCCCCATGTCGTCGCCCAGCACTTCGTCCAGAGTCTGGTGGGTGTGCAGTACGATATTGCCGCTGGCCACCTTGTCGTGCAGACGCTTGATCAGGATCTTCTCGGCGCGGAACTCGTCGCGACGGTGAATGAGGTGCACCTTCTTGGCGATGTTGGCCAGATAGAGCGCCTCTTCCACGGCGGTGTTGCCGCCGCCGACCACGGCCACTTCCTGATTGCGATAGAAGAAGCCGTCACAGGTGGCGCAGGCGGAGACGCCGCGGCCCTTGAAGGCCTCTTCGGAAGGCAGGCCCAGGTACTTGGCGGAGGCACCGGTGGCGATGATCAGCGCATCACAGGTGTATTCGCCGTTGTCGCCCTTGAGGCGGAACGGACGCTGGGTCAGCTGCACTTCATTGATGTGATCGAACAGGATGCGGGTGTCGAACTTCTCCGCATGCTCTTTCATGCGCTCCATCAGGGCCGGACCGGTCAGACCCTCGGGGTCACCGGGCCAGTTCTCCACTTCGGTGGTGGTAGTCAGCTGACCGCCTTGCTGCATGCCGGTGATGAGCAGCGGATTGAGGTTGGCACGGGCGGCATAGACGGCGGCAGTGTAGCCCGCCGGGCCTGACCCCAGGATCAGCAGTTTGCTATGAGTGACTTGGCTCATGATGTGATTTCCGAGACGTGATGAGTTTGCGCGATTGTAGGTAATTCGTGATAAGGGGTCAAAGGCCAGTGAGTCGATTGTATCAATCGGCTGGCGGGGTGGGTGGGGGGTAAGAAAGGGCTGAAAACATGCCCTGTCGCGGAAGGCTCCTCAACCGGGTCTGGTGCACCTTGATAAGGAGCAAAATGGCTCTCACTCCATGGTGATGTGAGAGGTGGCGCTTGGTATCCGCTGGCGCTTGCCGGACGTGGTGCGCATTTCTATTGATGAGGTGGGGAAGGGCGTTTGCAGCCGTGTATGCCAGCGGGCGTAGCCCGCTCGGCTGATCCTGTCCGCTGGTGTGGCGGCGATCTAGACGCGATTGACAAGTTTTGGCGCAGTAGCCCTCGCTGCCGGTGCTTTGTAATACAGCACCTCAGGCCAAGCCCGCCCCATGAGGGGGGGGCACACATTCTCAGGCCGCGCACTGACATGAGGGAGGATTTCGCTGGGGTGGCCGCTCTCCTGGTGGGCACATTCACGATGGCGACCTCCCGTTATCTTGCAGGGGGAATGCCAAATCATTGCCGGGCAGTTGTGACGAAGACGCAGGGAGGGGGGGGCGTTATGTTTTGAGTCTGATGGATACGCCGGCCGCGGTGAAAATTGCTGCAATGCAGGACAAAATAGCGACAGTGGCAGCGCGATAATCTGCACCACCTGAATCAATGCCGCTTCCTGCGCCGCTTTGGGCGAAAACAGTATGGTTTCGTGCTGTCAGTTCACGTACACTGGCCACAGCCATGCCTACGCGGTATTCATGGTTTTTTATTTCTTTAGGTACACCGATAATCATGCTATCCCTCGACTATCGATTGGTGGTTTATGTTGCAAGCTAGTTTGGCAACATTTGCGCCTTGCATATTCAGGTATTGACAGGATTTGTGACCATAATTATAAAATGACTGGTGATTCTTACCAAAAAATAGCCAAAGGATGGAATAAATGATGGAAGCTAAGAGTCGGCTAAAGGATTTGGACAGGATTGACCGCAACATTCTGAATGAGCTGCAAAAGGATGGCAGAATTTCGAACGTTGAGTTGTCCAAACGAGTTGGCCTGAGTCCTACACCGTGTCTGGAACGGGTTCGTCGCCTCGAGCGACAAGGGTATATCGAAGGGTATGCCGCCATTCTGAACCCTCATTATCTGGACGCGTCTCTGCTGGTATTCGTGGAAATTACCCTCAATCGCGGTGCCCCCGATGTGTTTGAACAGTTCAACAAGGCTGTTCAGGTGCTCGAGGAGATCCAGGAGTGCCATCTGGTCTCCGGCGATTTCGACTATCTGCTCAAGACCCGAGTCAGCGACATGTCGGCCTATCGCCGTCTGCTGGGGGAAACCCTGCTGCGTCTGCCCGGTGTCAACGACACTCGCACCTATGTGGTGATGGAAGAGGTCAAACAGAGCAGTCGTCTGGTGATCAGCACCCGTTGAGTCGGGTTATGCTGTGGCTTGCCAGCCTTGCGACAAGTCACGACATTCAGAAACGAGCGGCCGGTCCGCTCGTTTCTTCTTATCGAGTTGGTTGTGAATATGGCCGCCACGCCAGGCACTGGCTGACAACCGGTGGGCTTTTCAGGGATACTAGGCCCCCTTATCCCCCTGCATTACATGTTTTCAGAAAGGAGCCGGAGTTTGGCCGATAAAAAGCTGTTTACTCCTTTATCAGGTACACAACGGATCTTCGAAGCCGTCTTGATCGCCATCACCCTGATGGCTGCCTATCTCTTGCTTGCCCTGTTGTCCTACCACCCCGCCGATCCCGGTTGGTCCCAGACCTCCTGGCAAGGGGAGGTGAAAAACCTCGCCGGCAGCGCGGGGGCCTGGCTCGCCGACATCACCATGTTTACCTTCGGGGCGTTTTCCTATCTGGTTCCTCCCCTGGTCGTGCTGCTGGGCTGGAGCCTGTTCTGGCGTCCAAGCCGGCTGCTTGATGTGGATTACCTCACCCTGTCGGTGCGCATCGTCGGTTTCGTGCTGACTGTGCTAGGCATGTCCGCCATCGCCAGCATGAACTTCAATGATCTGCAGAATTTTTCCGCCGGCGGCCTGGTGGGGGACGTGATCTCCTCCGCCGTGGTGCCGCTGTTTGGCGGAGTCGGTGCCAACCTGATGCTGCTCTGCTTCGTGGCCACCGGCATCACCCTGTTCACCGGCTGGTCCTGGCTGACCATCGTCGAGCGGATCGGCGCCGCCTGCACCGGTTCGGTCAGCGCCGTTTACCATTTTCCCACCACCCTCGGCCGCTGGCTGACCGGTGGCTGGCGCCAGCCTCGCGTTGAGGGACCGGATCCCTTGCTGGAAGGGGGCGTGGGGGCCATCGAGCTCGATGACGAGGAAGATGAACCGCACTCCAGCTGGACCCGTCGTCCCAAGGAAAAGGCCAGCGCCAAGAGCCAGAAGGCCAAGTCCGATGAATGGCTGCCCGAGCTTGATGAAGATACCTTCCAGTTCGACCCGCAGTTTGACGATGAAGATGACGAGCCGGCCCCGGTGGCCAAGGCCAAGCGAGCAGCCACCAACGGTGCCCGTCATCAGCCTGCCCTGGTCACGGCCGATGACGAGGACGATGATCTGGATCTGCCTTGGGCGGAAGGAGATGAGGAGGCGCCAGCACCGGCGGCTCCCACGCCCGGCAAGCCCAAGCGCCGCCTGCAACCTGGGCTGCCACCCTTGCCCAGCATCGAGCTGCTGGACCGTCCGCCCGCCAAGACCCAGATGATGAGCAAGGATGAGCTGGAGCGCATGGGCCGACTGGTGGAGGCGAAACTGGCCGACTACAACGTGCAGGCCAAGGTGGTGGGTGTCTATCCGGGCCCCGTCATCACCCGTTTCGAGCTGGATCTGGCGCCTGGCATGAAGGCGAGCAAGATCACCAACCTCTCCCGCGATCTGGCCCGCTCTCTGTCGGCCAGCAGCGTGCGGGTGGTGGAAGTGATCCCGGGCAAGACGTTCGTCGGGATCGAGCTGCCCAACAGGGTGCGTCAGACCGTCTACCTGCGCGAGACCCTCGACTGCGAGGCGTTCTCGGGCAGCCGCAACCCGCTCACCATGGGGCTGGGTCAGGACATTGCCGGCGAACCCGTGGTGGTGAATCTGGCCAAGATGCCCCACCTGCTGGTGGCCGGTACCACCGGCTCCGGTAAGTCGGTGGGGGTGAACACCATGATCATCTCCATGCTCTACAAGTCGACGCCGGACGATCTGCGCTTCATCATGATCGACCCCAAGATGCTGGAGCTGTCGGTCTACGAGGGGATCCCCCATCTGCTGACCGAGGTGGTGACCGACATGAAGGACGCCGCCAACGCCCTGCGCTGGTGCGTGGGCGAGATGGAGCGTCGCTACAAGCTGATGTCGGCGGTCGGGGTGCGCAACCTCAAGGGCTACAACGACAAGGTGCTGGCGGCCATCGAGGAGGGAGAACCCCTGCTGGATCCGCTGTGGCGTCCAGGCGACTCCATGGATCAGATGCCGCCTGAGCTGGAAAAGCTGCCCCATATAGTCGTGGTGGTGGACGAGTTTGCCGACATGATGATGATCGTCGGCAAGAAGGTGGAGGAGCTGATCGCCCGTATCGCCCAGAAGGCGCGGGCGGCCGGTATCCACCTGATCCTGGCGACCCAGCGTCCGTCGGTGGATGTCATTACCGGTCTCATCAAGGCCAACATCCCGACCCGTATCTCGTTCCAGGTGTCGAGCAAGATCGACTCCCGTACCATCATCGATCAGGGCGGCGCCGAATCCCTGCTCGGCATGGGCGACATGCTCTACATGCCGGCCGGTACCTCCAACCCGACCCGGGTGCACGGCGCCTTTGTCGACGACCACGAGGTGCACAAGGTGGTGGCGGACTGGAAACTGCGCGGCGAGCCGAACTACATCGAGGAGATCCTCTCCGGTGAATCCGGCGGCGAGGGCGGTAGCGGCGAATATGGCGGTGGTGACGACGAAGAGCTCGACCCCCTGTTCGACGAGGCGGTGGCCTTCGTGGTGGAGTCGCGCCGCGGCTCGACCTCCAGCGTGCAGCGCAAGTTCAAGATCGGTTACAACCGGGCGGCCCGTCTCATCGAGCAGATGGAAAACCAGGGTATCGTCAGCGCCCCGGGCGGCAATGGTCAGCGCGACGTGCTGGCCCCGCCACCGGTACGGGACTAAGCCTCACCCCTCTATCATCCTGGCCATGCCCCCTGCGGGCGTGGCCTTTTATCGAGATAGTCGTTATGAAAAGCATGATGAAAAAACAACTGTTGATGGGCACTGTGCTGCTGGTTGCCAGCAGCCAGGTGTGGGCCGACGCGGCCAGCGATCTCAAGCAGAAGCTGGCGGGGGTGAGCCTCTTCTCCGCCAAGTTTGCCCAGACCGTCTATGACAGCAAGGGCAAGGAGCTGCAGCGCGCCGGCGGCGATCTGCTGGTGCAGCGCCCCAATCGCTTCAACTGGCACACCACCTCGCCGGACGAGAGCCTGATCGTGGCCGATGGCAAGGATGTCTGGGTCTATGATCCCTTCGTCGAGCAGGTGACCGCCCTCAAGATGAAAGATGCCGTGCTCAACACCCCCTTCGTGCTGATCGCCGGCAACGACAACAGCCTCTGGAAGAACTATGACGTGACCCAGGAAGGGGATGTTTACACCGTCACCAGTCGCAACCAGGACGAGCTGATCGCCTCCTTCCGCATCACCTTCGACAGGCAGAACAACATCAGCCGCTTCGACGTGAAAGAGGCCCAGGGCCAGTGGAGCGAGTTCACTCTGAGCAACTTCAACCGCAAGCCGGTGCTCAAGGGCAACGAATTTGTCTTCAAGATCCCGAAGGGGGTCGCGCTGGACGATCAGCGCTGATGAGCAGACGGTCGCTGGATTTCTGGTCGGCCCGTCTGCCAATGGCAACGGGCGTGACGCTGGGGGTCAACACAGATGAGTAACTTCTTATTGGATGTCTGGTCGGGCCGTTTTTCCATGGCTGTGTGCGTGATATTGAACGGTCAAAACAGATGAGCAACTTGTCGCTGGATTTCTCGTCGGACTTTCGTCCGCTGGCGGCCCGGATGCGGCCGCAAACCCTCGAGCAGTATATCGGTCAGCAACATATTCTGGGGCCTGATAAGCCCCTGCGCAAAGCGATCCTGGCCGGCCACTGCCACTCCATGATCCTGTGGGGGCCTCCCGGCACCGGCAAGACCACGCTGGCCGAACTGATGGCTCACTACTGCCAGGCGGAGGTCGAGCGGCTCTCGGCGGTCACCTCCGGCATCAAGGAGATCCGCGCCGCCATCGACAAGGCCAAGGAGAACAGCTGGCGCGGGGTGCGCACCATCCTGTTCGTGGACGAGGTGCACCGTTTCAACAAGAGCCAGCAGGACGTGTTCCTGCCTCACATCGAAGACGGCACCATCACCTTCATCGGCGCCACCACCGAAAACCCCTCGTTTGAACTCAACAACGCGCTGCTCTCCCGGGCCAGGGTCTATCTGCTCAAACGGCTGGAGGAGGAGGACATCCTCACCCTGATCGATCAGGCGATGCAGGACGCTCGCGGGCTCAATGATCCGGCGCTGACCTTCGCCCCCGGGGTGAAGGAGGCGCTGGCCAAGGCGGTGGATGGGGACGGGCGCAAGTCCCTCAACTACCTGGAGCTGCTGGCTGACATGGCCGAGCCCGACGGCAGCGGCCAGAAGCTTATCGACAGCACCCTGCTGGCCGCCGTGGTGGGGGAGCACGTGGCGCGCTTCGACAAGGGGGGCGATCACTTCTACGACCTCATCTCGGCGGTGCACAAATCCATTCGCGGCTCGGCGCCGGATGCGGCGCTCTACTGGTATGCCCGCATGGTGAGCGCCGGTTGCGATCCGCTCTATATTGCGCGCCGGCTGCTGGCGATTGCCTCCGAGGATGTGGGCAATGCCGATCCCCGTGCCATGCAGGTCGCCCTGTCGGCTTGGGATTGTTTCCACCGCATCGGGCCGGCGGAAGGGGAGCGGGCCATCGCCCAGGCGATCGTCTACCTCGCCTGTGCGCCCAAGAGCAATGCGGTCTACACCGCCTGGAAGGCGGCGCTTCACGATGCCAAGAACCTGCCGGATTTCGAGGTGCCGCCGCACCTGCGCAACGCACCGACCAAGCTGATGAGCGAGCTGGGCTATGGCGCCGAGTACCGTTACGCCCACGACGAGCCCGGTGCCTATGCTGCCGGCGAGCAGTACTTCCCGCCCGAGCTGGCCGGCAAGCAGTACTATCAGCCCACCGAGCGTGGGCTGGAGAAGCAGATAGCCCAGAAGCTCGACTATCTGCATGAGCTGGATCGGCAGAGCCCGCGGCAACGGGACAAATAGTGATGCAATGGCGGCTGGTAGCGAGCCTCTCCCGGGTCTGTCTTGCTGGGTTGCGCGTTAATTGGTCAGCCGATTTGATCCAGGTCGTCATCCCCCGGAAAACAGGGCAAAACGGGCGCAATAGTCCCTGTTCGGGCGGGGGGGCGGTCTGATACACTGGCCCTCTGACCCCGCTTGTCTTGGCCTGGTGCCATCTTCTTGATTTCGAAGGCCTGCTCACCATAGGCCCGATTCTGAAAGACGACAGGGGTGCGCCAACCGATGTTAACTTCCGGATCTGTTTTCCAGCCCGTCATGATGACTCAGGCCCAGATCCCATTTTAAAAAAGTAGGTAAACCATGCTGGATCCCAAATATCTGCGCAGCGATATCGCCGAAGCTGCCGCTCGTCTGGCGACACGTGGCTACGTTCTGGACGTAGCGGCTGTCAATGCTCTGGAAGAGAAACGCAAGGATCTGCAGTCCCGTACCCAGGAGCTGCAGGCCGAGCGCAACGCCCGCTCCAAATCCATCGGTGAGGCTGCCCGTCGCGGCGAAGATGTTGCACCGCTCAAGGCCGAGGTCACCAAGATCAACGAAGAGCTCGAGACCAGCAAGGTCGAGCTGGATGCCCTGCTGGCCGAGCTGAAGGTCATCGCGGACGCCATCCCCAACCTGCCGAGCGACACCACCCCGGTTGGCCGTGACGAGAACGACAACGTGGAAGTGCGCCGCTGGGGCACCCCGCGCGAGTTCAGCTTCCCGGTACGCGATCACATCGATCTGGGGGAAGCGGCCAAGGGCGTTGACTTCAAGAACGGCGTCAAGCTCTCCGGCTCCCGCTTCGTGGTGATGAAGGGCCAGATTGCCCGTCTGCACCGCGCGCTGGCCCAGTTCATGCTGGACCTGCACACCCTGCAGCACGGTTACACCGAGTGCTACGTGCCCTATCTGGTCAACCCGGACAGCCTGTACGGTACCGGCCAGCTGCCGAAGTTCTCCCAAGACCTGTTCAATACCGGCATCGACGGCGAAGGGGAAGAAGAGGGCAAGGTACGCAAGTTCTCCCTGATCCCGACCTCCGAAGTGCCGCTCACCAACATGGCCCGCGACGAGATCTTTGACGAGCAGGAACTGCCCATCAAGATGACCGCCCACAGCCCCTGCTTCCGTTCAGAAGCGGGCTCCTACGGTCGTGATACCCGTGGCCTCATCCGCATGCACCAGTTTGACAAGGTCGAGATGGTACAGCTGGTGCACCCGGAGAAATCCTGGGAAGCGCTGGAAGAGATGGCGGGTCATGCCGAGAAGGTGCTGCAGCTGCTGGAGTTGCCGTATCGCGTGATGGCGCTCTCCACTGGTGACATGGGCTTCTGCGCGGCCAAGACCTACGATCTGGAAGTGTGGCTGCCGGCCCAGAACACCTACCGCGAGATCTCCTCCGTCTCCAACTGCACCGACTTCCAGGCTCGCCGCATGCAGGCTCGCGTGCGCATCGATGGCAAGCCGCAGCTGCTGCACACCCTGAATGGCTCCGGCCTGGCGGTGGGTCGCACCCTGGTGGCGGTGATCGAGAACTACCAGCAGGAAGACGGCCGCATCGCCATCCCGGCGGCGCTGCAATCCTACATGGGCGGCCTGACCCACATCGGGTAAGCGCTCATTGCAGACGACAACGCCATGGCATGCCATGGCGTTGTGCATTCTGGCGTCGGTCAACCGTTTCAATGGGCCGTGAATGCGCTGGTTCGCCGCCTGTTTGAACCGTTAACACATTTTTATCAAGCATTGCGCAATCGTTTTTGTTAGACTGCGCCGCAATTTCGCAGGACATCTTTTTCTATGGTCTGGATTGATTACGCCATCATCGGCATCGTCGGTTTCTCTGCTCTCATCAGCCTGGTGCGCGGCTTCGTCAAGGAGGCCATGTCTCTTGTCACCTGGTTCGTCGCCTTCTTCATCGCCAGCCATTTCTATTCGGATCTCGCCATCTACTTCACCTCGTTCAGCGACCCGCTGGTGCGCAACGGCCTGGCCATCGCCGCCCTGTTCGTGGCGACCCTGATCCTCGGCAGCGTGGTGAACTACGTGGTGGGGCTGCTGGTGGACAAGACAGGGCTGTCCGGGACCGATCGGGTGCTTGGCATCTGTTTTGGCGCTATTCGCGGGGTACTGATCGTCAGTGCCCTGCTTTTTTTCATGGATACCTTCACCAATCTCTCCCAGAGCGACTGGTGGACGGCGTCCAAGCTGGTGCCCGAGTTCAAGCCGGTCATCCAGTGGTTTTTCGGGTTCATGCTGAACTCATCGAGTTTTCTTAAACAGGTATAGTGACTTCGAGGTAGCAAAGACATGTGTGGTATTGTCGGTATAGTTGGCACCACCCCCGTCAATCAGGCCCTCTACGACGCCTTGACGGTGTTGCAGCACAGGGGACAGGATGCCGCCGGGATCGTGACCATTGACAGTGGAAACTTCCGGCAACGCAAGGCCAACGGCCTGGTGAAGGACGTGTTTGAAGTGCGTCACATGCAGCGCTTGAAAGGGCATATCGGCATAGGACATGTCAGATATCCCACCGCAGGCAGCTCCAGTGCCGCTGAAGCCCAACCTTTTTACGTGAACTCCCCCTACGGCATGGTGCTGGCCCACAACGGCAACCTCACCAACGCCAAGGAGCTCAAGGAGCAGCAGTTCAAGGTGGCCCGTCGCCACATCAACACTACCTCGGACTCCGAGGTGCTGCTGAACGTGCTGGCGCACGAGCTGGATCTCTGTGACAAGATGGCGCTGCGCCCGGAAGACATCTTCTCGGCGGTGCGCAAGGTGCACCAGCAGATCCGCGGCGCCTATGCCGTGGTCTCCCTGGTGATCGGCCACGGTCTCATCGGTTTTCGCGATCCCAACGGCATTCGCCCGCTGATCCTCGGCCGCCGGGTCGACGAGCAGGGGCAGGTGGAGTACATGCTCGCCTCCGAGAGCGTGGCGCTTGACGCCATCGGTTTCGAGACGGTGCGCGACGTCGCGCCGGGGGAGGCCATCTACATCACCGAGCAGGGCCAGCTCTTCTCCGAGCAGTGTGCGGAGAACCCGCAGATGAGCTCCTGCATCTTCGAATATGTCTACTTCGCTCGCCCCGATTCGTGCATCGACAAGGTGTCGGTCTATGCCGCCCGCCTCAACATGGGTCGCAAGCTGGGCCAGAAGATTGCCCGCGAGTGGGAAGATCTCGACGTGGACGTGGTCATCCCCATCCCCGAGACCTCCTGCGACGTGGCGCTGGAGATCGCCCACACCCTCGACTTGCCGTACCGTCAGGGCTTCGTGAAGAACCGCTACATCGGCCGTACCTTCATCATGCCGGGCCAGACCCAGCGCAAGAAGTCGGTGCGCCGCAAGCTCAATGCCATCAGCTCCGAGTTCAAGGGCAAGAAGGTGTTGCTGGTGGACGACAGCATAGTGCGTGGCACCACTTCCGAGCAGATCATCCAGATGGCCCGTGAAGCGGGGGCAGCCAAGGTCTACTTCGCCTCGGCGGCGCCGGAAATTCGCTTCCCCAACGTCTACGGCATCGACATGCCCACCGCCAACGAGCTGATCGCCCACGGCCGGGAAGTGGAAGAGGTGTGCAAGCTGATCGGCGCCGACGGCCTCATCTTCCAGGATCTGGAAGATCTGGAAGCGGCGGTGCGGGAGATCAACCCCGAGCTGCGCCACTTCGAGACCTCGGTGTTCAACGGCCATTACGTCACTTCCGACGTGGATCAATCCTACCTCGACCACCTCAACGCCATGCGCAGCGATGACAACAAGGCGGTGCGCGAGTGGCAGGAAGGCACCAGCAACCTGGAAATTTTTAACGAAGGCAGTTAAACGTTTTCCACGCTGGGGTGTTGCAACGAGATGGGGGCCTTGGCCCCCATTGTTGTTTCCGCTCGCTAAAAAGGGCCCGCATCTGCTTGAAAAAGCAGCGTTTGTATCCGCAGCTATGGGCAGTGGCGGCGGGATCCGCTAGCATGGGCCGCCGCCGTATCAACCCGAACAGACGAGAATTCAGATGGATGACCTGCTAGCCCCCGTGCGCCAGTTTTTGCACTGCGAGACCCCGGATGCGTGGATCGAGATGGCGCGGGATCCCGCCTGGTTGCCGACCCTGCTCATCGATCACGCCAACTGCGAGAACAAGGCCGCGCTCACCGCCCACAGCCTGGTGCGCCGCTACTGTCTGCCCAAGGGCAAGCGTCATCTGTTGCCCAAGCTGGAGTTCTATCGGGAGCTGGATGCCATCCCGGAGAAAGCCGAGATCCTGGGCAAGCGCAGCATGGGGGAGTCTGATCGCACCGTGTTCGAGGAGCTGTCCCGCAATCCGTTGCTGTTTCCCATGGTGCGGCTCATTCAGGAGGAGCTGCACCACTTCGAGCAGGTGCTGGAGATCATGCAGGCCCGCGACATTCCCTATGGTCCGGTGACCGCCTCCCGCTATGCCCGGAACCTGATGCAGCATGTGCGCACCCACGAGCCCGCCACCATCGTCGACAAGCTGATCATCGGCGCCTATATCGAGGCGCGCTCCTGCGAGCGGTTTGCCAAGCTGGCGCCCCATCTGGACGAGGAGCTGGGCCGTTTCTACGTCTCCTTGCTGCGCTCCGAGGCGCGCCACTACCAGGACTATCTGGCGCTGGCCGAACAATATGCGGGGGAGGACATCAGTGAACGGGTGGCCTTCTTCGGCCAGGTGGAGGCGGAGCTGATCCGCTCGCCGGATCCGCAGTTCCGGTTCCATAGCGGTCTTCCTGTCAGATCTGACAGTTGTTGACGGGCAGGGCGCTGCCTACCATTGCAGCGTTCCTACTACGAGCGACGCATTCATTTTTGAGCGCAATTCCCGGCCCCTGAGCCGGGATTTTTTTGTCTCTTTTTCAGGCGTGAAAGCGGCGGGCAAGAGCCGGCGGCGAGCCGCCGGGTGGGGATCAACGGCGGTATTCGTTGTTGTAGTTCTGGATAAGGCGCCGGGTCACCTCGTGCTGGGGATCGGCGAACACCTTGAGGGTCTTGCCGCGCTCCACCACCCGTCCTTCGTGCATCACCAGCACCTCGTCGCTGATGTGGCTCACCACCCCCAGATCGTTGGCTACCAGCACATAGCTCAGCCCCATGGTCTCCTGCATCTCCAGCAGCAGGTTGATGATCTGGGAGCGCACCGAGATATCCAGGGTAGAGAGCGCCTCGTCGGCCACCACAATCTTGGGGTTGAGGATCAGCGCCCGTGCCAACGCCACCCGCTGCTGCTGACCGGCGGAGAGCATCTGCGGATAGAAGAGGGCGTGGTCCGCCAGCATGCCCACCATGCGCAGGGTCTGCACCACCTTGTCGCGGCGCTCCTCCTCGGTCATCTCGGTGTTGAGGCGCAGCGGCGTCTCTAGGATCTGGCCGACCCGGATCTTGCGGTTGAGGGAGGAGTTGGGGTCCTGGAAGATCATCCGCAGCAGCTTGCAGCGGGTCTGATAGTCGCCGTGGATCATCGGCTGCCCCTCGATGGCGATCTCGCCCCCGCTCGGCTCGATCATGCCCGCCAGAATGCGGGCCAGGGTGCTCTTGCCGGAGCCGGCCTCGCCGACGATGGCCAAGGTCTGGCCCACCTCGAGATCAAAGGAGAGCGGTTTGATGGCTTCCACCGCCCGGCGTCGAAACAGGCCGGTGCGGTTCTGATAGGTCTTGCACAGGCCCCTGACCTGCAACAGGGAGGGTTCGATCACTGTCCTGGCTCCTTGGTGAGAGGGCATGTAGCCACGCTCTGATACGGGATTGAATTCACTTTTTGGGCTCTTCCATGTTCAACGGGAAGTGGCAGCTGAACTGGTGCCCCTTGATCTTGCTCATCAGCGGGGTCTGCACGCACTGCTTCTGGGCATAGGGGCAGCGGGGGCCGAGCCGGCATCCGATGGGCAGGTGCTGCAGCGGCGGGATCACGCCGGGCAGGGTTTCCAGGCGCGACTTGTGGCGCACCAGCTTGTCAAAGTCGGGGATCGACTTGAGCAGCGCATCGGTATAGGGGTGGTGCGGCGTCTCCAGGATCTGCTCCCGGGTACCCACCTCCACCATCTGGCCGCAATACATCACGTTGATGGTATCGGTCAGGTTGGCGATGGCGGCGATGTCGTTGCTGATGATGAGGATGGTGGTGTTGCCCAGCTTGTTCATCTTGTCCAGCAGTCGCAGGATCTGCGAATGAGTGGTGGACTCCATGGCGCTGGTGGGTTCGTCCGCCACCAGCAGGCGCGGCTGGTTGGCAATCGCCATGGCGATCATCACCTTCTGGCACATGCCGTCCGACAGCTCGTGAGGGTAGGCCCGCATCACCTTGCGGTGATCCTTGACGCCGACCCGGTGCAGCAAGGCGATGGCCTTCTTCTTGCGCCACTGGAAGCGCTGCCAGAACTGCCCTTCGAAGGAGTCGGTCGGGATCGCCTCTTCCAGCTGGGTACCGATCTCCTCGGAGGGGTCGAGACAGCTGATGGGGTCCTGGAAGATCATGGCGATCTCGCGGCCCATGATGCGGCGCCGCTCGCGAGGCGCCATGGTCAGCAAGTCCATGTCGTTGAAGCGCATCCGGTCGGCGCGCACCGTCCAGTTGTCCTTCTGGATGCCGACGATCACCTTGGCTACCAGGCTCTTGCCGGAGCCGGATTCGCCCACCAGGCCGCGGATCTCCCCCTCGGCCAGGGTCAGGCTCACCTTGTCCACCGCCTTGACCTTGCCCTGCGGGGTGTCGATCTCGATGGTGAGGTTGCGTATATCGAGCAGAGGCATCAGTCGTTCCCCTCTTTGAGTGCTTCGCGAGTGCCTTCACCCACCAGCGATGGGTTGACCTGCACGCCGTACAGGAATGGGCAGGGGACAAGGGTGAGCATGCCTATCTTGGGCACAGAGCATTGCATCAGTCATTCCCCTCTTTGAGCGCTTCGCGAATGCCTTCACCCACCAGGTTGGTGACCAGCACACTGAACAGGATGGCCATGCCCGGCAGGGTCACGGTCCAGGGGGCGAGATAGATGAGATCGCTCGAGTCGGCCAGCATGGCGCCCCATTCCGGTTGTGGTGACTGGGCGCCGAGGCCGAGAAAGCCCACCGCCGAGATGTCGAGGATGGCTGCCGACAGGGTGCGGGTGGTCTGGGCCACCAGGGTCTCGACGATGTTCGGCAAAATGGCCAGCCGCATGATGCGCAAGGGGGGAGAGCCATCGAGCCGGCTGGCGATGATGTACTCCTTCTGCATCTCGGTGTGGACCGCGTTATAGGTGGCCCGGATGAAGGGAGGGATCAGCGCCAGGGTGATGGCGATCAGGGTATTGAACAGACCCGGCCCCAGGATGGCCACCATGATGATGGCCAGCAGCAGGGAGGGGATGGAGAGCAGGGTATCGAGCAGGTGGTGCAGCACGCTCGACTTGAGCCCCTTGCTCATGCCGCCAAGGATGCCGATGGCGGTACCCGCCACCATGGCGATCACCACCACCAGCAGGGCGTTGCCAAAGGTGAACCTGGCACCCACCACCAGCCGGGAGAGGATGTCGCGCCCCAGATCGTCGGTACCGAGGAAATAATCGATGTTGCCGCTGTTGGCCCAGGAGGGGGCCAGCAGCAAGCGGGCGCTGTGCTGCTCGTCGATGCCGTAGGGCACCACCAGCGGGCCGAACAGGGTGATGAGCAGCAGGATCACGAAGCACCAGAGCCCTGCCATCGCCAGCGGATTGCGGCGATAGGAGGCCCAGGTCTGCTCCAGCGGCGAGAGGATCTTGAGCTCGGGGTAGAGGCTAGTCTTGTCTTGCATAGGATTCCTGGCTCCGGGTCATGCCATGAGCACGTTCAGTCTTGTTTTGCATAGAGTTCTTTGCGCCGCGCCGGGTAGATGATGGTGGTGAGCAGCTCGGTGCTGACGCTGATGAAGATGACGAAGCTGGCCACCACCAGGGTGGCACCGCGGATGGCGGCGTAGTCCTGCAGGGCGATGCTGTTGATGAGCCAGCGGCCGATGCCGTGCCACTCGAACACCACCTCGGTGATCATGGCGGAGGTGAGCACGCTGCCCAGCTGCAGGCCCAGCAGCGGCAGCACCGGCGGCAGGGCGTTCTTGAGGCCGTGACGCCAGACGATCTGGCGACGGGAGAGGCCGCGGCTGGCCGCCGCCTTGATGTAGTTCTGCTTCATCACGTCGATGAGGGAGCTGCGCACGTGGCGGATCACCTCGGTGGTGGGCACCACCGCCAGCACCAGCGAGGGCAGGATCAGGTGGCGCAGGGCGTCGTGCAGGGCGGCCTGGCGCCAGGGTTCGTGGCTCATCAGCACGTCGATGAGGGCGATGCCGGTGATGGAGGGCACGTCATAGAGCAGGCTGATCTGGCCGGAGGCGGGCAGCCAGCCCAGATCCAGCGAGAAGAACATCACCACCAGCAGGGCCAGCCAGAACACCGGCACCGCGTAGCCGATGAGGCCGGCGGTCATGATGGTGAGATCGAGCGGCTTGCCCTGGGAGAGGGCTGCCAGGGTGCCGAGCGGAATGCCCACCAGCAGCGAGATGGCGAAGGCCGCCACGCAGAGGATCAGGGTGGCGGGGAAGTAGTGACGGATCTCGTCCAGCACCGGCAGGCCGGAGACGCTGGAGAGGCCCAGATCTCCGTCCAGAATGCGGCGCAGGAAGTCGGGGTAGCCGCTCCAGAAGCTGGCCTGCTGGCCGATGAGGCGCACGTCCAGCAGGTAGGCGACGAAGGTCAGCGCCAGCAGGGTGATGAGCAGCAGATTGATGCGACGCAGGATATAGAGAAACATGCTTACTCCCGATAGGCCTGGTTGAAGACGGTGCCGCCAAAGGGCATCAGGGAGAGCCCCTCGATGTCGCTGCGGCTGACCTGGGTGCGCAGGGCATGGGCCAGCGGAATGAGCGGCATCTGCTCGTTGAGCAGGGTCTGGGCGTAGTAGTAGTTGCGCAGCCTGAATGCCAGCTGGGGCGTGGTCACCGCATCGTCCAGCAGCTGATCAAACGCCGGGCTGCACCAGCGGCTGTAGTTGTTGCCGCGCTCGACGGCGGCGCAGCTCAGCAGCTGGCGAAAGAAGTTGTCCGGGTCGGCGTTGTCGGCAATCCAGCCGCTGAGCAGGCTGTCGTACTGGCCCTGGGCGAGGCGGGCCTCGATGACCGGCCACTCCTGCTGCACGATTTTGAGCTTGATGCCGACCTTGGCCAGGTCGCTTCGCATCAGCTGGGCGGTTTTGAGGGCATCCGGGTTGTAGGCACGCGAGCCCGGCTGCACCAGCACCTGCATCTCGAACCCTTGCTCGAGACCTGCCTCCTTGAGCAGCTGGCGCGCCCGCTTGAGATCCGGCTGGCGCATCGGCAGCGAGGGGTTGTAACCCCAGGAGAGCGGCGGCAGCAGGCTGTTGGCGGGCTGGCCCGTCTCGAAATAGACCGCCTGCAGCAGGTTGTCGATGTTGATGGCGCTGGCGATGGCCTGGCGCACCTGCACCTTGTTGAATGGCGCCTTGCGGGTGTTGAGGGCGAGGAAGGCGACGTTCATGCCGGACTGCACCGCCAGGCTGAGGTCGGGATCCTGGTCGATCACCGACAGCTGGCTGGCGGAGGGGGTGCTCATCACGTCGCACTCGCCGGTCAGCAGCTTGGCCAGCCGCTTGGACGATTTGGGGGTGATGTCGTAGATGAGCTGCTCAATCTTGGCCTCGCCGCCCCAGTAACCGGGGTGGCGCAGGTAGCGCACGTATTCGTTGTGGCGATACTCCTTGAAGCTGAACGGCCCGGTGCCCACCGGGCGGCTGTCGATGAGCCCCGGGGTGCCGGCCTTTTGCAGCTGCCCGGCATACTCGGCGGAGAGCACGATGGCGTAGTCGCTGGCCAGGGTGGCGAGGAAGGAGGCATCCGGCCGGTTCAGCTCGAATACCACCTGATCCGTGCCCTTCTTGTAGACCCGCTTGATCAGCTGATCCAGCCCCAGGCTGTAGAAGTAGGGGTATTCGCCGCCGGAGACGTCGTGATAGGGGTGCTGCTTGTCGAGCAGCCGCTGCCAGGTGAACACCACGTCGTCGGCGTTGAGGGGGCGCGAGGGGTTGAACCAGGGCGTGTGGTGAAAGGTGACCCCCTTGCGCAGGGTCAGGGTATAGAAGAGGCCGTCTTCGCTGGTGCTCCAGCGGGTGGCGAGCCCTCCCTCCAGTGCCAGGGTGTTGGGGTTCACCTCCAGCAGACGGTCGTAGAGCGGGCGCGAGCTGGCATCCAGGGTCACCCCGGAATTGGAGACCTGGGGATTGAAGGTCTGGGGCGAGCCTTCGGCACAATAGATGAGTCCCGTCCTGGACGCGTCGTCTTGTTTCTGACAACCGGTGAGCAGCACCAGCACTCCAAGCAGCAAGGGTTTGAGCATTCTCATTGTCGAACCATGTTTTTATACGAAGTTGCCGGCGACGGGGCCGGCAAGGGGTGGGTGCCGCTCTGGGGCAGGCTGCCCGGGTGATTAATCCACATCGTTGTCACTGTCCAGCAGCTGGTATTTGCGCAGCATGCCGCGGAACTGGTGATAGCTCAGGGCCAGCAGTTGGGCGGCTTTGCGCTGATTATACTGGGATTGCTGCAGCGCTTGCTTGAGTAAATTAATCTCGTAGCCCGCCACCGCCTGTTTGAGATCCAGCGGCAGGGCGGGGGAGTCCGGTGTCACCGCCGGCGTCTGCTCCAGCGGGACGGTGGTCGCGACCGCCGCCTGGGCCCGGGGACGCCAGGGGGAATCGAACGGGTTGAGCACCAGCTCGGCCAGCGGCAACTGGGGGTTGCCCTGGCGGTAGATGCTGCGCTCCACCACGTTTTTCAGCTCCCGCACGTTGCCGGGCCAGGGGTAATCCAGCAGCAACTGGGCCGCCTTGCGCGAGAAGCCGGCAAACAGCGGATAACCGAGCTCCCGGGTCATGCCGTGGGCGAAGTGCTCCGCCAGCATCAGAATATCTTCGCGCCGCTCCCGCAGGGGGGGCAGGGTGATGACGTCGAAGGCGAGCCGGTCCAGCAGATCGTGGCGAAACTGCCCCTTGTCGGCCAGCGCCGGCAGATCCTCGTTGGTGGCGCACACCAGTCGCACATCCACCTTGAGGGCCTTGGCGCCGCCCACCCGCTCGAACTCGCCGTACTCGATCACCCGCAGCAGTTTTTCCTGCACCCGCGCGCTGGTGGTGGCCAGCTCGTCAAGGAAGAGGGTGCCGCCATCGGCCCGCTCGAAGCGGCCCTGGTGGCGCTTGGCGGCGCCGGTGAAAGAGCCCGCCTCGTGGCCGAAAAGCTCGGTCTCCAGCAGACTCTCGCTCAAGGTGGCGCAGTTGACGGTGACAAAGCTTTGATCCCAGCGCGCAGAGAGATAATGTAGGCGGTGGGCGATGAGCTCCTTGCCGGTCCCCCGTTCGCCGATGATCAGCACGGGCTTGCGCAGCGGCGCCAGGCGGGAGGCCTGCTCAATGATCTCGAGAAATGCGTTGGATTCCCCCAACAGGCTTTCCGTGGCCGTGGTCATAGTCATCCCCGTGAATCGTTGAAAGCTGGTCAATCTTACCAAAAGTTGGTGATTCTAATCATTACTTGTGTGGTGCATCTTGAAACTCGACTTATCAGCCCCATATAAATCAACAAGTTAAATTCTGTTCCAGATTGGCACACAAGTTGCCATTGTCAATGGAGAAACAACGTATGCCAACCACAGGAGTACAATCATGAGTATTTTTTCCCGCCTGGCCGACATCATCAATTCCAACCTGACGGCCCTGCTCGACAAGGCAGAAGATCCCCAGAAGATGGTGCGCCTGATCATCCAGGAGATGGAAGACGAGCTGGTGAAGGAGCGCTCCAATCTGGCCCGCTTCCTCGCCAACCAGAAAGAGATTGGCCGCCAGGTCAGCCGCCATCAGGAGCGGGTTGCCGAGTGGCAGGGCAAGGCCGAGCTGGCCCTGAGCAAGGGGCGGGAAGACTTGGCCCGCGCCGCCCTCATCGAGAAGAAGAAGCAGGCCGAGCTGGCCGACGGCCTCGAGCGCGAGCAGCAGGCGGTGGACAGCGGCATCGCCAAGCTGGGGGAGGAGATCCGTCAGCTGGAAGCCAAGCTGGAAGACGCCCGTGCCCGCCAGAAGGCGATGGCCATTCGCAGCGAAGCAGCCAGCAGCCGTCTCAACGTGCAGAGCCAGGTCGCCCGTGGCGACAGCCAGGCGGTGGTGAGCAAGTTCGAGCGCATGGAGCGTCGCATCGACGAGATGGAAGCCCGCGCCGATCTGGGACAGTCCGACAAGGCGCTGGCCCAGCAGTTTGCCGAACTGGAAGCCGACGATCAGATCAGCAAAGAGCTCGAGGCCATGCGCCAGAAGCTGGGCCAAGGCGATACCACGCCGAAACAGGGGGAGTAACAGATGGAAGATCTGCTGGGTGTATTGATGGTTCCCATGGTGGTCTTCATGGTGGTGGTGGCCCCCATCTGGCTGGTGCTGCACTACCGCGCCAAGGGACGCATTGGCGCCGGTCTTGCCGATGGCGAGCGTGAACAGCTGCAGGGGCTGCTGGTGCGTGCCGAGAAGATGCAGGAGCGGGTCGGCGCCCTGGAGTCGATTCTGGATGCGGAAGTGCCGGGCTGGAGGAACAAGGTATGACACAGTGGAGCAAAGAGGGGCGCAACCTCTATCGTGATCCCCAGCGCGGCAAGATAGCCGGGGTCTGCGCCGGTCTGGCAGAGTACTTCGGGGTGGAGACCTGGATCGTGCGGCTGCTGGCCATCAGCGGCCTCATCTTCGCCGGTTTCATCACCTTCACCGCCTACGTGGCCGCCTGGTTTCTGCTCGACAAGAAGCCAGTCACCCTCTACGCCCAGGAGGATGCCGACTTTGCCGAGGTGCGGATGAAGGCGCGCAGCTGGCAGGCGGGTGTCACGCCCCATCAGGCCCTTGCCCGCATCGGCCAGGAGCTGGATGGGCTGGAGCCCAGATTGCAGCGCATCGAGAAGCTGGTGACCTCCAAGGAGTTCACCCTGCAGCGGGAGTTTCGCAACTTGTAACCCCGAGCGATGCCATGGCCCCGCCGGCGCGGGCCGGCCTTTGATGGCGGGCACCGCGCCAGGGGGCCATGGTGTGGGGGCGGCAGCGGCCATCCCCCTTCGCTCTGGATGGATGGGAGAACAGGACAAGCCTTGATACTCAATAAACTGGAACAGCAGTTCAATCGCCTGCAGCACAAGGCGAACGACGTGGTCAACCGGGTACGGGATCGCCACATCCGGCTGGCGGTCACCGGCCTCTCTCGCAGCGGCAAGACGGCCTTCATCACGGCGCTGGTGAACCAGCTGGAACACGCGGCCATCGACGGCCGCCTGCCCCTGTGGGATGCCCTGCGCCAGGGGCGCATCCTCGGTGCCCGCCGGGTGCCCCAGCAAAATGCCCACATTCCCACCTTTGCCTACGAGCGCGGCCTCGATGCCCTGTTTGGCGATCCGCCGGCCTGGCCCGAGCCGACCCGCGGGGTGGCCGAGGTGCGCCTCGAAATTCGCTATCGCACCCGCCATCCGCTGCGCAAGCACCTGGGGGAGATCTCCACCCTCTACGTGGATCTGGTGGACTATCCCGGGGAGTGGCTGCTCGACTTGCCGCTGCTGGAGATGAGCTACGAGCAGTGGAGCGAGCAGGTGCGCGAGCAGCTGCGTCGCCCCGAGCTGCAGGCCCTTGCCGCCGGCTGGCTGGCACCCGAATGGCAGGCGGATCAGGGCTTCGAGGAGCGGCCGGTGGCCCAGCTCGCCGAGCGCTACACCGACTATCTGCATGCCTGCAAACAAGAGCTGGGATTGCACCTGATCCAGCCCGGTCGCTTCGTGCTGCCGGGGGAGTATGCCGGCGCCCCCATGCTGCAGTTCGTGCCCTGGGTGTGGGCGATGCCTGTTGGCGAACCGGCCGAAGGCACCCTCTACGCCACCCTCAAGCAGCGCTTCGAGCAGTACAAGCAGCACCTGGTGCAGGGTTTTTATGAGCAGCATTTTGCCGGTTTCGATCGCCAGATCGTGCTGGTGGATTGCCTGCAGCCCCTCAACGCCGGGGCGGCCAGCTTTGGCGACATGCAGCAGGCCATCGCCCGCATCATGGAGAGCTTTGCCTACGGCAAGAGCAACTGGTGGCGGCGGCTCTTCTCGCCGCGCATCGACAAGCTGCTGTTCGTGGCGAGCAAGGCCGATCACGTCACCCCCGAACAGCATGGCCCCATGGTTTCCCTGCTGCAGCATCTGGTGCGCAGCGGCCGCGGCCAGGCCCGTTTTGAGGGGATTGCCACCGAGTGCCTGGCGCTGGCCGCCATCAAGGCGACCGAGGTGGGCAAGGGAGTGGCCGATGGCCGCGAGTTTCCCGCCATCCGTGGCACCAGCCTGAGTGGTGAATCGTTGCTGCTGTTTCCGGGCGAGGTGCCGTCCCATATCCCCCCCGCCCAGTGGTGGAACAATCAGGGCTTTGATTTTCAGGCGTTTCGCCCGCTGCCCATGAGCCCCCATCAGGCGCTGCCCCATATCCGGCTCGATGCGGCGCTGGAGTTTCTGCTCGGGGATCACCTCGAATAACCGGTGTGCGGCACGGGCTGGTTGCCTGCGCCGTACCCGGGAGACTGTTTTCAGGAGAAGCGATGAACGATCAGATAAAAGAGCGGCCACCGCTGCAGGGCAAGGTGATCCTGGAGCCCGCGTTGACGGCAGCAGAGAAGGAGCGAGCGCCCGCACCGGCCCAGCGACTGGAGGAGGCGAGCTTCGAGCGCCTCGACGAGCTGGAAGATCTCACCGAGGTGGAGAGCGCCCTTGTCATCAAACCGCGCCGCCGCCATCGGCTGCTGGCGTGGGGGCTGGGGGCGGTCGGTGTGCTCTCCCTGGGCCAGTATGGCGCCTTCCTTTACGAGCAGTTTCTCACCACTCCGCTCTGGGGCGGCGCCTGGCTGGCGGCCTCGGCGCTGGTGGCGGCAGGGACCGCCGGCGTGGTGGGGCGCGAGTGGCTGCGGCTGCGCACCCTCAAGCGGCGCCAGGATGTGCGCTCGCGGGCCGAAGATTTGCTGGCCCATCAGGGGGTCGGCCAGGGGCAGGCATTCTGCGAAGGGCTGGCCGAACGCAGTGGTGACAAGGGGCGCGAAGGGTATCAGACCTGGCTGGCCCAGCTCGACGAGAGCCACAGCGATCGGGAAGTGCTGACCCTCTACAGCCAGCTGGTGCTCGGCGAGCGCGACAAGCTGGCCCAGGCGCGGGTGGCCAAATGGTCGGGGGAGGCCGCCGTGCTGGTGGCCCTGAGCCCGCTCGCCACCGTCGACATGATGCTGATGCTGTGGCGCAACCTGCGGATGATCGAGGATATCGCTGACGTCTACGCCATCGAGCTCGGCTACTGGAGCCGCATTCGCCTGATCCGTCAGGTATTTCGCAACATGCTCTACGCCGGCGCCACCGAGCTGGTGACCGAGGTGGGGATGGATTTGCTGGGGGCTGAGCTTACCGCCAAGCTCTCCGCCCGTGCTGCGCAAGGGGTAGGGGCCGGGCTGCTCACCGCTCGCCTCGGCCTGCGCACCATAGAGGCGTGCCGCCCGCTGCCCTGGTGCGCGGACGAGAAACCCAGGCTCGGCGAGCTGCGCAAGCGGCTGATCGGTCAGCTGGCAGGCTACCTCAACAAGGGGTGAGCGGCCGGCCAGGGCTCGATTGTGATTGTCACAAATTATTTACAATTGTCCGCGGCAGCCGACCCTTGGGTCGGCTGCTTTTTTGGGGGGCAAACCGTTACAGTGATCCCATCGCGCAATGGCGCCTGACCGCCCGGATGGCGGGTCGCAACCCAGAGGATGGAGTCACCCATGGCAAGTCTCTACACCGCCCACCAGCCGGATGAAGCGGGCACGATCCACTACTCGGACGAGGAGCACGGCACCTGGCAGATCCTGATCGCGCGCCAGCTGGCGGCGCTCGAGGGCAAGGCCTGCGACGAGTACCAGGCCGGGCTGGCGCGGCTCGACCTGCCCCGGGATCGGATCCCCCAGCTGGCCCAGATCAACGCCGTGCTGCAACCGGCCACCGGCTGGTCGGTGGCGGCGGTGCCGGCGCTCATCTCCTTTGACCGCTTCTTTGCCCTGCTGGCCAATCGCCAGTTTCCGGTAGCCACCTTCATTCGCCGTCGAGACGAGCTCGACTACCTGCAGGAGCCCGACATCTTTCACGAGATCTTCGGCCACTGCGCCATGCTGACCAACCCCGCCTTCGCCCATTTCACCCATGTCTACGGCCAGCTTGGCCTGCGGGCCGGCAAGGAGGAGCGGGTCTTTCTGGCACGGCTCTACTGGTTCACGGTGGAGTTTGGCCTGCTGGCCACGGCGGACGGGCTGCGCATCTATGGCGGTGGCATTCTCTCTTCCATCGGCGAGACCGCCTATGCCCTCGGCGGCCAACCCGTGCTGCAACCCTTTGATCCCATTGAGGTGCTGCGCACCCCGTATCGCATCGACATCATGCAACCCACCTATTTCGTGTTGCCCGAGCTTGGCGAGCTCTATCGTCTGGCGGAGCAGGACATCATGGCCATGGTGGCCGAGGCGCGCCGTCTGGGGCTGCGTCCCCCCCGTTTTGCACCGGCCGGCGGCAAGCAGGCGAGCTGAGCCGCCCGCCGGTGTTTGATTACCCCCTTTTCATCGATACACAAGGAGAGTCCCATGTCCGAACTGGCCAGCCAGCAGTGTGAAGCGTGCCGCGCCGATGCCCCCAAGGTGAGCGAGCAGGAGCTGAGCGAACTGATGCGCCTCATCCCCGACTGGCAGCCGCTGGTGGTGAAAGGTGAGCTGCAGCTGCGGCGCGAATTCACCTTTCGCAACTTCAAGGAGGCGCTCGCCTTCACCAACCGGCTGGGTGAACTGGCAGAGGCGGAGTTTCATCATCCGGCAATCCTGACCGAATGGGGGAAGGTGACCGTCAGCTGGTGGACCCACAAGATCGGTGGATTACACCGCAACGACTTCATCATGGCGGCGCGCACGGATGAACTGCTGAAGTGAAGACGCCCTCACTCACCGAGTGGGCGAGATGGTGACCGTCAGCTGGTGGCCCCACAAGATCGGTGGATTACACCGCAACGACTTCATCATGGCGGCACGCACCGACCAGCTGCTCAAATAAACGTCTGTAGATGGCGCGGGCCTGCCCGGTGAAAACGGGGCGGGCCCGCATTTTTATGGGCTGGCGCTCGCACTGGCGGGATCGAGTCTGTATTATCCGGTCATTCATAGAGTTAGCTAGGAAGTGTGTCCCGAATGCGTCTTGAAGTCAGCTGTGAAGACCGCCTGGGCCTGACCCGGGAACTGCTCGACCGTCTGGTGGAGCACAACATCGATCTGCGCGGCATCGAAATCGATACCTCAGGCATCATCTATCTCAACTTTCCCGAGCTGGAGTTTCGTGATTTCCAGCACCTGATGCCGGAGATCCGCCGCATTCCCGGGGTCTATGACGTCAAGACCATCCCCTACATGCCCTCCGAGCGCGAACACCACGAGATTGAGGCGCTGCTCAAGGCGCTGCCGGATCTGGTCTTCTCCCTCGATGCCAAGGGCAAGGTGACCCAGGCCAACCAGTCCGCCCTCACCACCCTGGCTCTGCCGGTGGAGGAGGTGCGCGGCGCGGCGCTCGGCTCCCTGGTCAAGGGCTTCTCCTTCAGCCGCTGGCTGGAAGCGAGCGAGATCCGGCCGCAGACCTGCAAGCTCAGCATCAATGGCGAAGAGTATCTGGCGGATCTGATGCCGCTGTTCGTGGCCGAAGAGAAGGGCAGACAGGCCCTGGCCGGCGCCGTGGTGGTGCTCAAATCCGCCCGTCGGGTCGGCATGCACTTCAGCGCGCTGCACGCGGTGGAAGTGGGGGGCTTTGAACACCTGCAGGCCGAGAGCCAGAAGATGAAACAGGTGCTGGCACAGGCGAGCAAGCTGGCGATGCAGGATGCGCCGCTGCTCATCGTCGGCGAGACCGGCACCGGCAAGGAGCTGCTGGCCCGCGCCTGCCACGGTGCCAGCCTGCGCTCCAGCCACCCCTTCATGGCGCTCAACTGCGCCGCCATGCCGGACAACGTGGCCGAGAGCGAGCTGTTCGGTTACGCCCCCGGCGCCTTTGGCAACAACACCGAAGGCAAGCGCGGGGTGCTGGAGCTGGCGAGCGGCGGCACCCTGATGCTGGACGAGATTGGCGACATGTCCCCCCATCTGCAGACCAAGTTTCTGCGGGTGTTGCAGGATGGCGTGTTCCGCCGGGTCGGTGACGAGCAGGAGGTGAAGGTCAACGTGCGTTTCATCTGCACCACCCAGAAGCAGCTGCTGGATCTGGTGCACGAGGGCAAGTTCCGGGAAGACCTCTACTATCGCCTCAACGTGCTGAGCCTGGCGCTGCCACCGCTGCGCGAGCGCAAGGCGGACATCATGGCGCTGGCCCAGCAGTTCGTCTCCCGCTTTGCCAGCGAGCTGCAGCGCCCGCGCCCGCGCTTTACCCGCAACATGGCGGAATACCTCACCGCCTACCGCTGGCCGGGCAACGTGCGCCAGCTGCGCAACTGCCTCTACCGCGCCATGACGCTGCTGGAAGGGGACGAGATCGGCCCTGAGCACGTGGATCTGCCGGTGGCGGCCGACGCCATGCCGCTCATCGACGAGTGGTTCGAAGGGGGACTGGACGAGGCGGTGAAACGCTTCGAGAGCCGGCTGCTGGAGCGGCTCTACCCGGCGTTTCCCTCCACCCGTCAGCTGGCCAAACGGCTGGGCGTGTCGCACACCGCCATCGCCAACAAGTTGCGGGAATACGGGATCAACAAGAAGTAACCCCATGAATGCACTTTATTGCAGGGCTCACGCACGGGTGGGCCCTCGTCATTATTGTGATGCCGGCCCGGTCAGCCCCTTGCTCTGTCGGCTGCGCCTTGTCATGCTGCTGACAAGTTCAATACTATTTCCATCCGGCTCACCCCTCGCGGGCAACCGCCCTTCATGGGTGCTGATGTGGGCTTAAGCGCAGGCACGATGCACTCTTTTTCACTGATCCGGATCCTGGCGTGGTTGGCGCCGCTGGTTTGCACGCTGGCCCTCTCCACCGAGCCGCCCCCCCTGACCTCGGCCGAGCTGCGAGCCGAGCAGGTGCGCCAGACCGTGCTCGACATTCTCAGCTACACCCGCTGGCCGACCGAGCCGAGCGAACTGCGCCTGTGCGTGGCGGCGCCGACGGAGTACGCCACTGCGCTCTTCTCCATCAAGCAGCAGGCCAACGGCCGGCCGGTCAGCGTCCATCGCTACGACGTCGATGACAAGGCGATCGGCCCCCAGTGTGACGTGCTCTATCTGGGGGTGTTGTCCCCCGAGCGACGGCTGCCGCTGTTCGAGCGGCTGCGCGGCTACCCCATTCTCAGCATCAGCGAACACAGCACCGAGTGCGTGGCCGACTCCGTCTTCTGCCTGCAGATCGGCAAGGAGCGGATCCGTTTTCGGGTCAATCTGGATGCCCTGGCCAGGAGCGGGGTGCGGGTGCACCCCGCCGTGCTCAAGCTGGCCAAGGCCGATGAGGGGGGCTCATGATCGGCTTGTTTCGCCCCCCTAACCAGCGCCTCACCTTGCGACAGAGTCTGGGACGCACCCACTTGGTGACGTCCCTGACGGCGGTCTGCATGGCCGGTGTGCTGCTGACCGGCATCGCCCTGCTGGTGCTGCGACTCTATGCGGATCACAACCTGGAGCTGGTGGCGCGGGCCATCAGCTACACCAGCGAAGCGGCCGTGGTGTTCCACGACGAAGAGGCAGCCCGCGAGGCGTTGCAGGCCATCACTACCCACGAGGATGTGGCGCGGGCCAGCATCTATCTGCCGAGCGGTCAGCTGCTGGCCAGCTGGAGCCGAGCCATGAGCACCCCCTGGTCCGGTCTTGAACAGTACCTGGCGCGGCTCATTCTGCCGGGGCCGGTGGATCAGCCCATGCTGCGGGGCGGGGTGGAGATCGCCCGCATTCATCTGGTGGGGCACGGCCAATACCTGCTGCTGTTCCTGTTGCAGACCCTGCTGGCGATGCTGCTCTGCCTGGTGCTCAGCACCCTGGGGGCGCTCTACGTGGCGCGCCGGATGCAAAACTCTCTCACGGCGCCGCTCAAGGATCTGGCCCAGGTGGCCCACAGCGTCAGCCGCCAGCGGATCCTCGCCATGCGGGTGCCCGAGGCCAACATCGCCGAACTGCACGCGCTCGGCCAGGATTTCAACTCCCTGCTCGATGAACTGGAAGCCTGGCAGGCTCACCAGCGGCGGGAGAATGCCAGCCTGCTGCACCAGGCCACCCATGACGCCTTGACCGGCTTGCCCAATCGTGCTCTGTTTGAGGCTCGTCTGGATCAGGCGGTGACCACCGGCCGGCTGCATGATGAGCGCTTTGCACTGCTCTACCTCGATTGTGATCGCTTCAAGCAGATTAACGACACCCTGGGCCATGCCGCCGGGGATGACGTGCTGATCGCCCTGGCCAGACGGATACAACATCAGCTGCGGCCGATGGATCTGGTATGCCGTCTGGGGGGCGACGAGTTTGCCATCCTGCTGACCCCCTTGTCCCAGGTGGGCGAGGCGGAAGATGTGGTAACCCGCATCCAGCAGGCCATGGCAGACCCCGTGGTACTGGGGGATGGCAGCCAGCTGCTGGCTGCCGTCAGCATCGGGATCGCGCTGTATCCGGATCAGGGGCTGACCGCCGCCGATCTGCTGCAGCAGGCGGACCATGCCATGTACCATGCCAAACGGCTGCGTCGGGAGCTTGCACTCCATGACCAGCTGGAATTCGATGTCTCTGCTGAGGAAAAATAACAATGAAGATCCATGTCCTGATGAAAACCGGCTTGATCGGCCTGCTGTTGAGCGTGCTGGCGGGGTGCCAAAGCGCCCCCCACGGCCTGACCGCAGAGCAGATCGCCGTACTCAAGGAGCAAGGCTTTCGCCTGACCGACGAGGGTTGGACTCTGGACTTCTCCAACCGTGTGCTGTTTGCCAACAACGCCGATGCCCTGACCCCCAAGACCCGTGTGGTGGTGGAAAAACTGGGCAAGACCCTGCAGGAGGTTGGCTTGAACCGGGCGCGGATCGATGGTCATACCGACTCCAACGGGGCGGCGGACTATAACGATCAGCTCTCGTACAAGCGGGCGCAGTCGGTGGCCGACGTGCTGGTATCGGTCGGTATGCCGCAGGCCAACCTGGACATCCGGGGCCGTGGTGAACGCGATCCGATCGCCGACAACAAGACGGCTGCCGGTCGGGCCGAGAACCGCCGCGTGGCGATTGTCATCAGCAATGAATGACATGGTTGTGTAGATAAAAAAAGAGCGCCTGATGGCGCTCTTTTTTGTGGCTCACAGTTATTCCTGCTTGAGCTTTTCGCGGTCGTGGTGACTGCGCAGGCGGATGTTGATCATCTCCACCGTCAGCGAGAAGGCCATGGCGAAGTAGATGTAGCCCTTCGGAATGTGCAGATCCATCCCCTCGGCCATCAGCGCGAAACCGACCAGGGTGAGGAAGGAGAGGGCCAGCATCTTGATGGTGGGGTGGTTGTCGACGAAATCGCCGATGGCCTTGGCGGCGAACATCATGATGAAGACGGCGATCATGATGGCCAGCACCATGACCGGCACGTGATCCGCCATGCCCACGGCGGTGATGACCGAATCCAGGCTGAAGACGATGTCGAGAATGGCGATCTGGATCAGGGTGCTGATGAAGCCGGATGCGGCGGCGCTCACGCTCTCAGGTTCGGCGGCGCCCTCCAGGGTGGCGTGGATCTCGTGGGCACTTTTGCCGATGAGGAACAGACCCCCCAGCAGCAGGATGAGATCGCGGCCAGAGATGGCCTCGCCCAGCACGGTGAACAGCGGCTCGGTGAGACGCATCACCCAGGCCAGGGAGAGCAGCAGCAGGATGCGGGTACCCATGGCGAGACCCAGCCCCAGGATCCGCGCCTTCTGGCGCTGTGCCTCCGGCAGGCGACCGACCAGGATGGAGATAAAGATGATGTTGTCGATGCCCAGTACGATCTCGAGCAGGGTCAGGGTGGCGAGCGCGACCCAGGCGGAGGGGTCTGCAATCCATTCCAGCATGATTGAACCTTGGTTGAACTTTGATTGAGGGGTGAAGCCGCGCATTCTAACAGGGGGTTATGGCTTGTCCCAGTGGCAGGAAAAGATAAAAATGGCGGCCATCCAACGGGAGGGACACATGTTTCGTTTAGGACTCATCATCAATCCGGTCGCCGGCATCGGCGGCGCGGTCGGTCTCAAGGGCAGTGACGGCATGGTGGCCGAGGCGCTGGCCCGTGGCGCCGTCCCCAAGGCCTGCGAGCGGACCCGTCAGGCGCTGCTGCCGCTGTGTGAACTGGCGGACCGCTTCGAGCTGCTGACGGTGGCGGGCGAGATGGGGGCCGAGCTTGCCGGCGAGCTCGGCCTGCCCTGCCGCATCGTCCATCAGCCCGCGGCAGCAGCCACCACGGCGGCCGATACCCGCATCGCTGCCGAACGGATGCGCGAGGCGGGCGTTGACCTGCTGCTGTTTGCCGGCGGTGACGGTACCGCGCGGGACATCTGTGCGGCGGTGGGGGAGGCGTGCCACGTGCTCGGCATTCCGGCCGGCTGCAAGATCCACTCCGGGGTCTATGGGGTGACCCCCGCCGCCAGCGGCCGGGTGGCGGCCCGGATGATTGCCGGCGAGCTGCTGAGTCTGGTGGATGCCGAGGTGATGGACATCGACGAGGAGGCGTTTCGTGCCGGCAAGGTGCGCGCCCGTCACTACGGCCAGCTGCAGGTGCCCGGCGATCTGCGCTATGTGCAGGCGGTCAAGCAGGGGGGGCGCGAGTCTGAAGAGCTGGTGCTGGCAGACATCGCCGCCGGCGTGGTCGAGCAGATGGAGCCCGATACCCTCTATCTGATGGGCTCCGGCAGCACGGTGGCGGCCTGCATGACGGAGCTCGGCCTCGAAAATACCCTACTCGGTGTGGATCTGGTGGAAAATGGCCGGCTTATCGGGCAGGATCTGTCCGCCGCCGAGATCCTGACCCGGATCCGCGGCCGTCGCTGCCGGTTGATCATTACCCTGATCGGCGGTCAGGGACATCTGTTCGGGCGCGGAAATCAGCAACTGAGTCCAGAGGTGTTGCGGGCCGTCGGGCGGGACCAGATCCAGGTCCTGGCCACCAAAGCCAAGCTGGCGGCCCTTGCGGGCAGGCCCTTGCTGGTGGATACCGATGACCCGGCGCTGAACCGGTCGTTAAGTGGTTATCTGCGGATCACCACGGGATACAAGGATCAGGTCATCTACCCGGTGGCCAACCCGGAATAGGACATCAAGGATGCGGCTGGCCTGGCGCCAGAGAGCCGTGATCAACCGGATCGCGGTTCCACTCCCCCGAATTATTTTGCCGGCAACCCCGGAAAATGAGGCTGCGTTAAATGACGATTCATGATTTTGAGCACAAGTTGTTGGGACTGATAGACGGCATGGTGGCCACGGCGACCGACGATGAGCTGTTTGCCGGGGGTTATCTGCGCGGCCACATCTCGCTGGCGGTGGCGCGGGCCGAGCTGGAAGGCAAGACCCTGGTGCGGGATGTAAAGAGTTATGTGCTGCGCAGCCTGAACGAGGCCATCCTGCAGGGTGAACTCTCCGAGCAGGATGAGAAGCTGGTGCAGGCAATGTGGATTCGTTTGCAACAACAAGCAGAAGCTTGATCGGTTACACAGTTCAAACAGAAGTTTGAGTTTATTCTTCCCTGAGGTTAGTGAAAGGTTAATAATAAGTTTCGCCTTTTGTTTCAGGGATTAAACTATGGCTTCCTCCTCGCGTATTGCCAATAAACTGCCGCTCGAAATGCTCTACCAATGGGAGCGGCAGTGTCCTGACCGAGTCTATCTGCGTCAAACCATCAACCGCGAATACCTGGACTTCACCTGGGGTGAGGTCGCTGACGAGGCCCGCCGCATGGTGACCGCGCTGCGTCAGCTGGGGCTGGTGGCCGGCGACAAGGTGGCGCTGCTCTCCAAGAACTGCGCCCAGTGGTTCATCGCCGATCTCGCCATGCAGATGGGGCAATACGTGAGCGTGCCCATCTATCCCACCGCCAACGTCGACACCATCGAATACGTGCTGCGTCACAGCGAGGCCAAGGCGATTTTCGTCGGCAAGCTCGATGACTGGAAGAGCCAGGAGGCGGGGGTCCCCGCCGAACTGCTGCGCATCGCCTTTCCCTATGACACCATGCCGGCGGCCCATCAGTGGGACGATCTGCTGGAGCAGCACGAGCCCATCCCGGACAGCCCGGTGCAAGCACCGGACTCCCTGCTGAGCCTGGTCTACACCTCCGGCAGTACCGGCAAGCCGAAAGGGGCCATGCTGAGCGTCGAGCGCTACGCTTGGTCGTGCGAGAAGCTGGTGGAGGCGGTCGGACTGTGCGAGCAGGACCGCGGCTTCTCCTACCTGCCGCTGGCCCACATCACCGAGCGGGTCTATGTCTATGGCGGCAGCCTCTATGGCCGCGCCGAGATCGCCTTCCCCGAGTCCCTCGATACCTTCATCGAGGACGTCAAGCGCTGCCGTCCCACCGTGTTCATCTCGGTGCCACGGCTGTGGGCCATGTTCCGCATCAAAATCCACGAGAAACTGCCCCAGAAGAAACTCGAGCTGCTGCTCAAGATCCCGTTCGTGTCGGGCCTCATCAAGCGCAAGCTGCAAAAGGGGCTGGGGCTGGATCAGGCGCGGGTGCTGGGCTGTGGTTCGGCGCCGGTGGCACCGGCCCTGCTCGAGTGGTACCACAGCATCGGCATCGAGATCACCGAGGCCTGGGGCATGACCGAGAACCATGCCTTCTCCACCCTCAACTACCCGTTTAGGGCCGACAAGATAGGCACGGTCGGCAAGGCGGGGCCGGGGGTCACCATCAAGATCTCCGACGAAGGGGAGATCCTCTGTCGCTGCGAGGGGATGATGCTGGGTTACTACAAGGATCCCGAGCACAGCCGTGAAGCCATCGACGAGGAGGGCTGGCTGCACACCGGCGACATGGGCAAGCTGGATCGGGAGGGTTATCTCACCATCACCGGTCGCATGAAGGACGTGTTCAAGACCGCCAAGGGCAAGTATGTGGCGCCGGTGCCCATCGAGGGGCTGCTCGGCCAGGAGCCGATCATCGAGCAGCTGTGCGTGATTGGCTACGGCATGCCGCAGCCGGTGGCGCTGGTGCAGCTGGCGGAGAGCGCCATGAAGGGGGATCGCAATCAGGTCAACGCCCAGCTGGAGGCGGCCCGCAACCGGGTCAACGAGCAGCTGGAGTCCCACGCCAAAATTCGCGGCATCCTGGTGGTGAAGAGCCCCTGGAACATCGAGAACGGGGTGCTCACCCCGACCATGAAGATCCGCCGCCACCTGCTGGAGCAGAAGTATGCCGATCTCGGCGACGCCTGGTCCTCTTCCCAGAGCATCATCTGGGAGTCCTGACGCGCCCGGCAGGCTTGCTGCTGAGCACCACAAAACAACAAGGGGAGCCACTGGCTCCCCTTGTTGTTTCAGGCAACGGTAGGTCAGACCGCCTGATACTCCAGCTCGACCGAACCGAGCGCCTTGAGAGTGGCGCGGGCGGAGTCCTGCTGGCTGATCTGGCCATCCTTGCTCTCCAGCAGCACGGCGCGGCGGATGGTGGCAAGATCCTCGCCGCCCAGCACCGCGTGGGCACAGGCCATCTGCATCGGTGGTAGGCTGGGGTTGAAGGCGGCGTTTTCGGCGTAGCGACCGCAGAAGATGCGACCGTCGGCGAACTGCAGCGCCACCGCGGCATAGCCCTGGCTGTAGGGGGCGTAGCTCTGGCGGGCGGCGGCCAGCGCGGCCTGCCACAGCGGATCGTCGCTCGCAAGCGTGAGCTCGTCGTGGGCCTGCGGGCTCATCAGCGCGTCCGTGATGTCCAGATCCGCCGGGCCGAACGAGTGGGGCAGGAAGGATTGCAGCGCGCTCAAGTCATCCGGCAGGGAGACCTTGAGGATCTTGGCGGTGCTCAGCTCGTTCATGAACTGGCGGCAGTGACCGCAAGGGGTGTAGTTGACGGTGATTTCAGAGATGCCGGTCTCGCCGCCCAGCCAGGCGTTGGAGATGGCGGACTGCTCGGCATGAACCGAGTGGAACAGACCTTGACCTGCAAACTCCATGTTGGCGCCGAAATACCAGTTGCCGCTCAGGCCGCAGGCGATGGCACCGACGAAGAACTTGGAGATGGGGGCCACCGAGCAGGCGGCGGCCAGTGGCAGCAGGGCCAGGCGCAGGGCGCGATCGTCAAGACCGGTGGCGGCCTTCAGCGTGGCGATCTGATCCGGGGTGAAGCGAGCCTGGAAATCATCGCCCAGCATGGGCAGCAGCGCCGCCTTGAGCGGGGCGGACAGGGTATCGAGTGGCTTGGCAAAACGGGGATGCATAGTGTGTCCTCAAAGGCCAATTGGGGGGCCATTGTAGGGAGCAAGCTCGGCTAAATGTGTGAGCATGCTCACGCCCTGACGGGCAAACGGAGGGGGATGGTAATGGAAACGTTTGTCTTGTGCAAATTGTGCGGCAGGTCGCACATCGGCGGGCCCGCAGGCCCGCCATCGCGGAAAAGGGTGCTCTTCAGCTCAACCAGTGGTAAATGGCAAACAGCAGGGGGGCCACGGCGGCGGTAAGGATGCCGCACACCACCATGGCCAGCGAGGCAAAGGCCCCCTGGGTGATGCCCTGCTCGGCGGAGGTGGCGGTGCCGATGGCGTGGGCGCAGGCCCCCATCGCCAGCCCCTGGGCTTCGGGGTCGGTGACCCGCATCAGTTTGAGCAGGGGGAAGCCGATCAGGGCGCCGACGATCCCCACCACCACCACCACGGCGGCGGCGATGGCGGGAATGCCGCCCAGGGACTGGCTGACGCTCATGGCGAGCGGCGTGGTGATGGATTTGGTGGCGAGCGAGGCCAGCAGTGCCGGATCGGCGCCCATAAAATGACCGATCAGCAAGGTAGTGCAGACCGAGATCAAGACCGAGCTCAGGGTACAGATTAGGATGGGCTTGAGCCTGGCCTGGATCTGGCGGGCCTGCTGATAAAGGGGCAGTGCCAGCGCCACCACCGCCGGCTCCAGCAGCGCCGTGATGGGGCGGGTGCCGCTCTCGTACTGCTCCAGCGGCAGATCGAACCAGAGCAGCAGGCCGATGATGACGGCGGTGGGCACCAGCACCGGGTTGATGATGGGCCAGGGCAGCTTGCGATAGAGGGCCCGGGTGGCGAAGTAGAGCGCCAGGGTCAAGGGAATGGCCAGCCAGAAGATCATTTGTTCATCCTCTGGTAGAGGCGGCCGACGGTGCCGAGGATCAGCACGATCCCGAGCACGATGCAGAGCATGATGAGGCCGAAGGATTGGCGCAGCGGCTCCAGCCAGGCCACCAGCCCGACCGCCACCGGCACGAACAGGACCCCCATGTGGCGCAGCAGCAGGCCGGCGCCCTGCTCAACCCAGTGCAGTTTCACCAGTTGCAGGGAGAGCAGCACGAACAGCAGCAGCATGCCGATGATGCTGCCGGGGAAGGCGAACGGCAGGATGGCTGCCAGGGTTTTGCCCGCCAGCAGGCAGGCGACGATGACCAGAAAGTCACGAAGGTACAGCAAGGCACGTTGCGCGATCACAGGAGCCCCATCTTGGTAACGGTGAACTAAGGAATACGCCAGTCTACCAGAGAGGCCGGGTCGCGGCATTAAAACAATAACAGCTGAAATCAGTTCGTTTGAGGCTGATTTAATTGAAGATTTTCAGATAGAACCCTTTTCGAACCACAAGGAGTCGCCATGACATCTCTCTTGTCCCGCCTGCGCCAGCTGGCGGACGACCACCATCTGCCCCCTTCGTTGCTGCAAACCCGCCAGTGGGAGGGCCCCCTGTGCCGGGTGCGGCTCGACAACACCGGCGGCAGCGAGGCCCGGGTCGGGTACTGGACGCTGTTTGACGGCAAGCTCGGCCTCTCGCCTACGTGCGCCATCTACGGCGAAGGCTTCCAGATGCTGGCCCAGACCATGGGCAGCTGGCAAGCGCCACAACCGGTCGGCCGTTGCTCCGATGCCGGTGTCTATCGCATCACCGATGATCAGGGTTATCACACGGTGCACAACCTGCTGCTGGTGGAGCATGACAAGGGCTGGCTGCTGCTCGCCTTTGCCAGTTGTCAGCGCTTTGGCGGGGAGTTTCGGCTCTACCCCGATGGCCGGTTGCAGATCATGATGAACGGTGAGGGGCGTGCACTCCCTGCCGGCCAGTTCTGGCAGAGCGAGGCGCTGCTCTGCCTTGAGGGGAAAGATCGGGAGGCACTGCTGGCCGAACTGGCGCAGCGGATCGAGGCGGAGCATGGCTCGCTGATCGGCCAGGTTGGCGAACGCCCCAGCGGTTGGTGCTCCTGGTATCACTACTACGCGGACGTGAGCGCCGCCGACATTCGCGAGAACCTGCAGGTGCGTGCCGAGCGCTTTCCGGCGCTGCGCTACGTGCAGATCGACGACGGCTATCAAGCGAAAATGGGCGACTGGCTCACCCCGTCGGCCAAGTTCGAGCAGGGGGTGGCGTCCCTGGCCGCCGAGATCAAAGGCGCCGGCTGCGAGCCCGCGCTCTGGGTGGCCCCCTTTATCGCCGAGCCTGGCTCCCAGGTGTTTCAGGATCACCCCGACTGGTTCGTGAAGGGGGATGACGGGCTGCCGCTGCCCTCCGAGCGGGTTACCTATGGCGGCTGGCGCTGTACCCCCTGGTATGTGCTGGATGGCACCCACCCCGAGGTACAGGCTCACCTCGAGCGGGTGTTTCGTACCCTGCGCGAGCAGTGGGGCATCCACTACTTCAAGCTCGACGCCAACTTCTGGGGGGCCATCCACGGCGGTCGCTTCCATGACCCGGCCGCCACCCGGGTGGAGGCCTACCGACGCGGCATGGCCGCCATCCTGCGCGGGGCGGGTGAGGGGGCCTTCCTGCTCGGCTGCAACGCGCCCATCTGGCCAAGCCTTGGGCTGGTGCACGGCATGCGGGTGAGCGATGACGTGGAGCGCAATGGCCATCGCTATCGCCAGATCGCTCGCGAGGCCTTCTGCCGCGCCTGGCAGAACGACCGGCTGTGGGCCCTCGACCCTGACTGCATCTGTTTGCGGGATCTGCCGAGCCAGCAGGCGAGCCCTGCCGAGTACCGTTTCCATCTGGCGGTGCTGGTGGCAAGCGGCGGCATGATGCTGGCCGGGGACAGGCTGCAGGATCTCGACGAGGTACAGGCGGCGCAACTGCGCAAGCTGCTCGAGCTTTGCGCGGCGCGCGCCCCTGGCGCCCGTTTCGAGTCGATGGACTTTGCCTGCGGTGAGGTGAGCCTGCCCGAGGGAGGCAACCTGCTCTGCCTCTTCAACTGGGAGGCGCAGCCTCAGGAGTTCCTGTTGCCGGCAGGGGGCGAAGATTTCTGGGATGAGGGGACAGTCTGTACCGCGCTCACCCTGCAGGGGGGCGAGGGGCGGGTGATCCGCTACCGCTGAGCAGGCTGGCCATCATGATTCAGGCTCCCACGGGAGCCTGAATGTATTGCGAAAGGCGCTGCTATGCCGGAGTCAGTAACGCCACTCGAAGCCGATGGCGTAATTGGCGGCGCCATAGCCCGGGATCTCGTTGCTGGAGAGCAGGGCCTTGAAGGTGAGCTGCGCTGTGAGCGGAATGCCGAGCCCCATGCCGAGGGCGACCTCGTCGTTGGTGTTGCCCATCATGTCGGCCCGGATCATCCGATAGAGCGACATGTCCTGGCTCATGTGCACATAACTCTGGGAGGCGCGGTTGTAGAGCTGGCCGAACACTTCCAGCTGGAAACCGGCCTGGGGGGTTATGGCCAGGGGCACGCCGACGAAGTTGTAGAGATCGGAGCGGTTGAAATAGCTGTTGGTGATCTGGGGGGTAAAGTCGGTCTGCTGATAGAGGCGGCTGAAGTTGCTCTCGATCAACTGATAGGTCTGCTGCGGCAACTGCAACAGATAGTCGGGGACATCAAAACGCACACCCGCCATGCTGGCCGATGGCAGCAGGGCGCAGATGAGCAAACCAAAACCGGATAATCCTGAACGCATCGGATGCGGCATCCCCAAGGGTCGATAGGCCAACCGGCCGTTAGTGCAATGTTAGCGCACAAATAATTGAAACATCAGGAGTCTTTGCTCCCCTTCCCATTATGTCGCGGGGCGGGGGAGCGTACAGTCATTTAACCGTGAGGCGGGTCACATCTCACAGATTTTCGAGGTAGTGATAGAGGCTTTTGAGGATGGCAAAGTTCCGTTCGTTACCCTGATTCTGCTCGGCCAGCGCCTCGAGGCGCGGTACATAGTCGGGCAGACGGTGGCTGAAGTAGTCGCTGCAGTGCAGCCGCCAGCGCTTTTGCTCCGTTTCGCTCAAGGTGTGCGGCCAGTTGCGGGCACGGTAGCGGAACAGCATCTCCGGCAGCCGTGCGTCGGTGAAGGCAAACTCCCGCTCACCCAGCAGATCCGCCGGGGTGGCGCGCACCAGATCCATGGTGGACTTGTCGCCGTGACCGAAGAAGCCGGCGTAGAGCTGGGTATCCGGGTCGCCGTCATTGCTGCCGGCAAACTCCTGATTGAACACTTCCACCAGTTTTTCCCGCACTTCGGGGTGGGCGCGCAGCAGATCCAGGCTCTTGCGGCACTGCTCCCGGTCGATGCCAAGCTGGTCGGCACGCTCTGCCGTCAGGGTGGCGGCCGGCGCCAGCACCGGGCACTTGTTGATGTGCACCAGCTTCACCGGAATGCCGGCCAGCTCCCCCAGCTCCTCTTTCTTGGTGTAGAGGCGCTCGCGGATCTCCTCGCTGGTGAGCTCGATGAGCGGGGTGGGGTCGCGGGTCAGATCCACCATGATCACCGCGTTCTGGTTGCTGGGGTGCCAGGCGAGCGGCGAGACCCAGCTTGCGCACCCCTGCCAGGGGGAGAACATGCCGGAGACGTGCACCAGCGGCTTCATGGTCACCACGTCGATGAGGGCCTTCACCTTGTTCTTGTTGCGAAGGTCAAACAGATAGCCGAACAGCTTGGGCTGGGCCTTTTTCACCAGCTTGGCCATCTCGATGGTGGCCAGCACGTCGGACAGTGCATCGTGGGCATTGGCGTGGGCCACGCCGTTGGCGACGGTGAGCTTCTCCAGCTTGAAGCTTGGCTTGCCCTCTTCATCAAACGCCCACTCGATCCCCTCCGGGCGCAGGGCGTAGCAGGCCCGCAGCATGTCGAGAATGTCCCAGCGGGAGTTGCCGTTCTGCCAGCTGTAGGCATAGGGGTCATAGAAGTTGCGATAGAGGGTGTAGCGGGTCACTTCATCATCGAAGCGGATGCTGTTGTAGCCCAGCACGCAGGTGCCCGGGGTGGCGAACTGCTCGTGGATCTGACGGATGAAATCCGCCTCGCACAGCCCGTCCTTCATCGCTTTTTGCGGCGTGATGCCGGTAATGAGGCACGCCTCCGGCTCCGGCAGATAGTCAGCGGGCGGCTTGCAATAGATGACCAGCGGCTCGCCGATGAGGTTGAAATCCCCGTCGGTACGAATGCCGGCAAACTGCGCCGGCCTGTCCCTGGCCGGGCTGATGCCGAAGGTCTCGTAGTCGTGGAAGTAGAAGGTCGGCTCGCTGCCGGCGTGTGCTGTTTTGCTCATGTTGCTCGAGAGGGATATCCGATGACGGTGGCGCCTGGCGCCAGGGTGGGGGTGCCATGCACCTCGGTTGCCTGCATGGTAAACCATAGTACAGGCAGAACGAAGGGCAGACCGGCCGGCTGCCGCTTTATTGGGCAGGCAGGCGCCAGTGGCAGGAGAAAAAGAGGTACGGGGGAGAGAGTACAAAGAGACAGCCCCGCTGGTGGGGCTGTCCAGCTTTTCTGGTGGCGGACTCAGTGGCAGAGCTTGTAGTAGACCTCGTTCCACTGCAGGGTCTGCTTGAGCTCGGGGATGCGGGTGTGCTCGTCGATGACCACAAACTCGATGCCCATGAGGTCGGCGAAGGTGCGCAGCTGTTCGATATCCACCGACTGGGTGAATACCGAGTGGTGGGCGGCGCCCGCCAGGATCCAGGCCTCGGCGCTGGTCTGCAGGTCCGGCATGGGCTGCCACAGGGCGCTGGCCACCGGCAGTTTCGGCATGGCCTCTGGCAGGTCCACCACCTCGAGCTGATTGACCACCAGCCGGAAGCGGTTGCCCAGATCGATGAGGCTCGCATTGACAGCCTTGCCGGCGGGTGCCGCGAACAGCAGGCGGGCCGGGTCGGCCTTCTTGCCTATCCCTAAATGCTGGGCATCCAGCACGGGTTTATCGCCGGCGATGGAGGGGCAGACCTCCAGCATGTGGGCGCCCAGCACCAGGTTGTTGCCCGCCTCCAGGTGGTAGGTGTAGTCCTCCATGAAGGAGGTGCCGCCCGCAAGACCGGCCCCCATCACCTTGAGGGTGTGCAGCAGGGCCGCGGTCTTCCAGTCTCCCTCTGCGCCGAAACCGAAGCCTTGCTGCATCAGGCGTTGACAGGCGAGCCCCGGCAGCTGGTGCAGGCCGTGAAGGTCTTCAAAGGTGGTGGTGAAGGCGCCAAAGCCGCCGTCGGTGAGGAATTTCTTCATCCCCAGCTCCTGGCGCGCCGCCTCATACAGAGAGGCGCGAAGCGGCCCGCCCGCCTGCACCGCCTCGGTCAGGTGGTAGGTTTCTTCGTATTCGGCCAGCAGCGCCTCGATGTCGCTTGCAGGCACGGCGTCGATCACCTTCACCAGATCGCCGACCGGGTGGTAGTTCACCTGATAGCCAAACTGGATCTGGGCCTCAATCTTGTCGCCCTCGGTGACCGCCACGTTGCGCATGTTGTCGCCAAAGCGGGCGATCTTCAGGTGGCGGCTGTCGTGAATGGCGGCGGCGACCCGCATCCAGTTGCCCAGCTTGCGGTGGGCCTCTTCATCCTGCCAGTGACCGACCACCACGGTGCGCGGCAGCCGCAGCCGGGCCCCCATGAAACCGAACTCACGGCCGCCGTGGGCGGTCTGGTTCAGGTTCATGAAGTCCATGTCGATCTCGCTCCACGGCAGATCCCGGTTGAACTGGGTGTGGAACTGCAACAGGGGTTTTTGCAACTGGCTGAGGGCCGGGATCCACATCTTGGCGGGGGAGAAGGTGTGCATCCACACCATGAGCCCGATGCAGCGCTGGTCGTGGTTGGCATCACGGGCCACCGCGCTTATCTCGTCGAGGGTGGTGCCGGTGGGCTTGAGCACTATCTTGACCGGCAGGCCGGCGCGCTCGTTGAGCTGGCTGGTGATGGTGTGGGCGTGATCGGCCACCTGCTTCAGGGTGGCGGCGCCATACAGGTGCTGGCTGCCGACCAGAAACCACACTTCCAGCTGTTTCATCAATTCCATCTTGGTGTCCTCTTTATGCTTTTGTCTGGCCGTAATAGGCGTGTTTGCCATGTTTGCGCTGGTAGTGCTTCTCCAGCAGGTAATCGGGCAGGGGGCGGGCCGCGGGGTTGATCTGGCCGGTGAGCCAGGCCATGCGCGCCACCTCCTCCAGCACCACGGCGTTGTGTACCGCGTCCTCGGCGCTCTTGCCCCAGCTGAAGGGGCCGTGGTTGGCCACCAGCACTCCCGGCATGGTGAGGATGGGGGTCTGCTTGAGGGTCTCGACGATGAGATGACCGGTCAGCCCCTCGTAATCCTCCTCCACTTCACCCGGGGTGAGCAGGCGCGAGCAGGGGATCTCGCCGTTAAAGTAGTCGGCCTGGGTGGTGCCGAAAATGGGGATGGCACGCCCCGCCTGGGCCCAGGCGGTGGCGTGGGTGGAGTGGGTGTGTACCACGCCGCCAAGCTCCGGATAGGCGCGATAGAGCACCAAATGGGTGGCGGTATCGGAGGAGGGGCGCAAGGCGCCTTCCACCTGCTTGCCGGCCAGATCCAGCACCACCATGTCTTCGAGCAGCATCCGCTCATAACTGACGCCGCTTGGCTTTATCACCACCAGATTGCGCTCTCGGTCTATGCCGCTCACGTTGCCCCAGGTGAAGGTCACCAGCTCGTGGCGCGGCAGATCCAGGTTGGCGACGAGCACCTGCTCCTTGAGCATCTTGAGGTTCATGCCGAAATCCCCCGGTTGTAGAGCGGCTCGGCGGCAGCGCCCCAGGCGAGGTAGCGCTGGTAGAGATGCTCGTATTCGGCGACCCGCTCAGGGTCAGGCTGGTGGGTGCGCTCCACGGCGCTCGCCATGTGGTGCTGGGCCTTGGCCACATCGGCGTGGATGCCGGCCGCCACGGCGGCAAAGATGGCCGCCCCTAGGGCGCAGCACTGATCCGAGGCCACCACCTGGATGGGCCTGTTCATCACGTCGGCGCAGGTCTGCATCACGGTGGCCGACTTGCGGGCGATGCCGCCAAGGGCGATCACCTGCTCCACCGGCACCTGCTGACTGGTCATGCACTCCATGATGCTGCGAGCCCCGAAGGCGGTGGAGGCGACCAGGGCACCGAACAGATCGGGCGCATCGGTGCCGAGGTTGAGCCCGGTGACGGTGCCCTGCAGGCGCTGGTTGGCATATGGGGTGCGGCGACCGTTGAACCAGTCGAGCACCACCGGCAGGTGGGCCAGATCGCGCTGCTGCTCCCAGGCGGTTGCAAGGCTTGGCAGCAGCTCCCGCTTGTGGGCCTCGATGGCGGTGCGCAGCTCCGGATACTGGGCGGCGAGGCTCTCCAGCGGCCAGCCGAGCTGGCGCTGATACCAGGCATAGATGTCGCCAAACGCCGATTGTCCCGCCTCCAGTCCCACCATGCCCGGCACCACGCTGCCGTCCACCTGGCCGCAGATCCCGGCAATGGCCCGATCACCTATGGTGGCTTCGTCGGCGATCAGGATGTCGCAGGTGGAGGTGCCGATCACCTTGACCAGCGCATTGTTGCCGGCCCCGGCCCCCACCGCCCCCATGTGGCAGTCAAAGGCGCCGCCAGCGATCACCACTTCGCAGGAGAGATGCAGCCGCTCCGCCCACTCGGTGGTCAGGGTGCCGACCGGCAGATCGGCGGTCCAGCTGTCGGTAAAGAGCGGGTAGTCGAGATCCTCGGTCAACAGCGGATCCAGCGCGTTGAGGAACTCGGCGGGGGGCAGGCCGCCCCAGCTCGGGTGCCAGAGGGACTTGTGGCCGGCGGAGCAGCGCCCGCGCCGGATGTCGGCCGGGGCCTGGGTACCGCTCAGGATGGCGGGCACCCAGTCGCACAGCTCGACCCAGTTGCAGGCGGCGGCGCGCACCGCCGCGTCAGCGCGGGAGACGTGCAGGATCTTGGCCCAGAACCACTCGGAGGAGTAGACCCCGCCGATGTAGCGGCTGTAGTCGGGGAACTGGCCGCCATGGCACAGGGCGGTGATGGCCTCGGCCTCCTCGATGGCGGTGTGATCCTTCCACAGCACGAACATGGCGTTGGGGTTGTAGGCAAACTCCGGGCGCAGTGCCAGCACTCGGCCCTCCTCGTCGATGGGGGCCGGTGTGGAGCCGGTGCTGTCCACCCCGATGCCACGCACGGCTGCGCGCTGACTCGGGGTGAGCTGGCTCACCACCGCCACCACCGCCTGCTCCATGGATTCCAGATAGTCGAGGGGGTGGTGGCGAAACTGGTTGGTGACCGGCTGACAGTAACGACCGGCCTGCCAGCGCGGGTAATAGACGACCTGGGTTGCCAGCTCGGCGCCGTCGTGGCAGCGCACGGCGAGTGCCCTGACCGAATCGCTGCCGAAATCGAGTCCGATGGTGATCTGCTCGGACCTGGGGTGCTCAGACATAAGTGCTCCTGACCATCAATGAGGGGTGACTGGGGAGGAACCATAGGAGATGGACTGGATGGGCGGTTAGCCATTGGCTGCTGGAAATATGGATTTAAACGCTATGCCGGCAAGAGGGTGACGGCCATCGAAGATCGGATATGTGATTATTTTGCTGAAAACATAGACAAAACAGCTGCAATTTCATGGCGTGATCCTGCTCTCCATTTTTCCATGTGAAAACGATTACAACTTGGTTCGCTCAACTAGCAACAACAATAACGTCCTGTTTAAGCATGTTTTTATATGGCTGCGACTTGATTGACTCAAGGAGCAGCACGGCGTGGATACATGGATTGATAGAACACCTGGAGACACTCGCATGAACAAAATCGTTAACAGCATGATCGCAATGGGGTTTGCCCTTGGTATGGCAAATTCTGCTTTCTCGGCCGAGACACTGAAGCTGGGCTACCTGGTCAAGCAACCGGAGGAGCCCTGGTTCCAGACTGAATGGAACTTCGCCGACAAGGCGGGCAAGAATCTCGGCTTCGAGGTGATCAAGATCGCCGTCCCCGATGGCGAGAAAACCCTCAATGCCATCGACAGCCTGGCGGCCAACGGCGCCAAGGGCTTCGTCATCTGCACCCCAGACCCCAAGCTCGGGGCCGCCATCATGGCCAAGGCCAACAGCATGGATCTGAAGGTCATCACGGTGGACGATCAGTTCGTCAACGCCAAGGGCCAGCCTATGGAGCAGGTGCCGCTGGTGATGATGGCCGCTACCAAGATTGGTGAACGCCAGGGCCAGGAGCTCTACAAGGAGATGCAAAAACGTCAGTGGGACGTGAAGGCGACCGGGGTGCTTGCCATCACCGCCGACGAGCTCGACACCGCCCGCCGCCGGGTCGAAGGCTCCCTGAGCGCGCTCAAGGCCGCCGGTTTCCCCGAGGCGCAGATCTACCGCTCACCCACCAAGGCCAACGACATTCCGGGGGCACTGGATGCCGCCAACTCCATGCTGGTGCAGCACCCCGAGGTGAAGAACTGGCTCATCGTCGGCATGAATGACAACACTGTGCTCGGCGGCGTGCGCGCCACCGAAGGGCAGGGCTTCAAGGCCGAGAACGTCATCGGCATCGGCATCAACGGGGTGGATGCGGTGAACGAACTCTCCAAGTCCAGCGCCACCGGCTTCCTCGGCTCCCTGCTGCCCAGCCCGGACGTGCACGGTTACAAGAGCATCCAGATGCTTCATGACTGGGTAGTCAACGGCGCCGAACCGGCCAAGTTCACCGAGGTGACCGACGTGGTGCTCATTACCCGCGACAACTTCAAGGTCGAGCTGCAGAAGAAAGGTCTGTGATTGACGCCATTTAAACCCTGACACCGAGACCGGCATGGCGCAGTGCGCCATGCCGGTCGGCTGGAGTGAAACATGAATCAGTCAGTTCCTTATCTGGAGTTTTGCGGCATCAGCAAGGAGTTTCCCGGCGTCAAGGCGCTAAGGAACGTCTCCTTCTGCTGCCAGCAGGGCACGGTGCACGCGCTGATGGGGGAAAACGGCGCAGGCAAGTCCACCCTGCTCAAGATCCTGAGCGGTTTTCAGTCGCCCACCACCGGGGTGGTGAAGCTGGCCGGCCAGGAGCGGGTCTTTCAGAGCACGGTCGATGCGCTGGAGAGCGGGATCGCCATCATCTATCAGGAGTTGCACCTGGTGCCCGAGATGACGGTGGCCGAGAACATCTACCTCGGCCAGCTGCCGACCCGGCGCGGGGTCATCGACCGGGAGAAGCTCTATCAGGATGCGGCCAGGCAGCTGGCGCGCCTCGGGATGGACGTCTCCCCCGAGACGCCGCTCAAGTACCTGTCGCTCGGGCAGTGGCAGATGGTGGAGATCGCCAAGGCGCTGACCCGGGATGCCAGCGTCATCGCCTTCGACGAGCCGACCAGCAGCCTGTCGTCGCGCGAGATCGAGCAGCTGTTTCGGGTCATCCGCCAGCTGCGTGACGAGGGCAAGGTCATTCTCTACGTCTCCCACCGGATGGACGAGATCTTCGCCCTGTGCGACGCCATCACGGTATTCAAGGACGGCCAGTTCGTGCGCACCTTCGCCTCCATGGCCGAGGTGGACCGGGATCTGCTGGTCAAGACCATGGTGGGGCGCGAGCTGACCGACATCTATGGCTACAGCCCAAGGCCGCTCGGCGAGGCGGGCCTCAAGGTGGAGCACCTGATGGGGCCTGGACTCAAGGCGCCGGTGTCGTTCGAGGTCAAACGCGGGGAGATCCTCGGCATCTTCGGGCTGGTGGGGGCCGGTCGCAGCGAGCTGATGAAGCTCATCTTCGGCGCCGACAAGATGCACAGCGGCGAGATCGCGGTATTTGGCAAGCCGGTGGTCATCGGCAGCCCCATCGACGCCATTCGCAGCGGCATCATGCTCTGCACCGAAGATCGCAAGGCACTTGGCATCATCCCCATTCACTCGGTGCAGGAGAACATCAACATCAGTGCCCGCCGTCACCACGCGTGGGGGGGCTTCTGGATCAACCAGCGGTGGGAGGACGAGAACGCGAGACTGCGGATCCGCGACATGCGGGTCAAGACCCCGTCTCCTCAGCAGGCCATCATGAACCTCTCCGGCGGCAACCAGCAGAAGGCCATTCTGGGGCGCTGGCTCTCCGAGGACATGAAGGTCATCTTGCTCGACGAGCCGACCCGCGGCATCGACGTCGGGGCAAAGAACGAGATTTACAACGTGATTTACGATCTGGCCAAGGTGGGCATCGCCGTGGTGGTGGTCTCCAGCGAGCTGCCGGAAGTGCTGGGCATCGCGGACCGGATCATGGTCATGCGGGAGGGGGAGATCGCCGGCGAGCTTTCCCACGACGAGGCCAACGAGGTCAAGGCGCTCAATCTGGCCATGCCGGCCCGTTGATCTGCTGACCGCAACGAGATAGCACCCGGAATTTTCAGGAGAAATACCATGACAACTACTACCTCAGTCGGCCAGGCCGCCAGCGCCGCGACGGCCAGCGGCTCCCGCCTGCAACTGGCCCGCGTCTGGGATCAATACGGCATGCTGGTGATCTTCGCCATCCTGTTTTTGCTGGCCTGCGTGCTGGTACCCAACTTCGCCAGCCTGATCAACATGCGCGGGCTCGGGCTCGCCGTCTCCATGTCGGGCATGGTGGCCTGCGGCATGTTGTTCTGCCTCGCCTCCGGCGAGTTCGACATGTCGGTGGGCTCAGTGGTGGCCTGCTCCGGCGTTGCCTGCGCGGTGGGCATCAACGCCACCGAGAGCATCACGGTGGGCATCCTGGCCGGCATGTCGGTGGGGGTACTGTTTGGCCTCATCAACGGCATCGTGGTGGCCAAATTCAAGATCAACGCCCTCATCACCACCCTCGCCACCATGCAGATGGCGCGCGGGGTCGGTTACATCATCTCCGACGGCAAGGCGGTGGGCATCGTCGAGGAGCGTTTCTTCGAGCTCGGCAACTCCGCCCTGCTCGGCATCCCGACCCCGGTCTGGCTGACCGCCGTCTGCTTCGTGCTGTTCGGCCTGCTGCTCAACAAGACTACCTTCGGTCGCAACACCCTGGCCATGGGGGGCAATGAGGAGGCGGCGCGCCTGGCCGGGGTCAACGTGGTGCGCACCAAGATCATCATCTTCACCATGACCGGGCTGATTGCCTCCATCGCCGGCATCATACTCGCCTCGCGCATGACCTCGGGTCAGCCGATGACCTCCATCGGCTTCGAGCTGGTGGTGATCTCCGCCTGCGTGCTGGGTGGGGTCTCCATGAAGGGGGGGATCGGCAAGATCTCCTACATCATCGCCGGGGTGCTGATCCTGGGGCTGATGGAGAACGCCATGAACCTGCTCAACATCTCCCCGTTTGCCCAGTACGTGGTGCGTGGCCTCATCCTGCTCGCCGCCGTGCTGTTCGACCGCTACAAGCAGGTACGCAAGGCGCGTATCTGATCCCTGTCCGACCGATGCAGGCCCGCGCGCTGCGGGCCTGCCGAGGGGTGCCCCATGGCGCACAACACATCCCGTTGTGAGCCAGTTCACCAATTTCACACGGCGCCACGCGCCGGATAGCGCGTTCTCAAGGTGAGTCTTTACAATGGCCCAAGCCGATTTTTTTACCCAAGCGCTGTTTTCCGCCATGTCCTCGATGCAAAAAGAGAAGCCGAAACAACTCAACCCCCTGCTGCCGGGCTATGCCTTCGACGTCTTCCTGGTCTCGGGCATGACCCCCATCGAGCAGGGGAGTGCGCTCGACTTCATCATCGACCGGCCCCAGGGGATGAAGGGCTTCATCGTCAATCTGACCATCAGGGGCAAGGGGCAGATCTTTCAGGGGGAGCAGGCCTTCACCGTGGAGCCTGGCGATCTGCTGTTGTTCCCACCCGCGGCCGTGCACCATTACGGCCGGGCGCCGGATGCCCAGGAGTGGTATCACCGCTGGGTCTATTTCCGGCCGCGGGCCTATTGGGCCGACTGGCTCAAGTGGCCGCAGGTGACGGAGCGGGTGGGGCGATTGCAACTGGCGGACGCCGCCTTGCTCGCCGAGTTCGATGCCCTGTTCCTCGACATCGAAGAGACCCACCAGCAGCTGCGACCCATGTCGGAGCAGCTGGCGATGAACCTGCTGGAGCGGCTGCTCATTCGCTGCTACGAAGCCTCCTCCCTGGATGCCTATCCCGCCATCGACCACCGGGTTCACCAGGCGTGCCAGATCTTAAGCGAGTCGCTCTGCGCCGAGATCTCGGTGGAGGCGTTGGCGGAGCAGGTGTTCTTGTCCCCCTCGCGCCTCGCGCACCTGTTTCGCGAGCAGGTGGGGGTGAGCATAGTGCGCTGGCGCGAGGATCAGCGCATAATGCGGGCCAAGCTGCTGCTGCAGACCACGCCGCTGTCGGTGGCCACCATAGGCCAGCAGGTGGGCTATGACGATCAGCTCTACTTCTCGCGTGTGTTTCGAAAGCGGGTGGGGGTCAGTCCCACCGAATATCGCAAGTGCGCCACCCCGCTGTGACCCCTCTTGCCTGAGGCTGCGGCCCATCTTGTCCATTCAGCATTCACCCCATGATGGGGTGGCTGCCTGGGGCTGCTGCTTTCTTCATCACTCCTCGTCGATGGCGGCGAAGCGCTCCACCAGATAGTCGATCAGGGCCCGCACTGAGGGGAGCAGGCCACGCCGGGAGGGGAACACGGCGTGGATGAGTTCGGGCTTCGGCTCCCAGGCAGGCACTACCTTGACCAGGGTGGCGGCGCTCAGCTGCTCCTGCACCATCAACAGCGGCAACTGCACCACCCCGACCCCGGCCAGCGCCGCACTGCGCAGCGCCACCATGTCGGTGGTGACGAAGCGGGGCTGGTGGGTGAGGTCGACCTGTGCCCCCTGCGGCCCGAACAGTGACCAGAGGTAGTGCTGCCGCGGCGTCCCCAGCCCCATGCTCGGCCAGCCGTGCAGATCTGCCGGTGCGGTGGGCAAGCCCTGCTGTGCGACGAGTGCCGGGCTGGCCACCAGGCACTGGCGACGTTGCGCCAGTATCCGGATCACCAGCTCGCTGTCCTGCAGCGGTGGCGGCCTGACCCGGATGGCCACATCGACCCCTTCGGCGATGGGATCGACCCGCCGATTGGTCCCTTCCAGCTCGACCCTGATCTGCGGGTGACGGGCCATGAAATCCGCCAGCATGGGGCCGATATGGGTATGCAGCAGGGCGATGGGGCAGCTCATGCGGATGAGCCCGCAGGGCTCGGCCCGGGTCATCTCGATGGCGGCCTGCGCCGCCTCGGCCTCCACCAGCATCGCCTTGCAGTGCTCGTAGTAGGTGCGGCCCAGCTCGGTCACCGCAAACTGGCGGGTCGAGCGTTGGAGCAGCCGCACGCCGAGCCGCTCTGCGAGCAGTGCGATGCGGCGGCTGAGACGGGATTTGGGCATGCCGATGGCGCGGCCGGCGGGGGCAAAGCCGCCGTGATCCACCACCTGGACGAAATAGTAGAGATCGTTCAGATCTTGCATAGGGTGCTCTCATCGTTCCAAAAATAGGACGCTGATGCCCAATTTAGCAGTCTACCCACCCGTTCGTCTCGAAACTATGCTGTCTCCAGTGTTCAATTCCACCGGATATGTCAGGAGCGACAGATGAAAAAGATCCTCGGCGTTTACAGCGCACCCCGTCCTCACTGGGTAGGCGACGGCTTTCCCGTCCGCTCTCTCTTCTCCTACAGCAGCCACGGCAAGCAGCTGAGCCCCTTCCTGCTGCTCGACTATGCCGGCCCGGCCAACTTTTCGCCGACCCGCCAGCCGCGCGGGGTGGGTGAACATCCCCATCGTGGTTTCGAGACGGTGACCATCGTCTACAAGGGCGAAGTGGCGCACCGGGATTCGACCGGTCAGGGCGGCGTGATAGGTCCGGGCGACGTGCAGTGGATGACCGCCGGCGCCGGTATCCTGCACGAGGAATTTCACGCCCCGGCCTTCAGCGAGTCGGGCGGTGAGCTCGAGATGGTGCAGTTGTGGGTGAATCTGCCGAGCCGGCACAAGATGACGCCGCCCGGCTACCAGCCTATCTTGGCGGGCGACATTCCGACGGTGGCTCTGGCCAGCGACGCGGGGTCGGTGCGGGTCATCGCCGGCGAGTTTGAGGGGGTCCGTGGTCCGGCCCATACCTTCAGTCCGCTGCATGTCTGGGATCTGCGTCTGGTGCAGGGCAGTGTCAGCACACTCGAGTTGCCCGAAGGCTGGACCGGCGCGCTCATCGTGCTCAAGGGGTCCGTGCAGGTCAACGGCAGTGCCATCGCCCGGGAGGCGCAGATGGTGGTGCTGGACCGGGCAGGGTAGCAGGTCATGATCGAGGCAAACAGCGACGCCTCTGTGCTGCTGCTGAGCGGTGATCCCATCGAGGAGCCCATCGTGGGTCACGGTCCCTTCGTGATGAACAGCCATGAGGAGATAGTGCAGGCCATCGATGACTTCAACAGCGGCAGATTCGGCATGATGCCGGAGTGATAAATGGACCAGGCCCTCCCATGAGGGCCTTGTTTTTATGAGGCTGCGGATCAGCGCTGACGGGCCTTGAACCTGGGGTTGCTCTTGCAGATCACGAACAGCTTGCCGCGGCGGCGGACAATCTGGCAATCGGGGTGGCGCGACTTGGCTGATTTGAGGGAGGAGAGGACTTTCATGACTGCGCTTTTCCTTTGTTGAAGAACTGACCGAAACGCTGGCCGAAGCGGGCGACCTGACCTTCCTTGCTGACCTGCTTCTGCTTGCCGGTATAGAAAGGGTGTGACGCACTGGAGACATCCAGCGTCACATAGGGGTAGGTGTTGCCGTCTTCCCACAGCTTGGTGCGATCGGTCTTGAGGGTGGAGCCCACCAGAAAATAGGTATTGGCGGTCAGGTCGTGGAACAAAACCTGACGGTACTCGGGGTGAATGTCGGGACGCATGATGCTGGCCTCACAATTTGACTGTTATAACATAACAAATAAATCATGCCTTTGTTGAGAATAGATATCAACAATTTTTTGTCTTGTTTGGTGATGGGGTAACCGGCCGGGTTTGGTGATGTCGCTGCAGGGTTGGCAACAAGAGGTTGATGACGCGCTTTACTTTTGATTTTTACTGTATAAAAATACAGTTATAAATCATGGAGAAGTATCCTATGCGTCTGGAAATCATCATCGACAAAAAACATCAGGTGCCCACCTCGACCATGGAGGCGCTGCGTCAGGAGCTGCTCAAGCAACTGGGCGAGAAGTTCCCCGACCTGCATGTGCGGGTCGCCCCCGGCAGTGCCATGGCACTGACGGTCAGCCGCGCCAGCAAGGAGGACAAGGAGCTGGCTGAAGCCATGGTGCAGGAGGTATGGGAGAATGCCGACAGCTGGATGCCGGAGAGTGTTGCCTCCTGAGCCTGGTGGCCGGGATTTTATCTAGCGCCTCTCTTGCCGAACAAAAAACGCAGCCCAAGGCTGCGTTTTTTGTTGCTGGTGGGATGAGCTTCCGAGCTGATCGTACGTCAGTACTCAGCCTTTAATCCTCAACCGTCAAAGCCCGGCCCAGTGTTTGAGACTGTTGATCTGCACCCGCTGATCGGCCTGGGCGATGTCGCCGCTGGCGCGCAGTGCCTTAAGGGCGACAGGCAGGGCTGCCCGCACTTCGCTGGCCGTCATGCCAGCCTGCAGGGCCGGGTGATAGGCAAGCTTGAGCAGCACGTAATCGAGCCCGGTCGGGAAGCTGTCGATGCTATTGTCGTTGAAGATGGAGGGGAACACCTTGTCCGAATCGTTGGGCAGTCCCATCACCTGGGTGAGCTCCTCCACCACGCAGTCGAGAAAGCGCCCCTTGGCCCGGCTGTAATCCACCGGAATGATGATGGTGGCACGGGCCATCTCGCGGCGGGTATTGGTGGTGAAGTTGGCCATGCAGAGCCCCTCCTTGAGCGCCGTCTTGACGGAGGCATCCTGCCCCATGGTGCGTTTGGCCCAGCTCGCCATCTTGGCGCGTTCGGTCATGATCAGGGTGATGTTGGGCCGCTCGCTGACCAGGGCGATGGGACGGCCTATGATGCTGGCCAGATGCTGGCTCTGTACTTTGACCACCTCGCTTTGCAGCGCCTTGTCGCCAAATTCGTTGACCAGCTTGAGCCGGATGGGCTGCTCCCAGCGGGAGAAGTGCACGTTCTGTTCGTGGCCGTACTCCCGCTTCATGGCGACCTCGAAGAAACTCTCGGTGAGATAGGCATCGCTCTGCCAACGCTCGGCGGCCTGCAGACAGGGGCTTAGCAACAGGAGTGCCACCAGCCAGCGGCCGAGCGGCTGGCGCCGGTCTGAGTGGCGCACGGCAAGGTAACGGCGCAATGAAGTCATGTCTCCTCCTTGAAACAGTCGGGATCAGCGCGTGGCCCGTTCGAGATCGCGCCAGGTGAGCCAGAGCCGCAGATCAAACTCCAGTTGATGATAGTCGGGCTCCATATGCTGACAGAGCTGATAAAAGCCCTTGTTGTGATCCTTCTCCTTCAGGTGGGCCAGCTCGTGCACCACGATCATCTTCAGGAAGGCCGGGTGGGCCTCCTTGAACAGGGCGGCGATGCGGATCTCGTTCTTGGCCTTGAGCTTGCTGCCCTGCACCCGGCTCACATAGGTGTGCAGGCCGAGGGCATCCTTGATCACGTTGATCTTGCCATCGAAGATCACCTTGGAAAGCGGCGCCGAGCTTTTCAGGTAGCGGTTCTTCAGCTCCATGGTGTAGGCGAGCAGCGCCTTGTCACTCTGGATGAGGTGGGTCTCTGGATAACGCTTGGCCAGCACGTCCCCCAGCTTGCCCGCCGCGATTAGCTGTTGCACCTGGGCCTTGAGGGGCTCGGGGTAGCCACCGAGGTAGGTCAGTTCCGCCATGTCTGCATTACTCGTCATATCAAAAGAGCGCCATTGTAGTCAGCGCGTCGCCGCTTGCCTACCGTTTCGGGCCTTGCCTGCGTTGGCGCAATGAAAAGGGCCGTCATCGCGGGATGACGGCCCTTTTCGGTCAAGGGGGCTCAGCGCCTGCGATAGAGGCCCGGATCCACCTCTTCATACTGGCTCACCAGATGTTGATAGAAGGCGAGACTGGAGGGGGAGCTCGGCTTTTTGAGCTCATCGGCCACCCGATCCGGCTTGGCGATGATGAACTTGGGACTCTGGCGCTTGAGGTCGGCCAGTACCCGTTCACGCACGTCGTAGGGCGGGTTGACGTTGGCAAAGAACAGGTAGGCGGAGGCCGGCTGGCGATCGGTCCAGAGGTAATATTGCGGCTGGATGCCGTCCACCCAGATCTTGTCGGTGGGGCTGGTCTCGGCCTTGATCCGATCGACCCGTACCTGGGCCGGCGGGTTGAACGGCGTGCCCTTCAGGGTGCCTTCCCAGGCGTTGTTGAGCAGCAGGGCCAGCATGGCGAGCGAGGCGAGCCAGGGGGTGGCGCTGCGCACATCCCAGGCACGCCACAGGGGCACCAGGATGAGTACCGGCAGCGCCCACAACAGGCTGTTGCCGAGCACTTCACGCACCCGCTCCAGCGACAACTCCTTGGTGCTCCAGCCGTAACCCAGCTGCTGGGCCAGCAGCCAGCTGGCGGTCAGCACCACCAGCGAGATGCAGAGCAGGCCGAGGCCATCGGCCTGCTGTTCGCTGCGATCCAGCAGGCAGGCGAGCGGCAGCAGGGCCAGCGGCAGATAGAGCACATCGTAGTGATCGAACACGTGGCCGGAGACCGAGTTGGCGATCAGGGTGAAGATGACCCCAAACAGGGTGGCGCACAGGGCCGGCAGATACCACTCCTGACGGCGCCCCATCATCAGCACGATGAAGGCGGGCAACAGCATGATGAGGCCGGTACGCAACAGGCCGACACTGCCCACATCCGGCGAGAAGCCGTTGCCGTAGCTCCCCTCGAAGAAGATGTCGAAGGCGTAGTATTTGAATTCGGCCAGCAGGTTGTGATGCTGGAAGTAGGCGAGCAGCGGGCCGCCGACGAGCGCCAGCCCCAGCAGGCTGGAGCAGAGCAGGGAGAGGGCGCAGCGCCACTGCTCGCGCAGGCACCAGTGGCAGAACAGCACCAGATACCAGGCACCCCAGAAGGCGCCGTTGTTGGTGCGCATCCAGGCGACGATGGCAAAGGTGAGCGCGGCCACCAGCGCCGGTCCCCAGCTGCAACGCTTGTCCAGCAGCATGGTGATGAAGGCCCACTGGGCGATGAGGGCCAGATGGAACGTCCAGTCCTCGGTCATGTTGCCGTAGTAGTAGCGGGTACCGTAGAGCGCCAGCACCGCCAGCATGCTGCCGAGCCGGGCCCGCAGCGAGAGGCCGAGCTGGCCGAACGCCTGCCAGCTGGCCAGCAGCCCCAGCCAGCAGAGTGCCCATTCCAGCAGCCAGATCCCGAAGAAGCCGCCGAGGCCGTAGCCGAGGGCGTCGAGGGCGAAGATCATGGGGCCCTTGATGTCGATCATGTCCCGGTAAAGCACGCCCCCTTCGCTCCACATCTTGCCCATCACCGCAAACAGCGAGGCGTCAAAGCCTGGCGCCATGCCGTGGAACAGCGGGTTGCGCAGGCAGAACAGCAAGGCCAGCAAGCCGGTGAGCAGGATCACCAGCGGCCGCAGGCCCGGATTGACGCGAGGAGGGGTAAAACGGATGGCATGATTCATGGGTGACCTGTTCCTGCTGGGAAGTCTCGAAAGCGGGCCTATCTTGCCGAGCCTGACAGCACGATGCAATGGGCGAGGGGAATGTGCTTGAAATAATTTGTAAAAGTGCCGCTTTACGGCATGAAAGCGGCACGTGTTCTGACAACACCGGCTAAAGCGGCCTGGCGGACCTCCACCAAGGGGCCCGGCAGATCCTTACCGGGTGGATGGCCCCTGATACTCCACCAGTGCCGGCGCAGCGGCGAGCTCTGGCAGATAGCGGGCCCAGCGGATGAAGGCATCCGCCAGGGTGATGCCGAGCTCCTGGTTGTGCTGGGTCAGGGTGCGGGCCAGCGCGGTGTAGCCCTCCTTGCCGGAGGCGGTGTAGGCGCTGGAAACCCCCCGATAGATGGCATCGGCCTCGACCGGCTGCCACTGGCCGGGGGCGCGCTCCCACTCCAGCCGGGTGATCCGGCGCCCTTTGGGTTGGTCCGCCTGATAACAGAAGCGCACGCCGGCGGTATAGGGGAAGCTGCCGCTGCCATTGCCCGTCACGCCGTTGTTGGTGGCGTTGTCGATGGCCCCCTCCAGTGCCTCGGCCAGCTCATGGCCGTGCACCCGATAGAGGGTGAGCGGGATGGCGAAGGGCAGCAGGCGGCCGGCGATGTCCGCTTCGCTGAGCGGCCCGGGTTCGAGGGAACAGCGCACCCCGCCGGCATTGTGCAGGGCGAAGTCCACCTGACCGACTTGCTCGCGGGCCCCGGCCAGCATGGCGCTGGCCACCAGGGGCGCCACCTGGCTGCCGGCCGGCAGGCTGGCATCGGGCAGCCGCTGATGGTGCAGCGGCCCGCCAAGGCGGGTCACGATGCGCTGGGTCATGGTCTCGAGCTCGGGCCGGTAGCGTTTGGCCAGCAGTTGCTCGAGCGCAGGCGCCGGCTCGCAAAAGTGCAGCCCGGCCGGCGGTGTCGAGGCAAACGGCCAGGGCTGCCAGGGCAGCCACTCCAGCTGGCCACGGCTGCGCGCTACCCGGCCGTGCTGGTCAAACGTCAGCTCGCACACCCCGAGGCAGAGAGCGCTGTGGGCGGCGTGCAGGATGGCGACGCCGTTTCGCATCAGCGGATAGCTGCCCTCGCTCGCCAGACCGAGCGGCGCCAGATCCCCCAGCAGGCTGTGGGTGTGGCCACCGATGATGAGGCTGAGCTCGGGGAAATGCTCGGCCAGCTGTTTGTCCTGCTCCAGCCCCAGGTGGCTCAGCAGGATGATGTGGCGGATGCCGGCGGCCTTGATCTCTGCCAGCGCGGCTTTCAGGGTCTGCTCGATGCCGTGAAAGCGGGTGTGGGGATCAGGGCTGGCGATGGCCGCCATCTGCGGCAGCGTGATGCCGAGCAGGGCGAAGGGCACGCCGTCGATGATGCGCTGGTGCCAGGGACGGCTGGCATCATACAACTGAGGCAGACCGCGCAGTCGCAGCGGGGCGTCGGCGGGCTCCTGACTGCTGTCGAGGTTGGCGGCCAGCACCGGAAAGTCGAGCTGGCGCAAAAATTCCACCAGCGGCCCGTTGCCCAGATCGAATTCGTGATTGCCGATCACCATGGCGTCTGGCTGCAGCAGGCTGAGCAGGTCGGCGTTGGCGCGCCCCTTGAAGCGGTTGAAATAGAGCGAGCCCTGGAAGGTGTCACCGCCGTGCAGGAACAGGCAGGTCTGGCCCGCCGTGTCGGCTTGTCGGCGCAAGGCGTTGAGCCGGGTCAGGATGCGGGCGTAGCCACCACACTGGGTGCGCCACTCGGACTCGCCTGCGGGGGCGAAGCGCATGGGTGCGCCATCGAAATGGGAGTGGCAGTCACTGAAGTGGGCAAGTTGAACCGTAATACTCATCTCGGTCCTCCTTAGAGAAAAAAGAGCACCGAGTCTACTCCAATGGCGGGGGGAGATACCAGCCCGGCGGCAGGCCGGGCTGGTAGCGCGAATATAGAGGCGGGGCATCCGCTCAGGGAGCCCCGGCCAATTTAGGCAGGCACCATGATCTGGGTGGCGAGGATTACCACCAGCAGACCGACCGCGACTGGCACCGAGGTGCGCTTGACCACTTCGAACGGCGAGAGGTTGCCCATCCCCGCACAGGCGACCACCACCCCGGAAACCGGCGAGATGGTGCGGCCCAGGTTGGAGGCCTGCAGCATGGGGATCACCAGGTAGGCGGGGTTGACACCGAGGCTGGTGGCCAGATGGGGAATAAGCTCCACGAAGGCATAGAAGGGAGCGTTGCCGGACCCCGTGGTAAAGGCGGCCAGAGTGGTGATGACCACCAGCACCAGCATGATGACGATGCCGCCGGTACCAAAGCTCTGGGCCAGATCCAGGAGGTTGGCGATGAAGCCGAGCCCCATCAACCCCTGGGCAAACACCCCGGCACCCACCAGCAGCATCACCACGCCAGCGAAGGCGTCGGCCATGCTGCGCCAGCACACCTGCAACCCGTCCAGCAGCTCTTTGCCGTTGCGCTTGCGGGCCAGCTCCAGCAGGGCGGCCAGCACCAGGCAGATGACGATGATGGTGACGATGTCGAGCTTGGGCCCGAGTTTGCCGTCAAACAGCAGCACCCCGATGATGGGAGTAAAGGGCAGAATGGCGTAGAAACCGGGGGCATCGGTGATGAGATCGCTCGGGGCGACCGCCTCGTTGTGCTCGCCTGCCTTCTGATCCAGATAACGCTGCCAGAAGAAGTGGGTCACCGCCATGGCGGCGATGGCCACCAGCGAGATGGGCAGGGTCAGCTTGAAGGCAAAATCGAGCAGTTCCATGTTGGCGGCCTGGGCGGCCATCACCACGTCCCCGGAGGTGGGGGCCAGGATGATGGCGGCCGGCGAGGCACACACCGCCGCTGCGGCGCCACGGGAGATCCCCATATTGACCATCAGCGGGAACAGGGTGGCCATCAAGAGTACGCCGAGGCCGGTGGCGGAGCTCACCGCCAGCGACATGGCACAGGCCACCAGATAGGCGGCAACCAGCAGGATGTAGGGGGACTTGATGATGCCAAGCGGCTTGCTGGCCAGCTTCACCAAAATGGTGTTGGCGCCGATGTGGCTCATGTAGCCGGCGAAGCCGCACAGCACCATGATCAGCATGCCGAGGCCACCGCCCCGATCCACCAGCAGGAAGCGCACGTATTCGAAGATGTCGGTGGCCACGTGGCCGGTGGAGGTGACGCTGGTGGGCAGCACCGCCTTGCCCATCAGGGCGGTGATCGCCAGCAGCAGCAAGCCGCCGCTGAGCAACACCCCGGTGGCCGAGTAGCCCTTGAAGATGTAGCGACCCACAGCCAGGGTGACCAGGGTGCCGATAAGGAGTTCCATCATAGAGTGAGTTCCTGAGTACGAATGAAGGTGGATGCATTCCTGGCGTCAACTTGGAGGTTAATCTGGCCAATCCCGAAATGTATCGACATAAAACTCGGCGATTATTATCCAATAAGGGGTATCTCACCATGATGTTGCGCATCACTTGTGATCTTGCTTGCAAATCAATGGCGGTGCGGGGTTGCGACTTGTCAACCTGACACTTAGGCTTTGTGACGGGAGTAGGTGACAGTCGCGGGGATCGCGGTTAATCTCCTGCTTCGAGTATTAATGCGTTGATTATTAATTAAAATAACAACCCCGCCAGCAACGAGGTCAAGGCAGCAGAGATGGGAATGGTCAGCAAAGTTTTCATGGTGGCACTGATGTTGTTCGCCACCACGGCCGGGGCCGAGAGTTCCCATTACACCGGTATCAAGGCGGTGCCTGACATCAAGGTCGACTTTCAGTTTTATCGGGTTTCCGGACCGGATGTGGCGAGCCTGGCGCGCCAGATGACCAATGCGGGCACAGCCCGGGCCAACGGCCACATCGGCATGGCCAGTTACCAACTCTCCTGGCAGTTGCAGACCCGTCCCGAGGCGCAGCGCTGCGAGCTGGAGCAGGTCAGGGTCACCACCCGGATCAAGGTGATGGTGCCGAACTGGATGGACAAGGCCAAGGCTTCCGCCGCCGAGCGCCAGAAGTGGGACAAGCTGGTGGCCGCCATGTTCGATTACGAGAGCCGCCACAAAGATATCTTGCTGGAGAGCGTCAGCCAGCTCGGCATCCAGCTGGCGCAGCTGCCGGTGGAGCGCGACTGCGCCGCCCTGGAATATCAGGCCTGGCAGCGGGGGCAGGGGGTGCTGGCCAGCTCGCGCCAACGTTTCAGCCAGTTGCAGCAGCAGACCGATCACGGTCGCAAGCTGGGGCTTAACTGGCCAAAGGGCATCTGAGCCCGAGAGGATTTGAGCGAACAAAAAGGGCTCCCGCTGGGGAGCCCTTTTTGTTGTTGCGCCTTGCCGAGCATCTGAATGCTCACTGGAGTGGCTTGCCCTTGAGCAGCTTGCGCACCCAGTAGCGGGCCGGGTGGAGCGCCTCCAGCAGATCGGCCGCCAGCGGCAACGGATCGCCGCAGATCTCGCTGGCCAGCAGTTCGCCGCAAAGGGGCGCCGAGCAGAGTCCCCGCGAGCCGAGCGCCCCCAGCACATAGAGGCCGGGATGCAGCGGCAAGGGCGCGGCGTTTTGCTGATCGCCCTGCAGTCCGGCGTAGTGATCCGCGAGGTTGGCCAAGCTGGCGACTGGTCCCGCCACCGGCAGGTGATCCCGACTGGCACTGCGCACGCCGACCCGGGCCTGATTGCCACTCACATCCACCTCGGCGGGCCAGCTCTGCTGCGGCAGGCAGGCTTGCAGTCGCGCCTGGTTCTGGGCCTGCTCGTCGGTGCGAAACCCGAGGTCGGTCTGGTTGCGACCATAGCTGGCGCCGATGCAGTGGTGATCGTGGCTAGCCGGAGTGAGGTAGCCATCGTAGCAGAGCACGGTGTTGAGCTTGCTCAAGCTCACCGAGGTCGGCACATGGCTCACCTGGCCACGCACCGGGTAGAGCGGCAGCTCGGCAAAGGGGATGAGCGCAGGCAGCTGATGGCCGGCGGCCACCACCAGATTGGGGGCTTGCCAGCGGCGCCCGTCACGAGACTCGACCTGCCAGCCATCGGCCTGTTCGGCAATGGCGACCACCTCGGTATTGAACGCCACCTCAAGCAGCCCGCAGGCCTGCGCCTCCTGGATGGCGGCGTGGGTGAGATCCGCCGGGCAGAGCCAGCCTCCCTGCGGATAGCTGACGCCACCGTGACCGCAGGGCAGGCCGACCACTTGCTCAACCTCCGGCTCGGAAAGTACCTGCATCAGTTCGGGCGGGAAGGGGCCTTGTGCCATCTTGGCCAGCTTGGCGGCGGACTTGTCGTCATAGCCGAGCTGGGTGACGCCGCACAGCGAGAAGGCGACAGGGTGGCGCTCGGCCAGGGATAACAATCGGTTTCTGGCAAAGCCGAAGGCCAGCGAATAGAAGCGCGACAGGGCATCGTGCTCGCCGTTGAGCAGCGGGTAGAGGGCTCCCTGCCGGTTGCCGGAGGCGCCGGTCGCCGGCTCGCCATCCTGGCACAAGAGCGTCACCTTGCGGCCCCGCTCCACCAGCGAGAGCGCCGTCATGGCCGAGGCGATGCCGCCACCGATGATCAGCACCTCGCCCGCGCGGCCGGCAGGTCTGGCATACCAGGGGGCGATGGTCTGCTGTGGCTGTTTCTCTGCGCGCTCCCCGGCCAGCATCTCCCGCTTGCTGCCATGCCCTTTCACCTTCTGCATGGCAAAACCGGCGGCAATCAGGCCGCGGCGCACGAAGCCGGCACAGGTAAAGGTGGCGATGGTGGCGTGGGGCCGCGCCAGGCGGGCCAGGCCGTCGAACAATTCTTGCGTCCACATCTCCGGGTTCTTGGCGGGGGAGAAGCCATCAAGATACCAGGCGTCCACCAGCCCGTCTGCCGGGTGGGGCACCTGGGGCAGCATCTCCTTGATGTCGCCAAACCAGAGGTCGAGCCGGATGCGGCCGCCGGCAAAGAGCAGCCGATGACAGCCTGCAACGGGCAGCGGCCACTGCGCGATGAGGGGCTGGCTGAAGGTGGCGAGCTCTGGCCAGGCGGCCAGTGCCTTGCGCAGATCCTCCCGGGTCAGCGGGTATTTTTCGAAGCTGATGAAGTGGAGGCGGGCACCGTTGCCGGATTGGGGCGCCTGTTCCAGAAAGGCGGCCATTGTCGCCAGAAAGTTAAGACCTGTGCCGAAACCTGTCTCACCTATCACGAAAATGTCACTATCGTGATGCGAAAATCGCGCTGGCAGCCGATTTTGCTGCAAAAAGACGTAGCGGGTTTCACTTAGACCGTTATCATTGGAAAAGTACACATCTCCGAACTCATTGGAGACTGGAGTTCCCGCTTCATTCCAGTCCAATCGGGCATGATGTAAGGATGTTTGACTCACGTTTTCCTCTGCTCGCGTCACAAAATCGCGGGCATTCTACGTGAAAGCAGACCAGTTTGGCAGCCGAAAGCGGGTAGACTTGGCGCCAGTTTTTCCAGACGAGATGAATTAATGAGAAGAGCAGTGATCACCGGTATCGGCGTCATCTCCAGTATCGGCAACAACAAGGAAGAAGTGCTGGCCTCCCTGAAAGCAGGCAAATCTGGCATCACCTATTCCGAGCAGTTCGAACAGTACAACCTGCGCAGCCGTGTCTGGGGTAACATCAAACTCGACCCGTCTGAACTGATCGACCGTAAAGTCATGCGTTTCATGGGCGATGCAGCGGCTTATGCCTATCTCTCCATGCAACAGGCCATCGAAGACGCCGGTTTGCCGGAAGAGATGGTGTCCAACGAGCGTTCCGGTATCGTGACCGGCTCCGGTGGCGCCTCCGGCAAGAACACCTCCGAGTCTGCGGATATCGCCCGTGAGAAGGGCGTCAAGCGTGTGGGTCCCTACATGGTGCCGCGTACCATGTCCTCCACCACCTCCGCCTGCCTGGCCACCCCGTTCAAGATCAAGGGTGTCAACTACACCATCAGCTCCGCCTGCGCCACCTCTGCCCACTGCATCGGTCACGCTCTGGAACTGATCCAGCTTGGCAAGCAGGACATCGTCTTCGCCGGCGGCGGCGAGGAGCTGGACTGGTCTTCCACCATCCAGTTCGATGCCATGGGTGCCCTGTCCACCAAGTACAACGACACCCCGGAAAAAGCCTCCCGTACCTATGATGCGGATCGCGACGGTTTCGTCATCTCCGGTGGCGGCGGCATCCTGGTGGTCGAGGAGCTGGAACACGCCCTGGCCCGTGGTGCCCACATCTATGCCGAGATCACCGGTTACGGTGCCACCTCCGATGGCTACGACATGGTCGCGCCGAGCGGTGAAGGCGCGGTGCGTTGCATGAAGATGGCGATGCAGGGTGTCGGCAAGGTGGATTACATCAACACCCACGGTACCTCCACTCCGGTCGGTGACACCAAGGAGCTGGAAGCGATCCAGACCCTATTTGGCAGCAATGCGCCCAAGCTCTCCGCCACCAAGGCCATGACCGGTCATGCCCTGGGTGCTGCCGGCGTGCACGAGGCCGTTTACTCCCTGCTGATGATGGAACACGGCTTCATCGCCCCCAGCATCAACATCGAGACCCTGGACGAGAAGGCCGAAGGCCTGCCCATCGTGCGCGAGTACGAAGAGGCAGATCTCAATACCGTCATGTCCAACAGCTTCGGCTTCGGCGGGACCAACGCCTCCCTGGTGTTCAGCAAGTTCAAGGCTTGATGAGTCCACCATGAGTCGAAAAAAGGCGCCGCAAGGCGCCTTTTTCATTGGGTGTTCGTCAGCCCCGTTGCGGCAGCGGCAGCCGCATGTAGGTCGCGCCCTCGCCATATTCGGTGAGGGACTTGCGGGTTCTGGCCGGCTGGAAGCCCTGTTTGCGCCAGAAGGCCGGCGCATCCTGCACCGCCACCAGACCAGCGTGCTCAAACCCTTCGTCTGCGGCAAACGCAAGGGCGGTGGCGAGCAGCCGCTGCCCTATGCCCTTGCCGCGGGCCTGCCGTGAGACGGCGAGATCGTGCAGATAGAATTCGTCGTTGCCGGCCAGGCGTTGAATGGGGACGGAGAGCGGCGGTGGCTGGTGGGCGCGCCAGGGGTGGCAGAGCAAATAGCCCAGCACCTGGCCCTGATGTTCTGCCACCCAGCAGCAGGCGGGGGCCAGTTCGGCCTTGTTGCTCATGACTTCGATGGGCTCAGGATCCAGCTGGTGATAACACTCGTCCTGAATGGCCATGATGGCGGGCCAGTCGTTGGCCCGTGTCGTGCGGATCTTGATCATAGTGGTAGGGCATGGCTGCCCGAAAACGCTGATTAAGCAATGGATTCGTCAACCAGCGTACCAGAACCGGGTCATGAACTGAACAAGCATCTCCAAATGATGCCTGCTTTGATCAGCGCGCCGCCTGTTTGCTGACGACCTTGATGAGCTGGTAGCGCAGGGAAGGGGCATCTGCCGGCACATCGGTGAGCTGCTCCTTGCTGACGGTCAGTTGATAGCGGTAGCCGGGTTCAAACTGAAAGCCTTCAATCTGCTGATAGAACAGGGTCCAGGGCTGCTGCTCGTCACTGCGCACCTGCATGCACTGCATGGGGCCGACGCCGACGCAGTGTACCAGCTGGCTGTTGACGTAGAGGGTCTCGCCTGCGGTTGGCGTGGGGGCGCTTTGACAGGCGCTGAGCAGCAGGGCGGCAGCGGCGCTGAGGAACAGTGGTCTCATGATGAACTCCTTCGATGGAAAGGGGGGCATTAGAGCGGCAAATAAAAAGGCGGTCAATGACCGCCTTTGTAACAAAAAATCCGAAACCCGTGACTCAACGTTGGTCGAGCGGGGTGAACTCGCGTTGCGGCTGACCGGTATAGAGCTGACGCGGACGGCCGATCTTCTGATCCGGATCCGAGTGCATTTCGTTCCAGTGGGCAATCCAGCCGATGGTACGGGAGATGGCGAAGATCACGGTGAACATGGACATGGGAATGCCGATGGCCTTCATGATGATGCCGGAGTAGAAGTCCACGTTCGGGTAGAGCTTCTTCTCGATGAAGTAGGGGTCGGAGAGCGCGATGCGTTCCAGCTCCATGGCCACGTCCAGCAGCGGATCCTTGATCTGCAGCTCGGTCAGTACCTCGTGACAGGTTTCGCGCATCACGGTGGCACGGGGGTCGTGGTTCTTGTAGACCCGGTGGCCGAAGCCCATCAGACGGAACGGATCGTTCTTGTCCTTGGCCTTGGCGATGTACTCGGGAATGCGGTCAACGGAGCCGATCTCCTCGAGCATCTTGAGGCAGGCTTCGTTGGCACCACCGTGGGCCGGTCCCCACAGGGAGGCGATCCCCGCGGCGATACAGGCAAACGGGTTGGCGCCGGAGGAGCCGGCCAGACGCACGGTGGAGGTAGACGCGTTCTGCTCGTGGTCCGCATGCAGGGTGAAGATGCGGTCCATGGCGCGTTCGACGATGGGGTTGACCTTGTACTCTTCGGTCGGCACGCCAAACATCATGTGCAGGAAGTTGCCGGCATAGGAGAGGGCGTTACGCGGCTGCATGAACGGCTGACCGATGGAGTACTTGTAGCACATGGCGGCCAGGGTCGGCATCTTGGAGAGCAGACGGAAGGCGCAGATCTCGCGGTGCTCTTCGTTGTTGATGTCGAGGGCATCGTGATAGAAGGCTGAGAGCGCACTGACCACGCCGCACATGACGGCCATGGGGTGGGCGTCGCGACGGAAGCCGCGGAAGAAGAAGGCAATCTGCTCGTGCACCATGGTGTGGCGGGTGACCAGACGTTCGAATTCCGTGTACTGCGCCTTGGTGGGCGCCTCGCCGTACAGCAGGATATAGCAGACTTCCAGATAGCTAGCCTGGGTGGCCAACTGGGCGATGGGGTAACCACGGTGCAGCAAGACACCCTGATCGCCATCTATGTACGTAATGGATGATTTGCAAGAACCGGTTGCCATAAAACCGGGGTCGAAGGTGAAGTACCCTTGCGCGCCCAGTTTTCTGACATCGATCACGTCGGGTCCGACAGTTCCTGACAGGATCGGGAGTTCTACCGGGTCTTTACCGGGCAGATGTAGGGTGGCTATCTTATCAGCCATAGCACGTCTCCTTTGCTCTTTTATAATTTGATTCCAGCTCTACTTTATTACGAGTTTGATGACGCTGGCAAAGGTTCTGACCCGTACCAGGGCGGCTGGAGCGCCTTATTTGAAACAGAGTTCAGGGCTGTTGTCAATTTTGCTGGATGATCATTAATGATTTGTTAAATGAGTTGTGAGATCTGGTTTACGGTTTTGGGTTTTCTTTGTAGCTAATTGATTGTCATTGGTTAAGCCCGCCGATATACTGCGCCTCGTGGGTGATGGCTGTCGGTGTTTGAAACGCTTTCGCAAAGCTAGATGTGATATTGAAAATGTTATTTTTGGCTTTCCTGAGTTGTTTTGGTAACAAAAACCTAACAAATGCCACTCCATGCCCTCATAAGCGTGTAAAAACAATAACTAACGTGCTCAATGGAGCTGAGTGGGCAAAGCCGTGAAAAATAAACAGAGACCTGTAAACCTCGACCTACAGACGATCAGCTTTCCTGTCACCGCCATCGCTTCCATCTTGCATCGTGTCTCAGGGGTCATCACCTTTGTGGCGCTCTCAATCTTGCTGTGGATGCTTGGTACTTCACTCGCCTCTCCCGAAGGATTTGAGACCGTGGTGTCCATCATGGACAACTTCCTGGTCAAATTCGTGCTGTGGGGGATCCTGACTGCGCTGGCGTACCACATTGTGGGCGGACTGCGTCACCTGGTCATGGACATGGGCTATTGGGAAGAGCTGGAATCCGGTAATCAGAGTGCCCGTGTGGCCTTCGTGATCACCGCGGTTTTGGCGGTATTGGCGGGGGTACTGGTATGGTAACCAATTCTGCAACCTTCGGGCGCAGCGGCGTTCACGATTACATCCTGATCCGCGCCACCGCCCTCATCATGACCTGTTATGTCCTCTACCTGGTGGGCTTTGTCGCGTTCAACGACATCAGCTACGAGGTGTGGACCGGCTTCTTCGCCAAAACCTTCACCAAGGTGTTCACCCTGTTGGCGCTGCTGTGCGTACTGATCCACGCCTGGATCGGTCTGTGGCAGGTGCTGACCGACTATATCAAGCCGGTGGGGTTGCGCGGTGCGCTGCAATTTGCCCTGGTAGTGGTGCTGTTCGTCTACCTGATGACCGGCTTCGTTGTACTGTGGGGGGTGTAAGGTGACTATTCCAACTCGTGAATTTGATGCGGTGGTGATCGGTGCCGGTGGCGCCGGCATGCGGGCCGCGCTGCAGATTGCCCAATCCGGCAAGAGCTGCGCTCTGTTATCCAAGGTATTCCCGACCCGTTCTCACACGGTTTCTGCCCAGGGCGGGATCACGGTTGCGCTGGGCAATGCCCACGACGACAACTGGCAGTGGCACATGTACGACACCGTCAAGGGCTCCGATTACATCGGTGATCAGGAAGCCATTGAATACATGTGCAAGACCGGCCCCGAGGCCGTCTATGAACTGGAGAACATGGGCCTGCCCTTCTCCCGCTTCGACAACGGCACTGTCTATCAGCGTCCGTTTGGTGGCCAGTCCAAGAATTTCGGTGGCGAGCAGGCGGCCCGTACCGCGGCGGCAGCCGACCGTACCGGTCACGCCCTGTTGCACACCCTCTATCAGCAAAACGTCAAGAACAAGACCACCGTCTTCTCCGAGTGGTATGCGCTGGATCTGGTGAAGAACCAGGACGGCCACATCGTTGGCTGTACCGCCATCGACATGGAGAGCGGTGAAGTCGTCTACTTCAAGGCCAAGGCCACCGTACTCGCTACCGGCGGTGCCGGTCGCATCTACCAGTCCACCACCAACGCCCACATCAACACCGGTGATGGCGTCGGCATGGCGCTGCGCGCCGGGGTTGGCGTGCAGGACATGGAGTTCTGGCAGTTCCACCCGACCGGTATCGCCGGGGCAGGGGTGCTGGTGACCGAAGGTTGCCGCGGTGAAGGCGGCTACCTGCTCAATAAAGACGGCGAGCGCTTCATGGAGCGTTATGCGCCGAACGCCAAGGATCTGGCCGGTCGCGACGTGGTGGCCCGTTCCATCATGATCGAGATCCGCGAAGGTCGTGGCTGCGACGGTCCCTGGGGCCCGCACATCAAGCTCAAGCTGGATCACCTCGGTAAAGAGGTGCTGGAATCCCGCCTGCCCGGCATCTGCGAGCTCTCTCGCACCTTCGCCCACGTGGATCCGGTCAAGGAACCCATCCCCATCATCCCGACCTGCCACTACATGATGGGCGGCGTGCCGACCAACGTGAATGGCCAGTGCCTGACCCAGGACAAGGACGGCAACGACGTGCCGGTGGTCGGTCTGTTTGCGGTGGGCGAAATCGCCTGCGTTTCGGTGCACGGTGCCAACCGTCTGGGCGGCAACTCGCTGCTGGATCTGGTGGTATTTGGTCGCGCCGCCGGCATGCACCTGGTCAACACCCTGAGCGAGATGGAGCACGGCCGCGCCGCCTCCGACGCCGATATCGACGCTGCACTGTCCCGCTTCAATCGCTGGGAAAATTGCCGTGACGGTGAAGATCCGGTGCAGATCCGCAAAGACCTGCAGCGCTGCATGCAGAACAACTTCTCCGTATTCCGGGAAGGCGATGCCATGGCCGAAGGGCTGGCCGAGCTGAAACTCATCCGCGAGCGCCTCAAGAACGCCCGTCTGGACGACACCTCCAAGGAGTTCAACACCCAGCGCATCGAGTGCCTGGAGCTGGACAACCTGATGGAGACGGCCTATGCCACCGCGGTGGCTGCCAACTTCCGTACCGAGAGCCGGGGCGCCCACAGCCGCTTCGATTTCCCGGAGCGTGACGATGAGAGCTGGCTGTGCCACAGCCTCTATCATCCGGACACCGAGTCCATGACCCGTCGCGCTGTCAACATGTCACCCAAGACCCGTGAGGCGTTCCCGCCCAAGGTCCGGACTTACTGATTGCGGAGCTAGCCCTATGAACGTCACATTCTCTGTCTACAGATACAATCCCGATGTTGATAACGTCCCTCATATGAAGGAATATCGTCTTGATATTCCTGAAGGTTCCGACATGATGGTGCTCGACGCACTGATCCAGCTCAAAGAGCTGGATCCCACGCTCGCCTTCCGCCGCTCTTGCCGCGAAGGGGTCTGTGGATCTGACGGTCTCAACATGAATGGCAAGAACGGTCTTGCCTGCATCACCCCGCTCTCCGATCTGCTGAAGAAGGGCAATAACGTCGTTATCCGTCCCTTGCCAGGCCTGCCGGTGATCCGTGATCTGGTGATCGACATGACCCAGTTCTACACCCAGTGGGAGAAGGTCAAACCCTTCCTCATCAACGACGAAAAATTGCCGCCCGTGCGTGAGCACCTGCAATCCCCCGAAGAGCGCGCCAAGCTGGATGGCCTGTACGAGTGTATTCTCTGTGCCTGCTGCTCCACCTCTTGCCCCTCCTTCTGGTGGAACCCGGACAAGTTCATCGGCCCGGCCGGTCTGCTCGCCGCCTATCGCTGGCTGGCTGATAGCCGCGATACCGCGGCTACCGATCGACTGGGTAATCTGGATGACGCCTTCAGCGTGTTCCGTTGCCACGGCATCATGAACTGCGTGAACGTCTGTCCCAAGGGCTTGAACCCGACCAAGGCCATCGGTCAGATCAAGTCGATGCTGCTCAATCGGGCTGTTTAGTATCAGGGCCAGGGCGTCACGCGCCAGGCCCGACCTCTGGATAGCCATCCGTCACCATGGCTGGATGGCTATTTAAACCCTACAAGCTGCGCTGCAGTGAACAAGATGTACAAGGGATAGAAATGCATAACGGCGTGATGAAGGCCTGGTTGGAGTCATCTCACCTGGCTGGTGCGAATGCAAGCTATATTGAGGATTTGTACGAATCCTTCCTGGAAGACCCCGAGTCCGTAGCCGAAGAGTGGCGCAGCCTGTTTAGCTCGCTGCCCCAGGTCAATGGCCATGCGATAGAACAACCTCACTCCCGAGTCCGCGATTATTTCCGTCGCCTGGCCAAGGATCCCTCCCGCTACAGTGCCCCCGTCTCCGATCCGCAAGTGGATGCCAAGCAGGTGCGGGTATTGCAGCTGATCAACGCCTTCCGCTTCCGTGGCCATCAAAACGCCAATCTGGATCCGCTCGGCCTCTGGGCGCGTGAAACCGTTGCCGAACTGGATCCCGCGTTTCACAACCTGCAGGGCGCAGACATGGAGGCCACCTTCAACGTGGGCTCCTACGCCATCGGCCGCGAGACCATGGTGCTCTCCGATCTGTATGCCTCGCTGAAGAAAACCTACTGCGGCAGCATCGGCGCCGACTACATGCACCTCACCTCCACCGAGGAGAAGCGCTGGCTGCAACAGCGTCTCGAATCCATCGAAGGGACGGGCAGCTACACCCTGGAAGAGAAGACCCGCTTCCTCGAGAGCCTGACCGCCGCCGAAGGGCTGGAAAAATACCTGGGCGCCAAGTTCCCGGGGGCCAAGCGTTTCTCCCTGGAAGGGGGCGATGCCATGGTGCCCATGCTCAAAGAGCTTATTCGCCGCGCCGGTGAGCAGGGCTGCAAAGAGGCCGTCATCGGCATGGCCCACCGCGGCCGTCTCAACGTGCTGATCAACGTGCTGGGCAAGCGCGCCCAGGACCTGTTCGACGAGTTTGCCGGCAAGCACGGCGAATCCTGGGGCACGGGTGACGTGAAGTACCACATGGGCTTCTCGTCCGACTTCGCCACCCCGGGCGGCAACGTCCACCTGGCGCTCGCCTTCAACCCGTCTCACCTCGAAATCGTCAACCCTGTGGTCATCGGCTCGGTCCGTGCCCGCATGGACCGCCGTGGTGACAAGGACGGCTCGACCGTACTGCCCATCACCATCCACGGCGACTCCGCCATGGCCGGTCAGGGCGTGGTGGCCGAGACCTTCAACATGTCCCAGACCCGTGCCTATGGCGTGGGCGGGACCGTGCGCATCGTCATCAACAACCAGGTGGGCTTCACCACCTCTTACATTCGTGACCTGCGCTCCACCGAATATTGCACCGACATCGCCAAGGCGGTGCAGGCCCCCGTGCTGCACGTCAACGGCGATGACCCAGAAGCCGTGGTGCTGGTGACCCAGATTGCGCTGGATTACCGCAACACCTTCAAGCGCGACGTGGTGATCGAGCTGGTCTGCTACCGTCGTCACGGTCACAACGAGGCCGACGAGCCGAGTGCGACCCAGCCGCTGATGTACCAGAAGATCAAACAGCACCCGACCCCGCGCAAGATCTACGCCGACCAGCTGGTGGCGGAAGGCAGCATCAGTCAGGAGCTGGCCACTACCCTGGTCAACGAATATCGCGAGACCCTGGATCGCGGTGAGCGGGTGAGCAAGGAGTGGCGTCCGATGGAGCTGCACTCCGTCGACTGGACCCCTTATCTCGGTCACGACTGGGCCATGGCCTATGACAGCACTGTACCGATGGATCATCTGAAGTCCCTCGGCGAGCGCATCAGCCAGTACCCGGCCACCCACGTGCTGCAGCGCCAGGTCGAGAAGATCTACGAAGACCGCCGTCTGATGGCCGCCGGCGAGAAGCTGCTGGACTGGGGCTTTGCCGAGACCCTGGCCTACGCCACCCTGGTGGACAAAGGCTCGCGTATCCGCTTCACCGGGGAAGACTCCGGCCGTGGCACCTTCTTCCACCGCCACGCCGTGCTGCACAGCCAGACCGATGCCAGCACCTACACCCCGCTGTGCAACCTGCACGACGAACAGGGCCCGTTCGAGGTGTACGACTCCGTGCTGACCGAAAACGCGGTATTGGCCTTCGAATATGGCTACGCCAGCGCCGAGCCGGCCGGCCTCACCATCTGGGAAGCCCAGTTCGGTGACTTCGCCAACTGTGCCCAGGTGGTGGTCGATCAGTTCCTCTCCTCCGGCGAGCAGAAGTGGGGCCGGATGTGCGGCCTGACCATGCTGCTGCCGCACGGCTACGAAGGGCAGGGCCCGGAGCACTCCTCCGCCCGTCTGGAGCGCTATCTGCAGATGTGCGCCCAGCACAACATGCAGGTGTGCGTACCGTCCACCCCGGCGCAGGTGTTCCACATGCTGCGTCGCCAGGTGGTACGTCCGATGCGCCGTCCGCTCATCGTGATGACGCCCAAATCCCTGCTGCGCCACCCGCTGGCGGTGAGCAAGCTCGAAGAGCTGGCCGAAGGCACCTTCCAGAACGCCATCGGCGAGATCGATGCGCTGGATCCGAAGGGCGTCAAGCGCGTGGTGTTCTGCTCCGGCAAGGTCTACTACGACCTGCTCGATGCCCGTCGCAAGGCCGAGCAGCAAGATGTGGCGCTGGTGCGAATTGAGCAGCTCTACCCCTTCCCGGAAGAGGAAGTGCGCGCCATTCTGGCCGACTATGCCCACGTCACCGACTTCGTCTGGTGTCAGGAAGAGCCGCAGAACCAGGGCGCCTGGTACTGCACCCGTCATCACTATGACAGCGTGCTGCCAAGCCATGCCCGTCTGCGTTATGCCGGTCGCCCGGCGTCGGCTTCACCGGCCGTCGGTTACATGTCAGTCCACGCCAAGCAGCAAAAAGCCCTGGTGGAAGACGCGCTGACCCTGGAATAAACCCGTTGCGAAGGAGAGGGCGCGCCGCTGCGCCGACCCTCTCCGACTCTGGAACAAGCCTGCTGGCCAAGAAGTAACAAGGAACTGATTAGATGACTATCGAGATCAAAGTACCGGACCTGCCGGAATCAGTGGCGGATGCCACCATCGCCACCTGGCACAAGAAACCGGGTGATCTGGTTGCCCGTGATGAAGTGCTGGTCGACATCGAGACCGACAAGGTCGTGCTGGAAGTGCCGGCGCCGGAAGCCGGCGTGCTGGGCGACATCCTGCAAAGCGAAGGGGCCACCGTGCTCTCCCGCCAGCTGATCGCCATGCTCAAGCCTGCCCCGGTGGCCGGCGAAGAGACCAAGGAGAAGCCGGTGGAAGCGGTGGCCGATGACGCTGCCGATGGTCTGAGCCCCTCCGTGCGCCGCCTGGTGGCCGAGCATGACATCGACGTCGCCAAGCTGACCGGTACCGGCAAGGGTGGTCGCGTCACCAAGGAAGACGTGGAAGCCTTCATCAAGGGTGGCAACAAGCCTGCCGCCGCCCCGGTTGTCGCTGCAGCCCCGGCTGCACCGGTCGCTCCGCTGGCCGGTCGCACTGAAAAGCGCGTGCCCATGACCCGTCTGCGCAAGCGCATCGCCGAGCGTCTGCTGGAGGCCAAGAACACCACCGCCATGCTGACCACCTTCAATGAGATCAACATGGCGCCCATCATGAAGCTGCGCAAGCAGTACGGCGAGATCTTCGAGAAGAAGCACGGCATCAAGCTCGGCTTCATGTCCTTCTACGTGAAGGCGGTGGTGGAATCCCTCAAGCGCTACCCCGAAGTGAACGCGGCGCTGGATGGTGACGACATCGTCTACCACAACTACTTCGACGTCAGCATCGCCGTCTCCACCCCCCGTGGTCTGGTGACCCCGGTGCTGCGTGACTGCGACAACATGAGCCTGGCCGACATCGAGAAGGCCATCAAAGACCTGGCCGGCAAGGGCCGTGACGGCAAGCTGACCGTGGATGAACTGACCGGCGGCAACTTCACCATCACCAACGGTGGCGTGTTCGGCTCCCTGATGTCCACCCCGATCATCAACCCGCCCCAGAGCGCCATTCTGGGCATGCACAAGATCCAGGACCGCCCCATGGCCGTCGACGGCAAGGTCGAGATCCTGCCGATGATGTACCTGGCGCTCTCCTACGATCACCGCATCATCGACGGCCGCGAGTCGGTGGGCTTCCTGGTCTCCATCAAGGAGCTCTTGGAAGATCCGACCCGTCTGCTGCTGGACGTCTAAAGAAATCGGCCGGACCGGCAAGCCCTCTGGCTTGATGGCTCGCGCCACAAGCTTGCCGCCGGACTTCCCGTTCGGCGGCAAGCGGGGGCCAAGCCGGCCCCGACGGAACGTCTGAGTGAAAGTGAAATTAGAAAGATAACGAGGGGCCGCCTTGGCCCCTTTCACAGGGGATTGAGAAACACGAGCCCCGGACGGAAATACCTACAACACGGATAGAGCATCTATGAATCTGCATGAATATCAGGCAAAACAGCTGTTTGCCGAGTATGGCCTGCCGGTCTCCGAAGGTTATGCCTGTGCCACCCCGCAGGAAGCGGCCGAAGCGGCCGACAAGATTGGCGGCAACACCTGGGTCGTCAAGTGCCAGGTCCACGCCGGTGGCCGCGGTAAAGCGGGCGGCGTCAAGCTGGCCAAGAGCAAGGACGAGATCCGTGCCTTCGCCCAGAACTGGCTCGGCAAGAACCTGGTGACCTATCAGACTGACGCCAACGGTCAGCCGGTCACCAAGATCCTGGTGGAATCTTGCACCGACATCGCCAAGGAGCTCTATCTGGGCGCCGTGGTTGACCGTGGCTCTCGCCGCGTGGTCTTCATGGCCTCTACCGAAGGTGGCGTGGAGATTGAAAAAGTCGCCCACGAAACCCCGGAACTCATTCACAAAGCCGCCATCGATCCGCTGGTCGGCCCGCAGCCTTATCAGGCCCGCGAGCTGGCCTTCAAACTGGGTCTGGTCGGCGAGCAGATCAAGCAGTTCACCAAGATCTTCATGGGTCTGGGCCAGATGTTCCTGGACTGCGACTTCGCCCTGCTGGAAATCAACCCGCTGGTGATCACCGCCCAGGGCAACCTGCACTGCCTGGACGGCAAGATCAACATCGATGCCAACGCCCTGTACCGTCAGCCCAAGCTGCGCCAGATGCACGATCCGTCCCAGGATGACCCCCGCGAAGCGCACGCCGCCCAGTGGGAGCTGAACTATGTGGCGCTCGATGGCAACATCGGCTGCATGGTCAACGGTGCGGGTCTGGCCATGGGCACCATGGATATCGTCAACCTGCACGGCGGCTCACCGGCCAACTTCCTGGACGTCGGCGGCGGCGCCACCAAGGAGCGGGTGACCGAGGCGTTCAAGATCATCCTCTCCGACAGCAAGGTACAAGCCGTGCTGGTCAACATCTTCGGTGGCATCGTGCGCTGCGACATGATCGCGGAAGGCATCATCGGCGCCGTCAAGGAAGTGGGGGTGAAAGTGCCCGTGGTGGTGCGTCTGGAAGGCAACAACGCCGAACTGGGTGCCCGTAAACTGGCCGACAGCGGCCTCAATATCATCGCCGCAACGAGTCTGACTGACGCAGCTCAGCAAGTGGTAAAAGCAGCGGAGGCCAAATAATGAGCGTTCTGATCAACAAAGACACCAAGGTGATCTGCCAGGGCTTTACCGGCGGTCAGGGCACTTTCCACTCCGAACAGGCGATTGCCTACGGTACCCAGATGGTCGGCGGCGTCTCCCCGGGCAAGGGTGGCACCACCCACCTGGGCCTGCCGGTGTTCAACACCGTCCGTGACGCCGTGGAAGCCACCGGCGCCACTGCCTCCGTCATCTATGTCCCGGCCCCGTTCTGCAAGGACGCCATCCTGGAAGCCATCGATGCCGGCATCAAGCTCATCGTCACCATCACCGAAGGCATCCCGACTCTGGACATGCTGGACGTCAAGGTGAAGCTGCAGGAAACCGGCGTGCGCATGATAGGGCCCAACTGCCCGGGCGTCATCACCCCGGGTGAGTGCAAGATCGGCATCATGCCAGGCCACATCCACAAGCCGGGCAAGGTGGGCATTGTCTCCCGCTCCGGCACCCTGACCTATGAAGCGGTCAAGCAGACCACGGACGAGGGCTTCGGCCAGTCCACCTGCGTCGGTATCGGTGGCGACCCCATCCCGGGTTCCAACTTCATCGACATCCTGGAGATGTTCCAGAATGATCCGCAGACCGAAGCCATCGTGATGATCGGCGAGATCGGCGGCAACGCCGAGGAAGATGCGGCGGCCTACATCAAGGCCCATGTCACCAAGCCGGTGGTCTCCTACATCGCGGGGGTCACCGCCCCGGCTGGCAAGCGCATGGGTCATGCGGGCGCCATCATCGCCGGTGGCAAAGGCACCGCGGCCGAGAAATTTGCCGCCCTAGAAGATGCCGGCGTGAAAACCGTGCGGTCGCTCGCCGATATCGGCAAGGCCCTGCGTGAAGTAACCGGCTGGTAAGTTCTTTTGCCTGTTATCTCTGATAAAAATGCCGCCCTTGGGGCGGCATTTTTTATAGGGATAGTTTTTTCGCCTGCGTAACTTAATTCAGTACACATCTCAGCTCAAAGGGGCGCTGGTCTCTGCGTGCGATGAATTGAAGACCATCATGTAAACGATACAATCATAATAATAAAATTTGCACATGCTGAATGGCGAACTATATTCTTATGGTTTGCAAGTGATATTGGTATCAATGCTGCTGGGGGAGATAATATGATGACTTCGAAATGTATGTTTTTATTTTGTATTTCTTCTGCACTTATTTCTGGCTGTTCTAGTAATCTAAGTGCAGTAGATAAACTTACTAGCTCGACTCAAAATGATGGCGGTATCTCATCTTACTTTAATGACATTCCATTTCAAAGTCGCTTTCTTGCAATAAATGGCCAACTTCCTATAGATACTGTAGGAATGCCTTGCGTTGCGAGTAGTTATCGAGTGCCATATTCAATGATATGTCTGAGTACAGATAAGTCGAAAGTTATCGAATATGACTACCCCGTGACAGGAAATCCTGGTAAAAAAATAAAAGACATTAAAAACAGCTTCACTAATTTAGAGAAAAAATCACAAGACTTAGTTACCAAATTACTTGTTAAGGCTACTTGCCAAAATGCAGGAAAAGAAGAATGCACGGCGGAGGTTGAGAGTGCATCTACTGCTCAGTCAGAATTTCAATCTTTACAGGCGGAAGTATTATCAAAGTTGTCAGATGGTAATACGTTTATATTTCAGTGGAGCAGCACAGCCGGTGGTGGATTCGATGTAGAAGCTGACCCCTATGGGAAAATTGATGGGCAGGGTGGCTATCAGAATAGTGGAATTACAATCGTGTCTGGTTTACGCATATCCCAATTTTTAGTGGGAAATGATATCAGCAGTATTTATCGGAATTTGCCAAAGGATACTAAATTAGCAACATTTGTCATGCAGGCACAAGGAATTGCATATATAAGTACTAGAAGCATTAGTGCTACGGTGCAAGCTCGTTTAGGGCTAACGCCCACTCAATTTAGTGACATAATAAGCACTTTGTCTGGCGCTCAGAAAATACAACTGGCAGCAGCTTTCAATTATGTAAGCAGCCTGAGTAATGAGGGTCAATTTCACACTGTAAATAAGAACATTAAAGATGTGCCGACGTGGAGCGCAACAGGTAAGATAGAAGACCATGGATATCAAACTTTCTATGCAACCATGACAAAATTAGATGAGCTTAAAAAAATGATTGAGAGAAAACAGTAAATTAGTTACAGATCACATCTGCATATGCAGTGTGATTATATATGGTTGTTTTATAGTTTTGTTTGTGAACCAATGAGTCATTTTAACAACTTTTTCGATATATTATGACAGTTTTGTGGTTGTATTATCGCAGTGTAATTGGATGCTTGAAAAACATTATTAATGTTTTCCCATTTATTCGAGTGAAATGCCATTTTTGACATTGAAATTGTTTGATGTGGCTACTGATAGAGTAATGTCTTGACCAAGAAAGTCTGATACTCATACTTAATAGGGCAATTCAACCCATCATGGGAACATTAGAATTTCAAAATTTGTTGTCTTGTATCTATTTGTTTCCCATTGTTTTATCGATAGCTACTAGTGAGTAGGCGAGCAAGGCTCTTCCGCCAACCTTGAAAAATCGGGCCATAGGGCGTATAACCACGCGCTTGTCAGTGTATTGAGTGAGCCAACTTTTATGCAGCAGAGTGAACCCGTGCAGAACACCCCCTTTTGGCAGGTAAAAAGCCTGCAACAGATGACCATGACGGAGTGGGAATCCCTGTGCGACGGCTGCGGCAAGTGCTGCCTGAACAAGCTTATCGACGAGGACACCGAGGAGCTGGTGTTCACCAACGTGGCCTGCAACCTGCTCAATACCAAGACCTGCCTGTAATGACCCAGCCGTTCCTGCACAACTAAGCGGCTTCGGCATAGGCCTGCGCCGGTGTTTTCATCTTTAGCGCCTGGTGAGGACGCTTCTGGTTGTAAAACTGGATCCAGTCGCCAATCACCCGACTGGCATGCTGCAAGGTCTCGAACCTCTGCCGATGGGCACACTGCTCCTTGAGCGTTCTGATCACCCGCTCGACCATGCCGTTTTGTTCCGGCGTGTACGGCGTGATGAACTCCTGCTGCAACCCATAGCTCTTCACCAGTGCTGTGTAGTTGCGGCTGGTAAACACCAACCCATTGTCGCTACGTAACAAAAACGGCGATGCAACTCGTCCCAAGCTGCCGAAGCGAGCAATTAAGGCTTGCTCCAGCGCTGCCTCGGCCGTTTTCGATTTACCACTGCGCGAGAGATGCCATCCCAGTAGTTCACGGGTATGGCAATCAATCACCAGCGCCAAGGAACACCAGCCATCGCGACCAGCCCAGATCCGGCATAGGTCCGTCGCCCAGCGTTGGTTGGGCGCTGAGGCCACCGAAGGCAGGGCCTGGATCCGGGGGCGAAACCCAACCGGACGCTTGCGAACTTGCCAGCCCTTGAGCTGGAAGATGCGCTGTACCGTGTTCTTGTTGAACCCCAACAGGGCTGCAACCGTCCGGTAACCGAACGATGGGTTCTCCTCAATCATGTTTTTGATCGGGGTGACCAGATGCTCCTGAAGCTTGGGCGCGGCCTTGACGCTGCGGTAGTACCAACTACGACGCGGCAGGCCAAACCAGCGGCAGAGCTTGCTGACGGAGACATCAATACCTTCTGCGCGTAATCCCTGCTGAACATCGGCGACTATCTGTCGTCCTCGCCCAGCAGGGAGGCCAGCTTTTTTCTGGCGCGTAACTCCAGCATGGCCTCGCCATAAGCTTCCTGGAGTTCCTTGAGCTGCTTCTCGTACTGCTCGCGAATATCCAGTGGCTTGGCCCGTAAGGCGTTTTCCATGCCCCGTTTGGCGTCATCTACCCATTCTTCAATCTCGGAGGGCGGCAAATCAAAGGCTCGAGCCGCTTCGGCGACGGTGGTCTTGCCCTGAATGATTTCCATGACCAAGGCGGACTTGCGCTTGGCCGTCCAACGTTTGATTTCTTCGTCCATCGTGATGCTCATGTCTGTGATCTCCACTCATTATGACCTGAGCAGGATTTCAGTGGGTCATTACATGCCAGTGCTCCGACTACGGCAACCGCTTTAAAAAAGAGCCGGACTGCCTGCAGATCACTCACGACAAGATTGCCGAATATGACTGGCTGCCCTCTACCTGTGCCTATCGCCTGCTGGCGGAGGGGCAGAGCTTGCCTGAGTGGCATCCGCTTATCACCGGCAGCCGCAGCGCCATGCACCAGGCTGGTCAGTCGGTGCGTGGCAAGGTGGTGCACGAGGTGGATGCCGGCGACTGGATCGATCACATCATTACCTGGGCCAGCTAACGCCAGGCCTGTCTATCAGGCCAGCTGCGAGCCGTACCAACTGCGAAGGGGCAGGGGAGTCATCACTCTCCTGCCCCTTCGGCTTTCTGGCTCCTTCCTAAGTGCTGGACGAAGGCGCCTATTTGTCCGCCTTGCCAGCGGCATCGGCAAGTTTGGCCAGCTGTTTGTCATACCAAGCCACCGGCCGGTTCTCATCCTCTGCCTGCTCCTTGCGCCGGATGGCGCTGCGCACCGCCATGGCGCCCAGCCAGCGAAATGGCTCGGGCGGGAAGTAGCCGCGCGGGCCGCTGACCAGCGCGCATTCGCGCCACGGCTTGTCTGCTTCTCGCACCTCATCTCTCAAAAGGGCCGCCAGGATCTGGCCGCCCATCCAGCTCTGGGCCACCCCGTTGCCGGAATAGCCGAGGCCATAGACGATATTGGGCTGCCCTCGCCAGTGGCCGAAGAAGGGGAGGCCATCTACCGAGCGGTCGGAGGCGCCGCACCAGCTGGCGGCGATGGGCACATCTTTGAGCGCGGGAAAGAAGCGGCGCAGGGTGCGGGTGAGGGGGGCAAGATAACGGCTGGGGGCATCGAACTCGGCCAGATGGCGGTTGGCAAAGGCGAAGGTGTTGCCCCCCTTGCCGAGCATCAGCCGCCCTTGCGGGGTGGTGCGGTAGTAATGGACAAAGGTGCGGCCATCCACCACGGAGCGGCCGTGCTCAAGCTGCTGGGCGGCCAGTGCATCCGGCGCGGGGTCGGTTATCACCATATCGGAGGAGACCAGCACTATGCTGCGGCGAAACTCGCGAAAGTGCGCAACCATGGCGCTGTTGAGGGCCAGCACCACCTTGCGGGCACGCACCTCACCTTGCGGTGTTTGCACCCGCGCAGGCTGGCCCGCCTCAAGGCGCTCCATGGGGGAGTGCTCATAGACCTCGACTCCCAGCTCCCGCGCCACCCGCAGCAGGCCGCGCACCAAGAGCGCCGGTTGCACCGAGCCCGCGTGGGGGCTGTAGAGCCCCTCCAGATGAACGTGGGAGCCGCTCTGACTCGCCAGTTCATCCTCTTCAATCGCCTGCCACTGGTTAAGGTCGGCTCGCTGTAGCTCCCGTAATACCGGCTCCATCAGGCCGCGCTGGGCCTCGCTGGTGGCGGTGTAGCAGGTGCCCTCGACCCTCAGCTCCGCCTCTATGTTGTGAGCTGCGCAGAAGCGGGCGATCTCGTGCACCGCCTGCTCGGATCTTTGCACCAGCCAGGCGGCCTGCTGCTCGCCAAAGAGGCGCTTTAACGTCAGGTATTTGGCCGACCAGGTGAGCAGGCAGCCGCCGTTGCGCCCGGAGGCGCCGCTGCCGCAGCGATCTTTTTCCAGCACCAGGATGCGCAAGCGTGGCTCGGCCTGTTTAAGGGCGATGGCGCTCCACAGCCCGGTAAAGCCGCCGCCGACGATGCAGACATCGGCCTCGTGGTTGCCGACAAGGGGGTTAGGCGGCGCGGGCTGTTCGGCGGCGAGCGCCTCGGCCAGCCAGAAGGGGAGAGTGGACATGATGACTCCTCGACAAGGTTATGGGTGGCGCCAGCGCTGGGTGCGATCTAGCAGGGCGCGGCTCAAAAAGAGCTGGAGCAGCTTGACGGTGGCGGCGGCCAGCAGGATCAGGGTGGCCATGGCGGCGGCCGCGGCGGTATCGCCGGAATCCTCCATATTGAGCACGGCGATGGAGGCGAGCACGCTGTCGCTCGAATAGAGGAAGATCACCGCCGAGGTGGTGGTCATGGCGTTGACGAACAGATAGATGAAGATCTCCAGCAGCGCGGGCAGGGAGGCGGGCAGGGTGACCCGCCAGAACGCCTTCCAGAGCGGAATGCGCAATGAGATGGCCACCAGCTCCAGCTCCTTGGGCAGTTGTTTCAGGCTGGTCAGCGCCGTCAGATGACCCACGGTGTAGTAGTGGATGACGCAGGAGAGCACCATCAGCGGCAGAGTGCCATAGAGAGTGCCGTAGAGGCCGCCAAAGAGCGGATTACCGTTGAAAAAGAAGATGTAACCCAGCCCCAGCACCATGCCGGGCACCGCCAGCGACAGCATGGCGAGCAGATGCAGCAACTGGCGAAGCCATGCAAAGTGGCGCCCCTTCTCCTGTGCCCAGGCTAGCACCATCACCAGCACGGTGCCGATAAGCGCGGTATAGAGGCCCAGCTGCAAGGTGTTGGTAAAGGGCTGCCAGCCGTAGACGCTGTTGCTGTCAAAGGCGTAGTGATCCAGCGTCAGAGCGAGGTTGTAGGGCCAGAACTGTACCAGAGAGCCGTAAACGGCCATCCCCACCAGCGCCAGAAACAGCAGGGCCCAGAGGGTACACCAGCCGAGCGCCAGCAGATCCCGCAGCCGATGGGGTTTGGGCTGATAGGGCACCGCCTTGGTGCTGCTCTGCTCCTGCATCTTGCTGCGTACCCTGTGCTCCAGCGCAAAGCTCAAGAGCGCCGGCAGCAGCAGGGTGACGCTGGCAACGGCGCCCAGCGAGAAGTTCTGCATCCCGATCACCTGTCGATAGATATCGGTGGCCAGCACGCTGTACTGGCCGCCAATCACCTTGGCCACCCCGAAGTCGCAGATGGTGAGGGTGAAGACGGCGATGGCGGCGCTGAGCAGGCCATAACGGGCGGTGGGCAGGGTGACGGTGACAAAGGTGCGCCAGCCGCTGCTGCCCAGCACCCGGGAGGCTTCATAGAGGCGGGCATCGCTCTGACCGAGCGCCGTGATCAGGATCATCAGGGCGTGGGGGAAGCACCAGAAGCCAAGACCGATGACGATACCGATGGGACCGTAGATGCTCTCGCCGCCGAGCAGCCCCTTGGCGATCCCCTGATTGCCAAACCAGTAGACCAGGCTGATGGCGGGCAGCAGGGAGGGCATCAGGAGCGGAATAAGGCCAATGAGGCGAAACAGACTCTTGCCCGGCATGCAGGTGCGGGTGAGGGCATAGGCGTAGCCGCAGGCGATGGTCACCACCAGCGCGGTGATCAGTACCCCGAGCCAGAGGGTGTTGCCGATGGTGCGCCCCAGATGAGGGGAGTCGAAGTAGGCGCTGAAGTTGGCAAGGCCCACCCAGAGCCCGTTCTCATCCTGCAGGCTCTTTTGCAGCATGGTGAGCAGCGGCAGCAAGAGCCCCCCCACCAGCAGGGCGATGCCGAGCGCAAGCAGGAACAGTTGCAGCAGCTGATCCCGGCTCCAGCCGCGACAGAGCCGCTGCCAGCGGGCGTCTTGCCGGGCTGTCGCTGGCGGCAACAGGGAGGAAGTCGCGAAGGGGGCTGTCATGGGCGCTCTCCTTCAAACAGCTGCATCGCCCCGGCGGGCCAGTGCAGCGAGCAGCGCATGCCGCTGCGCCAGCCACCCTGTTGGTGGCGGGGCAGCTCGTGGGTCGGGCGCTCCACCAGAATTTGCTGCGGGCCCAGATAGGTGTCGGCGGTACAGATCAGGCGTTGGGCGGCGCCGAGAAACTCCACCTGATCGATGGTTGCTTCAACGCCATGCTGCCCAAGATACGGCTCGCTCGGTGCACTCAGGGTGATCGCCTCGGGGCGGATCGCCACCTGCAATTTGCTGCCGGCCGCTGCCCGGTTGGCGAGTTGCAGCGGTTGTTCGTTGAGGCGCACCTGAGTGGGGCTGAGCACCAGGGTGTCGAGGAAGTTCATGGTGCCGACGAAGCTTGCCACGAAACGGCTGGCAGGCTGGTGGTAGATCGCCTGCGGGGTGCCTACCTGCACGATGCGGCCACCCTCCATCACCACGATGCGATCGGCCATGGTCAGCGCCTCTTCCTGATCGTGGGTCACCATGATGGTGGTGATGCCAAGGCGCTGTTGCAGGGCACGGATCTCGCTGCGAAGGTGGGTGCGTACCAGTGCATCCAGCGCGCTGAGCGGTTCGTCCAATAGCAACAAACCGGGGGAGAGGGCGAGCGCCCGGGCCAGCGCCACCCGCTGCTGCTGGCCGCCGGAGATCTGGCTCGGGTATTTGTGGGACTGGGCCGTGAGATCCACCAGCCCCAGCCAGTGATCGACCCGCTCCTTGATGAGGTCCCGCGCCAGCCCCTGATTCTCAAGGCCGAAGGCGATGTTCTGGGCCACCGTCAGGTTGGGGAAGAGGGCGTAGGACTGAAACACGATGCCAAAATCGCGCTGCTGGGGCGGCAGCCGGGAGATATTGCGCCCCCCTTGCCAGATCTCGCCGCTGTCCGGCAGATCCAGCCCGGCGATGGCCCTGAGCAAGGTGGTCTTGCCGCAGCCGGAGGGGCCGAGAAAGCAGATAAACTCCCCCGGCTCAATGGTCAGAGAGATCCCCTTGAGGGCCTGAAAAGCACCGAACTGCTTGTTGAGATGTTGAATGTCCAGATAGGGCTGGGTCATGGTTCGACTCGCTACTGATTTGGTATATACCAGTTTGCGAGCAAAGTGTGACGGTCAGGTGATCGGGGGATGACAGCTTGATGACAGTCAAATGACATCGGGTCGCCAGCAAGTAGTTGGGCCCTGTGTGGATGGGCGAAGCGTCGCTAATTGAAGGCAATACAAACTCGGGAAGTTAAAACCAAAAAGCGAAGGCCAACAGCTGTTGGCCTTCGACTGGCAGTTTATTGGTGGCTGTGTGTGGGGCGTGAACAAACCGCCGCCCTTCACGCTTACTGCTTGGCTTCGGTCTTGCCGTCGAAGCTGGCGCTCCACTGGGCCAGGATGGTGTTGCGCTCGCGGGCAGCCCAGCCAAAGTCGTTGTCGATCATCTGGCCCTTGATGTTGGCGGGATAGCCGGCTCTGGGCTTGGCTACCTCCGGGATGGCGACCACGGCGAACGACTTGTTGTAGAGGGTGTTGGCCTGTTCGGTGGCGGCAAAGTCGAGCAGCTGTTTGGCGGCCTCCAGCTTGGGGGTGCCCTTGATGATGGCGGCGGCTTCCATATCCCAGCCCGAGCCCTCTTTCGGGAACACCACCTCGATGGGGGCTCCCTTGGCCTTGAGGCTGGTAGCCGGGAAGTCGAAGGAGATACCGATCACCGTCTCGCCGCTGGCGGCCAGCTTGCAGGGGGCGGAGCCCGAGTGGGTGTAACGGTCGATGTTCTGGTGCAGGCCGTTCATAAATTGCCAGCCCTGCTTCTCACCCATGGTCTGCAGCCAGCCAGCGACGCTCAGGTAACCGGTGCCGGAGGAGCTGGGGTTGGGCATGATCACCTTGCCCTTGTAGATGGGCTTGGTGAGGTCGGCCCAGCTGGTGGGTGCCGGGATCCCCTGTTTCTCCGCCTCTACCTTGTTGAAGCAGATGGCGCTGAAGAAAGCGTCCAGACCGATCCAGTGCGGCTCAGCCTTGCTGTCGCGAAAGCGGCTGTCGAGCTTATCCAGCCCTTTCGGTGCATAGGCATTGAGCATCTGCTGCTGATCGAGCTGCATCAGGCTGGTAGCCGCCAGTCCCCATACCACATCCGCTTTGGGCTGGGCTTTTTCCGCCAGCAAGCGGGCGGTGACCACGCCGGTGGAGTCACGCACCCACTTGATGTTGATATCCGGATGCTGGCGCTCGAACGCGGTTTTCAGCTCGCCGAGCTGCTCCGGTTCGAAGGCGGTGTAGACGGTGAGATCGGTGGCGGCCAGTGCCGGGGCTGTCGTGGTGGCCAGCACGGCGGCGGCCAGCAGATGGGTTCCCTGTTTCATCCTCTTCTCCATATAAGTTGGCTTGGTATAAACCAGATTGGTCGAGAGAGAGGCTAGGGGACTTTTATGACGTGACCGTGACAGCCCCGTGACGTTTTGCTGTTCCTGATTTGTCCGCGACTAATCCTGGGTATCCACCTCGATCTCCAGACTGTCGTGGCGCCAGTACTCCAGATCGAAGTCGAGCACCCGACCGTGCTGATCGAAGTTGAGTCGCTCGAGGCGCAGGGCGGGCAGGCCGGCGGTGGCCCCCAGCGCCTTGGCCACCTCGTCCGGCAGGGCGGTAGGGAAGAAACGCACCTGCATGCGGGCGTAGTGAAGATCGTAATGGGCCTGGTAGATCTCGGTCAGACTGCCGTTGAGATCCAGCTCCAGCAGGCCGGGCACCCGCTCTGGCAGGCAGTGGTTCTCGCAGTAGCAGATGGCGCGCCCGTTGGCGTAGCGCAACCGTTTTAGCAGAAACAGGCTGTCGAACGGCTTGAGCTGCAACTGCGCCATCAACGCGGGCGGCACTGCCTGGCGGCTTTTCTCCAGCAGCTCGGTGCGCGGCTCACCCCCTTGCTCCCGCACTATCTGGTGAAAGTTGGAGGTGCGTCTGGGGTTGAGGCTGAAACGCGGCGGGGTGACGAACCAGCCGCGACGATCCTCCCGATAGATAAGGCCGTTGGCCTCCAGCTGCACCAGTGCCTCGCGGATGGTAACCCGAGTGGTGCCATAGAGTTCCCCCAGCAGCCGCTCGGAGGGAAGCTTGTCGTTGGGGGCCAGACCCCCCGCCAGGATCTGGTTGGCGAGGGCATCCTTGATCTGCAGATATTGCGGTTTGCTCATGAAAATCCCTGATTGTGCAATGAGTTGGGCACCGGGCTGGTCGTCGGCCTAGTCGCTAAATACAGGTGCTTAACTACATTGGTAGAGACCAGAATTGGTCCTGCTGTTGAGGCCTCCTAGATTATCGCGATCCCGGCGCTGAAAATGAATTTTTTGTTGCACGTAGCGCCACCCCTTTGACCTTGGCGGGGCAGTTACCCACAATGCGCTCATTCTGGTATATACCAAAAGGAGCGAAGTCATGACCCATATTCCTGCGGCCCCCGCCGCCGTCGATTACCTGCTGCTGACCCCGGGCCCCCTCTCGACCACCACCACGGTGCGCGCCGCCATGCTGCAAGACAGCTGCACCTGGGATGCGGACTACAACCTGGGTGTGGTCGAGCCCATCCGCCGCGAGCTGGTGCGCCTCGCCACCGGCCCGGAATATGAGAGCGACTACAGCGCCGTGCTGCTGCAGGGGAGCGGCAGCTATGTGGTGGAGAGCGTGCTGGGCTCGGCGATAGGTGTCGATGAGCGTCTGCTGATCATCAACAACGGCGCCTACGGCGCCCGCATGGGGGAGATGGCTCGCTGCCTTGGCTTGCGCCACCATGAGCTCGACTGCGGCGAGACGACCCGCCCCGAGCCTGCCGCCATCGAGGCGATGCTGGCGCGCCACCCCGAGATCACCCATCTGGCCATGGTCCACTGCGAGACCACCACCGGCATGCTCAACCCCCTTGAGGAGGTGGCTGCGCTCTGCCAGCGCCGCGGCATTCGCCTGATCGTCGATGCCATGAGCAGCTTTGGCGGCATCCCCATCGATATGGGGCGCCTTGGCATCGAGTTTCTCATCAGCTCTGCCAACAAGTGCATTCAGGGGGTGCCGGGCTTTGGTTTCGTCATCGCTCGCCGCGCCGCGCTGGCGGCCTGCGCCGGACGCGCCCGCTCGGTCTCCCTCGATCTGCATGCCCAGTGGCAGACCATGGAGCAGCAGGGGGGCAAGTGGCGCTTTACCTCGCCCACCCATACCGTACTCGCCTTTGCACAGGCCCTGCGCGAGCTGGACGAAGAGGGGGGCATTGCCGCCCGCCATCGGCGCTACAGCGACAATCAGCGCACCCTGGTGGATGGCATGGCTGCCCTCGGCTTTGCGCCGCTGCTGCCCGAGCAGTGGCAGTCTCCCATCATCACCGCCTTCTACTCTCCGGCCCACACTGACTACCGCTTCGCCGACTTCTACCAGCGGCTCAAGGCGCAGGGCTTTGTCATCTATCCGGGCAAGGTCTCGCAAGCCGATTGTTTCCGTATCGGCAATATCGGCGATGTGACCCCAGAGCGGGTGCGCTCCTTGCTCGCCGCCATGGCCAGCGCCTGCTACTGGCAAGGGGGCGCGCGATGACGAGCCAAGCGCCTCACGGTTGCGTTCAGCACGACCATAAGCTGCACGGCAGTGGCCGCGCCGACAGCGAAGGGGATATCAACCTTGGCGAGGGTCGGGCGCGCTGGTGGGAGGGTCAGCGCGAGGCGGTGCAGGCTGGATTGGCGGAGGATAGCCGCTACTTTCTCCATCAGGCGCTCTCCACCCCCTGTCTCGATCTGCTTGAGGGGGCGCAGGGGAGCTGGCTGACCAGCGTATCGGGCGCGCGTTACCTCGATTTTCACGGCAACAGCGTCCATCAGCTGGGTCACGGTCACCCCAGGGTGGTGGCCGCAGTGCAGCAGCAACTCGCCGATCTGCCGTTCGCGCCCCGCCGCTACACCCATCAGGTGGCCATCGACTGCGCCCGCACTCTGGCCGAACTGGCCCCCGGCGATCTCAACCGGGTGCTGTTCGCCCCCGGCGGCAGCGAGGTGGTGGGGATTGCCCTGAAGCTCGCCCGTTTCATCACCGGCAATAGCAAGGTGGTGTCCCTCTGGGATGCTTTTCACGGCGCCTCTCTCGATGCCATCTCGGTCGGCGGAGAGGCCTGCTTTCGCGCCGGCATGGGCCCGCTGATGGCCGGGGTGGAGCGCATCCCGCCGCCCACCCGTTATCGCGGCGTCTGGTATCGCGGAGAGGGGGGTGACCTGCACTACGCCGATTATCTGGAGTACGTCATCGAGAAGGAGGGAGGTGTCGGCGCCTTTATCGCCGAGCCGATCCGCAACACCGACGTGCAGGTGCCCTCGAAGGCCTACTGGCAGCGGGTGCGGGAGATCTGCGATCGCCACAAGGTGCTGCTGATCGTCGACGAGATCCCCAATGCCATGGGGCGCACCGGCCACTGGTTCAGCTTCGAGGAGTTCGGCATCGAGCCCGACATCATCTGTCTGGGCAAGGGGTTGGGGGGCGGGGTGGTGCCGTTTGCCGCGCTCATCACCCGCGACCGTTTCAATCAGGCCGCAGCCATCTCGCTCGGTCACTACACCCACGAGAAGAGCCCCATCGGCTGCGCGGCGGCACTCGCCACCATCGCCACCCTTCGTGAAGAGGGGCTGCTGGAAAAGGCGCGGGAGGATGGCCGTTTTATGGCGGCCGAGCTCGGCAAATTGGCCGAGCGCCACCCGCTGATCGGGCAGGTACGCGGCATCGGTTTGCTCTGGGCGCTCGATCTGGTGGTCGATCACCGGAGTCGTACCCGCAATAGCCAGGCCGCCGAGCGGCTGCTCTACCGTTGTCTGGAGCTGGGGCTCAGCTTCAAGGTCTCTCAGGGCAACGTTATCCAGCTCTCGCCGCCGCTCAATATCGCTCGCGCCGATCTGGTGCGCGCCATTTCCATTCTCGATCGCGCCCTTGGCGAGCTCGCACTTTCACCGAAACAGGAACACCACCATGACTGACTTGCAGACTGCCATCGACCCGGCCACCGACGTAGAGGCGCTGATCCTCGACTGGGCCGGCACCGTCGTCGATTTCGGCTCCTTTGCTCCCACCTCCATCTTCGTCGAGGCCTTCGCTCGCGCCTATGACTTCCCTGTGACCCTGGATGAGGCGCGCCAGCCCATGGGGCTGGGCAAGTGGGATCATATCGCCGCGCTGGGCCGTCTGCCCTCGGTGGATGCGCGCTGGCAGGCTCGCTTTGGGCACCCCATGAGCCACGCCGAGGTGGACCACCTCTATCACACCTTTATGCCGCTGCAGATTGCCGCGGTGACCCGCTTCGCCGACCCCATCCCCGGAGTGCTGTCGGTGCTGGAGGCTCTGCGGGGGCTGGGGATGAAAATCGGCTCCTGCTCCGGTTACCCCCGTCCGGTGATGGCGGCGCTGGTGCCTGCGGCGGCCGCTCAAGGCTATCGGCCGGATCACTGGGTTGCCACTGACGATCTCAAAGCGGGTGGTCGCCCCGGCCCCTGGATGGCGCTGGCCAACGTGATTGAGCTGGGAATAAGCGCCGTGCATCGCTGCATCAAGGTGGATGACGCCGTGCCGGGTATCAGCGAAGGGTTGAACGCGGGCATGTGGACGGTGGGATTGTCGGTCTCCGGCAACGAGTTCGGTGCCACCTGGGAAGCGTTTACCGCCATGAGCGAGGCGGAGATCGCCGCCCGGCGCGCCCCGGCCGGGGCCAAACTGCGGGCGGCGGGGGCACACTATGTGATCGACACCCTGGCGGATATCGCCCCGGTCATCGCCGACATCAATCGCCGTCTGGCGGCAGGAGAGCGGCCCTGAACAAGGTGGGATGAGAGGAGGGCAGTGCCGGCCTTGCCGGCAGGTTTTCAGGTCGATGCTCCCTGACTATCAGGCATAAAAAAACCGGCGCCTTGGCGCCGGTTTTTGTTCACCGAGACTCTATTACAGAGAAGCGGTGAAGGTACGGGTGATGACGTCTTGCTGTTGCTCTTTGGTCAAAGAGTTGAAGCGAACGGCATAACCGGATACGCGGATGGTCAACTGCGGATATTTCTCCGGGTTTTCCATGGCGTCCAGCAGCATTTCACGGTTCATCACGTTGACGTTCAGGTGCTGACCGCCTTCCAGGTTGGACTCATGGTGGAAGTAACCATCCATCAGACCGGCCAGGTTGGCTTTCTGGGCTTCCATGTCTTTACCCAGCGCGTTCGGCACGATGGAGAAGGTATAGGAGATACCATCTTTGGCGTAAGCGAACGGCAGCTTGGCAACGGAAGTCAGGGAAGCAACGGCACCCTTCTGGTCACGACCGTGCATCGGGTTGGCACCCGGGCCGAACGGCGCACCAGCGCGACGGCCATCCGGGGTGTTACCGGTCTTCTTGCCGTACACCACGTTGGAGGTGATGGTCAGCACGGACTGGGTAGCCACGGCACCACGGTAGGTGTTCAGCTTCTGAATTTTCTTCATGAAGCGCTCAACCAGGTCACAGGCGATGTCATCGACGCGAGCGTCGTTGTTACCGAACTGCGGGTACTCGCCTTCGATTTCGAAGTCGATGGCAACGCCATCTTCGTCACGAACCGGCTTGACCTTGGCGAACTTGATGGCAGACAGGGAGTCAGCGGCTACGGACAGACCGGCGATACCACACGCCATGGTGCGATATACGTCACGGTCGTGCAGCGCCATCAGAGAGGCTTCGTAGCTGTACTTGTCGTGCATGTAGTGGATGATGTTCAGCGCGGCAACGTATTGCTTGGCCAGCCAGTCCATGAAGTGATCCAGACGATCCATCACGTCGTTGTAGTCGAGGTACTCGGACTTGACCATTTCGGTTTTCGGACCGACCTGGATCTTGAGCTTCTCGTCCATACCGCCGTTGATTGCATACAGCATGGTCTTGGCCAGGTTGGCACGGGCACCGAAGAACTGCATCTGTTTGCCGACGATCATCGGGGACACACAGCAAGCGATGGCGTAGTCATCGTTGTTGAAGTCCGGACGCATCAGGTCGTCGTTCTCGTACTGAACGGAAGAGGTCTCGATGGATACCTTGGCGCAGTACTTCTTGAAACCGACCGGCAGCTTCTCGGACCACAGGATGGTCAGGTTCGGCTCAGGGGACGGGCCCATGGTGTACAGGGTGTTCAGCATACGGAAGCTGTTCTTGGTGACCAGGGTACGGCCATCAACGCCCATACCAGCCAGGGTCTCGGTAGCCCACATCGGGTCGCCGGAGAACAGTGAATCGTATTCCGGGGTACGCAGGAAGCGAACCATACGCAGCTTCATGACCATGTGGTCCATCAGCTCCTGGGCTTCTTGCTCGGTGATCAGGCCTTTCTTCAGGTCACGCTCGATGTACACGTCCAGGAAGCTGGAGGTACGACCGAAGGACATGGCGGCACCGTTCTGGGACTTGACTGCCGCCAGGTAGGCGAAGTAGGTCCACTGGACGGCTTCTTTGGCGTTCTTGGCCGGTACGGAGATATCGCAACCGTACTTGGCAGCCATTACCTTCATCTGTGCCAGGGCACGGTGCTGCTCGGAGATCTCTTCGCGCAGACGGATGGTGGCTTCCAGGTTGACGCCGTTTTCCAGGTCAGCTTGCAGGGACTTGAACTGGGCCAGTTTGTCGGCCATCAGGAAGTCGATACCGTACAGGGCAACACGACGGTAGTCACCGATGATACGGCCACGGCCGTAGGCATCCGGCAGACCGGTGATGACGCCGGACTTGCGGCAGTTCAGGATGTCTTTGGTGTAAACGTCAAACACGCCCTGGTTGTGAGTCTTGCGGTACTCGGTGAAGATCTTCTCGACCATCGGGTCCAGCTGACGACCGTACACTTCGCAAGAGGTCTTGACCATCTTGATACCGCCGTTGGCGATGATGGCGCGCTTGAGCGGCTTGTCGGTCTGCAGACCAACGATTTGCTCCAGGCTCTGATCGATATAGCCGGCATCGTGAGCGGTAATGGTGGAGGGCAGGTCGGTATCAAAATCGACCGGCGCGTGGGTGCGGTTCTCGATCTTGATGCCTTCCATGACCTTGTCCCACAGCTTGGTGGTAGCTTCGGTCGCGCCAGCCAGGAAGGACTCGTCACCTTCATACGGGGTGTAGTTCTTCTGGATGAAGTCACGGGTGTTGACAGAGGTCTGCCATTCACCGGCCGCGAAGCCTTCCCATGCTTTTTGGAACTGTTCGTTAAGTTCTGCCATTTTCATTACCTCACACGGTATTGATGTAGTATCCCGCAATCATCCTTAATGATGACGACGGAAGATAAACCAGTAAGTCAGACCAACCATGACGCCACCACCAATGATATTACCTATGGTGACGGGAATGAGGTTGTGTAGGACGAAGTTGGATACGGTCAGGTCGGCAAAGGTCGCCGGGTCCTGGCCGATGGCCTGCCAAAATTCCGGGCCTGCTACCGCATGGATAGCGATACCGACCGGGATCATAAACATGTTTGCGATGCTGTGCTCAAAACCGGAGGCCACGAACATGGCGACGGGGAGCAGCATGACCATCACCTTGTCGGTCGCACTGCGGGCGCCGAACGCCATCCACACGGCGAGACACACCATGAGGTTGCAGAGGATACCGAGGGCAAGGGCCTCGAAGAAGGTATGGTGGATCTTGTGCTGGGCCACCTTGAGGGCGTTCAGACCCCACTGACCATCTGCCGCCATGTACTCGGCCGACATGATGATGAGGCCGACGATGATGAGACCGCCGATGAGGTTGCCGAAGTAGACCAGTCCCCAGTTCTTGAACAGCTGGGCCCAGGTGATGCGGTTGGCCGCCTTGGCCACCAGAGTCAGGGTGGTGGAGGTGAACAGCTCGGCACCGAGCAGCACGCAGAGGATCAGACCCAGTGCGAAACAGAGACCGCCGACCAGCTTGCTGAGGCCCCAGGCCACATTGCCGGCACCGGTAGTCACCGTGATGAAGAAGACGAAAGCAATGGCGATGAAAGCGCCTGCGGTGATGGCCAGGGGGATGACCTTGTATGCAGGCTTGGTGGCCTTGGCATAGGTGATATCTTCTGCCAGTGCAGCGATGGCTTCTGGCTTGAGACAATCAAAGGGAGATTCTGCTTTCAATTCTCATGTACCTGATGTTTTGCCTGTGGAAATCATAACAAAGGGCCAGATCGTCAAAATTGACTCCGATCAAGAATTGCAGATTGTGAATGTAATTTTACTACAAAAATTTGAGTCCTCCGGCAGCGTTGCTTTACACCAGGTTTCAGCTGAAACATAAATGCTGATTTTTTAATGCAATGATTTTAAACAATTTATTTTTCATCGCCTAAAAATGGTACTGGCAAGGCATCTTTGCATCTCCCCAGCATTCTCTGCCCCGGCTTGGCAACCCCCTAAGAGGTATTTTTTGTTTTTTATTTCATCTTTGAATAACAAATCGCCTCTCTGGCGACCATAAAGCAAAAGGGGCCATCAGGGCCCCTTCACATACTACCACATCAGCCCCATGAGTGGGCTCGTTTGGCCTTCTGCAGCTTCTCATAGGCTGCCAGCAGCTTCTGATGCAGCGGGAACTGGCTGAGGGACAGGTCGGCAGCTGCCAACCCGTGGAAGCGCGCTTCGCCACTGGCGTGGGCCCAGGCCTGTGCCAGCGTCTCTGCACCATACATGCGGGTGAACACGGCGCGGTACTGCTCGGGGTCGCGATCCTCATCCAGGAACAGCTCGACGCAGGTGCGCAGGGCACGGTAGTAGTTGGCGCGATCGGCCGGGAAGACCGACTGGTTAAACTCCATGGTCCAGTCGATGAGATCGAGCGCCGTGTCGAGTTCGCCGGCGGCCAGTGCCAGCATGGCTTTGAGCTCGCCCACCCGCAGGGTGTGCAGGGCGGTGCCCTTGGCGGCGGCGATGCCGAGCAGCTCGCGCACCCGGGTGCGCTCGTCGTGACCCTCTTCATCCAGCTGGTCGAACAGCGCCATGTACTGCTCCGCGTCCCACTCCAGCGCCGGCAGCGCCAGGATGGTCTCCCGCAGGTGGGCACCCATGGTGTTGTTGGCCAGCAGCAAATCTTCGGCCGGATAAATGTCGGACATGCCGGGCACCAGGATGCGGCAGGCGTAGACGCCCAGGTGCTCGTAGTCGGCGATGTAGACCGGCTGCTCCAGCTCGTGGAAGATGCCGATCAGGTGATCGAACTCCTCCTGCGAGGTGCCGCGGAAGTCCCAGTCGGCAAACTCGAAGTCCGCATCCTGCTTGAACAGATCCCAGCTGATGAGGCCGGAGGAGTCGATGAAGTGAGTCTCCAGGTTGTGGTGATCCGCCACCTGCTCGTTGTCGAACGAGGGCGGCACGAACACGTCCAGATCCTTGAGGCTACGGCCCTGCAGCAGCTCGGTGACGGTGCGCTCGAACGCTACTTCGAAGCGCGGGTGGGCACCGAAGGAGGCAAAGCAGGTGCCGTTGCTCGGGTTGAGCAGCACCACGCAGATGACCGGGTAGCGACCGCCAAGGGAGGCGTCGAAGCTGTAGATGGGGAAGCCTTCGGCTTCCAGCGCATCGATGGAGGCCTTGATGCCGGGGTAACGGGCGATCACCTCGTTCGGGATCAGCGGCAGGCTGAGGGCCTCAGCGATGATCTTGTTCTTCACGTGGCGCTCGAACACCTCCGACAGCCCCTGGGTGCGGGCCTCGGTGCGGGTGTTGCCGGCGCTCATGCCGTTGGAGACATACAGGTTGCCGATGATGTTCATCGGGATGTAGACGGTCTGGTGATCAGACTGGCGCTCGAAGGGCAGGGCGACGATGCCGCGCTCCTCGTTGCCGGATTGCAGATCCACCAGCATGTCGGCGGTCACTTCCCCGTCCGGGTTGTAGAACTTGCGAGTGAAGGGGTCGAGCAGACCGGTGGGCAGCTGATCCCCCTCGATGTGGAACCACTTCTCGTTCGGGTAGTGAACGAAGTCGCCATTGGCGACCTGCTCGCCCAGATAGAAGTCGGCGAAGAAGTAGTTGGTGGAGAGACGCTCGAAATATTCACCCAGAGCGGAGGCGAGCGCCGCCTTCTTGCTGGCACCCTTGCCGTTGGTGAAACAGAGGGAGCACTCCTTGTCCCGGATGTGCACGGACCAGACATTGGGCACGGGGTTGAGCCAGGAGGCCTCTTCGATATCAAAGCCCAGAGCTTGCAGCTTGGTCTGGAAGCGTTCGATGGAGTCTTCCAGCGCCGCGTCCTTGCCGGGAATAAAAGTGTGGTCGGTCATCACGATATCCTGATTTTTATTGGCTCATGTTTGGCCGCAGATAATAGCAGGGGTCGGCGCGTTTGGCAGGCAAAAAACGGGGCCCATGCCCCGTTTTGCTCTCCATTCAACCGAGGTCGGTCACGGCTCAGCCGATGAATTTCAGACCCAGGATCCCGCCGATGATCAGCAGCAGGCAGAGCACCCGGGCGAGGGTGGCCGGTTCGTTGAACAGCCAGATCCCCATCAGCACGGTGCCGACCGCGCCGATGCCGGTCCATACCGCGTAGGCGGTGCCAAGGGGCAACTGTTTGACCGCCATGGCGAGCAGCAGCACGCTCACCCCCATGGCGATCAGGGTCAGCAGGGTGGGCAGGGGACGGCTGAAACCGTCGGTGTATTTGAGGCCGATGGCCCAGGCGACCTCGAACAGGCCGGCCAACAGCAGGAGCAACCAGGACATAAGGCAGATTCCGCAGGCAGCAGGGTCGTCCCTGCGTATCAGGAGGCCTCGGGGTCGTCCCCAAGGGGCAGCGGGGCTGCCGGTCGGTCTCAATGATGCCCCAAGTGGGGGCGGGATGCCAACCGGCTGCCCGCAGGTCGGCCAGGCTGACGGATATTGCAGCGAACGGCACAGAATATTGCGCAATTCGACTTGCGCCCGCCGTCACAATCCGTAATGTGGACAGACGCATTTTTCGCAACCCATATTTTGTGAACCGCTTGTAAACGGCCCGCGCCGGACAAGGGATCACGGGTATCACACTCGGTTTCTATAAGCAGCTATCCAGGGTAGGACATTATGAAAAAAGTAGGTTTGGTCGGTTGGCGTGGCATGGTGGGTTCGGTGTTGATGAGCCGGATGCAGGAAGAGAAGGATTTTTCCCGCATTCAGCCCACCTTCTTCACCACCTCCCAGGCCGGTGAGGCCGCCCCCAATTTCGGCGTCGATGCCGGCACCCTGCAGGATGCCTTCGACATCGAGGCGCTGGCCGCACAGGACGTCATCATCACCGCCCAGGGCGGCGACTACACCAAGGATGTCTATCCACGCCTGAAAGCCGCCGGCTGGCAGGGCTACTGGATTGATGCCGCCTCCTCCCTGCGTATGGAGAAGGATGCGGTCATCATCCTGGATCCGGTCAACGGCGACGTCATCGAACATGCCCTGAACAACGGCATCAAGACCTTCGTCGGCGGCAACTGCACCGTCAGCCTGATGCTGCTGGCCCTGGGTGGCCTGTTCAAGGCCGATCTGGTGGAGTGGGTGAGCGTGGCCACCTATCAGGCCGCCTCCGGTGGCGGTGCGCGCCACATGCGCGAGCTGGTCACCCAGATGGGCCTGCTGCGCGATGAAGTGGCGGTGGAGCTGGCGGATCCCGCCTCTGCCATCCTCGACATCGAGCGCAAGATCACCGAGAAGACCCGCTCCGGCACCCTGCCGGTGGACAACTTCGGCGTGCCGCTGGCCGGTGGCCTCATCCCCTGGATCGACACCAAGCTCGACAACGGCCAGAGCCGCGAAGAGTGGAAGGGCCAGGCCGAGACCAACAAGATCCTCGGCATCGAACACGCCGCCATTCCGGTGGATGGTCTGTGCGTGCGCATCGGCGCCCTGCGCTGCCACAGCCAGGCCTTCACCATCAAGCTGAAAAAAGACGTGCCGCTGGCGGAAATCGAAGCCCTGCTGGCTGCCCACAACGACTGGGTCAAGGTGATCCCCAACGATCGCGACATCACCGCCCGCGAGCTGACCCCGGCTGCCGTTACCGGCACCCTCAGCATCCCGGTCGGTCGTCTGCGCAAGCTCAACATGGGTCCGGAGTATCTGGCCGCCTTTACCGTGGGTGACCAGCTGCTGTGGGGCGCCGCCGAGCCGCTGCGCCGCATGCTCAACATCCTGCTGGATCGCGGTTGATCCGGTTGCACCCAGCATGAACAGGGGGCCGCGGCCCCCTGTTTTTTTGCGCCTTTGCCACTCTTGCAGGCCGGCAGCGAGTGCAAAAAAGATGGGCTGGCGAGTGGCGCCGGCAAGGCGCCTGCCATCAGCTTGTTATTAATGGCATCAATATTGACTACCCGCCGGGCTTATTTGTTCGTGACTCAATAACGGCAGACTTATTTCCCAGCAGTGGGCGCAGCGTCAGGCCGACGATATTTTCCGGCACTGTTAACCGGCACAGTTAACACGGTTAAATAGCGCCGTTCAGGCTATTCAAGGGCGTTGACTGATGGACCAGATATATACCTTGTTACAAAAGCACGTCTGTTGCTGATATCCCTTCGGGGCTTGATTGATTACACTGACGGCCACGGCCGGGTTGCAGGCTGCCAGCCTTTGGCGGCTGCATTGACTGGCTCGGGGCAGACTTTGCTGCCGGAAAAATATTATTCATGTCATCAATAATGCGAGGCACCTGCAGAGGGCTGTCGCCATTTTTTCGTTGTTGCGCGCTGGATATGAACGACGCGCCGCGACCGCCAATAATAATGTTCAGGTTTGAAAATTGGGAAATAACATGAGAGTCGTGTGGAGTTTGCTATATTTCTTCAGTGTCTTGGCCTTGGCCGGCCCGGTGCTGGTCAAGGAGCAGAAAAAAGTGGCCGATCCGTTGATCGTGCCCTATCAGCAATATCGGCTCGACAATGGCCTGACGGTGATCCTGACCCAGGATCACTCCGATCCCCTGGTGCACGTGGCGGTCCACTACCGGGTTGGGCTGCCGGAAGAGGCCCCCGGCCAGTCCGGGCTGGCCCATCTGTTCGAACACATGATGTTTCAGGGCTCAGCCCACGTGGGGGAGGAGGGCTACATCCGGCTGCTGCAACAGGTGGGCGGGCGCAACATCAACGGCTTGACCTCCCAGGATCAGACCCGCTATTACCAGACGCTGCCAGCCAATCAGCTGGAGAAGGTGCTCTGGCTGGAGGCGGATCGCATGGGGTTTCTGCTCGATACCCTCTACCAGCAGAAATTGGAAGCCAAGCGCGACATCGCCAAGAACGAGCGAGCCACCCTGGTAGATGCTGCTCCGTACGGCCGGGTGCCGGAAGTGCTCAACCGCACTCTCTACCCCCCCAATCACCCCTATTTCAACACGCCGTTTGGTCGGGTGGCGGATCTGGATCGCCTCACTCTGGAGGACGTGCGCCAGTTCTTCCTGCGCTGGTACGGGCCCAACAACGCCACCTTGGTGATCGGTGGCGACATTCAGCCGGCTCAGACCCTGGCCTGGGTCGAGCGCTATTTTGCCGCGCTGCCTCCGTCACCAACCCAGACAAGCCCGGTGGTGCGCCCGGTGACGCTGAAGAAGAGCCGCTATCGCACCCTGGTCGATCGGGTCAGCGAGCCCATGCTGGTGCTGGCCTATCCGACCGTCTCCGCCCGCGAGCCCGATTTCGAGGCCCTCGATCTGCTGGCGGATCAGCTGGGGGGCTCGGCCAGCAGCCTGTTGCAGCGACAACTGCAGCAAAGTGGCCGGCTGGTCTCGGTGACGGCCAGACAGGAGTGCGGCGTGCTGGCCTGCATGCTGGTGATTGAGGCGGTGCCCAATCTGGCCAAAGGGGGCGAGCTTGGCCCCATCAAGGCGGAGATCGACCGGATCGTCGGCCAGCTCGCCAGCGAGGGCGTCTCCCGCGAGCAGCTGGCCCACTCGGTCAATGCCCAGCGGGCCCTGCGGATCTGGCCGCTGGACAGCGTGGCCGGCAAGGTGGAGCAGCTGGCCACCGGCCACACCCTGTTTGCTGACCCCAACTTCCAGTACCGCAACCTCCAGCGCATCGCCCGGGTGACGCCGGCCGATCTGCAACGGGTGTTGACGCGCTATGTGCTGAACAAGCCCAGGGTGGTGCTGAGCGTGGTACCGGCCGAGCACCCTGAATGGCAGGCGGGCAGCCCCAATTTTGTCGAGCCGCCCCCCTTGCCGCTGGCCCGGCCGACCCCCTCTTTGCTGCCGCATGTCATCAAGGAGACCCTGGATCGGCGTCAGGAGCCGGCCAGCGGCGGCGCCTTGCCGGTGCCCATGCCGACCCTGTGGCAGGCCAAGCTGGGTGAGCGGATCTCCCTGCTCGGTCACTACAGTGACGAGGTGCCGGCCTTTGCCATGAGTATCAGCTGGCCGGGCGGTGAGCGGGCCGAACCCGAGGGCAAGGACGGGGTTGCCACCCTGGCCGACGCCATGCTCTTCCTTGGCAGCGAGCAGCTGCAGGCGGCCAGCATCGAGGAGCGGGCCCGCCAGCTGGGGGCCAGCATTCGCTTCAATCATGGGGAGGGGCGCAGCTACGTCGAGATCGAGGGGCTCACCTCCCATTTTGACGAGACGCTGGCCCTGGTGCGGGAGCTGGTGCAGCAGCCCGCCATGCGAGTAGCCGATTTTGAGCGCAGCCGCTTTGATCATGTCCAGTGGCTGCAACAGCTGATGCAGGATCCCCAGTGGCAGGCGGACTGGCAGTTCGGCGCCCTGCTCGAGGGGCGCAAGCGGCCGGATCTGCTGGCCAGTGTACGTGCGCTGACGCTGGATGATGTGCGCAACTTTTATCAGTCGGTCTATCGCAGCGGGGAAGCCCAGGTGGTGGTGAGCGGGGATCTGGCCCAGGAGCGGGTGATGAAGGCCCTCGGCTTTCTGGTCGAGCCAGCAGGTCAGCCCGCGGCCCTGCACTCCCTCGGCTGGCGCGGCCAGCAGGCGAAACGGGCCATCTATCTGCTGGACAATCCCGGGGCGGCGCTCAGCCAGATCCGGGTGGGACGGCGCGCCATGGCGGAGGATGCCTTCGGCGAGCACTACCTGACCCGGCTGATGAATGTGTCCCTCGCCGAGCGGCTGCACATCCGGCTGCGCGAGGAGCTGGGTTACACCTACTTTATCGACGCCGCCTTCGACGGCAATGCCGATGCGGGCCACTTCCTGCTGCAAAGCAGCGTGCGCAGCGGGGTGACCGGGGCAGCCCTGCGGCAGATCCTGCAGGAGCTCGACAAGTATCAGCGGCTGGGGCCGACCCGGCTGGAGGTACGCACCCTGCGGGATCGGGTGCTCAATGGTCAGGCGCTCGATTACGAGACGTTGCCGCAGGAAATGGAGTACATGCTGCCCATTCTGCTTAAGGGGTGGCCAGAGGATTATGTGGAGCAGCGGGTGCAGCAGGTGAGCCGGCTCTCTCCGTTTACCCTGCGTGAGCTGGCCCGCCGCTGGCTCGATCCCGACGACATGGTGATCCTGGTGGTGGGGGATGCCAAGACGCTGGCTCCCGAGCTGGCCGCGTTGGGCTGGCCGCTGCAGCGCCTCTCTGCCACCCCCTAGCGGGCGATTGCCGCAAGCAAAACAGCCCGCCCCCTGGCAGGGGGCGGGCTGTTTTTTTGCGCTCAAAAGAGGCAAACGGTCAGATAAGGGCCAGGGCGGCGGCCAGATCGGCAATCAGATCGTCGGCATCTTCCACCCCGATGCTGAAGCGGATGAGATCGTCATTGACCCCGGCAGCGAGGCGGCTTGCCTCGTCCATGGCGGCGTGGGTGGTGCTGGCCGGATGGCAGGCGAGACTCTCGAGATCGCCGAGGCTCACCGCCTGCACGAACAGCTGCAGGTTGTCGAGCAGGGTGGCGCAGCGCTCAAACCCGCCTTCAAGTTCAATACTCACCATGCCGCCAAAGCCGCTGGCGAAGGCGCCGAGGGCATCGTGGCCCGGATGGTTGGCCAGTCCTGGGTAGATCACCTTCTTCACTGCCGGGTGGGCGGCCAGGAAGTCGGCCACCTTCTGGGCGTTGTGCAGGTGGGCATCCATGCGCAGGGGCAGGGTCTTGACCCCGCGCTGCAGCAGGTAGGCCTCCTGCGGGCCGATGGGGGAGCCGATGTGCTTGAGTGCCACGGTGCGAATCGACTTCATCAGCTCATGACGACCCGCCACCACCCCGGCGATGATGTCGCCGTGGCCGCCGAGATACTTGGTGCCGCTGTGCATGACGATGTCGATGCCAAGCTCGAGCGGACGCAGCAGATAGGGGGTGAGGAAGGTGTTGTCGCACACCGTAATGGCGCCCACCTTGCGGGCCGCTTCCACCACTACCCGCGGATCCACCACCTTGAGAGTAGGGTTGGTCAGGGTTTCGAACAGTACCACCTTGGTGGCGGGGCGGATGTTGGCCAGCAGATCCTGATCGCTCTCGTAGGCGGTGACCTTGATGCCGGCGCGGCTGAAGGTCTGCTTGAGGAAGGCATCGGTGCCACCGTAGAGCGGGCCGATATAGGCCACTTCATCACCGCTGTCGGCCAGGGCATACATGATGGCGCTCACCGCCGCCATGCCGCTCGCCACCACCAGCGCTTCGTCGGCCCCTTCCAGTGCCGCCAGCTTCTGCTCCAGCTCGGCAGTGGTGGGGTTGCCAAAGCGGCTGTAGATGAAACCGGGGGCCTGACCGGCGAAGCGCTCCTTGCCCGCCTGGGCGTTGAAGTAGCTGAAGGTGCTGCTCTGGTAGAGCGGGGTGGTGAGGGCACCGGTCTGGGGATCGATCCGCTGGCCGCTGTGCACGCTCATGGTTTTGAATTTCATTGTATTGCTCCGTCATTGCCAGGCTGTGGCCCAACTGTTTGTGTCATCTGCTTGTGTCATCTGAAGGGGGGCGCCGTGGCACCCCCGTCTATTAGGTATGGCAGCGTCAGGCGAGTTGTGGCTCGCGCCGATCGCGCTTTGCCATCTGTTCGCTGCTTGTCTGCGCATTGGCGGACGGCGGGGCGACACCATAGTGGCGGGTCGCCACATCCGGGTGGGAGCGCAGCCTCCCTTTGAGCACGTTTTCCCCCACTTGATAAAAGAGCGGGTTGGTCGGGTCGCTCTCGGGCCCCTGTGCCTGCGCCGCCAGCGCGGGGGAGAGGCTGAGCAGCGGCACGGTCGCATCCAGCCGCGCCGCCATGAAGAAGGCGCAGGAGAGGCGCGATACCCCGGGCGGCGGGCTCTGCACCCGGTGCAGGGTGGCCTTGAGGTAGCCGTTGGAGGCGAGCTCCAGCAGCTCGCCGATGTTGACCACCAGGGCGCCCGGCAGGGGCGGCGCCGAGATCCAGCCGTCGGCCGTCTCCACCTCGAGCCCGGAGTGGTGGTCCTGCATCACCAGGGTCAGGTAGCCGGGATCCTTGTGGGCGCCTACTCCCTGACCGCTGCCCCCTGCGGCTTGCCCCGGGTAGTGGATCAGCTTCATGTGCTGATGGGGCGCCCCGCGAATGCTGTCGTCAAACACCCCGGCTGGCTGCGCCAGCACCTCGGCGAAGGCGGCCAGCAGGGTGAGGGTGATGGCGCTCAACCTATCCTGCCACGCCAGCAGCTGTGCCTGCATGCCGGGCAGGGCGGTCGGCCACTGGTTGGGGCCGACGAGCCGCTGCCAGGGATGCTGCAGGCTGGCGGCATCGAGGGCGACCTCTTCGTTCATGATGTCGAACTGCTCGCGCAGATCCGGCCGCGCCCGGGTGAGCTCGGCCCCCACCTGGTTGTAGCCGCGAAAGTGGGGGGAGTGCACCATCTGCACCGCCAGCTTCTCCTGCTGCGGCAGGGCGAAGAAACGGGCCGCCAGCGCCAGGGTTTCCTGCTGTTCTTGCTCGCTCAGGCCATGGCCGATCAGATAGAAAAAGCCCACCTCACGGGCCGCCCGGCCAAGGGTGGCCAGCATCTGGCGACGGGTCTCGGGGGCGCCGTCGAGCGCGGCGAGATCGATGATCGGCAGTGGTGAATGTTCCATGTGCACCTCCTCACTGGCCAGGGGCGGGATGCTACCCGCACACCTGATATGAAAACGACGACGCCCTGACCGATGAACCGGCCGCAACCCTGTTGCCAGGGATGGCGCCATTTGGATTGAGGGAGATGCTACTGTTCGGAGTTATAAGACGGAAACAACAAATTATTCTTAGTTATATACAAAAATCGAAATAGAATTCGCCACCCATCCGGGTGGCTGCCGATTGAGCGGCGATAATGGCAATATACCGGCGCACTTGGCACCCATGTTGGCCTGACCCGGCATGTATCGGCTTGAGCACAATGTGAGCGCGAGTTGGGCAAGTTGGGCAAATAGAGAGGCGAGCATCGCTGGCAGCACAGAGATGCGCAAAATGCAGAGATGCCCAAATACAGAGATGCAAAAAGGGAGGCTGATGCCTCCCTTTGTGTGACGGACGTTGCTGCCCTGTGTGGTGCCTGGCTCAGGCTCAGTAACCCAGGGTAAAGCGCTGGCGCAGGTGGGCCGGTTTTTCCGCTTCGTTGAGCACGCCGTCGGCCAGATCGCCGACCGTGATCCCGGCCGGTTGTTCACCGCTGAACAGCACCTGATCGGCACCGAGCCGGTAGCCGCCGCGCTTCTCGCCGGGTTCCAGGAACACGGGCGGGGAGACGAAACGCCAGTCGAGGGTGGTTTCACGACGCAGGGCGGTGAGGCCGTCGCGGGCGGCCAGGGCCCCCTGTTTCCACTCGGCCGGGAACTCCGGGGTATCCACCAGTTGCACGCCCGGGGCAATTTCCAGACTGCCGGCACCGCCGACCACCAGCAGCCAGCTGTTGGCCGCGACGGCGGCGGCCACGATGGCGCTGGCCCCCTTGAGGTACTGGTCGTAGATGTCCGGGGCGGTCCAGCCCGGGTTGTAGGCGCTGATCACCCGATCGTGCCCCTTGAGCACCTTGGCCAGCGCCTGGCTGTCCTGGGCATCCACCGCCACGGCGGTGACCTGCGGGTGAGCGGCGACCTTGCTCACGTCACGCACGATGGCGGTGACGTGATGGCCGCGGCTGACGGCTTCATTGAGGATGGCTGTACCGACAAAACCGCTGGCACCGATCAGGGCAATTTTCATGGGAGATTCTCCTTCACTGTTGGAATGGGGCTATCCTACGCCCCCGAATGTGATTTAATAATCCATTGTAAATTGCATTCACTTATAAGCTGGATTTAATAATGGAACAGCTCAAGCGTTACGCCATCTTCGCCGCCGTGGTCGAGGCGGGCAGCATGACCGGCGCCGCCAAGGCCCTCGGCATGACACCCTCCGCCGTCAGTCAGCATATCAGCCAGCTGGAGAGCCTGCTCGGCCTCACCCTGCTGCACCGCTCTACCCGCCGTCTCAACCTGACCGAGGCGGGAGAGGTGGTGTGGCAGGGGTGCCAGTCCCTGCAGCAGACCCTCAACCAGACCGAGCTGCGCCTCTCGGAGGTGCGTGACAGCCTGCTGGGGGAGGTGCGGATCACCGCCCCGGTGGGGATGGCCGGCCAGCCGCTGGCGCGGGCGCTCTCGCCGCTGCTGCTGGCCCACCCCGGCCTGTGCATCCAGATCATCGCCGACGACGAGAAGCGGGATCTCATTGCCGAGCGCATCGACGTGGCGCTGCGGGTCGGCACGCTCTCGGACTCCACTTTGGTGGCGCGCAAGCTGGGCCAGACCCGGATGTTGCTGTGCGCCTCGCCCGCTTATCTGGCGCGCAAGGGTACCCCGCGCAGCCCGGAGGCGCTGCTGGATCACGACTGGCTGGCCGCCGATATGCTGAGCGGCGGGCTGACCTTCTTCGACGAGAAGGGGCAGGGGCACAGGGTCAAGCCCAAGCCGCGGGTGGTCTGCAACAACGTGCTGCCGCTGCGCCAGTTCACCCTGGCAGGGCAGGGGGTGTCGCTGCAGCCGGAGGGGGAGATCGCCGACGATCTCGCCTCGGGCCGCCTGCTGGAACTGCTGCCGGGCTTTCGGGTGCCACCCATGGAGATCCACGCCATCACTCCGCAGCGGGAGATCCCGGAGAAGGTGCGCCGGGTGATCGCCGCCCTGCGCAGCCACTTCGCCGAGCCGGTGGGGGCAGCGGCGACACGTCCGTAGTCCGGGCAAGGAAGAAGGCCGTTCCGGTTGGCCGGCGCAAACAAGGATCAAACAAAGAGGGCAGCCCGCAGGCTGCCCTCTGTCGATGCGCAAGTCGGTGAGAACAGGCCCGGCCTCACTTCATGTAGAGGCCGCCGTTGATGGCCAGGGTCTCGCCGGTGATATAGGCACCCGCCTCGCTGGCAAGAAACACCACGGCGGCGGCGATCTCTTCCGGCTTGGCCAGCCGGCGCATGGGGATGTCGGCCTTGATGCTGTCGAGGATGTCGGTGCGGATCGCCTCCACCATGGGGGTGGCGGTGTAGCCGGGGGCGATGGCGTTGACCGTCACCCCGAAGCGGGCTCCTTCCGCCGCCAGTGCCTTGGTGAAGCCCAGCATGCCCGCCTTGGCGGCCGAGTAGTTGACCTGACCGAACTGTCCCTTCTGGCCATTGACCGAGGAGATGTTGATGATGCGGGCATCGCGCTGCTCGCACATGGCGTCGAACAGCGGCTGGGTCACGTTGTAGAGGCTGCACAGGTTGGTGTGGATCACCTCGAACCACTGCTCCGGGGTCATCCGCTTGAAGGCCCCGTCCCGGGTGATGCCGGCATTGTTGACCAGCACGTCCACCCGCCCTTCATCCTGCAGCAATCGGCCCAGGGTGTCGCGGCACATGGCGGTGTCGGCGACGTCCAGCGCCAGCAGCCGCACCTGATCCGGCCGAAAACCCTGCTCCCCGTACCAGTCGTGCGCCGCCGCCCCGTTGGGGCTGGAGTGGGTGGCGATGATGCGATACCCCTGGGCCAGCAAGGCGGTGGTGATGGCGGATCCGATGCCGCCACGGGCTCCGGTGATCAAGGCAACTTTCTTCATCTTGGCTCTCCCTGCATAAAAGATTCGAACGAGGACTTTATGGGCTTTTTGAGGTAATTGATATATTTGTTTTCAAACAATCTGACAGGCAAACGCGTCACTTTTGTGACAGTCTGCCAAGCTGGCTTGACGCGCTGGTTCTAAGGGGTAGGCAAGGGGGCCAGGGTGAGCGCAGCGGCCAGCGCTTGCCGCCAAGGTCGCGGCCATGTTTAATGGGGCCCTTGCGCGCAGCGCCTTGCCGACAGCCCAGATCCGATCTCGTCATGACCATCTTGTCCCCCATTCCGGGCGGCGTGCCCCAGCCGCACAGCCAGCTGACCCGCATCGAGCGGGTGCTCGACTATATCCACGCCAACCTGGATCAGCCGCTGGCGCTGGCCGAGCTGGCGGAGCAGAGCTGCTGGTCGCGCTGGCAGCTGCAGCGGGTGTTCCTCCATGAGACGGGGCTGACGGTGGCCCATTATGTGCGCGAGCTCAAGCTGAGCCAGGCGGCAGAGGCGCTGTTGTCTGGTCGCCAGCGGGTGCTGGATCTGGCGCTCTGTTACGGTTTTGGCTCCGAGGTGAGCTTCAGCCGCGCCTTCAAGCAGCAGTTCGGCTGCTCGCCGCTGGCCTATCGCAAGCGCGGTCTGCGGCTGGGGCTGCGTACCCCCCTGGTGCGGGCTACCCTACCGCAGCCCATGCCTGCCAGGCTGGTACAGGTGCGGATCGAGAGCCAGCCGGGCTTTATCCTGCAAGGGGTGAAGGGGCAGATCCGCGGGCTGTTTGCCGCCGCCCCCGACTTTCAGCAGACGGTGCCCGCCATCTGGCGCGCCCTGCGCACGGCGGGCGGTTTGCCACCCGGGCAGGAGCGGGTGGGGGTGGTGGATGTTTCTGGCGCCGGCGAGTCGCTCCCCTATTGGGCGGGCAGCGTGATGGAGGAGGGGGCCAGCTTGCCCGCCGGTCTGGCGCGCCTCCCGGTGCCGGCCCAGACCTACGCGGTGTTAAGCCACGTTGGTCCCGTTAGCCAGCTGGGGCAGACCCTCAACTGGTTCATCCTGCACTGGCTGCCGAGCTCCGGCTATCGCGGGGTGGATGGCTTCGAGCTGGAGCGTTACGCCCCCGATTTTGACGGCAACCAGCCGGATGCCCGCATGGAGTATTGGCTGCCCGTCGCCCCTCTCTGAGCTGACCACCTCTTGCCCGGCGGATGCCGGGTGCGGCTATTCCCTCTTTCCCTTTTGACTGCGCCAGGCTTTGCTATCCATTCGACATCGCCTGCGTGTCTGCTGTCAGTTGAGGTTGCCGGATGGGGCCAAACTGGCCGCATTTTCTCCCTCTTCAGCACCAACATGCCCCAAATTGTTAATTCAAGGGCAAAATGACCCAATAAAATACAAATGAGATTTGTTACTATTCAATCATTGCGTTCGAGGATCAGATGTACGCCACTCACCCCCCTTTGACCCTGGTCGCCGCGACCATCTCCGCCCTGTTGGCTGGCCCCGTGCAGGCCGCCGCTGCCGAGCGCCCGACACAGACCCGGGCCGACGAGACCCTGACCGTGCTCGGCGAGACCTATCGCAACACCGCGACCAAGACCCGGCTCGACCCCCTGGAGACGCCCCAGGCCATCTCGGTGGTGGAGGGTGACACCCTGGAACAGCGCGGCGTCAGCTCGGTGAGCGAGGCGCTGCGCTACGTGCCAGGCGTCAACACCGAATTGCGGGGCGGGGCGGTCAACCGGCTGGATCTGTTCAACATCCGCGGCTTTGACAACTACCAGAACTTCTACGACGGTCTGCTGCTGCAGTACAACGACTGGAACCTGCAGCCCCAGATCGATCCGGTGGCCATCGAGCAGCTGGAGGTGTTCAAGGGGCCCACCTCCGTGCTCTATGGCAGCATGCCCCCCGGTGGCATGGTCAACCTCATCGCCAAGCGCCCCCAGCGGGAGAGCAGGCACAGCGTCAGCGTGGCGAGCGGGACGGGCACCCTCAAGGAGCTGACCCTCGACAGCACCGGTGCTCTCAACGATCAGTTTGCTTATCGGCTGGTGGGGCTGGCCCGTCAGAAAGAGGGCCAGGCGGTGACCTCAGAGGAGGAGCGCTACGTGCTGGCGCCCTCTCTCGACTGGCAGTTGAGTGACCGCACCCTGCTAAACCTCAACCTCTATTACCAGAAAGACCCGCAAGCCGGCATCTACACCACGGTGCCGGCCAGCGGCTCGGTCAAATCCAACCCGCTGGGCCAGCTGGGCAGCGATACCTTCCTTGGCGATGAAAACTGGAACCACTACAGCCGGGAGGTGACCCTGCTTGGCTACAAGCTGAGCCACGACTTCAACGCCAACTGGCAGCTGCTGCAAAACGCCCGCTACATGGATGCCTCGGCCAATCAGCAGAACACCTATAACGCGGCGCTGGCGGCCGACCACCGCACCCTGGCCCGCAACGCCTACCTGACCGATGAAGAGTCTCGCGGCTTTGTCATCGACAACCAGCTGGCGGGCAAGGTGCAGACCGGCAAGGCCCAGCACAACCTGCTGCTGGGGGTCGATTACCAGTATCTGGATGCACGCATTTTCTACCGGGATACTCTCGACTACTCTGCCCCCGCCATCGACATCTTCAACCCGAATCACCAGCAGATAGTGCCGGCAGATCTGGTCTTCAACTATCAGGACAACCGAACCATCCGCCAGTACCAGAGCGGCCTCTACCTGCAGGATCAGGTGCGCCTCGATCGGCTGGTGGCCATCGGCGGCGCCCGCTACGACCGCTACCGGATGGACACCGACAGCCGGACCCTCTATCAGGGGGCGGCGAGCAACACCTTGGCCCAGATTGATCAGGACAACCTCTCGCTGCGCCTTGGTGCCCTCTACGAGCTGGATCACGGCCTCTCGCCCTATGTGAGTTATGCCGAGAGTTTCGAGCCGGTGGCGGGGGCAGACAAGCAGGGCCAGGCGTTCAAACCGGCTACCGGCCGGCAGTGGGAGGGGGGGCTCAAGTTCCTCTCCGAGGACATGAGCAAGACCGCCACTCTCTCGGCGTTCCACATCACCAAGCAAAATGCCCTGGTGACGGATCCGGACAATGTCTACGGGCCCAAGCTGCAGACCGGCGAGATGGTCTCCAAGGGGGTCGAGCTGGAGGGGCGACTCGATCTCACCAGCCGCTGGGATCTGGCGCTGAGCTATACCCGTCAGGAGATGGAGATCACCCGTGACACCACCAGCCTGCAGGGCAAGACCCCGGTCTGGGTGCCCAAGCAAATGGCTTCGCTGTGGAGCAACTACCTGCCGGCCGGTCCGCTGGAAGGGGCGCGCCTGGGGGCTGGCCTGCGCTACGTGGGGGAGGCCCAGCTTGATGCCGCCAACACCGACACCGTGCCGGATTACCTGCTGATGGACATGGCTGCCTCCTACGATCTGGCCCAGCTCAGCCAGCGTCTGCAAGGGGTCGAGGTGTCACTCAGCGCCAGCAACCTGTTCAACAAGACCTACTATTCCTGCTACGACCAGAACAACTGCTGGTTCGGGGCAGAGCGCAGCGTGGAGGCGCGACTCAAATACGTATTCTGACCCTGCGTCCCGGGCCGCGCCCGGGACTCTCTCACCCCATGACTGGCGCCGGCCGCCGTGCCCGCACTCCGGGGGCGCGGCGCGAGCCGGATCTGCAGGCGCTGGCGGATCACGGCGCCCTGTTTGCGGCCGCCGCCGGGCTTATCCCGTCCCTCAAGGGGCGGCTGGTGGCTGCCGGTGATGCCGCGGCGCTGTTGACGGCGACCAAGCAGGCCACGCCGGCCGAGGTGGCGGCCGCACTGCACGAGTATTGGCGGCTGGCCCATCCGGAGGCGGGCCCCGCCTATTGGCTCACTCGCAGCTGGGGCATGCTCTGCTGGCAATCCATCTATCTTGCCATGGTGGCCGTCTATCGGCTGCGGGCCGTGCCTGCGCTGGAGAGGCTGGGCCAGGGCTATCAGGATGGGCTGGTATCGGGTTTTACTTTGCCGGCCGAACCCATGATCAAGGGGGAGCTGGAGGTGTTGATCAAGGCGGCGGGCGAGCGGCTGCAGGCCCATTGGCAGGCACTGTTCGCAGCGCTGGGGCAGGTGCAGCGGCTGCGGCCGGGCTTCGTGCGCCCGCTCTTGGCGGACGATCTGCTGGCGGCGCTGGTGCGGGTGCCCGCGTTCTTTGACGAGATAAGCCCTGCCGAGGTGGCGGCCCATGCGCCGCACTGGCTTGCCGCCTGCGACCTGCCGGCCGAGCATCTGGCGGGCTGGCAGCCGGCGCCTTGGCCGCCAGCGGCCAGCTTGGTCGGTTATGTGCGCCAGCGCTGCTGCCTGCACTACAAGCGCCGCGATGGTGAGCTGTGCGCCAACTGTCCGCGGCGGCAGGGGGCGGCGAGCTGTGAAGAGGGTACTTGAACAGAGAAGCCCTGCGTGATGACAAGCCGCCCTCAGGCGGCTTTTTACTGCGCTTTTACGTCGCCTATCTTGATACGAATGCGCTCAAGCAGGCTCTGCCGTCCACAGCTACAACTGATCCTGGTCGGCGCAGCGTCCTTGCTCCTGCAAGTTACTGCGCTCTTACGTCGCCCATCTTGGTGCGAATACGCTCGAACAGGCTCTGTAGACAGGCTTGATCCCGGTCGGCGGCGCGTACGGCGCCATACATGTGGCGCCGCACCCCCTCGGCGAGCGGGCGCGCCTCGAGCAGCCCCTGACGGACAAACTCCTCGCAAGCCCAGCGCGGCAGGGCGGCGACACCAAGGCCAGCGGCGGCCATCTGCAGCATCACAGAGGTGTTGTCCACCGGCTTGCAGCGGGCGGGCTCAATGCCGGCCGGCTGCAAGAAGCGGCTGAACACGTCCATCCGCGCCCGCTCCACCGGGTAGACCAGCAGCACCTCGGGGCGCAGATCCTCAGGCTTGATGGTCTGCTGGCCACAGAGGGGGTGATCCGGCGCCATCACCAGCACCAGCTCGAAGGCGAACAGCGGCTCGAAGTGGAGATCGCCGCGGGCCTGCACGTCCGAGGTGAGCAGCAAGTCGAGCTGGCCGCCGAGCAGGGCGCTGATGGCATCAAAGCCCGGCACCGACTCCACCTCCAGATCCACTCCCGGCCACTGGCGGCGAAAATCGGGCAACAGCGGCAGCAGCCACTGGATGCAGCTGTGGCAATCGAGCGCCAGGTGGAGGCGACCGGCCTCGCCGCTGTGCAGGGCCTGCAGCTGTTTCTCGGTCTGCGCCAGCGCGGGCAGCACCTGGCGGGCCAGCCCCAGCAGCTGGTTGCCGGCCGCAGTCAGCACCAGCGGCCGGCTCTTGCGCAGATAGAGCTCCAGATTGAGGCGGGTCTCCAGCTCTTTTAGCTGGTGGGAGAGGGCGGACTGGGTGAGGTTGAGGGTCAGCGCCGCCCCGGCCAGCGAGCCCTGCTCGGCCAGCGCGCTCACCGTCTTCAGGTGCTTGATGTCGATCCCCGGGTTGCTTGACACCGCCATGGTATCCCTCCTTGTTGTGCCTGGGCGGCGGCTTGTTGCCCGCCTTGAGAATTTCTTGAGAGCCAGTTGAAAAGGATTCAATAGCCAACGCCACCTTATCTTGTCATTTTGGATGTGTAAACATCTGGATGGCTAAATCATCCAGTTCACCATCAGATGAATGAGCATAAGGAATGGAACCTATGACCTGCGCACACACCCTGGGCTTTCCCCGTATCGGCGCCAAGCGTGAGCTGAAATTTGCCCTCGAATCCTACTGGCGTGGCGAGACCAGCCAGGCCGAACTCATCGCCACCGGCAAGAGCCTGCGTGAGCGTCACTGGCAGGCCCAGCAACAGGCCGGTGTGACCCTGCTGCCGGTGGGCGACTTCGCCTGGTACGATCAAGTGCTCGGCACCAGCCTGCTGGTGGATGCCATCCCCGCCCGCCACCGTCATGGCGACACCGATCTCGATACCCTGTTCCGGGTCGCCCGTGGCCGTGCGCCGACCGGCCCGGCCGCCGCCGCCGCCGAGATGACCAAGTGGTTCAACACCAACTACCACTACCTGGTGCCCGAGTTCAGCCGCGACCAGCGTTTCAAACTGGGCTGGAGCCAGCTGTTTGACGAAGTGGAAGAGGCCAAGGCGCTGGGGCTGCCGGTCAAGGCGGTGCTGCTGGGCCCGGTCTCCTACCTCTGGCTTGGCAAGGAGAAAGAGAGCGGCTTCTCCCGCCTCGAACTGCTCGATCGCCTGCTCATCGTCTATCAGGAGATCCTGGCGAAACTGGCCGCCCAGGGGGTGGAGTGGGTGCAGATCGACGAGCCGGCGCTGGCGCTGGACTTGCCGGACGAGTGGCGTCTCGCCTACCTCAACGCTTACGAGCGTCTGGCCGGTCCTTGCAAGCTGCTGCTCACTACCTACTTCGGTTCGGTGGCCCATCAGCGCGACATCATCACCAGCCTGAAGGTGGACGGCCTGCACCTGGATCTGGTGGCGGCGCCCGAGCAGCTGGAGACCCTGGTCCCGCACCTGCCGGCCCAGTGGGTCATCTCGGCCGGGGTCATCAACGGTCGCAACGTCTGGCGTGCCAACCTGGCCAAGCTGGTACCAACCCTGAAAGCACTGAAAGCCAAGCTCGGCGAGCGGCTCTGGGTGGCCTCCTCCTGCTCCTTGCTGCACAGCCCGGTGGACTTGACCCTCGAGTTGGAGCTGGATGCCCAGACCCGCAGCTGGTTCGCCTTCGCCCTGCAAAAATGCTACGAGCTGGGGCTGCTGGCTGACCATCTCAATGGCGGGGAGCTGGACAAGATCACAGCCTACAGCCAGCCCATCGTGGATCGAGAGTCCGACAGCCGGGTGCACAAGAAGGCGGTGCAGTCACGGCTCGCCAGCCTCACCAACAGCGATTTCGATCGCCACAGCGCCTACCCGGTGCGGGCCGAGGCGCAGCGCTCGGATCTCAAGCTGCCGCTGTTGCCGACCACCACCATCGGCTCCTTCCCGCAGACCTCGGAAATTCGGGTGCTGCGCCAGGATTGGCGGGCTGGCCGCATCGACGACAGTGCCTATGAGGCGGGCATTCAGGCCCAGATCAAGGATGCCATCCTGCGCCAGGAGGCTATCGGGCTGGACGTGCTGGTGCACGGCGAAGCCGAGCGCAACGACATGGTGGAGTATTTCGGTGAGCTGCTGGACGGCTTTGCCATCACCCGCTTCGGCTGGGTACAGAGCTATGGCTCCCGCTGCGTCAAGCCGCCGGTGATCACCCGCGACATCGACCGGCCGACCCCCATGACCCTTGAGTGGACGAAGTTTGCCCAGAGCCTGACCGACAAGCCGGTCAAGGGCATGCTGACCGGCCCGGTGACCATCCTCTGCTGGTCCTTCCCGCGCGAAGACGTGAGCCGCGAGCAGTCCGCCCTGCAGATTGGCCTGGCCATTCGCGACGAGGTGGCTGACTTGGAAGCCGCCGGCATCAAGATCATCCAGATCGACGAGCCGGCGATCCGTGAAGGGCTGCCGCTGCGCAAGCAGGATCACCAGGCTTATCTCGACTGGGCGGTGCGCGCCTTCCGTCTGAGCGCAAGCCCGGTGGCGGACAGCACCCAGATCCACACCCACATGTGTTACAGCGACTTCAACCTCATCATCGAGGCAGTGGCTGCGCTGGATGCGGACGTGATCACCATCGAGACCAGCCGCAGCCAGATGCAGCTGCTCGAAGCGTTCGAGCGCTTCAACTACCCCAACGAAATCGGCCCGGGCGTCTACGACATCCACTCGCCGAACGTGCCGAGCCAGAGCTGGATTGAAGGCCTGCTGCGCAAGGCGGCCAAGCAGATCCCGGCCGAGCGGCTGTGGGTCAACCCGGATTGCGGCCTCAAGACCCGCGGCTGGGAAGAGACCGAGGCCGCCCTCAAGGTGATGGTCGATGCCACCAAGGCGCTGCGCGCCGAGCTGGCCTGAAGAGCATCAGCAAACAACAAGAGAGTACGGGCATAACGAACGAGGGAAGGCGCAAGCCTTCCCTCTTTTTTTGTGCGCTTGTAGCCCCCTCAAAGGGTGATGACAAAGGCGCCGCTGGCAAGCCCTGGACTCGGGACGGGCGAGGGGGCGCTCGGCAGCTGCTGCGGCTGGGGTTCTCTTGCCAGTGCCTCGGCCAGCCAGTGGTGATCGAGGGGGATGGCATTGCGATCACCGATCACCAGATTGAGGTGCTGGGCGCCGAGGCAGCCGTAGCGGGCGGGATCGGTCTGGGTAAAGAGGCCGAGGCAGGGCACGCCGCTGGCGGCGGCCAGGTGCAGCGGCCCGGTATCGCCGCTGACGAAGAGGGAGAGGCCGCCGGCAAAGCGGGCCAGCTCGCTCAGGCTGGCGAGGGAGACCTGCACGTCGCCGAGCCGGGGCTGGGGATCGGTGGGATCCTCGAGCTGGATCAACAGGGCGCTGGGGTAGTGGCGGCGCAGATCCCCGAGCAGTCGTTGCCACTGGGGCAGAGAGAGTCCCTTGCCCTTGCGGGCACCGGTGAAAAAGCCGATGAGCGGCCGCGCCGGGTAGTCATGCCTGAGTGCCACCAGCCGTGGGCTGGCGCTGTGCAGCAAGCTGCCGAGCTCAATCTGATCGGCGAGATGGCCGTGCATGCCGAGCAGTTGCAGCGGCTGGTGGGCGTAATGGCAGTGCTGGTTGGGAGTGAGGGGCTGGGGGAACAGGGCATCGCCCTTGGCATCGTCAAAGCCCAGCTTCTCGCGCGCCTTCACCCAGCCGGCGATCAGGTGATCGGTGCTGGAGGCAAAAGGCACGTAGACCCGATCGTAGTGCTGACGGCGCAACTGCCACAGCACCGACAGGGAGGCCAGCAGCCGCTTGCCCTGCAGCTTGACCGGATGAATGCGCTGCAGTTGCAGATCGGCCAGGAAGGGGAGCAGCTGGCCGCCGCTGCACACCAGCTCTATCTCGACCTGGGGATGGGCGCTGCGCACCTTTTGCAAAAAGGGCAGCAAAAACAGGTTGTTGCCGATACGGCAGGTACTGCGAATGACCAGGATCCGCCGGGGAGGCTGGCTGCTTGCCGGCAGTCGGCCTTGACGCGCGAGCCAGGCGAGGGCGGCCCGCTCCAGCCCGGCGGTCCAGCAGCGGCGCTGGCCGTCGAAGCGGCGAAGGGCATCTCTGATGGTGCTCATAAGTAGTGGCTCCGTGCATGAAGATGAGCTCAAGATGACACTGCGATTCTTAAGGACGTGTTAAGAGAAGAGGGAAAGGGGGCCGCCAGCAGCTTTTTTGTAAGAATTTGTTGCTGCATCACAGTTTGGTGACGAGCGCGGGGAGCAGAGGGATGGCGGTGTGACTCCCATGAGGCCGCACGGCACCAAATAAGAGGGGCCTGGCTGCATCTGGCTGTGGTATTGGGCGAGGGGATGCCGTTAAAATTGCGCATTTGAAATAAATGTTATCCGCGCAGGAGCCCCATGCAGTTCAGGGATTTTTTTCCGGTATCCACCAATACCAGTATCAAAGAGAGTTGTTACGGCGCCCTGGGCGCCTTCGTCGGGCTGCTGGGTACCGCCCTCTTGTGTCGGTGGGGGCTGGGGCTTGAGGTCCATTGGTTGATCGCCCCCATGGGGGCCTCCGCCGTGCTGCTGTTTGCCGCGCCTGCCAGCCCGCTGGCCCAGCCCTGGTCTATCGTGGTGGGCAATGGGGTCTCGGCGCTGATGGGGGTGCTGAGTGCCAGCCTGGTGGCGGATCCGGCGCAGGCTGCCGCCCTTGCCGTGATGCTGGCCATCGCCGCCATGTTTCTCACCCGCAGCCTGCATCCGCCCGGCGGCGCCGTGGCCTTGACCGCGGTCATCGGCGGTGAGGGGATCCGCCAGCTCGGGGTCGGCTATGTGCTGCTGCCGGTGCTGCTCAATTCGCTGCTGTTGCTGCTACTGGCGCTCTGCTACAACCGGCTGCTGGGGCGCCGTTATCCCAACAGCGGTCAGGCCCAGCCCAACCGCCACCAGACCACCGATCCCCAGCCGAGCGGGCGGGTGGCGACCCAGGCGGAGGACATCGACTTTGCGCTGGAAAAGCACGGCGAGCTGCTCGACATCAGCCGCCAGGATCTGCAGGCGCTGCTGCAGGAGGCCCAGCTGCACGCCCTGCGGGCCAGGGTGGGCACGGTGCGGGTGCAGGACGTGATGTCGCGGGATCTGATCCTGATAGAGGCGCCGCAGCCGGCCATGGCGGCCTGGCAACTGCTCTCCCACCATCAGGTCAAGGCGCTGCCGGTGGTGGACGAGGCCGGCAGGCTGACCGGCATCATCACCCTGCACGACCTGATGATCGACCGGGCGCAGCAACAGCCGCGGGGCGCCGCGGATCTGGCCGAGTTGCGGGTCGCGGACCTGATGACCCGCAACGTGTCGACCGCCCGCCGCTATCAACCGCTCTACGATCTGGTGGGCGCCTTCTCCGATGGCGGCCTGCACCACATGCCGGTGGTGGATGGTGAGCAACTGGTGGGGATCCTGACCCAGTCGGACATGGTGGCAGCGCTGTTCAACCTGGCGCTGCATCCGGCGCAGGGCGAAACCGGCGCGCCGGCCAGTCCATAAGAAAGGCCCCTCGCGGGGCCTTTTTGTTGTCAGCGGTTTGGCTCAGGGGGCCGGGTAGATGGTGTTGCCCTGAAACACGGTCTGCTCGACCCGGGTGTCGGCAATCTGCTCCGGCGTGCCGGCTTCGACCAGGGCGAACAGATCCCGGTCGAGCACGATGAAATCGGCGGATTTACCCGCCTCGATGGAGCCGGTGATCTTCCCCTGACGCACCGCCCTGGCACCGTTGATGGTGTAGGCGGCCAGCATCTCGGCCAGCGAGATGCGCTGGCTGGCGCGAAATGCATCGTCGCTGCCGGCCGCCCGCACGATGCCGGCGGCCATGTTTTCAAACGGGCGGGGATCCCGGCTGTCGACCGGCGCGTCGCTGCCCGCCACCAGGATGGCGCCCGCCTTGCGGCTGCTCTCGACCGGATAGAGGGCTTGGTGCAGATAACCCAGCGGATCGTAGAGCGCCTCGCTCAGGGACTGGCCGGCCCTGGTTGGTTGGATGAAGGGGGTGACCAGCATGTCGTAGGCAAGCTGGGGCGTGGTCCAGGCGTAGGTGAAGGTGAGGTAGAGCCCGAGCTCGCCGAGGCGGCGCTGATCGTCCGGGTGCACCACCTGCAGGTGGGCCAGGGTGTGGGGGATGCCTCGGTCGCCGTTGCTGGCGCGGGCGGCGGCCAGCGCATCGAGCCCGACCCGGGTGCTGCGATCACCGATGCTGTGCATGTGGATGCCAAAACCCGCCCCGTCCAGCGCGGTGACGTAGCGTTTCAGGTCTGCCTCCCGGTAGTTGACGATGCCGTTGCTGCCGGCGTCTTCGCTGTCGGCGGTGATGGTGACCCGGCCGCTGTCCGGATCCAGCGCCAGATGGGGGTTCTGGTAGTTCTCCAGCATGCCGGCGTTGGGCAGGAAAGGCGGTGCGGTGAAGGGATCCCCCTCCAGCACCCCGTCGAGGAAGATCTTGACCGCATCGGCCTTGATCAGCGGGTTGCCGGCAAAGGCGCTTCTGACCTGAGTGGCCTTGGCCAGGTGCCCCTCAATGTCCAGCTTGCCGCTGTAGTCATCTTCGTGAAAGCAGGTGGCGGCGGTGATGCGCATCTGCAGCAGCCCCCGTGCCTGCATGCTGAGCAGGCGCTGGCGGATGAAGTCGGTGGCGCAGGCGTCCTGCACGCCGGTGATGCCGCGCGAGGCCATCAGGGTAGCGATGGCCGGCAGGATCTGCTCGTACTGGGTGGCGGCCCGCTCGTCGCTGGCGCTCAGCACCCCGCTGTCCGGCACCGGGATGGCGCTGCGGGCCCCCTCCCGGATGACGCCGCTGGTCAAGTCCACATAGGGGATGAACCGCTCGAACACCCCGCCCGGCGCCAATGTGCCGAGGTTGAAGCCCACCTGATTGCCATCCTGATCTTCGGCGCTGGCCAGTGCCTGCGAGTTGTAGGCACTGGCGTGACCGTCCGCCCCGAGCAGCACCACCGGATTGTCCGGCGCCACGGCATCCAGGGCGGCCAGCAGGGTGGCATGGCTGGCGGTCGGGGTATTGCCGTCATAGGGGGACCACTGATTGACCACTAGCCACTCGCCCGGTTGTGCGGCGTAGCGGGGCAGACACGCCTTGACCTTGGCAGCCAGCTGATCGAGATCGACGGCCTGACCATCCAGATCGCACATGGGCAGGGCCACGGTGCCGAGCAGGTGGATGTGGTTGTCGTGCAGCCCCGGCAGCACCATGCGCCCCTGCAGATCCACCTGGCGGGTGGCGTTGGTCATGAAGGATTCGGCCCCCTGGCGCGAGCCGACGTAGCGGAACTTGCCATCCTCGACCACCATGGCCTCGGCCAGGCTGCGCTGGTCGTCCTGGGTGTGAATCTTGCCGTTGAAGTAGAGGGTGCTGGTCGGTTCCTGCGAGCGGTTGTCCTGCTGGCAGCCGCCGAGCAGGACTGTTATCAGCAGGGCGACAAGCCCCCGGCGGTGGTTGTGTTGTTTGCCATCCATTGCGTGCTCTCCTTGTATGATTGCAGTGATTACTGCAAATATGAGCACAGTTGTTTATTGCAGCTGTGCCGGAAAATGCCAGTGATTACTGCACTTTTTTTGACTTGTGTTGAGTCTGTCTCATCATGTAGTGATGAGACTCGGTGACCATGGAGGGAAAGACGCAATGGCGGAACACGCATTGCCAGAGGGGCTCTGCATGCGGCGTCAGCCGCGGCAGCAGCGCAGTCAGGAGGTAGCGACCCGCATCGAGCAGGCCACCCTGGCGCTGCTGCGGGAGCAGGGGTTCGCGGCGCTCAACACCAATGCCATCGCCGCCCGCGCCGGGGTGGGCATCAAGTCGCTCTATCACCTCTATCCCAACAAGGAGGCGATCATCTGCCGGCTGGCGATGGACTGGCTGGCGGCGGTGTGCGAGGCGCAGGCGGCGATCCGCCAGCAGGCCGACGACTGGCCGCAGACCCTGGCGATGCTGGATCAGGCGCTGGACGCACTGGATGAGCGCTTCGTCGGCTACGGGGCCCTGTGGCAGGCGATGGATCTCATCCCGGCCCTGCACGGGCTCGAGCAGGAGCACGAGCGCGGTCAGCTGGCATTCTGGCACGAACGGCTGCGCCATTTTGGCTGCCGCTGGCCCGAACCCGAGCTCACCAGCCTGATCCGCTACTTCTACCGGACGGCGGATGTGGTCAAGCAGTGCGCCAAGGAGCAGGGGCGCCTGGGGGATCCCATCTGGCTGCTCCATCGCCACTGGCTGCAGCAACTGGTGGCGAGCGCCATCGCCGAGCCGGATCCCGCCAGAGTGTGGCAAGCGCTGCCCACCCTGATGCCGGGCGGTGCGGCGGCAGAGGCTGAATAAACCGCGCTGGGGTCAAAACAAACTGCGGTCAAAACAAACTGGGGTCAAAACAAGAGGGAGTGCCAGGCACTCCCTCTTTGGGATGAAACGCGAAGAGACGGAGGAGAAGTCTCAGCCGTAGCGGGCCAGGGTGAGCCCTTCGTCGCTGATGGCTGTGTCGCTGCCGCTGATGAGATCGCACAGCAGCTGGCCCGAGCCCGCCGCCATGGTCCAGCCCAGGGTGCCATGGCCGGTGTTGAGCCAGAGGCCGGGGATGGGGCTTGGGCCCACCAGCGGGGTGCCGTCCGGCGTCATGGGGCGCAGCCCGGTCCAGAAGTCGGCGCGGCTGATGTCGCCCCCCTCGGGGAAGAGATCGCCGACCACCATGGCCAGGGTGTCGTGCCGTTTCGGGTTGAGGGCCAGGTTGTAACCTGACAGCTCCGCCATGCCGCCGACCCGGATCCGCTCGTCGAAACGGGTGATGGCCACCTTGTAGGTTTCGTCCAGCACGGTACTGCGCGGCGAGGCCTCGGCGTTGATCATCGGCAGGGTGAGGGAGTAGCCCTTGACCGGGTAGACGGGCAGATCGAGCCCGAGCGGGCGCAGGAACCCGGTGGCATAGCTGCCGAGGGCACAGACGATGGCGTCGGCCTTGAAGCGCTGCTCGCCGGCCCGCACCGCCACGGCGCGTCCCTGCGCCAGCTCGATCTCGTCGATGGCGCAGTTGAACACGAACTTGACCCCCAGTCGCTGCGCTTCTGCAGCCATGGCCTTGGTGAAGCGGAAGCAGTCGCCGGTCTCATCGCCCGGCAGGCGCAGGCCGCCCACTATCTTGCCGCGTACCCGGGCCAGCGCCGGCTCTGCCCCTTCACAGCCAGCGGCATCGAGGGACTGGTAGGGCACGCCATACTCTTCCAGCACCTCGATGTCGCGCTTGCTGGCATCGAGCTGGGCCTGACTGCGAAACAGCTGCAGGGTGCCGAGCTGGCGCCCTTCATAATCGATGCTCAGCTCGTCGCGCAGCAGCTTCATGCAGTCGCGGCTGTATTCGGCTAGACGCACCATGCGCCCCTTGTTGACCGCATAGGCCGCCGGGGTGCAGTTGGCAAACATCTTCAGCATCCAGCGCAGCTGGAAGGGATCCGAGGTCGGTCGCACCGTGAAGGGGGCATGCTTTTGCAGCAGCCACTTGGCGGCCTTGAGGGGAATGCCGGGGGCCGCCCAGGGGGCCGCGTAACCGGGGGAGATCTGGCCGGCATTGGCGTGGCTGGTTTCAAGGGCCACTCCGTCACGCCGTTCCAGCAGGGTCACCTTGTGACCCGCCTTGGCCAGATACCAGGCGCTGGTCACGCCGACCACGCCACCACCGAGTACCACTATGTCCATCTTGTCTCTCCTTGACTGGGGCCCTCACCTTAATCAGCCGCCACAGGATATTCAACTGGTGTAGATATAATTGGGATATATATCTATTTACATTTATTTAACTGGTTTTCAATGTTGAAAAGTGTGGACTTGTTGGTATTAGCTGTGGCAGTCAGAGCTGCTCCAGCCGGATCAGGTACTGCTCCGCCGTCCCTAGGATGGCGTGCTGCTGTTCGGCGGCCTGGCCATCCCAGTTGGCATAGGGCAGGGCGAGACGAGGGTTGCTGCCAAGTTTGTCCCGGTTGCGCCATAAAAAGTGCCAGTAGAGGCTGTTGAACGGGCAACTCCCGTCGCCGCTGCGGGCTTTCACCTGATAGTGGCACCCCTTGCAGTAGTGGCCCATTCGCTCTAGATAGGCGCCGCTGCTGGCGTAGGGCTTGCTGCCCATCAGGCCACCATCGGCAAACTGGCTCATGCCACGGGTGTTGGGCAGCTCCACCCACTCGATGGCATCCACATAGATGCCGAGATACCAGGCATCCACCTCGTCAGGATCGATCCCCGCCAGCAGGGCAAAGTTGCCGGTCACCATCAGCCGCTGGATATGGTGGGCGTAGGCGTGCTTCAGAGACTGGCCAATGGCGTGACGCACGCAGGCCATCCTGGTTTCACCGCTCCAGAAAAAACCGGGCAGCGGCCGCTCGGCCCCGAGAAAATTGGTCTGCTGATAGGCGGGCATCTTTTCCCAGTAGAGGGCGCGTACGAATTCGCGCCAGCCGAGGATCTGGCGAATAAAGCCCTCCACTTGCGCCAGGGTGATAGTGTCCTGATTGGCCTGCCAGTGGGCTTCGGCGGCGCGGATCACCTCAAGCGGGTGGAGCATCTTGCTGTTGAGGGAAAACGACAGGCGGCTGTGAAACAGGCTCCAGCCTCGCTCGCTCAGGGCATCCTGATTGCGGCCAAAGTGGGGCAGGCAGTGGGCCAGAAAATGGGCCAGTAGCTCGCGGCTCTGGCGCCGGCTGATGGGCCAGGGCAGTCTGCTGACATCTGCCTCGCCGATGGTGCTGACCCCGTGACGGGTCAGCATGGCATCGATGTCGCTCACCTCGTTGGCAAAGGTGAGGGGGGCCGGGATGGGCTGGCTCGCCGGCAATTTGGCGCGGTTCTCATCATCAAAGTTCCAGCGCCCGCCAAGGGGTTGGCCGCGCTCATCGAGCAGCACCCGGTATTGCTTTCGCAGGGCGCGGTAGAAGAACTCCATCCGGCTGTGGGGGTAGCGCTGCCAGCCATCGCGGGGGGTGAGAAAATGTTCGCTTTCCACCTCGGTGGCAGGGATGGCAAGGCCTGCCGCCCATGCTTGCAACTGGCTGGCGAGGCGCCACTCGTCCGGGCTCTGCCAGGCAACGCTGTCGGCCTGATGTGTTTCGAGCTGATCCTCCAGCAAGCCGGGCAAGTCGGGCCAGCGGGCGCTCTCATCGAGGGTCAGGTAACAGACGCGGTGGCCCGCTTGGGTGAGTGCCGCCGCGAAGGCGCGCATGGCGGCAAAGAAGGCCAGCACCTTCTGGCGGTGGTGGCGGCAGTAGTCGGTCTCCTGGCGCAGCTCCGCCATCAGATAGCAGACCGCCGGATCCGGGGTGCGAAACCAGCTGTGACCGGCGTTCAGCTGATCGCCGAGCACGAGGCGCAGCTCCATTAGACATGCTCCCCGTTATGTTGATGACTGCAATGACGAGCGTGGCGACAGCGCTCGCTGCAGTAGCGAACCTCCTCCCAGCAATTTGCCCACTTGCGCCGCCAGCTGAAGGGGCGTTGGCAGACGGGGCAGATCTTCTCGGGCAGATGGGCTTTGCGATGCATGGGACTTCCGATGGTTGGCAAGGGAGCGGCGTGAACAGGGTCAAGTCAACGGGATAACAGCTTAACGAAGCGGGGCGCGGGTGGGATCACCGTTGCCGGTATCGAGTCGGAAGAATGGACGCTTTGTGAGCAGGCGCACAGCCCGACTGTGCGCCTCTTGTCTGCCAATTAACCTGCCGTTAACGTGGCGAGGCTGCCCGCTGGCAGCACCCATCAATGGATCTTATTGGACCGACTGTTTACAACCGACATGGAGGGGAGTGATGCCAATCGTGACAGCTACGCCCCGGGCAGCCTGCCTGCTCGCCCACTGGTACACCCGGGATCCCATTCTGACCCTCGACTTTCCTCACCGCTGATTGGCGGCACCCGCCGTTTGAATTTGTCAGCCGGACGACTCTGATCGCCCCGGCCTCTTTGCCTATCCCAATTTCAAACACACTGGCCTTGTGTCGGTGAGGAGTCTTTTATGCGTCGTATACCCGAGCCGTTTCGTATCAAGATGGTCGAGCCCATCAAACAGACCACTGGCGCCGAGCGCCGCGCCGCCCTCGAGGCCGCTGGCTGGAACCCTTTCCTGCTGCTGGCCGAGGATGTCTATATCGATCTGCTGACCGATAGCGGCACCGGTACCATGTCTGATCGTCAGTGGGCCGGCATCATGATGGGGGACGAAGCCTATGCGGGCAGCCGCAACTTTGTCGAGCTGGAGCGCGCGGTGCGCGAGATCTTTGGCTATCAGCATGTGATACCTACCCACCAGGGGCGCGGGGCCGAGCAGATCCTCTTCCCCGAGCTGGTCAAGCGCTGCCAGGGCAAGGCGCCGGTCTTCATCTCCAACTACCACTTCGATACCACCAAGGCCCACGTGGAGTTGGCCGGGGCGCGGGCCATCAACCTGCTCACTCCGAAAGCCCTCGACACCACGGCCCCCTACGCCTGGAAGGGGGATTTTGATCTCCCTCGCCTGAACGACACCATCGAAACCCTGGGGGCGGGCAACGTGGCCGGCATCATCATCACGGTCACTTGCAACAGCGCCGGCGGCCAGCCGGTCTCCATGGCCAATATGGAAGCGGTCTCGACGCTGGCCCGTCGCCACCATATTCCGGTGGTGATCGATGCCGCCCGCTTTGCCGAGAACGCCTGGTTTATCAAGGAGCGGGATCCGGCCTATGCCAAGCGCAGCATCAAGGAGATAGTGCGCCAGATGTTTGCGCTGGGGGACATCTTCACCATGTCGGCCAAGAAGGACGGGCTGGTCAATATCGGCGGGCTCTGCTGCTTCAAGGAAGATCTCGAGCTGTTCCGCGCGGTACAGGTGCGCTGCGTGGCGATGGAGGGATTCGTCACCTATGGCGGCCTCGCCGGACGGGACATGGCGGCGCTCGCCATCGGCCTGTGCGAGGGGATGGATGAGGAGTATCTCACCTATCGCATCAGTCAGGTGGCCTATCTCGGCGAGCGGCTGGCCGAGGCGGGCATCCCCATCCAGACCCCCACCGGTGGCCATGCGGTGTTTGTGGATGCCAAAAAGCTGCTGCCCCATATTCCGGCCGAGCAGTTCCCGGCCCACGCGCTCGCCTGCGCGCTCTATCTGGAAGGGGGCGTGCGCGGGGTGGAGATTGGCTCCCTGCTGCTCGGGCGCGATCCCGCCACCGGCAAGCAGGAGGCGGCGGACTTCGAGCTGCTGCGGCTCACCATTCCGCGCCGGGTCTACACCCGGGATCACATGGACTATGTGGCCGACTGCCTGATCGCGGTGAAAGCGCGGGCCAGCGACATTCGCGGGCTCACCTTTGACTACGAGCCGCCGCTGCTGCGCCACTTCACCGCGCGGCTCAAGCCGGTCTGATTGCCATCACCTTGAGGATTGGTCACGACATAAAAAGAAGCCCGCATATGCGGGCTTCTTTGTGGGCGGCAATCACGATGGCTTATTGGGTGATGGGGGCCGCGTCGGGTTTGGCCAGCAGCTGCTCGACGTCGTCGATCACCTTGAGGGCCGCCTGGGGGCCGCCGGTGGAGGTCCACAGGGATCCGTCCACGGCGCCGAAGCGCTTGCTCTTGATGGCGCCGAGCTGCTGGAAGGCCGGGGTCTGCTCGGCCTGCCTCATGGCATCCACCGCATCGCCGCTGGCGCTGAGGGTGCCGATCACCAGCCAGTCGCCGTCCAGCAGGTTGAGGGATTCGAGGCTCAGAGCCGGGGAGTGGGGGGTCTTGTCACCGATCTGGTGGGTCGGCCGGGTCAGCCCCATCTCTTCCACCACGCTGCTGGCGAAGGTGCCGCTGTGCATGTAGCTCGGGCCCTTGGGGTTCCAGCGCACTATGCTCAGGCGCTCGCCCTGATGCTTGGCAAGCTTGCTGCGGGCTTCCTGCAGGCGGGCGTCATACTGGGCGAGGAAGGTTTTGGCTTCGGCGTCCCGGTTCAGCACGTGGGCGCTGCGATTGAAGATCTCTTTCCAGGAGTCACCCCAGTTGCCGGTGACCACGGTGGGGGCGATCTCCTTGAGCAGGGCCAGCAGCTCGGGCTTGGTCTGGCCGGTGAGGATGAGGTCGGGTTCCAGATCGATCAGCTTCTCCAGGTTGGGATTGTCCAGATCGCCGACCACGGCGATCTCCTTGCCCGCCTGTTGCAGCAGGTAGCGGGGCAGGGTGGACTGGCCACGGCCATTGACGGTGCCGACCGGTTGCAGCCCCAGGGTCAGGGCGCTGTCCAGATCGATTTCGCTCAGTACCACCACCCGCTTGGGCTGGGCCGGTACGACCTGGGTCTTGCCGTCGGCATCGGTCACCTGACGGGTCTCGCTGCCGGCCTGTGCCTGGAAGCCGACCAGGCTGGCCAGCATCAGCACGGCAGCCAGGGGAGAGGAGATCTTCATCGTTACATCCTTCTTGGTGAAATCATTGGGACACTGGGCCCCAAACGGGCGAACTCATGCTACCACAAATTCAAATGATAAGAATTGTCATTTGTGTTTGTGGCGTGAGGAGGGCGCGGTTTGCTACCATGCGGGCTCACCAACCAAGGGCTCTTCGTGATGTTGATTGCCACTGCGCCAGCCTGTTCACTGGATCGCTTTATCGTGCAGGCTGACAGCCTGCCGCTACCCGGCGCGGCGCACATGGCGCTGCAACGGATCTGCTTTGACCCCGCCGCCTTCACCCCGGCCTGTTACGACGCGGCCGGCATGGTGCTGCCCGCCAGCTTGCAGCGCGCGGTCCCCAAGCGGCTGGGGGAGTTTCTGGCCGGCCGGCTGGCGGCGCGCCGGGCCTTGCACCCCTTTGGTCTGGGCCAGCAGCAGGTGAGCATCGGGGCCGCCCGCGAACCCTGCTGGCCTGCGGGGTTTGAGGGCAGCATCAGCCACAGCCTGTTGCAGGGGCGCGGCATGGCGCTGTGCGCGGTGCGCCCGGGTCGGGCGGGAATGGGGCTGGATCTGGAAGGCTGGCTGGCAGAGGGGCAGGCGAGCGAGCTCTGGCCCGGCATTGCCAGCGGGGAGGAGTGGGTCCGGCTGGCGGCCGCTGCCCCTGCCATCGGCCTGAGCAGGGCTGAGGCGCTCACCTTGATCTTCTCGGCCAAGGAGAGCCTGTTCAAGGCGCTCTACCCCAGTGTGGGGCGCTATTTTGACTTTCTCGATGCCCGCTGGCTGACCATGACGGAGCAGACCCTCACCGTCGAACTGGTGGGTGGGCTGACCCCGACACTGCCCGCCGGTTGGCGCTGCACTGTGTACTGGCAGCCAATGTACTGGCAGGCACTGCATTGGCAAACAGGGCACTGGCAAACACGGCCGGGCGGGGTGCTCACCAGCCTGCTGCTGTGAGTGGCGGTGCGCCGAGACACAAGCATAAAAAACCGCCTCTCGGCGGTTTTTTGATGGGGCTCAGGCCGGTTGGCGCATGGCAAAGGCGTGCGGCCTGCGGCGCGGCACTATGATGGGGGCGCCGTCGCCGGGGGCGTGCAGTATGTCCACGTCGGTCTGGTAGAGGCGGTCGATGAGGGACTTGGTCACCACCTCGCGGGCCGGCCCCATGGCCTGGATGCCGCCATCCCCCAGCGCGATCAGCTCGTCGCAGTAGCGGGCGGCGGTGGCGAGATCGTGGATGACGATGAGCACCGTCTTGCCCTCGGCGGTGATCTGGTGGATGGCCTCCATCACCTCGGTCTGGTGGCCGATGTCGAGGGCGCTGGTGGGCTCATCCAGCAGGATGATGTCTGCATCCTGGGCCAGCACCATGGCGAGCCACACCCGCTGGGCCTGGCCGCCGGAGAGGGAGCTGGCGCTCTGCTGCAGAATGTCGCCCAGTTGCATCCGCTCGCAGGCCCAGCGCACCATGCGCGCATCCTCCTCGCTCCACTGATTGAACCAGCCCTGATGGGGATGGCGGCCGTACTGCACCAGCTGCTCGACCTGGATGCCGGCGGGCACCAGCGGGCGCTGGGGCAGGTAGGCGAGCTCGCGGGCCAGCGCCTTCTTGCCGTAGCTGGCCAGCGGCTTGCCCTTGAGCAGGATCTCGCCGGCTTGTTGCTGCTCCTGGCCTGCCAGGAGTTTGAGCAGGGTGGACTTGCCGCCGCCGTTGGGGCCGACGATCCCCACCAGCTTGCCCTGGGGAATGGTGAAGGAGATGTCGTTGAAGACGGGCTTGTGCTGATAGCCAAATTGCAGGTGATTGATGGTGAGCGTCATCAGGCGGCCCTCGGTCTGTCTTGAAAATGGATGAATGGCATCGTCAGTCGGCCTTCTGGCGGTCTTTGAGCAGGATGAACAGCAGCAACAGGCCGCCGAGAATACGGGTCATGATGCCGGTGGCCACCTCGTGGGGGCTGGCCAGCACCCGCACCAGGGTATCGCTGGCCAGCAGCAGCAGGGCGCCGCACAGGGCGGCAATCCACAGCGGCACGATGCGATCCCGGCTGAGCCAGGAGGCGAGCACCGGGGCCGCCATGGCGATGAACACCACGGGGCCGCCGATGGCGGTGCCGAGCGCCGCCACGACGATGGCCTGGGCCAGCACGCCGAGCTGCACCCGATTGACGTTCACCCCCAGACTCTGGGCGGTGACGGGGCCCAGACGCAGTACGCCCAGGGCCCGGGAGAGATAAATGATCCAAGGGCAGACCAGCAGGATCAGGATCCCCACCGGCAGCACAGTGCTGTAGCCCTGGCCGACGAAGTTGCCCATGTTCCACAGGTAGAGGCTGGTGAGGTGCACCAGCGACTGGGTGGACATCACGAACTGGCCGATGGCGTTCATCAGCTCGGAGACGCCGATGCCGATCACCACGAACAGGTAGCCCTGCTCCCCCGGCTTGTTGCACAGGGCATAGAGCACGGCGGCGGCAAACAGGGCGCCCAGCGGCGCGGCCCACCAGGGCCAGCTGCCGAGGGTCAGGTAGAGGGAGAAGGCGATGATGGCCAGGGAGGCCCCCTCGTTGACCCCGATCATGTCCGGGGTGGCGAGGCGGTTGCGAATGAGGGTCTGCACCAGGCAGCCGGAGAGACCCATGGCCGCTCCCGCCACCAGCACGGCGACGATGCGCGGCAGCCGGATCTTGAAGACGGTCACCTCGCTCAGCCGGTTGCCCTCGCCAAGCAGGGTCTGGATCACCCCCAGCATGGTGAGTTTGCCGGAGCCCAGGGTCAGCGCCAGCAAGGAGAGCAGCACCAGGGCGACCAAGAGCCCCAGCGTGATCAGCCAGGCACGACGGTGCAGCAACAGGGTACGGCTGCCAACGCGCAGGCAGACGGTGCCGGTGGGAAGCGCCGTGGTGAGGGAGGGATGGATGGAATTGTTCATGAGGCAGGCAACCTTATTTGACGGCCAGCAGGGAGCGGAAGCCGCCGCTGCGCACCACCAGGATGAGCACGGGGGCACCGATCAGCGCCAGGATCACCCCGTTGGGCAGCTCGAACGGCTGGATCAGCCAGCGCGCTAGGATGTCGGCACCGAGCAGAAACAGCACGCCGAACAGGGCGGAGAAGCGCACCTGAATGGCGAGGCGCACCGGCTCCACCAAGCGGGCGCAGTAGGCGGCGAGAAAACCGACGAAGCCGATGGGACCGGCGATGGCGATGGCGCAGGCGGTAAACAGGGTGGCGGCCAGGAGCACGCCGATGCGCACCCGGGTCGGCCGGATGCCGAGCGCCAGCGCCTGATTGTCCCCCATCTGCATCAGGGTGAGCTGACGGCAGAGCGCCAGGGTCAGCAGCAGGCCGAGCAGGGCAAAGGGCATCACGGTGAGCACCGCATCGAGATCCGAGGCGGCCAGCGACCCCAGATTCCAGAAACGGAACTGCTCCAGCACCACCTGGTTGGAGAGCAGCAGGAAGTTGGAGAGGCCGCCGAAGGTGGCGGAGAGGGCGACCCCCACCAGGATGAGCTTGAGGGGGTTGGAGCGCCCCACCATCAGGCCGAGGCCGAGCACGATGAGGTTGCCGAGCAGGGCCCCCATGCCGGACCAGAGCAGGTAACCGTAGGCGGATTCGACGCCAAAATAGGTGAGGCCGATCACCAGGGCGAACACGGCGCCGGCGTTGACCCCGAGCAGGCCGGGTTCGGCCAGCGGATTGCGGGTGGCGCTTTGCAGCATGGAGGCCGCCAGCGCAAGACAGACGCCCACCACCAGGGCACACAGGGTGCGGGGCAGACGCAGGGTATGAACGATCATGGCGAGCTTTTCATCGGCCATGAGGGCGGGATCGCCCAGCAGAAATCCGGCGACCTCGCGGCCACCATAGACACCGGCGCCGGTGGCCAGTGAGAGACAGATGAGCAGGAACAGGAGAACCACTCCCAGCCAGAACAGGTGTGTTTGGTGTCTGTGCACCCGGCTACTCCTTCACGTCGAGGCAATAACAGCAGAAAAGGGAGCCCTGACGGGCTCCCTGCGGGGTTTACAGCTTGTAATCCACGCCGGCGTAGACGGTACGACCTTCCAGAATGAAGTCGGCGTCGGTGGCGACCTGGTCACGCTTGGTGTTGGTGAGGTTGGTGATGCCCAGCTTGAAGTCGAGCGCCGGGGTGACCTTCCACTTGGTGTTGACGTCCAGGGTCTGGTAGCTGTCGGACTTGAGCGCCTGGGAGTTGTGCATCGGCACCTTGATGAACTGGCTGCCCACGTACTGCCAGGCCAGGTTGGTGCTGACGATCTCGGTGGCCTGCCAATCCAGGCTCAGGTTGCCGGTGTGATCCGGGGTCTTGGCCAGATCGTCGCCGGTGCTCTTGTCTTCGGAGTCCAGCATGGTCCAGTTGCCGGTCAGCTTGAGGTCGTCCATCACATCGACCCAGCCGGTCAGCTCCAGCCCCTTGACCCGGGCCTTCTTGACGTTGAGGTAGGTCATCACGGTCGGACGGTAGCCCGGGCCCCACTGATCGCTCTGGATCAGATCCTCGATGTCGTTGTGGAAGCCGGTGAGGCCGGCGCCGAAGCGATCGGCTTCATAGGCGGTGCCCAGCTCGTAGCTGACGGCAGTTTCCGGTTTCAGGTCCGGGTTGCCGATCACCTTGCAGGCGCCGCGGCAGGCGGTGGTGGCGAAGCCTTCGCTGGACTGGGCCAGGGTCGGGGCCTTGAACGCCTTGCCGGCGCCGCCCTTGATCACCCACTCGTCGCTCAGTTTGTAGAGCGCATAGGCGCGCGGACTGAACTCGTTGCCATAGGTCTCGTGGTGATCCAGACGACCGGAGAGGGTCAGCGCCAGATCCCCCAGGCTGAACTCGTCCTGCAGGTAGAGGGCGCTCTGGCTCGCATCCACGCTGCCGCTGGTGATGCTGCGGCTGTGCTCCAGCTCGGTCTTGCGGAATTCCGCGCCTGAGGTCAGCAGGTGATCCCCGAGGTAGCCGCTCAGCTGGCCGTCGACCGTGTGGTTGGTCTGGGTGACATCGGCGGCGCCGCCGTTGAGCTGAGAGTCATCCATCAGATCGGTCTGCTCGAAGTAGTAGCGGGCCCGGCTGTCGAAGTGCTCCCAACGACCGTTGTGGGTCAGCCCCAAGCTCAGGCGATCGAGTTTTTGCACGTTGTGCGGGGTAGCCGGGGCGGTGGGGGCACGCGGCACGTTGTTGAAATAGCTGTCCATGTCGTTCTGGTTGTAGCCCAGATCGAACTCCACATCCTGGTTGTCGGCCACCAGCCACTTCAGGCTGGAGAGCATGTTGACCACTTCCCGTTTCTCCAGCGCATCGGCGTCCGGGTTGTTGGACTGATCGCTGTGCCAGCGGTCGCGCTGATAGCCTTCCACCACCAGGCTGCCGAGCAGCTTGTTGTCGATCAGGGCGCCGGAGACGAAGGCGTTGCCACGGTTGGCATCACCACCATCACCCTTGGTGGGCATGCTGTGGGTGTAGCCGAAGGCTGCCTCGGTCTGCTCCTTGGCCTGGCGCAGGATCACGTTGACCACGCCGCCGAGGGCGTCGGCGCCATAGAGGGAGGAGACGGGACCGCGGATCACCTCGATGCGCTCGATGGCGGCCATGGGGATGGAGCTCAAGTCGAAGTCATTGCCAAACGAGCTGCCCAGGGTTTCGCGGGCGTTGACCCGCTTGCCGTTGATCAGCAGCAGGGTGTAGTCGCCGCCCATGCCGCGGATCTTGATCTCGCTGCGGCCGGTGGGGTTGGTGCCGATGATGTTGACGCCGGGCACGTGCTTGAGCGCTTCGCCGACGTTGTTGGCGTTCATCTTGTCCAGATCGGCGCGGGTTACCACAGAGACGCTGGCCGGGGCGGAGAGTTCGGTGTGCTGGGTCTGGGTGGCGGTAACCACCATGGTCTCGTTGGCCTTGACCGCTTCGGCCTGGGCCAGGCCCGGCAAGGCAAGCAGGCCGAGGGAGAGCAAAATCGGGTTCAAGCGAAATACGCCAGGCTGCAACTGCATAGTCAAAACTCCATGAATAAAACAGAGGTTATGGGGTCCGGCTCTGGGGCCGGTGGCTCACTGACTTCCTTGTCTGGCGGTGCCAGACTCGGGGTTATTGTTATTCCTTGTCTGTGCCAGCCCCTTGAGCAGGAGCCAGACACCGCCGCAGGCCAGCAGGCCGCAGCCGATATTGATCCAGGCCAGATGGGCAAATCCGTGCAGCACGCCGCTCTCATCCGACACCAGCAACCTGGCGGAGAGCAGGCTGCCGAGCCCGGCCGCCACATTGGTGACCGTGCCCTGAAAAGACATGAAGGCGGCGCGCTGATGCGGGGCCGGGATGGAGGCCGTGATGGCGAGGGTGGTGCTAGAGCGGGCCGAGCTCAGCGCCATGAAGAGGGTGAACAGCAGGTAGACGGGCACGCCGACCGGCATGGCGAAACCGAGCAATGTGATCAGCGCCAGCAGCAGGCTGGTGATCAGGATGGCGGCCTGGGCCCGGCCCTGATCAATCCAGCTGCCGCACAGCCGCATGGTGGCCATGCTGGCAAGGCCGCCGCACAGATAGAGGGCGGCGATCTGCTCGCGCGGGAACGCCAGGTTGAACTGGAAGTAGTTGGCAAAGTGCGGGATCAGCAGGAAGTGACCGAACATCTGCAAACAGAGGATGAACAGGGCGCCCTGGCAGAGCGGGGAGGCCAGCAACTGACGCAGGCCGCTGCCGTGAGGGGCGCGGCTGACCGGCAGCGAAGGCAGCAGGGTAGCGCAGAGCAGGGCCAGCAGCAGGCCGCAGACGCCAAACAGCAGGAAGGGGCTCTGCCAGCCAAACCACTGGGCCAGCACCAGGGCGATGGGCACCACCAGGATGGCGGCCAGCGAGAACGCCATGCCCACGTAGGCGAGGCGACGGCCCCGCTCGGCCGGCGGCACCAGATCCAGCACGGCTGCCATCAGGATGGCGGCGAGCGGCCCGGCCACACAGCCCGACAGGACGAACAGTACCAGCAGCTGCTGGCTGTTTTGCACCAGGGCGCAGGCCATCAGCAGCAGAAAACGCAAGGTGAGCAGTACCAGCAGGGCGGGCTTTCGGTTGACCCGATCGAGCCAGGGGGCGGCGATGAGCCCCATCAGGGCGGCTCCCAGGGTGGCACCACCGCTGAAGTAGCCGGTCTGCTCCGGCAGCATGCCGAGGCTGATGACCAGATCCGGCCCGAGCGGCATCACCATCATCATGCTGCCCATGGAGAGCATGTTGACAAGCAGGGCCAGGTGGATGGCGGCGGGGGTGGTGGTCACTGGCTTCATCGACGGCAAGCTCAAAAAAATGAGACCGAATTGTATCCGAGCGATTTTTTCGTGACAACAAATGGTAATCATTTTTATTTGTGTTATTTGATCTGTCTCCGCTCTTTTCATAGAAAAATGAAGGGCCTGACCTTCATGGCGCTTGCCACTCACGGGCAAAATCATTGAAAAGCGGGGCGGATGGCCCATGATGACGAGGTGATGAGCAGGCCATGATCTGGTTGGCCGCCGAGTGGGACGGGAGGAGAAGATGAGAAGATCGCGCGAGTTTGGATTCTGGCTGCTGTGGGGGCTCTGGTGCCTGCCGCTGTGGGCCGAGGTGAAGGTGATCCCGGTATTCGAGACCCAGGCGGCTGTGCAGACCCTCAAGGATCTCTATCCGGAGCTGGGGGTGAGCGCCATGGGTAACCAGTTGGTGCTGAGCGGCAGCGCCGCCCAGCTGCAGGAGGCCGAAGCGGCGCTGGCCAAATTCAACCAGCCGCCCCAGAGCCTGCTCATCGAGTGGCGGGTGGATGGCGCTTCCAGCAGTCAGCAGGCCGGGGTGGGGCTGGGCCGGGATGCCACCAAGCGACAGTGGTTGCTGGAGGGCAATGCCCAGCAGTATCAGCGCAGCCAGAACGACAGCTGGCAGGTACGCGGCCTGTCGGGTCGGCCGGTGCTATTGCAGATGGGCACCTATCAACCGGTCACCTTTTATCAGTGGCGTGGAGGCCAGGTGGTGGGGCTGATGCCGCTGGTGAACGGCCTCTATGCCACCGCCACCCTGATTGGCGACAGAGTACAGATAGCGCTTAGCAGCGAGCAGGCCAGGTTGGAGCAGGGCACCATCAACCGGGGGCAGAGCGCCACCGAGGTGAGCGGTGCCCCCGGTCAGTGGCTGACGGTGGGGGAGCTCTCCACCAGCGCGGCGCAGCAGGGCAGCAGCCTGGGCACCCAGTTGCAGGGGGGCAGTGGCAGTCAGAGCGATCGCCAGACCCTGCAGATCCGGGTCACGCGCCAGTGAGGCACCTGGTTGATCAGCTCGCCCCTCGGGTGACTGGTCATCTGGGTTGAACCTGGCTGATCAGTTGCCGGCGTGGGGCTGATCGGCCGCGTATTCACGCAGCTGGCGGCTGCGCAGCAGATACCAGAGTGACCAGAGGGTAGCGACCAGCACCAGGGCGGTGGGCCAGCTGAACGACCACTTCTGCAGATTGAGGCTGTGCAGTTGCATCAGCAGGCCACTGACGGCAGAGCAGAGCAGCAGCAATGGGCTGTGGCGCCTGAGCCAGGCCCGGAGGCTGCGGGTCTGCTGATAGGTGCCGCCGCAGGCGAGCAGCGCCAGTATGGCGGGCACGTCGGTCAGCAGGCTGATGTAGAGGGCGAGCCGGTCCGGATAGAAGAGGGTCAGGATGGCGCTGCCGCTCTCGCGGGTGACGCCGGCCATCAGAAACAGCCAGACCGAGCGGGTCAGCAAGAGGGCGATGGGCCAGAACCAGAGCGGGGGACGCAACTGGCCGTGATCGTCATATCGGTGTTCGGGGTAGAGGGTCATGGTTGCCCGGGGTCGTCTGTGCAAAGGATGAAGGGGATATGGGGCGAAGGGGGGCCCTTTGCAAGGCGGGCGAGGGGCGGGAATTAATCGGGGGGCCATGCCCCCCAATCCGCTTATCTCTTTTGGTGCCGGGTCACCGGCGTCACAGCCAGCCTTTTCGCTTGAAGAAGAGGCCTGTGCCGAGCGATGACATCACCATCAGCACCAGCGAGAGTGGATAGCCGTACTCCCAGGCGAGCTCCGGCATGCGGCCGAAGTTCATGCCGTAGATGCTGGCGATCAGCGTCGGCGGCAGGAAGATGACCGCGGCCACCGAGAAGATCTTGATCACCTTGTTCTGCTCCAGGTTGGTGACCCCCATGGAGGCTTCCAGCTGGAAGTTGATCTTGTCGAACAGGAACTGGGTGTGGGGCAGCAGGGACTCCACGTCGTGCAGCATCTCGTCGATCCACTTGTTCTGCTCGTTGCTCATCCGCTGGCGCAGGCTGCGCTTCAAGAAGCGCAGGGCGCGACGGGTATCGTGCAGGGAGAGACGGATCTGGCCGTTGGCCTCTTCCTGAGCCATCAACTCCTTGAGCATGGGATTGATCTGATCCGGCTCGAAGATCTGATCGGCGGTGTTTTCCAGGGTCTTGTAGCCATCTTCGATGAGATCGGAGAGGTATTCGACTTTCAGATTCTGCACCTCTAGCAGGATGTCGAGGGCGTCCTCCACCTCCAGCCGATCCTGACGCATGTAGTGGCGCAGCAGGCGCACCAGGCCGATGTCATCTTCGCGGATGCTGATCAGCAGGTTGTTGCGCAGGGTAAAGGAGACGTGGACACCCTTGGTGTCTCGGCCGATCCGCTGGGGAAACAGGGAGTGAATGTGCAGACCGTCGGTATCCCAGTAGAAACGGGCGGATGCTTCGATGTCATCCAGCTCCTCCTTGTCGGGAACCTCTTCCAGAAACAGGCCCGTCAACCATTCTCGTTCCGCCGTGTCCGGCTTGTAGGCATCCAGCCAGACGGTGTTGTCAGGCACTATGTCGTCAGGCCCGAGCGTGACTATGTCCAGTACCTTGTTATTGAGAATGTAGGCGGTGATCATCTGTCCCCCCTTAAGAAGTCATGGGTAATCAGGGATGGTTGCACAGGTCATGCGGCCTTAGAGCGCGTAGAAAGCGATCCCGTGGACAAGCTGAACGGGCCGATGGAAAACCTGAATGCGGCGAACTATACAGGGGCGGGCCGCGCTTGTCAGGGCCTATTCATCGGAGGTTCAGCCTGTTCGCTCAAAAAAACAGCGAGGTCGGAGCAGCCACGCCGACCTCGCAACGGGCGATCCCGGCGCCGCCTCCTTTATTCCCCCTGGTATGTGGGAGGAGTCGGGCTCACCGGCCGGGATGGCGGGCTGCCGAGCGCCCTGCGACAGCCCTCGGCCGCGCGCCGGAAACCGCCTCTATTTGATGTGTTGGGGCTGAGCATTTTTGTTGTCTGAACAGGTCTGCGCAGGTCTGCATGGGCAAGCCTGTTACATGTTGGGATAGTTGGGGCCACAGCCGCCCTGCGGCGGCGTCCAGACTATGTTCTAGGCTGTACATCCTTGTTATCTGCGCAGGTCTGCATGGGCAAGCCTGTTACATATTGGGATAGTTGGGGCCAGAGCCGCCTTGCGGCGGCGTCCAGATGATGTTCTGGCTCGGATCCTTGATGTCGCAGGTCTTGCAGTGGATGCAGTTGGCCGCGTTGATCTGCAGGCGGGGCAGGCTCTCTGAACCCAGGATCTCGAACACCCCGGCCGGGCAGTAGCGCTGGGCGGGTTCGGCCCAGGTGGGCAGGTTGACCGCCACCGGGATAGTCTCATCCTGTAGCTTGAGATGGCAGGGCTGGTCCTCGTCGTGGCTGGTGTTGGCGAGGTAGACAGACGAGAGCTTGTCGAAGCTGAGCCTGCCGTCCGGCTTGGGGTAGTCGATGGGCTGGCAGCGGCTGGCCATGCGCAGCTGGCGGTAGTCCGGCTCCTTGTCCAGCAGGGTGAACGGCGACGAGCGAGCAAACAGCCGCTGCTCCAGCCAGTTGAAGGCGCCACCGAGCCAGGGGCCCCAGCGGTGCAGGGCGGCGCCGAAGTTGCGCGCTGTTTTCAGCTCCAAGGCCAGCCAGCTCTGTTGCAGCGCATCGCCGTATTCGGCCAGATCCCGGCCCCCTTCATCGCCACCGCGCAGACTCATGGCGACGGTCTTGGCCGCCAGCATGCCGGACTTCATGGCGGTGTGGATCCCCTTGATGCGGGAGAAGTCGAGGGTGCCGGCATCGCAACCGATGATCAGGCCGCCGGGAAAGTGCATGCGGGGCAGGGAGTGCCAGCCCCCCTTGGCGATGGCGCGGGCGCCGTAGCTGATGCGCTCGCCCCCCTGCAAAGCCGCGGCGATGAGCGGGTGATGCTTGAGGCGCTGGAACTCGTCAAACGGGCTGAGCCAGGGGTTGCGGTAGTTGAGATCGACGATGAGACCGACCGCCACCTGATCCTGCTCCAGATGGTAGAGATAGAAGCCGCCCTGACTCTTGTCTTCCTTCCCCTCAGAGAGCGGCCAGCCACTGCCGTGCAGCACCCGGCCCGGTTTGCCCTGGCCGGGGGGGAGCTGCCACAGCTCCTTGAAGCCGATGGCGTAATGCTGCGGCTGGGCGGCGTTTTCCAGCTGAAAGTCGGCGATCAGCTGCTTGCCGAGATGGCCGCGCGCCCCTTCGGCAAACAGGGTGTAGCGACCGAGCAGCGCCATGCCGGGCACGTGATCCGCTTTCGGATTGCCAGCCCGATCCAGCCCGAGATCGCCGGTGATCACACCCTTGACCCGTCCCGCTTCCATGATGAGTTCGCTTGCGGTAAAACCCGGGTATATTTCGACTCCCAGCTGCTCGGCCTGCTGACCGAGCCAGCGACAGAGGTTGCCGAGGCTGATGATGCGGCTGCCCTCGTTGTGCATGCGTGGCGGCACCGCCCAGTTGGGCAGTTGCAGGGCGCGGCTGTCGCTTTGCAGCAGGTGCACCTGATCGTCGTTGACCTCGACCCCGAGCGGGGCCTGTTGCCAGCTCTCTGGCAGCAGCTCCTTGAGGGCGACGGGATCCAGCAGAGCTCCGGAGAGCAGATGGGCGCCGATCTCAGCCCCCTTCTCCAGCAGACAGACCGACAGCTCGGCATTGTGTTGTTTGAGGGCGATGGCGGCACTGAGTCCCGCCGGGCCGCCACCGACGATGACGACATCAAATTCCATTGCTTCGCGTTCCATCTTGCCTCTGTGCTCGACTTGGCCTAGGGTAGTGCTGGTAGTTTACGTAAACGTAAAGTAAATGTAAGCAAAAAAATGTGAGGGTTTTCATGGATTCACTCAACAGAAGCGAGGGATGCGCGTCATGAAGCTGCTGGTCGCGGTCAAGCGGGTGCTGGATTACAACGTCAAGGTCCGGGTCAAGAGCGATGGCTCAGACGTGGAGCTGGCCAACGTCAAGATGGGGATCAACCCGTTTTGTGAAATTGCGGTGGAAGAGGGGGTCAGGCTGCGTGAAGCCGGCGTGGCGAGTGAGCTGGTGGTGGTGACCTTCGGCCCCGAGGCGGCGGCCGAACAACTGCGTCACGCCCTGGCGCTGGGGGCGGATCGGGCGCGTCATTACGTGACTGGCGAGACCCTGACTCCGCTCACCGTGGCTCGCGCCCTGCAACAGGTGTGCGAGCTGGAGCAGCCCGATCTGGTGCTGCTCGGCAAGCAGTCCATCGATTCCGACAACAACCAGGTGGGCCAGATGCTCGCCGCCCTCAATGACTGGCCGCTCGCCACCTTCGCCTCCGCCATCAAGCTGGTGGAGGGGGAATTGCAGGTGACCCGCGAGATCGACGGCGGCCTCGAGACCCTCGGCATGCCGCTGCCGGCGGTGGTGACCGTGGATCTGCGCCTCAACGAGCCGCGTTTTGCCTCGCTCCCCAACATCATGAAGGCCAAGCGCAAGCCGCTCGAGAGCGCGCCCTTCGCCGACCTCGGCGTCGAGCCGGCCGGTCAGACCCGGCTGCTCGGGGTGATGGCCCCCGCGGCCCGCAGCGCCGGCATCATGGTGGGCTCGGTGGACGAGCTGCTGGACAAACTCAAGCACGAAGCGAAGGTACTCTGATGCTGCCAGCAATCAACAGAACCCCGCCCGCCGGCGACAAGCTCGGGGGCGTGATGGGCGCACAGGCAGGGACATCAACGGACGATAGCAAGGGGCAGTCATGAGCGTATTGATCATTGCCGAACATCATCAGGGCCAGTTGGCCGACAACGTGGCCCGTCTGGTCACTGCCGGGAGCCAGCTGGGCGGCGAGGTGCATCTGCTGTTGCTGGGGCAGGGGCTGACCGAGGCGGGTGAGCAGGCCGCCGCCCTGCAGGGAGTGAGCCGGGTGCTGCTGGCCGAGCACCCCATGCTGGCGGAGGGGCTGAGCGACGGGGTCGATCCGCTCTTGGCCCATATCGCGCGGGATTATCAGCACTGCCTGATGGCCGCCAGCACCCAGGGCAAGGATCTGCTGCCGCGGGTGGCGGCCAGACTCGGGGTGGAGATGCTCTCCGAGGTGACCGGCATCGAGAGCGGTGACACCTTTCTGCGCCCCATCTATGCGGGCAACGCCGTGGCCCGGGTGGCAAGCAGCGCCCCCATCAAGGTGCTGACCATCCGGCCCACTGCCTTCGCCAAGGCGGCGAGCGGCGGCCAGGCTCAGGTAGAGCGGTTGCCGGTGAGCGAGGTGGCCTGCCGTACCCGCCTCATCGAACGGCGCGCCGTGCGCTCCGCCAGACCCGAGCTCGCGGCGGCGCGGGTGGTGGTCTCCGGCGGACGGGCACTGGGCTCCAAGGCGCAGTTCGCCCTGATAGAGGCGCTGGCTGACAAGCTGGGCGGGGCGGTGGGGGCATCGCGGGCCGCGGTGGATGCGGGCTTTGTCGCCAACGATCTGCAGGTGGGCCAGACCGGCAAGGTGGTGGCTCCCGAGCTCTACATTGCGGTCGGCATTTCCGGTGCCATCCAGCATCTGGCGGGGATGAAGGAGTCGAAGGTGATCGTCGCCATCAACAAGGACAGCGAGGCTCCCATCTTCCAGGTGGCCGACTACGGGTTGGTGGGGGATCTCTTCACCTTGCTGCCGGAGCTCACTGCCAAGCTGTAACCTGGTGAAAAAGGGGACCGGGGGCATTGAGCACCGGCAAGCGCCCGTTTCTACGCATGTTCTCTGCAAGCCCTGACCCGTTCAGGGCTTTTTTCTGCCAACTGCGCCGGCGGCGGGTCGACAAAAGGTTGAGCCAGCTCCCAAAAAGCCTTTGATCCGGGGGCTGCACTTGTGTAAAACCAGACAAGTCACCTATCACACTCATCCACTCACGGAAAGCGTCATGAGCAAACAGATTTACAACTTCTGCGCCGGCCCCGCCATGTTGCCGGTCGAAGTCATGGAGCGCGCCCAGCGCGAATTTTGTAATTTCCAGGGGCTGGGAGCCTCGGTCATGGAGCTTTCCCACCGCGGCAAGCCCTACATGGCGGTCGCCGCCAAGGCCGAAGCCGATCTGCGCGAGTTGCTGGCGGTACCGGACAACTACAAGGTGCTGTTCATGCACGGCGGCGGCCGTGGCCAGTTCTCCGCCGTGCCCATGAACCTGCTCGGCGGCGCCAACAAGAAGGCTGACTATCTGCTGACCGGTGTCTGGGCTGCGAGTGCCGTGGACGAGGCGCGCAAGTACGGCGATATCCAGACCTTTGACGGGGTGGCTAAGAGTGCCGAGGGCATCTCCCACCTGCTGCCGACCCCGGCGTTTCGCGCCGATGCGGCCTATGTGCACTACTGCCCGAATGAAACCATCGACGGCATCGAGATGTTTGACATCCCGGCAACCGGTGATGTGCCGCTGGTGGCGGATCTCTCCTCCACCATCCTCTCCCGTCCCATCGACGTGAGCCGCTTCGGCATCATCTATGCCGGTGCCCAGAAGAATATCGGCCCGTCGGGGCTGGCCATCGCCATCGTGCGCGACGATCTGCTGAACCAGGCCCGCGCCGATGTGCCGTCGATCTTCGACTACCAGCTCACCGCCAAGAACGACTCCATGTTCAATACCCCGCCCACCTACGCCTGGTATCTGGCCGGGCTGGTGTTCGAGTGGCTGAAAGAACAGGGTGGCCTCGAGGCGATGGAAGCACGTAACAAGGAGAAGGCCGATTTCCTCTACGGCTATCTCGATCAGTCGAGCTTCTATGGCAACCAGGTGGATGCCAGCTGCCGTTCGCGAATGAACATCCCGTTCCAGCTGAAAAATGCCGAGCTGGACAAGCTGTTCCTGGCCGAATCGGAAGCCGCCGGCCTGCTGGCGCTCAAGGGCCACCGCATCGTCGGCGGCATGCGCGCCAGCCTCTACAACGCCATGCCGCTGGAAGGGGTGAAGGCGCTGGTCAGCTTTATGGACGGCTTTGCCAAGCGCCACGGCTGAGGCGTTTTTCCCCGATTGCCGACGCCGGGGACTCCCCGGCGTCTGTTTTTTCCGTGATGCCGGACCGGCTGCCCCCGCAGCCTGCTTTTGTGCCACCCGCAGTCTTGCCGAGCAGGGCGCGGGCTGCTAACGTCCGGTCAGGTCATTTTTTTGAGATCGTACAGGAAGTCTATGAATTCGTTGCGTTTGGAACCTATTTCTCGTGTGGCCGGTGAGGTCAATCTGCCCGGCTCCAAGAGCGTGTCCAACCGGGCCCTGCTGCTGGCAGCTCTGGCCCGTGGCACCACCCGGCTCACCAACCTGCTCGACAGCGATGACATTCGTCACATGCTAGCGGCGCTGACCCAGCTCGGGGTCAAGTACAAGCTCTCCGCCGACAAGACCGAGTGCACCGTGCACGGTCTGGGTCGCAGCTTCGCGGTATCGGCGCCGGTCAATCTGTTCCTCGGCAACGCAGGCACCGCCATGCGACCGCTGTGCGCCGCCCTGTGTCTGGGCTCCGGCGAATACACCCTGGGCGGGGAACCGCGCATGGAAGAGCGTCCCATCGGCCATCTGGTGGATGCCCTGCGCGAAGCGGGCGCCCATATCCAGTACCTGAAGAAAGATGGCTATCCGCCGCTGGTGGTGGATGCCAAGGGGCTGTGGGGCGGTGACGTGCACGTCGACGGCTCCGTCTCCAGCCAGTTCCTGACGGCGTTTTTGATGGCGGCGCCGATGGCGGCGGGCGACACCCGCATCCACATCAAGGGGGAGCTGGTCTCCAAGCCCTACATCGACATCACCCTGCACATCATGAAGCAGTTCGGGGTGGTCATCGAGCACGACAACTACAAGCTGTTCTACATCAAGGGCAACCAGAGCTATGTCAGCCCGGGTGACTTCCTGGTGGAAGGGGATGCCTCCAGCGCCTCCTACTTCCTCGCGGCGGGCGCCATCAAGGGCAAGGTGCGGGTCACCGGCATCGGCAAGCACAGCATTCAGGGCGACATCCACTTCGCCGACGTGCTGGAGAAGATGGGCGCGCGCATCACCTGGGGCGATGACTTCATCGAGGCCGAGCAGGCGCCGCTGCACGGCATCGACATGGACATGAACCACATCCCCGATGCGGCCATGACCATCGCCGTGGCCGCGCTGTTCGCCGAGGGGCCCACCTCGATCCGCAACATCTACAACTGGCGGGTGAAGGAGACCGATCGCCTGCACGCCATGGCGACCGAGCTGCGCAAGCTGGGCGTCGAGGTGGAGGAGGGGCGTGACTTCATCACCGTCACCCCGCCAGCGCAGCTCAAGCATGCGGCCATCGATACCTACAACGACCACCGCATCGCCATGTGCTTCTCGCTGGTGGCGCTGTCCGATACCGCCGTCACCATCAATGATCCGGGTTGTACCTCCAAGACCTTCCCGGACTACTTCGACAAGCTGGCCAGCATCAGTCAGCGCGCGTGATGAACCCAGGCCCGCCTCGCTGCGGGCCTGTTTCTTTGGGCTGTCCCGCTCTGCTACCCCCCTCTTTTCATCCTCGCTTAGCAGCATTATTAAAACTTGCAAGGCAGGATAAGAAAATTCCTCCCAAGATAATGTAATTTTCTATTTACACCGCTGCCCGTGCGGGCTAGATTGAAGTTTCTTTATCGCAGTCATCTAGCAGGAAGCCTTGTCATGCAGCATCAAACCGACGACGTTCGTATCAGTGAAATCAAAGAGTTATTGCCCCCGGTTGCGGTGCTTGAGAAGTTTCCGGCCACCGAGACCGCATCCAGTACGGTCTTTGAATCCCGTCAGGCCATCCATCAGATCCTGGCCGGTGAAGATCAGCGCCTGCTGGTGGTGATCGGCCCCTGTTCCATTCACGACCCCGCCGCCGCGCTGGAGTACGGCAAGCGCCTCAAGGTGCTGCGTGACGAACTCAAGGGCCAGCTGGAGATCGTGATGCGGGTCTACTTCGAGAAGCCGCGTACCACGGTGGGCTGGAAGGGGCTGATCAACGATCCTTACCTCGACAACAGCTGCCAGATCAACGACGGCCTGCGCATCGGTCGCAAGCTGCTGCTGGATCTCAACGACATGGGGCTGCCGACCGCCTCCGAATTCCTCGACATGATCACCCCGCAATACGTGGCGGATCTGATGAGCTGGGGCGCCATCGGTGCCCGTACCACCGAATCCCAGGTGCACCGCGAGCTGGCCTCCGGTCTCTCCTGCCCGGTGGGCTTCAAGAACGGCACCGACGGCACCATCAAGGTGGCCATCGACGCCATCGGGGCCGCCAGTGCGCCGCACCACTTCCTGTCGGTGACCAAGTACGGCCACTCCGCCATCGTCGCGACCCGGGGCAACCCGGACTGCCACATCATCCTGCGCGGCGGTCGTGAGCCGAACTACAGCGCCGCCCACGTGGACGAGGTGGTGAAGGGGCTGGACAAGGCCGGCCTGCCGCAGAAGGTGATGATCGACTTCAGCCACGCCAACAGCAGCAAGCAGTTCAAGAACCAGATGCTGGTGGCCGAGGATGTGGCCGGTCAGCTGCGTGCCGGCAGTCGGGCTGTGTTTGGCGTCATGGTGGAGAGTCATCTGGTGGAAGGGCGTCAGGATCTGGTGGAAGGGTGCGAGCTCACCGTCGGTCAGAGCATCACTGATGCTTGCATCGGCTGGGCCGACACCGAAATTCTGCTGCGCAATCTGGCCGATGCGGTGGCCACTCGCAACGCAGGCTGATTTCGGTCTGGCGGCGCCGCGTGGCGCACCGAGCTACGACACAAAACAAAAGCGCGACCCTGGGTCGCGCTTTTTTATTGGCCAGAGCAGGCGGCAGGCATGATCACCAGCGGTAAGTCTTGAGCAGTTGCTCGAGCTTGCGGCACTGCTCCACCAGCTGGACGCTGGCGAGGTTGGCGGCGTGGGCCTGGCCCAGAGTATCGTTGGAGGTGTTGCGAATGTCGCTCACGGAGCCGTCCACCTCGCTGCAGACCCTGTCCTGCTCCTCGGCGGACTGCGCCATCTGGGCATTGAGATCGTTGATGCTGCTGATGCGGCCGATGATGTTCTGCATGGCGGCCAGGGTCGCCTCTGTCTTGTGGATGCTCTCGTCCGCCTTGGCCTTGGCATCCCCGATCACCGACACCGCGCTCTGGGCCTCGTTTTGCAGGGCGGCGATCATCTGGGAGATCTCCTCGCTGGCGGCGCGGCTGCGGTTGGAGAGGGCGCGTACCTCGTCGGCCACCACCGCAAAGCCGCGGCCCTGTTCGCCTGCCCGGGCCGCCTCGATGGCGGCGTTGAGGGCCAGCAGGTTGGTCTGGTCCGCGATCCCCTTGATCACCTCCAGCACCCCGTCGACCGCCAGACAGCGGTTGTCGAGCTGCTGGATCACCCTGTCGACCCGTTCGATCTCCGCCGACATCTCGCCCATGTCGTTGATGGAGTGCTGGGCGAGGCGACTGGTGTTGGCCGCATCCTGGTTGGTGAGGGCGGAAAGCTCGGCGCTCTTGCGGGCGTGCTCGCGCACTTCGTGGGAGCTGGCGGCCAGCTCGCTCACGGCGGCGGCCACCTGAACCGTCATGCTCTCCTGCTGGCGGGCCGAGCCTTCGGTCTGGGTCGCCACCTGGCGGATCTGGTTGGACTCCTGATAGAGCTGGTGGGTGGCGCTCTCCACCTCCTGCAGGCTGTGGCGAAACCCCTGCACCATGTCGCTGACGGCGCGGGTCATCTCGCCCAGTTCATCCCGGTTGGGATTGATCAGGGGGAGGGAGAGATCCCGCTCCTTGGCCATGCGGGTCATGGCCAGCTGCAGATGGCGCACCGGCCGCTTGATGTAGCGCTGCAGCACCCAGCCCAGCAGGCCGAAGCCCAGCCCGAACACCGCCACCAGGCTGCCGCTCAGGATCAGGTTGTTGCGGTGGATCTCGCCAAAGGTGTGGCTGAGATCGTAACTGATGCGCACCGCCCCCATGACGGTGCCTTCCGCCACCTGGTGGCAGGTGGTGCACTGGGTACCGCGGTACTCCTTGTAGGCCTTGAAAGGCTTGATCAGGGTAAGCTGGTTGCCCTGCTGCTCGAGAATGGTCTCCCCCTGGTTGATGGCACGCTCGTCCAGCTTGTCTTCAATCTGCTGATCCGGGTGGCCGGGGCCGAACAGGCTGGTCACTGCCGGGGCGCGGATCAGGCGGGCCTCGACGATGCCGGCTTCGCTCTTGAGCTTGGTCTGCACGATCTGGCGGTTGGCGATGGCCCCCGTCATCATCAGCACGTTGAGCTGATCCATGTAGGTGTTGGCGGCGCTCTCCACCTTTTCACCCGCCAGCCGGATGGCGAGATCCCGTTGCAGCCAGGCGGAGAGCTCGAAGCTGAGGGCGAAGGTGCAGCCGATGACCAGAGCGAGGGGGAGAAAGATTTTCCAGTTCAGAGACAGATTTTGCATCGTTGGCAGGTCCATGCGCAGGTGAGCGATCGTCAATGGTTGATGACTCTCCCCGCGCTCGCTCATCAGAACGGGGGAGATGGTTCTCTATCGGCACACCCTACCTCATCTTGAGTAAATTATCTGTTAACTGGATCCGTGTTAGAGGTTAATGGTGCGTAGCAAACGAGAGCTGTTCGTCGTTGAGTTGATCCAGCACAAACTTGGCATTTATTGATAGTAGTTATCATTTGCATTATTTCACTTGATAAGCTTGCCTGCCATGACACCACAGCTGACCCCGACCATGACCGGTCTTGCCACCCCGGATCCCCTCAAGTTCGCCTTTGGCGCCAAGACCTCGGCCCACGCCAGTCGTGGCGGCATGCGCCCGCTTACCCTCGACCATGCCGACTGGCAAGCCTGGTGGCGCCGCGAGAGCGAGGCGGACGAGCGGGCGCTCTATATCCACATCCCGTTTTGCCGCAAGCGTTGCAGCTTCTGCAATTTCTTTGAAAATGGCGCCAACCCGGCCCGTATCACCCGCTATGTCGACGCGCTCTGCAGCTCGCTTGCCAAGGCGGCCGAGACACCCTTCACCCAGAGCCGCCCCTTTTCGGCCGTCTATGTGGGGGGCGGCACGCCGACGGACATGAGCGCCGACGAGCTGGCGATGCTGGCCGCCGCCATCCGTCGTTTTCCTCTGACTTCGGATGCGGAGGTGACCCTGGAGGGGCGCCTCAACGGCTTTGACGATGCCAAGTGGCACAATGCGCTGGCGGGCGGCTTCAACCGCTTCTCGTTCGGGGTGCAGAGCTTTGACACCGAGGTGCGCCAGGAGGCCGCTCGCTTCGACGACCGGGCGACCCTGCTGACCCGGTTGGGGGCGCTGACCCGTCACGACGACGCGGTGATCGTGGCCGATCTCATCTTCGGCCTGCCGGGCCAGGATGATGCCGTGTGGCGTCAGGACATCGCGGATGTGATGGCGAGCGGGGTGCATGGGGTGGATCTCTATCAACTCATCGCCATGGCCGGCACCAATCTGGCCCGTGCCGAGGCGAAGGGCAAGCTCGGTTGGGCCGCCGACGGCCAGCAGCGGGCCGCCATGTATGCCTATGGCGCCCAGACGCTGGAGCAGGGGGGCTGGCAGCGGCTCTCCTGCAGCCACTGGCGGCGCGGTGAGGCCGAACAGAGCCGCTACAACCAGATGGCCAAGCGCGGCGCCGAGATCCTCCCCTTCGGGGCCGGGGCCGGCGGCAACGTGCATGGGCACGGCCTCATGTATGGCCGGGATCTGGCGCTCTGGCACGAGGCGCTGGCGGCGGATCAGCGGGCCCCCGGCATGGTGATGGGGCGCAATCCCAATGGCCGCCTCGATGGTCTGCTGCGCGGTGCGCTCGACAGCGGCTGGCTGGTGCTGGCCCGTTTGCCGGCGTCGCTGCGGGCACATCTGCACCCCTTGTTCGAGGCCTGGCAGCAGCACGGGCTGGCAACGCTGAGCGAGGCGAGGCTTGAGCTCACCCTGGCGGGGCGCTTCTGGAACGTCAATCTGCAGGCCGGGCTGTTTGAATACTTGCAGCTCAACCCGCTGGCGGGGTCGGGTACGCCACCTGCCGATCCGGCGCAGGCGGTGCGCCATTCGCTGGTGTGAGTGTGCTGGTGTGAGTGCACTGGCCGAGAGGGCCTGACAAAGAGAGGATGATAAACAAGGGGGCACCTGATGTGCCCCCTTGTTCGTTATGGCTGGTGGACCTCTTCCACCCGTACCCGCAGCTGCCCCTCTGCAAGCTGGGTGACCAGCGTCTGGCCGGCATCCACCTGGGCGGCGCGGCTAATGACTTCACCACGCGCGGTGCGGGTGATGGAGTAGCCGCGACCCAGGGTGGCGAGCGGGCTCACCCCGTCGAGGCGAGCGCTGAGCATGGCGAGGCGGTGGTCGGCCAGATCCCGGCGTTTGGCGATGAGGGCATGGAGGCGCTCCTCGGCCAGCTGGTGGCGACGCTTGCCGGCAGCCAGCAAGCGCTCCGGGCTCTTGCCCTGCAGGCGCAGCTCCAGGTTGGCGAGGCGCCGCTCCCCCTGATGCAATCTGTGATTCATCAGCTGCTGCAAACGGGCTGAGAGCTCGTCGAGCCGCTGAGATTGCTGCTCCAGCCGCCGTTTCGGATCCTGATGATCGAGCCGCTTTTGCAGCAGGATGAAATCGTGGCGGGCGGCGGTCTGCTGGCGGTTCATCGCCTGCAGCAGTTGCTGCTTGAGATGGGCGAGGCGCTGGGCGCGGGCGCTCTGATCCGGCGCCACCAGCTCGGCGGCTGCCGACGGGGTCGGGGCGCGCAAGTCGGCGGCAAAGTCGCTGATGGTGACATCCACCTCGTGGCCCACCGCGCTTACCACCGGGATGGCTGAGTTAGCGATGGCGCGCGCCACCGCCTCTTCGTTGAAGCACCAGAGATCTTCGAGCGAGCCGCCGCCGCGCCCGACGATCAGCACATCCACTTCAGCGCGGCGGTTGGCCAGGGCAATGGCAGAGACGATCTGGCCGATGGCGGCGCTGCCCTGCACCTGGGTCGGGTAGATAAACACCGGCAGATCCGGCGCGCGGCGTTTGAGCACGGTCAGCATGTCATGCAGGGCAGCACCGGTGGCGGAGGTGATGAGGCCCACCGCGCGCGGTTCGCGCGGCAGTGGCCGCTTGCGCCCTTCGTCAAACAGCCCCTCGGCACCAAGGCGACGCTTGAGCTCCTCAAAGCGCAGCGCCAGCACGCCGTCGCCCGCCGGCTGCATCGATTCGATGATCAGCTGGTAGTCGCCGCGCGGCTCATAAAGCGAGACCCGCGCCTGCACCAGCACCTGCATGCCATCCTGCGGACGGAAGGCCACCCGCCGGTTGTTGCCCTTGAACATGGCGCAGCGCACCTGGGCCGACATGTCCTTGAGCGAGAAGTACCAGTGGCCGGAGCTTGGCATCGCCAGGTTGGAGAGCTCGCCGGTCAACCACACCAGCCCCAGATCCTGCTCCAGGATCATGCGCACGGCGCTGTTGAGGCGGGTGACGGTAAAGACCTGCTGTTGTCTGCTTTGACTCGGTTCGTTGCGGTAGTTCAAGGCTGGTCCTGCGCTGTGTGCCCCGCCTTGGGGGCGGGGGCATAAAACAATGGCGCCATCTTAACGCAGTTCGGGGCGAACGCCGAGCGGCGCTGGCCCTGTCGGGTTCAACGTGCGTCCGGATCCTGAGGCTGCGCCCGGGCCTGAACGGCCGGGGTGCTGGCCTGGCTGGTCACCAGCCAGACCGAGAGGCAGACGACCAGGCCCCCCAGCACGAAGCCCTGGCTCAAGGTCTCGCCCAGCACCAGCGCGCCCCACAAGATGCCAAAAGGGGGAATGAGGAAGGTGACGGTGAGGCTGCGCAGCGGGCCGATATCGGCGATCAGTCGAAAATAGAGCAGATAGGCGAGGGCGGTGCAGACCACGCCGACCGCCAGTACGCTGGCCCAGGCGGTGGGCACGGCCCAGTCGACCGCAGGGCCGGCCGCCAGCTGGTAAGCGAAAAAGGGCAGCAGGAACAGGCTGGCACCCAGCTGGCTGCCAAAGGCCACCAGCTTGGCATCGAGCCCGCCGCGATGGGTGATCCAGCTGCGGGTGAGAAAGCCGGCGAGGCCGTAGCAGGCGGTGGCAAACAGGCAGGCCAGCACCCCTGGCAGCAGATGCCCACCGGCACTCACCTCGCCGGTGGTGGTGATGAGGCTGATCCCGATCACCCCCAATACCACCCCCAGCCATTTGCGCCTATCAAGGCGCTCGTTGAAGCAGGAAAAGCCGATGAGGGCCCCCATCAGCGGCGTGGTGGCGTTGAGGATGGCCGAGTAGCCGGCCGGCAGCCAGAGGGCGGCGATGGCGTACATCAGAAACGGGATGGCGGAGTTGATGACGCCGAGCAGCATGGCGGACTTGAGCTTGCCCTGAAACCCCATGGGGGCGCGCAGCAGCAGGAGCATGACGGCAAGCCCGATGAGGGCGAACAGTACCCGCAGGAAGGTGGTGTTGACGGCGCCAAACGCCGGGGCGGCGATGCGCATGAACAGGAAGCTGGCGCCCCAGATGGCGGCCAGCAGGAGCAGGCGCCCATAATCGGCAGGTTTCATGGTGTCGTCCTTGAGGTGATGGTGGCCAATATTGGCGCTGCATCGGCATGATGCCGACAAGGTGCCTGTGCTGGCAACTGCCTGGATGGCAGCAGGGCGTCCATGCCCTGTGGTGCCGGTGCGTGGGTGACGGGAGCGTTACGGCTCCGGCTGGCTCACGAAGGCAATCTTGTGCAGGCCGTGCTGGGAGGCCTGGGCCATCACCCTGGCGATGATGCCGTACTCCACCTTGCGATCGATGCGAAGCTGGATCTCGGGCAGCTCCCCCTCGGCCTGGCCGGCGCTCTCCATCTTGGCGAGCAGGGCGGCCTCATCGACCTGCTGATCGTTCCAGTAGATCTTGCCGGCACCATCGATGGCGAGATTGATGTCCTGCTTGTCTGGCTGGTTGAGCTGGCTGCTGGCCTCTGGCAGCTCCAGCTTGACCGCGTTGGTGAGCAGGGGGGCGGTGATCATGAACACGATGAGCAGCACCAGCATGACGTCGATCATCGGGATCATGTTGATCTCGGAGAGGGGTTGATCGTCCCCCTCGTCCGACAGTTTGCCAAATGCCATCAGCCGCGCCCCTGTCTGGTTTCCCGCTCGACCAGCGGGGTGACGTTGTTGGTGGCGACCTGCTCGAAGCCGGTCACCAGCAGGGTGAACAGATCGTGGCCAAACTCTTCCAGCGCCGCGAGCCTGAGGCGATTGCGCCGCACGAAGAAGTTGTAGATGAGCACGGCCGGCAGGGCGACCGCGAGGCCGAAGCCGGTCATGATCAGCGCCTCGCCCACGGGGCCGGCGACCTTGTCCAGACTGCTCTGACCGGCGGCACCGATGGCCAGCAGGGCGTGGTAGATGCCCCAGACGGTGCCGAACAGCCCGATGAAGGGGGCTGCCGAGCCCACCGAGGCGAGGAAGGCCAGCCCTTGCTCCAGCCGCACCCGCTCCTGAGTGATGGCCCGGCGCATGGCGCGCAGCAGATATTCATCCGGCGAGCCCAGCTTGCAGCTGACCGCACGATCCTCGGCCCGGTTCAGCTGGGCCACGGCCGCCAGCGCGGCGCCGGTCAGCCGGCCATAGGCTTCCTGCGGCGGTAGGTGGGCCAACTGGCGCTCCATCTCCTGCACGCTGTCGTGCTGCCAGAAATCGGCGATGAAGCGGGCGTTGAGGCGTTGTTCCCGCTGTGCGAGATAGCCCTTGAGCAGGGCGTAATAGCAGGTGCCAAGAGACATCAATACCAGCAGGATGAAGGGGATCAGCCCCACACCGCTGTTCTGGCTGAGCAGGTGGGCGATGCCCATGCCGTTGCTTGCGATTTCAGGATCCATGTTCAAGCCCTTAATTTGAAAATGATGGTGACTTTTGCCGAGGCCTCGACGGCCACGTTGTTCTGTTTGGCAGGAATGAATTTCCAGCGGCTGACGGTCTTGCGGGCTGTCATGTCCAGCCGCCGATAGCCGCTGCTCTTGTCCACCTCCACCGAGGCGGCGGTGCCCTCGGCCGTCACCCGCACATTGAGGATGACCCGCCCCTCTTCTCCCCGTCGTCTCGACTCATAGGGGTATTGGGGCTCGGGGTTGTTGAGCCGGGCATCGCGGGCGATGGGGGCGCTGTTGCCCGCGCCGCCACCAGCCTTGTGGGCAGGGCTCTGACTGGCACTTCCGCCGCTCGCCTGTGCGGCCGTTGCCGCCGTCGCAGGGGCGGGCGCAGTGACCGGCGGTTGCGGACTGCTCACCGGCATGACCTTGGCGGGCTGCACCGGCGGGGTACTGTGTTTAAGCGGTTTGACCACCGGCTTGACGCTTTTCTTGACTGGCTTGAGCGGCGGTTTTTTGGGTGTCGGTAACGGCTTGGCCTTTTGCTGCACTTTTTGTACTTGCTGCACTTTTTGTACGTGCTGCGCTGTGGGAGCAGGGGCAGGGGCCGCCTTGGCTGGCGCGTCATTGGTTGCGGCCTCGCCAACCCAGCGGGCCGACAGGGTCAGCGGCAAGGGCGGGGTGATGGGCGCAGGCTGGTGCGCATAGAGCCACCAGAAGGCGGCAAGATGCAGGGCGATCGCGATGGCAAGGCAAACGAGACGGGCGGCGTCGGGATCGTTGGCGGGCAGTGCTGGTCTCGGGCTGCAGGAGTCCATCACTTGTCTCCCTTCCAGGTCTTCATATTCATACTCAAACGGCTAGTGTGAAGGCGCCAGAACAGGCGTCAGGCCGCTAGCATGCCTGACAATAAGTATCGCAAACAGCAACCATTATCAATCGCATTTTAATCGTGGCGAGGCTGGCTCGCAGAGAATAAGAAGCTGGGCCGGCAAGCGGCGTTCCCGCCTGGCAACGGATTGAGCGGTGTGGGCTGGCACCGGTCTTGCCCTCCTGTTGGCTGGCGGCGTCATAGCTCCAGCAATACCCCCAGCTCCACCACCCGGTTGGCGGGAATATGAAAAAAGTCGGTCGCCTTGAGGGAGTTGCGGTTCATCCAGACGAACAGGCCCTCTCGCCAGCGCGCCATGCCGGGCAGATCGGTGCTGACCAGGTTCTCGTGGGAGAGGAAGAAGGAGGTCTTGGCCATGGTGACCTTCAGATCCTCCTGGGCGCAGGCCTGGAAGATCTCCTCCATGGAGGGCACCTCCTTGTAGCCAAAGTGGGCGACCACCTGCCAGAACCCCTCGCCAAGGTGGGTGAGTTCGATGCGCTCCTTGAAGGAGAGCCAGGGTTCGTCCTTGATCTGAACGGTCAGGAAAATGACCCGTTCGTGCAGGATCTTGTTGTGTTTGAGGTTGTGCAGCATGGCGTGGGGCACTACCTGCACCGATTTGGAGAGAAACACGGCGGTGCCGGGTACCTGCAGCGGCGGGTGCGCCAGCATGTTGTCGACAAACCCCTTCAGCGCCAGTGACTTGTGCTCCAGCTTGTCGAGCACCAGCTCCCGTCCGCGCTTCCAGGTGGTCATGACTATGATGGCCAGCAGCGCGAACAGGATGGGGAGCCAGCCACCGGCCAGAAACTTGGTGGTATTGGCGGCAAAGAAGGTGACATCGACCAGCAGCAGCGGTGCGCACACCAGCGCAATCAGCCAGCGCGACCACTTCCAGCGGCGGGCGGCCACCACCATCAACAGCAGGGTGGTCAGTGCCATGGTACCGGTCACCGCGATGCCGTAGGCGGCGGCCAGGTTGCTTGAACTCTGGAACCAGAGGATGACGATGACGATGCCCCCCAGCAGCAGCCAGTTCACCAGCGGCAGGTAGATCTGGCCTATCTCGTGCTCCGAGGTGTGGCGGATCTCCTGGCGCGGCAGGTAGCCGAGCAAAATGGCCTGGCGCACCACCGAGTAGGTGCCCGAGATCACCGCCTGGGAGGCGATGACGGTGGCCAGGGTGGCGAGGATCAGCAGGGGAAAGGCCAGCCAGGAGGGGGCGAGCAGGTAGAAGGGATTCTCGATGGCGGCGGGATTGCGCAGCAGCAGGGCTCCCTGGCCGAAGTAGTTGAGCAGCAGGGCGGGCATCACCAGGGAGCCCCAGGCAAGCTGGATGGCGCCACGGCCAAAGTGGCCCATGTCGGCGTAGAGCGCCTCCGTACCGGTGACGCAGAGCACGACGGCCCCCAGGGTGATGAAGGCGATACCCGGTCGGCTGATCATGAAATCGAGGGCGTAGAGCGGGTTGACCGCCTGCAGGATGGCGGGGTTTTGCGCGATCTCATAAGCCCCGAGCGCCGCCAGCACCCCGAACCAGAGCAGCATGATGGGGCCGAACAGGCGACCGATGCCGGCGGTGCCGTAATGCTGGGCCCCGAACAGGATCACCAGCACGGTGAGGGTGATGGGCAGCACGAACGGCGCCAGCTCCGGAGTGATCACCTGCAACCCTTCGACTGCCGAGAGCACCGAGATGGCGGGGGTGATCACCGCATCCCCGATGAAGAGCCCCACGCCGACCAGACCGAGCAGCATGAGCAGGGCGCGCGACTTGGCCGGGAGGCGGCGGGAGGCCTGCGAGGCGAGGGTGAGGATCCCCCCTTCTCCCTTGTCGTCGGCCCGGAGCACCAGCAGCACATATTTGAATGAGACCACGATCATGATGGTCCAGAAGAAGAGGGAGACGATGGAGAGGATCCCCTCCGGGGTGGGCTGCAGACCCAGGTGTCCGGCGAAGCTCTCCTTGAGGGCATAGAGTGGGCTGGTGCCGAGATCGCCATAGACGACCCCCAGTGCCGCCAGGGTAATGGCCATGCGCCCTTGCTGGTGTCCGTGGCTCATCATGAAATTCCATTTCAATTCAGACTGTTAATCATGATACGCAGGGACAGGCACAAAGGAAACCCGCACCACGCAAAGGTCCCTGCGTTTGGGGTGCCGGTTTGGTTGACACACCCCGGATGTTGCTCTGCCCGATTCAGTGTTTGAGGGGGACGGCCAAGCGCGCATGAGCTGGTTGTCGAGTGCGCTCGACCAGGGCCAAACGGTCTGCAACGAGGGAGGGGAAGCGGGGCTGTCTGAAAAAATGAAACGGGAACTTTTTTGCATAAAACCGCAATGAGACAACTCTTTTGTCCCCAAAAGGCTGTTTTGCGACTGAAAATGTTGGTTTTTTAGCGGCTTGGCGGCTGAAAAGGCCAAAACGCCATAAAAAATTCAAAAAACTTCTTTACCAGTGACCAATGCGTGAGTAAACTTCGTCGGCAATATTTTACACCCCCACTTCCTCAACGGTGAGATATTGCCATGCTCAGGATTGCCAAAGAAGCGTTAACCTTCGACGATGTACTGTTGGTTCCCGCCCACTCCGAAGTTCTTCCCAATACTGCCGATCTGCGTACCAAGCTGACCTCTGCCATCAGCCTGAACATCCCCATGATCTCCGCTGCCATGGATACAGTGACCGAAGCCCGTCTGGCTATCGCACTGGCCCAGGAAGGCGGTATCGGCTTTATCCACAAGAACATGTCCATCGAGCAGCAGGCTGCCGAAGTGCGCAAGGTCAAGAAGTACGAGAGCGGCGTGGTCACTGACCCCGTCACCGTACGCCCAGACATGACCATCGCCCAGATCAAAGAGCTGAGCCACAAGAACGGTTTTGCCGGTTATCCGGTGGTGACCGAGGGCAATCAGCTGGTGGGCATCATCACCGGTCGTGATGTGCGCTTCGTGATCGATCTCTCCCAGACTGTCGAACAAATCATGACCCAGAAGGATCGTCTGGTCACCGTGCGTGAAGGCGCCCCCCGCGAAGAGGTGGTTGGCCTGATGCAGAAGCACCGTATCGAGAAGGTGCTGGTGGTCAACGCCGACTTCAAACTCAAGGGCATGATCACCGTCAAAGACTTCCAGAAAGCCGAGCGCAAGCCGAACGCCTGTAAAGATGACAAGGGTCGTCTGCGGGTCGGTGCTGCCGTCGGTGCCGGTGCCGGCAACGAAGAGCGCGTCGCCGCGCTGGTAGAAGCCGGTGTGGACGTGCTGCTGATCGACTCCTCCCACGGCCACTCCCAGGGCGTGCTGGATCGCATCAAGGCGACCCGCGAAGCCTATCCTGATCTGCAGATCATCGGCGGCAACGTCGCCACCGCCGCCGGTGCCAAGGCGCTGGCCGCTGCCGGCGTCAACGCCGTCAAGGTGGGTATCGGCCCGGGCTCCATCTGTACTACCCGTATCGTGACCGGCGTGGGCGTGCCCCAGATCACCGCCATCTCCGACGCCGTCGACGCGCTGGAAGGCACCGGCATCCCGGTGATTGCCGATGGCGGCATCCGCTTCTCCGGTGACGTGGCCAAGGCCATCGCCGCGGGCGCAAGCTGCGTCATGGTGGGCTCCATGTTCGCCGGTACCGAAGAGGCACCGGGCGAGATCGAGCTCTATCAGGGTCGCTCCTTCAAATCCTACCGTGGCATGGGTTCTCTGGGCGCCATGTCCAAGGGCTCCAGCGACCGCTACTTCCAGACCGACAACGCCGCCGACAAGCTGGTGCCGGAAGGGATCGAAGGCCGCGTACCGTACAAGGGCCGTCTCAAAGAGATCATCCACCAGCAGATGGGCGGCCTGCGCTCCTCCATGGGGTTGACCGGCAGCGCCACCATCGACGACATGCGCACCAAGGCCGAATTCGTGCGCATCTCGGGCGCCGGGATGAAAGAGTCCCACGTTCACGACGTGACCATTACCAAAGAAGCCCCCAACTATCGGATGGGTTGACAAAACGGGGCTGCGGCCCCGTTTCTCCACCCCTTTTTTATCCCGTGCTTTTTGTGACAACAGCAGCCTGATGCAGGAATAAAATGACTAAAGACATTCACCAGCACCGTATCCTTATCCTCGACTTCGGTTCCCAGTACACCCAGCTGATCGCCCGCCGCGTGCGCGAAATCGGCGTCTACTGCGAACTGTGGGCCTGGGATGTGACCGAAGAGCAGATCCGCGAATTCAATCCGAGCGGCATCATCCTCTCCGGCGGCCCCGAGTCCGTCACCGAAGCGGGCAGCCCGCGCGCCCCCGAGTACGTGTTCAACGCCGGCGTGCCGGTGTTCGGCATCTGCTACGGCATGCAGACCATGGCCGAGCAGCTGGGTGGCAAGGTACAATCCTCCACCGAGCGTGAATTCGGCTACGCCAAGGTGGAAGTGCTGGGCAACTCCGGCAAGACCAGCGCCCTCTTGCGCAACATCGAAGATGCCATCGCCGACAACGGCAATGCACTGCTGGATGTGTGGATGAGCCACGGCGACAAGGTCACCACCATCCCGGCCGACTTCACCACCATCGCCCAGACCGCCACCTGCCCGCACGCGGCCATGGCCAACGAAGCCAAGCGTTTCTACGGCGTGCAGTTCCACCCGGAAGTGACCCACACCCGCCAGGGTGCCCGCATGCTGGAGCACTTCGTCAAAGACATCTGTGGCTGCGAGTGCCTGTGGACCCCGGCCACCATCATCGACGACGCCGTTGCCCGCATCCGCGAGCAGGTGGGTGACGACGAAGTGATCCTGGGCCTCTCCGGCGGGGTTGACTCCTCCGTAGTCGCCATGCTGGTGCACCGTGCCATCGGCGATCGCCTCACCTGCGTCTTCGTCGACAACGGTCTGCTGCGCCTGAACGAAGGTCAGCAGGTGATGGAGATGTTTGGCGATCACTTTGGTCTGAACATCGTCAAGGTCGACGCCGAAGAGCGCTTCCTCTCTGCCCTGGCCGGTGAAGATGAGCCGGAAGCCAAGCGCAAGATCATCGGCCGCGTCTTCGTCGAAGTGTTCGACGATGAAGCGAAAAAGCTGAAAAACGCCCGCTGGCTGGCGCAAGGCACCATCTATCCGGACGTCATTGAATCTGCCGCCAGCAAGACCGGCAAGGCCCACGTCATCAAGTCTCACCACAACGTCGGCGGCCTGCCGGAAGAGATGAAGATGGGTCTGGTGGAGCCGCTGCGCGAGCTGTTCAAAGACGAAGTGCGCCGCGTTGGCCTCGAGCTGGGTCTGCCCTACGACATGCTCTACCGTCACCCGTTCCCGGGTCCGGGTCTGGGCGTGCGGGTGCTTGGCGAAGTGAAGAAAGAGTACTGCGATCTGCTGCGCAAGGCCGATGCGGTCTTTATCGAAGAGCTGCGCAAGGCCGACCTCTACAACCAGGTCAGCCAGGCGTTCGCCGTGTTCCTGCCGGTGCGCTCCGTCGGAGTCATGGGCGATGGTCGCAAATATGACTGGGTCATTGCCCTGCGCGCCGTCGAGACCATCGATTTTATGACCGCCCACTGGGCCCATCTGCCGTACGACTTCCTGGGTCACGTGTCGAATCGCATCATCAACGAGATCAACGGCATCTCCCGCGTGGTGTACGACGTCTCCGGCAAGCCGCCCGCAACCATCGAATGGGAATAAGCGGCTAACGCCCTTTCATCCTTCAAACATAAAAATGTAAAAAAGACGCCCTTGCGGCGTCTTTTCTTTTTCCAATCGTTTGCGCCTCACTTTTCCCCTCGCTAGCCGCTCTCTCACCTCTCTGCCTCTGTCATTTCTGACAGGGGGTGTTTTATGGATCTCGCACTAGGCTCTGCCATGCCAATTGAGACCGACGCCGTGAGGCTGCGGTCGTGGCAGCAGGGGAGGGTGACGACAGCAAAGTCTTCATGTGCACTGTCGACACCGGACATACCAAATCTGGTATGGCACCCGGTGGAGTCCGGACACCACTTGAATAAACGGGGCGGAACCCGAACAGCCAAACGAGTAGGGACAAGAGATCACGGAGGGTTTGTTATGTCAGAACAAGCAGTGTTGTTGGGCGGATGGACTGCCTACCACAAGCTGAGCGCCAAAGATCAGGCCGTATTCAACCAGGCGCTGGAAGGATTTGTCGGGGTGCAGTACACCCCCTTTGAAGTCTCCACCCAGGTCGTCGCCGGCACCAACTACCGCTTCAAATGCAAAACCACGGTGCCGCTGCCCAACCCGATCCACGGGGAAGCCGTGGTGCAGATCTTCCAATCCCTGGATGGATCGGCCCATATCACCTCCATCACCCCGATCTGATTAGGTTGTGGGCAAGGCGGGGAGGGGGAGGTCTCCTAACCGGTTTGCTCCAAATCCTGAAAATAAGAAAGACGCCTTAGGGCGTCTTTCTTACGTCATTTTAGGAAATATTTCCCTCAAAGTTCAAGGTCTTGATACTGTTGCCGACTAATAGAATACATAGCCTACTCATTGATTTATTCTGTCTGAGATGTTGGGCGACCTAATTCTGGTTGTTGAGGTGGTAAAGAATCTAATAACCAATACTCAATATAATGGAAAGGAACAGGATAACGGTAATAGCGGCAAGCTGTTAGTAACAATGGAGCTTTATTTTTATTTATGGCTGACATTTTTCTAAAAGAATCGGCATGTTTACACTCTTGTGCTATGTGCTCTAGAGCAGTGTTTCCATTCGTTGGGAAGTTAGTTGATGCAGCCCCATGTGCATCAGCGTCTGAGTACATGAATTGTTCACTGTATTGGTTTGGATACCAGTACTGTAACGTGCAATGTTTTAATTCATTGTTAGTGAACTGTTCCAGCTCTTGGCTTATTGGGGCTGATTTATATAGAGCGCAAAATATGGTTAATAAAGGATATAAAATACTGGCTTCCGTAGCTTTATGTTTATAGCCATCATCAGATTTATCTTTTTTCTTATGTTCGAGAAGTTTTTCATAGGAGTTATATATTGTTGGGTACATGCCATTACTCTGGAAAGAAAATATGCATCGATGAACAATATCAGATAGCCAATTTTGTACAAAGTTATCATGCTCGGAGTTATTTGAAAGTAATGTTAAAGCGAGACCTATATCAATAGCTTGTGAGTCTTTATATGGTGACAGTAGTATAGGATTGTTAATGATTAGTTGTTTGATTGATTTTGTTATTGTTTGAAGGCGAGAGCGTAATATTTCCTGTTCTTCACTCTCTCCATCGATTGGAGGGTTTTTATCATAGCTCTTGGATAATGAGTCTAAAATCCAAAGGCCTTTGACAGACAAGCGTCCTAGCACATCAAAAAGTTTAATGTTTACATCAATTGAACAAGGTGATTTAACTGCATGGGAGAGAGCATATTTAAACTCGACATGTGGAATTAAACAGTGGTCTATATAGCAATCAGTAACCTGCTGATAAGTATCTAACATACTATCAAATCCAGCTGAAACTTTATTCCTTCCAGTGTAGTAATCCTTGGCTTTATCCCATGATAAAAGCAATGCTTGTTCCGATGAAATATATGCGGACTCTAAGTTTTCACTATCTCGGCACCATGCAAAAAGAACCCATAAGCAAATGTTTACTCGAATGATACATGACATAGTAGAATCTGCATCAAGGGCATGCAACAAAATGTTATCCAGCAACTTTGAGAAGTGTTTGATAGAGCTATCCGGTTCTTCAAGTAATGCTAGAGATTTCCGCAATAATGCTTGATTAGAACTAGGTAATAGTTCTTCTTTTAGCAAGTGCTCTTGTATAAATTCTGAGAGCTTATCACCATTCCATTCTTCAAAGGAGATATTGTTCTTCGTATTTCTTTGTTCATAACCTGATACCTCTTGTCTAATTCCTGAGTTAACATCGCCACCAAAGCACAAGCAAATTACTATTTGCTTATCTCTATGTTGAGGTGGTAGGCGACTAGGTATAAACGAGTCTTGAATTTCATCTAGAGAAGGCCTCAGAGCTTGATCTGTATTTCCGTTCCAAGTTTCGCGCGTAAGGTTGCCAGACTTAACTGAGAATAAATAAACTTTATCTTCCTCACCATTTATTCGTCCAACTGCGGCGATATCGACACCATACTCTTTCACTCCACGTGCTGGAGAAATGAATACATTCAGCCCCATACTACTCAGCAAATCTGGTAGCACAGCATCTAATTCAGCCCGCTCTTTTAATGAAGCTAAATATTGCTTAAGAATTAATTTCATTTTTCATTCTCTCACAACGAAAAAATCGCAAAGAATAATCCAAGGATTCAGGGTCTAAAATGTTTAGTGTTGGCATCTCAGCAGAATGGGAGAAGGAATGCATTTGCATTTCCTGTCGTGAAGGCTGTCCGCCGATCTGATGAATATAATAAATTGAACTGTTGCCATACAACAATCGCTGTGGCGTGGCAATCAGTCTAAGAAAAGAATTCTTTGATGCTTCCTCATAGGATTCCTGCATATCTTTTTCAAAATCTTTCCAATATAACTCTATATTTTTGCTTGGAGCTGCCAGCTCTTTTAATTCAGACACTCTTAATATGTCTAAATTATGTGCCTCAAGCTTGTCAAGCAAAAGTCTGCATATATAATCTTGTTCATTATTATCTCTATATGTTTGAAAGAATTTTTTAAGTTCACCAGGATAACTAAGAAGCAATGGGTCGTATAAAATATCTTCAAGTGTTGCAATGGTATGTTTAGAAGCTGATCTTGATATAGACAATATTAAACTTGCTGCAGCTATAGGCCGTGTAAATAGCCAACCGACAGCTTTACGACTAACAAATAATTTCTTCTGTTCATCGTCTAGCAATGCCATATCTGCATTGAGCTCAATATCCTTCCCTGAGATATCATGAAGTAGAATAAAGACATTCTGACAAAGAGATGACTCTCCATCTAAAAACCATTTTGTAATAAGATGATTGCGGAATTCGAAGTGCTTTGTTAATAACTCGCTGGAAAAATTGTCCAAGGACTTAAAGTTAATATTATTATCTAAAATTGATTCAAGTAATTCTATTGCAAGAGAGAACTCCTGTTTTTCAATCAGTCTGGATAATAATAAATCAATGTTGTCTATAATTCCTTTCTGCTCCGGATAGACATTAAATAGCTGCCTTACCAGTAGTTGTTGAATACTATCTGGGAAGTTGTTTTTTTGAAATAAGATTATATTAGAAATCGCATAAATAACTTCGGGAGACGACTTTTTAACGAAAGTAATTAGTAGTTCTTCTATATGGGGCCAATAAGATGGAAATATAGTTCCAAGGTGAAGTACAGACCTTAGTATTGAAGCGCGGCAGATACTATCATGCTCAATATTGGCACTGCATTGAATTAGCTCCCAGATGAGGCAGGCTTGAACTTCATCGATATTTAGCCTCCCTAATGCATAATAGGCTTGATTCCTAATGAGACCATTACTATTGGCAATCAAACTTTTTGTTATCTGTATAGCCTCAACTACATGTTCTAAATTATATGCGAGAATTGCACAGGAAAGAAATGGGGCATACAAATCAAGCTCATTTTGCTTCATTATATACATGACGCACTCTGTAGGTCGATGTATATCATCTACGCGGCAGAAACTCTCAAAGGCATCATAGATTCCATTGATGGCTAAATCTCTGCCTGCTTGTTGTGTGAGGTGTGCTAGGCAATGTACAACATCTTCGACTCTTGCATCTATTAAAGGTAGAGCACCTTCAACTGTATGCAAAATTGTAAAAAAAATTCTTTCATGAGAGGTTCTATTAACGTCTAGCACTATTTTTAAGAGATCAATATCACCTGCGTTGTGAAGGTCAGATAGAGTCTCTGTCAAGAAGGTCTCTTCTGAATGTATTTCTTGAATATACAAATCGTGAATCAGAGTAAGTAGATTTTCTACGCTTTTACTTTCATTTAGCAACTTACCTCTGGTTTCTTCTAACGACATTATCCTGTACCTCAACACACTGTCATTAAATAAGTAGTTACTTTGTAATGTATCGGTAAGGAGGTCAAATGGAAAATTTTTTATTTTAGAGGTAGTTCGGCAGATTATTTGACATATTATATCTTGCAAAAAAATGCTCTGAAAATGGTGCAATGCGCTGCGCTTATTGCACCCTACGTGTTTCGTTAATTTGCTGGGGTGGTGTTGCTAAGCGCCATGCCTCGCCAAAACAACAAAAGGGGCGATCTGCGCCCCGATTCTTCTCATGTTCCCGTTTTATATCGCTGCCTGCTCGTTCGGCGCTGCCTGATTGTCTGCTGACTCACAACCAACACTCCAGTTTCTCCCCCATCAGGGCGAGCAGAAAAGGCCAGGTTCACTCATACCTCGCCGCTTCCCAGGCGTGTATCGCCTGTTTGCGGGTCTCGCCCCAGTGATAGCCGCCGAGCTTGCCGTTTTGCTGAATGACTCTGTGGCAGGGGATCATCAAGGCGACCGGGTTGGCGCCCACCGCCAGCCCCACGGCGCGGGCGGCCTTGGGATTGCCGACGGCGCTTGCCACCTGGGCGTAGCTCACCACTTTGGCGGGCGGGATCTGCAGCAGCGCCCGCCAGACGCTGATCTGAAAGTTGGTGCCGCTCACGTGCAAGGAGATGGGGCGATCCGGCGCCTTGCTGCTGTCAAACATGGTGTGGATGACCCCCCGGGTACGTGATGGCGCCACCCTAAGTTCTGCCTCTGGCCAGCTGTGGGCGAGGGCGGTCAGCGGCGCCTGTGGGGCCTGGTCATCGAGAAACGAGAAGTTGCACACCCCTCGCGGGGTCAGGGCAACGAACGCCTGGCCGAAGGGGGTGTCGTGCACCCCGTGATCGATAACCAGCCCGGCCCCGCGCTGCTTGTACTCGCCCGGCGTCACCGCTTCGAGCTGCACGAAGTGATCGTAGAGCCGCGAGCCGCTGCTCAGGCCCAGGGTATCGGCTACCTCCAGCAGCGGGCGTGACTCCTGCAATAGTGCCTTGGCCCGCTCCAGAGTCAGCACCTGCAGATAGCGTTTGGGCGTCACCCCGGCCCAGCGGCTGAACAGCCGCTGGAAGTGAAAGGGGCTTAGATGCACGTGCGCCGCTATCTCGTCCAGGGTGGGCTGGCGCGTCACCTGGCTTGCGATAAAACGGATGGCATCGGCGATGCGGGCGTAATCAGACATAAGGCGCTCTCACGATAAGTTTGCAGCCGCAGGGTGTTGGGTGCGACAAGGTCATGTGCGACAAATAGATACCCCACCATCGGCCAGCAGGGCAATGCCGGTGGTAAAGCTGGATGCATCGGACGCGAGATAGAGGGCCGAGCGGGCGATCTCCTCCGGTTGGGCCAGCCGTTTGAGGGCATGCATATTCTGCACAAAGGCGAGACTCTCCGGCGTATCGGTAAAGGCCCGCCCCATGGGGGTGTCGGTGCCCCCCGGCAGCAGGGCGTTGACCCGCACCCCTTGTGCCCCATATTCGGCGGCCAGCACCTGAGTCAGGCCGATGAGGCCCGCCTTGCTCGCGGCATAGGCCGCCATGCCGGGCAGCCCCAGGGTATGGCCGACGAAGGTGGAGGTAAAGATCAGCGAGCCGCCGCCGCGTGCCTGCATGGCGGGGATCTGGTACTTGGCCCCCACAAAGGCGCTGGTGAGGTTGGTATCCAGGGTCTCCTGCCACTGCGCCAGTTCAAGCGCCGGCACGCTGCCCGGCGTCCCCGTGGTGCCGGCGTTGTTGAAGGCGATATCGAGCCCGCCGAAACGGGTCAGCGCGAGCTCCACCAGGGCGCGGGCGTAAGTCTCGCTTTTCACATCCCCCGCCAGGCTCACCGCCTGGCCCCCTTCATGGCGGATCTCCTCCACCAGCAGCTCCAGCTCGGGCTGGCGGCGGGCGCCGACGACGACGCTGGCGCCTTCCCGGGCAAACAGGATGGCGCTGGCGCGGCCGATGCCGGAGCTGGCGCCGGTGATGATGGCGACCTTGTTGGACAGTAATGACATGGCAGTTCCCTCGCAGGTGTGTTGTGCGCCAGCTAAGTGGCGCACGGGGTTGGCTGTGGGTTGGAACCTCAACGGGTTCGGCTCTCAATTGATTCGAACCCACTCTGGTTTGACCCCACTATGGCAATCGGCCCTCACAGACACGACCCGAATCTTGCTCTCTTTGCCCCATATCACGGCACCGTGCGCCGATGCCGACCCTCGCGGCAACAAAACAGGGGATCTTCGGCCGTCATTCTCTATAATGCCCCCTCTTTTTTTGACTGCCGGTTTGACTGCTGGGCCATACCGGCGGCACCGCTGGCCGCGAGCCGGCCACCCCGATAGAGACGATGTCATGCATACTCTGGAACAGCTGCGCGCAGGTGAACTCTGCGGCGCCCGCCACCTCAAACTCGCCGAAAACCTGACGGAGTTCCCGCCCGAGATCTTCAGTCTCAAAGAGACGCTGGAGGTGCTGGATCTCACCGGCAACCAGTTGAGTCGGCTGCCTGACGAGCTGGCCGAGTTCAGCAAGCTGCGCATCATTTTCTGCTCCGAGAACCGCTTTACCGAGCTGCCCGAGGTGCTGGGGCGCAGCCCGGCGCTCACCATGGTGGGCTTCAAGGCCAACCGGATCACCACGGTTCCCGCTGCGTCGCTGCCGGCGGGGCTGCGCTGGTTGATCCTGACCGACAACGCGGTGGAGCAGTTGCCCGATGAGCTGGGTCAATGCGGCGCCCTGCAAAAGCTGATGCTCTCGGGCAATCGCCTGCGCGAGCTGCCGGCAAGCCTGGCCAACTGCCAGCGTCTGGAGCTGGTGCGCATCGCCGCCAACCGGCTCGACGCGCTGCCGGATTGGCTGGTGAGCCTGCCACGCCTCGCCTGGCTGGCGTATGCAGGCAACCCCTTCAGCGACAAGCAGGAGCAGCGGCTGGGCCAGTGCGCCTCGGTGGCCGACATCCCGTGGGCTGCGCTGACGGTGGGCGAGCTGCTGGGGCAGGGGGCATCCGGTGTCATCCATCGCGCGGAGCTGGCCACGCCGGCGGGGCCGCGGGCGGTGGCGGTCAAGTGCTTCAAGGGGGCCGTGACCAGTGATGGGCTGCCCCGCTGCGAGCTGGCGGTGTCGTTGGCGGCTGGTCGTCATCCCCATCTGGTCGGGGTCGAGGGGCGGGTGGGCGATCACCCCTCCGGCATCCCGGCGCTGGTGATGGCGCTGATAGACCCAGATTTTATCAACCTGGCGGGGCCGCCGAGCCTGGACTCCTGCACTCGCGACATCTACCCGGCCGATGCCCGCTTTACCCCGGCCGCGCTGCTGGCCATGGTGCAGGGGGTGGCGAGCGCCGCGCTGCATCTGCACGGACGCGGCATCCTGCACGGCGATCTCTACGCCCACAACATGCTGCACTCTTTGCAAGAGGAGGGGCAGTTGCTGCTCGGGGATTTCGGCGCCGCCTCCTGTTATGAGCGAACCGATGGTGAGCTGGCCGGCTTGCTGGAGCGACTGGAAGTGAGAGCCTTCGGCTGCCTGCTGGAAGAGCTGCTGGCCCGCTGTGCCCCCTGTGATGACAGGCTGGATGCCCTGCATGTGCTGGTAGATGACTGTTTTGCCGAGGTGGTGGCGGTGCGTCCCGGCTTTGCCGAGATTGTAGCCAGGCTTGCTGCGGTGGCGCCGGTCATCTGCGCCGAGCCAGTTTTGCTGTGATCCGGCCCGCCCTGCCGTCGCGGTTGCAAGCAGGTGGAAAGCAGGCGAGCAAAAGCAGGAGTGGATGACAAAAAGATGTCAAAAGGGGGCCTTGGGGCCCTTTTTTGTTTTGTTCCGCTTTTTTGGGCAAAAGTTATGGCTGCCGCCTTGTTGGTGCTTGCGTGTGCCGGGCTAAGTTGTGATATTGAGGCATCTTTACATGACAGGGGTTACTGGATGGAAGCGGCATTTTGGCATCAGCGTTGGGAAGAGAACCGGATCGGCTTTCATCAGGCGGATTTCAATCGCTGGCTGCAATCCTGGTGGTCGGCCCAGCAGCAGGGCGAGCCCGTGCTGGTGCCCCTGTGCGGCAAGTCCCGCGACATGCTCTGGTTGAGCGGGCAGGGCCATCCGGTCGACGGGTTCGAGCTCTCGTCCGTCGCCATCAACAGCTTTTTCAGCGAGAACAAGTTGAGCGACACTGTGAGTGCCGAGGGACCCTATCAGTGCCATCAGCACGACAGCCTGCGCATCTATGAGGGGGATTTTTTCGCCGCCCCCGAACTTGGCCGCCGCTATCGGCTGGCTTACGACAGGGCAGCCCTCATCGCCCTGCCGACCGCCATGCGCCGTCAATATGCCGAGCTGATGAGCCGGCTTATCGAGGCGGGCGGTCAGATCCTGCTGGTGACTCTGGAGTATCAGCCGGAGCAGCAGCGCCAGCCGCCGTTCTCGGTGGGGGAGATGGAGGTGCGCACCCTGTTTGAGCGCCACTTCCAGGTCGAGGTGCTGGGGCGAGCGGCGGAGCTCGATCACCCCAGGGTGCTGTCGGGCCAGCTCTCCTACTTCGACGAGGTGGCCTACCGGTTGGTGCGCCGTCCAGAGGCTTGACCAAAAGCGTGACCCGAGGCCATAAAACTCGCCATAAAGCTGCAGCTGGTTGACTCTTTATTACCTCCTTTGACATAGATCAACGTGACAAGGGAGGGGAGTGCCTAAGATGAGCCTGTTTCTCAATCACTGTTGTCATCGGCAGGCGCGCTCTGGTTTGGGACTGCCCGCCGACCATCAACTCAGTGTCTGATTTTCACGCTCATGTTCACTTTTGGCGGCTCTGGTCGCAATTGATTATGGTTTTTCCAGCCGACCCCACGGGGTCGGCTTTTTATTGGCTGAAAGAAGGGGATCAGGCCTCGAAGGTGGCGGCATTGAGCCGGAACGCACGCGGGTCGTCGATGAACTGGCCGGTGATGCGCTCGTCGTGCTCGTGGCCCTGGCCATAGCTGCAGAGGATCAGCCGATCCGACGTTCTCGATCTCAGCTGGGTGATAAAGCGCACCAGATCGGCGCGGCTCAGGTTGCCCACCTCCTCGCACACCCTTTCGCGCTGATCAAAGCCCAGATCCTTGTTGCCGATGCTGACCCACAGTCGCTGGCCGCGGCTGCGCAGGTTGGCATCCCGCTCGCTCAGCTGGGCCTGCAGGCCCGCCTTGCTGTCCTGCCACTGGCGGGCGGTGAGCTCGAGCATGGCCAGCGGAAACAGATCGATGAACTCCTCTACCGCATCCAGCAGGATCTGCGGCCCGGCTACTGGCGACTGGATGTAGAAGATGAGGCCGGGATGGCGGTTGAGGGGCAGGTTGCCGGCCCCCACCACGTAGCCGAGCTGCTGACGGGTACGCAACTCGTGAAAGAAGGTGGAGGACATGATGTGGTTGGCCAGGGTGAAACAGGCCAGATCCCGCGCCCGTGTGGTGCGTGACTGGTAGTAGACCAGCAGGGCCGAGTCTTCATGCTCGCAGCCCTGTTCGCGAATGAGGGTGCCCCTGTCCTGAATGGAGATGAGTGGACGACGGGTCTCGGCACTGGGCTGGCTGTTGACACCGAGGTGGCGCTCCAGCAGGGCGGCGAGCTCGAGGGCCTCGGCGGCGGTCCAGTCGCCGTGCACCAGGGTCTCTACGTGCACCTCGGCAAAGAGGCTCGCCACGAAGGCGGGCATCTCGCCCAGCTCGACGCTGCGCAGGTGGCGCAGCAACTGCTCGAACGGCGGGTTGTTGGGCTGCAGCAGGCTGGTGAGCTGGTTGAACAGCTGGGAGATGGGGCGCGCCTTGGACTGGTTGTCCCAGTTGCGGATGAGCTGCTCCTTGATCTCGCTAAAGCGGGCCGGATCCGGGTAACCCAGGGTGCGGTTGCCGAGGATCATGTCGAGCAGCAGCGGCTGCTTGTCGGCAAAGCCGCTCAGGTTGATGGTAAAGCCTCCCTGGTGGGCATAGATCTGGTAACCGAGCCCCGCCAGCTCCGCCGGGTAGGTGAGGGCGTTGAGGTGGTCGGTGAGCAGCTCCACTGCCAGGCGGGCCATGGCAATGTGGCGCGGGCTCTTGACCGCGTGCTCGCTGTCGATGGAGATGTAGAGGTTGCCCTTGGGCACGCTGAACTGATGCTCGTGCAGGTGCCAGAGCCGAAAGCCGGGCCGATCGATCAGGCAGGCGGGCATGTCTGCGGTGAGCTCGGGCGTGCGCACATCGAGCCGGTTGCTGATGAAGGGGTTGGGCAGCGGCAGGGCCAGCGCCGGATCCGGTTCGCTCTGCTGCCAGCGGATCTTCTCCGCCTCGGTGATGGTGGTCACGCTGTAGGGGGTCTGATACCAGCGGGCCAGCCGGTCCGTGCCGAGCTCCGGCGCCGTGATGGTCAGGCGCAGGTTGTGGGGGGTGAGCTTGGCGAGCAGGCGGCGAATGAGCGGCTCGTCGTATGCGCGCATCATGTAGTCGCCGTAGAGCAGGTCGTCGGGAGCATAGCTGAACAGGTTCAACACCAGCCCGGAGACGGTGTCGAGCGCCCGGCCCCGCTCCTGGAAGCGGAAGGCGGACTCAAGCACGGTGCGCTTCTCGTCGTAGCGCCAGGCTTCCACCCCGCCGCGTTCGATGAGCTTCAAGTAGCCGAACAGGGCCGCCACTATCTCGTTGACGTGCTCGAGCCCGAGCGGGGTCAGGCCGAAGTTGACGCCAAAATCCTTGAAGTTGGCGCCGCTGATGCCGCCGCCGGCGGAGAGCTGGTTGACCCAGCCCTTCGCTTTCAGCAGGGAGAGCAGGCTGCCGTCTCCTTCGTAGCCGATGAGGTGGCTCAGGAAGGTGAGGGGCTTCTTGTCGTAATACTCATCCACGTTGGGCAACGGGAAGGTGAGCGCGAGTTTGCGGGTCTCCTTGACCGGGTTGATCTGGATGCGAATGCCCAGGTCATCGAGCCGGTAGAGGGGCATCTCGAGGGTCGGCGTTCCCAAATTGCGATTCAAAATGGGAGCGAAAAAGCGATCGCACCAGCCGAGCTGGGCCTCGATGGTGGCTGGCGAGATTATCACCAGCGCCATGCGATCCGCGCTGTAGTGGGTTTCGTAAAACCGGATGAGGTCGGAGCGCAGATCCCGACCGGGCAGATCGGCCAGGGTATCGAGGTTGCCCACCGAGAATTTGGCGAAGGGGTGGGCGGGATTGACCGTCTCCTTATGCACCTGGTAGCTGCGGCGCACGTCGTCCTGCAGCTTGAGGCGGTATTCGGAGTCGACCGCGTTGCGTTCCTTGTCCACCCACTCGGGATCGAAGGTGGGGCAGATGAAGAACTGGGAGAAACGGTCCAGCCCAGCCTCGAAGAAGCCGTTGTCGATCTCGAAGAAGAAGTTGGTGAACTCGGTGCCGGTCCAGGCGTTGTTGCTGCCGCCATGACGGCTCATAAATTGCTGGTATTCACCAGGTTTGGGATAGGTGCAGGTGCCAAGGAACAGCATATGCTCAAGGAAATGAGCCATTCCCTGCCGGTCCGCCGGATCGTCGAAATGGCCGGTGTTGACGGCCAGGGAGGCGGCAGACTTGTCGGTGTCGGGATCGCAGATCAACAAGACCCTGAGCCGGTTTGCCAGCTCCAGATAGTGGTACTGCCGATGGTCGTTGGGACTGGCATATGGGCTCATTGGCGCGTGACTCTTGTTGGATTTATTTGAATTTAAACATGATTATCGACCCCGCTACCCGGTGAGGCAAACCCTTTTCTGAGAGGTAGCGCAATTGTTTCCCCCGGCATGGCGGGGTAAGATCCCCCCGCTATCAAAACAGGCCCGTTGGGCGAGGTTGTAATGAAAATCTACATCATGCGTCATGGCCAGGCAGGCATGAATGCGAAAACAGATGAACAGCGTCCACTGACCGAGCAGGGAATCGAAGAGTCCATCTACATGGCCCGCTGGCTGGCTCCCCAGCTTGGCGACAAGCTGGATCGGGTGATCCACAGCAACTACCTGCGCGCCAAACAAACCTGGCAGAGCATATGCAGTGAATTACCCAAGGCAGGGGCCGTCGAAGAGAGTGGTGACATCACCCCTTATGGCGATCCGGCCTTCGTGGCGAGCTACCTCACTGCGCTTGCGGCCAAGCACGACAGCATTCTGATGGTGAGCCACCTGCCGCTGGTGGGCTATCTGGTGCAGAGCCTCTGTCCGGCAGCCGGTGCCCCCATGTTTTCCACCTCAGGTCTGGCCTGTATCGAGTGGCAAGATGGCAAGGGGGTCTTGCTCTGGTTGGAAGGACCACATACAATACGCTAAAAGTTAATAAAAAGTTATAGATTGGTTTTTTGGGGAAGAGAGTCGCGATTTTTCCGGATTTTTATACAGAATTTACGGAATTATTTCGCAGAAGCTGCTGTCATACGGATACAACTGCAAGAGGTTGCAAACGATGAGAGTGTTCAAGAAGTACCTGCCGCTGATGGTGGCAAAACATGTCAAAACCTTCTTCAAGGGGCGGATTTACATCCACGGCAGAGGACGCTTTGACTTCCAGTCCGGCCTGCTGATGATGCCCACGTCGGCGGACATTCCCCACCGTCAGACCGTGGTCGAGGTCAACGAGTTGATCTCGAGACTGCACATGGATGCGGCGTGATTGCTTCGTCACCTCGCTGATCCGCGTCATGCCCGCCACCGTGCGGGCATGACTGTTTTTGGGCTCCCTCCGGCCTCTTCAGCGCTGTTCGACCCCCCTTTTTGTCAGCCAATTCTGCCCAGGCGGCGCGGCGCTTGCTAATCCTGTTGACCCCCCTATACTGCCGCCAGAAATACCCGCTGCTTTTTTCTGGATATAGCGATGCCACTTGCCTTCTTGTTTCCCTTCTCCTGCATGGCCATCTGGGCCGGCAACGCCATCGTCAGCAAACTGGCGGTGGGCGTACTCTCACCGGCGGCGCTGGCCTGGTCGCGCTGGATGGTGGCCGCCATCATCTTGACGCCGTTCCTTGCGCACCGGGCCTGGCGGGATCGCGCCAAGCTGCGCGCCGGCTTCTATCAGCTGGCGGCGCTGGCTCTGCTCGGCATGGTGCTCAACCAGACTTTCGGCTATTACGCGGCGCAGACCCTGGGGGCCACCGAGATCGGCCTGATGATGGGGCTGACTCCGCTGATGACGGTGCTGCTCAGCATCTGGCTGCTGCGCGAGCGCCCCACCTGGGGGGCGCTGCTTGGCGGCGTCATCTCCATCCTGGGGCTGGCGATCTTGCTGGGGCAGGGGGATCCCGCCCGCCTCTTTACTCAGGGTATCCACATCGGCTCCGTCTACATGCTGCTGTCGGCGGGTACCTATGCGCTCTACAGCGTGTTGCTCAAGAAGTGGGATCTGGGGCTCGACAACTGGTCCATGCTCTACGGCCAGGTGCTCTGCAGCCTGCTGTTTCTCACTCCGTTCTATTTGCTGGTGGACGGGCAATGGCCGGACGGCCGGGCGCTCTGGCTGATCCTCTATGCGGGGATCCCGACCTCGGCCCTGTCGCCCTGGCTGTGGATGCAGGGCATCGCCCTGCTGGGGGCAAGTCGCACTGCCATCTTCATGAACCTGCTGCCGGTGATGACTGCCGCTCTGGCCATCAGCTGGCTCGGCGAAAGATTGACCAGTTATCATCTGATCGGTGGCGGCATGACCCTGTTTGGGGTGCTGCTGGCCCAGTTGCTGGTGCAGCCTGTGGTGCTGCGCCGGCGCAGGGTGGCGTTGGCCGCCTGCCGGGACGAATGAGAAAAAAGACCGCCGAAAGGCGGTCTTTTTGTCTGCGGGATGGCGAACCTTATTGCGCGGTCAGATAGAGATCTTTCGAGTAGACCAGATCCTGCGGATTCTGATAGGGGTAGCCCTTGATGTTGGGTTTGAGCAGGCGGGATTTGACATAGAAATAGACCGGGGCGATGGGCGCTTCTGCATCGATCAGAGCCTCGGCCTGCTGATAGAGCTGGTTGCGTTCGGCCGGATCCCTGGCGTCATGGGCCTTGGCCAGCAGGGCATCGTACTGCTTGTTGAACCACTTGCCGCTGTTGGCACTGCTGCTGGAGGTCATGATGTCGAGGAAGGTGGAGGCATCGTTGTAATCCCCGTTCCAGGCGTAGCGGCTGACCCCGAAGTCCCCTTCGTTCAGGGCCGACACCATGGTCTTCCACTCCATGTTGTTGAGCTTGGCCTGCACTCCCAGGTTATGCTTCCACATGGAGGAGATGGCCAAGGCTATCTTCTTGTGCCCTTCGTTGGTGTTGTAGAGGATGTCCACATCCAGCGGCTTGCCCGGGCCATAACCCGCTTCGGCGAGCAGCGCCTTGGCCTGCTTGATCCGCTCTTCCTTGCTCATCCGCTCGCTGGCCGGTCGCTTGAGCTCGAAGCCGTCCACTATCGGCGGCGTCAGGCTGAAGGCGGAGATCTGGCCCTGCCCCAGGATCTTCTCGGTGATGGTGTCCCGATCGATGGCCAGGGAGAGCGCCTTGCGCACCTTGGGGTTGTCGAACGGCTTGCGCTGGGTGTTGAACACGTAGTAGTAGGTGGCCAGGGTCGGCACGCTCACCAGCTCCTGCGGGCTCTGCTGCTTGAGCTGCTTGTACTGCTCGAGCGGATAGCTGGTGTAGTGCAGCTCGCCGGCGCGATAGCGGTTGTAGGCGGCGGTGTCGGAGACGATCTCCAGATAGAACACCTTGTTCAGCACCGTATGCTGGTTGTCCCAGTAATGGGGGTTGCGCTCGGAGATGAGACGCTCGTTGGGGGTCCACTCCTTGAGCACGAAGGCCCCGTTGGAGACGATGTTGCCCGGCTTGACCCACTCATGACCGAACTTCTCGATGGTCGCCCTCGGCGCCGGGAAGGTGGTGTAGTGGGAGAGGGTTTTGAGGAAGAAGGGCACCGGGTTTTTCAAGGTGATCTGCAGGGTATGGGCATCGAGCGCCTTGATGCCCAGCGTATCCGGGCTCTGCTTGCCCTGAATGACCTCGGCGGCATTGGTGACGCCGGTCAGCTCGATGAACCAGGCGTAGTTGGAGGCATTCTTGGGATCCGCCGCCCGCTGCCAGCCATAGACGTAATCGGCCGCCGTCACCGGCTCGCCGTTGGACCATTTGGCATCGGGTCTGAGCTTGAAGGTGTAGACGGTGCCCGTGGGGTCGAGCTCGTAGCCAAGAGCGCCGGCAGGCTGCAGCTTGCCGTCTCCGTCCAGGGTGTAGAGCCCCTCGAACAGATCGTTGACGATTTCGCTGCCCGCGCTCTCTTCCACCATCTGGGGGTCGATGGAGGCGGGTTCGGTACCTATGTTGCGGATGAAGGTTTGCTGTTCTGCCGGCAGCAACTTGGTACCGGCCGGTACCTGGGCTGCCAGGGCGGGGAGTGTGAACAGGGCGGCAACCGTGCCGGCAATGAGTGTCCTTTTCATTGAATATCCTTATGTTTTTTTGCTTCCAAAGCCGGGCCAGTGTGCGGGATTGATGGCGAGATCTCAAGAGGCAGACAGGTCCCCCATGGCATGTGTCCCAGATAGGGGGCATGGCGGGGATCTTGCCATCCTCATGGCGACATCTTCGTGAGTTTTTGCCACGAATTAACATCGAAAAAGTTACCGATTGAAACCAGTTTGAGGGCGGTTTCGGGCGAAAAAGGTGGGGGAGATGTGCGTTTATTCAGCGGCTTAATTCGCTGCAAAAACAAAAAACAGGCGTTACATTAGGTTACAAAACAAGGCTGCCGAGGATCGGCACTTTTTTTGTCTATGCGTGCAAACGTTTTCAAAGCCAACGGAAACGATCTTAAAGGAACAATAATGCGAAACATGATCACCATGGGCGAGTTCATCGTCAAAAAGCAGGCGGATTATCCCACCGCGACCGGCGAGCTGACCTCGCTGCTCAGCTCCATCCGCCTGGCCGCCAAGGTGGTGAACCGGGAGATCAACAAGGCGGGGCTGGCGGACATCATCGGCTCCATGGGCGCTGAAAACGTGCAGGGCGAGGTGCAGCAGAAGCTGGACGTCTACGCCAACGAGCGCTTCAAGGCGGCACTGGAAGCCCGTGGCGAAGTGTGCGGCATGGCCTCCGAAGAGGAGGAGGATTTCGTCTCCTTCGATTCCGAGCTCTCCCGTCACTCCAAGTACGTGGTATTGATCGACCCCCTCGATGGCTCCTCCAACATCGACGTCAACGTCTCCGTCGGCACCATCTTCTCCATCTACCGCCGGGTCAGCAAGCCGGGCGCCGGCGTCACCCTGGAAGACTTCCTGCAGCCGGGCAACCGCCAGGTCGCCGCCGGTTACGTGGTCTACGGCTCCTCGACCATGCTGGTCTACACCACCGGCTTTGGCGTCAACGGCTTTACCTACGACCCCTCCATCGGCTGCTTCTGCCTCTCCCACGAGAACATCCGCATTCCGGAGGAGGGCAAGATCTACTCCATCAACGAGGGGAACTACATCAAGTTCCCGGACGGGGTGAAGAAGTACCTCAAATATTGCCAGGAGCGGGACGAGGCGACCCACCGTCCTTACACCTCCCGCTACATCGGCTCGCTGGTCTCCGATTTTCACCGCAACCTGCTCAAGGGCGGCATCTACATCTATCCGTCCGGCACCAACTCGCCGAACGGCAAGCTGCGCCTGCTCTATGAGTGCAACCCCATGGCGTTCCTGGTGGAGCAGGCCGGCGGCAAGGCATCAGACGGCTTTGGCCGCATCATGGACATCCAGCCCACCGCGCTGCACCAGCGTACCCCCTATTTCGTGGGTTCCACCAAGATGGTGGAGCGGGCCGAGGCCTTTATGCGGGAGTTCTCTTCCCATGAGGATCCGGCTAATCAGGGTTGATCGTCAGAGGTGTAGGTTGGTGCTGAGCGCAGCGAAGCCCAACGTTTACCGGTGCGATTCCCTCTCCCTCTGGGAGAGGGCAGGGTGAGGGGAATGGTTTTCACTGCCCCCCTCATCCCCGACCCTTCTCCCACAAGGGGAGAAGGGAGACGCTCGTCACCAGCCAACATAAACAAAACGGGAGCCACAGTGGCTCCCGTTTTGTTTCGCTTTCCGCCTACAGGCTGTTGTTGGCGAGGTCTGCCAGCAGGCCGTCCACCAGCTTGAGGCGCATGGCCCTGTCCTGGGTCGGCACCTGGAAGCGCAGCCGGGTCGGCCCGTCCATCTTGTAGATGCGCGGCTGCTCGGAGAGCAGCTTGACCAGATAGGCAGGGTTGACCTTGGTCTCCTGGGTAAAGTCCAGATAGCCGCCACGCTCGCTCATCTCCACCCGGCGAATGCCAAGGGCTGTGGCGCGCTGGCGGAAGGCGGCCAGCTCCAGCAGGGTTTTGGTCGGCTCCGGCAACAGGCCAAAACGGTCGATCAGCTCCACTTTCAGTTCGCGCAGCTCCTGCTCGTCCGCCGCACTGGCGATCCGCTTGTACATGGAGAGGCGCATGTTGACGTCCGGGATGTAGTCGTCCGGCAACAGCGCAGGCAGGCGCAGCTCCACCTCGGTGTGCTGGCTCATGAGTTGTTCGAGCGACGGCTCTTTGCCCGATTTCAGCGCCTCGACCGCCTGCTCCAGCATCTCCATGTAGAGGGTGAAGCCGACCGATTCAATCTGGCCACTCTGATCGTCACCGAGCAGTTCGCCGGCGCCGCGGATCTCCAGATCGTGGGTGGCCAGTGCAAAGCCAGCACCGAGATCTTCAAGGGACGCAATGGCCTCCAGCCGCTTGGCCGCATCCTTGGTCATCAGCTTGGGATGGGGGGTGAGCAGGTAGGCATAGGCCTGGTGGTGGGAGCGGCCGACCCGGCCCCGCAGCTGGTGCAGCTGGGCCAATCCCAGGTGATCCGCCCGATCCATGATGATGGTGTTGGCGCTCGGTACGTCGATGCCGGTCTCGATGATGGTGGTGCAGACCAGCAGGTTGAAGCGCTGGTGGTAGAAGTCCGACATCACCCGCTCGAGCTCGCGCTCGCGCATCTGGCCGTGGGCGATGCCGATGCGCGCCTCCGGCACCAGCTCGGCAAGATCTGCCGCGCACTTCTCGATGCTCTCCACGTCGTTGTGCAGGTAGTAGACCTGGCCGCCGCGCTTCAACTCCCGCAGCACCGCCTCGCGGGTGACCGCCGGCTCCTGCTGGCGCACGAAGGTCTTGATGGCGAGCCGCTTGGCGGGCGGGGTAGCGATGATGGAGAGATCCCGCATGCCCGACATCGCCATGTTGAGGGTGCGCGGAATGGGGGTGGCGGTGAGGGTGAGGATGTCCACGTCGGCCCGCAGCGCCTTGATCTTCTCCTTCTGGCGCACCCCGAAGCGATGCTCCTCGTCGACGATGAGCAGCCCCAGATCCTTGAAGGTAAGCTCGGCGCCGAGCAGCTTGTGGGTGCCGATGATGATGTCGACCTTGCCCTCGGCCAGCTCTTTCATCACGGCGGACTGCTCCTTGGCAGAGCGGAAGCGGCTCAACACCTCGACCCGTACCGGCCAGTTGGCGAAGCGGTCGCGGAAGTTGTCATAGTGCTGCTGGGCGAGCAGGGTGGTGGGCACCAGCACGGCCACCTGCTTGCCGCCATGCACTGCCACAAACGCCGCCCGCATCGCCACCTCGGTCTTGCCGAAGCCCACGTCGCCGCACACCAGCCGATCCATGCTCTTGGCCTGGCACATGTCGCCGAGCACCGCATTGATGGCGTTGAGCTGGTCGTCGGTCTCCTCGAACGGGAAGCCGGCGGCAAACTGGCGATAGGCCTCGCGGTCGTGTTTGAAGGCAAAGCCGTGACGGGCCGCCCGCATGGCATAGACATCCAGCAGCTCGGCTGCCACGTCGCGCACCTTTTCGGCCGCCTTGCGCCGGGCCTTGACCCAGGCCTCGCCGCCGAGCTTGTGGCTGGGCGGGTTGTCCGAGCCGGTATAACGGCTGATCAGGTGCAAACTGGTGACCGGCACGAACAACTTGTCGCCGCCGGCGTATTCCAGGGTCAGAAACTCGGTGGGCAGGCCGCCGGCATCGATGGTTTCCAGCCCCAGATAGCGGCCGACCCCGTGATCCAGGTGCACCACCGGCTGACCCTGGGTCAGCTCGCCGAGGTTTCGGATCACCGCATCCGAGCTCAGGTTCTTGCTCTTCTCCCGTTGCCGTTTGCTGCGGATCTTGCCGCCCAGCAGTTCGGTCTCGGTGATGAGCGCGAGCTCCTCTTGCCCCGGCTCTCGCAGCAAGAAGCCGCGCTCGAGCGGTGCCACCAGCAGGCCGTGACGGGCCTTGCTGGTAATGAAGGCGTCGAGTGATGCGAACTCCTTGGGCTGCAGCGCGATGCGGGCCAGCAGATCGCCCAGCACCTCGCGCCGCCCCTCGGACTCCACCGCAAACAGGGTGCGCCCAGCAAAACCTTGCAGGAACTGGTTGAGGGCCAGCAGCGGCTGCTCCTTGCTGTGATCGAGCTGCAGCTCGGGCAGCGCCGAGATGGGCAGGTCGTGCTGGCCCGCATCACCGGCAGTGGGCGCCTCCTGCAGCCGCACGGCCGCGTATTGGCCGAGCGCCGCAAACAGCTGCTCCACCGGCAGATAGATCTGTTGGGGTGGCAGCAGGGGACGGGTATTGTCCCAGCGCCTGTCCTCGTAGCGTTGAGCAATGTCGTTCCAGAAGCGCTGGGCGGCGGGGTAGATCTCCCCCACGGTCAGCAGCAGGGTGTTGTCCGGCAGGTGGTCAAACAGGCTGGCGGTCTGCTGGAAGAAGAGCGGCAGATAGTACTCGATGCCGGCCGGCCAGCGCCCCTTGCTCACCTCCTGATAGACGGAGCCCTCGGCGCGGGAGATCTCGAACTGTTCGCGATACTGGCCGCGAAACAGCTCGATGGCCCCTTCGTCGGTGGGAAACTCCCGGGCAGGCAAGAGGCTGACGCTCTTGACCGGCTCGCTGGAGCGCTGGGTCTCGGGATCGAAGGGGCGGATGGAGTCCACCTCGTCGTCGAAGAAGTCGATGCGATAGGGGCTGCTGCTGCCCATGGGGAAGAGATCGAGCAGGGAGCCGCGGGCGGCAAATTCGCCGTGCTCCAGCACCTGCTCCACCGCCACATAGCCCGCCTCGGCGAGGCGCGCGCGCAGCTGCTGCAGATTGAGGCGCTGACCGCTTTTCACCATCAGGCTGTATTTGTCGAGATAGACCCGGGGCGCCGTGCGCAGCATCAGGGTGGAGATGGGCACGATCAGCACGCCGCTGCTCATCTGCGGCAGCTTGTAGAGGGTCTCGAGCCGCTGGGAGATGATGTCCTGATGGGGGGAGAAGGTGTCGTAGGGCAGGGTCTCCCAGTCCGGGAACAGCAGCACCGGACAGCCGGTGTCGGCCAACAGGTATTGCAGTTCCTGTTCGAGGCGCAGGGCGCTCGGGGTATCGGCGGTCACCAGCAGGACGGGGCGATGCGCCTCCTGGGTGAGGCGGGCGGCCATCAGCGAGAGGCTGCTGCCTGTCAGCTGGCCGAGCGTTAACTTTTGGCCCGCCTTGGCGGGCAAGGCGGGAAGCTTCATTGGCATCATTCGATTCTTTTAACGTTGACGGTCTTGCGCACGAAGTTTGAGTTGTTTGGACTGGATATGCAGGCTGGCACGTACCAGCAGTTCACGGTCATCCTCGCGGATCCGCACATAGTCGAGCATCACGTGGGTGCCGTGCTCGCTCGGTTCCAGCTGCTTGACCTGGCCGTAGCAGTAGATGGCGGAGGCCTCTTCGCGCAGGAAGATCTTGAGCCGCACAATTTGGTGCAGGTGCGGCACCTCGCCGTGGCCCTGGCGCGGATGCAGATAGGTCAGCTGGCCGGCACCAAAGCGCAGGGTGTGAAAGCGATGTTCCGGATGATCCTGCACCGACAGCACATAGCCCATGATCATGTCGATCTTGCGCGACTGCTGGTTGATGATCTCCACCAGATCGTGCATCGAATCGTTCTGATTGCGGATCAGGCGGCTGGTCACCATGTCGATGGAGGTAATGGCGGAGGCGATGCGAAACGGTTCGGGCAGCTCGGCCTCCAGTGCCTCCAGCGAGGGCAGATGAAAGTCACCGGGCATGGGGATCACATTGACCGGTGTGGCATGGGTGACACTGAAGAACTGTTCCTGCATGGAGGCTATCCCTTGTTGTCATAGACGGTTTCCCTTTATTATCCGGTATCTTATTTTGTTGGCAATGTAGATATCCTTGAAGACTGGACTTTTTCAGCCACTGTCGCTGGCCATCGGCCTGCGTTATGCAGGCTCGCGACGCAGCAATCGCTTCGTTTCATTTATCTCCCTGTTTTCCACTTTCGGCATCGCCATCGGGGTCGCCGCCCTGATGGTGGTCATCTCGGTGATGAACGGTTTTGAAGGGCAGCTCAAGGGCCGCATCCTGGGGGTGATCCCCCATGTGGTGGTGACCAGCCCGGCGGGGCGCATCGATGCCGCGCCGCAGGGCCTACCCGATCTGGCCAGGCTGCCGCACGTGATTGCCCATGCCCCCATGCTCGACAGCGAAGGCATGCTGCAAAGCCCCGGTCAGCTCACCGGCGTCAGCGTGCAGGGCATCGGTCCCGCCCAGTGGCCCAAGGACGACATCCTGCACGCCCAGATGCAGATGGGGCGTCTGGACAGCCTGCAGGCCGGCGAATACCACATAGTGCTGGGGCAGGGGGTGGCCAATCGCCTCAAGGTCTCCATGGGCGACCAGGTCCGTCTGATCCTGACCGAAGGCACCCGCTTCACCCCGTTTGGCCGGGTACCGGCCCAGCGTCTCTTTACCGTCTCCGGCATCTTCGGGGTCGGTGCCGACGTGGACAGCCAGGTCGCCCTGATTGCGCTGGGGGATGCCCAGCGCATGCTGCGGTTGCCTGCGGATCAGGTGGGCGGCATCCGCCTCTGGCTGGATGACCCCTTCGCCGCTGATCAGGTGGTGAAGACGGCGCTGCCGGACGGGCTGGAGTGGCAGGACTGGCGCCGCGAGCGCGGCGAGCTGTTCCAGGCGGTGGCCATGGAGAAGCGGATGATGGGGCTGATGCTGGTGCTGATCATCGCGGTCGCCACCTTCAACATCCTCTCCGCCCTGGTGATGGTGGTGACCGACAAGGAAGGGGAGGTGGCCATCCTGCGCACCATGGGCATGAGCGAGACCGGCATCGTCAAGATCTTCATGGTGCTGGGGGCCTCCAGCGGCGTCATCGGCGCCCTGTTCGGCGGTCTGGCGGGGCTGGCGCTCTCCATGGGGCTCAACCCCTTGCTCGATGCGGTGGGGCTCAACCTCTACATGACGGCTGGCGGCTCGGGCTTGCCGGTCATCGTCGAACCCGCTCAGGTCGTGACCATTTTGCTGGGTGCCGTGCTGCTCAGCTTCAGCGCCACCCTCTACCCGGCGGCCCGTGCGGCCCGGGTCAAACCGGCCGAGGCGCTGCGTTATGAATAATTCATCTTCTGTTGTTACTGGTGCCGGTGTTGCTGCCGGCGCCGGCGTTGTTACAGGTGCAAGTGGAGCCTCCTTTATGAATCAATCCGTCTCCTGCGAGCCGCTGCTGCGCTGTCAGGCCCTCAACCATGTCTACAAAGAGGGCGATCTGGAGACCCAGGTACTCAAGGGCATCGATCTTAGCGTGGCGCCCGGCGAGATGCTGGCGGTGGTGGGCAGCTCGGGCTCCGGCAAGACCACCCTGCTGCACCTGATGGGGGCGCTCGACAACCCCTCCAGCGGCGCCGTGTTGTTCAAGGGGCAGGACATCCATCGCTGGGACAGCCGCACCCAGGCGAAGTTTCGCAATCAGGAGCTGGGTTTTGTGTACCAGTTCCACCACCTGCTCTCCGAGTTCACCGCGTTGGAAAATGCTGCCATGCCGCTGCTGATCGCCGGTGAGTCGGTGAAGAGCGCGACCGACAAGGCGAGCCGGATGCTGGGGCGGGTAGGGCTCTCCCACCGTCTCAACCACCGACCGTCCGAACTCTCCGGTGGCGAACGCCAGCGGGTGGCCATCGCCCGTGCCTTGGTCAACGAACCCAGCCTGGTGCTGGCGGACGAGCCCACCGGCAACCTGGATCACGCCAGCGCCACCGCCGTCTATGAGCTGCTCTGCGAGCTCAACCGCGAGCTCGGCACCGCGTTCGTGGTGGTGACCCACGATCTCAGCCTGGCAGCCAAGCTCCATCGCCGGGTGACCCTGGTGAGCGGCGTGATGGCGGAGGTCGCCTGATGTTCAAACCGCTGCCCCTGTTTCTGGGCCTGCGTTACAGCCGCTCCCGCCGTCGCAACGGCTTCATCGCCTTTATCTCCGCCTCCTCCCTCATCGGTATCGCCCTCGGGGTGATGGCGCTTATTCTGGGGCTCTCCGCCATGAACGGCTTTGAGCGGGAACTCAAGAACCGGGTGCTCTCCGTGGTGCCCCACGGTGAGCTGATGGGGATGGAGGCACCGCTCCCCAACTGGCCCAAGCTGCGGGACTACCTGCTGGCCCAGCCCGGGGTGGAGGCTGCCGCCCCGGTGATCCGGCTCGACGGCCTGCTGGAGCACGGCAGTGCCCTCAAAGGGCTGCAGGTGCGCGCCGTGCTGCCGGAGCTTGAAGCCAATCTGTCCGATGCGGGCAACTACATGACGGGCCGGGGTCTGCGCGAGCTGGAAGCCGGCGAGCACGGCCTCATCCTCGGCAAGACCATCGCCGACAAGCTGGGGGTCAAGATAGGGGATACTGTCACCCTGCTGCTGCCCCAGGGCGGCGATGCCGCTGGCATCAAGAACCCGAAGCGCGAGTCTCTCACCGTGGTGGGGCTGCTCGAGATCGGCGGCCAGCTCGATGGGGTGCTCGGCTTCATGCATCTGGCGGATGCCCAGGCCATCACCGGCATGGGCAGTGCGGTGGAGGGCTTCAGCCTCAAGGTGAACGACGTGCTCAAGGCGCAGTCCATCACGGTGGCGGCCGCCCAGAAGTTCCCGCACTACGTCTACATCAGCAGCTGGATGAGCCGCCAGGGTTATCTCTATCAGGACATCCAGATGGTGCGCACCGTGATGTACGTGGTGATGCTGATGGTGGTGGCGGTGGCCTGTTTCAACATCGTCTCCACCCTGGTAATGGCGGTGAACGAGAAGCGCAGCGAAATAGCCATCTTGAAGACCATGGGGGCGAGCCCGGGCCAGATCCGGCTCACCTTCGTCATTCAGGGGATGGTGAACGGGGTGGCGGGTGCCTTGCTCGGCGCCCTGCTGGGCGGCCTGCTCTCCAGCAAGCTGACCCAGATCCTGGGGGGCATCGAGAAGCTCATTGGCCACCGTTTCCTCAACCCGGACATCTACTTCATCGACTTCCTGCCGACCGAGCTGCACATGCAGGACTTGCTCATCGTGACCGGCGCCGCCATCCTGATGAGCCTGCTGGCCACCCTCTACCCCGCCTGGCGGGCAAGCGGGCTGGTGCCGTCCCGCGAGCTGGGGCACTGATAGGCGGCATCTTGCTGCTGATAAAAACGAAGGGCCCGCCGGTGCAAACCGGCGGGCCCTGCTGTTTTGGGGGGATGTCTGGTTTAGTGGGCGTTGAGTTCATCCAGCGGCAACGAGAAGCTCGCCACGAAGATATCGATGAAGTAGCGCATCTCGTCGCTCATCCGGGCCGCCAGCATCTGCTCGAGGCGCTTGCGCGCCGGCTCGAACTCCCGGTTGCCGGCGTTAATCTCTTCCAGGCACTTGGTATAGGCGCAGAGGGTGTCGGCATCCTTCACCAGTCTGGCCAGTTCGCCATCCTGGGCTGCCGAATCGAGCAGCGGGCGAAAATCCTCGACCAGCTCGGGCGGCAACATGCCCAGCAGGCGCTGCTCGGCGGCCAGCTCAATCTTCTTGTATTCGCGGGCAATCTCGGGATTGAAGTACTTGACCGGCGTGGGCAGATCGCCGGTCAGCACCTCGCTGCTGTCGTGATAGAGGGCCATGACGGCGGCGCGATCGGCATCCACGTTGCCGCCAAAGAGCCGGTTTTTGATGAGGCCGAGGGCGTGGGCCACCATGGCCACCTGCAGACTGTGCTCTGCGATGTTTTCGGGCTGGATGTTGCGCATCAGCGGCCAGCGATAGATGAGCTTCATGCGGGCGAGATTGGCGAAGAAGTGGCTGGGCAGCATGGATGACCTCAAAGATGGCAATGAAAAAGGGCAGACCCTAGTCTGCCCTTTTTTACGGCTGACGGCATCGCCTTCAGCGAATATAACGACCGGATTCGGCCTCCTGATTGGTGACGATCATCTGGCCGATGGGGGCCAGGCTGATGAGCGCCAGCTTGAGGTGCTGGATGCCGAACGGGATGCCGACGATGGTGACGAAGCAGGCCAGCGCCGAGGCGATGTGGCCGATGGCCAGCCAGATCCCGATCAGCACGAACCAGATGATGTTGCCAATCAGCCCCATGGTGCCGGTACCCATGTCGCTCAGACCGGTCATGGTCTTGCGGTTGACCGCCTGCTTGCCAAACGGGAAGAAGGTAAAGGTGCCGATGACGAAGCAGGCGCGTCCCCAGGGGATCCCGATGAGGGAGATAAAACAGATCAGCCCGGCCAGCCACCAGGCCAGCCCCATGAAGACGCCTCCCAGTACGAACCAGAGCAGATTGAACAAGAAGCGGAAAAAGGCCATGTCGGTGACTCCAGACTTATCAAGATGGCTGCCACCATAACGAGCGATGGTCATGGACGCAATGGTTGAAGGGGCGGGGTGGACAATTTGGGTCGCAGGGGGCGAAAAGAGACCGCGATGGAGAGATATGAGGTGAAAAAGTAGGCTCTTGCACGAAAAAAGGTGAGCAAGTGCAAATTCTTGCGGCTTGTGTGCTTGAAGTCGGCTCCGCTATTCCCCATATAAGGGGCAGTTTGGCGGGAATTGTGCCATCCCCTGCCCGGTTGGGGGACGTGTGGCTCGACTCGATCAAAGTGCGCCGCTATAATGTCGCGTCATATTTTCTCATCACAAAGACAGTCGTTGTCTTTATAAACAGGAAGACTCCGGGCTTTGCCCAGGGGCAATAAAGGGTCAGCACGCAGTGCTGAGTTGAACGAGGTAGAAGAATGCAAGTTTCTGTAGAGACAACCCAGGGTCTGGAACGCCGTCTTACCATCACCGTACCGGCCGCTACCGTTGACGCCGCCGTGCGCAAAGAATTGAACGGCCTGGCCAAAACCCGTCGCATCGACGGTTTCCGTCCTGGCAAGGCTCCGGTTGCCATCATCAAGAAGATGTTCGGCGCCATGGCTCATGCTCGCGTTGCTGACGAAATGATGCAGAGCAACTTCATCAAGGCCATCATCGAAAACAAACTGAGCCCGGCCGGTGCCCCGACCATGGATCCGAAAGAGATCCAGGAAGGTCAGGACTTCGAATTCACCGCGACCTTCGAAGTGTACCCCGAGTTTGAAGTGGCTGGCCTCGAGACCATCAAGGTCGAGAAGCCGGTTGCTACCGTGAAGGATGAAGATCTGGCCAACATGATCGACACCCTGCGCAAGCAGCACGCTACCTGGAGTGAAGTGGACGCCGCCGCTGCCGATGGCATGCGTGTGACCATGGACTTCGTCGGTTCCATCGACGGTGAAGAGTTCGACGGCGGCAAGGCCGAAGGCTTCAACCTGGTACTGGGTGCCGGTCGCATGATCCCGGGCTTCGAAGACGCCATCCTGGGCAAGAAAGCAGGCGACGAGTTCACCATCGACGTGACCTTCCCGGCTGACTACCACGCTGAAAACCTGAAAGGCAAAGCCGCCAAGTTCGCTTCCAAGCTGAACAAGGTTGAAGAGCAGATCCTGCCTGAGTTGACCGAAGAGTTCGTCAAGCGTTTCGGCATCGAGAGCGGCAACGTTGAAGAGCTGAAAGCCGAAGTGCGCAAGAACATGGAGCGCGAACTGGCTCAAGCCCTGAAAAACAGCGTGAAAGAGCAGGTTCTGAACGGTCTGGTTGAAGCCAACCAGATCGATCTGCCGAAGGCTGCCGTTGCTCAGGAAATCGATGCCCTGCGTCAGCAGGCGCTGCAGCGTTTCGGTGGCTTCCAGGGCGGCAACGCTCCTGAACTGCCGGCCGAGCTGTTCCAGGGCCAGGCCGAGCGTCGTGTACGCGTAGGTCTGCTGCTGGGCGACGTGATCCGTACCAACGAGATCAAGGCTGATGAAGCGCGTGTCAACAGCATCATCGAATCCATGGCCACTGCCTACGAAGATCCGAAGGAAGTGATCGAGTACTACCAGAAGAACGAACAGATGCTGAACGGCGTTCGCAACCTGGCAGTTGAAGATCAAGCCATCGACCTGATCCTGTCCAAGGCCCAGGTGACCGAGAAGGAAGTTGCATTTGACGAAGTGATCAACAAGTCCGGTGCCGCTGCCTAAGAACATTTGACTTAAGGTCAAGACTGTTAAGTATAATGGCTCGTGTGATCTCCACTCGGGCCATTTTATTTTAGGGACAATGCCTTATGTACAAGAACTATAACGATGTGACTGAATCCCCACGCAATGCGCTCATCCCGATGGTGGTAGAGCAAACCGCGAAAGGGGAGCGTTCCTACGACATCTATTCTCGTCTGCTGAAGGAACGGGTGATCTTCCTGACCGGTCAGGTTGAAGATCACATGGCGAATCTGGTGGTGGCTCAGCTGCTGTTCCTGGAGTCTGAAAATCCGGATCAGGACATCAGCATCTACATCAACTCTCCGGGTGGGGCCGTCACGGCCGGTATGTCCATTTATGACACCATGCAGTTCATCAAGCCGGACGTCAGCACGGTGTGCATGGGGCAGGCCTGCTCCATGGGTGCCTTCCTGCTGGCCGGTGGTGCCAAGGGCAAGCGTTTCTGCCTGCCCAATGCCCGCGTGATGATCCACCAGCCGCTGGGCGGTTTCCAGGGCCAGGCATCTGATATCCAGATCCATGCCCAGGAGATCCTGAAGATCAAGAATACCCTGAACGAGCGTCTGGCCTTCCATACCGGTCAGGACATGGCCACCATCGAGCGTGACACCGACCGTGACAACTTCATGTCGGCCGAGCAGGCCGTGGCCTATGGCCTGGTTGACGGTGTCCTGAGCCGCCGCGGCTGAGCCACGAGCTAGCCCGTACCATCGTCGAGGGCATCATCTGGTTTGATGATGCCCTCAATCGGCAGATCAGGCATGGGCAGGGTGTTCCGGACTGTTGTAAACTCAACAGGACAATCCATCCTCTATTGATAAAACGAGGTTGCTGAATGACAGAAAAACGCAAGGGTGAGGGTGATAAGCTGCTCTACTGCTCTTTTTGCGGCAAAAGCCAGCATGAAGTGCGCAAGCTGATCGCTGGCCCTTCCGTCTACATATGTGATGAGTGTGTCGAGCTGTGCAACGACATCATCCGCGAAGAGATCCGCGAGATCTCGCCCAAGCGCGATGGTAGCGAGCTGCCGACCCCTCATGAAATCCGCGCTCATCTGGATGACTATGTGATCGGGCAGGAGTACGCCAAGAAGGTGCTGGCGGTAGCCGTCTACAACCACTACAAGCGGCTGCGCAGCGGCAGCGAGTCCGGTGGTGTGGAGCTGGGCAAATCCAACATCCTGCTGATCGGTCCGACCGGCAGCGGCAAGACCCTGCTGGCTGAAACCCTGGCTCGTCTGCTGGACGTTCCCTTTACCATGGCCGACGCCACCACCCTGACCGAAGCCGGTTATGTGGGCGAGGACGTGGAGAACATCATCCAGAAGCTGCTGCAAAAGTGCGACTACGACGTAGAGAAGGCCCAGCGCGGCATCGTCTACATCGACGAGATCGACAAGATCTCCCGCAAGTCGGACAACCCCTCCATCACCCGCGACGTGTCCGGGGAAGGGGTACAGCAGGCCCTGCTCAAGCTGATCGAAGGGACCATTGCTTCCGTGCCACCGCAAGGTGGTCGCAAGCACCCGCAGCAGGAGTTCTTGCAGGTTGATACCTCCAAGATCCTGTTCATCTGCGGTGGCGCCTTTGCCGGTCTGGACAAGGTGATCGAGCAGCGCTCCGTCAAGGGCACCGGCATCGGCTTTGGTGCCGAGGTCAAGTCCAAGAGCGCCAAGGCGACCTTGAGCGAGAGCTTTGCCAAGGTGGAGCCGGAAGATCTGATCAAGTACGGTCTGATCCCCGAGTTCATCGGCCGTCTGCCGGTGGTCGCGACCCTGACCGAGCTGGACGAGGCTGCCCTCATCCAGATCCTGAAAGAGCCGAAGAATGCGCTGACCAAGCAGTATGCCGCGCTGTTCGATCTGGAAGGGGTGGAGCTGGAGTTCCGTGACGACGCGTTGAACGCCATCGCCCGCAAGGCGATGGAGCGTAAAACCGGCGCCCGCGGTCTGCGTTCCATCGTGGAAGCCGTGTTGCTCGATACCATGTATGACCTGCCGTCGCTGGACGGTGTCAGCAAGGTGGTGATCGACGAAACCGTGATCAAGGGGGACTCCGCGCCCTTGATGATCTACGAAAATCCCGAGACCCATGCCGCCGCATCAGAGTAACTGTCTGATTTTTAATCAAATGAAAGGGGCTTTTTGCCCCTTTCATGCTTTTTGCGGTTTCGGCGATTGAATCTCATCTAAGCGCCCCCATATACTCAGCCAAGCGCTTTGCCAACGGTATAACAAGCCGAGAGGACATATATGAACCTAGAGCGTTCAGAACGCATCGAGATTCCCGTCCTGCCTCTTCGTGACGTGGTGGTTTACCCCCACATGGTCATTCCACTCTTTGTGGGGCGGGAAAAATCCATTCGCTGTCTGGAAGCGGCCATGGAGCAGGACAAGAAAGTTCTGCTGGTGGCCCAGAAGGATGCGTCAACCGATGAGCCGACGGTGGAGGAGATCTTCTCCGTCGGGACAGTGGCCAATATTCTACAGATGCTCAAGCTGCCCGATGGCACCGTCAAGGTGCTGGTGGAAGGGGGTCAGCGTGCCCGTCTTGAGCGGATGATCGACGACCGGGACTTCTTCGTTGGCGAGGCGCACTACATCGCCTCCAAGGCGATTGAGGAGAAGGACCAGGATGTGCTGGTGCGCTCCGCCATCGGTCAGTTCGAAGGCTATATCAAGCTCAACAAGAAGATCCCGCCCGAGGTGCTCACCTCGATTTCGGCGATCGACGATGCGGCGCGCCTGGCCGATACCATGGCCGCCCACATGCCGCTCAAGCTCGAAGACAAGCAGAAGGTGCTGGAAATCGCCTCCGTGTCCGAGCGCATCGAGTTTCTGATGGCCATGATGGAGTCGGAGATTGACCTGCTGCAGGTCGAGAAACGCATCCGCTCCCGGGTCAAGAAGCAGATGGAGAAGAGCCAGCGCGAGTACTATCTCAACGAGCAGATGAAGGCCATCCAGAAAGAGCTGGGTGAGCTGGAAGACAGTCCGGATGAATTCGAAGCCCTCAATCGCAAGATTGAAGAGGCCGGCATGCCGGAAGATGCCCGTGAGAAGGCGCAGGCCGAGCTCGCCAAGCTGAAGATGATGTCGCCCATGTCGGCCGAGGCCACCGTGGTGCGCAGCTACGTCGACTGGATGGTACAGGTGCCGTGGAAGGCGCGCTCCAAGGTCAAGAAAGACCTGGGCAAGGCGCAAGAGGTGCTGGATGCCGATCACTATGGCCTGGAGAAGGTCAAGGATCGCATTCTCGAGTATCTGGCGGTGCAGGCGCGCGTCAACAAGCTCAAGGGCCCCATCCTCTGTCTGGTAGGACCTCCCGGCGTGGGCAAGACCTCGCTCGGTCAGTCCATCGCCAAGGCGACCGGTCGCAAATATGTGCGCATGGCGCTGGGCGGGGTGCGTGACGAAGCGGAGATCCGCGGTCACCGCCGTACCTATATCGGTTCCATGCCCGGCAAGCTCATCCAGAAGATGGCGAAAGTCGGCGTGAAGAATCCGCTGTTCCTGCTCGATGAAATCGACAAGATGAGTTCGGACATGCGTGGCGATCCCGCCTCAGCCCTGCTGGAAGTGCTGGATCCCGAGCAGAACAACAGCTTCAACGATCACTATCTGGAAGTGGATTATGACCTGTCGGACGTGATGTTCGTGGCCACCTCCAACTCCATGAACATTCCGGGTCCGCTGCTGGACCGGATGGAAGTGATCCGCCTCTCCGGTTACACCGAAGATGAGAAGCTCAACATCGCCAAGCAGCATCTGGTCTCCAAGCAGATCCAGCGCAACGGCCTGAAAGAGTCCGAGATCACCATCGAGGATTCCGCTCTGGTCGGGGTGATCCGCTACTACACCCGCGAGGCGGGGGTGCGTAGTCTGGAGCGCGAGATCTCCAAGATTTGTCGCAAAGCGGTCAAGCGCATCCTGCTGGACAAGAGCATCAAGCATGTTCAGGTCAATCAGGCCAACCTCAAGGAGTTCCTCGGGGTGCAGCGCTTTGACTACGGCAAGGCCACCGATCAGAACCAGGTTGGTCAGGTGTGTGGTCTGGCGTGGACCGAAGTGGGGGGCGATCTGCTCACCATCGAGACCACCAACATGCCGGGCAAGGGCAAACTCACCTACACAGGTTCCTTGGGTGACGTGATGCAGGAGTCCATCCAGGCCGCCATGACGGTGGTACGGGCCCGTGCCGAGAAGCTGCGCATCAATGCCGACTTCTACGAGAAGCGCGATATCCACGTGCACGTACCGGAAGGGGCGACCCCGAAAGACGGTCCGAGCGCCGGTATCGCCATGTGTACCGCCCTGGTCTCCAGCTTGACCGGTAATCCGGTTCGTGCTGATGTGGCCATGACGGGGGAGATCACCCTGCGCGGCGAAGTGCTGCCGATTGGCGGCCTCAAAGAGAAGCTGCTGGCCGCCCATCGCGGTGGCATCAAGCGGGTGCTGATCCCGAAAGAGAACGAGCGTGACCTCGAGGAGATCCCGGACAACGTCAAACAAGACCTTGAAATCTATCCGGTTCGCTGGATTGACGAGGTGCTGGAACTGGCGTTGCAGGACAATCCGCAAGGGTTTGAGCGCGTTTCTGTCGTGTAAATGTTGATGCGCCGCAAATTTGGCGCATTCGGGGGGTGGTTAAGGCTTGCATGCGCCGGATAACGGAAGTAGCCTTGACCACCGATCGGGTACTCATGATGAGTCGCAATGCGTGATGTGGCGCGGGTTTGCGCTAGATTGTCACTTGCAACTGATCAGGAGGCTTGCTATAAAACCTCCACTTGTTGTGGCCAGGGAAATCGGCGCCGCAGCGATGTTCGATAAAAGGGGAATATAAGAGTGAATAAATCTCAACTGATTGACAAGATTGCAGACGGTGCTGATATCTCCAAAGCCGCTGCTGGCCGTGCGCTGGATGCTTTCATTGACGCCGTGGGTGAAGCCCTGAAAGAGGGTGACCAGGTTGCTCTGGTGGGTTTCGGTACTTTCGCCGTGCGCGAGCGTGCTGCCCGTTCTGGCCGTAACCCGCAAACTGGCGCGACCATCGAAATCGCCGCTGGTAAAGTTCCTGCCTTCAAAGCCGGTAAGGCCCTGAAAGACGCTGTCAACTAAGCCGGGCGCTGATATCACATCGGCCACCGTCCTTGGTCACAGACCAGACAAGTGAGAGGGCTCTCCCTCATACTGATTGACCAAGGCGCATCGCAATCGGTGCGCCTTTTCATTATTTACGCCCATCGAGTTCGGGAGCATAAGTACAAACATGATGTTGGATAAACTACGCGAAGGGGCGCAGGGCAAGGTAGCCAAGGTTATCTTGGGCCTGATCATCCTCTCCTTTGCCTTGGCCGGTGTAGGTAGCTACCTCAACGGCCCGGCTCGTACCGCCCCCGCCACCGTCAACGGCAATGACATCAGCTCCGCTGCGCTGGAAAATGCCTATCGCAACGAGCGGGCCCGCATGGAATCCCAAATGGGGGAGTCTTTCAGCCAGTTGGCCGCCAATCCTGACTACATGAAGCAGTTCCGCCGTGGCGTGCTGGACCGTCTGATCGATCAGGCCCTGTTCGACAGCAAGGCCCGTGAACTGGGTCTGCGCGTCAGCGATGAGCAGATCAAGCAGGCCATCGTCGCCATGCCCGAGTTTGCCGAAGATGGCAAGTTCAACAACGATCGCTATCTGCAGCTGATCCGCCGCGCCGGCATGACCCCGGAGATGTTCCGTGACTCCCTGCGCCAGGACATGGTTCGCCAGCAACTGATGGGCGCCCTGCTGGGCACCGAATTTGCACTCAAGGGCGAAGCCGAGCAACTGGACAAGCTCTACAACCAGACTCGCGATCTGCGTCTGGTGCGCCTGGCCGCATCTGCCTACCTGGGGGATGTGAAAGTCTCCGATGAAGAGGTGGAGCAGTACTACAAGGCCAACAGCAGCCACTTCATGAATGACGAGCAGGTCAAGGTCGACTACCTGCTGCTGGACGCTGCCACCCTCGGCAAAGACGTCAAGGTGAGCGAGCAGGATGCCCAGGATTACTACGATCAGCACCAGGATCTGTTCCAGCGTGCCGAGCGTCGTCATGTGGCTCACATCCTGATCCCGTTCGGCAAGGACGAGAAAGCCGCCGAGCAGAAGGCCGAGGCCGTGCTGGCCAAAGCCAAGGCCGGTGACGATTTCGCCGCGCTGGCCAAGGCTGACTCATCCGATACCTTCTCCGCCAAAAAAGGCGGCGAGCTGGATTGGTTCGAGAAAGGGGTGATGGATCCGGCGTTCGAGAAGGCCGCGTTTGCACTGGCCAAGGCCGGCGATCTCTCCACCGTGGTGAAGAGCCCGTTCGGTTTCCACGTCATCAAGCTGCTGGGGGTTGAACCGGCCCAGACCAAGCCGTTTGCCGATGTGAAAGCAGAGACCATCAGCCGTCTGCAGGCAGACAAGGCCAAGGAGCTGTTCTTTGCCGAGCAGCAGAAGATGGCCGACAGCAGCTTCGAGAACCCGGATTCGCTGGACTTGACCGCCGACACCATGGGTCTGAAGGTGCAGTCCACCGGTTACTTCAGCCAGGCTGATGCACCGGCACCGCTGAACGATCCCAAGGTACTCTCCGCCGCCTTCTCCGAGCAGCTGCGCGATGACAACACCAACTCCGACGTGATCGAGCTGGCGGATGGCAAGGCGCTGGTCATGCACATCACCGGTCACCAGCCGAAAGCGGCCAAACCGCTGGCGGAGATCAAGGAGCAGGTGATTGCAGCCATCAAGCACGACAAGGCCAGTGAAGTGGCCCGTGGCAAGGCGCAGGGTCTGCTGGACAAGCTCAAGGCTGGCGAGAATATCCAGGCCGAGCTGACCGCGCTGGGTCTGAAGGTGGAGAATCATGACGGGGTAGCCCGCTTCGCTCAGGATCTGGATCAGAACCTGGTGGCACAGGCCTTCCGCATGCCTCATCCGATCGACGGCAAGCCGAGCGTCGAGCTGGTGACCGAAGCCAACGGCGACCGCGTAGTGGTGGCCCTGGACAAGGTGACTGTCGCCAAGGAGCCGTCTGGCATGGCCAAGCTGCTGCAAGGCCAGCTGGGTCAGGGAAAGGCTCAGGTGAGCTATAAGTCTCTTATCGACGAGCTGCGCAAGTCTGCCAAGATCGAGTACTTCACCGATGTGGAAGCCACGGTCGAATAAGTCGAACCGACTCCAATCGATGTGAAAACGGCCCCTTGATGGGGCCGTTTTTTTATCTGCAAGGCCTGTTTGGTCTCCTTTCTGGCGGGATGACAATCCAGTCTTGGCAGGGGGAAGGGGATATGACGCACGGGATGATCCGCGTCGTTCAGCAGAATCGCAGGCATAAAAAAAACCGGCACTGAGGTGCCGGTTTTCATTGACGGGATGTGCGGGCAGGAGGGGGTTATACCACGCCCTGGGTGCGCAGGTAATCCTCGTAGGTACCGCCGAAGTCGCGGATGCCATTTTCAGTCAGCTCCAGGATGCGGGTCGCCAGGGAGGAGACGAACTCACGGTCGTGGGAGACGAAGATCAGGGTGCCCTTGTACATCTCCAGCGCCAGGTTCAAGGATTCGATGGATTCCATGTCCAGGTGGTTGGTCGGCTCATCCATGATCAGGATGTTGGGGCGCTGCATCATCAGCTTGCCAAACAGCATGCGGCCCTGCTCACCACCTGACAGCACCTTGACCGGCTTCTTGATGTCGTCCTGGGAGAACAGCAGACGGCCCAGAACGGAACGTACCGCCTGCTCGTCTTCGTTCTCCTGTTTCCACTGGGCCATCCAGTCGAACACGTTGAGATCGGTGTCGAAGTCCTCGGCGTGATCCTGGGCGTAGTAACCGATCTGGGCGTTTTCGGACCACTTGATGGTGCCGGTGTCCGGTGCCAGCGCGCCCACCAGGGTTTTGATCAGGGTGGATTTACCGATCCCGTTGGTACCCAGAATTGCGACCTTCTCGCCCACTTCCAGCATCATGTTGAGGCCCTTGAACAGCGGAGCCTCGCCATAGCCCTTGGAGACGCCTTCGATCTCCAGGATGTTGCGGTAGAGCTTCTTCTCCTGCTCGAAGCGGATGAAGGGGTTCTGCCGGCTGGAGACCTTCACTTCCTCAATCTTGATCTTGTCGATCTGCTTGAGGCGGGAGGTGGCCTGGCTGGACTTGGAGGCGTTGGCGCTGAAACGCGACACGAAGGATTGCAGATCGGCGATCTGGGCCTTCTTCTTGGCGTTGTCGGCCAGCAGGCGCTCACGGGCCTGGGTGGCGGCCGTCATGTACTCATCGTAGTTGCCCGGGTAGACGCGCAGCTCGCCGTAGTCCAGATCCGCCATGTGGGTACAGACGGAGTTCAGGAAGTGACGGTCGTGAGAGATGATGATCATGGTGCTCTCGCGATCGTTGAGCACCTGTTCCAGCCAGCGAATGGTGTTGATGTCCAGGTTGTTGGTCGGTTCGTCCAGCAACAGGATGTCGGGGTTGGAGAACAGCGCCTGTGCCAGCAGCACCCGCAGTTTCCAGCCTGGTGCCACTTCGCTCATCGGGCCGTTGTGCTGCTCGATGGGAATGCCGGCACCCAGCAGCAGCTCGCCTGCGCGGGATTCAGCGGTATAGCCGTCGTACTCGGCGACCAGGCCTTCCAGCTCGGCAGCCTTCATGTAGTCGTCGTCGGTCGCTTCCAGGTTGGCGTAGATGGCATCGCGCTCGGCGATGGCGGCCCACAGCTCGGTGTGACCCATCATGACCACGTCCAGTACGCGCATCTCTTCGTAGGCGAACTGATCCTGACGCAGCTTACCGATGCGTTCGTTGACGTCCAGGCTCACATTACCGCCAGTGGGCTCCAGATCGCCGCCGAGGATCTTCATAAAGGTGGACTTGCCACAGCCGTTGGCGCCGATAAGGCCGTAGCGGTTGCCGCCGCCAAACTTGACGCTGATGTTCTCAAACAGCGGCTTGGCGCCGAACTGCATGGTGATGTTGTTGCTTGAAAGCACTGGAATGTCCCGGTTGGTCTGTCAAATGGCGCGCATTATGGCACAGATCCCCCGAAAGTTTTAGCAAGAACTGTGATCCGGGCCTATTGCAGAGGGGATAGAGAGGGTGGTGGCGAGCGCTTGCGCCCCCTGGCGGCGATGGCCGCATCGTTCCGATTGCAACGGGTGCTGGCCATTGCCTGTCGGCATGAAAAAAGCCGGCCTGGGGGCCGGCTTGCAACCGTCAATCGAAGGTTCAGTGGGAGCTGGCGCTGGCTGCCCCCAGTCCGGTCTGGGAGCGGACGAACTGCGGGAAGAACTTGGCGTGCTCGTCGAGCGCATTTTGCGACTTGTCGGTGACCGAGAACAGCCAGATCCCGACGAAGGCCACCGCCATGGAGAAGAGAGCGGGGTACTCGTAGGGGAAGATGGCCTGAGCATGGCCCAGCACCTTCACCCACACGGTCGGGCCCAGGATCATCAGGCTGACCGCGCTCACCAGCCCCAACCAGCCGCCGTAGACGGCGCCACGAGTGGTCAGGCGAGACCAGAACATGGAGAGGAACAGCACCGGGAAGTTGCAGCTGGCGGCGATGGAGAAGGCCAGCCCCACCATGAAGGCGATGTTCTGCTTCTCGAACAGGATGCCGAGACCAATGGCGACCACACCCAGCACCACAGTGGTGTACTTGGAGACGCGCAGCTCGTCGGCTTCGTTGGCCTTGCCCTTCTTGATGACGCTGGCATAGAGATCGTGGGAGACCGCAGAGGCACCGGCCAGGGTCAGCCCGGCCACCACCGCCAGGATGGTGGCAAATGCTACGGCGGAGATGAAGCCGAGGAACAGGCTGCCGCCCACAGCATCGGCCAGGTGGATGGCGGCCATGTTGGTGCCGCCCAGCAGGGCGCCGGTGGCATCCTTGAAGTCCGGGTTGGTGCTGACCAGCAGGATGGCGCCAAAGCCGATGATGAAGGTCAGGATGTAGAAGTAGCCGATAAAGCCGGTGGCGTAGAACACGCTCTTGCGCGCTTCCTTGGCGTCACTCACGGTGAAGAAGCGCATCAAGATGTGGGGCAGGCCGGCGGTGCCGAACATCAGGGCCAGACCCAGCGAGATGGCGGAGATGGGATCGGCGACCAGGCCACCCGGGCTCATGATGGCGATGCCCTTCTCGTGCACCTTGACCGCTTCACTGAACAGGGTACCGATGTCGAAGTTGACCGACTTCATCACCATGATGGCCATGAAGCTGGCACCGGAGAGCAGCATCACCGCCTTGATGATCTGCACCCAGGTGGTGGCCAGCATGCCGCCGAACAGCACGTAGAGCACCATCAGAATGCCGACCAGCACCACGGCCACATGGTATTGCAGGCCGAACAGCAGCTCGATCAGCTTGCCGGCGCCCACCATCTGGGCGATCAGGTAGAGGGCGACCACCACCAGCGAGCCGCTGGCGGAGAGGGTGCGCACCTCGGTCTGTTTGAGGCGATAGGATGCCACGTCGGCAAAGGTGTACTTGCCGAGGTTGCGCAGCCGCTCCGCGATCAGGAACAGGATGATGGGCCAGCCCACCAGAAAGCCGATGGAGTAAATCAGGCCATCGTAGCCGGAGGTGTAGACCAGCGCGGAGATGCCGAGGAAAGAGGCGGCGGACATGTAGTCACCGGCGATGGCCAGGCCATTCTGGAAGCCGGTGATGCGCCCGCCGGCGGCGTAGTAGTCGGAGGCCGAGCGGTTGCGCTTGGAGGCCCAGTAGGTGATGAACAAGGTGGCCGCCACGAAGATCACGAACATCACGATGGCCGAGATATTGAGCGGTTGGCGATGCACCTCGCCGGTCAGCGCATCGGCTGCCAGCAGGGGGGAGGAGGCCAGCGTGGCCAGCAACAGCAGAGACTTGCCTTTCATGATTGGGCTCCCTTGAGGATCTTCTGGTTCAGTTCGTCAAACTCGCTGTTGGCCCGAAACACATAGATGCCGGTCAGCACGAAGGAGGAGACGATGAGGCCAACGCCGACCGGGATACCGCGGGTAATGGTGGACCCTTCGCTCAAGGGGGTGCCCAGCCAGCCGGGGGCGAAGGCGATGAGCATGATGAAGGCCAGATAGAGCCCCAGCATCAGGATGGAGAGGGACCAGGCAAAGCGCTGGCGCTTGGCGACCAGCTCCTGGAAGTTGGGATCTTGCTGGATCCGAAGATACGGTTGCTGTTCCATTGCAGTGCTCCATGACATTGAGTGTCGACGGTGAATGAAGGGAGGTCCCTACCGAGCAGCAGGGCTGCTCATGTAAGCAAAATGTGAATCAAATGTTATTTGTGGACAATTAGACTTTGGGATAAGCCAGTGGCCCGCCCCGGGTGAGGCGCAAGAAGATGAGGGCGGCGGTGATGGCGTCACTCAGGGCATCGTGGGCGGGCAGGGCCGGCAGGCGCAGATGGCTGCTGATGGCGGCCAGATGCAGGTCGATGGCGGCATCGGGATAGCGGCGATAGAGGTGATCGTGGTAGAGCCGGCTCACCTCTATCCCGCGCTGCGCCAGGGTCAGCCCCCAGCATCGCTGGCAGGCGAGATTGAGGATGCGCAGGTCGTAGGCGATGTGATAGCCCACCAGTTCGCGCGGGCCGATAAAGGCGAGCAGAAGGCGCAGCGCGGCTTCCAGCGTCATGCCCTGTTGCAGATCCTGATGGCGCAGACCGTGGATCACCACCGAATGTTCGCTCAGGCTGGCCGGCGCTTGCACCCGGATGGACAGCGCCTCGCCGGTCAGCACCCGGTTGCCCTGGATGCGCACCGCGCCGATGGCGACGATCTCGGCTTGGGCAGGATCCAGGCTGGTGGTTTCGAAGTCGAGGGCCACCCACTCGTCGGCGGGCGGGTCGGCATAGAGCGGGGCAAACGCCGGGTCTTGAACGCGGCGGCCATGCCAATAACGGCGCAGGCGGTTCAACATGGCTACTGCCTCAGACGAAAGTGCAAGGTGAGCCACTGCTGGAACTTCTTCACCTGATGCAGCGCCTGGCGCAGCAGATCCCGCTCGCCGTGGCTGAGATCATTCACCTGCACCCGGCTCTCTCCCTCCTTGAGTTGGCTGCGCAGCCGCAAGCGAACGAACAGCCTGAATGCCTCCGCCAGATTGTCGCCAAAGCCGGTGCTAAGCCGCCCGGCCGTCACCAGCGCCTCGATCCGTGCCAGGGTAGAGGTCTCCAGAATGGCGGCTTCCAGCGCCAGCATGCGAATGCCGTGTACCAGCGGGAAGAGGCCACCGCGTTTCAGATCCAGTCCCTCCGGCGCTCGCTCCAGACGGCCAAACAGGGTGAGCGGCGCATGAAACGCCACCGCCGGTCGCACCATCTCCGCCAGCAGATCTCCCCGCTCGGTCAGTTGCTCGCGCAACTTGCGCGCAAGAGGAGGAAGCAGGGCACGATCGCCGGCGATGGGGTGGGCGTCGGCCAGGGTGGCGAGCCAGAGCAAGTCTGCTTCACTGGCCTCGACGCAGGCCCGCTCGATCTCCTGCTGCCAGAGCGCCAGGGGTCTCACCCAGGCCGGATTGTTGACCATCACCCGGCCGGGGCAGGGTGGGTAACCGAGCCGGGCCAGCAGTTCGCTGAAGGCGGCCAGGTCGGCCTGCTGGGTCGGCCAGTGCAGGTCGGCGGGCAGGATCAGGGCATTGTCCTGATCGGTTTTGAGGATCTGCTCGCCGCGCCCCTCCGAGCCCAGCATCAGCAGGCAGACCCGCTCCTGCACCGCGGGCGGGATCAGCAGCGCAAAGGCCTTGGCGATTAGCTGCTCGTTGATGGTGGCGATGAGTTTCATCAAAAAGGCGGTGTGGATCCCCTGGCCGAACAGCGAGCGGGTCAGCTGTTGCTGCTCCCGGGCCACCGCTTCCAGCGCCGGCAGGGTGTCGGCGCGGGCGATGCGCAGGGTCAGCACATGGGAGTGGGTGGAGAAGAGACCGAGCACCTGGGTCAGGTGCAGGATCCCCGCCACGGCCTGCCCCTGCCAGACCACCAGCCGCTTGATGCGATGACGGGTCATCAGCAGCAGGGCGTCGAACAGATAACTGCCCAGCGGCAGGCCGATGAGCGGGGTCGGATCCAGCACCGCCAGCGGCGTCGTCAGCGGCAGTCCCTTGAGCGTCAGGGCGTGCAGCAGGGTCTTGCGGGTTGCCAGACTCAGGCTGCCGTCCGTGGCCGGGTAGAGCAGGCAATCGGTGCCCTTGGCCACCATAGCCTCGGTGGCGGCCAAGAGCGACAGGCGGCTGTCGACGATGAGCGCCGGCTGCAGATGGCCGGGCTCGATGCGGGTCAGGATGAACTCCGCCAGATTCTTCTGCCCCAGCTGGGCGCGCTGCTCCTGCTGTTGTTGCCGCTGTGCCAGGCTGGCGGTGAAGTAGCGGGCGAAGGCGGGGTTGCCCTCGCACAGCTCGATGAAGGTGGCTCTGGGGATCAGCTGGCAGAGCAGATCTTCCAGCGCACTGAACTGGTGGCGGCAGTGGCCGTCGAACTGGGCGCGCACGTCGAACAGGTCCCCCTCGCCATAGTCGCCAAACTGATGATGAGGGCTCGACTCCTCCACCGCTCCCTTGAGGACGAGATAGAGGCCGGGGGGCGCATCACCCGCCTTGAGCACTGGCTGGCCGGCGCGAAAGTAGCAGATGGAGAGGTGCTGCTCGAGCCGTTGGCGCTCCTCTGCGCTCAGGCAGTCAAACGGCGGGCGGGCAAAGTTGAACAGGCTGGTCATGGCAATCCTTGGCCGGTGGCGTCAAGCCAGTCTGACAAAGCGGCGCCTGGCCAGCCAGCCGACTTTAGTCGCACGCGCCGCGGCAGTGGGGAAACCGGGCTCCTCGCTGTACCTGGCGATAACACTCTGATAACGTGGTGGTATGACCAGTGTGAACTCAGGAGAGGACAGGGGAAAATGGAAAAACCAAGGGTCAAATGCGAGATCCGGGACGGCATCGCCGAGGTGATGCTGGCACGGGGCGACAAGCTCAATGCGCTGGACAGGGCCATGTTCAGCGCCATCGACGGTGTTCTCGATCAGCTGCGCCAGCACAAGGGGTTGCGGGCGGTGATCCTGCACGGGGAGGGGCGGGCCTTTTGTGCCGGGCTGGATGTGAAATCCATGCTCAAGCAGCCGGTGGCGGCGCTCGAGATCTTAAAACGCGAGGCGGATGAAGCCACCAACCTGGTCCAGCGGGTGGCCTATGGCTGGCACGAGTTGCCGGTGCCGGTGATCGCCGTGACCCAGGGGGTCTGCTTTGGCGGCGGGCTGCAGATTGCGCTCGGCGCCGACTTTCGCTTCAGCACCCCCGACTGCCGTTTCTCGGTGATGGAGATCAAGTGGGGCATCATCCCCGACATGAGCGGCAGCGTCACCATGCGCAACCTGATGGGGGTGGACACCGCCATGGAGCTGGCCATGAGCGGACGCGAGCTGCCGGCGCCTGAGGCCAAGTCTCTCGGGCTGGTGAGCCGGGTCTGCGACGATCCACTGGCCGAGGCGCGGGAGTTCGCGAAGACCCTCATCACCAAGTCGCCGGACGCACTGGCGGGGATCAAGCAGCTCTACAACCAGGCCTGGGCCCGCAGCGACGAGGCGATGCTGAAGGAAGAGACCCGGTTGCAAAAGCAGATCCTGGGACGCCCCAACCAGTGGCGCGCCACCCTCAACAGCCTGTTTCGCTGGCGCCTGCCGTTCGGGCCGCGCCGCAACGCGCTCTGACAGGCCGGGATAAACAAGAAATGGTATCGATCTGGTGCCAAGGCCATTGAGGGCCCCAGCATCTGATCGAACCGTTCTGGTTTCATTTCCTCATCTGCGGGTTGGGCTCATCGGTGATGCCGAGGCCCAGCAGGTAGGTGTGCGCCAGGTAGGCGAATTGCTCGATCGGCTCGATGGAGCAGAACTGATATGGCCGCTCTGGTTCCAGTAGATGAGATCCCGATTCGGGCAAAGGATGGCGAACGGCTTGAGCTTGTCATCGACCTCTTTGGTCTTGAGCGCCTGTACCGTGCCATGGCCGGACCAGCGAGCGTGCTTCGGCCAGATGATGGCGGTGTAATAGGTCGGATGGTAGGTATCAGAGTTTGCCGTGGCAAGATAGGCTTTTGATTTAGATAGAAAAGGGGGTGTAATGCGGGTTTATTGCAAAGTGTCTGGCCAGCGGGGCCGCATTACCAAGACCAACCGACTGAGCGATGATGTCTCGGATCTCTACTGCCAGTGCACCGATACCGAGTGTGGCCACAGCTGGGTGGCCACCTTGTCGTTCGCCCACACCTAAGCCCTTCGGCCAAGACCACGAACCAGTTGGTACTGGGCTTGATGAGCTCGCTGACACCAGAGGGGCGGCAACTGGTACTCAAAGGACTGGGGGCGCAATAGCGCTCCTAGTTGTTTTCTCACTCTTGCACGATGGGTCTTCATCAGGAATACCCTCCTTTGCTATGGTCTCCGCAGGGCCTTGTTGCTCAAATCGGGGAACTATCTGTCATCTCGGTGATCTGATCCTGTAGCGCAGTCTCCGAGAGCATCAGATGGGCAAGTCCAAGCACAAGATCAGCAACTGGCAGCAGTACAACCAAGCCTTGGTGCAACGCGGTTCGTTGACCATCTGGATGGACGAACAAGCCATTAAGCAGTGGCATTGCCTGGTCCACCATGGCCGCCGAGGGAGAGGTTTCCACTACAGTGACACCGCCATTGAGACGGCCCTGATGCTAAAAGGCTTGTTCAAGTTGCCGCTGCGGGCGCTAGAAGGCTTCATTAACTCGTTGTTCCAACTGATGGCGGTGCCTTTGCAGTCGCCGGACTATAGCTGTATCAGCAAGCGCGCCAAGACCGTCGACATCAAGTACCGCCTCCCCAGCCAAGGCCCGGTGGCTCACTTGGTCATTGATGCCACCGGCCTCAAGGTCTATGGCGAAGGCGAATGGAAAATTCGCAAACACGGCAAGGAGAAGCGACGAGTGTGGCGCAAGCTCCACTTGGCGGTGGATGCCACAACCCATGCGGTCATCGCTGCCGAAGTCAGCCTGGAGACGGTGGCGGATAACGAGGTGTTACCGACGTTGCTCAACCCCTTACGACGCAAGATAAAACAGGTCAGCGCCGATGGTGCGTATGACACCAAGGCCTGTCATGCGCTACTGAAGAAGAAGGGGGCGAAAGCCACCATACCGCCGAGAAAAAATGCGGCACCGTGGGAGGAAGACCATCCCCGCAACGAGGCGGTGACGGCGCTCAAGGCCGGTGAACTGAAGCAATGGAAGAAAGACTCCGGCTATCACCAGCGCTCGATAGCCGAGACCGCCATGTACCGGTTCAAGCAACTCATCGGGCCAACGCTGAGCCTGCGGAACTACAACGCCCAGGTGGGCGAAATCCTGGCTGGCGTGAAGGTGATGAACAAGCTGATAGGGCTTGGTATGCCTGTTCGCCAGCCAGTGAATTGAGTGGTATCAACGGGTTGGGGAACGGCCATCCAGCGACGGATTTGATCAACAACGCCTCTCCGCAGCCTCCCTTAATTCTTCCTACAAGGCTGACCTTCATCAAAAAATGAGAAAGAAATCAGTCTGATAGATAACTTTTTGCTTACTGTAATGGTTTGCGTTTGATACCCTACTCATCAGACTATCCGAGGAGCTAATTGTTGTTGAGATGCCCCTCTTCAATCTGGTGATAAAGCAGCGCGCAGGGAGCTGAAACCCCCAGCGGTAGCCATCTTGTCTACCAGAAACTGAGATGCAGGGTAATGAGTTCTGACACTAGTTAACCTGAAAGAGTCGATCAAATGGAATAGGCTTTATAGTTGGGATAGTGCCATTCAGTGCCTAACAAAGCATTAAACCGCCAGCAAAAAGGAGCAGGTTTGGGGCTCCCTATGGCTACGATAGGTTTCAATATGACATCACCAAATAGCGAAGACATATATTCTCTTATAGGATTCACACTTACCTATATTCAGGTTGTGGAAAGAAGTATTAGCTTTGTTACTACCTATGTCTTGCAAGATGATGATCCATTAACCTTAGCAAAACTAAACTCTATCCAAGCAAAGGAGCGAAAAAAAGCTCTTGGTTATTTCATTGGAAAAGTGAAAGAAAGAGCAACTCTAGCTCTGCCTCTTGAAAATCTGCTTTCGGACTACCTCAAAAATAGAAATGACTTCATACACAACAATGATCAAATACCAGAGTGGGATTTAAATACAGAAAGAGGTAGATGTGTTGCAAAACAGTTTACAGTTAATTTATTACGTCAAGCGCATAAAGTAAATGAAATATTCTCTGCTCTTATTTCTCGTTGGCAGGAACAAACTGGTATTTATCCACCAGAACCACATGGCGGAGAAGAATATATACGAAGTATTGATGATAAATATGGAGCGGTAATCGACATTTTATTTATGTCAAAAACCTAAAAGATTTATATGCTAGGACAATGAAATACGTCACAGCATGTGTTAGTTACTTGAGGAAGCTTAGTTGATAATTGAAGATTTAATAAAAAATGGTGAAAGTCAAACAGTCGAATTCAAAGAGCGAATTACCGCGCCTCAAATGCTAGCAAGGATAATTTCAGCATTTTCAAACACTGACGGTGGTACAATATTAATTGGCATTAGAGAGCCTAATATAGTCGTAGGCATAGATCCTGAGAGGTTCGAGAACACTTATCAACAAGCGGTTCAGCGTGTGACTGGGCTTGCAAAGACCTCAAGCGAAATTATTGAACTTAATAATAAAAAGATAGGTGTCATCCACGTCGAAAAAGCAGTTTCCCCCGTAGGCTCAAGCGAGGGCTATTTTACAAGACTCGGCGAGTCAGACCGTGCTTTAGGCCCTGAGCAATTAAAACAGCTTTTTGCTAAAGAGATTAGTATTAACAATGCGGTTGATTCCCTTAGTCAAACAGTTTCAAAACAAACAGAAGAAATTGGAAAGCTCCGTGAGTCATTTGAAAGTGCAAATTCTTGGAAACGTAAATTCTTCTATGCTCTACTAGGGGCTCTGGCTACTGGAATTGCCAAATTATTCTTAGCCTCACTCGATATACTAATTGAATAATAAATAATACAAGTCGTTTGCTGCAGAACCGGCTAAACCCTGTCCCTTAACCAAACGTTACATGTTAATCGAGATCTACAAATGATTACACTTAATAGTGAACGAGGATTTGTTAAGGTTGAAAGCTGGGAAGATATTGAAACCCTTCCTGGCTTCACAACGAATTTAGATCCCAAAGAGCACGAACTAAATCAAATTATTGGTAGGTACATATTTAAAGATTATATTAAATGCGGTTTGTCCAGCTGCCACACCCCTCATGGAAAAGGATATATTGTTAGCACAAAATCAGGGCCTATTACGAATATTGGACATAATTGTGGAAAGAACCATTTTGATGTTGAGTTCGATCAGCTGTCTAAAGCATTTGAGAGGGATATTTCACTTCATACATACCGTGAGAATGTTGGAAGCACGCTTATAGTGCTCGATTTGTACAAAGAAAAGATCACAAGTATTAGGAGTGGGTCTCAAGGTGCAGATGTTTTGTATAAGAAGTCCAGACTTCTAGCAAAAGGATCGTCTGGTTGCCCAGAGGCTGCTACATCAATCATCTCTAAAATGGTTCGCAGCAGAAATCCAGTTATAACTACCGAGAGAGAGGCTAGTAGAGAGGAGATTGACGACCTCGAGGTAATTCAAGGGAAAAAATTACCACGTCCGTATTACATTGAGGAAAAGATTGGAGAATTATCTGGTCTGTCATTTCTTTTCGAAGAAAATTGCTTAAGAAGTATATTGATTTTAGATCTTGAGGAAGGCTTCAAAAGTTTGTCTGAGCTAGACGTTGACAACGGTAGTTTCAACGATTTAAAACGTTGGTCTGCATGGTGTTTCGATATAGAGCGGAAAATTGAGAAAACAAAGAGCTTAATTGAAGTTGGACGGATTTTTTTGCAAAAAGATAATCTTCTTAAGATTTCTGAGGCTATATCAGATAAAGAACAAAGGGATGAGTACATTAGATTTGTCAATGAAAATATGTAACAAACTGCTCTGTTAAGACTGACTGTGCTGCACAGGCTTTTTCTGTAGCTGGGTACAAACTTTACAAAACAACCCCCTCTGCTGTATGTGCAGGTGAGTGGAACTTTATGCCACGTTTTCTTCATCTATAGCAACTTAGGACTTTTTATGGATCATGAGTTCGATGAAAAAAATCCAAGAAGCGCTGTTGAATTCGCGAATGTGAATCGTGAAAAAATAATTAAATTATTTCCTGCTTCTCTATCTAAAAAAGAAGAAGGATTATATTTAAGAATGTTAAAAAGCAAAGGAAATTATTTAAATAAGTTGTCGTCATTATTCTCTGAAATGAATGAGATTTACGCTTATGTAGATAAGTATACTCCTTGTGAAAAAGGTTGCTCTCATTGCTGTTATATTCCAGTGACAGTGTCTGAGCTAGAGGTTGAATATATAGAAAGATCATTAAAAATAAAAAGAAAGTCATTCTCTGAATATGACAAAACGCAGAGTAAACCTTGTCCTTTTCTAAAAAATAATAGCTGTTCCATATACAATGTGAGGCCGTTTGTTTGCAGAAGGCATGTTGTTTTAACAAAAACACCTTATTGGTGTGAGCTTGAGCGTTGCAACCAAGAAATAATGCCTCTTTTAAATTTCACTGAAACTCAAAAAAGCTTTGAGTATTTGGTTTTTAAATCTGGAAAGAATAACTTTTTTGATATACGCGAAGTTTTTTAATTGTTACATATCAACAGCTGTTGGAGGGCTCTATTTTACGGGGGTGGGGGTAATTTTAACATTATGCATAGCCACAAGGTAGAGGTATAAAATTGAGTTCGGAAATAAATTGGTATTTGGAAGGTCTTAAGATTATAGCCCAATTGGCTGTAGGCGCAGTTGGTGCGGCTTGTGGTTACAAATCAGCAGTGAGAAAATTTTCAGAAACTACCAAAGATACAGATAAAACTATTTTTACCTCATCGGTTACTAATGAAAGAGCTGTTTGGCGCAGTGAGTTACGTGAGACTGTTGGTATATACATCGAGTGTTCATATAAGTTTATCGAAAACACAGGAAAACTTTCAGAACTTAGTAGTTTGAAATCTCTAGTTATTATGCGTCTTAACCCTAAAGCTTGGTTTTATAGTTCGGAGCATGCACTTGATCATGCTGTGTTAAAATCAATAAATTCAATTTATTCTACCTGTGAGAAAGAACGATTGAATTTAATCAAGCTAAAGGCTGAAATAGCCGCTCTTGAAAAAAATGCTCAAGAATTGTTAAAAAGTGAATGGCAAAAATCTAAAAAAGAAGCGGTTGAAGGGCGAGAGCGTGATGTATGAAAAAGCGTTTAACATGGCTTTCCAATGTTTGAGATCCTATGAGAGGATGGCGCAGGACGCAGACAGCTGTTTGCCCTGTATCAAAGCCAGCCACTGGTTGAGCTCGTTGTTGGAGAATACAGGCCACCCGATTACCCAGGCTGCGGGGCGTTGTTGATCAAATCCGTCGCTGGATGGCCGTTCCCCAACCCGTTGATACCACTCAATTCACTGGCTGGCGAACAGGCATACCAAGCCCTATCAGCTTGTTCATCACCTTCACGCCAGCCAGGATTTCGCCCACCTGGGCGTTGTAGTTCCGCAGGCTCAGCGTTGGCCCGATGAGTTGCTTGAACCGGTACATGGCGGTCTCGGCTATCGAGCGCTGGTGATAGCCGGAGTCTTTCTTCCATTGCTTCAGTTCACCGGCCTTGAGCGCCGTCACCGCCTCGTTGCGGGGATGGTCTTCCTCCCACGGTGCCGCATTTTTTCTCGGCGGTATGGTGGCTTTCGCCCCCTTCTTCTTCAGTAGCGCATGACAGGCCTTGGTGTCATACGCACCATCGGCGCTGACCTGTTTTATCTTGCGTCGTAAGGGGTTGAGCAACGTCGGTAACACCTCGTTATCCGCCACCGTCTCCAGGCTGACTTCGGCAGCGATGACCGCATGGGTTGTGGCATCCACCGCCAAGTGGAGCTTGCGCCACACTCGTCGCTTCTCCTTGCCGTGTTTGCGAATTTTCCATTCGCCTTCGCCATAGACCTTGAGGCCGGTGGCATCAATGACCAAGTGAGCCACCGGGCCTTGGCTGGGGAGGCGGTACTTGATGTCGACGGTCTTGGCGCGCTTGCTGATACAGCTATAGTCCGGCGACTGCAAAGGCACCGCCATCAGTTGGAACAACGAGTTAATGAAGCCTTCTAGCGCCCGCAGCGGCAACTTGAACAAGCCTTTTAGCATCAGGGCCGTCTCAATGGCGGTGTCACTGTAGTGGAAACCTCTCCCTCGGCGGCCATGGTGGACCAGGCAATGCCACTGCTTAATGGCTTGTTCGTCCATCCAGATGGTCAACGAACCGCGTTGCACCAAGGCTTGGTTGTACTGCTGCCAGTTGCTGATCTTGTGCTTGGACTTGCCCATCTGATGCTCTCGGAGACTGCGCTACAGGATCAGATCACCGAGATGACAGATAGTTCCCCGATTTGAGCAACAAGGCCAGGCTGCGGTACTCTTCGCGGCTGATATTCTGCTTGCTCCTCATTTTAATGCCCAATCCGCGCTGTAGTCGTTCTGTTCTTGCAGCCACTTCGGGGTGTCCAGTTTCTCCAGTTCTGCCCACATCTCCAACCGATAGGACTCCGGCAGCATCTCAATCCATTGGTGTGCTCCGACATGGCCTTGTGCTTGGTAGACCTCGCTGCACAGCTCAACCAGCATCGGCCAATTCTGGTCATAATCCGGGATCGCGTATTCATCCGCTTCGGCCTGTTCGGGAGGCTGTAGTCCCTCCAGCTGCCAATCCGGCTGTCTTGTGAGCGATTTGCACGACTGCACCTGCCCGTTCTCAAGCCAGAGGGTGAAACCGTCAGCCGTGACGCTGGAACCCGCCCGCAATCGGTCGATGGAAAAGGGCGATAACTCCCACTGTTCGCTCATGATCAGGTCTGCGAAGGCATCAGGATCCGGTAGCGTACAGTTATTGTCAGAGCGCCAAGGTGCCGGGCTGTCGCCCGTCTTAACCCCAACCCCCTCGCAGCAGCCTCGGCGGCTTTCCTGGCTTCATGGGTGCCGGCGGGCACAATTTCCCACCCTTGCAGGCGGGTCTTGATGCCAAGGCGAGCGCAGGTAATGCCCATCAGGCGCTTGATGTCTTCGCCTTGAGCTTTGGTCTGCTCCTCAGTGAGGTGGGCCAGTTTGATGGGGTGTTCGGCACGGGTGGCCAGTGTACCGCCCATGGCGTGCTGGTAGCAGCGAAAGATGTCGTTATCTGCGGCAAAGCGGGCAGCCTCAAAACGCGGGTCTTGCAGCACTGGCTTGGGTGGGCCCACCAGATCGGCATGCTGCTTGGCGTTGCTGATGTGGCGCAGCGCGCGCCATACCCCGACCGGGGCGCCGCCGCTCTGCTGGAAGGTGCGAATGCCCCACCAAATGGCCCAGGCCACGGCATGCAGGGCGTCCTCATCGGCGGCAGTACCGACCTCTTCGTCATCGTCCAGGTAGGCGCCGTCGATGCTTTTGGCACTGAACTAATTGAGCTAACACAAGGTGTTGAATTTAAAGAAATAAAAATGGCAGCCGAGGCTGCCATTTTTGTTGGGGAGTTATGCGCGATCAGGAGATCTTGCGATCCTGGTCCGGTTCGAAGGGGTGACCGGATTTCTCCTGCTCCAGGTTGTCTTCGGAGCGGTGACCGGCCCAGTAGTCGGCGTTCTTGATGCCGAGCTTCTCCGGGTGGAACACCGGATCCAGCCCCTTGGCTTGCTGTGCTTCATAGTCGCGCAGGCAGGCAAAGGCGGTCTTTTGCAGCAGCAGGATGGCGATGATGTTGAGCCAGGCCATCAGCCCGACGCCGATGTCACCCATGCCCCAGGCGAGCTCGGCGGTCTTGACGGTGCCATAGACGGTGGAGGCCATCAGGGTCAGTTTCAGCACGAAGGTCAACCAGGGACGGTTTACCTTGCGGTTGATGTAGGCGATGTTGGTCTCGGCGATGTAGTAGTAGGCAACGATGGTGGTGAAGGCGAAGAAGAACAGCGCGATGGCCACGAACATGCTGCCAAAGCCAGGCATCATGCTCTCCATGGCGGTCTGCACGTAGCCCGGGCCTGCGGCCACGCCGGCGATGCCGGTGTAGAGGGCGGCGCCGTCCGGACCCTGCACGTTGTAGAGGCCGGTGATGAGCAGCATAAAGCCGGTGGCGGAGCAGACGAACAGGGTGTCGATGTAGACCGAGAACGCCTGCACCAGGCCCTGTTTGGCCGGGTGGCTTACTGCGGCGGCGGAGGAGGCGTGCGGCCCGGTACCCTGACCCGCTTCGTTGGAGTAGACCCCGCGCTTGACCCCCCACATGATGGCCAGACCCAGAATGGCGCCAAAGCCGGCATCAAAGCCGAAGGCACTCTTCCAGATCAGCAGGATCACGCCGGGCAGGGCGTGGATGTTGAGGGCGATGATGACGCAGGCGACGATGATGTAACCCAGCGCCATGAAGGGCACCACGGTACTGGCGAAGTTGGCGATGCGCTTGACGCCGCCGAAGATGATGAAGCCGAGCAGCAGCGCCAGGCCGGCGGCGGTGACATTCGGATCGATATCAAACGCGGTTTGCAGGCTGGCGCCGATGGAGTTGGCCTGCACCCCCGGCAGCAATACGCCGCAGGCAAAGATGGTGGCGATGGCGAACGTCCAGGCGTACCACTTCATGCCAAGCCCCTTCTCGATGTAGAAGGCCGGACCGCCGCGGTATTCGCCGTTGATCTTCTCCTTGTAGACCTGACCCAGGGTGGACTCCACGAAGGCGGAGCTGGAGCCGAGGAAGGCCACCATCCACATCCAGAACATGGCACCCGGGCCGCCGAAGGTGATGGCGGTGGCGACCCCGGCGATGTTGCCGGTACCCACCCGGCCAGCCAGGGTCATGGCCAGCGCCTGGAAGGAGGAGACGCCAGCATCCGTGCTTTTGCCATCAAACATCAGCTGGATCATCTCCTTGATGTGACGCAGTTGCAGGAAGCGGCTGCGCAGGGAGAAGTAGAGGCCTACCCCCAGACACAGATAGATGAGCGCCGGGCTCCAAATCACACCATTGATGGCATTGACGATCTCATTCATGTACAACAACTCCTTTGTTGTGCTGTCTTGTTGGCGGGGTCTGTGCCCTGCTCCCTCAAATTGGTGGTGACCCTCGGGTCACTCGTTATGGTATGGGACGGGTCGGTGGATGTTTCCACTGGCCAGTCCGCGGGTTTTAACATATCGATTTGTGCTGGGGCTTCCCAGCGAAATATGTTGTTATCTTGTTAATTTGTGAATTGACATTAACAAATGGCCGGTGCAACTGGACAGAATGCGGTGCTGGCCCGGTATCATCTCCTCTTTCGTCGGCGCTCTGCGGCGGGAGAGGGAGAGCAAAATCAAGGCCAAGGATGAAGATGGAGCAAGAAAAAGCGATGATCCGCCCGGCGTGTGCCGAGGATATGGCTGCCATGGCCGACCTGTTCGGCCAGCTGGGTTATCCGGTCAGCCCGCAGGTGCTGGGCGAGCGGTGGTTGGCGCCGGATCCGGCCCGCGAGGTGCTGGTGGCCTGCCTGGGGGAAGAGATTGCGGGCGTGCTGGTGTGGCACTGGCTCAGCCCGCTGCACGTTGCACCAGCGTGGGGCCTGATCTCGGCGCTGGTTGTCGATGAGGGTGCAAGGGGACGCGGCGTCGGCGCCGCCCTGCTGGTGGCGGCAGAGGTGCGGGCGCGAGCGCAGGGTTGCAGCCAGCTGGAGCTCTCCAGCAGCCTCAAGCGGGAAGGGGCCCATCGCTTCTATCTGGCGCAGGGGTATGTCGAGCGTCCGAAACGGTTTGTGAAAACAGTCTGATCAGCAAGAGGAGTCTGCGTGTTCTGGTCCCGCTTACGAAGTGTGTTTGGTGGTGCGTCCCGGCAAGATGACAATGGGCCTGGTGCGCTGGAGTGGCAGCAGGCCCTGGCTGCAGTGCCCATTTTGCAGGGTTTTTCCCGGGAGGAGGAGCAGACCCTGATCGGGTTGGCGCAGCAGCTGCTGGCTCGCAAGACCCTGACCCAGCTCGGGGTGTCGCTCACTCCCCGTCAGCAGGCGGTGCTGGCCCTGCAGGCGGCGCTGCCCATTTTGCACCTGGGGCTCGACTGGTATCGGGGCTTTCACGAGATCATCCTGATCCCCGAGCCGGTGGTGCGCCGGCAGCAGGTGCAGGACGAGTTCGGGCTGGTGAGCGAAGTTGAAGAGGAGAACGCCGGCGAATCCTGGCCGCAGGGGCCGCTGGTGCTGGCCTGGAGCGAGCTGCAGCAGGACGGGGATTGGGACGGCTTCAATCTGGTGATCCACGAGCTGACCCACAAGCTCGACATGCTGGGAGGGGAGGCCGACGGGGCGCCGCCACTGCCGGCGGGCATGGATCCGCGCCAGTGGACCGATGCGCTGCAGGCGGCATTCGATGCCATGCAGGCGCAGCTGGATCGCCACGAGCCTACCGCCATCGACCCTTACGCTGCCTCGCACCCGGCCGAATTTTTTGCGGTGTGCAGCGAGTGCTTTTTCACCGATCCGCTGCGCCTGCGCGACACCTATCCGGCGGTGTATCAGCAGTTCACCCGCTTCTTCGGCCAGCAGCCGGCAGCGCGTTTTCCTGCCACCCGGCTGCTGGCGGAGGAGCCCGAGTATCACGGCTAGCCGGGCGATCCTGGCAAATCGCGCCCAACAAAAAGGCACCCCGCAGGGTGCCTTTTTCGTGACAGCTGTGTCGGCCGGGTGCTTAGGCTGCGGCTTTGAGCTGAACGGCGGCGGCTTTCTTGTGATCGCCGATGGGCATCACGGTGCGGCCGAACTGCTCGTTGATCACGGTGGCCATGGCCAGATAGATGGCGCTGGCGCCGCAGATGATGCCTTCGAAACCGGCGATGGTGCCGATCAGGGTGCTGCCGGTAAAGTCACGGGCGGCCAGCAGGAAGAACAGCACGGTCAGGGAGGCGAACACGAATTGCTTCACGCGCGGGTAGTTGACGGTCCCGATCAGCATGAACAGGGTGAACATGCCCCACATCAGCAGGTACCAGCCCATGTAGGCGTGCGGGGTGGCTTCGGCCAGACCCATGGTCGGCATCACCAACAGGAACACCAGGCTCCACCAGAAGGTGCCGTAGGAGATGAAGGCAGTCACACCGAAGGTGTTGCCGCGCTTGTACTCCATGATACCGGCGATGATCTGGGCCAGACCGCCATAGCACAGGCCCATGGCCAGGATCATGGCGCTGATGGGGAAGAAACCTGCGTTATGGATGTTCAGCAGAATGGTGGTCATACCGAAACCCATCAGACCCAGAGGGGCAGGGTTGGCCAATTTTTCGCTCACGTGGCGTTCTCCAAAAATAGAGGTGGGGGTTGATAAAAGACGCGCGATTTTAGGCAGGGTCTGGGCGCTGGGCAAGGGGGGGAATGGCTGAAACGGTAAAAAAATAACGGGATTTTTTACCTGACTGACCATTCGTGCGATCCAGGTAGATGGCAGGTGAATGAATGGTACGGACAAGGTTGATAAATTGTATTGAGCTGCACGATTCTGAAAGTTTCATACAATTCAAGCCGATGGGTTGAGCCGCGTCGTCGACAGTATTTCCATCGCCAAGCCAGAGTACATTTGAGGCTAAAAAATACTCTCATATGCCATCAGACAAGGGGCGTCCATTACTTGATTAAGGCAAACGGCCAAGTTGTCTGCTCGCAGCGCTGGCAAGGTTAGGCAGAGGTCTTTGCGCCGGACTTGTTCGCTAAGGGGATTGAGGAGCGAAACAACCGAAGGCTAGGGGGCTGGGTGAGAAAATCCTGGGCCGATAAGTGGCTGTGTCATCACGCAGGCGTGGCCGTGCGGTGGCTGAATGGCCGAAGAGCCAGTGGCCGGTCGAAGAAGGGGGAAAAGCAACGTTGCGGCGAGACTATGCATGTAGCGGCAGGCGCGAGAAGAAGGCGAGCGTGCCACGTGCAGGATGAGGAGATGGCATCCCCCTCATCCTGCAGATGTCAGCGACTCAATCGTCCAGGGTCAGCACCACCTTGGCCTCCTTGTCGGCCTCCTTGACCTGGCTGTCCAGCACGAACAGCCGCTCCGGCGCGATCCCCTGGCGGTCCACCAGAAACTCCTTGGTGTTCTGGGCACGGCGCATGGCCAGATTGCGCAGAGACTTGGCGGTGATGAGCTGCTGATCCCGCAGCAGGAGAACCGCCTGGGCGCGCAGGGCCGGGCTCTCTTCATCGAGCTTCAGCCGAGCGGCCAGATCCCCGAGATCTTCGTTGAACCGGGCCTCATAAGCTTGTGCCAGCGCCGATTGCATGGCGGGGTCCTGCTCCAGCAGCTCGAGGTCCACCGGGCCGCCGGTGATCTTGGCCAGCACCCGCTCGAGCTTCTGGCGCTGCAGGATGGGGCGCTCCTCGTTGAAGTTGACCTTGCCGCGAATGTTCATGCTGAGCTTGGGCCTGTCCTTGAGGGCCTGCGCCAGTTTGGCCAGTTTCTCCTGCTGGGTGGGGGTGAGATCCGGCTCACCGGGCAGGAAGGGCAGCTCATCGAGATCCTCGCTGCCGCCCGCCAGGGAGGCAAGCAGCGAGAAGGGGGAGGTGACCGCCTTGCGCAGGGTGTTGCCGAGTACGTCCCAGAAAATGTTGCCGAGACTGAAGTCCGGCTGATCCAGATTGCCCTTCACCTTCAGGTTCATCTGGATGACGCCGTTGGCATCGCTCAGCAGGGCGACCGCCAGCCCCAGCGGCAGATCCTTGGCCTGTTCGCTTTTGACCTTTTCCCCCAGCTGCAGCTTCTTGATGGTGATGTCGTTGTCCCCCTCCAGCCGGTTGCCCTGCAACTGGTAGTTGAGCTTCATGGAGAGCTGGCCCTTGTCGATGGCATAGCCGGCGTAGGTACTGGAGTAGGGGGTGAAGGTGGTGAGCTCCAGGTTGTTGAAGGTGACGGCCACGTCCAGCACCGGCTGCTCGATCAGCAGGTTGGTGCCGCCGCGGATGGTCACCGGGGCGTAGCGGTCCACCTTGCCGTTGAAGGCCAGCTCGGAGCGCTGGCCGGGGATGTTGCTGATGTGGCGGCTCTGGCCGCTGAGGGAGGCGATGTCCACCACGAATTCCGGACTCAGACTGCGATCGGCAAAGCGCAGGTTGCCCTGCTCGGTGCGAACCTGGGCAATGCTGACGCGAGGGGCTGGCTCGCTGCTGGCGGACTTGGCCGTGGCGGGTTGCGGCAGCAGCAGTTGCTGCACGTTGGTGACCCTGTCTTCGTTGATCTCGATGCGGGCGAAGGGCTTGCGCAGCAGGATGTCGTCGATCTTCACCTGCTGGCTGATGCCGTCGTAATGCAGGCCGCTCAGCTGCAGCTGCTCAATTTGCAGCAGGCGCTGGTTGTCGGCCCGATCCAGCACGTTGAGCCGTTCGATATCGAGTCCGCCGCTCAGCTCCAGCTTGCTCAATGCCCCCTTGGCATCGGTGGCCAGCGCCAGCTTGGTGCGGCTGGCAAGCTGGCCGTCGCGCACGCTGATGCGCAGCAGATCCTGCAGATAGGGTTGGGCCCAGCTGAGCGGCAGACCCTGTTGCTTGATCTCGCCGTTGAGGCTGAAGGGGGTGAGGGCGAGGTCGCCGTCAAAATCCAGTTTCGCCTGGTTGTTGAACGCCCCGCTCAAGGTGAGCGGGGCGCTCTGTCCGCTCTGACTGCCCAGCGGGCCCAGCGCCAGCGTCAGGGCGGAGAGCTCGCGCAGCAGCAGTTTGCCGCTGCTCGATTCGGTCAGCTTGAGCTGGCCCTGTTCGATGCGGGTTTGTTTGAGGCTCCAGCGCCAGGGTTTGCCCGGCGCCGCCGGTTTGGCAGCTTTGCTGGTGTTGACCGGCGGTTGGGGGAGCAGCAGGGTCGCCAGATCCAGCTGCTGGTTGGCATCGAGCACCGCGCTGATGGCCGGGGCCTTGAGCGCCAGCCGGTCTATCTGCAGCGTCTGCTTGTTGCCGTCGAGTGCGATGCCGGTCAGCGCCAGCTGCTTGAAGCGGGCAAATTCGTCGCCCTGGCGGCGCTGGAGATGCCAGTCATTGAGGGTCAGCTTGCCCTTGGAAAGCTGCCAGCTCAGCCCCTGCTTGCCCTCGGCTATCTGGTAGGCAAGCTCGGCGTTGGCCTCGCCCTTGGGCAGCTTGACGTCGAGATAAGGCGCCCAGAGCGGGGCGAAGGGGGCGAGCGCCAGCTTGCCGAGGCTGATCTTACCCTTGCCGGCGCCGCTCATGATGTCGAGCTCACCGCTGGCTTTGAGCGGGCTCTGCTGGTTGAGGGTGGCGGCGAGCACGAAGGGGTTGGCGCGACCAGGGGCGGTAGAGAAGGTCGGCAGTTGCAGGTCGAGCCCGCTCAGGGTCAGGGTGGGCACCCAGCCGGGGCTGCTCTGCTTGCGGCTGTCCTGATAGGCGATGTGACCCTGCTCTGCCGCCAGTTGGTTGATCTGCACCAGCAGGGGGGCCTCGTTGCTGGTGGTCGGTACATCATCTTGCACGAGCAGGCTGGCCAGCGCCTCGGTCAGATTGAAGCGAACGGTTTTGTCTTGATCCGCCAGCCGCACCAGGTTGACGGTTGGCTTGACGAGGCGTGCCTCGTCGAGGATCAGGGCGCGCTGGCGCCAGCTTTCCCCTAGCAAGGGGGTGAGTTGCAGGCGCTCGAAGGTGACGAGGGGCTGCTGCTGGTCATCGAACAGGGTGGTGGGGCCGATGGCGAGGGAGGGGTGGCGCAGGCCGACGTCGATCTCCCCCAGGCTCAAGTGCAGGCCGTAGTGTTTGGCCAGCCAGGTTGGCAGGTGGCGCTGGGTCAGCGTGGGGGCTTGCCATAACAGAATAAGCAGGGAGAGCAGCAGGGCGGCGCAGAGGTAGAGGGCGTAGCGCAGCAGACGGGCACGCAGAGGCTTGGGCATGAGGGTCTCCAATTGATGCGCATAGGGTAACAAACTTTCAGGGCATGATCATGGTGCCACTTGATGCTGTACGCCGTACTTTGTCCAAAGGCTTGCCAATTGCCCGCTCTCTTTCAGCCGGGCCAGCCACTGTTCCAGCTGCTGTACCGAGATCCCGGCGTCCGGGCTGAGCAAGGCTCGTAGCTCATACTGTTGATCCCACCGGTTGGAGCGCAGCAGCTGGCTTGCCTGCTCGGGGTAATCCTTGTCGAACTGGTTGAGGTAGGAGAGGTTGAGGATGGCCACCTCGCCGCGCCCCTTGAACAGTCCCTGCAGGGCGCTGATGTTGTCCTTGACCAGGGTGATATTGAAGCGCAGCTTCAGGGTGCTGGCGGTGGCGTCGAAATCGGCGATACCGTAGTGATAGCCACTGACCCCGATCAGCTGGCGCTGGGCCAGGTTGTCAAAGAAGGATTGATCCCGCCCCGGTGCCTTGAGGGCGACGTAGCGCTCGCCCCCCAGCAGCAGTGGACGGCTGATGCGCACCTGATCGGCATTCCAGTCCCAGCGGATATCCTCGAACAGCATCAGCGAGAAGCGGCCGAGGGCCAGCGCCTTGTAGCGGTGGGGGGCAGAGGTGGGCACGAACACGAAGTGCACATCCTGCTGGATGTCGTTGAGCAGGGCAATGAGATCCAGAGTCAGCCCGCGATAGCGGCCGCTGTCGTCTTTTACGACGAAGGGGGCATAGGGATAGCCACCGACCCGGATCAGCGGGTGGCCCCATGCCGTACAGCAGAGCAGCAGCAACAACCAGCACCAGCGTTTCATGGGGTCTCCCAGGAGGCAGAGATGATCCCAGATTCGGTTAATCTGCGCTGGTTTTCAAGCTGTTAAGGGAATTAACACAGCGCTGCTCGGCCGCCTCCAGCTCGGCCATCACCATCTGGATGTCCTCCAGCTGCTGGCGCAGGGAGTGACGCTTGGCCTCGATGAGCTGGATCATGGAGTTGAGCTGGGTCTTGCTGGAGCGGTCGGTGTCATACATGTCGAACAGCTCGCGGATCTCCGCCAGGCTGAAGCCGAGGCGTTTGCCACGCAGGGTCAGCTTGAGCCGGATCTTGTCCTTGTGGCTGTAGATGCGGGTCTGTCCCTCCCGGGTCGGGGTGATGAGCCCCTCGTCCTCGTAGTAGCGGATGGTGCGCGGCGTGATGTCGAACTCGTGGGCCAGCTCGGAGATGCTGTAGGTCACCTCCTTGCCGGCGAGCCCGTGGGCGAGGGTATTGGACATGGCAGGGCTCCTTATTGCGGGGATGGCTGGCACAGCCGGGTGCGCAGCCGCTCGGCATTGGCGTGCAGGGCCCGGCCGACCCGCGAGCCGTTGGGGCGGCCGAGCCGCTCGCTCACCCACTGGCCGGTGGCGGCCAGCTGGTCGAGATCGACGCCGGTGCTCATGCCAAGGCCGTGCAGCAGGTAGACCACCTCCTCCGAGGCGACGTTGCCGGAGGCGCCGGGGGCATAGGGGCAGCCGCCGAGCCCGGCCACTGAGCTGTCGATGGTGCGGATGCCGCGCTCCAGCGCCGGCAGCAGATTGGCCAGCCCCTGGCCATAGGTGTCGTGAAAATGGACCGCGAGCCGGCCAGCCGGGATCTCGTGCAGCACCGCATCCAGCATGGGGGCCACGGTGCCCGGGGTGCCGACGCCGATGGTGTCGCCGAGGGATATCTCGTGGCAGCCCAGATCCAGCAGCCGCTCGGCCATGGCGGCGACCCGCTTGGGCCGGGTCGGACCATCGAACGGGCAGGCAATGACGGTGGAGAGGTAGCCGCGCACCTTGATGCCGAGGCTGCGCGCCTCCTGCACCAGCGGGGCGAAGCGCACCAGCGACTCCTCCACGCTGATGCCGATGTTGGCCCGGGTAAAGCCGTCGGAGCAGGCGGTGAAGAGGCCTATCTCGTCGGCGCGGGCGGCAATGGCGGCCTGCAGACCCTGCAGATTGGGCACCAGGGCGCCATAGCGGGTCGGCCCCCTGCGCGGCAGGGCGTTGAACAGCTCGGCGGAATCCGCCATCTGCGGCACCTTCCTGGGTGACACGAAGGCGCCCACCTCGATGCGCTGCAACCCGCTCTCGGCCAGGCGGGCGATGAGCTCCAGCCGCTGCACCAGCGAGAGGGTCGCGGCCTCATTTTGCAGGCCGTCCCGCGGCCCCATCTCCACCAGGCTGACCTTGTCGTCCCGGCTCTCCTGTGCTCGGCTCATGAGCGCTCCTCCTGAGTGGTATGCTGCTCGGCAAAGCGCACCAGCAGGGCGCCCTGACTCACCTGTTCGCCCTGGCGGCACTGCAGCGCCTCTATCACCCCATCCCGGTCGGCCTTGAGGACGTGCTCCATCTTCATCGCTTCCAGCACCAGCAGGGGCTGCCCCTTGCTGACCGGCTGGCCGGCCTCGACCTGCAATGCCACGACGATGCCGTGCATGGGGGCCAGGATGCCGGGGGCGTCGCCTGCCTCATGATCATGGTGCAGCTGATGGTGCTGATCATCGGCCGAGAAGCGGATGCGCCTGCCCGCCAGGTGCAGCAGATAGTCGCCCTCGTCGAGGGCGTGCAGCGGGTAGCGCTGCCAGCTGCCGGCCTGCTGCAGGCGGATCTGATCCGCCCCGAGCTCGAACGGGATCTGCTCGCCCTGCCAGAGCAGGCTGCCGGCCCGTTCGGTGAGAGTCAGCACGCGGGCCTCCTCGCCGATGCGCACCGCTGCGCTAAAGCTGCGGGTGGGGCCCAGCCGAAAGCCTGCGGCCTGCTGCCAGGGGGAGGCGCCGTGCTCGCGAGTGGCGAGCCAGAGCGCGGCGAGCGGCCAGGCGAGCGCCGGGACGGGCAGGGTATCGGTGGGAATGGGCCACTGGGTATGGTGGCCCATGGCCAGCACCTCTGGCTCTTCGCACAGGCGCAGCAAGAGCGGGCCGTTGTGCATCAGGGGGCCGAGCTCCAGTGCCGCCAGCGCGTCGGCCAGGCTGGCAAAGGCCTCGCTGCGGCTCGGTGCGTGGACGATCAGCTTGGCGATCATGGGGTCGTAATAGGGGCTCACCGCATCGCCGGCGCCGACGCCGGTGTCGATGCGCACGCCATCCGGCCAGTGGAGCCAATTGATGGGGCCGCTGGCGGGCAGAAAACCGGCGGCCACGTCCTCGGCGTAGAGACGGGCTTCCACCGCGTGGCCGCGCAGCACCACCTCATCCTGGGTGAGCGGCAGCGGCTTGCCTTCGGCCACAGCCAGCTGCCAGGCCACCAGATCCTGGCCGGTGACGGCCTCGGTGACCGGGTGCTCCACCTGCAGCCGGGTGTTCATCTCCATGAAGAAGAACTCCTCCCCGCACAGCAGAAACTCGATGGTGCCAGCCCCCTGATAGTGGATGGCTTTGGCAGCGGTGACGGCGGCCTCGCCCATGGTACGGCGCAGCGCCGGTGCGATGTGGGGGGCGGGAGCCTCCTCGATCACCTTCTGATGGCGGCGCTGCAACGAGCAGTCCCGGTCCCCCAGATAGATGGCGTTGCCAAGGGTATCGGCAAACACCTGCACCTCCACGTGGCGGGCACGGGCGAGATAGCGCTCCAGCAGTACGTGGTCGTCACCGAAGGCGGCGCTAGCCTCCCGCTTGACCGCCGCCAGGGCGTCGTCAAAGTCGGCGAGCTGATCGACCCGGCGCATCCCCTTGCCACCGCCGCCACTGGCCGCCTTGATAAGGAGCGGAAAGCCCACCTGGCTCGCCTGATCGCGCAAAAAGTCGGGGTGTTGATCCGCACCGTGATAACCGGGCAGCACCGGCACGCCGGCTGCCTGCATCAGCGCCTTGGCGCCCGACTTGTCGCCCATGGCGAGGATGGCGGCGCCGCTTGGGCCGATGAAGCGCACGCCCCGCTGCTCGCAGGCGGTGGCAAAGTCGCTGTTTTCGGACAGAAAACCGTAGCCCGGGTGGATGGCGTCGGCGTTGGCCTGTTGGGCGATGCGCAGTACCTTGCCGGTGTCGAGGTAGCTCTCCCGGGCGGGGGCCGGCCCCAGATGCCAGGCTTCGTCGGCTTCCCGCACATGCATGGCGCGGGCGTCGGCGTCCGAGTAGAGGGCGATGGTGTGAATGCCGAGGCGCCGGGCTGTCTTGATGATGCGCACGGCGATTTCGCCGCGGTTGGCGATCAGCAGGCGCTTGATGGAGTGGTATTGAGTCATGCTTCGTCCTTGAAACGGGGGCGCCAGGCGGGGGGGCGTTTGTCGAAGAAGGCCTGCATCCCCTCCTGGGCTTCGAGACCGACCCGTACCCGGGCGATGGTCTCGACGGTTTTCTCTTCGTGCAGGTTGGCGCCATGGCTCTCGAGGGCGGCCAGCAGCCGCTTGGTCTCTTTCATCGCTTCTGGCCCGTTGCGGCACAGGCGCAGAGCCTGCGCGCGTCCTTCGGCCAGCAGCTGATCCGGCGGGCAGCGTCGGTGCGCCACATTGAGCCGGCAGGCAGTGACCGCATCGAACGGTTCGGCGCAGAGCATCAGGGCCCGGGCCTGGCGCATCCCCATGGCGCGCACCACGTAGGGGCTGATCACCGCGGGCACCAGCCCGAGGCTCACCTCGGAGAGGCAGAAGCGGGCGTCATCGGCGGCCAGCACCAGATCGCAGGCGCAGATGAGGCCCAGCGCTCCGCCGTAGGCGGCGCCCTGCACCAGCGCCACCGTGGGGAAGGGGAGCTCGTCCAGGGTTTGCATCAGCCGCGCCAGCACCCGGGCGTCTTCCCGGTTGTGCTCGAAATCGGCATGGGCCAGGTTGCGCATCCAGTTGAGGTCGGCGCCGGCGCAAAAATGCTTGCCTTCGGCCCGCAGCAGCAAGGCGTGGGGGCGATCGGCGAGGGCCTGGCCGTGGGTGTGGGCCAGCTCGTCGAGGCAGTCGAGCAGCCCCAGCATGAGGTCGGCGTCAAAGGCGTTGTGGCGGGCCGGGCGGTCGAGCACCAGCTCGGCCAGCGGGCCGTGTCGCTCCAGCCGAAAACCGGGCTGGAGAGCGTGACTGAGTGGATCGGACATGTGAACTCCTTACATCCGGAAGATGCCGTACTGTTCTGGGCCGGTCTCGGCCCCCTGACAGGCCGCCAGCGCCAGCGCCAGCACGGTGCGACTCTGGGCCGGGTCGATGACGCCGTCATCCCACAGGCGAGCGCTGGCGTAGTAGGGGTGACCCTGACGCTCATACTGCTCGATCACCGGGGCACGGATAGCGGTTGCCTCCTGCTCGCTCAGGCTCTTGCCCTCGGCCGTCAGCTTGTCTCGGCGCACCTGCACCAGCACCCCGGCCGCCTGCTCGCCGCCCATGACGGAGATGCGGCTGTTGGGCCAGCTGAACAGAAAATCGGGGTCGTAGGCGCGCCCGCACATGCCGTAGTTGCCGGCACCGAAGCTGCCGCCGACGATCAGGGTGATCTTGGGTACCCGGCTGCAGGCCACGGCGGTGACCAGCTTGGCGCCGTGCTTGGCGATCCCTTCGCGCTCAGCTTGGCTTCCCACCATAAAGCCGGTGATGTTCTGCAAAAAGATCAGCGGGATGGCGCGCCGGTTGCAAAGCTGGATGAAGTGGGCCCCCTTCTGGGCGCTGTCGCTGTGCAGCACGCCATTGTTGGCGAGGATCCCCACCGGCATGCCGCAGATCCGGGCAAAGCCGGTCATCAGAGTGGTGCCGAACAGCGCCTTGAATTCGTCAAAATCCGAACCATCTACCAGCCGGGCGATCAGCTCCCGTGCGTCATAGGGGCGCTTGAGGCTGGTGCCCACCAGGCCGTAAAGATCCTCGATGGGATAGCAGGGGGGCTCATAGCCGGGGCTGGTCTCTACCGGTTCGCTCCTCAGGTGGGTCACCAGGGTGCGGGCGAGGGCCAGGGCGTGGCCATCGTCGCGGGCCATGTGATCAGCAACCCCGGAGTGGGCGCAGTGCACCTCGGCGCCGCCCAGCGCCTCGGCGCTGATCTCCTCGCCGGTGGCAGCCTTGACCAGCGGCGGCCCCGCCAGAAAGATGGTGGCCTGCTCCCTGACCATGATCGACTCGTCCGCCATGGCGGGCACGTAGGCGCCGCCGGCGGTGCAGAGCCCCATCACCACCGCCAGCTGGGGGATGTTCTGGGCCGACATGCGAGCCTGGTTGTAGAAGATGCGGCCAAAGTGATCCCGGTCGGGGAACACCTCGTCCTGCATCGGCAAAAAGGCACCGCCGGAATCCACCAGATAGAGGCAGGGGAGGCGCAGCCGCTCGGCGATGGCCTGGGCGCGCAGGTGCTTTTTCACCGTGAGCGGGTAGTAGGTGCCACCCTTCACGGTGGCGTCGTTCACCACCAGCATGCACAGGCGCCCAGAGACCCGGCCGATGCCGGTGATGATGCCGGCGGCGGGCACCGGCTCGTCATAGACCTGCCAGCCGGCCAGCGCCGACAGTTCGAGAAAGGGGGAACCCGGGTCCAGCAACTGGTTGATGCGCTCGCGGGGCAGCAGCTTGCCACGGGCCTGATGGCGGGCGTTGTTGGCAGCGCCGCCGCCCAAGGCTATCTCCTCCAGGCGGGCATTGAGATCGTCGACCAGGGCCTGCATGGCGGCCCGATTGGCCTCATAGTCGGGACTGGCAGTGTCGAGGCGGGAGTGGATCCTGCTCATGCGTTATCCCCCATCAGCTCGCGGCCGATGAGCCAGCGGCGGATCTCCGAGGTGCCGGCGCCTATCTCGTAGAGCTTGGCGTCCCGCAGCAGGCGGCCGGTGGGGTATTCGTTGATGTAGCCGTTACCGCCGAGCAGCTGGATGGCATCAAGCGCCATCTGGGTGGCATTTTCGGCGGCAAACAGGATGGCGGCGGCGCAATCCTTGCGGCTGGTGCGGCCCTGATCACAGGCGCTCGCCACCGAGTAGACCAGTGCCCGGCTGCTGGCGAGGCGGGTATACATATCGGCAAGCTTGCCTTGCACCAGCTGGAACTCGCCGATGGGCTGGCCGAACTGCTTGCGCTCGCGCACATAGGGCAGCACCACGTCCATGCAGGCCTGCATGATGCCAAGGGGGCCCGCCGCCAGCACCACCCGCTCGTAATCCAGCCCGCTCATCAATACCTTGACGCCGCCGTGCAGGGGGCCCAGCAGGTTCTCCTGCGGCACCCGGCAGTTATCGAATACCAGCTCGCAGGTACTGGAGCCGCGCATGCCGAGCTTGTCGAGTTTCTGGGCTGTGGAGAAACCGGGGGTCCCCGCCTCGACGATAAAGGCGGAAATCCCTTTGGGACCGGCAGCGGGATCGGTCTTGGCATAGATGACGAAGGTGTCTGCATCGGGCCCGTTGGTGATCCACATCTTGTTGCCGTTCAGCACGAAGTGATCCCCCTCACGCACGGCAGTCAGGCGCATGCTCACCACGTCGGAGCCGGCGCCCGGCTCGCTCATGGCGAGCGCCCCCACATGCTCACCGCTCACCAGCGGGGGCAGGTAGCGCGCTTTTTGCTCCGCCGTGCCGTGGCGGTGGATCTGGTTGATGCAGAGGTTGGAGTGGGCGCCGTAGGAGAGACCGACCGAGGCGCTGGCGCGGCTCACCTGCTCCATCACCAGCACGTGGGCCAGATAGCCGAGGTTCACCCCGTCATACTCCTCCGCCACCGTGATGCCGTGCAGCCCCAGCTCACCCATGCGGGGCCAGAGATCGCGGGGGAAGGCGTTGCTTTGATCAATCTCGCTGGCGCGCGGCGCGATCACTTTCTGGCAGAAGGCCTCGACCTGCTCGGTCAGGGCGCACAGGGTCTCGTCCATCACTGCATGCATCCTTACTTTCCTCATATGAAGGGGGTGACAGCTTGGCGGCCGAGCTGAAACAGGGGGCCAAACTGGTCAGTCCATTTGTGATTTAAGTTTACGTTAGCGTAAACGTAAATTGATTGTTAGTCTAAGGTAAATTTGTTGCGCCATGACGGCAAGGGCGATTGCCCGGTCGTGATGGCCCCCGTCACAGGAGTGCCCATGGTCCGTCCGCAAACGGCCCATGATGTGCCAGCAAGGAGAGAGTGCCCATGAACAACCATCAGACCCGGTTCGGCGACGTGCCGCTGCACATCGGCGGGGAGGCGTATCCTTCCGCGAGCGAGCAGTGGATCGAGGTGACCGATCCGGCGGATCAGAGCCTGCTGGCGCGGGTGCCGAAGGCCACCTCGGCGGAAATTGAACTGGCGGTGCGCACCGCTCACGACGCCTATCTGCTGTGGCGAGAGGTGCCGGCCTCCGAGCGAGCCCGGGTGATGTTCAACTACCAGCATCTCTTAAAGACGCATCACGACGAGCTGGCGGCCCTGCTGGCCCAGGAGACCGGCAAGAATCTGGCGGATGCCAAGGGGGATGTGTGGCGCGGCATCGAGGTGGTGGAGCAGGCCTGCGCCATCGCGAGCCAAACCCTGGGGGAGACCATGGGCAACGTGGCGCGGCGGGTCGACGGCCACTCCTGGGTGCAGCCGCTCGGGGTCTGCCTTGGCATCACTCCCTTCAACTTTCCGGCCATGATCCCGCTCTGGATGTTCCCGCTGGCGGTGGCCTGCGGCAACGGCTTCGTGCTCAAGCCCTCCGAGCAGGATCCGCTCACCCCCATGCGCCTGGTCGAACTGTTTGCCGAGGCGGGGGCCCCCAAGGGCATTCTGTCGGTGGTGCACGGCGGCGCCGAGCAGGTGGATGCGCTGCTGGCCCATCCCGACATCAAGGCGGTCAGTTTCGTCGGCTCGGCCCGGGTTGGCGGCCACGTCTATCGCAGCGCCACGTCGCAGCTCAAGCGGGCCCAGTGCTTTGTCGGTGCCAAGAACCACATGGTGATCATGCCGGATGCCAACAAGGCGCAGGTGCTGAGCAATCTGGTGGGGGCCGGGGTCGGCGCCGCCGGTCAGCGCTGCATGGCCATCAGCGTGGCGGTGTTCGTGGGCAGTGCCCGGGAGTGGATCCCCGAGCTCGCCGCCGAGTTCGCCAAGGTGAAGCCCGGCGTCTGGCACGATCCAGAGGCCGCCTATGGCCCGCTTATCAGCCCGGAGGCCAAAGTCAGGGTGGAGGGGCTCATCGAGGCGGGGATCGCCGAGGGGGCCGAGTGCCTGCTGGACGGCCGTTTTTGCGACGTGGCCGGCTACCCGGTGGGCAACTGGGTGGGGCCGACCCTGTTTCGCGGCGTGAGCCCAGAGATGCGCATCTACAAGGAGGAGATCTTCGGGCCCGTGCTGGCCTGTCTCGAGGTGGCGAGCCTCGATGAGGCGCTCGCCCTCATCAACGACAACCCCTACGGCAACGGCACCTCCATCTTCACCGGTTGCGGTGCTGCTGCCCGCAAGTTTCGTCACGAGGTGGCGGTGGGCCAGGTGGGGATCAACGTGCCCATCCCGGTGCCGCTGCCGTTTTTCTCCTTCACCGGCTGGCGCGGCTCCTTCTACGGGGATCTGCACGCCTACGGCAAGCAGGCGGTGCGTTTTTACACCGAGACCAAGACGGTCACCGAACGCTGGTTCGACGAAGACATCCCCAGCGGTCCCAACATGACGATTCAGCTGCGCTGATGGCAGGTTGCCCAGGCGCACCCACTGACAGAAACGGATCGAACAAGTACAAGGAAGCGAACAAGATGGATTTTACGTTGACCCCGGATCAGCAGGCCTATGTGGAGGCCGCCAGTGCCTTCGCCGAGGAGGCGCTCAAGCCCCACGCCGCGCGCTGGGACAAGGAACATGAATTTCCCATCCCTACCATCAAGCAGGCGGCGGCACTCGGCTTTTGCGGCCTCTACACCCCGGAGCAGTATGGCGGCCTCGGCCTGCCGAGGCTCGATGCCAGCCTCATCTTCGAGCGCCTCGCCATGGGCTGCACCTCCACTACCGCCTATCTGACCATCCACAACATGGTGAGCTGGATGCTGGGCAGCTGGCTGCCTTCCGAGGTGGCCGAGGAGTGGGTACCAAGGCTCGCCAGCGGCGAACTACTGGGCTCCTACTGCCTCACTGAGCCGGGCGCAGGATCCGATGCCGCGGCCCTCAAGACCCGCGCCGTGCGTGACGGCGAGGATTACCTTCTCGATGGCAGCAAGGTGTTCATCTCGGGCGCCGGCAGCACCGACGTGCTGGTGGTGATGGCCCGCACCGGTGGCGAGGGGGCGAAGGGGATCTCCGCCTTCATGGTACCGGCCCAGACCCCCGGCGTGAGTTATGGCAAGGCGGAGGAGAAGATGGGTTGGAACAGCCAGCCGACCCGGGAGGTGAACTTCAGTGCTGTGCGCATTCCCGCCCGTTACCGGCTGGGGCAGGAGGGGGAAGGGTTCAAGTTCGCCATGCAGGCGCTCGATGGCGGGCGCATCAACATCGCTACCTGTTCTGTGGGCACCGCCCAGCAGGCCCTCGACGATGCCCTGGCCCATGTGCAGCAGCGCCAGCAATTTGGCCACCCGATCAGCGAATTCCAGAGCGTGCAGTTCCGCCTGGCCGACATGGCCACCGAACTGGCGGCCGCCCGGCTGCTGGTGCGTCAGGCCGCCGCCAGGCTCGATGCCGGGGCACCGGACAAGAGCGCCTGGTGCGCCATGGCCAAGCGTTTTGCCACCGACGTGGGGCACCGCGTCTGCGACGACGCCCTGCAACTCTTTGGCGGCTATGGTTATATCCGCGAGTACCCGCTCGAGCGCTACCTGCGCGATACCCGGGTCCACCGCATTCTGGAAGGGACGAATGAAGTGATGCGGCTCATCATCGCCCGCCGTCTGCTGGCCGAACCCGGGCTGGCGCTGGAGTAGCGGGAGGGCCGCCGTGCCCGTTGCCCGCCCTGACGACGCGGCTGGCGTGACTCGTCGTCAGGCTTTGTGAGCCAGCCGCAGGTCGGCTCCATTCAACCCTGTCATCATGGGGCAGGTTTTTTGACAAGGACAACGCAATGACAAGGATCAGGCTCGAATATCACGGTCACGTGGCCTACATCACCCTCGACCATCCTCCCGCCAACACCTGGACCCTCGCCAGCCTGCAGGCCTTCTTGCAGATGATGGTGGAGCTCGACGGCCGCCCCGACGTGGTGGCGCTGGTGATCCGCGGGGCCGGGGACAAATTCTTCTGCGCCGGTGCCGATCTCAACATGTTTGCCGACGGCAACCTGGAGCACGCCCGCGAAGTGGCCGAGGCCTTTGGCCGCGCCTTCGAGGCACTGGCCCGCTTTCATGGTGTCAGCATCGCCGCCATCAACGGCTACGCCATGGGCGGGGGCCTCGAGGTAGCGCTGGCCTGCGACATCCGCATCGCCGAGCAGCAGGCCAAGCTGGGCCTGCCGGAGGCCTCGGTGGGCTTGCTGCCCTGCGCCGGCGGCACCCAGCGCCTCACCGAACTGGTGGGGCCGGGCTGGGCCAAGCGGATGATCCTCTGCGGCGAGAAGGTGAGCGCCACCCTGGCCTACGAGATGGGGCTGGTGGAGGAGGTGGTGAAGGAGGGCCATGCCTGGGAGGCGGCGCACCAGATGGCCCAGCTGGTGGAGCGCCAGAGCCCGAGCGCCCTGCGCGCCTGCAAGCAGCTCATCAACCAGGGGCGCAGCGGCCATCGGGACGCGGCACTGCCGCTCGAGCGCAGCCTGTTTCTCACCCTGTTTGACGATGCCAACCAGCGCGAAGGGGTGGCCGCCTTCCTCGAGAAGCGAGCCCCGCGCTGGCACTACGACCAATCCAAGTCGGTGAAGAGTGAGGGAGTGAAGGATGAATGAGGTAATGATGGCGGCCCGCCATGTCGCAGGGGCTGATACCCGGTCTGCGGGGGCTCGCCATGAGTGAGCCTGTGCGCATCGAGACCCACCCCACGGCGGATGGTGGCCAGATCGGCATACTGACCCTAGACAGCCCCGCCTCCCTCAACGCCCTGAGCCTTGAGATGATCCAGTTGTTGCAGGCGGCGCTGACCCGCTGGGAGCAGGATCCGGCCATCGTCTGCGTGCTGCTGCAGGGGGCCGGCGAGAAGGCGTTTTGCGCCGGTGGCGACATCCGCTCCTTCTACTACCGCAAACAGGAGGTGAGCGAGTCGGCACTGTTTGGCTATGCCCGCGACTTCTTCGAGCAGGAGTACCGGCTCGATCACCATATCCATCGCTACAGCAAGCCCCTCATCTGCGTGGCGGACGGCATCTGCATGGGCGGCGGCATCGGCCTCTTTGCCGGTGCCGGGTTCAGGGTGGTGACTGAAAAGAGCCTGTTCGCCATGCCGGAGGTGACCATCGGCCTCTACCCCGATGTGGGGGCCAGCTGGTTTTTGAGCCGCATGCCGGGGCGGCTCGGGCTCTGGCTCGGCCTCACCGGAGCCCGCTTCAACGGGGCGGACGCCATCGGCCTGGGTCTGGCGGATCACGCCATGGCGAGCCGCGAGCGGGTGGAGCTGCCGGCGCGCCTCGCCGCCCTCGACTGGTCTGACTCTGCCGATACTGGCGAGCAGATTGAGGGGCTGCTGGCCGGTTTGCAGCGATCCCTTGGCCAGACGCTGCCGGCCCCCGTGCTCTTGCCCCACCAGGAGCGCATCGATGCGCTGTTGGCCGGCCGCTCCCTGCAAGGGGTGTTGGCACGCCTCGCGGGCACCGAGCTGGACGAACCGGCGCTGGCCCTGGCGCGGGAGACCTGCCAGAGCGGCAGCCCCATCAGCCGCGCCATCCTCTGGCGTCAGTTCTGGCAGGCTCGGCGCCAGTCGCTGGCCGAGGTGTTTGCCGACGAGCTGGCCCTCTCGGTCAACTGCGTGCTCAAAGGGGATTTCGTGGAAGGGGTGCGGGCCCTGCTCATCGACAAGGACAAATCACCCCGCTGGCAGGCCCCGCAGGCGGGCGAGGCCTGGCTGGATGACTTCTATCGTTGGCCCGAGGGGAACAACCCCCTGCGTCCCTGCTGACGGGCGATCACACACAAGGAACAGACCATGACAAGGATTGGATTTATCGGGCTTGGCAACATGGGGGGCCCCATGGCCGCCAACCTGGCCAGGGCGGGGCACACGGTACAGGTGTTTGATCTGGTGGCCGAGAGCCTGACCCGCGCCATCGAGGCCGGCTGCATCGCCGCCGGCGATGCCCGCGAGGCGGTGAGCGGCTGCGAGCTGGTGATCAGCATGCTGCCGGCGGGCGAGCATGTGCGCAGCCTCTGGCTGGGTGAGAGTGCCGGTGAGCGGGGCGGGCAGGATCTGCTGGCAGCCCTGCCGCTTGGCGCCCTGGTCATCGACTGCTCCACCATCGACGTGGCCTCGGCCCGTCAGGTGGGGGCGGCGGCGCAGGCGCGCGGCATCCGTTTTCTCGATGCCCCTGTTTCGGGGGGGGTGGCCGGCGCGGCGGCGGGCACGCTCACCTTCATCGTCGGTGGCGAACAAGCGGATTTTGAGGCGGCCAAACCCGTGCTCGCCTGCATGGGGCAGAACCTGTTTCACGCCGGGGCGCTCGGCGCTGGCCAGATCGCCAAGATGTGCAACAACATGCTGCTCGCCATCCACATGGCGGGCACTGCGGAAGCGCTGGCGCTCGGGGTCAAGGAGGGGCTGGATCCGGGCGTGCTCTCCACCATCATGGGCAAGAGCTCGGGCAACAACTGGAGTCTCGAGCGCTACAACCCCTGGCCCGGGGTGATGGAAAACGTACCGGCGTCGCGCAACTATCAGGGGGGCTTCATGACCCGGTTGATGGTCAAAGACTTAGGATTGGCCATGGCCCTGGCCGAGCATGCCCACAGCGCCGTGCCGATGGGGGCCCTGGCCCGCAACCTCTTCAACCTGCACGCCAGCAAGGGGCAGGGGAACAAGGATTTCTCCAGCATTCTCGAACTCTATCGGGACAAGACAGCGCCGGATTAAGGGCCGCTATCTACCTTTTTACCCGATAGTCTTTGACTCGACAGTCACCGGCCATCTCACCAGGAGCATTTATGGATATCACACAGAAAGTTATCGCCATCACGGGGGCGGGCAGGGGGCTGGGCCGCGCCATCGCCCTGAGTCTGGCGGAGCAGGGGGCGCAACTTGCGCTCATCGACGTCAACCGCACCGATCTGGAGGTGACCGAGGCGGAAGTGCGCAGCCGTGACGGCCAGTGCGCCCTATTCGTCTGCAACGTGGCGAGCGAGCCGGAGGTCGAGGCGACCTTTGCCGCCATCAAGGGACAGTTCGGTGCCCTGCACGGCCTCATCAACTGTGCCGGCATTCTGCGCGACGGCATGCTGATCAAGGTGAAGGAGGGGGTGCTGACGGAGAAGATGAGCCTGGCCCAGTGGCAGAGCGTCATCGACGTCAACCTCACCGGCTCCTTCCTGTGCGGGCGCGAGGGGGCGGCGTTGATGGCCACCGGCGGGGAGGGGGGCGTCATCATCAACATCTCCTCCATCGCCCGCGCCGGCAACATCGGCCAGAGCAACTATGCCGCCAGCAAGGCGGGGGTGGCCTCGCTGGTGGTCACCTGGGGGAAGGAGCTGGCTCGCCACGGCATCCGGGTGATGGGTATTGCTCCCGGGGTGTTTGCCACCGACATGACGGCGGCGATGAAGCCGGAGGCGATGGCCCGCATGCAGCAGGCCATCCCGGTGGGCACCCTCGGGCAGGCGGCGCAGCTGGCCCAGACGGTGCATTTTATTCTCGCCAATGACTATCTGTCGGGGCGGATGATCGAGCTGGACGGCGGCTTGCGCCTCTGAATATCGGCGCTCTTTTGCAGATGCCCCTGGCCCTCGGCGCAGGGGCATTTTTATTGAAACGTTTGTCAGCAACCGGGTTTGTCGACCTCGGCCGCAAGCTGCATTCTCATGCAGGTCTGATCCGTAAAAACGGGGCTCAGGTCATGGAAAAATGTGAAATATCAACGGGTCTTTCTTAATTTGAACCAGCTCACAGGCCCCCGGGGTCAGTGCTGTAAAATTGCGCGCGGTCAAGACGGTGCATGATTGACGGTACGAGGGATTGCGGTCGGAATAGTCATGCAATATAGTTGCCGCCTTTTTCACGGGGTACGGATTTCTAGCCCCTCCCATATTGCGCGCAGTATGAATACGGACGCTCTGCCGCCGCCTAATTAAACAGGATTGAGATGGACAAGAAACTGGGGCTTGGTGCCCTCATCTCGCTGGTGATCGGCTCCATGGTCGGTGCCGGAGTCTTCAGTCTGCCGCAAAACATTGCCGCTCATGCCAGTGCCGGGGCCGTCGCGCTGGGATGGGCCATCACCGGTATCGGCATGATCTGCCTCGCACTGGTGTATCAGAACCTCTCCATGCGTCGCCCGGATCTCGATGGTGGCATCTTCAGCTATGCCAAGGCCGGTTTCGGCGATTTCATCGGCTTCAACGCCGCCTGGGGCTACTGGCTCTGTCAGTTGCTGGCCAACGTCTCCTACGCCATCGTGGTGTTCAGTGCGCTGAGCTACTTCTTCGACACGCCGGACAAGGTCATCTTCGGTGACGGCAACACGCCGGTGGCCATCACCTTGGCGTCCATCCTGATCTGGTCGGTGCACGCCCTGGTGCTGCGCGGCATTCAGGTGGCGGCGCTGGTGAACATCGTCACCACCATCGCCAAGATGGTGCCGCTCATCGTGTTCTGCGTGGCCATCCTGCTCGCCTTCAACATGGAGACCTTCACCCTGGATATCTGGGGTCAGGGCACCCCTGAACTGGGTTCGGTGATGGATCAGGTCAAGTCCACCATGAAGGTGACGCTCTGGGTCTTCATCGGCATCGAGGGGGCCGTGGTGGTCTCCGCCCGTGCCCGTCATCGCAAGGATGTAGGCCGTGCCACCGTGCTGGCGCTGCTGGGGGCCCTGGCGCTCTACGTGATGGTGACCCTGTTCTCGCTGGGGGTCATGAACCAGCCGCAACTGGCGGCCCTCAAGAATCCCTCCACCGCCATGATCCTGGAGGCCGTGGTTGGCCCCTGGGGCGCCTGGCTCATCAACATCGGCCTGGTGATCTCGGTGATGGGGGCCCTGCTGAGCTGGACCGTGCTGGCGGCGGAAGTGCCCTACATCGCGGGCAAGACCGGCGTGTTCCCCGGCTGGTTTGCCAAGGAGAACAAGAACGGCTCGCCGCAGGTGTCGCTCTGGTGCTCCACCTGCCTGGTGCAGACCTTCCTCATCATCATCTACTTCCAGAGCAGCACCTATCTGGCGCTGGTCAACATCGCCACCTCGGCGGCGCTGGTGCCCTACGTCTTCTCCGGTGCCTACGGGCTGAAGCTGGCGCTGAAAGGGGAGACCTACGCAGGCCAGCCCCATCAGCGCAAGCGCGACCTGCTCCTGGCGCTGGTGGCCACCGGCTACGGCTGCTGGCTGGTCTATGCCGCCGGGGTCGAGTACCTGCTGCTGGTGGCGCTGCTCTACAGCCCCGGCATCTTCATCTACTGGAAGGCGCGCCAGCACCACGGGCTGCGCGGCCTCAACCGGCTGGAGCAGGGGATGACGGCGGCCCTGCTCGGTTGCGCGGTGCTGGCCTTCTACAAGGTGATGGACGGTACCATTCCCTTGAGTTAACCGGCACAATAAAGAGATGGCCCAAGGGCCATCTCTTTTTTTATGTGCAGCGCACTCTTTGCTCGCTGCACCGCCTCGGAAGGAATTTTTATGCTGTTTATGGGTTATCTGCTGCTGGGGGCGTTCGCCGGCATGCTGGCGGGATTGTTCGGCATCGGCGGCGGTCTCATCATCGTCCCCGTGCTGGTGCTGAGCTTTCACGCCCAGGGCGTTGCGCCCGACATCATTACCCATCTGGCACTAGGTACCTCGCTGCCCACCATGATCTTCACCGGCTTCAGCTCGCTGCGTGCCCACCAGGAGGCCGGTGCGGTCGACTGGGTGATGATCCGCCGGCTCGGCGCCGGCATGCTGGTCGGGGCCTGGCTCGGCGGAATGACCGCCAACCTGCTCAGCGCCAGCACCCTCAACATCATCATCGGCTGCTTCGCCTGGACCATGGCGTTGCAGATGGGGCTCAACCTCAAGCCCAAGGCGGAGCGTCATCTGCCGGGGGCGCTCGGCACCGGCATCGCCGGCACCGTCATCGGCTGGATGTCGGCCTTGTTCGGCATCGGTGGCGGCTCGCTGACCGTGCCTTATCTGAGCTGGAACAGCGTGCCGATGCGCAACGCCGTGGCAGCCTCCGCCGCCTGCAGCATGCCCATCGCCCTGGCGGGCAGCCTCAGCTACCTCTACGCCGGCTGGAACAATCCAGACCTGCCAGAGTGGAGCCTGGGGTTCATCTACCTGCCGGCGCTGCTCGGCATCGTGCTCACCAGTACCCAGTTTGCCCGGGTGGGGGCCAAGCTGGCGCACCGGCTCTCTCCCCAGCGGCTCAAGCAGGCATTCGCCCTGCTGATGCTGCTGGTGGGCGCCAAATTCATGCTGTTTAGCTGAACCCTTGGCCAGATTGTTGAAAAATAAGGCGAACAGCATGAGCGAGGGCAGAAAGCCGTTGCATTGAGAGGCCAGTTTGCCTATTCTCCTCGCCGGTGGTCCTATTGGTCCTCTCGCATTGATAACCCGTCGACCTGGTCAGGACCGGAAGGTAGCAGCCAAGGCGGGGGACTCGAGTGCCGGGATGTGGCTGGTAGGGCCACCACTTGTTTCTGCAATTCAATAAGTTACAGCTAATAGCCCCCTTCAGATCGCTTGGTAATCCACTTTGTGTGGATGAGTCAGGCCTCTTAATCTCGGATCTCCGACCCTCTGCAGCAACTTATCAGGTACGACCGCAAGGTGCCTGGAGTCTGGTGCAAACTTCCCCTTGATCTTCAGGGCCGGCACCTTACGCGAGCATTTTCCCTTCAGTCACTTTCCGTGGGCTCTATTGCCATTTCATCCTCTTTATTCTCACCCCGCTACGACCCTTTTTCGAAAGAGAAGTGCTTGCCGTGCACCAACGCCCAAGCCCGGAACGCACCCAGCAATCAGCAACCCCGAGCGCTTATCTGGGACGTTATGTCGGTTGCAGTGACCCCGTGCCGGCCAGATGGGCCTGCGCCAGTTCATCCATGTCGAGCACATAGTCGCGCTTGTCCGCGAGGCAGGCTATCGCTAGATCGATGAAGTGGCGTACCCGGGCGGGCTGGGCGGCGCGACTGCCATAGTAGAGAAACAGGCCGTGCATCTGGGTCATGTGCTCGAGCAGCAGGGGCACCAGGCGGCCGGCGCGGATATGCGCCGCTGCCGTCGGCCCGGCCAGCTGGCCGATGACGTCGCCAGCCAGCACGGCCCCCAGCTCCACCATCTCGTCGTTGGTGGAGAGTGCCGGGCGTACCGGATGTTCCTGCAGTTCGTCCCCTATCTTGACATGCCAGGGCACCAGGCGACCGTTGCCCGCGTGGCGAAAGGCACTGCAGCGGTGCAGGCCGAGATCATGCAGGGTGAGGGGCACGCCATATTTGCGCAGATAAGCGGGGGCGGCGCAGATGATGAGCTGCATGGGGAACAGGCGGCGCGCGATCAGCCCCTCCTGAGGAGAGATGCCGATGCGCAACCCCACATCGACCCGCTCCTCCACCCAGTTGCCGACCCTGTCATCGAGCTGGATATCCGGTTGCACATCGGGATAGCGCCGGCAGTACTCCTCCAGCACCGGCCCTATGATGGTCTGCACCACGGAACGCGGGCCCACGATCCGCAGCGGACCGGCGAACTCCTCACGGGTCTGGCGCGCTGCCGTCAGAGCCTGTTGCAGGCCGAGCAGGGCAGGCTGCGACGCCTCCAGAAACCGCTGACCCTCTTCGGTCAGCGACATGCTGCGGGTGGTGCGATGAAACAGACGCACCCCCAGATACGCTTCCAGCTGGCCGAGCGCCTTGCTGGCGGCCTGAGGGGAGATCTGCTGAGCCTCGGCCGCCTTGCTGAGACTGCCCAGCTCGGCCGTGTGGACGAAGGTGGTGATGGATCGCAATTCGTTGATCATGGTCTTGCTCATGGATTTACATCATTTGGTTGTAACTGATTCCGCTATTTACCGTCTAGTTCGATGTTTATCCCATCTCTATAGTTCGTCCATCCAACGTGCCAGCCTTTAACGCTTGTCTCCCACCGGTTGGGTTGAGACAAGAGGCTGAGCATCCATGGTTATCAGGGCAGTTCCGGCTGCATTGTGAGAACAGGAGCAAACATGCAAACACGTCAATTGGGTAACAGCGGGCTGACGGTGTCCGCCATCGGTCTGGGTTGCATGGGCTTGAGCTTTGGCTATGGCCCCGCGACCGACAAGGCAGAGGCGATCGCCCTGATCCGGCGTGCCTTTGAGCTCGGGGTCACCTTCTTCGATACCGCCGAGGCCTATGGCCCGGGCGACAACGAGTTGTTGCTGGGAGAGGCGCTGGCCCCGTTTCGCGACAAGGTGGTGATCGCCACCAAGTTCGGCTTCAAAAATGGCAAGGTGCCTGATGGGCTGGACAGTCGGCCGGAGAATATCCGCGCCGTGGCGGAAGCATCGCTGCGCCGCCTCAACACCGACGTCATCGATCTCTTCTACCAGCACCGCGTCGATCCCGATGTGCCGATGGAAGACGTCGCAGGGACGGTGCGCGATCTTATTCAGGAGGGCAAGGTGCGTCACTTCGGCCTGTCCGAGGCCGGCGTCGATTCCATCCGCCGTGCCCACAAGGTGCAGTCAGTAGCGGCGCTGCAGAGCGAATACTCCCTCTGGTGGCGGGAGCCGGAGCAGGGGATCCTGCCGCTGCTTGACGAGCTGGGGATAGGTTTTGTGCCGTTCAGCCCGCTCGGCAAGGGCTTTCTGACGGGAGCCATCAAGGCTGATACCCGGTTCGAGGCGAACGATTTTCGCAGCATAGTGCCGCGCTTTGCCGAAGGCGCCCGCGCGGCCAACCTGCGCCTGGTGGAGGTGCTGGGGGATCTGGCCGCCAGCAAGGGGGTGACGCCAGCCCAGATTGCGCTTGCCTGGTTGCTGGCCCAGCGGTCCTGGATCGTGCCCATTCCGGGCACCACCAAGCTGCACCGGCTGGAAGAGAACCTGGGGGCGGCTGCCATCAGGCTCGGCAGCCGCGAGCTGGCCGATATTGACGCCGCCGTGGCAGGCATCGAGCTGGAAGGGGGGCGCTACCCGGCGCACCTGGGAAAACTGGTGGGGCGCTGAGGCTCCCTGCTGGAAAGCGAGCCCGGCCACTGCCGCGTGTCGAGACGCTGGTTCGCGTCGCCCCGGTTGGCCGGGGCCGTTCTGTTGTTATGACTCACAGGAGCCGCGATGGCCGGTATCATCTCGCCTGTAGTGCAATCGGGGCTGCCCGAACACCAGGATTCCGCTCAGTATCGGGCGGGCCGGTTTCACAATCTGGTGGCGGGATTGAGCGGCGTTGCCATCTTGAAGGTCACCAAGATGCGGTTACCCGCAGCCAGGCTGACAGGATCCGGCATGGTGGCGGTTCATGTCATGCCAATGACAAACAACACAAGGAGCAGATGATGCAAGCAGTAAAGCTGAACAATGATATCGAGATGCCCCTGCTGGGCTTTGGGGTCTTCCAGATGGCGGCGGCAGAGTGCGAACGTGCCGTCATCGAGGCCATCAATGCAGGTTACCGGCTGATCGATACCGCCGCCTCCTATCAAAATGAAACCCAGGTCGGCAACGGGATTAGGCGGAGTGGCATCGAGCGCGGCGAGCTGTTCATCACCACCAAACTCTGGTTGCAGGATGCCAGCTATGAGGGGGCCAAGGCGCAATTCGAGCGTTCCTTGAACCGCCTGCAGCTCGATTATGTGGATCTTTATCTCATCCACCAGCCCTACGGGGATGTCCACGGCGCCTGGCGGGCGATGGCGGAGTTGCAGCAAGCCGGCAAGGTCCGGGCGATTGGCGTCAGCAACTTCCACCCGGACCGGCTGGCGGATCTCATGGCATTCAACAAGGTGGCGCCCGCCATCAACCAGATAGAGGTGAACCCCTTCAATCAGCAGCTGCATGCCGTGCCCTGGATGCAGAGCAGACATATACAGTCGCAGGCGTGGGCTCCTTTCGCAGAGGGCAGAAACGGACTGTTCCAACACCCGCAGCTGACCGCCATCGGGGCGAGACACGGGAAAAGTGTGGGGCAGGTAGTGCTGCGCTGGCTGTACCAGCGGGGCATAGCGGCGCTGGCCAAGTCTGTGCGCAAGGTGCGGATGGAGGAGAATCTCGCTATCTTCGACTTTGAACTCAGTCATGAGGAGATGGTACAGATAGCGGCGCTCGATACGGCGGTCAGCGCATTCTTCTCGCACCGCGATCCGGCCATGGTGGAGTGGCTGACCCAGCGCAGGCTCGACGTCTGACCGGGGCAATGAGCCATCGAGTCGGGTCATGGCTGACGGCGAACCGCCTGTCGCATCAAGCCGCTTGCCGCAGCTGACGCCCATGGTACTGGGTCTGTACACCCGGTTGCCCAGCTGACGTTGTCTAGCCGTGCTGCACGCGCTCGGGGACATCCTCGGACGGTGGCAGGGCGCTGTCGGGGGCACGTTGCTGGTCACGACCGGCCTGCACGGTACGATTGCGTCCCCGTCGCTTGGCTTCATAAAGTGCCTGGTCGGCCTGCTTCAGGACGACGTTGAGATCGTCATCGCTGCCGGGCCAATGGGCGACCCCGAGCGAGATGGTGATGTGGCCGGCGCCGGGCATGGGGTGCGCGGCGACCCGCTGGCGCAGCCGCTCGGCGATCTCGAAGGCGAGGGGAAGCGACAGCCCGGGCAGCAAGATCAGAAACTCTTCACCGCCGCTGCGGCACACGGTATCGGCCTGTCTGGCACCTTGCTGCATCAGGGTGGCGAGGGTGGCCAGCACCTGATCCCCGACATCATGGCCGAAACCGTCATTGATCTGCTTGAAATGGTCGATATCCAGCGCAATCACGGCGAGGGGTTGATCCAGTGTCTGATAACTGTCGAGCACCTGCTGCATGCCCCGGCGGTTGAACAGGCCGGTCATGGCGTCGGTATGGCTGTCATTGTGCAACTGGGTGATCCGGGTATTGAGCAGCCCCAGCCCCTTGAGCATGGCCTGCTTGAGCTGCGCCGCCTCGAAGTACCAGGCCCGGATCTTGGCGAGGTTCTTGAGCGATTCTTGCTGATCCATCAGCTTGGCCTTGTGGGCCAATTGCCACAGCGGCCTGGAGATGAAGATGGCGGAAATCCAGATGAACAGCAGGATCAGCAGGTTGATGGGAATGATCTTGAGCAGCACCCGCACCATCTGCTGATCCAGCCCGGTCAGGGTGGCGGCGCGGGGACGCTGCGCCACCACTCCCCAGTGGGTCTGCCGGATGGGGGCAAAGCCGGCCAGCATCTCGGTGCCCGTCTCATCGGTCAGCTCGAGCGCCCCCTCTTCGCCGTTCAACACCCGGTCGACCACCCCGTTGTCACGGATTTTTTCACCGACCCTGGCAGAGTCCGGATGATAGATGCGGGTTCTGTTGCGATCGACCACATAGAGGGAGGATCCATCCTGGTAGTAGTGCTGGCCCAGCATGCCGGAGAGCAGATTGGGTGACTGGAGATAGATGGTGCCTGCCACATAGCCGAGATAGTTCTTCTCCTTGTCGAAGATGGGGCTGGAGAGGCTGATGAGATAGTTGCCGGAGAGGGAAATAAACGGATCCGTGATCACCGGCAGCCGGGTCGTGATGGCGGCTCTGGAACCAGCGGAGGTGAGCTTGGCACCCTTGATCTTGAGGGTATCCGGGTAGACGCTCACCACCACGGCGTCGGCATTGACCACGGCCACCGAGTTGAACGTCGCGGTCTGCTGTTGCAAGCGTCGGACTTCACCCAGCAGGACATCGTCATCGGCCATGGCAGGGGCGAGCAGGGTGGCGCTGTAGGCCAGCTGGCTCTGGCTGGACTGGATCATGGTATTGGTCATGTCGGCCAGCTTGGCGGCGTAGACGCGGTTGGCATCCAGGGTATTGGAGATCAACAGCTCCCGTTGCGCCTCGTAGGTGGCATAGAAACTGTTGCTCAGGGTCGCCATGACGCCGACGACGGCCAGCGCCAGGATCAGACGACGCAGATCAATTTTCAATAACCGGTGAAGCAGCATGGCAGTGTGGCATCCGCGATGAGGGTGAGTGATCGTAAAACGATTGATTCTAATGGAGCCAACTGCCGAAAAGCTATCACTATCCAACCCCCTTCTTCACCATAATCACTTGATCGGCAAAGGGATGTCAGCGCTATCACCAAGCGGCCGCCTGCCAGGAGGGGGGAAGGCAGAGGCGCCGAGCAGGCTCATGGCTGCTCTGGAGAAGGCCCCGCTTGCAGCGTGGGAGCTGGCTCACTCAGGTCGGCGACAATCTGCCAGAAGGCGTCGATGAGCGGGCCCTTGCTGTGGGGCGGGCGGATCAGGCCGATGATCCAGCTCGCTTCGGTATCATGCAGCGGCAGGGTCAGCACATCCGGGTGCTCTATGGTGGTGGAGGAGGGCACCAGGGTCCAGGCGATGTCGGCGGCGGCGGTGGCGACGCCGGCGGCGAAGTCGTTGACGTACTGGATATCGCGAAAGCGCAGCCCGCTCTGGGCCAGATAGTTCATCAGGTGATCATAAAACGAGGGGGCCTTGTCCCGGCGCAAGATAGCCAGCGGTTTGTCCACCAGATCCGCCAGTTCGCGCACGCCGGCGTAGCTGGCCGGCAGCACGGCGACAAAGTGTGCTCGCACCACCGGCAGACAGTGCCACCCCTTGGGGGCGGGCAGGCGGCAAAAACCGAGGTCCAGCTTGCCCTCGCTCAAGGCCAGCAGTTGGTGGTGAGTGGAGAGATCGTTGAGCTCTATGGTGACCTGCGGGCGTTCGGTGCGAAAACGGGCGATGGCGGCGGGCACCAGGATCTTGGTGGCAACCCCGAAGCCGATGCGCAGGGTGCCGCTGTTGCCCGCCAGCACGTCACGGGCGGTGCGACCGAGCTGCTCGCTGGCCGCCACCACCGCGCTGGCATCCTGGTAAAGAGCCCGCCCCAGCACGGTGAGGCGGGTACTGCTGGCATTGCGTTCGAACAGCTCGCCGCCCAGCTCCTCTTCCAGCCGCCGTATTTGCTTGCTCAGGGCCGACTGGGTGACGTGCTGGCGTACCGCTGCCTGACCGAAGTGCAGCACTTCTCCCAGGGTGACGAAGGCTTTCAGATCCCGTAACTCCATCCCGGCCCCTATGATTCCTGCTTGGAATGTTGAATGGTTTTATTTGTCATTGGACGGAATTTTATAACTGTTCGATGCTTATGCCAATTCCATTGGGCGCCGCCAGTCGGCGCGATAAAGGTGGCAGGTGCCACCGCCGCAGAAGGAGCAACCCCAGATGCATCACCACAAGTTCAACGACTTCCCCGCCGATTTTCTATGGGGCGCCGCCTCCGCCGCCTACCAGGTGGAAGGGGCCTGGAACGCCGATGGCAAGGGCCCCTCGGTGTGGGATCTGTTCACCAAGCTGCCGGGCAAGACCTTCGAGGGCAGCAATGGCGACGTGGCGGTGGATCACTATCACCGCATGGAGGAGGACGTGGCGCTGATGGCGGAAATGGGGCTCAAGGCCTACCGCTTCTCGGTGAGCTGGCCGCGTATCTATCCCACCGGCCGCGGCGAGGTGAACGAGGCGGGGCTGGCCTTCTACGAGAAACTGATCGATACCCTCTTGGCTCACCAGATAGAGCCGGTGCTCACCCTCTATCACTGGGATTTGCCCCAGGCGCTGCAGGATGAATACGGCGGCTGGGAAGACCGACGCATCATCGAGGATTTCGAGCGCTACTGCGTGACCCTGTATCAGCGTTTTGCCGGCAAGGTGAAATACTGGGTGTCGCTCAACGAGCAGAACTACAACCTGACCAACGCCTATCAGCTCGGCACTCACCCGCCCGCAGTGCAGGACCGCAAGCGCTTCTTTGCCGCCAACCACATCGCGTTTCTGGCCAACGCCCGGGTCATCAAGGCGTTCCGCCAGCACGTGCCGGGGGGGCTGATCGGCCCAAGCTTTGCCTACTCGCCCGCCTATCCGGCGTCGTGCGATCCCAAAGACATGCTGGCGTTTGAAAACGCCGAGGAGTTCACCAACCTCTGGTGGCTGGATGCCTACTGCTTTGGCCGTTATCCGCAGGCGGCGCTTGCCTACCTGCGGGAAACCGGCGAGGCGCCGGATATCCTGCCCGGCGATCTCGAGCTGCTGCGGGAAGGGACGCCCGACTACATCGGCGTCAACTACTACTACACCCTGACCTTCACCGACAACCCGCTCGGCGGCCAGACCCTGCAGCGCATCAATACCACGGGGCAGAAGGGCACCACTCCCTCGAGCGGCATTCCCGGCCTCTACAAGACGGCCCCCAACCCGCACCTTGAGACCAGCAACTGGGACTGGGCCATCGACCCGACCGGGATGCGCATCGCCCTGCGCCGGCTCTCCTCTCGCTACGGTCTGCCGCTGATGATCACCGAGAACGGCCTCGGCGAGTTCGACAAGTTGGCAGCGGGAGATCGGGTGCACGACGACTACCGCATCGACTATTTGCGCAGCCACGTCAAGGCGTGCCAAGAGGCGCTGCAGGACGGGGTGGAACTGCTCGGCTATTGCGCCTGGTCGTTCACCGACATCCTGAGCTGGCTCAACGGCTACCAGAAGCGCTACGGCTTCGTCTTTGTGGAGCGTGACGAGCAGGGCGGCTCCCTGCGCCGGCTCAAGAAGGACAGCTTCTACTGGTACCAGACGGTGATAAGCTCGGGCGGCAAAACGCTCTAAGCAAATCAGCAATACTTTGACAGGCTCCGCCCACCGGCGGGGCCTGTTGTTTTTGGTGGGAACGAGACGGTGAGGCGAAAGATAGGGTGGTCCGCAATGGGATGTGCGTTTAGTGATAGCTGACGTCCACGCTCTCCTCGGCGCTATGGGCCAGATGGGTCATGGCATAGATGAAAAATTCGGCAGGGGAGAGCGGCTTGGAGTAGTAGTAGCCCTGGATCTCGTCCACCCCGATATGGGCCAGCTGCTGCAGTTCATGCAGGCTCTCGACTCCTTCTGCCACTACTACCAGCCCCAGCTGATGGGATAGCTTGGTGATGGACTCGACGAACATGAATTGCCGCGGGTCGGTCTCGATGTTGCTGACGAAGGACTTGTCAATCTTGAGCTTGTCAAAGCTCAGAGACATCAGATAGGAGAAGGAGGACCAGCCGGTGCCGAAATCATCCAGCGCGATGCGCACGTGGATGTGTTTGAGCTCCTTGAAGATGCGCTGGCTGAGCGGCAGATCGTCGAGTGCGATGGTTTCGGTCAGCTCCAGAATGAGCTGTTCGGCGCGCAGCGGGCTCTGTTGCAGCATCTCGTTGACCTGGTGGAACAGGGCCGGGGTGAACATGGAGTTGGAGAGGTTGATGGCCAGCTCCAGCTTGTCCACGAAGCTGGCCGGCAGCTGCGACATGTCGTGGTTGACCCGGCTGAAGATCCATTTGCCGAGCAGCTCGCCGAGGCCGTTCTCCTCCGCCATGGCGATGATATCCAGCGGGTTGATGAAGCCGTATTCGGGATGATGCCAGCGGATCAGCACCTCGGCCCCCATGTTGTAGGCATTGCCCGGTTTTATCACCGGCTGATAGTGCAGATAGAGGGTGCTGTTGGAGATGATATTCAGATGTTCACGCAGTTCGGCGGCCAGTTTCCGGTTGCGGCTGTAGTGTTCGAACATCCGGTGGTTGAACACCTGCAGGTGGTTCTCCTTGAGCTTTTTGGCATTGGCGAGGGCAATGTCGGCGAACAGGATCAGCTCCTCGATCTTGTGGGCGGTGATGGGGTGCTGGCTTATTCCCATGCTAACGCGCACCCGGTGCGCCGGATCGGCCTGAAAGACGGTGGGCCTCAACTCATCCAGCAGCCGGACAAGATAGGGTACACGGTGCTCGATGGGCATGGCGCCATAGATGAAGAGGGCAAATTCATCGCCGCCCATGCGGGCGATGAAGGCCTGGTCATGGGCATACTCTCTGATCTGGTTGGCCACCATGGTGAGCAGCTCATCCCCGGCGGCATAGCCCAGGCTGTCGTTGACCTCCTTGAAGTTGTTCAATTCGACCAGACAGATGGTCAGGGTAGCGTCGGCGGGCTGCTTGCCCTTGGCCAGCCGCTCCAGCCGGGTCATGAAGGCGGCCCGGTTGGGCAGCAGGGTCAGTGGGTCGTTCCAGGCCAGGAAGTATTGCAGCTTCATCTCCCGGGAGACCACGAACAGGATGAGCAGGCCGATGGCCAGCAGGGCGACCAGCACCAGTACGTGCCCTTCCTTGGACTGCTGCAGCTCCTGACGCTGCTTGATGGCGGAGGGGCCGGTGAAGTTCATCACCATCAGATCCCGGATGGAAGGCAGCAGCTTGCTTAGCCTAGTTTCCATCTCGGCCAGCCGGGCTGAATCGGGGGTGGGGTTGACCACGTCCTGCTCATACTCCTTGAGCACCTCAAAGAAGGCGCCGACTCTCTCGCTGGCGTTGAAACGCTCGCGAATGAGAGCGGTCTCCTGCCCGGTCAAGAAGATGTCCAGCCGGTTCCAGGCGATGTCATAGGCCTTGTTCAACTGCCCGGCATCGGTCTGACCGCTGCGATACAGCGACAGCTGCTCGTCAAAACCGTGCAGCTCCAGTTCCAGCTGGGCCAGAGACCAGGCGGAGAGCTGGTTGTATTTGACCATGTCATTGAAGGTGCGATCGTAATTGAAGAGTGACCAGATGGTCACCCCCAGAAAGGAGACCATGATAAAGGCAAGGGAGAGGAACTTGCCCTTGATCATCGTTACATCCCTTCAAGCTTGAGCACTTGCCACACCATCAGGCTGTGATATTGCTCGATATTGAGCTCGGGGTGGTCCGACAGGGGGTAGATGACCCAGACTGGGCCCTTGTTGCGCAGGGTCAGAGCCTTGCCATCTTCCTCGATGGCCAGCAGCACGGGGTATTTCTCGACATCTTGCCGCGGGATCACCGCGAAGTAGTCGTTCTGGGCCATCACTTTTATCTTGTCGGCAGTGACGCCGAGGGTATCGAGCACCGTCTTGAGCAAGACGCCGCGATAGACATGGGAGCCCTTGGTCCAGGGAGTGGTAGTGGTGACGCTGGCTTGCGGCAACGCTTGCAGCTGGGCACGGCTGTACTCCTTCTTGTCGGCGTTGTTGCAGCAACCCTTGGCGGCGACGCTGAGGATGACTTCATCGGCACTGTAGGCCTGACCGCAGAAGAGTAAAGACAAGAGGTAAAACAGGGGTAAGGTTAGCGCTTTCATGGTTGGTTCCTTATGGGCAACTTATTGATATCCAGCCTGTTGAGGCCATTTCGCTCTAACCATAGACCATTTCCGAATGACTATTGATGATGGTTTCAGGTAACCACAAGGCCTCATTTTCTTCACATCTATTACACAACCGGCACGTGCCTTGCCAAATTGATCCAACTCATCTTTTTATCAATTAGATGAGGGTATCTGGGTGAGGCTACCACCAGAGTTCATATTCTGATTTAAATTCAATGTGTTTACTCGGCCCCAGACACGGGATGTTTCACGTTGGCAGATGTGGACACGCATCATGAACAGCAACACCCCATACACCCGCAGCGGTGAGCACATTTCCCAGCAGGTAGACCTGCGCCAGGTGGTATACGCCTTGTCGGCGTCGCTGGATCTGGTCGGCATCGGTGATGTGGCGCACGGCAAGCGGGTCGGCATCATGGCTGCCGAGTGCGGCAAGGCGCTGGGAGCAAATGCCAGCGAGCGAGCCTGTCTGTTCGAACTGGGGGTGCTGCACGACATCGGCGTCTCCTCCACCTTTATTCATTGTCATCTGGTCAGCGAGTTTGACTGGGAGTCCTCCCAGTTCCACTGCGAGGTCGGTCATGACCTGCTCAAGGACTTTCCGCCGCTGGCGCCGCTGGCGGAACCCATCCGTTACCACCACACCCACTGGCACCGGTTGCTACAAACCCCTGGCCTGGCGGCGGGCGTGATGCGCCAGGCCAATCTCATTTTTCTGGTGGACCGGGTGGATGCCCTGGCGGCACCTCATTACGGCGACGGCTCCCTGTTGATGCACACCCACGAGATCCGGCAACGGATCGAGGCGTGTGCCGGCGAGTTTTTCGATCCCGAGCTGGTGGCAGCCTTCCTCTTGGCGTCTCGCTCGGAGGCGTTCTGGCTGCAACTGGAGGGGCGTGCCATCAGCGACTACATGCACGACATGCTGAGCGAGCGGGAACCCTGTCTCACCAGCAACGGCGAGCTCAAGCAGCTGGCGCGGATCTTCTCGGCCATCGTCGATGCCAAGAGTCCCTTCACCGTGGCCCACTCCCTCGGCGTGGCCAGACTGGCCCGGCTGCTGGCCGAGCTGATGGGCATTGAAGAGGGGCACTGCGAGCAGCTGGAGATTGCCGGGCTGCTGCACGATCTCGGCAAGCTGCGGGTGCCTGACGAAATCCTCGACAAGGCGGGGTCACTCGATGAACGGGAGCGGGCCATCATCAATACCCACAGTTTCGAGACCTATCAGATCCTGCGCCATATCGACGGCTTCGAGGCCATCGCCCTGTGGGCTTCCTATCACCATGAAGAGCCCAATGGCTGCGGTTACCCCTTCCACCTGACCGCCGAAGCGATGCCGCTGGAGGCGAAGATCCTGCGGGTGGCCGATATCTTTCAGGCCATGGTGCAGAACCGACCCTACCGGGAGGGGTTGAGCGCCGGGCAGGCGCTCAGCTTTTTGCAGCAACTGGCCAGCCAGAGCCGGGTCGATGTGGAAGTGGTTGCGACCCTGGCCGCCCATCTGCCGCAGGCGCTGTGTGCCGCCTGCGGACAGGCGCCTGACGTCAGCTCAAGTCACTGACGGGCTGCCCCTGCTGGCTGCGCCGTAGCCTCTGCGGGGACAGGTCTAGAGGAACATGCCGCCCGAGGCTTCGATGCGCTGGGCATTGATCCAGCGGCTGTCAGGGGAGAGCAGGGCGGCAATCACGCCGCCGATGTCTTCCGGCTGGCCCACCCGTCCCAGGGCGGTCTGACTGGCGATGAAGTCGTTGACGACCTGATTGTCCCGCACCACACCCCCGCCAAAGTCGGTTTCGATGGCCCCCGGCGCCACCACGTTGACGGCGATGCCGCGCGGCCCCAGCTCCTTGGCCAGATAGCGGGTCAGCACTTCGACACCCCCCTTCATGGCCGCATAGGCGGCATAACCGGGCAGCGCAAAGCGGGTGAGCCCGCTCGACAGGTTGAGGATGCGCCCGCCATCGTGGATCAACGGCAGCAGCTGTTGCGTCAGAAAGAACACCCCCTTCAGGTGAATGTTGAACAGGGTATCGAACTGCTGTTCGGTGGTCTGTTCTAGGGTCGCGTGAATGCCGATGCCGGCGTTGTTGACCAGAAAATCGATCTGCTGGCGCTGCCATGCGCTCAGCAGCTCGCGCACCTGGTGGGCGAAGCTGGCAAAGCTGCTGCTGTCGGCCACATCGAGGGGCAGAGCGTGGGCCTTGACGCCGAGTGCGGTCGCCTCGGCCACCACGGCCGCCGCGTCATCGGCCTGACTGCGATAGGTGATGATGAGGTCGACGCCGCGAGCGGCGAGGGTCAGCGCCGCCTGTTTGCCAAGGCCGCGGCTGGCGCCGGTGATGAGTGCGATGGGGTGGGCCATGTGGGAACTCCTGTCTGTGGGTAATGCGCTCGGGATGAGCCGGTGTGATCACTCTATTGTCCATTGTTGATTGGATAAATAAGTTGATAATGAATGCACTGTTCCAATTGGCGAGACAATGGCGGCATGGATCAACTGGATGCGATGAGGATGTTTGTGCGGGTGGCGGAGCTGGAGAGCTTTACCCGCAGTGCCGAACAGCTGGGTGTTCCCAAGGCGACGCTTTCGGCGACCATTCGGCGGCTGGAGGAGCAGATGGGCACCCGCTTGCTGCACCGCACCACCCGACGGGTGCAGCTGACCCCGGATGGCAAGCTCTGTTACGCCCGCTGCCAGGATCTGCTGGCGGACATGGAGGAGTTCAACGCGCTGTTTCGCCAGCAGGGGCAGCTGAGCGGCCAGCTGCGGGTGGACATGCCGAGCCGGATGGCCCGCCATCTGGTGATCCCGGCGCTGCCCGCCTGGCTTGCGGCCCACCCCGACCTGCAACTGCTGCTGAGCAGCACGGACCGGCGGGTCGACCTGGTGCGGGAGGGCTTTGACTGCGTGATCCGGGTCGGGGCACTCGAGCCCTCCAGCCTGGTGGCGCGCCCCCTCGGCCACTACCGCCAGATCAACTGTGCCAGTGCTGGTTACCTGGCCCGCCATGGGACACCGCGCAGCCTGAGCGAGCTGACTGATCATCGGCTGGTGCACTACGGCGGTGGCAGCGGGCCCAAGGAGAGTGGTTTCGAGTATCTGCAGGCGGATGGCTCGCGCGCCGTGCTGGCGATGAGCGGGGCGCTCACGGTGAACGACAGCGAATCCTATCTGGCGGCGGCGCTGGCCGGTCTTGGCATCATCCAGCTGCCGCGAGTCGGGGTGGAGCCACTGCTGGCCAGCGGCGAGCTGGTGGCCATCCTGCCAAAGTGGCAGGCGCCGCCGCTGCCCATTCATGCCCTCTATGCCCATCGCCGTCAGCTGGCCCCCCGGGTGCAGGCGTTCATCCAGTGGCTGAGCGGCATTCTGGCATCAGCTCTGGAGCCTGAGGGACTGCGCGATGGCGGGCAGCAAAGCGTCGGGGGCGACGCGGTCGATTGACTCGTTGACGTTTCTCTCATCGGCGGCCGGCATTGCGGGCCTCTCTATGGTTGCCATCGACAATCCCGGTTTGGCGCAAGGAGGGCAGCTTGGGCATAATAGCGCCCCATGTTGGCCGCCCCTTTGCTGCGCGGCCAGACCCAGCAACAGTGCAGAGGAGATAAGATGAAATTTATCGGAGCCCACGTCAGTGCGGCCGGCGGGGTGGAGAATACCATCGCCCGCGCCCAGGCCATCGGCGCCAATGCCTTCGCCCTGTTTACCAAGAACCAGCGCCAGTGGCAGGCGGCACCGCTCTCCGAGACCAGCATCCGCGCCTTCAAGCTGGCCTGCGAGAAGGGCGGCTTTCGCCCCGAGCAGATCCTGCCCCACGACAGCTACCTCATCAATCTGGGTCATCCCGACCCCGACGGCCTCGCCAAGTCCCGTGACGCCTTTCTGGACGAAATGAAGCGCTGCGAACAGCTGGGGCTCTGCTACCTCAATTTTCATCCGGGCAGCCACCTGAAGCAGATCCCGGAGGCGGCCAGCCTCAAGCTGGTGAGTGAATCCATCAACTGGGCGCTGGAGCGCAGCCAGGGGGTGACGGCGGTGATCGAAAATACCGCTGGCCAGGGCACCAACCTCGGCTGGTCGTTCGAGCATCTGGCCACCATCATCGACGGGGTAGAGGACAAGAGTCGGGTCGGCATCTGCTTTGACACCTGCCACGCCTTTGCTGCCGGTTATGACCTGCGCACTGCAGACGCTTGCGCCGCCGTCTTTGCCGAGTTCGAGCAGACGGTGGGCTTCCAGTATCTGAAGGGGATGCATATCAACGGCGCCAAGTGCACCTTCGGCAGCCGGGTCGATCGCCACCACAGTCTGCGCGAGGGGAACCTGGGGGAGGCGGTGTTCCATCACATCATGAATGACCATCGCTTCGACGGCATTCCGCTGATCCTGGAGACCATCGACGAGTCCATCTGGGGCGACGAGATCCGCTGGTTGCGCAGCCTGGCGAAGGCATGATGACTGACTGGCAGACAGCATAAGGAAACAGGGATGCAAGATAGATCAAGCGACCAGCCGCTGCGCTGGGGGATTGCCGGGGCGGGGGCCATTGCTCGCCGTTTTTGTCAGGATGTGAACGGGCACGCCAGTGGCAGCCGGGTGGTGGCGATCGCCGCCCGTGATCAAGCGCGGGCGCAGGCCTTTGCCGACGAGCAGGGGCTGCCCCACGCCCATGGCAGCTATCAGGCGCTGGCGGCCAGCCCCCAGGTGGAGGCGGTCTATGTGGCGGTGATCCACCCGGAGCACGCCGCCCTGATCGAACTCATGCTGCTGGCGGGCAAGCACGTGCTGGTGGAAAAACCGGCGGTGACCCGGGTGGCGGACTGGGATCGGCTGGTGCGGCTCGCCGCCGGGCGGGGCCTGCTGCTGATGGAGGCGATGAAGGTGATGTGCTTCCCCGCCATGCGCGAATTGCTGGGGCGGCTTGCGGCTCTGCCGGCCCCCGACAGGCTGCGGGCCGCCTTTGGTTCGGTGCAGGCGCGGGACGGCAAGCTGTTTGACCCGGCGCTGGCCGGCGGCGCCGCCTGGGATGTGGGGGTCTACCCGCTCTGGCTCTATTCCGCTCTTTGTCACCAGCTCGGGCTGGCGGCGGGTGAGCCCGAGGTCACGCTGTCTCGCCAGGCGGGCGAGGTGGACGAAGCCGCCCGCTTTGATTTTTCCGGCCCGCTCAAGGCCGAACTTGCTGCCTCCATCGTCGCGGATCTCGACAAGTCGGCCTGGCTGTCCGGGCCCGGCTGGGCGCTGGAGCTGGTGGGCAAGTGGTGGAATCCCCAGCAGATAGCGTGGCGTGGTGGCGATCCTCTGCCTGCCTGGCCATACGACATCGCACTGCCGGTCGGGGGCGGCGGCATGCAGCACGAGGCGGATCACTTTGCCGCCTGCGTCAGACAAGGATTGAGCGACTCGCCCTGGGTGCCGCAGGCGCTGAGCAGACAAGTGCTGGGCTGGGTTGAGCGGGGATTGCTGCCCGCGAAACGCTGAGTTACAAGGCTGAATGACAAAGAGGGAGAGCCTGGGCTCTCCCTCTTCTATTGCTGCCGATACTCCGGCGGCAAGGGCAATGCCGGGCAATAGGCTGCCCGATCATCCCATTGGCTCAGGTGCTGCTGGCATCGCTGTGCAACACATCCTCCTGGGCGCGGCAAAATTGCAGAAAGCGGCGTAGGGTGGCGGAGTGATACTTCTGCCGGTGCCAGATGAGGGAGAGCTGACGGGGGAAGCGACGGGTCAGGGGCAGGGCCACCAGACGGCCGGCCTGCAACCGATCCGACACCGCCAGGTGGGAGATGAAGGAGATGCCGAGCCCCTTCTCGACCGCCAGCATCACCGCCTCCAGAGTATTTAGCTCGAGCCCCGTCTGCCAGCGCGGCAGTTCGGGCTGGATCTGCTGCTCGAACTGCTCGCGGCTGCCGGACTGGGGCTCGCGCAGCACCCAGGTCTCATCGCTCAGTTGGGCGAGGGAGAGACGGCTGCGACCGGCGAGGGGGTGAGCGGGCTGGGCCACGATCAGCATCTCGTCGTGGAGCCAGGGCTCGCTGACCAGATCCGGGTGGTGGTTCTCCCCCTCGATCAGCGCCAGATCCAGCTCGAAGTTGGCCAGCAGGTGGCAGAGCTGGTGGGTATTGGTGATGGTGACGCGGGGCGGCTGCCCCAGCTCCTGCTTGCTGGTGGCGAGCAGGGCCGGCAGCAAGTAGTTGCCGATGGTCTGGCTGGCGCCCAGACGCAGCTGGCCGCTCGGTTCGGCATCCGGGCTGAACAGGGTCTCGATGTCCTGCATGCGGGTCAGCAGCTCCTCGGCCGCCGGTTGCAGCAGTCGCCCCTCGTTGTTGAGCTGCAATCTGGGGTGAATGCGATCGAACAGCGGGGTGGCGAGCTGGCGCTCCAGCTCCTGCAACGACTGGGAGACGGCGCCCTTGCTCAGGCACAGTTCATTGGCGGCCAGCCCCAGATTGCCGTAACGGGCTATGGTGGCAAAGACCTTGAGTTGTTGCAGGGTCAGCTTCATGTTTGGATATCCTGAACGATTGATTTAATTCATTTAGATATCGTAAACGATACGGGGCCATTATCCTATGCCCATCGTCTCTCATCAGAGGTTTCAGACATGATCGCAAGAACCCGTCAATCCTTAGGCAAAGCCCCGACTCCCATGGCAGGGCTGGCACTCGGGATCGCCAGTCTCGGTTGGTGCTGGGAAAATGCCGGTCACTTCGATGGCCGTCTGCAGTTGCTGGGGGCAGCCATTGCCGCCGTGCTGCTGGTGATCCTGACCTTCAAGTTTTTGCTGCACCCGCGCCTGCTGTGGCAGGATCTGGCCCACCCCGTGGTCGGCAGCGTGGTGCCCACCTATGCCATGGGTACCATGGTGGTCTCCAAGGCGGTCGGCATGCTGGACGCCGGTCTGGGCGAGGGGCTCTGGCTGTTTGCCGTGCTGCTGCACCTGGCGTTCCTGGCCACTTTCGTCTGGCATCGGGCCAAACAGTTTGAAATCCACCACATGGTGCCGAGCTGGTTCGTGCCGCCGGTGGGGATCATAGTCGCGGACGTCGCCTTCCCGGGCGGCCAGTTTGCGGCGCTGGCCAACGGCCTGCTTTGGTTCGGCATGCTCTGCTACGGCCTGATGCTGCCGCTGATGCTCTATCGCCTCATCTTCAGCCATGAAGTGCCGGATGCCGCCAAGCCGACCATCGCCATCCTGGCGGCCCCCGCCAGCCTGTCACTGGCCGGTTACCTGACCGTGAGCGAGGAACCCTCCTTGCTGCTGGTGGCCGTGCTGCTGGGGATTGCGGTGCTGATGACCGGCATCATCTATCTGGCCTTCATCAAGCTGCTGCGTCTGCCGTTCTCACCGGGCTACGCCGCCTTCACCTTCCCGCTGGTGATCGGCGCCACCGCCCTGTTCAAGGTGAGCCATCTGGTCGAGCAGTGGCCCCAGGCGGCCGAGTATGTCGAGCAGATCCGGCTGCTGGCCCACTTCGAACTGGGCGCCGCCACCTTGATCGTCGGCTATGTGGCCCTGCGCTACCTGATGTTCTTCCTGCCGCTCGACGGCAGCGACGAGGTGGCGCACGGCATGGTTCGTCGCTAAGAAGAAGACGGCGAGAGCCGGGATACGGGGCGTTGATGAGCAACCTTGCATCAGACAGGGGCCATCAACCGGATAATGACCAAGCGCTTCACCCTCGGGTGAAGCGCTTTTTGTACCGGTTCTGGCAGCGAAAGGTGCCATTCATGCCCGTTGGCGCCCCGTTTTTTGCGCCAGCGCCCAGCCTGGGGAGACAATGATGAATTTCACTGGTATTACCTGTCAGGACGAATACAATGCAGCTCCATTTTCTTAGCTTGATCCCCATCCATGTCTTCCCATGATCCCGTGTTTGACACCCGCTTCGAGGCCAGATTCCTGCATCCACGCTATTGGCTGAGCTGGCTGGCGCTTGGCGTACTGATGCTGCTGGCCTTCGTGCCGGTCCGTCTGCGCGACCGTCTCGCCGCCGCCCTGGCACCGCTGGTGTTCCGTATCTCGAAAAAGCAGATCTATATCGCCAGAACCAACCTGGCACTCTGTTTTCCGCAAAAGAGCGAGGCCGAACGCGATGCCATCCTGATGACCTCGATCCGGGTCGGTCTCAAGAGTCTGCTCGGCTTTGGCGAGTTCTCCGTGCGCAGCCCCGCCTATCTGATGAGTCGGATGCAGGTCAGCGGCTGGGAACATATCGAGGCGGAGCAGGCCGTCGGCCGACCGGTGATCCTGGTGGTGCCCCACAGCTGGCCGGTGGATGCGGCTGGTTACTACTTCACCCAGCGCGGGGTGCCCATGTGCACCATGATGAAACGGGCACGCAACCCGGTCTTTGACTGGCACCTCAATCGGGCCCGGGCCCGCAACGGTTGCCGAGTCTATGAGCGCAGTGCCGGCATCAAGGCGGTGATCCGCACCATCAAGGGCGGTCGCAGCTTCTTCTATCTGCCGGATCAGGATCATGGCCGCGAGAAGAGCATCTTTGCCCCCTTCTTCGGTCACCCCAAGGCGACGCTGCCGGCGTTGCCACGGTTGGTGCAGGTGAGCGGCGCCAAGGCGGTACCGCTGCTGGCCTGTTATGACGAGGCCAAGCACTGCTACCGGCTGGAGATCGACGCGCCGTTTGACAACTATCCCACCGAGGATGTGATGGCCGACACCTGCCGGATGAACGACATGGTGCAGCAGCAGCTCTGCCGCGACCCCGGTCAGTACATGTGGTTCCTCAAGATCTTCGATACCCGCGAAGATCAGGTGGGCCTGGATGGTCGCTACGAGGCGGGGATCCAGCGCATCCGCAGTGGCTTGCAGCCGCTACCCTGAGGCGGCACGCCTTTATGTCATATGGCCCTGCGGGGCCATTTTTATTGGCGATGGTGACTCGTCATGAGGGAAGAGCTTCCTTGCCTGCCAGCCCGGTGGCCGGGGGGCGTGGCCGCCAAAGTGGAAAAATTTGTCAGGATAATTAAAATAACCGTTTATTTTCTATGACTTGATGGCGGCCATGTCCTCACACGATCCGGTTTTTGACACCTCATTTCATCCCCGTCTGCTGCATCCGCGCTGGTGGGGCAGCTGGCTGGCGCTTGGTCTGCTCTGTCTGCTGGCGCTGGTGCCCCATGGTCTGCGCGACCGGCTCGCCAACCGTCTGGCGCCCACCCTGCTGCGGATTTCTAAGAAGCAGGCCTACATTGCCGAGACCAACCTCAAGATCTGTTTTCCCGAGCTGGACGAGGCTGGCCGTCAGGCCCTGCTGCTCAAATCGATCCGGGTCGGTCTCAAGACCTTCATGGGCTTTGCCGAACTGACCCTGCGCAGCGCCGCTCATCTGGCCAGCCGGGTCAAGGTGCGTGGCTGGGAGCATATCGAGGCAGAGCGGGCCGCCGGCCGGCCGGTGATCCTGGTGGTGCCCCACACCTGGGCGGTGGACATGATCGGCCGCTACTTCGCCATTCGGGGGCTGACCATGTGCACCATGATGAAGAGCCCGAAGGATCAGGTATTTGACTGGTACATCAACCGCGAGCGGGCCAAGGGCGGCAAGGTATATGAGCGCAGCGTCGGCATCAAACCTGCCATCAAGGCGATCCGCAGCGGCGCCAGCTTCTTCTATCTGCCGGATCAGGATCACGGCCGTGAAGCCAGCATCTTCGTGCCTTTCTTCGGCCATCCCAAGGCGACCCTGCCGGCCCTGCCCAAGCTGGTGAAACTGACCGGCGCCAGGGCGGTGCCCATTCTCGCCTGTTATGACGAGGAGGAGGGCTGCTACCGGCTGGAGATCGAGCCGCCTTTCGACCCCTATCCCGGTGCGGATCTGGTGGCCGATGTCTGTGCCATGAACGGCATGGTGGAGCAGCAGCTGCGCCAGCATCCCGAGCAGTACATGTGGTTTCTCAAGATCTTCGAGACCATGGAGCACCAGCAAGGATCGGATGGGTTCTACGAAGAGGGCATTAAGCGGATCCGTGGCGATCTCCCTCCCGGGGAGTGAGGCCGGCCGACCCGGCGGCGCGGGTTATCGCACCGGGATCATCGCGGTTGCCGGCACGCCGGGTGCCGTCAGGAAACAGGGATAGGCAAGTGGCCCGGGAGGGGCTATCTTCTGATGCGCAAATAGGGTAAAAGGGCGGCCATGAAAATTCCAAATCGAATCCAACCTCTGGTTGATGACGGCCTGGTCGATGACGTCATCAGCCGGCTGATGAGCGGCAAAGAGGCCGACGTCTATGTGGTGCGCTGCGGCGACGAGATCCGCTGCGCCAAAGTCTATAAAGAGGCGTCCAAGCGCAGCTTCAAGCAGGCCGTGGTCTATCAGGAAGGGCGCAAGGTGCGCGGCAGTCGTGATGCCCGTGCCATGGAGAAAGGCTCCAAATACGGTCGCAAGCAGCACGAAGAGGTGTGGCAGAACACCGAAGTGGATGCCCTGTTCAAACTGGCTGCGGCCGGGGTGCGGGTGCCCAGGCCCTATGTCTGCCTCGATGGCGTGCTGCTGATGGAGCTCATCACCGACGAAGAGGGCAATGTTGCCCCCCGCCTCAACGACGTGGCGCTCTCTGCCGAGCAGGCGGTCATCGACCATGGCAAGGTGATCCGTTATGTGGTGCGCATGCTCTGCGCCGGCCTCATCCACGGCGATCTCTCCGAGTTCAACGTGCTGGTGGATGAACAGGGCCCGGTCATCATCGACCTGCCCCAGGTGGTGGACGCCGCCGCCAACAACCAGGCCAGGGCCATGCTGGAGCGCGACGTCAACAACATGCGCAACTACTACGGCATGTATGCCCCCGAGCTGCTCAAGACCCGCTACGCCCGGGAGATGTGGGCCCTGTATGAAGATGGCAAACTGACCCCCGACAGCGAGCTGACCGGCTTGTTCGAGGAGAGCCGCGAGCAGGTGGATCTCGACTCCGTGCTGCACGAGATCGAGAGCGCCCAGGAGGAGGCACTGGCCCGTCAGGCCAGGATGAAGGCCGAAGAGGAAGACAGCTACTGATCTTGCTAGTGGCCGTGGTCAGTGAAAAAAGAGCGCCTTGTGGCGCTCTTTTTTATTGTCTGCCGCTCAGTCCTGGCCCCTTGGCCGGGGCCAGCCGGTAAAACCGGAGCCAGCAGCGATCGCCGGCATGGTAGCGGCGATCCAGCCATTGCCCACCGGCGGCGGCAATGACCTTGAGCGAGGCGGCATTTGCCTCGTCACAGCTGATGAGCACGGGCTCGCTCAGCACATGGCGCTGCAGCCAGCCGAGCAGGGTGCGGGCGACGCCTTCACCCCGGCGGGTGGGACGGGTCTCGTAACCGATGTGGCCAAGCCACTGACAGGTGGCGGAGTTGTCGCCGTGACGCAGGCGCAAGGTGGCGAGGATCTCTTCCCCCTCGAGGGCAAAATAGGTGGTGGTAGATGGGTAGCCCGGCGGCAGATGCAGCCCATCGGCATGGGCGAGCAACTCCTGCAGCCACTGCTCCGGGTCGAATTGCGCCACCTGATAGAGCGGCAACCCGGCGGCGCCACATTCGGCCACGTAGCGGCGGTAGGCGGGGGCGTCGGTCAGCCGAGCGGCCCGGCACTCGATGGGGGGTTGCATCAGGTCTGGGTGGCCAGGGGCCACAGCGGCCTGGGTTCGCTGTGGTGCGGCTCCTGGATGCAGGCACGCTGGCGGCCGGCCTGCTTGGCGGCATAGAGTGCCCGATCCGCGCGTGGATAGGCCTGCTCGAAGCTCTCGCCCTGCTGCAGCGAGGTCAGCCCGATGCTGAGGCTGATGGGGCCGCCGGCCAGCGGCCGGGTGGCATCTGCTACCCGTTGCTGCAGGGTCTGGCAGCAGGCCGGCAGGGTCTGCGATGTCTCCATCACCAGCAGTGCCAGCTCGTCGCCGCCAAGGCGGCCGGCCAGCCCCGCCGGCGGCAGGCTCTCCCGGATCACCCGGCCCACCGCCCGCAACATGGCATCGCCTGCGGGGTGACCGTGGCGGTCGTTGATCTGCTTGAAGTTGTCCAGGTCGATCAGCAGTAACTGCCAGGGGCGGGCACTGCGACAGGCGCGCGCCGCCAGCTGCTGCTCGAAATGGTGGCGGCTGTCCAGCCCGGTCAGGGCATCCAGGTTGGCGCGCCGCTCCAGCTCGCGCTGGGTGGCAAGCAGCGCCTGCTGCTGGCGAGTGTGCACCAGGCTCAGCAAAATGAAGCTGCGGGCGATGGTAAAGAGCAGGCTGAGCAGGATCACCGGGCCGAGCAGGGGATCGGTGAGGCTGGAGGCGGCCGACTCCGGCCACCACTGATGCTTGGCGATCCTGACCAGCTGCAGGGCCAGTTGCAGGGCGAGCAGCAGGATGGCGAAGCGCAGCACCCGGTAGGCGGGTGCCAGTCGCTGATAGCGCCAGAGCTGCCACAGCAGCAGGCATATCTGCAGCGAGATGGCCCCGGAGAGCACCACGATCCGGCTGTGTATGTCATCCGCTGGCAGTTGCGCGGCGGTGACGGCGAACAGCAGGAAGCCGGCGAGGGCGAGGAGCGGGCAGAGCCAGCCGAAACGGTCGGCTTCGCGCCGAAAGAAGTGGCGCAGCCCCCGCTCATAGAGCAGCGGGGTGGCGATGATCAGCAGGTTGGTGAGCAGGATATTGGCAAGGGAGCTATCCCCCGTGAGGGTTCGCAGCAGCAGGCAGCCAAAGGCGGCGGCGATGGCCAGTTCGCTGGCCGACCAGTAGAGCAGGGAGCGCAGCGGTCGCTGGGTATGCCACAGGTAGGCGAAAATGGCCGCGACCCCGATGTGCGACAGGCTGACGAACAGCACCAGACTCAGCAACTGGGCCGAGGAAAACAGACTCTGCATCAAGGGTGTGGGCTCTTCCTGCCGGGAACGGCGCAGCGACCTCAGGGCCGGGTGACTGGGCCGGATCACAGCATGAATTGCGCCGCTGAGCAATGGTTTAAGTGATCCGTGCACGATCGCGGCAACAACCGCCACAAGAGGGCTGCTGACTCGATTAATCAGGGGCGGGGCATGACGCCGGGGCGTTTATGCTTCCCCCCTTCTTGGATCAGTTGCTCACGACCGGCAGCCGCATGACGGTGGCCTCCCGGCCGAGGTGGGCCAGCAGGCGGCGCACGTCGTCGAGGCGGATAAGCAGGGTGGCGGTATTGACCAGCGGGTGGCACTGCACCCGCTCGGCCTGCCAGATCGTTTCATCCACTATCAGTTCCACCGCTTTTTCCCTGTCGCGCACCATGGCGAGCAGGGTGACCGAGCCCGGGGTGAGGCCAAGCACGGATTCCAGCCGCTCGGGCGAGCCAAAGCTCAGCCGCTTGACCCCAAGGGTGCTCGCCAGCGCCTTTAGGTCGACCCGGCTCTCTTCAGGAGTCACCACCAGAAACAGTCGCTCGCTCTTCGGGTCGCGCAAGAAGAGGTTCTTGGTCTTGGCGGCGGGCAGCTTGGGCAGCAGCCGGCTGGCCTCCTCGCAGGTGAATACGGGGGCGTGATCGATGCGCTGATAGGGAATGGCCAGCTGATCCAGCAGAGAGTAAAGCGCCACCATGACCTCCTGATGTCGGGTGAAGAGTGAGTGTTGGATGAATGGCGCGGCGAATAAAGCTGCCACCGGCAGTCGCTGCCAGTCTGGCCGAGCTTACCAGTTTGCGGCGCGGCTCGCAGCCTGGCGTGGTCATTGCGGCTGGGCGTGCCGATTGCAGCAAAGCACTGTATGAACGTACAATGGTTCCATCCCAGCGTTGACCCCAGTAGCCTGCATGACCGAGATCAAGCCTGTTCCTCCCGTTACTCTGCCACTCGATGGCTTTATCCTGACCCGTCACGGGCGGGATGTGCGCGGTCGCAACGGACATGGCGAACGCACCGAGATCGTGATGTGGCTCTGGAGCGCGCAGGGGCCGGTGCGCCTGGTGGTGCCGGGGCAGGAGCCGGTCTTCTTCCTGCCCCAGAGCCATATGGAAGAAGCCGCCGAGCTGTTCAAGGGGGCAGGGGTGAGCGGGCGGTTTCGCCGCCTGCCGATGCACACCTTCGACGGCCGCGCCGTGGTGGGTTGCTACTTTGCCACCTTGAGCGCCTTTCACCGCGCCATCGAGCTGCTGCTCATCCGCGGGCTGGAGCACTTCGAGGCAGATATCCGGCTGCCGGAGCGCTATCTGATGGAGCGTTTCATCACCGCTGGTGTGCGCTTCGAGGGACGCACCCTCAAGAAAGGGGGCAAGCATGGCTACTGGGAGGTGAACGAGGCGCGCTGTGCGCCGCAGGCGGTGACGCCGACCCTCTCCTGGGTGTCGCTGGACGTGGAGTGCGCCATGGACGGGGCGCTCTTCTCGGTGGGGCTCTACAGCGAAGAGGATGCGCGAGTCATCATGATCGGCGTGCCGGAGGCCGATGCCGACAGCTGGGGGACCCAGGTCGAGTGGGTGGCGGACGAGAGCGCCCTGCTGAGTGCGCTGGAGCGCTGGTTTGTGCGGCACGACCCGGATCTGGTGATCGGCTGGAACGTGGTCAACTTCGACTTTCGCCTGCTGCTGCGCCGCGCCGAGCTCAACAAGCGGCGGTTGCGGCTGGGGCGCGGTCACGAGCTCTGCTTCTGGCGCTCATCGCGCAACGACCCCCAGAGCGGCAGCGTCATCATTCCCGGACGCATGGTGCTGGACGGCATCGACACCCTCAAAAGCGCCACCTGGCAGTTCCCGAGCTACAGCCTGGATGCGGTGGCGAGCGAGCTGCTCGGCCGTGGCAAGGATATCGAGGACGTGGCCAACCGGGGGGAGAAGATCACCGAGCTGTTCCACTCCGACAAGGAGGCGCTGGCCCGCTACAACCTGGAAGATTGCCGGCTGGTGTGGGAGATCTTCGATTTCTGCCACCTCATCCCCTTTGCCATCGAGCGTGCCTCCCTCACCGGCCTTGAACTGGACCGGGTTGGGGGCTCGGTGGCGGCATTTACCAACCTCTACCTGCCGCGGCTGCATCGCGGCGGCTACGTGGCCCCCAATTTGCCGGCCGACGGCGGGCTGGCGAGCCCCGGTGGCTATGTGATGGACTCCAAACCCGGCCTCTATCGCCACGTGCTGGTGCTCGATTTCAAGAGCCTCTATCCCAGCATCATCCGCACCTTCTGCATCGACCCCATGGGGCTCATCGAGGGGTTGCAACACCCAGAACACGCCATTGCGGGCTTTCGCGGCGCCATGTTCTCGCGCGAGCGCCACTTCCTGCCGGATCTCATCGCCACCCTGTGGGCGGCGCGGGATCGGGCCAAGGCCGCCAGCAACAAGGCGCTCTCCCAGGCCATCAAGATCATCATGAACTCCTTCTACGGGGTGCTGGGCTCGGGGGGCTGCCGCTTCTATGACCCGCGGCTTGCCTCCTCCATCACCTTGCGCGGTCACGGCATCATGCAGCAGACCCGGGAGTGGATCGAAGGGGAGGGCTTCGAGGTGATCTATGGCGACACCGACTCCACCTTCGTGCACCTGGGGCGGGATGCCAGCCCCGAGCAGGCGGACGAGATTGGCCGGCGGCTGGCGAAGATGATCAACGACAACTGGGCTGCGCTGATCAAGCGCGAGTTCAACCTGCCAAGCTATCTGGAGATCCAGTACGAGACCCACTATCGCCGCTTCCTGATGCCCACCATTCGCGGGCTGGAGAAGGGGAGCAAGAAGCGCTATGCCGGGTTGGTGGCAGGCGATCAGGCAGGTGAAGAGGAGCAGCTGGTGTTCAAGGGGCTCGAATCGGTGCGCACCGACTGGACGCCCCTTGCCAAGGCGTTTCAGACCCGCCTCTATGAAATGGTGTTTCACGACCAGGATCCCAGCGGCTATGTGCGCACCATGGTGGACGAGACCCGGGCCGGCCAGCACGACGAGTTGTTGGTCTATCGCAAGCGGCTGCGCCAAAAACTCGAGGAGTACCAGAAGAACGTGCCACCTCATGTGCGGGCGGCGCGCCTGGCGGACGAGGAGAACCTGCGCCGCGGCCTGCCCCAGCGCTACCAGCACAGGGGCTCCATCGCCTACCTGATGACTCTCAATGGCCCCGAGCCGCTGGAATACCGGCGCAGCGCCATCGACTACGAGCACTACATCGACAAGCAGTTGCGGCCCATTGCCGATGCGATCCTCCCCTTTATCGGCGAGTCGTTCGAGCGGATCTGCGGCCAGCAGCTCGATCTCTTTTAAGCGGTGTGGCGCGGGGAGAGGTTGACCCGCCAGGCATGGTTGAGCATGTGGCGGCTGCCGCCGTGCGGACGTCGGGAGAAGCTGGAAAGGGGAAATGCAAAAAGCCCGCTCGAGGAGCGGGCTTTTCTAATCTGGTGCGTCCTAGTGGATTCGAACCACCGACCCCCACCATGTCAAGGTGATGCTCTAACCAGCTGAGCTAAGGACGCAGGGTGCGCAAGGCGACTTTATCTGATTGCAGGGGAGTGGTGGGTTTAATTGGATTCGAACCAACGACCCCTACCATGTCAAGGTAGTGCTCTAACCAACTGAGCTATAAACCCACATCTGTGTTCAACCGGATTCGAACCAACGACATCGCCTACGCCATGTCAAAGTACTGTTCTAACCAATTGAGCTATAAATCCACATCTGCAATATATTCAAGCTGTTATGGTGCGTCCTAGTGGATTCGAACCACCGACCCCCACCATGTCAAGGTGATGCTCTAACCAGCTGAGCTAAGGACGCATAACAGGTTTCCATGATGGTGCGTCCTAGTGGATTCGAACCACCGACCCCCACCATGTCAAGGTGGTGCTCTAACCAGCTGAGCTAAGGACGCATTACGGAAAAGTGGTGGGTTTAATTGGATTCGAACCAACGACCCCTACCATGTCAAGGTAGTGCTCTAACCAACTGAGCTATAAACCCACTTTGCAAACCGGGTCACAAACCCGTTTCACCACACCAGCACTGCTGGCGTGGTCGGCATACTACCCATGCCCCCCAAGGCTGTCAACAGGCCGCACGCACAAAGCAGACTGTTTGCCCAGTTCTTGCGCAGCCTGTTGATTTTGCAGGCGAGTTTGCCCTATTGCGCCTTGGAGAGGGCGCTGCAGGCCTCCGGGCTGGCAAAGCGGCCATAGATATGACGCAGGCGGGCACCCAGCATCAGGGCGGCGCCGGTCAGGCCGACGATGAAACCGATCCAGAAGCCCTGCGGCCCCATGCGCGGCACCAGCCAGTCGGTCAGCCCCAGGATCATGCCGGTGGGCAGCCCCAGTCCCCAGTAGGCGACGATGGTGACGTAGAAGATCGCCTTGGTGTCCTTGTAACCACGCAGGGCGGCTGCGGCCACCACCTGCACCGAGTCGGAGATCTGGTAGATGGCGGCGAAGAACAGCAGTATGGCCGCGAGGGTGATCACCTGCAGGTCGTCGGTGTAGATACTGGCGATATGCTCGCGCAGCAGCACGGTGAGGGCGGCGGTACCGGCAGCCACCGCCATGCCCAGCATCAGGCCGGTGCGGGCGGCGACGCGGGCGTGCGCGGGCTGACCCTCGCCGATGCTGTGGCCGACCCGGATGGTGACACCCACCCCAATCGACAAGGGCAGCATAAACACCAGGCTGGAGAAGTTGAGGGCTATCTGGTGGCTCGCCACCGTCTCCGCACCGAAGGGGGCCAGCATCAGGGCCACCACGGTAAACAGGGTCACTTCGCAGAAGATGGCCATGGCGATGGGAAAGCCTAACCGGAACAGGCGCCAGATCCGGCTGCCGTTGGGGCGGGCGAGCCGGGAGAAGAGGTTGATCTCCTTGAAATGAGAGGAGAGCTTCACATAGACGATCATCGCCAGCAGCATGGCCCACAGCACGATGGCGGTGGCCACGCCGCAGCCCACGCCACCGAGCTTGGGCATGCCGAAGTGACCGTGGATGAAGACATAGTTGGCGGGGATGTTGACCGCCAGCCCCACGAAGCCGATCACCATGGTCGGCATGGTGTGGGAGAGCCCCTCGCTGAAGTTGCGCAGCACCTGGAAGAGTACGAAGGCGGGCAGACCCCACATGATGGCGTGCAAAAAGCCGGTGGTCTTGGCGGCCATGACGGGATCCACCTTCATCAGGTGCAGCGCCAGCGGGCTGAAATAGAGCGCCAGCATGGCGATCGGGATCACCATCAGCGCCAGCCAGAAGCCCTGATGCACGGCGGGACGTACATCGTCCCGCTTGCGGGCCCCGTTGAGCTGGGAGACGATGGGGGTGAGCGCCATGATGATGCCCTGGGTCAGCAAGATGATCGGCAGCCAGAAACTGGATGCCACCGACACCGCAGCGAGATCCACGGCGCTGACCTGGCCCGCCATCACGGTATCGACGAAGCTCATGGCGACCTGGGCCACCTGGGCCACCAGAATGGGACTGGCTAGACGAACGAGTTGCCTCGCCTCGGACCAATAACGTTGCACTGACACCTCCGAGTGGATCAGATAAAGCGTAAAAAGAGCGGGTAGCGGGAAGAGCCTTTGCACTCCCGAAACGGGAATGCAAAGTGCGGGGGGGTCATTCTAGCCTGAAATTCATCCGGGACGAAACGTTTGGCGCAAGGGCCGGATCAGGCGTCTTCGTGATCGCTGATCAGCAGGTTGGCGGCGGCGTAGGCGGCCTGTTCGCGCAGATCCGCCGGTACCCGCTCGTCCGATGCCACGGCATTGAGCGCCCTGATGGTGGCGGCAATCGCCTGTGGCACATAGCCCTGCTCCCCGGAGCCAATCTGGTTGTAGGCGATGCGAATGGCCTCACAGCATTGATATACCTGCATTTTTATTTCCTTGTCAGCGCTGGTTTGAATGCCGTCACTATAGCGATCGGCCGCCTGCTTGTCAGCCAGCGCGCTTGTCTGGGGCCCGTGGCGAGGTTACCCTGCCTTTTTTCGTAGCAGGAGACGAGACATGTTCACCGGCATAGTACAGGGGACCGCCGAACTGGTGGCCATCGACCAGCTGCCCAACTTTCGTACCCACGTGATCCGCATGCCGAGCCCGGCCTGGGGCGAGGGGCTGGCGCTGGGCGCCTCCGTGGCCCACAACGGCTGCTGCCTGACCGTCACCCGGGTCGAGGGGGAGCTGGTCAGCTTCGATCTGATGCAGGAGACACTGCGCCTCACCAACCTCGGCCAGCTGCAGCCCGGGGACAAGGTCAACGTGGAGCGGGCTGCCCGCTTTGGCGACGAGATTGGCGGCCACGCCATGTCCGGCCACATCATGGGCACCGCGCAGGTGGTGTCGGTCATCGACACCCCCAACAACCGGCAGGTATGGTATCGCCTCGCCCCCACGCTGATGAAATACGTGCTGACCAAGGGTTACATCGGCATCGACGGCATCAGCCTCACCGTGGGAGAAGTGCGCGGCTGCGAGTTCTGCGTCAATCTCATTCCCGAGACGCTGGCTCGCACCAACCTGGGTTGGGTCAAAGCCGGTTGGCACACCAACATCGAGATCGACCCCCAGACTCAGGCCATCGTCGACACGGTGGAGCGGGTACTGGCGGCCCGTCAGCCGGGGTAAGCTGACCAACGCGCCCTCAGGGATTTGCCATAGAAAAGGGCCTGCATCATGCAAGCCCTTGGCGATCTGGTGGGTGGGTTCACTGGCAGTCAGAACATCTGTTCGTCGTCTGCGTCCACAAACAGTTGCAGGCAGTCGCGCGCCTCATCCCGATGCAGTCGCAGATGGATGGGGTTGCAGCAGGCCATGCAATCCTCGTAGAACTCCTGATCCCCCTGGCTGGCATCCAGCTCGACCCGGGTATGATGGCCACAGTGGGGGCAGACGATGCGCTTGCTGGTGTACTCGATCATGATGACCTCCTCGGGCCCGTGGGCCGCCTATCTCCCCTGATTCTAGTTGGTTCGCTCTGTCCTGACCGCGAGCAAGCGCACGTTTATGACCGGGATCAAGGGAGGCAGGAGGTCAGTCCGGCAGCGCCTGCGTGCTGTTTACTTGACCCAGTTGGCCAGCATCTCGGCATCCAGCTCGGTGAGCGAGCGCAGCTGATGATCGGCAATGGCCAGACGAGGATCGCCCACCAGCGCGGGGTCGGGTACGATCAAGGCCTTCATGGAGGCCGCCTTGGCCGCCAGCAGGCCGGTGAAGCTGTCTTCGATGGCCAGGCAATGCACCGGCTCCACCCCCAGCTTCTCGGCGGCGTGGATATAGACATCCGGGTGCGGTTTGCCGAAGCGCTCCACCTCGGCGGAGTGAACCGCCAGGAAGCGATCGCGAATGCCGAGCTTGCCGAGCACCGCTTCTACCATGGCAAAGGGGGAGGAGGTCGCCAGACCAATTTTAAGGCCTTGCGCCTCAATGAGATCGAGTGCCTCCAGCACGCCGGCCTTGGCCTGACCTTCGGAGAGGATCAGCGCGTTGACCCGATCCAGAATGCGCTGCACCACCTCTTCCTGGCTGGGGCCGCTCCAGGGGCGCAGGCGATACCAGTGGGCCACCAGCTGATCGATGCGCACGCCGATGGTCGATTCGCAATCTTCCACCGTGTGGGGATGCCCCAGCTCGGAGAATACGGCCATCTGGGCCCGTTGCCAAAAGGGTTCCGAGTCGATCAGAACACCATCCATATCGAAGATCACGGCAGTTAACATCTTGTACTCCTGACATAGGTGAAGGGGGGATTATAAGCGAGGTGCCTCAATGCAAAAGGGGCATTGCCATGCCCCTTGCGCCGGATCACGCAGGTAAACGTTTGTTTGCGCGAGACAAAAAACAGCGGTCAGAAAATCACGTCCACCCTGGCGGCCACGGCTTTGGCCTGCTCGACCGCCTCGCGGCAATCTTCAGCCCGGGCCAGCGCCACGCCGAGCCGGCGGCGACCGGCGATCTCCGGCTTGCCAAACAGCCGCAACTGGGCACCCGGCACCAGCGCCAATGCCTCGCCAATCCCCTGATAACGGATGTCCTGGCTGTGACCCTCGCGCAGCACCACGGCGGAGGCGCTCGGCCCGTACTGGGTGATGGTGCCGACCGGCAGCCCCAGAATGGCGCGCACGTGCAGGGCGAACTCGGAGAGATCCTGGGAAATCAGGGTCACCATGCCGGTATCGTGGGGGCGCGGCGAGACCTCGCTGAACCAGACCTCATCACCCTTGATGAAGAGCTCGACCCCGAACAGGCCGTAACCACCGAGGGCCTCGACCACCTTGGCGGCGACTTCTTTGGAGCGGGCCAGCGCCAGTTCACTCATCGCTTGTGGCTGCCAGGATTCGCGGTAGTCGCCATCTTCCTGCCGATGGCCGATGGGCTGGCAGAAGTGGATGCCGTCGACGGCGCGTACCGTGAGCAGGGTGATCTCGTACTCGAAGGGGACGAAGCCCTCGACGATCACCTTGCCGCGGCCGGCGCGACCGCCCTCCTGGGCATAGGTCCAGCTCTCGTCGAGCTTGGCGAGATCGCGCAGCACGCTCTGGCCCTTGCCGGACGAGCTCATCACCGGCTTCACCACGCAGGGCAGGCCGATGGTGTCAACGGCGGCGACAAACTCCTCCTTGCTCTGGGCAAAGCGGTAGGGGGAGGTGGGCAAGCCCAGCGTCTCGGCAGCGAGGCGGCGGATCCCCTCCCGATTCATGGTGAGCTGGGTGGCGCGGGCGTTCGGCACCACCTTGACGCCCTCCTGCTCCAGGGCGGCCAGGGTATCGGTGGCGATGGCTTCAATCTCGGGAATGATGAGGTCGGGTTTGACCTCGGCGACCAGGGCGCGCAGGGCGGCGCTGTCCAGCATGTCCAGCACATGGGCTCTGTGCGCCACCTGCATGGCGGGGGCATCGGCATAGCGGTCGGCGGAGATCACCTCGATGCCGAAGCGTTGCAGCTCGATGGCGACCTCCTTGCCAAGTTCGCCGGAGCCCAGCAGCAGGGCGCGGGTGGCGCCGGGGCGGGTAGCGGTTCCAAACATGTGATCTCTCCTGATGTCGTGAGTGATGGTTGATGGCCGCTATTGCGCGAATAGCGGGCAAAAAAAGAGGCACGCATGGCGTACCTCAGGAAACGGATTTGTGGGCGCGCTGCTCCAGATGGGTGAGCAGGGTGATGGCGCCGATGATGATGGCGGCCCCGAGCCACAATCGGCCGGGTGGCGCCCAGCCAAACACCAGCCAGCCGGCCAGCACGTTCATCGGCAGCTTGGCAAAATCAAAGGGTTGTACGAACGAAGCCTCGGCCACGCTGTAGGCGCGGGCGATGGACATCTGGGCCAGTGCCGACAGCACGCCGGAGGCGGCCACCAGCAGCCACTGGGTTTCGCTCGGCCACTGCCACTCCGGCAGCGCCAGCATGGCGTTGAACGGGGTACTGAAGATGAGCAGGTAGACGACGATGGTGTGGGACGACTCGCTCGCCGCCTGATAGCGCACCAGCAAGGAGTAGCCGGCCCAGAACAGGGCCGCCGCCACCGGCAGCAGCGAGGCCCAGCTGAAATCGTCGGTCCAGGGGGCCAGGATCAGCATGGCGCCGACAAAACCGGCCAGGGTCGCCATAATGCGGGCCCGGCTCACCTGCTCTTTGAGAAAGAGCGCCGACCCCAGGGTGGCAAACAGCGGCGATGTCATCAGCAGCGCAATGCCCTGCCAGATGGGCACGGGCACCGCCAGCGCCCACAGCCAGAACTGGATGCCGACCACCGCCAGGGCGACCCGCAGCAGGTGCAGCCGCAGCTGGTTGGTCATCAGCGACTGGCGCAGACCGTGACGAATGAGCCAGGGCAGCAGGCAGATCAGGGCAATCAGATATTGATGGAAGGCGACCTGGGTCGAAGGAAGGCCGAGCTTGAAGCTGACATACTGGCTCAGGCTGTTGACGGCGGCGAAGCAGAGGCCCGCTACCATCATCCAGACTGCACCGGCAAAGGGAGAGTGCCTGCGCGAGGGTGTCATGGGATCCGGAACGCTGAAAAAAGTGCGGCGGATCATAACGGCAATCGTTTGTTCTGCCAAGCCTTGGCGGGGCGGGGGAGCGGTGGCTGGCGAGAGAGTGAGCTAACATCAAATATTTTGAATAAGTTGAGCATCTATTTTCGCTATCTGTATAGAAGCCCAATGTTTAGAGTGACCTCCATCGACAGCACCGCTGTTCAACCGACAACCAAATGGAGTTTCACCATGGCCAATATCCTCGTACTCAAGTCCAGCATCCTGGGCCAATATTCCCAATCCAACGCCCTGATCGACGGTTTTCTGGCCGACCATCAGTCCGACACCGTCACCGTGCGTGATCTGGCGGCCCTGAACCTGCCGGTACTGGATGGCGAGCTGGCTTCTGGCCTGCGCGGTGGTGAGAACCTCAATGAGCGTCAACTGGCCGTGCTGGCCCAATCCGACGAGCTGGTTGCCGAGTTGAAGGCAAGCGATCTGGTGGTGATTGCCGCCCCCATGTACAACTTCAACATCCCGACCCAGCTGAAGAACTGGATCGATCTGGTGGCCCGCGCCGGCGTCACCTTCCGTTACACCGAAACCGGTCCGGTCGGCCTGGTGGAAAACACCCGCGCCCTGGTGATCAGCCCCCGCGGCGGCATGCACGTCGGCAGCGCCACCGATCTGGTGACCCCCTACATGCGTACCGTGCTGGGCTTCATCGGCATCAAGGACGTGGACTTCATCTACGCCGAAGGCATGGGCATGGGCCCGGATGCCCAGGCCAAGGGCATCGAGCAGGCCAAAGGCCAGCTGGAGACCCTGGCACTCTGATCAAGACGGCACTTTGCCAGACGTCAGAAAGCGACAACGCAGCCCTCGGGCTGCGTTGTCTGTTTTGGGGCCTTGCGGCGAATGGGGCCGGGTAGGTCAATCCCGCAGAAAACGGCGACAGCCGCTGCCGACCATCAGGCAGACCGCCACCAGAGAGCCCAGCAGCAAGGTGGTAAGCCACTGCTCGGCGCTGTCGGGCAGGCGCGGTGACAAGAGGCTGATCATCAGCAGGGCACAGAGGGTGATCAGGCTGGTTGGGCGGGTCAGGAACATCATGGGTCATCCTTGGCTGCGGCTGGTGAGTAGAAGGCTAACCGCGGTCTGTGACAGCAAGATGTATCCATACCTCTTGCCGCAGGTCAGTTGACCGGGGTAGCCATCACCATAGCAGCTTTTGCCGCCGGAGCCAGCGGTATGGGCCGGGTTGTGATCCGGATCCCTATCTGAACTGCTTCTGATCTTCCTGATAATGGAAATCACCGCTGGCCAGCCTGGCGACCAGCGCCGCCTTGTCGAGATCCTGCGACTTGCAGAGATCATCGAGATCATCGAAGCGATCACGCAGTTGCATGTTGACCAGGCTCAGCAGCATGTTGACGTCCATGGTGGCAAAGTTGTTCAGGTTCATGAGGGTCGCTCGCTATCTAGCAGGTGAAGTTGTTCGATGGCGTCGCTGACGCTTTGCAGGTGCAGACGAATGGATTGACGCGCCTCGGCCGGCAGGTAGTCGGTGAGGGTGTGCTGCCAGCTGCCCGCTTCGGTCTTGAGCTGCTGGAACAGGGTGAGCCCCGCCTGGGTGAAGGAGACCAGACTGACCCGCTTGTCGTGCTCGCTGCTCTCGGTGAACAGGATCCCTTTCTCCACCAGCCGGTGAATTTCGCGGGAGATCCGCACCTTGTCCATTCCGCTCGCCTCGACCAGCTCTTTCTGGCTGATGGGGTAGTTGGGGCCGAGCACCATCATCAGGCGCCATTGGGGCACCGTCAGCTGATAGCGCTGCTGGTAAAACTGCTCAAAGGTGTCGCGCACCATCTCGGCGGCGTGAACCAGCTGATAGGGGGGATAGTGGGCAAGCAGCTCTATGATCTTTGACATATGACATCCTGCTGTGACGGCTGCATCGGGTGCAGTTTCTCTTGATACTTTGGCCTTGATGATACGTAACACAAGGCCGTTTGTCTGAACATGCACCAGAGAAATGTGCGGTTGCGCACGTCATCCGCCGCAACCGGGTCTGTTCGAGGCTGGTTTTGTGGCTGCGGCTCAGCCTTTGCGCAGCCAGATCAAAGCGTTGTGCTTGAGCCAGGCCTCGCGGCTTTGCAGGGTGTAGAGCGCCGCTTCGTCGCGACTGCCCGCCTGCCAGCTGTGGGGCTCCTGTTTGGGCAGCTTGCGCTGGCCCAGCAGGCAGGCCGGCACATGGGCGTTGGCCTTGATGGCGGCGCTCAGCAGCGGCTGCGCGGCCTCGGTGCCCGCGCAGACGAACGTCATCAGCGCCTTGTTATAGAGCAGCCAGCTGGAGGCTTCATCAAAGCGCACCAGCAGGGCCTGCAGCGCCTGCCACTCCCCTTGCAGGGCATAGAGGCTGGAGAGGGGATAGCGGCAACCCAGCTCGTCGGCCACGCACAGCTCGAGCAGCGCCAGATATTCGCTGCGCGCCTGTTCCAGCTGGCCGAGGCGCAGCAGGCAGTCGGCCCGTCCGGCCCGGGCGGCCAGCAGCGGACGCGCTTCGTGGGCACTCCAGCCATGGCCGGCAATCTGCTGCCAGAAGGCGGCGTCGAACAGCGGCTCGGCGTCGGCGATCACCTTGTCGAACCAGCCGAGGCGACTGTGCGGATCGCGACTGGCATCGGCCAGTTCGAACCACTGCTGCCACTGCTCGGCCTGCTCGCTGTCCAGCGCCAGCTCCGTGCTTGGCACGGCCTGATACTCGTCCAGTTGCAGCAGCTGGTTGAGGGCGGTCTTCATGTTCTGGCGCTGACGCTTGCAAAACTCCATGAAGGGGAGGTCGCTGCCGGCGGCCGAGTGGAGCATCTGCGCCATGGGTTTGTCGCGAAACAGGCTCAGCTCGGCGGCCAGGCTGAAACGGTACTGGGTGGTCGGGTCGTTCAGATCCTTGGGCTTGGGCCAGGTGGCAAAGCCCTGGCTGAAGCCGTAGCACCACTGACCGAGCGGGTGACTCTGCTCGAAGACCTGTTCCGGGCTCTCGGTGGAGAGGCGGCACTGGCTCGGCAGGGCGAGCTGGGCCTCATCGGCCTGGGCTTCCAGCTCGGCGATCAGATGGTGCAGCGCGTCGCTGCTCTTCTCATCCAGTTCGGCGTCATGGGGCAACAGACCGGCCAGCGGGGCCTGCCAGTCAGGGGCATCCGGCCCGACCAGGCGGGCGCACAAAAAGCCGTGCAGCGCCGGGTAGGTCATGTCCTGCCCACTGTGGGTCTGGATCCATTGATTGAGATGACGGGTACGAGTGGATGAATTCATCGACAGTTCCTCTGGATTTTGACAGCGGCGAAGTCTACCCAAAAGTGGGGTTATTTGCAGCTAAAGGGCGGCTGACTGGCGATTATATCGCCGTAAAGCGGCCAAAAGGCCCTGAAAATCACCCGCGAACCGGGCAAGGGACTAGGCCCTGTTACCGCTCTTGGGGTAACATGCGCGCCCATACGGACAATGAAAAATTGGCCATCCGGACAATGAAAGAAGAGAACACCATGCTACAGATTGGCAAGATGAACACCCTTACCGTAGTCGAGCTCGAAGAGCGCGGCGCCTGGCTTGCGGCCGACGAATATGGCGAGCTGCTGCTGCCCAAACGCCAACTGCCGGAAGGGGTGGCCGAAGGCAGTGAGGTCAAGGTCTTCCTCTATCTGGATGCCGACTGCGAGCCGGTGATCACCACCGACAAGCCGTTTGCCATGGTGGACGACATCGTCGGCCTCAAGGTGGTCAATGCCAACAAGATTGGCGCCTTCCTCGACTGGGGCATGAAGAAGGATCTGTTCGTGCCGACCCGTGAGCAGAACAAGCCGATGCAGGTGGGCCATGTCTATCTGGTGCGGCTGATGCTCGATCACGAGGGGCGCATGGTAGGCACCAGCCGCCTCGAGCGCTTCCTGCGCACCGACAAGCCCCCCTTCAAGGCGGGTGACGAAGTGACAGCCCTGCCCGGCGAGCGCACGCCGCTCGGCATCAAGGCGATCGTCAACGGCGAATACGCCGGCATGCTGTTCAAGAACGAGGTATTCGGCCGGGTGACCACGGGCCGGCCACTGACCGCCTGGGTCAAGCAGGTGCGTGACGACGGCAAGCTGGACCTGACCCTGCAAAAGCCGGGCATGGCGCGAATGGACGATGCCGGCGAGCTGATCCTGGCCCGTCTCAAGAAACAGGGCGGCAGCCTGGCGGTGGGTGACAAGAGCGAACCCGAGCTCATCTACAAGCTGCTCGGCATGAGCAAGGGCACCTTCAAGAAGGCCATCGGCGGCCTCTACAAGCAGGGCAAGATTGTGCTCGAGGACAACTGCATCACGCTCGTGGCTGCCGATAACGCGCCGGATGGCGAATAAGTGCCGAGCCCCTGCATTGGCCATTGCCAGGCAAAGGACGGCCTCTGCCTCGGCTGTGGCCGTACCCTGACCGAGATAGGTCGCTGGTCCGCCATGGACAGTGATGCCCAGCTGGCGGTGATGGCGCAGCTGGATGGTTCAACCAGCACCCACCGCTGCCCTGGCTGTGGTGAGCCGGCATTTTGCGCCGTGTCAGCCGGCGCGACCATCGCCGAGTGCTGGTGCAGCCAGTTGCCGGCCCTGCCCATGGGGGAGGCCAGCGCCTGCTGGTGCCGCCGTTGTCTGGTCAAGGCCATTGCGGCCTGCCCCTGAGGGGCTCAGTAGAAAAGAGAAAGGCGCCGAGGGCGCCTTTTTCATGCCTGTTGCTGGCGGTGCCAGCGTACATGGACATCGTGCTCATTGAGATGGCGGGGCAGCAGGAAGGTGGCAAAAATCACCTCAAACTCCTCCTGATGATCCAGCAAGCCGACCCACACCTCGACCCAGCGCTCCATGTCGACCGGCACACCGAGTTCGGCTGACCAGTCGGCGTTGGGCAGGGTCGCCTCGACGGCACCACGCTGTTCGAACTCCAGGGTGATGTCGACGATTTGTTCGGGGGCCAGCATGTCTGCGGCCTGCTCAAGAAACTGATCATAGGCCCATTCGACCAGTTGATCCGGGGTACGCTGTTCCATGAAATCACTCCAGATACATCGAGGTTCGCTACTGTAGCAATTATTGGCGGTGGCGGCCAGACCAGTGGCCATGGTGCACCGGGTCTGGGCAAGGGCGCCGGCAAAGGGGTATGGTTGAAGGGGGCGAGGGCAAGGGAGAGGTGCCATGAAACGACGGACAAGGCGACAGCAGATCAAACGGCGGCGAGAGGCCTGGTGGTGGCACTATCTGCCGCTGCATCGGGGCACCATCGGCGGCCATCTGGGCCCGCCGGCAGACGATCCGACCGCCAGCAGTTGAGCCTTGGCAGCCGGCTCGTCAATCGGCCTGATGCACCTTGTTGAGGGTTACCTGCCCCAGCTGGCCCATCTGACGGCGGATCCAGGCCGAGCGCTGCTGGACGTAGGGTGAAGGAGGCTTGACCCGGTAGCGCCAGGGATTGGGCAGGGCGGCGGCCAGCAGGGAGGCCTCGTAGCGGGTCAGGCGGGCGGCCGGTTTGCCGAAGTAGTGTCTGGCCGCGGCCTCGGCGCCGTAGATGCCGGGCCCGAACTCCACGATATTCAGGTACATCTCGAGAATGCGGGACTTGTCCCAGCCCAGCTCCATCAGCAGGGTGAACCAGGCCTCGATCCCCTTGCGCAGGAAGCTGCGATCGCTCCACATGAAGAGATTCTTGGCTGTCTGCTGGCTGAGGGTGCTGGCGCCGCGTACCCGCTCGCTGTGCTGATTGTGCTTGAGGGCCGAACTGATGGCATCCATGTCGAAGCCGTTGTGCTCGGCAAAGCGTTGATCTTCGGCGGCGATCACCGCCAGTTGCAGCTCGCGGGAGATCTGCTCGAGCGGCACCCAGTCGTGCTTCACCTCGGCTACCTTGGCCGGTGGAAACAGCGCCCGCTCGAGGCGCCAGGTCCACATGGGCGGATCGATGAAGCGCAGCAAGGCCACCGAGACGATGGTGCTGAGCAGCGCCGCCAGCAGCAGTTTGCCGAGCCCGCTCAGCAGGCGTCTGGCGAGGGCGGGACGCACGGGGTCGGGCTCCCAGACGTAGTGGCTGGGATCATCGGGATCCGGAATTATTGGGGCAGCCATTCGATGTGGCAGAACTTCTCGTCAACACGGCGGGAGAGCAGCATGCGGGCGAACAGGTGCTCGTACTCTTCCTGTTCGTTGCCAAGCCCGATCCAGACTTCGGCATACTCGGCGTCGCTGACTTCGAACCCTACATCCGCTTCCCAGTCATCGGCCGGATCGGTTTCCGCCAGCAGGCCGCGATCATTGAACTCCTGATTGAAGCGGGCAATCTCCTGCTCCGGCAGGTTGTCGGAGGCCAGCTCCATGAAGAGTTCCAGAGCGGTGTCGAGCAGTTCCTCGACGCTGTGCATTTCGTCGTTCAAAGACATAAGCGGTCTGTTCCAGCTGAAAATAAAAGAAAAACCCCGTCGGCAAGGCCGGGCGGTGGCGCGCGGTATTCTAGCTGGCCCCTGCTTGCTTGGCGAGTACGGCTGGCGGCGCCGTGGCAATAAAAAACCGGATCCTGGCACAGGATCCGGTCTTCATTGGGGGAAGGGGTCACGCATAGGGCGTCAGCTCATCCCTTCTTGTCATCGGCGAAAGTGATGTTGAGCTCCAACACGGACAACTCATCACTCTTCTTGTCCAGCTGGACCGTGATCTTGTCAGGGTCGATCTGCACATATTTACGGATCACGTCGAGAATATCCTGCTTGAGCTGGGGCAGGTAATCCGGCCCCCCTCTGGATGAACGCTCGTGAGCCACGATGATCTGCAACCGCTCTTTGGCCAGTTGTGCGGTGCTCTGTTTCTTGTTGGAACGAAAATAATCCAATAATGACATGCTTAACTCCCGAACAGTCGGCTAAAGAAGCCCTTCTTTTCTTCTTCCAGAAAACGAAAATCCTTGGTGTCGCCCAGCAGACGGGCAACGGCATCCTCATAGGCCTGACCGGCATCGGACTCCTTGTCCAGGATGACGGGTTCCCCCGAGTTGGAGGCACGCAGCACCGCCTGGGACTCCGGGATCACCCCGAGCAGTTTGATGGCCAGGATCTCCTGCACGTCCTGCACGCTCAGCATGTCGCCACGGTTGACGCGAGTCGGGCAGTAGCGGGTGAGCAGCAAGTGTTCCTTGATCGGGTCTTCGCCACGTTCGGCACGGCGGGACTTGGAGGCCAGGATGCCGAGGATTCGGTCCGAGTCGCGCACGGACGAGACTTCCGGGTTGGTGGTGACGATGGCCTCGTCGGCGAAGTAGAGCGCCATCAGGGCTCCCGCTTCGATCCCCGCCGGAGAATCGCAGACGATGTAGTCGAACTTCATCTCGGTCAGCTGATCCAGGATCTTCTCGACCCCTTCACGGGTGAGGGCGTCCTTGTCCCGGGTCTGGGAGGCGGGCAGGATGAACAGGTTTTCGCAGCGCTTGTCCTTGATGAGGGCCTGGTTGAGGTTGGCCTCGCCATTGATGACGTTGACGAAGTCATACACCACGCGCCGTTCGCAGCCCATGATGAGGTCCAGATTTCTCAGACCAATGTCAAAATCGATGACCACGGTCTTGTGGCCACGCTGAGCTAAACCGGTACTCAGGGCCGCGCTGGTTGTGGTCTTGCCAACGCCACCTTTACCCGATGTAACGACTATGATTCGCGCCATTCTCGCTTCCTTGTAACTCTATTTGATACGGTCTATACGGAGTTGTTCGTTATCCAGCCGGACATGAACCGGCTGCTGGATGAGGCCGGCCGGCAATGCATCGCTCAGCTGGAATGTGCCTGCGATGGAGAGCAGCTCGGCCTGCAATTGCTGGCAATAGATCCGTGCCTGGGGGTTGCCCTTGGCACCGGCAATGGCCCTGCCGCGCAGAGTGCCATAAATATGAATACTGTCGTCGGCGATCACTTCGGCGCCCGGACTGACCGAACCCAGCACCACCAGCGAGGTGCCGGCGGCATAGAGCTGCTGGCCGGATCGCACCGGGCCCACATGCACCTTGCTCGCGACAAGCGGAGCCGGCACGGCTTTCACCTCAACGATGGGTGCCGGGGTCGGCTCTGGCTGGGGTTGCGGCTCGGCCTTGCGGCTCTTGCCGGAGGCCATCACCGCCAGTCCGGCCGCCTTGGCGGCCGTCTTCATCGCCTCGCTCTGGGCCCCCGTGATCCCGACCAGCACGAAGTCTTCCGATTCCACCAGCTCCTTGAGCTGCTCGAAGTCGGGGATATCGGTGAGCCGTTCCACATTGATGACGAGGGGGGCACAATTAAAAAACTGGGGCGCCTGAGCCACTTTGGCCGCCAGCAACTGGCGGATCCGCTCAGGTTTGCCATCGCTGATATGCAACACAGAAATAGTGAAGGTGGTCCCTTTCAATTCGTTATCGCGCTCAACCATGAATCTTCCCCGAGACAGAGACGGTAATCCGTTATTGTTATTCAATTCCCGATGTTATAGTTTGCCATCCTCAGAGGCAATAAACCGGTTGGATTATATCAATTTCCATGTTGTGTGCAGTCTATAAAAGTCGCAAAAAAGCCGAGACCTATCTTTTTGTTGAAAGAAGAGAGGATTTTTCCCGCGTACCCGAGGTGCTGATGAGTGCATTTGGCCGTCCCGAACTGGTATTGATGACCAAACTGGACCCAGCCAAGCCCTTGGGGATCGCCTCCACCAGCCGGGTGATGGGGGCGCTGCAGAGCCAGGGCTTCTATCTACAGGTGCCACCGCCACCGGAAAACCTGCTGGAACAACACAAGGCCCAATTAAAGGCCGAACGGGAATGAAGGGTCGGCTGGCTCTGTTATTGATAAGCGGGATCGTCAGTTACCCGCTGCAGGCCAGCCCCGATTTTGAACATTATGTGACGGGCCTCAAACAAGAGGCCCTGGCCGCCGGGATCTCGCCGGCGACGGTCACTGCCGCCTTCGCCGATATTCACCTGATCGAGGTCGCCATCCGGCACGATAAAAATCAGCCGGAATTTAAACAGACCCTCGCCACTTATATTCCTCGCGCCGTGCCGCAATGGAAAGTCAATCAAGCCAAACGGCTATATCGTCAGTATTTGCCGCTGCTCACAAAAATAGGGGCGGAATATGATGTGCAACCGCGTTTTATTGTCGCCCTGTGGGGCATTGAAACCAATTTCGGCAAATTGACCGGCAAATATCCGCTGGTGTCGTCGCTGGCGACCCTGGCCTGGGAGGGGCGCCGTGAAGCCTTCTTCAAGGGGCAGTTGTTTGACGCCCTGCGCATTCTGGAGCAGCAGAAAATGGCGCCAGCCGATCTCAAGGGATCCTGGGCCGGCGCCATGGGGCAGGTGCAGTTCATGCCCTCGTCCTATCTCAAATATGCGGTCGATCAGGACGGGGACGGCAAGCAGGATCTGTGGGGCAATCTGGCGGATGTGTTTGGTTCGGCAGCCAATTATCTGCATCAGAACGGCTGGCACGGGGATGAAACCTGGGGTCGTCTGGTGAGGGTGCCGGCAGGGCTGGATCCTGCGCTGGTCGGGCTGGAGGAGACCCGGGCGCTGTCGGCATGGCAGGCCCTCGGAGTGCGCAAAGCGGATGGGTCAGACTTGCCGCAGGCGTCGCTGCAAGCCTCGCTGGTGCAGCCCGATGGGGAGGGCGGGGCTGCCTATCTCGCCTATCCCAATTATCGGGTGCTGCGCGACTGGAATCGCTCCCACTATTTCGTGGTGGCGGTGGGCACCCTGGCCGATCGTATCGTGGAATAATCGATAATGGCGCCGCCGGATTTGCCACCGGGGGCAAGCGGTCGGGGTGGGAATAGCGATCGGAATAGTGCTGCCGGATTTGTCCTCAGGGACAAGCCGTCAGCGTGGGAATAACGATCGGATGCGGCGGACTTGCCGGGTGAGGCGGGGCGGAATATCCAAACGACAGGCAATAAAAACGGCGGGAATGCCCGCCGTTTTTATTGTTGCCACGCCGACTTATTCGCAGGCGACTTGCATCACCTTGATGGCCAGGCCACCGCGGGAGGTTTCACGGTACTTGGAGTCCATGTCCTTGCCGGTGATGTACATGGTCTCGATCACCTTGTCCAGCGAGACACGCGGCTTGGAGGTGCGACGCAGCGCCATGCGGGAGGCGTTGACCGCCTTCATGGCAGCGATGGCGTTGCGCTCGATGCAGGGCACCTGCACCTGACCGGCGACCGGGTCACAGGTCAGACCCAGGTTGTGTTCCATGCCGATCTCGGCGGCTTCACAGACGTGCTCCGGGCTGCCGCCCATCAACTCGGTCAGACCGGCGGCGGCCATGGAGCAGGAGACGCCCACTTCACCCTGACAGCCCACTTCGGCGCCGGAGATGGAAGCGTTCATCTTGTAGAGCATGCCGACGGCAGCCGCAGCCAGATAGAAGCGGGTGTAGTCGTCGCGGCCAACCGGCTGGATGAACTTGTCGTAGTAGGCCAGCACGGCCGGGATGATGCCGGCGGCACCGTTGGTCGGAGCGGTCACCACACGGCCACCGGCCGCGTTCTCTTCACTTACCGCCAGGGCGAACATGTTGACCCAGTCAACAATGTTCATCGGATCGTTGGAGAGGTTCTCGTTAGTGGTCAGCTGACGATAGAGCGGCGCGGCGCGGCGCGGTACGCGCAGCGGGCCGGCGAGAACGCCTTCAGTGCGGCAGCCGCGCTCGATCCCTTCACGCATGGTGGTCCAGATCTTGCCAAGCTTCTTGTAGATCTCTTCCGGGGTATTGAAGCACTTCTCGTTCTCCATCATCAGGGCGGAGATGGAAAGGCCGGTCTGGCTGCAGTGGGCGATAAGCTCGGCAGCGCTCTTGAACGGGTAGCTGACGGACATGTCGCCGCTGTCGGCCTTGCCGAAGTTCTCTTCGTCAACGATGAAGCCACCGCCGATGGAGTAGTAGGTCTTGCTGTAGACGGCAGCATCTTCGATGAAGGCGGTCAGCTTCATGCCGTTTTCATGCAGCGGCAGGGCTTCGTCATGGAACACCATGGCGTCGCGCGGGAAGCTGACAGTGTGGCAGTGCAGGCCGATGGGCAGACGACCGGTCTGCTCGACGCGGGAGATGAACTCGGGGATGCCGTCGATGTCGACATTTTCCGGCAGGTTGCCCGCCAGACCCATGATGATAGCGGTATCGGTGTGGTGACCTTTGCCGGTCCAGGAGAGTGAGCCGTAGACATCGACCTGGATCCGGGTGATGTCACGGATCTTGCCGCCTGCACGCAGTTCATCCACGAACTGTTTGGCTGCTTTCATCGGGCCGACAGTGTGGGAAGAGGAGGGGCCAACACCGATTTTGAAGATATCAAAAACGCTGATCATGTAACAATTACCTCAGGATAGAAGGGGGCGCCATGCCCACTCGCAGAAACGGGGTGATCCATGGGACGAGGGCGTCGTCGCCGAGGTCAATGAACCAGATAACCACAGTGTAACGGCTCAAAGCCCAAAAAAAGTTGAAATAGATCTATTTTTGTTGAATCAGAGCGGGCGAGTATAAAATTTATTTTGATGCTTATCCATTTTGTTAAGCGTTTGCCCATAAAAATACCCGACAATGCCGGGTATTTAGGAACCAAATGGGGCAAGTTACCGATTTTTAACACTCGGTAATGTTAACCGCCAGGCCACCGCGGGCGGTTTCCTTGTATTTGGTCTTCATGTCGTTGCCGGTTTCCCACATGGTCTTGATCACCTTGTCCAGCGACACCTTGTGCTCGCCGGTACCGCGCAGGGCCAGGCGCGCGGCGTTGATGGCCTTGACCGCCCCCATGGCGTTACGCTCGATGCAGGGCACCTGCACCTGGCCACCCACTGGATCGCAGGTGAGGCCCAGGTTGTGCTCCATGCCTATTTCGGCGGCGTTTTCGACAATCGCCGGGCTGCCGCCCAGGATCTCGGTCAGCGCCCCCGCCGCCATGGAGCAGGCAACGCCCACCTCACCCTGGCAGCCCACCTCGGCGCCGGAGAGCGATGCGTTCTTCTTGTAGAGGATGCCGATGGCGGCGGCGGCGAGGAAGTAGCTCAGCAGCAGTTCGTCATCCACCTTGCGCACGAAGCGATCGTAGTAGTGCAGCACGGCGGGGATGATGCCAGCGGCGCCGTTGGTGGGGGCGGTCACCACCCGGCCGCCGGCGGCGTTCTCCTCGTTGACGGCCAGCGCGAACAGATCCACCCACTCCATCACCATCAGCGGATCCTTGTTGAAATTGGTCTCGCAGCTGAGCTGGCGATAGAGCGCCGGGGCCCGCCGTTTCACCTTGAGGCCGCCGGGCAGCACCCCCTCGCTGCGACAGCCACGCTCGACGCAGCCCTGCATGGCCTGCCAGATCTTGCGAAGGCCCGCCTTGATCTCGGCTTCGGTGCGAAACACCTTCTCGTTGGCCAGCATCACGCCGGAGATGGAGAGGCCGCTCTCTTGGCAGTGGGCCAGCAACTGGGCGCCGCTCTCGAACGGATAGGGGATGGGGTGGGCCGCATCGAAGCGGGCGGCTTCCTCCTTGGCGTTGGCGAAGTGGCTCTCCTCGATGATGAAACCGCCACCGATGGAGTAGTAGGTCTGGCTAAACAGCAGCTGTTCCCCGGCGAAGGCGCGCAGGGTCATGCCGTTGGAGTGGGCGGGCAGGGTCTTGCGCCGGTTGAAGATGATGGCGCCGCTGCGGGCAAACTGGCTCGGCTGTTCACCCGCCAGCAGCAGCGACTGGCTGCGCTCCACCTCGGTCAAAAAGGCGGGGATGGCTTCGATGTCCACCGACTCGGGTTCGAAACCGGCCAGTCCCAGGATGATGGCCTTGCCGGTGCCATGGCCCTTGCCGGTCTGGCCGAGGGAGCCGTAGCACTCCACTTCTACCCGTTCGGTGCTGGGCAGCACCCCCTGCTGCTTGAGCGCGTTGGCAAAGGCGTAGGAGGCGCGCATCGGCCCCACGGTATGAGAAGAAGAGGGACCGATCCCGATGGAAAACAGGTCGAAGACACTGATCATGACACCACTCCGATTATGGGTTTCGTCTAAATATTGTAAATTTTTTGTAGTCGATGGAAAGCGGGAAAACCGAGGGGTGTGATGGCGGCACGCAAATGAAAGCAAGGATGGGTTGCAAAGAAGAGGGCGGCTTGCGCCAAAAAAGAAGGAGCGGCCCGGGGGCTGCTCCTTTGTGCGTGTTCAGGCAAGGGTTGCCGGCGGCTTAATCGAGAAACTCGCACAGATAGGCGGTGGGAGTTTTCACTTCCAGCTTGAAGGAGGAGTGGCCGGCCACGTCGAAGGATTGACCCTGCTCATAGGTGTGCCATTCGTCTTCGTCGGCCAGCTGGATGGTGAGCGCACCTTTGACCACCGTCATCCGCTCGGGGGCGGCGGTATTGAACTGGTAGTGACCGGCTTCCATCACACCCACGGTGGCTTTGTCGCCTTTTTGCTCGAAACCGATGGATTTTACATTTCCATCAAAATACTCGTTAACTTTCAGCATGTTTTCATCCCTGTATGCACGTTTGCCCAGCCAAAGTAGCACAATCTTTTGCCAGTTGTCATGAATAAAGCGGGAAAAATCGCCGTGAGCCTTTTGAATCTTTACTTTGTTGCAAACTTATCAATAACTCCCGTTAACGATTTGACGATTTAAAACAGCGAATAAATATGAGATAAAGCGCGCGCTCAGGGGAATGGACAGCTGTTCATCCCCTGTTTGGTTGATTGCACTGGGAAAGTGCGAATATTTGCTACTTAAAGGAACATTCTGTGTTAACAAAAGGACTCATTAAGAACGTTGGCTTCCAGGTCGTGGTCGCCATGGTGCTGGGGGCACTGGTGGGGGCGTTCATGGGTGAACAAGCCACCGTGTTTGCACCGCTCGGTACTCTCTTCATCCAGCTGATCAAGATGCTGGTGATCCCGCTGGTGGCGGTCGCCATTCTGTCGGGGGCGGCCAACCTCGGCGCCAGCCCGGCTGCTGGCAAGATTGGCGTTACCACGCTGGCCTTCTTCCTCGGTACCTCGGCGCTGGCGGTACTGCTGGCCCTGGTGATGGGGCAGATCTTCAAGCCCGGTGTCGGGGTCGAGTTCGGCTCCATGGCCTCCATGTTCTCCGGTGACTATGCCGACAAGGGCGCGCTGCCCGATGCGGTCGCCACCCTGCTCGGGATGATCCCGACCAACGTCTTCCAGTCGCTCAACGAAGCCAACATCCTGCAGATCCTGGTGTTCTGCATGTTCCTCGGCATCGCCCTGGCCAAGCAACCCCGCGAGCGGGCCAAGCCGCTGGTGGACGGCCTCAATACCCTGGTGGATGCCTTCGTCTGGATGATCAACAAGGTGATGCTGATCGCGCCGCTCGGCGTGTTCGGCCTGATGGCCGATGCCATCGGCACCTACGGTTTCGACGTGCTGACCCTGGTGCTCAAGCTGTTCGTGGTCTATCTGGCCGCCATCCTGATCTTCGCCTTCGTGGTCTATCCGCTGCTGATCGTGCTGTTCTCCAACACGCCGGTACGCAAGTACCTGTCTGCCATGAAGAAGCCGCAGATCGTCGCCTTCTCCACCGCCTCTTCCATGGCGACCCTGCCGGTCAACATGGAGACCTGCGAGGAGGAGCTGAAGGTGACCAATGCCACGGCCTCCTTCGTGCTGCCGCTGGGCGCCACCATCAACATGAGCGGCAACGCCATCTATTACGGCCTGGTCGCCATCTTCTTTGCCCAGGTCTACCAGATCGACCTCTCCATGGGTGCCTGGGCCGCCATCATAGTGACCGCCACCCTGGGGGCCATCGGCCAGGCCGGTGTGCCGGGCCCGAGCTTCCTGGTGGTCGCCGTGCTGCTGGCAGCCGGGATCCCCATCGAGGGGCTGCCGCTGCTGTTCGCGCTGGATCGTTTGTTCGACATGATCCGGACCGCCCTCAACATCACCGGCGATGCGGCCTGCGCCGTCATCGTTGACCGCTACAGTCCGGATTACGATCCGGACCGCTGGAACAAATAATCCAGCTGCAATGAACAAGGGGCCTGCGGGCCCCTTTCTTTATGCTTGTTGTTGTGACCGTCAGCCGAGCTGAGCGAGTGCCTGCTGGCAGCGCTGCTCGGCGGCGTCCAGCTCCAGCAGCACCATCTTGATGTCTTCCAGCTGCTGCTGCAGGGTCTCCCGTTTGTCGGCCACCAGCCCCAGCATGGTTTGCAGCTGGGTACGGCTGCTCTTGTCCGCATCGTAGAGATCGAACAGATCGCGGATGTCCGCCAGGCTGAAGCCCAGCCGCTTGCCGCGCAGGGTCAGCTTGAGTCGCACTCGGTCCTGCCGACTGTAGATCCGGGTCTGTCCCTGGCGGGCAGGATTCAAAAGTCCCTGATCTTCATAAAAACGAATACTTCGGGTCGTAACATCAAATTCACGGGCCAGTTCGCTGATGCTGTAGGTCCGCGTGTCATCCTTGGTTCGGTTCATGGCGCTATCTTGACTGTCAATCCTGGCTGGCACCTTACCCAAACGTCAACTGCCCCGCAAGTCTTGTTCCCGCAGCGGCGGCAGCATATGTTATTTCAATGTAACAAGGAGAGTGCAATTGATGGATATCGTGATTGTTGCGGCCAAACGTACCCCCATGGGGGCCTTCCAGGGAGCCCTGGCCAACCTGACGGCACCTGAACTGGGGGCCTGTGCCATTGCCGCGGCCATGGCAGAAGCGGGGCTCAGGGGAGAGCAGATCGATGAAGCCTATCTGGGCAACGTGCTGAGTGCCGGGGTCGGCCAGGCACCCGCCCGCCAGGCGGTGCTGAAGGCGGGTCTGCCGGACAGCATCCCCTGCACCACGGTCAACAAGGTGTGCGGTTCCGGCATGAAGGCGGTGATGCTGGCGGCCGATGGCTTGCGGCTCGGCGATACCAAGGTGGTGATCGCCGGCGGGATGGAGAGCATGAGCCGCGCCCCATATCTTCTGGACAAGGCGCGCAGTGGTTTTCGGATGGGGCACCAGAGCGTGCTCGATCACATGTTCCTCGACGGACTGCAGGATGCCTACGAAGGCCAGCTGATGGGGCATTATGCCCAGCTGAGCGCCGATCGCGCCGGACTGACCCGTGCCGACATGGATGCCTTTGCCATCGCATCGCTGGAGCGGGCGCTGGCGGCCCAGCGCAGCGGTGCCTTTGCGGCGGAGCTGGCGCCGGTGATGGCCGGAGATACCCTGCTGCTGGCCGAGGATGAGCAGCCTGCCAAGGCCAGGCCCGAGAAGATCCCCCAGCTCAAGCCTGCCTTCAGCAAGACGGGCACCATCACGGCGGCCAATGCCAGCTCCATCTCGGACGGGGCGGCGGCGCTGATCCTGATGCGCTCCGACACTGCCGTGCAGCTGGGACTGCCGGTGCTGGCGCGACTGGTGGGTTATCAGAGCCACGCGGCCCTGCCCGCCGAGTTTACCAGCGCACCGGTAGGGGCCATCAAGGGCCTGCTGGCCAAGGTGGGTTGGCGGGTGGAGGAGGTGGATCTGTTCGAGGTCAACGAGGCGTTTGCCATGGTCAGCCTGCTGGCGATGGCCGGTTGCCAGCTGCCCCATGACAAGGTCAACGTGAACGGCGGCGCCTGCGCGCTGGGTCATCCGCTGGGGGCGAGCGGTGCCAGGATCCTGGTGACCCTGATCCATGCCCTGCGCGAACGCGGTCTCACACGCGGGGTGGCCAGTCTGTGTATCGGGGGCGGGGAGGCGACGGCGGTCGCCATCGAGCTGGGTTAATCTGTCTCCGCCATCGCCTGGAGTTGCTGGTTGACCCAGGCGGTGGCGGTCAGATAGAGCTGGCTGACCTTCTCTTCATTGAGCCCGAGCCGGGCCGTTCTGGCCGTGATCCGCTGCCAGTTCGCACTCTCGTAATCCTCGCAAAACGACAGATAGAACCCCAGGTTGCCCTTGCGTTCCAGCAGGGCGACCCGGATCTCCTCGATCAGCGGAATGGTGCCGAGCAGCTTGTCCATGGGCTGTTCCATCAACACATCGAGCAGGGAGAAGAGGCCGGTGATGAAGGCCTGCTGGGCTTCCTGGGTCGGCGCATGGGTGTGGGCCAGCAGCTCGCAGAAGCGGGCCCGGATCATCGACATCTGATAGAGCTCGGCACTCTTGCCGTGGCCGGCGCTGGTGGCGGCGACCAGGGTCACGAAACGTTTGAGCTGGGTGTGGCCGAGATAGACGGCGGCCTGGCGAAAGGAGGAGATGGGGTTGGCGTGGCTCTTGAGGTGGTTGACGTAACGCAGCAGCTTGAGGGACAGGGAGATGTCCTGACTCAGCAGTTGCTCGATGCGGTTGAGGTCGGGCTCGGGCTGGTTGACCACGTTGAGCAGTTGCATCACCACCACCTGGGCCGGCTCCATGGTCGCCTGCTTGACCATCTCGGGTCGACTGAAGAAGAAACCCTGGAACAGGTCGATGCCAAGTCGCTTGACCCGTTCAAACTCCGCCTTGTCCTCCACCTTCTCCGCCAGATAGGTGAGCTTGAGCTGCTGATGCTGCTGGATGAACACCTTGATCTGCAGCAGCGACGTGGCGCGCAGATCGAACTTGATGATGTGGATGTAGGGGAGGAAGCGCTCCCAGTCCGGCGACAGGGTGAAGTCGTCGAGGGCGAGCTGATAGCCCAGCCCGTGCAGCTGTTTGACCTTGGCCAGCAGCGCATCGTCGGGATCGGCATCTTCCAGGATCTCGATCACCACCTTCTCCGGCGGCAGGCACTCGGCCAGCCCTTCCAGCAGCAGCGAATGAGGGAAGTTGATGAAGCAGGGGCGACCGCCGAGCAGCTGATCGATGTTCTGTTGCAGGAACTGTTCGACCACCAGTCTGGCGGTGGCTTGCTGGGAGGAGATGGGGGGGAACACGTTATCCAGACTGTCGCGAAACAGCAGCTCATAGGCGTGGGTGTTCAACTCCCGATCCAGGATGGGCTGCCTTGCTACGTATGAATACATGCATCTCTCCAGCGTGTGTACTGGATTGATTTTATTGTGAAGCCGCGCACTATGCCAGCGCTTGGAGGCCAGAAACGGTCAATAACTGGCATAGTGCTTGAGTGGGCGGGCAGGGGATGCCCGCCCGCTTCAGAACAGGTAATTGAGCTGCAGACCGGCCAGCCAGGCATCCCCTTCCGAGGTGCCCTGGAAGGTGGAGGTGGTCTGCGGGATGCCAGGTTTGAGCTGCATGGTCTCGCTCACGTCCACCTTCTTGCCGTCGATCAGCGTCACCCCCAGATCCAGCGAGAGGTGGCGATCGATCTGATAACCCACCCCGGCGCTGTACCAGACCCGATCCGAGTCGGGGATGGAGATGGTGCGGCGATCCGCCGGGACCGGGCTGCGGTCATAGGCAAGGCCGGAGCGCAGCTGCCATTGCGGTGCCAGCTGGTAGGTCAGGCCCAGCGCGTAGCGCCAGCTGTCTTCCCAGTGCTCGTCCTTGATGTGCATGACACCGTGGTGGTCGAGCTCGGATTCCAGCTGCACGAACTTGCTCCAGTTGGTCCAGTTGATGCTCGAATGCAGCGCCAGTGCCGGCGTGAGCTGATGGAACAGGGCCAGCTCGGCGGTGGCGGGCAGCGGCAGATCCAGGCTGCCGGTATCGGTGAAGGGCTGCCCGTTCTGGTCGATGCCGATGGCGTCGCCAGAGAGCTTCAGGGTGACGTCGTGGCGGTAGGAGAGGCCGATGCGGGTCGCCTCCGACAGTTCCAGCAGGGTGCCCAGGTTCCAGCCCATGGCCCAGCCATCCCCTTTCAGGTGCTTGGCGATCTGGTTGTTGGACGGGAAGGTGCCACCCACTTCCCCTTCGCCCTGAATGGCGGAGAGGCCGGCGCCGACGGACCAGACGCGGTTGATGCGGTAGGCCAGCGACGCCCCCAGATCCACGGTCTTGATGTCGGAGACATTGCCGAAGTGGCCGGCATTGTAGTTGTCCGGCATCTTGACGCCGAGCCCGTAATAGGAGGTGGCAGCCAGCCCCAGGCGCCACTGGTCGTTGAGCGGCACTATGAGGTAGGCGTTGGGCACCCAGGCATCATCGGCGATGTCGTGGGCCGCCGCATCCAGGCTGACCGGCCCCTTGGGGGTCGGCACCCGGGTGGTGCCCTCGATGTTGACGTCGGGGTGCACATAGATGAAGCCACCGGAGAAGGCCATGGTATCGAAACGGGTCATGGCGGCGGCGTTGCGGGAGAGCACGCTGGCATTGTCGGCGATGGCGGCTTCGCCGGCGAAGGCGCGGCCCATGCCGGTGGCGGATTGCTCGGCCAGCTGAAAACCTGCCGCCTGGGCCTGGCTCGACAGCACCAGCAGGGCGATGAGAGACGGCTTCATGATGGAGTGCATTGCATTGTCCTTGAAAATGAACTTGGAGTTCGAACGTTCTTATGGTTGGAGGCAGGATTTTATATGGTATGACCAGTAAGGCAACGGGCGTGGGGGCGAGGGGATGAAAACGGGATTAAATGCTGGGGGATGTGCTGCTAATAGCTTGATAAAAAAAGAAAAGCGTACAGTTGTTTACTACAGATGTACGCTGAAACATGAATTTGGAATAAAAAAAGAGCGCCCGCAGGCGCTCTGGTCAATTCGCTGATTATCAGAACTTCATGTTGAACTGAGCGGAAGCGAGGAAGGCGTTGCCGTGGGAGGTGCCTTTCCAGCGCAGGGCTTCGTTGCTTTCGACCAGCTTCTCGTTGACGTCCACTTTCTTGCCGTCCAGATAGGCCATGCCGAAGTCGACGCTCATGTCCTTGTCGATGTGGTAGGTGGCGCCAGCGCTATACCATACGCGGTCGGAATCCGGGATGCTCAGGCTGCGGTATTCCGGCTCGATCGGGGTGTTGTCGTAGGCAAAGCCGATACGGGCTTCCCAGGACGGGTTGACGTACCAGGTACCGCCCAGAGAGTAACGGGTGGAGTCCTTGAACTTCTCCGGCTTGTAGAGGCAGACGCCGGCACCGTCGGTGCTGTTGCACTGACCGCTGGTGGCTTTGAGCTCCTGGAAGGCGCTCCAGTCGGTCCAGTTGACGGAGTAGTGCACGGCAAACTGCTGGTTCAGACGGTGGTAACCGGCGAACTCGGCCTGGGCCGGCAGATCCAGCGGCAGTTCGCCACCGACGGTCTTGAAGCCGGAAGAGGTGCCCTGATAGTCACCCTTGAACTTCAGGTCTACCTGGGAGCGATAGGTCAGCGCGAAGCGGTTGTTCTCGTTCACTTCATACATGGTGCCCACGTTCCAGCCGTAACCCCAGTCGTCCCCCTTCAGGTGGCTGACGATGGTGTCCTTGCCGATACCCGGTACGCTGCTCAGCGGCGGCACGGCGGCCAGTACACCGGCGCGGCGGTTCAGTTCAGCCTTGGCATAGACCAGGTTCAGACCGGCGCCGACGCTGAAGTGCTGGTTGACGCGGTAGGCGATGTTCGGGTTGATGTTGAAGGTGAGCAGTTCGGTGTTGCCGGCAATGGAGCCACCGTTGAAGTTCTCGGTATACTCGGTCGACAGACCGTAGTTGGAGAACAGGCCGATACCCCAGGCCCACTGGTCGTTCAGCGGCTGGATGAAGTAGGTGGCAGGCACGAAGGCGCTCGGCGCAATGCCGCTTTCGCTGGCACCGGCCATCTTGGCGGAGCCTGCATAGATGTCACCATTTACATCCACATCCGGCTTGATATAGGTACCGGAGACAGAGAACGCCATCTTGTCAAACTGGGTCATGGCTGCCGGGTTGCGGGACAACACGGAGGCGTTGTCCGCCACGGCGGCTTCCCCTGCATACGCACGACCCAGGCCGGAGGCTGAGTGTTCGTTCAATTGGAACGCGGCGGCGAAGGTTTGGGTACTGGCCAGGGTGACGGCGGCAGCGATCAGGCTCTTTTTGAAAAAGGCAGTTGTCATAGTGTTCTCTCTTGTAGGCAGATTTTCCGTCGGCATCAGGGCTATTTTGCCTCTGTATGTGACAAGATCTGTTGTTATTTCAGCTTCTTCCCATTCAATTCTGGCGTGATTCTATGGATCTGGTAGGAGGTAAGAAATCAGACCAGTGACAGCAGAATACATAAAAGTTTCCAGAGTGTTAATCATTTGTTTGAATTCGCCGGTTAAATAGTCTCTTTTACCATTAATTGGATAAAAAACACCCACATACAGCGATCTGCATCACAAAAATATTTTTGGGTATTTGCGGGGAATGAGCAGCGAATAGGGGAGAATCGTGACGGGAAAGGAGATAAACGGGCAGCCAACCTGATTGGTCTGCCCGTTGGCTTGACCCGCTACGAGGCGAGTCAAGATTGGGTTAATGCCTGTTAAATCGACCAGTGCAGTCGGGATTCCAGCTGCTCTGCCACCGGCGCCAGCGGCTCTTCCATCCCACCGATCAGCACCATGTTGGCCCCCTTGAGTTGCAGGATCTCGCCCTTGAGCTGGCCATCTTCAAAGGTGGGCTGCAGGGTGAGTGGCACATGCTTGGGCACCAGGAACAGGGTGACCGGGCCCATCTTGCCCTGCAATACCATGTGCAGCGCCGGCCCCTGATAGAAGGAGCAGTGGTTGACATAGGTGATCTTCAGCCCCTGCATGCCCATCAAGGTCGCGCCATATTTCTCCATCTTGGCGTTGATGGTGCGCAGGCTCACCTGCTCGTCCACATCCTTGATGAAGGGCTCCTCGCCATAGATGTGGGCCATGGCGACCTGGGCCAGCGAGAGCTCGTCGGGAGCGGCTAGCGGCCAGTTCAGCCAGCGGGTGCTCATGCCGAGCAGGAAAGCGATCGAGGCAGCCATCGCCAGCGCACGCCAGTTGCTGCGCGGGCGCACCGGCAGGGGAACCACCTGCGGCTGATCGGCTTCCAGCGCCTGTCTGAGCAGGATACGCTCGGCCAGACCGGCCGGCACCTCGACCTCCATGGCTCGCTGCAGACTGCGATCGAGCTGCTTCATCTCGTCCAGATGCTTGCGGTTGGCGGGGGATCGCTGGGCCTGCGCGAGAAACGCGGGATCCTGCTCCTGTGGATGGGCTATGGCCCGACGGCGAAATTCCAGCTCATCCATTGGTGTGTCCTCTCTGTTGGGTCGTTGACTCCATGGCCTCTTTTATCTGGTTGCGGGCCCGAAACAGGCGAGTCATGACGGTGTTCTTGTTGAGCCCCAGCTGCGCCGCTATCTCGTCGCCGCTAAAGCCCCCCAGCACCTGCAGCAGCAGGGGTTCCTGATATTCGGCCGGCAGGCGGGCGATGTGGCGTCTGAGCCACTCGTTCTCCATCTCCTGCTCGCTGTGCAGTGCCTCCTGATCGCTCTGGGGATGCTCGTCGAGATCGACGAGGTCAAACTGCTTGCGCTCGAAGCGGCGTGCATTTTCCCGCCGCAGTATGGTGATGAGCCAGGCCTTGGCGGCCTTGTCGTCGAGCAGGGAGTCTATGCTCTTCCAGGCGCGCAGAAAGGTCTCCTGCACCAGGTCTTCCGCCACTTGCGGGTCCCGGCACAGCCAGTAGGCGTAGCGGTAGATGTCCCCGTGCAGGGCATGTACCAAGGCTTCGTATTTGGTTTGTTTGTCTGCCATGCCTCCATAGACCGGGGAGGTCGTGGGATCCTTTCCGACCGTGGCACCTTTTTTTCTGAAAAAACCTAAAGCCATCGCTGGGCTTCCTTATTTGAATGAAGGCCAGGATCGACCGATCCTGGCCAGTTGCCTGAGGCCATAGGCTATCGCAAAAGTTTCGTGGCCGCATAGGGCGCTGGCAAAGTCCGTCCAGGTTTGCGGGTGGCTCTCAGCAGGGGACGCGGCGGCAAAACAGGCGCGCTCCAGGGCGGCAAAGTGGGGTACAAGGGCGGGATCGCGACGACAGGGCAGGACATCGAGGCGGTGATGGGGCAGTGACCAGTGCAGGTGGGCCCACGCCAGCAAGCGGGCCCGGATCTGCTCGGTATCGGCCCGACACAGCGCCTGTTGCAGGCGATAGAAGGCGTGCCAGCGCGGCCCGTGGCGCCAGCAGGCGCGCAGCAGCAGAGCCCAGATGACCCACAGCAGGCTCTCGTCGTTCGGCCCATCCTGCGCCGGCTGCGACTGCGTGCCTGCGGCGATGTGCAGGGGCGTGGCGGGCAGCCGAGCATATTCGATGCGCCCGCGCTGGGTGTTGAACCAGGCCATCTCGATGGCGGGCAGCAGGTAGTCACCAGGTTCGTCCACGGTCAAGGCCTGGCGCCACTCGCGCTCGAAGCGCAGCGTCCCCTTGGCGAGATAGCGCTCCTGCTGCTGCTCCCCATCTGGCCTGGCCCTGATGCCGGCGGGCAGGCCGGATGAGCCGAGCAGGCGTGCCAGATTGAGGCGGCTGCCATCCCCCCCCTCCAGGGTGAGGGTCAGGGTACGGATCACCGGCTCACCCGCTCTGGCCGCCGTCGGGGGATCCAGCCGCTGACCCAGGGTGAGCTGGCTCGCCACCGGTTGCAGCGGGGGCTCGTCGATCTGCACGAACAGGGTGGCCGCCCGGGCCGAGAGCGGGTCACTGCCACCGTCATCTTGCGGCAGGCGCCCCTGAAAGCGGGGGGATTCCAGTGGATGGCGCCCCGCTTCTTTGGCCTGCAGCAGCCAGCTGCGGGTCAGGCGGCCGGGCAGACCGGGGCTTGCCGGTGGCTGCCACTGATCGTTGCCGAGGCGGCGAATGGTGAAGGCATCGCTGGCCGGCTCGGTGAGGTTGGGAGCCTCCATGTTGGCCGGCAGCCAGAGGCTGAGCTGATAGACAAACGGCTGGCCGGGGTAGAGCGGCCCCTGTTGCAGCACCCGGGCCTGCAGTTCGATGGGGGAGATGGCAGGCGTTGGCGCCAGGTTGCCGGCTTCGCTGCGTGGCGGAAAGGGGATGGATGGAGTCTGCTCCGCCCCCAGTGGCAGGGCCGGCACCTGCTGCGGGCTGGTATCCAGCAGGTGCAGGGGGATCTGCCACCGGGTCAGGCTCTGCTGCGGGGCGCTGATCCGGCTCATGGTCACCTTGCCCACCGCAAACTGGCGCAGCAGAGGGGTGATGGCAAGCTCATTGCTCTGGCGCTCGCCGTCCGCTTCGATGATCAGCAACCAGTCGCGGCGATCGGCCCCTGGCAGCAGCTCGGCCCGGGGCGGGGCGGCAAAAACCTGCGCCGTCATCAGCCAGAGCAGCAACAGGCACAGGGTATGGCAACGAGTGAAGAGGCAGCTCACCAGGGATCCTCTCCTTTCAGGTTGCCAGGGGCGAGGCCACGGTCGGCCTCCTGCTCGCGCCTGCGCTGATCTTCCTTGCGCAGCCGCTGCTCCAGCAGCAGGACGGGAGGTGACGGAGGCAGAGGAGCGTCCGGGGTAGCGGCCTGCTCGGGGGCATCGATGGGCTTGGGATCCTGCGCCTGTGGGGTTGCCTCGGGCGGCTGGGCGCGCAGCAAGGTCAGGTTGTAGCGCGCATCCTGATGGCTGGGTTCCAGTGCCAGCGCCGCCAGATAGGCCTGCTCGGCGGCCGCCAGCTGACCGAGCTGCACCAGGGCATTGCCCCGGTTGTAGTGGGCAGTGGCCGTGCTGGCCCGGCCATAGGCGGCGGCCGCCTTGGCGTAGTCGCCAGCCCGATACCAGGCATTGCCTTGCCAGACGGGATCCGCAAAGGTGCGGGCGGCCTCCTGATAGCGCTTCTGCAAGAAGGCCTGCCAGGCCTGATTGTCATGGGCAGCGGGCGGCAGGGCCGTTGGCGCCGGGCTGGCCTGCAGGGAGGGGGGCGTCAGCAAGAGCGCCCCCACCAGCACCAGCCAGAGGCTGCCAATGCGGGCCAGCAGCGCCAGCGGCAGCAGGGGCAGCAGCAGCCAGGGGCCGAGATCCATGGCCTGGTGTGTACCTATGCTCTGGCTCATGGGCAGGGGGGCAAAGCGTGGCGCCCCCTGTTGCAGCCACTGCAGTTGACCGCCGAGATCGCCGGCCAGCTGTTGCAGGGTGGCCACGTCGGGGGCCGGCAGGGCACGACCGAAGCCACCGCCTATGGTGGCGGGCAGGCGACTGGCCTGGCCGCTGTTGACCAGCAAGACGTCGAGGCGTGCCTGTACCTGGGCGTGGCAAAAGAGGCTGCCCTGGCAGGGCCACACCGCCTTGATCCGCTTGGCCTGACGGGCGGTCAGGTCATCGGTGATCAGCAGCAGGCGGGCCTGCTGGCCGGCGGGGATCTGCTTGAGTGCCAGCGCCACTGCACGCTCGGGCGCGCTGCCTTGCCTTGGCATGATGGCCGGGCGCAGGTCGGGTAGCAGCAGGGCGAGGGCCTGGTGATCCCGGGTTGGCGGCATGGCGAGGTAGGCATCCCCGGCAAACAGGATGAGGGCGATGGGATGGGCCGCTTCCTGCTGCACTCGGTCAGCCAATAAATCCTGCAGCAGCACCCGCACCCGGGTGGCCCGGTCTGGCAGCAGATCGGTGGCCAGCATGGAGCGGGAGAGATCCAGCAGCCAGATGTCGAGGGCCGGGCTCGGAACGCTCTGGCTCTGCTGGCGCAGGGCCGGGCCGCTCAAGGCCAGGATCAGCGGCAGGCAGGCCAGCCAGAGCCAGGGAAAATGGCGCCGCTGCCCAGGCAGCAGATAAGCCTGCATGGCGGGAGCCAGCAGCGGCGCCTGGCGACGACGGCGCCATCCCTGCCACAGCCAGGGCAGCAGGGCCAGCAACCAGAGCGGGCGCAGCAGAGTGAGCTCCATCATGGGGCGCCTCGGGACGGACTGTCAGGCACAGTGGCTTTGTGGCTCAGCCGCGTCGGCCAGCGCAATCGGGCGGGCCAGCTCAGCAGCAGCCAGGCCAGCGCCAGTGGCCAGGGGTAGAGCTCCTGGTTGGGACGATAGCGGGTCTGCGCGGTGGCGACGGGCTCCAGAGTATCCAGCGCCTGATTGATGACCTCGAGATCCCCCTGGGTGCGCGCCCGGAAGTAACGGCCATGGCCTACCTCGGCCAGCTGCTGCAAGAGGGCCTCGTCGAGCTCGGCACTGGGGTCGCTCTGGGCCGGGGCCTGGGCGGGAGTCATCGCCTCGGCAAAGGTATCCGGATCGGCGCCCACTCCCAGGGTATAGAGACGAATGCCTGCTGCGGCGGCCTGCTTGGCCTCGCGCAGGGGATCGGCGCTGCCGGCAGTGTTGCGCCCGTCGGTGACCAGCAACAGGGCGGTGGAGCGATCGGGGGCCTTGTGCTGGCGAGCAAGCAGGATGGCCTCGCCGAGGGCGGTGGTGCGTCCCACCAGCTCGAAATCGAGCTCGCGGGTCAGACCGAGCAGGGCGTTGGTCTCCTGGGTCAGGGGGGAGAGCAGGTAGGCATGATCGGCGAACACGATGAGGGCGATGCGATCGCCGGGACGGGCGGCGATGAGCCTGTCTATCTGCTGGCGCACCGCGCTGAGCCGGTCTTTTTGCTCCCCTTCATCCAGCATGTCCTGAGTGCGCATGCTGTCGGAAAGATCCACCGCCAGGATGAGATCCCGGCTGCTCTGATAGCTCACCTGAGGCGGCTCCTGCCACTGGGGACGGCAGAGCGCCAGCACCAGGGCGCACCAGCACAGCGCCATTCGCCACAGGGGCTGGCCGGCATGGGGGCGCAGCAGGGGAAAGCCGGCATGGGTCAATACGCCAGGATCATGTGCGCTGCTGGGGCGGGGCGGCAGACCAAAGCGCACCAGCAGCGGCAACACCAGCGCCAGGGCAAACCAGGGCCAGGCGAGGATCATGGCTCTCTCCCGGCGTGCGCGTCGCTGGTGCGAGTTCGCCTCCGTGGCCAGCGGGTGCGCAGGTCCAACAACCAGGCTGGCGGGCAGATGCAGTGACGTCCCCAGGCGAGGTAGGCCCGGCGCAGCGCCTGGCGCTGCTGCGCATCCGGGCTCTGACCGCCGTAGAGCCAGGCAGACCAGTGCGGGGCCAGCTCGCGAAAGCGGCTGCCCCCCAGAGGATCGAGCCCCAGAGAATCGAGAAAGGCGAGCCAGGGCGCGCCTTGCAGGGAAGCCGCCTCGGGCCAGCGGGGCAGCACAGCCTCGCGCAATACAGTCTGCAGTTGGGGCACCAGATCGGGGGCCTGCCAGTCGAGCTGCCGCCGCCAGCGGCGATAACGCAGCAGGCTCTGCACACCGAGGATGATGATGGCGCCGACCAGCAACGCGATCAGCAGCCACCACCAGCCCAGCAGACGGGGATCAGAGGCCAGCTGCAGCGGCGGGCCGGGGTGAATGTCGCGTAGCTGGGCCGCCAGCGGCGAGGTGGGGACGCTGCTGCCCGGCACGGCGCTGGCGAGCCAGTTCAGAATTGGCGGCATGCCCCCTCCTGCCACTGGCGTTGCAGCGGCTGGCCGTTGTCGAGCCGGTAGAGGCGTTGCACCAGCGGCAGCAGTTGCTGATGGCTCTGGCGGGCCAGCTGCTCGGCAGCCTCTTGATAGCGCCAGGCGAACCCCGGTTCGCCGGCCTCGAGCCAGCCGTTCTGCTGGCCGGCGCGCACCGCCAGACGCCCCTGGGCGGGCAGGGCTGCCTCCAGCGGATCCCGAATTTGCCAGCAATGCAGGTCGTGGCGCCGGCCGAGCAGTTGCAACTGGCGGCAGAGTGCCTCGTCGAGGGGGCTGTGATCGGTGATCAGGGTCAATCTGGCGCCGTGGGGCAGGTTGAGCCGGGCCAGGGTATGGGCCAGGGCGTGGGGGGGCGGCGTGCGCGCCAGCCCCAGCCGGTAGTGGTGGCAGAGGGCCTCCAGCAAGGGCACCAGGGGGCCGCGCTGGTGTTGCAGATGCGGCTCCACACCGTGGCAGATCAGGGTGTTGGCCTGCTTTTCCCCTTGCCAGAGCAGGGCGGCAGCCAGCTCGCAGCCCAGGCGCGCCTTGAGCTGGCGGCAAGAGCCGAAGTACATGGCCGGAGAGAGATCGAGCAACAGCCAATGGGCCTGATCCTGCTCCTCGCTGTAGAGCCGGGTATAGGGGCGACCGAGGCGAGCGGTCACCCGCCAGTCGATGTGGCGCACCTCGTCGCCGGCCTGATAGGCGCGCAGCTCGCGAAAGGTGAGCCCCGGCGTGCGGCCAAGTCGGCCCTGCGCCACCGGTTGAATGCGCGAGCGCGGCCCCTGCCGGGCCCACAGCCTGATCGCCAGCAGTCTGGCAAGCGGCAGGGCGATATCGGGATGGGCGAGGGGATCGACGGTGCTCGTCATGGCAGCAGGGCCCGCACAGAGGAAACGAGCGGGCTCAGGGGCATGGGATCGCATCCAGCAGCAGGGTGATGAGCGCCTCGTTGTCGAGGTTGTCCGCCAGCGCCTGATAACTGGGGATGAGGCGATGGCGCAGCACGGCCGGCGCCAGCTGCTGAATGTCTTCGGGCAGCACGAAATCCCGTCCGGCCAGCCAGGCCCTGGCGCGGGCCGCTCTGGCCAGACCTATGCTGGCCCTGGGGCTGGCGCCCACCGCGACAAGGGGTTCGAGTTCCGGGCACAGGCCACTGCCCGGGCGGGTGGCGCAGACCAGCTGCACCAGATAGTGCTCGAGGCGCCCCTGCATCTGCACCGCCTGTACCGCGCTGCGGGCCGCCAGCAGATCGGCCTGGCTCAGGGTGAGCGGCGGCGTCGGCAGGGTGTCGCCGCGGGCGTTGAGTTGAAGGATGGCCAGCTCCATGGCGGGGCTCGGGTAGTCCACCAGCAGCTTGAGCAAGAAGCGATCGAGCTGGGCCTCCGGCAGGGGATAGGTCCCCTCCTGTTCTATGGGGTTCTGCGTGGCGGCCACCATAAAGAGGGGCGGCAGGCGCCAGCTCTTCTTGCCCACGGTGATCTGATGCTCGGCCATCGCCTCCAAGAGGGCGGACTGCACCTTGGCCGGCGCCCGGTTGATCTCGTCCGCCAGCACCAGGTGGTTGAAGAGAGGGCCGGGCTGAAACACGAAGCTGGCATCCTGGGGATGAAACACCTCGCTGCCGGTGAGATCGGCAGGCAGCAGGTCGGGGGTGAACTGGATGCGGGCGAAGCGCCCCTCCACCGCGCCGGCCAGCGCCTTGACGGCCCGGGTCTTGGCAAGACCGGGGGCGCCTTCGATCAACACATGTCCTTCACATAACAGGGCGATCAGCAGCCCCTCGATGAGGGGGCCCTGTCCCAGAATTTGACTACCCAGATAGTCCCCAAGCTGTCTGAACTCGGCCGCTGCCATGCAATAAACCCGTTGTTTTCATAGAAGTTGATCTTTTTATACTCCAGTTGACGCACAAGGGCGAGGGAGGGGGCCAAGATGGCGGCAATTTAGTTTCAATCAGCCGTATGAAATTTGTGAGTGGATTGTTAAGATGTGGCGCAATGAGGTCAGACCTCTCCCTTTAGTCTTCTCGTTTAACCAAGGAGCCAGGATGAAAGAGCCATTGAAACTGACGACTCGCCAGGGCGAACGGATTGCCGTCGTGGCGGGTTTGCGCACTCCCTTTGCCAAGCAGGCCACCGCCTTTCACGGCGTGCCTGCGGTGGATCTGGGCAAACTGGTGGTGAGCGAGATGCTCGCTCGCACCGATCTCGATCCCAAGCTCATCGACCAGCTGGTGTTCGGCCAGGTGGTACAGATGCCGGAAGCCCCCAACATCGCCCGCGAGATCGTGCTCGGCACCGGCATGAGCGTCAGCACCGATGCCTATAGCGTGTCGCGCGCCTGCGCCACCAGTTTCCAGGCCGTCGCCAACGTCACCGAATCCATCATGGCCGGCACGGTGGATATCGCCATCGCCGGCGGCGCCGACTCCTCCTCCGTGCTGCCCATCGGGGTGAGCAAGAAGCTGGCCCGCGCCCTGGTGGATCTCAACAAGGCGCGCAATCTGCAGCAGCGTTTCAATATCCTGCGCCAGTTGCGGGTCAAGGATCTGCTGCCGGTGCCGCCCGCCGTGGCCGAGTACTCCACCGGTCTCTCCATGGGGCAGACCGCCGAGCAGATGGCCAAGAGCCACCAGATCAGTCGCGAGGCGCAAGATGCGCTGGCGCACCGCTCTCACACCCTGGCCGCGCAGGCCTGGGCCGATGGCAAGTTAAGTGGCGAGGTGTTCACCGCCCACGTGCCGCCCTACAAGTCGCCGCTGGAGCGAGACAACAACATCCGTGAAAGCTCGGATCTGGCGAGCTACGCCAAGCTCAAGCCGGTGTTTGACCGGGTACACGGCTCCGTCACTGCCGCCAACGCCACCCCGCTCACCGACGGCGCCGCCGCCGTGCTGCTGATGCGCGAAGGGCGGGCCCGCGAGCTTGGCCTCGAGCCGCTCGGCTATATCCGCAGTTTCGCGTTTTCTGCCATCGACGTGTGGCAGGACATGTTGATGGGCCCCTCCTACGCCACCCCGCTGGCGCTGGACCGCGCCGGCATCACGCTCAGCGATCTCACCCTGATCGACATGCACGAGGCCTTTGCCGCCCAGACCCTGGCCAACCTCAAGATGTTTGCCAGCAAAGAGTTTGCCCAGAGCAAGCTGGGTCGCGATCAGGCCATCGGCGAGGTGGACATGGACAAATTCAACGTCCTCGGTGGCTCGCTGGCCTTTGGTCACCCCTTTGCCGCGACCGGTGCGCGCATGATCACCCAGACCCTGCACGAGCTGCGGCGCCGGGGTGGGGGATTGGGGCTTAACACCGCCTGTGCGGCGGGTGGTCTCGGCGTGGCCATGGTGTTGGAGGTAGAGTGATGAGCGAGAAGACTTTTTCCCTGGCGGTGCGCCAGGATGGCATCGGCATTCTCACCATGGATGTGCCGGGCGAGAGCATGAATACCCTGAAGGCCGCCTTCGTGGAGGAGATCCGCGCGGTGCTGGCCGAGGTGAAAGCCAATAAAGAGCTGATCGGCCTGGTGGTGGTCTCTGGCAAGAAGGACTCCTTCATCGCCGGCGCCGACATCAGCATGCTGGCGGCCTGTACCAGCGCCAAGGATGCCGAGACGCTGTCGCGGGAAGGGCAGGTGATCTTCGCCGAGATCGAGTCACTGCCGATCCCGGTGATCGCCGCCATTCACGGCCCCTGCCTCGGCGGCGGGCTGGAGCTGGCACTGGCCTGCCATGGCCGGGTGGTCACCGATCACGGCAAGACGGTGCTCGGCCTGCCCGAGGTGCAACTGGGCTTGCTGCCGGGCTCCGGCGGGACTCAGCGTCTGCCGCGCCTCATCGGGGTGGCCAAGGCGCTCGATCTGATGCTGACCGGCAAGCAGGTGCGGGCCAAGCAGGCCAAGAAACTGGGGCTGGTGGACGACGTGGTGCCGCCCTCCATCCTGCTGGACGCCGCCATCAAGTTAGCCAAGAAGGGCAAGCCCCGTCACGAGCTCAAGCGGGATCTGCAGGGCAAGCTGCTGGAGACCAACAAGCTTGGCCGCAAGGTGCTGTTCGATCAGGCCCGCAAAGGGGTGAAGGTGAAGACCCGCGGCAACTATCCGGCCCCGGATCTGATCCTGGAAGTGGTGCGCATCGGGGTGGAAGAGGGGATGCAGGCCGGCCTTGCCGCCGAGTCCCGCCATTTTGGCGAGCTGGTGATGACCAGCGAATCCGCCGCCCTGCGCTCCATCTTCTTTGCCACCACTGAGATGAAGAAGGAGGTCACCTATCAGGGGGCCGAGCCGCGCAAGGTGGGTCACGCCGCCGTGCTGGGCGGCGGTCTGATGGGGGGCGGCATTGCCTTCGTCACCGCCACCAAGGCAGGCGTGCCGGTGCGGATCAAGGACGTGGCCAGCAGCGGCATCGGCAATGCCATGCGCTACAGCTACGATATCCTGGCCAAGAAGCTCAAGCGCCGCCAACTGCTGCGCAGCGAGCTTGAGAAGCAGATGAGCCTGCTGACCGGCACCCTCGACTACTCCGGTTTCCACCGGGTCGACATGGTGGTGGAAGCTGTGTTTGAAGATCTTTCCCTCAAGCACCAGATGGTGAAGGACGTGGAGCGTGAATGTGGCGAGCACACCGTGTTTGCCTCCAACACCTCCTCTCTGCCTATCCACCAGATCGCCTCGGCGGCGGCGCACCCGGAACGGGTGGTGGGGCTGCACTACTTCAGCCCGGTGGACAAGATGCCGCTGGCGGAGATCATCCCCCACGCCGGCACCAGTGCCGAGACGGTCGCCACCACCCTGGCCTTTGCCCGCGCTCAGGGCAAGACCCCCATCGTGGTCAAGGACGAGGCGGGCTTCTACGTCAACCGCATCCTGGCCCCCTACATGAACGAGGCGGCGCGCCTGGTGCTGGAAGGGGAGCCGGTGGAGGTGCTGGACGGCGCCCTGCTCGATTTCGGCTTCCCGGTCGGCCCCATCACCTTGCTGGACGAGGTGGGGATCGACGTGGGTGCCAAGATCTCCCCGATCCTCGAAAAAGAGCTGGGGGGCGAGCAGTTCCAGGCTCCGGCGGCCTTTGACAAGCTGCTGCAAAACGATCGCAAGGGGCGCAAGAACGGCAAGGGCTTCTACCTCTACGGCAAGGCGGCCCCGCGCAGCAAGCTCACCGGCAAGGAGGGCAAGAAGACGGTGGACGAGAGCGTCTACGGTGTGCTCGGCATCTCGCCCCAGGCCAAGCTGGCCAAGGCGGAGCTGGCCGAGCGCTGCGTGCTGATGATGCTCAACGAAGCGGCCATGGCGCTGGACAGCGGCGTAGTGGCCTCGGCTCGCGATGGCGACATCGGCGCCATCTTCGGTATCGGCTTCCCGCCGTTCCTGGGCGGCCCGTTCCGCTACATGGACAGCCTCGGCATCGAGCACCTGGTGGGGCGCCTTGAGCACTACCAGAAGCGCTACGGCGACCGCTTCGCCCCCTGCGATCGCCTCAAGGCGATGGCGGCGGAGCAGCTGCGCTTCTATTGAGTGCGCGCCGCTCGCTACAACAGGCCAACCGACAAGGAGGCGACCCCGGGGTCGCCTCTTTTTTTTCGGCACCGAGATGGAAAATGCGGGGGCAGCAGGCTGACAACTGGTTGAATCCCGTCCATATTTTTCCTCGGCAAGGGATAAATTGTTGATCCAACTCAAACTAGCCCCCTATTTATTACTTTGGTGGCATAGGACTCAGGCGCTGGTTGGGGTCAAATAGCATCATCAGGAACGGGGGGATAACCCCGTCACGAAAGGGACACCCATTTCACTGGATGAAGGACACATAATGAGTCTGCTTGAACAAACCATCTGGACTGTATTGGGATACGGGGCCATGCCCTTTATCTTCCTGAGCGGGTTTGTGGCGGTGGCAGTGACCTGCTGCCTGCTGCTCAATGCCTTCGGGGTCAAGTCCGCCGAGAAGTGATCCGCTTCTTTCGTTCATACCGCCAAATGCCAGTCTTCGGACTGGCATTTGTTTTTTGAGCCTTGGCAGGCAGTTATCTGCGGCCCAGGGGCCAAATGTGTGCTGCTTGAGGTCGAACCGGCCGCCGATTTTGATTACACTGGCGCGCAGTTTTTCGTTTCGGCCCGCTTCCCAAGGTATTCAAGGTTTTCTATGGCTCTCAAGGCAACCGTATTCAAGGCTCAGCTCAGCCTGTCCGACATGGATCGCAATCTGTATCAGGACTTCTCTCTCACCCTGGCCCGTCACCCCTCCGAGACCGACGAGCGGATGATGATCCGGCTGGCGGCCTTCGCCTGGCATGCCGCCGAGCGACTGGAGTTCACCAAGGGCCTCTCTGCCGATGACGAGCCGGAGCTCTGGCGCAAGAACTATTCCGACGAGATTGAACTCTGGATCGAACTCGGCCAGCCCGACGAGCGCCGTCTCAAGAAGGCGTGCAACCGCTCCCGTCATGTGGTGCTCTACCTCTACGGCGGCCGTGGCACCAGCGTCTGGTGGAAGCAGAACCAGGGCAAACTCGGCCTGCACGACAACCTCACCGTGATTGAGCTCTCCGACAGCCAGACCCTGCCGCTGACCGAGATGGTCGAGCGCACCATGCAGCTCACCTGCACCATCTCCGATGGTCAGCTCTGGGTGAGCAACGGCCGCCAGGAAGTGACTCTGGATCCCGTGCTGCTGATGGGAACCCCCGCCCGCGAACTGTAAAGGACTCGCCCATGTTCAGCGCGCTGCTCAATATCGTCATTCCGGTGTTTGCGGTGGTGGGGCTTGGCGCCCTCTACGGCAGGTTGCGTCCGGGCGGCGCGCTGGGTTACGTCAACCGGGCCAATATCGAGCTGTTCACCCCGGCGCTGGTGTTCTCGGCGCTGGTCAAATACCCGCTGGATCTGATGGCCCACCTGTCGCTCATCGCGGCGGGGGCCCTGGTGATCCTGCTGCCGGGGCTGCTGCTCTCCCTGCTCAGGCTTCGCAGCATCAGCCGACCGGCCCTGATCCTGCCCGCCATGTTTCGCAACACCGGCAACCTCGGCATTCCGCTGATGGTGCTGGCCTTCGGCGAGCAGCAGCTGGGCGCCATCATCATACTGTTCGTGCTCTCCAACCTGCTCCACTTCTCGGTGGGCATGTTCATCCTCTCGGCCAACACCTCCCGCTGGCTCTGGTTACGCAGCCCTGTGCTGTGGGCCGCCCTGGCGGGCCTGCTGGTGGCCAATCTGCACATCCCGCTGCCCGAATACCTGGTGACCAGCGCCTCCCTGCTTGGCCAGATCTCGGTACCGCTGATGCTGTTTGCCCTCGGTATCCGGCTGATGGAGGGGGAGCTGGATCATCTGGGGCTCGCCCTCAAGTGCAACCTGCTCTATCTGCTGGCCGGCGGCATCTCCCTGGGGCTGGCGGTCTGGCTGCTGCCGCTGCAACCGGCCTGGATCCCGCTGCTGATGCTGTCGGTGGCGCTGCCTCCGGCGGTGCTCAACTACATGCTGTGCGAGCAGTACCAGTGCCAGCCGGAGAAGGTGGCCAGCATAGTGCTCGGCGGCAATGCGCTCTCGGTCCTGGTGATCCCGCTGGCAGTCTGGCTGGCCCTGCATCTGGGCAGTTGAGGCGTCCTTTCTCACCGTTTTCGCGCCCACCGGATGATGTGGGCGGCCTGCTCCTTGGCTTTTCTCTTCCCCACTCTGCGCCAGCTCTCACTCCGGGATGCGGGGCGGGTGCAAGTTCCCTTTTCGTGATCCTCGGCGAAGTCGCTGCCGTCGAATTGGCATAGTATCTGGCCAGCATGAATCCCACCCGGGGTGGGAGCCAGGGGATTTACAACATGATGTCCGTCAGTAACCAATGTTTGTTGATGCAGATCCAGCCCACCATTTTGCGCTTTGCCAAGATGCTGGCCAGCGTGCTGCAACTGGAAGTGGAAATCGTGGACGCCAACATGGTGCGGGTGGCGGGAACCGGCCCTTACGGCAAGTTCTTCGGTCGCCAGCTGGAGGGGGACTCCCGCCTGTTGCGCTACGTCATCGAGCATCAGCGTGAGAAGATCGTCACCCACACCAGCGAGGATCCGGTCTGCGAGGGGTGCAGCTGCAAGGAGAGCTGCCGGGAGCGGGCCTTCCTCGGGGTGCCCATCATGGTGGAGGAGAACTGCATCGGGGTGATCAGCCTGGTGGCCTTCAACCCGGAGCAGCAGGCCCGTCTCAACAACAACCTGCAGGAGGTGTGCGACTATGTGCAGCACATCTCCAGCATCTTCGTGGCCAAGCTGCTCGACTCGCGCGGCCTGTCGGACGGGGTCAACAAGGTCTTTCTGAGCCTGATGAACCACATGGATCAGGGCTGCCTGCTGCTCGATGAGAAGAGCCAGGTGCTTTACGCTAACGAGGTCGCGCTCAAGCAGCTCAACTGCCAGCAAGAGGCGCTGCTGGGCTGCGAGATAGGGCTGCGCCCGCTCACCTTTGCCCAGCAGGGGTTGACCGGCCACCTGCAGCACATCGTCACCCTGGGGGATCGTCAGGAGCTGATCATCGGCCAGTTGCACCACGTGCAGGGTCAGCAGCTGTTTCTGATGGCGTTTCACCAGTCTCACGGCACGCCGAACCCGCCGCTGGAGCCCGATGAAGGGGTCAGCATGCTGATCGGGGAGAGCAAGCCGATGCGGGCCCTGAAAAAGCTGCTCCATCGCATCGCCCTGAGCCCCTCCAGCGTGCTGGTGTGCGGCGAGAGCGGCACCGGCAAGGAGGTGGTGGCCCGCGCCATCCACCGGCTCAGCCCTCGCCGCGACAAGCCCTTCATCGCCATCAACTGCGCCGCCATCCCCGAGCAGCTGCTCGAGAGCGAGCTGTTCGGCTACGTGAAGGGGGCCTTCACCGGGGCTTCTAGCACCGGCAAGCAGGGGCTGATCCAGGCCGCCCAGCAGGGCACTCTGTTTCTCGACGAGATAGGGGACATGCCGCTCACCATGCAGGCCAAGCTGCTGCGGGTGCTTGAGCTGCGGGAGGTGACCCCCATCGGTGCCAGCCGGCCGGTGCCAGTGGACATTCGCATCATAGCCGCGACCCATCAGCATCTGGAGCAGTACATCGCCGAGGGCAAGTTTCGCGAGGATCTCTTCTATCGCCTCAACGTCATCCCCATCCACCTGCCGCCCCTGCGCGAGCGGGAGGGGGACGTGGCGCTGCTGACCCACTACTTCCTCAACCTGCACACCAGCCGCATCGGCCTGCTGTATCCGGGGCTGAGCCCGGAGGTGATGGCTCTGCTCGAAGGTTACCGCTGGCCCGGCAACGTGCGCGAGCTCAGCAATCTCATCGAGTACCTGGTGAACGTGGTGCAGGCGGGGGAGGTGATCGAGAGCATCCTGCTGCCCCCCAACATCCTGCGCAACCAGCGCAGTGGGGCGGACGAGCCGCCTCGGAGCACGGTGCAGATCGCGCGCATGCCGCTCTCGCCCGACCCTTATCCCCATGGCGTGCTGGCCGACCCTGCGCTCAGCCCTGCCGCTGGCAACCCGGCATCTGCTAGCGGGACGCCCTGGTCATCGCCAGAGGCAAGCCCGTTAGAGCCGGCTGCCGGCCAGGTCGAGCGCGGGTTGGCGCTGCCACTTGGCGAAAACGGGCTGGAGAACATGGAAAAGCAGATGATAGAGGAGACCCTGCTGCGTCTTGGCAACAAGAAGCTGGCCGCCCAGGCACTCGGGATCGGCATCGCCACCCTCTATCGCAAGATAAAGAAGTACGAGATAGCCGTGCAGGCCTGATCCCGCAGCGGGTCGCCTGGCGGCCCCGCTTGACCGCGCCGCGACCGACAATCGCGGCGTTATCATTATGAGAATGTGGTCCCGCTTTCTATCAATTGGCAGGCTCTGGTGATAGCCGGACTGATAATTATCAGGGCCGGCTTGGCCTTCTCTCACACTATTCTCGCGCTATTTCAGTGGCGCTCAGTCATCAGCTTGAAAATAAGCTGGTCCACCTGCCTTGGCAGGGCGCCATATAGCCTCAGGCTGTGCGCCGGCTCAAATTCAAGACGCCTTTTCTGGTTATTCCCCGCTTATTTATGCGTTGGCACGCTTATTGATTGCCCTTATTTGACGCTGACCGATGAACTCACCCAATGGCCCTTGTTTCGGTGACCTGTGAGTGGAAGGGGAGCAATGCATTTCTCATCAACAGATTGGGGCTAACGATGAAAGCAGTGAACCAGTTAATCAAAGAGATCAATGAACTCAAGTCCAACCTGCATGAAAAAGACTTCCTGCTGACCTGGGAGCAGACCCCTCAGGAGCTGGCGCTGGTGCTCAAACTGGCCGAGGCCCTCAAGGGACTGCGCGCCGAAAACATCGCCACCAAGCTGTTCAATACCGGTCTTGGCATCTCGGTGTTTCGTGACAACTCCACCCGTACCCGTTTTTCCTACGCCTCCGCCCTCAACCTGCTCGGCCTGACCCAGCAGGATCTGGACGAGGGCAAGTCCCAGATTGCCCACGGCGAGACCGTCCGTGAAACCGCCAACATGATCTCCTTCTGCGCCGACGCCATCGGCATTCGCGACGACATGTACCTGGGGGCCGGCAACGCCTACATGCGTGAAGTGGGCGCCGCGCTCGACGAGGGGTTCGAGAAGGGGGTACTGCCCCAGCGCCCGGCGCTGGTCAACCTGCAGTGCGACATTGATCACCCGACTCAGTCCATGGCTGATCTCGCCTGGTTGCAGGAGCACTTCGGCAGCCTCGAGAACCTCAAGGGCAAGAAGATTGCCATGACCTGGGCCTACTCGCCGAGCTACGGCAAACCGCTCTCCGTGCCGCAGGGCATCATCGGTCTGATGACCCGCTTTGGCATGGACGTGACCCTGGCCCACCCGGAAGGGTATGACCTGATCCCGGACGTGATCGAGGTGGCAAAGGAGAATGCCAAGGCCTCCGGCGGGAGCTTTCGTCAAGTCACCTCCATGGAAGAGGCATTCAAGGATGCCGACATCGTCTATCCCAAGTCCTGGGCTCCCTATCAGGTGATGGAGCAGCGCACCGAGCTGCTGCGGGCCAACGATCATGCGGGCCTCAAGGAGCTGGAGCAGCATTGCCTGGCACAGAACGCCAAGCACAAGGATTGGCACTGCACCGAAGAGATGATGGCACTCACCAAGGGGGGCGAGGCGCTCTATATGCACTGCCTGCCGGCGGATATTTCCGGCGTCTCCTGCAAGGAAGGGGAAGTGAGTGAAGGGGTATTCGAGAAATACCGGATCGCCACTTATAAAGAGGCGAGCTGGAAGCCCTATATTATCGCCGCCATGATTGTCGCCCGTAAATTCTCGGCACCGGGCGCCGCCCTCGAAGGCTTGATAAAAGAGGCGCAAAAACGCGTCAAATAATGGCCTGGCCGGGCGGGAAATAAGTCCCGCCCGGCCGTCGTCATCACGCAATGATTGTCACGGGTTCTCTCCCCGGGGCGCTTTTCACTCGATGATCCCCGGCGAGATGACTCTTTGCGAGGTATTCATGTCCCAATTTTCCCTGAAGATGGAGATTGCCGATAACCGTTTCTTTACCGGTGAGTCGCTGCCCCTGTTTTCCCGTGCGCAGGCGCAAAAGGCCCGCGCCTTTCATAAAAAACTGGCCGGTTATGAGCCCACCCCCCTGTGCGATCTGACAGCGCTCGCCGGCTATATCGGGGTGAAGAACATCCTAGTGAAGGATGAGTCCAAACGCTTTGGCCTCAACGCCTTCAAGATGCTGGGGGGGGTCTACGCCATCGCCAACCTGCTCTGTGAAAAATACGGGGTGGCGGTAGAGGATTTCACCTTCGATCTCATCAAGCGCACCATCAAGGAGCCGATGACCTTCGCCACCACCACCGACGGCAACCACGGTCGCGGCGTCGCCTGGGCCGCCAAGCAGGTGGGTCAGCATGCGGTGGTCTACATGCCCAAGGGCTCGGCCCAGGAGCGAGTGGACCACATCCTGGCGCTGGGGGCCGAGTGCATCGTCACCGACATGAACTATGACGATACCGTGCGCCTGACCATGAAGATGGCCGAGGAGCGCGGCTGGTACATAGTGCAGGACACCGCCTGGGAGGGGTACACCAAGATCCCGACCTGGATCATGCAGGGCTACGCCACCCTGGCCGACGAAGCGGTCGAGCAGATGCAGGCCATGGGCATCAAACAGCCCACCCACGTGCTGCTGCAGGCTGGGGTCGGGGCGCTGGCGGGCGGCGTGCTCGGCTATCTGGTGGACTGCTTCGGGGCGAAGAATCTGCACAGTATCGTGGTCGAGCCGGATCAGGCCGACTGCATCTACCGCTCCGGCGTGGCGGGGGAGATGGTCAACGTGGGGGGCGACATGCGCACCATCATGGCCGGCCTCGCCTGCGGCGAACCCAATCCCCTCGGCTGGCCGGTGCTGCGCGGCTGCACCACCCAGTTCATCTCCTGTCACGACAAGGTCTCGGCGCTCGGCATGCGCGTGCTCGGCAACCCCCTTGGCGATGATCCCCGCATCATCTCCGGCGAATCCGGCTCGGTCGGCACTGGCGTGCTGGCGGCGGTGCGTCACCACCCGGATCGCGCGGCGCTGATGGCCCGGCTGGGGCTCGATGAGCAGTCGGTGGTGCTGGTGATCAACACCGAAGGGGACACCGACGTGGCCCATTACCGGGAAGTGGTGTGGGAAGGCAAGCACCCCGCCTGCGACTAATCCCTGCGAGAACAGAGACACGAATTGAAGAACTGATCGCGCCTCACTAACGGGGCGCGGTAACGGGCACAGGGCGCTGCTGACGAACAGGCCGCGCACTCTCAGTTGTTATGGAGAATCACAATGAGCAAGCAAATTCCGTTTGAAATGGTGTTGGAGAAGGCTTACCAGTACAAGGCCGAGATGACTCAGTTCCTGCGCGACATGATCGCCATCCCGAGCGAGAGCTGCGATGAAGAGCGGGTGGTGCTGCGCATCAAGCAGGAGATGGAAAAAGTCGGCTTCGACAAGGTGGAGATCGACCCCATGGGCAACGTGCTGGGCTATATCGGCCAGGGCCCGCACCTGATCGCCATGGATGCTCACATCGATACCGTAGGGGTCGGCAACATGGCCAACTGGACCTTCGATCCCTATGAGGGGATGGAAGATCACGAGATCATCGGTGGCCGTGGCGCCTCCGATCAGGAAGGGGGCATGGCCTCCATGGTCTATGCCGGCAAGATCATCAAGGACCTGGGACTGGAAGACGAGTACACCCTGCTGGTGACCGGCACCGTGCAGGAGGAGGACTGCGACGGCCTCTGCTGGCAGTACATCATCGAGCAGAGCAAGATCCGCCCCGAGTTCGTGGTCAGTACCGAACCCACCGACTGCCAGATCTACCGTGGCCAGCGTGGTCGCATGGAGATCCGCGTGGAGGTGCAGGGGGTCAGCTGCCACGGCTCCGCGCCGGAGCGCGGTGACAACGCCATCTTCAAGATGGGCCCCATCCTGGGCGAATTGCAGGAGCTGAGCCACAACCTCGGCAACGACGACTTCCTCGGCAAGGGCACCCTGACCGTCTCCGAGATCTTCTTCACTTCGCCAAGCCGCTGCGCCGTGGCGGACAGTTGCGCCGTCTCCATCGACCGCCGTCTCACCTGGGGCGAGACCTGGCAAGGTGCGCTCGACGAGATCCGCGCCCTGCCTGCGGTAAAAGCCGCCGGTGCCGAGGTTTCCATGTACCAGTACGACCGTCCGGCCTACACCGGCCTGGTCTACCCGACCGAGTGCTACTTCCCGACCTGGAAGGTGGAAGAGGATCACATCACGGTCAAGACCCTCTCCAAGGCGTACACCCAGCTGTTCAACAAGGCGCCGGTGGTGGACAAGTGGACCTTCTCGACCAACGGGGTCTCCATCATGGGTCGCCACGGCATTCCGGTCATCGGTTTTGGCCCGGGTAAAGAGCCGGAGGCCCACGCGCCGAACGAGAAGACCTGGAAAGAGCATCTGGTCAAGTGCGCCGCCATGTACGCCGTGATCCCCATGCTCTATCTGGCTGAGCTGGACAAGTAAGGGGTCTGCCGGGCGGTGACTCTCATCACCGCCCGGCTGTTGCATGTGTGGTAAGTGCCCCGTCTTTAGCAGGCGGGGCCTTGCTGTTTGACGCGATCGGATGTGCGAGGGGGTGGGGATGAAACGGCTGATCAAACACGGTGTGCTGGTCGATGCGCAGGGTGAATATCGTCAGGATCTGCTGATCGAGAACGGGGTGATCCTTGAGCGCGCCGCCGCTATCGAGCCCGATGGCGAGACCGAGCTGATCGATGCCAGCGGCTGCTACGTGATGCCGGGCGGTATCGACGTCCATACCCACTTCAACATAGATGTCGGGATTGCCCGCAGTTGCGATGACTTTTTCAGCGGTACCCGTGCCGCCGCCTGTGGTGGCACCACCACCATCGTCGATCACATGGGATTTGGCCCGGCGGGGTGCAATCTGCATCACCAGCTGGCCCGCTATCACGACTACGCCGCCACACAGGCGGTGATCGATTACAGCTTTCACGGCGTTGTTCAGCATGTGGATGACGCCATCCTCCACGAGATGGCCGCCATGGTGCAGGAGGAGGGGATCAGCAGCTTCAAGCTCTACCTCACCTACCAGTACAAGCTGGGGGACCACGACGTGCTGCGCGCCCTGGCCCGCCTCAAGGAGGTGGGGGCGCTTGCCACCGTCCATCCCGAGAACGATGCCGCCATCGCGGCGCGCCGGGCTGCTCTGCTGGCCGCCGGCCACTGTGAACCCTGGCATCACCCGCAAAGCCGCCCATTGGAGTGCGAGGCGGAGGCGATCGCCCGGATGATCAATCTGGCGGGTCTGGCGGGCAATGCGCCGCTCTATATCGTCCATCTCTCCAATGGCTTGGGGCTGGAGTATCTGAAACTGGCGCGCCGTCAGGGCCAACCGGTCTGGGTGGAGACCTGCCCGCAATACTTGCTGCTCGATGAGCAGTGTTATTACAAGGAGAACGGGGTCGACTATCTGCTGAGTCCGCCGCTGCGTGGGCGTAGCGAGCAGGACAAGCTGTGGGTCGGTATCGCTGCTGGCGACATCGATACGGTGGCGACCGATCACTGCAACTTCTCCCACGCCCAGCGCATGACCCTGTCAGGCGGTGATTTCAGCCGCTGCCCCAACGGCTTGCCCGGGGTCGAAAACCGGATGCTGCTGCTGTTTGCCCACGGGGTGCTGGGGGGGCGCATCTCGCCATCGCGCTTCGTGGCGCTCACCAGCGCCAACCCGGCGCGCCTGTTTGGCCTCTGGCCGCGCAAGGGCAACCTGCAACTGGGGTCTGATGCCGATCTGGTGCTGATGGATCCCCGCGATGACACCCTGATTTCTCACCCACTGCTGCATGACAACGGCGACTACAGCCCCTACGAGGGGATGCATTGCCCCGGCCGGATCAGGCTGACCCTGAGCCGTGGCGAGATAGTCGCTCGCGATGGCGAGTTCCTCGGGCGCCGTGGTCATGGCCGGTTTTTGGCCAGAGCGCCCTTTGACCCGGCGTTGGCGCCGGATCGGCACTCGCCTTGCCCCGCGGTTGCAGGCTGACAAGCAGTTCGCATCCCGCAAAGTCACGAGGTTATTTGAACAACGAAAGGTGGGCCGGTATCGCGCCGGCTTGTCCCATCACTGGAGATAACAAGATGAAACAGCGAATCGTACTGGCCCTTGGTGGCAATGCGCTGGGCAACAACCTGCCCGAGCAGATGAAGGCGGTGCAGAGCACGGCGGGCACCATTGCCGACCTGATCGCCCAGGGGCACGAGGTGGTGGTGACTCACGGCAACGGCCCTCAGGTGGGGATGATCCAGCAGGCGTTCGAGGTGGCGGCCCGCCACGATCCCAAGGCGCCCCATCTGCCCATGTCGGTCTGCGTGGCCCTGAGCCAGGGGTACATCGGCTATGACCTGCAAAACGCCCTGCGCGAGGCCCTGCTTGAGCGCGGCATCCATAAGCCGGTCGCCACCCTGGTGACCCAGGTGGAGGTGGATAAAAACGATCCCGCCTTCCTCGACCCGAGCAAGCCCATCGGTGGCTTCTTCAGCAAGGAGGAGGCTGAGGCGCTGATGGCCAAGGGCGAGCGACTCAAGGAGGATGCCGGTCGCGGCTATCGCCGGGTGGTGGCGTCCCCCAAACCCATTGACATCATCGAGAAAGAGACCGTCTCTGCCATGCTGGCCGCCGGTCAGGTGGTGATCACCGTCGGGGGTGGCGGCATTCCGGTGCTGCGCGAGGGCAATCACCTGCGCGGTGCCAGTGCGGTGATCGACAAGGATTGGGCCAGTGCCAGACTGGCGGAGCTCATTGACGCCGACATGCTGATCATCCTTACCGCGGTAGAGAAGGTCGCCATCAACTTCGGCAAGTCCGATGTGCAGTGGCTCGATCAGCTGAGCGTCGCCGATGCCAACAGCTTTATCGCTCAGGGGCAGTTTGCCAAGGGCTCCATGTTGCCCAAGGTGGAGGCGGCGCTCTCGTTCGCCACCTCCATGCCGGGGCGCAAATCCCTGATCACCCTGCTGGAGAAGGCCGCCGACGGCATTGCCGGCAAGACTGGGACCCTGATCAGCCTGTAGCCTCGCCTTTGATGGTTGCAAACAGGGGGCCCAAGGCCCCCTTTCTGTTGGCCGGTGCCAGGGATTGGCAGAGGGAAGCATGGGCCGGCCAGCTCTTATCCGCGGTGGGCAGGGGGACGGCAGAGGAGTAAGATGGCGCCCCGAATGGCGGACGCACCGACCGCAGCAGCAACAAGGCAGCACAATGAATAGCAAGTTGAACATGGCGGCGCTGGGGGGATTGATCCTGCTCACCGCCATCTGGAGTTACAGCTGGATCGTGATGAAGCAGGTGATGCTCTATGCGGGGGCGTTCGAGTTCACCGCCCTGCGCTGCCTGTGCGGATCCCTGGTGTTGCTGCTGGTGCAGTGCCTGCGCGGACGCCGTTATCTCAAACCCACCCCGTTTCGCTATACCCTCGCCATCGCCCTGTTCCAGACCTGCGGCATGGTGGGATTGGCCCAGTGGGCGCTCATCAGCGGCGGGGCGGGCAAGGTGGCTATTCTGAGCTACACCATGCCGTTCTGGGTGGTGATCTTCGCAGCGCTCTTTCTGGGGGAGCGGATGCGCAAGCTGCACTATCTGGCGGTCGGGGTGGCCGCCTGCGGCCTGCTGTTGGTGATCGAGCCCTGGCAGCTACACCTGGATTCCATGAAGAGCGCGCTGCTGGGCATTGCCTCCGGCATCTGCTGGGGGATCAGCGCCATCATCGCCAAGCGGATGTATGCCCGCCACCCCGGGGTGGATCTGATGTCCCTCACCACCTGGCAGATGATCTACGCCACCGTGGTGATGGCATTGGTGGCGGCGCTGGTGCCGGAGCGACCCATCGACTGGCAGCCCTATGTGTTTGGTGCGCTCGCCTATAGCGCCATCTTCGCCACGGCGCTGGCCTGGAGCCTCTGGCTGTTTGTGCTGAAAAAGCTGCCGGCGGGGATCGCCGGGCTCAGCACCCTGGCGGTGCCGGTGAGCGGCGTGCTGCTCTCCTGGTGGCTGCTTGGTGAAAATCCGGGGCCGGTGGAGGGGAGTGGCATTGGCCTTATCGTGCTGGCCTTGGTCGTCATCAGCCGAAAGGGCAAACGTTCCCTGGTGTCGGTGGCGGGGGAGACCCGCATCAAGCACGGCTGAGTTGATTGTCGGCAACGAGATAAAAAGGGCCCGCCATCATGGCGGGCCCTTTTTGTTGGTGCGCTGGCTTATCTGCGCTGGGCCAGATGCATCATGGCTTCCAGCACGGCGCCACCGATCGCTCGCGCCTTGTCAGAGACGGTAGTGGGATCGGCCCGCTCGCCTCTGGGGTCGATGTCACCGATCTTGAAACCGACGGTCACCTCGATGCCATCGCTGAGCAGCCCCCGCACCATGCCGGAGAGCGGCGCTATGATGGGAGCATCCCCCACGTGGGCGATCACGTCCCCCTCCTGCACCAGATCGCCGAGCTTGATCAGGCTCTTCATCACGCCGGCGACGGGGGCGCGCACCACCCGGCGGGCGGAGTGCCCCTCGATCACCCCGGGAATGCCGGTATTGGGCTGGGCGGGGCCCTGATAGATGACCCGCCCCAGATGGTGGCCACGGTTGGTCTCGATGACCGCATCGCAGTCGCGCCCCGCCTCGAAACCCGGGCCAAGGGCCACCGTGATGGGGGCCATCTCCCTGTGGGTGCCGAGATTCTGCTTGGCGAGGATGGCATCCACCAGATAGCGGGGCTTGAGTTCGGCGAGGGTCGCGCAGTCGGGGTCAACCAGCAGCGGAATGACGCCCAGATCCAGCTGCTCGAACGCCTGCTCGACGCTCTCGACCCGCTTGGCTCGCACCCCCTCAACGCGGGTTTCACCGTCGAACATCCCCTGGGCGAAGGCGACGGTGCGGCGGATCACAGTCGGCTTGTCGAGATCCAGCATCACCACCTTGAAGCCGGCATGGTAGAGGCGCAGCGCCACCCCGGTGGCGATATCGCCGGAGCCACGCATCACCACCAGCTGATCCCGCTTGAGGCGCACGTCATCCTGCATCAGGCCACCGGCCTTGCCATTTTTCACCTGCAGCAGCTCGGCGAGGATGCTGATGGCGATCTCCTCGGGGGTCTCGGCACCTATGTTGTAGCCGATGGGGGCGTGCAGCCGCTGCAGTTGCTCCTGACTCACCCCTTGCTGGCGCAGGGCCTGGGTGAAGGTCTGTACCTTACGCTTGCTGGCGAGCAGCCCCAGGTAGGCGAGGGGACGGCTGATGAGCCGATCCAGCGCCTCCTTGTCCTGATGGTTGGTGGCGATGATGACGAAGTTGGCGGGTTCGATGGCAAGCTGCTCGATCACCGCGCTGATGGTATCGGCCTGCTGCAGATGGGTGCCGGCCGGGAAGCGATCTGGGCTGAGGCTCCCCTCGAAGCAATCCCCCACGTGGATGTCAAAGCCGAGCGGCGCCGCGGCATGGGCCAGTGCCCGGTTGACGTGGCCGGCGCCGATCAATACCAGCCGGGGGCGCAGGCCGTAGACGTCGATATAGACCGACATGGCGCCGCCGCAATCCGAGCCCACCGCATGTTCGCCGTTGCGGGCCATCCGGCCGTGGAAGATGCGCGGTTTGCGCTCGGCAATGGCGGCCATGGCTTCCTCGATCACCAGCCGCTCTATCATGCCGCCGCCGATGGTGCCGAGGATCCGGCCATCGGCCATCACCAGCATCTGGGCCTGATGGCGCGGGGTGGAGCCCCGGCTCTCGATGATCTGGGCCATGGCAAAGGGAGTGTTCTCCTGCTCCAGTCGGGCAGCGTGTGCAAACAGATTCATAAGGTACCTCGTATCATCCTTAACGGGTCAGTGACTGCGCGGCTTCGGAGGCAGGCCGACAGCAAACATGGTGAATGGCGCCGGGTTCACGCACGGCCCCCTGCCAGATGGCGTGGAGCTCGGGGTGGTGTTGCAGCAGGTTTATCAGGGCGGGCAGCCACTGCTGCTCATTTTGATAATCGCCATTGATAAACCAGACTCGGCGCGCCCCGGGCGGGGTGCCCTTGAACGCCCCCTCGGGGTGGGCGATGAGCCGATCAAACAGGGCCCAGTCGAGCCGTTCACCGGCCGCAATCCCGCACAGGGCCTGGAACTCGGCCCAGCGGTGGATCTGCGCCGGGTCGGCGCTGGCTCCCACCATGGCGCCGCCCACCAGGGCGATCACCCAATCACTGTGCTGAGGAATGCAAGGTTCGTGCAAAGCGGGCGCTTTCAATAACTTGTGATGGGCGCCGTCCGCCTCCACCAGGATGATGTCGAAGCGTTGCTGCCCCTTGAGCAGATCGATCTGCTGGGGGCTCGGCCCCACCGCCTTGCCGCTGGCCCGATCGAGGTGGCTGAACAGCACCAGCTGCATCGGTTCATCGGGCAGCGCCTGGCAGCGGGTCAGCTGACGGATGGGGTCGGCCTCGATCAGCAGGGTGCGCCGAGAGGAGGGGGCAGGCAGAAACATCCGGGTGCTGGTGGTGAGCAGCACCTTCTTGCCCTGTTGATGGAAATAGTCGGCCAGCCAGAAGAGGGTGCTGGTTTTCCCCCCGGCGCCGCAAAGACTAATTAAAGTGGTACGCCCATCAATATTTTCGGTGAGCGGGTTTAATACACTCTCGATATTTGGCGAGGTGAGCAGGATGGGTGATGAAATAGCCATGGAGACGACCGATGAAAATAGAGGCGCGGTCAGTGAGAAGCACTGGCATTCGCGCGAGCGGTGTGACTGCCTAATTACGGCGGCCGGGCTCTCATCACGAATGGGCGCGTGGAAATTGATGCTACCGTATCGCCAGAGCACGATTCTTGATGAGAGTCTCAAAAATGCCATGGTGCTGTGTGACCGGGTCATTCTGGTGGTGGGACATCGCGCCGATGAGCTGATCAGCCGCTACGCCAATCACCCCCGTATCCGGCTGGTACACAACCATGATTATGCACAGGGGCTTGGCAGCTCCATCCGTGCGGGGCTCGCCGCCTGTACCAGCGATCACCTCTTCGTGAGCCACGGCGATCTGCCCTGCATTCCCCCCGAGATATTCCGCACGCTCTGGCAGGCGCGGGGGGACGAGACCCTCTTTCCCTCCTATCAGGGGGAGGCGGGCCACCCCGTGCTGTTGCCCAGAGCCCTTGCCACCGCGCTGGCAGCAGCGCCTGCACAGGGTTCGGTGCGCCGCTGGCTGCTGGCGCACCCTCATCGATTCATCGAGGTGCAGAGCGACGCCATCCTGCAGGATGTGGATACCCCGGAGCGCTATCAGGCGCTGCTGGCAAACGAAGCATTCGAGCGCTGAACTGGTCGGCTGGCAGGGGCTTGCCCGGTCTTGGTTTGCATATTTATCCCCTTGTCGAACCCGTTATCAGGGACCTACAGCGGCCGTTATCATCCTGGCCGGCCTGATAATGGCGCTGGCCGCACTCTTTATCAAACTGATAGCGCGCCGCGCCAAAGTGAGATCATTTTTAGCCGTGAGGGCGGCGTTTCCATTATTTAAATTCGGTGTTGATAGCCACTCTCATTGTCGAAACTGGTATCGGCTTTCGATGTTTTATTAATTGGAGGTGCCTCACGTTTTTATGGCTGAAAAATAAAAAGATCCGGCGCTGGCCTGATTGTTGCTCTTGTCAGTTTCAAGGGGCTTTTTATGCGTGGTTGTGGATGGGCCCCATTTATTCACCCTGTCAATGAGCAGTGCCGCTGCAAGGAGATCAACATGGGCGATATTATGCGACCCGTTCCCTTCAAGAACCTTCTGGTCCGTATCTTCTCGGAATATAAAGCGAGTCAATCCATCTTCGGCATTCCCGCCGCGCAATTCTATCGCAAGCAGGACGAGCGCAAGATCAAGGTGTTCGGTGAAACCTGCGAGACTCCCATCGGCCCGGCAGCCGGCCCCCATACCCAGCTGGCCCAAAACATCGTCACCTCCTGGCTGACCGGCGGGCGCTTTATCGAGCTCAAGACGGTGCAGATCCTGGACCGTCTCGAACTGGAAAAGCCCTGCATCGATGCCGAAGACGAGTGCTTCAACACCGAGTGGTCCACCGAGTTCACCCTGCCCAAGGCGTTTGACGAGTACCTGAAAGCCTGGTTTGCCCTCTACCTGCTGGAAGAGGTGTTCGACCCGCGCCTCGACGGAGAGGCCAAATCCTTCATCTTCAACATGAGCGTGGGGTACAACCTGGATGGCATCAAACAGCCACCGATGCAGCAGTTCATCCACAGCCTGATGGATGCAAGCAGCAATCCGAAATTTGCCGAGTACCAGCAGGTGGTACGTGACCTCGTGGCCGACGAGCAGTTTATCGCTGAGCTGGGGCTGGGGGCGCACCGCGCTCGCCTGCAACAGCTGGCGGAGCGCATTCCGGCCGAGCTGGTGCACGGCGTCACCCTCTCCACCATGCACGGCTGCCCGCCCAACGAGATCGAGGCCATCTGCCGCTACATGCTGGAAGAGAAGGGGCTCAACACCTTCGTCAAATTGAACCCGACCCTGCTGGGCTACCCGCGGGTGCGCGAGATCCTCGATGCCTGTGGTTTTGATTACATCGGTCTGAGCGAAGCGTCGTTCGATCATGACCTCAAACTGGATCAGGCCAAGGCGATGCTGACCCGCTTGATGGCGCTGGGGGCCGAGAAGGGGCTCACCTTCGGGGTCAAGCTCACCAACACCCTCGGCACCATCAACCGCAAAGGGGCGCTGCCCGGCGACGAGATGTACATGTCCGGCCGTGCGCTGTTCCCGCTCTCCATCAACGTGGCCGCCGTGCTGTCCCGCGCCTTCGATGGCAAGCTGCCCATCTCCTACTCGGGCGGCGCCAGCAAGTTCAACATCAGCGATATCTTCGAGACCGGTATTCGTCCCATCACCATGGCCACCGACCTGCTCAAACCGGGTGGCTACCTGCGCCAGATTGAGTGCCTCAACGAGATCGACGCGTCCGATAGCTGGGCCATGACCCAGGTCGATGTCGAGAAGCTGGAAGCCCTTGCCGCCAAGGCCCTCACCATGGATTACACCCAGAAGGAGTGGAAGTCCGAGGATCGCATCGAAGTGGGTGGCGGCCTGCCGCTGACCGACTGCTACGTGGCGCCCTGCGTCACTGCCTGCGCCGTGCATCAGGATATCCCCGAGTACATTCGCCTGATGGGCGAGGGGGAGTATGTGGCTGCCCTTGAGCTGATTTATCAGCGCAACGCCTTGCCCGCCATCACCGGCCATATCTGCGATCACCAGTGCCAGTACAACTGCACCCGTCTTGATTACGACAGCCCGCTAAATATCCGCGAGCTCAAGAAAGTGGCGCTGGAGCGCGGCTGGGAAGGGTACAAGGCTCGCTGGCACAAACCGGCAGGCAGCGGTGACAAGCACCCGGTGGCGGTGATTGGCGCCGGCCCGGCCGGTCTCTCAGCCGGTTACTTCCTGGCCCGTGCCGGTCATCCGGTCACTCTGTTCGAGCGTGAAGCCGATGCCGGTGGCGTGGTCAAACACATCATCCCCGAGTTCCGGATCCCGGCCGAGCTTATCCAGCACGACATCGACTTTGTCGCCGCCCACGGGGTCAAGTTCGAGTTTGGCTGCGATCCGGCGCTCACCGTCGACAAGCTGCACGCCCAGGGCTTTACCTATGTCTTCGTCGGCATCGGCGCCGACAAGAATGGCGGCATGCGTCTCGAAGGGGGTCATGATCGGGTCTACAAATCCTTCCACTTCCTGCGCAGCTTCAATCAGGGCAAGCCGCTGCCGCTGGGCCGCCATGTGGCTGTGGTCGGCGCCGGCAACACCGCCATGGACTGCGCCCGCGCCGCCCTCAAGGTGCCCGGTGTCAGCGATGTGACCGTTATCTACCGTCGCAGCGAAAAAGAGATGCCCGCCTATCGCGAGGAGTATCTGGAAGCGGTGGAAGATGGGGTGCGTTTTTGCTTCCTCACCAATCCGGAGCGCTTTGACAAAGATGGCAAGCTTGTCGTGCGGATGATGGCGCTGGGGGAACCCGACGAGCAGGGCCGCCGCCGTCCGGTGCCCACCGAGCAGACCGAAGTGATGCAGATGGATGCCCTGATCACCGCCATCGGTGAACAGCCTGACTGCGAGGTGCTCAAAGCCATGGGGATTCCTCTTGGCAGCGATGGCTGGCCCGAGGTGGATGGCCAGACCGGCGAAACCAGCCGTCGCAACGTCTTCCTCATCGGTGACGTGCAGAGCGGCCCGTCCTCCATCGTCGGTGCCATCGGCGGTGCCCGCCGCGCCGTGGATCTGGTGCTGGCCCGCGAGCATATCGCCAGCCAGCAGCGTGACGTGACCACCCAGCCGTCGGGCAAGGATGAGATCTACCGCCGCAAAGGAAACATCGCCATCACTCTGGTGGACAAGGGGGAGCGCGATGCCTTCGTGGCGCAAGAGGCGCACCGTTGCCTCGAGTGCAACTACCTCTGCAGCAAGTGCGTGGATGTCTGCCCCAACCGGGCCAACGTCGCCATCGCGGTGCCGGGCTTCAAGGACCAGTTCCAGACCCTGCACCTAGATGCCTACTGCAACGAGTGCGGCAACTGCGCCCAGTTCTGCCCCTGGCAGGGCAAGCCCTATCAGGACAAGGTCACCATCTTCAGCCTGCCGGAGGACTTCGACAACAGCCGCAATCCCGGTTTCTATCTGGCGGATGGTGGCGAACTGCGGGTGCGTCAGGATGGCGAGACCTATCGCCTGACCATCGACGCCCAGAGCCGGATCAAGGATGCACCAGCGGCCCTTGGCGACATGTGCCGCATCATCAGCCATGTCCACGCTCATCACCACTACCTGCTGGGGGCCGTCGAGGCCTGAGCGGACCACGAATAAGCGAAGGAGCCAACCATGTTTATTCTGAAAAACGTCACCGCCGTCCAGCTGGAGCCGACCCTGGTGCTGGAGGGGGTGGATATCGCCATCGAAGGATCGCTTATCAAAGCGGTGGGGCCCAATCTGCGGGCCCTCTACCCAGAGGCCACCTATCGGGAGATGGGCGGCAAGCTGGTGATGCCTGGCATCGTCTGTGCCCACAACCACTTCTACTCCGGCCTGTCGCGGGGGATCATGGCCAACATCGCCCCTTGCCCGGATTTTATCTCCACCCTGAAAAACCTCTGGTGGCGGCTCGATCGGGCGCTCGATGAGGAGTCCCTCTACTACAGCGGTCTCATCTGCTCGCTGGAGGCGATCAAGGGCGGCTGCAGCGCGGTGATCGACCACCACGCGTCGCCCAACTTCATCAAAGGCTCCCTGAACGTACTGCGCAAAGGGTTTGTGGAGGCGGGTCTGCGCGGCATGACCTGCTTCGAGACCACGGATCGCAACGGCGGCCTCGCCGAACTGCAGGCCGGGGTGGAGGAGAACATCCTGTTTGCGCAGGCCATTGATGCCGCCAAGGCCAAGGGGAGCGAACCCTATCTGGTGGAGGCCCACATCGGCGCTCACGCCCCCTTCACCGTGCCCGACGAGGGGCTCGCCATGCTGTGCGAAGCGGTGCAGGTCACCGGTCGCGGTCTGCATATCCATGTGGCGGAAGACCGCTACGACATGGCCCACGGCCACCACCACCATGGCAAGGAGCCCATCGCCCGGCTGGACGAGTTTGGCCTTGTCGACAGCAAGACCCTGATCGCTCACGGCATTTACTTAAGCCCGGCCGACATCGAGCTGCTCAACAGCCGCGATGCCTTCCTGGTGCACAACGCCCGCTCCAACATGAACAACCACGTGGGCTACAACATGCACCTGCCGGAGTATCGCAATCTGGCGCTCGGCACCGATGGTATCGGCTCCGACATGCTCGAAGAGCTCAAGTTTGCCTATTTCAAGCACAAGGATGCCGGCGGGGCGCTCTGGCCAGACAGCTTTGCCCGCTTCCTCTGGAACGGCAACACCTTGCTTGAGCGCAACTTCGGCGCCAAATTTGGCCGCCTGGAGCCGGGCTACAAGGCCGACCTCACCATCTGCGACTACGCCGCACCGACCCCGCTGGCACCGCGCAACCTCGGCGGCCATCTCGCCTTTGGCATGGGCTCATCCTCGGTCAACAGCGTGATGGTAGAGGGGCGCATGGTCTATCAGGATCGCGAGTTCGCCTTTGACGTCGAACCCATTTATCAGCAGGCCAGCAAGGTGGCGAGCCGCCTGTGGCAGCGGATGGATCAGCTGGCCTGAGGCCACCCTCCGCACGTTTGGACTGGATTGCCCGCCCTGTGGATTTTCCCGGCGGCGGGCAGCAAGAGTAAGGACGACACATGATTGAGCAATTCTTCCGACCCGAGCAACTGGGTCAGGCTTTGGAACTCAAGGCCCGCTTTGGCAACGACGCCGTCTACATGGGGGGCGGCAGCAAGCTCAACGCAGCCCCGACCCGCACCGACAAGAAGGTCGCCATCTCGCTGGACAAGCTCGGACTTGGCCAGATTGAGCAGCAGCACGGTCAACTCCACATCGGCGCTACCGTCACCCTGCAAGCCCTCAAAGATGACCCTCGTACCCCGGCCGCCCTGTGCGAGGCGCTGGGGCTTGTCTACTCCCGCCATCTGCGCAATCAGGCCACCATTGGCGGCGAAATTGCCTGCCAGCAGCAGGACTCCCCGCTGCTGCCGGTATTGCTGGTACTCGAAGCCGTGGTGGTGCTGGAGAACAACCAGCTGCAACCCATCGATGCCTACCTGGCCGGCCAGCGCAAGGAGCTGATGCTGGGGGTGGTGCTGCCGGAGCCCGCGCTGCGCTGCGCCACTCGCCGCATCAGCCGCAACGCCGATGGTCTGGCGGTGATGACCGCCGCCGTGGCCCTCGATGCCCTGGGTGAGATGCGGGTCGCCGTTGCTGGCGTTACGCCGCAACCGATGCGCCTGCGTGATGTGGAGCGCCGCGATCTGCACGATGCCGCGCTGGAGGCGGCCGTGAGCGAGCTGGTTGCACCGCGCGAGGATCTCGGCGGCAGCGTGGCCTACAAACGCTATATCAGCGGCGTGGTGGTGGCGGATCTGCTGGTGGAGTGCCAGCAGCAGGAGGTACAGGCATGATGGAACTCAATTTCACCCTGAACGGTGCCCTGCGCACCGTCATCACCCCGGCGGGTGAGAATGCCCAGCGGGTGCTGTTCAACCAGTGCCGGATGCACTCGGTGCGCAACAGTGACGACGGCTTCGGTTTTGCTGGCTCCGACGCCATCCTCTTCAACGGCAAGGTGATCAACGCCTCCCTGCTGATCGCCGCACAACTGGATGGGGCGCAGGTGCGCACCGCCGAGTCACTGGGTAGCTGGAACCAGCTCAGCCTGGTGCAGCAGGCCATGGTGGATGTGGGCGTGGTGCAGTCCGGCTACAACGATCCGGCTGCGGCGCTCATCGTCACCGACCTGCTTGATCGCCATCCCGAACCGACCCGTGATCAAATCGACGACGCGCTCTCGGGCCTGTTTCACCGGGACGGCGGTTACCAGCAGTTCTATCAGGCCATCGAGCTTGCCAGCTCGCGCCTCAAGGATCCCGATTACCTGTGCCAGATTGCCCCCGAGTTTCGTGACGACCTGCGCCACATCGGCAAGAGCTGCCCGAAAGTGGATGCTGCCAAGATGGTGCAGGCCAAACCCTGCTACGTGGAGGACAGGGTCAGCGAGGATGCGCTGGTCATCAAGATGCTGCGAAGCCCCCATCCCCATGCGGTGATCACCAAACTCGACGTGAGTCGCGCCGAAGCCATGCCGGGGGTGGTGCACGTCATCACTCACCTCAACTGCCCGGATGTCTACTACACCCCGGGTGGCCAGAGCGCCCCTGAGCCGTCACCGCTGGATCGCCGCATGTTTGGCCGCAAGCTGCGTCACGTGGGTGATCGGGTGGCCGCCGTGGTGGCCGAGAGCGAAGCCATCGCATTGGCCGCACTCAAGCTCATCGAGGTCGAGTATCAGGTATTGCCGGCGGTCATGAACATAGACGAGGCGATGGCCCCCAATGCACCCCTGGTGCACGACGAGCCCATCATCTACATGGCTGGTGCCCCTGCGGATCTCGAGCAGCAGAACGCCTGCTCGGTGCGCCGCGGCGACGAGCACATGATCATCAACTTCCCCATCGGTTCCCGTCCGCACGAGAACCTGGCCGCCAGCGTCCATGGCCAGATTGGCGATGTGGCAGAAGGCTTTGCCGAGGCAGACGAGATTGTCGAACGTACCTACGAATCGACCCAGGCCCAGCAGTGCCCGACCGAGCCGCATATCTGCTTCACCTACATGGATGGGGAGCGTCTGGTCATTCACGCCTCCACCCAGGTGCCCTGGCACGTGCGCCGTCAGGTGGCACGCATCGTCGGCATGAAGCAGCACCAGGTGCATGTGATCAAGGAGCGGGTAGGGGGCGGCTTTGGCTCCAAGCAGGATATCCTGCTGGAAGAGGTGTGCGCCTGGGCGACCAGAGTCACCGGCCGTCCGGTTACCTTCCGCTACACCCGTGAAGAGGAGTTCATCAGCAACACCTCCCGCCATGTGGCCAAGGTAAAGGTGAAAGTGGGGGCCAAGAAAGATGGCACCATCACCGCCATCGAGATGGATTTTCGCGCCAACACCGGCCCTTACGGCAACCACTCTCTGACGGTGCCGAGCAACGGCCCGGCGCTCTCCCTGCCGCTCTATCCGTGCGAGAACGTGCGCTTTACCGTCAATACCTACTACAGCAACATCTGCCCGACCGGCGCCTATCAGGGTTATGGTGCGCCCAAGGGCAACTTCGCGCTGACCATGGCGATTGCCGAACTTGCCGAGAAACTCGGCATCGATCAGCTCGACATGGTGGAGCACAACCGGGTGCACGAAGGGGACATCCTCAAGGTGCTGGGTGCCATCGGCGAGGGCAAGATGCCTACCTCGGTGCCCCATGCGGCCAGCTGTGCCCTTGAACCCATCCTCAAGCAGGGTCGCGAACTTATCGAGTGGGATAGCCCCAAACCCGCCGACGGGGATTGGCGCATCGGCCGTGGCGTCGCCATCATCATGCAAAAATCGGGGATCCCGGACATCGATCAGGCCAACTGCATGGTCAAGCTGGAATCGGACGGCACCTTTATCGTCCACTCCGGTGGCGCCGATATCGGCACCGGCCTCGATACAGTGGTGGCCAAGCTGACTGCCGAGGTGCTGCACTGCCCGCTCGGGGATGTGCACGTCATCTCCGGTGACACCGACCACGCCCTGTTTGACAAGGGGGCCTACGCCTCGTCAGGTACCTGCTTCTCCGGCAACGCGGCCAAGAAGGCGGCCGAGAACCTCAAGGAGAAGATCCTGTTCCACGGCGCCGCCATGCTGGGCGAGCCGGTAGCCGATGTTGAACTGGCGTTCCCGGGCCTGGTGCGCGGCAAGCTGGGGGAGGTGAGCCTCGCCAAGCTGGCCCACAAGGCCGAGACAGGTACCGGCTTCGGCATCCTGGTGGGCACCGCCAGCTACATCACCTCGGAGCTTGCCTTCCCGTACGGGGCCAACTTCGCCGAGGTGGCGGTCAACGTCAGAACCGGTCAAATCCGGCTCGACAAGTTCTACGCCCTGCTCGACTGCGGCACCCCCATCAACCCGGAGCTGGCGCTCGGCCAGATCTACGGGGCGACCATGCGGGCCATCGGTCACTCCCTGACCGAGGAGATCTGCTACGACGGCAAGGGCATTCCGCTCACCCGGGATCTGAAGAGCTATGGCGCGCCCAAGATTGGCGACATTCCGCGCGATTTTCGGGCCTTCCTGGTACCGAGTGACGACAAGGTCGGCCCTTACGGCGCCAAGTCCATCTCGGAGATCGGTGTCAACGGCGCCGCGCCCGCCATCGCCACCGCCATCCACGACGCCTGCGGTGTCTGGCTGCGCAAGTGGCACTTCACGCCGGAGCAGATCCTGCGCGAACTGGGCAAGCTGGAGCAACAAGCGTCGGCATAACAAAAGAAAAGGTGAGGGGCGGGCGCAGGCTCGCCCCCAGCACCTGACAGCGGAATGAGTACTCCGCCCATATTCTGTGTGATGGGACAATCAAGATGTCTAAAACAACACGCAAGCACTCGGACCTGATTTACGCGCTCGAAGACAAACCACCCTTTTACCAAACCCTGATGGGGGCCGTGACCCACCTGCTGGCCATCTTTGTGCCCATGGTGACGCCGGCCCTGATCGTGGGCGGGGCCCTCGGCCTCTCCACCGAGACCACAGCCTACCTGGTCTCCATGGCGATGATCGCCTCCGGCATCGGCACCTGGCTGCAGGTGAACCGTTACGGCCCCATAGGATCGGGGCTGCTCTCCATCCAGTCGGTCAACTTCTCCTTCGTCACCGTGATGATTGCGCTTGGCAGCGCCATGAAAAAAGATGGCCTGCACGAGGAGCTGATCGTCTCGACCCTGCTCGGGGTCTCCTTCGTCGGCGCCTTCCTGGTGATGGGCTCCTCCTTCGTGCTGCCTTATCTCAAGCGGGTGATCACCCCCACCGTGAGCGGGGTGGTGGTGCTGATGATTGGCCTGAGCCTCATCAAGGTGGGGATCATCGACTTTGGCGGCGGTTTCTCCGCCATGAGCAGCGGCACCTTTGGCAAATACGAGAACATCGGCCTGGGGCTGCTGGTGCTCTGCGTCATCGTCGCCTTCAACTGCAGCAAGAGCCCCTTGCTTCGCATGAGCGGCATCGCCATCGGCCTGCTGGTGGGCTATGCGGTGGCCCTGATGCTCGGCATGGTTGATTTCTCCGCCCTTGAGAACCTGCCGCTTATTACTGTGCCCATCCCGTTCAAGTACGGTTTTTCCTTCGATCTGCACGCCTTCGTGCTGGCCGGCACCATCTATCTGTTGAGCGTGCTGGAGGCGGTGGGGGACATCACCGCCACCGCCATGGTTTCCCACCGGCAGATCCAGGGCCCCGAGTTCCAAAAACGGCTCTCCGGCGGCGTGCTGGCGGACGGCCTGGTGTCGGTGATCGCCTCGGCGCTCGGCTCCCTGCCGCTCACCACCTTCGCCCAGAACAACGGCGTCATCCAGATGACCGGGGTGGCCTCGCGCCACGTGGGCAAGTTCATCGCCGTCATCCTGGTGCTGCTGGGGCTCTTCCCTGTTGTGGGACGCTTCTTCACCACCATCCCATCCCCTGTGATGGGGGGCGCCATGGTCATCATGTTCTCCATGATCGCCATCGCCGGCGGTCGCATCATCATCAGCCATGGTTTCGATCGGCGCGAGACCCTGATCGTCGCCACCTCCCTGGGTCTTGGGCTTGGTGTCTCCTACGACCCGAACGTGTTCAAGGTGCTGCCGGCGGGGATCTACATGCTGGTGGAGAACCCCATCTGCGCCGGCGGCATCACTGCCATCATCATGAACCTGGTGCTGCCGCAAAGCCGCAGACGCCAGGCGGCCGCCAATGCCGCCGAGGCGGTGGAGATGATCCAGCTGAGCGACAAACCCGACAGCCGTTTTGCCACCCGGCCCGCTCCGTCAGCCACAGCCTGCCAACAGGGGCTGGCGACGGACGAGGCCCAGGTGCGCGCCCCGCAAGTGGATCGCGGCTAACGAACAACAAGAGGGAATTGAGAGATGAAAAACGACAACTCCGTCAAGGCGGTGCGTGGCAGCTTCTTTGACATCACCCGGGTGGTGAGCCAGCCCGAGGAGATAGAGCCCAATGCCCGCCTCATCGAAGACGGCCTGCTGATCATCCGCAACGGCTGCATCGACTGGTTCGGCCAGTGGGAGGAAGGCAAGGATCGCATTCCGGCCCAGGTGCGGGTGCGCGACTATCGCGGCAAGATGATAGTGCCCGGCTTTGTCGACACCCACATCCACTACCCGCAAAGCGAGATGGTGGGGGCCTATGGTGAGCAGCTGCTGGAGTGGCTCAACCGCCACACCTTCCCGGCCGAGCGGCGCTACAACGACCTCGAGTACGCCCGCGAGATGTCCACCTTCTTCATCAAGCAGCTGCTGCGAAACGGCACCACCACGGCGCTGGTGTTCGGCACTGTCCACCCCGAGTCGGTGGATGCCCTGTTCGAGGCGGCCAGCCGCATCAACATGCGGATGATCGCCGGCAAGGTGATGATGGATCGCAACGCCCCCGACTATCTGCTCGATACCGCCGAGAGCAGTTATGAACAGAGCAAGGCGCTCATCGAGCGCTGGCACGGCAACGGTCGCTTGCTCTACGCCATCACGCCGCGCTTTGCCCCCACCTCGACCCCGGCGCAGCTGGCGATGGCGAGACGACTGCGCGAAGAGTACCCGACCACCTATCTGCACACCCACCTGTGCGAGAACAAGGACGAAATAGCCTGGGTCAAATCCCTCTTCCCAGAGCATCAGGGCTATCTCGACGTCTATCACCAGCACGGGCTGACCGGTCACAACTGCGTCTTTGCCCACTGCGTCCATCTGGAAGAGCAGGAGTGGGATTGCCTGAAAGAGACCAGCTCCACCATCGCGTTTTGTCCCACCTCCAATCTGTATCTGGGCAGTGGCCTCTTCAAGCTGCACAAGGCGTGGCACAAGCAGGTGAAGGTGGGGATGGGCACCGACATCGGTGCCGGTACCACCTTCAACATGCTGCAGACCCTCAACGAGGCCTACAAGGTGATGCAGTTGCAGGGCGAGCGCCTCTCGGCCTATCAGGCCTTCTACCTGGCCACCCTGGGCGGCGCCCATGCGCTCGGGCTGGACGAGCAGATCGGCAGCTTCGCGGTGGGCAAGGAGGCGGACTTCGTGGTGCTCGACCCGGTCGCCACCCCGCTGCAGCAACTGCGTTATGACAACTCCACCACCCTGCGCGACAAGCTGTTCGTGCTGCTGACCCTGGGGGATGACAGATCCATCTACCGCACCTACGTGGATGGTCAGCTGGTGCACGAGCGGGGCTGATCCGGTTTTCAAAGCAGAGGGGCGGGCATGCTCGCCCCGGGAACACGGCAGCAGGGGCCAGCGTGGCGCCTGCGCCGCACGACAGGCGGGGCGCTTGCCCCGCCACAGCAGGTGAAATGGCCCGGTTTTTTTAGATGGCAAGTCAAACGTTTGCCTTGCCTGCCAACCCCATGATGCCGGCGACCGTGGCAGCAGAGATCCACGGCACCGACCGCCATTTCGTCACGACACATTCAGGGATGCAGGAAGGAGTCGGCCATGAGCCAGACAAACAGGATAAACGAGATGGACGGGGCAGTTGCGGACAAGGGGGCGGCGGCGGGACGACAACCCGCCGGCGGCGCGCTCGATCGCTACTTCATGATCAGCGAGCGGGGCAGCAACGTGCGCCAGGAGGTGCTGGCGGGGCTCACCACCTTCCTCGCCATGGTCTATTCGGTGATCGTGGTGCCCAGCATGCTCGGCAAGGCGGGTTTTCCCCCCGGCGCCGTGTTCGTGGCCACTTGTCTGGTGGCGGGCTTTGGTTCGCTGCTGATGGGGCTTTGGGCCAAGCTGCCGATGGCCATCGGCTGCGCCATCTCGCTTACCGCCTTTACCGCCTTCAGCCTGGTGCTGGGGCAGCAGATCTCCATCCCGGTGGCGCTCGGCGCCGTCTTTCTGATGGGGGTGCTGTTTACCGCCATCTCGGTGACCGGGGTGCGCAGCTGGATCCTCGACAACCTGCCGATGGGGATCGCCCACGGCACCGGCATCGGGATCGGGCTCTTCCTGCTGCTGATCGCCGCCAACGGGGTGGGGCTGGTGATCAAGAACCCGCTGGAGGGGCTACCGGTGGCGCTGGGGGCCTTTACCTCCATGCCGGTCATCATGTCCCTCATCGGGCTGGCGGTCATCGTCGGGCTGGAGAAGCTTAAAGTTCCGGGCGGGATCCTGCTGGTGATCATCGCCATCTCCATTTTCGGCCTCATCTTCGATCCGGCGGTCAAGTACCAGGGGCTGTTCGCCATGCCGAGTCTCGCCGACGAACAGGGCAAGTCCCTCATCTTCAGCCTGGACATCATGGGGGCGCTCTCGCCGCTGGTGCTGCCAAGCGTGCTGGCGCTGGTGATGACGGCGGTGTTTGATGCCACCGGCACCATTCGCGCGGTGGCGGGGCAGGCCAACCTGCTGGACAAGGATGGCCACATCATCAACAGCGGCAAGGCGCTCAGCGCCGACTCCATCAGCAGCATCTTCTCCGGTCTGGTGGGGGCCGCGCCGGCCGCCGTCTACATCGAATCGGCGGCGGGCACGGCGGCAGGCGGCAAGACCGGCCTCACTGCCACCGTGGTGGGGGTCTTGTTCCTGCTGATGCTGTTCCTCTCGCCGCTCTCCTACCTGGTGCCGGCTTATGCCACCGCGCCGGCATTGATGTACGTGGGGCTGCTGATGCTGAGCAACGTCGCCCGGCTCGACTTCGATGACTTCGTCGGGGCCATGTCCGGCCTGCTGTGCGCGGTCTTCATCGTGCTCACCTGCAACATCGTCACCGGCATCATGCTGGGCTTCAGCGCCCTGGTGATCGGCCGCATCTGCTCGAAGGAGTGGCGCAAGCTCAACGTCGGCACCGTCATCATCGCCCTGGCGCTGGTGCTCTTCTACGCCGGCGGCTGGGCCATCTAGTCCGGATCATTTCCTTCTCTTGGCGGGGCCAGCCTCTCTTGGCCGGCCCCGCGCTGCAAACCGAACTCATACCATTTTGATAACGGGGCTTACCAGATTGATAACGCCGCCCGACACTGGCGCCGCCGCGTCCTCCATGGGCTGCAGCTGCGGGGCTGGTCACGGCCATGACGGAGAGCCTGATGGGCGCCGGATGGGATCTTCTTCACACTTCTTCCCTTTGCTCGCCGCCTTTGCCCCCCGGTTGGCCCGCCTTGCCGGAAACGGGCGCATATCTTGCTGTTTTTTATACCGGTTCTGATTTTTTCTGCCTGACAAAGGACTTGCATATGTCCATAGGATTACCGCTCAAGCGGGTGGATGCCGAGGCCAAGGTGACCGGCAGCGCCCGCTACACCGACGACAACATCATGCTCGGCATGCGCCACGCCAAGTACGTGCGAAGCCATATCGCCCACGGCAAGGTGCTCACCATCGATGCCAGCGAAGCGCTGGCGCTGCACGGGGTTGAAGCCGTGTTCACCCACGAGGATGTGCCCACCACCTGTTTTCGCACCGCCGGTCACGCCTGGTCCCTCGATGAGACCAAGCGGGATGTGAAAGACCGCCGCCTGCTCACCGACCATGTGCGTCACTTTGGCGATGGCGTCGCCATCGTCGTAGCCCGCGATCCGCTGGTGGCCGAGAAGGCCGCCGCCCTGGTCAAGGTGACCTACGAGCCGCTGCCGGTGATGACGGATGCGGCCAGCGCCCTGGCCGAGGGGGCTTATCCCATCCACCCAACCGGCAACCTGCTGCGCCAGAGCCAGATCCGGGCGGGAGAGCCGGAGCAGGCCATCGCCGCCGCCGACTTGCAGTTCAAGGGGCACTACCAGACGCCGGTGGTGCAGCACTGTCATCTGGAGACGGTGACCTGCTACGCCTACATGGATCAGCCGGACCACATCATCGTCGTCACCAGCACCCAGATCCCCCAGATTGTGCGCAGCCGGGTGGCCAAATCCCTCGGCTTGCCCTGGTCCAGCGTGCGGGTGATCAAGCCCTACATGGGCGGCGGTTTTGGCAACAAGCAGGATGTGCTGGAAGAGCCGATGGCGGCATTTTTGAGCTACAAGCTTGGCGGCGTGCCGGTCAAGGTGACCTTGAGCCGGGAGGAGTGCTTCTTTGCCTCGCGCACCCGCCACGGTTTTGCCATCGACGGCACCCTCGGTATCAACCGGGATGGCACCCTCAAGGGGTATCAGCTGAACGTGCTCTCCAACACCGGCGGCTATGCCTCCCACGGCCACTCCATCGCCAGCGCCGGCGCCAACAAGATAAGCTACCTCTATCCGCGCAGCGCCTTTGGCTATGACGCCAAAACCTTCTACAGCAACCTGCCCACCGCCGGTGCCATGCGCGGCTACGGCGCGCCCCAGGTGGTGTTTGCCCTCGAATGCATGCTGGATGACGCCTGCGCCGAGCTGGGACTGGATCCGCTTGCGGTACGCATCGCCAACGTGGCGCGCGAGGGGGATGTCAATCAGGTCAACCAGAAGACCATCTACAGCGCAGGGCTCCCTGAGTGTCTGCGCCGGGGTGGCGAGCAGTTCGAGTGGGAACGGCTCAAGGCCGAGTGTCTGGCGCAGGAACCGGCAAGTCGGGTACGCCGTGGTATCGGGGTGGCCTGTTTTAGCTACGGCTCCAACACCTATCCGGTAGGGGTCGAAATTGCCGGCGCCCGCATGCTGCTCAACCAGGATGGCACCGTCAATCTGCAGATCGGTGCCACCGAGATAGGGCAGGGCTCGGATACCGTCTTTGCCCAGATGGCGGCCCAGACCTTGGGCATTCCGTTTGAGCAGATCCGGGTCATCTCGACCCAGGATACCGACATCACCGCCTATGATCCGGGTTCGTTCGCCTCGCGCCAGAGCTATGTGGCGGCCCCCGCCATCCATCAGGCGGCGCTGCAGTTGCGGGCCCGCATCCTGTCGCTGGCGGCTCAGCTCTGCCATCAGGACGTGGGATCGCTGACCCTGATCGACGGTTACGTGGTGCTGGCGGGTGCGCCGGACAAGGTGCTCATCAGCGTCGCCGAGGTATCGGTCAACGCCTATTACCACCTCACCATCGGCGGCCAGATCACCTCGGAAGTCTCCCACAAGACCACCACCAACCCGCCGAGCTTTGGCTGCACCTTCGTCGATCTCAGTGTCGACATCGATCTCTGCAAGGTGACCATCAACCGCATCCTCAACCTGCACGATGCGGGCAAGATCCTCAACCCACAGCTGGCAGAGGGGCAGGTGCACGGCGGCATGGGGATGGGGATCGGCTGGTCGCTGTTCGAGGAGATGATCATCGACGCCAAGACCGGCGTGGTGCGCAACCCCAACCTGCTCGACTACAAGTTCCCCACCATGCTGGATTTGCCCGAGCTTGAATGCGACTTCGTGCAGACCTACGAGCCCCAGTCGGTCTATGGCCACAAGTCACTGGGGGAGCCGCCCATCATCTCGCCGGGCCCGGCGATCCGTAACGCCATTCGCATGGCGACCGGGGTCGCCATCAACGAGCTGCCCATCACCCCCAAGACCCTGTTTCGGGAGTTTGTCGCGGCGGGTCTGATTGGCGAGGGAGCAGGGGAGGAGCAACGCCATGTTTGATATTGCCCGTTATTACAAGGCCCACAGCGTGGCCGAGGCGGTCGCCCTGCGCCAGGCCGACCCCGAAGCGCGCCTGCTGGCTGGTGGCACCGATGTGATGATCCAGCTCCATCACCTCAACGCCGCCTATCGCCATATCGTCGATATTCACGACTTGCCTGAGCTCAAGGGGGTGAGCGAACTGGCTGACGGTTCTATTCGCATCGGTTCTGGCACCACCTTTACCGAGCTCATCGAAAACGAACTGGTGCAGCGCCGCCTGCCGATGCTGGCGGAAGCCGCCGCCACCATCGCCGGCCCGCAGATCCGCAACGTGGCCACCTATGGCGGCAACATCTGCAACGGCGCCACCAGTGCCGACTCGGCGGCGCCCACGGTCGCACTGGAGGCTGAGCTGGAGATCGCCGGCCCCGATGGCACGCGCCGCATTCCCATCGCCGGCTTTCACACCGGCCCGGGCAAGGTGGCGCTGCAACCGGCGGAGATCCTGGTGGCATTGCACTTTGCCCCGGACGCGCACCCCCAGGTGGGCTCCCACTACTTCAAATACGCCATGCGGGGGGCCATGGACATCGCCACCATCGGCTGCGCCGCCTATTGCCAGATTGAGGATGGTCACTTCAAGCGCCTGCGGCTGGCCTACGGCGTGGCGGCCCCGACGCCGGTGCGCACCCCGCACGCGGAAGCGGCGGCCGAGGGGCAACCGCTGACCCGGGCGACGTTGGCGGCCATTGCCGAGGCGGTGGGGGCCGACGTGGCGCCGCGCTCCTCCTGGCGGGCAGACAAAGAGTTTCGCCTGCACCTGATCAAAACCCTGGCGCAGCGGGTGATCACCTGCGCCGTCGAACGTGCCGGAGGCAAGATCCTATGATGCAACCGCAAAGCTGTCCCACTGTTGCGATCCAGTGCGAGATCAACGGCAAGCCTTACTCCTACGCGGTGTCGCCCACCATGTCGTTGCTTCACTTCCTGCGCGGGCAGGGGCTCATCAGCGTAAAAGAGGGGTGCAGTGTCGGTGAGTGCGGCGCCTGTACCGTGCGGGTGGATGGCACCGCCATCGACAGCTGCCTCTATCTGGCGGTGTGGGCCGATGGCAAATCCATTCGCACTGTGGAGGGGGAGCGGCAGGGCAATGAGCTCTCCGACGTGCAGCAGGCCTTTATCGACGAGGGGGCGGTGCAGTGCGGCTTTTGCACCCCGGGCCTCGTGATGGCGAGCGCCGCCCTGCTCGACAAGACAGATCGCCGTCCCTTGACCGACGCGGAGATCCGCCGCGGCCTGTCGGGGAATCTGTGTCGCTGCACCGGTTATCAGAACGTGGTACGGGCGGTGAAGAAGTGCTGCAAGGGGTGACGGGCTCACCCCTCGATTAGCCTCGCAAGCCGTCGTTCGGCAGCGAGGTGACAGCGCCTGAAATAGGCCGAGAGGTTATTTTCACCCCGCTGCTCAAGCGTGCATCCCGTTATTTCGGGCGGGCAGTGGGGGGCACCTATCCCGTGTCACCCATCTGTTCGCCTGAATAACAAACAATCGGCTGCGCGCGGCAGCCGGTGGGGTGGCAAGCGACTGTTTTTACGCGATATGTCAGCTTGTGTCGCCATCTTGTGCGCCGCCTTTGCCTATTGGCGGCAGCAAATACCGGCGGGCGGGAAATAACGGAAAATAATGGCAAGGAGTCTGAAAAAAGCCCTCTTTTTTGTCACCTGGTCGCAACATTTTTCTGTAATTGTTAGCCAGCTCGCGGCGACCCTTAGCGGAAACGGGCAGAGTAGGCGCCATGGTCGGCCAAGGCCGCCATGATACGCAATCAGGGTTGTAATCAGGTGCTGCGGCCCGCTTGGCGGGGCGCAAAACATAACATCAAAAAGAAAAAGGAAACTGGCATGTCAGGAAGACACTCTCTGGTAGCGCTGGCCGTCGGGCTGGCGCTGGCGGGACCGGCACAGGCACAGCTGCTCATCAGCGAATACCTGGAAGGCTCGGGCAACAACAAGGCGGTGGAGCTGAGCAACCTCGGCAGCGACCTCGTCGATCTCTCCCAATACCGGTTGGCACTCTACGCCAACGGCAAACCCATCAGCGAATCCCCCACCAACAGCCTGACGCTGCAAGGCACGCTGGCCCCGGGCGCCACCCTGGTGCTGGCCAACCCCTCCGCCAGCAGCGAGATCCTGGCCAAGGCCAACCGCACCAGCGGCAACCTGGTGTTCAACGGTGACGACGCCCTGGTGCTCTATCGCGGCAGCGAGATAATCGACAGCTTCGGCCAGGTCGGGGTGGATCCGGGCACGGCCTGGGTGTCGGGCAACGTCTCGACCCTGGACATGACCCTGCGCCGCAAGGCCACCGTCACCACCGGCCGGACTGAGGCAACCGGACCCTTCGATCCAGCGCTGGAATATGTGGCCGCCCCGAAAGATGACGCCAGTGGCCTGGGTTGCAGTGGCGATGGTCCCTGCGATGGCACCCAGCCGCCCGCCTTCGTCTGCCCGGTGGACAGCCTGGTGCCGGTGCCCGCCATTCAGGGCCCGGGCACCAGCAGCCCGCTGGTGCCGGCCGGCAAGTTCGAATCGGAACAGGCCTACGCCACCCGCGGCGTGGTGACTCAGGTGGTCAGCGGCCTCTACAAGGGCTTCTTCATTCAAGATGAGCAGGGGGACGGCGATCCGGCCACCTCCGACGGCCTCTTCGTCTACAGCACCAAGGCCAACGCTGCCATCGTGCCGGGGGCCGAAGTGTGCGTCTCTGGCAAGGTGAAGGAGTATTTCAACCAGACCCAGCTCAACGCCGACGAGCTGGTGGTGACCCGGCCGCAGGGGGCCATCCCGGCCGCGGTGGATCTGCTGCCGGTGGCGGGCGAGAGCCTGAGCCAGCTGCTGGAGCGTCACGAGGGGATGCAGGTACGGCTGGTGCCGGGCTCCAGCCTGGTGGTGACCCGCAACTTCAGCTTCGATTACGACGGCAAGCGCAACAACCTGGTGCTGGCCTATGGTGCGCCGCTTATCAAGTCGACCCAGAAATTTGCCGCCATGAGCCAGGAGGCGAGCAACTGGGCTCTGCGCAACCAGCAGAACCAGCTGGTGGTGGAGACCGACGCCAAGGCGCCGGACGGCGTGCTGCCCTGGTTCCCCGGCTTCAACGCCGAGGACGGTTACCTGCGCATCGGCGACAAGCTCAACGGGCTGGAAGGGGCGCTTGGCTACTCCTACAACCTGTTCCGACTGGTGGCCAGCAACCACATCGACGCCAGCCAGATAGATCACAGTGGCTGGGATCGGGTGGAAACGCCGGAACTCGCCGAGGCGGGGGATCTGCGGGTCGCCAGCTTCAACGTGCTCAACTTCTTCACCACGGTCGTGGGCGGGGATGCCAACCCCACCGGCAGCAACCGGGGCGCCTTGACGGTGGCGGAGTTCGAGCTGCAGCGCACCAAGATCGTCAGCGCCATCACCCGCCTCAATGCCGACGTGGTGGGGCTGATGGAGATCGAGAACAACGGCTATGGCGACAACTCCGCCATCGCCAACCTGGTGGCGGCCCTCAACGCCGCCCAGCCGGATGAGGCGGATCACTACCGCTGGATTGCCTCGCCGGATGGCAAGCCGATTGGCACCGACGCCATCACGGTGGGGCTCATCTACCGACCCGCCAAGGTGACCCCGGAGGGGGCTGCCAGCCTCATCGCGCTGCCGGTGCAGCAGGCTGAGGCGGTGGATGCCAGCGGCAAGCCGGTGACCATCAATCAGGGGATGCGCGAGTCACTGGTGCAGCGCTTCAGCTCGCCCAAGGGGGATGCGCCGCTGACTCTGGTGGTCAACCATCTCAAGTCCAAGGGTTCCGCCTGCTTCGAGGATTACCCCGACTACGCCACCGCCGATCCGCTGGATGGCCAGGGCCACTGCAATGCGCTGCGGGTCTCCGCCGCCAAGGTGCTGGGGGAGCACCTCAAGGATTTGGCCGGGGATCTGCTGCTCATCGGCGACATGAACGCCTACGGCATGGAGGATCCCATCCGGGTGCTGACCAACTATGATCCGGCCGCTCAACCCCGTCAGATCATGAGCGCCTCCTTCACCACCCTGGCGGGTCAGCCCTATGAGGAGAGCGGCAGCGCCCTTGGCAAGGGGTATGGCCTTATCAACCTCAACACCCGCTTCCACGGCACCGACACCTACTCCTACAGCTATGAAGGTGAGCTCGGCAACCTGGATCACGCCCTGGCAAACCCGAGTCTCGCGGCCAAGGTGATCGGCATCGAGGATTGGCACATCAACTCCGCCGAGAGCAACTTCTTCGAGTACGGCAGCAAGTACAGCGGCCAGCTGGCGAAATCCGAAGGGCCCTTCAGCGCCTCGGATCATGATCCCGTGCTGGTGGCCATCCAGTATCCGCTGCCGCCTGCCGGGGTATTGAGCCTCGAGAGCGCCGCTGCGAACGTGGAGGAGGGCAACACCCTGGCCTTGAGCGTGGCGCGCCGTGACGGCACCTATGGGGAGGCCAGCGTCAGCTACCGCATTGCCTACGGCAGCGCCGATGCCAACGACGTGGCGCCGCTTACCGGCACCCTGCACTGGGCCGCCGGACAGAGCGACAGCCAGACCATCAGCATCCCGGTGAAGAGCGACACCCTGAACGAGGGGGACGAGACCTTTACCCTGGAGCTGTTTGACCCGAGTGGCGCGACCCTGGGCGAGCAGCACCAGACCCTGGTGACCATCAAGGACAAGCTGGCGCCGTCCACCATCTCGCTGGCGCGCGCCAGCCTGACGGTGAACGAGGGGCAGTGGTTTGCCGAGATCCCGCTGGTGCGCAGCGGTGATCTGAGCAAGCCGGCCCGGGCCCGGGTGGCCCTTGACGGAGTCACGGCGCGCTGGGGGCTAGATTTCCTGCCCTGGTTCGGTCAGTCGGTGAGCTGGGCCGCGGGCGAGGGGGGCAGCAAGTCGGTCAAGGTGCTGATCATCGATGACTGGTTTGTCGAGCCCACCGAGCAGTTCAAGGTGAGCCTGGCTGCGTTGCAAGGTGGCCAGCCGGGCAACCTGCAGGAGACCCGGGTCGACATTCTGGACAACGACAAGTCCTGGTGGCCTTTCGGTCGCCACTGAGGATGACTTCTCAATATAAAAAGGGGCCTGCGGGCCCCTTTCTGTTGTTGGTCACCTTGCTGTTGTCAGCCGGGAGTACCGAAAACAGCGAGGCCCATCACCAGGATGGGCCTCTGAGCTGGACCAGCTGACGGGATCAGCTGCCGCTCTGAGGGCCGTCGATCACCAGCTTGCCATCCTTGACCGGGATGGTGGCGCCGGGGGCCTTGTTCATGCGGATCACCCCTTCCTGACCGGCGAGGCGGTAGGTGACGTCATAGCCCAGGGTACGGGTGCTGCTCTCCTGCACCGTCTTGCAGCGCTGCTCGGTGGTGGTGTAGGTATCACCGGCCTGCATGTTGCCCTGCACCTGGTTGCCGGCATAGCCACCGGCCACGGCACCTGCGGCGGTCGCCACCTTCTTGCCGTTGCCGCCGCCGAACTGGTTGCCGAGCACCCCGCCTAGCGCCGCGCCGACCACGGTACCCAGGATCTTGTGCTCGTCCTGCACCGGCTTGCGGTGGGTCACGGTGACGTTGCGACATTCCTGACGGGGGGTCTTGATGGTCTCGGTCACCGCTTTGCTGGCCAGCACTTCGGCGAACTGAGGCTGTGATGAAAACAGGGATCCGCTGGCGGCGGCTGACAAGGCCAGCGCAGAGGCCACACCGATCCCGACTCCTGCCAACATGGATTTGTTCATTTTTTCTTCTCCTCAAATGCATCACGGGATGCGTCTCTTGCTTGCGGTCATCTTGGCACAAGGGCAAGGAGGCACAAGGCAAAGCCGGTGCGGGCACGACAGCCCCTGACTGCATCGAAAAGAGCCTCGTCAAAAAGGTGTCGGGCTTTGGCGACAAGGGGCGGGGGGAAGGCTACAAAAGCGATCTGCGAATGGCATTTTGCGATTCAGCTGGACCTGTTTTCCCATTTTGCGCCAAGCTCCTGCCACCGCTGGCTGGCGCAGTGGCAAACCAGAGGAACTTGTCATCCACCAGCGTCAGTCAGGGCGCGCCAACCGCTTGATAAATCACTGTTGCCGGGATGGCTGGCGGCCGATAACAGATCACGGCAAGCATTATGCTTGCTCTGTTGGCAGAGAGAATAAATCGCGCGTCTCTGGCGGCCCGCTCCAATGTGAGCCGGCAGGCGCCACCCGCAGTCAGGCCAGATCGGCTGCGGTCATCCGGTCAGCAAGGGGGTTCATATGTCGATGCTGCCAAGATGGATACAACCGGCCGTGCAGGCCGGCATCATCACCCGGGAACAAGCCCAGCGGCTGCTGGACTCCCTCTATCAACCCCTCTGTGAGACGGCGCAGGAGCTGCCCGCCGACCTTGCCGACATCAGCCTAAAGCTCTTCTGTTTTCGCCAGCAACACAGGGTGCGTCACTAGGCTCTCCAGATCTGCACCCTGGATAAGGCATGACCCCCGCCGGGGCGGGGGCCATGTGCCCTAGATCATCATCACCTGCGCCACCAGCATCAGGGCGCCAAATCCCAGCACAAAGCCCACCATGGGCAGCACGAACCTGACCCACTGGTTGAACTGGATACCGAGCATCTGCAGGGTGACCAGCACCAGCCCGGTGGGGGCCAGGAACAGCATGGCGTACTGTCCCCAGTTGTAGGCCGACACCACTATGTAGCGCGGGATCATCACGGTATCCGCCAGCGGCGCCATGATGGGCATGGAGAGCACCGCCAGCCCCGAGGAGGAGGGCACCACCAGCCCCAGCAGGGTGAACACCAGCATCTGGGCCACCGCAAACACGGCGCCGTGCATGCCGGCCACCAGACTGGAGGCATAGGCTAGGATGGTGTCCGAGATCATCCCCTGATCCAGCACCAGGTTGACCCCCCGCGCCAGCCCGATGATGAGCGAGACGGCCACCAGCTCGGACGCGCCCTGGGTGAAGGCCTCGACCGCTTCTTTCTCCTTGAGGCCGGAGATGAAGATGATGACGATGGCGACGGCAAGGAAGGAGGCCGCCATCTGCGGGAACCACCAGCCAGCCATGGAGACGCCCCACACCATCAGGGGGAAGGCGAGGATGAACAGGGTCAGGATGATCTTGCGGCGCAGGGTGAAGGGGACCCCTTCATCGAGGGAGCCCTCTTTCAGGAAGCGGGCCCGGAAGCTCTCTCTGTCCTCATAGGTGTAGGAGAAGGCGGGGTTGGCTTTGATCTTCTTGCAGTACCAGTAGAGATAACCGATCACCACCAGGGTGCCCACCAGACAGCCGACGGCGCGAACGCTCAGCCCCTCGGTAAAGGGGATGCCGGCGGCGTTGGAGGCGATCACCACCGAGAAGGGGTTGATGGTGGAGAAGGTGGTGCCCATGGAGGCGGCAAGGAAGATGGCCCCCACGCAGACGATGGCGTCATAGCCGAGCGCCAGAAAGATGGGCACCAGGATGGGATAGAAGGCGACGGCCTCCTCCTCCAGTCCGCAGGTGGTGCCCCCCAGCGCCATCACAAAGCAGACCAGCGCCACAAACAGGAACTCGTTGCCCCGGGTCTTGCGCGACAGCGCCACCAGCCCGGCGTTGAAGGCCCCCGTCTTGTTGATGACGCCGATCAGCCCCCCCAGCACCAGGATGAAGACGATGATGTCGGCTCCCTCTATGGTGCCCTTGACCATGCTCACTGCCACGTCGGAGAGCCCCTTCGGCGCCTGGGCCAGCCGCTCATAGGTGCCGGGGATGGCGATGGGCTTGCGGATGGTGCCGTTGACGAACTGCTCCACCCCGATATTGATGTCGAGCCTGGTCAGCTCATCCTGAGTGGCGGGCACGCGCCGGGTTTCCCCTTGCGGCGTGTTGATGGTCAGCATATGGCTGGCGGGATTATAAGAGAGCTTGGCATAGGCGCCCGCCGGAATTATTCAGGTGAGGGCGATGGCCAACAACATGATCAAAAACAAAATGGTAAACGCGGTGGGAAATTGTCTGCGGGTCTGGGTATTCGGCTCGGCACACATAAAATGCTCCTCGATAAAGCAGGTTCGGGCTCGGCGGAATATCGGGTCGATAGGGTTCCTTCGTCATGCAGCGAGAGTGCGCAAACTCACTGGTTGTGGCGCATCGTATGGCGAGAAATCTGGCCTGATATTGAACATCCGGTAGATTGTTTCACCAAGAAACCATAACCCGCCGAGGGGAAGCATGAACAGCGCTGCGGGCCTGCTTTATGGAAGCCGTCACAAAATATATTTAATGGGAGGTTTGTCATTAATTTATTGGCAATAAACCGATGCGCTTGCTTATGCCATAAATATCCAGCTGGCGATGTTTGTAAATATATCGATATCGGTAATCCTGCAACCAGATATGGCCAGCTTGCATGCAAGCATCAGCATATTCATTATTTGCCGGGTTTTATGCCGAGGATATTGGCCATCGACATTTGTCGCTGAAAAAACAGGCATCAGCATGCAGCTTGGTCAGACTAGCGGCGCCAGCACGGCGCCTCTAAGACGTTTTGCTAATACCTGCGACCATCACCTCGCGCTAGGCTGTGATCCCCGATACGAGCACCCTCTGGCAGGACGCCAGAGGGTGGTTGCCGGCGCTCCCGGGAGCGCACCGCTTTTGCTACCTGCGAGGAAGGAACCCGATGACAGAGCAGAACATCTATCAGCGCGATCTGGAAAAAAATCCCGCCAATTACCAGGCGCTGACCCCCATCAGCTTTCTGGGGCGGGCCGCCCGGGTCTACCCCGACTATCCGGCGCTGATCCACGGCCCCCTGCGCCAGAGCTGGGCCCAGACCGAGCAGCGCTGTCGCCAGCTGGCCTCGGCCCTTCGCCTGCATGGCATCGGCGAGGGGGATACCGTCTCCATCGTCGCCCCCAATACCCCGGCCATGTTCGAGGCCCACTTCGGGGTGCCCATGAGCGGCGCCGTGCTCAACACCATCAACACCCGGCTCGATGCCGAGTCGATGGCCTTTATCTTCCAGCATGCCCAGAGCAAGGTGGTGCTGGTAGACAGGGAATTCGGCGCCGTGGTGCGCAAGGCGCTGACATTGATTGAACTCGCGCCGCTGCTCATCGCCATCGACGATCCCCTCTACCGAGAGGGGGAGCTGGTCGGCGACCTCGACTATGAGGCGTTTCTTGCAGAGGGGAATGGGGATGAGCCCGGCTGGCTGCCGCAAGATGAGTGGCAGGCGATCTCCCTGAACTACACCTCCGGCACCACCGGCAACCCCAAGGGGGTGGTCTATCACCACCGCGGCGCCCACCTCAATGCGGTCAACAACGTGCTCTCCTGGGAGCTGCCCAAGCACAGCGTCTATCTCTGGACCCTGCCGATGTTTCACTGCAACGGTTGGTGCTTCCCCTGGACGCTGGCAGCTACCGCCGGGGTGAGCGTCTGCCTGCGCCATGTGCAGGCGGCAGCCATCTATGAGGCGCTGCACGAGCACAAGGTGACCCACTTCTGCGCCGCCCCCATCGTGCTCAACATGCTCAACAACGCCGATCCGGTCCTCAAACGCGGGCTCGACCACCCCATCAAGGCGATGACGGCAGGGGCGGCGCCACCCGCCACCGTGATCGCCGGCATGGAGGCGATGGGGATTGCCGTGACCCACGTCTACGGCCTCACCGAAACCTATGGCCCCTGCGTGCTGTGCGAACCGCAAAGAAGCTGGCAGGGGCAGGATGCCACCACGCTGTCGCGTCTGAAAGCACGTCAGGGGGTAGCCTCACCCCTGCAGGGAGAGATGCGGGTCATCAATCCGGTCAGCGGCGAGCCGGTCCCCCGGGATGGCAAGACCATGGGCGAAATCGTGCTGCGCGGCAATGTGGTGATGAAGGGCTATCTCAAGAATCCTTCTGCCAGCGCCGAGGCGATGGCGGAGGGGTGGTTTCGCAGTGGCGATCTGGCGGTATGGCACCCGGACGGTTACGTGGAGATCAAGGACAGATCCAAGGACATCATCATCTCCGGCGGGGAGAACATCTCCAGTCTGGAGGTGGAGGACGTGCTCTATCGCCATCCCGATGTGGACGAGGTGGCGGTGATCGCCATGCCGGACGAGAAGTGGGGGGAGGTGCCCTGCGCCTTCGTCAAGCTCAAGGAGGGGCGCGAACTCAGCCAGGCCGAGCTGATTGCGTTTTGCCGTGAGCAGATGGCCCATTTCAAGGCCCCCAAACGCATCATCTTCACCCCGCTGCCGAAGACCTCCACCGGCAAGGTGCAGAAATTTATGCTGCGCCAGCAGCTGGGGTAGGAGCTAGCCACTCTCATCCCAAGTTTTGAGTTGGTGCCATTTTGCCTGGAGCAAAATGGCACCAAACTTCTATGTCCATCAAACTCTTTCGGAGCTCACTCTGGTAATATCCTGCTCAATATCGAGGCAGGAAAATATTATGACGCGTGCAGAGTTTAATTGGGAAAACTCCATTGCATGGAGTGGTCCGGGAACCATTGAAGGAGTGCGGGATACTCTCGCAGGAGATCGACTGGATCGCGCTCGCTATGCCGAATTTCTGACCAATTATCTGGCGACAGAGGGCAAACAGCGCAACTATGTGTTGAACCTCAATGCCGAATGGGGGGCAGGCAAAACCTGGTTTATCAAGCGCTGGTATATGGAGCTGAAACAGCACTATCCCACCGTCTATATCGATGCTTGGCAGCAGGACTTTTCTGATGATCCCTTATTGACGGTGATCTCTTCGATTATTGACCAGCTAAAGCATGTTGCAGGTAAAGAGAACCCTATTCCCGAGAGAATGCGTCAGCGTTTGTTGGGATTATTTAAGGTCGGCGGCAAACTGGCATTGAAAGCGGCCATTAAGAAGGCTGGATTGGAAGAAGATGATTTTTCTCTGGAAGGGGCTGATGCCAATCAGCTGGTAGATGCCTTATGCAGTAATCAGAAAGAGCGTTATGAATCTATCCAGTATCTTAAACAAGAGATACGGCAATGGGTGGAAGGGGCTGTTGGATTAGGTAATGGAGATCTTGATTATCCCGCTTTTATTTTGATTGATGAACTGGATCGCTGCCGCCCCTCCTATGCGGTAGAAATGCTGGAAACAATCAAGCATATATTCGACATTCCCAAAGTTGTTTTTGTATTGGCAACGGATACCGAGCAATTGCAACATGCAGTGAAGGTGATTTACGGCGCTGATTTTGATGCACATACATATTTAAGTCGTTTTTTTAGTAGGCGCTTTAGCTTGTTAGCTGGTTCAAAACGACATTTTATAGAAAGTAATTTATCTAATAGTGTACTTGTAGATCATTCTTTTGATAATGTTTGGCCTAAAGGGTTAAATATAGAAGCTATTATCACAGTATTGTCATCCATATCTGATGCATGCCACTTATCTTTGCGAAGTACAGAGAAGTTAATTGACCGTATGACATTGGTACTTTTAAATTTAGAGAAAGACGATATTAATGTAGTCTTCTTGGCTTATATGCTTGCATTACATGAGATAAAACCATCCGATTATGAAATGATAATCACAATGGCAAGAAGCAGACAGAAACTGGCAAATGTAAAGATGCAGGAAATAAAACCAAAGGCATTAAATGAACTGCAAGGCTCAATATATCTCTCCATGAGAGCAGTGCAGGGAGTCGAATTTGTTTCTGGTGAATACAGTATTCAAATTGAAAATTTAATCAGAGACTATCTTTGGAGTTATCTTGGTGAACACAATAATGCATCTGTTCATCTATTAGAACAAAATAAAATTTTAATTGATCAGCATTCTCGATTTAATAGAGATGAGCACTGCGAGGCTCTGAAGTATTACATTTTAAATGCAGAGCTATATGAAAAATCCAGATTAGATATGTCGGTATATAGAAACTGGGTTGAGTTAGCGATGTCATTTGACTGAGCTTAACGGGCTGAATAGCCCGTTAAGCAATAAGAAAATTTATTTATTATGCCGTTCATAAAGCCGCTGAACGACATCCTGCAATCCCAGCCCCTCATTTTGCAGCAGCACGGTCAGGTGATAGAGCAGATCGGCGGATTCGTTGATAAGTTCCTCCCGATCCTTGGCCATGGCGGCCAGCGCCACTTCGACACCCTCTTCACCCACCTTCTGGGCGATGCGCTTGGTGCCTTTGGCATAGAGGCTGGCGGTGTAGCTGGTGGCCGGATCCGCGCCTTTGCGGGCTGCCAAGATCTGCTCGAGCTCGGCCAGGAAGCCAAGGGGCGGCACGGGGTGGCCGTCGAAGCAGGAGGGGTTGCCCAGATGGCAGGTGGGGCCGACGGGGTTGGCGGCGATCAGCAGGGAGTCCTGATCGCAGTCGGTGGTGATGGCGACCAGCTGGAGCACATGGCCCGAGCTCTCCCCCTTGGTCCAGAGGCGCTGCTTGCTGCGGCTGAAGAAGGTGACCTGACTGGTCGCCAGGGTTTTATCCAAAGCTTCCCGGGTCATAAAACCTTGCATCAGCACTTCGCCGCTGGCGGCATGCTGGACGATGGCGGGGATCATGCCGTCACATTTTGCCCAGTCCAGGCGTTCGGCGAGCGACTGCTCGTTGTTTACTGCTTGATTATTCACGGATGGCGACTCCTTCGGTTTTCAGCCAGCGTTTCAGTTCGGGAATGGGGATAAGGCCTTTGTGGAACACGGAGGCGGCCAGCGCTCCGTCCACGTCGGCGAGGGTGAAGGCATCGCGAAAGTGCTCCATGGCACCGGCGCCGCCGGAGGCGATGAGCGGCACCTTGCAGACGGCCCGCACCAGCTTGAGCTGCTCGAGATCATAGCCCTGGCGCATGCCATCCTGGTTCATCACGTTCAGCACGATTTCACCGGCTCCACGCTTTTGCGCCTCCTGCACCCAATCCAGGGTATGCCAGGCGGTGGTGCGGGTGCGGCTCTCGTCGCCGGTAAACTGTTTGACCTGATAGTGACCGCTCTGCGCATCAAAATAGGAGTCGATGCCCACCACCACACACTGCACGCCGAAGCGTTCGGCCAGTCGGGTGATGAGGGTGGGATCGGCCAACGCCGGCGAGTTGATGGAGACCTTGTCGGCCCCGAACTCCAGGATCTGGCGGGCATCCTCCACGCTCTTGATGCCGCCGGCAACGCAGAAGGGGATGTCGATGACTTCGGCCACCCGGCTTACCCAGCTCTTGTCCACCACCCGCTCATCGCTCGAGGCGGTGATGTCGTAGAACACCAGCTCGTCGGCCCCTTCGCTGGCGTAGCGGCGGGCCAGCTCGACGATGCCGCCCATCACCTCGTGATTACGAAACTGCACTCCCTTGACCACCACGCCATCTTTGACGTCGAGGCAGGGGATAATACGCTTTGACAACATGCTCGTTGCTCCATGTAAAGCACTGTTAAAACTAACGTTGTTGCCAACGGGCCCAGGGGCCCGGCGGCGAGTGAAAAAGGTGGCTTGCATGCTTTAACAGCGGGTTCCTGAGCGGGAAAAAGAGACCCGAAACGGGCGGTGTCTTCACTCGGGGGAGTACCACTATATGCACGACTTTATTCAGTGATTCAACCCTTTATCAAGCTTGCTCGCGCCCTGATGCCGGCTGGTGCCAGCAGGCGCCTGGCCGCTCAAACCTGGCTGAGAGCCATCTGCTGCCAGCAGCTCACGAAGGGTGAGCAGGGCACCATCAAAATCAAACACTTTCAGCTGGCGAGCCAGGATCTCGCCTGGCGTCCCCAAGGCGAGCAGCAGGGGGGCCGCGTACTGCTCAAACAGCGGGATCACGGCGGTGTCGCTCTGCACCAGCAACTCTTCAATCTGGCGCAGCAGCTGTTGCTGCCCGTGGCTGCCAAGCGGCGCGGCGCTCGCGGCGGGGCTGGGATCTTCTTCCCCCAGCAGACTGGGCAGTTCGCTGAGGAGGCGAGCGATCGGTGCCATCCGCTCGGCCAGGGGCTGGCTGTTGTTGGCCAGATCCTGCTCCAGTTGTTGGCTCTGGGCGGCCAGTTCCACCAGCCCGAGGGTGCTGGCCACCCCGCGCAGGGTGTGGATCAGCCGGCTGGCGGCCGGCCTGTCGCCAGCATGTAGATGGCTCTCCAGCTGCTGCATGTCCTGACTGTGCTCGCTGGCGAAGTGGCGCAGCAGGGCGACGTATTTGCTCTGGTTGCCCTGCAGCGCCGCCAGCCCCTGTTGCAGATCCATCCCGGGCAGGTTTTGCAGGCGGGTGAGGGGGCCAGTCAGCAGGTCGGTTGTCCGCCGCTGGTATTTGGGGGCGGCGGCCGTGCTGTGGGGCAGCCACTGCTGCAGCGCCTCGAACAGCTTGGCGGGGGTCACCGGTTTGGCGATGAAGTCATTCATGCCGGCGGATTCGCAGGCCTTTCTGTCTTCTTCGAAGGCACTGGCGGTCAGCGCCAGAATGGGAACCTGCTCCCAGCCCGGCAGGGCCCTGATGGCCCGGGTCGCGCTGTAGCCATCCATCAGCGGCATCTGTATGTCCATCAGGATGAGATCGAACGGGTGCTGGCTGACGCGCTCCAGCGCCTCCTGGCCATTGACCGCCGTCTCGATGACGAGGCCGCTGTTGTTGAGCAGCTCCAGCACCACCTCGCGGTTGATGGCGTTGTCCTCCACCAGCAGTACCCTGGCGTGGTTGGCAAAGAAGAGGGCCTGCTGCACCGTCTGTTCGAGCGGCGCCGGTTGCTGCGGTTCGCCCTGACCCACCGCGAGGCGGGCGGTAAACCAGAAGCAGCTGCCCTTGCCAAGGGTGCTGGTGACCCCGACTTCCCCGCCCATCAGGGTGGCAAGCCGGCTGGTGATGGCAAGCCCAAGGCCGGTGCCGCCATATTTGCGGGTGGTGGAGACATCCGCCTGCTCGAAAGCCTGAAACAGCTTCTCGCTCTGCTCCGGGCTGATGCCGATGCCGGTATCCTCCACCTCGAAGCGCAGCAGATAGCCGCCGGCAAGCGGGTGGTCCACCCTGACCCGCAGGGTGACCGAGCCCTGTTCGGTGAATTTGATGGCGTTGGCCGCGTAGTTGAGCAGCGCCTGACGCAGGCGGGTGATGTCGCCGTGCACCCAGGCCGGGGTATCGCCGATGTCGACTATGATGGTGAGCCTCTTGGCACGAGCCTGCTCGCTCATCAAGGCGCTGACGTTGTCCAGCATGGCGGTAAGGGAGAAGTCGCTCTGCTCCAGTGCCATCTTGCCCGCGTCGATCTTGGAGAGATCCAGGATGTCGTTGATGATGGTGAGCAGGTGCTGGGCGGCGTTGTCGATCTTCTCCAGTCGATCCTGCTGGGTGTGATCCGGCGTGTCGCGCTTGAGCAGGTAGGTGAGCCCCAAAATGGCGTTCATCGGGGTGCGGATCTCGTGGCTCATGTTGGCCAGGAAGGCACTCTTGGCGCGGTTGGCACTCTCCGCCCGTTGATGGGCCTGAGCCAGCTGCAGGGTGCGTTCGTTGACCATCTCCTCCAGGTGGTAGCGGTACTGGTCCAGCTCCTCGCCGAGCTGCTTCTTCTCGGTGATGTCGGCCTGCACCGTCACGTAGTGGGTCACGGCTCCATTCTCCTGGCGAATGGGAGAGACGGTGGCGAGCACCTGATAATGAGAGCCGTCCTTGCGCCGGTTGATGAACTCGCCGTGCCAGCGCTGGCCGCGCTTGATGGCATCCCACAGGGCGATGTAGGTGGCCTTGGGGGTGAGGCCGGAGCGCAGCAGAGAGGGAGTCTGCCCTATCACCTCGCTCTGCTGGTAGCCGCTGGCAGCCAGGAAGGCGACGTTGACATATTCGATGCGGGCCTGGGTATCGGTGATGAAGACGCCATCCGGACTCTGCTCCAGCGCCAGTGAAAGCTGGCGCAACTGCTGCTCGGCCTGCTTGCGCTCGGTGATGTCGAGGTGGATGCCGAGCAGGCGCAGCGGGCGCTGCTGGGCATCCCGGTAGATGCTGCCCTTGCTGCTGAGCCAGCGTACATCGCCGTTTGGCAAGAGGATCCGAAATTCGATCTCGATGGGTTTACCGCTTGCCGGCAGCTCCGCCAGCAACTTGTCGAGACGGGGCTTGTCGTCCGGGTGCAGGCAGCTGTGCCACTGCTTGAACTCGCTGAGCTGCTCGGCGCTGCGGCCATAGAGGCGGGCGCATTCAGGGGAGAAGAAGAGCCGGCCACCCTGCATGTTCCACTCCCAGATCCCGACGTGGGCTCCCTCCTGGGCCATCAGCAGTCGTTGCTCGCTCTCGCGCAGGGCGCTGCTGGTGGTTTCGGCGCGGATGCGGGCGCTGATGGCGTCGTCCATCAGGTTGAGCGCCGCCAGCCTGGCGCGGCGCTGGGTATCGAGGGCCACCTGCTGGTTGTGCAACAGTTGCTGCTCGGCCAGCTTGCGTTCGGTGATGTCTTGCACCGTGCCATACAGCTCGACGATGGTGCCGTCGTTGGCACGCAGGGCGGCGCCACGGGCGATGATCCAGATGGGTTCGCCCTGTTCGTGGATCACCTCGGCATCGCACTCGTAGGGCAGGCCATCCTGCAGACAGCGCTCGACCGACTGGGCGATGGCGCGCCAGCCATCCTGGGTGAAGTACTTCCTCACCTCGGGGTAGATGGCGGGGGGCAGGGAGGGATCGCGGCCATAGATGCGGTAGATCTCCGGCGACCAGAAGTGGCTGTCGTCGGCGATGTTCCAGCGCCAGTTGCCGATCTTGGCCAGGTGCTGGGATTCGCGCAGGATCCCTTCGTTGCGGCGCAGCGCCTCTTCGGTCTCCTTGCGCTGCTGGTGATCCTCGATGACCGAGATGAAATAATCCGGTTTTCCCTTGAGGTCCTTGACCAGCGCCACCGTCAGGGTGATCCAGAGGACCTCGCCGCCCTTGCGCAGGTAACGCTTCTCCAGGGTGTAGTGCTGCCGTTCGCCCGCCAGCATCTGGGCGACGTAGGTCTGGTCGATGAAGAGATCATCCGGGTGGGTGATCTGCTGGAAGGTCATGCCCATCAGCTCGTCGGCCTGGTAGCCCAGCATGTCGCACAGCCGCCGGTTGACCCGCAGCCACTTGCCATCCGGGGAGACCAGGGCGATGCCGACCGCAGCCTGCTCGAAGGTGGCCTGGAAGCGGGTCTCGCTTTGTTGCAGGCGGGACTGGATGCTGCTGAGCTCCTGCCAGCGCTGGGTTTCCCGGGCGCGGGAGCGGTGCATGGCTGCGCTGAGCAGGCTGATGAGAACGCCATTGGCGATCAGAATGCCCCACTGCACCAGATCCTGCCCGGCGCCGATGCGCAGCTCGTGAAGCGGGGCGAGTAGAAAGTAGGTAGTGAGCAGACCGCTCACCAGGGTACAGAGCAGGCCGGGCAGCAGGCCACCGAGCAGGGCGCAGACGGTGATGGGCAGCATGAACAGCACCAGCAGCGGCCGCTCGCCAAAGGCGATGGGCAGCTGGACCCGGATCTGCAGCATCAGCACGGGCAGCAACACCGCCAGCAGGCAGACCCCCCAGCGCTGTCTGGGCTGGCGAGGATGCCACAGTGAAGACCAGCGCGTCATAGGGACTCCTCCGGCGGGGTGGGGGCCTGCGGATAGGGGGGTTGTTGCCCGAGCTGAAGTGACAGCTCGTTGATCTTGTGCTTGAGGGCCAGCATGGCCAGCTCCCGGTCCACCATCACCTTGTTGAACCGCTCCAGTTCATTGTTTTGCTGGCGAAGCTCGCTGGCTTGACGGGTCAGGGCCTGCTCGACCTGTTCGCGCTCGGTGACATCCAGCAGCAGACCAAGCACGGCAGGTTGGCCGCGATAGTCGACACGGCGCCCATAGAGCTCCATCTCGATGTTCTGGTGGTCGTGGTGCAGGGCGGTGAAGCGGGTGTGGATCTCGCTGTCTTCCTGTTCGCAGCGTTGCAGCTGCTCAGCCACCCTGGCGCTGTCTTTCGGACTGGCGAGGGCGTGCAGGGTGCCAATTTTGAGCAGGGTAGCGGTCGAGGCGTAGCCGAACAGGCGGGCAAAACCTGGGTTGATGTAACAGAGCTGACCCTGCTGGATGATGTAGATGCCGGCCAGTGACTGTTCCACCAGGGCGCGAAACAGCCCCTCCCGCTCGCGCAGGCCCGCTTCGGCCCGCTTGAAATCCGTGATGTCGCGAGAGATGCCGAAGATGCCTATCACCTGGCCATCGCTGTCCTGCAGCGGCCCCTTGGTGGCGAGAAACACACGCTCGCCGCCTGGTAGGGTCAGGTACTCCTCCTGAGTCTGTACCCGGTTGTTGGCGATCACCTGTTCACCCAGTGCCATCAGCATGCGGGCCTGATCGGGGGGAAAGATGGCCATGTCGTCCTGACCCAGCATCTCGCTGGCCGATTTGCCGACGAACTGGCTGGCGGCGCGGTTGAACAGGATATATTTGCCCTCTCTGTCCTTGGCGAAGATGGCATCTTCCGAGCTGTCGGCGATGGCGGAGAGCAGTTGCAGCGCCTGCAGGCGGCCGGCTTGGGACTGGCGAACCTGCTCGGCCATCTGCAGTCGGGTGTGCTGGCGCAGCAGCACGATGCCGGTGTTGGCGATAAGCAGCACCAGCAGGCCAATGAGCCCAATCCAGACGCTCTCTTTGAGCTCCGCCCGGGTGAGTTCGGCCTTGTCTATCTTGGCCAGCAGATACCAGTCGGTGCCCATGACCGGCTGTACGGTGCCAAATACCGGCGTGTTGCGGTAATCCTTGCCAAAGAAGAGCGCCTTGCCCTCTTCATTGCGACTCTGCTGCAGGAACTGGACTGCCAGCAACTCCTTGCTGCTGACGGGCAAATGCAGGGTGAGAGCCGAACCGGGGCGATAGCGCACATCGTTGAGAAACTGGATCTGATCGCCGCTGCGGCGAAACAGCAGGGCCTCACCGCTGCTGTCCGGCACCGGCCATGACTTGAGAATGTTGTTGAGCCAGTCACTGCGGCTTATCTGCAGCACGATGAAAGGTGACTTGTCGCCCGCCATGGGGAGTGGGGCGATAAAGTCGAGGCGGGCTTGACCCTGTTCGTCCAGATAGGGGCCGACCCGGGTGATGCTGCCGCTTTTTGCGTCCTTCAACGCTGCGCGCAACTGGGCGCTCAGGCCGCTGGCATCCGGGGTGTGCCACAGCAGGTTGCCTTCTGGCGAGAGCACGCTGGCGGCACTGAAGCGGCGAATGGAGATAAATTCGTCCAGTTTGGTCATCAGGTTGGCATGACCGGCACGGGTGGCTTGGGCTTCGCGATAGAGGGCGGCATATTGCGGATTTTCAAACAGAATGTGGGCGTCAAATTCCCGGGCGCTGAGCCATTCGGTGATGCGTTTGCTCTTGAGATCGGCAATGGTTTCGAGCCGGGCGGCCTCTTTGTCCTGGGTCAGGTTGATGTTCTGGGCGATGGCCATGGCGGTCAGGGCCAGGATCAGGCCGTTGAGCAGCACGAACGGCAACAGCTGGCGCCGGGAAGGGGAAGTGGTCACCGTCGGCTGGTCGATGCGCCGGCGCAGCATGGTATAGAGCATGGTGGCGGTGATGAGGATGAACAGCCACCCCTTGATGGTGCTGGCCAGCGCGAACTGGGCCGGGGTGCTGAACAACCACTCCACCGCCTTGTCGGAGAGCAGGATCCACAGGCTCGCCACTGCGGCATAGGTGAGCACGACGTTGAGCACATGGGCCCGGGTCAACGAGGGCTGCTCAGCCATGTCTGGCCTCATTGTCATCCTGGTAGCGCTCGGCGATGGCGACGAACTGCTCGAAGTGGTTGTCAAATGCCGTCACCACATCCGGGTCGAAATGCTGGCCGCTGCCGGAGAGGATCAGGGCGCGCGCCTCTTCATAGGGCATGGCCGCCTTGTAGACTCGCACATTGATGAGCGCATCGAACACGTCCGCCAGTGCCATCAGGCGGGCCGAGAGCGGGATGGCGTCCCCTTGCAGGCCGTCGGGATAGCCGCTGCCATCCCACTTTTCGTGATGCCAGTGGGCGATCTCCTTGGCCAGGGTGAGAAACACCAGCGGCTGCTCGATGTCCCGCTCGGCCTCTTCGATGGCGTCGCTGCCGAGCTTGGCGTGGGTGCGCATGATCTGCCACTCCGCCGGGGTCAGCTTGTCCGGTTTGAGCAGGATCTGATCCGGAATGCCCACCTTGCCGATGTCGTGCAGCGGCGCCGAGCGGCTCAGCAGATCGATGTAGCGGGGGGTCAGGGTGTCGGTAAAACGGGGGTGACTGGCCAGCGCACAGGCCAGTTGCCTGACGTAGCCCTGGGTGCGCAAGATGTGATTGCCGGTCTCGGGGTCGCGGATCTCCGCCAGATGGGCGAGTGCCCGGATGGAGACTTGCTGAATGAGGTCGTTCTCGGTCATCCGGCGTGCCACCTCGGCCTCCAGCGCCGCGTTCTGATTCTGCAGGCCGTCGCGGGCCTGTTTGGCCTCCAGCTGGGTGCGCACCCGCGCCTGGACGATGGCCGGTTTGATGGGCTTGGTAATGTAGTCGGCGGCTCCCAGCGACAGACCGTACTCCTCGCTCTGGGGGTCGGCGAGGGCGGTGAGCAGCACCACCGGAATACGACTGGTTGCAGGGGTAATACGCAGCTGTTTGAGCACCTCATAGCCGTCCATGCCAGGCATCATCACATCCAGCAGGATGAGATCCGGGATTGTCTTGCCAGTGGCGATCCGCAGACACTTCTCCCCGCTCTGGGCGGCGAGCACCCGATAGGTGGGAGAGAGCAGGTCGGTCAGCACCATCAGATTTTCGGGTGAGTCATCGACAATCAGGATGGTGGCGGAGTGAGATGTAAACATAGGTCCTCCGTGACGTTGTCTCAGTGAATTCGAGTATAGAGTCAATTGTTACCAAGTAATAAGGACTTACCTCGATTTACCCCTTGATGAAGAGGCTTCCGGCCGGATGGCCCGGCAGGGAGCCTCTCTCTCAATCGACGTCCTGATGGCGACGCTGCGGCTTGTTTACAGGCTGCCATTCCCCCAGCAGGCGATGGCATCCCCTACCGAGAACTTGCCCTCCAGCAGGGCGCGGCCGAGGATGATCCCCTTGACCCCTGAACCCTTGAGCGCCTCGATGTCTTCGATGCCGCCAATGCCGCCGGAGGCCTGAAAGCCGACGCTCGGATAACGGGCGCAGAGATCCCGGTAGAGCTCGACGTTGGTGCCTGAGAGGGTGCCATCACGGCTGATGTCGGTACAGAGCACGTGCTTGAGACCGGCGGGCAGAAAGCGCTCGATCAGCGCCTCGATGGTCACCCCGCTGTTCTCCTGCCAGCCGGCCACCGCGATATGGCGATTGCCCTGGGCATCAATGTTGACGTCCAGTGCCAGCACGATGCGCTCGGGGCCGTATTTTTCCATCCAGCTGGCCACCAGTTCCGGCGATTTGACGGCGGTGGAGCCGATCACCACCCGGCTGGCGCCGGCGGCCAAGAGGTCAGCCACATCCTGCTCGCTGCGCACACCGCCCCCCACCTGCACCGGTGCTTCGGTGGCCGACAGCAGCTGGGCGATGAGGGGGAGCTGGCGCGCCTTGGCATCCTTGGCACCGTCAAGGTCCACCAGGTGCAGTTGCACCGCCCCCTGGGAAACATATTCGTCGAAGCGGGCCTGCGGGCTGTCGCTGTAGGCGGTCTTCTGGCCGTAGTCGCCCTGATAGAGCCTCACGACTTGGCCGTTAATCAGATCAATGGCTGGGATAATCATCCTTGTTACAGCTCCAAAAAGTTTTGCAGTAGGCGGGCACCGGCCGCGCCGGAGCGCTCCGGGTGGAATTGGGCGCCAAAGAAATTGCTGTGCTCTGCAACCCCGCCCACGATGGCGGTGAAAGGCTTGCCGTAGTCACAGGTCGCCAGCGTCGCCTCGGTCACCTCCAGCGCATAGGAGTGCACGAAGTAGAAGTAGCTGCCGCTCGGGATCCCCTTGAGCAGAGGATGGGTCTCGTCGTGCTCAATCTGGTTCCAGCCCATGTGGGGCAGGCGCAGGTTGCCCACCTCCATCAGCTTGATCCTGCCCGGTACTATGCCAAGGCAATCGATCAAGGCATGGGTCTTGCCATCGGCCGCCATGCTCTCTTCGGACGCCTCCGCCAGCATCTGCATGCCGAGGCAAAAACCCAGCAGCGGCTGCTTGGCGGCGCGAATGAGCGGCACCAGCCCCCGTTCGTTGAGATTATTCATGGCGGCCACCGCAGTGCCGACGCCGGGCAGGATCAGCTTGTCCGCCTGCTCGATATCGGCCGCCTGGCTGGAGACCAGCGGCTGCACGCCGAGACGCTCGAATGCCATTCTGACCGAGGCCAGATTGGCGCAGCCGGTGTCGATAATGACCAGCTTCTGCTTGCTTATATCCATCACAGCACTCCCTTGCTGGAGGGAAGCTCGCTCCCTTCCACCTGAATGGCCTGACGCAGGGCGCGGCCAAAGCCCTTGAACAGCGCCTCCACCTGGTGGTGGGTGTTGCCGCTGCCCACCTTCATCTGCAAGGTAATGGCCATGGCGTCCGAAAGGGAGCGGAAGAAGTGGGGCACCATCTCGGTGGCCATCTCGCCCACGCTGTCGCGGCCAAAACCGCTTGGGCAGTCGAACACGAAGTAGGGGCGGCCGCTCAAGTCGAGCGCGGTGGCCACGTCCAGCTCGGTCAGCGAGGGGGCCTGGGTGCTGTCATTGGCGCCGTCAACCAGGCGGGGGCGACCGTCGATCACCGCCTGCACCTCGTCCATCGCCAGCACGAAGCCGAAGCGGCCGATGCCGCGCTTGTTGCCAAGGGCCTGGCGCAGCGCCTGACCCAGCGCCAGCCCGACGTCTTCCACTGTGTGGTGATCGTCGATGTGCAGATCGCCGCTCACTTTGAGCTTGAGCCGAAAACCTGCGTGGGTCGCTATCTGATCCAGCATGTGATCAAAGAAGCCGATGCCGGTGGCGATCTGGTTGCCGCCGCTCTTGTCCAAATCCACCGCAACCTGAATGCGGGTCTCCTTGGTGTAACGCTCTACTTCGGCCACACGTCCCTTGGACAGCAGCTGATCACGGATGGCGAGCCAGTCGTGATCTTGCGGGTGGTAGCGAATACCGCGAATGCCCATGTTGTCGGCCAGCTGCAGATCGGTCTGTCTGTCACCAATCACGAAGGAGTTGGCAAAGTCGATGCGACCGGAGGCGAGATACTCCTTCACCAGCCCGAGGTGAGGTTTGCGGCAGCTGCAGCCATCGGTGGGGAAGTGCGGGCAGATCAGCACCTGCTCCCAGCTCACCCCTTGCGATTCGAACAGGTGCATCATTAGGTCGTGGGGGGGCTGGAAGTTCTCCAGCGGCAGGCTGGCGGTGCCCAGCCCGTCCTGGTTGGTCACCATCACCAGCACGTAGCCGGCGGCCTGCAATTCGCGCAGCACCGGGATCACCATGGGCTCGAAGCGCAGCTTGGCGAGGCTGTCCACCTGCTTGTCGGTGACCGGCTCTTCAATCAGGGTGCCGTCGCGGTCGATAAACAAAAACGGGGTCTTCATCGCTACATCCTTGTCTTAAAAAGAGGGAGAGGGCTGGTCACGCAATACGGCCAGTACGGCATCCATCTCGCCCTGATAGCCGATGGTGACCCGAATGCTGTTGTCCAGGCCAGGCTTGGTCGAGAAATCCCGCAGTATGATGCCGGCGGCCTTCATGGCGGCAAAGACGGCGGCACCATCCACAAAGCGCACCAGCACGAAGTTGCCCTTGTCCTCGAACACTTCCTTCACGCAGGGCAGGGTTGCCAGTGCGGCCTTGAAGGCGGCTTTCTGCTTGTTGAGCTCCACCACTCGCTCCTGCATCAGCTCCAGTCCCATGGGGGAGAGGGCCTGCGCCGCGATCTGGGCGATGGGCTCGGGGATGGGATAGGGGGCGATCACCTTGGCCAGCATGGCGATCACCTCGGGATGGCCTAAGGTAAAGCCGCAGCGGATCCCCGCCAGGGCAAAGGCCTTGGAGAGGGTGCGGGTCACCACCAGATTGGGGAAGCGAGCCAGCAGGTCCACCACGGACGCCTCGGGGCAGAACTCGATATAGGCCTCGTCTACCACCACGATGGCGCGATCCCGCGCTTTCTCCAGCAGGGCGATGAGGCCGTCGCGGCCCACCAGATCTCCGGTGGGATTGTTGGGGGAGCAGAGGAACACCAGCTTCACGTCGGAAAGGCGATCGGCAATGGCGGGCCAGTCAGGCTGGCGGCTGGCGGTCAGCGGCTGCTCGACGATACCGACACCGCAGGTCTCGGCGCTGATGGCGTACATGCCGTAGGTGGGCGGGCAGATCAGGATCTGATCTTCACCCGCTTCGCAGAAGGTGCGGATCAAGAGCTCAATGGCCTCGTCGGCGCCGCGGCTCACCAGCACCTGATCGAGGTTGACCCCGGCGTAGGCGGCATAGCCGTTCACCACCTCGGCCGGCTGGCACTCGGGGTAGCGGTTGAGACGGCTGCCCTCGATGGTGAAGGGATAGGCCAGCGGCGCCTCGTTGGCGTTGAGCCAGACGTGGCCTTTGCCGCCGATGCGGCGAGCGGATTGATAAGGGGTGAGGGCCCGCACCACGCGGCGCGCCAGGTTGGCAATGCTCATGACAAATCCTTCTGCTGTGCTGTTTGTTGGGACGCGGCGGCCAGGGCGTTCAACCTGAGGGTGACGGCGTTCTTGTGACCATCAAGCCCTTCGGCCTGGGCGATGCGTTCGACGATGGGCCCAAGGCCCTGAATGCCGCGCTCGCTCAGCTCCTGCACCGTGTAGCGGCGCTGATAATCGGCGAGGCCCAGGCTCGAGCAGGTACGGGCATAGCCATAGGTGGGCAGGGTGTGGTTGGTACCGCTGGCGTAATCGCCGACTGATTCCGGTGTCCATGCCCCAAGGAAGATGGAGCCGGCATTTTCAAGCTGATCCAGTAGATCACGGGGAGCGCGGGTCTGTACGATCAGGTGCTCCGGGGCGTAGGCGTTGGAGATGGCGCAGGCTTCTGCCAGATCGTCGCAGAGGATCACCAGACTGCTGCCCAGCGCCTGCGCGGCGATATCGCGCCGAGTCAACTTGGCCAGCTGGCGCTTGATCTCGCCGTTGATGGCGTCGGCCAGCAGCGGCGAGGTGGTCACCAGCACCACCTGACTGTCGGGGCCGTGTTCGGCCTGGGAGAGCAGATCCGCCGCCACGAAGGCGGGGTTGGCGCTCTCGTCGGCAATGACCAGCACCTCGGAGGGGCCGGCGGGCATGTCGATGGCGGCACCGCGCCAGTCGCGCGATACCTGCCCCTTGGCTTCGGTCACATAGGCGTTGCCCGGGCCGAAGATCTTGTCCACCTTGGGAATGGTTTCGGTGCCGTAGGCCATGGCGGCGATGGCCTGGGCGCCGCCAATGGCGAACACCTTCTCGACCCCGCAGGCGCGGGCGGCGAACAGGATCTCGTCGCTGGCCGGGGACGGGGTGCAGAGCACCACTTCACGGCAACCGGCGATAGCTGCTGGAATGGCCAGCATCATCACGGTGGAGGGGAGCGGCGCGCTGCCCCCCGGCACATAGAGACCGACCCGGCTGATGGGCTGGGTGCGCAGCTCGCACACCACCCCGGGCTGGGTCTCGACCCGCACCACGGGTTGCACTTGCGCGGCGTGGAAGGTACGAATGTTGGCGATGGCCACCTCGATGGCGCCCTTGATGTCGTCACCCAAGCGGGCGCAGGCGGCCTCGATTTCGGCGTCGCTCACCTGCAGTTGCTGGCGCGGGGCGCGCTCGAAGCGCTGGCTCAGCTCGCGCAGGGCCTCATCGCCCCGGCTGCGTACCGCAGCGATGATCTCCCGCACCACAGCGCCGATGTCGGCTTCGTCACTCAGGGCCGGCCGGGTCAGCACGTCGGCCTGCTGGGCGGGGGAGAGGGTCTTCCAGATCAGGGTCTGCATGATGTCCCTTCCTTATTCCATCATTTTTTCGATGGGCAGCACCAGAATGGAGCTGGCGCCGAGGGCCTTGAGCTGTTCCATGGTTTCCCAGAACAGGGTCTCGCTGGAGACGACGTGCAGCGCCACCTGGTTGGTCTCGCCCGCCAGCTGCATGATGGTGGGACGCTCGGCGCCCGGCAGCAGATCGGTGATGGCATCGAGCTTGTCCTTGGGCGCGTGCAGCATGATGTACTTGCTCTCGCGCGCCTGCTGCATTCCCTGAATACGGGGCAGCAGGGTGTCGATGATCTTCTGCTTGGCATCGGACAAGGGGTTGGGGGCCTGCACCAGTACCGCCTTGGAGCGGTAGATCACTTCCACCTCTTTGAGGCCGTTGGCCTCCAGGGTGGCGCCGGTGGAGACCAGATCGCAGATGGCATCGGCCAGGCCTGCGCGGGGGGCCACTTCCACCGAACCGCCCAGCATCACGCTCTTGAAGCCGAGCCCTTTTTCGTCGAAGAAGCGCTTGAGCAGCCCCGGGTAAGAGGTGGCGATGCGCTTGCCGGCGAGGCTCTGTGGCCCGGTGTAGGTGACGTCGTCCGGTACCGCCAGGGAGAGGCGGCAGCCGCCGAAGTCGAGCTGCTTGAGGGTCTTGACCGCAAAGGGCTGGCCCTGGGAGGCGCGGATGAGCTGCACCTCTTCCAGCACGTTCTCGCCGATGATGCCAAGGTCGACCACCCCTTCCATCACCAGCCCCGGGATGTCGTCATCGCGTACCCGCAGGATGTCGATGGGCATGTTCTCGACATGGGCGATGAGGCGCTGTTCGCGCAGGTTGATCTTGAGGCCGCAGCTCTTGAACAGGGCCTGGGAGTCCTGGCTCAGGCGACCGGATTTTTGCATGGCGATGCGCAGACGTTGTGTTTCCATTGCTCGATTTCCTTCTAGTCAAAAACGAAAAAGCCCTCGGAAGTCAGTGCTTCCGAGGGCTTATGAATCTTGCGGTCCTTTTGGAAGTCACCAGTTAAGTGTCTTCCAGCAGTCAACCTCCTGAAAGACTATTCGGGATGATGATGGTGGTGATGAGTCTTCAGGCTGGTGAACTGCATGTAATCAATCCTTTACAAATAAGATGTCGTAGTTGACGCCCGATTTAAACTACCTGCCTTGACGGAAAAAGCAACCGGAAAATGTGATTTGGTCGATTAAAGTTGAGAAAACGGTTCTCTGGTCGATAACTAGACAAGGTGAGCCAGAGGAGGCGACATCATGCCCAGTCAGGACCTGTTATTCCCCATTCTGCCCCGGGCACCGGCTGCCCCGAGCAGTGACGACATCAAGCGGGAAGTGACCCAGATCAGCCAGAAGCATCAGCTGCGCAAGACCAGCACCGACAACGGTGACTCCCAGCAGCGCCAGCAGCCTTATCCATCGGCCAAGCGTGATCAGCCAGCATCTGAAGAGGACGATCACAAGCCGGATCCCGATCACCAGATCGATCTCTTCGTCTAGGCGCAGAATCAGTCCCGCTTTTGCCACACTTTTGGCATAATGCCCCCTTTTGCTGCGGGACGCCCTTTTGACCATCCAGACCCTGTTCAAGCCAGACGGCCCTCTGGCCAGCCATATCGACGGCTTCAAAGCCCGTGCCCCGCAACTGGAGATGGCCGAGGCGGTGGCGCGTGCCATCAAGGAGCATGGTCGCTTGCTGGTGGAGGCGGGCACCGGTACCGGCAAGACCTACGCCTACCTGGTGCCGGCGCTGGAATCCGGCAAACGGGTGGTGATCAGCACCGGCTCCAAGAACCTGCAGGAGCAGCTTTTCTACCGCGATCTCCCCACCATCACGGGGGCGCTCTCCTATACCCCGCCGGTGGCCCTGCTCAAGGGGCGCAGCAACTATCTGTGCATCGAGCGGATGAACCGGCTGCTCAGCGAATCCCACCTGCAAAAACCGGAAGTGCTCAATGATCTGGTCAAGGTGAAGTCCTGGTCCACCGCCACCGACAACGGCGACGTGGGGGATATTCCGGGGCTGCAGGAGAACGCCGAAATCCTCGCGCACGTCACCAGCACCAATGAAAATTGCCTCGGTCGCGACTGCCCCTATTACGACGACTGCCATCTGGTGGTGGCCCGCCGCCGTGCCATGGATGCCCAGGTTGTGGTGATCAACCACCACCTCTTCTTCGCCGACATGGCGGTCAAAGACACCGGATTTGGCGAGCTGGTGCCCGAAGCACAGGTTTACGTGTTTGACGAAGCGCACCAGCTGCCCGAGATCGCCACCAACTACTTCGGCAAATCGGTGGGCAGCCGCACCATCCTGGATCTGGCGCAGGATATCCAGCTCGCCTATCGGGCCGAGGCCCACGACATGGCCCAGCTCGGCAAGGCGGCCGACCGGCTTGCCATTGCCAGCCAGGATCTGCGGCTCGCCTTCGGGGTGGACGGTGGGCGCGGCAACACCCGCGACATGCTGCGCCAGCCGCTCTGGGGCCAGGCGCTGGCCCGCCTCAACGATGCCCTCGGACTCTGCTACGAGGTGCTGAAACTGGCGCTCGGGCGCGGCGAGCAGCTGGATCACTGTTTCGAGCGGATCAGTGAGCTGCGCACCCGGTTGGGAGAGGTATTGGCCATCAACCAGACCGGTTTCTCCTACTGGTACGACTGCTCGCGGCTCCATTTCACCCTCAACCTGACCCCGCTGTCGGTGGCCGAGCGCTTTGGCGCCGAGGTGCTGCGCCCAGAGGTCGCCTGGGTGTTTACCTCGGCCACCCTGACGGTGGACATGCGCTTTGATCACTTCAAAGCCGAGCTGGGACTGGCTGGCAGTGCCGAGCTTATTCTCGACAGCCCGTTCGACTATAGCGAGCAGGCGCGGCTGTGCGTGCCGCGCTTTCTGCCCGAGCCCAATGCCTTTGGCCGTGGCGAGCAGCTGGCCAATTTGATGATCCCGCTCATCAACAAGACGCCGGGGGGCTGTTTTTTTCTCTGTACCAGCCATCAGGTAATGCGGCAGGTGGCCGAGGTGCTGCGCCGGGAGATCGGCCGTACCGTCCTGCTGCAGGGGGAGGACAACAAGCAGCGATTGCTCAAGGAGTTCGTCGAGAATGGCCGCGCCGTGCTGGTGGCGACCAGCAGCTTCTGGGAGGGGATCGACGTGCGGGGGGCGGCGCTCTCCTGTGTTATCATCGACAAGCTGCCGTTTGCCAGCCCCGATGATCCGCAGCTTAAAGCGCGAGTGGACGACTGCAAGCTCAGGGGCGGCGATCCTTTCGCCGATATCCAGTTGCCCAAGGCGGTGATCGCCTTGAAACAGGGGGTGGGGCGGCTCATCCGTGATCGCAGTGATCACGGAGTACTGGTCATCTGTGATCCCCGCATGGTCAACAAGCCCTACGGTGCCACCTTTATCAAGAGTCTGCCCGCCATTCCACGGACCCGGGAGCTGGCGATGCTGGGGAATTTCTTTGAGCAGCAGGCGCTCGCCGGTCGGTGATCGCGTTTGCGCGGCCGCGGCCGGCCAAGCCTTGCAACATTTTGAAAAACTGCTGGCACTGTCTGCTTGCAGATTATGTAATTGACTGATTTTATAGAGATTGGAAAGCATGAACGAGTTGAAGATCCTGGCCGTTGATACCGCCACCGAAGCCTGCTCCGCCGCCTTGCTGGTGGGGGCGCAGGTGTTCTCCCGCTGGGAGGAGGCGCCGCGGGATCACACCCGCAAGATCCTGCCCATGGTTCAGGCTGTGTTGGACGACGCCGGGATAACCTTGGATGAGCTCGATGCCATTGCCTTTGGCCGTGGTCCCGGCTCCTTTACCGGGGTGCGGATCGGCATCGGTGTGGCGCAGGGCCTGGCATTTGGGGCCGGCGTGCCGCTGATCGGCATCTCCACCCTGGCCGCCATGGCGCAAGGCGCCCACCGACTGGATGGCGCCGAACAGGTGTTGACCGCCATCGATGCGCGGATGAACGAGGTCTATTTCGGCCGTTATGAGCTGATCGACGGCCGCATGCAGCTGGTGGGCGACGAGGTGGTGAGCGATCCCGCGGCACTGGTTGACGTCCGTGGCAAGCTGGCGGGTCGGGTGACCTGCGTCGGCACCGGTTTTGAGACCTATGGCGAGATTTTGAGTGGTCTTGCCGACGAGCTGGTAGCGAGTCAGGTGCGTTTCCCGGCGGCAGAAGACATGCTGCCACTGGCGCGCAGCGCCTGGCTGGCGGGCGAAGCGGTGGCGGTGGAGCAGGCGACCCCGGTCTATTTGCGTGACAAGGTGACCTGGAAGAAGCTGCCGGGTCGCGAATAAGGGCGGGAGTGGCAGGCATGTCGCTCACGCCGCTGGGAACATGCCCCATTGCGGGTGGTTGACAGGCCGGTTTCATCCGGCCAGAGGAGCGTGACATGTTGAAGCGTGCAATGGTGATGGGGGCCGCAGGGCTCTTGCTCGGTGCCTGCAGCTCGGTCCCGAAAGAGCTGGCCTATGAGCCCGCCAACCAGCTGGTGGCCTACCAGCCGGCCCTTGCCGGCCTGGAGGGCAAACCGGCCCGCTGGAGCGGGGTCATCTCGGCAGTACACAACAAGGCGGATCAGAGCGTCATCGAGGTGGTCTATCTGCCGCTCAAGTCCAACGGGGTGCCAGAGCAGACCGAGCAGAGCCCGGGCCGTTTTCTGGCCATCATGCAGGGCTTTGTCGACCCGACCCTCTATGCCAAGGGGCGCAGCCTGACGGTGCTTGGCACCATCGACAAGCCGCTCGACAGCCAGATAGGCGAGCACAAATACCGCTTCTCGGTGCTCAAGGTGACGGGCAGCAAGCTGTGGCCGCCGGTCAAGGAGGTAGAGGTTCGCTATGTGGATCCCTACTTCTACGACCCCTTCTATGATCCCTACTGGCCGAGACGGCCGCTGCGCCGCTAGGACCAGGAGTGAAGACCGTGCTGCAGGAGCGTTTCCTGACCCTGGCCGATGGCCGCCGGGTGGCCTTGCTTGAGAGTCAGCCAATGCCGGATGAGCAGACCAGCAAACCCTTGCTGGTTGCGCTACATGGCTGGCTCGACAACAGTGCGAGCTTTGTGCCCCTTGCCCCCTATCTGACCCACTTTCAGCTGGTCTGCATCGATCTGCCGGGGCACGGTCGCTCGGATCACAAGAGCACGCCCTATGTCTTTGTCGACTGGCTGGACGATCTCTACCAGATCGCTCAGGCGGCGGGCTGGACGGCCTTCACGCTGCTTGGCCACTCCCTCGGGGCCTTGATCGCCTCCGCCTATGCCGGGGTCTTCCCCGAGCAGGTGGAGCGACTCATCCTGCTGGAGGGGCTCGGGCCTCTCAGCCAACCCGACGAGGCGGTGCCGGAGCAACTGCGCCGCGCCATCCTGAATCGCAGTCGCACCCGCGAGCGAGCCTCCCTGGGCTTTGCGTCCATCGATGAAGCGGTGGCGGCGCGTTGCAAGGTGGCCGACATTGACCCAGGTTCGGCACGCCTCATCTGCGAGCGGCAGCTGGAAGTACGGGCAGGGCGCTGGCATTGGCGCAGCGATCCTTGTTTGCGGGATCTCTCCCCCATGCGCATGAGCGAAGGGCAGGCCCAGGCGCTGATCCGGGCCATCCGTTGCCCGGTACTGTTTATCGCCGGTGCAGAGGGTTTTGCCAGCCTGCAGGCGCAGTGGCAACAGCGTCATGCCGCGTTTACCCAGATAGAGCGGGTCGTTTTGGCGGGAAACCACCATTTTCATATGGAAAATTCGGCAGAGACCGCGGTTTGTATCGAAAAATTTTGTCAAATTCGGTAGAATCGACGGCTTTCAATAATTCCAGGTTTGTCTTCTCCCTCACATTTTTCCGTTGTTAATTTGCTGTTAATTGATGTTGCCCTATGTAAATATGGGCGGCATTAGAGTATGAGCTTAAAACAACTGCTTGAAATGGATGTGAACAGGGACGGAGGCAACACAGTGAGCGCACAGGTGCTAGTTATGCAGGAGAAGTTCGTGGAAAAAGTCTGGCTGAAGCGTTATCCAGAAGGGGTGCCCGCCGAGATCAATCCAGACCAATACAGCTCCCTGGTCGAAATGTTTGAAGAGTCGGTGAACGAATTCGCCGACCAGCCTGCCTTCGTCAACATGGGGCAGACCATTACCTACCGTCGCCTCGAAGAGCAGTCCCGCGCCTTTGCCGCCTACCTGCAAAACGAGCTCAAGCTCAGCCAGGGTGACAGGGTCGCTGTGATGATGCCCAACCTGCTGCAGTACCCCATCGCGGTGTTCGGCATCCTGCGTGCCGGCATGATAGTGGTCAACGTCAACCCGCTCTACACCCCGCGCGAGCTGGAACATCAGCTCAAGGACTCCGGTGCCAAGGCCATCGTCATCGTCTCCAACTTTGCCCATACCCTGGAAAAAGTGGTCTACGATACCCCGGTCAAGCACGTGATCCTGACCCGCATGGGGGACAACCTGGGTCTGGCCAAGGGCACCCTGGTCAACTTCGTGGTGAAATACGTCAAGAAGCTGGTGCCCAAATACAATCTGCCCCACGCCAGCACCATGCGCCAGGCGCTGGCCAAGGGCCGCTATCTGCAGTACATCAAGCCCGAGATCAATAACGACGATCTGGCCTTCCTGCAGTACACCGGCGGTACCACCGGCCTCTCCAAGGGGGCCATGCTGACTCACCGCAATCTCATCGCCAACGTCGAGCAGTGCCTCGGGGTATACGGCCCCATGCTGGAGCGGGGTAAGGAGTTCGTGGTCACCGCACTGCCGCTCTATCACGTGTTTGCATTGACCGTGAACTGCCTGCTGTTCATGCGCATCGGCGGTTACAACCTGCTCATCAGCAACCCGCGCGACATCCCGGGCTTTGTCAAAGAGATCAGAAAGTACCCCTTTACCTGCATCACCGGGGTCAACACCCTGTTCAATGCGCTGGTCAACAATGGGGAGTTCCAGTCGATGGACTTCTCCCGCCTGAAGCTGACCATAGGTGGTGGCATGGCGGTGCAGCGGGCGGTAGCCGAACAGTGGAAAGGGCTGACCGATACGCCGCTGCTGGAAGGCTACGGCCTGACCGAGTGTTCGCCACTGGTGAGCGTCTGCCCCTATGATCTGCTCGACTACAACGGCTCCATCGGTCTGCCAGTCTGCTCTACCGACATTCGTCTGGTGGATGATGCAGGTCAGGTGATCCACGAGCTTGGCAAACCCGGCGAGATGCAGGTACGCGGCCCGCAGGTGATGAGCGGTTACTGGCAGCGGCCGGAAGCCACCGCCGAGGTGATGCAGGATGGCTGGCTCTGTACCGGCGACATCGCGGTGTGCGACGAGCAGGGCTTCTTCAAGATCGTCGATCGCAAGAAGGACATGATCCTGGTCTCCGGCTTCAACGTGTATCCGAACGAAATTGAAGACGTGGTGGCGCTGCACCCGAAAGTGCTGGAAGTGGCCGCCGTCGGCGTGCCGCACAAGGTCTCCGGCGAGCTGGTGAAGATCTTCGTGGTCAAGAAAGATGCAAAGCTGCAGGAAGACGAGATTATTGCTCACTGCCGCAAACATCTGACTGCCTATAAGGTACCGAAACTGGTAGAATTTCGTGACGAACTTCCCAAGACCAATGTGGGCAAGATCCTGCGCCGCGTGCTGCGCGACGAGGAGATTGCCAAGCAGTAACCGGCGTGGCGCTGCCAAGCAGCATGCCGTCGTTATGCAAAACCGTGGGTCAGCCCACGGTTTTTTCTTTTGGCCCTGATCAACGCGCAGGCACAGATGCACTATCAACTCATTTCACAGCAAGCCGAACTGGAGCAGTATCTCGCCTCCCTGGCCGACGTTCCCCTGGCCATCGATACTGAATTCGTTCGCACCCGCACCTACTATCCCCAGCTGGGCCTGTTCCAGATCTATGACGGTGAGCATCTGGCACTGCTGGATCCGCTGACGCTGGATCTCTCCTCCCTCTGGCAACGGCTCGGCCGGGCAGGGCAGATCGCCATCTTGCACGCCTCCGGTGAAGATCTGGAGCTTATCCAGCATCAGGCGGGCCATCTGCCCAACCAGATGCACGACACCCAGCTGGCCGCCGCCTTTCTGGGTTACGGGGTATCGGTCGGTTTTGGCGCCCTGGTCAACGAGTTTCTCGCGGTGGAGCTGGAAAAGGATCAGGCCCGCACCGACTGGCTGGCGCGCCCGCTCACACCTCGCCAGCTCGAGTACGCGGCGGCCGACGTGTTTTATCTGCTACCACTCTACGAGAAGGTGATGGCCAAGCTGCATGAGAGCGGCAAGTTCGCCTGGTTCGAGCAGGAGTGCCAGAACCACTCCGCCCGCAAGACCCAGACCAGCGATCCTCGCCAGGCCTATCTCGACATCGTCAATGCCTGGCAACTGGGGCGTCGTGAGCTGGCGATCCTGCGTGAGCTGGCCGCCTGGCGTCAGCAGGAGGCAGTGCGCCGTGATCTGGCCCTCAACTTCGTGGTCAAAGAGCTGCACCTGTTCAAGGTGGCGGAGCGCAGACCCACGTCGCTGCGCGATCTGAACGAGCTGGGGCTGGCCCCCATCGAGATCAAGATCCACGGCAAGCGGATGCTCGACATCGTGGCCGCAGCTCAGCAGAGCGATCCCGACAGCTGGCCCGAGCCCATTCGCCGGCTGGTGGACTACCCCCAGTACAAGGCCGAGCTCAAGCGGATCAAGGGGATGGTGGAAGAGAAGGCCAAGGCCAGCAACATTCCGCCCGAGCTGGTGGCCAGCAAGAAGATCATTCACCAGTACTTCACCTGGAGCTGGCGCATGAGCGACGAAGAGCGCGCCCGGGCCGACAAGCCGATGCTGCTGCAGGGCTGGCGCCATGAACTGGTTGGCCACTTGCTGGCACAGTGATCACAAAACAGAAAAAGGGGCCCTCGGGGCCCCTTTTTTTGTCGGCGTTACTGCAGCGGATAGCGGTAGCGAGCCAGGATCTGCCCGTACACCGGGCTCTGCAGCAGCGCCCGGATCGCCTCATCAAGCCGTTGCAGTTGCTGTGGCGTGGTGGTGCGACGACTCAACATCAGGTGGACTGGGGTCTGCTGGATGTCGAGCAGGGGGGTCAGTTGATCGAGGGGGATCCCGGCCAGATTGAGCTGCTGCAATCCCATGGGGTCCATGACAACCCCCTGGATCCGGCCGGCCAGCAGTAGTTTGATCAGCGGCTCCGTTTTCAGCCTGACCAGCAGTCGCTGCTGCATCTGGGGTGACTGCATGAAGGTGCGAAAATCGGTGCCGTAATCAAAATCACGCAGCAGGCCGATGGTGAAGTCCGGCCGGGAGAGCAAGTCGGAGAGCTGTGTTATCTCCTGCCAGCGACCCTTGTCCTGACGGCGGATGAGCAGCACGGTCTCTTCATTGCGATAGGGCAGGGTAAAGCGGGCATACAGGTCGCGCTCGGCGGTCTGGTTGGCGGACATGGTCAGTTGGATGGTACCGAACTCCAGCTCGCGCAGCACGCGGGCCCAGGGCATCTCGCTGTAGTTGGCGTGAAACCCAGCCCGGTTGAAGATGGCTTCCAGCAGGTCGATATCCAGCCCCTGCAGTTGCTGCTGTTCGTCGCGAAAGCTGAACGGGTGCCAGCTTGACCAGCCTACCAGCAGCGACTCTTGCGCCCAGGCGGAGCAGCACAAACACCATAACAACAAGACTCTGTACACGGAGATGTCCCTGTTCAGCGTGGTTGTTGTTGATTATTGAATAGAAATGTCGGGCTGACCAGCCCGCAGAAGAGGATGCACGGACGTGCATCCCTCAGAGTTCGTGGGCGTGGAATCCCTTGCGATAGCGGGCTTCGCAGCGCGGGCAGCGTTGCAGGGTCGGGTCCTGTTCCAGCTGTTCGATGGCCAGCGGCTCCTCGCAGTCGGAACAGAGGCCATAGAGGCCCAGATCCATCTGACAGAGGGCGGCATCGATGCGCTTGAGGCGAGCCACGCTCTGCTCCACCTTGGGCAAGTCGAGACGGCTGGTCAGATCCACCAGTTGATCCCGCTCGCAGTGATCCACCTTTTCTGCCCACTCGTCACGCCGACAGGCTTTGAGCTGACCGATCAGCTCTTCTCTTACTTGCGCCCAGTCAGTCAGCAGGCGATCACGCCACACGGCCAACTGAGCTTGCGTCATTTCACACACACTAGCCCCCAACAGACGAATTACGAATCTGGGGCAGTATAGGGAAGCGACAGGATTATCAAGATGATATGCGTCAAGTAAAGGACGGTTAGATCACAGTTTTCGACGCCTGCAGCAAGGCATCCCGGATGGGATGGGTCTCCTTGAGTACCCGGATTTCCCCAAACAGCCGATCCGCCTCGGGATACTCCCGCTTGAGATAGCTGAACCACTGCTTGATCCGGCTCGGGTAGTAGTCTGCCTTCTCGCTCGCCAAGTCCTGCTCGGTGTAGCTCACCATCAGCTGCAGTACCTCGGCCCAGCTCATGTGGGCGCAGCCGGTCTTCATCACGTTGGCCAGATTGGGCAGGGAGATGGCGCCGCGACCCACCATCAGGGTATCGCAGCCGGAGACTTGGGCGCAGGCGAGGGCATCCGCATGATCCCAGATCTCGCCGTTGGCGGTGACGGAAATGGGCAGGGCACGGCGAATGGCGTCCACATACTCCCAGTGGGCCGGCGCCTTGTAGCCTTCGCGCTTGGTGCGGGCATGCACCGCCAGCTCGTTGGCGCCGCCTTGATGAACGGCCTGGGCGTTCTCCAGATAGAGCTCCTTGTCATCGTAGCCGAGGCGGATCTTGGCGCTCACCGGCAGATGGGCAGGCACCGCTTCGCGCACCGCCTTGACGATGCGATAGATGGTGTCGGGCTCTTTGAGCAGCACGGCGCCCCCCTTGCTCTTGTTGACCGTGGGGGCGGGGCAGCCGAAGTTGAGATCGACGCCGGGGGAACCGAGCTCGATGGCCCGCAGCGCGTTTTCGGCCAGCCATTCGGGGTGCTGGCCCAGCAGTTGTACCCGCACCGGGGTGCCGGCCCGGGTCTTGCCGTCCTGCTTGAGCTCGGGACAGAGGCGATGAAACACCTTGGCCGGCAGCAGCTGATCGACCACCCGAATGAATTCGCTGACGCAGAGGTCGTAATCGTTGACGGAGGTGAGCACCTCCCGCATCAAGTGATCCAGCACCCCCTGCATGGGGGCCAAAATAACGCGCATAACCGGTTCCGAAGGGCAAACAGAGAAAAAGAGCGCAGATTGTAGTAGTAACGGGGCAGGTTGTCAGCCGTCACGCCACGGGAAGGGGGCAGGTTAAGGCCATGACTGGCGCGCAAGCAGCGCAATCCAGGACATCAGTTGCCGTGGTAATGGGAATCGTTGTCAACATGGGGGTGGATCCTGTTAGGATGACGCAAGGGTATGCAAGAGGGGTTGTGATGAAACGTTGGTGTTTGATGGGGTTGGGCTGGCTGGCATTCGTGACCGGCATCATCGGCATCGTGCTGCCCCTGCTGCCGACCACGCCCTTCATGTTGCTGGCGGCGGCCCTGTTTGCCCGCTCGTCCCCTCGTTTTCACCGCTGGCTGCTGGCCCATCCCTGGTTTGGGCCGCCCATTGCCGACTGGCAGCAGTATCGCGGCATTCGCCGCCATGCGCGGCGGCGTGCCATCCTCTTCATTCTGTTCTCCTTCTCGGTGTCGCTGGCGGTGGTCCCCCTGCTGTGGGTCAGGCTGCTGCTCATTGCCATAATGGTGATCCTGCTCACCTGGTTAATGCGTCTGCCGGTGCTGGAGCCAGTTGCAATGGAGAAGTGAAGTCCCTAAGCTATTGCGGCAATAATGCTATGGAGTCGGCCTGTCATTTTTGCGTGACGGGCCTTTTTATTTCCCGCTGGCGGGAAGCTGAGAGAAACGACCATCTGCGTCGAAAAACAAACGGTCAAACCATGAATCCGGAAACCCTGAAATTTATCGAAGCGAGCATCAAGACCATTCCCGACTATCCGAAGCCGGGCATCCTGTTTCGCGACATCACCAGCCTGATCGAGAATGCCGATGCCTTCAAGGCCACCATCGATCTGCTGGCCAATCACTATCGTGATCAAGGGATCACCAAGATTGTCGGTACCGAAGCGCGCGGCTTCATCTTCGGTGCGCCGGTTGCCTACGCCATGGGTCTGGGCTTCGTGCCGGTTCGCAAGCCGGGCAAACTGCCCCGCGCCGTCATCGAAGAGTCCTACGCCCTCGAATACGGCACCGACACCCTGCAACTGCACACCGACGCCATCGTGCCCGGTGACAAGGTGCTGGTCGTGGACGATCTGCTGGCCACCGGCGGCACCGTCGATGCCACCGTCAAGCTCATTCGCCGCGCAGGCGGTGAAGTGGTTGATGCCGCTTTCATTATCTCCCTGCCGTCCCTCGGTGGTGATGCTCGCCTGACTGCCGCCGGCGTCAAGGTGGTTTCTCTGGTCGAACTGCCGGGCGAATAAGCCCCCAGTTTCACCAAGCAGGCAGGTCTCGTCAGCCTGCCTGCGTCCAGACCGGTGCCCGTACGGGCATCGGTTTGAAATTCAAGCGATCCCTCTCGCCCTGGCCGATAGCCGATACAGCCCGCCCCGCATTTGTGTTAGCATCCAGCCTCAATGCCTTGTCATCCCTGCATCGAGATCTATGAGCTATCAGGTTCTGGCGCGTAAATGGCGCCCCCATACGTTTGAACAAGTGGTAGGCCAGCACCATGTGCTGACCGCCTTGACCAACGCCCTGGATCAGGGACGGCTGCATCACGCCTATCTGCTGAGCGGCACCCGCGGGGTCGGCAAGACTACTATCGCCCGCATCCTGGCCAAGAGCCTCAACTGCGAGCAGGGGATCAGCAGCCACCCGTGCGGGGTGTGTGACACCTGCCGCGAGATCGATCAGGGCAACTTCGTCGACCTGCTGGAGATCGATGCTGCGTCGCGTACCAAGGTGGAAGATACCCGCGAACTGCTCGACAACGTGCAGTACCGGCCGGCCCGTGGCCGCTTCAAGGTCTATCTCATCGATGAAGTGCACATGTTGTCGCGCCACAGCTTCAACGCCCTGCTGAAAACCCTGGAAGAGCCGCCCCCCTATGTGAAGTTCCTGCTGGCAACCACGGATCCGCAGAAGCTGCCGATCACCATCCTCTCGCGCTGCCTGCAGTTTCATCTGAAGAGTCTGGATCAGACCCAGATCGCCAAGCAGCTCGAATGGGTGCTGGATCAGGAGGGGCAACCCTTTGAACCACGCGCCCTGCTGGCGCTGGCCAAGGCGGCTGACGGCAGCATGCGCGATGCCCTGAGCCTGACCGATCAGGCGCTGGCCCACGGCAATGGCAGCGTGCGCCTCGACAGCGTGCTGGCCATGCTGGGCACGCTCGATCATCGCCATCTGCACCAGCTGCTGGAGGCGGTGCTGCGCCAGGATGCGCCGGCCACCATGGCCAAGATCACCGAAATCGCCACCCTGGGCCCCGATTTTGATCAGCTGCACGCCGAGCTGGAAGGGTTGCTCCATCGCATCGCCATGGCGCAGCTGCTGCCCGCCACCGTGCAGGAGCAGGGGGCGGACGCCGATGCCCTGCTGCAGCTGGCCCAGGCCATGAGCCCGGAAGAGGTGCAGCTCTGCTATCAGATCGTGCTGGGCGGTCGCAAGGATCTGCCCTGGGCCCCCGATGGCCGCACCGCACTGGAGATGACCTGCCTGCGGATGCTGGCCTTCTCGCCCCGGCGCGAAGTACTGCACCCTGCCAGCCTGACGGCGCTGCCCCCCGCCATGGGAGGGTTTGCGACAGAGGCGAGAAGTGGCGCAGCGGCGCCGGGAAAGCCCCAGGGGGCTGAGCCGGCCCCGGCTGCCAGCGCAGCGCCACTGGCTTCGTCTGCGGTTGCCGCCACCGCGCCTGCAGCGACCATGGCCCCTGTGGTGATGGCCGAGCCTACAGCTGTCGAGCCAGCGCCGGATAGACAGGATAACGGCGCCGAGCTGGATCCGCTGTTTGCCGAGCAGGATGAGTTGCTGCGCGAGGCCGAGCAGATGGGCTACGAGGCGGTTACGTTGCCGGCCGCGTCCGGCGACCTGCCGGCAGAGCCGTCTGTGGCTCCCCCCTCAATGCCTGTCATGGCCGAGCCCGAGCCAATTGCGCAGGCCGAGGTGGTGGCCGACGCAGAAGCCGTTCCCTCGACGGTCTCCAGCATGCAAAGCCTGCTTGGCAAGCGCAATCTGTTGCGCAGTCGCCTGCGCAGCGAACCGTCTGCGGCGACCAGCGCTGTGCGCGCAGCGCCCGCCAAACCGGTGGCAGCCGCCAGACCGGCAACTGCAATACAGTCAGTTTCCGCCACGTCATCCCCGGCGTTCGAGCCGCAACCGGCGCGAGTTGATGGGCAAGGGCAGACGTCTGCCCGGCCAGCCCCGCAGACGGGGTATGACGACTTGCCGCCGCTCGATGCCTATGAAGAGAGCGGCAGCGACTACGAAGAGTATTTGAGCCAAGGTTTCAGCGATGCGTTTGCCAGCGCCCCTCTGCCGGAGCGGGCTGCCCAAGCGGCTTCACCGGTACCTGTCCCCGCGGCCGTGACACGTCCTCAGTCAGACGATCTGCCGCCCTGGGATCTGGACGGCAGTGCACCTCGGCAGGTTAGCGCTGCGCCTGTTGCGGCTCCCGTGACGGCCTCTCGCGAGGTCGTTGCCAGCGAGCCGGCACCAGCGGTCTCGGTGATGGAAACCATCGACTGGGACGAGCTGGAGGGTGACAGCCAGCCGCAAGCGGGAGAAGTGGTGGCCAGATTGATCCCGTCCTCCCTGCTGAACAGCTGTGGCGATCCCTGGGCCGAGCTGATTGCCCGCACCGGTGTCGGTGGTCGGCTGCGTCAGCTGGCCATCAACTCGGTCATGAGCCAGCAGGGGGACAAGGTACTGTTGACCCTCAAACCGGAGCAGCGCCATCTGATCAGCGACAGGGCGTGCGCCGATCTGGCCGAGATCATCGGCCCCGAGCTGGGGCAACCGGTGCAGGTGGCGGTCACGCTGGGCAGTGTGCCCGAGCAGGAGACGCCGCTGGAGATAGAACATCGCCTCTATCTCGGGGTGCGTGAGCAGGTCACCCGAGATCTGGAGCAGGATCCCAACGTGCAATTTTTGCAGCAGCGATTCGGCGCCGTGCTTCACCACGACAGCATAGAGCCGCTGAGTCGCTGACAAACACCATGCCGGGCCTGGTGCCCGGTTGAAAAATGGTTTGGCTGTCCCCACTTAGGACGGGTAAACCCACGGCCCGGCGCTGGATGCCGGATTTCAAGACGAGAGACGACATATGTTTGGTAAAGGTGGAATGGGGAACCTGATGAAACAGGCCCAACAGATGCAAGAGCGCATGCAGAAGATGCAAGAGCAGCTTGCCCAGATGGAAGTGGTCGGTGAAGCCGGCGCTGGCATGGTCAAGGTCACCATGGCCGGCAGCCACAGCGTGCGCCGCATCGAGATCGACCCGAGCCTGATGGAAGATGACAAAGAGATGCTGGAAGATCTGGTGGCCGCAGCTGTCAACGATGCCGTGCGTCGCGTGGAAGAGCAGAACAAGAGCAAGATGGGCGAACTGACCGGCGGCATGCAACTGCCCCCCGGCTTCAAGATGCCGTTCTAAGCTCGGCTTGGCAGAGCGCGCCGTACCGCGTTTCTTGCAGATGACGGCGTGACCAGACTACACAGCGGATACAGAAATGTATCCGCTGTGTTTTTTTATCCGGTTTGCAAGGCGATAGCCGGTCTTGTTTGGTCGTCTGCTGGCGCGCAACTGTGAAGTGCTACCCCAGCCATGCAGGGGGGGATCATCAAGGCAGGCAGCGTCCCTTCACCCAATAGATGGCTCGGGCATCCTTGTCCACCCTGGGGTGGCCTGTCGCCAGCAGCTGGTAAGGCAGCTCTGCCAGCAACTGGGCCAGCTGGAAATGCGGGTCATCCTGGTTGATGAGCAGGCTGGTATAGACGGGGTCCTTGCAGGTCAAAATAGCATTGAGGCGGGCCTTGTCGACATTGGTTATTTGCCAGTTGCCATATACCGAAAATAATCCGCGTTCGGTTTCACCAAATTGCCAGCCGGCAATATTGGCGCGTTGTTCTAGCGGTATTTTAACCAAGAAGTGTTGGGTGTCATCTTTCATATTCTTGGCAGCATCAATGGCGGGGTAGGCCAGAATAAACGTCAGCATAAACATAATGCCGGCTGCGCTGGCCAGCAAGGTTGCACTGTGTATTTCGCGCCAGCGCCACAACTGTTCTACTGCAAAGATAAGTAATATGGCCGCAAATACATGCCGCCAGCCCAGCGTACTGATGACCCTGAGCACGTTATCGGGTATTTCCAGCGGCAACAGCGGCAGATAAAAGGGGGCCGTCAGTAGCGCCAGTGCAAACAGGAACATGAACAAGGTCCAGCCACGGCCATAACCATTGAGCCAGCGAGGCCAGCAGACGCTCAGTTGCCCGATCATCAGGGCAAAGACCGGCATCAGTGGAAAGAGGTAGAGAGTCCGCTTGGTGGAGGCAATGCTGAGCAGCAGCAGGGTGCCCAGCGCCCAGCTCAGCAGAAACAGGCGGGAGGCGCTCCACTGCTTCTGCCTGAGGGTCTGCCAGCACCAGAGCAGCACCAGGGGCAGCCAGGGCAGGGTGTATTCGGCCAGCCCGCCAAGGTAAAAGAGGTATTCACCGGGCTTGATGTGACCGAGCTCGGCCGAGCTGCCCGTCAACCTGCCCACCTGATTTTGCCAGAACCACTGCTGCCAGAGCGACTCTCCCTCAGGATGCTGCCACAGGGCCAGCAGCCAGCCGGCGATGGGGGCGACAAACAGAAGGGTCATGCCGAGGTGCTGTATCACGAAGCGGCCTCCCTCCTGGTGTGCAAGTTGGCGTTTGAGTGCCGGCAGAAACAGCGCCAGCCAGCCGAAGAAGAGGGTGATGGGACCGATGGGGCCCTTGACCAGAAAGCAGAGGGAGAGCCCAAGCCCTGCACACCAGAGCATGTGCTGGCGATCCGCCAGATACCATTCGGCAAATGCCCACATGGTGAAAGCGACGAAAAAGGCGAGGCTGGTATCGACCCGGATCCAGTGGCTGTTCATGATGAAGCCCTCCATGGTGCCCAGGGCGATCACCGACCAGAGTGCGGCAGTGCTGGAGCCCAGTACCCGTCTGGCCAACAGGCCGGTGAACAGCAGGGTTGCCATGGCCCACAGCGCTCCCACCAGACGCAGCGCCACCGTGACGCCGAGGTTGTTGTGGAGAAGGGCAAGAAAGGGAATGGTGAGGATGTAATAGAGGGGCGGTTTTTCGATGAAGCTGCTGCCGCCCAGTGTCGGGATGGCCAGTTCACGGCTGGTGAACATCTCCCAGGCGATGGCCGCCTCACGAGGCTCGTCGGGGGTCCACAACTGGTGGCCAAACTGGCCCATCAGAGTGATGGCCAGCACCATCAGCAATAATCCGTACAGATGCGTATTCGGGGCTGTGCTAGTGGGCTGCATGAGGTCCTCTCGGCAGGTAAAGCTGCGCTTTGATAACGAACAGACTGACATCCGTGGTCTGAGAATGGGTCGTGGCAATATCCATATTGATAAAGGCTCACCACACTAAAATAGCGATGCTCAATCTAGTATCACATATTCTGATGGATGCTAATGAACAAGTTGTTACCAAATATTACTTAAGACGTTAACCATTATTGTGGGGAGACATTTTGTCTTGCTCTGCCATTTGTCAAATAAATACATTTATTGGCTCATTGACACTTTTGGTTTGGTCATCGCTAAGATGCTTGACGAGCCATGGATAAACATGCCGGCCATATATTGATACCGCTGGCCGCTTCTATGTTTTTATTTTTCATATCGGTTTTCTGGAGCTCGATATGTGCGACCTCCTGATGGAAGGTGCACCAAGTATCGAGGCAATCTCGAAGTTAGGCAAAGCAGATGCGTTGCGTTGGGATCTTCGCTTGACTGGAGACGTCAACAGCAAGTGAGGTGATCGCGTCTTTTGGGTGTGCTCATTCTGCAGCCAGATCACCATCAGCTGATCCATGTTGACCAAGACGATGAGGAGGATGCTGGGGACGAAGGTCGAGATGAAGCGCTTCGAGTTGCCGAGAGAACCTTGCTGGTTGCCCGCAGATCTTTGGACAAGTTGCAGCCGATGCGTGCGAATGGCGGAGTGCGTTGCGCCGGCGGCAGGCCCAGAATAACTGGGGCAACGACCCGGCTGGCGGGATGATTTTGTCGTTGCAGTGCAACTTGTCGCGACAAATGGTGCAAGAGGAGTGCTTTTGCGCGCAATCGACCGTGGTACCGGCCTGTTGCCTTGTTGCAGACAAACCCAACATCAACGACAAAAATCATATAAAACATTAACTTGGATTTAAGATTTTCGCTTTCGAAGACGCTTATGTCGTTTCATCATTACTATTTATGGATCAGTTATAAAACCTTTGTTCATTTGACTACTTTTCGCATTTCTCATTGCAGAGTAAGATGCCACTTCAATAAAAATAAGAATTAGGAGTTCGGGTGTGAAGGCATTAGTAAAAGAAAGGGTATCGCCCTATATAAGCCAGTTATATGAGTGCGGTATTAATGATTCTGACATTAAGTTGGTGGTGGATCAGTTCCGCTCCGACGTGTCGGGCAGCTCGTCGCTGTTCCTGTTGCGCGATGATGACAAGAGCGACGGCATCAAGCTCTTCGCGAGCGGCTTGACCGAGGCCCAGCAGCAGTTCTACGTCCAGCATCATCGCCAGGATGTGTGGTTCAATCACTATCTGGACAAGGGCTGCCAGGGGATCGTCAGCGCCAACACGCTGTCCAACTCGGCGGGTCTGCTGGCCAGCTTCGGCGCCCAGTTCGCGGCCGGTGGTGTCTGCCGGGTGAAGGGGCGGGGACTGAGCAGCCTGTGTACCTATCGGGCGGCTACCCAGGATGATTTCAGTGCCCAGGAAATTTCTTCCCTTGGCGAAGTTTATTCTGGCCTCGCGGCCTGGAGCCACCATTATTGGAACCTGCTGGCCCTGGAAACCCAGAATTATCAGCTGCAACAGCTGGTGAAAAACCACAATAAGCCCAGCGCCATCGTCGATGACAAAGGGCATATTCATTATTCCAATGTGGCCTTCAATCGTATTGCCGACGAGAACGTGGAGTTGCGGGCAGGCAATGGTATTTTCTCGCTGCAAAATAAGGAGCAGCAACGCCAGTTCAAAGAGATATTGAATGGTTTTGCCTATCTGCTGCCCGGTGCCAGCGCTTATATGTCCATTCCCCGTCAGCCCAATCTGCGGCCATTGCTGATCCAGTGCACCCTGATGAGCGGTCTCAACCGCTTCGAGCGGTATGTGGAAGTGGTGCTGCGGGATCCCGAACACTCCTTCAACCCCGACATCGAAGCACTGGCCAGCCTCTATCCGCTCACCATCGGCGAGAAAGAGTTGCTGGTGCTGATGAGCAAGGGCTATAGCAGCAACGACATCGCCGAGCTGCGCGGCGTCAAGGTGGAAACCGTGCGCTCGACCCTGAAAGGGGTCTTCAAGAAGACCGACTGCCACAGCCAGAACGAGCTCTTGCTGTTGCTGCAATCCATCTCCTGATCCATGCAAGCTATGCTTGGAGTGAGCCGGACATAGTGCCCGGCTCGCGCCTCCCGGCCGGGAGGCCGGTTGGGGGAATGCACGATGGAATCACTCAAAGCAAAGGATTACATGCAGACTCGGCCCATCACCTTCAGCGCGGAGATGATGGTGCAGGCGGCGGTGGAAAAATTTCTCAACAGCCGTCAGCTTGGTGGCCCCGTGGTGGATGGGCGGGGTCACTTGGTGGGCTGGGTCTCCGAGCAAGACTGCATTGCCGTCATGTTGAAAGAGGCCTATCACTGTGAACAGGTGGCCCAGGTACGGGACGTGATGCGCAAGGAGGTGCTGGCCGTCGGCCCCGATACCAGCATCCTGGAGCTGGCCGAGATGATGATGGGGCAAAAACCCAAGATCTACCCGGTGGTGGAGGAGGGGCATCTGCTCGGGGTCATCAGCCGCCACGACGTGATGCAGGCCATCCACGCCCAGCTGGGAGCCTGCTTCGTGCGCAAGGCGCGGGCCTGAACCCGGTTGATGGGGGCACTGTTGTCATCCCAAGAGCAGGCATCTGGCCTGCTCTTTCTTATGGTGAGTCCGTAATGAAGGGCTTGCTACCCGGATAACGTCTCTTTCATCGCCCTCGCGGCCGCTTTAAGGCTTGCGCCCTCCGGCCTCGCTCTTTAGGATCGCTCGAAGCTATCGATATGGCCCTCTTGCCGGGCACTCTTTTAAGGAATTCGTACCTTGTCTCTCTCTATCGAGGCGCTGCGCCGCCGTCTCCCAGCCTGCATGAATCTCGACGCCCGCCGTCTCTCCAGCCGTCTGCACGGAGCCAAGAAGCTGCCCGAGGGCAAACAGGCCGCCGTGCTTGAGACCATCGCCGCCGATCTGGATGCGGCACAGGCGCGCTACCAATCCCGTTTGGCGGGCGTACCCAAGGTGACCTATCCGGACAACCTGCCGGTCAGCCAGAAGCAGGCGGAGATCGCCAAAGCCATTGAAGAGCACCAAGTGGTGATCATCGCCGGTGAAACCGGCTCGGGCAAAACCACCCAGATCCCCAAGATTTGTTTGGCGCTCGGGCGCGGGGTGAAGGGCTTCATCGGTCACACCCAGCCAAGACGTCTGGCGGCCCGCACCGTGGCGGCCCGTATTGCCGAAGAGATGGAGTCCGAACTCGGCCACTACGTGGGCTACAAGGTGCGCTTTACCGATCAGGTGAGTGAGCAGACTCACATCAAGCTGATGACCGACGGTATTCTGCTGGCCGAGATCCAGAACGACCGGATGCTCACCCAGTACGACACCATCATCATCGACGAGGCTCACGAACGCAGCCTCAACATCGACTTCATTCTGGGTTATCTCAAGCAGCTGTTGCCAAAGCGCCCGGACCTCAAGGTGATCATCACCTCGGCCACCATAGACCCGCAGCGTTTCTCCCGCCATTTCAACAAGGCGCCGGTGATCGAGGTCTCCGGTCGCACCTATCCGGTGGAGGTGCGCTACCGTCCGCTATTTGTTGATAAAAAAAGCAGTGATAAAAGTGAAGGGCTGGAGGAGCGCGATGAGCTGCAGGGGATCTTCGATGCGGTGGAAGAGCTGGCCCGCGAGGGGTTGGGGGACATCCTCATCTTCATGAACGGTGAGCGGGAGATCCGTGATACTGCCGATGCCCTGCGCAAGCTGAACCTGCGCGATACCGAGGTACTGCCGCTCTACGCCCGTCTCTCCAACGCCGAGCAGAACAAGGTGTTCCAGCAACACGCCGGACGGCGCATCGTGCTCGCCACCAACGTGGCGGAGACCTCGCTGACGGTGCCGGGCATTCGTTATGTGATCGATCCGGGCACCGCCCGCATCAGCCGCTATTCCTGGCGTACCAAGGTGCAGCGCCTGCCCATCGAGCCGGTCTCCCAGGCCAGCGCCAACCAGCGTAAAGGTCGCTGTGGCCGGGTGGCGGACGGTATCTGTATCCGTCTCTACTCCGAGGAGGATTTCAATGGCCGCCCGGCCTTTACCGATCCCGAGATCCTGCGCACCAACCTGGCCTCCGTCATCCTGCAGATGCTGGCGCTCGGCCTTGGCAACATGGAGGCGTTCCCCTTTGTCGAGCCACCCGAGTCGCGCCATATCAAGGATGGCCTGACCCTGCTCAAAGAGCTGGAGGCGGTGCGCGAGCTGCCCGCCACCGGCGATCGCGAAGCCAAACTGCAGTTGACCGAGACCGGTCGCCAGCTCTCGCGCATCCCCCTTGATCCGCGTCTGGCGAAGATGGTGATCAGCGCGGCGCAGACCGGCTGTCTGAGCGAGGTGATGGTGATCACTGCTGCCCTCAGCATTCAGGATCCCCGCGAGCGGCCCATGGAGAAGAAACAGGCCGCCGACGAGCAGCACAGACGCTTTGAGGACAAGGATTCCGACTTCCTCGCCTTCGTCAATCTGTGGAACTACCTGAAAGAGCAGCAGGATCTGCTCGGCAGCAACCCGTTCCGTCGCATGTGCCAGAAGGAGTTTCTCTCCTACCTGCGGGTGCGCGAATGGCAGGACATCCATTTCCAGCTGCGCCAGACGGTCAAGGAGCTTGGTTTTAAAGCCAACCATGAACCGGCAGATTTCAAGACGGTGCACTGCGCCCTGTTGACCGGCCTCTTGAGCCACATCGGCAACAAGGATCTGGAAAAACCTGAATTCCTCGGCGCCCGCAACGGCCGCTTCCACCTGTTCCCGGCCTCGGGTCTGTTCAAGAAGCCGCCCAAGTGGGTGATGGCCGCAGAATTGGTGGAAACCTCGCGCCTCTACGCCCGCATCAACGCCAAGATTGAACCCGAATGGGTGGAGCCGCTGGCAGGACACCTCATCAAGCTGCACCACAGCGACCCTCACTGGTCGAAGAAAAACGGCGCCGTAATGGCCAAGGAGAAGGTGACGCTTTATGGCCTGACGCTGGTCAATGAGCGCACCATCAACTTCAGCCGCATCGACCCGGCGCTGTGCCGCGAGCTGTTTATCCGTCGCGCCCTGGTGGAGGGGGATTTCGAGACTCGCCACCGCTTCTTCAGCGATAACCGCAAGCTGCTGGCCGAGGTGGAGGCGCTGGAGCACAAGTCTCGTCGGCGCGACATCCTGGTGGATGACGAGGATCTGTTCCGCTTCTACGATGCCCGCTTGCCGGAGGAGGTGATATCAAGCCGCCATTTCGACAAGTGGTGGAAAGAGGCGCAAAAGCAGGACGCCGAGCGGCTCAACTTCGAGAAAGAGATGTTGATGAAGGGGGATGCGGCCCACATCAGTGATCTCGACTACCCCAACTTCTGGCAGCAGGGGCGTCTCAAGCTCAAGCTGACCTATCAGTTCGAGCCGGGGGAGGCGGCGGACGGCGTGACCCTGCATATTCCGCTGCCGCTCCTGAATCAGGTGGAGGTAAAGGGGTTCGAGTGGTTGATCCCGGGGCAGCGTCACGAGCTGTTGGTGGCTCTCATCAAGTCGATGCCAAAGCCGATGCGCAAGAACTTCGTGCCGGCGCCCAACTATGCCGATGCACTGCTCGCCAGTATCAACCCTGAACAGGGGCCGCTGCTGGACGAGATGGAGCGCCAGCTGCGCCGTATGACGGGTGTGACCGTGCCCCGTGAATCCTGGGACTGGGCTGCGGTGCCCGATCACCTGAAACTCACCTTCCGGGTGGTGGACGACAAGCACAAGAAGGTGGCGGAAGGCAAAGATCTGGAGGCATTGAAAGAGTCGCTGCGCGGCAAGGTGCAGGAGACCCTGTCACAAGTGGCGGACGATGACATCGAGCAGTCCGGTCTCACTCTGTGGAGCTTTGGCGAGCTACCCCAGGAGTACAGCCAGAAGCGCGGCGGGTTCGAGGTGAAGGCCTATCCGGCGTTGGTAGACGAGAAGGATTCGGTCGCCATCCAGCTGGTGGAGAGCCCGGTGGTGCAGCAGCAGCTGATGTGGGCGGGCCAGCGCCGGCTGGTGCTGCTCAACGTGCCATCGCCCATCAAGTATCTGCAGGAAAAGCTGCCCAACAAGGCCAAGCTGGGGCTCTATTTCAACCCGTTTGGCAAGGTGGCGGAGCTTATCGATGATTGCATCGCCTGCGGCTGTGACAAGCTGATTGAGCAGCACGGCGGCATGGCGTGGGACGAGGCCGGTTTCGAGGCACTCAAGGAGTATGTCCGCGCCGAGCTCAACGATGCGGTGGTAGAGGTGGCCAAGCAGGTGGAAGCCGTACTGACGCTGTCCCATGAGATCAAGAAACGGCTCAAGGGCAAGATGCAGCTCGACACCGCCTTTGCCATGTCCGACATCCAGCAGCAGCTCGGCAACCTCATCCACAAGGGTTTTGTCACCGAGACCGGCTGGCAGCGGCTGCCTGACTTGCTGCGCTACCTGCGGGCCATCGAGCGGCGCCTGGAGAAGCTTGCCATCGATCCCAACCGGGATCGGGTCTACATGCTCAAGGTGCACAGCGTGGAGTTGGAGTACAAGGCGCTGCTTGCCAAGATCCCCAAGTCCCAGCTTATTCCCACCGAGGTGGCCAATATTCGCTGGATGATCGAGGAGCTGCGGGTGTCGTTTTTTGCCCAGAATCTGGGAACCCCCTATCCGGTCTCCGATAAACGGGTGCTGAACGCTATCGCTCAGTGCTAATCTGCTGTAAAGGAGAGGAGCCGGTGCCGTATTACCGGCCGGTTGGACGCTGACGGAGGAGCAAGGATGCTTGGAATCTGGTTAGGGATGGCGATGGTCAACATCAGTGGCTATCAACCCATTGCCGAGCAAACCTGGGTGCAACTGAACCCGGAATACTACCCGCTGCAACGTACCCCGCCCGCCATGTTCGTGGCCTGGCGGGGCAATCAATTTCCCACCCTGGAACTCAAGAAGAAGAAGGGGCGCTGGCAGGTGCTGTTTCCGGCCAGGCTGGTGCCACCGTTCGATCTGTTCGAAGGGGAGGCCGAGCTTTCCAAGGCCTATCTGGCCAGGTTAAGGCGCATTGACGAGGCAGCCTACGGGCTGGCACCCGTTGTGGTTCCCCCTTACCAGCACCATGCGCAGCAAGAGGTGGTCAGCCTTGGCGTCCCCTTCATGGCCGAGTTTGCCGCGCCGCAGCGACCAGGTCAGCCCCGTAGCAATAGTACAGAGGGTGCCGAGCCCCTGCTGGCCGTTCTGAATCTGCGAGCAGAGGACTGGCAAGCGCCTGCGATACTGCTTGCTCAAGCTGGTGAGGGGCAGGATCCCGCGCTGGTGTCACTGGCGAGCGAGCCGACCGGCAGTACCCTCACGCTGGCGGCACCAGCGGCGGGTGGCAAACGGGTATGTCATCAGGTTGCGGCGGGGGAGACGCTCTGGCGTATCGCCGCCATGCTGGCCCAGAGCGGTACCGTGACGGGGGCGGCAGGGGATACCTACAGCTATCTGCTGGCCATCGTCGATGACAATCGGGCGCTGATGGGCAACGGCATTCGGGTCAAGGCCGGAGACACCCTGTATTGTCCGGCGCCGCAGACCCTGGCCCGCTTCGATGCCCTGAGCCCGGCCCAGCGGCAGCAGCGCTTTGCCCGGTTGGAGCAGGGGCGTTAAGGTCTCTTGTCACTGTTAGGGGCCCGTGATAGTATGCGCCCTCGTTTTGCGAGGTGCTGACCGGTCGCAGTCAACACCATACATTCATCCATATGAGATAAACATTATGTCTTTCGTATTCCAAGCTGAAGTCCGTTCTGACCTGGGGAAAGGTGCGAGCCGCCGCCTGCGTCATGCTGACCAAGTTCCTGCCATCGTTTACGGTGCAGGCAAAGAAGCCCAGTCCATCACTGTTGACCACAAGAAATTCATCCTGGCCCAAGAAAAGCCGGAATTCTACGAGTCTGTACTGACTCTGGTTATCAACGGCGAAGAAGTTAACGTGAAAGTGAAGGCTATCCAGCGTCACCCGGTACGTTACAAGCTGGTTCACCTGGACTTCGTTCGCGTCTAATCGACAACGAACGTTCCAGTAAAGAGGCCACCCAAACGGGTGGCCTCTTTGTTTTTACAGCGTTTTTCCCCGATAAAAATAAAATACTCAAATAGTACTGTTAGTCTTTACTTGTAGGCATGATTGACAGCAACACACCAATTGTGATGCTCTGGCATCTACAAAGTATTCGAACAAGTCCAAATACGGGGTAATGTTGACCGTGATGAAGGGAATCATACGGGGATATTTCCTGCTGTTCACACCCATTCTGGTACTGGTTTTGGTGGGTGGGTATCTGCTGGGTGACGCACTGATCGAGCGCGAGCTCTACCGTGTACGCAGTGATGAGAGCACCTTCCTGTCGCTCGCCAGCGGTCGTCTCGACGACGAACTGGCGGTGCCGCTGCGCCATGTGCGCAGCATGTCTGAAGAGCCCATCCTGCTCGAGGCGGCGGGTCGCAACGAACGTGACAACATTGCCGCCCAGTTTACCGTGCTGATGAACCGCAATCCTGACTATGCCCAGGTGCGCTGGCTGGCGCCGGATGGCATGGAGTTGGTGCGCTTCAATCGTCAGGGCCAGCATCTGCAGCGTGTGCCCGATGACCAGCTGCAAAACAAAAAGGATCGTTACTATTTCCGCGATGCCATGGCGCTGCCCTGGGAGCGGATCTACGTCTCGCCGCTCGATCTCAACGTCGAGCAGGGGGTGATCGATCGCCCCTTCAATCCCATGATCCGTATTGCCAAGCGTCTGCGCCTGGGAGATCGCGATCTGGGCTTGCTGCTCATCAACGTGCAGGCCGGCCGTATGCTCAAGGTATTCGCCAACAGCAGTGGCAGGGCCGCCGATCACACCATGCTGCTCAATCAGGATGGCTATTGGTTGCGCAGCCCGGATCCGGCACAAGAGTGGGGCTTCATGCTCGAACGTCCGGACCTCACCTTGAAGCAGTTTTCTCCCCAGGCCTGGCAGGCATTCTTGGGTGCTTCGAGTGGCCAGGTTGAACTCGCCGACGGTCTGTGGAGCTGGACCACGCTGTACCCGGCACTGAATCACGATCAGCTGGCCTGGAAGGCTGCCTCCATGGTGCCACGCAGCGAGCTGCTGGCCATTCGAACCCATATCTGGGGGATCATCTCGGCCACTTGCGCCATCTTGCTGTTGCTGTTCGGCGCCGCAGTGGCCTCGTTGGTGCTCAGCCGGCATCGGGAGCAGCTGGCGCAGCAGGAGGCGGCCAGACTGGCGCGGGTCAAAGGGGATTTCATCGCCAACATGAGCCACGAGATCCGTACCCCCATGAACGCCATCATGGGGCTGGCCTACCTGCTCGAACAGGGGGGGCTCGACGATGGCCAGCGCGCCCTGGTGCGCAAGATCCATCAGGCCGGGCAGGCTCTGCTCGGGATCATCAACGACATCCTCGATTTCTCCAAGATTGAATCGGGCCGGCTCGAGCTCGAGCAGGTGCCATTCAGCCTGGAAGAGGTGCTCGATCATGTGGCGGCCATCATGTCCACCTGCGTTGGCAACAAGCACCTCGAGCTGGTGGTGAGCAGCGCCCCCGAGCAGGCCGCCCACCTGGTTGGGGACGCCCTGCGCCTCGAGCAGGTATTGCTCAACCTGACCGGCAACGCCATCAAGTTCACCGAGCGCGGGGAGGTGGAAGTCAAGGTCGAGCTGGAAGCCGAGCAAGACGGCATGGCCACCTTGCTGTTTCGGGTGCGTGATACCGGGATCGGCATTCCGCCCGAGCAGCAGGCCAACATCTTCAATGCCTTCTCCCAGGCCGACTCCTCTACCAGCCGCCGTTTTGGGGGAACCGGGCTCGGTCTGACCATCAGTCGCCGTCTGGTGAACCTGATGGGGGGCGACATCGGTGTCACCAGCGAACTGGGCAAGGGGAGCGAGTTCTGGTTCCGCGTCCGGCTGGAGCAGGTAGAGCGGCCTGAGGCCTTCCACGAGCGGTTGCAGCACGTCTCGCTGCTTATCGCCGACGACAACCAGGTGACCCGTGACACCCTGTCAATGACGGTGGGCTCCCTCGGCTGGCAGTCACGGGTGGTGGAGTCGGGCGAGAAGGCCTTGCACCATCTGTTGCGGCAGGGGGAGCGTTTCGACGTGATCCTGCTCGACTGGATCATGCCGGGCATGGACGGTCTCGAGACCTGCGTGGCCATTCGCCAAGCCTTCGAGCAGCAGGATCGCTCGCCCATCATCATCATGGCAACGGCCTATTCCCAAGAAGAGCTGATGCGCCGCCCCGGCTCGGAGCAGGTGGATCTGGTGCTGCACAAGCCGGTCACCGGTTCCAGCCTCTACAACGCGGTGGCACGCCTCATTCATGAGAAGCGCGAGCATGTGGATCTGCTGGAGAGCGGTCAGCGCCGTCTGCGCCTGCCTGGCGTTCACATACTGCTGGTCGATGACAGCGACATCAACCTGGAGGTGGCAACCCGCCTGTTGCAGCGGGAGGGGGCCGAGGTGATCACCGCCATCGACGGGGAGCGGGCCCTGGCCTGTCTTGCCGACCCGGCGCAGCGTATCGATCTGGTGCTCATGGACGTGCAGATGCCGGTGATGGATGGCTACGAGGCGACCCGTCGCCTGCGTCAGCTGCCGGGACACAAGGAGACGCCCGTGCTGGCACTCACCGCCGGGGTGTTCAAGGACCAACGCGAGGCGGCGCTGGCCTGTGGCATGAACGATTTCATCGCCAAGCCGCTTGACGTGGAGCAGCTCATCGCGACCCTGTTGCGTTACCTGCCCGACAGCGTGGTGCCGCTCACGATCAACGACGTGCCACCTGCCGTGGAGCCGGTGGCCGGCATTGACATCGATACCGGGCTTCGCAACTGGGGCGAGGCCTCCGTCTATCTCAAATACCTGCGCCGATTCCGCGATGACTACATGACGGTCGGTACCGTGCTGCCGGACTACATCGCCCAGCACGAGACTGATGCGGCCGCGAGCCTGACACACAAGCTCAAGGGGGTGGCAGGCAGCCTGTCGCTCACCGATGTGGCGCGCATCAGTGCAGAACTGAATGAGGCCATCGAGCAGGGGGGAGACACCAGTCAGCTGATGGCTCCCTTCCTGGAGGCGCTGGAACGGGCGCAGCAGGCCATCGACCTCTATGCCGGACGAGAGCCGGGAGCCGTCAGCTCCCCGCTGGCTCAGAGTGAGGCGCAGGAGGTGTGCCTGCACGCTCTGCGTGAGGCCCTTGTGAGCGAGGATCTGGAACTGATTGAACCGGCGCTGGGCCAGGCCAAGAGTTACTTGCCTGCTGAGCTGGTGAGCGAGATCGGTGCGGCCCTGGAGCTGTTCGACATCCAGCTCGCGACCTGCAAGCTGGAGGGGTATCTGGATAATCGGGAGGCAGCTGGATCATGAATCGACCGCGCGTGTTGATCATCGACGACGAGCCGAGCAACCTCGGGCTGTTGCGGCAAATCCTCAAGGAGGAGTACAGCCTCTTTTTTGCCAAAGGCGGCGAGGAGGGGCTGGCCGCCGTGGCGCGCCACGAACCGGCCCTGATCCTGCTTGACGTGCGCATGCCTGACATGGACGGCTACGAGGTGTGCCGCCGGCTCAAGGCCGATCCGGCCCACACCGGGATCCCGGTGCTGTTCATCACGGCGAGCGACAACCCGGACAGCGAGAGCCAGGGGTTCGAAGCGGGCGGGGTGGATTACATTTACAAGCCGGTCTGCCCAAGCACGGTGCGCGCCCGGGTGCGCACTCACCTCTCGCTGGTGCGTCTCGATCAGCTCGAACGCAGCTACCGCACTGCCATCGTGATGTTGAGCGAGGCGGGTCACTACAACGACACCGACACAGGGGTACATATCTGGCGCATGGCCGCCTATGCCCGAGCCCTGGCCGACGCGGCAGGCTGGAGTGCGGATCAGTCCGAGTTACTGGAGCTGGCGGCCCCCATGCACGACATGGGCAAGATTGGGATCCCCGATCATATCCTCAAAAAGCCCGGTCCCCTCACCGAAGAGGAGTGGGCCATCATGCGCACCCATCCGCGCATCGGTTACGAAATCTTGAAGCGCTCAGACGGGCTCATCTTCCGCATGGCGGCGGAGATTGCCCTGCATCACCACGAGAAGTGGGACGGCTCGGGTTACCCTGCAGGAGAAACCGGCGAAGGGATCCCCGAGGCGTCGCGGATCGTGGCCATCGCCGATGTGTTTGACGCCCTGAGTGTGCGTCGCCCTTACAAGGAACCCTGGCCGTTGGAGCAGGTGCTGGCGACGATGCGTGACGGTGCCGGCCAGCACTTCGATCCCCGGCTGCTCGCCTGTTTTCTCGAGATCATGCCGGAGATCTTGCGCCTCAAGGCCCAGTGGGACACCCGCGAGGAGCGGGGGATCACCAGATAGGTTGGGTCAGGTAGGGATTGCTTGCCTGCTCGCGGCCGAATGTCGAGCTGGGACCGTGGCCGGGGATGAAGACGATGTCATCGCCAAGGGGCAGCAGGGTTTCGGTGATCGACTTGATGAGCGTCCCGTGATCGCCACGGGGAAAGTCGGTCCGGCCTATACTGCCGGCAAACAGCACGTCACCCACCCAGGCGAGCCGCTCGGTTTGCGAGAGCAGCACCACATGACCCGGGGTGTGGCCAGGGCAGAAGTACACCTCCAGCTCGCATTGACCCACCTTTACCTTGTCACCTTGCTCAAGCCAGTGATCCGGCGTGAACGCGGGGGTATGGGCGAAGCCAAACATCTGGCTCTGCTGGGGCAGCATGTCGAGCCAGAACGCATCCTCTTTGTGGGGGCCGGTGATGGCCACCCCGGTTTTCTCCCGCAACTCGGCAGCGGCACCCACGTGATCCAGATGACCGTGAGTCAGCAGGATATGGGTCAGGGTCAGCCCGCGTTTGGCGATGGCGGTCAGCAGCTTGTCTGCTTCGCCGCCCGGATCGATGAGGGCGGCCTGATGGGTCTCGTCACACCAGATGAGGGAGCAGTTCTGGGCAAACTGGGTGACCGGGATCACCTCGAATTTCAACATATGGGGTCCTCTTGATGGGCCGCTGATTCAGGCGTGCTGCTCGGCAAAGAAGTCGAGGCAAGCCTGCTTGTCACCCTGGAAGATGATGCGCTCGCGCTTGTTGCCAAGCTGGTAAAGGTACATGGGATCGTAATAGCGGGTCAGCAACAGGGTGATCCAGGCCAGGTGCAGCGAGGTATCACCGCTGCTGGCTTGCTCGGCGAGCGCGCTCTGCATCAGGGCGTCCAGCTCGCGATGGGCCTGATCGCCAAGCCGGCGCTTGAGTCTGGCCAGTGCATCGGTGAGGTAGGTGGCAAACAGTGGCCAGCCCTCTTCGGCGCCAAACATCGCCTGATAGCGCAGCCAGAGATCGTGTACATAGTCCTGGCGGATCTGTTCGGCGCGCTCTTCTTGCGGCACCTCGACCACCACCAGCGGCGCCTGGCTCATGGCATCGAACAGTGGATTGGGCAGGCAGCAGCGGCCGATGAGACGGCTCTCGTCCTCCACCACGAACGTCTGCTCGCCCTGCTGGCGGCGCTTGAGCAGCTCGATGGCCAAGTTGTTCTCAAAGCTGATGTTGCTGGGCTGGCCGCCGGGCAGCTGGCCAAACGACGACCCCCTGTGATGGGCATGGCCTTCCAGATCCAGCGCCTGGGCCACCTCGGTTAGCATGTGGGTCTTGCCGGAGCCGGTCATGCCGGTCAGCACGGTCCACTGGCACTCTGCTGCCGCCCCATCGAGGGTGTCGATGAGGAAGCGGCGCAGATCCTTGTAGCCGCCGGCGATCCGCGGGCGGGTGACCCCAGCTTCATGCAGCCACTGCTGCACCGTTTGCGAGCGCAGGCCGCCGCGAAAGCAGTAGAGCACGGCATCCGGCTGCCGGCGCAGCTGGGCCAGCCAGCCCTCGAGGCGTTCGGCGCGCACGGCGCCACCGACCAGTTGATGGCCCAGTGCAATGGCGGCCGCCTGCCCCTGCTGCTTGAAGCAGGTACCGACCTGGGCCCGCTCATCATCCGTCATCAATGGCAGATTGGTCGAGCAGGGGAAGGCCCCCTCCTTGAACTCGATGGGGGCGCGCAGGTCGATGAGCGGAACGTCATCCAGAAAGATTCGGGCGTAATCCGTGGCCAGTGGCAGTGCACTCATTGGACAACCTCGATGAACTGGTTGCTGGTGCGGGCCTGCAGCTGGCCGATGGGGGAGAGGGTCAGCCCTGCCTGTGCGGCAATGGCGAGGAGCTCGGCTTCACTTTCTTTACCGACGGCTACCAGCAAGCCGCCGCTGGTCTGCGGGTCGCACAGGATGTTGCGGGTGCGATCATCCATGGCGTCCAGCTTGTCACCATAGGAGTCGAAGTTGCGCAGGGTACCGCCCGGTACGCAGCCCTCGCTCAGGTAGTAATCCACCTCGTCCAGCAGCGGCAGCGCCTTGAAGTTCAGGCGGGCACTGACGCCGGAACCTTCGCACATCTCCAGCAGATGGCCGGCCAGACCAAAGCCGGTCACGTCGGTCATGGCGTGTACGCCGGGCAGCTCGGCAAAGCGCTGGCCAATCTTGTTGAGGGTGCACATGGCGTTGGGGGCCAGCTGCTCGTGTTCTGGTTTGAGTTTGCCCTTCTTCTGGGCGGTGGTGAGGATGCCGATGCCAAGCGGCTTGGTCAGATAGAGGGTGTCACCCACCTTGGCGGTGTCGTTCTGCTTGATGGCATTGAGCGGCACGATACCGGTCACTGCGAGGCCGAAGATGGGCTCGGGGGCATCGATGCTGTGGCCGCCGGCCAGAGAAATACCCGCTTCGTGACACACCTGACGGCCACCGTCGATCACCTGCTGGGCCACTTCCGGCGCCAGGGTGTTGATGGGCCAGCCGAGGATGGCGATGGCGACGATGGGTTTGCCGCCCATGGCGTAGATGTCGCTGATGGCGTTGGTGGCGGCGATGCGGCCGAAGGTGAAGGGATCATCGACGATGGGCATGAAGAAGTCGGTGGTGGAGACGATACCCTGACCGTTGCCGATATCGACCACGGCCGCGTCATCCTTGCTGCTGTTGCCGACCACCAGCGTCGGGTCGTCAAAGCCCGGGATCTGGCTCTTGAGAATGGTGTCGAGCACCTTGGGAGAGATTTTGCAGCCGCAGCCAGCGCCGTGGCTGTATTGGGTCAGACGAATGGAAGACATACTTTCCCCTTGTGTGTGCAAACTTGTGTGTACAAATAAGTGCAGCGGCTCTGTGGAGCCGTCAAATGTGCGCGTATGCGCGCGAAATTCGGGTGGCCTTGGCTGGCTTTGAGCGCAGCGATGTCAGGCAGCCGTGCAAGGCAGTCTGGCAGGACGGGGGAGGAGAGGCGACAGATGCGCCGGCGCAGCCCCGCCAAGGGCCACAGGACGGGCCATTATGCCACAAATGGCCACTCTGGTTCGAACTGGAATTCACACAAAGCGCAGGGAATTGGCGGGTTTAGATGAGGGGAGCCGCCCTCGCCATGACGCTGACAAGGCTCTCCCCCGGCGTAGCCCCAAAGGCGAGCCATGCTGCCATCGGGGCCATCTTTTGGTGGGGAACTTAGCCGGCTTGCTCCATCACCGGCTGGCGAGCCTTGCCGAGCCGGCGCAGGCGCCGTTGCAGCGGCCGCTCCAGCAGGGTGTAGCTGAGGGACGAGAGCCCGATCAGCACCGCCAGCATCAACAACGTGGCCAGCACACCCAGCAAGGGGTTGGTCTGGGCGTACCACCACGCGGTGAGCCCTGGCGCCAGATAGTGGACAAGCTCGCAGCCGGTGAGCAGCACCAGCGCGTGCAGCAGGTAGATGGAGTAGGAGAGATCCCCCAGCCAGTTGGTGAAGCGGTTATCCAGGAGGCGCAGCAGCGGGCTCTGGCGATCGCCCTGGCAGGCGGCAATCCAGATCAGCAACACGTAGGCGCTGATCAGCAGCAGGGTCAGCTGCGGCGTCATGGTGAACTGCATCAGCGCGAAGGGGAGCAGAAAGGCGAGCAGCAGCGGCAGATCCCGCTGCATCATGGGCCACTGCTGGGCGGCCTTGACCTTCGGCAGCAGCCAGAGGCCGAGCACGAATTCACCCACCCCGCGCCCGATGGCCAGCGCCCCGCTGGTGACATCCAGGGTACCGCGACTGTGCACGATAAAGGCCAGCACCGTCAGGGCCAGCAAGGGGGCGAGGTTGCTCCAGCGGCTGCGGGTGACGGCGAGCGGAATGAGCAGCGGAAACAGCAGATAGCTAATCCACTCCACGCTGAGCGACCAGGCGGCGAAGTTCCAGGTCAACCCGTGATCGGTCACCACCTGCAGCAGCAACAGGCTGCTTGGCAGCGCCTCGGCCGGGGTAAAGGGCGAGCCGAAAGGAGGCATCCCTTCCCACTCCCACATCTTGAACAGGGGGCCGGCGTAGAAGCCAATCTCATGGTGGGCCTTGTAGAGCTCCCAGCCCAGCAGCAGCAGCAGGGTCGCCAGATAGAGGGGATAAACCCGGGTCAGCCGCAGCCAGAGGAAGCGGCCATAACTTATGGTGCGGGGCGAGCGGGCGAAGGCTTCCCCGTAGACATGGGCCAGCACCAGCCCGCTCAAAATAAAGAACAGATCGACCCAGAGGTAGCCGTTCTCGATGAGTTGGGTGTGGCCGGCGATCGACTCCATCCACTGGGGAAAGAGCAGCAAGCGGGCGTGGAACAGTACCACCATCAGGGCAGCGATGCCCCGCAGCGGCGTCAACAGCGGCAATGATTGATTCATGACGGGATCCTTGTGATGTTCAGCTTGGCCTGACATCGATTTTTGTTGTGGTGCCGCTCATCAACCCTGATGAGTCGGCTGCCCTGGCTTGGCGGCCACAGGCGGGATCACCCTACCTAAAAGAGAGCCATACGGGTGTGATTTTCGTCATGAATGCGCATTTATCATCCAAAAACCAGCAAGGGATCAGCGCTGCAGCGAAGGTGAAGAGGGGATCTAGACTAGGGAAGTCATCCATCAGCGTGCGAGGATTGTCCTAATGAAACTCTATGCCCATCCTTTCTCATCCTACAGCCAGAAGGTGCTGATCGCCCTCTACGAGAATGCCACCCCGTTCGAGTACCTGAATCTCGAAGAGCCGACGGCCAACGCCGAACTTGCCGCCCTCTGGCCACTCAAGCGCTTCCCCGTGTTGCTGGATGACGGTCGCTGCATTCTCGAGAGCAGCACCATCGTCGCCCATCTGCAGGCGCACCACCCGGGCCCCGTCTGCCTGATCCCGCCTGGTGATGCGGGTCTGGAGGTGCATATGCTGGATCGCGTCTTCGATAATTATGTAATGACGCCGATGCAAAAAGTGGTGCTGGATGCGCTGCGCCCGGTCGCGGATCGCGACCGTTATGGCGTAGCGGAGGCCCGCGAGCTGCTCGATCAGATCTACCCCTGGCTCGATCAGCGGCTCGAAGGACGCCACTGGATTGCCGGTGCAGACTTCACGCTGGCCGATTGCGCCGCCGCCCCCTCGCTCTTCTACGCCGACTGGGCCCACGAGATCCCCGCTGGCTATGGTCGCCTGCGTGCCTATCGCGCCCGGCTGCTCAGCCATCCCTCCATCGTGCGGGTAGTGGAGGAGGCCAGGCCATTTCGACACTACTTCCCGCTGGGTGCGCCGGCGCGTGACTGAGCGGGATGGTTTGTGCCGGGCGGAATATTGCCGCCGCGGGTAATGTGCGAGGCGGACAGGGGCATGACGGGATCAACCGCAGGGGAAAAACAGCAGTATTCATTCGATTGAGTGAGTATGCATTTATGGCCGATATTTCCCCGAGAAATTTTGAATATTGATGCGTAATACTTCATGTTTTTGCATAAAAATACCGGGAATGTCCGTGCTGGTGGGCTGTGTATGCCATGTCTGGGGTGAAAGAGAGATGAGAATCTGGCTAACGATGCGGCAATTCCAGGTTGAGGATGGCTGCAGTCAGTCGAAGAGGATTGTTGGGGGCACCCATCGCTGCTGGTGGCAGAGTCAGAGTCAGGGTGAGGGCGAGGTTATCTCTTTGGCGGCCGCATAAAAAAAGCCCGCTTTGAGCGCGGGCTTTTTGATGGCTTGCCGAACCCAGTCCTGGCCCGGATCTGGAGCCGGGGACAGGGGGGCAGCGCTGGTCTGCCCGGCTTAGCGGGCGCGCACCACCAGCCCCTTGAGGTAGAAGCCTTCCGGATAGGCGGTACCTATGGGGTGATCGGATGCCTGGGACAGGAGCTCCAGGATCTGGGCGTCGCGGCCAGCATCGAGCGCCGCATCGGCGACGATTTTCTGGAACAGGCTCTGCTCCATCAGGCCGGAGCAGGAGTAGGTCAAGAGCACGCCACCCGGCGCCAGCAGCTGGAACGCCAGCATGTTGATGTCCTTGTAGCCGCGGCAGGCGCCCAGCAGCTGGGCCTTGCTCTCGGCAAACTTGGGCGGATCCAGCACGATGACGTCGAACTTTTCGCCCTTCTCGCGGTATTCACGCAGCAGCTTGAACACGTCGTGACGGACGAACTGGGTGTTGCTGGTATCCAGCCCGTTCAGTTCGGCGTTCTGGCGGGCGATATCCAGCGCGTTCTGGGAGAGATCGACGTTGACCACTTCCTTGGCGCCGCCCTTGAGGGCGTAGACGCCAAAACCACCGGTGTAGCAGAAGCAGTTGAGCACCCGCTTGCCTTCGGTGTACTTGGCGGCAGCCTGGCGGTTGTCCCGTTGATCCAGATAGAAACCGGTCTTGTGGCCGTTGCGGATGTCTACCAGGATCTTGACGCCGCCATTCTCCTCGATCACCACCGGCTCGGTCGGGGTTTCGCCATAGATGACGCCGGTACGCTCTTTCAGCCCTTCCTTCTTGCGTACCGCCACGTCGGAGCGCTCATAGATGCTGCACTCGGGGTAGAGGGTACGCAGTGCTTGGGTGATCAACTCGCGCTGGAACTCGGCACCGGCGGAGAGAATTTGGCACACCAGAAAGTCGGCGTAGCGGTCGATGGTCAGACCCGGCAGGCCGTCGGATTCGGCGGCGCAGAGGCGATAGCCGGTGAGGCCCTGACGCTTGATGAGCCCGTCGCGGGACTCCTGGGCGTATTTGAGGCGACGGATGAAGAAGTCGAGATCGACGGTTTCCTCTTTGTCGAAGGTCCAGACCCGGGCACGGATCTGGGAGCTGCCGGACCAGGCACCGCGGGCGAGCCACTTGCCATCCTGGGTGTAGATCTCGACGGTATCGCCATCGATGGGGTTGCCCTGTACCCGCTCGATCCCCTTGGAGAAGATCCAGGGGTGGCGACGCAGCAGGGATTTTTCGCGGCCTTTGACGAGATAGATGGAAGCGCTCATGGGGGTTGCCAGATGGTCAAAAGAAAAGGGGCCACATTCTAAGGGCAATAGGGCGGCTAAGCCAGTCTTTGCTGGTATATGACGAATGACTCATCTTTGCCGTTGGACAATGGTTGGATGCAGGATATGCGCAGTTTGAGGAGATTTCTTGTTGGTGTTGCAGACTGCTTATTTCAGTGGCTGTGGTTTGAGGTGCTTAATTTATGTTCAATAATCGTTTCTTGATGCGCAAAATATATCCATATTGGTATTTTTATCTTTATTTTGTGAGATTTCCTCTAAAGAGCCATTTGGTGATGTCGATAGAGTGGGGGCTATTTTGAATCTTTCCTTGCATCGAGCTGTCCATGTCACTTTCTATTGCCACCAATGTTTCTGCCCTCAATGCGTCTCGCCATCTTGGTCAGTCAGCAAATACGCTGGACTCTGTATATCGACGACTGTCATCCGGACTGCGTATCAACAGTGCCGCCGATGATGCAGCCGGCTTGCAGATCAGCAATCGTCTTACCAGTGAAGTGAACGGAACCAACACGGCGATCCGCAATGCCAATGATGGGATCTCGGTCATCAATGTGGCCGATGGTGCACTCGATGAGTCGGTAAACCTGATGCAGCGCATGCGCACCTTGGCTCTTCAGTCGGGAAGCGGTGCCAATACGGCAGAGGATCGCGCGGCCTTGAATGCTGAATTCAAGCAACTGCAGTTGGAGATGGACCGGATTGCCACAGGCACCCGGTTTGCCGGACAGGATCTGCTGGTGGGGAGCTACAAAGGCATTTTTTCGGTTGGTGCTTATGCAGGACAGAATACCGTCATTACCGATCTCAATGCCCAGACCAAAAATTTGGGAGAGATGGAGTGGCAAGCGCGCAGTCCGGCAGGCATCAAGCCGGGGGCATATGACATTGCTGATCTCAAACTTTCATCTCAACCAGTGACTCTCAATGGCGTGACCTTTGACAAAGATTATTCCACCCTGGAAGCATTCGTGGCAGATATCAATGGCACCACTTTCCCCAATAATGAGGGGCCGGTAAAAGCACAACAACTGCCTTTTTCAGTCGCTTCTGCAGTCGATTTATCCGCATTGCCATCCTATATCGATGTGGCGGGCCACTCTGTGGACTTGACCACCGGCATTGACATGACTGGATGGGATCCGGTCAATCCGACAGCGAAAAATAGTGCCATCATGGCAACCGTGGTTCAACGCATCAACAGTACTGCTCAAGCGGCAGGTCTGGGTTTTTATGTGAGTGCCTCCAACAACAGCAATCCCGCCAGCAATGCTTTGACCATGCATAGCGCTCAGGGCAACAGCCTGGCGCTGGCCAATGGCACAACAGCCCCACCGCAGCCCGCTCCACCGGCGCCTCCAGTGAGCAGCAACTCCTCTTTGAGCGCTCTGTTGCCTGATGTTACCCCCACGACGTATATCGGTCAGATGGAGCTGCATTCATCAGGCGACAAGTACTCTAACATCGATATGCAAGGGGCTAGCTTGAATGCGCTGGGCTTCTATCAAGCGGACAAGAAGAAATACACCGTTGATAACATTGATGTTCTGAATAATGACAATGCCAGCAGAGCGATCAAGACGCTGGATGTGGGAATGAAACAGCTGGGAGTGCAGCGTGCGAGACTGGGCGCGCAGGCCAATGCGCTGGATGCACGGGTGCGCAATCTTGCCAATGCCAATGAGAACCTCAGTGCTGCCCGTTCACGGATCCGTGATGCCGATATGGCGAGTGAGTCGGCGCGTCTGGTTCGTACCCAGATCTTGCAGCAGGCTAGCTCATCCATATTAAGTCAGGCCAATAGTCGGCCCAATATGGCACTTAGTCTGCTGCAGTCATGAGCAACAAGTTGAACTCATGGCACTCTGCAGTGCCATGAGTTCAACAAAGGGATTTCTCCCTTGGCAGATGATTGTGAAGTCATGATATTCAGATTGTGAATTGATGCTGAAACAACGGAGGCCGTCCCATGGATGGCCTCTGCTGTTTGGGCGGTACGTTAGATTTTTAGCCCTTTCAATGCCTGCGCCAGCTCGGTGGCGGTGGCCTTGAGGCCGGCGGTGCCGGCCACCGAGGCGCTGGCGGACTCTTCCACCTGGCCCGCTTCGTGGCGCACCTGATCCAGATTGCGGGTGATCTCCTCGGCCACCGAACTCTGCTGCTCGCTGGAGGTGGCGATCTGGGTGCTCATCTCCAGCACCGCATCGCTGTGGTTGCTGAGTTTGTCGATATCAAGCCCCACTTCGCTGATCAAGGCCTGGCTGCTGGCGGCGCGACCTACGGTTTTCTCCATGATGTCGTTCAGCGCGCCGGTGCCGGCCTGCAGCTCTTCGATCATCTGCTGGATCTCCACCGTGGCCTGCTGGGTACGGCTGGCGAGGGTGCGTACCTCGTCGGCCACCACCGCGAAGCCGCGGCCCTGCTCGCCGGCGCGGGCTGCCTCGATGGCGGCATTGAGGGCCAGCAGGTTGGTCTGCTGGGAGATGGCATTGATGACGTTGACCACTTCGTTGATGCGATTGGCGTTGTGGGTCAGCCGTTCCACCGCGCCGGAGGCGTTGCCGATCTCGTCGGCCAGGGTGCGGATGGCGGCGATGGTGCGAGATACCCGGGCGGCGCCGTTGGCCGCCTCTTCGCTCGACTGGCGGGTCTGCTGCAGGGTGTCGTTGGCGTTGCGGGCCACTTCACGGATGGCGGCAGACATCTGCTCCATGGCGGCGGCCAGGGAGTCCATGTGCTGGCGCTGGGAGCGGGCCATGCTCTCACCCTCGCTGGCGTGATCGCGAAACTCGTCGGCGGCCAGGGTGAGCGCCTCGGCGGACTCTTCCACCAGTTGCACTATCTTGTGCTGGCGGTCGGTAAACCTGTCGATGCTGCCCGCCAGAATGGAGAACTCGTCCCGTACCGGGAAGAAGTTGAGGCGGAAGGTGAGATCGCCATCCGCCACGGTCTGCAATGCCTTGTTGGTGGAGTAGAGCGCACCGGAGACAAAGGTCATCAGGTAGTGGGTGACCAGGGCCAGCAGGGCAGCCAGCACGGCGATGATGGTGAGCGTGGTGCCCTGACCATCCCACATGGAGTAGCGGGAGGCATCCAGGGTGCCGGTGACGATCCCGGCCTGACCGGCGCTGGCACCGTATCGATAGATGTCGCCCTGCCGGGTTAACCCTGTGCTGCCGGTCGGACTCAAGGTGAGCTCTGCCGGCAGGGTGAGACCGGCGTGCTGGCTTGAGAGCTGGGCGCTGAGTTCGACCCGCTGCTTGAGCTGATCCAGGCGCAGCTGCATCTGTTGCTGATGGCCGTCGGCCAGCAGATACCAGCTGAGAAAGGCAATGAACAGCAGCGGGCACCAGAAGGTGATGAGAAATTTTTCGCTGATCGTGAGGTGAATGAGATAACGGTCAACCCACCGAAACTTTACTTCTTTCATAATGGTATTGCGTCCTGCAAGGGGATGAGAGTGTCGCGCTCATTATCGCCTTGGGGGGAAATTTCTTAAGGGGAAGGTGTGAGAAATGGGAGAGCAATCGTTTGTCGTGCGAGTGTGGGGTCTGGTTCAGGGGGTGGGGTTTCGTTACTTCACCCGGGAGCGGGCGCTGCAACTGGGGCTGCGGGGCCACGCCTACAACCTGGAAGATGGCTCGGTGGAGATCCTCATCTGCGGGCCGGAGCAGAGCGTGCAAATGATGCTGGGTTGGCTGGAGCGCGGGCCGCGCACCGCCGAGGTGACCCGGATGGAGTATGAAGCGGCGCCACCGCCCAAGGGGAACGGCTTTCATACCAATTGAGCGCCTTGCCACGCCAATGACGCCGAACAGCCATGAAAAACGGGAGCCACACAGGCTCCCGTTTGCATCGATGGCACTCTTGAGTCAGCCAGCCTGGGCGGCATCGGCGATGGCCTGGGTCTTGGCCAGCACCGCCTGCAGAGCGGGGCGTTTGGCCAGACGATCCCGATAGGCCGCCAGCTTGGGGGGAATGGTCTGCTCGAAGCGGGTGGCCCACATCAGGGTATGGGCCAGCAGCAGATCGGCGATGGTTACCTGCTCACCCAGTAGGTAACCCTGCTCGGGTACCCAGGATTCGGCGATGGCCGCCGCCTTGTCGAACTCCCACTTGGCGGTGGGGAAGATGGCCGGCAGGCGCTGGGCCTCGGGCAGAGCGAAGCGGTGCTTGCCGATGGTCCACAGCGGCTGCTCCAGCTCGCAGGTGATGAAACTGACCCACTGGGCGTGCAGCGCCGAGGCCTGGGTCCCTCTGGCCGGCAGCCAGTTCGGGCCATACACCTCGGCCAGGTACTGCATGATGGCGGCGGATTCGGTCAGCACGAACTCCCCGTCCTTGAGCACCGGCATCTTGCCGCTCGGGTTGAGGGTCAGAAACCAGTCGCTGCGGTTCTCGCCCTTGGCGAAGTCGAGAAACTGGAACTGCCATGCCACGTCCAGCTCTTCCAGTAACCAGGATACGCGCAGGGCCCGGCTGACGGGGGTGCCATATAAGGTGATCATGCTTGCTCCTTGCCTGATGAAGGGGGCCATGGGCCCGAAGTGAATCGCCAGTCTAGGCAAATTACCCAGGTGCAACAAGCACCGAAAGGGGGAGCGCGTCCACAACCCAGGGCGTTTAGTGGGGAGAGGAGAGAGGGAAGGGGGCGAAGAGGGAAAAATAAAAGGGAGGCCGCAGGCCTCCCTTGATTGCTTGATGACCGGGCTGCGCTTACTTGACGCGCATGCCGGGCTGGGCGCCGTCCTGCGGCTCCAGGATCCAGAGATCCTTGCCGCCCGGGCCTGCCGCCAGCACCATGCCTTCGGACATGCCGAAGCGCATCTTGCGCGGGGCCAGGTTGGCCACCATCACGGTCAGCTTGCCTTCCAGATCTTCCGGGTTGTAGGCGGACTTGATGCCGGCAAACACCTGGCGGGTCTCACCGCCGATATCCAGCTGCAGCTTGAGCAGTTTGTCCGCTTCCGGTACTGCTTCGGCCTTCTTGATCAGCGCAACGCGCAGGTCAATCTTGGCGAAGTCGTCGTAGCTGATGGTTTCGCTGATGGGATCGTCTACCAGCGGGCCGCTCGCTTTCGGTGCCTGCTCTTTGGCCAGATCTTCCTTGGACGCGTCGATCATGGCTTCGATTTTGGCCGGTTCGATACGGGAGAACAGCGCCTTGAACGGGGCCAGCTGATGGTTGGTTAGCGGCTGGGCGACACCGTCCCAGCTGAGGGTTTCCCCCAGGAAGGCTTCGGCGCGCTCGGCCAAGAGCGGCATCACCGGCTTGAGGTAGGCCATCAGCACCCGGAACAGGTTGATGCCGACGGAGCAGACCGCCTGCAGCTCGGCATCAGCGCCTTCCTGCTTGGCGATGACCCAGGGAGCCTTGTCATCCACGTAGCGGTTGGCCTTGTCGGCCAGCGCCATGATCTCGCGGATGGCGCGGCTGAACTCGCGGCTCTCGTAGGCCTCGGCGATGGCTGTGCGGGCGTTGGCGAACTCGGCGTAGAGCTCGGGCTCGGCGCAGGTGGCGGCCAGCTTGCCGTCGAAACGCTTGGCGATGAAACCGGCGTTGCGCGACGCCAGGTTGACCAGCTTGTTGACCACGTCGGCGTTGACGCGGGCGACGAAGTCATCGAGGTTCAAGTCCAGATCGTCGATGCGGCTGTTGAGCTTGGCGGCGTAGTAGTAACGCAGGCACTCCGGATCCAGGTGATTGAGATAGGTGGAAGCCTTGATGAAGGTGCCCTTGGACTTGGACATCTTGGCACCGTTGACGGTCACGTAGCCGTGCACATTGACCTTGGTCGGCTTGCGGAAACCGGCGCCTTCCAGCATGGACGGCCAGAACAGGCAGTGGAAGTAGGCGATGTCCTTGCCGATGAAGTGATAGAGCTCGGCCTCGGAGTCCGCTTTCCAGTAGCTGTCGAAATCGATGTCGCCGCGCTTGTTGCACAGGTTCTTGAACGACGCCATGTAGCCGATGGGGGCATCCAGCCAGACGTAGAAGTACTTGCCCGGGGCGCCGGGAATTTCGAACCCGAAGTAGGGGGCGTCACGGGTGATGTCCCACTGCTGCAGGCCGCTTTCGAACCACTCCTGCATCTTGTTGGCCATCTCTTCCTGGATGGCGCCGGAGCCGCGTACCCACTCTGCCAGCCATTTTTCAAACTGCGGCAGATCGAAGAAGAAGTGTTCGGAGTCCTTCATCACCGGGGTGGCGCCGGAGACGGCGGATTTCGGATCAATCAGCTCGGTCGGGCTGTAGGTCGCGCCGCAGCTGTCACAGTTGTCGCCATACTGCTCCGGGGACTTGCACTTGGGACAGGTGCCTTTGACGAAGCGGTCCGGCAGGAACATGGACTTTTCCGGATCGAACAGCTGGGAGATGGTGCGGCTCTTGATCTTGCCGCCGGCTTGCAGACGGGCGTAGATCAGCTCCGCCAGCTCGCGGTTCTCGTCGCTGTGGGTGGAGTGATAGTTGTCAAAACTGATGTTGAACCCGGCGAAGTCGGCCTGGTGCTCCTTGGAGACGGCCGCGATCATCTCTTCCGGGGTGATCCCCAGCTGTTGGGCCTTGAGCATGATCGGGGTGCCGTGGGCATCGTCGGCACAGACAAAGTGCACCTGGTGACCGCGCATTCGCTGATAACGAACCCAGATATCGGCCTGGATGTGTTCCAGCATGTGGCCAAGATGGATGGAGCCATTGGCATAGGGAAGGGCGCAGGTTACCAGCATTGTACGAGGATCAGTTGCCATATAGTCGTTCTTGATGTGCTTGTTGGGATGATAGAGTGCCGTGCATGTTACCCGAATTGGGGGTAGCCTGCCTAGGGTTGTGGCTCGTCCGCTCTGCCGGCGCACGCTGGCCGACCAGCAGGCAAGCCACTGATTTGTGTGCGGTAACCGTTCACCTCAAGATAAAGACAAGATAATGAGGAGTTAATGGTGATTGATTCAGTAAAACAGATCCTCGCCGAATTTAAGCCAACTGGCTGGGGCAAGGATCTGGTGGCTGCCGGCTTCGTGCGCAGCATCGACAAACAGGGCTCGACGCTGACCATCAAGCTGGTGCTGCCCTTTGCAGGCCACTCCCTGTTTGAGCAGATCAAGCAGGAGTTCGATGCTCGTCTGTGCAGCGCCACCGGCGCCACCCGTATCGACTGGGTGGGCGAAGTCGAGGTCGCCAGCCTGCCGCGAGCGCAAGGGCTGGCGGCGGTGCAGGGCATTCGCAACATCATCGTGGTCGCCTCCGGCAAGGGCGGGGTGGGCAAGTCCACCACTGCCGTCAACCTGGCGCTGGCGCTGCAAAAGGAGGGGGCGCGGGTCGCCATTCTGGATGCGGACATCTATGGCCCCTCCATTCCGACCATGACCGGGACCTTGAAGGAGCGCCCCGTCAGCCATGACGGCAAGCTGATGGAGCCGGTGATGGCCTGCGGCCTCAAGAGCAACAGCATCGGCTATCTGGTGGCCGAGCAGGATGCCACCATCTGGCGTGGGCCCATGGCGAGCAAGGCGCTGGCCCAGATCCTCCACGAGACCCGCTGGGGTGAAGTGGACTATCTGGTGGTGGACATGCCGCCGGGTACCGGCGACATCCAGCTGACCCTGGCCCAGCAGGTGCCGACCACGGCGGCGGTGATCGTCACCACGCCGCAGGACGTGGCGCTGGCAGATGCCCGCAAGGGACTGGCCATGTTCAACAAGGTCAGCGTACCGGTGCTCGGCATCATCGAGAACATGAGTTACCACGTCTGCAGCGCCTGTGGTCATCATGAGCCGCTATTCGGTACTGGTGGCGGCCAGAAGATGGCTGAGCAGTACCAAGTGGCGCTGCTTGGCCAGCTGCCGCTGCACATCGACATCCGCCAGCACATGGACGATGGCTGTCCGACCGTGTTCGGCGCCCCGACCGGGGAGCTGGCAGAGGCCTATCTGAAACTGGCCCGTCGGGTGGGGGCTGAACTCTATTTCAGCGGTAAACCGATTGCGACCCCCCTCTATGCCATGGCGCTGGATGAATAATCGGCGGTCGACCGCCTGGGGTGGATTTGAGGGTGGGCATGGCTCACCCTTTTTTATATAATGGATCGGTTTAAACCATCCCCACTGCTCTTCTCTTTAGGTATTTTCAATGTCTGATACTCAACATTCGTGTGTGATCATCGGTATTGCTGGTGCATCCGCTTCCGGCAAGAGTCTTATAGCCCAAACCATCTATGAAGAGCTGGTGGCCGAGCTGGGAGCCGGTCAGATTGGCGTGATCACCGAAGATTGCTACTACCGCGATCAGACCCACCTGACCATGGAAGAGCGGGTCAAAACCAACTATGACCACCCCAACGCGCTGGATCACGATCTGCTGGTCCAGCATCTGAGCCAGCTGGTGCAAGGTGATGCGGTCAATATTCCCCAATACTCCTATACCGAACATACCCGCATGAGTGAAGTGACCCCGTTCGCACCGCGCCGGGTGATCATTCTGGAAGGGATCTTGCTGCTGACCGACAGCCGCTTGCGGGATCTGATGGATGCCTCCATCTTCATGGATACCCCGCTCGACATCTGCCTGCTGCGCCGCCTGGTGCGCGACGTGCAGGAGCGTGGCCGGACCATGGATTCCGTGCTCAAGCAGTACCAGAAGACGGTGCGTCCCATGTTCCTGCAGTTTATCGAGCCTTCCAAGCAGTATGCGGACGTGATCGTCCCCCGTGGCGGCAAGAACCGCATCGCCATTGACATGCTCAAGGCGCGTATTCGCCACATGTTGATTGGTTGAGATATATCAAGCCGGGTGATGCCCGGCTTTTTTAAATGAACAATTTGTCAGGAGAGTCGCCCAATGCGTCTTTGTGATACCGATATCGAACGTCATCTGGATGAAGGCAAGATCGTCATTGAGCCCAGACCCGGTATTGAACGGATCAGCGGCGTCAGCGTCGACGTGCTGCTGGGCAACGAGTTTCGGGTGTTTCGCGATCACACCGCCCCCTATATCGATCTGAGCGGCCCCAGCAGCGAAATGGCCGACGCCATCGATCGGGTGATGAGCGATGAAATCCATGTGCCGGATGGCGAAGCCTTCTATCTGCACCCTGGCCAGCTGGCCCTGGCGGTGACCTATGAATCGGTCACCCTGCCGGCCGACATCGTGGGCTGGCTGGATGGCCGCTCGTCCCTGGCCCGCCTTGGGCTGATGGTGCACGTGACCGCGCACCGCATCGATCCGGGCTGGTCCGGCCGCATCGTGCTGGAGTTCTACAACGGCGGCAAGCTGCCGTTGGCGCTGCGCCCCAAGATGAAGATCGGTGCGCTGAACTTCGAGATGCTCTCCGGTGTGGCGGCGCGTCCCTACAACAAACGGGAAAACGCCAAGTACAAGAGCCAGCAGGGTGCGGTGGCCAGTCGCATCAATCAGGACTGAGATCGGATCGACAGTCGAGCCGTCGGCAATGTGTTAAAAGAGGGCGCCGGTGGCGCCCTTCTCCATTTGCTTCGGCAGATTGATGTGGCGAAGAGGGCAGGGCGAGGGAGTGATCTTGCCTGCCATTTGTACAAACAGGGCGATGCGGTCGGTCGAAAATTGACGGAGCCTAAGTCGGTGAGAGTGATTTTTGCGGCATACTGATGATGAATTGTTCCCATTTGGGAACTGTTTTTGTCAGGCAAGGTCTGTTTAATTAATCAAGGACAAGCCGCATGGTGACTGGCTCTAAGCTATTTGCTGACGGAATGCTCTTTTTTTTTCTTACTGAAATATTTCAACAACGGGTATGGCGTTACCAGCCTTCTGGCATAATCCGCCGCAACTCATAAACAGGTTCGTTTTTTATGTTTGAAATGTTTAGTGGTTTGGGTTTGTGGTGGTCAATCGGTTTGGTATTGGCCGTTTTTTTTGTGTTGGCCTATGAATTCATCAACGGCTTTCACGATACCGCCAACGCGGTAGCAACGGTTATCTATACCAAGGCGATGCCGGCACACATGGCAGTAGTGGCCTCCGGTCTGTTCAACTTTGCCGGGGTCATGATGGGTGGTCTGGGGGTGGCTTATGCCATTGTCCACCTGCTGCCCATCGATCTGCTGCTGGGGATGGACTCCACTCAGGGTCTGATCATGGTGTTCTCCCTGCTGTTCTCCGCTATCGTGTGGAATTTGGGTACCTGGTTCTTCGGGATCCCGGCCTCCAGCTCACACACGCTGATCGGCTCCATTCTGGGGGTAGGCGGCGCCTATGCCTGGATCAGCCATCAACCGCTGCAGGAAGGCATCAACGTCGCGAAAGCCATCGACATCATGCTTTCCCTCATCATCTCTCCCACCGTCGGTTTCATCATCGCCGCATTGCTGCTGTTCGCCATGAAACGCGTATGGCAGGGCAGCAAGATCCACAAGACCCCGGAAGAGCGTCTGCTGGTGGACGGCAAGAAGCATCCGCCGTTCTGGGCGCGTCTCACTCTGGTGGCATCTGCCATGGGCGTGAGCTTTGTGCACGGTTCCAACGATGGCCAGAAGGGCATCGGTCTGGTGATGCTGGTGCTGATCTGCATGGCTCCTGCCTATTTCGCACTGGACATGAACAGCCGCTCCTATGATCTGGATCGCACCCAAGATGCCAATCAGCGCATCATGGAGATCTATCAGCGCAACCATGAGCAGGTTTCCAAAGTAGTGAACTTCAGTGTGCCTGCCCAGGCCCAGGAAGAGTTGATGACCCACTGTGCTGCCGATGGTGCTCTGCAGGCCATGGCCACGCTGGACAATCGTCTTGCCCAGGTGCGGACCTATGAAGAGATGGACCTGACCGACCGCCGTGAAGTGCGCCGTCTGCTGCTGTGTATCGACGATACCGCTCGCAAGGTGTCCAAGCTGCCGCTGCCGGCCAAAGAGCTGACCGACCTTGCCAAATGGCGCAAGGATCTGACGGCCACTGCCGAATATGCACCGACCTGGGTCATCGTCTCCATCGCGCTGGCGCTGGGCTGTGGCACCATGGTGGGCTGGCGTCGTATCGTCTACACCGTAGGCGAGAAGATTGGCTCCTCCGGCATGACCTACAGCCAGGGGATTGCCGCCCAGATCACCGCTGCCGCCTCCATCGGCGTGGCCAGCTTGACCGGGATGCCGGTATCGACCACTCATATCCTCTCCTCTGCAGTAGCGGGGACCATGGTGGCCAACAAGTCGGGCCTGCAGAGCCAGACCATCAAGACCATCCTGATGGCCTGGGTGCTGACCCTGCCGCTGACCATGCTGCTCTCTGGTGGTCTGTTCCTGATCAGCCATCATCTGTTCAGCTAATAGCAGATACCAAAGCATATTGAGAAAGGGCCCTTGTGGCCCTTTTTTCATGGCCTCAAAACGGATATGTGATGCCAAGCTCCCGCCAGCCGTTTTTCCAATTTGACCATCTCCTATATGCCATCAAACTATTTTTTCAATCCAATCAATTACTTCTCTCACCCACTAAGATCATCCCCACCCATCACATGTATTCAAAATAGAGGGCAGTGGCCGATTGGGCGTCTTTTGCGGTTCTGCCCCTGCTAGGGAGATGCGAGGGCCATGGAGTTGTTCGGCTAAGGTCGGTGCCTGTCATCTCATGGCACATGACGGCCTAAATTAGCAGATGGGATTAGCTGTGTTGGCGGCGGTGGAGGAGAGGTCTTTGCCTGCATTGGTCAGCAGTACGTCTGGAGTGCCGAGAGGATGGATGGTCGAATGGACAACCGGTGTCGATTGATAGAAGCATACGCACACCAAGCTGACTTCGAGATGGGTGGCAGGCTTGTGGCCATTCAGTTCATGCGCGCCAGTGTCGTGAAGGATGTCTATACAGCTCGATATTTGTATCTGTGCCGGCTCTTATCTTATCCACTCTGCCAAAGCAAGGAGCTATACAGTCGCAGCAGCAGGAAGACAAAACAAGGAGTGTGGATTGAACCGCAGCGAGTCAATGGCTGTGGTTATTCAATATGATGGGAGAAGCTTGTGGCTCTAAGTGCTAGTAGGTAGCGGAGTAGTAAAAGGACTGGTAACCGAGACGAGCTGACGGTGCTATGCCGCACGCACATAAAAAAAGAGCCACACAATGTGTGGCTCTTTTTGTCAGACTAGCGAGTCATCAAGGACGACCGGCCGGGCTGGTTGCAACGTTCACGGCAGCGGTGCTGCCGCCATGGCGACCTGAGCTTGCCACTTCACTGCGCACCAGCGGCGCATGATCAACCGGCTCGCGTACCGGCAGGGCAGGGGCAGCAGCCGGAGTTGCCATTGGCGCAGAGGCCTTGCGGGCACCGGCCAGCAGGCCACCACCACGTTTGACTTGCTTGGTCACAGGGGCTGCTACGGCAGCTGCTACCGGAGCTTCGTCAGCGATGACAGGCTCAGCGACCGGAGCTGGCTGTTCAACTACCAGAGGGGCAACCTCGGCTACAACCACTGCCGGAGCCGCTTCTTCAACTGCTGGTGCAGCAGGTGCCGCTTCAACCACGGCAGTCTCGATGGCCGGAGCCTCGACAGCAACGGCTTCCGCAATGACCGGGGCAGCAACTTCTGCAACCACTGGCTCGTTGACAACCGCTACCTGGGCTTCTTCAGCAACTACCGCTTCGGTTACCACTGGCTCTGTGGCCACGACTTCAGCCTGCTCGTGAGCCTCGGCCACAACTGCTTCAGGCACGACATGCTCAGTCAGCGCAGCAGAGGCCTGCAGGGCGGCGGCAACCGCTTCAGCACTGGGGATGGTGATGACAGGAACTGCCGGCTCTTCCACTTTCACCTGGGCGGCATCTGCCTGGGCAGCTGCAGTCAGGGTAGGGGTAGCGCCTTCGGCAGACTGTTCTTCATCTTCACGCTGGCTGCGGGCATCTTCATTGATGCGCTTGCGACGTTGGCCTTCGATACGCTGATTGCGCGGCGTACGACGGGAACGACGCTGGCCTTCGGCCTGCTCATCGTGTTGCTCTACTGCGTCGGTGGTCTCTTCGGCAACAACCGGAGCATCGGCGGGCAGGGCGGCAACGTCGCTGACCGGGGCATCGACCCGGATCTGCTTGCGCAGTTGACGACGTTCGCGACGCTCAGCCACTTTCTGCTCTTTTTCCAAACGCGGCTCGTCGTTGACCATGGTGGTATCGACGGTTTCTACCGCGTCAACGACCACTTCGGCGCGAGGTTCACGCGGAGCGCGGGGTTCACGAGCCGGGCGCGGTGCGCGGGGTTCGCGTTCCTGACGTGGCTCACGAGCCTCGCGAGGTTCACGTTCCATGCGCTGTTCACGCACTTCGCCACGGGCTTCACGCTCCTGACGCGGCTCACGCTCTTTGCGGGGACGACGGTTGCGGCTTTCACCACCTTCACGGTTGGCACCCGCTTCCCGCTTCTCTGCGGTATCGGCAGGGCTGCGGTTACCACGGTTGTCATCACGACGACCACGCTGACCACGGCTGCGGGTTTCATCGCGTTGATGACGATGACCCTCATCCTTGCGTGCTTCGCGCTGGGCTGCCGGTTTGTCGGCAGGAGCCTTCACGTCGGCAGGGGCGGTGTCGGAACCGAATAAGCCGGAGATGGCCTTGAACAGTTTGCCAAACAGACCAGCTTCGGGCGCGGCCGGTGCAGCAGGAGCCACGACCGGGGCCGGCGCGGCGGGAGCCGGCTGGGGCGCCTGGACAAAACCTTGCAGCAGCGGTTGTTCGCGCTCGATCACCTGAGCCTGCTTCGGCTGGTAGACCGGCTTGGCAATCTCGGTTTTCAGCTCGTAGCTGGCCGCTTCCGGGATCTCGTTCTGACGGATGCGGGTCACTTCGTAGTGCGGGGTTTCCAGATGCTGGTTCGGAATGATGTAGACACGCACATCATTGCGCTGTTCCAGGCTGGCGATGGAGGCACGCTTCTCGTTGAGCAGATAGGCGGCAACATCGACCGGCACCTGACCGTGAACCTGCTCGGTGTTGTCCTTCATGGCCTCTTCTTCGATGAGACGCAGGATGGACAGCGCCAGTGATTCGTTGTCACGGATCACCCCCTGGCCCTGGCAACGAGGGCAGATATGGCTGCTGGACTCGTTGAGGGAGGGACGCAGACGCTGGCGAGACATCTCCAGCAGACCGAAACGGGAGATCCGGCCCAGCTGGATGCGGGCACGATCCTGATGCACCGCTTCACGCAGACGGTTTTCCACTTCGCGCTGATGACGAACCGGGGTCATGTCGATGAAGTCGATGACGATCAGACCACCCAGGTCGCGCAGGCGCAATTGACGGGCAATTTCGTCGGCCGCTTCCAGGTTGGTTTGCAGCGCAGTCTCTTCGATATCGCCGCCCTTGGTGGCGCGGGAGGAGTTGATATCGATGGAGGTCAGTGCTTCGGTCGGATCGATGACGATGCTGCCGCCGGAGGGCAGACGCACTTCACGCTGGAAGGCCGACTCGATCTGGCTCTCGATCTGGAAGTGGTTGAACAGGGCAACTTCACCCTTGTACAGCTTCACGCGATTGAGGAAATCGGGACGAACCAGCTCGATATGCGCTTTGGCACGCTCGAAGATGACCGGGTTGTCGATCAGGATCTCGCCGACATCGCGACGCAGGTAGTCACGGATTGCACGCACGATGACGTTGCTTTCCTGATGGATCAGCACTGGTGCAGAGCGGCTCTGTGACGCCTTGTGGATGGAATCCCAGTGGTTGAGCAGAACGTTCAGATCCCACTCCAGCTCTTCCGGGGATTTGCCCACACCGGCGGTACGCACGATGAGACCCATGCCGTCCGGCACGGTCAGGCCGCTCAGGGCTTCTTTCAGTTCAGTCCGTTCATCACCTTCGATACGGCGGGAGATACCGCCGGCGCGAGGATTGTTCGGCATCAGTACCAGGTAGCTGCCGGCCAGACTGATAAAGGTAGTGAGGGCTGCACCCTTGGTGCCACGCTCTTCCTTGTCGATCTGGACGATCACTTCCTGGCCTTCGCGGACCACTTCTTTGATGTTGGGACGACCCTGATAGGAGTAACCGGAGGGGAAGTAATTGCGGGCGATTTCCTTTAACGGCAGGAAACCGTGGCGCTCGGCGCCATAGTCGACAAAAGCAGCTTCAAGACTGGGTTCTACGCGGGTGATTTTGCCCTTGTAAATGTTCGCTTTTTTCTGCTCGTGTCCCGGACTTTCAATATCCAGATCGTAGAGCTGTTGTCCGTCAACCAGCGCTACGCGCAACTCTTCTTCCTGAGTCGCGTTGATTAGCATTCTTTTCATTGAGTTCTCGTTATTTTGTCATTTTGATTTCCTCCACAGGATCCTGCCGGCGCCGGCCTCGGGTCTTCAGCATACTGGGGCAACCTCCCGGTTGGGGTATGCATGAGGCGCAAACTAAGGGCACTCTGGTCCAGCCTTCTCGAGAAGGCATGAAAAGGATACCGGTGTGGAGACAAATTAGCGGTTCTGTTTGCGTTCTCCATGCGCTGTACCTCGCACCCGGGAACCGTCATGTTCTTGTATACACGGTGTTTCGGGATTGGGTGGCATAAATTTTGGCCACTTAGTACAAGGCTTGAACACAATGACAAAACCTTGTTTATTATCCCATTTAAACCACTTTTATAGCAAGGCGCCATTTTTCAACAAAGCATGCAGCCAAGGGCCGCCGGCAGTGTTAAAATCCGCGCCATGACACAGATACATCAACAAGTGCAGCTGCTCACCATCGAAGCTGAGCATGAAGGGCAGCGCATCGACAATTTTCTCAAGACTCAGCTAAAGGGCGTCCCCAAGAGCCTGATCTATCGCATCCTTCGCAAAGGGGAAGTGCGCGTCAACAAAAAGCGCATCAAACCGGAATACAAACTCTGCACTGGCGACGAGGTACGGGTCCCCCCCGTGCGGGTTGCCGAAAAGAACGAACTGCCCTCGGCCAATCTTGGCAGCATCCAGCGTCTGGAGAGCCAGATCCTGTTTGAAGATGACGCCATGATAGTGCTGAACAAGCCGTCCGGCATGGCGGTACACGGCGGCAGCGGCCTTAGCTTTGGCGTGATTGAAGGGCTGCGCGCCCTGCGCCCGGAAGCCCGTTTCCTCGAACTGGTGCATCGGCTCGATCGCGACACCTCCGGCGTACTGCTGGTTGCCAAGAAGCGCAGCGCCCTGCGCAGCCTGCATGAACAGCTGCGGGTCAAAACCATGCGCAAGCAGTACCTGGCGCTGGTGCGTGGCCAGTGGCAGCCTCACGTCAAGGTGGTCAATGCACCGCTGCGTAAAAATGACCTGCAATCCGGCGAGCGGGTAGTGCGGGTCAGTAGCGATGGCAAGCCCTCGGAAACGCGTTTCCGGATTGCCCGTCAGTTTGCCGAGGCCACCCTGGTGGAGTGCAGCCCGATCACCGGTCGTACCCATCAGATCCGGGTGCATACCCAGCATGCGGGTCACCCCATCGCCTGTGATGACAAGTATGGAGAAGCCGCATTTGACGATAAAATGCGCAGTCAGGGGCTGAAACGACTGTTTTTGCATGCCTGGAAGCTGAGCTTCATCCATCCGGCCGATGGTCGCGAGATGCAGGTGGAAGCACCGCTGGCCCCCGAACTCGACGACTTCCTGAACAAGTTGGCCCGCTGATGCAGACCATCCGGCTCGCCATCTTCGACTGGGACGGTACCCTGATGGACTCGGTGGGCCGGATTGTTGCCTGTGTGGCGCACGCGGCGTGCGACTGTGGTGAGCCCGTGCCCACCGCCGTCGAGACGCACCAGATCATCGGTCTCAGTCTGGAGGTCGGTATCCCCCGGCTGTTTTCCCTGGAGCAGGGGAGTGAACGAGCCAACGCCCTGATCGCCCGTTATCGCCACCATTACGTGCATGACAGCACACCCAGCCCGTTGTTTGCCGGTACAAGGGAGCTGTTGCAGCATTGGCATGAACAAGGCGTGGCCCTGGCGGTCGCCACCGGCAAGTCCCGGCGTGGATTGGACAGGGTACTGGATGAAACCGGGTTGCGGCCGCTCTTTGTTGCCACGCGCGGGGCGGACGAGGCCAACTCAAAGCCCGATCCCCTGATGCTGACGCAAATTCTGGATGAGCTGGGCATTGCCCCGCACCAGGCGGTGATGATCGGCGATTCCATCCACGACATGGCGATGGCCGAGGCGCTGGCCATGCCGCGGATCGGGGTTAGCTGGGGCGTGCACGACCGTGCGCGCTTGCTGGCCCACCATCCGCTGGCGGTGGTCGATACCATGGCGGAGCTCCAGCGGTTGCTGGATTAGCCTTGCGATATGACAGATGAATAAACGAAAAACGGGAGCCTTGGCTCCCGTTTTTCGTGGCTGGCATGCCGCTCCCATCAGGGCAGGGCAATACCGTGGCGGGCCAGCAGCTCGATCAGGCCGATCAGCGGCAGGCCGATCAGCGCATTGGGATCGCGGCCTTCCAAGGCCTTGAACAGCACGATCCCCATGCCTTCACACTTGAAGCTGCCGGCACAGTCGAGGGGCTGTTCAGCTTCTACATAGCGGCGAATGGCCGCCTCACCCAGCTGGCGAAAGTGAACGGTGAAGGGTTCTATCAGCTGTTCGGCGCGGCCAGACGCGGTGTCCAGCACGCACAGGCCGGTATAAAAGGTGGCGCTGCGCCCCTGGGCCGCCATCAGCTGGGCCACCGCTCGCTCGACCGTTCCCGGCTTGCCCAGGATCCGGCCATCGCAGACGCACACCTGATCCGAGCCGATGATCAGCCCCTGATCATGCTGGTCGGCGATGGCACGGGCCTTGGCATGGGCCAGCCGTGCCACCAGCGTCAGTGCATCCTCACCAGGCTGCACAGATTCATCAACATTTGGCGCGGCGCACTCAAAGGGGAGGCCCAGCTTTTCCAGCAGGGCTTTGCGGTAACGGGAGGTGGAAGCGAGGATCAGGGGACGTGACATGGCAATCAGGTATCCAGGTTCAGAAACGGGCAGGCGTGGATGGTATCGCCACCGTGCGGCGAGGGCAAATGTCGCCGCCATTCTCTTTTCCAGCATGTCGAGATTGGAAAACACCGCTATCGGCTTATTCATCCGGCCTGACGTTATAGTGCCCCGTCGATGCTACCCATTCGCTGAGGAGTCACCATGGGCCGTTACATACTCTGCTGTTTTTTGATGATCAAGCTCTACCCGGTGGGGATCGATCTCTATCTGGTGGCGTTGCCCAACATAGGCGCCAGCCTTCAGGCCAGCGAGGCTCAGCTGCACACCGCGTTTTCCCTCTATCTGCTCGGCATGGCCGCGACCGTCCCGCTGGCCGGCTTGCTGGCGGATCGCCACGGCCGCAGGCCGGTGATCCTGAGCGGGGCCGGCTTGTTTATGCTGGCGTCGCTACTGGCCGGCAGCGCCGACGACACAGCGCAGTTTCTGCTGGCACGGGTGGGTCAGGGGGCAGGGGCCGGCGCACTCTACATCATGACCTTTACCGTGCTGCGAGACGTGTTGCCACCGGCCCGGCTGGCGGCCGTGCTGTCGGCCATCAATGGGGTCATCTGCGTGATCCCCGTGCTGGCGCCACTGCTCGGCTATCTCATCCTGACCGGCTTCCCATGGCCTGCCATCTTTCAGGCCATGGCGCTGCTCGGTGGCGTGGTGCTGCTGATCAACCTGCTGGGGCTGAAAGAGAGTCTGCCGCTGCACTCTGAGCCATCCTCGCGTGCGTCAGTAGCCCGCTTTGCCTTCTTGCGAGTGCCGCAGTTCCTCTGGATGTGCGCGTTGAGCAGTGCCGGCATGACCTGCATTCTGACCTACGTCAGCACTTCACCCATGATCCTGATGACCCAGAGGGGGCTGGCAACCGCAGAGTATGCCCGCATCATGATGATCATGGCGATGATCAGCATGATCACCTCCTTCTTCGCCCCCTTGTTGCTGCGTCGGCTCCACAAGCACAGCCTGCTCGAGCTGGCCCACGGTGGGTTGGGGTTGGCACTGCTGCTGATCCTGGCCTCTCATCTTGAGAGCTCCTGGGGCCTGTGGCTGCTGCTGGCGGGCTTTGCCTTCACCTGCATCGGTTTTTCTGCGAGCTTCGGCATCGCCATGGGCGAGGCGCTGGCCAGTTGCCGTCATCAGATAGCGCTCGCCAGCGCCACCCTCTGTCTTGCCCAGATAACCGTGAGCGCCGGCTATATCTGGCTGATGGGGTGGCTTGGCTTTGCACCCAGCACGCTGCTTGCCTGTGCCCTGCTCGGCGCCGTGTTACTCTATCTGCTCTTTCGCGCCCTGGGGCCGGCCTTCGACAGCCCCGCCCATGGCGCCCCGGTCATGGAGAATCCCTGAGCATGCGTCCCCTGATCGACCTCGATCTCAATTTGTTGGTGGTATTTCGGCTGTTGCTGCAAGAGCGCAGTGTCACCAAGGCGGCCAAGAAACTTAATGTCACGGCGCCCACCGTCAGCAAGGCGCTGGCGCGGCTGCGCGACTGGTTCGACGACCCGCTGTTCCTTCGCACTCAGCGGGGGTTGGAGCCCACCAATCTGTCGCTCACCCTGGAGGAAGAGCTCAAGGAGTGGTTCCAGCTATCGGGCAACATCGCCTCTCTCTGCGGCAATGCCATTCCGGCGGGGGCCGCGTTCAGGCTGGTGCTGGAGTCGCCCTTTTACATCAGCTTTCTCAATGACCTGCCCATGGTGATTTATGAAACCTATCGCAAATCGACCATCCGGATCATGAACTGGGACCATCACTCCCTCAACGACATCATCAATGGTGATGCCGATCTCGGCTTCTGTGCGAGGGAAACCCACCCCAGCTCGCTGGCCAGGGTCAACCGGCTGCCCTATTACATCGATCACGAGGTGTTGTTCGAAGACAGGCCCATGGTGTTTTTGCGCAAGGATCACCCGCTGCTGGCCCGCACCTGGAACCTCGACAACTTCCTCGCCTATCCCCATGTCAGCGTGGTGTGGGAGGCGAGCGATGCCTGGGCGCTCGACAGCCTGCTGGATGATGAGGGGCTCAGCCGGCAGGTGCCGATCCGGGTCTCCAGCTTCGAGCAGGCGCTGCATATCGCAGCCCAGTCTGACCACGAACTGATCGCGGTGGTGCCCTCCTATTGCGCCAGCTATGCCCGTCAGCACCACGACAATCTGATCTCCTTGCCGCTGCCGCTGGATGAAGCCCTCTATCGGCAACTCGACATCGCCTTCATCCTGCTCTGGCACAAGCGCAACAACCACAACACCAAGGTGCTGTGGCTGCGCGACGAGATCAAACGGCTCTACCACCAGCATATCGGGGCAACCGGCGCAGGTTAACCCTGGCCTCTACCTCGCAGGGTCATAAAAACGGCTATAAGCATAGGAATGGGCAAAACGGGGTCATGGATGATGAGAGTCGGGATATGGCTGTTATGGTTGCTCTGTATACCGGCCTGGGCACAGGGCTGGCACCTGCAGGCGGGGGAGGCGGGCATATTGCTGTGGAGCCGGGCTCATCCCCCTGGCGCTTTTCAGGCTTTGCGCCTGGAGATGAACGTGGCCGCGCCGCCGTCGGCACTGCTGGCCGTACTGCGCGATACTTCCCGCCATCAGGAGTGGCTGCCTCAGAGCCTGGAGGTAAGGGTGCTGGCCAAGCCGGCACCCGATGAAGATCTGGTCTATACCCGGCTCTCTGCGCCCTGGCCGGTACAGGAGCGGGAGCTTATCACCCACTCCCGCCTGCAACGCCTGCCAAATTGCGCCCTGGTGCTGACGGTATGGGCCGCCCCTGATGCACTGCCGCCTTACCCCGGTCGGGTGCGGATCCGCGCAAGTGAAGGACGCTGGGAGGCGGTGCCGCAACTCAACGGCACCACCCTGATACGCCTCGAAACTTATACCAACCCGGGTGACAACCTGCCTGGCTGGCTTATCAATCCCATCGCCGCCCAGGCGGCGCTGGACAGTTTTCGGGCCATCCGTCGCCTGATGGAGGCCATCCCGCCCGAGCCTTGCCCTTGCGCCCGCATGCGGCAGGGGCGCCTAGTCGGGCTGTGCGGCAGCCATCCATGAACCCTGTGGGGGCAGGGGAGTGGTTGAGCCACCTGCGCTGTGAAATGCTGCTGTCAAGGAGTGCGCCGGATCCCCGCCGTCAACGCAAATGCGGCCAGGATCCGGTGTCGGATCCGTGGGTTTATGGCATAATCAGCCACCGGTGAGCGCAAGTTCCGCCATGTGCGGGGGTTGTGAGGTTAAAATCATCGGCGGTAAGGACTTTTTCCTTTGACTATCAGTTGTTGGACCTATAATATTCGCGCCCTATGCAAAAGGTGAAGTTGCCCGTAAAGGTTGATCCAGTCCGTAGTGCCTCGAAGCTGCTCGATTATGTCGGGATAGTGGAAAAGTCGCAGATGCCCAGGCTGGAGGAATCAACCGCAGGCTTGCAGAGTGATATCGATGTATCGCTGCACTTTGGCAAAGATGTCCAGAAGTTGACCGTTATGAAAGGCACTGCCCATGCCAAGGTTGACCTGGTTTGCCAGCGTTGTGGAGAAACATTCGAGCATCTCTGTGAAGCTGAATTTATCTACACTCCGCTGTTCGAGAGAACAAACGAGGAAGAACTGCCGGAAGCTTATGAGCCCATTGAGTTGGACGAAAACGGCGAGATGGATCTTCATCAAATCCTGGAGGATGAACTCATCCTCTCGTTGCCGCAGGTGGCCATGCATCCCATGGATGCTTGCCCGCGCGGTAACATGGAGATGACCTGGGGTGAAATCGAACCTGCTGATGAGCGGCCGAATCCCTTTGCAGTTCTTGAAGAGCTTAAACGTAAGTGAATTTAGGAGTTAGCCTACAATGGCCGTACAACAGAACCGTAAAACCCGTGCCAAGCGTGGCATGCGTCGTTCCCACGATGCGCTGACCACCGCTGCCCTGACTGTTGATCAGACCAGTGGCGAAATTCATCGTCGTCACCACGTGACTGCCGATGGTTTCTACCGCGGTAAAAAGGTAATCGCTTAAGGATTGCCTTTGTCTACGCAAACTGTCGCGCTAGACATCATGGGGGGAGATATTGGCCCCTCGGAAACAGTGCCTGCCGCCGTGCAGGCACTGTCTCTTTTACCCCAGTTAAAACTGATCCTGGTTGGTGACCAACACCAGACCACCCCTCTTTTGCAGCAACATGGCTTGCTGAATCACCCCCGCGTTCGTTTCGTGCATGCATCCCAGGTGGTTGGCATGGGCGACAAACCGATCGTGGCGCTGCGCACCCTGAAAGACTCCTCCATGCGGGTCGTCCTCAATCTGGTGAAGGCCGGCGAGGCCGATGCCTGCGTCAGCGCCGGTAATACCGGTGCGCTGATGGCGATGGCCAAGTGCGTGCTCAAATCCCTGCCCGGGGTCGACCGACCCGCCCTCATCAAGGCGCTGCCCACTCTTTCCGGCAAACGTACCGTGATGCTGGATCTTGGCGCCAACGTCAGCTGTGATGCCGATACCCTGCTGCAATTTGCGGTGATGGGCGCCGTGGTGGCTGAAAAGGTGGAGGGCATTGCCACTCCCAGGGTGGCCCTGCTCAACGTGGGGGAGGAGGAGATCAAGGGCAACGATCTGGTGCGCCACAGTGCCGAGTTGCTGCGCCAGTGCCAGGCGCTCAACTTCGTCGGTTTTGTCGAAGGGGACCGGATCTTCAGCGGTGAGTGCGACGTGATCGTCTGCGACGGTTTTGTTGGCAACGTGGCCCTCAAGACGGCGGAAGGGGTCGTGCGGATGATGGCCCAACTGGCCGGATATCCCCGCAAAAAAAGCAGTTTTCTTGGTCGTATCGCCGGATTTATGTTCAAACGGCGTTTTTCTTACCTGAACCCCGACCAGTATAACGGTGCAAGTCTGTTAGGATTGCGCGGCATTGTGGTAAAAAGCCACGGGCGGGCCGAACGGCGCGCCCTATGTAACGCGATCCTGCTGGCCGCGCAAGAGGCCAAGCATCAACTTCCATTGCAAATAGCAGATCGCCTTGAATCTGTCTTTTCCGACAGGGATCTATAAGAACTCTATGCATAGCAAAATTTTGGGTACTGGCAGTTATCTGCCGAACTCGGTACGTACCAATGCCGATCTCGAACAGATGGTGGAAACCAGCGACGAGTGGATTGTGGAGCGTACCGGGATCCGTGAACGTCGCATTGCCGGTGCCGATGAAACCGTCGCCACCCTGTCTCACCAGGCTGCTCTGCGCGCCCTGGACGCGGCGGGCCTGACCGCTGCCGATCTCGACATGATAGTGCTGGCCACCACCAGTGCCGAGAACGCCTTCCCGGCCGCAGCCTGTGAATTGCAGGGGCTGCTCGGGGTGCAAGGGATCCCGGCTTTTGATGTGGCCGCCGCCTGCGCCGGCTTTACCTACGCGCTCTCCATCGCCGATCAGTTCGTCAAATCCGGTGCTGCCCGCCACGTCCTGGTGGTCGGGGCCGATGTGCTGTCACGCATGTGCGATCCGGAAGATCGCGGCACTATCATCCTCTTTGGTGACGGGGCAGGGGCCGTGGTGATCGGCGCCAGCGAAACACCGGGCATTCTCTCCACCCATCTGCATGCCGATGGCCGTTACGGCGATCTACTCAAGCTGCCGCAGCCGCGCCGCGGTATGCCGGGGGCCGAGCTTGAAGCCTACATGTACATGAAGGGCAACGATGTGTTCAAGGTGGCGGTCACTCGTTTGAGCGAGATCGTCACCGAGACCCTGGCCGCCGCCGGCATCGCGCCGAGCGAGCTGGACTGGCTGGTGCCTCATCAGGCCAACTTCCGCATCATCAGCGCCACCGCCAAGAAGCTTGGCATGGGGCTGGACAAGGTGGTGCTGACCCTCGACAAGCACGGCAACACCTCTGCCGCCTCCGTGCCCATTGCCTTCGATGAAGGGGTGCGTGACGGCCGGATCAAACCGGGCCAGCTGGTACTGCTGGAGGCCTTCGGCGGTGGTTTTGCCTGGGGCTCGGCGCTGGTTCGCCTCTGATCGTGGTCGGGATGAGCAATCTGGCTCATCCTGCTGCTCTCATTTTTGTCTTATCTAAAGGAATCAATGATGACCCAATTTGCCATTGCCTTCCCGGGACAGGGCTCCCAAACCGTCGGCATGCTGGCCGAGCTGGCCGAACAACATGCCGTGATCAAGGAGACCTTCGCCGAGGCGAGCCAGGTGCTGGGTTATGACCTGTTTGCCCTGGTGATGGATGGTCCGGCCGACGATCTGAACAAGACCTGGCGCACCCAGCCCGCCTTGCTGACAGCCTCTGTCGCGCTGTGGCGCCTGTGGCAACAACAGGGTGGGGCAACCCCCGCCGTGATGGCTGGCCACAGCCTGGGTGAGTACTCCGCCCTGGTGTGCAGCGGTGCACTGGCCTTTACCGATGCGGTCAAACTGGTCGAGCTGCGTGGTCTGGCCATGCAGGAAGCCGTGCCGGAAGGCACCGGTGCCATGGCCGCCATCATCGGGCTGGACAATGACGCCATCGCCGCCAACTGCGAAAAAGCGGCGCAAGGACAGGTGGTCTCCCCGGTCAACTTCAACTCTCCGGGCCAGGTGGTCATCGCCGGCCACAAAGAGGCCGTCGAGCGTGCCAACGTGCTGATGAAAGAGTCCGGCGCCAAGCGTGCACTGCCGCTGCCGGTCTCCGTGCCTTCTCACTGCGCCCTGATGAAACCTGCCGCAGAAAAATTGGCAGCTGCGCTGGACGGGATCGAGATCAAGGTTCCTGCCATCGCTGTCATCAATAATGTCGATGTATCCTGTGAACAGGATCCGGCCGCCATCAAACAGGCTCTGGTGCGTCAGCTGTTCAGTCCGGTTCGTTGGACCGAGACTGTCGAGCGGATGGCCAATGAGGGGGTTACCCTCGAGATCGAGATGGGACCGGGCAAGGTATTGACCGGGCTCGCCAAGCGCATCGACAAGCGCGTGGAAGGTATTCATGCCAACGACGCCGCCTCTTTCGAGCAGGCGCTGGCCCAGATCAAGTAAACAGGAGCAAGTAATGAGCTTTACCGATAAGGTTGTGTTGGTGACCGGTGCCAGTCGTGGCATCGGCCGTGCAATTGCCGAAACTTTTGCGGCCCGTGGCGCCAAGGTAGTCGGCACGGCAACCAGCGAGAGCGGCGCCGAGGCGATCAGCGCCTATCTGGGTGAACAGGGTTGCGGCATGGCGCTGAACGTGACCAGCCAGGAATCCATCGAAGCCGTCTTCGCCGCCATCAAGGCGCGTTTTGGTGACATCGACATCCTGATCAACAACGCCGGTATCACCCGTGACAACCTGCTGATGCGGATGAAGGACGATGAGTGGAACGAGATCATCGACACCAACCTCACCTCCCTGTATCGACTGAGCAAACCGGTGCTGCGCGCCATGATGAAGAAGCGCAATGGTCGCATCATCAGCATCGGCTCCGTGGTGGGCACCATGGGCAACGCCGGTCAGGTCAACTATGCGGCCGCCAAGGCGGGGCTGGTTGGTTTTACCAAGTCGCTGGCCCGTGAAGTGGCCTCCCGCGGCATTACCGTGAACGCGGTTGCCCCCGGTTTCATCGAGACCGATATGACCAAGGCGCTCAATGAAGAGCAGCGTGCCGGCATCATGAGCCAGGTGCCTGCCGCTCGTCTGGGCGATCCAAAAGAAATTGCCGCTGCTGTGGTATTCTTGGCATCGGATGATGCCGCCTACATCACTGGCGAAACCCTGCATGTTAATGGCGGGATGTACATGGTGTAATCAATTTGTCGTGAGATCTGTTCAAATTTGCGATAGTACGCCGAAGTTTGGCGAATTTCGTGGTTTGACCAGCGGCAAGCCACTTGCAAACTCACGTCAATTGAATAAACTACCCCAACCAGACGCAATAGCGTATTTTTAAAGGAAAATTCAGGTCATGAGCAACATCGAAGAACGCGTAAAGAAAATCATCATCGAACAACTGGGTGTTAAAGAAGAAGACGTTAAGAACGCTGCCTCCTTCGTCGACGACCTGGGCGCTGACTCTTTGGATACCGTTGAACTGGTAATGGCGCTGGAAGAAGAATTCGATACCGAAATTCCTGATGAAGAAGCCGAGAAGATCACCACTGTTCAAGCGGCTATCGACTACATCACCGCTAATCAGGAATAAGTTCCTGTTCTGAAAGAAGCGGCCCAAGGGCCGCTTCTTTTATGTTTACCCCTTTTCAAAACACCTCTCGGAGACTACCTCAGTGTCAAAACGCAGAGTCGTGGTGACCGGCTTGGGGATGCTTTCCCCGGTAGGCAACACTGCCGAATCCAGCTGGCAAGCCCTGCTCAACGGGCAGAGCGGCATTTCTCCCATCGAACACTTTGATGCCAGCGAGTTTGCGACCCGTTTCGCAGGCCAGGTCAAGGATTTCGATCCCGAGCAGTACGGTATCAACCGCAAAGAAGCTCGCAAGATGGATCTCTTCATCCAGTACGGTATCGCCGCAGGCATACAGGCGCTGGATGATGCCGGTCTCGTCATCAACGAGGCAAATGCCGAGCGCGTCGGTGTGGCGATCGGTTCCGGTATCGGCGGCCTGGGTCTGATTGAACAGAACCACAGCAGCTTGGTCAACGGTGGCCCCCGCAAGCTGAGCCCCTTCTTCGTGCCGTCCACCATCATCAATATGGTGTCCGGTCATCTCTCCATCATGAAGGGTCTGCAAGGGCCGAACATCGCCGTGACCACCGCCTGTACCACAGGTACCCATGCCATCGGCATGGCCGGCCGGATGATCGCCTACGGTGATGCGGACGTGATGGTGGCCGGCGGCGCCGAGAAAGCTTCCACCCCGATGGGGATGGGGGGTTTTGCGGCGGCCAAGGCGCTCTCCAACCGCAACGACGAGCCCACCAAGGCCAGCCGTCCGTGGGATAAAGATCGCGACGGTTTCGTGCTGGGTGATGGCGCCGGGGTGCTGGTGCTGGAAGAGTACGAACATGCCAAGGCCCGCGGCGCCAAGATCTACGCCGAGCTGGTCGGTTTTGGCATGAGTGGCGATGCCTACCACATGACGGCGCCTCCCGCTGACGGCAACGGTGGCGCCCGCGCCATGCAAAATGCCATCAAGGATGCCGGCATCGCCCCCGAGCAGGTGGGTTACATCAACGCCCACGGCACTTCCACCCCCCTGGGTGACGTGGCCGAACTGCGCGGCATGAAAGCGGTGTTTGGCGAGCATGCCAAATCCCTGATGATCAGCTCCACCAAGTCGATGACCGGTCACCTGCTGGGTGCCGCCGGCGCCATCGAGGCGATCATCACGGTACTGGCGCTGCGCGATCAGATGGCGCCGCCCACCATCAACCTGGACAACCCGGATGATGAGTGCGATCTGGACCTGGTGCCTCATGTTGCCAAGGCTGGCAACTTCGAATACGCCCTCTCCAATTCCTTCGGTTTTGGTGGCACCAATGGCTCACTGATCTTCAAACGCGTATAATTCGCCCTGGGCGGATAGTATGGGCCCGATACGACAGTATCGGGCCTTTTTTATCGGAGGGATCCTTTTGCTGATCAATGGAATACCGACAGACAGCGTTTCCGCCATGGATCGTGGCCTGGCTTATGGCGATGGCCATTTCACCACCTTGCTGGTCAAGGATGGTCACCCCGTCTGGTGGCCGGCTCACCTGGCACGGCTGCAGCAAGCGAGCGCCAGACTCGGCCTTGCCGAGCTGGACTGGCAACAACTTGGTGACGAGGTCGCCGGGATGGCTCGCGACCAGACGCTGGCGGTGATCAAGGTGATGCTGACCCGAGGCAGCGGTGGTCGGGGGTATGATGGCACCGCCTGCCATGCACCGACCCGGATCCTGTCGCTGGCTGCTTACCCGGCTCACTACCCGGCGTGGCAGCAAACCGGTATTCCACTGCTGGTGTGCCAGCAACGACTGGGCGATGCCCCCATGCTGGCGGGCCTCAAGACCCTCAACCGGCTGGAGCAGGTGCTGCTGAAAAGCGAACTTGCGGCGCGTTCGGGAGTCGAAGGTATAGTCTTGAACAGCCGGGGATTTCTGGTAGAAGGGGTCAGTGCCAATCTGTTTTGGCGCCGTGGCAGAACGGTGTTTACGCCGGATCTTACCCACTGCGGCATAGACGGCATCATGCGGCGCCATGTGATGGCGATGCTAAAACAGATGAGCATTGAACTGCGTGTCGTGGAGGCTCCGCTGGAGTCACTGTGGCAGGCCGAAGAGGTATGGCTGACCAATACCCTGATGGGCATAGTGCCGGTGACCGGCATCGGGGAGACCCAATATGCCAGTCCGGTATTGATCCGCCGCTTACAGGAGCGTTTGGTCATTGAAGTTTAATCGGCTTTACACCCTGCTCGCGGGCGCGGCGCTGACAGTCGCCGTGGCCGGGGGCTATGTACATTACAAATGGCAGCAGGTGGAGACGCTCACCAACAAGGGGCCGACCCGCCTCTTTACCGTCGAGAAGGGGGCCCATGCGGCGCGCCTGATCGCCGAACTGGGGGAGGGGGAAACCAGTCCCTGGGCGGTGCGGCTCTGGCTGCGCGGTCACCCCGAGCTGGTTGCCATCAAATCCGGCACCTATGAAATCAAGGAAGGGGCGCCGCTCAAGGAGACCCTCTCCCTGTTCGCCTCCGGCAAGGAGTTTCACTTCAGCCTGACCTTCGTCGAAGGATCCCGTTTCGAGGATTGGCTGAAGCAGCTGGCCAGCGCCCCTTATCTGGAGCGCTTGACGGTGGAGCAGAGCGAGGCGGATCTGGCCCAGGAGCTTGGCATCGACAATGGCAAGCTGGAGGGGTGGTTCCTGCCGGAGACTTACGCCTATACCACCCATGCCAGCGATATTTCCATCCTGCGCCGGGCCTATCAGGACATGCGGGCCTTCCTGCAGCAGAGCTGGGACAAGCGCCAGGCCAATTTGCCTTACAAGACCCCTTACGAGGCGCTGATCATGGCCTCGATCATCGAGAAAGAGACCGGGCAGCCGGAAGAGCGGGCCCAGATTGCCTCGGTGTTCGTCAATCGCCTGCGCCTTGGCATGAAGCTGCAGACTGATCCCACCGTCATCTACGGGGTGAAGGACAGGTATGATGGCAACATCCGCCGCAGCGACCTGACGGATGTGAACCCCTACAACACCTATGTGATCGACGGCTTGCCGCCCACGCCCATCGCCATGCCGGGCAAGGCTTCCATCGAAGCGGCGCTCAACCCCAAATCGACCGACTACCTCTATTTTGTCGCCAAAGGGGGAGGTGCCCACTACTTCTCCAAGACCCTCGATGAACACAATCGGGCGGTCCGCGAATACATATTGAAGAAACCCTAATGTCTAAATTTATCGTGATTGAAGGACTGGAAGGAGCAGGGAAGAGCTCCGCGGTGCGTTATGTGACCGACTATCTGCATGGCCACGGCGTGGCGCGGATCGAGTGTACCCGTGAGCCGGGCGGCACCCCGCTGGCCGAGCGGATGCGGGCCATCGTCAAGGAAGTGCACGACGAGCGCCTCACCATCGAAGCCGAACTGTTGCTGATGTACGCCTCCCGGGTCCAGCTGGTCGAGACCCGCATCAAGCCGGCGCTGGCCGACGGCATCTGGGTGGTGGGCGATCGCCACGATCTCTCGTCCCAGGCCTATCAGGGCGGTGGCCGCGGCATCGATGCCAACCTCATCGGCGCCATCAAACGGGCCGTGCTCGGCGACTTCAAACCGGATCTGACGCTTTATCTCGACATCGATCCCGCCATCGGTCTGCAACGGGCTCGCCACCGCGGTGAACTGGACCGGATCGAGCTCGAGCAACTCAGCTTCTTCGAACGTACCCGCCAGCGCTATCTGGAATTGGCCGCCGCTGATGAGTCAATCAAGGTGATCGATGCCGGCCAAGCGCCGGCGCAGGTCAAGGCGGCCATCGAGGCTGCATTGGCCCACTATCTGAAAGATGAGCCCTCATGTATCCCTGGTTGATCCCGGACTGGCATGCCTTAAGCCAGACCGCCGCGGCCGGCCGACTCGGTCACGCCTGGTTGTTGCTCGGTGATCCCGGTCTTGGCAAGGAGCAGCTTGCGGAACAATTGGCGCGCTTGCACCTCTGTCATCGGCCCGAGCGGGGTGAGCCCTGTGGGCAATGTCACTCCTGCCAGCTGTTTGAGAAGGGCCATCATCCGGATCTGGGCACCCTGACGACGGAGAGCAAGACCATCGGGGTCGAGGCCATCCGCGAGATCTGTTCGCGCCTGCAGAATTCGGCCCAGCTTGGCCGCGGCAAGGTGGTGATCATCCCGGATGCGGAGCGCATGACGGAGTCGGCCGCCAACGCCCTGCTCAAAACCCTGGAAGAGCCTGCCGGCGACAGCTTGCTGCTGCTGATCGCCTCCCAGGTTTCCCGCCTGTTGCCGACCATTCTCAGTCGCTGTCACAAACATGTCTGCCAGTTGCCTGCCGAGGGTGAGACGGTGCGCTGGCTGGCCGAGCAGGGTCATCAGGCCACGCTGGCCCAGGTACGGATCTGCCAGGGGGCGCCGCTGCGGGTGCTGCGCTATATCGAAGAGCAGCAAGACAGTGCCCGCCGGGATCTGCTGGAGAGTTTTCTCGCGCTGGCACAGACGCCGACCCGGGCCAACCACGTGTGCGGTCTGCTGGCGAGCGATACCCAGGTCAGGCTGCACTGGTTGCAGCTGTTCTTGTGCGATGCTCTCAAGACGCAGGCCGGTTGTGGTCATCATCAGCTGGCGATGCCGGATCTGACGGCACTCAGCCAGCAACTGGCCGAGCTTCATTCCAGCGAGAAGCTGCTGGAGGCGGAGCAACAGCTGGTCGAGCTGAAGATGGCCTGTCAGCCGGGGCAGCTCTCCAATCCCACCATCCATCTGATGAACTGGCTCACTCGCTGGTTATAGATCTCGCTACAAAGGTTTTATATGTTACTCGTTGATTCCCATTGTCATCTCGATCGCCTGAGCTATGGCCGCAAGCAGACCAATATGGCCGATGTGCTGGCCAAGGCCGCCGAGCAGGACGTGGGATATTTTCTGTGCGTGAGCGTCACCCAGGTGCAGTTCCCGACCATGCTGGAAGCGATCGCCCCTTATCCTCAGGTATTTGCCTCCTGTGGTGTGCACCCTCTCAACCAGGAACCTGGCGTCGATGCCGCCTTGTTGCTGACCCAGGCGGCAGATGAAAGGGTGGTGGCCATCGGCGAGACCGGGCTCGACTACTTCTATTCGCCGGAGAACAAGGAAGTACAGCAGGCCTCCTTCCGCGAGCATATCCGGGTGGCCCGCGCTCTGAACAAACCCCTCATCATCCATACCCGTGATGCCCAGCAGGACACCCTGCAGATCATGCGCGAAGAGGGGGCCGAGCAGGTCGGCGGGGTGTTGCACTGCTTCACCGAGTCGCTCGAGATGGCCGAGGCGGCCATGGCGATGGGTTTTTATATCTCCATCTCCGGCATCGCCACTTTCAAGAATGCGGCAGCTCTGCAGGCGGTGGTCAAGGCGCTGCCGCTGGAGCGGCTGCTGGTTGAAACCGACTCACCTTATCTGGCGCCAGTTCCGCACCGGGGCAGGGAGAACGAGCCGGCCTTTGTGCGCGACGTGGCCCAGTTCATCGCGGATCTGCGGCAAATACCGCTGGCCGAATTGGCGCAAGCGACCAGTCACAACTTCTTTGAGTTGTTCAAGTTGGCAAAGCGATAACAAACAACGCCCCGCTATGCGGGGCGTTTTACTATGACAGTCAGCACTATCATGACCTATCCAAAAACAATCATGGATAGTCGTTATCTCTCACTTGGTGTGGTGGATGCTGATGAGATCAAATCCCCAACCCTGATAAAACGGAGCAGGGATCAGAGGGAGCTTGAGGAATAAATGAGGAGGATAAATGTGTTAAAAGCACACTTCATAGATATCGATAATAATCATTATCGATACTTGATAGATCTGCAAGATCCTGTAAGATCCAACGAAACTCCGCATTAAATCATAGAGTTAAGTGAACTACCCACACATCCAGGCCCAAACGCAACAGGCTTTGCAGAGTGTCTTCGATCCTCAGTTGAACAGCCGGGCCAGACGCTTCCTGCGCAGCGCCAAAGCCGACTCCACCCTCAATGCCTATCAGGCCGATACCCGCATCTTCGTGTTCTGGTGTCAGCTGCATGGGCTCGATCCATTGCAGATCACCCATCATGACATCATGAACTTCCTGGCAGATCAGGCCGATGGCATCCTGGCCGACTGGGTCTGGCTGGACAAAGAAGAGGGGAAGGGGGAACTGCGCAACGGTGAACCCCGCAAGCCGGCCACCTTGGTAAGACGGCTCGCCGGCATTCGTTATGCTTTCAAGCAGAAGGGGATCCATCCCATGCCGACCGAGCACGCGGAAATAAAGGAGCTGATGCGGGGCATAGTGCGGCTCGGTGACAACCGCAAACGCAAAACGGGGGCGCTGACCCTGAAACCGCTGGCCTGTGTGCTCGACGAGATCGACACCGGCAATCTGGCGGGGCTGCGGGATTACACCCTGTTGTTGCTGATGTTCAGCGGCGCCTTGCGACGCTCGGAGGCCGCAAGAATTGAAGTGGATGATCTCGACTTTGTAGGGCAGGGGATCCGTCTTCGGCTCAAACCCAGCAAGCATCAGCTGCATGAAACGGAGATCGCCCTGGTGCCAGGTAAACAATATTGTCCGGTATCGGCTCTGGCGCGCTGGCTCAAACAGAGCAGGATCAGCGAGGGTGCCCTGTTTCGCCGCATGAATCGCTGGGGTCAGCTCATGCAGGAGCCGCTCGGTCCGCAGGGTATCAATCTGATGATCAAGCGGCGTACCGGTCAAGCCATCGACGATCTCCAGGTCAGTGGCCACAGTCTGCGCCGAGGTTTTATCACCTCGGCGGTCACTGCCGGCAAACCGATGAACAAAATCATCGAGGTCACCCGTCACAAGGACATCCGCACCTTGCAGGAGTATTTCGACGATGCCCACAAGTTCTCGGATCACGCCCTGGATGGCTTGCTGTAAGCTAACCGCGTCACTCACATTTTTATGTTAAATGATATCTTGTTGATCCAATGATATATTTGCAGCGCACTGAACTCACCCCCATCAAGAGGGGGAGAGTCAGGCTCCTCACGTTCGTCAGCGAATTGTGAAGACTCGATGAGAGATAACAGGCGATAAGAATCAAAGTTGCAAGGTAATATGAGCCAGGAAATGAAAGTGAGCAGTGCGCAAGACAACGCCGAGCGCCAGCGCCAGCACGTGAAACGCAAACAGGAAACTCACAGCCGATTGCAATGCTGGATCAGCAATCGCCACGCCGAACGGTTGGCCATGCTGGGGTTGCAGCTCGAAGACAGCCAGGCCTCTCTCATCGAGCAGGCCATCGATCTGCTTTATCAACATGAGCTGGAACAGAAGCAAACCGCGCCGCATGTCGAAGTGCCAGAACCGGCAGAGGTGCTCGCGTAAACGCATCGGCGGCATGATGCCTAATTGCTAGATGCGAACGGCGAACATAAAAAAAGCCAGGTACGAATTCCTTGTACCTGGCATAGGGGAATTGGCTCCTTGCAGAGCCGTGCGCTAACTGGTGTTCGGATAGCCTTAAGCTTAGACAAGGCTCAAGGCTTTTCAAGATCCACGTAAAAGTTCAACCGGAGTGTGGGTTTTCCTGCTCCGACGACACTCGTTACACGAACAGATTGTTGTCGCGCACCAGCTCGCGGGGCAGGGCATTCTTGACCCGGCTGCCCACCCATTTCCCCATGCCCAGGGTATGACCCTGATAACGAACGATCACCTCGCCAGTGCCGGCGGCTTGCTCCGGCCACACATCCCGCCCCATCATGAACTCCCGCGCATCAGCAATGCCGAGCTCGACGAATCCCTTGCTCGCGCCGTCGCCATAGGCCAGCGCCCACTCATGGGTCAGCCGATAACCTTTCTTGAAGGTCTCCGCCAGTTTCAGCCCGATGCGATCGAAGCGCAATTTGCCCTGCACCTGTTCGAACAGCTGGGGGAAGAGCCAGATCTCCTCGCTGCGGCCAAACAGATTGCCCTGCGGCACGACCCCGAAGGCGGCTTCAATCTCGCGCAGCATGGGCTCGGACTCTTTGGCCGGCAGCGGCGAGAAGGGGAATTTGCCGAGCTTGCCCGGTTTGAACATGGTGTTGGGTACGGAGTGGTGCTTGCGCAATCTTGCAACGAAAAAGCCTTCACTGTCGAAGATTTGGGGCCAAACGTGCAGGTATCCTTCCGGCGTGCAGGCCTGCTCTGCAGCGGGGAAGAGATCGGCCAGCGAGTCAAAGCTGAACGCATCGCCGAACTTGTCCAGCAGTGACTGACAGACTGCCTGGTTCTCCTGCAGGCTCAAGGTACAGGTGGAGTAGACCAGCACGCCGCCCGGTTTGAGGGCATGAAAGGCACTCTCCAGCAATCCCTGCTGTACCGCGGCAATCTCGTCGATGCTCTCGATGCTCCAGTTGCGCAAGGCGTCTTCATCCTTGCGTACCGTGCCCTCGCCGGAGCAGGGGGCGTCGAGCAGGATGGCATCGAAGGTTTCTGGCAACCACTGGCCGAAGACCTTGGCATCGAAGTGGGTCATGCCCACGTTGGTCACGCCGCAGCGCTGCAGATTGGCACTGAGCACCTTGAGCCGGCTGCTGGAGTACTCGTTGGCAACCAGCATGCCCTGGTTGTTCATCAAGGCCGCGATCTGGGTGGTCTTGGAGCCGGGGGCCGCCGCCGCGTCCAGCAACATGCCGTCGCGCCGGGTCTGCTCGCAGGCAAACAGGGCGGTGACCGGCAGCATGGAGCTCGCCTCCTGAATATAGAAGAGACCGCTCAAATGCTCGGCGGTGTTGCCAAGGGGCACGCTCTCGTCTTCGCGACTGAGCCAGAAGCCGGTGTCGCACCAGGGCACGGGATCGAGCTGCCAACCGAGCGGTTGCATCTGCACCACAAACTCCGCCACCGAGATCTTCAGGGTATTGACCCGAATGCTGCGCCGCAGCGGTCGTCGACAACTGGCCACGAACTCATCCATGGAGAGGTGCGCCGGCATGATGGCCGCGATATGGCGCAAGAAGTGATCGGGAAGATAGGTGTTGTCGTGCACGGTGCAGTCTCGTTGACCGAAAAAGAGGGGCGACATCTTATCACAAGGGTAGGAATATTCTGAAAACACGGCGGGTAAAAACAAGCCCGGCACAGTGCCGCAATGCTGTTCACTTAAGCGGAGCCGCATTGCGATTTACCGGAAAACGGGTCTTTGATATCTTCACCGCCCTGGGTCTCGATGGCCTGGGGCGTTTTTCTATGAACATGACGCCTATGCAGCCCCGCAACTCCGCCAACCTCCGTGGCGTATGGGCTGGCGATAACGCGCCCGCCATCACTGCCATCTGGTTCGCGATGAAATGACAGGCAAACTTAAAGCTCACCTCATTGGGCGCTCGCTGATGGGCTACGGCGGCCTGGCTGGCCTCCCGCCTGACCAGATTGTATCCAAGCAGCAATCCCCACAGCTCCTGATAGACCAAGTCCACTTTCTTGCTTCTCAGCGTGATGGCGTTGTGCTGCATCGCGCTTTTGATATCCCGGTATCCCAGCTCGATTTCCCAGCGCTCGTGGTACAGGGTCGCCACCTGAGCTGCGCTGAATCGCGCCACGGGCAGGGAGGTAAAGACCGTTTTCTCCTTGCCTGCCACCTCATAGGTCACTGCGCGAACTTGCCAGTGTGTCGGCAACGCCGGGTTTTTCTTGCGAGCCTGAGGCGAGACCGTCATTTGCAACAGACGGTCACCGTCGCCATAGCGCTCAAGTTCCGTGTATACCAGCCCCTTGCGTTCCGGGATGAGCCAGTGACGGTCGGTGTCTTCGGCCTGAATACGCAGCAACAGGTCGGCACCGAAGAAGCCTTTATCCAGCAGGGTCACTGACTTGTCCGGCAATGAGTGAATGAACTCGCTGGCCAGGGGGATTTCCCCTTTGCGGTACGGGCTGATGGCCGCGTTGGCAATGACATGCGAGCGGACATTCATGAGCGTGACCAACCGCAGCATCGGGTAGGGTGTCTGCCGGTTGGTTGAGGTGTTACCCGAGCCGAAATGTGCTCTGAGTTCAGGCATATCCTGGGTTCGGAACAGGGCCCCATCGATGGCAAAGACCTGTAAACCGTGCCAATGGTCTTCAGGATAACGTTCCCGCCCCCACACATCGGCGCACTGTTTGAACAGCCACTCGAGCGGCTGTTTGCCGAGTCGCTGACGGGCCTGAGACAGGGCACTGTCCGCGAGCAAGGCATCATTGGCCAACCCTTCTGCACAGATGTTGAGGCGCCGAGCGACCTCGGAGATAGGCTCATTGCGGAAAAAGGCCATCCCCACGACGAGCCACAAGACCATATCAGAAGGTAAGCGGCGTCGGCGGATAGTGGCCTTTTCAGACAAGGCGGCAGCGGCAGTAATCCATTCGTCGGGAATATGGTCGGCAAAAATGGCCAGCCGAGCCAGCATGTCGCCAGATGCCTCAACAACATCGTTCAGATCGTTTGCAATAGACATAAAAAAATCCGGAACCAGTGATTGGTTCCGGATTGTCCTACAGCAGAAGGATCGGTCAATGGATCCTTAACTGATCAGCATTGCGGCACAGTGCCGGGCTTGGGTGAACGTAGGTGAGGGGAGCGATCAGGGCTGGATGCGGGGGCTCCACTCCTGCCACTCTTTCTCGGCCTTGGGATGCAGCGGGTAGCTGTGACCGGCCTTGACGGTCGGCCCCATCTCTTTCTCCGGCGTATTGAAGGCGATGCCGCCGGCGAGCAGGCTCTGCACCGTCTCTACCTCGATGGTGCCACCGGTCAGGCCGATATCTGCCTTGACCCCGGAGACATTCCAGAAGCGGGAGTTGGCCCGCACCAGATGGGCGTACTCCTGCTCCACGTTGACGTCGATCAGCACCTCGCTGCCATCGCGGGCCAGCGCTACCTTGGTCACGCTGCCCACCACCATCTTGCGAAACAGTAATGGGCTGCCGACGCTCAAGCCGTTGACCGACGCGCTCTTGAGGGTAAGCGCCAGGCCGGCCGGGCCGCTTTGGCTGAGGGGAAAGCGCTCCTTGCCTGCGCCCTGACCGGGCTGCGCCTCCACAAAGGCGCCCTTGATCAGGGTATCGAGGTGGGCCACGCCGCCCAGCCCCAGCTTGGCCTGCACCAGGGTGAAGCGGGCACCAGACTGCAGGAAGCGCGCGGCATACTGGCCATCCAGCTCGGCCTTGAAGATCACCTGACCCAGGGTTGGCTCCAGCTCAATCTGTTCAATCTTGCCGATGTCGACCCCGCGGTAGCGGATAGGGCTGCCGACCCCGAGTCCCGGGTTGCTGTCAGCCACCAGGGAGAGGGTCCGTACCTTGGCCTTGGCCTGCTCCTTGCTGTCGAACAGCTGGTGACTGCTGCGGCCCGTGCCGAGCCGATCGAATTCGATGGCGCCGCGCAGCAGGGTGGCGAGATTCCCCACCTTGACCTGCACGCCATCCACCCGCACCCGGGTATCCAGCGCCGGTTTTTTCCAGAATTGCGGCTGCTGCTCCAGCAAGGGGGCATAGACACCGGCGATCTCGAGTTCGATCTCCACCCCCTCCTTGGCGGCGCGCAGCGCGTTGACCTTGCCGGCCTCTAGCCCCAAATAGAGCACGGGGGAGCCGATGCCGATGCCGTCAGCCTGCTCCGCCTTCAAGATCCAGCGACGGGGCTTGGTATCCCGGGTACCGAGCAGGGCCAGTTCCTGGCTGGGATAGAGCCGGTTGAGCCGCTCGCCGGTGGGGGCCTGCACCAGCTTGATGCCGCCACCGATCCAGGCGCTGGCCGGGCTGGTTTCCACCTTGATGCCGCTCAGATCGGCATCGATCTGCAGCGGCGCTGCCCGATAGAAACGGGCACGGTTCAGTAGATGCTGATACTGGCTCTGCACGACCAGGGTCACGCTGGCATTGCCGCCACCATCCAGGGTAAGCTGGCTGATCTGACCCACCTGCAAGCCCTTGTACCAGAGCGGCGCTCCTTCGTTGAGGCCGGCCAGATCGTCGGCCTGCAGCACCAGTTTGATGCCACCCGGTTGCTCTTTACTGCTCAGGGTCATGGCCTTGACCCGCTCACCCGCCACATAGTCGAGGCGAATGGCCGGACCCGCCAGCAGGCGATCCGCATGCTTGATACCACCGGCGTCAAGGGAGACGCTCTCCCATACCAGACGACTGTTGCCGGTGATCCGAAACGCCTGTTCCGGGTTGATCAGTGCAGTCACCACCCGGCCCTTGTCGGTGAGGCGAATGGGGTCGATGCGACCGATCTCGATGCCTTCGAACAGGATGGGCATCCCCTCTTTGATGGGCAGATCCCCCGCCAAAATGTCGATCCGCTCGCCGCGAGCCGCTTCGGCCAACCCTTTGTAGAGGGTAAAGACCTGGCCTTTCTCCGGCTCCGGAGAGTCCTTGGGAGAGTCGAAGGCGATGCCGCCGCTCAGGATGGAGGTGAGGCTGCCGGCCTCCACATTGACCCCGGCCAGGCTGAAGGAGCCCTTGATGCCGCTGATGTTCCAGAAGCGGGTGTCGGCCTTGATGAGGTGCTCAAAACGCGGCTCGATCACCAGATCCAGGATCACGTTCTGGTTCTCTTCGCCAAGGCGGGTGTTGATGACGCTGCCCACCTCGATACCGCGAAAATAGAGCTTGGCGCCGATGCCGACCGAGCCGAGCGAATCGGCGGTCAGGTGCAGCATCCGCCCCTGGGCCTGATAACCGGGGGGAGGGCCGTCCAGCGCGTCGAACTCCTCCTGCAGCGGGTTGTTGTCACGCCCGGGCTGCAGGTTGATGTAGTTGCCGGAGACCAGGGTATCGAGACCGGAGATCTCGGTGAGCGATGCCTTGGGGCTCACCAGCCAGAAATCCGAGCCTTTGCGGATGAGCGGGCGGGCCCGGCTGTCAATCTTGGCCAGCACGGCTATCTTGCGGCCATCCTCGGCCAGCTCCAGCTCCTGCACCACCCCGATGGCGACCCCCTGATAGCGCACCTGGGTCTTGCCCGGCAGGATACCGTTGCCCTGGGCGAAGTTGATGCGGATCAGCTGGCCACTACTGGCAAACTGCTGGTAGATGAAGCCCCCCGCCAGCAACAGGGCGATAAAGGGCAGCAACCAGACGGGTGACAACCAGCGACGCTTCTCAATGACGGGTTCAGCCCCGATCATACCGACTCCTTAATTGGCTGAGATAAACAGCAGTTCAGATAAAGACAAACAGTTTCAGGCATATGTGATAGCCGACCCTAGCGGGCCGCCTTGTCCCACAGCAGGCGCGTATCCAGCATGCGAGCCGACATCATGGTCAGCACCACCACGCCGGCAAAGGCGGTGGCGCCGGGGCCGGCCCGCACGTTGAGCAGCACCCCGCGATCCACCAGGGCCACCATCAGCGAGATGACGAACAAGTCCAGCATGGACCAGCGGCCGATGAAATCGATGATGCGATACATGATGAGCTGGCGTTTGCGCCGCACCGGCTTGGTTCGCTGCAGCTGCCAGCAGATCCAACCCAGCCCCAGGATCTTGCCCACCGGCACTATGATGCTGGCGGTGAGGACGATGGTGGCGATACCCGACATCTTGCTGCGATAGAGCATCATGATACCGCTGAAGATGGTGTCGGACTGCAACAATCCCTTGTTATAGAAATGGGTAATGGGCAGCAGGTTGGCGGGTAGCAGCATGAAGCTGGCCAGCGCCAGCAGCCCCCAGGACCAGGCCAGGGAGTGGGGAATGCGCACCTGCAGCCGACTGTGACAACGAGGGCAGACGCTGCCCGCCTGATAGCGTACCAACAGGCCGCAGGTGTGGCAGCGGCAGAGCCCCAGTTCACGAGCGCTGGTCTGGGACATGGTCCGGCTCCTCCAGTGGCACTCGCTCCCAGTAGGGGGCCGGGTCAAACAGGATCAGCAGGGTCAGGTTGAGCAGCATCAGGATCCCCAGGCTCAACAGTCCGCCGCCGAGGCGCACGTCGGCGATGTCGATCAGCTTGAACAGGGCGACCAGCAGGCTGACGATGTAGACCTCCAGCATGGCCCAGTGACGAAACACCTCCACCGCCTTCAGGGTCGGCGCCAGTATGTGCCAGCGTTTGGCGAGGCCCGAGGCCAGCGCAAAGATCCCGAGCAGCAAGCCCACCGGCGCCAGCACGGCGCACCAGAACACCAGCCCCGCCACCCAGATCTCGTGCTCGAGCAGCAGCACCATGATGCCCTTGAGCAGGTTGGCGTCCGAGTTGACGCCGGCCAGGCGCAGGTAGATCAGCGGTTCGAAGAAGGCGGACGGGAGCAACAGGAAGCCGGTGATGGTCAGCGCCATCAATTGGGAGGGGCGAAATGCATAGCGCCCGTACAGATGCTGGTGACAGCGGGGGCAGTGGGCGTGGCGCCTCAGCGGCAATAACTTGCGTTCGATCAGCAAGTCGCAAGCCGGGCAGACGATCACGGGATTGAGATCCGACATTACGATTCAACCTGTTGAAGGAATTGGTGAAATTTACCCTAAAAGCCGCGTCCTGTCTTGCCTGGCGGGGGCATGCCACGAAAGTATGATTGACGTTAACGTAAACGTGATATTAGATAGTCTCACCAGACAAGTGAAAGGAGTCATGATGTCCAGCCTTACCCCCTCGGCAGGCCTGCGTTTTCGCACCGCCCTCGCCAACGAACGCCCCCTGCAGATCGTCGGCACCATCAATGCCTACATGGCGCTGATGGCGGAGCGCAGCGGCTTTCAGGCCATTTATCTGTCAGGCGCCGGCGTTGCCAACGCCTCCTATGGCCTGCCGGATCTCGGCATGACCTCCCTCAACGACGTACTGATCGACGCCGAGCGCATCACCGCAGCCACCCGTGTGCCACTACTGGTCGACATCGACACCGGCTGGGGCGGGGCATTCAACATCGCTCGCACCGTGCGCGCCTTCGAGCGGGCCGGGGTGGCCGCCGTGCACATGGAAGATCAGGTGGCCCAGAAGCGCTGTGGTCACCGGCCCAACAAGGCGGTGGTCTCGCAGGAAGAGATGTGTGATCGCATCAAGGCGGCGGTGGATGCCCGCGAGAGTGACGAGTTCATCATCATGGCCCGCACCGATGCGCTGGCGGTGGAGGGGATTGGCCCGGCGCTGGAGCGCGCCGCCGCCTATGTGGCCGCCGGGGCCGACATGATCTTCGCCGAGGCAGTGACCGAACTCGGTCAGTATGACCTGTTCAAGCAGGCGGCCGGGGTGCCCATTCTCGCCAACATGACCGAATTTGGCAAAACCGAGCTGTTCGACAAGGAGGCACTCGCCGCCCACGGCGTCGACATGGTGCTCTATCCCTTGAGTGCCAGCCGGGCGGCCAATCAGGCGGCCCTCAACGTCTATCAGCACCTTCGCCAGGATGGCCATCAGCGGGCCGTCGTCGACACCATGCAGACCCGGGAGTCGCTCTACGATTTCCTCGGTTATCACCACTACGAGCAGACGCTGGACCGTCTGTTTACATCCAGGGACTAGGAGGAAAGGCAATGGGACAGCAAAAACCGTTGGGTGGCGCCGGCCTGCGTGGCCAGAGCGCGGGGGAGACCAGCATCTGCACCGTGGGCAAGAGCGGCACCGGGCTCACCTATCGCGGCTATGACATCCAGGAGCTGGCCGACGGCGCCCAGTTCGAAGAAGTCGCCTACCTGCTGCTCAAGGGCGAGCTGCCGGACGAGCAGCAGCTCGAGGATTACAAGCGGACCCTGCGCAGCCTGCGCACCCTGCCTGCCGCCCTGCTGGAAGTGCTCGAGCGCATTCCCGCCGATGCCCACCCCATGGATGTACTGCGCACCGGCTGCTCCATGCTTGGCGATCTGGAGCCGGAAGATGGCTTCGAGCACGAGCATGAAGTGGCGGATCGGCTGCTGGCCGCCTTCCCGGGCATTCTCCTCTACTGGTACAAGTTCAGCCACGACGGGGTACGCATCGCCCTTGACACCGACGAGGAGTGCATCGGCGGCCACTTCCTGGCGCTGCTGCACCAGAAGGCGCCGAGCGAACTGGAGCGCCGGGTGATGCACGTCTCCCTCATTCTCTACGCCGAGCATGAGTTCAACGCCTCCACCTTCGCGGCGCGGGTCTGCGCTTCGACGCTATCTGACATGTTCTCCTGCGTCACCGCGGCCATCGGCACCCTGCGCGGCCCGCTGCACGGCGGCGCCAACGAGGCGGCCATGGCGATGATCGAACCCTGGCAGGATGAGGCCCAGGCGCGGCGCGAGCTGCTGGCCAAGCTGGCGGCCAAGGAGAAGATCATGGGCTTTGGCCACGCCGTCTATCGCACCTCGGATCCGCGCAACGTCATCATCAAAAACTGGTCGGCCAAGCTGGCCGAGGCAGTGGGCGATAGCAGGCTCTACCGCGTCTCCTGCGAGGCAGAGAAGGTGATGTGGGAGGAGAAAGAACTCTTCCCCAACGCCGACTTCTTCCACGCCAGCGCCTATCACTACATGGGGATCCCGACCAAGCTGTTCACCCCCATCTTCGTCTGTTCGCGGGTCACCGGCTGGTGCGCCCACGTGATGGAGCAGCGCGAACACAACCGGATCATCCGCCCGAGCGCCGATTATGTCGGCCCGGCGCCCCGTCATTTCGTCTCGCTGCAGCAGCGATAAACATGGGCGGCCCTGTCACTCCCTTGCCTCACCCGACCCCGGCAGCACCGGGGTCGATACGCGCAGGCGGGCGGGCAGGGCGCCGTTTCATCACCCTGTTTCATTCACAACAACGATAAGGAAGTCACGATGTCCGCCAACGTCGACGTCAACCACAGACCAGACCCCGATCAGGTGCTGGTCGATATTGCCGATTACGTCTGCAATCACCCCATCACCAGCCAGGCAGCCCTCGATACCGCCCGTTACTGCCTGATGGATACCCTGGGCTGCGGCCTGCTGGCCCTGCGTTTTCCCGAGTGCACCAAGCACCTCGGTCCCATCGTGCCGGGCACCGTCGTGCCCTTCGGCGCCCGGGTACCCGGCACCCAGCTCTGCCTCGACCCCGTCAAGGCGGCCTGGGATATCGGTGCCATCATCCGCTGGCTCGATTACAACGACACCTGGCTGGCCGCCGAGTGGGGTCACCCCTCCGACAACCTGGGTGGCATCCTCGCCACCGCCGACTGGCTCTCCCGTACCCGGGTGGCCGAAGGCAAGGCGCCGCTCACCATGAGCGATGTGCTGACGGCCATGGTGAAGGCCCATGAGATCCAGGGGGTGCTGGCGCTCGAGAACTCCTTCAACCGGGTCGGTCTCGATCACGTGGTGCTGGTGAAGGTTGCCAGTACCGCCGTGGTGACCCACATGCTCGGCGGCAGCCGCGATCAGGTGATCGATGCGGTCTCCCAGGCCTGGGTCGATGGCCAGAGCCTGCGTACCTACCGTCATGCACCCAATGCAGGGTCGCGCAAGAGCTGGGCGGCGGGGGATGCCACCTCTCGGGCGGTGCGCCTCGCCCTTATCACCATGAGCGGCGAGATGGGCTATCCCGGCGCTCTGACTGCCCCCAAGTGGGGCTTCTACGACGTGCTGTTCAAGGGCAACCAGTTCGCCCTGCATCAGGGCTACGCCAGCTATGTGATGGAAAACGTGCTGTTCAAGATCTCCTATCCTGCCGAGTTCCACGCCCAGACCGCGGTGGAGTGCGCCATGAAGCTGCATGAGCAGGTGAAGGGACGCCTCGACGAGATCGACCGCATCGAGCTCACCACCCATGAGTCGGCCATTCGCATCATCAGCAAGGTCGGCGCCCTCAACAACCCGGCCGACCGGGATCACTGCCTGCAGTACATGGTGGCGGCGCCGCTCATCTTCGGTCGCCTGATCGCCGAGGATTACGAGGACGCCGTGGCCGCCGATCCCCGCATCGATGGGCTGCGAGCCAAGATGGTGGTGCAGGAGGACAAACGCTACAGCCGCGAATATCTGGAAGCGGACAAGCGATCCATTGCCAACGCCATCCAGGTCTTCTTCAAGGACGGCACCCACACGCCGAAGGTGGAGGTGGAGTACCCGGTCGGTCATCGTCGCCGCCGCGAAGAGGGGATCCCGCTGCTGGTGGAGAAGTTTCGCCACAACCTGGCCACCCGCTTCCCGGCCAAACGGGCCGAGGCGATCCTGGCCCTCTGCCAGGATGGCAAGCAACTGGCCGCCACCCCGGTGCACGCCTTTATGGACCTGCTGGTGATCTGACCGCTTGTCTATCGGCATACTGTTATAAATGAAAAGCGGGCCACTCGGCCCGCTTTGTCATGTCTGCCCGCATGGCTCCCAGGGTCAATCCAGCACAGTCTCGTCGCCCGCCAGCAGCGCCTGCATGATGGCCGTCTCGCGGCTGGCGATGGTCTCGAGAAACTCGTTGGCTCGTCCCATGTGGTGACAGACCCGGTAACCCCGTTCGACAAAGGTAAACAGCTCGCCCAGTCCCGCCAGATGGGCCGGCCCCGATACCAGCTTCAAGGTTGCCCCGAGCAGCGGCTTTCTGGCCAGCCGATCCAGGGTCATCCCCAGTTCGGTGACCAGTTGCAACTGATGACGGCGGCGCGCTTCCTCACCGACCTCCTGATAGGCGAGGGCATAGGACTTGGCATTCAGCCGCGCCATGCGGCCACTGCGACGCAGCGCCACCACCATCAGGTAGTCGAGCTCCTCGGAGAGGGCATCGAGTTCAATTGCCTGCGCCAGCACCTTGAGACCGGATTCCGGCAACAGTCGCTCGGCGGTCGGCATCACCCGCATCACGTCCGCATCCCGGCGGGCACAATCTCCCGGCCCATAGAGGTCAGTCAGGAAGAACTGCGCGGCCGGCCCGTAGCGCTTGCTCTCCAGCAGATCGCGGTGGGTACGCCCCAGCCGATCGGCCTGCCATTGGCGCAATGCGTCCCTGTCTTGCTGATCCTGCGGATGGGTGCGCATCTGCTCGCGCAGCGCGGCCACCCGGTTGAGCTGGCGATAGAGTCGCGCCAGGGTACTCTCTTCATCCGGTTGCGGGTCATCGAATGGTTGTTGCTGTTGGGTCATTTGCGGCTCTCTTGACCTGTTTCCAATGGCCTGTCACGGATAGACATGACGACAGGCGGCGCCTTGCCGACGCTCGTCACGTGTTGCCGGTCCAGTGTAACGCGGCGGCAGCCCAGGCGGAATCGATGGAGCTTTTACTCAACAGGCTTTGTTAAGTGAGTCCCAAAAATGTTGCAAATGGCTTTCACTTGTTTGATTCATGTGTTTAATATCAATAAATGTTGTCATCGCTCAGAGAGTTAGCATGTTTCTATACGATCCCCTTGCCGGCAGCAGCCTGTCGACCATCCAGGTCAGCCGCCAACACCCGCTGGGCCTCGCCGGCGCCAGACTGGCCGCCGAAGCCATCGCCCAGGACATGAGCGAGGAGTACGAACTCGACTGCGAGTGGGAAGACGAGGAGGAGACCCGCTTGCTGTTTCGTGGCGCCGGGGTCAACGGCTCTTTGTTCCTCACCGACGATACCCTGTCGCTGGAGGTGCGCCTCGGCCTGATGCTGTTGCCGGTGCGCAGCGTGCTGGAGCAGGAGATCCTCGAATACGTCGATCAGCGCCTGCCTTGCCCAACCCGGCGCTGATGAGGCCAATAAATACTGATCCAGCGCAAGAAATAGTCATGAAATAACCGATTCCACTATCGTGACCCGGCCTGATATTTATTATTAAAAGGGCCAAGCACACTTTGTTTGCTTTATTTTAAGAGGCATGAAAATTGCCTCCATTTTTGTCATGAAACATCATCCTGAATTAATCGCCGTGCAGTTTCACCAACATATAAGTGCTATTTGTTCATTCACTCCTGATCAAGCCAATTCATGAAACGGCAGGAGACAAATAACGCGAAACGATAGGGATAATACATGTCTGTGTGTGAACTCATCTCCTGTGTCGATACCGCCTGGCTGCGGATGGACCGGCCCAACAACTTGATGCAGATCGTCGGCGTGCTGATGTTCGACGGTCAGCTGGATGAAGCCATCTTGCGGGAGAGCCTGCTGCACACAGTTCGGGTACAGCCGCGCTTCGGGCAGAAGGCCTGCCTGGAAGGGGGCGAATACTACTGGCGCACCGATCCCGACTTCGACCTCGACCTGCACCTCAAGCGGGTGATCCTGCCAGGCAAGGCCGGCAAAGCCGAGCTGGAGCGGCTGGTGGCCGATTTTGCCTCCACCCCGCTCAACCACCAGCGCCCGCTGTGGGAGATGCACCTGGTGGATACCTCTCTGGGCGGCCAGGCGCTGGTGGTGCGTTTTCACCACGCCATGGGGGACGGCTTCTCTCTGGTGCGGGCCATGCTGACCATGATGGACGAGAGCCCGGTGGCGCCCCCCAGACCCCAACCCGAGCCGGTGGCCAATGACGACGGCGACGAGGAGCACGATCAGCAGGGCAGTCGCCTGCTGCGGGCCGGCCTCAAGCTGACCGGCACCCTCTGGTCCAAGTACGTCGAGGTGCTGACCCATCCCACCAAGGCGATGGACTACCTCAAGACCAGCCGGGACGTGACCGCCGAGCTTTATACCATCGCCACCCTCTCCGATGATGCCAATACCCGGCTCAAGGGGGAGACCGGCAGTACCAAGCGGGTAGCCTGGTCAGAACAAATCCCGCTGCCGGACGTGAAGGCGGTAGGGCGAGTGCTCGGCTGCTCGGTCAACGATCTGCTGATCGCCGCCACCGCCGGTGCGTTTCGCCACTACCTGCTGGAGCAGGGCGACCAGACCGACATCGACATCCGGGCGCTGGTGCCGGTCAACATGCGCGCCCCGGACGACAAGGGGGCGCTGGGCAATCGCTTCGGGCTGGTGGCTCTGGATCTGCCCCTCAACATCGAGCACCCGCTGCAGCGGCTCTATGTGGTGCGGGATCGGATGCAGGCGCTCAAGTCTTCCCTGCAGCCGGCGGTGGTGCTCAACTTGCTGGAAGTGATGGGCATGGCCCCCAAGGCGGTACAGCAGCAGGCCATCGACATCCTCTCGGCCAAGGCCAGCGCGGTCATCACCAACGTACCGGGCCCGCAGCAGACCCTCTATCTGGCCGGCGCCCGCCTGCGTCAGCCGCTGTTCTGGGTGCCCCAGGCCGGCGACATCGCGGTCGGCGTCTCCATTCTCTCCTATGACAACAAGGTGCAGCTCGGCCTCATCACCGACAAGAAGCGGGTGCCGGACCCGGATCTCATCGTCGAGCGCTTCGCCGTGGAGTTTGAGCAGTTACTGCTGCTGGTGTTGATGGAGCCGGACCTGCTCTATGATCCCGACATGCTGGATCAGTTGCTGCACGGCTGACCGTGCCACTCCTGCAAGAGAAGGAGCCGGCAAGAAAGGAAGCCTGCAAGAAAAAAAGTGAAAAAGAAAAGAGGCCAACCCGGGGGTTGGCCTCTTTCATTGCAGCAATGGCTGCCTTACTCGTCCGCCAGCTCCTCACGGGCGGCTTCCACGTCGAGCCGCTCCATGGCATCCAGCGGCTCGCACGCGGCGGCCTCGCCGTAGAGCGCCTCGGCGGCCGCCATCTTGCTCTTGCCGTGCATCATCACCATGGCGTTGGCGTACTCCATGCGGGCGATGGCGGAGTGGGGGATGATGGCCAGCGCCGCCTTGAAGTGACGCTCGGACTCATCCTTCTTGGCGCCGTAGGTGATACCACCGATCATGGCGCCCAGCTTGTCGATGATCTCCGCATGCCAGGCACCGAAGGCGATATGAGCCTCTGCGTGGTCAGGTTCAAGGGTCAGCGCCTGCTCCAGGCTGCTCTTGATCTTGTCACCGATGCCGATGGAGAGCGCCTTGGAGACCGAGATCACCTGGCTGTAACGACCCAGCGCCAGGGCGTGGAAGTACCAGGCGTTGACGTTGCCAGGCTGGCGCTTTTGCAGCTTCTCGGCGTTGCTGGCGGCCAGCTCGAACGCTTCGCGCTTGGCATACTTGTCATCCAGCAGGTAGCTGGCGTGGATCACCAGCGCCTTGTTCGCCACGTTGAGGCCCTCCTCGCCGGCGCCCAGCCCCAGAGTGACGGCGCGGGCGAAATCACCGGCGTGATAAGCGCGCCAGGCTTCCTGCACTTGTTCATCTTCGGGCCAGGGTTCGGCATCCCCCTGGTGTAGCCGCTCCCAATGCTGCGCAAGGCGCTCCCCGGCATAGTCATAGGCCGCATCCGGCCAGGGGAAGGGGGTGAAATCGGACAATTTGGGCTGTGAAGTGGTCATATGATTCTCCCTGTTAAAAACACAATCAAATACACGATGCTGTCAGCTCGCCGTGGTGGCGGGCTGATAATGGGTGGCGATGGCATCCAGATCGGCGCGGGCATCGGCTCGCAGCCGGGGGGCCACCAGCTGCATCACCTGAAACACCCCGAGCGCGATGTCGGCATCGGCCCGCGGATGCAGCGCCCGCTGGTAGGAGATCCAGAAGGTCCCGACCAGCGCGATGTTGGCGGCCAGCGCCGTCACCTGCGTCTCATCGCCTTGCAGCAGGCCGCTGCGCCAGAGGCTGTGACAGATGGCGGCAGCGGTCTGCTCCTTGCGCCGCAGCAGGGCCGAGAAGCGCAGCTCCACCTTGTGGTTGCCGCTCATCAGGGTGCTGATGTCGTAATAGAAAAAACGGTACTTCCAGATGAGTTCGAACATCAGGTGCAAGAAGAACCAGATGTCTTCCGCCTCGTTCAGCGGCGGCGTAATGGTATCGAGCAGGTGGGCCATCTCCTGTTCAAACTCGCCGAACAGGGCGTTGACGATCTCCTCCTTGTTGTGAAAGTGGTAATAGAGGTTGCCCTGACTCATCTCCAGCTCGGCCGCGATGGCGGAGGTGGTGACGGTCGGCTCGCCCAGCAGGTTGAACTGGGCGAGGGCGGTGGCCAGGATGCGATCCCGCGTACGCCGCTTGGGTTTGCAGTCCATGCTACTCCTTCGATTGCCGGCGACCCTTGCCGCCATAGCGGCGAGTCAGCCAGTGCTGCAGCTGGGTCAAAGAGGCATCCAGCGCTGCCACCGAGCCGGTGCCCGGGGTCAGCAGGGAACGCTGTTCATCGGCCAGCGCGCCCAGATCCAGTTCCAACCCATGTCTGGCGAGGATGGGGCCAAGCTCGTCCCGTCGCTGCCACAGATCCTGGCGGGTATGCTGGAAGGCGTGCTCGCACAGATGGCGCCGATCCCGGTAACTGAACACATTGGTAAAGAACATCTCGCCGTCGGCCGAGGAGGGTTCGAACAGCAGGGCATCCGCCTCGGGATACTGGTGCTTGTAGCGATCCATCCCCACGTGCATGCGCGAATGGATGATGGCGCGAAACGTCTGGGCCAGCACCACCGGCAGACCGCGGTCCACCAGCTTGGCGGGGTGTTCGCAGGCCAGTCCCGCATCAAAGGGCACCAGCGGGTTGATGCAAAACACCAGATCGGCCCCCTCCTGCAGCGCCACCGAGGCGTGCAGCGTCTTGATCAGCGCACCGTCCACGTAGTAGCGGCCATCGATGAGCGAGGGCGGGAACAGACCGGGCAGGGCGGCCGAGGCCTGTACCGCGGCGGAGATGGGCACCTGGTCCAGCCCAGGGCTGCCGAAGGCCACCGCGCGGCCGGTATCGAGCTCGGTGGCGATGACGAACAGCCGGCTGGCAAGCTCACGAAAGTCGTTGCTGCGACCGGGGCGGGAGAAAAACTGGGTGAGGATCCGATCCACCCCGCGGCTGTCGAACATGCCGGTCGGGATCGCTCTGGACAACCCCTGCAACGAGCCGAGCAGGCTCTTGTTCCAGGGAGAGGAGAGATAGTCGGCCAGACAGGTCAGCACCAGCGGCGGCAGCGAGGTGAGCCGGTCAAAATATTCCCCGAAGGCGGGACGCAGCAGGGTGGAGGGGTCGAAGAACTCGCCGGTGTCATCGCTTAACAGGATCCGCACCAGCTTGTCCGGCGAGATGCCGTTGGCCAGCGCCGAGGCGATCACCGCCCCCGAGCTCACCCCCACATAGATATCGGCCTGCTCGAAACGCAGCCCCTTGATGCTGTCGGCCAGGGCGGCGCAGGCTCCGATCTCGTAGATCCCCCCCAGAGGTCCCCCTCCGGCGAGGGCAACCGCAATCGTGCTCATGATTTGCCTCCCTTCTCATGCAAAACCGGCCCAGCAGAGGGCATGGGCCGGTGGATCATTACGCAATCAGAACAAGCCGGTCAGTGGATCAGAAGAGCGTGGTTTCACTCTTCTCCTTGACCTCTTTGGCCACGCTCTCCACTTCCGTTGCCAGTGCTTTCACCTCTTCCTTCACCTTGGCGATGGGGGCGGCGGCTTTCTTGACCGGCGGCTTTTTGGCTGCCACCGGCTTCTTGGCAGCGGCGGCGGCAGGCTTGGCCTCGTCAGCCGGAGCAACGTCATCCAGATCCTGGGCATCGATCAGCTGCTGTACCACCTCGGTCAGCTCGGCCATGCGCTTGGAGAGCTTGTCGATGTCCTTGCGGGTCGGGATGCCGAGGCTGGCGACGGCGCGGGCCACGCGATCCTCGAACACCTGCTCCAGACGTCCCCAGGTACCGGCAGTCTTGTCGGTCATGGCAGCGATCTTCTCGTCTGCGCTCTGGCGGGTACGGGTTTGCAGGGCTTCCCCTTCCTGCACCAGGGCTTCGAAGATTTTACCGCCTTCTTCCTGGGCTTTGGCATAGGCACCCAGACCCGCCAACCAGATCTGCTGGGTGGACTCCTTGATGGTGGAGGTGAGTTGGTTGTCGGTCACCGAACTTGCCAGTGCTTTCAATTTTTTGGCCATGACAATCTCCTTGCTCGTGATATAGATGATGGTAATGACAACAACCTTGATATATTCGTTGTGGCATTACTTGGCTTTCATCCTCAGTCTATGGAGAAAAAATAGAGGGTTCTACCTAATAACGGAACAAGCAACCCTGGTAATTTTGGTCTGGGTCACGAAGAATGATATTCGAATGAATATTTTGCGTTAAAGCGTGATATATCTAACAGCAACTAACAGCCCAATCAGTAAGGGATATAAATACCATGGACTATTTCATCACGGGGGGCAGCGGCTTTATCGGTCGCCGGCTGATTAAAAAAGTGCTGCAGCGCCCGAATAGCCGGGTGCATTTCTTGATGCGTGCCGCCCATCTCGATCGGGTACCCGATCTGCTGGCCTACTGGGGGGTTGAGGCGGATCGCGCCATCCCCGTGGTCGGCGACATGACCCACCCGCTGCTCGGAGTGGGCAGTGCCGAGCTGGAGCCTCTCATCGGCAAAGTCGACCACTTCCTGCATCTCGCCGCCATCTACGATCTCAACGCCAAGGCGGGCATTCAGCAGCAGGTCAATGCCGAAGGCACCCGTCAGGCCCTGCAACTGGCCGAGCGGCTCCAGGCCCGCTGTTTCCATCACTGCAGCTCCATCGCGGTGGCCGGTCTGTTCGACGGCCTGTTTCGGGAAGACATGTTCGATGAGGCCGAACACCTCGACATGCCCTATTTCCAGACCAAGCACGAGGCCGAAGGAATCGTGCGCAAGGAGAGCACGCTGCCCTGGCGCATCTACCGACCGGGTATCGTGGTCGGTGATGCCAACACCGGCGAGATGGACAAGGTGGACGGCCCCTATTACTTCTTCAAGACCATCCAGAAGCTGCGCCGCATGCTGCCGCCCTGGATGCCCGCCATCGGAGTCGAAGGGGGACGCATCAACCTGGTGCCGGTCAACTTCGTGGTGGATGCCATCGATCACATCGCCCATCTGGAAGGAGAGGACAACAAGGCGTTCCACCTGACCGATTCCCACCCCATGCGGGTCGGCGACATGCTGAGCACCTTCTCCCGCGCCGCCCATGCCCCCGAGCCTGCCATTCGCATCAATGCGGCCCTGTTCAGCTTCATTCCCCGCCATCTGATGACCATGCTGATGGCGCTGACGCCGGTGCGGCGCATTCGAGATGCGGCGATTGCCGATCTGGGGCTGCCCAAGGACATCTTCCGGCTCATCAACTATCCCACCCGCTTCGACAACCGCGAAACCCAGCGGGTACTGAAGGGGACCGGCATCGAAGTGCCGCCGCTGCACAGCTATGCCTGGCGGCTGTGGGACTATTGGGAGCGTCACCTCGACCCTGAGCTGTTCATCGATCGTACCCTGCGCGGCCGGGTCGAGGGCAAGGTGGTGCTGATCACCGGTGCCACCTCCGGCATCGGCAAGGCCACGGCGAGAAAACTGGCCGAGGCGGGGGCCAAGGTACTGACCATCGCCCGTGACGAGCACAAGATTGCCGAGACTCAGGCCGAGTTTGCCGAGCTGGGATTGACTCTGCAGGTCTATCAGGGGGATCTGGCCGATCTCGCCCAAGGGGAGGCAATCACCCGCCAGATCGTGGCCGAGCACGGCGGGGTGGACATCCTCATCAACAATGCCGGTCGCTCCATCCGCCGCGCCATTGAGGACTCCTTTGATCGCTTCCACGATCTGGAGCGCACCATGCAGCTCAACTACTTCGGCACCCTCAAGGTGATCATGGGGCTGCTGCCCACCATGATCGAGAAGAAGAAGGGCCACATCATCAACATCTCCTCCATCGGGGTGTTGACCAATGCGCCGCGCTTCTCCGCCTACGTCGCCTCGAAATCGGCGCTCGATGCCTGGGTGCGCACCGCCTCCTCCGAGTTTGCCGACAAGGGGGTCAACTTCTCCATCATCAACATGCCGCTGGTGAAGACCCCCATGGTGGCGCCCACCAAGGTGTATGAGCAGGTGCCCATGATGACGCCGGAAGAGGCCGCCGATCTGGTGTGCGACACCATCATCAACAAGCACGTGCGACTGGCCACCCGGCTCGGGGTATTCGGCCAGGTCATCCATGCCCTGGCGCCGCGAGTGGCCCAGGTGATCATGAACACCAGCTTCCGCACCTTCTCCGACCCCAAGGAGGGCAACGAGTCCAAGGCCTCGGCAGATCAGATGGCTGTCTCCACCCTGATCAAGGGGATCCACTTCTAGGGGGGTGACAACGAACTGAGGTAGCAAAAACGGAAAGGGCCTGCGCAATCAGGCCCTTTTCATTTGCGGCTGCGGGCGGGAGAGCAGGGTCAACAATAAGGCCGTGGTACGGCGGGAGTAGAGCAAGGAGAGGTGGCCGAGGGCGGCAAGCTCCACATCCTCCATACCATCCAGCCGTTGGCGGGACTGGGGCAGCACGAAGTTGTCGTGGCTGGTGCGCACCGAGACCCCGGGCACGCAGAGCGGTACGGCGGCGAAGCGCTGCAACCAGCCGGAGCCGGGCTCCATCTCGCGGGCATTGTCGCCCAGTCCCAGGGTCGCCAGCTGGCTGCCCTGATGGGGAGTGGCCAGAGTGATGAGCTGGGCCACCTTGTCCCCGCCCGCCACCGCCAGATAGTCGCGGCACACCAGGCCACCCATGCTGTGGCCGATCAGCACCAGCTGCGACGCACCGGTGGCAGCCAACACCTCATCGATGCGATTGGCCAAGAGCGGCACCATGTCGTCGAGATGGCCGAAGGGAGGGGTCAGGGTGACGGTCGCCACCGTGTGGCCGGCAGCCTTCAGTCTGGCTCGTTGCACCCGCCAGATGCCGCGACTGCAACCATAACCGTGGATCAGCAGCAGGGGCAGGGGGGAGGGAGTCAGCTTGTCTGGCGCCATCAGCCAGCGCTCGAACGGCAGCAACCAGGTGAAGGTCAGCAGGTAGGCGGCTATCTCTCGTCCCACCATGGGCAACCATGCTCGCCAACCGATGGCAGGCACCGGGTAGAAGCGGGAAAAGCCCCAGGTCAGCAGCACCACCAGGGTGCGCAGCCCCAACAGGGCCACCACCACGAACAGGAGGGAGAGCTGTAGCGAGAGGCCAATGACCAGATGGGCGATGCCTCCAAGGAGCGTCACCTCAACCAGCAGCAGGATCAGGAGTTGCTTTGTGATCGTCATGACCCAATCATCCGACCAGTTTGGCATGGAAGTCAAATGACCCTTTCATCAATGTGATGGCAGACGCGCAATCATTAGCCGGCGCGCCAATAAAACACTTCTGCATGGGGTTATTTGCAATACTGTATATCCATACATATACTTGTGATCACTATCAGAAGGAGGACGCCGCTATGGCCGTTGAGATCAAATATGTTGTGGTGCGTGGGGGAGTGGAGAAGATGACCTTTACCAGCAAGAAAGAGGCCGATGCCTATGACAAGCTGCTGGACACTGCCGATGAGTTGATGCATTTGCTGGCAGGCGCGCCCGTTCGCCTTGAACCGGAGCAGCAAGAGAGTCTGGCCTTCTACCTGGCCGAGCAGCGCGATCTGCTGCAAAACGTGCTGCGCGGGGCCAAGGGGCAGGGGAGCGGCAAGTCGGAGCCGCAGGAAGAACAGAGCGAGGCGGGCAAGCCAAAAGACAAATCCCTCAAGCGTGTAGCGTGAGGACGACACGGGGGAGGCTGCCCATCACAGTATGGAAACAGCCTCAGTTTATGCATTGATGAGAATTTTAAAGCATTTATATGGATATTTACCCCGAGAATTTTCCAACTAAGGTGCATATCCATTGAATAAACACACTATGCAGCATCAGCTGTTGATGGCGATGCTGTTCGCTGTACAGCATCGACGTTCCATTCCCGCGTGATGCCGATAACCCCATTTATCGGCATCACCATCACGCAAACCCCGAGCCGAGCCTCTCATCCACAAGCATCATCATGACCACTATGTTACTTCCACCCGCCATGCCGCTGTTCGATGGTCTGGCCTACCTAGAGGCGGGCAACCCTCAGGTCAATCAATATCTTGCCAACCTCAGCCTCAACGATGTGCCCGATGCCGGGTTGGTCTATGAGCTCGCCGTCGACTGGCTGCTGGAGCAGCGCAACAGCGAGAACAACTACAAAACCTATCGCAGCGAGCTGACCACGTTTTTGCACTGGTGCTTCGGCGAAATGCGCATCAGCCCCAAGGATCTGACCCGGCGCATCATGATGCGCTATCTCGATTACTGTCAGGCACCGCCGGCGGCCCTGATTGCCTATCGCAACGTAGCCCAGTTCGTGCTCGACAAGGAGTGGGGAGAACGACTGCCCAATCCCCAATGGCGACCCTTCCTTGGCAAGCGGGAGCTGGGCCGCGAGCTGCCGTACCGCCTCAGCGAACAGGCCATGAAGACCAAACTCGCCATTCTGTCTGCCTTCTTCCAGTTCTTGATCCAGGAAGAGTACATGGACCGCAACCCCGCGCTGTTACTGCAACGGGTGAAGCGCTCAATGCAGCAGGAGTCGGACGACCATGGCCAGGCCTTCAGCGAGTTGCAGTGGTCCTATGTGATGCAGGCAGCCGACCTGCTGGCGGCCGAATCACCAGAGCAGCACGAGCGCAGTCGCTTCCTGATAAGCCTGATGTACGCCTGTTACCTGCGGATCTCGGAAGTCGCGGCAAGACCGGGATTTACCCCCGTCATGGGGCAGTTTCGCCGCGATGGAAAAACCGGCGTCTGGGGCTATTTCATTCCCCGCAGCAAGGGTGGCAAGCGCCGCACCGTGGCGGTCTCCCATGCCTTGCTTGAGGCCCTCAAACGCTATCGGACGTTTCTCGGTCTCTCACCATTACCGGCGCCCGATGAGCAGACTCCGCTGTTTGTGCGCCACAAAGCTGCGGCACATGGCCGGGAACAAGGCGAGCTCAACGCCAACCTCGGGATCCGCCAGCTGCGTGACCTGGTGATGAGCGTCATCCAGACCGCCGCCGAGCTGGCAGAAAAAGATGGGTTTATGCAGGACGGCGCCGAGATGCGCAACCTGACACCACACTCCATTCGTCATACCGGCATCACTCACGACATCAATCTCAACGGACGGCCGTTATCACACGTGCAAGCCGATGCCGGCCACGACAGCATCGACACCACCTCCAAGTACCTGCACACCGGCAACAGCGAGCGCCATGAAAGTGCCAATCACAAACCGCTGGATCGGTTGCACGACTAGGCCTTTCAAAATGAGAGATAACGAAGAGAGAAGTTCAGGAACATGGCTGTGATGGACCTGCGTTTTTTAACCGGCATCACTCCGGATTCTTCTACAACCCAACACCGCGCATAATATACAGGGTTTATGTTTCTTGCGGCCCGTCTGCTAACTTGCGCCAGCAGCAGGCGGCCCCGTAGGGGGCATTGAATATAAACCGCATTATGCGAGGTGAGGGAAGGACACTTTCCAGACCCCCAGAAATCAAAAACCCCGCTATCCATGCGGGGCCTTGCAGGCAAACAACCGACCACGTCAGTCTCTACCTTTCTCCTTCAGGTACTGTCTGTAATCGTCCTCGGTAATACATTCCAGACCCTTCAGGATTAGTAGCTTCAGGATCTCGGTGTCCTTCAAGCTTGTTCGTGTCGCTATCACCGCTTTCACGGTTTCGGACTCAACCCTCCTCCAGGTGCTGTCGTCGATGTGCTTTGACGGCATGGTTTTACTCCTTGTGAACTATCTCTCCAATTCTAACAAAATTGATTCGCAGAATTGAGATTTCTTGACATCTAAGAAATCAGAAGCCAAGATTTGCCCAATATCTGATTTCTTAGAAAGTTAGTTTTGGGTTTCGGAGGCAATCATGGATGCTTTGCACGGGTTCGCAAACAGCGTTTTGGGTAGAGGGGAGGGCGATTCGATGGCCTGCCATCAGGTGCCCGTATACCACGTTTGCCAGCTCTGCGGCGGTGAAGGGTGCGCCGCCTGTTCCGACCTGATGATTCTGGATGGCGACATCCAGCTCGACCCAGAATGGGACGAAGAAATCCACGAGCCCAAAGAAACCATCCAGCAGCGTGTGGCCCGGTACAACTCCGGTCGTAACCGGCTGCTCGCCATCAAGATGCTGCGTGACTGCCTGCTCAATCCCGACCTCTACTGCCCGCGCTGCTTCCAGACCAAGGCCAGCTATCAGGTCACCTGCACCCGCGCCAGTTGCGAGGCCGCCCAATGAGTCGCCAAGCCTTCATCCAATTCTGCTGGCTGAGCCTGCTGTGTGGCGTGTTCGCTGCCTCCTACTACGCATCCTTGGTGACCCAATGAACATCGCCCAGAACCAACAAGTCCCGCTGCCCGAGTGGTTCAACAAGGCCCAAGCCAAGCGGGCCGCCAAATGCGCCCCCCGCGAGATTCAGCCCAACTTTGCGCCCGTCACCAGCACCGCCTGGAACAGCATCGCTAACCTGCGCCGCTGTCAGCCGTTCTCGCCGGAGACTGTCGCCGACAAATTCGCCGCCCTGCCAATCGGCACGGCTTCATGCGCGATATTCAGGGAGAAAATCGCGCTCCGTCACCCTGCTCTGATTGGATGGTTCACCCATGTCTATCAATCGCGCAATGCGTTATTGGGCCTACAAGCTGCTAACGCGGCAATACGCACCATTGACCAGCGGCTGTCTATTTCTGGCGAGCTCGGCGTGCTCCGTTTTTCTGGGGATGACCAGTTTGTTGATACCTTTGCCCAGCGGTTCGCTGACCATACCGGCAAGCTGGTTTCTACTCGGGCTCACGTGGTTGCTCTGCAACTCGTTGTTGAACTGGCTCACCATTACGGCCTGCGTCCTGTGGATACAATCACCGAGGAGCAGGCGCTTGACCCCTATCCGACGCTCAATCGCTGGGCCGATATGGCTTGGGTTCGGTGTCGTATTCGTCGTGTTTCAGCTAGCCGTCTGTACGATACCGCCCGAGAGTACTCCCTTATCAGCGGTCGACTGGCGCCGTATACAACTGATCTCTCTGTTGCTCGCCGCGCCTTTCGTCGTGCCAGAAATGACGAGACTCTTGCGGCTTTGGTTGCGCACAATTCAGAGGATGTTTTTGACGCGGTAGGCATGAAAGACGCCGTAGACGCCAGCGTCAGCAACCTCAAGAACCGCCGTGCCGAGCTCATGGCCCGCCTGTCCGGCTTCTCCAAATGCGCCAAGGAGCAAGGCCATCACGCCATCTTCCTGACGTTCACAACCCCGAGCCGGTTCCACTCTGTTCACCGTAACGGAAATCAAAACCAGAACTGGCTGGAAGCCGGCAAGCCCTCAGTCCGGGATGCCCAGCAATGGCTGGTCAAGACCTTCAACAACATCCGCAAGAAGGCCGACAAAGAGGGCATCAAGCCGTATGGCTTCCGCTTTGCAGAACCGCATCACGACGGCACCCCGCACTGGCACGCCGTGCTGTTCATGACGCTGGCTGACATCAAGACCTATATCAAGATCTGCCGTCACTACATGCTGGCCGATTCAGGCAATGAGCCAGGTGCGCGTCAGCACCGCTTCAAGGTCGTATTCATCGACCCGCGCAAGGGTGACGCTGTGGCGTACTGCTCCAAGTACGTGGCCAAGAACATCGACGGCTTTGCGGTTGGCAATGACCACGAAGCCGGTAAACGTGCCAAGTCCATTGAAACCGCTGCCCGCGTGGATGCATGGAAATCTGATAACAGAATTCGACAGTTCCAGCAGCTCGGCGGCCCGTCCGTACAGGCATGGCGCGAGTTTCGCCGTGTTCGTGAACCCCTTGAACAGGATAACCAGATGCTTCAAGACCTCACCCCCGAGCAGCATTTCGCGCTCGAGAACGTCCGTATGGCCGCCAACGCCGGGGACTGGCAAGCCTTCTGCTGCGCCATGGGCGGTGTGCAGGTTCGTCGCAATGACCAGACCGTGCGGGTCTCCTACGGCATCCCCGAAGCCATGCAGATGCTCTGTGATGAAGACGGCGTCCTCAAGCACAAGCCGCGTGGCCGCACCCAGTTCGGCGACATGGCATCCGACCGCCCCATGGGGTTGATGTTCTCGCAGGTCTTCATCCTGACTCGCGCCAAAGACTGGCTTATCACCTCGAAAGAGAAGTGGGAAGCCGCTTGCCAGAAAACCATGGAAGGCATCAACGAACAGTTTGAAGTGCTCAAGGCCGAGAAGGCTTACGCCTTCATGGAGTACGAAGAATTTGAGCAGATGCGCTTACACGCGATATGCGACCACGAGTCTCGTGTGTGGCTGCTCTATCCCGACACCGAGCGCCTCGCGGGGCCCCCTCTGGGGTGCGAGCCGCACGGCGGCGGCTTGGACCCGTGTCATTAAGTGTCGTGGTTTTTAAATCCCATCAAACCGGAGAAACGAAAAATGGAAATCACTGGAATCATCATGGACGAAGCAGACGTCATCCTGAGCACCCGCAAACGCAACGGGCAGGACGTCAAGGTTGGTAACTGCGTATTCCGGCGAAGTTGAACAGCCATTCCGGCCAACGTGAACACCCTGATCCTTAACGCGCTCACGTCACCCCGTTTCTAACTCGAGTGTTCAGATTGGGTCAACTCACTTCTCCTCTTTCTCATCGATTCTCCCTTCAGTGACAGCCGGTGAGCGTTGTGCATCAGCCGGTCCAGGATCGCATCTGCCAGAGTGTTGTCCCCCAAGCTCGCGTACCACTCTTCCGTTGGCAGCTGACTGACCACGACCGTCGAGTATTTCCCGTACCGATCATCCATGATCTCCAGCAGGGCGTTGCGCTGCTCGGCATTCACCGCTTCCAGTCCCCAGTCATCCAGGATCAGCAGCTCTATCCTTGCCAGTTGACCCAGCAGTCTGGCGTAACTGCCATCTACCTTGGCCTGGCTCAGCTCAAGTAGCAGACGCGGCAGCCGGTAGTAACGAGTGCTGTGCCCCTGCTGACAGGCTTGGTAGCCCAGCGCACAGGCTAGGTAGGTTTTTCCGCAGCCACAGGGGCCGGTAATGAGCAGGTTCTGGCCCCGGCGCAGCCACTCTCCTTGGGCCAGGTTTGCCACCTGTGACCGCTCCAGGTTGCGTGCAGACTGGTAGTCCACCTCTTGCACCGTGGCCTGGAGTTTGAGCCTCGCCTGCTTGACCAGCCGAGCTTGTTTACGCTGCTCCCGGCTCAGTTGTTCGTGTTCGACCAGCAGGCTTAGCCGCTCGATGAAGGGCAGCCCTTCGTAGGTACTTGCCTGTTCCAGTTGTTGTTGCACGGCATCCGCCATGCCGGTCAGTTTCAGGTGTCTCAAGCGGGTCAGCGTTTGTTGGGTCATGGGACGTATCCTCTTTAGTGGAAGCTCTGGGGGCCACGGATGTTCTCGTGCTCTTGCGGTAACTCTGGGTAGCTCAGCGGGCTTGCGGGCAGTTGGTCGCGGCCACTGGTCAGCACCGACTTGAGCTGTTTGAGTCGCACCAGACCTTCCCGGTTGGCCAACTGGCAACAGGCTTCAACCCGTGATGGCGGATACTCCCGGCTAAGACTCAGCAGCCCCAGGCAGAGTCGGTATGCCTGCTCGGCATGGGCTTTCTCTTCCAACCGTTCGCTAACCCAGCACAAGGTGCTCGGTCCGATGTCAGCAGCCCACTGTTTAAGACGCCCTGGGGTCCAGCGTTGCTGCTTGCTGTGACGTTCCGGCATGTGCTCAGGGAGCGTGCTCATCCCCGGGATGGTTTTACGTGGATGGCTCGCGACCAGCTGTTGCTGGTGATAGACCTGAAGCAGTGTGTCGCCTGCATGGAGCTCCAGTTGCTGACCCACATACTGGTGTGGCACCGAGTAATGGTGCTGCTCATAACTGACGTGATAGTCGATGTTGACCTTGACCGTTTTGATGGCGACATAGCGATAGGGATGCACCGGCAGTGGTCCCAGTGCCGGGCGGTCCAACTGCTCAAATGCGTCACGTCGGTTACCGGGCAGTTGCTTGAACGGACGCTCGTTGAGTTCGTTCAGCAAGGCACGGATGCACTGGTTGAGTTCGGCAAGCGAGAAGAAGGTCTGATGGCGTAGACGGGCCAGGATCCAGCGCTCGACGATCTGCACACCCACCTCCGCCTTGGCCTTGTCCTTGGGCTTGTAAGGACGAGCTGGCATCACCGCCACCTGATAGTGCTCGGCCAACTGCTGGTAGCTGGGGTTGAGCTCGGGATCGTATCGGCAAGCCTTGCTGACACCGCTCTTGAGGTTGTCGGGGATCAGCAGTGCCGGTGTCCCGCCGAAAAACTCAAAGGCACGGACATGGCTTTGCAGCCAGTCCGGCAGTGACTGTGACCAGGTGGCCTCGGCAAAGGTGTAGTTGGACGCACCGAGCACGGCGACAAAGACTTGTGCCTGACGGACCTCACCCGTAGTCGGCGACACGATGGGCACCGTGGGCCCGCAGTAGTCGATAAAGAGCTTTTCCCCCGCCTTGTGGATCTGGCGCATGGAGCGCTTTTGCAACTGACACCAGGACTTGTAACGGTCACAGAACTGGGAGTAGCTGTAACAGCTATTGGGATAGCGCTGGGTGTACTCCTCCCAGAGCAGCTGTTTGGAGACCCCCTTGCGCTTGAGCTCCTGATGGACAGAGGGCCAATCCGGCACAACATGGCGGGCCGAGATGGTGGTATCGGCCTGCGGATAGAACAGGGCAGCCAGTCGGCCATCATCAAGCTCGGTAGGTAAGGGCCAGGTAAGGCCGAGCGCCTGGGCACTTTTGAGGAGTTTCTGGATGGAGCCGACACTGACCTTGGTACAGATACTGATTTGGCGAACAGAGAGGTCAGCTTCCAGCCGCAGTCGCAGTACTTCACGAATTTTACGCATTGCAATCCTCTTGGCAGACATAGGCTCTTCCCTGGCAAAAGGGAGAGCGTATCAAAGGTTGTTAAATCAATGCGTTAAGGATGATTCCGGTGAATGTGAACAGTGATTCCGGGATGTTGAACACTGTTTCCGGAAAGGAGGGGCGAAGTGTTCAGGTTGAACCGGAATGAGCGTTCACATTGGTCCGGAAATGGTGTTCACGTTGAATCGGAATTGGTGTTCATGATCGGCCGGAATATGCAGTAACGTCAAGTTCACCACCACCAAGCCTACGGCGGTTATCGACGTCGCTCTGAGCGAGGAACAGGTTGCAGCCAACCAGCACGGCGAATTGCGTGGCATGGTCGGCAGCAAAATCACCCTGCAGATCGAGTACGTCGACAATTCCTATGCCGGTGAAGGCGGTCAGCACAAGAGTTTCAACGGGTTCCGTCTGTTCGCCCTCCCGAACAACGTCAAGAAGGCGTAACCCATGCGCTGCGTCCAGGTCACTGCTGATGGGTTCCTGCAAGCCGTCGATACGGCGGTTTCGCAGTGCCAAGGTACGTACTTGGTCGAGCCCCAAGACCTTGCCACGATGGCCGCATGGTTAGACCCAGCAACCATCGGTGGGCAAGCAACCCTCGTCGCAATGTGCGGCGGGACGTTCTCGGCAATCATCACCGTCTATTTCATGGCGTGGGGATATGCCAAGGCGTCATCCATCGTAAGAATGAGATAAGGAATATCACATGAAAAAAATGACCATCATTGCCGCCATGCTGCTGTCTGCTGGCGCTGCTCAAGCTGCCGACGGTTTTGACATCACCGGCCCTCAAGCCGCCATTTTGGCGATCATCGTCGCGCTGGGTACCTTCCTGGCCACGGTGGGGGTGGCCAAGGTGTCGCTGAACGGGGGTATCTGGGGTTGGAAGAAAATCTCTTCCATGGTGTCGAGCCGTTAAGGTCAAGCAACTGGGGCGGCTTCGGCCGCCCTTTCTTCTTATAGGGGGCTCCCATGATTTGGGCACCAATAATGGTTATTCTAGGGATGGTATTAGCGTATGCGGTCATTGAAGGGTTTAAGGGCCGTTGATATATTCCGGCTCCTCCGATACATATTGAACCCGTTCAGGTTGCTGAAATGGTTCTTTTATTTCTTCTTCCTAAGCCTTGTGGTGTCATTTCTCACCATGTCTCTTTCGCATGCGGCTGAATGGGTTACATCGCCCACTGCTTATAAAGGTTCTTGCAAATACGCCACCACTACTTATGGTTCTGATTGGACTCCGACTCAATGCACAACTTTCTATCAGAATCTTTTAAAGTCTCAAAAACCTGATAATACTGTTACTTTTGTTCAGAACTGGGCGGCAAGTGGTTCTGGTGCATCTTCCTTCCAATGGACTTTTAAATCATGCACACCCGCAAACTCTTGCTCACAGACTGCGCTTGTTCTTAATACGCAGGGTGGCCCCACTGCTTATTGCCCGCCTGATGGTAATCCCGATTTTCTAGTTGGTCCTGTAGTGACTAAAGATGGCACTGTTTGTCAGAAAAAACCTTTGACATGTCTGACTGGTTCTATTCTCGAAACCAACGTCATCACCGGTAAAGAGTTCTGCCGCCCATATTGCCACGGCATTGCCGGTAACACGCTTGGCGCTCCAGGCGCACTCGTTACATTCTTCTCGGGCAATATTGGCTCGTCACAGCTTTCCTGTTATGGCCAGTGCTCCGTGGTGTCCGTTGGTGCGTCGATTAACTCCTTGCAGAATCCGAACGTCTATCAGGGCGTTATCAAGTTCACAGGGCAGAACTGTCCGCTTCAAGTCAGTGGCGAGGATGGCAACGAAACGGTCTCTGGTAACGTTGATGGGCCTACTACGTCACAGGGCACGGCTAACGCTCAGACCCAGCTCCAGAACGCCGCCAGCAGCGCTACGGCGAACCCGATACAGCCATCAACCGGCACGGCCAATCTGAATAATGTGGTCGACAAGATAGCCGAAGTCGGTAATGCCCAAATCAAGGCCAGTGCGCAGCAGAGCGCAGCAACCGGCAAGGTGATTGAGGGGGTAGGGCGAGACATTCAGGCGGCTATCAAGGACTCGGCGTCCGTGGGCAACGCTGGGGCCAGTATCGGCCAGATGCAGACCGCCAACGCCATCAAGGACGGCAACGCCTCGCTCGGTGATAAGCTGGACGCGATCAAGGATGCCATCGAGAAGCAGGACGAAGGGGAGGATTTCCCGCCAGTGGCAACCACCATTGATGCAGACCCGGCGACCATCAATGAGAACCCCAACAACTGGGCGGAACGTAATTACGCGACCGTCTTGCAGAACCATGCGAATAAGATGAAAGAGCTTCCGTTATATTCAGGTGTGAGCGGCTTCTTTCATGTGAACGTGAATGGCGGCAAGTGCCCAGAATTCACCCTTGATATTCCAACGGCAAATTTGCCCGGTGTCGGCTCATTCGGTGGCGGCCAAGTTCAATATTCGTTTTGTGAAACAAACATGGATGTCATTCTGCGCATAATCAAGAGCGTGGTAATTGTTGCATCGACATTCTTCGCAGTCAGATACGCACTGGAGTAAATATCATGTTGGGCGAATTCACTAATTGGCTTTGGGAAATAATAAACAGCTTTGCGCAATGGATATTGTCGATTGTTTTGGCAATCATCCAGTTCGTGAACGATTTCCTGCTGAATACGTTAGAGTTAATACTTGCGGCGATGCGTACCGTTATTGGCATGATACCCATGCCTGATATATTGGCATATAGCCTCAATGACTTATTCTTGGGGCTGCCTGACCAAGTGATGTATTTCCTCGACAAGACCGGATTTTCCTATTCGGTAGCGGTGTTCAGTTCGGCGTTTCTGTTCCGGATTGTGCGCAAGTTCGCGACCCTCTTCCAGTGGTAAGGTGACTGGTCATGTTTATCTTCCACGAGGGTATGCCGGGCTCCGGCAAGAGTTACGAGGCGCTGGTCTTCGTCATCATACCCGCGCTCAAACTGGGCAGGCGTGTCAGGGCGCGTATCAATGGCCTGAACCATGCTCAGATTGCCGCGCTGGCCGAGATACCGGAGGACGTTTGCCGTGATCTGCTGATAGAGATGACGGATGACGAAGTGCTGCGGGTTCATGAGGTAGCCCAAGACAAAGAGCTGATTGTTGTCGACGAAATTCACAAGTATTGGCGGGCAGCCCAGCGCCGCATGGCAGACGACATCACCGACTTTATCTCGGAGCACCGGCACCGCGGTATCGACATCATTGGCATGGGGCAGAACCTCAACGACCTGCACTCCATTTGGCGATTCCGCTGCAACCGCAAGCTGACGTTCATGAAGCTGGACGCCATCGGGCAAGAGAACCGGTACTCATGGACATCCTACAACGGCTCGCTCATCTCAAGCGGCAGGCGCACCCAGGTGGAGTTCACCAAGGTGCAATCTGGTATCCGATCATACGAAACCAAGTATTTCGGCTCCTACGCCTCGACCACCGCCGACGACAACAACATGGGGACGTATTCCGATGACCGGGCGAACGTTCTCAAGGGGTGGAAATTCCGGATTGGCATGCCGCTGGCTGGGATCTCTCTGGTGGCATCCTGCATCGGCATGTACTTCATCATGACCGGATTCAGCGACCCGGTTGTTGAGAAACCGGAGTCTCCGAAGCAAGAGCAAGTCGAGCCTGGAACGCCGCAGAACGGTACGCCGGATGGTGCGGCTCCCAAGCCCAAATCCAGACCCAAGCCGCAGGGCGATTTCTTTCTTGATTCGGTGGGGGAGAACCGTATCGCCTTGACCTATCTCCTCACCGTGGACGGCAACCTCGTCGACTTCAACGTGGAGGTCTGGGACAAGTCGGACAACGTTCTCGAAGTCTGGAGACAGGTCGACCTGCTGGATCTTGGCTGGACTCTCACTCTCAAGCCCTCCGGTGTCCTGGCCGAGAAGGGCGATACCAAGATGCTGTTTCGGGAACGGAACGCCAAGCCGCGTGTCTCCTCTCCGGACCGGAGTGAAATCCCGACCGAAGTCGCCAAGGCAAGCACCGATGTATTCTGATGCGCGAGCAATTGCATGAGCGAATTTGATCGTCTCCACGTTTGAATTTAGTGAGCGAAATTCAGTGTGTTTGCCTACAATGAATGATGTAAACGGAATTCAAAAAGGAGAGGGGAAAATGGTGAAGGTCAATTTCGAGTACGCCAGCGGAATACTGGAGGGGTTTTGCTCTGAGACAGGGAATGATTTCTCTTGGTTCAAGGGAGACACGCGGGTTGATGTGAGTAACGAAGGCGCGGATATCGCCGAATTGCCAGTCCCAGAAGGCTTTACAGTGGTTCAGGTCAAGAAACTGATCAGGGAGTCTTTCTATGTCTAGGGGCGGGGTTCGAGAAGGCGCCGGACGACCCAAGGGAGAGGCCACGACCATGGTGCGCGTCCCCGAAGGGTGTTTGGAACAGGTGAGGGCAGTGATAACCGATCACAGAAATCATGTGGATCGTCCTGCTGGCGGCGGGTTGGTTTATGACTGGCAGCCCCTCACACAACGCCCAGAGCCAGGGCGCAAGATCGTGGTCTGGCATGCCGCTGAATTTCAGTTCGCCGAGCACTCGGTCAATTCGGAGTGGCTGTTACGTCAGATCGATATGAAGAAAATCAAGCACGTTACAGCTTGGTGCTATCAGCACCCTATAACGCCACCCAGCTTTGACACCAAGAGGTGAAATGATGCCAATCATGGACTTAACCAAAGCATTTGCCGTGCTGGTCTTCTTGGGCCTGCTGCTTGGTGCCCATCAGTTCGGATACCCGATCACCACGTGGTACTTCATTTTCGTGGTGGTTGTATCGCTGCCCTTGGGTTGGGCGCTCTTGTTGGGGGTTGCCTGTATCGCCGGGTGGAGTGAAGATCGTGCCCGTGCCAGACGTCGTGCCAAGGCCGCAGCTCGTAAGCTGGCTGATGGTCAATGAGTCAGGGCGAAGCCCTATAAGGCGGCTCACAGATGCCGATTGTCGTGACGTCGGTGAGCCCGCCGAAACTTCTTTGGAATGCTGCTGTGAGGTGGAAACCTCCCATTCCTGCAAAACCGGCAGTTGAGGCGATCAGAACCAGATGCCGGTGAGCGCCGCAGCGCCCGCAAATGCTCAACAGGGCAACCCATTATCTCTGATGCCGATAAAGCTAGTTATCGGCATAACGCTCTGCGCCGGCAGCCTCTCGATGCGCTGGCCACGATAGATTGTCCCGTCACCGCGCATAATATACAGGGTTTATGTTTCTTGCGGCCCGTCTGCTAACTTGCGCCAGCAGCAGGCGGCCCCGTAGGGGGCATTGAATATAAACCGCATTATGCGAGGTGAGGGAAGGACACTTTCCAGACCCCCAGAAATCAAAAACCCCGCTATCCATGCGGGGCCTTGCAGGCAAACAACCGACCACGTCAGTCTCTACCTTTCTCCTTCAGGTACTGTCTGTAATCGTCCTCGGTAATACATTCCAGACCCTTCAGGATTAGTAGCTTCAGGATCTCGGTGTCCTTCAAGCTTGTTCGTGTCGCTATCACCGCTTTCACGGTTTCGGACTCAACCCTCCTCCAGGTGCTGTCGTCGATGTGCTTTGACGGCATGGTTTTACTCCTTGTGAACTATCTCTCCAATTCTAACAAAATTGATTCGCAGAATTGAGATTTCTTGACATCTAAGAAATCAGAAGCCAAGATTTGCCCAATATCTGATTTCTTAGAAAGTTAGTTTTGGGTTTCGGAGGCAATCATGGATGCTTTGCACGGGTTCGCAAACAGCGTTTTGGGTAGAGGGGAGGGCGATTCGATGGCCTGCCATCAGGTGCCCGTATACCACGTTTGCCAGCTCTGCGGCGGTGAAGGGTGCGCCGCCTGTTCCGACCTGATGATTCTGGATGGCGACATCCAGCTCGACCCAGAATGGGACGAAGAAATCCACGAGCCCAAAGAAACCATCCAGCAGCGTGTGGCCCGGTACAACTCCGGTCGTAACCGGCTGCTCGCCATCAAGATGCTGCGTGACTGCCTGCTCAATCCCGACCTCTACTGCCCGCGCTGCTTCCAGACCAAGGCCAGCTATCAGGTCACCTGCACCCGCGCCAGTTGCGAGGCCGCCCAATGAGTCGCCAAGCCTTCATCCAATTCTGCTGGCTGAGCCTGCTGTGTGGCGTGTTCGCTGCCTCCTACTACGCATCCTTGGTGACCCAATGAACATCGCCCAGAACCAACAAGTCCCGCTGCCCGAGTGGTTCAACAAGGCCCAAGCCAAGCGGGCCGCCAAATGCGCCCCCCGCGAGATTCAGCCCAACTTTGCGCCCGTCACCAGCACCGCCTGGAACAGCATCGCTAACCTGCGCCGCTGTCAGCCGTTCTCGCCGGAGACTGTCGCCGACAAATTCGCCGCCCTGCCAATCGGCACGGCTTCATGCGCGATATTCAGGGAGAAAATCGCGCTCCGTCACCCTGCTCTGATTGGATGGTTCACCCATGTCTATCAATCGCGCAATGCGTTATTGGGCCTACAAGCTGCTAACGCGGCAATACGCACCATTGACCAGCGGCTGTCTATTTCTGGCGAGCTCGGCGTGCTCCGTTTTTCTGGGGATGACCAGTTTGTTGATACCTTTGCCCAGCGGTTCGCTGACCATACCGGCAAGCTGGTTTCTACTCGGGCTCACGTGGTTGCTCTGCAACTCGTTGTTGAACTGGCTCACCATTACGGCCTGCGTCCTGTGGATACAATCACCGAGGAGCAGGCGCTTGACCCCTATCCGACGCTCAATCGCTGGGCCGATATGGCTTGGGTTCGGTGTCGTATTCGTCGTGTTTCAGCTAGCCGTCTGTACGATACCGCCCGAGAGTACTCCCTTATCAGCGGTCGACTGGCGCCGTATACAACTGATCTCTCTGTTGCTCGCCGCGCCTTTCGTCGTGCCAGAAATGACGAGACTCTTGCGGCTTTGGTTGCGCACAATTCAGAGGATGTTTTTGACGCGGTAGGCATGAAAGACGCCGTAGACGCCAGCGTCAGCAACCTCAAGAACCGCCGTGCCGAGCTCATGGCCCGCCTGTCCGGCTTCTCCAAATGCGCCAAGGAGCAAGGCCATCACGCCATCTTCCTGACGTTCACAACCCCGAGCCGGTTCCACTCTGTTCACCGTAACGGAAATCAAAACCAGAACTGGCTGGAAGCCGGCAAGCCCTCAGTCCGGGATGCCCAGCAATGGCTGGTCAAGACCTTCAACAACATCCGCAAGAAGGCCGACAAAGAGGGCATCAAGCCGTATGGCTTCCGCTTTGCAGAACCGCATCACGACGGCACCCCGCACTGGCACGCCGTGCTGTTCATGACGCTGGCTGACATCAAGACCTATATCAAGATCTGCCGTCACTACATGCTGGCCGATTCAGGCAATGAGCCAGGTGCGCGTCAGCACCGCTTCAAGGTCGTATTCATCGACCCGCGCAAGGGTGACGCTGTGGCGTACTGCTCCAAGTACGTGGCCAAGAACATCGACGGCTTTGCGGTTGGCAATGACCACGAAGCCGGTAAACGTGCCAAGTCCATTGAAACCGCTGCCCGCGTGGATGCATGGAAATCTGATAACAGAATTCGACAGTTCCAGCAGCTCGGCGGCCCGTCCGTACAGGCATGGCGCGAGTTTCGCCGTGTTCGTGAACCCCTTGAACAGGATAACCAGATGCTTCAAGACCTCACCCCCGAGCAGCATTTCGCGCTCGAGAACGTCCGTATGGCCGCCAACGCCGGGGACTGGCAAGCCTTCTGCTGCGCCATGGGCGGTGTGCAGGTTCGTCGCAATGACCAGACCGTGCGGGTCTCCTACGGCATCCCCGAAGCCATGCAGATGCTCTGTGATGAAGACGGCGTCCTCAAGCACAAGCCGCGTGGCCGCACCCAGTTCGGCGACATGGCATCCGACCGCCCCATGGGGTTGATGTTCTCGCAGGTCTTCATCCTGACTCGCGCCAAAGACTGGCTTATCACCTCGAAAGAGAAGTGGGAAGCCGCTTGCCAGAAAACCATGGAAGGCATCAACGAACAGTTTGAAGTGCTCAAGGCCGAGAAGGCTTACGCCTTCATGGAGTACGAAGAATTTGAGCAGATGCGCTTACACGCGATATGCGACCACGAGTCTCGTGTGTGGCTGCTCTATCCCGACACCGAGCGCCTCGCGGGGCCCCCTCTGGGGTGCGAGCCGCACGGCGGCGGCTTGGACCCGTGTCATTAAGTGTCGTGGTTTTTAAATCCCATCAAACCGGAGAAACGAAAAATGGAAATCACTGGAATCATCATGGACGAAGCAGACGTCATCCTGAGCACCCGCAAACGCAACGGGCAGGACGTCAAGGTTGGTAACGTCAAGTTCACCACCACCAAGCCTACGGCGGTTATCGACGTCGCTCTGAGCGAGGAACAGGTTGCAGCCAACCAGCACGGCGAATTGCGTGGCATGGTCGGCAGCAAAATCACCCTGCAGATCGAGTACGTCGACAATTCCTATGCCGGTGAAGGCGGTCAGCACAAGAGTTTCAACGGGTTCCGTCTGTTCGCCCTCCCGAACAACGTCAAGAAGGCGTAACCCATGCGCTGCGTCCAGGTCACTGCTGATGGGTTCCTGCAAGCCGTCGATACGGCGGTTTCGCAGTGCCAAGGTACGTACTTGGTCGAGCCCCAAGACCTTGCCACGATGGCCGCATGGTTAGACCCAGCAACCATCGGTGGGCAAGCAACCCTCGTCGCAATGTGCGGCGGGACGTTCTCGGCAATCATCACCGTCTATTTCATGGCGTGGGGATATGCCAAGGCGTCATCCATCGTAAGAATGAGATAAGGAATATCACATGAAAAAAATGACCATCATTGCCGCCATGCTGCTGTCTGCTGGCGCTGCTCAAGCTGCCGACGGTTTTGACATCACCGGCCCTCAAGCCGCCATTTTGGCGATCATCGTCGCGCTGGGTACCTTCCTGGCCACGGTGGGGGTGGCCAAGGTGTCGCTGAACGGGGGTATCTGGGGTTGGAAGAAAATCTCTTCCATGGTGTCGAGCCGTTAAGGTCAAGCAACTGGGGCGGCTTCGGCCGCCCTTTCTTCTTATAGGGGGCTCCCATGATTTGGGCACCAATAATGGTTATTCTAGGGATGGTATTAGCGTATGCGGTCATTGAAGGGTTTAAGGGCCGTTGATATATTCCGGCTCCTCCGATACATATTGAACCCGTTCAGGTTGCTGAAATGGTTCTTTTATTTCTTCTTCCTAAGCCTTGTGGTGTCATTTCTCACCATGTCTCTTTCGCATGCGGCTGAATGGGTTACATCGCCCACTGCTTATAAAGGTTCTTGCAAATACGCCACCACTACTTATGGTTCTGATTGGACTCCGACTCAATGCACAACTTTCTATCAGAATCTTTTAAAGTCTCAAAAACCTGATAATACTGTTACTTTTGTTCAGAACTGGGCGGCAAGTGGTTCTGGTGCATCTTCCTTCCAATGGACTTTTAAATCATGCACACCCGCAAACTCTTGCTCACAGACTGCGCTTGTTCTTAATACGCAGGGTGGCCCCACTGCTTATTGCCCGCCTGATGGTAATCCCGATTTTCTAGTTGGTCCTGTAGTGACTAAAGATGGCACTGTTTGTCAGAAAAAACCTTTGACATGTCTGACTGGTTCTATTCTCGAAACCAACGTCATCACCGGTAAAGAGTTCTGCCGCCCATATTGCCACGGCATTGCCGGTAACACGCTTGGCGCTCCAGGCGCACTCGTTACATTCTTCTCGGGCAATATTGGCTCGTCACAGCTTTCCTGTTATGGCCAGTGCTCCGTGGTGTCCGTTGGTGCGTCGATTAACTCCTTGCAGAATCCGAACGTCTATCAGGGCGTTATCAAGTTCACAGGGCAGAACTGTCCGCTTCAAGTCAGTGGCGAGGATGGCAACGAAACGGTCTCTGGTAACGTTGATGGGCCTACTACGTCACAGGGCACGGCTAACGCTCAGACCCAGCTCCAGAACGCCGCCAGCAGCGCTACGGCGAACCCGATACAGCCATCAACCGGCACGGCCAATCTGAATAATGTGGTCGACAAGATAGCCGAAGTCGGTAATGCCCAAATCAAGGCCAGTGCGCAGCAGAGCGCAGCAACCGGCAAGGTGATTGAGGGGGTAGGGCGAGACATTCAGGCGGCTATCAAGGACTCGGCGTCCGTGGGCAACGCTGGGGCCAGTATCGGCCAGATGCAGACCGCCAACGCCATCAAGGACGGCAACGCCTCGCTCGGTGATAAGCTGGACGCGATCAAGGATGCCATCGAGAAGCAGGACGAAGGGGAGGATTTCCCGCCAGTGGCAACCACCATTGATGCAGACCCGGCGACCATCAATGAGAACCCCAACAACTGGGCGGAACGTAATTACGCGACCGTCTTGCAGAACCATGCGAATAAGATGAAAGAGCTTCCGTTATATTCAGGTGTGAGCGGCTTCTTTCATGTGAACGTGAATGGCGGCAAGTGCCCAGAATTCACCCTTGATATTCCAACGGCAAATTTGCCCGGTGTCGGCTCATTCGGTGGCGGCCAAGTTCAATATTCGTTTTGTGAAACAAACATGGATGTCATTCTGCGCATAATCAAGAGCGTGGTAATTGTTGCATCGACATTCTTCGCAGTCAGATACGCACTGGAGTAAATATCATGTTGGGCGAATTCACTAATTGGCTTTGGGAAATAATAAACAGCTTTGCGCAATGGATATTGTCGATTGTTTTGGCAATCATCCAGTTCGTGAACGATTTCCTGCTGAATACGTTAGAGTTAATACTTGCGGCGATGCGTACCGTTATTGGCATGATACCCATGCCTGATATATTGGCATATAGCCTCAATGACTTATTCTTGGGGCTGCCTGACCAAGTGATGTATTTCCTCGACAAGACCGGATTTTCCTATTCGGTAGCGGTGTTCAGTTCGGCGTTTCTGTTCCGGATTGTGCGCAAGTTCGCGACCCTCTTCCAGTGGTAAGGTGACTGGTCATGTTTATCTTCCACGAGGGTATGCCGGGCTCCGGCAAGAGTTACGAGGCGCTGGTCTTCGTCATCATACCCGCGCTCAAACTGGGCAGGCGTGTCAGGGCGCGTATCAATGGCCTGAACCATGCTCAGATTGCCGCGCTGGCCGAGATACCGGAGGACGTTTGCCGTGATCTGCTGATAGAGATGACGGATGACGAAGTGCTGCGGGTTCATGAGGTAGCCCAAGACAAAGAGCTGATTGTTGTCGACGAAATTCACAAGTATTGGCGGGCAGCCCAGCGCCGCATGGCAGACGACATCACCGACTTTATCTCGGAGCACCGGCACCGCGGTATCGACATCATTGGCATGGGGCAGAACCTCAACGACCTGCACTCCATTTGGCGATTCCGCTGCAACCGCAAGCTGACGTTCATGAAGCTGGACGCCATCGGGCAAGAGAACCGGTACTCATGGACATCCTACAACGGCTCGCTCATCTCAAGCGGCAGGCGCACCCAGGTGGAGTTCACCAAGGTGCAATCTGGTATCCGATCATACGAAACCAAGTATTTCGGCTCCTACGCCTCGACCACCGCCGACGACAACAACATGGGGACGTATTCCGATGACCGGGCGAACGTTCTCAAGGGGTGGAAATTCCGGATTGGCATGCCGCTGGCTGGGATCTCTCTGGTGGCATCCTGCATCGGCATGTACTTCATCATGACCGGATTCAGCGACCCGGTTGTTGAGAAACCGGAGTCTCCGAAGCAAGAGCAAGTCGAGCCTGGAACGCCGCAGAACGGTACGCCGGATGGTGCGGCTCCCAAGCCCAAATCCAGACCCAAGCCGCAGGGCGATTTCTTTCTTGATTCGGTGGGGGAGAACCGTATCGCCTTGACCTATCTCCTCACCGTGGACGGCAACCTCGTCGACTTCAACGTGGAGGTCTGGGACAAGTCGGACAACGTTCTCGAAGTCTGGAGACAGGTCGACCTGCTGGATCTTGGCTGGACTCTCACTCTCAAGCCCTCCGGTGTCCTGGCCGAGAAGGGCGATACCAAGATGCTGTTTCGGGAACGGAACGCCAAGCCGCGTGTCTCCTCTCCGGACCGGAGTGAAATCCCGACCGAAGTCGCCAAGGCAAGCACCGATGTATTCTGATGCGCGAGCAATTGCATGAGCGAATTTGATCGTCTCCACGTTTGAATTTAGTGAGCGAAATTCAGTGTGTTTGCCTACAATGAATGATGTAAACGGAATTCAAAAAGGAGAGGGGAAAATGGTGAAGGTCAATTTCGAGTACGCCAGCGGAATACTGGAGGGGTTTTGCTCTGAGACAGGGAATGATTTCTCTTGGTTCAAGGGAGACACGCGGGTTGATGTGAGTAACGAAGGCGCGGATATCGCCGAATTGCCAGTCCCAGAAGGCTTTACAGTGGTTCAGGTCAAGAAACTGATCAGGGAGTCTTTCTATGTCTAGGGGCGGGGTTCGAGAAGGCGCCGGACGACCCAAGGGAGAGGCCACGACCATGGTGCGCGTCCCCGAAGGGTGTTTGGAACAGGTGAGGGCAGTGATAACCGATCACAGAAATCATGTGGATCGTCCTGCTGGCGGCGGGTTGGTTTATGACTGGCAGCCCCTCACACAACGCCCAGAGCCAGGGCGCAAGATCGTGGTCTGGCATGCCGCTGAATTTCAGTTCGCCGAGCACTCGGTCAATTCGGAGTGGCTGTTACGTCAGATCGATATGAAGAAAATCAAGCACGTTACAGCTTGGTGCTATCAGCACCCTATAACGCCACCCAGCTTTGACACCAAGAGGTGAAATGATGCCAATCATGGACTTAACCAAAGCATTTGCCGTGCTGGTCTTCTTGGGCCTGCTGCTTGGTGCCCATCAGTTCGGATACCCGATCACCACGTGGTACTTCATTTTCGTGGTGGTTGTATCGCTGCCCTTGGGTTGGGCGCTCTTGTTGGGGGTTGCCTGTATCGCCGGGTGGAGTGAAGATCGTGCCCGTGCCAGACGTCGTGCCAAGGCCGCAGCTCGTAAGCTGGCTGATGGTCAATGAGTCAGGGCGAAGCCCTATAAGGCGGCTCACAGATGCCGATTGTCGTGACGTCGGTGAGCCCGCCGAAACTTCTTTGGAATGCTGCTGTGAGGTGGAAACCTCCCATTCCTGCAAAACCGGCAGTTGAGGCGATCAGAACCAGATGCCGGTGAGCGCCGCAGCGCCCGCAAATGCTCAACAGGGCAACCCATTATCTCTGATGCCGATAAAGCTAGTTATCGGCATAACGCTCTGCGCCGGCAGCCTCTCGATGCGCTGGCCACGATAGATTGTCCCGTCACCGCGCATAATATACAGGGTTTATGTTTCTTGCGGCCCGTCTGCTAACTTGCGCCAGCAGCAGGCGGCCCCGTAGGGGGCATTGAATATAAACCGCATTATGCGAGGTGAGGGAAGGACACTTTCCAGACCCCCAGAAATCAAAAACCCCGCTATCCATGCGGGGCCTTGCAGGCAAACAACCGACCACGTCAGTCTCTACCTTTCTCCTTCAGGTACTGTCTGTAATCGTCCTCGGTAATACATTCCAGACCCTTCAGGATTAGTAGCTTCAGGATCTCGGTGTCCTTCAAGCTTGTTCGTGTCGCTATCACCGCTTTCACGGTTTCGGACTCAACCCTCCTCCAGGTGCTGTCGTCGATGTGCTTTGACGGCATGGTTTTACTCCTTGTGAACTATCTCTCCAATTCTAACAAAATTGATTCGCAGAATTGAGATTTCTTGACATCTAAGAAATCAGAAGCCAAGATTTGCCCAATATCTGATTTCTTAGAAAGTTAGTTTTGGGTTTCGGAGGCAATCATGGATGCTTTGCACGGGTTCGCAAACAGCGTTTTGGGTAGAGGGGAGGGCGATTCGATGGCCTGCCATCAGGTGCCCGTATACCACGTTTGCCAGCTCTGCGGCGGTGAAGGGTGCGCCGCCTGTTCCGACCTGATGATTCTGGATGGCGACATCCAGCTCGACCCAGAATGGGACGAAGAAATCCACGAGCCCAAAGAAACCATCCAGCAGCGTGTGGCCCGGTACAACTCCGGTCGTAACCGGCTGCTCGCCATCAAGATGCTGCGTGACTGCCTGCTCAATCCCGACCTCTACTGCCCGCGCTGCTTCCAGACCAAGGCCAGCTATCAGGTCACCTGCACCCGCGCCAGTTGCGAGGCCGCCCAATGAGTCGCCAAGCCTTCATCCAATTCTGCTGGCTGAGCCTGCTGTGTGGCGTGTTCGCTGCCTCCTACTACGCATCCTTGGTGACCCAATGAACATCGCCCAGAACCAACAAGTCCCGCTGCCCGAGTGGTTCAACAAGGCCCAAGCCAAGCGGGCCGCCAAATGCGCCCCCCGCGAGATTCAGCCCAACTTTGCGCCCGTCACCAGCACCGCCTGGAACAGCATCGCTAACCTGCGCCGCTGTCAGCCGTTCTCGCCGGAGACTGTCGCCGACAAATTCGCCGCCCTGCCAATCGGCACGGCTTCATGCGCGATATTCAGGGAGAAAATCGCGCTCCGTCACCCTGCTCTGATTGGATGGTTCACCCATGTCTATCAATCGCGCAATGCGTTATTGGGCCTACAAGCTGCTAACGCGGCAATACGCACCATTGACCAGCGGCTGTCTATTTCTGGCGAGCTCGGCGTGCTCCGTTTTTCTGGGGATGACCAGTTTGTTGATACCTTTGCCCAGCGGTTCGCTGACCATACCGGCAAGCTGGTTTCTACTCGGGCTCACGTGGTTGCTCTGCAACTCGTTGTTGAACTGGCTCACCATTACGGCCTGCGTCCTGTGGATACAATCACCGAGGAGCAGGCGCTTGACCCCTATCCGACGCTCAATCGCTGGGCCGATATGGCTTGGGTTCGGTGTCGTATTCGTCGTGTTTCAGCTAGCCGTCTGTACGATACCGCCCGAGAGTACTCCCTTATCAGCGGTCGACTGGCGCCGTATACAACTGATCTCTCTGTTGCTCGCCGCGCCTTTCGTCGTGCCAGAAATGACGAGACTCTTGCGGCTTTGGTTGCGCACAATTCAGAGGATGTTTTTGACGCGGTAGGCATGAAAGACGCCGTAGACGCCAGCGTCAGCAACCTCAAGAACCGCCGTGCCGAGCTCATGGCCCGCCTGTCCGGCTTCTCCAAATGCGCCAAGGAGCAAGGCCATCACGCCATCTTCCTGACGTTCACAACCCCGAGCCGGTTCCACTCTGTTCACCGTAACGGAAATCAAAACCAGAACTGGCTGGAAGCCGGCAAGCCCTCAGTCCGGGATGCCCAGCAATGGCTGGTCAAGACCTTCAACAACATCCGCAAGAAGGCCGACAAAGAGGGCATCAAGCCGTATGGCTTCCGCTTTGCAGAACCGCATCACGACGGCACCCCGCACTGGCACGCCGTGCTGTTCATGACGCTGGCTGACATCAAGACCTATATCAAGATCTGCCGTCACTACATGCTGGCCGATTCAGGCAATGAGCCAGGTGCGCGTCAGCACCGCTTCAAGGTCGTATTCATCGACCCGCGCAAGGGTGACGCTGTGGCGTACTGCTCCAAGTACGTGGCCAAGAACATCGACGGCTTTGCGGTTGGCAATGACCACGAAGCCGGTAAACGTGCCAAGTCCATTGAAACCGCTGCCCGCGTGGATGCATGGAAATCTGATAACAGAATTCGACAGTTCCAGCAGCTCGGCGGCCCGTCCGTACAGGCATGGCGCGAGTTTCGCCGTGTTCGTGAACCCCTTGAACAGGATAACCAGATGCTTCAAGACCTCACCCCCGAGCAGCATTTCGCGCTCGAGAACGTCCGTATGGCCGCCAACGCCGGGGACTGGCAAGCCTTCTGCTGCGCCATGGGCGGTGTGCAGGTTCGTCGCAATGACCAGACCGTGCGGGTCTCCTACGGCATCCCCGAAGCCATGCAGATGCTCTGTGATGAAGACGGCGTCCTCAAGCACAAGCCGCGTGGCCGCACCCAGTTCGGCGACATGGCATCCGACCGCCCCATGGGGTTGATGTTCTCGCAGGTCTTCATCCTGACTCGCGCCAAAGACTGGCTTATCACCTCGAAAGAGAAGTGGGAAGCCGCTTGCCAGAAAACCATGGAAGGCATCAACGAACAGTTTGAAGTGCTCAAGGCCGAGAAGGCTTACGCCTTCATGGAGTACGAAGAATTTGAGCAGATGCGCTTACACGCGATATGCGACCACGAGTCTCGTGTGTGGCTGCTCTATCCCGACACCGAGCGCCTCGCGGGGCCCCCTCTGGGGTGCGAGCCGCACGGCGGCGGCTTGGACCCGTGTCATTAAGTGTCGTGGTTTTTAAATCCCATCAAACCGGAGAAACGAAAAATGGAAATCACTGGAATCATCATGGACGAAGCAGACGTCATCCTGAGCACCCGCAAACGCAACGGGCAGGACGTCAAGGTTGGTAACGTCAAGTTCACCACCACCAAGCCTACGGCGGTTATCGACGTCGCTCTGAGCGAGGAACAGGTTGCAGCCAACCAGCACGGCGAATTGCGTGGCATGGTCGGCAGCAAAATCACCCTGCAGATCGAGTACGTCGACAATTCCTATGCCGGTGAAGGCGGTCAGCACAAGAGTTTCAACGGGTTCCGTCTGTTCGCCCTCCCGAACAACGTCAAGAAGGCGTAACCCATGCGCTGCGTCCAGGTCACTGCTGATGGGTTCCTGCAAGCCGTCGATACGGCGGTTTCGCAGTGCCAAGGTACGTACTTGGTCGAGCCCCAAGACCTTGCCACGATGGCCGCATGGTTAGACCCAGCAACCATCGGTGGGCAAGCAACCCTCGTCGCAATGTGCGGCGGGACGTTCTCGGCAATCATCACCGTCTATTTCATGGCGTGGGGATATGCCAAGGCGTCATCCATCGTAAGAATGAGATAAGGAATATCACATGAAAAAAATGACCATCATTGCCGCCATGCTGCTGTCTGCTGGCGCTGCTCAAGCTGCCGACGGTTTTGACATCACCGGCCCTCAAGCCGCCATTTTGGCGATCATCGTCGCGCTGGGTACCTTCCTGGCCACGGTGGGGGTGGCCAAGGTGTCGCTGAACGGGGGTATCTGGGGTTGGAAGAAAATCTCTTCCATGGTGTCGAGCCGTTAAGGTCAAGCAACTGGGGCGGCTTCGGCCGCCCTTTCTTCTTATAGGGGGCTCCCATGATTTGGGCACCAATAATGGTTATTCTAGGGATGGTATTAGCGTATGCGGTCATTGAAGGGTTTAAGGGCCGTTGATATATTCCGGCTCCTCCGATACATATTGAACCCGTTCAGGTTGCTGAAATGGTTCTTTTATTTCTTCTTCCTAAGCCTTGTGGTGTCATTTCTCACCATGTCTCTTTCGCATGCGGCTGAATGGGTTACATCGCCCACTGCTTATAAAGGTTCTTGCAAATACGCCACCACTACTTATGGTTCTGATTGGACTCCGACTCAATGCACAACTTTCTATCAGAATCTTTTAAAGTCTCAAAAACCTGATAATACTGTTACTTTTGTTCAGAACTGGGCGGCAAGTGGTTCTGGTGCATCTTCCTTCCAATGGACTTTTAAATCATGCACACCCGCAAACTCTTGCTCACAGACTGCGCTTGTTCTTAATACGCAGGGTGGCCCCACTGCTTATTGCCCGCCTGATGGTAATCCCGATTTTCTAGTTGGTCCTGTAGTGACTAAAGATGGCACTGTTTGTCAGAAAAAACCTTTGACATGTCTGACTGGTTCTATTCTCGAAACCAACGTCATCACCGGTAAAGAGTTCTGCCGCCCATATTGCCACGGCATTGCCGGTAACACGCTTGGCGCTCCAGGCGCACTCGTTACATTCTTCTCGGGCAATATTGGCTCGTCACAGCTTTCCTGTTATGGCCAGTGCTCCGTGGTGTCCGTTGGTGCGTCGATTAACTCCTTGCAGAATCCGAACGTCTATCAGGGCGTTATCAAGTTCACAGGGCAGAACTGTCCGCTTCAAGTCAGTGGCGAGGATGGCAACGAAACGGTCTCTGGTAACGTTGATGGGCCTACTACGTCACAGGGCACGGCTAACGCTCAGACCCAGCTCCAGAACGCCGCCAGCAGCGCTACGGCGAACCCGATACAGCCATCAACCGGCACGGCCAATCTGAATAATGTGGTCGACAAGATAGCCGAAGTCGGTAATGCCCAAATCAAGGCCAGTGCGCAGCAGAGCGCAGCAACCGGCAAGGTGATTGAGGGGGTAGGGCGAGACATTCAGGCGGCTATCAAGGACTCGGCGTCCGTGGGCAACGCTGGGGCCAGTATCGGCCAGATGCAGACCGCCAACGCCATCAAGGACGGCAACGCCTCGCTCGGTGATAAGCTGGACGCGATCAAGGATGCCATCGAGAAGCAGGACGAAGGGGAGGATTTCCCGCCAGTGGCAACCACCATTGATGCAGACCCGGCGACCATCAATGAGAACCCCAACAACTGGGCGGAACGTAATTACGCGACCGTCTTGCAGAACCATGCGAATAAGATGAAAGAGCTTCCGTTATATTCAGGTGTGAGCGGCTTCTTTCATGTGAACGTGAATGGCGGCAAGTGCCCAGAATTCACCCTTGATATTCCAACGGCAAATTTGCCCGGTGTCGGCTCATTCGGTGGCGGCCAAGTTCAATATTCGTTTTGTGAAACAAACATGGATGTCATTCTGCGCATAATCAAGAGCGTGGTAATTGTTGCATCGACATTCTTCGCAGTCAGATACGCACTGGAGTAAATATCATGTTGGGCGAATTCACTAATTGGCTTTGGGAAATAATAAACAGCTTTGCGCAATGGATATTGTCGATTGTTTTGGCAATCATCCAGTTCGTGAACGATTTCCTGCTGAATACGTTAGAGTTAATACTTGCGGCGATGCGTACCGTTATTGGCATGATACCCATGCCTGATATATTGGCATATAGCCTCAATGACTTATTCTTGGGGCTGCCTGACCAAGTGATGTATTTCCTCGACAAGACCGGATTTTCCTATTCGGTAGCGGTGTTCAGTTCGGCGTTTCTGTTCCGGATTGTGCGCAAGTTCGCGACCCTCTTCCAGTGGTAAGGTGACTGGTCATGTTTATCTTCCACGAGGGTATGCCGGGCTCCGGCAAGAGTTACGAGGCGCTGGTCTTCGTCATCATACCCGCGCTCAAACTGGGCAGGCGTGTCAGGGCGCGTATCAATGGCCTGAACCATGCTCAGATTGCCGCGCTGGCCGAGATACCGGAGGACGTTTGCCGTGATCTGCTGATAGAGATGACGGATGACGAAGTGCTGCGGGTTCATGAGGTAGCCCAAGACAAAGAGCTGATTGTTGTCGACGAAATTCACAAGTATTGGCGGGCAGCCCAGCGCCGCATGGCAGACGACATCACCGACTTTATCTCGGAGCACCGGCACCGCGGTATCGACATCATTGGCATGGGGCAGAACCTCAACGACCTGCACTCCATTTGGCGATTCCGCTGCAACCGCAAGCTGACGTTCATGAAGCTGGACGCCATCGGGCAAGAGAACCGGTACTCATGGACATCCTACAACGGCTCGCTCATCTCAAGCGGCAGGCGCACCCAGGTGGAGTTCACCAAGGTGCAATCTGGTATCCGATCATACGAAACCAAGTATTTCGGCTCCTACGCCTCGACCACCGCCGACGACAACAACATGGGGACGTATTCCGATGACCGGGCGAACGTTCTCAAGGGGTGGAAATTCCGGATTGGCATGCCGCTGGCTGGGATCTCTCTGGTGGCATCCTGCATCGGCATGTACTTCATCATGACCGGATTCAGCGACCCGGTTGTTGAGAAACCGGAGTCTCCGAAGCAAGAGCAAGTCGAGCCTGGAACGCCGCAGAACGGTACGCCGGATGGTGCGGCTCCCAAGCCCAAATCCAGACCCAAGCCGCAGGGCGATTTCTTTCTTGATTCGGTGGGGGAGAACCGTATCGCCTTGACCTATCTCCTCACCGTGGACGGCAACCTCGTCGACTTCAACGTGGAGGTCTGGGACAAGTCGGACAACGTTCTCGAAGTCTGGAGACAGGTCGACCTGCTGGATCTTGGCTGGACTCTCACTCTCAAGCCCTCCGGTGTCCTGGCCGAGAAGGGCGATACCAAGATGCTGTTTCGGGAACGGAACGCCAAGCCGCGTGTCTCCTCTCCGGACCGGAGTGAAATCCCGACCGAAGTCGCCAAGGCAAGCACCGATGTATTCTGATGCGCGAGCAATTGCATGAGCGAATTTGATCGTCTCCACGTTTGAATTTAGTGAGCGAAATTCAGTGTGTTTGCCTACAATGAATGATGTAAACGGAATTCAAAAAGGAGAGGGGAAAATGGTGAAGGTCAATTTCGAGTACGCCAGCGGAATACTGGAGGGGTTTTGCTCTGAGACAGGGAATGATTTCTCTTGGTTCAAGGGAGACACGCGGGTTGATGTGAGTAACGAAGGCGCGGATATCGCCGAATTGCCAGTCCCAGAAGGCTTTACAGTGGTTCAGGTCAAGAAACTGATCAGGGAGTCTTTCTATGTCTAGGGGCGGGGTTCGAGAAGGCGCCGGACGACCCAAGGGAGAGGCCACGACCATGGTGCGCGTCCCCGAAGGGTGTTTGGAACAGGTGAGGGCAGTGATAACCGATCACAGAAATCATGTGGATCGTCCTGCTGGCGGCGGGTTGGTTTATGACTGGCAGCCCCTCACACAACGCCCAGAGCCAGGGCGCAAGATCGTGGTCTGGCATGCCGCTGAATTTCAGTTCGCCGAGCACTCGGTCAATTCGGAGTGGCTGTTACGTCAGATCGATATGAAGAAAATCAAGCACGTTACAGCTTGGTGCTATCAGCACCCTATAACGCCACCCAGCTTTGACACCAAGAGGTGAAATGATGCCAATCATGGACTTAACCAAAGCATTTGCCGTGCTGGTCTTCTTGGGCCTGCTGCTTGGTGCCCATCAGTTCGGATACCCGATCACCACGTGGTACTTCATTTTCGTGGTGGTTGTATCGCTGCCCTTGGGTTGGGCGCTCTTGTTGGGGGTTGCCTGTATCGCCGGGTGGAGTGAAGATCGTGCCCGTGCCAGACGTCGTGCCAAGGCCGCAGCTCGTAAGCTGGCTGATGGTCAATGAGTCAGGGCGAAGCCCTATAAGGCGGCTCACAGATGCCGATTGTCGTGACGTCGGTGAGCCCGCCGAAACTTCTTTGGAATGCTGCTGTGAGGTGGAAACCTCCCATTCCTGCAAAACCGGCAGTTGAGGCGATCAGAACCAGATGCCGGTGAGCGCCGCAGCGCCCGCAAATGCTCAACAGGGCAACCCATTATCTCTGATGCCGATAAAGCTAGTTATCGGCATAACGCTCTGCGCCGGCAGCCTCTCGATGCGCTGGCCACGATAGATTGTCCCGTCACCGCGCATAATGTATATTATGTTAAATTAACTATCTTGTTTCCTGTCACCACCTATTGAACTGTGTATAATGGCAACAATTGATCCTATCTCCGACCGGATGTCTTAAGTGGCTGAATTAACATCAGAACAATTAAAACCTGTTTTTTCGATTGAACAGTTTCCTGCCCTCAGCGAACTCGAACCCATTCCTTTTGCCGCCTTGCAACCCAGAGCCATTTCCGGCATCAAGCGTCTCGCCAGCTTTGATGGCGACTGCCCGGTCATGCTGCTCAACGGTTTTCCCGGGGTGGATTATGAAGGCGTTTGCCAAACGCTGATCGCCGCCTCCAACGGCAAGGATGGAGACCTGTTCGATCTCTGCTACACCGAAAATCTGAACAACCCGTTCAAGCCCATCTGGCTGCGCCTGCAACCCGGCACCGGCTTCGAGTTCTGTGAAATGGTCGGTGAATTGCTCAAGCTGATGAGCCATCATCTGGATGCCGAGCGCCTGGTCACCCGCATCATGCGCAAACAGAACAACGATCCCAAGATCGATGACTTCCTCTCCGATCTCGCGGCGCACGTGGCTCAAGGGCTCGAATTCCAGCATCCGGTACTCATCAATCTGCTGATCCACCATGAAGAGCAGGAAGCGCCGATCATCTATGGGCGGGATTTGAACTGGGATACCCTGTTTGGCTCCATCAACTATCAGACCGAGCAAGGTTCGGTCTATGCCAACCAGCACCTGCTGGAGCCGGGTCTGCTGCGTCAGGCCAACGGTGGCTATCTGATTTTGCAGCTGGACGAGCTGCTGGATCAGCCCCATCTCTGGTTCAAGCTCAAGAACGCGATGCAAAAAGGCGAGCTGGACTGGAACGCCTATCAGGAAGGCAAGACCCTCACCCCCTTCTTCACTCCGGAAGCCACCCCCATCAAGCTCAAGCTGATCCTGGTCGGCGATCGACTCGATGTGGCCGAGTTCCAGATGCTGGACCGCGACATGTCCGAGCGTATCTTCCTGCGCGCAGATCTGGTCTCCGAGGTGAACATTGAAGAGGATCTGCCCGATTATCTTCAGTATCTGGCCTGGCTGCGCGAGCGCTGGGAGCTGCTGGACTTCACCCCAGCCGCCCTCGCCGCCCTTTGCCGTCACGCCAGCCGACTGTGCGACCATCAGGAGTGGCTGTCGCTCTCCGAGGTGCAACTTTCTGCCATCATGCGGATGGCTGACAGCCTGGCACGCGAGCTGGAAGCGGACGTCGTCACCGACGAGCACATTCGCGGTGCACTGGAAGAGCAGGATTACCGCCTCAACTATCTGGTCGAACAGTCCGACCAGGGCGTCATCGACGGCCAGATCCTGCTGCAGACCGACGGTGAGGAAGTGGGCCAGATCAACGGCCTCTCTGTTATCCAGGTCTCAGGGCATCCCTATGATTTCGGCGAGCCGGTGCGCCTCACCGCCACAGTGCATCTGGGTGATGGCGATGTGGCGGACATCGAGCGCAAAGCGGAGCTGGCGGGTCATATCCACGCCAAGGCGATGATGATCATCCACGGTTATCTCTCCAACAAGTTTGGGGCCGAGAACCCTTCCCCGCTGTCGGCCAACCTGGTGTTCGAGCAGTCCTATCACGAAATCGATGGTGACAGCGCCTCGTTGACCGGCCTGTGTGCCCTGCTCTCTGCCCTCGCCCGCCAGCCCATCTACCAGCACTTTGCGGTGACCGGCGCGGTCGATCAGTTCGGCAATGTGCAGGCCGTCGGCGGCGTCAACGAGAAGATTGAAGGCTTCTTCCGGGTGTGCAAGATCCACGGTCTCACCGGCAAACAGGGGATCCTGCTGCCCGGCACCAATGCCCAGCAGCTCAACCTGTCCGATGAGGTGATTGCAGCCGTCGAAGCCGGCCAATTCCATATCCATCCGGTGGATCATGTGGAAGAGGCCATCGAGCTGCTGACTGGCTGTGTTGCCGGTGAGCCGGATATGCCGGATACCCTGTTCGGCCGGATCCAGCAGCGGCTGGATGAGCTCAACGGCACCGACGTCATCAAGGGTGGCGTGCTGCGCCGCCTGCTTGGTCGAGTGTTCGGACGGTGAGAAAAGAAGTGATCGGAGTTGTTTAGCGAACAACTGTACGCTAAATTGGCCCGGCTTTGACCCATTTGAAGGATAAACAGCGTGACCGTAGACAATACCACCATTGATGCCCGCCTTTCCCTGTGTGAACAAGGCAAAGACTCGTTTACCCGTGAAGAGCTGCTCGCCTGCAGCCGTGGCGAACTGTTTGGTGAGGGTAACAGTCAGCTGCCCGCCCCCAACATGTTGATGATGGATCGCATCGTCAAGATCAATGACAACGGTGGTGAGCATGGCAAGGGAGAAATCCTGGCAGAGCTCGATATCACGCCGGATCTCTGGTTCTTCGATTGCCACTTCCCGGGTGATCCGGTCATGCCTGGCTGTCTCGGTCTGGATGCCATGTGGCAACTGGTCGGTTTCTTCCTGGGCTGGAAAGGTGGCCCCGGCAAGGGTCGTGCACTGGGGGTTGGCGAGGTGAAATTCACCGGCCAGATCCTGCCAACCGCCAAGAAAGTGACCTACAAGATCACCTTCAAGCGCGTCATCAACCGCAAGCTGGTGATGGGGATCGCCGATGGCGTGGTGGAAGTGGATGGTCGCCCGATCTACAGCGCTACCGATCTGAAAGTGGGTCTGTTCAAGGACACCACCGCATTCTAAGTCTGACCTTCAGGTCGAATTGAACAACGTAAAGGGGCCATCATGGCCCCTTTCCTTTTGCAATGAGTGATGAAGTACCGGCTACTTCATGAAGAGGCCTGAGCCCCGCCCTTCCATGGCATCACGCCAACCACCAAGCCAATGCCCACGGGCATCAAGGCATTGATACGGACACGCTTCTTTCTGTTTGCCGACCACGCCAGCCTGATAACCACGAGCACGAGCTCTTTCCAGACGGTCCCGTTTTTGTCTCTTCATCATCTACGACCCTCTTCCGTGGAACAAAAAAAGCGACCAATTTTTCATCGGTCGCTTTCATCTTTACCCCAGGGGGTCGGCAGGGTCAAACAAAAAATTTCATGCTATCCGGTCATTGTGACACAAGACACTGAACCGCATTAATTTTTAGTGACACAACTTTTTAGCGCTGGAAACGGCGCAGCCAGGCGAATGGCAGGGCCAGCAGAGTCAACCAGAACAGGCTGCCACCACCGCTGCCGCCATCCTGACCGGTCTGGTTGTTGACCGGTGCGTTGGCGACCACATAACCGGCCGGATCGTTGTTCTTGTAGTCGGTTACCACCGGCGCCAGCTTGACGCTGACTACGGTAGCATTGGTGCGGTTGTTCAGATCGCTCTCGCTGTTGTAGCGATAAGCCGTGGCCGCGACGGTACCGTTGCTGCTGATGCCGCTGGCATAGGCGATGTGGTAGTAGTAACCGTTCTGGGTACACTGCTTGGCACCCGCATCATCCAGACCACAGATGAGATCGTTCAGATACCAGTTGTTGCCGGTAGCCGCGTTCAGCAGGAAGCCTTCCTGCATGCGATTGGTGCCATTGACCACGGGCTGGGTCTGATGGCGGGAATCACGCCAGCCAACCACCATGTTGTGGTTGTTGATGGCGGCCGCTTCCGAGCCGGAGCCGCTGAGCGGCTTGTCCTGCAAGGAGACCACGGCATTGGTGGTCGGGGTGTTCAGGTTGAACACGAACATCTCGACCGGGCGGTTCTGGCCCTTGTTGATGCGATAGAGCTGGTTGCCGATCACATAACCGTTGTCATTGACCCCCACGGCCCAGCTGTGTTGCAGCTTGGCGTCATCCTTGCCGGGTTCGCCTTCGGCCAACGGGATGATCTGGGTAGTGCCAACCTTGCTGCCATCCAGATCCAGCGTCCAGTAAGCGGCCAGGTTGCGACCGTCCAGGTAGTTGGTGCCGATCTCGCCGGTGGAGGAGTACCCTACCCCGTACAGATTGCCGTTGAATTTACCCACCCCGAGCGCGGAGGCGGTCTGCACTACTTCGTTGCGGGCGCGGGCATACTCGTTGGCCTGCAGCAGCTTGTTGAAGGTGCCGGTACTGTTGACCAGCCAGAAGCTGGCCTGGGTATTGAGGCCCGGGCAGTAGCGGTAGTCGCCATACTGGCCGTCGTTGCCGGCAAAGCACCAGTTGTAGGTTTCGGAGTTGACGGCAATGTTCTTGCCGGTCGCTGCGGTGCCGGTCACCAGATACTGGCCGTTGTCCAGTTTCTTGATGCTGGTCGGTACGCTCAGGCTGTGAGTGCCGGCGCCGTCTTTCAGCTCGACGGGGTTGCCCTCCTCGACCACGGCGAAGGCAGTACGCAGCTTGCCACTCATCTTGTAGCCTGCCCGGGTACCGGGTACGTCGCCCAGCGCGGTCACCAGACCGTCGGTCTCGCCCAGCTGTACGTAACCTACGTTGTTGCGCTGGTCGACCCCGTCGAGGAAGTCACGACGCCACTGATAGGCGAAGTTGCTGTTGTCGTTCCAGAAGGAGTTGCAGACCGAGTTGGAGAGCATGCAGCCCTGCTCGAAACGGAAACGATCGACCAGGAAGTCGGCGAAACGCACGGTCGAGAAGTGCTCGGCCATGTTGTTCTTGGTATTGATCCCGATGAGCCCGTTGCCGTCGCCGCTGATCCCGCTGGCGTAACCCTTGTCGGACGCATCGACAATGGTGAAAAAGGGACTTTGTGCCGCCTGGGCATGCAGGCTGGCGCTGACCAGAATGGCCAGCATGGATAATTGCTTTTTCATCTACTTCCTTAGTCCTGATGTTTCAACGCTTCCAACTCCTCCCAACGGGAGAAGGCTTGTTCCAATGCAGCCTCTGCTGCATTCAGGGCATCCAGTTTGGCTTGAGTCTGGTCGCTCGGCAGGGAGAAGAAACCGGGGTGGTTGATCTCGGTCTGCAGGGCATCCAGCTCTGCCTCCAGCTGTTCCAGTCGAGCCGGTAGATTATCCAGCTCCAGCTGCAACTTGTAAGAGAGCTTTTTGGCTTTTGTGGCAGCAGGCGCCGGCGCCACGACAGGCTCTGGCGTTTTGCTCTGCGCCTGTTTGGCGACGTGCTGCGCAGACTGCTGTGCCTGTTGTTGAGCACGGGTGGCCATCATGTCGGCGTAACCGCCCACATAATCGCTGATCTGCCCGTCCCCTTCAAACAACCAGCAACCGGTCACGGTATTGTCGATGAAACGACGATCGTGGCTCACCAGCAACAGGGTGCCGGGGTAGTCCGCCAGCAGCTCTTCCAGCAATTCCAGCGTTTCGACATCCAGGTCGTTGGTTGGTTCATCGAGGATCAGTAAATTACTGGGCTTCAAGAACAATTTGGCCAACAGTAAACGGTTTTTTTCGCCCCCTGACAAGGCTTTCACCGGGGTGCGTGCCCGTTTTGGCTCAAACAGGAAGTCCTGCAGGTAACCGAGAATGTGGCGGGAGCGGCCGCGCACCATCACTTCCTGCTTGCCCTCCCCGACGTTGTCCACCACCGTCTTCTCGGGATCGAGCTGCTCGCGGTACTGATCGAAGTAGGCCACCTCCAGATTGGTGCCCCCCTTGACCGTGCCACGACTTGGGCTCAACTGGCCGAGCAGCAGCTTGATCAGCGTCGACTTGCCGCAACCGTTGGGGCCGACCAACGCAATCTTGTCGCCGCGCAGCACCTGCAGATCCAGCCCCTGGAACAGGGTGCGATCACCAAAGTCCAGCCCCAGGCCTTCACTTTCAAATACCAGCTTGCCGGAGCGGCTCGCCTCATCCAGCTGCAGCTTGGCCTTGCCCTGCAGTTCACGGCGCTGGGTCCGCTCCATCCGCATCGCCTTGAGGGCGCGCACGCGTCCCTCATTGCGGGTGCGACGGGCCTTGATCCCCTGGCGTACCCACACCTCTTCCTGGGCCAGCTTGCGATCGAATTCGGCGTTTTTGAGCTCCTCGACCCGCAACCACTCCTCTTTCCCCTGCAGGTACTCGTCGTAGTTGCCGGGCCAGGAGGTGATCACACCGCGGTCCAGATCGATGATCCGGGTCGCCAGCTTGTGGATGAATTCCCGGTCGTGGGAGATGAAGACGATGGCGCCGCGAAAATCCTTGAGGAACTCTTCCAGCCAGTTGATGGCATCGATGTCCAGGTGGTTGGTCGGCTCGTCCAGCAGCAACAGATCCGGATCGCAGGCCAGTGCGCGGGCCAGTGCCACCTTGCGCAGCCAGCCGCCGGAGAGGCTGTCGAGGGTCACGTCGGGATCCAGACCGAGCAGGGTCAGCACCTGGTTGATGCGAGTCTCGAACTGCCAGCCATTCTGGTAGTCGAGCTGCTCCTGCAGCTGGCTCATCTTGCGGATGTTGGCATCGGAGGCATCGTGTGCCAGTTCCATGGAGATATGGTGATACTGCTTGAGCAGCTCCCCTACCCCGGCCAGCCCTTCGGCGGCGTAGTCAAACACGGTGAGCTCGCTCGACGCGGGGGGATCCTGCTCGAGACGGGTCACTTTCAAATCTTGTTGCAGCACCAGACGACCGTCATCGAGCGGCAGTTCGCCAGCGATGACCTTCATCAGGGTGGACTTGCCCGCCCCGTTGCGCCCCACCAGGCAGAGGCGCTCGCCCCGCTCGATGGTGAGCTCGGCCTGATCGAGCAGCGGAAAATCACTGAACGACAACGATGCGCCGTGCAATGTCAAAAGAGCCATTCTTGTTCCTTATTGCTAATGAAAAAACGGGTGGCAGACTGGATCTCCCCCCGTTTCATCGTCAAATCGCCCGCTCACCCCTGCCTGGCAAGCCACGCTTGCAGCTCAGCCAGGGTGAAGGGCCAACCCAGTTCACGCCCCGCCTCATCGCGCAGTACTGGAATACGGACCCGATAGGTTGCCAGCCACTGCTCATCATCCATGATGTCGCACTGGCGAGTGTCGGCCGCAAGACCGGCCTGCTCCACCAGCGCCCACGCCTGTTCGCACAGGTGGCAACCGTCGGTGTGAAACAGGATCAGCATCAGGCCTGGGCCTCCGCATGGGTGATGATCCAGCAGTTGTGGATATGCTGGTTGCGCTCGAAATCCTTGGGTCGGGTCTTGCCGGTGATGTTCTGGGCCTTGAGACCGATGGCCTCGAGACCGGCCAGATCCATCTTGAAGTGGCGCTTGTTGTTGGAGAACACCAGGGTGCCACCCGCAGCCAGCAGCCGCTTCAGGTGCTGCATCAGCAGCATGTGATCGCGCTGCACGTCGAAGCTCTCGTCCATCCGCTTGGAGTTGGAGAAGGTGGGCGGATCGATGAAGATGAGGTCGTACTGCTCGTCCGCCTCGGAGAGCCACTTCAGGCAGTCGGCCTGCACGAACTTGTGCTCTCGGCCCACCAGCGAGTTGAGGCGCATGTTGTCTTGTGCCCAGTTGAGGTAGGTGCGTGACATGTCCACCGTGGTGGTCTCGCTGGCACCGCCCAACCCAGCATGCACGGTGGCACTGCCGGTGTAGGCAAAGAGGTTCAGGAAGCGCTTGCCCTTGGCCATCTGACCCAGCATACGGCGAGTCTGACGGTGGTCGAGGAACAGACCTGTGTCGAGATAGTCATAGAGATTGACCCACAGACGGGCGCCGTACTCCTGCACTTCCATCCGGTGCTGCTCTTCGGAGAGCTTCTGGTACTGCTGTTTGCCTTCCTGACGCTCGCGCACCTTCAGGATCACCTTCTCGCCGTCCATGCCGGTCACCTTGATGGCTGCCTGCACCATGTCGAGCAGGCGCTGACGGGTCTTCTGGGCGGGAATGTCCTTGGGCGCCGCGTACTCCTGCACCACCAGATAGTCCTGATAACGGTCGATGGCGGCGTTGTACTCCGGCAGATCGGCGTCATAGAGGCGATAGCAGTCGAGGTTCTCTTTCTGTGCCCACTTCTCCAGGGTCTTCAGATTCTTGCGCAGACGGTTGGCAAAGTCCTGCGCCACCTCTTTCTGGGAAGCAACGGAGTCCTGTGCAATCTGGTAGTTGCGCAGCTGACACTCGAGGGCGCCGTTGAACAGGCGATATTGCTTGTCGGCGCGCAGACGCAGACAGCTCAAGAGCTCGGGGGATGCGGAAAGAATGGAGACTTTCCAGCCCTGGAAGCTGCGACGCAGGGCATCACCGAGGGCCTGGTGGACTTCCAGCAGTGCCGGGAACTCGCCAAGACGCTCGCCATAGGGGGGGTTTGAGATCAGCATGCCGACCTGACGGGCCTCCCCTTCCACTGCCGGCATCGGCAGCGGGTTTTCCAGCGCGGTGACGTCGGCCTGTTTGAAGGTGATGAGATGGGCCACGCCGGCGGCTTTGGCGTTGTCGCGGGCTTTGAGCAGCACGCGGCTGTCGGCATCGCAACCAAACAGCTTCACCTCGCAGCGCTGCATGCCGCGCTTGGCCCGTACCTGAGCCTCCATCAGCAGGCTCTGCCACAGCTCGCTATCGTGTTGCAGCCAGCGATCGAACCCGAAACGCTCACGGCGCAGGGCCGGTGCCATGTCGGCGGCGATAAAGGCAGCTTCCACCAGCAGCGTACCGGAGCCACACATGGGGTCCATCATGGGCTCGCCGGCCCAGCCGCTACGGGCAATCATGGCAGCGGCCAGGTTCTCTTTGAGCGGCGCCTCGCCGGTGCCCTGGCGGTAGAAACGCTGGTGCAGCGCGGGGCCTGACAAGTCCAGCGTGATATTGGCCTTGCCCTTGCCCAGGTGCGCCATGATGCGAATATCCGGCGACTTCTTATCCACGTCAGGACGCACGTGACCGCGCTTGGTGAAACGATCGACGATGGCATCCTTGATCTTCAGGGCACCGTACTGGGTATTGCGAATGGCCGGATTGGTACCGGTAAAATCCACGGCAATGGTGGAGGTACCGGAGAAGTGCTCTTCCCAGGGAATGGTGTGAGCACCCAGATAGAGATCCAGGTCGTCATTCATCTGGAATTCGGACAGCACCAGCACGATGCGGGAGGCGAAACGGCTCCACAGACAGGCCTTGTAGCCAGTGGCCAGTTCGCCTTTGAAATGCACGCCAGCCACGGTCTCACGGACCTGCTCTGCGCCCAGGTTGGTCAGCTCGACGGCCAACAGGTTTTCCAGCCCTTTGGGGCAGGTTGCAAAAAATTCTTTCATCACGCTCACGGGGAACCCATAAAAATAGTGCCGTATTATACCTTAAGCCGCGATCCGGAGCAGCAAAAGCTTGCCAGTAACGACATAAACCGAGGGTATCTGACATGCGCCGCCTCCGACCTTTTGGCCGTTCTGGCGAGGCATGCGCGCAGGAAGGATCTCACGAATAAAAAATGTACCAGCCGCTCGGCAAGTTCAAACAATAACCAGGTGTACTCCGGCATCTCTTATTGGCACGGCATTACCTTGCTGAGGCTGCAACCATATATGACATGGCCATGGTCAGGAATAGGTGATCTATCCCGCTGCCATATCTGACAGGCGTCAAACAAGACTCAACTCGTTATTATTTCCCACGACAGAGCAAGTCCTTTCTGTAAACCCCGTGTTTGGCCCTCCCGTTATCGTCCGTAAACGGGAGGGCCATTTTTTCCTCCTCTCTCTGTTCATATCGCTATTGTCCGACTGTCACATCTATCAGGTTTCAAGAGAAACTACAGGATTTAGAATAACCCCGTGTTGTTGATACAACCGCTTATTCCTCCTGTAGTGTGTGTTTGCCGCCCTCTTATCAAATTGATCGGAGGGCATTTTTTGCACAAAAGCAGTCACCTGAAATAATCAAGGCTAATGATAGGAACAGAATGGGGACGAGTGAGTGTTCATTAGGATGAACCGAAGGAGAGGATAAAGGCTTGCTATAAAATAACCCGAGATTCAACTCACCTGGCGATATTGCGCCTGTGCCACCGGCCTTGGGCTCATGCGATTGTTCATCACCTTGATAACACCAAAACGGGGCAGTGTCTTGCTGGTGGTCAATATCAGATCGTCAGTCAGGTTCAAACAGACGCTGGCCTGTTCACCGGCTTCGATCACCAGAAACTCCCCTTTGCCGTGAGGAGTGCCCATGCACACCAGCGCACCGGTTTCGGGAATAATGGCGGGGTGGGTTTCCCCAAAGAACCAGCTTTGTGGCATCAGGGGTTTGTAAAAGCGGCTGACGGCGATAGCATTGAGTACCAGCTGAACCTGATGCGGTACGCTCCACTCCAGTTCGGCAACCCTGTCCATCAGCTGATAATAGAGCGCCGCATCATCCACGCAAAAAGGCTGGGTGGTGAAGGAGCTGGGCACCAATTGTCGCCCTTTATATTCGGTGGCGAAGATCATGCGATCGGATAAATCCAGCATCAGACGATCATCATGAGCATCATAATGCCACTGCCAATTGTCATTGGGTTGGATACACATGCAGGTGCCCTTACTGAAAGTCGTTACTCGACTTTATTCCATGTCGAGAATTTCAGCAACTTTAAATAAAGGGCACCGATTTATTTCTTATATATGGGTCACAATCTCTTTGACCAGATCCGGGCCCTTATAAATAAAGCCGCTGTAAATCTGGACCAGACTGGCACCCGCAGCCAGCTTCTCGCGGGCCGCCATGGCACTGTCGATGCCACCGACGCCAATAATGGGCAGCGCACCATCCAGTGCTTTGGCCAGCTGGCGGATCACTTCGGTGCTCTTGTGCTGCAAAGGACGACCGCTGAGGCCACCCGCTTCAGCGGCATGGGGCATGTCATAAATCATGTCGCGCTCAAGGGTAGTATTGGTGGCAATCACCCCATCAATGCCATTTTTTATCAGAGATGCGGCCACCTGATTAATTTCATCCGGAGTCAAATCCGGCGCAATTTTAACGGCCAGTGGCACGTATTTCTTATATTGCGCGGCCAGCTCCTGCTGACGAACCTTGAGGGCAGCCAACAGTTCATCCAGCGCATCGCCATATTGCAGTGAACGCAACCCCGGCGTATTGGGAGAAGAGATATTGACGGCAATATAACCGGCATGGTCATACACCTTGTCCATGCAGATCAGGTAATCATCCTTGCCCTGCTCGATGGGGGTGTCCTTGTTCTTGCCGATATTGATGCCGATCACCCCCTGATATTTGGCTTTCTTGACCTGGGCAACCAGATGGTCGACCCCTTTGTTGTTGAAGCCCATCCGGTTGATGATCCCCTCTGCCGGAATAACCCGGAACAGACGCGGCTTGTCATTGCCGCTCTGGGGTCTGGGGGTGACGGTACCGACCTCGATAAAGCCGAACCCCATGGCCCCGAAGGCATCGATACACTCGCCATCCTTGTCCAGACCGGCCGCCAGACCCACCGGATTGGCAAAAGAAAGCCCCATGACAGTGACGGGGCGTTTGGGCAAGGAGTGGCGGAAGAAACAATCAAGCGGCGTACCGAGAAGGCGGGGCAAATATTTGATGGAGAGATCGTGCGCCTGTTCCGGGTTGAGCTTGAACAGGAAATGCCTGGCGAGAGGGTACAGCATGTTTGCTCCTTAAAAAAAGCCCCGGCAACTGGCCGGGGCTTTGGGTGTGATACCGCTGTCATGCCTTAACTGGCAATCACAGTGCTCGGCAATTCAACTGGAGCAGGTTCAACTCCCGCAAGGCCACCGAGAACTTGGCGAACTCATGGGTACTGGTGGTCTTGAAGTCGGCCAACATGTGGGTCCAACGGGACAAGAGTTGCTCATGCTCCGAAATCCAGTCGGCCAGTATGGTAGCGCATTCTCCCTGATCTTTGCACCCTTCCAGCACCACGGAAGTGAGGCTGCGCTGCTGCCAGTCCAGATCTTCACGGAAGGAGGCCCGCGCCATCGCCTGCCAGTGGTTGCCCACCGGTTGATGGTTGATCTGGTCGAGGAACCAGTGCAGATCCAGCTTGGCACCGAGGCGATAGTAGACGTTGGCGGCACGCAGGATGTCGGTCTTGTGCTCCGCGGCGATCTGCGCCAGATCCAGGCTGGAGAAGAGGCTGCTCATGTGGGCCACCTGACGGGCGATGGCTTGTGGCACTTGCTTGGCCACCAACGCCGCGACCGCCTGCTGGTGCTCGGCCACTTCGCTCTCGTCCATCACCTCGTAGAGGTGCTGACCCAGCGTCTCGAAGGCCGGACGGAAGAAGGCGATGTTCTCGCTGATGCTCCAGCTGCGATTGCGGGCGCGCAGGAACCAGCGGGTGGCGCGGCGCACGATGCGACGGCTGTAGAACATCAGCTCGAGCTGGGTCTCTGCCCCCACCAGGTTGTCGCACCCTTCGATGTCACGCCACAGCTGGTTGAGGCCAAATACCTCGCGGGCCATGGCGAAGCAGCAGGCCACTTCCGCCACCGAGGCACCGGTCTCGTCCTTCATCCGGCTGGCGAAGTTGAGCCCCATGTCGTTGACCAGCATGTTGGCCACCCGGGTCGCGATGATCTCCCCGCGCAGCGGATGCTGGGCCAGTGCCGCACCGAACTGCTGCTGCAGCTTGGCCGGGAAGCTGGTCACCAGCATGTTGGCGAGGAAGGGCTCGTCGGTCACTTCCGGGCAGTTGAGCTGCTCTTTCAGTACCATCTTGCCATAGGCCACCAGCACCGCCAGTTCGGGACGGGTCAGCCCCTGCCCCGCCGCCATCCGCTCGGAGAGCTCCTCGTCGGAGGGCAGGAACTCCAGGGCGCGGTCCAGTTTGCCTTCCCGCTCCAGCCCCTGGATGAAACGCTGCTGCTCCTTGAGCTGCTCGGCGCCGCGGAAACTGGTCACCGAGATGGACTGGGACTGGCGATAGGCGTTGGTGATGACAATCTGCGCCACGTCGTCGGTCATCTCATAGAGCATCTGATTGCGCTGCTTGAGGGTCAGGTCACCGGCCGCCACCAGCTGGTTCAGCAGGATCTTGATGTTCACCTCGTTGTCGGAGCAATCCACCCCGCCCACGTTGTCGGTGAAGTCGGTGTTGATGCGACCGCCCTGGCTGGCGTACTCCACCCGGCCGAGCTGGGTAAAGCCGAGGTTGCCGCCCTCACCCACGATGCGGACCCGCAGATCGCGGCCATTGACCCGCAGCACATCGTTGCTGCGATCGCCCACTTCGGCGTCGCTCTCGCGGGAACTCTTCACATAGGTGCCGATGCCGCCGTTCCACAGCAGATCCACGTTCAGGCAGAGCAGCGCCTTGATCAGCTCGTTCGGGGCCATGCTGGCCTTGTCAGTACCGAGCAGGGTCTGGATCTCGGGGCTCAGCTTGATGGACTTGGCCGAGCGCAGGAAGATGCCGCCCCCTTGGGATATCAGCTCCCGGTTGTAGTCATCCCAGCTGGAGCCGGGCAGCTCGAACAGGCGCTTGCGCTCGACGAAGCTCTTGGCCGCATTGGGGGTCGGGTCGATGAAGATGTGCATGTGGTTGAAGGCGCCCACCAGCTGGGTGTGCTCGGAGAGCAGCATGCCGTTGCCAAACACGTCCCCCGCCATGTCGCCGATGCCGACGCAAGTGAAGTCGGTGGTCTGGCAGTTGACGCCGATCTCGCGAAAATGCCGCTTGACCGATTCCCAGGCGCCACGGGCGGTGATGCCCATCTTCTTGTGGTCATAGCCGACCGAGCCGCCGGAGGCGAACGCATCGCCCAGCCAGTGGCCGTATTCGAGGCTTATCTCGTTGGCGATGTCCGAGAAGGTCGCGGTGCCCTTGTCGGCGGCCACCACCAGGTAGTAGTCATCCTCGTCGTGACGCACCACGGATTTCGGCGGGATCACCTCGCCGCCGATGATGTTGTCGGTCACATCGAGCAGGCCGCGAATAAACAGGCGATAGCAGGCCTTGCCCTCTTCCTGGATGGCGGCACGGGGGGCCCCCGCCGGCATCTGTTTGCAGTAGAAGCCGCCCTTGGCACCGACTGGCACGATGACGGTGTTCTTCACCTGCTGGGCTTTTACCAGACCCAGCACTTCGGTGCGGAAGTCCTCCTTGCGATCAGACCAGCGCAGACCGCCACGGGCCACCTTGCCCCAGCGCAGGTGCACCCCTTCTACCCGCGGCGAGTAGACGAAGATCTCGAACTTAGGCAGCGGCAGCGGCATGTCGGTGATGCTGGAGGGGGCCAGCTTGAAGGAGATGTAGGGCTTGATGTTGCCCGCCTTGTCCAGCTGGTAGTAGTTGGTGCGCAGGGTGGCGTCGATCATCTCCACATAGCGGCGGATGATGCGATCGTCGTCCAGGTTGGCGACCTGATCCAGCTTGGCGGCGAGCTGCTCGTGCAGCTTGATCTGTACCTTGGCTTCCTGCTTGCCGGCCGGATCCAGGCGCTGTTCGAACAGGGTGAACAGCAACTGGGCGATATCCGGGTAGCGAGTCAGGGTCTCTTCGATATAGGACTGGCTGAAGGAGACGCCGGTCTGACGCATGTATTTGGCATAGGCGCGCAGCACCGAGACCTGACGACCGGTGAGGCCGGCCCCCAGCACCAGGCGGTTGAAGCCGTCATCTTCCAGTTGCTTGTTCCAGATGGCGGCGAAGGCCTGCTGGAAGCGCTGCTGGCTCTGCTCCAGATCGAACGGCTGCTCGCCATGCAGCAGCATGGAGAAATCGAGGATCCAGAAGATGTCACCCGCCGGGGTGCGCACCTGATACGGGGTTTCGCCGATGACGCGCAGCCCCATGTTTTCCAGCATCGGCAGCACATCGGAGAGGTGGATGGGTTCGGTGCGGTGGAACAGTTTGAGGCGGACCCGGCGATCGTTCTCCTCCTCCTGAGCGCGGTAGAACAGCATGCCGAGCGGATTGGCCTCGCTCAGGTTGTCCAGCTCCATGATGTCGGCCACGGCGGAACCCGGCAGCACGTCTTCCTTGTAGGCGCGGGGGAAGGCGGTGCTGAAACGGCGGCGCAGTTCGTTGCCGCGGGCTTCACCGTAGTGAGAGAGCAGCACGGAGTCGAGGCGATCATCCCAGCTGCGGGCCGCTTCAATCAGGTTGTTCTGTACTTCGTTCACATCCACATCCACGTTGTTGTTGTTGACCCGCACTATGTAGTGGGTCCGTGCCAGCACGCCCTCGGTGAAGTAGACGTTGAACTCCACCTCTTCGCTGCTGCCAAAATACTTCTGCAGGATCTGCTGGGTCTTGACCCGCAGCGCCGTGTTGTAGCGCTCCTTGGTGACATAGACCATGCAGGAGAAGAAACGGCCGTACACGTCGCGGCGCACGAACAGGCGCAGCATGTCGCGCTCCTGCATCTCCAGCACGCCAAGACCGGTGGCCAGCAGCTCCTCTTCACGGGCCTGGATCAGCTCATCGCGCGGGTAGGTTTCCAGCACGTTCAGCAGCGCCTTGTAGGCGTGGGAGCCCTTCTCGTGACCGGAGGCGGCCATGATGTGCTCGAGACGGTGACTGATGAGCGGGATCTGGGTCGCGCTGGTGTTGTAGATGGAGGAGGCATAAAGGCCGATGAAGCGATCCTCTCCCACCACCTTGCCGTGCTCGTCGAAGCGCTTGATGCCGATGTAGTCCACATACGCCGGGCGATGCACCCGCGACTTGCTGTTGGACTTGGTGAGGATCAGCAAATCAGAACTCAGCGCCGCGTGACGGGCACTGGCGGGCATGTTGCCAAGGCGCTGCCCCGCTTCCTTGATGGAGTTCTTCATCAGACCCAGGCTGGAGTCCGCCTGGGGCAGAATTTCGTGATCCCCCTCCACCGCCTTGACGTCGTAACGGCGATAGCCCATCAGGGTGAAGTTATGGGCCGCTACCCACTTGAGGAAGGCAACGCAGGAGTCCACTTCGGCCTGACTGACCGGGTTCTTGCGCTTGGGCAATTCGTCGATGATCTCGTTCAAACGTGCCAGCATGGGCTGCCAGTCACCGACTGCCAGGGCCACTTCACCGGCCACGGAATTGAGCTCGGCGGTCAGCCCTTCCATCTGCTCCTCGCTGGTGAGGTGATCGATTTCGATGAGGAAGGCGGTCTCGACCGAGGTCTGTTCGGCGCTGTTGTCGAGATCCAGAATGGCGCTGATCTTGCCTTCGTTGCCGCGAATGAGGTGCAGCGGCTGGTGCAGCATCATGTGCGCCGTGATGCCCCGGCGCTTGAGCGCCATGCGGATGGAGTCCACCAGGAAGGGGGAGTCCTGCAGGATGATCTCGACGATGGTATGGGGAGACTGCCAGCCATGGCGGGTCAGCTCGGGATTGTAGACTCGGATATAGGGGGAGGTCGAGGTGCGCTGGTTGAGCGCATTCCACAGGCTGAGCGCGGCACCATAGAGATCGCTGTCATTGCGATCGTGCAGATCGGTGCTCGCCATGTTGCCGTAGAACTTGGCGACGAAACACTCGACCAGGGAGGCACTCTTCTTGGGCAACTTCTGATGGATCAGGCTGAGAACGTTTTCGAGCAGAACTGAGGTAGGGGCGTCTTTCAATGCCATTTCTATATTCCTTATCGGACGACATTAACCACCGACACAGAGACATCCACCCTGGATGCCCACCGGTACAGAGTTGCTGCGAAGTGTAATGTCTTGGATCAAGGAAGGCGAGCAAAGGTGATAATGAGTTGTTAAAAACAAGGGTCAGATCACGCCTTAAGCTGTGAAATATTTTGCCGTTCTGGCAAAAAACAGAAAATCCCACTGGATGGTTACGGATTTACCGGATAGATAGTGACTTAAAGCAGTGAATTGCGCGGAAATATGTTCAAGTTTTGTTAATTTATGCGTTCGAGGCTGATAAAGCGATAATCGTCCTGGGTTTTGAGGCGAAAATAGCCATGTACCCCGCTGATGGCGACGAAAGGCCGGATTTTCTCAATGCCCAGCTCCAGGGTCAGCCCCTGCTCGCTGCGTACCACCAGACGTTTGGCATGGCCCTGATACATCAGCATGACCTCGTCGTGGCTCAGGGACAGGCGAAAGGTAAACTGCTTCACGATGACTCCTCTGGTCTGATAAACGGCCCGGGGGTTGAAAGGGTGGGAGATGGCTCCCCCACCCCGTTGGGTTTACTGCTGCAGTGCCTTGTTCACTTTCTCGAACAGATCCCGTGCCAGCCCCTCGAGGTTGGCCAGACGGGTCAGCTCGGTGCGGATCAGCGCCTTGCGCCCCTCATCGAGCCGCTTGAACTGAATGAGCGGGGTGATGAGGCGGGAGGCCACCTGCGGGTTGACCTCGTTGAGCTCGATCAAGAGATCGGTCAGGAAGCGGTAGCCGCGACCATCGCGCGCATGGAACTGCACCTGGTTGTTCATGGCAAAGCTACCGATCAGCGCACGTAGCCGGTTCGGGTTGCGGATGCTGAAGGTAGGATGCGCCATCGCCAGCTTCACCTCCTCCAACACGTCTTCCGCCGGCTTGCTACCCACCAGTCGCAACCAGTTGTCCAGCACCAGCCCGTCCTTGGCCCACTTGCCTTCGAAATCGGCCAGCAGCTCGGAGCGGCACGGCAACAGATGGCTGTTGGCCACCTGCAGCGCCGCCAGGGTGTCGGTCATGTTGTCGGCGGTGGCATATTGCTGGCGTACCAGCAGATCGGCACTGCCGGCGTCGAGCGCCGCCAGATAGCCCAGCACGACGCCCTTGAGCGCCCGCTTGGCCATGTCGGCATGCACCACCTGATACGCCGGCAGGCGCAACGCCTCGTAGCTGCTTGTCAGACGGGCACCGAAGGCGTGGGCCAGCGAGGTGTGGATCTCGTTGCGAACCTGATGGATGGCGTCGATGTCGGCCACCTCGAACAGCTCGGCCAGGGTCGCCTCACCCGGCAGCGCCAGGATCTCCGCCTTGAGGGCCGGGTCCAGCTCGCCGTCATCCAGAATGGCGACAAAGGCCGCCAGCAGAGTCTGGGAGAGTTCAACCCCCTGCCCATGCTGCACCCGGGCCACGCCGTCGATGACCGCCTTGTTGATCAGCATCTGCGCCGCATCCCAGCGAGCAAACTCGTTGCGGGCATGGCGCATCAGGAAGGCCAGCGCCTCGTCGCTGTAGTCAAAATGCAGCTTGACCGGTGCCGAGAAATCACGCAGCAGGGAGGGCACCGGCTTGACCGCCACCCGATCGAAGACGAAGGTCTGCTGTGCTTCCAGCACGTCGAGTACGTTGCCAATGGCCTTGCCCTGATACTGCAGCGGAATGACGGCCCCTTGCTCATCATAGAGTTCGATATCGAGCGGAATGTGCAGCGGCAGTTTTTGCGGCTGATCCTGGGTCGGCGGGGTGTGCTGGCTCACGTGCAGGCGATAGACGCCGCTTTCGGCATCGTACTCGTCGGTCACGGTGAGCTCAAGGGTACCGGACTGGCTGTACCAGCGGCGGAAGCGGCCGAGATCGACCCCGGAGGCATCTTCCATCGCCTGCACGAAGTCGTCACAGGTGACGGCCTGACCGTCAAAGCGCTCGAAATAGAGGCGCATGCCTGCCTGGAAGGCGGCCTCACCCAGCAGGGTGTGCAGCATGCGGATCACTTCCGAGCCCTTCTCGTAGACGGTCAGGGTGTAGAAGTTGTTCATCTCGATCACCACATCCGGGCGGATGGGGTGGGCCATGGGGCCGGCATCTTCGGCAAACTGCGGGCCGCGCACGGTGCGCACGTTATTGATGCGATTGACCCCGCGTGAGCCCAGATCGGAGGAGAACTCCTGATCCCGGAACACCGTCAGCCCCTCTTTCAGGCTGAGCTGGAACCAGTCGCGGCAGGTGACGCGGTTGCCGGTCCAGTTGTGGAAGTATTCGTGGCCGATCACCCGCTCGATGCCGTGGTAGTCGCTGTCGGTAGCGGTAGCCGGATTGGCCAGCACGAACTTGGAGTTGAAGATGTTGAGCCCCTTGTTCTCCATGGCGCCCATGTTGAAGAAGTCCACCGCCACGATCATATAGATGTCGAGGTCGTACTCGAGGCCAAAGCGCTGCTCGTCCCAGCGCATGGAGTTGATGAGGCTCTCCATGGCGAAACCGGCGCGGTCCAGGTTGCCCTTGTCGACGAAGATCTCGAGGACCACCTTGCGGCCGCTCTTGGTGGTGTAGTGGCTGCGTTCAACGTCGAAGTCCCCGGCCACCAAGGCAAACAGGTAGCTCGGCTTGGGGAAGGGATCCTGCCACTGCACGAAGTGGCGGCCGTCACCCAGATCGCCGCTGTCGACCTTGTTGCCGTTGGAGAGCAGGAAAGGGAACTGGGATTTGTCGGCGGTGATGCGGGTGCTGTAACGGGCCAGAATGTCGGGCCGGTCCAGGTAATAGGTGATACGCCGGAACCCTTCTGCCTCGCACTGGGTGCAGTAGGCGTCGCCGGACTTGTAGAGCCCTTCCAGCGCGGTGTTGGCAGCCGGATCCAGCAAGGTCACGATGGTCAGTACGCACTCGGCCGGCAAGTTGAACAGAGTCAGACTGCTCTCGCCCTGCTCGTACTGGGTGAAGGGCACCCCGTCCACGCTGACGCTGTGCAGGGAGAGCCCCTCCCCATCCAGCACCAGCGGTTCATTGTGCTCGCCATTGCGCCGCAGACGGGAGATGGCGGTCACCTGGGTCAGCGGCTCCTGCAGTTGAAAGTCGAGATCGATGCTGTCGATCCAGTAGAGCGGAGCCCGGTAATCCTGGCGATATTTGGCCGTCATGGCCTGGGAGTGATCGGTCATTATTGTTTGCTTCCACGCTTGTAATTGACGTGTCAGAGGCTGTCACAACCGGTTGGCAGGGTCAAATAGTTTGCATTCAGGCAAAAGAAAGGGCGACCTCAGTCGCCCTTGTTGATTAATTGACTCGCCGATGATCAGCTGCGTTTGCTGAGCTTGGCCAGGTCCGCCGTGATGTTGGCAGCCTCGACCAGATACTCGTCGGGCGCCTCGAAATCGGCAGGCAGTTCATCCAGACTCTTCACCGCCGGCTTGCCGAGACGGGCAAGACGCTCGTTGGTGCGCTTGAGAGCCTTCTCGTCCTGCTTGGCCTGATCCGCCAGACGTTCCGCCTCGTTGAGGGAGACCGACTTCTTGTCTTTCTCCTCCTTGTAGTCGGCAATGTCCTGCATCACGTAGGCAAACTCCGGATCCTTGTTGATCCGTGCCTCATGGGCAGACTGCAGCTTGGGCAGCAAACTGGCGAAGTTGCCGAGCTTGTCGTACTTGGCCGATGCAATCTTGTCCCACGGCAAGGCGTTGAACTCGCGGCTCTCGCCCGTCTCTTCCGGTGCTACCGCAGTCGGGAAGCTGATGTCCGGAGCGACGCCCTTGTTCTGGGTGCTGCCACCGTTGATCCGGTAGAACTTGGCGATGGTGTACTGCACATGACCGAGCGGCTGCTCGTAGAAGTCATACACCTTGGCGAGGCTGCGATGCTGCTGCACCGTGCCCTTGCCGAACGAGTTCTCGCCGAGGATCAGGGCACGGCCGTAATCCTGCATGGCGGCGGCAAAGATCTCGGAGGCCGAGGCGCTGTAGCGGTCGATCATCACCGACATGGGACCGCCGTAGTAGACGTTGCCGTCGTCATCACCGTTGACGGTGATGCGGCCCATGTGATCCCGGATCTGCACCACAGGACCGCTGGCAAAGAACAGGCCGCTCAGGGCAGAGGCTTCGGTCAGCGCACCGCCGCCGTTGCCACGCAGATCGACGATGAGGCCATCGATCTTCTGCTTGTTGAGGCTGGAGAGCTCCTTGATCACGTCGTCGTGCAGGTTGACGTAGAAACTAGGGATCTCAAGCACCCCGATCTTCTTGCCTTCGGCGGTGATCACCTTGGACTTGGCGGCTCTGTCTTCCAGCCGCACCTTGTCGCGCACCAGCTCGATCTGCTCAGTCTTGGCGGCGGCGCCTTTGCCGCGCTGGATCTCCAGCTTCACCTTGCTGCCTTTTGGTCCCTTGATGAGTTCGACCACGTCATCGAGACGCCAGCCGATCACATCGACAATCTTGCCGTCGTCCTGCCCTACCCCGACAATCTTGTCATCAGGCTTGAGGTGATTGGACTTGGCAGCCGGACCACCGGGCACCAGGGAGCGAATGACGGTGAAGTCATCCTCGGCCTGCAGCACGGCACCAATCCCCTCCAGCGAGAGGTTCATCTCGGTGTTGAAACGATCGGCGCTGCGCGGAGACAGATAGCTGGTGTGCGGTTCGATGGCGCGGGCGAAGGAGTTCATGAAGAGCTGGAACACGTCCTCGCTCTCGGTCTGGGACATCCGCTTGATGGCGTTGTTGTAACGCTTGCCAAGCAGTTCCTTGATCTCGGGCCACTCCTTGCCGCTGAGCTTGAGGCTCAGGGCATCGAATTTGACCCGCTGGCGCCACAACTCGTTGAGTTCGGCTTCGTCTTTCGGCCAGGCCGCCCCTTCCCGATCAAAGATGTAGTTGTCGGGCTGGGTAAAATCGAAAGGAGTATCGAGCAGTTTGAGGGCGTATTCGAACCGCTCATAACGCCGCTGCTGACTCAGATTGAACATCTCGTAAGCCGGTGCCAGCCGTCCTCTCTCGAGGTCGGTGTCAAAACCGGTACGGTACTTTTCAAAGCGGCTGATATCAGAGGCCAGAAACAGGTTGCGGCTGTAGTCCAGATTCTCCAGATACTTGTCAAAGATCACGGAGGAAAAGGCATCGTCCAGCTTGAACTGCTTGTAATGCGAGCGGGTAAACAGATTGGCAATTCGCTTGCTAGCCGTAGCATGTTGGCTCTCCTGAGCCAACACAGGCAAATCACTTTCCTTGAGCACCGGCTCGATGGCCTGTGCAAGCCCGGCAAGCGCCAGGCTACAGGCAACGAGGGAAAAACGAATTACGCCATGCTTCAACATTTGTCTCCTTAGAGAACCAGGTGCTCGAATTTGACCCGCAGCATCATGCCGGTCTGCAATTGAACCTGAACGTCATCCTTGGTCACTTCCTTGATGGTGGCCGGCACCGGAGACTTGCCCAGCACAACCCGGACGCCCTGATCCACTTTCAGGGTAGCGGCATCCACTTTGACCAGCGGTGCTTCGACAGCAGCGGGAACAGCCTTGGGAGCGGCTTTCGGCTTGTCGGATTTGGCGGCAACATCGGCCTTGCGCGGGGCAGGACGACGTGGCTGCTTGGCCTTCTCTTCTTTGGTGTTGGTACGACGGCTGGCAAAGACACGTTCTTTGCTCTCTTTGAGGGCTTGCTTGGCATGCTCGATGTGCTCTTCGGTGAGCAGCTCGCCCGGATTGCCGTCCAGATCGACACGGGCCTGGCCGGCCTTGAGGCCATGCAGGTAACGCCAGCTTGAGGTGTATTGACGCAGAGCAGAACGCAGCATGGTCTTGGAGACTCTGGCGTCGTCAGCAAGACGCTCGGCCAAATCCTGGAAGATGCCAATCTTGAGCGGCTTGGCCTCTCCTTCAGCAATGAAGCAGGCCGGGAATTTCTCGACCAGGTAGGCAACGATCTCTTTACTGTTCTTCAGCTTCTCAGTGTTTTCCATGTATAACCTTGGCTTTCATATAAACGCGCGGGCACACCCGAGCACAACAAAGGCCCCATTATAGAGAGCTTGGGGCCTTTTGCGAACCATCAAGCAATGACTTAGAGCATGCTTTCCAAAATTTGCACCGTTTCTTCCAGTCCAATCCGGTCTTGCGCATCAAAGCGGTTAAAGATTGGACTATCGATATCCAGTACGCCAATGATCTCGCCACCACGCCGCAGCGGGATCACGATTTCGGCATTGCTGGCACCGTCGCAGGCGATATGGCCTTCAAACTGGTGCACGTCGTCGATGAGCTGGGTCTTGCCCTCGGCCACCGCCGTACCACACACCCCGCGTCCGACCGGAATGCGCACGCAGGCCGGCTTGCCCTGGAACGGGCCGAGCACCAGGGTCTCGCCCTGCAACAGGTAAAAGCCGACCCAGTTGATGTCGGCCAGCTCCTGGTTGAGCAGTGCAGACAGGTTGGCCAGGTTGGCGATGAGATCCGGCTCCCCTTCCAGCAATGCCTGGGCCTGCTGGTTGAGGGTGCGATAAAATGCTTGTTTTTCAATCATGATTAAATGAACTTCACTCCCTGACAATCAGTGCAAGGTAACGCCCCGCCTGAAAAATTCAAATCAATTTTCACCTCACCCCCCATCCTTTCTTCAATCAGGCGAGGCATTTAGCGGGCAACGGAGAGCGCCAGTTGCTGGCGCTGGCCATTGCTCCACTCGATATTGAGCAGCCAGACCATCAGCGGCGAGGTGCAGGATCCCACCAGGGTAGTCCCCTGCCAGCCCTGCTCGGTGGCCTCAAAGTTGACCGGAATGGTCCCCATGAACATGTCCCGCCCCTCCAGCCACGCCTTCACCGGCGTCACGGCCGGATCGCCGCCCTGAAGCTGTATCACAAAGTCACGTTCGGCCTGCACCGGCAGCGAGACAACACGCACGGTCAACGGCTTGTCGCCCAGCCGGGTGTTGCAGCTGGTGTGGGACAGATCACAAATCTGATCTTTTTCTGATCCCGCCACCGCGGTCTGCGCGTTGTCGAACCAGGTTCGATAGGCAACCAATCCGAGCAAAATGGCCAATACGATCGCCAAATGGACAATTTTGCGTGAAGTGAGTCTCTCTTTCATGAAAAAACAGCCTTGTAAGATGTCTGAAAAATGACATTTTCGTGATCTCGCGCAAGGTAAATAATTGAACAGGCGAGACCCAACGGAGCCAAATATATCACTGTTTATACTGTTATTTTACCTGTCAGTTCAGTATCATTCCCATTGAATTTTCATTTAGCTACTTTTTGCTTTTCCTTTTATTAACAGTTGTTAACAAGAGAAAAGGCAGTAGCCAATGAAGTCGGTCCACGTCACTGGACACAAAATCAAACAACAGCAGCATCGGAAGCGGAATACAACGATGAGCCATACAACTAACCATCCTGAGTACAACTACACCGTTGTTCGCCAGTTCACCATCATGACGATTGTCTGGGGAATTGTCGGCATGTCGGTTGGCGTACTGATCGCAGCCCAGTTGATCTGGCCTGCCCTCAACTTTGATACTCCCTGGCTGACTTACAGTCGCCTTCGCCCTCTGCACACCAACGCGGTGATCTTCGCGTTTGGCTGTAGCGCCCTGATGGCGACCTCCTTCTATGTGGTGCAACGCACCTGTCAAACCCGACTGTTCGGCGGCAAGCTTGCCTCCTTCGTGTTCTGGGGCTGGCAGGCGATCATCCTCTCGGCCGCCATCTCGCTGCCGCTGGGATACACCACCTCCAAGGAGTACGCAGAGCTGGAATGGCCGATTGATATCGCCATCACCATCGTCTGGGTCGCCTATGCCGTGGTCTTCTTCGGCACCCTGGTCAAGCGCACCACCTCCCACATCTATGTGGCGAACTGGTTCTTCGGTGCCTTCATCATCACGGTGGCCGTGCTGCACATCGTCAACAACATGGAAGTACCGCTCTCGGGCATGAAGTCCTACTCCATGTACTCCGGCGCCATGGATGCCATGGTGCAGTGGTGGTATGGCCACAACGCGGTAGGCTTCCTGCTGACCGCCGGCTTCCTCGGCATGATGTATTACTTCGTGCCCAAGCAGGCGGGTCGTCCGGTCTACTCCTACCGTCTCTCCATCGTTCACTTCTGGGCGCTGATCTCCCTCTACATCTGGGCCGGTCCGCACCACCTGCACTATACCGCGCTGCCTGACTGGGCCCAGTCGCTGGGCATGGTGATGTCCTTGATCCTGTTCGTACCTTCCTGGGGCGGCATGATCAACGGCATCATGACCCTCTCCGGTGCCTGGCACAAACTGCGTTACGACCCCATTCTGCGCTTCCTGATCGTGTCCCTGTCGTTCTACGGCATGTCCACCTTCGAAGGCCCGATGATGGCGATCAAGACCGTCAACGCCCTCTCCCACTACACCGACTGGACGATCGGTCACGTCCACTCCGGTGCACTGGGCTGGGTTGCCATGGTCTCCATCGGTGCCGTGTACCACCTGATCCCGAACCTGTTCGGCCAGGGCCGCATGTACAGCATCAAGCTCATCAACGTCCACTTCTGGCTGGCTACCGTGGGCACCGTGCTCTACATCGTCGCCATGTGGATTTCCGGGGTGATGCAGGGTCTGATGTGGCGTGCGGTCAACGACGACGGCACCCTGACCTACAGCTTCGTAGAAGCGCTGCAGGCCTCTTATCCCTTCTACTTCGTGCGCTTCCTGGGTGGCTGCTTCTTTGTCACCGGCATGTTGCTGATGGCCTACAACGCCTATCGCACCATCACTGCGCCCAAAGGTTCCCTGGAACCTGTCGCACAGCCAGCATGATTGAAGAGGTCAAAGCATGAGCAACAATAACCGTCACGAGATCTTTGAAAAGAGCGTTCCCATGCTGGTGGTCGGCATCATATTTGCCATCAGCCTGGGGGGCCTGGTCGAAATCACCCCGCTGTTCTTCCAGAAGCAGACCACTGAGCCGGTCGAGGGCCTCAAGCCCTATACCGCTCTGCAAATGGAAGGGCGCGACATCTTCATCCGCGAAGGCTGCACCGTCTGCCACAGCCAGATGATCCGTCCGTTCCGCGCCGAAACCGAGCGTTACGGCCACTACTCGGTCGCCGGCGAAAGCGTGTGGGAGCACCCCTTCCTGTGGGGCTCCAAGCGTACCGGTCCGGATCTGGCCCGGGTCGGCGGTCGTTATTCCGACGACTGGCACCGTGCCCACCTGATCAACCCGCGCGACGTGGTGCCCGAGTCCAACATGCCCGCCTTCCCCTGGCTCGACACCAACGTGCTGACCGGTGAACTGACTGGCAAGAAGCTGGCCCTGTTCCGCGATCACTTCGGCGTACCCTACACGGATGCCGACATTCAGGATGCCGGTGAGGCCGTGAAGGGCAAGACCGAGCTGGATGCGCTGGTAGCCTATCTGCAATCACTGGGTCATGCCCTGAAATAAAGGAGTCAGGATATGGATTACGGCACATTTCGCGGCCTGTATACCCTGCTGTTGATGGCCATCATGATCGGCATCATCGTCTGGGCCTACAGCAAGCGCCGCAAGACCTCCTTCGACGAGGCTGCCAATCTGGTTTTTGCCGACGACGAGCAACCCAGTGCTGATAACAAGAACGCAGGAGCGAAACAATAATGAGCACTTTGTTTAGCATTTTTGTCACCGTCATCAGTCTGGGGACCATCCTCGGCTGCTTCTTGCTGCTGGTCTGGTGCCTGCGCGACAAGATGGGGGTGGAAGAGGGCAAGTCCATGGGACACGCCTTCGACGGCATCGAAGAGATCAACAACCCGCTGCCGAAGTGGTGGACCTACATGTTCCTCTTCTTCATCGTCACCGGTCTGGTCTATCTGATTGCCTTCCCGGGCCTTGGCAACTTCAAGGGCGTACTGGGCTGGCAGAGCTCCAACCAGGACGTACGCTCGCTGGCCGAGTCCAAGGCTGCGGCGGCCTCCGCCAAGGCTGAAGGGCGTGCGGTGGAGTACGATCGCGAGCTCATCAAGGCCGACGAGATCTACGGCGCCAAGTTCCGCGAGCTGGCCTATCAGGCTGATGGCAAGACCTATCGCGCCATCGAAGAGATCGCCGCCGATCCGGAAGCCCGCAAGGTGGGTCAGCGTCTGTTCCTGCAGAACTGCTCCCAGTGCCATGGCTCCGATGCCCGCGGTGGTCGCGGTTTCCCGAACCTGACTGACAGCGAATGGCAATGGGGCGGCGCGCCCGACCAGATCAAGACCACCATCATGGGCGGTCGCCAGGGCGTGATGGCAGCCTGGGGCGAGATCCTCGGCAAGGACGGGGTCAAGGAAGTGGCCTCCTACGTGCTGAGCCTCTCCGGTCGCAAGGTGGACATGGTGGAAGCCAAGAAGGGTGAAGCACGCTTCACCATCTGCGCCGCCTGTCACGGTCCGGACGCCAAGGGCGGCATCGCCTTCGGGGCGCCAGATCTCACCAACAACACCTGGCTCTACGGCGGTTCCCGTCAGGTGGTCGAGCAGACCATCACCCACGGTCGTCACGGCGTGATGCCGGCCTGGAAGGATATTCTGGGTGAAGACAAGGTGCACCTGCTCGCCTCCTACGTTTACAGCTTGTCCCACAACGACCAGCAAAATAAGCAGTAACATGTGATAAACACGTGATTACTCAGCAAAAAGCCTCGACTCTTCGAGGCTTTTTGTTATCTTGTGTTGACTGAAATTCCTCTGTTTCGTTAATCACTGGTTTCACGGTAGTAGCACTATGTCCCAACCCTGGTATCGCCAATTCTGGCCCTGGTTCATCATCGCCCTCCCGACCGCAGCCGTGATCGGCAGCATCAGCACGGCGATCATCGCCAGCAAGGATGGCGTCAACCTGGTGGCCGAAGACTATTACAAGCAAGGCAAAGAGATTAATCAGGATCTCAGCAAGTTTGATCGCTCCGAAGCCCTCAACATCCACATCGCGCTGGAGGTCAACGGCAACGAGCTGACCCTCAAGCCGCTGTCGGGGGATATCCCGGCCGGCCAGGCGCTCTACCTCTCCCTGTTTCACCCCACCCTCGCCGGCATGGACAGCGAGCACATGGTGACCGCCGACGGCAACGGCGTCTATCGCCTGCTGCTCGACAAACCGCTCACCGGTAAGTGGCATGTGCGGGTGGATGCCTTCAACCACGAATGGCGGCTGCAAGAGACTGTCCAGCTCCCCACCAAGGCCCCCGTCGAACTCGATCCCAAAGGACGCTGAGTCATGAGCCGTCCTGTTTACCATGACGCGCCGGCAGTGACCGGCGCTTCACTGTTTCTGCCGACAGGCCAGGCGGCCTGCGGCCAGCTGTCATGAGCGGCTGCTTTCACTGTGGTGAGCCGGTGCCCGCCGGCAGCCGCTATGCCCTCGAGATAAAAGGCATAGTCCAGCCCATGTGCTGCCCCGGTTGTCAGGCGGTGGCGGAAACCATTCTGGAGTGCGGCCTGGCCAGCTACTACGAGCACCGCACCGCCCCCGGCACCAAGGGCGAGCTGGTACCCGCAGAGCTCGCCGCCCTCACCCACTATGATCTGGCCGAAGTGCAGCAGGATTTTGTCACCGACAGCGCCACCGGCAGCCACAAGGTGCGCGAGATCCAGCTGACGGTGGAAGGCTTGACCTGCGCCGCCTGTGCCTGGCTCATCGAACGCCATCTGGGCAATCTGGCCGGGCTGTACTACATCAACGTCAACACCACCACCCACCGGGCCCGCATCAAGTGGGATCCGGACCGGCTCTCGTTGAGCGATATCCTCAAGGGCTTTGCCAAGATCGGCTATCGCGCCTACCCCTTCCAGACTCACCAGCAGGAAGCGCTCTATGCCAAAGAGGTGCGCAGCTACATGTTCCGGCTGGCACTGGCGGGGCTCGGCTCCATGCAGGTGATGATGTGCGCGGTGGCGCTCTACATGGACCTCTTCATCAGTGTCGAAGAGGAGTTCATGGTCTACTTCAAGTGGATAAGTCTGCTGCTCTCCACCCCCATCATGATCTACTCGGCCCAGCCCTTCTACGTGGGCGCCTGGCGCAGCCTCAGGCAGGGGCACCTCTCCATGGACGTGTCGGTGTCGCTGGCGCTGATCGGTGCCTTCGTCGCCTCCATGTGGGCCACCGTGTTCAATACCGGTGAGGTCTATTACGACTCCATCACCATGTTCGTCTTCTTCCTGCTGCTGGGGCGCTTCCTCGAGCTGCGGGCCAGACGCAAGGCCTCCGAGTCGAGCTCCAACCTGGCGCGGCTGGTACCCATCATGGCCACCCGGCTCGATGAGGAGGGTGAACACGAGGTGGCCGCCAAGACGCTGCAGGTGGGCGACCGGGTGCGAGTGCTGGCGGGGGCCACCCTGCCGGCGGATGGCATCATCCTGCTTGGGCAGGCCAGCCTCAACGAATCCATGCTGACCGGCGAACAGCTGCCGCTGCTCAAGCAGGCGGGGGATGCCGTCTATGCCGGCACCATCAACACCGACGCCCCCCTCGAGATCCGGGTCAGCCATCGCATCGAAGAGTCGCGCCTGGCCCAGATCATGCGGCTGCAGGATCACGCGCTGGACGACAAACCGGCCATCGCCCAGATGGCGGACGTGCTCTCTCGCCACTTCATTCTGGTGCTGCTGTTCATCGCCGCAGGGGTCTGGACCTTCTGGCATTTCCATCAGCCGGAGCAGGCCTTCTGGGTCACCCTGGCAGTGCTGGTGGCGACCTGCCCCTGCGCCCTGTCGCTGGCCACCCCCACCGCGCTCACCTCGGCCACCGCCCGCCTGACCCGTGCCGGCATCCTGCTGCGCCGCGGTCACGTGCTGGACGTACTGACCCGAGCCAACCGCATCGTGATGGACAAGACCGGCACCCTGACCACCGGCAACATCAGCCTCACCAGCACGGAGGCCCTGGGTAATCTCGACGCGGCGCGCTGCCATGCCATCGCCCGCGCCCTGGAGGCCTATTCCGAACACCCCATCGCCCGCGCCTTTCGCAGCAACGCCGCAGAGGACGCCGTGCTGCTGGCGGCCAGCAAGGTGACCCCCGTCATCGGACACGGTATCGAAGGGGTGATCGAGGGTCGCCACTATCGCCTCGGCAGTGCCCGCTGGCTCGGCATCAGCGATACCCACGCAGCGCAAGCGGACGGGCTAGTCATCTACCTGGCCGACGAGGACCGGGCGCTCGCCCGTTTCCTGCTGACCGACACCCTGCGCCCCGATGCGAAGGCATTGATCCAGGCCTTCAAGGCAGCCGGCCTCAAGACCACCATCCTCACCGGCGACAGCTCTGCCCAGGCCGACGAGGTGGCCCGCGAGCTGGGGGTCGACGAGCTGGTCAAGGGCGTCACGCCGGATGGCAAGCTGGCCTACCTCAAGGAGCACGAGGCCCGCGGTGACATCAGCATCATGGTGGGAGATGGCATCAACGACGCCCCGGTGCTGGCCGGTGCCCACGCCTCCTTCGCCATGGCCGGCGGCACCGACCTGGCCAAGAACAGCGCCGACGCCATTTTGCTGGCCGACGATCTCTCCCGCCTGCTGGATGCCCGCGCCCTGGCGCTGCGCACCCGCAAGATCATCAAGGAGAACTTCGCCTGGTCCATCGGCTACAACCTGCTGGTGCTGCCATTGGCGGCGAGCGGCTGGCTGCCTCCCTACGTGGCGGCGGCGGGCATGTCGCTCAGCTCCCTCATCGTGGTCACCAACTCCATGCGGCTCAACCGCTGAGCCGTGGCCACAAGGACAGACAGGGTGAAGGGAGCGGGCTCCTGTCAGGCTCCCTTCACCATCAAATCGACGGGTCTGCGGCCACCAAGGTGGTGTACCATGACCCCTTTCATTGCAAGGTTTGCTGCATGAACATCATCTTCGTCCTCATCCCCATCGCCATCCTCTTCGTCATCATCGCCGGCGCCGTCTTCTTCTGGGCCATTCGCTCCGAGCAGTTTGAAGATCTCGACCGCCAGGGTTCCAATATCCTGTTCGATGAAGAGCAACCCGCCCCCAAACACGCCGAGCACGAGCACAAAGATGACGGCCACCCTTGATCTGCTGGGCGCCCTGCTGGTGGGACTGGCTGGCGCCGGCCACTGCATCGGCATGTGCGGCGGTGTCTCCGCCGCCCTCTCCATGGCCATTCCTGCCGAGAAGCAGCACTTCTGGGGTCGGCTCGGTTACCTGCTCAACTACAACCTCGGCCGGATCTTGAGCTATGTGATTGCCGGTGCCCTGGTCGGGGGACTGCTGGCCACCACCAGTGAACTCGGCGCGGGCAAGCACGCCATCGCCGGCCTGCGGCTGGTGGCGGCCTTCCTGATGATTGCTCTCGGGCTCTATCTCGCCGGCTGGTGGCAGGGAGTGTTGCTGCTCGAGCGCATTGGCGCTAGGTTGTGGCCCCGCCTCAAGCCGCTGGCGGGCAAGTTCATCCCCTTCACCTCGGCCTGGCAGGCACTGCCGTTTGGCATGGTGTGGGGCTGGCTCCCCTGCGGGCTGGTCTACTCCATGCTGACCTGGAGCGCAGCGGCGGGATCCGCTGGCGGCGGAGCGCTGATCATGCTCTTTTTCGGTCTCGGCACCCTGCCGACCCTGTTTGCGCTGGGGGGGCTGGCGGATCGACTGCGCTACTGGCTGACCCTGCGCAGTTTGCGCCTTGGTGGGGCCCTGCTGCTCATCGCATACGGGCTGCATACCCTCTGGATCGGGATTGCGTCCTTTTGAAACCCTATCCAAAACGGATGAGTTGATGGTAAACTTGTTTGATATAAATCAATTATTCGTATGAGCCTATGATCCCGGAAAAGAAACCTGGCAGACGTATTCAGAGCGGTGGCTGTGCAATTCATTGCCAGGATTGCAGCATCAGCCAGCTCTGCATTCCCTTCACTCTGAACGACAACGAGCTCGATCAGCTGGACAGCATCATCGAGCGCAAGAAGCCGATCCAGAAGGGTGAAGAGTTGTTCAAGGCCGGCGATGAGCTTAAATCGCTCTACGCCATCCGTTCCGGGACCATCAAGTCATACACCATTACCGAGCAGGGTGACGAGCAGATCACGGCCTTCCACCTGGCTGGCGATCTGGTCGGCTTTGACGCCATCCACAAACAGGCGCACCCCTCCTTCGCCCAGGCGCTGGAAACCGCCATGGTGTGCGAGATCCCGTTCGACGTGCTCGACGATCTCTCCGGCAAGATGCCCAAGCTCCGCCAGCAGATCATGCGGCTGATGAGCAACGAGATCATGGGCGACCAGGAGATGATCCTGCTGCTCTCCAAGAAGAATGCCGAAGAGCGCCTTGCCGCCTTCCTGCACAACCTGTCGGTGCGCTTCTCCGAGCGTGGTTTCTCCGCCAAGGAGTTCCGCCTCTCCATGACCCGCGGCGACATCGGCAACTACCTCGGCCTCACCGTCGAGACCATCAGCCGCCTGCTGGGCCGCTTCCAGAAGTCCGGTCTCATCAGCGTCAAGGGCAAATACATTACCGTACTGGATCACGTCGCCCTCGGCGTCATGGCCGGTGCGACCCGCCCCCCCTGCGGTTAAGCTTCCTCTCTCTGGTGCCGGATCGGTTTACTCCGAAATTTGATCCGGCACACGTCCCCCCTTCTCCTCCTGAGCTAAGCTGTAATGGCTAAAGGTCTGCCATCATTGGTATTTTTGCCAAAGAGGAGGAGAACATGGTCAAGTACCGAAAAATCCTGGTGGTCATCAACCCGGAAGAAGAGCGGCAAATCGCCCTCGAACGTGCGGTCAAGGTAGCCGAGCTGGATGAAGGCGCCCAACTGACCCTGTTGCTCACCATTTACGACTTCTCGTATGAAATGACCGCCATGCTGTCGGTGGATGAGCGGGAAGAGATGCGCCACGGGGTGATTGCCCAGCGCCGCGAATGGCTCGACGACATCCTCAAACCCTACCGTGCCCGTGGACTGGATTGCGAGATCAAGGTGGTCTGGCACAACCGTCCCTTCGAATGCATCATTCAGGAAGTGCTGGAGCAGCGCCACGATCTGGTGGTCAAGGCCACCCACCACCACTCCTTCCTGCAAACCTTCATCTTCACCCCTACCGACTGGCATCTGCTGCGCAAGTGCCCCTGCCCCGTGCTGCTGGTGAAAGAGGGTCATTGGCAGCGGGGCGGCAACATCATCGCCGCCATCAATTGCTCCAGCGACGATCAGGATCAGAAACTGCTCAACGAGCGGATCACCGAAGAGGGGATCGCCATCGCCGAGCTGCTCGGCTCCAACCTCTATCTGGTCAACACCTATCCGGGCACCCCGGTCAACGTGGCTATCGAGCTGCCGGAGTTTGACCCCAACGCCTACAACGACGCCATTCGCAAACACCACGAGAGCCTGCTGCTGAGCCACGCCGACAAATACGGCATCGGCCATCTCTGGACCCGGGTGGCGGAAGGCCTGCCCGAAGAAGTGCTGCCCGATCTCGCCGGCGAGCTGCAGGCCACCCTGATGATCATGGGGTGCGTTGGTCGCACCGGGCTCTCCGCCGCCCTGCTCGGCAACACCGCCGAACACGTGGTGGATCGTCTCGCCTGCGACATGCTGATCCTCAAGCCCGCCGATTACAGCTGCCCGGTCGATAGCCGCCGTCCAGCATAAGCCTTTCTTGCCCTCCCCCGGGACATGGCTATAATAAGCCGCTTATTTTTGTCCCGGGTTTCAGGTCATGCTAGAAGAGCTTAACGCCAAAGAAAAATACAGTTTCAACAAACTGCAGAAGCGCCTGCGGCGCAACGTAGGTCAGGCCATCGCCGACTTCAACATGATTGAAGAGGGTGACAAGGTCATGGTGTGCCTGTCCGGCGGCAAGGACAGCTTCGCCATGCTCGACATTCTGATGAGCCTGAAGGCCAGCGCCCCCATCCACTTCGATCTGGTGGCGGTCAACCTGGATCAGAAGCAGCCCGGCTTCCCCGAGCACGTGCTGCCCGAATACCTGACCACCCTCGGCATCGACTTCAAGATCGTCGAAGAAGATACCTACGCCATCGTCAAGGAGAAGGTGCCGGAGGGCAAGACCACCTGCGCACTCTGCTCCCGCCTGCGCCGCGGCATTCTCTACCGCACCGCCCAGGAGCTGGGCTGCACCAAGATTGCCCTTGGCCACCACCGCGACGACATCCTCGAGACCCTGTTCCTCAACATGTTCTACGGCGGCAAGCTCAAGTCCATGCCGCCCAAGCTGGTGAGCGACGACGGCAAGAACGTGGTGATCCGCCCGCTCGCCTACTGCAAGGAGAAGGACCTGGTGCGCTACGCCGAGGTCAAGGCCTTCCCCATCATCCCGTGCAACCTGTGCGGCTCTCAGGAGAACCTGCAGCGCCAGGCCATCAAGCAGATGATGCAGGAGTGGGATCGCCGCTTCCCGGGTCGTCTCGAGACCATGTTCACCGCCATTCAGGATGTGATCCCGAGCCATTTGCTCGATCACAAGCTGTTTGACTTCAAGAGCATCAACCGCGACTCCGGCATCATCGACGGTGGCGACAAGGCGTTTGATCCGCCCGAGCTGCCCAAAGCGCCGCTGCTGGACATCGACGAGATGGACATGCTGGACGTCATTGAGGTGCGCTAAGCCCACCTCAGCCATAAAAAAGGAGCGCATCGCGCTCCTTTTTCATTTTTATGCCGGCCACCCTCAGTGGCGGCTCAAGATGGGCTAGCCCTTGTGCAGCCAGGGCGTCAACCGCAGGATTTCCCCCTGCAGCTGCAGCTTGCCCTCGGCAAACTCCGCCAGCTGGGCGTTGCTCAGCAGCAGTTGTCCCTCCTGCCAGGGCAGCGGCAGCTGGCGAGCACCATCGATGAGGTAGGCGGTGCCGCTTGGCTGCACCAGGCTGACCCTCACCCCCGTCATCTCGGGCAGGAAATACTTGCCGACCATGCCGGCCAGCTTCTCCAGCAGGCTCTGCATGTCGTGCTGGCGCCCTGTCAGCTCGCTCACCTTGAGCTCCCACCCACTGTCTTCCGGCGGCGGTACATCCGCCATCACCTGTACCGACAGATCGCAGGCCTCATGGGGCTCGGTGAGCCCCACCACCACGGTCGCCTTGTCGAGATTCAAGTCGTCGTCATAGGGCAGCCGCAATTCGCTGTCGACGGTCACCTCGGCCGCCACGTCCCGATCCAGGGTCGAGACCCGGGCCGAGGTGAGCAGGCAGCGCCGGCCATTTTGCTGATCGGTCAGATAAAAGCCCAGCCTGGCGTGACCAAACTCCCCTTTGGCGAAGGTCTTCATCTGGCTGTAGAAGGTGCCGTACTGCAGCTCAAGGGAAGGCTGCGCCACTGCCAGCATGGGCGCCATCAGCAGCGCGGCCGCCATCCCGTATCGATTGTTCATATGCCATCCTTTTGCATCACGCATCTGTACGCGCCGCTGTCTGTTGCTGTTGTCTGACGCCCTGCATGCCGTCAGGCGTTGAAATGATCGGGGCCTTGGCTCACCTCGGTCACTTCGACCGCCACCCCGCACAGATCCCGATAGAGGATCCCCTTGCAGTTGAAATAGAGCGGTGCCACCCAGATAAGTCCCAGCCCCATGGGGATCAGCGCCAGGAAGAACAGCGCCATCATGACCCCGTGCAGCAGCACTATGCTGGGCCAGCCGCGGGCAAACAGCCGCAGGGAGACCAGGATGGCCTGCACCGGTGACAGGCCGCGCTCCAGCACCAGCGGCACGGTAAACACCAGCCCCATGCCGATCAGGGCCGACGGAATGAAGGCCAGCATCACCGGCAGACCCAGCAGTTCGAACAGCGGGCCGAACAGGCTGGTGATGAGGCTGCCGAGCAGGCTCAGGCTGCCAAGGCGCAGGAAGTGGCGAAAGAAGTCAAATACCTGGCTCGGCCGGGCACGCACCCCCACCGACTGCTGCAAGCCCAGCATGTCGAGGGAGGAAGTCATCGGCGACATGATGATGGTGATGAGCAGGCTCAGCACCAGGGCCACGTCCATCCCCCCTTCTTGATTGACGTAGGGGGCGAGCAGGGTGTTGCTCAGCAGCATCCAGATGGCCGTCACCCCGACGATGGCCAGCAGCAAGCCGAATCCGGTGCGCCGTGTCTGTTGCCAGCTCTCCTGCAATACCCCCTTGAGGTCGAGACGATATCCCTGGCTCAGGGACTGTTCGAGGGAACCACCTATCCGCATTTTGTTACTCAATTGACTATCCAACATCCGAAAAACTGCTATTCAGGGAGCACATTATAGCGATTTGACCCGGCATGCGTAGCCGTTTTTCCCGCGCGGCTGCGCTCAAAAAGCCTTTGATTTCATCAGCCCCCATAGTCCAGGCCAAGATCCCCTCCTTGGCCGACACCAATCAGGAGCGTAGGATGCCAGGCGACAGTGCGGATTTTTTTTGCGCGCCCCGACCCACACGGGAACACAGGGGGCACGCACTTCACAAGGAGATGTTCATGTCTGATTTGACCCTCTATCTTGCGCCCGGTACCTGCGCCATGGCCGTGCGTATCGCCCTCACCGAAGCCGGTGCCCCTCACCGGATCAAGCAGCTGGATCTGGCGGCCGGCGAGCAGCGCTCCCCTGCCTATCTTGCCATCAACCCCAAAGGCCGAGTGCCGGCTCTGGTGACCGAGCGCGGCGTGCTCACCGAAACCCCGGCCTTGCTGCTCTATGTGGCGCAGCGTTTTCCCGATGCCGGGCTGGCGCCGCTGGACGACCCCTTTCTGCTGGCCCGCATGCAGGAGGTACACGGCTTTCTCGCCGCCACCTTGCACGTCGCCCATGCCCACGGCCGGCGCGGCAGTCGTTGGGCCGATGACCCGCAGGCCATTGCCGCCATGCAGGCCAAGGTGCCGCACAACATGCGCGAGGGCTTCGCCGAGATTGAACGCCATTATCTGGCCGGCCCCTGGGTGCTGGGGGAGCAGTTCAGCCTGGCCGACATCTACCTGTTCGTGGTGGCGAGCTGGCTCGAGGGCGACGGGGTGGCCATCAGCGAATTTCCCAAGGTGGCGGACCACTATCGGCGCATGCTGGCACGTCCCGGCGTGCAACAAGGGCTCGCCCTCTAGTCCTCTCGTTGCGGGTGCCAGTGCTCTTCTGGCACCTGTTTTTCCCCGCTTCCCCCTCGCCATTGAGATCGTTTTCACATTTCTGCCATCTCTTGGTGGATCAAAACCGCCTGAGCGCCTATCTTCCACCTCATGACGCAACCGATTGCGTAACCGGTTGCCTAGCTAACATCAGATACGCAGGCATAGCCTGCCGAGGTGCTGTATGAAACGAGGCGTACTGCTCAATGCTCCCCTGAGTGCCCTGGTGGCACGGATGGGTCACACCGACGAGATCACCGTCTGCGATGCGGGCCTGCCTATCCCGGCGGGCCCGGAGCGCATCGATCTGGCGCTGATGGCGGGGACGCCGAGCCTTGAAAGCGTGCTGACCGCCCTGCTCACCGACCTGGTGGTGGAGAAGGTGATCATGGCAAGCGAGATCAAGCAGATCAGCCCCGCCGCCCATCAGGCGCTGGTGGATCAGCTGGAGGCGCACGCCGCCGCCCAGGGCAAGCCCATCACCATCGAGTACTGCCTGCACGAAGCGTTCAAGGCTCGCTCCCACCAGAGCAAGGCCATCGTGCGCAGCGGCGAGGTGACCCCCTACGCCAACCTCATTCTCTGCGCCGGCGTGGCGTTTTAAATTCCCAAGGAAGCAGCTATGAGCAACGCCAATATGCTCCCCCCGTCCCCTGCCGGGCTCTCCGGGAACGCCAATATGCTCCCCTCGCCCATTCTAGCGCTTTCCGGGATCGTCAAGACCTTCCCCGGGGTGCGTGCCCTCGATGAGGCGGGCCTCAAGGTCTATCCGGGTCAGGTGATGGCCCTGCTCGGCGAAAACGGCGCCGGCAAGTCGACCCTGATGAAGGTGCTGACCGGCATCTACCAGGCCGATGCGGGCAGCATCAGCTATCGCGGCCAGCCGGTTCACTTCAAGGGCCCCCGCGACTCCCAGGATCAGGGGATCAGCATCATCCACCAGGAGCTGAACCTGCTGCCTGAGCTGTCGATTGCCGCCAACATCTTCCTCGGCCGCGAACCTCGTACCCGTTTTGGCAGCATCGACCACAAACAGTTGCGCGAACGGGCAAGCACCCTGCTGGCACGGCTTGGCGTCAAGCACGGCCCGGATACCCGGCTCGGGGATCTCTCCATCGGCGAACAGCAGATGGTGGAGATCGCCAAGGCGCTGTCGTTCGATGCCAGCGTCATCATCATGGACGAGCCCACCGATGCCCTCACCGACACCGAGACCGAGCAGCTGTTCGTGGTCATCCGCGAGCTGCGTGAGCAGGGCTGCGGCATCGTCTACATCTCCCATCGCTTGAAGGAGATCTTCGAAATCTGCGATCGGGTCACCGTGCTGCGCGATGGCAAGTGGATCGGCGAGCAGGCGGTGAGCGAGCTAGACGAAGACAGGATCATCGAGATGATGGTGGGTCGCCGGCTGGAAGAGCAGTACCCCCGCCTCGCCCGCGAGCTTGGCCCGGTCAGCCTGCAGGTCAAGGAGCTGGCCGGTCCCGGCGTGCGCGGGGTGAGCTTCTCCCTGCGTCAGGGTGAAATTCTGGGCTTCAGCGGCCTGATGGGCTCCGGCCGTACCGAGCTGATGAAGCTCATCTACGGTGCCAGCCCCATCAGCGCCGGTGACATTACCGTGGATGGCCATGCACTGGCCCCCAAGAGCCCGGCCGATGGCCTGGCCGCCGGCATCGCCTACATCTCCGAGGATCGCAAGGGCGACGGCCTGGTGCTGGAGCTGTCGGTGCGCGAGAACATGAGCCTGTGCGCCCTTGGCGAGTTCATCAGCCACGGCAAGATTGACGGCCAGGCCGAGCGCCAGGCGGTGGGCGACTATGTGCGCCTGTTCAACATCAAGACCCCGAGTCAGGATCAGCTGATCAAGCTCCTCTCCGGCGGCAACCAGCAGAAGGTGGCCATCGCCAAGGGGCTGCTGACAAGGCCCAAGGTGCTGATCCTGGACGAGCCGACCCGCGGCGTCGATGTCGGCGCCAAGAAGGAGATCTACCAGCTCATCAACCAGTTCAAGAAGGAGGGGATGAGCATCATCCTGGTCTCCTCCGAAATGCCGGAAGTGCTCGGCATGAGTGATCGCATCATGGTGATGCACGAAGGGCGCATCAGCGCAGAATTCAACACCCGCGATGCCAATCAGGAGAAGCTGATGGCAGCGGCAGTCGGTAAACAGTGGCAAGCAGAGCAAGAGGCAGCACAATGACAACCCAAACCCTTTCCCGCCGCGGCGTCATGAGCAAGGCCTGGTGGATCGAGAACAAATCCCTGGTCGCGCTGCTGGTGCTGATCGGCGTGGTCTCCTTCCTCAGCCCCAACTTCTTCACCGCCGACAACCTGCTCAACATCCTGCGCCAGACCTCGGTCAACGCCATCATGGCGGTCGGCATGACGCTGGTCATCCTCACCGCCGGCATCGATCTGTCGGTCGGCTCGGTACTGGCCCTGTGCGGCGCCCTGGCCGCCACCATGGTCGCCATGGAGCTGCCCATCGCCCTGGTGATCCCCCTCACCCTGGGGGCCGGTGCCCTGCTTGGCGGCATCAGCGGCCTCATCATTGCCAAGGGCAAGGTGCAGGCCTTCATCGCCACCCTGGTCACCATGACCGCTCTGCGCGGCGTCACCATGGTCTATACCGAGGGGCGTCCCATCTCCACCGGTTTCAGTGACGGCGCTGATCACTTCGCCTGGCTGGGTACCGGTTACCTGTTCGGTCTGCCGGTGCCCATCTGGCTGATGGCCATCGTCTTCCTGCTGGCCTGGTTCATGCTCAACCACACTCGCCTGGGTCGCTACATCTATGCCCTCGGCGGCAACGAATCGGCCACCCGCCTCTCCGGCATCAATGTGGACCGGGTGAAGCTCGCGGTGTATGGTCTGTGCGGCATGCTGTCGGCACTGGCCGGGCTCATCGTCACTTCCCGCCTCTCCTCCGCCCAGCCGACCGCCGGCATGGGTTACGAGCTGGATGCCATCGCCGCCGTGGTGCTGGGTGGCACCAGCCTGATGGGGGGCAAGGGTCGCATCATGGGCACCCTGATCGGTGCCTTGATCATCGGCTTCCTCAACAATGCCCTCAACCTGCTCGACGTATCGTCCTATTACCAGATGATCGCCAAGGCCAGCGTGATTTTGCTCGCCGTGATGATCGATAACAAAAGCAAGTAAGCACACACAAGGAATGAAATGATGAAAAAGCTCAATACCCTGCTCGCTGCCGCCATCATGTCCGTGCTGGGCACCGCCCAGGCCGCCGATCACACCCTGGCCATGGTGGTCTCCACCCTCAACAACCCCTTCTTCGTCACCATGAAGGAAGGGGCCGAAGCCAAGGCCAAGGAGCTTGGCTACGAGCTGGTGGTGCTGGACTCCCAGAATGACCCGGCCAAGGAGCTCTCCAACATGGAAGATCTCACCGTGCGCAAGGTCAACGCCATCCTGATCAACCCGACCGATTCCGAAGCGGTGGGCAACGCCATCCGGCTGGCCAACAAGGCCAACATCCCGGTGCTGACCCTGGACCGCGGCGCGGCGCAGGGTGACGTCAAGGCCCACATCGCCTCCGACAACGTGGCGGGCGGCAAACTGGCCGGCGATTTCATCACCCAGAAGCTGGGTGCCGGTGCCAAGGTGATCCAGCTGGAAGGGATCGCCGGTACCTCCGCCGCCCGTGACCGTGGCGAAGGCTTTGCCCTGGCCGTGGCCGCCAACAAGCTGGAAGTGCTGGCCTCCCAGCCCGCCGACTTTGACCGCACCAAGGGTCTGAACGTCATGGAGAACCTGCTGGCCGCTCACCCGAGCGTACAGGCGGTGTTCGCTCAGAACGACGAGATGGCTCTGGGTGCCATCCGCGCCGTGCAGGCCGCCGGCAAAGAGGTGATGATCGTCGGCTTCGACGGCACCGACGATGGCAAGGCCGCCGTAGCCAAGGGTAAACTGGCCGCCACCGTGGCCCAGCAGCCCGCGCTGATCGGCGCCATCGGCGTGGAAACCGCCGACAAGGTGCTCAAGGGCCAGCCGGTGGAAAAATCCATCCCGGTTCCGCTGCAAGTGGTCAGCAAGTAAGTTGACGGGGGGAGGTTCACCTCCCCCTTTTCACTCAAGGTTTACGGTGCCTCCCGGCCTGGATCCGGCTTTCGTGTCCATGCCAAGATGCATCAGGAGTACTCAACATGAATCGTCTCGTCGTTCTGGGCAGTGTCAATGCAGACCACGTGCTGCGCGTTCCCCACTTTCCTCGCCCGGGTGAAACCCTGACCGGCCACAGCTATCAAGTGGTGCCCGGTGGCAAGGGCGCCAACCAGGCGGTGGCCGCCGCTCGGCTAGGTGCTGAGGTCTCCTTTATCGCCCGCATCGGCGATGACGCCATCGGCCACCAGATGAAAACCGGCTTTGCCAAAGACGGCATCGACGTGAGCGCCGTCGAGCTCGACCCCAAGCTCCCGACCGGCATCGCCATCATCTATGTGAGCGATGAGGGGGAGAACAGCATCGGCATCTCCGCTGAAGCCAACGGCGCCCTCACCCCATCCGTGGTGAAAGGCCATGAAGCGATGATCGCCGCCGCCCACACCCTGCTGCTGCAGCTGGAAGTGCCGCTGGAGAGCGTGCAGGAAGCCGCCCGCCTGGCCCGTGCCCACGGCACCCGGGTGGTGCTCAACCCCGCCCCCGCTCGCCCGCTCTCAAGCGAACTGCTGGCACTGGTCGACCTCATCACCCCCAACCAGACCGAAGCAGAGCTGCTGACCGGCATCAAGGTCACCGACGAGGCGAGCGCAGCCGAGGCGGCCGCCCGCTTCCACCAGATGGGCATCGGAGAGGTGATGATTACCCTGGGCTCGCAAGGAGTCTATTGCAGCAAGGGGCAGCAACAAGCGCTCATCCCGGGTTTTCGGGTCAAGGCGGTGGACACCACGGCGGCCGGCGATACCTTCAACGGCGCCCTGCTGGCGGCCGAGCTCGCCGGCGCCGACTTTGACGCTGCCGTGCGCTTTGCCCACGGCGCCGCCGCGCTCTCCGTCACCCGGTTTGGTGCCCAAAGCTCCATCCCGAGCAAGCAGGAGGTCGACGCCTTCCTGCTTGAGCAGACTGCGCAGGGGCACTGATGGCCAATATCAAGGAGGTGGCGGCGCTGGCGGGGGTGTCGACCACCACCGTCTCCCACGTCATCAACGAGACCCGTTTCGTCGCCGAGGAGACCCGCGAGCGGGTCTTCGCCGCCATGCGTGATCTCAACTATGCCCCGAGCCTGGTGGCCCGCAGCCTCAAGGTGAAGGAGACCAACAGTATCGGCATGCTGGTCACCACCTCCAGCAACCCCTTCTTTGCCGAGGTGGTGCGCGGGGTGGAGCGTTACTGCTTCGAGCAGGGCTACAACCTGATGCTGGGCAACACCGAGGGCCAAGCCGAGACGGCGCTCTCCTACCTCAAGATGATGCTGCGCAAGCGGGTCGATGGCCTGCTGATCATGTGTAGCGAAGGCCAGCAAGAGGTGTTCAACCAGCTCGACTGGCTCAAGAGTCTTCCTGTTGTAGTGATGGACTGGGGGATGGAGAGTGCCGACGTGGACCTCATCGCCGACAACTCCCATCGCGGCGGCTACCTGGCGACCCGCCACCTGCTGGGACTCGGTCACACCGCCATCGGCTGCATCACCGGCCCCCACAGCCGCGCTCCCGCCAACCAGCGTCAGGCAGGATTTGAGCAGGCGATGCAGGAGGCCGGGCTAACTGTCAACCCACAGTGGGTCCAGGAGGGTGACTTCGACTGCGCCAGCGGCCACCAGGCGATGACCCGCCTGCTGGCGCTGCCCGAGCGCCCCACCGCGCTGTTCGTTTGCAACGACATGATGGCGATGGGGGCCATCAGCGCCGCTCATCAGGCGGGGCTGGTGATCCCGCGCGATCTCTCCATCGTCGGCTATGACAACGTGGCGCTGGCTGAATTCATGTCGCCGCCGCTCACCACCGTCAATCAGCCGAAAGAGGAGCTGGGCCGCCTCGCCGTCACCCGGCTGCTGGCGCGCATCAATGGCGAGGCGGTGGCGGATCATCTGATCACCGTCGACCCAGACCTGGTGATCAGGGATTCTTGCGCCCCCCGCCCCTGACATTCACGGGCATTAAACGCAGCAAGGCGACCCTGGGGTCGCCTTGCTGCGTTTTGTCTCTGGCCGGTTCAATACCGCTCTTTGTGCTCAGGCCAGCTGCCTTGCCTCACTGCCCGCCAGCACCTGCAACTGAACCAGCCCCAGTCGCCGGGCCAGCGGCTGCAACAACTCGCTGTGCTCCGCGTCATCTGGCAGCCAGTAACGGACAGGCCAGCCGGCCGCCAGCTGCGCTGGGGTGGCGCTGCCAATGTCTCTGAGCGCCAGGGTGCAACCCTGCTGCCGCAACCCCGCCAGCAAGGCAGCATCCGGCAACAGCGTTGGCACCAGCAGCACCCGCGGCGTGCGGGATGCACCCGGCAGATAGGCCACGACATGGGCCAGCTGGGCCTGGTTGTCGAGCGGGAGCAACAACGCCCGCCCATCGACATGCTGCGCCTCGTGCGCTTGCAGCAGCCGGGCCAGCACGGGCCCCAGCACGCCGCACTCCTGCAGCCAGCGCATCTGGCAGGGCGCCCCCTGCTCACGCCAGTAGAGCGTCATTTGCCACAGGTCGTTGCCCTGCCCGTCCGTCAGCCCCTGCAACGCCACTCGCAGCGGTGCAGGCTCACGCCCGGCCAGCCAGTCGCGCAGCTGATGAAGCTGATGCTGGCTCAACTGCAGTTGCTGCAGCATGGCAGGTTCGAACCAGCAGATGTCCCCCTCCTGGCTGCGTTTGGCCTGATTGAGGGCCAGGATGGCCTGATCCAGCAGCCGGCCGGCATCTTGCTGCTGCGCCTTGGCCACCCCGAGCCGACAGGCCAGATCGAAGCTGCACTCCCGGGTCACGAACTCGAAATGGAGCAGGCTCACCAGCTCATGAATGCGGGTTTCCAGCGCGCCATCCGCGCTGGTCAACACCACCGCGAACTCGTCGCCACCGAGCCGGTAGGCGTGGCCACCGTGGGCCTGCTGCAGCTTGTCGGCCACCGTCTGCAACAGCCGATCACCGACCTGATAGCCGAGCAGATCATTGACCTGCTTGAAGCGCTTGAGATCGAGCACCACCAGGGCGCTCGCCTCGCCGGCATGCAGGGCGCGGGAGAGCTGCTCCTGCAGGGCACGGCGGTTGCCAAGCCGGGTCAGGGGATCCAGCAGGGCGAGCCGGCGATTTGCCAGATTGGCACGAATGAGGGCGGCCACCAGGGCGCCGCCGGTCAGCAACAGGATCAGTTGCCAGATCTGCAACCAGAACAGGCTGCTGCGGATCTGGCTGACCGAACGCTCCCGCTCCTGGCCGGAGAGGATCTGATCCCCTATCTGCTCGATGAGGCGGGTCTGGCTGGCGATCGCCTCCTGCAAGCGAGCAAGCTCGGCCCCCTCGCGCAGCGCACCGGCCTCCATCTGGGGTTCGAGCTGCTTGATCTGCTCGAACAGTCCGGCCAGCGCCTTGCCGAGCCCGTGCCGCTGGCGCGCCTCGGCGGTTTCGCTGCTGATGAGGAAGATATCGAGCCGGTTCCACAGCAGATCGTAATCCAGGCTCAGGGTCTCCATCCCCAGCCGGCCGGCTCGGTAGAGCTGCAGATCGTAGAGGAAACGCTGGGATTCCAGCATCACCTGGCTGATGTTCCAGTGGATATTGCGGTAGAAGGTATCGACCAGCTGCTCCTGGCGATGCTGCAGATAGAGGCTGCTGCCCGAGGAGAGCAGAAACAGCAGCGACACCGCAACCAACAGCAGTTTGTGGCGGGATAGCCCCATCAATCGACGATCTCGATGCGGGTCACCTGCCACACCATGCAATTGTGGATGGCGGGCACGTCCAGCTTGGGATAGGTGGTGAACGGAATGAGCAGCCAGAGCGGGCCCTTGTTGCGCCGGGTCAGCGGTTTGCCGTCCTCCTGGCGCACCAGGGTCAGCGGCACGCCGTCGAACAGGGCCAGATCCACCACCTGCTGATAGCCGTTGAGGGCCGAGACGGCGATCTTGCGGGCATCCAGGATCCCTTGCGCCGCCAGCACGGCCGCCAGGGTCGGCCCGCGATAGTGGTGGGCGCCCTGGGTCCAGGGGGTGGTGGTGGTGAATTCGGTCTGCGGCAGGGCGGACAGGGCCGCCTCATCGAGGGTCACTTGCTGGCCGCCTGGCAGCACCAGGGTCATCAGGGGGATCGAGGCCGATGCGCCGGCACTGGCCAGCATCAGGAGAAAAAAAGCGATCCATTGCTTTACTGCGGTCATGGTAATTTGCGCCAACTGCGTCCCATTTTTTGTGGCTGCCAGTGTGGCGATTTCACCGGTTCATTGCAACTGTCCAGTCGCACAATAGCTCAGGGACCGCGCATCTCCATCCAGTTGTGGCCCTCGATCTGCGCCGGCTGGTGGACGCCGCAGCTTTGCAGCAGCTCATCCACGTAGGCCGGCACCAGCAACGAGGCCGGACCGTAGCGCTTCTCGTCAAACTGGCTGCCCACTTCGCTCGGTTCGAGATTGAGCTCGATGGTGTGGGCCCCGTTCAATCCCGCCTCGTGCACGAAACCGGCCGCCGGATAGACAGCGCCCGAGGTGCCGATGGAGATGAACAGATCACACTGGGCCAGCACGCTGTAGATGCGATCCAGCCCGAGCGGCATCTCGCCGAACCAGACCACGTGCGGGCGCAGCGGCTGGGGAAACTGGCAGCAGGTGCACAGCTCCTCCTGCTGCAGATCGCCACGCCACTCGATCACCTGGCCCGAGCCCGGGCAGCGCGCCTTGAGCAGCTCCCCGTGCATGTGAATGAGGTTCTTGCTGCCGGCGCTCTCGTGCAGGTTGTCGATGTTCTGGGTCACCAGGGTGACGCAGCCCGGCAGCAGGCGCTCGAGCCTGGCCAGCGCATAGTGGGCCGGATTGGGGTGGATGTGGGGTTGCTGCAGCTGGTGGCGGCGGGAGTTGTAAAAGCCCTGCACCAGAGCGGGATCCCGTGCGTAGCCCTCCGGCGTCGCCACGTCTTCGACCCTGTGCTCTTCCCACAGACCGTCACAGGCGCGAAAGGTCTTGATGCCCGACTCGGCCGAGATCCCGGCACCGGTAAGAATGACGATGTGTTTCGCTGACTGCACCATGACTGACTCCCTCTGGCTACTTCTCTGGCTGACCTTAGCACAGGGTGAAAAACCGGCCTATTCGCCCTTGGTCTTATGACGCGGTTACAGGGTGTCGAGCACGCTCAGATCGAGTCGCACGAACACCAGCTCCCGTCCCGTCACCAGGGTGAGCGGCAAGCCCAGCCCGCGCAGCAGCGCCAGCATGGGGCGATTCTGGGGCAGCACCTCTGCCGTCCACTCGCGAATGCCTTCGGCGCGCGCCAGCAAAGCCAGCGCCAGCAGGATGCGCCGCCCTGCCCCCCTGTGCTGGAAGTGATCGGCGACGATACAGGAAAACTCGGCCCGATCCGGGTGCAGCCGCCGCCGGATGGACTGGGCCTGGGCCAGTGGTCGCCCCTGACCGTCGGTCAGCAGCAGCCCAATCTGCTGCTCCTTGGGGTAATCGAGGAAGAAGGCGAGCTGCTCGTCACTCGGGAGCTGCTTGGCGCGCATGAAACGCAGGTAGACGCTCTGTTCGCTGAGCTCGCCATAGGCGGCCCTGATCCGCTCGGGATCGGCCCCCGCCAACTCCTGCAAGCGGCAGGGAATGCCCCCCACCTCCATCATCAGCGGCAGGGCTGCCCGCGAATGAGGATGCAACCAGCCGGCCAGGGCGCGCCGCAGCCGGGCCTCGTCCGGTGGCCAGCAGAGGTAGCGGGCCACTGTCTACCAGCGCCCCGCCACGCCCTGATCGCGCCACAGATTGCTGTCCAGCAGGTTGAAGGGATCGTCCAGATAGAGGGCGATCCCGAGCTCTCTGGCCCGATTGATGAAACGCCCCAGCAGGGAGTCCGGGGTCATGGCTTCCAGCCCGGGCAGCAGACTCTGTCCCAGCAGCAGGTGCTGCAGCGGCATCCGCTCCAGCAAGTCGAACGGGATGTGCTGATCGTTGTCCAGCAGCAGTGCCAGTTTGGCCCCCGCCAGACTGGCCTGCAACACCAGGGCAAAACGCTCCGCCTGGCTCAGCAGGTGGTCGCGCCGGTGGATGAGCAGGGTGAGCTCGCCAGGCTCCCGGCCCTGCTGGACCAGCCACTCGCGCACCCGCTCCCAGCGCGGTGGCAAGCCGGTCACTGCCAGCCAGATGGGCAAGGGCGACGGAGGATCGGACAAGAGCCCGAGCAGCCCTTTTTCTTCCCCCTGCCAGGTGCGGATGGTGCGGCGCAGGCCGCTCAACCGGCGCTGACGCTGCGGCCCCAGATAGAGCGTCTTGAGCAGCCGCAGCAGATCATCTGCCAGCAGCGGCTTGGCCAGGGCGGCCAGCACGTTGAAACCGGCATCGTGCAGCAGGCGGCGGGCGCCGTCGATCAAGGTCTGATCGTGGGCCGAGAGCAGCACGATGGGCAAGCCACTGTGCTGGTATTGGGGCTGGCTCATCAGCAGGCTGATGGCATCCTGCTCCACCAGACTGAGATCGCTCACCAGCAGCTTGACCTCGCCGCCGGCCAGCGCCTTGATGCAGGCGTTGCCATCCTGCACCCACTGACAGGGCACCCCCAGCCCCTTGATCTCCTGCTGGATGTGGGCCCCCTGAAACGGGTGATCCTCCAGCAGCAGCACCTGGGTCTGGGCCAGCCACTCCTGCCACGCCAGGTAGCGGCCATTGACCCCCGCCAGCCAGTCGTCGGTGAGGCGATAGACACCCTCGGCCTGCGCCGTCAGCTGCGGCAGATAGTCAGCCCCCACGTGGGAGTCGGGATCGAACAGGGCGATGGCACCGGCGGCAAACAACCCTTCCCACTGCCAGCAGGCATCAGGGCGGGTACGGCGCAAGGTGGCGAACTCGGGTAGCTCGACGGCCTTTGCCGTCCGATAGGCGACCCCGTCCAGAGCGTAGATGGTCACGGGGTGGAACAGGCGCTCGTCCGTCTCTTCCGAGTTCAGCAACGCCAGTAACTCTTCATCTGTGATGATCATGTCAGAGCCTCTCACGTAGTCGCCGGCACACCTCATCCAGAGCTTGCCGCAGCGGGGGTAGCAGGGGTTGCCGTGGATCCCGTTTCCACTGCTCGATCACCTGAACAAGCGGGGTGGCTCCCACCATTTTGGCGGCCCCCTTCATCTTGTGTAAAGCGGCTTCAAGCGCCATCTCATCCCCTTGTGTGACACAGCGCTCAATGTCGGCCAGATCCTGCCCGGTCGCATCCAGATAGAGGGGGATAAGCTCCGGCGCCAGCAGCGACACCTCCCGCGCTGCCCAGACCTCCCCTTCTGCCGATACGTCGCTTTGAGGGGGCGGCTCGGGTGCCAGTGCCTGGTCCGGCTCGCCCAGGCTGCGCAGCAGATTGGCCAAGTCTTTGAGCAGCAGCGGTTTGTCCAGATGCCCGCGACAACCACAGCTGGCCAGCTGCGCCGCCGCCTGCTCGCTGAGATCGGCGGTGATGACGTAGGTGGGCAGATGCTGCCAGCGCGGCGAGTCGCGCAGTTGGCGGCAGAGCTCGGCGCCGTCCATCACCGGCATCTGCAGATCGGTCAACACCAGATCGACCGTCTCATGCTGCAGGATGTCGAGCGCCAGCTGGCCGTTGGCGGCGCTGATCACCCGGGCCCCCAGCTGGGTCAGCTGCATGCTGATCAACACCCGGTTCACCTCGTGATCTTCGACCAGCAGCACCCGCATCCCCTGCCCCGGCAGCGTGATCATGCCCTGGCTAGAGGGCACCAGCCTTGGCTGCATCAGACTCACCACCGAGCCCGGCACCCAGGGTTCCCCCTGCCAGTCCCAGTAACGCAGCCCCTGCTCATCCAGCCGGACGCTCAATACCGGGCCGGCCGGATCGTCCTGCAAATCCAGTTCGCCCAGCCAGGGCAGCAGATAGTCCCGCTCGGCCCCGCCGAGTTGCACATGCACGCTGGCCACCCTTGGTCGCCAGCGCGGCATCTCCTGCAGCAACACCAGGGGCAGCGCACAGAGGAAACGGCTGCCGCCGGTCGGCCGCGGCTCGACCCGGATCTCGCCACCCATCTGCTCCATCAGCTGGCGACAGATGGCAAGTCCGAGCCCGGTGCCCTGGGCCCGCGGCTGACCCGCCTCCCCGCCCTGCTCAAAGGGCAGGAACAGCCGCGGCAGCAGCTCGGCACTGATGCCGGGCCCCTCGTCATCCACTCCGCACAACAGCTGAGAGCCAGCGCGGCGGGCCCACAGCACCACCTCGCCACGGGAGCTGAACTTGATGGCATTGGCCAGCAGGTTGTGCAGCACCTGCTGCACCCGGTGCGGATCCAGCTCCACCTGGGCGGGCAGTCGATGATCGAGATCCAGCCGCAGTTGCAGACGCTTGGAGCGGGCTTTGGACCAGTGCACGGCCGCCACGTGCTCGCACAAATCCACCAGATCAGTGGGCTGCAGCGAGAGCGCCAACTGTCGGTTCTCGTTGCGGCTGAAGTCCAGCACGTCGTTGAGCAGGCCCAGCAGCTCGTCCCCCGCCTGGCGGACGTGGGCCAGTGCCGAGCGCTGCTCGGCATTGAGGGAGGTGTGGCTGAGCCACTCCAGCAACCCCAGAATGGCGTTCATGGGGGTGCGAATTTCGTGGCTCACCGCCGCGAGGAAACGCCCCTTGGCCAGTACCGCCTGCTCGGCCCGCTCGTGGGAAGCCTGCAGCGCCTGCTCTTGCTCGACCCGGGTCGTCACATCCTGCACCACCCCGTACACCCGCCAGCCCTGCTCGGACTGGCTGCGCCCCCGGCCGTAGAACTGCAGCCAGCGGGTGCCCTTGCCCGGGTGCTCATAGCGCAGCGCGTAGGAAAAAGGCTGACCGGCCTGCAGCATTTCCAGCATGGGGGCCTTCATCTTGCGCCTGTCATGTTGCTCCAGTCGGCCCAGCGCCTGACCGGGATTGCGGCGGATCTGCTGACTGGCCAGCCCCAGCAGCTCGTAGCTGCCACGGCTGATGAACTCTACCTGGGCGATGCCTTCTCGCTGCAGCAGGAACTGGATCACCACCCCGGGCACCGTATTGGTCAATGCCCGCAAGCGGCGCTCGGCCTGGCGCAGCAAGCGGGTGCGCTCGCGCAGGGCGCTGATGTTGGAGAGCGCGATGAGATCCCCGGCCGGCGACTGCTTGCCAAGCTGAAGCGGGATCTGGGCATAGGAGTAGACCTGATCGCCCAAAGCCATCTCCCCCTCGCCCCCCTGCAACTGGGCCTCTGGCAGGTGCAGCTCGGCCAGGTAGCGCGCCTCCAGCCGCTTGGCCTGCTTGTTGCGCTTGATGATCTCGCCCTGGTTGTCCCGCAGAAACACCGGCACCGGCAGCGCCTGGAACAGGGACTCCCTGAATTGGCTCTCCAGCGCCAGGGTCTGCTCCATCTCCTGACGCTGGCTCACTTCCCGGGCCAGCTGCTGGCGGGAACGCCAGATCAGCCAGATGACACCAGCACTGATCAACAGCGCCAGCGACACCGACCCCAGCCAGATCCCGTAGCTGACCCCGGCTTGCTGGGTCAGCACCAGCCGGCGCCAGCGCTGATTGAGATCGTCGTTCTGCCTGCTGGTGAAGGCCATCAGGCTCTGTTCCATCACCCCGGCGAGTCGCGGGCTGTGATGGCTGATGGCAAACCCCAGTCCGAATCGTTGAGGCAGCTCCCTGATATCCAGCCCGTCCAGCTGGTTGTTGCGAAGCGGGTATTGCAGCTGGTAGAGCTCGGCCAGCATGGCGTCGGCCTCACCGCTTTGCACCGCCGCAAGCCCCTGCGCCAGGGTGTCGCTTTTGCGCCAATGATGTTCGCCACCCAGCCGGGCCAGCATCGCTTCGTCATAGAGGGTGGCGGGCACCACGATGTCGCCCTTCACCGCCGCCAGCGTATCGAACGACTTCGCCTTGCGACTGACCAGGGCATAGCGATTGAGCGCCATGATGCGGGTGAAGTCGAAGGTATCGGTCAGCGCCGGCGTCTCCAGCAGGCCGGCCATCATGTCCGCCTCGCCGCTGCGCAGCTTGGCCAGCGCCTCTTCCTTGCTGGCGATCGGGATCACGTGGAAGTTGAGGCCGGTCTGCTGGCTCACCTGCCGCAGTACGTCGGCGCTCCACCCCTTGAGCTCCCCCTGCTCGTCGAGACCGCTGTAGGGCATGAAATCCGGGTTGACGACCAGCTTGATGGCGCGGGAGGTGCCGACCAGCCAGGCCTGCTCCTTGTCGGTAAAGTGAAGCGGGTTGATGTCCTGCTCCCCCTGCGCCAGATAACGGTCCAGATCCTTGTAAAGGGCACCGGGCGGCAGATAGCGGATGGCGGTATCGATGAGCTCGCGCAGTTCCGGCTGGTCGCGCATCATCAGCCGGTAGCTCACCACCAGTTCATCGCTGCGCAGCCGGCGCAGCCGCAGCCCCTGATCCGGGTATTCGCGCATCAGGTAGCGCAGTTGCAGATAGTCACCGAGGTAGGCGGTCCCCTTGCCCGCCGCCAGCGCCGCGTACCAGTTGTCCGCCTCGGTCAGGGGCAACTGGGTTGAGCGGGGATAAAGCGCCTTGAGCACCTCGTTCGCCTGCCAGATGGGAGAGACCAAGAAGGTCGCCCGCTCCAGATCGCCGCGATAGAGGATGGCGGATTCGGCCTCCAGCATGGCACGGCTCAGTGCCATGCCCGGCAGGGCCTGCAACGAAGGGCCGACATTGGGAATGAGATCGCAGCGCCCCTCCTGCAAGCCGCGCTGCACCGCCGACCAGTTGGGCAGCTTCTCGTGCAGGAGCGGAAAAGGGAGCTGCTCTGCCAACCGCTCCATCTGATCGATCAGCAAGCCTCCCGACTCCTCGAGATAAGGCGGCCGGATCAGCGCCGGATAACAGATGGTCAGCGACTTGGTGGCATCGGCATACGCCTTGGCCGCCGGAGAGAGGGGGAGATCCATCGCCTGCAGTGGCGCAGCCAGCAGCAGGCCTAGCAATAGGCTGGTTTTTCTCATGAAAAAATAAAAGCCAGGCGGTTGCCTGGCTTTTTGTCACTCGTTGGGCTCAACATTTTCGACCCTGGCCTTGAGCTTCTGACCAGGGCGGAAGGTGACCACCCGCCGGGCGCTGATAGGAATATCTTCGCCGGTTTTCGGGTTACGTCCAGGACGCTGGTTCTTCTCACGAAGATCAAAGTTACCGAAGCCTGAAATCTTGACTTGTTCACCACGCTCAAGCGCTTGTCTGATCTCTTCAAAGAAGGCTTCCACCATATCTTTGGCTTCACGCTTGCTCATCCCGAGCTGGGTGAACAGGTGCTCTGCAATGTCGGCTTTGGTAAGCGCCATAGATCAATCCCTCAAGGATGCATTCAACTCTTCACCAAGGGCCCGCACGACATTGTCTACGGTCTCGGCAATCTCTTTCTCCTCCAGAGTGCGCTGGGTGTCTTGCAGAACAAGACTGATGGCCAGGCTCTTCTTGTCCTCTGCCATGCCAGCACCCTGGTATACGTCAAACAAGTTTATTCCAACTACCTGATTTCCGCCAACTTTTTTAATTACTGCGAGGACATCACCGGCCAGGACCTGACGATCAACCACCACGGCGATGTCACGACGGTTGGCAGGGAACTTGGAAACCTCGGCAGCAACCGGCACCTTGGCCGGGGTCAGCTTGTCCAGCTCCAGCTCGAACATCACGGCGCGGCTCTTCAGACCCAGCTTCTTCTCGAGGCTCGGGTGGATCACGCCGATGTGGCCGATGACCACGCCATTGCGCAGGATGGCGGCGCTCTGGCCCGGGTGCAGGGCGCTGTGCTCGGCACGCTCGAAGCTGAAGGTGGCTCCTTCGGCAGTCAGATCCAGCACCGCTTCCAGATCCCCTTTCAAATCAAAGAAGTCGGCAGCGCGGCTCTTGATGTCCCAGTGCTCGTCGCTCTGGTTGCCGGTGATGATGCCGGCCAGTATGGGCTCCTGACGGATGCCGTTCTCGGCGTTTTCGTCTTTGATGAAGCGCAGGCCCTGTTCGAACAGGCGCACCCGTGGCTGCTGACGGTTCTGGTTGTAAACCACGGCCTGCACCAGACCCGGGAACAGAGAGACGCGCATGGCGGACATCTCGACCGAAATCGGGTTCGGCAGCACGATGGCATCGCTCTGCGGGAACAGGGTCTGCTGAGCCTTGGGATCGACGAAGCTGTAGGTGATCGCTTCCTGGAAGCCGCGATCAACCAGCAGGTCGCGCACGCGCTTCAAGGTCACCTGCCCTTCTGCCTGCTCCACCATCGCCAGAGAGGCGGCGGGTTTGAGGTTCGGGATATTGTTGTAGCCGTAGATGCGGGCCACTTCCTCGATGAGGTCTTCCTCGATGGCGATGTCGAAACGCCAGGAGGGGGCCAGCGCGGTCCAGCCGTCGGCGTCCACAGTGACCTGCATGCCAAGGCGAGTCAGGATCTCGACCACCTGCGCATCTGCCACACTGATGCCGATCACCTTGTCGAGCTTGGTGCGACGCAAGCGGATGGGGGCCGCTTTGGGCAGATGATCATCGGATTTGACCTCGATGACCGGACCGGCTTCACCGCCACAAATGTCCAGCAGCAGACGAGTGGCACGATCCATCACCTTGGCCTGCAGCTGCGGATCCACCCCGCGCTCGAAGCGGTGGGAAGAGTCGGTGTGCAGACCGTAGGCACGGGCACGGCCGGTGATGGAGAGCGGCGCGAAGAAAGCACACTCCAGCAGGATGTCGGTAGTGGTCTCGGAGACACCGGTGCGATCACCGCCGAAGATACCGGCCATGCAGGCAGGACCTTTAGCATCGGCAATCACCAGAGTCGTCTCTTTGAGCTTCACTTCGTTGCCATCGAGCAGGGTCATCGGCTCATCGGCGTGGGCGCGGCGCACCACCAGTTCCCCTTCAAGCGTTGCCAGATCGAAGGCGTGCATCGGCTGACCGTATTCCAGCAGCAGGTAGTTGGTGATGTCGACGATGGCGTCGATGGAACGGATGCCGCCACGGCGCAGCTTCTCCTGCATCCAGAGCGGGCTCTGGGCGTGCAGATTCAGCCCCTTGATGACGCGGCCCAGATAACGAGGGCAATCAGCCGGCGCTTCAACCCGGATCGGGAAGCTAGCATCGATAGTGGCAATAGCCGGCGCCCAGGTCGGCTCGACCACGTCCACGCTGTTGAGCACGCCGATTTCACGAGCCAGACCCGCAATGCCGAGGCAGTCGGCACGGTTCGGGGTCAGATCCACGTCGATGCTGACGTCGTTGAGCGCGAGGTATTCGCGGATATCGGTACCGATGGGCGCATCCAGCGGCAGCTCGATGATGCCATCGGCTTCGACGTCGATACCCAGCTCACTGAAGGAGCAGAGCATGCCGTGAGACGGCTGGCCGCGCAGCTTGGCTTTCTTGATGGTGAAATCACCCGGCAGGGTCGCCCCTACTTTAGCCACGCACACTTTCAGACCGGCGCGGCAGTTCGGCGCGCCGCAGACGATGTCCAGCAACTCGGCCTCGCCCACGTTGACCTTGGTCACCCGCAGCTTGTCGGCGTCTGGGTGCTGGGCGCACTCGACCACTTCACCCACCACCACGTTGTTGAACTGGCCGGCCACCGCTTCCACGGCGTCCACTTCCAGACCGGCCATGGTGATCTGCTCGGCCAGTGCGTTGTCACTCAACTCGGTGCGGACCCACTCCATCACCCAGGATTTACTGAATTTCATGTTCTCTCGCCCTTACTTGAACTGCTTGAGGAAGCGCAGGTCGTTTTCGAAGAAGGCACGCAGGTCGTTGACCCCGTAACGCAGCATGGTCAGGCGCTCAACGCCCATGCCGAAGGCAAAGCCGGAGTATTTTTCCGGATCGATGCCGACCGAACGCAGCACGTTCGGATGCACCATGCCGCAGCCCAGCACTTCCAGCCACTTGCCGTTCTTGCCCATCACGTCCACTTCGGCGCTCGGCTCGGTGAACGGGAAGTAGGAAGGACGGAAGCGAATGGTCAAGTCTTCCTCGAAGTAGTTGCGCAGGAAATCGTGCAGGATCCCTTTCAGCTCGGTGAAGCTGGCATGCTCGTCGACCAGCAGGCCTTCGACCTGGTGGAACATCGGGGTGTGGGTCATGTCGTAGTCGTTACGATAGACGCGGCCCGGCGCGATGATGCGGATCGGCGGCTGCTGATGTTCCATGGTGCGGATCTGCACACCGGAGGTGTGGGTACGCAGCATCAGATCAGGATTGAAGTAGAAGGTATCGTGATCGGTACGCGCCGGGTGGTGAGCCGGGATGTTCAGCGCATCGAAGTTGTGGAAGCCATCTTCAATCTCGGGACCACGGGCAACCTTGAAGCCCATCTCGCCAAACAGGCGCTCGATGCGCTCAATGGTGCGGGTCACCGGGTGCAGACCACCATTCTCGATGCGGCGGCCCGGCAGGCTGACGTCGATGGTCTCGGCGGCCAGCTTCTGGTTCAGCACGGCGACTTCGAGGGCTTCACGACGCTCGTTCAGGGCATCCTGAACCTGCTGTTTGGCCTGGTTGATCACGGCGCCCGCGGCGGGACGCTCTTCAGCGGACAGGGCGCCCAGGCCCTTCATCTGCTCGGTAAAAAAGCCTTTTTTACCCAGATATTTGACCCGGATTTCGTCAAGGGCGGCGATGTCGCTTACGCCCTCAATTTCGGCCCTGGCTTGGCCGACTACTTCTTCAAGCTGTTGCATGTCTTCCTCGTCACCACTCCCGATACAGGAGCCTTTAGGCTAAATAAGGTCAAGAGGGGAATAATACAAAAAAAGCCCCTTCACTGACCATAGTTAAGGTGCCCTTTTCTCCCTAGAAATCATTTTGTTATCAAGTAGGGCTTCGAGCCGGACCGGCTTCTTCTTCGTGATTGGCTACACAATTTTAGTTTGATGGCATATGGAACCATATGTATGGCTATCATGATGGTAGAGTCATCACTGCCTGCAAACGACAAATGACAGACAACAAAAAAGGAGGCCTAGGCCTCCTTTTAGCATTTATAACAGAACCGGATTAGACCAGAGCTGCTTTGGCCTTTTCAACCAGGGCGGTGAAAGCCAGCTTGTCGTGAACGGCGATATCGGACAGGATCTTGCGATCGATCTCGATGGAAGCCTTCTTCAGACCGTTGATCAGACGGCTGTAGGACAGACCGTTCTGACGGGCTGCTGCGTTGATACGAGCAATCCACAGTTGACGGAACTGACGCTTTTTCTGGCGACGGTCACGGTAGGCATACTGACCAGCTTTGGTTACCGCTTGTACCGCTACGCGGTAGACACGGGAACGGGCGCCGTAGTAACCCTTGGCGGCTTTCATTACTTTCTTGTGACGAGCGCGAGCGGTCACACCACGTTTAACTCTTGGCATTTTTCACATCCCCCCTTATGCGTACGGCAGACAAGCGACAACACGTTTGTGGTCGGCAGCGGAAACAAAGAATTTCGGTCCCAGCTGACGCTTACGCTTACTGCTCTTCTTGGTCAGGATGTGACGCAGGTGGTTGTGCTTGCACTTGAAGCGACCTGAGCCAGTCTTCTTGAAGCGCTTTGCGGCGCCCCGGTTGGTTTTCATCTTCGGCATTTCATACTCCGCATTGTGAGTGACAACAAAATCGCAAGGCGAACCAACTCATGGGGCCAGCCCCATGAGTCAATTTCTTGTGGGCCTTAAGATTTCTTCTTAGGTGCGAGGACCATCACAGCTTGACGGCCTTCGACTTTCGGGAACGATTCGACTACGGCCAGCTCTTCCAGATCGTTCTTGACTCGCTCCAGAACCTTGATACCAAGTTCCTGGTGGGCCATTTCACGACCACGGAAGCGCAGGGTGACCTTTGCCTTGTCCCCGTCTTCCAGAAAGCGAACCAGGTTGCGTAGTTTTACCTGATAGTCGCCTTCGTCGGTGCCAGGACGGAATTTGATTTCCTTGACCTGGACGACTTTCTGCTTTTTCTTCTGTTCTTTGGTGGTCTTGCTCTTTTCGTAGAGGAATTTGCCGTAATCCATGATCCGGCAAACGGGCGGCTCAGCGTTCGGACTGATCTCGACCAGATCCACTCCGGCCTCAAGGGCCAAGTTCAGGGCATCCTGGATGGAGGTGATGCCAATGGCTTCACCATCCAGACCAGTCAGACGAACTTCTTTCAGACGGATCTCTTCGTTGATCCGGTGAGCGCGGGCTTGCGGTTGCTTGCCCAGTTTTTTTCCGCCTTTTATAGCTTATTCCTCCACTTTCTTTTGTCCGCGGGTCTGAACTTCCTGGGTCAACAGAGCAATCAGCTCTTCAACAGGATAAGTGCCCAGGTCAGCCCCTTTACGAGTACGCACTGCAATCTTGCCGGCTTCTACTTCTTTATCGCCGCAGACCAGCATGAAGGGTACTCGCTTCAAAGTATGCTCGCGGATTTTAAAGCCAATCTTCTCATTTCTCAAGTCCGCTTTTGCGCGAAGGCCCGCATCATTCAATGCTTTGGCTACTTTCACTGCATAATCGGCCTGATTGTCGGTGATATTCATGACCACGGCTTGGGTCGGTGCCAGCCAGGTCGGGAACAGTCCGGCGTACTCTTCGGTCAGGATCCCGATGAAACGCTCCAGCGAGCCCAGAATGGCGCGGTGGATCATCACGGGAACATGACGTTCGTTGTCTTCACCCACGTAGGTGGCGCCCAGACGGCCCGGCAGGGCAAAATCGAGCTGCACGGTACCACATTGCCACGCACGATCAAGGCAATCGTGCAGGGTAAATTCGATCTTGGGACCGTAAAACGCCCCCTCACCCGGCTGCAGATCGTACTTCAGACCGTTCAGCACCAGGGCTTCAGCCAGTGCGGCCTCGGCGCGATCCCAGGCTTCATCGGAGCCGATACGCTGTTCCGGACGAGTGGAGAGCTTGACCACGATGTTCTCGAAGCCGAAGGTGCCATAGACGTCGTAGACCATGCGGATACAGGCCGACACCTCTTCCATGATCTGCTCTTCGGTACAGAAGATGTGCGCATCATCCTGGGTAAAACCACGTACTCGCATCAAACCGTGCAGGGAGCCTGACGGCTCGTTGCGGTGGCAGGAGCCGAACTCGGCCATGCGCAGCGGCAGATCGCGGTAGGATTTCAGACCCTGGTTGAAGATCTGCACGTGACCCGGGCAGTTCATCGGCTTGATAGCGTACTCGCGGTTCTCGGACTGGGTGGTGAACATGGCCTGGGCGTATTTCTCCCAGTGACCTGAACGCTCCCACAGCACGCGATCCATCATGAAGGGGCCTTTCACCTCCTGATAGTCGTACTCTTTGAGCTTGCCGCGGATGAAGGTTTCCAGCTCACGGAAGATGGTCCAGCCATCGTTGTGCCAGAACACCATGCCGGGCGCTTCTTCCTGCATGTGGTACAGGTCGAGCTGCTTGCCGATCTTGCGGTGGTCGCGCTTGGCGGCCTCTTCCAGACGTTGCAGGTAAGACTTGAGCTGCTTCTTGTCGGCCCAGGCGGTGCCGTAGATGCGCTGCAGCATCTTGTTGTTGGAGTCGCCGCGCCAGTAGGCGCCGGACATCTTCTGCAACTTGAAGTGGTGGCAGTGACGCATGTTGGGCACGTGCGGGCCGCGACACATGTCGATGTACTCTTCGTGATGATACAAACCAGGCTGGTCATCACGGGCAATGTTCTGATCCAGGATCTCGACCTTGTAGGTCTCGCCACGGGCTTCGAACACGTCGCGTGCTTCCTGCCAGGAGACCTTCTTCTTGATGACGTCGTAATCCTTGGCGGCCAGCGCCAGCATGCGCTCTTCCAGCGCCGCCAGATCTTCGTCGGTCAGGGTACGATCGAGATCGATGTCGTAGTAGAAACCGTTGTCGATGACGGGACCGATGGCCATCTTGGTCTGGGGCCAGAGTTGCTTGATGGCATGACCCAGCAGGTGAGCACAGGAGTGGCGCAGGATGTCCAGACCTTCTTCGTCTTTGGCGGTGATGATGGCCAGGGAGGCATCGGCTTCGATCAGCTCGCAGGCATCCACCAGTTCACCGTTTACCCGACCGGCAATGCACGCCTTGGCGAGACCGGGACCGATGTCCGCGGCCACATCCATGACGGAAACGGCGTGGGCAAATTGACGTTGGCTGCCATCAGGCAGAGTAATGATTGGCATTGTGTGTTTCCTTATACAGTGGTGCCCCCTACCAAAGGGCACATGCGGGATGGAAAGATTCATTCAAAAACCTGATTACCCATGACCCTCAGCCAGCTTCAAGAGCCGATATGGCATCGGAGGGCTTGCCACGACTGCATGCCCCAATTCAACCAACATGCTCTTGAGGTCAAAACGATGATTAAACCGGAAGCAGTATTCCGCAAGATGCCTTGGTAAATGCTTCGCTCCGAGCGTATGGCAACTGCCCCGCAGCGAGTTCTTCACATTCCCTATCATCGTGTTTACCCAGTTGAATGCCGGATGATCCAGCAAATCAAGGTTGCCCCCGGTGACAACACCCAGGTGCTCACAATTGGCCTCCTTGACCGCTTTGAAACAGGCCAATCCATCGGATATCACCGCGCTACCACTAGCAAGATGCCGTTTTGCCCAATCAGCAATGACGTTGGTTTTGAAACCATCGACCACCGTCATCCGCATCTTGATTGGATGCCCTTCCTTGTTCAGGGCTACTGCTGCCACAAACGGCGTCTTGCCTGCCGCGCCGCGACCTCGTTTGCCACCACGGCGCTCTCCACCCCAGTAGACATCATCGAGCTGAATGATGCCGCTGATGGGCTGCTTGTCATCGGACTCTTTCATGGCTTGCAGCAGCTTGTGCTTGAGCATCCAGGCGGTGTCATATTTGACGTCCAACTGGCGCTTTAGCTCCATCGCTGACAAGCCAGTTTTGGTCTGTGACAGCAGCTGCATCGCCAGAAACCACTTGGTCAGTGGGAGTTTGGTGTTTGCAAAAATCGTGTTTCCAGTCAATGACATCTGGTGACGGCAGTTATTGCATTGCAGCACGCGTGGCCGACTTTTCAGGCGACAGCAGGTCTTGTTGGCGCACTCAGGACAGATGAAACCGTTCGGAAAACGCCAAGCAAGCAGCGCGTTTTCGCACTGCGCTTCAGTGCCATAGTCCTTGAAAAAATCAAACAGGCTGTAGCCTTTCTGGAATTGGACTTTGCTTTTGGCCATGATCTCGCACCTCGATAACTGTACGTAAGATCAGTATAGTTCGTGGTAACTGACTGCTAATCATGGGTAATCAGGTTCAAAAATGGGTGATGTTCTGGCTCTCCACAGCACTTTGCGAAGGCGCCCCGCGACGCAAACAACCCGTTCAACGTCGCAAGACAAACCAAAAACCGGACCATGCTACCAGAAGTAGGCGGGGCTGTATCGGGTTTGCTGAGATTTTCTACAGTCAGATGAAGTGCTTGGCAGCTATTCCCCCAGCAGGGGCTGCCAGTTGAAATCGAACGTGGAGCTCCCCTCCTGCGCCAGTTCCAGCTCCTGCAGCACCTTGAGCGCGAGCTGGTTGCCCTGTTTGGCGGCCTGATAGAGCCACTCCTTGGCACGGGGCAGATCGACCCGTCCGCTGACCCCCATCAGATGCAGCACGCCCACCTTCAACATGGCGGGCACATCACCGTTCTTGGCTGCCAGCTCCATCCAGTGAAACGCCTCGCGCAGATCTCGCTTCACCCCGGCCCCCCGCAGGTAGACCTCCCCCAGCCGGTATTGGCCGAAGGCATCCCCCGCCTGCGCCGCCTGACGATAGAGCGTGATGGCCCGACTGATATCCTGCTCGCTCCCCTGCCCCACTTCATGGCTCCAGCCCATCAGCGCCTGGGCTCGTGGCTGGCCCTGCTCGGCCAGCGGCGACCAGATCCGGGTCGCCTCATCGAAGTGACCGGTGCGCCAGGCGCGATTGGCCGAGGCCAGCTCCTGCTCGGTGGAGAGCGGGATCAGGCGCCAGATAACCAGCGCAATGACAGCGATGAAGAGCCAGCGGGAGGTGATGGGTGCCATGATGATTTCCGTGATCCAGTTCGCATTTCGTCTATGTAAACGAAATGTAGCGCCGCGATCAAGCAAGAGATCCCTTTGACATGCTTTTTATGGACGGCTGGGTCGGCAGGGCTTGCATTCGGCAATAGGGGCCAGCATGATAACTGTATATATAAACAGTGTTGGTAGGGTGCGATGGCAGGTCGAGGCAGTTCCCACAATGTTGATCACCGTTTCAGCAGCCAGCGAGTCGATGCGGTCGACGACGGCTGGTCCCAACCCGAGTGGGAAGCGGCATTTGCCGCCAGCGATCCCCGCACCGAGGTGACGGAGATCAGCGCCCGCAGCATCATCAGTTACAACAGCTCTCCCGACGTCCCTTTCAGCCGCTCCATCAACCCCTATCAGGGCTGCGAACACGGTTGCATCTATTGCTACGCCAGACCGAGCCACGCCTATCTCGAACTCTCCCCCGGCCTCGACTTCGAGACCCGCTTGTTCGCCAAGCTCAATGCCGCCGAGCTGCTGCGCCGGGAGTTTGCCAGACCCGCCTATCAGCCGCAGACCATAGTGCTGGGAGCCAATACCGACCCCTATCAACCCATCGAGCATCACTATCGCCTCACCCGCCAGCTGCTCGAGGTGATGCTGGCCCACCGCCATCCGGTCGGGATCATCACCAAGAGCGCCATGATATTGCGCGACCTCGATCTGCTGACGGAGCTGGCCCGGGAGGGGCTCTGCCAGGTGATGGTGTCGGTCACCACCTTGAATGAAACCCTGCGGCGACAGCTGGAGCCAAGAGCCAGCACCGGGGCCGGCCGGCTCAAGGTGGTGGAGAAACTGGCCGGCGCCGGCGTGCCGGTCGGCGTGCTGGCGGCGCCCATGATCCCGCGGCTCAACGAGCCCGAGCTCGAGCAGATCATCAAAGGCGCAGCCGAGGCCGGAGCCCATTGCGCCGACTATATCCTGCTGCGACTGCCCCACGAGCTGGCGCCGCTGTTCAGTGACTGGCTTGATGAGCACTATCCCGGCCAGAAGGAGGCGATCCTCAACCAGCTGCGGGCCAGCCGGGACGGCGCCCTCAACAGTCCCGCCTTCGGCAGCCGGATGCGGGGAGAAGGCCAGTTTGCCGATCTGCTGGCCCAGCGCTTTCGGTTGATCGCCAAGCGGCTCGGGCTCGGCAAGCGCCACTTTCAGCTGCGCCAGGATGCCTTCATCCGCCCTGGCGAGCAGTTGCGACTGTTCTAGGCGCCCGTCAAGCCCGCCACGGGCAAAGCCTCAGCCCCTTGGTCGCGACGCACTGGCCTTGCTGCGGTGGGCAATCAACTCGGCGGGCAAACGGGCTGGCTCGTGTGCCACCTCAGGTTCATGTTCGCCTGTGCGCGCATCCATCTCTGCCTCGCCCCATACCCGGCTCCACCAGATCTCCCACATTACCCAGCTGGTCATGACATGCTCCTGGCAGGCGTTACCTGCGTCTATGGTGGTTTCTCTCCAACGGGAGCAGCATGGCTGGCCGCCATGACAGAGCAATGACATTCACATGAAGGAGCCGTGTCGAGGCCATGCTCCCATCAGGGCAGCCTGGCAAGCGGGTAGTGCCCGTTCTTTCTGCCATGACAGGCAAGACTGGACAGGGAAAAGGAAGAGAAGGAAGAGAAGGAAGGAGGATAACGGGGGACGCCAGCAACAAGCGAACCAATGAAAAGAGCGGCCATGAGGCCGCTCTTTGGTATCGGGTAAAGGAGAGCGATTATTCGTCGCCCGCTTCACCAGCATCGACAGCACCGGTGTCCGCTGCGGTATCGGTGCCTTCAGACACCTCCCCTTCAACGGCCAGCACTTCGTTTTCGTCTTCGTCGCTTTCGGCAACCCGCTGCAGACCGACCACGGTCTCGTCTTCACCGGTACGGATCAGACGCACACCGCCGGTGTTGCGGCCGATGACGCTCACCTCGGACACCCGGGTACGTACCAGGGTACCGCCGTTGGTGATCAGCATGATCTGGTCGGTATCTTCGACCTGGATCGCATCGATCACCTTGCCGTTGCGCTCATCCACCTTGATGGAGATGACGCCCTGGGTACCACGGCTCTTGGTCGGGTACTCGTCCAGCGCGGTACGCTTGCCGTAACCGTTCTCGGTGGCGGTGAGGATGGCCCCGTCGCCACGCGGCACGATGAGGGACACCACCTTGTCACCGGCGCCCAGCTTGATGCCGCGCACACCGGCAGCGGTACGACCCATGGGACGTACGCCCTTGAAGGTGCCCTTGCTTTCGGTGCCTTCGCCGTTGTCGCTGCCATCATCGTCGTTGCCGGCGTCGTCGTCGGTGTCGACTTCGTCAGTGGCATCGGCATCAGCGCGACCGCTGCCTTCCGCGAAGCGAACCACCTTGCCCGCATCGGAGAACAGCATGATCTCGTTGCTGCCATCGGTGATATCCACCCCGATCAGCTCATCACCCTCTTTGAGGTTGATGGCGCGGATGCCGGAGGAGAGCGGACGGCTGAAATCGGACAGGCTGGTCTTCTTCACGGTACCGTTGGCGGTGGCGAAGAACACATACTTGTCGGCGTCATATTCTTTAACCGGCAGGATGGCGGTGATGCGCTCACCCTCATCCAGCGGCAGCAGGTTGATGATCGGACGACCGCGGGCGCCACGGGACGCCTCCGGCAGTTGATACACCTTGAGCCAGTAGACCTTGCCACGGGTGGAGAAGCACAGAATGGTGTCGTGGGTGTTGGCCACCAGCAGACGTTCCACAAAGTCCTCTTCCTTGATCCGGGTAGCCGACTTGCCACGACCACCGCGGCGCTGGGCCTCGTAGTCGGAGAGCGGCTGATACTTCACGTAACCCTGGTGAGACAAGGTCACGACCACGTCTTCCGGGGTGATCAGATCTTCGATGTTGATCTCGGCACTGGACATGCTGATCTCGGTACGACGCTCGTCGCCGTACTGCTCGCGCACGGCCAGCAGTTCGTCACGGATCACTTCCATCAGTCGCACCGGGCTCGCCAGGATGAACAGCAGCTCGGCGATGATATCCAGCAGAGATTGGTACTCTTCCAGGATCTTCTCGTGCTCGAGGCCGGTCAGCTTGTGCAGACGCAGGTCAAGGATGGCCTGGGCCTGCTGCTCGGTCAGGTAGTAGTGACCTTCGCGGATGCCGAACTCGGGTTCCAGCCACTCGGGGCGGGCCGCGTCGTCACCGGCTTTCTCCAGCATGGAGGCCACGTTGCCGAGCTCCCAGCCACGGGCAACCAGGCCCGCTTTCGCGTCGGCCGGGGTCGCGCTGTGGCGAATGAGTTCGATGACCGGGTCGATGTTGGCCAGCGCCACCGCCAGACCTTCCAGGATGTGCGCCCGATCCCGCGCCTTGCGCAGTTCGAACACGGTCCGGCGGGTCACCACTTCACGGCGGTGCAGCAGGAACGCATCCAGGATCTCTTTGAGGTTCATCACCTTGGGCTGGTTGTTATCGAGCGCCACCATGTTGATGCCGAACGTGGTCTGCATCTGGGTGTGCTTGTAGAGATTGTTCAGCACAATCTCGCCGGACTCGCCGCGCTTGATCTCGATAACGATGCGCATGCCGTCTTTATCAGACTCATCGCGCAGGGCACTGATGCCCTCGATCTTCTTCTCTTTGACCAGCTCGGCGATCTTCTCGATCAGACGAGCCTTGTTCACCTGATAGGGGATCTCGTGAACGATGATGGTCTCGCGACTGGTCTTCTCGTCCACCTCCACTTCGGCCTTGGCCCGCACATAGACGGAACCACGACCGGTACGGTACGCCTGCACGATGCCGGAACGACCGTTGATGATGCCACCGGTGGGGAAATCCGGGCCGGTGATGTAGGTCATCAGCTCGTCGATGGTGAGGTCGCCGTTCTCGATCAACGCCAGACAGCCGTTGACTATCTCGGTGAGGTTGTGAGGCGGAATGTTGGTCGCCATGCCCACCGCAATACCGGAGGAGCCGTTGACCAGCAGGTTGGGAACCTTGGTGGGCATGACAGCCGGTATCATCTCGGTGCCGTCATAGTTCGGCACCCAGTCCACGGTCTCTTTGTCCAGATCGGCCAGCAGCTCGTGGGAGATGCGGGCCATCCGCACTTCGGTGTAACGCATGGCGGCGGCGCTGTCGCCGTCGACCGAACCGAAGTTGCCCTGACCATCGACCAGCATGTAACGCATGGAGAAATCCTGCGCCATGCGAACGATGGTGTCATACACGGCAATGTCGCCGTGCGGGTGATATTTACCGATTACGTCACCGACCACACGGGCCGATTTTTTATAGGGCTTGTTCCAGTCGTTCCCCAGCTCGTTCATTGCATACAGAACGCGGCGGTGAACCGGTTTCAAGCCATCACGCACATCCGGCAGAGCTCGTCCTACGATCACGCTCATGGCGTAATCAAGATAGGAACTCTTGAGCTCTTCTTCGATGTTGACCGGCGTGATCTCTCTGGCCAGATCGCTCATAGAAAGCCTTAATCCCTAATTAGTTGTTCTTTGGCTTAAACAGCGCGACATGGTAACACACTGAGCCAAATACCTTAAGCCACAAATCCGGTAACAAGTCGGGCTGGTGTGACAAAGTCCGTCCGTTATAATGCCCGCCAGGACAACAGATTGCGCGCGCCCCACCCAGCCTGCGCGCCCTTGCCACAGGATCATCAAAAAATGCACAGTGATGCCAATGTCGATCTGACAGAAATTGCCAAATTCGAAGCCATCGCCTCCCGCTGGTGGGACATGGAGGGAGAGTTCAAGCCGCTGCACCAGATAAACCCGGTGCGCCTTGACTGGATCACCGACAAGAGCGGCGGCCTGTTTGGCAAGCGCATCCTCGACATCGGCTGCGGCGGCGGCATTCTCGCCGAGAGCATGGCCCGCCGGGGTGCCAAGGTCATCGGCATCGACATGGGCAAGGAGCCCCTCGGGGTCGCCCGCCTCCATGCCCTCGAAGCAGGCGTGGAGCTCGAGTATCGCCAGATCACCGCCGAGGCTCACGCCGATGAGGCCCCCGGCCAGTATGACGTGGTCACCTGCATGGAGATGCTGGAGCACGTGCCGGATCCCGCCTCCGTGCTGCGTGCCATCGCCACCCTGGTGCGCCCGGGCGGCAAGGTGTTCGTCTCCACCATCAACCGCAACCCGAAAGCCTATCTGATGATGATCCTCGGCGCCGAGTACCTGATGAAGATGGTGCCCAAGGGTACCCACGACCACAAGAAGTTCATCACCCCCGCCGAACTGTGTCGCATGGGTGAGGCAGCTGGCCTGCTGGTACGGGACATGAGCGGGGTGCACTACGCGCCGCTCTCCAACAGCTTCAAGCTCGGTCGCAACGTCGACGTCAACTACATGGTGGCGTTCGAGCGCCCGGAGCAAGGCTGATGACGACTCACTCTGCTGCGCCCCTTGGCTGCGTGCTGTTCGATCTGGACGGCACCCTGCTCGACACCGCGCCCGATCTGGGGGCCGCCGTCAACCACGTGCTGATAAGCGAAGGCTTTGCCCCCCTCTCTGACGACATCATCCGTCAGACCACCTCCCACGGGGCGCTCGGGCTGCTCAGAGCCGGCCTTGGTGACGAGCTGCTGGAAGAGCTGGGCGCCACCCGCCTTCGCACCGCCCTGCTCGACTACTACGCCGCCAACCTCTGCGTTGGCACCCGCCCCTATGAGGGGATGGTGGATCTCATCGAGTGGCTCGACGAGAAGCAGCTGCCCTGGGGCATCGTCACCAACAAGCCGGGCTTTCTCACCGAGCCGCTGCTGGCGGCCCTGCCCGAGTTCGCCAGTTGCAGCGTCACCGTCAGCGCCGACACCCTGCCGGTGCGCAAGCCCGACCCCGCCCCCATGTACTTTGCCTGCGACCAGCTTGGCGTCGAGGCGAGCCACTGCCTTTATGTGGGGGATCACGTGCGCGACATCGAGGCGGGCCGCAACGCCGGCATGCGCACTGCCGTTGCCGGCTGGGGTTATCTCAATGACGATGAGGATCCGGCCCAGTGGGGCGCCGATCTGCACTTTGACACCGTGCAAGCCCTGCACCACTGGCTGCGCTACGAGCTGGGCTGAGATTGCCAGCCCGTGCCGGGACCCTCTGGTACAGGAAGCAGACAACAGAGATGGATAGCAAAGGCAGCTTTGCCGCCAAAGGGTGGCCAGATGAGCACTGTTGACTGATCGCGGCAGTGCCTTGGCAGTACCGACGGGGGATCCCTGGCGATCCCCCGTTTTGGCGGTTTGACAAGCAGGGAAGCGGCGAGATCGGACACCTTTTGACCCTTGCTGCACAAGGGATAATCAGGCTGAATTTGCTAGTAAAAACACCCCCTTTTCGCAAGCAAAAAAAGTTATTTAAATTTTCCATGTTCGATCATCAGACTTGCATTTACCGGATCGGACGGATGAAAACCCACTCGCTGTGAGCGTCTACTAACACAGAGCGGAACACCCACAATTTATCCACAGCTAATCCCTTATCCACAGATTGCAAAGCCGGGCCGACCTCACTATCTTGTAGCTCGAAATCAAAATAACACTATATCTTGTGATTCATCGCACAATAGGTCCCCACCTCCCACGCCCCTCAAAGGCCTGGAGGCAAGCACCGTGCGATGGTTTTTCGGGAATCAACTAAAGGTCATCAGCCAATGAACTTGTTTGTGACGAAGCGTAACGGCCACAAAGAACCCATCGATCTGGATAAAATTCACCGCGTGCTCGACTGGGCTGCCGAGGGTCTCGACAACGTGTCGGTCTCCCAGGTGGAACTCAAGTCCCACATCCAGTTCTATGACGGCATCCGTACCGCCGATATCCACGAAACCGTCATCAAGGCCGCTGCTGACCTGATCTCCGAGCAAAGCCCGGACTACCAGTACATGGCCGCCCGCCTGGCCATCTTCCACCTGCGCAAGAAGGCGTACGGCCAGTTCGAGCCGCCCCATCTCTATCAGCACGTTGCCAAACTGGTGGACATGGGCAAGTACGACAAGCACCTGCTGGAAGACTACAGCCAGGCCGAATTCGAGGAGCTGAACCAGCACCTGGATCACTGGCGCGACATGGACTTCTCCTATGCGGCGGTCAAGCAGCTGGAAGGCAAGTACCTGGTCCAGAACCGCGTCACCGGCGAAATTTACGAGAGCCCGCAGTTCCTCTACATCTTGGTAGCGGCCTGCCTCTTCTCCAAGTATCCGCAAGATACCCGTCTGGACTACATCAAGCGCTTCTATGATGCGGTTTCGACCTTCAAGATCTCGCTGCCGACCCCGATCATGAGCGGCGTGCGCACCCCGACCCGTCAGTTCAGCTCCTGCGTGCTGATCGAGTGCGACGACAGCCTGGATTCCATCAATGCCACCGCCAGCGCCATCGTGCGTTATGTCTCCCAGCGCGCCGGCATCGGCATCAACGCCGGCCGCATCCGTGGTCTGGGCAGCCCGATCCGTGGCGGCGAAGCGTTCCACACCGGTTGCATCCCCTTCTACAAGTACTTCCAGACTGCCGTGAAGTGCTGCTCCCAGGGCGGCGTGCGCGGCGGTGCGGCCACCCTGTTCTACCCGCTGTGGCACACCGAAGTGGAGAGCCTGCTGGTACTGAAGAATAATCGCGGCGTGGAAGAGAACCGGGTCCGTCACATGGACTACGGCGTGCAGATCAACAAGCTGATGTATCAGCGCCTCATCAAGGGCGGCGACATCACCTTGTTCTCCCCGTCTGATGCACCGGGTCTGTACGATGCCTTCTTCGCGGATCAGGACAAGTTCGAAGCGCTCTACGTCAAGTACGAGCAGGATCCGAGCATTCGCAAGAAGACCCTCAAGGCGGTCGATCTCTTCTCCCTGATGATGCAGGAGCGCGCCGGTACCGGTCGCATCTACATCCAGAACGTAGACCACTGCAACACCCACAGCCCGTTCGATCCGAGCGTGGCGCCGGTACGCCAGTCCAACCTCTGCCTCGAGATTGCACTGCCCACCAAGCCGCTCAACAACGTGGATGACGAAGAGGGCGAGATCGCGCTCTGCACCCTGTCCGCCTTCAACCTGGGTGCCATCGAGAAGCTGGAAGATCTGGAAGAGATGGCGGATCTCGCCGTGCGCGCTCTGGATGCCCTGCTCGACTATCAGGACTACCCGCTCAAGGCCGCGATGAAGGGCAGCATGAACCGCCGTACCCTGGGGATCGGCGTCATCAACTACGCCTACTACCTGGCGAAGAACGGTGCCCGCTACTCCGACGGTTCCGGTCTGGCGCTGACCCACCGCACCTTCGAGGCGATCCAGTACTACCTGTTGAAGGCTTCCGTGCAGCTGGCCCGCGAGTTCGGCCCCTGCCCGGCCTTCAACGAGACCACCTATGCCCAGGGTATCCTGCCCATCGATACCTATAAAAAGGATCTGGACAACCTGTGCAACGAGCCGCTGCACCTGGACTGGGAAGCGCTGCGCGAGGAGATCCGCACCGTGGGTCTGCGCAACTCCACCCTGACCGCCCTGATGCCGAGCGAGACCTCCAGCCAGATCTCCAACGCCACCAACGGCATCGAGCCGCCGCGCGGCCTGGTCTCTGTCAAGGCCTCCAAGGACGGCATCCTCAAGCAGGTGGTGCCCGAGTATGACCGCCTGAAGGATCAATACGAACTGCTCTGGAAGCAACCGAGCGTCGATGGTTACCTGCAGCTGGTCGGTATCATGCAGAAGTTCGTGGATCAGGCGATCTCCGCCAACACCAACTATGACCCCGCCCGTTTCGAAGGCAACAAGGTACCGATGAAGCAGCTGCTGAAGGACTTGCTGACCGCCTACAAATACGGCCTCAAGACCCTGTACTATCACAACACCCGTGATGGTGCGGACGATGCCCAGACCGATCTGCAAGATGACGGTTGTGCCGGCGGCGCCTGCAAGATCTGATGAACCGGGCGGGAGCGACAAGCTCCCGCCCTCCTGTTTCCCCTTATTCAAGACATTCAAATCACCATGGCCTATTCAACGTTCTGCCAGACCCAAAACGACCAGCTCAAGGAGCCGATGTTTTTCGGCCAATCGGTCAACGTGGCCCGTTATGACCAGCAAAAACACGAAGTGTTCGAACGGCTGATCGAAAAGCAGCTCTCCTTCTTCTGGCGCCCGGAAGAGGTGGACGTCTCCCACGACCGCATCGACTTCCAGGCCCTGCCGCCCCACGAGCAGCACATTTTCATCTCCAACCTGAAGTACCAGACCCTGCTGGACTCCATCCAGGGTCGCAGCCCCAACGTGGCACTGCTGCCGCTGGTCTCCATTCCGGAGCTGGAAACCTGGATCGAGACCTGGGCCTTCTCGGAGACCATCCACTCTCGCTCCTACACCCATATCATCCGCAACATCGTCAACACCCCCGCCCAGGTGTTCGACGACATCGTCACCAACGAGCAGATCTTGAAGCGCGCCGGCTCCATCAGCCACTTCTACGACGATCTGATTGAAGCGACCGCGCTCTACCACCTGCACGGTGAAGGTACCCACCGGGTGGCCGGTCGTGACGTGACCATCACCTTGCGCGAGCTGAAAAAGAAACTCTATCTGTGCCTGATGAGCGTCAATGCGCTGGAAGCGATCCGCTTCTACGTCAGCTTCGCCTGCTCCTTCGCCTTCGCCGAGCGCGAGCTGATGGAGGGCAACGCCAAGATCATCAAGATGATCGCCCGCGACGAAGCGCTGCACCTGACCGGGACCCAGCACATGCTGAACCTGATGCGCAGCGGCCAGGACGACCCCGAGATGGCCGAGATTGCCGCCGAGTGCGAGCAGGCCTGCTTCGAGCTGTTCAAGGAAGCGGCCATTCAGGAGAAGGAGTGGGCCGAGTACCTGTTCCAGGACGGCTCCATGATCGGTCTGAACAAGGACATCCTCTGCCAGTACGTGGAGTACATCACCAACCTGCGCATGAATGCGGTGGGTCTGCAGCCAGCCTTTGCCGGGGCCAAGCAGAACCCGATCCCCTGGATCAACACCTGGCTGTCGTCCGACAACGTGCAGGTCGCCCCGCAGGAAGTGGAAGTGAGCTCATATCTGGTAGGTCAGATCGACAGCGAAGTGAATGCCGAAGACCTGGGTGATTTCGAGCTGTGAGTGACGCCACCAGCACGCTGACCCCTGCCCCGCACGCGGCCCCCGCTCCAAGCGACGCAGGCTCGCCACGGGTGCATACCCAGGATGGCGTGCTGCACGCCCATCCCGGCGAGAGCGTGCTGGAAACCCTGGAGCGCCACGGTCATCACGTGGAGTTCCAGTGCCGCAGCGGCTATTGCGGCGCCTGCCGCACCCCGCTGCTGGCAGGCAAGGTGCACTATGCCGCCGTGCCGCTCGCCTTTGTCTCGCAGGGAGAGTGCCTGCCCTGCTGCTGCAAACCGATGGGCGCCATCCGGCTGGACATCAAGAAGCGCTGAGACCCCCTCAGGTTCGCGTCAGCAAACAAAAAGCCGCCGGATTGCTCCGGCGGCTTTTTTCTATGCCTTGTAGGCGGGCGGCTGATGCACAACCGCCCCCACAGCGCCTTACAGCCAGGGCGCGGCGGTCGGCCCATGGTGCAGACCCAGCTTCCAGACCCGGCCGAAGTGCTTGTAATGCCCCGCCGCGACACCGGCCTTCTCGCCCATGCCGTGGTAGAGGTCGAGGTGGCCCTTCTTCACCGCACCGCCCACATCCAGCGCGATCAACAGCCGCAGCTGATGCTTGCCGGTCCAGTTGCCCTCTTTGTCCAGCAGCGGTACTTCCGCCAGGATCGGCGTGCCCATCGGCAGCAGGGTCTTGTCGGCGGCCACCGCCGCCATCGGCAGCAGCGGAATGCCAGCGGCCCCGATCACGTCGTTGGTGGGGCGACGCTCGAAGAAGACATAGGAGGGGTTCTGCTCCACCAGCTCCTTGACGCTCTCCTCCGGCTGGCGGTTGGCCCACTCCTTGATGGCCTTCATGGACATCTGCTCCTTGGGCACTTCGCCACGATCGATCAGCACCCGGCCGATGCTGACGTAACCATGACCGTTCTTGCCGCTGTAACCCAGATATTGCAGCCGATCGTCGTCACCATAGTGAACGAAGCCCGAGCCCTGCACGTCCATCAGGAAGTTGTCGATGAGGGATTTACTGTAGCCCAGCTCCAGCCCACGGTTGGCCAGGGCCCCCTGATGGATCTGGGCCCGGCTCGGGCAGCGCCCGCCGCATTTGGGCATGGCATAGATGGGGTACTTGTACTTGGCATCCGGGCGGTGACGCACCTCCAGCACCGGCGAGTAGTAACCGGTGAACAGCACGTTGCCCATCCGATCCGAGCCACCCAGCTGGGCCAGGCTGATGCCGTAACGGGTGATCTGAGCGGGATCGCCGCCATTGGCCACCCAGCGGGAGAGTTGATGGTAAAGCTCGCCGTAGCGACGAGTCATCTTGCCGGAGCGCTCCAGCACCAGCCGGCTCTGGGGGCCGAACTTGCTGTAGTCGGCACGCTGTCGGCTGTTGACCCGCTCCACTCGCACCAGATCATCAGGCAGGGGACCGTCCAGATACTGCTTGCCCAGATTTTCCGGCACCTCGCAGTTGAGAAAACATCTGGCATCGGGTTTGTTTTTGGGCACCTGGGCTTGCTCAGAGTTGCCCGCACAACCGGCCAACCCCAGCACTGCGGCGGTCAGCCAGTAAGCGTGTTTATTCATATGTCCTCATATAACACCAAGGGTTATGTTCGGCGGGGAAGATGCCAAATTTGCAGGGGGAAAGCAAACGCCTTCAGGCCTGGGACAGCGGATTTCTCCAAAGGGGATCTTCTGGGTTATAACAAGGTAACAGGGTGTGAGAGGCCATGGATGGAACAGCTCGAAATCTTCCCGCTGCAGAGCCCCTGCATCGGGGTCTGCGAAGTGAACAACAAGGGCTACTGCAAGGGGTGCCTGCGCAGCCGCGAGGAGCGTTTCAACTGGCTGACCATGAGCCATGCCCAGCAACAAGAGGTGATGCGCCTGTGCCGTGGTCGCAAGGCGCGGGTGGAAGCCGCTCGCCGCAAGGCGCAGGAGGGGGCCCAACCCGAGTCGCCAGAGCAACCTGGCTGGGATTTTTAAATCCAGCCCTTCTTTTATCCCTCTTTACCCCTCCCTTTGCGCCACCCGCACCAGCTCGCTGAACGCCACGAACAGGTGATAGAAGGTGCTGGCCGGTGCATGGTCGGCCAACGGCGCCCCCGTCACATCCACCTGATCTAGCCACTGACCCGGCAGCGCCGGCATCAGGTAATAGTCAAAGATCCGCCCCACCACCTCACCAATCCGGCGGGCTGTCTCAGCCTCCCCTCGCCGCTCGTAGGCTGCCAGCAGCGCCTTGAGCTGCTCGGTCTGACACCAGAGCCGGCTGGTCGTCCGATGGGGCAGCCCGTCATCGGTGAGTTCATCCAGCACCAGCCCGGTCGGCCCGTGGCCGTGAGCGGCGGCAAAGCGGGTCAGGATGGCGATCCCCTCCTCGATCTCGCGCTCACTCGGCCCACATTCCCACTCTTGTGCCAATGCCCGGTAACGGGCCAGCAGCCAGCACCACTCGTAGTGATGGCCCGGGTCGATCAGGTGCGAATCGGGATGGGTCGGGAGAAGCCGTTCATCGAAGAACTCCCGCAGCAAGGCGGGCTCCAGCAAGCGCTGGCGAAACAGCTGATAGAGCCGATGGGTGCGCCCCTGCCAGCGCGGATCATCAAAGCACTCCGCCGCCACCAGCAGCGCTTCGAACAGATGCATATGAGGGTTTTGACAGCGCAGCACGCTTGGCGGAAAGCAGGAGTGAAACCCGCCATACACAGGATCGGTAAAGAGCAGTTCGATGGCCTGATAGCGCGACTCGGCCTGCAGCTGCCAGCGCGGCTCGCCGCTCAAACGGTAGAGCCAGCACTCGGCCAGCAGGGCAAAGGCGTATTCGTAGCAGCACACCGAACCGTCGGCAGGCGAGCCATCTGCATTGAGGGAAAACTGCTGGTTGCCGGTGCCATCATCAAAGCGCCTCATGCCGAATTTGGCGCAGCGCTCTGCCAGCTCGCCCCCCTCATACCAGCCGAGCAGGGCTGCGTGGCTGAACACGTAGATCTGGCGACTCTGCACCCGAAAACGAATGGGCTGCCAGAGCGGCGCGCCTGCGCCATCCAGCCCCTCGGCAAACAGCCCCCGCTCCCAATCAAAACCCCTTGCCCCCCAGTGAGGCAGCGCCTCCTCCACCAGCCAGCGTCGGCAGCGCCGCGCGGCCTCTCTTATCTCGTCATGCATCTCAGCACCTCTCCAGCCAACCCATCATCCAGCCCATGAAAAGGGAGAGCCCCGCTCTCCCCTGTCTGTGCTCACCCTCAACCGGCCTAGAAGAGCCCGACGGCGACCCCGACAAAGGCCAGCACCAGCAGCCCCAGCATGGCCTTGACCGGCGAGACGTTGCGTCTGGCCATCAGATACCAGGTGCCAAGCACCACCAGCAGTGGCATCAGTTTGGGAAAGATGCCGTCCAGCATGCTCTGAACCTGGATATTGACCCCGTCCGAGGTGACGAAATCGAGCCCGGTGGAGAGATTGACGTAACTGGCCGCCACCCCGCCCATCACGAAGACCCCGAGCAGGGAGAGCGCCTCGCGCAGCTTGACCGACTCCGAGCTCACCAGCGCCTCCACCGAGCCGGTCCCCATCCGGTAGCCCTTCATGAACAGCATGTAGGAGCCGGTGATGACGATGGCGTTGAAGCTGATGATGTAAAAGAGCGGCCCCAGCACACTGCCGCCGGCGGCCAGCGCCATGCCGATGCTGAGCAGAATGGGCACCAGCATGCCCGGGATCATGGAGTCCCCGATCCCGGCGATGGGCCCCATCAACCCCACTTTCAGGGTGTTGATGGTCTCGCCATCGATCCGCTCGCCGTTGGCCCGCTTCTCCTCCAGCCCTACCGCCAACCCGTTGATGATGGCGCCAAGCTGAGGCTCGGTGTTGTAGAAGGAGGCGTGACGCTTCATCGCCTCCGTCCGCTCCGCCTTGCCGGGATAGAGTTTTTTGAGCGCCGGCATCATGCCAAGGCAGAAGCCGAAGGATTCGAGCCGCTCGAAGCTCATGGAGGAGAGGTTGTACATCATCCAGGCGCGCCAGCAGGCACGCAGATCCTTGAGAGTGAGGGCCACCGGCGCCTTGCTCACCGGCTGGCCCGCTTGCAGCTGTGCGTCCATCAGAATTCATCCTCATCGTCGGTTTGGGTGGCAGCGCGGGCAGCCGACGCAGGGCGCGGCTCCGGCTTGTAGTTGTAGTGGATGAGCGCGAGCAGGGCGCCGATCATCACCAGCCCCACCATGTTGAGCTTGAGAAAGACGATGCCGACAAAGCCCACCAGAAAATAGATCAGCATGCTGCTCTGCTTGATGATCTGCTTGAGCAGGATGGCGATGCCGACCGCCGGCAGAATGCCGCCCACCACCGTCATGGTGCGGATCACCAGCTCCGGCAGGCTGTTCATGAAGCCTTCGATGTACTGGTTGCCAAAATAGACGGCGATGAAGGTGGGCACGAAGCGCAGCACGAAGTTGCTGACCTGCGGGAAGATGGCGCTGTTGAGGTAGACCCCCTGCTCGTCCCCCTGTTCCAGTGCCACGTCGGCCCTGTGGTTCCAGTAGGAGTTGAGCACCATCATGAAGTTGAAGAGGATGGTGCCGGCAATGCCTATGGTGGCGGCAATGGCCACGGCAACTGACGGCTCCTTGCCCGACAGGATGCCCAGCGCAATGGCCGGAAAGGCGACGAAGTTGAGATCCGCCGGCATGGAACCGCCCGGCGTCACCATGGCGATGTAGACCGCCTGCACCGCCACCCCGATGAGGATCCCGGTCTGGATGTCACCGAGGATGGCCCCCACCAGCATGCCCGAGACCAGCGGACGGGTGATGGTGTACCAGCCCCCGGTCAATCCCAGCAGCCAGGGGCTGCTGAGGGCACCGAGATAACAGAGTATCCCGATGAGTGTTGCTTCCAGAAACATGATGTTTGCTCCCTATTTCAGCTTTTTCTGGGCATCCGCCCAGCTGTAGTGGCTGGCATCCGGCACCAGCCGAAAGTCGATCTCGTGGCCAAGGTTGGCCAGATAGTCAAAAGCGGCGATCTCTTGCGCCGTCACCGACTGGTTGGGGCCTATGGTGGTGGTCTGCTCGCGGGCACTCATGGGCCCGACGTTGATCTTGCCGTTGTGATTCTCAAGGGAGATGCCGGCGGCGCAGAGCCGCTGCAGGGTGACCGGCGACTTGCCGATCACGAAGTAGCGCTTGTCGCTGGCGATCACCTTGGGCAGCTTGGCAATCGCCGTCGCCACGTCGAACAGCCATACCCGGGTGTCAGGCACGGCACCGATCATCACCTGGGAGAGCAGCGGATCGGCCGCCACCTCGTCATCGATCGCGACGATGCCGTCGCAAGGCAGCTCCCTGGCCCAGCGCGTCACCAGCTGACCATGGATCACCCGATCGTCAATGCGTACAAATGAAATGGCCATCTCGCTCTCCTAGAAGTTGTCGTCTTGCTGGTGTGCAACCGCCGGGGCCGCGATCACCATGGATTCCAGCGCCTGGACCAGCAACTGGCGGGCCGCCTCGTGCACATCCACGGCATCCAGCAGATCGGCGCTCATCAGCAGCATGGGGAAGTTGACCCCGGTCACCACCGCCAGCGGCTGCCGCCATTCGGGGTCAAACGCGAAGCGGCACGCCACGTTGTAGGGGGTGCCGCACTCCATGTCGCACAGCACCAGCACCCCGTCAGCCCCCGCGCCATGGTGGCGCAGGGTCTGTTCAAACTCGCTGCGAAACGCCGCTATTCCCCCCTCTTCGGTGAGGGAGACGGTCGCCACAGCGGGCAGTTCGCCGTAAACCATGCTGGCGCTGGCCAGCAGGGCCGGCGCCAGTGAACCATGGGTTGCGATAAGGATCCTCAGCATCTTGGTTACCCCCTCACATAGGCCTTGATGGTGGCGATGGTCGCCCCTTCACTCTCACCGCTAGGGCGGATGCAATAACGCCCCACCGAGGCCGGGACGATGAAGGTCTCGGCGTAGTGCACCACAAACGGCGCGAACGCATGGTCGGGACTTTCCACCGTCGCCTCTCGCCCCTCGATCAGATTGAGTACCTGTACGGTGCCGCCGGTGTCGTGTTCCACCGGCACACTGAACCAGTGGCGACGGGTCTCGATGAATTCCCGCTCGTGCAACCCGGTGCGCTCCTCGCGCCAGCCTGGCCCCTCGGCAATGGGCTCGATGCGATTGACCAGATGCTCGCGAGTCCAGTCGGTATCGCGCTCCCACTGGATCACCTTGCTGCCATGCGCCAGATGGATGGGGCGCGGAATGCCGTCGAGCCCGACCCGACCCCAGTCCCACAGCTTGAAGGTGAAGATGTAGGGGGTTGCGCTGATCTCGAGCACCATGGCCCCCTCTCCCGAGCAGTGGACGGTTCCAGCCGGGATCAGGAAGTGATCGTGCTTGCGGGCCGGGAAGCGGTTGATGAAACGCTCGTCATCAAAGAGCTTCTCGCCGCGCTGGGCGGCAGCCAGATCCGCCAGCATCGCCTGCGGGTCGATACCGTTGCGGGTACCGAGGTAGACGCAGGAGTCCGGCTTGGCATCGAGCAGGTAGTAGCTCTCGTCCTGGGTGTAGTGCATGCCGAACTCCTGCTGGATGTATTCGGTCAGCGGATGCACCTGCAGACTGAGCGGCTGCCCCCCCACCGTATCGAGAAAATCGAACCGGATCGGGAACTCGGCGCCAAAGCGGGCGTGTACCCGCTCCCCAAGCAGGGCGCTGGGCTGGCACAGCACCAGGTTTTGCGACGGGATCTCCACCCGCACCTTGCCAATGCGCAGGTAGAGGCTGTTCTCTTCCGGTACGCAATCAAAGCACCAGGCATAGTTGGGTTGAGCCGGGTCCAGATCGCACACCTGCTTCATCCACTGCCCGCCCCAGACCCCGGGGTCGAAGAAGGGCACCACCCGAAACGGCTGGCGCGCTGCCTGATGCAACCCCGCCAGCAGCGCCTGCCCCGTCACCAGGGTCGGCTTGCCTCGGGTGTTGGTATCGAGCAGGAAATCGATGGTGGGCAGCTGGGTCAGTTTATGGCGGTCAAACACCCGCCACTCGATGAAGAAGGCGCGCTTGTAGCGGCGCAGTATGTCCTCCTCCTCGTTGCCGGCCCCCCAGTTGCCGATCTCCTTGCGACGCAGCCGCTGCTGGATCTCCCAGCGGGCGAGATCGGCATAGACCCGCACGTCCCCCTCGGCCACCAGGGAGGCGCCACTGCCCATCACCACCACCAGGCCACCGGTTATCTCTGCGACCTGCTGCTGCAGACGCGCCAGCGCGGCCGGGTCAAAAAACTCCACCATCTTGTGGGGGGCCAGCACGCCAAAGACCCGGTCGTCGGTGATGAAGCGATCCAGCATCGCCAGCACTTTTGGTTCGGGCAGGCGGGCCTGCTCCACCTCGATGAGCGTGTGGGGTCCAAGCCTCGCCAGCAGCTGGCTACGCAGCTCGTCCTTATCCACGCCGTGATAGCAGTCGATCACCAGCACTACCCTTGCCCCACCTTGCCCGTCTGCCGCGGCCTGCAGTCGCCGGGCTATCTCGTGCCAGCCGGCACAGGCGGCGCCCTCATGGCCGGCGACCACCACTTCCGGGAATTTGTCGTAGTTGGAGACGTAACTCGAATGAATCATTGGCTTGCTCTCTCGTTGACACCTACGAAAGAGATAAATCGATTAACCTGTTAACCACAACCTGATAAACAAGATTAACCTCATAAAATGGTGTATTTGATCGCCAACATGGGCGAAATATGTGATCATGACGGCAATTTCATCATGGCACGTTAACAACAGAAGGTTAATCGATATACCTTTGAGGCCTACTCCCTGACAGGATCCATCCCATGAGCAATGTGACCGTTGCCGACATCGCCCGCCATCTGGGGGTGTCGACTGCCACCGTCTCCATGACCCTGCGCAACAAGGGGCGCATCTCCGAGCACACCCGCCAGCGGGTACTCAGGGCCATCGACGAGCTCGGCTATGTCTACAACCAGACCGCCGCCAACCTGCGCAACAAGAGCAGCAACCAGGTCGGTCTGTTGCTGCACGACATCACCAACCCCTTCTATGCGGAGATGACGGCGGGCCTGAGCCGGGAGATGGAGCATCACGATCTGATGCTGTTTCTGGCCAACAGCGAGGAGTCGGCCACCCGGCAGCAGCAGTTCACCGACTCGCTGCAGCGCAACAACGCCGCCGGCATGGTGATCTGCGCCACCCAGACCACTCCCCGCAGCTTCTTCGAGAGCCTGCAGCGCCGCCGCATGCCCACCATTCTGATCGTGCGGCCGGTGCCGGACGTGGCGATCGACTTCGTCGGCACCGACAACTTCCTGGGCTGCCAGCTGGCGACCGAACACCTGCTGAAGCTGGGCCACCGCCATATTGCCTTTGTCGGGGGCAACCCCGCCTCCATCAGTCGCTCCCAGCGCCTCGGCGGCTACATGAGCAAGTTGCTCGAACACGGCATCTCCCCAAGACCGGAGTGGATCATCGGCTGCGGCGCCAGCCGGGTGGAAGGCACCCGTGCCATCGCGGCGCTGCTGGAACAGCATCCCGAGGTGACGGCGGCGGTCTGCTATCAGGACGTGGTGGCGCTCGGCGCCATTCTGGCGCTGCGCAAGCTGGGGCGGGTCATCGGTCAGGACGTTGCACTGGTGGGCTTTGACGATCTGCCGGAAACCGCGCTGGTGGACCCGCCCCTCACCACCGTCTCGGTGGCGTCGCGGGAGATCGGCCGAAAAGCCGGCGAGCTGCTGCTCGAGCGGATGGCCGGCAACGACGAACCGGCCAAGAGCATCATTCTGCCCCCCACCCTGGTGGTGCGCCAATCCTGCGGCAGCCCCTAGCGGGCCGCCGCAAGCGCGGTTTCAAGTTGCTTGCCCAGCAGAAGTGACAATGCGGGGCGTGCCATCCTCCCCGGCCAGCACCCGCAGGCCAAAGCCGCGCGCTCCCAGCGCTTCGTAATCGTGACCGGCGACGGCGGGCCACACCGCCAGCGCCGAGAGCTGCGTCGCGCCGGTGTTGATGAGTCGATGGGCCACATGGCCAGGGATATGGTGAACGCTGCCGGCAAAGACCTGCTCCAGCCGGCAGACACCGGCCATATCCTGCAACAGCAATAGCCCCTTTCCGCACAACCCGAAGTAGTATTCGGCCTGCTCGGCACGAGCATGGAGATGACCGCGGGTCATGAAGAACTCCTGGCCAACCCGGCCCGCCTCCAGATAGGTGACCCCCATGTTGAGATCCCCCTCGCCGCCATGACCGGGCAGCATGGCGACCCGATAGAGCCGGGTATCAGGCGAAAGCGCCGCCTCGGCGTGCGGATCGGCAAACAGCCCCTGCAGGTCAGCCAGGGTGGTGCTCTTTTCCACCAGCTCGGCGCCGCCGAGTTTGCCGGTCGCAAAATCGAGGATGGGGGGGATCATGGGGGTCATCATCAGCTCCTGGGGATCGGGTTATCGGCAGGCGCAGCGGCGCCCTTCGGGGCTCCACGCTAGAGGGTTAATCCATTAACCACAAGCCAGGTTGCCCTACCCTCGTCACTTTTTTGGACAATAAATTGGGGCAATAAAAAAGCGGCCCAAAGGCCGCTCTCTTGTATGGCGTATCGCTGGTTAGCGGCTTATGCCGTGGCCAGCTTGGCCTGCTCTTCGCCGCGCTTGAGCATGGCGTAGGAGACACCGGTCAGCAGCGAGCCTGCTGCAATCGCCACGATATACATCATGACGTTGCTGATGGCATGCGGGATGAACAACACGAACAGACCGCCGTGGGGTGCCATCAGCTCGCAGCCGAACAGCATGGAGAGCGCTCCGGTCAGGGCGCCGCCGACCATGCAGGCCGGGATAACGCGCATCGGATCCTTGGCGGCAAACGGAATGGCCCCCTCGGAGATAAAGCACAGACCCAGCACGAAGGAGGCTTTACCCGCTTCCTGCTCCGCCTTGATGAACTTGGTGCGGGCCAGGAAGGTGGCGATCCCCATCCCCAGTGCCGGCACCATACCAGCGGCCATCACGGCAGCCATCGGGGCGTAAGTTTTGGAGGCCAGCAGGCCGACCCCGAAGGCGTAAGCCGCCTTGTTGACCGGGCCACCCATGTCGAAGCACATCATGGCGCCGATGATGACACCCAGCAGCACGGCGTTGGCGGATCCCATGTTGTTGAGGAAGGTGGTCATGGCATTCATGATGCCGGCCACCGGACCACCCACCACGTAGATCATCACCAGGCCGGTAAACAGGCTGGCAAAGAGCGGAATGATCAGGATGGGCTTGAGCGCTTCCAGGGTCACCGGCAGGCGCACCTTGTCGCTCAGGTACTTGGCGCTGTAACCGGCCAGGAAACCGGCCACGATGCCGCCAAGGAAGCCGGCGCCCAGCGAGCTTGCCAGCATGCCGCCGATCATGCCGGGAGCGAGGCCCGGACGGTCAGCGATGGAGTAGGCAATATAGCCGGCCAGCACCGGGATCATCAGGGCAAAGGCGGAGCCGCCACCGATCTTCATCAGAGCCGCGGCCAGAGTGCCTTCCACCTTGAACGCTTCAATACCGAATACGAACGAGAGCGCGATGATGAGACCGCCCGCCACCACCATCGGCAGCATGAAGGAGACCCCGGTCAGCAGGTGCTTGTAGGGGCCAGCCTTCTCTTCTTTCTTGGGCTGGCTGGCGCCGCTGTGGCGATAGGTTTTCGCCTCGGTCCAGGCCTTGTCGAGCTCGGCACGGGTTTTCTTCAGCGCCGCGCCCGTGCTGGTGCGATAGACCGGCTTGCCGTCGAAACGGGCCATGTCCACCTCGATGTCGGTGGCGAGGAACACCAGATCGGCGGCGGCAATCTCCTCGGCAGTCAGGGCATTCTGGGCACCGACCGAGCCTTGAGTCTCGACGCGGATCTGATGACCCAGCTGTTTGGCCATGGTCTCCAGCGCTTCTGCCGACATGAAGGTATGAGCCACCCCGGTCGGACAGGCAGTCACCGCCACGATGCGCTTGCCAGCGGCTGCCGGTTTGGCGGCAACGGGCGCGGCTTGATGGCGATAGAGGCTGGCACCGCTGGCGGCAGCGTCCAGCAAGGCGGCCGGATCCTGCAGGGCAAGATCCATGCTGCCCTGATAGACCCGCTTGCCGTCATAGGCGGCGAGATCCACCGGAGCACTGGCGACAACCAGCACCAGGTCGGCCGCGGCAATCTGCTCCTTGCTCGGTACCTGGCGGGGCTGCACGCTGGAGCCGACGTCGAGGGTGAGCTCCCAGCCAGCCAGTTTGGCCTGCTGTTCTATCCGTTTTGCAGCGAGAAAGCTGGTGGCAATGCCCGCCGGGCAAGCCGTAACCAAGATTGCTTTCATTGGGCATCTCCTGAGTTTTCCATTGAGGGGGTATGGCATTGAACCGGAGCCAGCGCATCCAGACGCTGTACGCGCACCTGTTCAAGCAAGGGGTTGAGCACACAGATATCGCTAAAGCCGACCGCCACCTGGCTGACCGCCAGCGCCGAGACGGCGGTGGCCAGCCGCAGGGTCTGCTCCGGCGCCCAGCCAAGGCTGAGACCATGGGCAAGACCTGCCACCAGGGAATCGCCGGCACCGACCGTGCTGACCACCTGCATGCGCGGCGGAATCGCCTGCCAGACGGCATCCGGGGCAAACCAGATGAGGCCATCGGCGCCGTTGGAGATCACCACGTTGGGGATGCCGCTTGCCTGCAGCGCGCGGGCACATTCGGCCTGCTCGCTCAGGGTCTTGATGGGGCGGCCCGCCCACTGGCTCAGCTCTTCCAGATTGGGTTTGACCAGGGTCGGCGCCGCCTTGATCCCTTCGCTTAAGGCCGCGCCGCTGCAATCGAAGATCACCTGCTTGCCCTTGGCCTTGAGCAGGCGGATAAGATGGGCGCAGTAATCGGGGGCCACCCCTTTGGGCAGGCTGCCCGCCAGCACAAACCAGTCGGCGTGCGCTGCCAGTTGGTCGATGGCCTGCTCCAGCGCGCTCACTTCCCCTTGGTGGATGGTGAGCCCCGGCAGGTTGAGATCGGTGACCCGACCGGATTGCTCGGAGATCTTGACGTTGATGCGGGTGCTGCCCGCCACGCGCACGAAGTGATCGGCCAGAGCACGTTCCGTAAACAGGGAGACGAAGCTCTGCTGGTTATCGGCGCCAAGCCAGCCGGTGACGCCCACCTCGCGGCCCAAGTCCTTGAGCACCATGGCGACGTTGATCCCCTTGCCCGCCGCACGCAGGTTGGCCTCGCTCACCAGGTTCACCTCGCCCAGGCTCATCGCCTCGAGACGGGTGGTGAGATCGAGCGCAGGATTGAGGGTGATGGTCACTATGTCCATCAGTGCGCCCCCTCGCCCAGACCGGCCGCAATGGCGGCGCCTATGCCCTTGAGCGCCGCTTCGGCATCCGGGCCTTCAACACGAAACGCCAGACGGTGCCCGCACTTGACGCCAAGGCCAATCACCTTCATCAGGCTCTTGGCGGAGACCGCTTCGCCGCTGCCATCCAGATTCGCCACGCGAATATCGGATTCATACTCTTTGGCCACCTTGACCAGCATGGCGCCCGGACGGGCGTGCAACCCGTGGGGGTTGATGATGGTGAAAGTTTCACTAAGACCGCTGGCCGGCCCCGCTTGCAACATGGCCAGCCCCTCGCCACTTGCCAGCGTAGCCAGCTGACCGGCAGCGGCCAGTTTGGCCAGGTTGTCGAGCTGCGCCAGATGGCCGCTATCTGCGGCGCACAGCAGCAGCAGGGCGCTGACCGGCAGATCACCAGCGCTCAGCGCGCTGCTCGGGGTGGCCAGCACCCAGCCGGTCTGGGCTGCTTGCGTCCGGGCCAGCCAAATGCCCTCGCCCAGGTAGGCGGGTTCACTTGCCAGCAGGGCGCTCACCATGGCGGCATCGCCCCAGCCGGCGGATTTGGCGCGGGCGGCTGCGCCCAGCAGCAGCTGGTCGCGATCGTCCGCCGGGAAGTCGGCCAAAGCCAGGAACTGCACCTCTTTGGCCGCCGTCGCACCGGTCAGGATATTGATGATGGTGTCGGCATCGGTGGCCTCTTTCAATTGCGCCGCCGCCTGCTCGTCACCCAGCACGTGGGTGAGCTGGCGCAAAATGCCCAGATGCTCGTCGGACTTGGCGGCGATGCCGATGGCGACATAGGCGATCTGCCCCTCATCCCACTCGATCCCCTGCGGGAACTGGGCCACCATGACGCCGGTGTTCTTCACCAGATGCCGGGTGTCGGTGGTGCCGTGGGGAATGGCGATGCCGCTGCCAAGATAGGTGGCGTGCTGCGCTTCACGCGCCAGCATGCCATCTACATATCCCGCTTCCACCAGACCGGCTTCGGTCAGTTTGCCTGCCAGCAGGGCAATGGCTTCGGCCTTGGTCGCCACCGACTGCCCCAGCAGGATCTGCTGTCGCGCCAACTTCAACATAGAGATTCTCCATCAGGTGCCGGGCGGCCTGGCCGTACCGGCTCATCAAACATAACCATTCTTACCACTCGCCTGCTGACAATAGACCGGATTGCATCCCTTCGCGGGTCATACCCGATTTTTATGCCCGGCCATCGATTGTCTGCTGACAAGCTGAATCGTTTCACTTACACTCAGACTGAATCGTTTCAGCGAATTGATCAAGTACCCACAAAGAGTGCTTTTCAATGATATGATCCCGCGCACACTTTTCGGTGCCCTCACCAGGCAGTGCCCGTGGGCCTTGCAACTCAAACAGAGCCAACATGATGAAACTGGATGAAATCGCCGCCCTCGCCGGTGTCTCGCGCACCACGGCCAGCTATGTGATCAATGGCAAGGCCGACCAATACCGCATCAGCCAGGCCACCCGCGACAAGGTGATGGCGGTGGTCACCGCCCACAACTACCAGCCGGACAGCCGCGCCGCCTCCCTGCGCGGTGGCCAGACCAAGACCCTGGGCTTCATCCTGCCCGACCTGGAGAACGCCAGTTATGCCAAGCTCGCCAAACGGCTGGAACAAGGGGCGCGGGTACAGGGTTATCAGCTGCTGATCGTCTGCTCGGAAGATGACCCCGCTACCGAGAAAGAGCTGGCCGAGATGCTGGCCAGTCGCCACGTGGATGCACTGCTGGTGGCCAGTTGCCTGCCACCCGAAGATCCCTTCTACCTCGGCCTGCAGACGCGCGGCATCCAGGTGCTCGCCATCGACCGGGCCATGGCGGCCGACAAGTTCGTCACCGTGGCCAGCGAAAACCAGAAGGCGAGCTGCGATCTCACCGCCTCCCTGCTCTCGCCGGCAATCAAGCACATCGCCCTGATCACCGCGCTGCCGGCGCTCACGATCAGCCGTGAACGCAAGGCAGGCTTCGAGCAGGCCGTCGCCAGCCACAGCACGGCTTGCCATCTGTGTGAAGGGGCCCACTTCTCCCGCGCCGAGGGCTACCGCCTGATCAAGACGCTGCATCAACAGCTCGGCCAGCTGCCCCAGGCACTGGTGGCCACCTCCTACATTCTGATGGAGGGGGTGCTCGACTATCTGCTGGAACAGGAGACCGACATGAGCCGGCTGGCCATGGCCACCTTTGGCGACGATCGCCTGCTCGATTTTCTCCCCTTCGGCATCAACTCCCTGCCCCAGCAACACGATGCCCTCGCCAGCCAGGCGCTGGAGCTGGCCCTCAAGGCGATTGGCGGTGAATATCAGTGCGGGTTGCACTATGTGAGCCGTACCCTCAAGCGCCGCCGCTAATCCTCTCTGCATCACGCGCCGCTGCGACCCGGTTCGTAGCGGCGCTTTTTTTCACCAGCCAAGGCGCACTCCTGTCATCTTTTATTTCCACTTATTCTACCCACCCAGTACAAAATCCGCCTTTACACGCTTGTATCCAACATTTTAATTCGCTAAGTTGGCAACCATCTTTTACAACAAGCGGATTTTTCGTAACGATGGGTTCACTCCGATATTGCTAGCCTCCGGTCTCGACCCCGGAGGCGCCTTGCCAACACCTCATATGCCTGCTGCGCACGGCGCAGTTTCTCGATTCGGATGGACACCATGAATACCAAAACCCTGGGATGTACCCTGTTGATTGCCGGCACCACCATAGGCGCCGGCATGCTGGCCCTGCCGCTGGCCTCCTCCTCCCTTGGCGGGCCCGTCACCCTGCTCCTGATGATCGGTCTCTGGGGCCTGATGGCCTTTACCGCCATGCTGCAGGTGGAAGCCAGCCTCAACACCGGCAAGTGGTACCTGCACCAGCTGGCGGATCACCTGCTCGGCCCCTGGGGCAAGCGCATTGCCTCCTTCTGCATTCTGATGCTGTTCTACTCGCTGGCCTCCGCCTACATCAGCGGCGGCAGCAGCCTGTTGGCCCAGGCGCTGGCCGATGCCGGCCTGCCCCTCAGCCAGGAGCAGGCGGCCTGGGCCTTTACCCTGCTGTTTGGCGGCATGGTGTGCGTTGGCACCAAACAGGTGGATTACCTCAACCGACTGATGTTCACCGTCAAGCTGGTGATCATGGTGGCTGTCCTCGGGCTGCTGCTGCCGCGTGCCGAGGGGCAACACCTGCTCTCCATGCCGCTCGGTCAGGGCTTGTTGCTGGCAGGCCTGCCGGTCATCTTCACCTCGTTCGGTTTTCACGGCTCCATCCCGAGCGTGATGCTCTACCTGGGGGATTGCCCCAAGCAGCTGCGCCGGGTGTTCGTGTGGGGCTCCGCCCTGCCGCTCATCCTCTACGTGCTGTGGCAAGTCGCCATCCTGGGGCTGCTAGGTCAACAATCCCTGATCCAGACCGGCGGGGCGCTGGACAGCCTGCTGGCCAACGTCGGCAATCTGGTGAGCTGGCCCGCCTTCAACCAGGCGATGCACCTGTTCGCCGATCTGGCGCTGGCCACCTCCTTCCTCGGGGTGACGCTGGGACTGTTCGACTTCATGGCCAAGGTGACCCGTCGCAAGGACAACTGGCAAGGTCGCACCCAGACCGGCCTCATCACCTTCGTGCCGCCCCTGCTGTTTGCCCTCTACTTCCCGCAGGGTTTCATCATGGCGCTCGGTTACGCCGCCATTGCGCTGGCGGTGCTGGCGGTGCTGCTGCCGGTGGCCCTGGTGTGGCAGAGCCGCAAGCAAACCGAGGCGCACCACTACCGCGCCCCGGGCGGCGTGCTGGCCCTGGGCCTTGCCGGCGCCATGGGGGTGCTGATCGTCGGGGTGCAGATAAGCGTCAGCATGGGATTGCTGCCCGCGCTCTAAGCCAGAGCCGGTATTGCATGCCCCAATAGCAAAAGCACAAAAGCCCCGCCAACCCAGTTGGCGGGGCTTTTTCTATGCCATCGGTACATGCCATCGATATAAAGGGAGCCGCTGGCGCGGTGATCATCTCTCTGATACACCACGCATTCATATATGCACAATACATCGACACCCTGTATATATGTGAACAGTTCTTGTACACTGATAACAGATCGCCTTTTTGGCAACAGAACACACGCTCAATCCCGCAAGGAGCCTGACATGGTCGCAACCGCACACGTTCAACGGCAAGATGGCGCCGTTGATCCCAGCAAGGCGCTGCCGGTGGTGTTTCGCATCCTGGACAAATGGCAGTGCAACACAGATGAACAGTTGCGACTGCTCGGCATCTCTTCCCGTTCAACCTTGAACAAGTACAAGGAGTCCCACGGCGGGATCAGACTGAGTGCGGATCTGCAGGAGCGAATGAGCTACCTGCTCAACATTCACAAGAGCTTGCGGGTGCTGTTCAGCGCGGACGAGAGTATCTATGGCTGGGTACGCAAGTCCAACAGCCACCCCTTCTTCGCCGGCCGCAGCGCCATGGAGGTGATGCAGGGTGGCCGCGTGGCCGATCTCTATGAGGTCGCTACCCGCCTGCACGCCTGGCGCGGAGGCATAGCCTGATGCAGACTCCCCCGCAGCGTGCATTCAAGGACGAGTCCGCCTACCGGATCATCCCGAGCCGCTACCCCACCATCTGCCTCTATGAGGATGTGGCCAACGCCGACGAACTGGAGGCAGTCTGGGCCATCGAGGCGCTGACCAACGACAGGCTGAGGGAAGAGGCCGGCGAGCTGACGCGGGTACCGAAAGCGGACTGGCTGGTAGGCTTGCCCGGCGGCAGCCATGTGATGGCCGCCTTCACCCACCTCAATCCGGAAGGGGCCCGCTTCACCACCGGTGATTTTGGCGGTTATTACTGCGCCCCCAGCCTCGACACCGCCATCAAGGAGACGGTCTACCACCAGGAGCGCGTCTTCGGCTACACCCGTGAACCCGCCCAGAAAGTGCAGATGCGGGTGATCCATGCCGAATTCAGCGCCAGCCTGGTCGACATTACCGGCGAAGCCTTTCTCGCCACACCGCTCTACCATGCGACCGACTACGGGTATTCCCAGGCCTTCGCCCGCGAGCAGAAAGCCCTGGATGTGGACGGCATCTGTTACCGCTCGGTGCGCCACAGCGGCCACGACTGCTACCTGCTCTATCGCCCGCGCCTGGTCAGCCGCGTCCATCAGCCCCGCCATCTGGAGTACCACTGGAACGGCAGCGCCATCGCCAACGTGTTGCAAATCACCCTCTATGGCGAATGACGGGCACTGCCCCGCCTCACTCGGCCGACTCCTAGATATACAAAAGCCCCGCCAGACTGGCGGGGCTTTTTACATCAACCGAGCGGGGAGCAGGCTCCCAGGCCGCTTACTGGTTGTGGGTAGCGCGACGGGGACGACGAGCCTGAGCCGGTTTGCCGGCGCCGCCTTCCGGGCGCTGGCCACCCTGGGGCTTGGGCTTGCCACCGTTGCCGGAGCGGTTACCGCCGCCATTGCCACCGTTGGCAGAGCGACCGGCACCCTGACGCTGGCCTTGACCTTGCGGGCGCGGCGCACGGCGCTGCTCGCTCGGATCGCGCGGCTCTTTGCGCAGCGGCGCGCCGATGCCACGGGCGATGTTGTCGAGGGTTTCGCGGGAAGCTTCAAAACCGGCCACCTGCTCGCACGGAATGTTCTGCTTGGTCAGCCGCTCGATGGCCTTGATGAGCTTGCCTTCATCGGCCGCGACCAGGGAGATGGCATGACCGGCGGCGCCAGCACGGCCGGTACGACCGATGCGGTGCACGTAGTCTTCCGCCACGTTCGGCAGCTCGAAGTTGACTACCTGCGGCAGCTTGTCGATGTCCAGACCACGGGCGGCGATGTCGGTCGCCACCAGCACCTTGACGCTGCCATCCTTGAAACCGGCCAGGGCGCGGGTACGGGCACCCTGACTCTTGTTGCCGTGGATGGCGGCGGCGCTGACGCCGTTCTTGTCGAGGGTCTCGGCGACGCGGTTGGCCATGTGCTTGGTACGGGTGAACACCAGCACCTGCTGCCAGTTGTTGCTGGTGACCAGATGGCTCAACAGCGCAATCTTGTTGGCCTTGTCGCACGGGTGTACCAGCTGCTCGATACGCTCGGCGGTGCTGTTGCGCGGGGTCACTTCGATCACCGCCGGGTTGTCCAGCAAACCGGTGGCCAGTTCGCGGATCTCGTCGGCGAAGGTGGCGGAGAACAGCAGGTTCTGGCGCTTCTTCGGCAACAGGGCCAGGATGCGGCGGATATCGCGGATAAAGCCCATGTCGAGCATGCGATCCGCTTCGTCCAGCACCAGGATTTCCACTTCGTCGAACTTGACGGCGTTCTGGTTGTAGAGATCCATCAGGCGGCCCGGGCAGGCCACCAGCACGTCCAGACCACGGCGGGTGGCCATCATCTGCGGGTTGATGCTCACGCCGCCAAATACCACATGGCTGCGGATCGGCAGATGTTTGCCGTAGTTGCGCACGCTCTCGCCCACCTGGGCGGCCAGCTCGCGGGTCGGAGTCAGCACCAGGGCACGGATGCGGTTCGGGGAGACCTTGCGCTTGCTTTCAGTCAGACGCTGCAACATCGGCAGGGTAAAACCTGCGGTCTTGCCGGTCCCGGTCTGGGCGGCGGCCATCAGATCACGGCCAGCCAGTACCGCCGGGATCGCTTGTTGCTGAATGGGAGACGGGGTGTCGTAGCCTTGCTCGGCAACGGCACGCAACAAGGGTTCGGCCAGACCGAGGGAAGTAAAACTCATAGTTACCTGCTAGGGATAGGGGCGCCGACAATCCGGGATGGGGCTCCTCTGCTGAGCCGATGCCATCTCGCCAGACTCGGGCCTGTTGAGAACACAACGATTTCCCCGGGGAGCAGAGCAAAGGGGAAAGAATAGGGGCGCAGTCTAACGGAGTTATTGAGGAGAAACGAGAAAAATGTGACGTTCCTCCCAGCATGTTTGCCAAAAGCAGGTCACCGTCCCGCCCGGAAAAGCCGCTCAAGAACTCATTCGAATCAGGCTATGCTTGATGCCAGATAACGGCGATACCGCCGCATCCGTCCTGTACAAGGAGGTTCAGGTTCATGCGTGTTCATCTTCTGTCGGCCGCCCCTGGCTGGCTCTTGCTCTTCCTGCTGGCAGTTGGGCTCTCTCTGCCGCTGCAGGCCAAGCCCAGGTTGTCGGTGGCCTGGAGTCACTGGCCCCCGTTCAGTTACATCAATCCCCAGGGGACGCTGGATGGGCTGGACGTCACCCTGACCCGCCAGATCCTGAGCCAGGCGGGGCTGGAATCCCACTTTCGCAACCTGCCCTGGGCCAGGGCCATCCATCTGCTCGAACAGCAGCAGCTGGACGTGGCCATGGGGGCTCTCGATACGCCGGAGCGGCGCGCCTTTGCCCGCTTCTCGGTGCCCTATCGGCGCAGTACCTTCGTGCTGCTGAGCAACAACCCCATCCCGGGCCAGCGTGATCCCTGGCTGGCGGTGTCAGACCTGCCACAGCTTTGCCAGCAAAGCCAGCTGCGCCTTGGCAAGCTGCGCGGCACCCGCCCCATCCAGCTGATGGAAGCGTGCCCCGCCCTCAAGCAGGCGAGTGAATACAACGCGGATGACCGGCTGGTCGATCTGCTGCTGGCCCGCCGGCTGGACGGCGTCATCATGGAGTGGCAATACGCCCGCTACCGGCTGCAACAGCTGGGGGCCGACGGCTTTATCCGCTGTCAGTTGCTGCTCCATCACCAACCGGTCAGCCTGATGTTTGCCAGCTCGGCCGTCACCGACGAGCAGCTCACCCAGGTCAATGAGGTGATTGCCGGCCTGCCCCCACCCGGCCGTGATGTGGCGCCGCCCCCCTGCCGGCTCGACAACCCGGCGGCTGAGCAGGTGACACCCAACCAATAACCCAGCGCGATGAAGGCCCATGAAAAAGGCGACCCTGAGGTCGCCTTTTGACTGTGTCTGTGGCTGCACTACTCGATCAGCCGAGCAGTGAACAGGCCGATCAGCGCAGTTGCGGGGTATGCGTCAGCACGCCCTGGTTCTGGGCACGGTGGCGCAGCAGGTGATCCATCAGCACCAGTGCCAGCATCGCCTCGGCGATGGGCACGGCACGGATGCCGACGCAAGGATCGTGACGACCCTTGGTGATCATCTCGGTGGCCTCACCCTCTGTGGTGATGGTCTTGCCCGGTACCGTGATGCTGGAGGTAGGCTTTAAGCCTAAGCTCACCACGATATCCTGACCCGACGAGATGCCGCCCAGAATGCCGCCCGCATGGTTGCTGGCAAAGCCGGCCGGGGTCATCTCGTCACGGTGCTCGGAGCCTTTTTGCTCCACCACCGCGAACCCGTCGCCAATCTCCACCCCTTTCACCGCATTGATGCCCATCATGGCATGGGCGATGTCGGCGTCGAGGCGATCGAACACAGGCTCACCGAGGCCCACCGGCACATTGCTGGCGATGACCTGCACCTTGGCACCGATGCTGTTGCCCTCTTTTTTCAGGTCGCGCATGTATTGATCGAGCGCTTCCAGCTTGCCCGCATCGGGGAAGAAGAAGGGATTCTGTTCGATCTGCGCCGCGTCGAAGGCTTCTGCCTTGATGGGGCCGAGCTGGGAGAGGAAACCGGTGATCTCGATGCCGTGCACCTGTTTCAGGTACTTCTTGGCAATGGCCCCCGCCGCCACCCGCATCGCGGTTTCACGGGCGGAGGAACGACCGCCGCCGCGATAGTCGCGCTGGCCGTACTTCTGGTGATAGGTGTAATCGGCGTGGCCCGGACGGAACAAGTCCTTGATGTCGGAGTAGTCTTTGGAGCGCTGATCGGTGTTCTCGATCAAGAGCCCGATGGAGGTGCCGGTGGTCTTGCCCTCGAACACCCCGGAGAGGATCTTCACCTCGTCCGGCTCGCGGCGCGGCGTGGTGTAGCGGGAGGTGCCGGGCTTGCGCCGGTCCAGATCCCCCTGCAGATCCGCTTCGCTGATCTCCAGTCCCGGCGGGCAGCCGTCGACCACGGCGCCCAGCGCCAGGCCGTGGCTCTCGCCGAAGGTCGTCACACGAAAGAGTTGGCCGAAACTGTTCCCTGCCATGAGTGCTCCTGCTTAGCTCTTGTAAATCGCGAAATAGTCCTGGTATTGCACCAGATCGGCACGGCTCATCACGAACACGCCGTGACCGCCGTTCTCGAATTCGACCCAGGTAAAGGGCACGTCCGGGAACTGGGCTTCCAGATGGATCATGCTGTTGCCCACCTCGACCACCAGCACGCCGTCCTCTTTGAGGAAGTCGGCGGCATTGGCCAGCAGGCGCTTGGTGAGCTTGAGGCCGTCAGAGCCGGAGGCCAGCGCCAGCTCGGGTTCGTGACGAAACTCGTCCGGCAGATCCGACATGTCTTCGGAATCCACGTAGGGCGGGTTGGAGACGATGAGATCGTACTTGTCGCCAACCGGCAGATCGCGGAACAGATCGGAGCGGATCGGAATGACCTGCTGCTCCAAGCCGTGATCGTTGATGTTGCGCTCGGCCACGTTGAGGGCATCGACGCTGATGTCGATGGCATCCACTTCGGCTTGTGGGAACTCGTGGGCCATGATGATGGCGATGCAGCCGGAGCCGGTGCACAGGTCCATGATCCGGGTCGGTTCATGCTTGAGGAAAGGAGAGAAGCGGTTGGCCACCATCTCGGCGATGGGGGAACGGGGAATGAGCACTCGCTCGTCCACGTAGAACTCCCAACCGGCATACCAGGCCTTGTTGGTCAGGTAGGCGGCCGGTACCCGCTCCTGCACGCGGCGGATGATGAGCTCGGCGATACGGTGCCGTTCGCTGGTGGTCAGACGGGAGTGGCGCATGCCCGGATCCACGTCCGGCGGCAGATGTAGCGCGGGCAGTACCAGCTGCACGGCTTCATCCCAGGCGTTGTCGGTACCATGTCCGTAGAAGATCCCGGCGTCGTTGAAACGACTCATGGCCCAGCGCAACATGTCCTGGATGGTGTGCATCTCGGCAACCACCTCATCGATAAATATCTTGTCCAAATCCACCTCCAAGTCGAGTAATATCCGGCCCGAGAATTCTATACAGCGAGCAAGACGAGTACCTGATGAAAAAAACGCCCTCACCGACAGACGAGGAAACCCAGCTGTTCCGCGATGCGATAAAAGGTACCCGGAAAATCAAGCAAGATACCATAAGGGCCGACCTGCGCCCGGTCAAGCAGAAACGCGAACTGCGTGAGAGCCGCGAAAAGCTTGGGGTTGACCACTATTTCAGCGATGAGTACCAGCCCCATCTCGAGGCCGATGGACCGACCCGTTACGTGCGCGAAGATGTGTCAAAATTCGAGCTGAAAAAGCTCAAGCGCGGCAGCTATCCGCCGGAGATCTACCTGGACCTGCACGGCATGAACCAGCAGCAGGCCAAACAGGAGCTGGCGGCCCTGCTGACCCTCTGCCAAAAAGAGAACATCCACGTCGCCTCCGTGATGCACGGCATCGGCAAACATATCCTCAAGCAGCGCATTCCAAGCTGGCTGGCCCAGCACCCCAACGTGCAGGCGTTCCATCAGGCCCCCCGCGAGTGGGGCGGCGACAGCGCCATCCTGGTGCTGCTGGATATCGAGGAGTAGCCTTCGTCCTCTGGCATGCTCTGGCGTACGTGCAAAGCAGCATAAAAAAACCACCGCGACCTGGCGGTGGTTTTTTTATGGACGCAGGCACCTCCCCTAGCCCGCCGCCTCCACATAACGCTTGAAATTGTCGAGGATCCCCTGCCAGCCCGCCTGCTGTTGGGCCGGGGTGTGGCTCGTCTCGGCATCGAAGGTTTCCTGCACCCAGGTGCCGCCCGGCTCGCTCGCAAACTGCACATCCACCTCGCGCCCGTCATCCATCACGAACGAGAGGCGGGTCGGTGCCTCCACCCGGGTAAAGGTGCCGGTGAAATCAAAACCGGCGCTGCCATCCTTGGCCGCCATGTGATGGCAAAAACGCCCGCCCACCACCAAGTCGACCCGGCTGCCGGTGGTGTGCCAGTCGCTGGAGGCCGCATTCCATCTGGCGATGCAGTCCGGATCGTTCCAGGCCCACCAGACGGCCTCTATCTCCTGCTCGATATGTGCCTCGATGCTGATCTTCATGACGCGCTCCGTGCTAGTTTGCTGTGGGATGACTGGCCATGCCGGCCAGCTCGCTTGCGGATGCCAGCAAGTAAAGCCCAGCCGATGGCGTCGAGCCAGTCCATCTGGCGGGGCTGACCACCGCCCACCCAGTGGCAAGGTGTTGCTTCTGCCTGCGGGACAAGGATCAAAAACGGCCGCACTATACTGAATATCAATACGTTATTCGCCATGGAGGTTGCATGTTCACACAGGGTTCCCATGCCGACATCAAGTCGTCTCTCGATGCCATCGGTGCCGCCGTTGCAGTGTTTTCCCTCGACGACGACGATCGCTTTACCCTGGTCTCCGCCAACGACACCTTTGCCCAAGCCTTCGAGCTGGACGTGCTCGGCAGCATCGGCAAGCGCCTGAATGAAATGTTTCCCCGCTACATCACCGGCAGCATCGAGCAGCCGATGCACGAGTGCGTGAGCCAGCAGACGGGGCTCGAGAGCGAGCTGCCCATCGACACCCTGTCGCGCACCAGCTGGTGGCGTTTTGTCATCTCCCCCATTATTCCCGAGCAGTCCCGCATCACCCGCATCATGGTCACCGCCATCGACATCACCGCCAAAAAGCAGCTGGAAGAGGCGCTCAAGATGAGCCGCAAGCGCTTCGAGGCGGTGGTCAACTCCGCCTACGACGGCATCATCAGCGTCAACAGCGAGTCGCGCATCGAACTTATCAACACCGCTGCCTGCGAGATGTTCGGGGTGGACGAGAGCTACCTCGGCAAACGGCTGGAGACCCTGCTGCCCCAGCGCTTTCGGGCCAACCACGATGGCTACTTCAAGGCCTTCAGCAACTCCCCCATCAACTCGCGCCCCATGCATGCCCGCGCCTCCGTGATGGGGCTGCGCCGCGACGGCAGCGAATTTCCGCTGGAGGTGACCATCGCCAAGATCAATCTGGGTCAGACTACCGAGATGACCGCCATCCTGCGGGATATCTCGGAACGGGCCCGGCTGGTGGAGGAGCTCAAGGTGGCGGCCACCACGGATCCCCTCACCGGGATCGCCAACCGGCGCCGCTTCGACGAGCTGGTCAAGCTGGAGATGCAACGCTGTCAGCGCTTCGGCCACACCATGAGCCTGCTGCTGATCGACATCGATCACTTCAAGCAGATCAACGACACCTATGGCCATCAACAAGGGGATCAGGCCATTCTCAGCCTGGTAAGACGGGTTGCCAAACAGCTGCGGGAGGTGGACATGCTGGGCCGCTGGGGCGGCGAGGAGTTCATCGTGCAGCTGCCGGAAACCTCGCTGGAGCTGGCCTGGGCCAGTGCGGAGCGGATCCGCCTCGCCGTCGAGTCGCAGTTGCATCAGCTGGGCCCAGGCACCGAGGTGCCGCTCACCATCAGCATCGGCATCAGTGCCAGCCTGGGCCCGCAGGATACGGTGGAACGCATGGTGCGCCGGGCCGATACCGCCCTCTATCTGGCCAAGAAACAGGGGCGCAACTGCTTAAGAAAAGCACTGCCAGATACCCCCTGACAGGCAATACGCGTCGGGCAAAGAAACTCAGCGGCCCGCCAGCGTCGCCACATGCCAGCGACACCTCCAGCACGGCCCCGTTGGCCAGCTGCCACTCGAAGAAGTCGTCAAATCCCGCCACGGTCAACGCCCGGATCACCTTGGCCACTACGCCGTGCGCCACCAGCAGCACCCGTTCCTGGCGGCCGCTCTGCGCCAGTTCTGCCAGTCCCAGCCCGACCCGGGCAATGACTTCGTCCAGCGATTCGCCCCCAGGTGGGGCCTCGGCCCAGCGCCGGGTGATGTTGCGTGCCCACAGCGCAGGGTAACGCTCCCTCGCCTCTTGTTGGGTCAGTCCCTCGAACACCCCGACATGGCGCTCACGAAAAGCGGGGACGAGCGTCACCGGCAACCCCAGCTCGTCCGCCACCAGGGCCGCGCTTTGCCGTGCCCGCAGCAAAGGGGAGCTCAGCAGCCGCTGAAACGGAGCCTGCGCCAAGGCCAGCGCCCTTGCCTGCGATCTGATCTGGGCCACCCCGGTGTCACTCAGACCGATATCCAGCGCCCCCTGATAGCGCCCCTCGGCATTGGCCGGGGTTTGCCCATGGCGCATCACCACCAGTTGCATTGTCTGTTCCTTTGATTGCGGCCGATGCTCGCGCAGCCCGTTCTCACGGCTTGGACGCAAACTGCTCGAACACCTGCTGACCGGTCAGGGTCGGTGTCTCGTTTTTCAGCTCGTAGAAGTCCGGCTTTTCATCGATGAAGATCTGGCTCGCCAGCTGGAAGGATTCGCTCTGAAACAGGCCGGCCGGTACTATCATCACAAAACCGGCTGTGGGATAGCTCACGAGGCCGGCAGCCAACGCTCCTGCAATGCAATCCGATTACCTTCCAAGTCCTGAAACTCGGCCACCTTGATGCCCTCCCCAACCTGAGTTACCGGGTAGAGCAGCCGGGCCCCGGTTTCCAGGGCCATCGCCATCACCCGCTCAATCTCGCTGACCGCGAAATAGATCCGCGTGCCGTCGATACTGGGCACATAGCTCTCCCCTTTGGCCAAGGCGCCGGAGCAACCCTCCACCCCTTCCATCAGCGGGAACAATGCCATCTCGTTGCCATCAATCTGGGTCAACTCGAACTCGATGCCAAACACACGGCGGTAAAACGCCGTGGCACGCGCCATATCCGTCACCGGGATTTCAAAATGCATGGCAATATTGAACATGAAGTCTCCTTTGATTTGCACTCATCGACACAGTGATACCCCATTGCGGGGTAATGGCCAATGCTTTTTAACCGCTGGATATGCCTGCTTCCATAGAGATGAATATTCGGGCGATGGGTACCTAGTGACAAAAAGGAGGCAGCACAATAACACCTGGCAGTCACCAATTTCGGCCCTAATAAATAATATCCGATGACACACAGCCAAGATTAAAAACAGGGCCAGCGCGATATTTTTGACTGACTATGCCCCCCTCAGCCATTGTTGCCGGATATTTTTATCACCGAGCACGCTTATACGCTGATAGAGATCCAGCACCGCACTCTATCCTGCAAAATTAGACACTGGTTTTATTTTTTGCAGGCCGGATATCGAAAAGGGGGACAATATGTCCCCCGACTTGGCAAGAGAGGTGTTATCCATTGCCGTGTTTATTGATACCAGCCGCTTTACGCTATTTCGCCGGCACCAGCACCCAGGGATCACCCTTGCCCGGTTCATTGCCCTGGGTCCACCACTTGGCCTGATAGATGGCGCCCTTGTAGCTCACCTTGTTGCCCGCCGTATAGACCTTGCTGGCGCTCCAGGCGGCCACATCCCCCACGGGAGGATCGGTCGGATCAACCGGCGCAGGATCCAGTTTGGCCACTACCCGCACCTTGGGCCAGTTGGCGTGGGAGCCGTAGAAGTTGGTCACGCACTTCTCGTAATCCCCCGGCACCAGTGCCGAGTAGGCTGTCTGGAACCCCACCAGCTCACATTCGAACGAGTAGCCGCCGGGCCGATCCGGATAGTACTTCCAGTTGCCGTCCCAGTTGGTGTAGAGCACGTCGGTGGCACCGTTGAGGTTGAGGCTGCCATAGGGGGTCTGCTGCCAGCAGGTGTTCTTCTCGTCGGCCTTGACGGGGATCTGATAGTGCTCGGCGAGCCCTTCCCAGTAGCGGATGCGGTTGACCGGCTGGCCCTTGTTCTTGTTCTGCTCGCCGCACTCGATGCCGCCATTGATGACGTTGATGGTGGTACCAAAGCCGTAGCCGATGCCGGCGGCGATCTCGCGCTGGGAGGGCACCCAGGTGCGATCAATCACGTGCAGCATGGCGGGTTTGGGTGCCTGCGGCGTCAGGAAGAACCAGATGGCGGAGGCGAGGTTGAGCCAGGAGTCGGCCACCAACCCGGGGTTGTTGAGCAACACGGACGCATCGCCATCAAACATCGCCTCGGAGAAGGCGCCGTAGTTGAAGTGATAGGAGAGCTGCTTGGCGCCGCGGCCGAAATAACCCTGGCCTGTGCTGCATGGCCACTTCTTGTTCTGCCAGTCGTTCTGGCCGCAGCCGGTGGTGTAGCCGGTCTGCCCCTCCGACCAGCCCATCTCGCGCACGTGCACCAGCGCCTGCTGCCACTCCTCCAGCGCCAGCGGGTTGTCGGAGATATTCTCCTTGGCGATGTGACCGCCGGTCTCCTGGGCGAAATGGGCAAAGGCGGTGATGATGGATTTTTTGCAGATGGCATCGGCATCGCGGCCATCGGTATATTCACCGCAGAAAGCCGGGAATTTACCAACCGCCCGCAAGAAGCGTTCATAGGTATATTCCGGCGCCGCCATCTGGGTTAAATAATCCCAATCCGATTCGGTGAATACCCGCTCGACCCGCTTGACGTTATCCGGATTGCTGACCGCCCTTGGTTTGATGGCATCGACAATGGTATTGGAACGTGTCGCCAACGCCTTTGCCCAAATCCCGTACATGGGATTGGCCGTCTTGGTTTTTTCCACCGCCGCCAGATCCGGGGCGGCAATGACATATCCACCGGCATTTTGCGGATCGGGTTGAATATTCATGGCATAACTTGGCAATGCGCAGGCAGCCGCAACCAGCCAGGCACACTGTGTAGGCTTGAACATAACAGACAGTCCTTATGTCAGAATAACGTCGGGATAAGAGTCGCCTCGAGAATAATCCTCCAGGCCACTAAATTCACGATGAAAATTAAGAATGTTGTAGGAACTGTGAGCCAATTCACTCTGCCGGTTGGCGAGCATAAAATGCATTGTGAAGCGATGTGATGGCGAGCCTTTCGGCTATATGAAAATAAACCGAAGAAAAATGAGAAAAGAGCGGTCACGCCGCTCTTTCAACGACAAGATCCCATCAACGAGAAGCACCAAAGGGCAAACCGCACAGCGCTGCAACGGGCCCCGCCGCGACGAGGCCCGCCGCTTATCCGTGCCGTGTTCGCACCGCGCGGATCAGGATATTGCGGGGGGTCATGGGCTTGTCGCAAAACTCGCCCACCTCCACCCGGTAGCCCTGCTCTTGCAGGAAGAGGGCGCGATCCAGCACCAGCCAGAGTTCCAGCGGGCGACGAAACAGGTGACGTACCAGCTCCATGCGGGCGACATCGCCATAGCGCGCCTCCCCCTTTGCCAGAAACCCGGCGTAGTCGAGGCCGGCCGGCAACACCAGCCCCTTTCGCTCGGCGGCCCAGCCACAGAAATCCTCGAAGGTGCCAGTCAGCAGGCTCTTTTGCATGTTGGGCACCGGCAGATACTCGTCCACCCCGCGCACCTGGCGCTGCAGGCAATCAAAGGCCAGCCGCCAGGCCACCTCCTGCTCGCGCAGGCGGGCGATGCGGGCGCCACCGGTGACCGTCTCCTGCAGCGGCAACTTCAGATCGCTCTTGGCAAGCTGCAGCACACTGGCCTTGGCCGGGCCGGAGAGCGGGCGGTAGTGGCTGGTGCGGATCAGGTGATAACAGCAGGGGGAGAGGGTCACCCCCTCGGCACCGCGCGCCGCCACCTGTTCAAGCAGATGGGTGTGCAGCTCGCCACAGGCGTGCAGCGCCATGGCGTGATGGGCCGGGGCGATCAGCTGGGAAGTCTCATCGGCGAAGGCGTCGGCACAGACAAATGCCATCCGGGCACCGTCGCGAGCGGCCAGCTGGCGCCCCTCTTCGCACAGTGGCGCCTGCAGCTCCAGGCTCAGCACCTCGGCTTGGCGGTGCAGGGAGACCAGTCGCCCCAGGTGGCCCTTGCCCGCACACCACTCCAGATAGGGGCCGCGGTGCACGGGCAGACAGGCAGTGAAGGCTTCAATCTGGGCCTGCTTGCGCCCCGGCATGTACATCGCCATGGTCCGCTCGCACGGGATGGGCTCGGCCGTCAGGGTCGGCAGTGCGCTCAGGGCATGCAGCGCTGCCCCCTGCGGGATCCAGGGGGCCAGCAGCTCGCACAGGGCGGGCATGTCGCCATCGAGCCGCTCAATCTCGGCCAGTGACAGGGCATTGAGCCGCTCAGCCAGCGCCGGCGCCGCCTTGGCAAAGGCAAGGTCCAGGTGGTGGTAGGGTTGGTATTGCCACCAGTGCCGGGCTTCGCTCAGCAGTCGATCCAGTTGTTGAAAACGTTGAGCCAGCACGCGCGCCCCTGTTCTGCCGTCAAAATGGAGGCTCATTCTAGCGATCCCGCGTCAAAAAGCACCCTCATCTATGCTGCGCCGTTATGGCTGCCCCGCAGTCCTCCTGCGCCAACAGGTCCCGATGATGCCTCCGCTGGTCGGCAGCAAGCCCGCGACCGGGCTTAGCCTGACAAAGAGCGGGGTTTTGTGGTATATTCCGCCCCTTCATTATCTTGGCCTGCCCATCGCGGGCCATTTTACCAACGTGAATGGAACCAAAACATGACCATCAATGCCATCCTGCAAGCGCGCGCGGGCGCCAAGTGTGAACTGTGCGGTGCCGAACAGGCGCTGACTGCCTTCGCGGTCCCCCACTCTCCGGCCAGCGATGATGATCACAGCGTTGCCCTGTGCGACACCTGCCGTGGCCAGCTGGAGCAGCCGGCGACCACAGTGGTCAACCACTGGCGTTGCCTGGGCGACAGCATGTGGAGCCAGGTGCCTGCGGTACAGGTCATGGCGTGGCGCCAGTTGAAGAACCTCTCCGCTCAAGGCGAGGTCTGGGCCCAGGACATGCTGGACATGATGTACATGGAAGAAGAGACCAAGGCCTGGGCCGAAGCGGGCATGGCCAGCGATGATGATGACAGCGTGCCCACCGTCGACTCCAACGGCGCCGTATTGGTCGAAGGTGACTCGGTGACCCTGATCAAGGATCTGGACGTCAAGGGCGCGGGCTTCACCGCCAAGCGCGGCACCCTGGTGAAGGGCATCCGCCTCACCAACAACCCGCTGCACATCGAAGGCAAGGTCAACGGCGTGCAGATCGTGCTGGTCGCCGCCTACCTGAAAAAGGCTTGATCGCCCTCAGCCCTGCTAGCAAGAGCGCCCCGCGGGGCGCTTTTTTTGTGCCTGCCGATTGCCCGCCATCCCCCTCTTCTTGCCGCGACCCGTCACGGCAAAAGGTCGCCCCTCAGCACATCGTTTGCTGTTATTTTGAGCGAAAAGTTGGTGTCATCAGCGACCCTGTGGCACTCTGGCGTTTCATGGACTGACCTACCCCCGACACCGCAAGTGTCATCACTGCAAAAGGAGCACGCCAGATGGCCAAAGTCAGCAAGAAAGAGATCAAGCAGAAGATTGCCGCCCGCCTTGAGAAAATTGCCAAGCACGAGAGCAAGATCAAGAAGCTGAAGAAAGCCCTGAAATAAGGGCCGGCAGAACAAAAAAACCGCCTGATGGCGGTTTTTTTGTGGCGATATCAGTCGTAAACCACCATCCAGTGGCCATGCTTGCCATCCCCTGGCCAGTACCAATACCTCCTGCTCCAGCCACCAACCCTGCCTGATCAGCTGCATAAGCGCCTCTGCCAGCGGATTGCCCTGCCCGCCGGTCAGCGTACTAGGTAGCCCGCCGATACGTCACTGGCAAACCCGGGACAAACGGCGCAAGCTGGTTGTCATGCATGCCGCCCCGCTGCCGGGCGGGAGCCGGCCGGCGATACCTTCAGAGGGGCTTTTCATGACGCAACCAACAGCACCGCAACCCGCCTCCTCCTGGCATCTTGCGGATATTCGCGAGCTGACCCGACTGTTCATTCAGGCCCTGCCTGCGACGATACAGCTCACCGAGGCCGTCCATCAGGCGGTATTGAGCGGCATGGGCTTCAAGGGGCGGGAGGAAGGAAAGACGGCGGGGATCACCGGGCTGGTTTACAAGGGGGTATATGGCGCTGCCAGCGCGCTGGGCAGCGGTATCCATAGCCTGCTTGCCCGTCTGCCGCCAGCCCCGCCTTTGCAGCAAATTCCCGACACCCCCAGCCGCGCCGCCCTGCTCGCCACCCTCAATGGCGTGATGGGGGACAAGCTGGTCGAGAGTCACAATGCCCTGGCCACCCCCATGACCCTGCGTTATCTCGGCAAGCCCCTGAGCTGGCCGGCCCTGCCGGCGCCACTGCCCCCTCGCGCACGGGTGCTGCTGATGGTGCACGGGCTGTGCATGAACGATCTGCAGTGGCAGACCCGGCATCAGGATGCGCCGGTCAATCACGGGGAGATGCTGGCCGAGACGCTCGGTTACGTCCCCATCTATGTGCGCTACAACTCGGGCCTCTCCATCGTGCAGAACGGTCAAGCACTGGCCCGTCAACTGGAACAACTGGCAACCCACTGGCCCGGCGGCCTTGGCGAGATCAGCGTGCTGGCCTACAGCATGGGCGGGCTGGTGATCCGCAGCGCCTGTCACAGCGCCGACCTGGCCGCCCAGGCCTGGCCGGCTCACCTTAAAAATTTGCTGTTTCTTGGCACACCCCATCACGGCGCACCGCTCGAATCCGCCGGCCACTGGCTCGAGCAACTGCTGCCGGCGACTGCCTACAGCGAGCCGTTCGTCAGGTTGGCACAGCTGCGCAGCGTCGGCATCAAGGATCTGCGCCACGGCAAGGTGATGGACTCATCCTCTGCCCGGAATCCCCCTTCTTCCCCCTTGGCCGATCCCCGCGTCCCCTTGCCCCTGCCAAGCGGAGTACGCTGTTTTGCCATTGCGGCCACCACGGCGGCCAAACGCAGCGTGCTGGCAGATCGGTTGATTGGTGATGGTCTGGTGCCCCTGCGCAGTGCCCTTGGCCTGCATGACGAGGCTCGCCACCAGCTGGCCTTTCTCCCCGCCCATACCATGATTGCCTATCGCACCAGCCACATGGCGCTGCTCGGCAGCCCGCAGGTGGCTCGTCAGCTGCTGCACTGGCTACAGAGCGATCAGCAAGAGCAGATCCCAGCTGAAAAGCACGACTCGCAATAGGCCGAAACGACCGTTCAGGTTCGTCCCGACACAATGAAAAAACCGCCAGCCGGCGGTTTTTTCATTGTCTGGCGCTCACATCAGGCGGGCGCGGCCAAATACCCGGATTGAGCTGCCGGGCTCGGGGGGAATTTCGGCATGCAGGTGCGACGCCATCCCCATATCCTCCCCTTGAAAGAGATCGATGATGCCGCCGTGGGGCCAGTGCAGATCCCGCAGGTAACCGGCAAAGGCCGCGGTGGCGGCGCCGGTGGCGGGATCCTCATACACGCCGCCATAGGCAAAGGGGTTGCGGGTATGAAACAGCTGCTCGCGGGCGGCATACGCCAGCAAGATGGTGACCAGCCCCCCTTGCTGCATCAGGGTCCGTCCCTCGGCCATCTGGTAGTGCATGGCCGCCAGGGCGGCGCGACTGTTGAGCGCCAGCACCAGGTGATCGGCACCGCCATGAATGAGGGCCGGCGGAATACGGGGATCCAGATCTGCCTGGGTATAACCAAACAGCGCCAGCGTGGCGCTCACCAGTTCGGCAGGGGCTGGCTTGCTACGAGTGGGGGGCGATTGCAGCGCCGCCTGCCACTCCCATTCCCCGTCCAGCCAGCTCGAGACCGAGATGGTGGCCTGATTGAGTTGCAGCTGATACTCGCCGGCGCCAACCCGACGGGCCAGCGCCACCCCGAGGGCAATGGTGGCGTGCCCACAAAACGGCACCTCGGCGGCAGGAGAGAAGTAGCGAACCCGCCACTGCCGTGGGCCGGCCTGCTCATCCACCGGCGTTGCGGACGTGGGCAAGGGCGCGGCGAACGCGGTCTCCGAAAAGCCCACCTCGGCGGCGATGCGCTGCATCTCTTCGACACCGGGCAGCTGCGGCCCCAGCCAGACCCCGGCTGGATTGCCCCCCTTGGCACCGGTGGAGAAGGCGGCAATGCGCACCAACTCGGGTTTCCATTCACGCTCTGTCATCGCTCGCTCCTGACTGTCGCCGACATGATTGGCCTGCACTTGCCGCGGGCCGCTTTCCATAAGATAGCGAGCCCGCCGCGGCCGGTAAATTAAATGGTACGCGGGTGCCGCTTGGGCGCCGCAGATCCGGGCCACAGCAGCTACGTTTGATGCGTGTCTGTATAAGGTCCTGTTGTGGAGCACCCTATGTATTCTTACACCCTCACCTTCAAGGAGGAGGTCGACAAGCTGACCGCCCCCGAACATGAAATCAGCCTGCACACTCCCGCCCAGGCCGGTGATTTCGTCATCCTCTCCGATGGCAGCCGTCATCAGGTGATGTTTGTCACCCACCGCGCCCACTACAGCAGCCTCTACCTCGACAAGGGAGTTCGAGTACCGCAGGGCTAGCGAAGCCGTCAGCCGTTGCAGATAACCGTTGCAGACAACAAAAGCGCGGCTCTTGGCCGCGCGTTGAACGTTCCGGGTAGATCACGGGATATCAGAGCACCTTGATCACCGGCTGGTGCATGATGGCAACCTCGTTCTGATAGACCACCAGCTCACCCGGCGGCGTGCCGCTCTCACCCAACACGGTCACGGCGCACTGGTAGCGGTAAGGGCCGCTGGTGAATAGATAGGTGTTGTTGCCCCCCGTCCCCTCCACCCTGACGGTGCCATTGCTGAGCACCAGGTCCGGCTTGTCGCTGAGCGCCTTGCCCTTGGCCCAGGAGGCATAGCGATAACGGCCGTCACCCAGCTCATCGATGCGAATGGTAAATTTCTCGGTCTGCCACATCAGCACGGGGCGCTGGTACTCCCGCAGGCCGGGATAAAGATCGCTTTTCTGTTTGGCGACAAGCTCGGCCTTGCGTTTTGCAGCCTGCGCCGTCTGATGATTGATGCCGATCACCTTGCCATCAAAATCCAGCCACACCTCGCCACTGCCCAGCATGATGCCGCGCCAGCCCATGGCCTGCCAATCCTGCCCGACCCGGGAGCTGGCGATGCTGTTTAAAAGAGCCTCATCAAACACCTCGTCGAAACGGGCTACCATCTCGGACGAATTCTTGACGACAGGGATGGGATACTCCTGCTTGAAGGGATATTTGAACTGACGGGCAAGAGCCTGTGGATCCCGCGCCTTGGCGGCATCGATCACCTTCTGTACCAGAGGGCGATACTCGGCGCCGAGCTGCGGCTCCTCGGCATAAGCTGGCGCCATGATCTGCAGCCAGCCCAGCAACGACACCAGCACAAGTATCACCCCACTGCGCACACGCCTTGACGACCAAGCGACGTTCCAGGAAACCTGCCACTGCATCTTGCTCATGCCACCTCCTCAATCAGCTTGGCCATCATATATTCATCGACATATGCACCATCGACCCTCATCGTATTGCGTTTGACCCCTTCCACCTCGAATCCGCAGGCGCGGTATAGCGCACAAGCCCGGGCATTGTGACACATGACGCTCAACTCCATACGGGTAAAGCCGTGCGCCCTGGCCCACGCCTCCAGCGCAGACATCATCTTTTTGCCAAAGCCCTGTCCAGTTGCAGAGAGTTGAATGCCGATAACGCAATACAGTACATGTTTGTTGCGATTTGCCGGTTGACCGATGCCGACAATAAAACCAGCAATCTCGTCATGCTCCGACAGTACCAGCATGACTTTGTTGTTTGCATCGATAAACGAGGCCAATATTTGAGCTTGCTCGATCTCTGTCGTGGTGCGCTCACCCGGCTCATAGAGCATAAAGGTTGTTTCATTGTCGAGTCTGTTCATCAAGGCCAGTAGGTTATCTGCATCCGATACCCGGACTTGTCTCACTTCCATCTATTTTCCCCTCCATGGGACTTTGTTTTTCCCGTTCAAATACGGCTACTGATCACGCCGGATCCGACAACCAATACTCATAGAAATCTGTCTCGGCATGCTTGGGGTTGAGCCCCCGATATTGCCACCCGCTGCGCCGATAGCAACGCAGCGCCCGCGGGTTGAGACGGCTGACCGACAACACCACTCGCCGGCAGCCAGCCTGCCACAAGGTGCGGCCGATATATTGCAGCAGCAGATCGGCCATGCCTTGACCACGAGCCTGTGGCGTCAAATAGATCAGGTATATGTAACCGGTTTCCGGCTCGGCTGAGACAGTGCAAAACTCCAGCTGCCCCACAATCTCGCCACCCTGCCAGACATGCAGATAATGCCACTCCTGGCTGGCCAGCCTCGTCGCCATCCGCTCCCGATAGTCCGTCAGAAATTCGTCAAATCCCTCATCGCGGTGGAAGCTGCAAACATAGGCGTCCCGACGGGCTGCCACACAAAACTCATAGTCACGCGCCAGGTTTATTTTTTTGAATTCGAGATTCATCGCCATCCTGTTTGCTTGGGCAGACCGGCTATGGGTCCAGACAGATATAAACAGTGAGCAATAACATCAGTCGAATGACTCTTCAGCCTCTCTGATAGTGGAGGAGATCAGCTGTTCGAAGATTTCCATTTGTCCGGCAGGAATAAGCTGAGATTGCATCAACCTACGTTTTTCCGGACCAAAACACCGTTCGGCCATCCAACCAATCAAATAAACCAGTGAGAGGCAGCCGCCTGCCGTTGCAATATTTCCTTGCACGACCAGAGGAGCGTCTTGAACATCACCCCCCATCTCCAGCAACTGGGCTTTGGCTACAGGGTTGGTTGTTAATTTCTTTCCCTGCAGCAAGCCCAGCTCATGCAATATGAATGAACCAGCACAAATTGAGCCAATCAGCTGCCGCTGCGGATCCAGCCGCAATGCGGACATGAACTCATCGTCTTGCAGCGCGGCAGGGATACCACGCTGCCCGCTGGTGATCAGCACCACATCCTGATCCTGTGCTTCCGCCACATCTCCATCCGTCTTTACGTTGATACCCAGTGCAGAGCCATGCTCAGGCTTGGTTCCCAGTATTTTCACCGACCAGCTTTCTTTGCTTCTCCCAAGCAGGTCATACATCAAGAAAAAATCCACATCGGTGAAATCATCAAATAAAACAATACCAACCTTGTACATGGCTACCCCGTCCTCCTGTGCAGATAATCAAATGGATATGTAACGCGCCGCATGAAATATCACGTCATGTCGCCTTGAGGTGCCTTTTCACCTTCTTCAACGCCATCTTGCGCTTTAGCGTCGAGAGATAATCGATAAACACCTTGCCCTGCAGGTGATCGATCTCATGCTGCATCACGATGGCCAGAAAATCGCAGCTCTTTACCGTGATAGGCACGCCATGGCGATCCAGTGCTGACACCACCACCGAGCCGTAACGCTCAACATCGGCATAATAATCCGGCACGGACAGACACCCCTCTTGGCCAAACGCCGGTTCGGTACCGCTTATCACTTGCGGATTGATCAACACCAGCGGCTGATCCCGTTTTTCCGACAGGTCGATGATGACGATGGCCTCCTTGCGCCCCACTTGCGTGGCCGCCAGACCAATACCATTGTCGGTGGCATAGAGGGTCTCCAGCATGTCATCGATCAGGCCTTGCACGGCCGCAATATCCTCAACCGGCTCGGCCTTGATGCCCAATCGCGGGTCGGGAACCGTTAAAATATCCAGCATTGCCATGAGGGCTCTCCGTCAACCATTAGTACCTACAACTCTTCTCTCGTCACCGGCCGAGACAAGGAGACGAACGCCGGTTCTTCCGCTACCACCTGATAACCGAGGCGCCGATAAAACCCTATCGCCCTCTGATTGGCGCTAAAGCTCGACAAGGTCACCCGGAGTCTCCCCTCAGATTCCGCTTCGCGATGCAGCCGCGCCATGACGGCAGAACCAAGTTGCCGGCCCTGATGGCGAGGGAAGATGATCAGCAGATGGACGTGCAGCGCATCGTCGTATGCCTTGCAGCAGAGCAGGCCGACTCGCTCGCTCCCTGCCAGGATCCACGAGAACCAGTGCGGCTCATATTCGCTGGTCAACCGCTCACGCTGCATCTCGTCATCCCAGCCAAACACCGCCTCGACATAGGGAAAGATCCCCTCTTTGACGGCCGCAAAACGCTGTTCAAACTCACTTGGCGCTATCCCCGCCAGTTCGATCTCCATCCCGCCTCCTCGGCTCAACCATCTTGGCGGCCTGATGACTACCCTGGTCAGAGCGCCCACCCGCCATGGCGGTCATGTCGCTTGGCCCAATGTTGATTTTCATTTGGGTATCTTAGCGGACAATCTGGAGATGAAAAGAGGGCAGGCATAAACAGGCGGGACAAGAGCAATAAGCCCCGATCAACCTCTCGGTAGAGGATGCAGAGACGCAGACCAGGGGGGCCATAATGGGATGTGATGGAATAGCGTCCGGGGCGACATCGGAGCATGAGTAAAAGCCGGGCCAGCCGTGGGCCCGACTAATTTAGGCGTGGCTCACCTCCTCCATAAAAATCAGCCGCAGCGGCTCTGCCAGCAGTGCCTCAGCCTCGGCGGCAAAGGCCTGGAAATAGTCCGTCTGGCAGTGACTGTCCAGCGCTGCCTGATTGACGAACGCCTCACGCATGTAGAAGGTACCCGGCTCGTCCTGCAATTCAAACAGCACGTAATCCAGGTTGCCCGGCTCACGCCGCGTCGGCGCAATGAGCTTGAGCAGCTCGCGGCGCAGCGCCTCTCTCATGCCGGCGCGGGCTTTCAGCACGGCGATGGACACCCGTTTCTGTTCATTCATTTCGGTCTGCTCCATGTTCTCGAGGGTAAGCAAAGGGGCCCAGATCCGGGCGCTGCCTTTGCGTCGAGCTGCAGTGTAAGAGGAGCGGCCAGGCGGGATATAGCCGGGCAGGATGGACACTCTGTTCAAGCCACTGAACGAGTCGGCGCCTAGAGCGCCTCTATTTTCACCTTGATAAGCCCGGCGCGAGGATTGCCGATGGCACTGAAGGCCGCTTTGGAGAGGTCGATGATGCGCCCGCGCGGGAAATTGCCCCTGTCGTTGACCCTGACCACCACGCTCTTGCCGTTGGCGAGGTTGGTGACCCGTACCATGGCGCCGAAGGGCAACTCCATGTGGGCGGCGGTGTTGGCGTGGCGCTGATACGGCTCGCCACTGGCGGTGCGCTTGTTGTGGTAGCGATCGGCGTAGTAGGAAGCGAGCCCCGTCTCGCTATAGCCGCGCCAGCTGCCGCCGTGGCTCTCGTCATAGCGGCTGCTGCAGGCCGCCAGCAGCACGGTGAGCGACAGCAGCAGCCCCTTTCGCAAAAATTGCCCCTTTTCAACCATGTGCCTTGTCCTTGCTCCCCTGCGGGGTTGTCGATGCCAATAAAGCGGTAGCGGGCATGAGCGAACCGGCGTGGTGCCGGCCAGCCATGGCCGCGCCGCTACTTTGCCACAGTTTCCAAACACAACGGGAGGCCAAGCCTCCCGTTTTCATACCTCGTCCGTCAGCCTCTGTCAGGCGATGAGCTTGTCGTCGGCGAAGCCGAAGCCGCGCAGCCCCACCACATGCACATGCTCGTGCTTGCCCTGCACCTTGCGGATGAGCTTGTAGGTGGTGCCCTTCTCGGGGCTGATGTTCTCGGGCGCCGCGATAAGCAGCTGCATATCCTGCCGCTCGCACAGCTCGAACAGGGTGGCGATGGATTTGCCATCCAAGCGAGCCGCTTCGTCCAGGAACAACAGGCGGCAGGGGGCGATATCTTTGCCGCGCAGACGGCGGGACTCCTCCTCCCAGCTGATCAGCACCATCAAGAGGATGGCCTGGCCGGTACCGATCGCCTCACCGGTGGAGAGCGCGCCGCTCTCGGCCCGCAGCCAGCCATCGGCGCCACGCTGCACCTCGATCTCCAGCTCCAGGTAGTTGCGATAGTCGAGCAGCACGTCGCCCATCACCTGATAGCTGCGATCCCCCTGCTCCACTTGCGGGTTCAAGCGCTGGAACAGTTTGGCCATCGCCTCGGAGAAGCTGAGCTCCTTGTCGGCAAACAGATCGTTGTGCATGGCGGTTTGATCCGCCAGCGCCGTCAGCAGACGGGTGTGAGCCTCGCGGATATTGACGTTGAGGCGCACCCCGCGCACCAGACCGAAGGCGATGTTCTGCAAGCCCTGGTTGAGCACCCGGATACGGTTCTGCTCGCGGCGGATGATGTTGGTGATCTTGGCCGCCACCTCGTGGGAGGAGAGGGACAGATGGGTTTCCCGCTGCTTGAGCTCGTCGGCCAGACGGGCCAGCTCGATCTCCATCTCCTCGATCGCCTCCACCGGATCATCGGAGCGGATGATGTCGTTGCGGATGCGATCTTTGAGGTAACGGTACACCTGCACATAGAAGGCCACCTTCTGCTCGGTGCTGCGGTTGCCCTCGGAGAGACGCAGCGCATCGCGCAGGGCCTCGTCGTGGGCCACCGCGACCCGCAGGGCACCGAGGGCCTTGTCCGACATGGAGCGCAGCTCGTCGCTGTCCAGATAAGCCAGCTCGCGCTTGTTGAGGCGCTTCTCGACGTCGGTCTCCCGCGCCAGCCGCACCACCCGCGACCAGCTCGCCTTGTGACCCACCAGGGATTTACGGGCGCCGTAGTAATCCTTGCCTTCCAGCTTGAGACGACCGCCAAGGGATTCGATCTCGCGCTTGGTTACCTGCAACTGGGCCTCGGCGCTGGTGCGACGGGAACGGGTGCGGATCAGCAGCTCTTCGATCTCTTTCTTGTGGGCGCGCGCCTTCTCTTCCATGTCGTCAGAGAGGGTCAAGCCCATGGCCGCCAGCTCCTGCTCGAACTCGGTCAGGGTCTGGCGCTTGGCCTCGACGCTGGAGTTGAGGGCGGTGCGCAGCTGCAACGCCTCGGTGTGGCGCTGGGCAATCTGCTTGTGCTGCTCGCCAGCGGTGCGGGCCGCCAGCTCGGCAGCTTTAAGCTTCTCTTTGAGTCGCTCGCTCATCTCGGACGCTTTGCCCAGCAGGTCTTGCGCATCCTGATAGGCAAAGTGCGGCAGACGGGCCACCAGCTGATCGAGGGCGTAGCAACGGCGCTTCTGCTCGGCCAGCAGGTCACTCACCTCATCGTAAGCTGCCTGCAGCGCGGCCAGATCCTGTGGATCCTGGCGCAGCACCTGCACCATGGTTTCCAGCTTCTCAAGCGCCTTGCCGTGTTTGACGATAAAGGCTTCGGCCTGTTTCAGTGCTTCCACATCGGCGTGAGCCGCCTCGAGGCGGGCCGCCAGGTCTGTCTCGGCAAACAGGTGGGCAAAGGGCAGCATGCCCTGCACCAGCTGGATATGGCGAGTCAGCTGGGCAGCAGCCGCTTTGGCATCCGCCAGCTGCTTGTTGCACTCGGCTATGGTTTCTTGCAGCTTACGCTGCTCGTGCTGTTTGGCCTGCACTTCCGCTTCCGGGTCGGGGCGGAAGGCGATGTCCAGATGCTGACCGATAAAGTCGCGGAAGTGGCCGTAGAGACGGTGGAACTTCTGCTGCTCGAAGGCGGCCTTGGCATAACCCTCGATGAGGCCTTCGCGTTCAAGGTCAAGCTGCTCGATGCGTTTTTCCCGGGCGGCGCGGCCAAACAGCGGCAGCTCGGGGTAGCGGGAGAAGCGCACCTGACGCTTGCTGGCGCGCACCAGCACGGCGTCCCCCAGCTCGTCGGCTTCCACCAGATCCTCGTCAAAGGAGTCGGGGTTGCCCTGAATGAGGTAGATATCTTCCGGGCAATCTTCCAGCTTTTTCAGCCGCTCGATGGCACCTTCCAGGTCGAGCACCACCAAAGCGCTGCGAGCCGGGCCGTAGAGCGCGGAGTAATAAGGGGCATCGTCGATGGAGATGTCGTCATAGACATCGGAGAGCAGCACCCCCCCCACCTGCTCGGCGATGCGAGCCAGGCGCGGATCCGCCTCGCCGGCCCCCAGCTGCAGGTTGCGAATTTGCAGCTCTAGCGCCTTTTTCTGCGCCGCGATGCGGTTGCTCTCCTGCTCGAACTCGCGCTCCTTGTCGAGCACGCTCTGCATGCCGGAAGAAAGCTCTTCGGCGGTGGTGAGCGGCAGACCGCTCTGCTCGCGCAACTGCTCAAGTTTTTCAAAGGATTTGAGCCAGCGCGGCGCCAGCTTGGTGAGCTCGCTGATATCGCGGCCCAGCTGGGTGCCCTGATGCTCCAGGCTGGCGCGGCGCTGGTTTACCTCCGCCTGTTGCTCGGCCAGCTCTTCCTGACGGGTGCGCTGGGCTTCGAGGAAGATCTCCAGCTCGTCCTGGCTGGCGATAAGCTGGCCAGAGGCCTGCTGCAGCTCGTCACGCAAGCGCAGCAGCGCCTGCTGGCTTTCGCTCTCTTTCTCGAGGCGAGCCAGCGCGGCGCGCAGCCCCTGCCCCTGGGCGATGCGGGCCTTGTCTTCGATGTGACGCTTGAGCAGCGCCTGCGCGGTAGGCCAGGCGGCCTCGCGCACTGTCTCGGGGGCGATGCTCAAAAGCAGCGCCAGCGCCGCTTCGTGCTCGGCCACCGCCGCCTTGGCCAGCGCCAGCTGTTGCTCGGCCCCCAGCACCCGGCTGGTGAGGCTCTGTTCGGCTGCGCGGAACTGATGCAGGGTGTCGCTCGCCTGTTCGGCGGTCAGCCCTGGCAGCTCGCACTGCTCGCGGGCAGTCTCCAGCGCCTGCACCGCCTGACGGTACTGGATGGCACGGGTCTGCTGGATATCGAGCGCCTGCTGGTAGTCGGCCAGCTGGGTCTTGAGGCTGTCTACCTCTGCCTGCGCCAGCTCCTTGCGCTCTTCCACCTCCAGCAACTGGCCATGGATCTCCTCCACGATCGCCTGCTGCTGCTCCAGCTTGTCCATCAGCTCCGCCAGATCGGCGCGATACATCTCGATCTTCTTCTGCAAGGAAACCGCTGCCATCACCTTGGCCAGGTGCTCGGCGGCCGATTCCAGCTCGTCGGTCAGCAGTTTCTCACGGTTGGTGAGCTGCTCCACCTCGTCGGCCAGATAGATGGCGCGCTGCTTCTCCTCGGCCAGCAGGCGACGCTTGCCTGCCAGCTCCTGGCGGGCCTTGAGGGCCAGCTCGGAGAGACGATTCTTCTCGGCGGCGTTGCGCACATAGTCGGCCGCCACATAGTGGGTGGTCTCGGTAATGAGGTTCTTGAACAGATCCCGCTGACCCTGGGTCTCTTTAATGGCTTCCAGAGTACGGCGGTTCTCGTAGATGGCCGCCTCCATGTCCTGGAAGGCCTTGCGCACCCCGGAGTTCTCCGGCAGCAGGTATTCACGCAAGGAGCGGCTGATGGAGGAAGAGATGCCGCCGTAGAGGGAGGCTTCGATCAGGCGATAGAACTTGCCGCGATCCTTTTGATCACGCAGCTTCTTCGGGGTGATGCCAAACTCGAACATGAAGTTGTGATAATCGGTCACCGTATTGAACTTGGCGACCTTGAGCGCCCCCAGCTCGGCGGCGGCGCCTTTCAGATCGGCGAAGGCACGTACCCGCCCCTTGCCGTCATCGAGCTTCTCCAGCAGCAGATCGGTGGGTTGCAACTGCTCCGGCACATCCACCAGCGCAAACGGGGTGATGTTGACCTTGTTGTCACGGTTGGCCACCTGCTCCAGGTGAACACCGACCCAGATCCGCTGCTCGCGGCTGTTCATCACTTCCAGCAGCGAATAGCAGTGGCCGCGCTGCAGCTTGCCGTAGAGCCCCTTGTCGCGGGAGGCGCTGGAGGAGCCCGCTTCCGTGGTGTTACGGAAATGGAGCAGAGACTGGTCGGGAATGAGCGCCGCGATAAAGGCCGCCATGGTGGTGGACTTGCCCGCGCCGTTGCCGCCGGACAGGGTAGTGACCAGCTGGTCGAGATCGAAGGTGCGGGCGAAGAAGCCGTTCCAGTTGACCATGGTCAGGGATTTGAATTTGCCTCTCACGACTTTGCCTCCATCTGGGCCTTGGATTTAACGCTGCAGGTCATCTTCCACCTCCAGTTCAAGCTGCTCTTCATCGAGATCCGCCTCGATATCCTCAAACAGCGAGTCGCTGCTCGGCATTTCGTCGTCGTGGAAGATGGCCTCGCCCTCCTGGATCATCCGCAGCTGGACGGCGCGCGGATCCTCATCGGAGCGCACGTCGGCGGCAAAGCGGAACACCGATTCGTTGACCCGGAATTTGTCGCTGTTGCCAAGGGCGGTGATCATGCCCAAGCGGCGCAGACGGCGCATGGAGGTACGGATCTTCTCCAAGAGCTTCTTCTTGTCCAGATCGGTGCCGCCGGAGCGGCTGTTGACCATCCGCAGCAGCTGCTTCTCGTCGGCCAGGCTCAACACCTCTTCTTGCAGTTCGCCCATGGCGAACACCCCTTCCGAGGCGAGCCGATCTGGGCTTAAGAACAGGTAACAGAGAACCTTGCCCACCAGCATGTCGAGCTCGGAGAGGACGGTGGTGCCAATGTCGGCGCTCGGGCGCGGGCGCAGATAGAAGAAGCCTTCCGGCGCTTTGATCAGTTCAACCTGATAGCGGCCGTAGAAGATCTCCAGCTCCTGGTGGTACTCCACCAGCGCCGAGTGCTGTTCGAACTCGTCGGCACTGATGTGGCGGCCGGAGCGCAAGGCGGTGTCGATGCGCGGAAACAAGGGGTTGGCAATCGCCTCTGCGAGCCGCAGCGGCAAGGGAAACTCAGTATTGATCAATGACATAGGCCTGAACCTTGGATCCAGCTTGGTTAATGGGTTTCCATGCGGGCTGACGATGCAGCTGGTGCTCGCCGCTGGCATGGCCCAGGCGCACGGCCTGGTCGATCAGAAGACGCGCCACGTCGAAGTGGGCATGGGCCGGGTAGTCCAGCAGGTATTCGCGCAGCACGTCGGCGAGATCCAGTTGCTGGCCCTGCTCGGGGTAGCGAGCCAGATAGCGCTCGATACGCTCGGCCAGCTCCTGGTTAATGTCGACCATCTCCATGTACTCCATCTCGAGGGGCACTTCGCCGGTCACCTCCTCGTCGTGGATGGCGATGGTTTCGTCGCGCAGTTCCAGCAGGCGCGGCTCCTCAGCCACCCGCAGCAACCAGTTGTGTTGCTCGAAGTTGCGGATGGAGTCGCGCAGCCGCTGGCTGAAGGCGCGGTTCTTGTCCATGTCGATGGCGTTGCGGATGAACTTGTGGACGTGCCTGTCATAGCGGGCCCACAGCTCGATGCACTGCTGGCCCCAGCTGGTGATGACGTCCAGCCGCCCCTGCAGGGCATGAGTCAGTTCCTCGACGTGGAACAGATCCTCGCGCCCCTGCGCCGCTTCCTGAATGTTGAGCAGCCCCGCCTGCAGGCGGTGGCCGGCGGCGTCCAAGGTATCTTGCAGCTCGCGCAGGGTCTGGCCGGTCTCGTGCAGCAGCTTTTCGCAGCTGTGGATGGCATCGACCCAGTTCTGGGTCAGCAGGGCCGCGATCTCGCTTTTGACCTGATTTTGCTGCTCATCCATGGCGCGCTGGGTCAGATCGATGCGCCCCAGCGTCTCTTCCAGCGAGAAGGTGAGCCGTGGCAGCACCTCGGCATCCCACTGCTCGCGGGTGTTGGTCTCGAGCGCCGCCTTGCGGGCGGTGTCGAGCTCGGCCGCCAGGTGTTCGAGCAGGATGGAGAGCTTGATGGAATCAACCTGGCGCTGATCCATGAAGAAGTCGACGATGCCCATGCCAAGGCGCGACAGGCGATAGAGGCTCTCCCCCGCCACCATGTCGGTGTTGAAGCGCGACAGCAGTTGCTGACGAATGAGATCATTGATGGCGTTGTTGGCGCGACCGGTGAGGGTCTCGTCCATCTGGCCGAAGGCGTTGCTGACGTAGCCAAAGGCATCGTGCAGCGCCGCTTCCGACAGATCCGATTCATCTTCGGACAGCGTCTTGATTGCAATCAGAAAGGCCAGCCGATCGGTGGGCAGGTTCAACGCCAACCCCTCCTGCCTGACCCATCCCACCATTTCGGGCAGGGTACGGGATGTACTCATCATGATGTTGTCATCTCGTTGTTGTATTGGGCGCAAAGCCTTGCGCGCGGCTACATCCGGTAGCATCAAAAAAGGGGGCCTCAGCCGGTGGGTTTTTGCGCCATCACGTGGATATAGCGCCCCAGGGAGATAAACGGCTCTTGCCGGCAATATTGCAGCTCCATGGCCAGCAGATCATCGAACTTTTCCCGCTGATCCTGCTTGTGGCGCATGTAGTCGTGGATCACCCGCACCCCGGTCTTGCCGATGATCTTGAGCCCGCCCCGGCCAATCCAGTCATAGACCTGCTCCGGCAGCTGGGGATTGGTGGGGGTCAGCGCAGTCTGGCGCTTCTTGTTGAGCCCCTGGCGCACATAGTCAAAATTGCCCACCACCAGGCTCTGAAACAGCAGACCGTGACGGTTGTAAAAAAGCAGCGACAGTATGCCCCCGGCATTGACGAAAGGGAACAGACCGAGCAAGGTCTGGCGCGGCTCGGCGAGCCACTCCAGCACAGCGTGACAGAGCACCAGATCGAAGGTGCCGGTCACGTGTGCTTTAAGATCCTGAATGGGGCAATGGATGAGACGAATTCTGTCTTCCAGCCCCTTCTCGGCGATCTGGCTGCGGGCCAGTGCCAGCATTTCCGCCGACAGATCGCACAGCTCCACCTGATGGCCCATAGCCGCCAGCTTCTGGGCGAAATAGCCAAAGCCGCCCCCCGCATCCAGGATGCGCAGCGGCCGGTTGCCCAAGCGGGCCAGGCAGGCTTCGATGTCGCTCCAGACCACTGTGGTGCGGATGCGCCCCTTGGTGGAGTCATAAATGTTGCGGGCGAACTTGTCGGCGCGCCCGTCAAAACTCTGATCTTGCTTCAAGACGAACTCAACTCTGTGGCCACGGGAAACGGGCCTGACGAAAAAGAGGGTATTCTGTCACATCCCGAATTTGCTGAAAACTCAAGGCGCAGCTCCCTCCCCCAGGTGATTAAAAAAACATCGAGCCGCGCTCACTTTGCCCCCGTTTAGCGCTTTTCGGGGTTGTGCGGGCAGTCACTGCACAACCTGCGTGCCTTGATGGCGCCATGCTGCCTTGGGAAGAGGCGCCTATACAAGGGCGCCAAAATCCTTAATAATTTTTTAATGCATTGTTATATAAGGAATAACAAGTGGACGCCCTGTTTGACCTCAAAAAGTGGCTGGGCCAGCTGCTGATGCCGCTCCCCTTCTCCCTCAGCCTGCTGCTGCTGGCGCTATTGCTGCTCTGGTTCACCCGTTTCCAGAAGACCGGCAAGCTGCTGGCCACCCTCTCGCTGCTGCTGGTCACCCTGATGGGGATGCGACCGGTGAGCTACGAGCTGGCCCGCGGGCTGGAGCAGACCTTCCCCCCCTTCGAAGTGAGCCAGCACCCCGACATCGAGGCCATCGTGGTGCTCGGCAACGGCCATGTCAGCGACCCGGCGGTGCCCGAGCGCTCCTGGCAGAACAATATTGCGCTGGCCCGCACCCTCGAGGGGGTACGGCTGGCCCAGGCGTATCCGCAGGCGGAGCTCATCTTCTCCGGTTATGTGTCCGGGGATCCCCTGTCCAACGCCGAGGTCAACGCCCGCATGGCGGTGAGCCTCGGCATTCCCCGCTCGCGGATGACGTTGTTTGAAAACAACAAAGACACCCACGACGAGGCGGTCAGCATCGGCCGTCATCTCAAGGGCAAGCAGGTGGCGCTGGTGAGCTCGGCAACCCATTTGCCGCGAGCCATGGCGCTCTATCAGGGTCAGGGACTGAACGCCGTGCCCGCCCCCACCGACTACACCGCCAAGCAGAGTCAGGTGGCCCAGCCCCTCTACAGCTACCTGCCAAAAGGGCGCTATCTGATGTATTCCGAGGCTGCCATTCACGAATGGATTGGGGTATGGTGGGCCCGTTTGCGGGGGCAGGTTAACGATTGAGCAATCGAGCCTTTCATTCCTGATTTGGATCAGGAAAGCGAAAAAAAATTACGTCATTTGCCGCCGGGTCAGCTATCTTGGGCTCGGTTCAATTCATATAATGTCGCGCAATCAAATGCCTAGGAGATATACAAGATGAGACAGCACCTGGTAATGGGTAACTGGAAACTGAACGGCACCAAAGCTTCCGTCGAAGCTCTGATCAAAGGACTGACCCCGGCTGCTGCCGCTCATCCTTCTGTGCAAGTCGCCGTCTGCCCGCCGGTTATCTTTTTGGGTCTGGTTGAGCAACTGACCGCCGGCAGCAAGATTGCCTACGGTGCCCAGAACGCTGACGTTCACGAGTCCGGCGCCTTCACCGGCGAGAATGCTCCGTCCATGCTCAAAGCCTTCGGTTGCACCTACTCCCTGGTCGGCCACAGCGAGCGTCGTACCCTGCACGCAGAGACCGACGACGTGGTTGCTGCCAAGTACGAAGCCATCCAGAAAGGCGGCCTGATCCCCGTGCTGTGCATCGGTGAGACTCTGGCTCAGTTCGAAGCCGGCACCACCAACTCCGTGGTCGAAACCCAGCTCAAAGCCGTGATCGACCGTTGCGGTATCGCCTCCTTCGAGAACGCCGTCGTGGCTTACGAGCCGGTATGGGCCATCGGTACCGGCAAGACTGCCACCCCGGAAATCGCTCAGGCCGTTCACGCCCACATCCGTCAGTACCTGGCCGGCTTCGACGCCGCCGTGGCTGCCAAGGTACAGATCCTGTACGGTGGTTCCGTTACCGGTGCTACCGCTGCCGACCTGTTCGGTCAGCCGGACATCGACGGCGGCTTGGTGGGTGGCGCGTCCCTGAAAGTGGACGACTTCTCCCAGATCATCGCTGGCGCGGCCAAGTAATCGGCTGCCATGGAGGGGGCGCTTGCCCCCTCCTGCATATCGCTTTTCCTATGGCAGCCGCCGCATCCCATAGGAAAGCCGATATAGTAAAAGTGGCTTGTCTCATTCAACCATTTCGTATTCGACAACTCAGATCCAGAGGCACTCATGACCAAACAAATCAAACGTATTGGTGTTTTGACCAGTGGTGGTGACGCACCGGGTATGAACGCAGCCATCCGCGCCGTGGTGCGCGCCGGTCTGCATCATGGCCTGGAAGTCTACGGCATCTATGATGGCTACCTCGGTCTGCACCAGGACCGTATCGTCAAGCTGGAGCGTCACAGCGTCTCCGACGTGGTCAACCGTGGTGGTACCTTCCTCGGCTCCGCCCGTTTCCCCGCCTTCAAAGATCCGAAAGTACGCGCCGAAGCGATCGAAAATCTGAAAAAGCACGGCATCGACGCCCTGGTGGTGATCGGTGGTGACGGTTCCTACATGGGTGCCAAGAAGCTGACCGAAGAGGGTTTCCCCTGCATCGGCCTGCCGGGCACCATCGACAACGACATCGCCGGTACCGACTTCACCATCGGCTTTGATACCGCGCTGAACGTGGTGGTAGACGCCATCGACCGTCTGCGCGATACCTGCAGCTCCCACCATCGCATCTCCGTGGTCGAGATCATGGGCCGCCACTGCGGCGATCTGGCCATGTCCGCCGCCGTTGCCGGCGGTGCCGAGTACGTGATCGTGCCGGAAGTGGCGTTCGACAAGGACAAGCTGCTGCAACAGATCAAGGAAGGCGAAGCCAAGGGCAAGAAGCACGCCATCATCACCATCTGTGAGCACGTCACCGACGTGAACGCCCTGGCCAAGGACATCGAAGCCCTGACCGGCCGCGAAACCCGTGCCACCATCCTGGGCCACATCCAGCGTGGCGGTACCCCCACCGCACGTGACCGCATCATGTCCAGCCGCATGGGCGCCTACGCCGTCGAGCAGCTGCTGGCCGGTCACGGTGGCCGCTGCGTCGGCATCCAGCGCAACGAGATGGTGCATCACGACATCATCGACTGCATCGAGAACCTCAAGCGCCCGTTCGATCAGGAGCTCTACGATCTCTCCACCACCCTGTTCTAAGCCCCGCTTTCAGGTTGCTGTGACAAAAGCCCTCCACTGGAGGGCTTTTTCATTGGGCCCTGCTCGCCACGCCCGGGCCATGATGCCACCTCGTTACAACCATCCTTGCTCTCCTCGCAGCACTTCCTCTGTTTATCGCCTGCCCACCATCCCCCTTCTTCGGGGCTCCTTGACCCGTTAACCGATTCAAGTGGCATTGCTTCGGTTCAGGGCTGAAACAACGCGGTACACAACCCTCTGCAGTCCGGCTTCTGCCAAGAACAGCACCACCTCTCTACACACTCTTCTTGCTCTGCACACTCTTCTTGTGCTCTGCACCCTGGCGTTGCCGACCGCAGGCGCCCTGTCGGGCCGCCAACATGCCTGGAAAAGATCCGAACAGAGACGAAAAGTGGGCCGACAGAACACCATCAGCGAAGGGGATTTTGCAAAAAGACGGGAAGAGACATGTCAGAAGGTGGCGTCACGACAGGGAAAAAGCGTTCGACTGCGACAAAAACATGTTGGAGACGGAAAATGGCGCTGACAGCCGCCCAAACCATGGCGAGGTCATCACTCCCCCCTAAAAATCGTCATTTTTTGCCGACATAATTTTAAAAAAACAAAAAAGCCTCATATAAAACCCATCATTGATATCGCAATGAAATGAACTAATGCATTGTTTTAATTGAAATAACTTAAGATGCCATGTCTCTACACCGCATGACATGACCATCAAGGCGATAAAATGAGCTTAAAAATGCAAAAATGAAGCTTTTGATGCGCACTAGACAGATTAAAGCCAATAAATGCAACTTACTATTGTTTTACCGCACAATTGTGGTATCTTGGTTCCATCAACAGTCAGCCAAGGGAGACAAAATATGAAAGAGTTTGTGGTTACTGCAGTTTTTACTGTGTTTTTCACTCTGGTTGCCGTCTCTCTGCCGTCACTGTCACAGCTTTGAGGCGGTTAGTTGCCCACCCAGTGATCCTGATGGGCAACGACAGGCATCGCCACGCTGGTTAATTCACCGCTTAATGTCATTTTTTGGTGGTTCATAGAAAACAGCGACCAATACGGCCATTAGTACGACCAAGCGAACATAATTACAGCTGCCTGCCAGAGGCAGCGCGTCAACAGGGGGAGCCAGTGGCTCCCCCTGTTGCATTTGCGTCTGCGGGATTTACTCTTGCCCCCCTGCCCGTCACAATGTCCGCTGGATTCGCCATGCAGGAATTACCATGACACAAGATGCGCTAAGCCATTGGCGTCGTGATCTTCATCGTCTGCCCGAAGCGGCCTGGTGTGAATTTCGTACCAGCTCCCTCATCGCCCACCACCTCAGTGAACTCGGTTTCTCCATCATGCTGGGCGACAAGCTGCTGGCCAGCAACCTCATCATGGGACGCAACATCGACGTGCAGGCCCAGAAGGAGCGAGCCCTGCGCCAGGGTGCCCATCCGGACTGGCTGGGCAGGATAGAAGAGATAACGGGCGTGATGGGGCTGTGGGACAGCGGCCGTCCCGGCCCGACCCTGGCCTTTCGCTTCGACATCGATGCGGTGGAGGTCGAAGAGAGCCAGGATGAGCTGCATCCCCCCAGCCAGGAGGGGTGGCACTCGCGCAACGCCGGCTGGATGCACGCCTGTGCCCATGACGGCCATACCGCCATCGGGCTGGTACTGGCCGAGCGGATCGCCGCCCTCGCCGATCGGTTGAACGGCCGCATCAAGCTGTTCTTCCAGCCCGCCGAAGAGGGCTGTCGCGGCGGCAAGGCGCTGGCCGCCGGCGGTCAACTCGACGACGTGGATGCCCTGCTGGCGCTGCACATCGGCATTCATGCCAACAGCGGCGAGCTGGTGGTCAATCCCACCGAGTTTCTCTGCTCCACCAAGTTCGACGTTGAGTTCATGGGGCGTGCCGCTCACGCGGGGCTTGAGCCCAACGCCGGCAGCAATGCGCTGGCGGCTGCCTGCATGGCCACCACCGCCATGCTCGGCATCGCCCGCCACCGCGATGGCATGACCCGCATCAACGTGGGCCAGCTCCATGGCGGCAGCGGCCGCAACGTGATCCCGGGTCACGCCCTGTTGCAGGGAGAGACCCGGGGCGCCACGCCGGCCCTCAACGACTACATGTTCAGCCAGGTGCAGCAGATGGTGGAAGGGGCAGCCATGATGCAGGGCGCCACCTACCTCATCCGCAAGCAGGGTGAAGCCATCGGCATCGACAACAGTCCGGCCCTGCTCGAAGAGATCATTCCGCTCGCCCAGGCGCTCAAGCTGGAGACCATCCATACCCGCCGTTTCGGCGCCAGCGAGGATGCGGGCTTTCTCATCGAACGGGTGCAGCGAAGCGGTGGCGAGGCGGCTTACCTGATCCTGGGGGCCAATCTGGCGGCGCCCCATCATCACCCGGAGTTCGACTTTGACGAGGCCGTGCTGGCCCCCGGCGTTGCCTTACTGGAGTCCTGGCTGCTGGCTCGCCTCGGCCGCTAGCAAGCAGCCGGATCAAACAAGGCAGCCCGTGGGCTGCCTTGTTTTTTTCACCCCTTGTGTGGCAAGGGGCTCGATTGCATCTACTGTCCCAGCACGATGGCCGAGAGGTGGGCGAAGTGGTGGATCTCGTGGGTCGCCTCGCACGGACCATCCTGGCGAGCCGGGTTGTACCAGCAGGTTGCCAGCCCCTGCGCCGCGGCGCCGGCGATATCGGTCTTGGGGTTGTCCCCCACCATCAGCACCCGCGCCGGATCCGGGCGCTGCATCAGCTCGAGGGCATGCTGGAAAATGGCCGCCGCCGGCTTGGTCACCTGTACCTCGTCCGAGATCACCAACGGCTCGAACCACTCGTTCCAGCCCAGCTTGTCGAGGCGACCGCGCTGCGGCAGGCTGAAACCGTTGGTGATGATCCCCATCTTCACCTTGCTCTTCAACGCCTGCAGGGTCTCCACCACCCCCTCCAATGGCATGCTCAGGGCGATGATCTGCTGCAGGAAGGTATCGTTCATCGCCATCGGCGCCACGTCCACCTGTTCGGCAAACAGGGAGAAGCGGGTCTGCTGCAGGTGGGCGGCATCAATCTCGCCGGAGTTGTACTGCTGCCAGAGCCGGTGGTTGAGGGCATGGTACTCCGCCATCTTGGGCGGGGTCGGCGTCACGCCGTAAATGTGCAGCGTCTGTTCCAGCGCCTGGGCGACCGGGAAATCGAGCAGTGTTTCGTCCAGATCGAACAACACCCAGTCATAACTTGGTTCTTTCACGGGATCCCTTACTGTTCTGGTTGATCAAATTCATTGCGCCGCCCCAGCGGGCCGGCCAGCAGATCCAGTGTCAATCTGACCCCGAATCCGGTCACCTCGCTGCTGACCACGCCATTGCCACCCTTGTTGCGAAAACCGCTCAAGTCGAGGTGCAGCCAGGGGGTCTGGGCGGGGACGAAGCAGCTGAGGAAGCGGGCCGCATCGATGTGATCCGGCGACGAGCCCGGCGCACACTGTAACAGATCGGCCCACTCGCTATCGAGGTTGTCGTCGTAGTCCTCATCCAGCGGGAAGGGCCAGATCCGCTCGCCGCTGCGCTGGCCAAGATTGATCAGCTCCCCCAGCCACTGGGGGCGGTTGGTGAAGGCGCCGCTGTAACGGCTGCCGAGCGCCCGTTTGCAGGCCCCGGTCAGGGTGGCGTAGTCGATCAGCAGATCCGGATTGTCCTGCACCGCCATGCAGAGGGTATCCGCCAGCACCATGCGCCCCTCGGCATCGGTATCCACCACCTCGATGGTGGTGCCGTTGAGGGCGGTCACCACCTCCCCCGGCCGGTAGGCGAGCGGGCCTATGTGGTTCTCGGCGATGGCGAGCCAGCAGTGCACCTCATAGGGCAACCTGGCCCGACTGATGGCATGGAGCGCCCCCAGCGCCACCGCGCTGCCCCCCATGTCCAGGTGCATGCCATACATGCTGCCGGAGATCTTGAGGTTGTAGCCGCCCGAGTCGTGGCAGATCCCCTTGCCCACCAGCGCCAGCCGCCGCACCGCATTGGGCGGACAGTAGCTCAGCTTGACCATGGCGGCCTGGTTGTCTTCCGAACCGCGCGCCACCGCGATGAAGGCGCCAGCCCCCCGCTCGGCGAGCTGGGCCTGATCGTATTCATGCCACTGCCACCCCTCGCTCTGGGCGAGCTGACGTACCCACTCCCGGTAGCTGCGGGCGGTCAGATCGGAGGCCGGCGACACCGCCAGATGGCGCGCCAGACCGTTGCCCTCCGCCTCGGCATAGATCCGCGCCAGATCCAGCACGCAATTGGGGGACACCGAAATCTGCTGGTAGCGCCAGGGATCCTCGCTGCGATGCTTGTGACTGGGCAGCGGCACGTTGGCGGCTAGCAAGGTGGCCAGCACCAGTTCGGCCAACAGCGTGGTATCGGCCTCGTCAAAACCTTCCAGGTGCAGCCCCAACCGCTCGATTTTGAGCCCGGCCAGCGGCGCAACCCAGCCGCGCACCTGCTTGTAGAGGGCATGATCGCGCGTGGGGTGTGCCGGCAGGAAGATCAGCAGTTGCAGGGTATTGTGCAGCACCAAGCTGTAGGGCGCTTTCTGCCCCAGCGCGATCTGGGCGCCGACGGCGGCAAACTCGGGCAGGGCCAGCAGGCTTTCGCGGCGATCTTCGGCGCAGATCAGCAGGTTGGCGGCCAGGCCGTTGGTGAGGACGGCAGCGAGGCCGGCGTCGTGAATGTCGATCTGCGGCGGCAGATAGGTAAATGGTTGCATCATTGGGCAAGGCCCTCATCCATGAAGAGATACCAGAGATGATACCCAACAAAGCGGGGTCACAGCCAGATTTGCACTTGAAAATCAATATCAAGCGTGAAGGCGACACAAAGCAGAAAACCGCGAAGGCGGCTGGATGAAAAACGGTGAGATTGAGGTAATAGAGAAAGGAATTTGGTTGCGGGGGCCGGATTTGAACCGACGACCTTCGGGTTATGAGCCCGACGAGCTACCGAGCTGCTCCACCCCGCGTCCGAATTGTATTGCCACCACAAGAGACAGAGCAGTTGTCCCTTGCTGTCTTCGTCTCCACCGCCGCGCAATGCGCTTGCCATGGACACAAGTAGTTGGTTGCGGGGGCCGGATTTGAACCGACGACCTTCGGGTTATGAGCCCGACGAGCTACCGAGCTGCTCCACCCCGCGTCCGTATTTTTTCGTTCAGGCTGAGCAGTAGCCTGTTCGAATTCTCTTGTTTATCAGACCATTGCAAGGCAATTCTGATACAAGAACTCAGATGGTTGCGGGGGCCAGATTTGAACTGACGACCTTCGGGTTATGAGCCCGACGAGCTACCGGGCTGCTCCACCCCGCGTCTGAGGTCGCCAATAATAGGCGCCGGCGCTCAGATTGCAAGTAAATATCCTAAAAAAACTTCATTCGAAGATTAAACCGGCACAAATCGCAGGAATTTGCAACAGAGCGCCGATTTTTCAGACAAGCAGGTTTGGGGCCAGCTTGGCGCACTACACTCAGATGGTTTGTAACTCCTCGTTTTGGGTAGGTTTATCATGCGCATCTCCGCCGGTCATTGCCGTCAATTAGGGGCCACACCCGAGCACGACGGCGTCAACTTCGCCATCTGGGCTCGCCTCGCCAGCCGGGTCGAACTGCTGCTGTTTACCAGCGCCGACGACGCCACGCCGGAAGTGATCCCGCTCTCCCCTCGCCTCAACCGTACCGCCTACTACTGGCACATCCATATAGAGGGCATCGAGCTCGGTCAACGTTATGCCTATCGCATCCAGGGCCCCTGGCGCCCCTACTACGGTACCCGCTTCGATGCGGACAAGGTGCTGCTGGATCCGTATGGCCGCAGCATCGAGCTGGGTGCCAACTATGATCGCTGGGCGGCGGCCCGCCCCGGCAGCAACCTGGCGGAGTGTGCCAAGAACCGGGTGGTGGACACCCGCCACTACGACTGGGAGGGGGACAAGCTGCCCGCCCACTCCCTCTCCCGCTCGGTGATCTACGAGCTGCACCTGGGGGGCTTCACCAAGTCGCCGAGTTCAGGGGTCGACCCCGCCCTGCGCGGCACCTACCTCGGTCTCATCGAGAAGATCCCCTACCTGCAATCCCTCGGCGTCACCGCGGTCGAGCTGCTGCCGGTGTTCCAGTTCGATCCCCAGGACTCCCCCAGAGGGCTCTCCAACTACTGGGGTTACAGCCCCATGTCGTTTTTTGCCCCCCACGCCCAGTACGCCAGCGGCGAAGATCCCCTCACCGAGTTTCGCGACATGGTCAAGGCGCTGCACCGGGCCAACATCGAGGTGATTCTGGACGTGGTCTACAACCACACCGCCGAGGGAGGCGACGATGGCCCCACCTTCTCGTTTCGGGGCATCGACAACGAGGCCTACTACATCCTCGACGCCAATCAGAAGGACACCAACTATTCGGGCTGCGGCAACACCTTCAACGGTGCCCACCCGGTGGTGCTGCGCATGATCATGGACAGCCTCCACTTCTGGCGCCAGGAGATGCACGTGGACGGCTTTCGTTTCGACCTGGCAGCCATCCTGTCGCGGGACGAATCGGGCCAGCCCCAGGCCAATGCGCCGACCCTGCGCACCATCGATACCGATCCTCGCATCGCCGACATCAAGCTCATTGCCGAGGCCTGGGATGCAGGGGGCCTCTATCAGGTGGGCAGCCTGGCCGGCGCCCGCTGGCGCGAGTGGAACGGCCAGTTCAGGGACGACGTGCGCCGCTTTCTGCGCGGGGATGACAATGCGGTGATGCCCTTCGTGGAGCGGCTGTGCGGCAGCCCGGACATCTACCACTACCATCACGCCGATCCGGAGAAGAGCATCAACTTCGTCACCTGCCATGACGGTTTCACCCTGTGGGACTGGGCCAGCTACAACGGCAAGCACAACGACGCCAACGGCGAGCAGAACCGGGATGGCTGCGATCACAACTTCAGCTGGAACCACGGCCAGGAGGGGCCGAGCGAGGATCCCCAGATCAACGCCCTGCGGCTACGGCAAGCCAAGAACATGATGGTGGCCACCCTGCTCTCGGTGGGTTCCCCCATGCTGCTGATGGGGGACGAGGTGCTGCGCACCCAGCACGGCAACAACAACGGCTACTGCCAGGACAACGACACCTGCTGGATGCAGTGGCAGCCCGACGCCATGGGCCAGGAGATGTTCCGCTTCATGAAGGAGCTGATCCAGTATCGCAAGCACCTGTTCCAGCGCCCGGAGCAGGAGAGCATGCCGCTGTCGCTGACCGAGATCCTGCGCCACAGCGAGATCTGCTGGCACGGGGTCAACGCCGCCCAGCCGGACTTCAGCCCCCACTCCCACGCCATCGCCATGTCGGCCCTGTCGAGTGAAACCCGGCTGGCCCTCTACGTGCTGTTCAACGCCTACTGGGAGCCGCTCACCTTCAATCTGCCAAGCCCCCCCAAGGGGGTCGGCGGCTACTGGCGCCGGATCCTGGATACCGCCCTGCCCTCGCCCGAGGACATCAGCACCTTCGGCATGCCGCTGGAGGGGCTGACCCGGGAGTACCTGGCCCAGCCGCGCAGCAGTTGCCTCTTCATCTGCGGCGCCGACGACTTCTACTAAGGGGTGGCTTGCAGCCAGCAAAAAGCCCACCCCGGGCAACCGGGGTGGGCTTTGTCATGACGCCAGTCTGTCAGACCAGCTGGTGCAGCACGCTGGTCGCCGCAAGCTGGGCGATGATGAGGCCGCACAGGGCGGTGGAGACCACCACCGGCGCCGTCTCCTGCTGGCGATAGAGCGGGCTGAACCAGAGCAGCAGGGCCGCGATCAGCAGGGCAGCCTGGGTCAGCACGCCGGGGATCAGGGCATCGAGGCTGGCGCTGCTTCCCTGCCAGCCCACCAGCACTGCCAGCCAGAGCAGACTCAGGATGGCGGCCACCAACCCGGCCAGCGGCAGCAGGGTATTGAACGCCTGCAGGCGGTGACGGGCCCGCAGCAGCATCAAATGGGCAAAGGCCGCCCCCAGCAGCACCATCTGCAGCAGACCGCCGAGCCAGCCCTGGATCTGCAGCAAGCCGATGCCATAGACCAGCAGCGGCATGGCCGGCAGCCAGAACAGCGTGGCAGGAATGGCGCGCTTGCCCTCCAGCCTGGATTGAGCCAGCGACAGCGCCACCCCCAGGATCAGGGCGGCAGCACCACTCCAGATCAGCCAGTCGGCCGCCTTGGCCTCCACCGCCAGCATCAGGGAGAGGCCGGTGATCACCCAGACCGAGAAGAGCTGGGTGGTGATCCGCGAGCGCTGACCCGGGCAGAGATCACCGCGCCAGAGCACCAGGACCAGCGCGATGAGGGCCCCCAGCGCCATCAGGCCGGTCAGGGGAAAGAGCCAAAAAGGGAGTTGGACGAACATGACGCCTCCAGCAGCAAGGATTCAGAACGCGCCGATGGGCGCCGGATGAAGGGGCCGAGTATACCCAAAGCCGCCGCCATCCCCAATCCCTGCCGGGAGCACGGCCGTCATTGACCACTGGCGATCAGACGCAGGCAACGGGTGCCAGCGGCCTTGCCTGCCAAGAATGCCAGGCCCTCGTCATCCGCTGCGACCCGAGCCGGCAGCGGTCAGCCCTGGCCGCGGGCCAGCGCCACCACCCGGGCGAACATCTGGCGCAGCACCGGCGGGATGTGCTCGCCACCGAGCCGCTCCGCTTCCTCCACCACCGCCAGCGCCATGCCCGGCTTGCTGCGATGATGAATCGCCTTGTTGATGATGCGCCCGGCGTTGAGGGTCGAGCGCCCCCCCACGCCGGCTTCACGCCGGAACACCGCCTCGAAGCCGTTGTGATAGAGGTAGTGCTCTATGTCCGCCGCCGGCAACTGGGTCAAGCGATCCCGCTCCCGCTCGCCCTTGAGCAGGGAGCGGGCCGAGGTGGCGTACTTGACCCCCGCCTCGTCGCCGTCGGTGAGCAGATGCCACTCGATGCCGAAATCTCGCGCCACCTTGATAAGCGGTGACTGGCCGCACTGGGCAAACTCGATGATCCGTACCCCCTCCGCCCGCAGGCTGTAGCCGCAGATCTGGGCAAGCTCGGAGAGCAGCCAGATCTCGGTCTCCCCCTCCACCAGCAACCAGCAGCGGGCAAACATCGACATGGGGCGGTTGATGCGCACGTGGAAGGCTATCTTGCGCAGATCGTCGCTGCTGTAGCGCTCGCCCCCCAGCTGATGGCAGACGATGTCCTGCTGGCGGCGCACCAGCCGGCGGATCTGGTTGAGGGGCAGCGAGGAGAGCAGGTCCCCCGAATTGGTGGTGAGCAGCTTCTGCCCCGGCAACTGCTCCAGCAGCCCCCAGGCCAGCGCCAGCATGGTGGGGTGCAGGCGGCTCTCCGGGTCTTCCAGGATCATGATGGGGCGCGCCCCCTGCTCCAGCTCCCGGTTGCCCCGCGCCTGCAGCAGGGTGGCCGCCATGCCTGCCATCGCCAGTTGCAGCGCTCGGTTGTCGGCATTGCGCAGCAGCGCCTGCAGATTGCCGGGGTTGCGCAGGGTCATGGGGCGATTGACGATCTCCCGCTGGCTGCGCGGCTTGTTCTTGATGGGGGCCAGCGCGTTGAAGTAGTGATCCATCAGCTGGCGCACCGCCTGCAGCGCCTCCTTGAGCTCGGGCTCGCCGATGCGCTGGGGCTCGTCGATCAGCTTGTCGGCCAGCTCGCTCAGCCGGTGCTCGGAGAGATCCCCCCACTGCAGGGTCTCCACCCCGTTGCGCGCGGTACGGGCATCCCGCAGCCGGAACACCGGGTTCATGGTGATGAGCAGGCAGACCAGCTCATGGGCATCGTCGATGGGCAGGCTCTTGCCAATGCCGTCGAGAAAGTCGTGGGTGGTGGTGACGCTGCCATCGCTCTGCAGTTCGGCGCTGGCGCGGTAGTGAATGCGGTGAAACTTGTCCTTATGCTTGACCCAGGCCGCGCCAAGTCTAGCCAGCCGGCGGGAGTGCAAGCACATCTGGGGTCTGTGCTCGCTGAAGGTGAGCACCAATTGCAGGTGGCGGGCCGGTTCGAGTTCGGGATCTTCGGGCTGGTGAAAGTCATCGCTGCTGAACTGATAGGGCTCGGCATCCTGACCCAACAGACACCAGAGGGCGCGCAGCAGGCTGGACTTGCCCCAGGCGTTTTCGCCGATGAGCACTGTGGTGTTGTCCAGCCCGAGCGAGAGGCGATTTATTCCACGAAAACCTTTGACTTCAATGCGTTCCAGAAACATGCGGCCATATCCAGTCCATCCTGATGGCGCAATAGTGGCAAAGTTGTCGGGAAAATCCTATCGGGTCGTGGCGATTTTCAGCGGGAACTGTGAGGAACGAGCGGTTCGGGCGGGGTCGGCATGCCAAGGCGGCCCTGAGGGGCATTCCAGTGGCTAAACCAGAGGTGGCGGGTACGGGTCTGACGTTTGCGATGATTCAAGGGCAACTCCTGTGCAGGTTGAAGGAACGAGGCTCCCCCTCGTTGCCAACCAATCTGCCGCTTATCTGTGACAGGAGGATGACAGCTGGCTGCGCCACTGGCCTGGCGTCAGGCCAAACGCCTCCCGGAAGCGGTTGCCAAGATGAGCCTGGGACGAGAAGCCGCACTGGATGGCGATACTGGCCAGGGAGTCGGCGCCGGCCAGCAGCTGCTTGGCCCGCTTGAGCCGCAGCCCCAGCAGGTAGCGATGGGGCGGGCAGCCGAGGCTCTGGCCGAACATGCGGGCGAAGTGGTATTCGCTCAGGCCCGCCTCCTGCGCCAGCTCGGCCAGGGTGACAGGTTCGGCCAGATGGGCCAGCAGGTACTCCTGCACCCGCCGGATCACCGCTGGCGCCAGGCCGCCACGCACCTCGGGCAGCGGCGGCGCCTCCCGGGTGTGGTGGCGATAGGCGTGCAGCATCAGCATCCAGGCGCCGTGGGAGAGCGCCATCCGATCCACCTGGTGCTGCCAGTCCAGCTGCATCAGCTGGCCCTGCACCAGGGTGGCGGCCTTGGGATCGTCGATGAAGGTCTTGTCTTCCAGCTGCAGGTGACGCCCCTCCTTGTCGCACACCTCTTCGGCGATGCGGGTCAGGTGGGCCGGAGTGAAGTAGAGGTGGAAGAAGCGAAACTCCTCGCGCACCAGCCACTCGGATCTGTGGTGATCCGGCATGATGCACACCTTGCCGGTGCCGCCGTGGCCGCCCGGGCCGTCCAGCCGCTCGGTCTGCTCGCCCCCTTGCAGGTAGACGCTCAGGGTATGGTGGCCCGGCTTGTGGTAGCGGGTCTGATCGTAACAGTTGCGCCAGCTGGCGACGCCAAGGCCGGGTTCCAGCCAGCAGGCGTTCTCCAGGCGCGCGCCCGTGCTGACCAGTGCATCGAATACTCCCGCCGGCTTAGTCTGCAGCACCCGCTCCGTTCCTCTTGTTGCTTGCCTGATGGCCCTTGTGCGCCATCTTAACGCGGCGCGGCGGCAAAGGCTGCGGCTGCCCGCAAAAAACCGCAAGATGGTGTAAGCCCGCCGTCATCGCCCGCTGCATGCTGATCCCATGTCGTTGTCATCTCACCGGATACCCCATGAATCTGATGCTCTATCTTGCCACCGTCCTTATCTGGGGCAGCACCTGGATCGCCATCGCCTGGCAGCTTGGCCCCATTCCCATCGAGGTCTCGGTGCTCTATCGCTTCGCCCTGGCGGCGCTGGCACTGTTTGCCCTGCTCACCGCAAGCGGCCGTTTCCCGCGCCTGCCCTGGGCGGGCCAACGTTATGCCGCCCTGCTCGGCGGCCTGCTCTTTTCCACCAACTTCCTCTGTTTCTACCACGCCACCCTCTACATTCCGAGCGGCCTGTCGGCGGTGATCTTCGCCAGTGCCAGCATCTTCAACGGCCTCAACCTCTGGCTGTTCGAGGGTAAAAGACCCGGCCTGCGCTGGCTGCAAGGATCCTTGCTGGGGCTCCTTGGCACCCTCTTGCTGTTCTGGCCGGTGCTGGCGGATGCGCAACTGGGTGCAAACGGCTGGAAGGGGTTGCTGCTCGCCTGCGGCGGCACCCTCTGCTTCTCGCTCGGCAATCTGGTCTCGGCCCGCGGCCAGCGCCAGGGCTACCATGTGCTGCAGCTGGTGCCCTGGGGCATGGTCTACGGAGTGGTGTTGCTGCTGGGCTGGGTCACATTGCTCGGCCAGCAGCTGGTGATCCCGACCGATGGTCACTACCTGGCGGCCATGGTCTATCTCGCCCTGTTCGGCTCGGTCATCGCCTTCACGGCCTACCTCACCCTGGTGGGGCGGATCGGGGCCAGCAAGGCCTCCTACGCCACCGTGCTGTTCCCCCTGGTGGCGCTGACGCTCTCCACCTTCTACGAGGGGTTCGTCTGGCAGCCTGTGTCGGTGGTGGGGGTCATGATCAGCCTGCTTGGCAATCTGGTGATCTTCGCACCGCCCCTGCGGGAGTGGCGCCTGCGCCCCGTCAGAACGGCGAAGGATGCTTGATCCCAACCCCGCCAGCCCCTAAGGTAACGCCTTCCTACGAAGACGACGGGAGGCGATATGTTACTGGAAGGGCTGGAGACACTCTGCCTGCTGGCCAGCGAAGGCACCATGGCCAAGGTGGCCAGCCGGCTCTATATCAGCCAGTCGGCGGTGAGCAAGCGCATCGCCCAGCTGGAACAGCGCCTCGGCAAGAAGCTGGTCGAGCCGGACGGGCGCCAGATAAGGCTCACCCCCCAGGCACAAGAGCTGCTGGCCCGGGTCGCTCCCAGCCTCGCCGAGATGAAGGGGGTGCTGGCCGACAGCCAGATCCTCACCGACCTGACTCCCCTGCCCGTCGCCTGCTCCGAGACCCTGCTGGCGGGCTACCTCGCCCGCTTCATGCACGACTACCTGCGACAGGATCCCCACCTCGCCCTCTCCACCCACCATACACCGGTCATTCTGGCGCGGGTGCGCAGCGGCGATGCCCTGCTCGGCATCTGCGCCGGGCGCCTGCCACCGGGCCACGGACTGGAGGCCAGACTGCTGCTGGAGGAGCCCTTCTATCTGGTGGAAGGCGATCAGCGCGAGGGGGAAAACGCCGATCAAGACCTGCGCCAGATCCTCACCATGGACCTGGACAACCCCTCCAACCGCTACCTGCGCGAACCGCTGGCGGCCCTTGGCCTCATCCCCGCCATGGAGCTCGACTCCTACCTAGCGTTGATCGAGCTGGCCAAGGCCGGCATCGGCCCTGTGCTGCTGCCGGCCGGCCTGCTGGCGCTGGTCGGCGCACAGGGGCCCCAGGCTCGCCCCCTCGCCGGGCTCGCCCGCCCGCTGCACCTGGTCTATCGGCCAAACAGCCTCAAGCGTGCGCGCATCGCCCAGCTGGTGCAGGCCCTGCAAGCCCACTTCCAGCCGCTGGCTGGCTGAGCGCCACAACACAAGGGGCCCGATCTTGCGGATCGGGCCCCCTTAGTGTTGACAGCCGTGACTGCCGCTGTCGGCGAAAAGCGCTTACCCCAGCCAGGCAAACAGCTCGGGGTACTGGCTCCACACCAGCTTGGCGGACATCAGCAAGGAGACGGTCACCAGCAGCGGCTTGATCAGCTTGACCCCTTGCTTGAGCACCATTTTCGAGCCGAAACGGGCGCCGATGAACTGGCCCAGCGCCATGCAGAAGCCGACGCTCCACACCACCTTGCCCCCCAGCGCGAAAAACAGCAGCGAAGCGATGTTGGAGGTGAAGTTGAGCAGCTTGGTGTGGGCGGTGGCCCGCGCCATGCCAAAACCCGCCAGCGCCACGAAACCGATGGCAAAAAACGATCCCGTGCCCGGTCCGAAGAAGCCGTCATAAAAACCCACCCCGCCGCCCACCAGCAGGGCGAACGCCATGGGAGCGAGGCGGCGGGAGCTCTCGGCATCGCTCACCCGGGGAGAGAAGAAGAAGTAACAGGCGAAGGCCATCAGCAGGAAGGGCAGCAACCGCTCCAGGATGGCGGCGTCGATGGTCTGCACCGCCAGGGTGCCGAGCGCCGCGCCGATGAAGGTGCAGATCACCGCCGGCCAGATGATGTGCCACTCCAGCAGCCCCTTGCGGGCATAGAACCAGGTGGCGGAGAAGGAGCCAAAACTGCTCTGCAGCTTGTTGGTGCCGAGCACCAGCGCCGGCGGCATGCCGGTGGCGAGCAAGGCGGGCACCGTCAGCAGGCCGCCCCCGCCGGCAATGGCATCGATAAAGCCGGCCACTAGGGCCACACCGAACAGGGCAAGCAGGGTAAATAGTTCCAATTCCATCCATAGCCTCACAACATTGACGGGGCCGGCAAGGGCCCGCACGGCGCAGGCTCGCCATGAGCCTGATGAACAACGCTGGTCGCTATCCTAATGGGGCTTGGCTCATGAAGCTAACGAAACAGTGGCAGGCAATTGATTCCTGATTTTCATCAATGAATCATCCCGGTGAAGCGGCTGGCAAGCATGCCGGCCCCCTCACCCGTCTTGCTCAGGCAGCATCGGGCGCACAGGTCGCCCCATCGCCCTTGATGTCGGCCAGCGCCTGCTGCAGATGAACTTCATCCTCGCCGGGGGCCCGGCTGACCCGACCCGCCATGTAGCGGCTGCTGAAGAGATTGAACCAGAGCTGCAGTGCCTGCCCCGCCGCCAGCTCGCCGGCCACCTCCAGCACGCAGGCCGCCACCTCGGCGGTGCACAGGTGCTCGTCGCAGTGCGCTACCCGCATGCCATAGGTGGAGAGCGCGTCGGGCTTGATGGAGAGCACCGGCAAGCCGTCCAGATAGGGGCTCTTGTTGAACATCTTGCGCGCCTCGGGCCAGGTGCCGTCCAGCAGGATGAACAGCGGCTTCTTGCCAGGGAGCGGGGTCACCACCGAGGTGAGCCGGGCCGGCTCCTTCTCGCAGGCGGGAAACACCACATAGGGCTGCCAGACGGGATCCGCCAGCAGGGCCAGCAGCTCGGGATGGGGCTTGGTGCGCGACCAGAGAAACGCCCAGGTGGTATCCGGCAGCACATCGGCGATGAGACGACCGGTGTTGGAGGGCTTCATCGGCTCGCTGTCGTACATCAGCAGGCAGAAGCCGGCCTCGGCTTTGAGCTCGGGGCGCCATTCGCAGGCACACCAGTCGTGGCGCAGCTGACAGGCTTCGCAGCGCGGCACGCTGCCGCCACGGGCGAGAAAGGGTCGGGTCGAGACGCTCTTGCGCCAGATGCGCAGGCGATTGACGGCGTGATCGGGAATTGGCTTCATGGAACGCGGCTCTGGCGATGCCTGTGGCAGGACAAAAAGGGGGCAGATTGTAACGAGCCGTCCACCGCGCAGCAAGGCCCCCCATCCGGGGCAAGCCGGGAGGCCACGCCTCTCTATACTTGGTCGTCAACCCATGCACCCACGCATGGGACACAGGAGGACGACGATGGCAGAACAAGATATTGCCCGCGAGCACGCCCTGGCCGAAGGCACTACCTTCACCTGGCACGAGCTCTATCTGCCCGATGCCGAGGCCGGGATCCGTTTCTACACCGAGGTGCTCGGCTGGGAGAGCCAGACCATGGCGATGGAGGGCGGCGACTACCCCATGCTGGTTGCCAATGGCAGGCCGATCGCCGGCGTGCAGGCCACCCGGGGCAATCCCGAGATGGCCGGCGTACCACCCCACTGGGCAACCTATATCGCGGTGGATGACGTCGATGCCAGGGTGCTCAGGGTCAACCAGCACGGCGGCAGCGTGGTGGTGCCCGCCATGAATATCCCGGGGGTCGGGCGCATGGCCCTGATCGCAGATCCACAAGGGGCGCACATCTGGCTGTTCACCCCGGAAGCCATGTGACATCGCCCACCGCAACAACGACAGAGGGGCCCGCGGGCCCCTCTTCATCATTCAGCTCGCCCTGATCGGGCGCCGGCCTCAGACCGCCTTGCGCAGGATCTGCTCAAGGTAGTCGGCGAAGCGGTGACCGTGATGCTCCAGCAGTTTCGGGAACATGGAGATGGAGGTCATGCCCGGGAAGGTGTTGATTTCGTTCAGCAGGATCTCGCCCTCTTCGGTCAGGAAGAAGTCGATGCGCGACAGGTGGGTCAGTTTGAGCTGACGGAACGCCTTGAGCGCGTACTCGTGAATGGCGTCAGCCTGTGCCTGGGTCAGCCCCTCGGCGCGCAGTGCAGTCTCGGTGTGACTGGCGCTGCTGTACTTCTCTTCATAGGTGTAGAACTTGTCCTGCGGCACGCAGATCTCGCCCGGGTAGGTGGCCACCAGCTCGTCACCGTACTGGTACACCGCCACTTCCAGCTCGCGCGGCTTGACCGCTTTTTCGATCAATACCTGCTCGGAGTAACCGAAGGCATCGGCAATGCCCTTCACCAGATCCGCTTCGTTGCTGGCGGAGTAGCAGCCGACGGAGGAACCCTGGGAGGCCGCCTTGATGAAGACCTTGCCCCACTTGGCCAGCGCGGCTTTCGCCTCGCTCAGCGCCGCGTCGTTCTGCTCGGTCAGGAACAGATAAGGGGTGTTGGGGATGCCGATGGCGGAGAGCCACAGCTTGGTGCTGATCTTGTTGAAGCAGATCTTGCTCGCCTCGGCATCGCAGCCCAGATAAGGCAGGCCCGCCAGCTCGAGGAAGGATTGCAGGTCGCCGGTCTCGCCAGGGTAGCCGTGGATGCAGGGCACCACGTAATCCACCGGACGGGCCACGCTGTCAAACGACAGCAGCTTGTCCAGCCCCAGCTTGCATTCGCGGCCGTCGGCGCTGAGCCAGCGGTCGGCAAACATCTCGACCCGGGTCACGTCGACCCCAGGCAAAAGACCGAGCTGTTGCTCGAGAAAATTTGCGCTTCGCAGAGAGACTTCGTGCTCGGAGCCACCGCCGCCGCACAGCAGCAAGACATGGATGTTCTTCATTAGATGTGATCCCTTGGGAAAAGCGGCTTCGCCATCACCATTTAAAACCCAACCGCATTAAAACCGGACGAAGCCAGATACGAAGATAAGTGCGGGCCAGTGTAGCAAGGGAGATCAAGCCTTGTCAGCCGATGGGAGCCCCATCCGCCGACAACGGCCATAAAAATTCCCGCCTGTGTCAGAAATTGGATGAAAAGAGCTCAGCGCGGCGGATCGAGCCGGCCGTTGCCGCTGCCGTTGACCCGAAACCAGCCAGCGATGCTGTAGCGCTCCTGGTTGGCGGGCAACACCTCGTGGGGGAACTCTTCGGATAAAAACAGCACCAGTCGCCCGCCTCGGGGCGAGACATCCATCAAAAACTGCTCGTCGTCATCGTACATCCGCAGCACCCCGCCCGCCTGGGGTTGCCAGTCGTTGTTCAAGTAGAACACCGAGGTGAGGCGGCGGTTGGAGCGCCCGGCGAAGGCATCGCGATGGGTGGCATAGAAGTCACCGCTACGATAGCGGGCAAAGTGGGCCTCGTAGTCGAACAGCCCCAGCATCAGCATCCGGTTGGCGGCCAGCCGCAGTGCCTCCATGCGGGCCAGATAGTCGGCCACCGGCGCACCGAGGGAGGGTTCTAGCCAGTGGATCTGATCCCGGCGAATGGCGCGGTTGTCCTGATGCAGGGCATCGCGGCCGATCCCCGCCGGCCGCCACGCATCCGGCAGACACGCCTTGAGGGCATCCACCTCGGCGGCGGTTAAAAAATCATCCACTATCACCCATCCCCGGGTGTAAATGGCGTCCATGACGGCTTGATAGTCCAAGATTGACTCGCAACAAGTGGAGAGAGCGCGCTTTTTAGCGACTTCCAGGGCAAGACACAAACCGGTTTGCTTATCCTCAGAAGTCCCACCATCAATACGCTATCCGGGCGCACAAGGCCCCCATTATCTGGTCGCCCTCGCCAACCTGTGATCCGGCGCACTCAAATGGCCTCAGACCGGGCCAGATCTTTCATGGCAAAGGGAAAAGCGGCGCTTGCTCCGCGCCGTCGCGCCCGTTACCGTGGAGCGATACGCCCTGAATGGGCCCCATGCAACAGGAGTGCTTCATGTCATTGCCCGACCTTATCCTGCAACGCCTTGACGGTACCGAACTGCCCTTGTCCACCCTGCAAGGCCAGGTCGTGCTGGTGGTCAACGTCGCCAGCCGCTGCGGCTTTACCCCTCAGTACACCGGACTGGAGGCGCTTTATCGCGAACTGGGCCCACGCGGGCTGGTGATCCTCGGCTTCCCCTGCGATCAGTTTGGCCATCAGGAGCCGGGAGATGCAGAGGAGATCGCCCGCTTCTGCTCCCTCGACTATCCGGTCAGCTTCCCCATCATGGCCAAGTGCGAGGTCAACGGCGAACAGGCGCACCCCTTCTATCAGTGGCTCAAGAAGGAGAAACCGGGCCTGCTGGGGCTGGAGAACGTCAAGTGGAACTTCACCAAGTTTCTGATCGACCGGGATGGCAAGGTGGTTGACCGCTTTGCCCCCACCACCAAACCCGAGAGCCTGCGAGACGATATCCTGGCCCTGCTCTGAGGCCGCTGCACGCAGCGGCCGGACAACGCGACACGGCTGCTGCGTGCAGGGCGCGCATCTGCTATATTACGCCCCCGTTATCATTTCCATCTTGTGGCGGGTGCCAGCGCACCTGCCATCCGCTGAGCCCAAGGCTCACCAGAGGAGTCTCTCTCGAACATGTCATTCAACGAACTGGGTCTGTCTCCGCACATCCTGCGGGCCGTCAAGGAGCTGGGTTACGAACAGCCAACCCCCATCCAGCAACAAGCCATTCCCGCCATTCTGGCCGGACAGGATGTGCTCGGCGGCGCCCAGACAGGCACAGGCAAAACGGCCGGTTTCACCCTGCCCATGCTGCAGCGCCTGCTGGCCAACCATGGCCGTGGCCGCCGTCAGGTGCGGGCCCTGGTGCTGACCCCGACCCGCGAACTGGCTGCCCAGGTGGGTGAGAGCATCATCAAATATGCCCACCACCTGCCGTTTCGTACCCTGATCGCCTACGGCGGCGTCAGCATCAAGCCCAATCTGGACGCCATCAAGCTCGGCATCGACATCCTGGTGGCTACCCCGGGCCGTCTGCTGGATCTGCTGACCCAGGGGGCGCTGACCCTGTCCGAGCTGGAAGTGCTGGTGCTGGACGAAGCGGATCGCATGCTCGACATGGGCTTCATCGTCGACATTCGCCGCATCATGAAGGCGCTGCCGGCCGAACGGCAGACCCTGCTGTTCTCCGCCACCTTCTCAAGCGAGATCAAGGCGCTGGCGGATGACCTGCTCAAAGAGCCCACCCTGATCGAGGTGGATCCCAGCAACACCGCCGCCGAGCAGGTGACCCAGCGCATCATTCAGGTCGACCGGGAACGTCGCCGCGAGCTGCTCTCCCACATGATCGGCCGCGGCAACTGGCAGCGGGTGCTGGTGTTCGTGCGCACCAAGCAGATTGCCGATCGCCTGGCCCAGCAGATGCAAAAAGACGGGCTCGATACCGTCGCCATCCACGGCGACAAGAGCCAGGGTGCCCGCAACCGGGCGCTGGCAGATTTTCGGGAAGGCAAGGTGCGGGTGCTGGTGGCGACCGACATCGCCGCTCGCGGCCTCGACATCGATCAGCTGCCCCACGTGATCAACTTCGAACTGCCCCAGATGGCGGAGGATTACATCCACCGCATCGGCCGCACCGGCCGCGCCGGCCGTGGCGGCGAGGCCATCTCGCTGGTGAGCCAGGACGAGCTGGGCCAGCTCAAGGGCATAGAGGCGCTGATCGGCCAATCCCTCTCGGTGGAGATCCTGGAAGGGTATGAGCCGAGCGGCAAGCCGAGCCGGCAGACCCTGCCGGGCAGCAAGCCGGTACAAAATCCGCCGCGTGCCCGTGGCGCCGCCAATGCCAAGGGTGGCAACGGCAAATCCGCCGCAGGCAAGAGCAAGGCGAAGAGCGATGGCGGCAAGAAGCCTGCCCCAGCCCGCAAGCGGGAAGTGGTGGGCGAGGATATCGGCTTTACCCCCATGCGCCGCCTGCCCAAGGCCCAGCGCGACGACTATCAGGACAACTCCAACGAGGAGTAACAGGCCTTCCTGCTCACGTCATAAACAAAAACCGCCCGAGGGCGGTTTTTTACTGGGCCGATGTCACTGGCCTGCCAGTGTCATATGCAGCAATGGATAGGGTTTGCCCTGCCCGTCCAGTGGCGAGCGCCCCACCACCTCGAAGCCCAGGTGGCGATAAAAGCCGAGCGCCTGCTCATTCTGCTCGTTGACGTCCACCCGGGTCGCCCCCAGCCGGGCGATGGCATCGGCCACCAGCAGGCGGCCAACCCCGCCCCCACGCAGCGCCGGGTCGATGAACAGCATCTCGATGTTGCCCTCGTGCACCCCGCAAAAGCCGGCGATCCCCTGGTCGTTGCGGGCGCAAGTGAGGGTCACGGCGTCAAAGTAGTGTTCCAGAATGAGCTCGCGCAGGGTGGCGATCTCCTCATCCGGCAAGAAATGGTGGGTAGCGCGCACCGACGACTCCCACAGTGCGATCAGGGCCTGATAATCCCCGCGTGATGGCTGTTCCAGTTTCATATCGTACTCACTCAACAGATTGATTGTTTGGAGCCTGCCCGGCCGGCGCCATGGCGTCGACATGCTTGAGGACAAACCCCTTCTCGATGCCGGCCTTGAAGCCGAGCGACGCATAGAGCCGGTGGGCCGCCTCGCGCCCCTCCCCCGACAGCAGCATCACCTTGTAGCAATCCTGCTGCCAGGCGAGCGCGAGGGCATGGGTCAGCAACTGTCGGCTGATGCCCCGGCGCCGAAACGCAGAGGCCGTCACCACGTGCTCCACCATGCCAAACGGCCGGCCGCCATTGGTCAGGGTCGCTACCACGCCGAGCTGGCAGGTGGCCGCCAGCTGGCCATCCACCTCCGCCACCAGCAGGTGAAGATGAGGCTGCGCCAGCAAGGCCGTCAGCGCCGTACGGGCAGCATCCGGCGCAAGTGCAGGGTCATGGGGGCGCAATTCCCGATAGAGCGCCAGCAGACCGGTCATATCCTGCAGAGTACAGGCCCTGATGAGCGTCATCCTTCTTCTCCTTGAACTGCGGGCGATGCGGCTTCACGCCTCGCGGGGGGCAAACATGATGATGGCCATGCCGCACAGGGCCACCAGCGACCCCACCAGATCCCACAGGCTGGGCCGGATGCCGTCCACCAGCCAGAGCCAGAGGATGGCCACGAAGATGTAGACGCCACCATAGGCGGCATAAACGCGCCCGGCCGCGGTCGGATGCAGCGACAGGAGCCAGGCGAACAGCATCAGGCTCAACCCCGCCGGCAGCAGCAGCCAGACGCTGCGCCCCTGGGTCAGCCATAGATAGGGCAGATAACAGCCCAGGATCTCAGCCAGCGCCGTCACCAGAAACAACCCCATGGTTTTCAACTCGCCCATCGGCTACCCCATTATTCAACAACGTATTCAGCAACGTGTTCGGCAAAAAGAGCAATGGTAAGCCAAATGGCCGAGCCGGGTAAGCGGGATCAGGCAACAAACGCGAGGGGGAAGGATAGCGGATGCAACGCGCAGCCGGCCTTCCCCCGCCAGCACGGGGGAAGGCCGGGTCATCAGCGGGTCTTGACCGCCTGCAGCAGGACAGACAAATCCGGCCCGAACTGACGGGTGCGAATGGCCTCACGGATATCACTTTCGCTATAACGGCTGGCCGGATAGAGCAGCACGCAGGCGGTGTCGCCGGGCTTGAGGAAGTGGGTCTCGCCAAACGGGGTATAGCAGGTGGCGCCGATGCTGATGAGGGCATGGGCCGGGCGCCCGGCCTGGGCCAGCAGCCCCTGGATGTGCTCGGCCGGCCCCTCGTCCTGCTGATGGTTGAACTTGTCGATGGCCCACGTCAGCAGCTGGCCGTGGAAGTAGCTGTAATCCACCGCAGCGCTGTCGACCCCGTAGGGGTACAGCTCGCCATCCCGCTCCAGATAGCAGGCGATGCGGTAGTCATCGAGCTCGCAGCCGGCGGCGAAATGGGAAAGGGGGAGCAACGTGGGGGCCAGCCCCTTGCTCTCTTCGCCCCAGTTCTTCTTCTCGCTGATCTTTTTGGCGTTGGGACGACGGATGGAGCAGTCGTTGTAGGCACCAAAGGCGCGCGGATGGATGGCCACCACCTGCTCCCCCGCGTACTCTAGCTCGCACCAGAGCGCCACTTCCGGCTCTATCTGCACCTTCTCATCGCCGCTCACCGCCGCTTCCGGCAAGAAGATGGCGTCGCCGCTCAAGGGGAAGACCCCGAGCTGGCCGGGGTGGCCCGGCACGTAGAAGGGGAACAGCGCCTTGGGGGCGCTGGTGTCACGCACCACCACCGCCACGAAATCCGAGGCCTCGCCGGCCTGCTCCAGATGACCGGCGAAATTGCCCGCCACCCCGAGTCCGATAAACTTGCTCTCTGCTGTCACTTGCATCTTCTCACCTGCCTCTTGCCAAAGCGAAGGCAGCGGCCCGGCACGGGGCGGCTGCCGCAAACGTGGCGAGGATTAAAACACAAGGGTCTGCCCTCACCCAGCCTGCACGCCCCATCCTGTGCGCCAGCGCGAACTTTTGCCGGCCGCTCGGCGAGCTTGTGAACAACCGCCATGCCCAAACTGACTCGACCGTGTGCGGTGCCTGCCCTTGATCAGGGCGACAGGCTGCGCATTGATCAACCATGGCCCCCGGAAACAGATCGTTTCCACATCCTACCGCCTTGCCCCTTGGGCCAGCCCGCCAACTTTGCTAGGCTGCCCGCCATGCCAATCTGCACACTCAAGGATGCCTGCCGATGTCAGCACAGCACTTTCAGGGCCGCTTCGAGGTCGAGTTCAAATACAGGCTCGGCGATGTCGAGGCCTTCAGCATAGCCCTCGCCGCCCTCAATCCCGAGCTGATGCTGGAGCGCAACCAGGAGCAGGACACCTACTTCGACACGCCGGACCGCAGCCTGAGCGCGGCGGGCAAGAGCCTGCTGATCCGCGCCATGCAGCCCTCCGGCATCCAGCTCTGGATCGTGAAGGGGCCCGAACCCGATCGCTGCGAGGCGGTCAACATCACCGACGCCGACAAGGCCATCAGCATGCTGCACACCCTGGGCTACCAGCCGATACTGACCCTTCGCAAAGTGCGCAGCATCTATTTCGTCGGCCCGTACCACGTCACCCTGGATCACCTGGCGGGGCTTGGTGATTTTGCCGAGCTGGCCATCATGACCGATGACGAAACCCTGCTGCCAGATTATCGCCAGCAACTGCTGTCCCTGGCCGCCCAGCTCGGGCTGAACCCCGAATGGCTGGAGACCCGCTCCTATCGCACCCTGTGCGGACAAGCCACCACCCCATCACCAGAGAGACGTTCATGATCGACAAACTCGCCTGGCTGACCTTCAAGGATCAGCAACTGCTCTGTGCCCGCTCCCACGGCAAGCACATCTACTACATTCCCGGCGGCAAGCGCGAAGCGGGAGAGACCGATGAAGCGGCGCTGATGCGCGAAATCGAGGAGGAGCTGGCCGTGGCACTCAAGCCCGACACCCTGGCGTTTGCCTGCGAGTTCAGCGCCCAGGCCGACGGCAAGCCGCAGGGGGTCAACGTCAGGCTGCGCTGCTACACCGGCGAGGCTGACGGCACTCCCGTCGCCTCGGCGGAGATCGCCGAGCTGCGCTGGCTCGACAGCCGCCATATGGCCGAGATCTCTCCGGTTTCCCGGCTGCTGTTTGCCTGGCTGGTCGAACAGCAGCTCATCCGCTGAGGGAAACCCGCCTGGAGGGCGTGATCGGGCGCACCCGGCGAGCGACAACGACTTGAAATTGGCGGCAGAAACGGCGAGTCTAGCCAGTCATCCTGCCGCCGGTCCCGTTGGCGGCAGGCGCCGCGGCAGACCGGGCCGGCGGCGTGAACTTCGTTGACAAGGACTCCTGATGGACATAGTTGAGGTTGATACCACCCAGGGCATCAAGCCTGCCCTCATCACTTTGCTGCAAGACAGCGTCGCCAGCGGCGCGTCGGTGGGCTTCCTGCCGCCGCTGACCGAAGAGCAGGGGCTCGTCTATTGGCAGGGCATAGAGACGGAGCTGGCCGCGGGCAGCCGCCGGCTCTGGGTCGCCTTCCTGCAACACCAGCTGGTCGGCGCCCTCCAGCTCTCGCTGTGCACCAAGGCCAATGGCCGTCACCGCGCCGAGGTGGAAAAACTAATGGTGCACAGTCTCCACCGTGGCAAGGGGGTCGGCCGTGCCCTGATGGCCAGCATGGAGCAAGGAGCCAGAGAGGCCGGCCGCAACCTGCTGGTACTCGACACCCGGGTGGGCGATGCCGCCTCCCGCCTCTATCGCCAGCTCGGCTACCAGGAGGCGGGCCAAATCCCCGCCTTTGCCCGCAGTGCCGACGGCACCCTGGCGGCCACCCTCTTCTTCTACAAGCAGCTCTGAGCCGCGCATCGCCTCCGCTTCGCACGCCTCTACACTGCTCGCCCCTACTCTGTAGCCACAGTGCGCCCTCCCCATGGAGGGCGCGTTGCGTTACCCCTTCAGCTTTCAAAAACAATCAAATTATCATCAAGATTAATTTTGAATCTGCTATAGCCCCATTTGCATATGATTGTTCCTTCACCTCACACCAGACGAGGCGTATGGTGTGGCAGAAAGACCCGTTTGCATACCAAGCGGATGCCGCTCACTGCCTTGAGGAATACTGCATGCCTATCCTGCCTCGTACCGTCACCTCCCCCAAGAAGTTCATCATCGGCCACGATCTGCTGCCCCAACTCCATGATCACGTAAAAGATTTCGGCGACAACGCCCTGCTCGTCAGCGACGAGTTCATTCTGGAGCGAGTGCGGGAGGAGGCGCTGGCCGGCCTGCTGCAGGCAGGTCTGAAGGGGGCGGTCGAGAAGTTCAACTACGAATGCACCGACATCGAGATCCGCCGCCTGTGCGATCTGGCCGAACAACAGGGGGCCAACGTCATCGTCGGCATCGGCGGCGGCAAGACCCTGGATGTCGCCAAGGCGGTGGCCTTCTACCTGCGCCGCCCCGTGGTGCTGTTTCCCACCATCGCCTCCACCGATGCCCCCTGCACCGCCCTCGCGGTGATCTACAACCCGGCGGGCGAGTTCGAGCGCTATCTGTTCCTGCCCCAGAACCCGGATGTGGTGATCGCCGACACCGCCATCATAGCGGCGGCCCCCGCCCGCTTCTTTGCCGCCGGCGTGGGTGATGCGCTCGCCACCTACTTCGAGGCCCGCGCCTGTTACCGGGCGGACGGCATCAATCTGGTGGGCAAGCGCCCCTCCCGCACCGGCCTCGGGCTGGCCCGGCTCTGCTACGAGCTGCTGGGGGAGAACATCGAGCTGGCGATGGACGCGGTGCGCCACCATGTCACCACCCCGGCGCTGGAGCAGACCATCGAGGCCACCATCTATCTGAGCGGCGTGGGCGCCGAAGCAGGCGGCCTGGCGGCGGCCCATGCGGTCAACAACGGTATGTCGGTGGTGGCGGATCTGCACCGGGCCCAGCACGGTGAGAAGGTGGTGTTCGGCCTGCTCACCCAGCTGGTCCTCGAGCGCGCGCCCCAGGCCGAACTGGACGAGGTGATGCGCATCATCCAGCTGGCCGGCCTGCCCATGACCCTGCAGGAGATGGGGCTGAGCCGTTTCGTGGAGAGCGAGTGGCGCCAGGTGGCCAAGCTTGCCTGCGATCCCCTCGACACCATGGGCAACATGCCGATGAGCGTCAGCGAGCAGGATGTCTACCACGCCATGATCGCGGCCAACGCCATGGCAGAGCGCTACCGGGCCCGCCACCCACGCGCCTGATCGGCACGCAAGCAAAGCCGTGATCATACCGACCAGGCCGGCCCCAGCGGCCGGCCTTGTCATTCCCTACCCAACCTGCTGCAATGGCCCCTTTATCCTTGGGACAAGGAGTCACCATGATATTGGAAGTCGCCCCTCTGCAGGTCATCCCCGGTCAGGCTGCCGCCTTCGAGCTGGCATTCTCCCAGGCCCAGCGCATCATCAGCACCATGCCGGGCTACGGCGGACACCAGCTCCAGCGCTCGCTGACCGATCCCCACCGCTATCTGCTGCTGGTCAACTGGCAGCGCCTCGAAGATCACACCCAGGGCTTTCGTGGCTCACCCCAGTACCAGCAGTGGAAGGCCCTGCTCCATCACTTCTACGATCCCTTCCCCACGGTCGAGCACTACCGGCAGGTAGTATTCGATGAGGCAGAGCAGCGGGAACAGGATAACGACTGACCTGAACCGGATGGACCAGGGTAACGGCTGAAGCGGCATTGCCTCGTCAGGTGTGCAAGCAGATAAGTGGCGCGGGGGGCTGTTAACTGAGAGATGGGAAAGGATGATCAGGGGGCTAAATGAGCGCGGATCATCCGCGACCAGACTTGGCCCCCAATGGCGCGATCAGGCCAGCCGTTCGGCCCGCGCCTTGATCAGGGGGGCAGCAAAGGCATCCTGAGCCGCGATCAGCTGCAACTCATAGGCATCGGCCTGCCAGGTGTGCAGCAGTACCGTATCCACCGCCGCGTTGGTGCGCTCGAATGCGCTGACGGCATCGTAACCCGCCTGCAGATTGGCCAGCATCAGCGCGCTGATGAGATCCCCCACCCCCACCGGCTGGCGGGCAAACTCGTAGAGCGGGCGGTCGATCAGATAATCTCCCTCGGGGGTGGCCAGCAGCATCTCGAAACGGCCCGGCTCGCGAGCGGCACGTCCAAGATGCTTGACCAGCACCATCTTCACCCCGCGTGCCAGCAGCTGATGGGCGGCGGCCCGCGTCTGCGCCAAATCCGTCAGATGGACGTCGCACAGGGTCTCCAGCTCCAGCAGATTGGGGGCCATGATGTCGGCCGCCGGCAGCGCCTGCTCGGTCAAGAAACGGGTCACCCCAGGGGCGACGATGCACCCTTTCTCCGGATGGCCCATCACGGGATCGCAGAAATAGATGGCGGCAGGATTGGCTGCCTTGACCGCGGCCACCACCGCCAGGATCTCGTCCCCCTGCTCCGCCGAGCCCAGATAACCGCTCAGCACGGCGTCGCAGTGGGCCAGCACCTCGATGTTCGAGAGCCCTTCGCACAGGGCGCTGATATGCCCTGCGGGCATCGCCATTCCTTGCCAACCGGCCGCATATTGGGTGTGGTTGGAGAACTGCACCGTGTTGATTGGCCATACCTCCATACCGAGACGGCGCATGGGAAACACGGCGGCGCTGTTGCCGGCACAGCCGAACACCACGTGGGACTGGATAGAGAGAATGCGTTTCATCGACATCACCGCAGAGAAGAGTCAGGGGAAAGGCGCAATATATCGGATGAAGATATTGATCTTCCACCCTTGATCAGCACAAACCCTTATTTGGTCGGCAAAATTCTCGATAACGCTGGTTGCCATTGCCATCACCGGCCCCCTCTACACTGACATGCCGCAGCTTGCAACCGCGAGCATGGCCGACATGGCTTGATAAGGTGGTACAAAACTCTTGTTTGATGGCATATAAGATTAACAAGTGAGCTTTTTGTGCGTAGAGCCATTTGATGACGAGTAAACCGGCAGATACCTGCGGCAGCCCCGGCCATCGGCCATCAAGGCAGCAAGGCAGCAAGGCAGCAAGGCAGCAAGGCAATGTAGTGGAAGGAGGCAACGGCGTCGGTGCAAATGAAGGTATCACCAGCCGGCCAAAGGTCGGATCGGGCTAGTCGGCCCGATCCGGTTTATCAGGGGCGAGCAAAGTGGTAGACCCAACCCTCGTCCAAAGCCATCTCGGCAGGTGGCGCCACCAGTGCCGGCAACAGGGAAACGCTCCCCTTGGCGGCGTATTGCAGCGCCATCAGGGCGCAGATGGCAGCATCGTAGCGATCGGTCCCCGCCGTCACATCGGCCGGCAGATGCGCCAGCAGCTCGGCGCGCACCGCCGATGCCTTGCCACCCACCTTGGCGAGAGCGGGATAGACCTCCAGCACGGCGCGGTCGGCCTGCGGTTGCTGCTTGGGCACCAGCTGCAAGTCGGCCAGTCGGGGCAGCATGGCGAGCGCCAGGGTCGCGTTGTTGCCGAGTCTGTCGAAGGTGGCCGAGAGCGGCTTCTTGCCATATTGCCGGTGCAGCCAGCGCTCGCAGTCCCGATAGGCATAAGGGTTGTCTATCTCGCGCTGGGGCACGGCGCACTCGGTCGCCCTCCCCGCCAGCAGCTCGCCCAAGGTGCGAGGAAACGCCAGCGGCGCGTCGATCCCCAGCGCCAACTGCGGGCAGGCCAGCACCTGCAGCAGGTGGATCTCGTCGTGCAATGCCGGGCGCAGCAAGGCATCCAGATCCGGCGCAACCCGTGAGCTCAGTCGAAACAGAGGCGATACCCCAAACCAGTGCAGCCGCTGTTCACGCGCCTGCCACCCCACCACGGCCACCGCCTGGGCACTGCCCTGCCAGCCTCTTACGTCCCAGCCGATGCCGATGGCATCCATGTGTTCCATTGTCATGCCAGTGTCACCTCTGCACGCTATCAATGCTGCACAGGGTAATGGCTGGCGCCCCTAAAGCAAGGTTGGCGGCGCGGCTTAGAAGGATTTCTTGAAATTGATCAGCGGCAAGATGGGGAAAACCCCGTTCTCGGCGTAGTTGGCGAGGCCAATCTGCAGACCGTCCAGGTGTTTGGTGGCGTTGATGAAGCCCAGCTGGAAGGTGGTGCGCTCGGCATAGTTGACGAAGCCGACGTTGGCCAGGGCATTGCCCTTGGCGATGTTGACGGCCCCCCAGTTGAGGCCCTGCACATTGTTGGTCAGGTTGACGAAGCCAAGGTTGACGCCCTTGTCCTGACCCTCGTGCCAGTTGACGGCGTTGATCGCCACCCCGCCAAACTGGTGGCGTACTCGGCCGGCACCGAGGAAGATGCCAAGCTGCAGACCGGTGAATTGATCCACGTCGGAGAGGGCGAAGACCGGCAGATCGATCCCCTTCACCTGACCGGTGCGACCATAGAGCACAGAGGCTCTGGCCCCCTCGACCTGATGGGACGCGGGCAGATTGACGCCGGGCAAGGAGAGCTGAACAGGGGTACTGGCGTGGGCAACGCCGCCACCAAAGGTCGCAGCCCCCAGGGCAAGCAGCAGGCGAGCAGGTTTCATCGATGCATTCCTCAAGACTCAGGCAGTGGCGTCAGCCTACCAGCCCCGCGGCCTGGGAACGAGACCAAACGGACGTGGCTGCGTCACCCCTCGTCTGAGTCGGGCCAATCAAACTGGACAGACCAGAATCAATGTTTAGCCCAAAATTAACATTTATATTATTTACATCAAGCCTCATTTGATAACACAATGCTTAAACGTACGTTTGAACAGAGCAAATGATACGTAACGACTTAAGGATGTAGTCGCACAGTTGTAAACCCAACCCGGGCCATCGGCCCTTTTGCAATACCTTCTGCCAACCACGGAGACGCGCGATGAATATGGACGTAATCAAGACCTTTACCGAGCAGATGCAAGGCTTTGCCGCCCCCCTCACCCGTTACAACCAGTTGCTGGCCAGCAACATCGAGCAGCTGACCCGGCTGCAACTGGCGTCCGCCAACGCCTATGCCGAGCTGGGGCTGAACCAGCTGCAGGCCGCCGGCAAGGTGCAGGATGCCCAGAGCCTGGCGGCCCTCGGCACCGTCCAGCTGGAGACCGCCAGCCAGCTCTCCCGCCAGATGCTGGACGACATCCAGAAGCTCAACACCCTCGGCCAGCAGTTCAAGGATGACCTCGACGCCCTGGCTGCCGACGGCATCAAAAAGAGCACGGGCAAGGCCTGATATCCCCCTGGCTGCCCGCTGCGGGCAGCCACATCTCCCCATGCTCCGTCACGACAGGCTCGCCCTGCGCCGGGGATGGGTGAAGGAGAGAACATGAGCCAATCATCTTACGGCCCGCTGTTCGAGGCCCTGGCCCACTACAACGACAAGCTGCTGGACATGGCCAAGGCGCAGACCGAGCGTACGGCCCAAGCCCTGCTGCAGACCAATCTCGACGATCTCGGCCAGGTGCTGGAACAGGGTAGCCAGCAGCCCTGGCAACTGATCAATGCCCAGATGAACTGGTGGCAGGATCAGCTCAAGCTGATGCAGCACACCCTGCTCAAAAGCGCAGGCCAGCAGAGCGAACCGCTCATCGCCCCGGAGCGCAGCGATCGCCGCTTCAAGGCCGAGGCCTGGAGCGAGCAGCCCATCTATGACTACCTCAAACAATCCTATCTGCTGACCGCCAAGCACCTGCTGGCTTCGGTGGATGCCCTCGAGGGGGGGCCCCAGAAGAGCCGGGAGCGGCTGCGTTTCTTTACCCGCCAGTACATCAACGCCATGGCCCCCAGCAACTTTCTGGCCACCAACCCGGAGCTGCTCAAGCTGACCCTGGAGTCTGACGGTCAGAATCTGGTGCGCGGGCTGGCGCTGCTGGCCGAAGATCTCGAGCGCAGCGCCGATCAGCTCAACATCCGGCTGACCGACGAGTCCGCCTTTGAGCTCGGCCGGGATCTGGCGATGACGCCAGGCCGGGTGGTGCAGCGCACCGAGCTGTATGAGCTCATTCAGTACAGCCCGACCACGGAAACGGTGGCCAGGACGCCGGTGTTGATCGTGCCGCCCTTCATCAACAAGTACTACATCCTGGACATGCGGCCCCAGAACTCTCTGGTGGCCTGGCTGGTCGCCCAGGGTCAGACGGTGTTCATGATCTCCTGGCGCAACCCGGGTCCGGCCCAGGCCGACATCGATCTCGACGACTACGTGGTGGACGGGGTCATCGCCGCGCTGGATGGCGTGGAGGCGGCCACTGGCGAGCGGGAAGTGCACGGCATCGGCTACTGCATCGGCGGTACCGCCCTCTCCCTGGCCATGGGCTGGCTGGCCGCCAGACGCCAGAAGCAGCGGGTTCGCTCCGCCACCCTGTTCACCACCCTGCTCGACTTCTCCCAACCGGGAGAGCTTGGCATCTTCATCCACGAGCCCATCATTGCGGCGCTGGAAGCCCAGAACGAGGCCAAGGGCATCATGGACGGGCGCCAGCTGGCGGTCTCCTTCAGCCTGCTGCGGGAGAACAGCCTCTACTGGAATTACTACATCGACAGCTACCTCAAGGGACAGAGCCCGGTGGCGTTCGATCTGCTGCACTGGAACAGCGACAGCACCAACGTGGCGGGCAAGACCCACAGCAGCCTGCTGCGCCGGCTCTATCTGGAGAACCAGCTGGTGAAGGGGGAGCTCAAGATCCGCCACACCCGCATCGATCTCGGCAAGGTGAAGACACCGGTGCTGCTGGTCTCTGCCATGGACGATCACATCGCCCTCTGGCAAGGGACCTGGCAGGGCATGAAGTTGTTCGGTGGCGAGCAGCGCTTCATCCTGGCTGAATCTGGCCACATCGCCGGTATCGTCAATCCGCCGGACGCCAACAAGTACGGCTTCTGGCAGAACGACGCCGAGGCCGCCAGCCCCGAGGCGTGGCTCGCCGGCGCAAGCCACACCCCAGGCTCCTGGTGGCCGCAGATGGCGACCTTTATCCAGAGCCGGGAAGAGGATCCCGCCCCTCTCCCCGCCCGCATCCCGAGCGAAGGGCTGGAAGCGGCCCCCGGCAGCTACGTCAAGGTCCGGCTCAACCCGGTCTTTGCCCAGACCCCCGAGGAGGTGCCCGCATGAGCACGCTTCCCTTCGAAGTGGGCCAGCAGGCCAGCCTGATCAAGCGGTTCGGGGCGGCAGAGGTCGAGGCGTTTGCCGGACTGTCGGAGGATTTCAATCCGCTGCACCTGGATCCCGCCTTCGCCGCCACCACGCCGTTCGAGCGCCCCATCGTGCACGGCATGCTGCTGGCCAGCCTCTTTTCGGGGCTGCTGGGTCAGCAACTGCCGGGCAAGGGCACCGTTTACCTCGGTCAGAGCCTCGCCTTCAAGCAGCCGGTGTTTGTGGGGGATGAGGTGACGGCAGAGGTGGAGATCATCGCCCTGCGCAGCGACAAGCCCATCATCACCCTGGCCACCCGCATCCTGACGGCAACCGGCGCCATCGCCGTCAGCGGTGAAGCCGTGGTGAAGTTCGGCTGAGAAGGGTTTGCCCCATGATCTCAGTCAGCCCGGCCACTGCCGGGCTGACTGCTATGGTGTGCGCCCCCAAAATGGTCTTGCAAGCCACAATTGCCTGCATAGAGGTGCCCTTGCCCTTTCTTTGACGGCCCGAACTGCCTAGAATAACCGCCCTGCTGTTTCAGCCATTTATCCACTAGAGGATTTCCCATGGAGACGTTTCTGCTCGAAGGCCACCCCTTCGTTGCCTTGTGCGACCTTATCAAACATCAGGGTTGGGCCGATTGTGGCGGTGCGGCCAAGGCGCTGGTCGCCGAAGGGCTGGTAGAGGTGGACGGTCAGGTCGAGACCCGCAAACGCTGCAAGATCGTGGCCGAGCAAGTAGTCAACTTCAACGGCATGAAAGTGGTCGTGAAAGAAGGCGTCAGCCCCGAGATCCTCTGATCCCGACGCTCTGCCACGCAAGCGCTACCCAGCATAGTGGCCAAGCTGATGGCCAACTTCAACGGCATGAAGGTGGTGGTGAAAGAAGGCGTCAGCCCAGAGGTCCTCTGATCTCGCTTGAATAAGGGCGCCGACGCGCCCTTTGGTATTCAGCTGGCCTTGATCGACAGGGTCAGCACGAAGCGCGCCATCGCCTCATCCCCGTTCAGCGACGGACAGGTGGCCACCACTTGGATGGGGCGGTTGATGCGCTGACCGCTGGCCAGCGACTCGTCGATCATGGCGTCGATCTCCTCCCCGGCTGCGCAGTCAAACTGCACATCCCCCTCGGGCCGTTTCAGAAACTCCCCCTGCACATCCTTGAAGGCGAAGTGCACCTTTTTGCGCCGCTGCCGCCCCTTCTCCATCACCAGCAGACCGCCCACCAGATCGGCGCCGGTCGCCAGCGCGCCGAAGTACATGCTGCCCAGATGGTTGCGGGTGCGCCAGCCGAGCGGGATGCGAATGCGCAGCGCCTTGGCGCTCATCTCTTCGATGACAGGGGCACAAAAACCGATGACGGGGATGTAGCGCCAGGCAAAGAGCCGCAGTGCCAGGTTGGCCTTCAAACGTTGCAAATCCATATGCGAACTGATCCGATGAGTTGATGTAAACAGCATGTTGCCAGCATGGCTGGCGTTCGACAAGGACGCGGATCACGCTTGCCACCATTTCACCACCCAAAAAAGAGGGAACCGCACGGGTTCCCTCTGCTCATTCCTGTGGCGGTCGATCAGGCCCGCTTCTCTTCCAGCCAGGCTCCCTGGCTCTGCATCTCGAACAGCTGGGCATAATGGCCACCCAGCGCCATCAGCTCGCCATGGGTACCCCGCTCGTTCACCTGACCGCGAGAGAGCAGCAGGATCTCGTCCGCGTCGACGATGGTCGAGAGGCGGTGGGCGATGGCGATGGTGGTACGGCCGCGCCGTGCCGCCGCCAGCGCCGAAGAGAGGGCCAGCTCGGTCTGGGAGTCCACGCTGGCGGTCGCTTCGTCCAGAATGAGGATGCGCGGATCGCCCACCAGGGCGCGGGCAAAGGAGAGCAGTTGACGCTGGCCGGCGGAGAGGTTCTTGCCCCCCTCCTCCATCAGGGTGTTCAAACCCTCCGGCAGGCTCAGCACGAACTCAGCCAGCTGCACCTCGGTCAGCGCCTGCCACAGGCGCGCCTCGTCGATGCCGTCGCGGCCAAGGCGCAGGTTTTCCGCCAACGTCCCAACGAAGATAAAGGGATCCTGCTGGACCAGCCCGATGCTGCGGCGCACCGCCGAGAGCGACAGGCTCGCCATCGGGTGATCATCGAAGCGGATGAGGCCCTGATCCAGCGGGTAGAAGCCCATCAGCAGGCTGATGATGGTGGACTTGCCGCTGCCAGTGTGACCCACCAGCGCCAGCATCTGGCCCGGTTTGGCGGTAAAGCTCACGTCCCGCAGCACCTGTTGCTCGCCATCGTAGGAGAAACTCACCCGCTCGAAGCTCACCTGCCCCTGGAGCGGGCGCAGCTCGCCGTCGGTGCTCTCGCGGGTTTCATCGAGCAAGGCAAAGACCCGCTCCCCGGCTACCATGGCTTGCTGCAACTGGTTGAGCTGGTTGGTCATCTCGATGAGCGGCTCAATCATCCGCCCCAGATAGCTGATGAAGGCGTAGAGCACCCCCACCTGGATGGCACCCTCCGCACTCAGCCCCTCGCGGGCAAACAGCGCCAGCAGGCCGATCAGCACCATCATGTAGAAGAGATCGATGAGCGGGCGCAGCAGGATGCCATTGATCTTGAGGCTCTTGAGGCGCGCCGCCCAGTGCTGCTGATTCACCTCGGCAAAGGCGTTGGCAAAATGGCGCTCCTGCACCATGGCCTGAATGACCGGCATCCCCTGCAACGACTCGTTGAGACGGCTGTTAATGTTGGAGAGCAGGCTGCGGGTCGCTCGCACCACGGGCACGCTCAGTTTCTGATAAAGCCACATCACGCCGCCCACCGCCGGCAACAGACAGGCACACACCAGCATCAGCCGCAGATCCAGCAGCGCCATGGAGATGAGGATGCCGCACAAGAGCACCACCTTCTGCACCAGCAGCCCGATCACCTGCACATAGAGGTTCATGATCGCCTCGGTATCGTTGGTGATGCGCGAGATGAGCGAGCCGGAGCGATGCTGGTCAAAGTAGCGGGCCGGCAACCGGATGGCGGTGGCGAACACCTGCTCGCGCAGCCGCTGCACCACCGCCTGGGCGATGCGGTTGAAGCGCAGGGATTGCAGGTAGAAACCGGCCGCAGACAAGACCTGCAGGCCGAGATAGCCGGCGGCGATGGCCGCGATGGCCGGCCACACCAGCTGGCGCGGCGCCAGATAGTCGTCGATGAACAGCTTGATGAGCAAGGGACCGGCCACTTCGGCGCCGGTGGCCAGCAGCAGGCAGATCCCCGCCTGAATGAGCCAGCGTGGATAACGGGCGCAGTACCCGAGCAGTCGTTTGATGGTCGGGTTCACAGATGCTCCTCCACGTCTTGTTTCAGCCGCTGATGATGAGGCCCCAGGCCAACATACCAGTACTCAGGCTCAGCGCCACACAGAGTGAAGGTGCTCTTGATGAGTGGACTCACAGGCTCTCCTCCACGTCTTGCTCGAGACGCTGGTAACGCACCATATCCGCGTACCAGCCGTTGTGGGCCATCAGGGCACCGTGGCGACCCCGCTCACTGACATGGCCCTCTTCCAGCACCAGGATCTCGTCGGCCTGCTCCACCGCCGTCATCCGGTGGCTGACCAGGATCAGGGTACGCTTGTGGGCCTTGAGGGCGTGCAGGATCTGCTGCTCGGTGTGGGCATCCACCGCCGAGAGGGCATCGTCGAGCACCAGGATGGGCGCCTCCAGCAACAGGGCTCGGGCGATGGCAAGCCGCTGTTTCTGGCCACCAGAGAGGGTCACCCCCTTCTCCCCCACTTCGGTCTCATAGCCTTTGGGGAAACGGCTGATGTCGTCGTGCACGCAGGCGATGCGCGCCACCCGCTCAATCTCCTCCCGGCTGGCATCGGGGCGGCCGAGGGCGATGTTGGCGGCAATGGTGGTGGAGAAGAGAAACGGCTCCTGCGGCACATAGGCAAACTGACCACGCAGCTCACCCAGCGCCAGTTGCGAGATGGGCACCTTCCCCATGCGGATCTCCCCCACTGTAGGGTTGGCCAGTCGCATCAACAGCTTGAGCAGGGAACTCTTGCCCGCGCCGGTGCGCCCGACGATCCCCAGCATGCCGCCGGCTTGCAGGGTGAAATCCACATTGCGCAGCAGGGTGCGCTGCTCGAGCTGGTAGCTGAGCGCCACGGCGCGCAGCGGAAAAGCCGAGACCAGCGCCACCGGATGGGCCGGCTCTTCGATGTCGCTGCGCTCGGCCAGCAGACTTTCGATCCGTGAATAGGCGGCGCTGCCGCGCTCGATGATATTGAACAACCAGGCGATGGCGAACATGGGCCAGATCAGCTGGCCGAGGTACATGGTGAAGCTGGTGAGCTCCCCCAGGGTCAACTCGTCACGCAGCACCAGGGCGCTGCCGCCGGCCACCGCCAGAAAGTAGGAGCAGCCGATGCAGAGGTAGATGACGGGATCGAACTTGGCATCGATGCGGGCCACCGCCATGTTGCAGGCGCCCGCCTCTCGGGTCAGCTCGGCAAAGCCGCGATCTTCAAGCGATTCCACCGCATAGGACTTGAGCACCCGCACGCCGGAGAGGGCTTCCTGGGTCTTGTTGTTGAGCCGGGAGAAGGCTCCCTGCGCTGCCTTGAACTCCTTGTAGATCTGGGTGCCGAAGCGGTTCATGAAGAACGCCATCACCGGCAACGGCAACAGGGAGAGCAGGGTCAGTTGCCAGGAGTACTGGCTGCACATGATGGAGAGCACCAGCACCCCGACGATGATGGAATCCACCAGGGTCAGCACCCCTTCCCCGGCGGTCATCTCCACCGCCTGGATGTCATTGGTGGCGTGGGCCATCAGATCGCCGGTTCGGTGGCGCTGATAAAAATCCGGGCTCATGCGGGTGAAGTGGCTGAACAACCGGTTGCGCAGCACATAGGCGAGCCGATAGGAGGCGCCAAACAGCATGACTCGCCACACGTAGCGCAGCAGATAGATGAGCAGGCCAAGACCCAACAGCCCGGCCAGATAGCCCGTCAGAGTTGCACTATCAAGGGATCCTTTGGCGATGCCATCCACCACCCAGCCCACCACCTTGGGCGGGATCACGGTCAACAGGGCCACCATCATCAACAGGGAGATGGCGATCAGGTAACGCCGCCACTGCTCCTTGAAGAACCAGCCCAGCCTTGCAAATACGCTCACGTAGATATCCTTTGTCGCGACCGGCCCAGGGCCGGCGCCCATCACAGGGAAACTCAATGCAATCGCCCCCGGCTGGGGGCGATACGAAGGGGTCATGATAGCCTGAAGCAAACGGCTTGAGAATTATTGCTATTTCACCTGTTACAACAAGCGATCATCACGCTGTCCGAAGCCGGCGTACGGTGTTTCATGCTGCTCTCCGGTGAGCAGGAAGTGGGACACCTCCTCCCGGGTCAGACTGAACACCTGTTGCAACTGCTCCAGATCCTGCTCGGTCAGCTCCTCCTGCTGGCGCAACCGCCACTCCAGCTCACCGGCCATGATCTGCAGACGGGAGGCGGAAATATTGGCGGAAACCCCCTTGAGAGTATGCAGCAACCGGCAGGCGATATCGGGCTGCTGACGACGCAGGGCGGAGCGGATCTCCCACAGGTCGTCCTTGTGCTCCGACATGAACAGCTTGAACAGGATCTGCAGCGCCTCCTTGTCCTGCTCCAAGCGCCTGAGGGCATCCTCCAGATCCAGCACCCCCATCAGATCAGGCGGTTTCACCTCGAGCGGCACCCGCCGCTCGCCGCTGGCGCTCTTCACCCACTGCAGCAGGTTGTTGTAGAGATCGAGCTTGCTGACCGGCTTGGTAACATAGCCGTTCATGCCAACCCCGAGGCAACGCTCCCTGTCCCCCGGCATGGCGCTGGCGGTCAAGGCGATGATCGGAACATCGTGCTTGTCGACCATCTTGCGGATCTGGCGAGTGGCATCCAGCCCGTCCAGCACCGGCATCTGCAAGTCCATCAGGATCACGTCGAAGGGCTGCTCGGCCACCCGCTCGACCGCCTCCCGACCGTTGCCCACCACGGTCACCAGGGCATCGACCCGGCGCAGGTATTCGATGATGAGCTGCTGGTTGACCCGGTTGTCCTCGGCCAGCAATACCCGGATGCCTTGCAGCAGCTCACGAAAATGCTGCTGATCCCCCTGCGCCTCGGCCTGGCGGAACTGCTGATCGTGGGAGCTGCCGTTGAGCAGCTCGTCCACCTTGGCCAGCAGGGCATTTTCGGTCATCGGCTTGGGCAGGAAGTGGGTCAATCCCATGCTCTCCATTCGCCCATGCAGCCCCTCCTTGGCCCAGGCACTGGTCATCAGGATCGGCAGACGACGCCACTGACTGTGCTGATACATCTCGAGCGCCAGATCCAGCCCGTCTTCCTGCCCCATGCGCCAGTCCAGAATGGCCAGCCGGATATTCTGTCCCTCTTCCCGCAGCACCTGGCGGGCCCGGGAGAGGCTGTTGACCGCCATCACCCTGGCACCGGCCCGACCCAGGATATCCTTGGCCAGGTCCAGCACCAGCTCGTTGTCATCCATCACCAGCACCAGCGGCTGATGCTCGAAGAAGACCCGCCGCCCGGAGACGCCGTAAACCGCCTTGGTCATGGGGATCTCGAACTGGAAGACAGAGCCCGTCCCCGGCTTGCTCTGTACCGTGATCCGGCCCCCCATCAGTTCGACCAGACGCTGGGAGATGTTCAGCCCCAGTCCGGAGCCGCCGTATTTGCGAGTATTACCGGCCTCCAGCTGGGTGAAGGGCTGGAACAGCTGGGCCTGTTTCTCCTCGGCGATGCCGATACCGGTGTCACGCACGCTGAAACGCACCTGCATGGGGTGCTGGTTGACCAGGGTGATGGCTACTTCCACCTCGCCCCGCTCGGTAAACTTGATGGCGTTGTTGACCAGATTGACCAGCACCTGGCCGAGGCGCAGCGGATCGCCGCGCAGAAAATCCGGCACGGCCGGCGACTTGTTGATGATGACTTCGACCTGCTTGCGCTCGGCCAGGTCGGCAAACATGCCAGCCAGCGAGTCGATCTGCTCGCTCAGATCGAAGTCGATCTCCTCCAGGGTCAGCTTGCCGGACTCCACCTTGGTCAGATCCAGAATGTCGTTGATGAGCAGCAGCAGGGTATCCGAGGAGGATTTGATCTTGCTGAGGTAATCCCGCTGCTGCTGATCCAGCTCGGTCTGCAGTGCCAGTGAGCTGAACCCAATGATGGCGTTCATGGGGGTGCGGATCTCGTGGCTCATGTTGGCCAGAAAATCGCTCTTGGCCTGGGCCAGCAAGCCGGTCTGGCGCGACAGCTCGCTCAGCTTCTGGTTGCGCCGCCACAGGGTCACCGCCACCAGCCCGAAACAGAGCATGGCCCCCCCCAATACCATCAGATAGAAGCGGCTCTTGAGGGAGGAGGCCTGCTCCATCTTGCTCTGCTTCCAGAGTGACAGCCCCTCCAGCTCGTGCATGTCGATCACCTGGTTGCGCAGCACATGGTACTCCACCACCTGATGGCTGACATCCTCGCTCAGCTGGGCCAGCCCTGCCACTTCGGGATTGGAAGGATAGGCCGTCTTGAGGCGGCGCTGCAGGGCCTGCAACCGCAGCTGCTCGCCCTTGTCCCAGCTGCGCTTGAGGTAGTGACTGAGCTGGGCCAGCTCGGTCAGATCGATGGCCAGTTGAGAGTCTGCCGGCAAGGTGGCCAGCAGGCCGTTGAGCTGCTTTTGAAAAGGCTGCTCTATGTACTCTATCGCCATCTCCATGGAATAAAGCTTGGCCAAGTCGAGCAAATAGCTGTCGATGTCGTGCAACAGGGATTGGGAGTGAGGATTGTCGGCAGAGTCGGGATCGTTGCGCACCTGGCGCACGAAGCTGTCGAGGTTGCTCGACAACTGGTTGAGACGTTGCTGTACGTTGCCGTCGTTGGCCTTCTCGCGGCCAAGCAGATAGACGGTGTCGGTATTGACCCGGTTGAGGATCAACTCTGCGGCAACGCTGAGCTCGGAGGCCTTCTGCTGCTGGCTGAGCAGCTGCCAGCAATAGCCGGAAAACGCCAGCAGCGATACGATGATCAGGCTAAGCACAACACGATTGACCCGTGTCACATTATTCATCCCGTCTCGATTCTCATGTCATGGCCACGCATCCACCGACATCATGTCGACACAGGATAACTGGCTGTGAAAGATAACTGACTACTATGTTACCGTTACTCTGCCCTGTCAGTGCAATAAGATGTTGCAGGGCTTATGCATACAGGAATCAATTATGTCATTTATCACTACCTATTGTAGCCATTGCTTCACCAGGAACCGCCTGCCTGAAGAAAAAATGGATTCAAATGCGAAATGCGGCCGCTGCAAGAGCGGGCTGTTCGCCGCCAGCCCGGTCAACGGCCTGGAGCAGCAGTTCGATACCCTGATCCAGTCTGACATCCCGGTCGTGGTCGACTTCTGGGCCAGCTGGTGCGGACCATGCCTTCAATTTTCACCTGTTTTTCAACAAGTTGCCAGTGAACTTGAGCCAAGACTCCGCTTCGTCAAGGTCGATACCGAACAACAAGCCGCCATTGCAGCCCGTTACGCCATTCGCAGCATTCCCACCCTGATGGTCTTCAAGCAGGGCAAGATGGTGGCACAGCGCAGTGGCTCCCTTCCTCCCAGTCTGTTCAAGGAGTGGTTGCACAGCTTCATCTAGGCCACAAATGATACCAATATGTTTAATTTGTGTTTATTTAATGTTTTAATTTGCCTTGACTCTGTGAGTCCCGGCATGCTTTGACCAGTTCCCCCTGTTTCAAACGGGGGGATGAATGTAATCTCGGCAACACAACAACAACCATAAATTAACCGAGAGAACAATATGCACACATCTGCAGTACCCTCCACTACCCCATCACGCTGGCTGGACATCAAATCCGGGATCGTCATCCTGGATGTGTTGCTGCTCTGTGCCATGCTGGCCTGGCTCCCCTTTGATCCCAACGTCAACAAGGGGCTGGGGATCCTGGTCTTCATCGCCATCCTCTGGCTGACTGAAGCCGTCAACATCACCATCACGGCCCTCTCCATCCCGGTACTTGCCACCCTGCTCGGGGTCTTTGACATGAGCAAGTCGCTGACTGACTTTGCCAACCCGGTGCTGTTTCTGTTCTTCGGCGGCTTTGCACTGGCCGCAGCCCTCTCCAAACAGGGGCTGGATACCCAGATCGCCGCCAAGGTGATGCAGCTTGCCAGAGGCCACCTCGGCTGGGCCGCCATCGTGCTCTTCACCATCACGGCCGCCCTCTCCATGTGGATCAGCAACACCGCCACTGCCGCCATGATGATGCCGCTGGCCCTCGGCATGCTGAAAGGTCTCGATGCCCACAAGGAGCGCCGTACCCTGGTCTTCGTCCTGCTTGGGGTCGCCTACAGCGCCAGCATCGGCGGCATCGGCACCCTGGTCGGCAGCCCGCCCAACGCCATCGCCGCCGCCCAGATGGGGCTGGGTTTCACCGACTGGATGAAGTTCGGCATCCCGGTGGTACTCATCTTCATGCCAGTGGGCATCGGCCTGCTTTATATGGTGACCCGTCCCAACCTCTCCCATCAGGTCAGCACCGAGAAGGTCACCATCCAGTGGACCGGTCAACGCAAGATCACCCTGCTCATCTTCCTGACCACAGTACTGCTGTGGATCGGCTCCCAGCCCATTGCCAAGGCACTGGGAGGCATTCCCCAGTTCGATACCCTGATCGCCATGGGCGCCATCGTGGCCATTGCCATCAGCCGGGTGGCCAGCTGGGATGACATCAACCAGAACACCGACTGGGGCGTGTTGATGCTGTTTGGTGGCGGCCTCACCTTAAGCGCCATCCTGAAGCAGACCGGGGCCAACGCCTTCCTGGCGGAGCACCTCTCCAACGGTCTGGCCACCATGCCGATCTTCATCATCCTGCTCTGTCTGGCCGCGTTCGTGGTGTTCCTGACCGAGCTGGTCTCCAACACCGCCACCGCCGCCCTGCTGGTGCCGCTGTTTGCCGGGGTTGCCCAGGCGCTGGGCGTATCGCCCATCGTCGTCTCCGTGCTGATCGCCGTCGGCGCCTCTTGCGCCTTTATGCTGCCGGTGGCCACCCCGCCCAACGCCATCGTGTTCGCCAGCGGTCATATCAAGCAGCGTGAGATGATGCGGGCCGGCCTGGTGCTGAACCTGGTCTTCACCGTCATTCTGACCCTGCTCGCCTACTTCATGGGTGACATACTGCACTGATATGCCGAGTACCAAGGCCCCTGACGGGGCCTTTTTATTGCCTCTTCTGCATGCAGTCTCGGCCAAACAGCCCCCCTTCTCACCCGTTCACCACCTGTGAACAGCCACTGTTCTCAGCCAAAAGAGCCGTATGGTGAAGGTGGGTGTTTGACGTTTTCGCTTGTGCTCTCTTTTCCGCAATCCCCCATCGCCAACATGCCCACGCAAAATAAAAACCCCCCGCATAGCGGGGGGTTGCAGGTTTACCGTCTCATCAGCCGATGCTGCAGGGTTTCAATTGCCAGATGCGATCCACATAGTCCTGGATGGAGCGATCGGAGTTGAACTTGCCCATGGTAGCCGAGTTGATGATGGCCTTCTTCGCCCACAGGGCCGGATCCCGATACCAGGTATCGATCAGCTTGTGGGCTTCCGAGTAGGAGGCGAAATCGGCCAGGGTCAGGTAGGGATCCCCCCCTTCCAGCAAGGAGCGCTTGATGGAGGAGAGCTCGCCCGGACGACCCGGCGTGAAATAGTCAGTATCAAACCAGTCCAGCACGGCCTTGAGCTCGGAGTTGGCATAGTAGAAGTCGTACGGGTTGTAGCCGCGCCCCTTCAATGCCTTCACCTCGTCCACGTTCAGACCGAAGATGGCGCAGTTCTCGGCTCCCGCCTCTTCGGCGATCTCGATGTTGGCGCCGTCCAGCGTACCGATGGTGATGGCACCGTTGAGCGCCATCTTCATATTGCCGGTACCGGAGGCTTCATAGCCGGCGGTGGAGATCTGCTCGGAGACATCAGCCGCCGGGATCAGCTTCTCGGCCAGGCTCACGCGGTAGTTCGGCATGAACACCACTTTCAGCTTGCCCTGGATGCGCGCATCGTTGTTGACCCGCTCCGCCAGCTTGTTGATGGCGTAGATGATGTCTTTGGCCAGCTTGTAACCGGGCGCCGCCTTGGAGCCGAAGATGAACACCCGCGGGTGCATGTCATAGTCGGGGTTGGCCAGCAGGCGACGGTAGAGCGCCATGATATGGATGAGGTTCAGCTGTTGACGCTTGTACTCGTGCAGACGCTTGATCTGGACGTCAAAGATCGCCTCCGAGCTCACCTCGATGCCGGTTTCGGCCTTGATCACCTTGACCAGCTTCTCCTTGTTGTGGCGCTTGATGGTCATGAACTGCTGCTGGAATGCCTTGTCGTCGGCAAATTTGACCACGCTGCGCAGCTTGTCGAGCTGCAGCGGCCACTCTTTGCCCACCACCTCGTTGTAAAGCTCGGCCAGTTCCGGGTTGCAAGCCAGCAGCCAGCGACGCGGGGTCACCCCGTTGGTGACGTTGCACATCTTCTGGGGCCACAGCTCGGCATACTCGGGGAACAAGTCTTCCTTCACCAGTTTGGAGTGGATCTCGGCCACGCCGTTGACCTTGGAGGAACCGATGACGCACAGGTTGCCCATGCGCACCTTGCGCACATCACCCTCTTCGATGATGGAGAGCTTGGCCTTGATGGCATCGTTACCCGGCCACTTGGGTTCGACCAGCTCGCTCAGGAAGCGGGCGTTGATCTCGTAAATCACCTCAAGATGACGGGGCAGTACCTTCTCGAACAGGCTGACCGACCACTTCTCCAGCGCTTCCGGCAGCAGGGTGTGGTTGGTGTAGGAGAAGACCTGATAGCTGATGGCCCAGGCCGCGTCCCAGGTCAGCCCCTCTTCGTCCACCAGCACCCGCATCAGTTCCGGGATGGCCACGGTGGGGTGGGTATCGTTGAGCTGGATGGCAATCTGGGCGGCAAAGTTGCTGAAGTCGGCGCCATGCACCCGCTTGTAGCGACGCATGATGTCCTTGATGGAGCAGGCACAGAAGAAGTACTGCTGGATCAGGCGCAGCTCTTTGCCCGCATCGGTCTCATCGTTCGGATAGAGCACCTTGGAGATGGTCTCGGCCTGGGCTTTCTCCGCCTGGGAATCGATATAGCCACCGGCATTGAACACGTCCCAGTCAAAGAACTCGGAAGCGCGGGATTCCCACAGGCGCAGGATGTTGACGGTATGACCGCCAAAGCCGACCACCGGGATATCCCAAGGCACCCCTTTGATCTTGCGGCCGGCGTGCCACACCTTCTTGAGGCCACCGTTGTCGCCAAACACGGTCTCGACATAGCCATAGAGCGGGATCTCCTGCACGGATTCCGGGCGGCAGATCTCCCAGGGGTTGCCATATTCACGCCAGGAGTCGGGGCGCTCAATCTGGCGGCCATCCTGAATTTCCTGGCGGAACAAGCCGTGTTCGTAGTGGATACCATAACCGACCGCCGGGTAGTTCAGGGTCGCCAGGGAATCGATGAAGCAGGCGGCCAGACGGCCCAGACCGCCGTTGCCGAGCGCCATGTCGGGCTCTTGTTCACACAGATCGGTCAGTTCCAGACCGAGTTCACCTAGCGCCTCTTCGCAAACTTTGTACAGGGAGAGGTTGTGCAGGTTGTTGGAGGTCAAACGCCCCATCAGGAATTCAGCAGAGAGATAGTGAATCGCACGAGTATCTTTCTTGAAGTGAGTCTGCTGAGTACGGGTCAGGCGCTCGTACACCTGTTCGTTGACGGCGGCTGCGGTCGCTTTCCACCACGCTTCTGGCGAGGCTTTCTGTTCGCTTGTACCCAAGGTAGAACGCAGGTGACGCACGATACTCGCCTTGAGCTGATCTTTATCCAGTTGGAGATCCTGGTCTGTCTTCTTCTTGGTAGCCATAAACCATTTCCTTCGTTACAGAATAATAAATTGTTATCCCATCAGGGACCGGCGCTGTTGTTATCTCAGAATATGTTCCGGCGTGGGCATACTAGCTAAAGCCGCTGGTTTAAAAGTTAACGCAAGTCACACTTTAACGCATAAAAATGACAGTTCAAGCTTGAAAACCCTTTCCTGAAAGCTGTCATTATGAATCTTTAATTTCATTAAAAATCATACAGTTAATCTCTTCATGAAAATATAAATACGTGAATAGGTTTTCAATGATTGCCAAGTGCTGAAAACTCTTGAAAATAACTGAAAATTCAGCGCACATTGAAAACGATTTCAATGTGCGCCGTTCATGAAAAGCAAAGACCAAGGCTGTTCGGTTGATTTCTGCGGGTCAACCATGGGCTTTGAACTGGTTGCTCATGGGGTCATAGTGATAGCCTATCTGCAATAAGCGGGTAGCCAGCTGATCTTCCGTCATGTCGTAGTAGGCCAACAACTCTTCCAGCCCGTCACACTCCAGCCGCAGTTTTTCATTGATGATCCCGAGCAGGATATTGGCATCCAGTCGTTGCAAGGTGCTGACGTCCATCTCATCTCTCCTCTGTGCAAGACATACTGTATAACCATGGGCGTCCCCTCCTGCTTTGTCCATAGGCTAAAAAACACTCACCACCAACATTAAATAAATAATCTTTACAATCAATACCATAGATCAAATCACTGCCAATTCGATCACATTTTAGAGCACAAATGGCTTGTCACTGGCACCAACAGCAACTACTGTATACGCATACAGCATGGTTATTCATACAGGACAACATATGAGCCAGCCCATGAGTCAGCACCCGATCACCACCTCAGCCGGTATGAGCAATCCCTGGCCCACCCGGCATCAAGGCAACATGGACGATGAGCGTTATCGCACAACGATTGCCCATGAAGCCCCGCTGCTTGATGAGCTGGTGAAACTGAGCCATGGCGATACCGGCTGGATCCTGTTGATTGCACCACCCGGTCTGCCGGTAGCCAAGCAGCTGCAGGCACAGGGGATCAATCCCGCCAGAGTATTGGTGGTGCATAGCCCCAAGATCAAAAACTGGCAACGTACGCTGGAACAGAGTCTGGGCAACGGCCGCTGCGCCGCCGTGCTGACCTGGCTGCCGGAGCAGGTCATGCTGGATCGCGCCAAGTTGAGCAAGTTGGGACAACGCTGCGGGGTTCTGACCCGTTTCTTCGAGCCGGCCGCATCCTCCCCTGCCCACAGTGGTTCACTGGTCTATGGCGGGCAGGATGTCTATCTCAACCACTGACAGGTGCCAAGAGTGCTAGGAGACGCCTTGCAGGATTGGATGGTGAGATGAACGGGCTTTTCGTTGGCGCTGAACAGCCCAGCAATCACTCAGTGACAAGAGCCCTACAAGCATCAGGCAACAGCGGTAAGTGCCTGCCGACAGAGGGAAGTGGAAGCCGGCATGAAAGCGAGGCGCAGAGCTCCTCACAGTGAATATAATTGGCAGTTAGCCGGTGGCAGTTGACTCATGCGACTGCACGCAGGCCAAAAGAGAAGGCGACCCTGGGGTCGCCTTCGTTCTGTCTGCTATGGCTGCAGCGGTATAACGGTGGTATCGATAACAGTCATGCGCCGCGTCAATTCACGTTGAGCCTCGAGACAAGTCTCAAGACCGTGAGTGAACAGCGATCAAACAGCTTTCGCTCACGCCAGTTTGCCGTCGAGCTCGGCAATCTTGGCAGACCAGTAAGCCGGGCCTGTCTCATGGATATTGTTGCCCTGAGAGTCGACTGCCACGGTCACCGGCATGTCTTCCACCTCAAACTCATAGATGGCTTCCATACCCAGGTCGGCAAAGGCCACTACCCGCGCCTTCTTGATGGCCTTGGCCACCAGATAGGCGGCGCCGCCGACGGCCATCAGATAGACAGCCTGGTGCTGCTTGATGCTCTCGACCGTCTTGGGGCCTCGCTCGGATTTGCCGATCATGCCGATGAGGCCGGTTTCTCCCAGCATCATGTCGGTGAACTTGTCCATCCGGGTGGAGGTGGTCGGGCCGGCCGGGCCGACCACTTCGTCACGCACGGCATCGACCGGGCCGACGTAATAGATGAAACGGTTGGTGAAGTCGACCCCTTCCGGCAGCCCCTCGCCTTTTTTCAGCATGTCGGCAATGCGTTTGTGAGCGGCATCGCGACCGGTCAGGATCTTGCCGGAGAGCAGCACGGTATCTCCGCTCTTCCAGCTGGCAAGCTCTGCCTTGGTGATGCCGTCGACATTGACACGGCGCACGTTGCCGCCAGCCGAGCGGGTGATCTCCGGCCAATCTTCCAGCTTCGGCGGGGTCAGCTCGGCCGGGCCGGAGCCATCCAGTTCGAAGTGCACGTGACGGGTCGCCGCGCAGTTGGGGATCATCACCACCGGCTTGGAAGCAGCGTGGGTCGGCGCAGATTTCACCTTCACATCCAGCACGGTAGTGAGACCGCCGAGCCCCTGGGCACCGATCCCCAGCTTGTTGACCTTGTCATAGAGCTCGACCCGCAGCTTCTCTTCGGTGGTCTCCGGACCACGGGCGATCAGCTCCTGGATGTCGATGTGCTCCATCAGGGCTTCTTTGGCCAGTACGGCCGCCTTCTCGGCAGTACCGCCGATGCCAATCCCCAGCATGCCGGGTGGACACCAGCCGGCCCCCATGGTCGGCACGGTTTTGAGCACCCACTCCACCACGTCGTCGGAGGGGTTGAGCATCACCATCTTGGACTTGTTCTCGGAGCCGCCGCCCTTGGCCGCAATGCTCACTTCCACCTTGTCACCCGGGATCATGTCGATGTGCACCACGGCCGGGGCGTTGTCCTTGGTGTTCTTGCGACTGCCGGCGGGGTCGGCCAGCACGGAGGCGCGCAGCGGGTTGTCCGGATTGGTGTAGGCACGGCGGGTGCCCTCGTCCACCATCTCCTGCACCGTCATGTCGCTGTCCCACTGCACCTGCATGCCGATCTTGACGAAGCAGGTGACGATGCCGGTATCCTGACACAGGGGGCGATGTCCTTCGGCGGACATGCGGGAGTTGATCAGGATCTGGGCCAGGGCGTCCTTGGCGGCCGGGTTGATCTCGCGGTCATAGGCAGCCTTGGCGGCCTGCACGAAATCGAGGGGGTGGTAGTAGGAGATGTACTGCAGGGCGTCGGCGATGGAATCGATAAAATCCTGTTTTTTAATGATGCTCATATCATCCTCACTGGTCCTTGTCTCCGGCTCGATGCAGAGCAAGGGCTTCCATATGAGCCGTGCTTCGGTGGGGTGGTGCCAGGCGGCTTGCCTGTCGGCCCGATAAGACAACGGCGTGTTTTTTCTAAAAATTCCGGCGGCTATGATACGCTTGCCACCCCCGTACCGGCTAGGGAGCAGGCTGTAAACTGTTGCCTGTGTAACAAAAAATGAAACCAACGCTGCATATCCACCATTTTGATCACCAGACGGCGCTCCATGCCCTGTTCGCACGCATTCATCATCTGCCCTGGGCCATGTTGCTGGAATCCGCCGGCCCGCTGGGAGCAGACAACCACTTTGACATCATCACCGCCGATCCGCTGGCCACTTTGCAGACCGAGGGAACGCTGACCCGCATCGCGCAGGGTGATCAGCACGAATCCCGTGAAGATGATCCGTTGACGCTGCTGGCCCAACGCCAACACGCCCTGCTGGGAGAGGTCATCAGTCAAGCGACCCCCCTGCCCTTCATCGGCGGTGCTCTCGGCCTGTTTGGCTATGATCTGGGCCGCCGTTTCGAGCGTCTGCCGAGCATGGCCGCCCGTGACGTGACCATCCCGGACATGGCAGTCGGCATCTATGACTGGGCCCTGCTGCGGGACGTGGCAACGGGCCAGTGGCAGCTGGTGCACTGGGGCGATGAGGCCGGCCTTGCCCGCCGCCTGCAGTGGCTTGAGGCGCAGCAGGCAACCACCACTGAGCCCTTTGCCCTGCAGGGAAAATGGCAGAGCAACATGAGCCGCGCGCAATACGGTGACAAGTTTGCCAAGGTCCAGGCCTATCTGGCCGCCGGGGACTGCTATCAGATCAACCTGACCCAGCGCTTCAGCGCGCCCTATCGGGGCGACGAGTGGCAGGCCTATCAGACTCTGTCACAGGCCAACCGTGCCCCCTTCTCGGCCTTCCTGCGCTTGCCGCAGGGCGCCATTTTGAGCCTCTCCCCCGAGCGTTTCCTGTTGCTCGACCAGCGCCATATCGAGACCAAGCCCATCAAGGGCACCCGCCCGCGGCTGGCCGACCCTGCACTGGATCAGGCCAGCGCCCTGGAACTCGCTGGCGCCGACAAGGACAGATCGGAAAATCTGATGATCGTGGATCTGCTGCGCAACGACATCGGCCGGGTGAGCCGACCCGGCTCGGTCAACGTGCCCAGCCTGTTTGCGGTAGAGTCTTTTCCGGCGGTGCATCACCTGGTGTCTACCATCCACGGCGAGCTGGATGCGCAGTGGCAAGCGGTGGACCTGCTGCGCGCCTGTTTCCCCGGCGGCTCCATCACCGGCGCCCCCAAGATCCGGGCCATGGAGATCATCGAAGAGCTGGAGCCCCAGCGGCGCAACGCCTACTGCGGCAGCATCGGCTATCTGAGCCAGCATGGCCGGATGGATACCAGCATCTGCATCCGCACCCTGATCGCCGCACAGGGCCAACTCCACTGCTGGGCCGGTGGCGGCGTCATTGCCGACTCCGACGTGGACGACGAATATCAGGAAACCTATGACAAGGTGGCCCGCATTCTGCCGCTGCTGGACACCCTGCGTTGAAAACCTGACAAAATGGATCACAGCAACTGGAGCGAAGAAGAATCGAGATGGAACGTGCCGAACTGCTGACCCGCTTTTTATTGCAACGCCCCGCCCCCGCCCACCGGCTGACGGTGGCCGGGCTCAAGCCCGCCGCCGTGCTGCTGCCGCTGGTCGAGCGGGCCGACGGCCTGCAACTGCTGCTGACCCGACGCAGCCCGCACCTGCGCCACCACGCAGGGCAGATAAGCTTCCCCGGCGGCAGGCAGGATCCGGACGACCGGGACTTGATCCACACGGCGCTGCGGGAAACCCAGGAAGAGCTCGGCATAGTCCCTGCCCAAATAAAGGTGCTGGGTACCCTCACGCCCCTCAACACCGTCTCCCAATACGACGTGCTGCCGGTGCTGGGGCTGGTCACGGCCGACTATCAGCTCACCTTGAGCCGGGACGAGGTCGACCAGGCTTTTGAGGTGCCGCTCAACCACCTGCTGGATCCACGCCACCACATCGCGCTCACCATTCCCAGAGCCGATCACCTGCACACCATCTACTGGATCCCCTGGCAGCACCACTTCATCTGGGGTGCCACCGCCAGCATGATCCGCCAACTCTCCCGGCAACTCGCCATATAACATTTTGCCTACAAAAGATTGTGCAACATTCGCGCATTAACATTAAACTAACGTAGGTTTTTATAAAAAATAATTGATTAATTCTTCTTTCGATCACATTTCCACAAAAGAATGCGGGTTTGAGCCCCATAAAGGTGAATTTGATCAACATTTTTGATTAAAAAAACCGTATCCTTGCGCCGATTCAATAAAAACCACAATTCGGGGTGAGACACATGTCTAATACTGTCACCGGCGCACAGGACGTTGCGACCTCACAGGAGCAAGGAACCCGCTCCATCCAATCGCGTGGTTGGACCAAACAAGACACCAGCTGGGTGATCAGCCTGTTCGGCACCGCCGTCGGCGCCGGCATTCTGTTTTTGCCCATCAACGCCGGCATGGGTGGCTTCTGGCCACTGGTGGTGATGGCGCTGCTGGTCGGCCCCATGACCTACCTGGCCCACCGCGGCCTCGCCCGCTTCGTACTCTCCTCCAGCAGACCCGATGCCGACATCACGGAAGTGGTGGAAGAGCACTTCGGCGTGGGTGCCGGCAAATTGATAACCCTGCTCTACTTCTTCGCCATCTACCCCATCGTGCTGATCTACGGGGTGGGCATCACCAACACGGTTGAGAGCTTCATGGTCAACCAGTTGCAGATGACGGCGCCCCCGCGCTGGATCCTCTCCATCGTGCTGATCATGGGCATGATGTCGGTGATGCTGGCCGGTGAAAAACTGATGCTGAAGGTGACCGAGTTCCTGGTCTACCCGCTCATCGCCATCCTGGTGGGGATCTCCTTCTATCTCATCCCGGACTGGACCGGCGCGGCCCTCTCCCAGATGCCGTCCGGCAAGGACTTTGCCATCACCCTGTGGCTGACCATTCCGGTGCTGGTGTTCTCTTTCAACCACAGCCCGGCCATCTCCAGCTTCTCGCTGGCCCAGCGTCGCGATCACGGCGAACACGCGGTCGAGAAATCTGACGCCATCCTCAAGCGTACCGCCACCATCCTGCTCGGTTTCGTGATGTTCTTCGTCTTCTCCTGCGTGATGAGCCTGACCCCGGCGCAGCTGGCAGAAGCCAAGTCCCAGAACATCGCCGTGCTCTCCTACCTGGCCAACCAGCACGCCAGCCCCATCATCTCCTACTTCGGCCCGTTGGTGGCGTTCGTGGCCATCGTCTCCTCCTTCTTCGGCCACTACCTGGGTGCCCGCGAAGGCCTGAAGGGGATGATCGTCCAGAACCTGCGCAAGTCCGGCAAGGAGCCGAACCACAAGAAGGTCGAGATATTCATCATCGCCTTCTTCATCCTGACCCTGTGGGGCACCGCGGTGATCAACCCCTCCATCCTCGGCATGATCGAGTCGATGGGCGGCCCCATCATCGCCACCATCCTGTTCATCATGCCGATGTACGCCATCAAGCGCGTGCCGGCCATGGCGAAGTATCAGGGCCATATCAGCAACGTCTTCGTGGCTGTGATGGGGATGACGGCCATCTCCGCCATCCTCTACCAACTGCTCGGCTGACACTCGGCCATACCAGCAACAATGCCAGCCGGGTAACCGGCTGGCATTTTTTTATGGTGCCAACAGCAGCCGATGATGGCTCTCCGGCAGGCGAGCATGCACAGGCATGTTGGCCGATGCGCCACTCGCATAACATCGTCCAAGCTCCCCATCCCGACGATTCCCCCGTCTTCTCTCGTCATCCTCCCTTCAACGGCAACCGACAATGGCTGACCCATGGCCCATGCAGCCTTATACAAGCCGGTGCCACACAGCCTGCCTGGCAAGGCGTTCCTCCGGGCTCTTGATACGCCCACTGCATCAACTTCATCCGGCCCCCTCATTTCCTGCAGATGCGGACCGGACCAGCCCCCAGACCGCCAGACCGCCAGACCACCAGACCACCAGACCACCAGACAATAAAAAACGCCCTCGAATGAGGGCGTTTTCAGTGCGGTGAAGGCTGTACTATCAGGCTTCGCTGTTGGGCACCGGCGAGGCATCCAGCAGGGTTTCATCTTCGGCCATGCAGGCCGCGGCGGTGAACAGCACGTCGGTGGAGCTGTTGAGAGCCGTCTCTGCGGAGTCTTGCAGGACCCCGATGATGAAGCCCACGGCTACCACCTGCATGGCGATGTCGTTGCTGATGCCAAACAGGCTGCACGCCAGCGGGATCAGCAGCAGGGAGCCGCCGGCCACGCCGGACGCGCCGCAGGCACTAATGGTAGCGACCACGGAGAGCAGAATGGCGGTGGCCAGATCCACTTCCATCCCCAGGGTGTGTACCGCCGCCATGGAGAGCACGGTGATGGTGATGGCGGCACCGGCCATGTTGATGGTGGCACCCAGCGGGATGGAGACCGCATAGGTGTCTTCCGGCAGGCGCAGCTTCTCGGCCAGCGCCATGTTGACCGGGATGTTGGCGGCGGAGCTGCGAGTAAAGAAGGCGGTCACGCCGCTCTCTTTCAGGCAGGTCAGCACCAGCGGATAGGGATTGCGCTTGATCTTCCAGAACACGATCAGCGGGTTGACCACGAAGGCGATGAACAGCATGCAGCCGATCAGCACCACCAGCAGTTGGGCATAACCGAACAGGGCGTCAAAACCGGTTTCCGCCAGGGTGGAGGCAACCAGGCCCAGAATACCCAGCGGCGCGCAGCGGATCACCGCTTTCACGATGGTGGAGACGCCGTGGGACAGGTCGGTGATCACCGCCTTGGTCCCCTCGCTGGCGTGGCGCATGGCGATGCCAAGGCCGATGGCCCAGGCCAGAATGCCGATGTAGTTGGCATCCAGCAGCGCCTTGACCGGGTTGGTCACCACGTTGAACAGCAGGGTCTGCAGCACCTCGGTGATGCCGCCCGGCGGGGTGATCTCGGCACTGTTGGCCACCAGATGCAGGTTGGAGGGGAACAGGAAGCTGGCCACGACGGCGACCGCAGCAGCCAGGAAGGTGCCCAGCAGATAGAGCAGCAGGATCGGTTTCATGTTGGTCTTCTGGCCCTGCTTGTGGCCGATGATCGCCGCCATGACCAGTACAAAGACCAGCAGCGGGGCGACCGCCTTCAGGGCGCCGACGAACAGGCTGCCGAGCAGACCCGCCGTTTTGGCCCATTCCGGCATGAACATGGCAAGGAGGATACCGAAGACCAGACCGACCAGGATCTGGCTAACCAGGCTGGTACTGTTGACCAGTCTTACAAGGGGGTGTTGTTGTGTCATCAAATAGTCCCTGAGCACCGAAGTGCGTGAATCATTAGTCCTGTTGGCAACCGCTACGCCAGGCGACACCCATGTCACGGCTGGCGTCATCTGTCCCGGCAAGCCTTCTGTTGAGCCTGTCCGGTAACACACGGGATTGCGGACAAGGAATATCCCATCTGCAACTGCTTTTTTCCATATAATCACTGAAAAATATCCGGTTTACCTCACAAAAAAACCACAACAATGCGATAACACAATATCAACAGCATTCAAATGGATGCCGTTTTCCCTCGCGTGGCCATCCGGACACTCCCCGGCGGTGGTATCATGACGATTTTTGCGCTGGAGCCCTGCCATGATCTCATCCCTGTTGACCCGTCACTTCGGCTTCGATCGGTTAAGACCGGGACAGGAGGCGGTGATCGGCCGACTACTGGCCGGCCAGAGTGCCGCAGCCATCTTCCCCACCGGCTCCGGCAAGTCCCTCTGTTATCAGTTGCCGGCGCTTGCCCTGCCCCATCTGACCCTGGTGATCTCGCCGCTGATCGCGCTGATGCATGATCAGCTCGCCTTCCTTCGCAGCAAGGGGATCGCCGCCGCCACCCTCGACTCGAGCCTGACCCCGGAGGAGAGCCGCCGGGTTATGCAGCAGGCCAGCGATGGCCAGCTCAAGATCCTGATGATCTCGGTGGAGCGGCTCAAGAACGAACGCTTTCGCCGTTTCATCCAGCAGGTACCGCTGTCGATGTTGGTGGTGGATGAGGCCCACTGCATTTCGGAGTGGGGCCACAACTTTCGCCCCGACTATCTCAAGCTGCCGGATTACCGCCGTGAATTGCAGATCCCGCAGGTGTTGCTGCTGACGGCCACCGCCACCCCGGCGGTCATGGCCGACATGCAGGCCAAATTCGCGATCGAGGATGAGGGGCTCATCGTCACCGGCTTTTATCGCGCCAACCTGGACTTGGCCGTGATACCGCTGCCTGACGAGGCTCGCGATGGCTGGCTGCATGCCGAGCTGGTTCGTGACCCCGCCGCGCCGACCATCATCTATGTCACCCTGCAGCACACCGCAGAGCAGTGCGCCGCCCGCTTGCAACAAGCCGGGATCAGATCGCGCGCCTATCACGCCGGGCTCGATGCCACCCTGCGCAGCCAGATCCAGCACGACTTCATGACCGGCAAGCTGGACTGCATCGTGGCGACCATCGCCTTCGGCATGGGGATCGACAAGGCCGATATTCGCCGGGTGATCCATTACGATCTGCCCAAATCCATCGAAAACTACAGTCAGGAGATAGGCCGCGCCGGCCGGGATGGTCTGCCTTCCCGCTGCATGGTACTGGCCAATCGCAGCCAGTTGCCGGTGCTGGAAAACTTCGTCTATGGCGACACCCCGGACAGAGCGGCCATCGTCACCTTGCTCGAGATCCTGCAGCAAAGCGGCAGTGAGTGGGAATTTGGCTTGCTGCGCCTCTCCAACGACACCAATATCCGCCAACTGCCGCTCAAGACCCTGTTGGTCTACCTGGAGATGGCGGGCATCATAGCGCCGGCCTACAGCTATTTTGCCGAGTACCGCTTCAAGTTCGTGCTGGACAAGGCCGACATCCTGGCCCGTTTCAATCCGGCGCGACGCCAGTTTCTGGAGCAAGTGTTCGCCAGTGCCCCGCAAGCGCGCAGCTGGTGCACCATGGACTTCGAGGCGCTCTGGCAGGGTTATCAGGGGGAGCGGTCGCGGGCCGCTGCCGCGCTGGATTACCTGCAGCAGCAAGGCTGGATCGAGCTGGAGAGCAAGCAGATGACCGAGGTTTATCGGGTGCTGCAACAAGATCTGGACATAGCACCGCTGGCCGCTCAGCTGCACGGACTGTTTGAAAAGAAAGAACATAGCGAGCTGGCGCGTCTGCAGGCATTGCTGGGTTTCTTTACCTCCAGCAGTTGCCTGAGCCATGAGCTGGCCCGCTACTTTGCCGATCAGGCCGCGCCCACCCATTGCGGGCACTGCTCGGTCTGTCGGGGAGAGGTGGCACAACTTCCCTCCTTACCCAGCCGGACACTCCCCAATGAACAGGGGCTCAGAGCCTGGTGCGATCCGCTGGTAGCCCTGTGTCACAGTCGGGATCCCCGCATCCTGACGCGTTTCCTGTGCGGCATCACCACCCCGCTCACCACCCGGCTCAAGGCCAGAAGCCTGGCTGGATTCGGCCAACTGGCGTCCCACCCCTTTGCCGATGTGCAGACGGCCGTATCCAACATTTATGCCGCTCGCCAACAGGAATAAGCGGCCTAAACATCGGTTGGAGCCCAAAAAAATAAGACCCTCGCATCTGCGAGGGTCAAGCCAACGGAAACGTGCTTAAACAGAGCTTTGTATCAGCAACCAGCCACTCTCTTGCTAAAGCGCTGACTGCCTGACACAGGGCCAATCTAGAGCAGTCGCAATGTAGCGTCAATGTAAAAATTAGAGCTAAAACACCAAACAAAACACTTTCCGTGCACGTAAACGTAATACCAATTCATCTTATCTACGCCCTGCCCCTTGCCCCGTCTGTGCTGCAGCCAGTCTCCCAAATAAACGCGATGTCATTTCCATTTTCCGACAAACATTTATTTTTTATGTCTTTGACATTTACCTCACTATCGTGGCAAAAATAATTTAACAGTCAGTAACATAGGTGTGTCACTGATTGCGCCTTCCCGCATTGGGTCGGGAAGTACCCTTGCAAATTTAAACCAATAGTTGGTGATGGATTACTGGGGGCTGTTGACTAGGCTTAATGAGGTAAACAGAACAAAAGTAGTGATCCACTCTTTTCAGGGTAAGCGACTATAACGAGGGCAAAGTTATGGGCATCTTCGAGCATTATCAACAGCGATATGAGAAAGCCAGGGAAGAGGAATACACCATCCAGGAATTTCTGGATATGTGTAAGCAGGACAAATCCTGCTACGCCTCCGCCGCCGAGCGTTTGCTGGTCGCCATCGGCGAACCGGAAATGATCGACACCTCGGTCAACCCCAGACTCAGTCGCCTTTTCTCCAACCGCGTCGTGGCACGCTATCCCGCCTTCAAAGATTTCTACGGCATGGAAGAGGCCATCGAACAGATTGTCTCCTATCTCAAGCACTCGGCTCAGGGCCTGGAAGAGAAGAAGCAGATCCTCTATCTGCTGGGGCCGGTTGGCGGTGGTAAATCCTCGCTGGCAGAGAAGCTCAAATCCCTGATGCAAAAAGTGCCTGTCTATCGCATCAAGGGTTCACCGGTCAACGACCACCCCTTCTGCCTGTTCGACATCGAAGAAGATGGCGAAATTCTGGAGAAGGAGTACGGCATCCCGCGCCGTTATCTGCGCCCCATCATGTCCCCCTGGGTTGCCAAACGACTGCACGAGTTTGGTGGCGACATCACCAAATTCAAGGTGGAGAAGGTCAATCCCTCCATCCTCGACCAGATCGCCATCGCAAAGACCGAACCGGGCGATGACAACAACCAGGACATCTCCTCGCTGGTCGGCAAGGTGGATATCCGCATGCTGGAACACTTTGCCCAGGATGATGCCGACGCTTACTCCTACTCGGGCGCGCTGTGCAAGGCCAACCAGGGGATCATGGAGTTCGTCGAGATGTTCAAGGCGCCCATCAAAGTGCTGCACCCGCTGCTGACTGCCACCCAGGAGGGCAACTACAACGGGACCGAGGGGCTCTCCGCCCTGCCCTTCGACGGCATCCTGCTGGCCCACTCCAACGAATCCGAGTGGCAGCAGTTCCGCAACAACAAGAACAACGAGGCTTTCCTCGACCGGGTCTACATCGTCAAGGTGCCTTACTGCCTGCGCGTCTCCGAAGAGGTGAAGATCTACGAGAAGCTGCTGGTCAACAGCGAGCTGACCGATGCCAAGTGCGCCCCAGGTACTCTTGAACTGCTGGGCCAGTTCTCCGTGCTGTCACGCCTCAAGGAGCCGGAAAACTCCAGCCTCTACTCCAAGATGCGGGTTTATGATGGCGAGAGCCTCAAAGACACGGATCCCAAGGCGAAGAGCTATCAGGAGTATCGCGACTACGCCGGCGTTGATGAAGGGATGAATGGCCTGTCGACCCGCTTCGCGTTCAAGATCCTCTCCCGCGTCTTCAACTTCGACCACGCGGAAGTGGCAGCCAACCCGGTGCACCTCTTCTATGTGCTGGAGCAACAGATCGAGCGCGAGCAGTTCCCGCAAGAGCTGCATGATCGCTACCTTGAGTTCATCAAGGGCTATCTGACTCCACGTTATGTTGAGTTCATCGGCAAAGAGATCCAGACCGCCTACCTCGAGTCCTACTCCGAGTACGGTCAGAACATCTTCGACCGCTACGTCACTTACGCTGATTTCTGGATCCAGGATCAGGAGTACCGTGACCCCGAGACCGGCCAGCTGTTTGACCGCGCATCGCTCAACAGCGAGCTGGAGAAGATTGAGAAACCCGCCGGGATCAGCAACCCGAAAGATTTCCGCAACGAAATCGTCAACTTCGTGCTGCGTGCCCGGGCCAACAATGCAGGCCGTAACCCCAACTGGACCAGTTACGAGAAGCTGCGCACCGTGATCGAGAAGAAGATGTTCTCCAACACGGAAGAGCTGCTGCCAGTTATCTCCTTCAACAGCAAAACCTCAGCCGAGGAGCAGAAGAAGCACGATAACTTTGTCGAACGGATGATGGAGAAAGGCTACACCCGCAAACAGGTGCGACTGCTCTCCGAATGGTATCTCAGGGTACGCAAGTCATCCTGACCCTGACTGTTCAAGGGGGAGTTATGGCGCATTTTATCGACCGCAGGCTCAACGGCAAAAACAAAAGCGCTGTCAATCGGCAGCGCTTCATCCGCCGCTACAAGAAGCAGATCAAACAAGCGGTCTCTGATGCTGTCTCCAAGCGCAGCATTCAGGACGTAGACACCGGCGAGAGCATCAGCATCCCGACCAAGGATATCGGCGAGCCCCATTTCCATCAGGGGCAAGGCGGTAAACGGGAGATGGTGCATCCCGGCAATGACCAGTTCGTCTCCGGCGACAAGATTGACCGCCCCAAGGGAGGAGGTGGCGGTCAAGGCTCTGGCGAAGGGCAGGCTTCCAACCAGGGAGAAGGAGCGGACGACTTCGTCTTCCAGATCTCCAAGGATGAGTATCTCGACCTGCTGTTTGAAGATCTTGAGCTGCCGCGGCTGCAGAAAACCCAGCTCAACCAGCTGATGGAGGTCAAAACCTACCGGGCGGGCTACACCTCCAACGGGGTGCCCGCCAACATCAACGTTGTGCGTTCGCTGCAAAATTCGCTGGCCCGTCGGATGGCGCTGCAGGCCGGCAAGAAACGCCAGCTGCATGAGCTGGAAGATAGGCTGGCCCTGCTGGCAGCAGATCCCAACGAACATTTTGCCGAAATAGCCCAGCTCGAGAAGGAGATCAGGGAGCTGAAAAAACGGATCGACGCGGTCCCTTTCATCGACACCTTCGATCTCAAATTCAACAACTTCGTCAAGCGGCCCGTCCCCTCCAGCCAGGCGGTGATGTTCTGCCTGATGGACGTGTCAGGCTCCATGGATCAGGCCACCAAGGAGATGGCCAAGCGCTTCTACATCCTGCTCTATCTGTTCCTGAGCCGGACCTACAAAAACGTCGAAGTGGTCTATATTCGCCACCATACCCAGGCCAAGGAGGTGGACGAGCATGAGTTCTTCTACTCCCAGGAAACCGGCGGCACCATCGTCTCCAGCGCCCTCAAGATGATGAACGACATCATCAACGAACGTTATCCTGCCCATCAGTGGAACATCTATGCGGCGCAAGCCTCGGATGGCGACAACTGGGCCGACGACTCGCCACAGTGCCGGGAGATCCTGGCGCGGGACATCATGCCGCGAGTGCGGTACTACTCCTATATCGAGATCACCACCCGTGCCCATCAGACGCTGTGGCACGAATATGAATCGGTCGCCAGCGAGTTCCCCCACTTCGCGATGGAACACATTCGCAAGGTAGAGGATATCTATCCGGTATTCCGGGAGCTGTTCAAGAAGCAAGCGGCGTGAGGGAGGTCATATGGTAGAAACCGCAAGAAAAGTCGCACCGCTGGACGATGGCCCTGACTGGAACTTCGATCTGCTGGACATTTACCATCAGGAGATAGCCCGGGTCGCCAAGTTCTATCGACTGGATACCTACCCCAACCAGATCGAGGTGATCACGGCAGAGCAGATGATGGATGCCTACTCCAGCGTCGGCATGCCCATCGGTTATCAGCACTGGTCATTCGGCAAGCGCTTCATTCACACCGAGCGCAACTACAAACGTGGCCAGATGGGACTGGCCTACGAGATCGTCATCAACTCGGATCCCTGCATCGCCTATCTGATGGAGGAGAACACCATGCCTATGCAGGCACTGGTGATGGCCCACGCCTGCTACGGCCACAACTCCTTCTTCAAGAACAACTACCTGTTCAAGACCTGGACCGATGCCTCCTCCATCATCGACTATCTGCTGTTCGCCAAGAATTACATCACCGAGTGTGAAGAGAAACACGGCATCGATGCGGTGGAAAAGCTGCTCGACTCCTGCCATGCCTTGATGAACTTTGGGGTGGATCGCTACAAACGGCCCCAGAAGATCTCGCTGGCCGAAGAGAAGCGACGCCAGAAGGCACGGGAAGACTATCTGCAAACCCAGGTCAACGAGCTGTGGCGCACCCTGCCCAAGCAGCACAAGGCCTCCGGGGTGGAAGACAGACGCTACCCGGCTGAACCACAGGAGAATATTCTCTATTTCATCGAGAAGAATGCCCCTCTACTGGAACCCTGGCAGCGCGAGATAGTGCGCATCGTGCGCAAGATCAGCCAGTACTTCTATCCGCAAAAGCAGACCCAGGTGATGAACGAAGGGTGGGCCACCTTCTGGCACTACACCATCCTCAACCACCTGTATGACGAGGGCAAGATCAGCGATCGCTTCATGATTGAGGTGCTGCACAGCCACACCAACGTGGTCTACCAGCCCCCCTACAACAGTCGCTACTACTCGGGGATCAACCCCTACGCCCTCGGCTTTGCCATGTTTACCGACCTGCGCCGTATCTGCGAGAACCCGACCGAGGAGGACAGATACTGGTTCCCCGATTATGCCGGCAGCAACTGGGTCGATACCCTGCATTTCGCCATGCAGAACTTCAAGGATGAGAGCTTCATCAGCCAGTTCCTCAGCCCCAAGGTGATGCGCGACATGAAGCTGTTTGCCATCGATGACGACGATCTGAAGAACTACCTCAAGGTCTCCGCCATCCACAATGACGAGGGCTACCGCCAGGTGCGTAATACCTTGTCAGCTCAATACAACCTGAGCAACCTGGAGCCCAACATCCAGGTGTTCAATGTGGCAGTGAAGGGCGATCGCTCGCTGACGCTGCGCTACGTGCCGCACAACCGGATCCCGCTGGGTGACTCCCGTCAAGAGGTGCTCAAGCATCTGCATCAGTTGTGGGGGTTCGATGTGGTGCTGGAGCAGGACAATGGTGAACTGCCAGCCGATATCATCGGGCGTTGCCCGGAGAAAAAACCGACTTGAGCAAGCAGCTCATCCACCATAAAAAAACGCGCCATTCGGCGCGTTTTTCTTGCATCAGAATACCATCAGTTGTCGCACAGATTGCTCGGCATGTCCTGACGCAGACGGGTCCACAACTTGCCTGACTCGATGCCGTACTGACGTACCGTCATGAACACGGCCTCGTGATTCTTGGTCTCGGCCAGATTCAGCAAGGTCTTGTAGTAGGCATCGGCTGCTTCACGGGCCTGTTTGTCGGAGAAGTAGTAACGACCAACCCGGCTATACAACCCCTTGAAGCCGTTGAGGATCAGGGCATAAATCGGATTGCCAGAGGCAAAGGAGAGCTGGTGATGCAGGCGATAATCAAACTCGGCATAGGCTTCCGGGGAATTTTCTACCGCATCGGCACCGCGCAGGATCTCGGCGGCTTGCTCCGGATTGTTGCGGATCGCGCCACGAATGAAGATGGTGCAGATGTTGGTGCGCGCCGACAGCAGCTGGGCCACCAGATCCGGCACCTTGTCCTGATCCAGCCTGGCCAGGGTCTCCAGAATGTTGAGTCCAGAGGTTTCCCAGAAGTTGTTCACCTTGGTCGGTTTGCCATGCTGAATGGTGAGCCAGCCATCACGGGCCAGACGCTGCAGCACTTCACGCAAGGTGGTTCGAGTCACACCAATCAGCTCGGACAGCTCACGCTCGGCCGGCAAGATGGATCCTGGAGGAAAGCGATTGTTCCAGATGGACTCGATGATATATTCCTCGGCAAACCCTGCAGGGCTCTGCGCTTTTATGACCATGTAGTGACTCTGTTGTAGTACGTAAAAAGGCTCACGAATAATAGCAAAGCAGGGAGGGCTGGCAAGCAGAAGGTCGGTCCTCTGCTCACATAAGCAGGCTATTTTGTTAAAAATATGTATTGATTGCTGCGATGGGTGTCAGCCAACCCCATCGATTGGCGATAAAACGGCCAATCTCGTGGGCAAGGCCGACTATGTTATTTATAGTTAATGCTCTTTTTGATTAAAATCATGAGGAATCAATCTGATAAGGGACAACATCCGGATGTTCTGGTCGAGCCTGTCTTGACTGCATAGACGCAGATACCAACCACAACACAGAGACCCACTATTATGCCAATCAGCTTAGGGCAAGCCTTTGCCAGGAACTTTCTGGGCAATGCGCCCCAGTGGTACAAGGCCGCTATTCTTCTATTCCTGCTGATCAACCCGATCGCCTTTTACCTCGATCCCTTCATCGCCGGCTGGCTGCTGGTCGTCGAGTTCATCTTCACTCTGGCCATGGCGCTCAAGTGCTATCCGCTGCAACCCGGCGGTCTGCTGGCCATCGAGGCGGTGCTGATCGGCATGACCTCGGCCGAGCAGGTCAAACATGAGCTGGTGGCCAATATCGAGGTACTGCTGCTGCTAGTCTTCATGGTGGCCGGCATCTATTTCATGAAGCAGCTGCTGCTCTATGTGTTTACCAAGCTGCTGATCCGGATCCACTCCAAGACCCTGCTTTCTTTGGCATTTTGTCTGGTCTCCGCCTTCTTGTCAGCCTTCCTCGATGCCCTCACCGTGATCGCCGTGGTGATCAGCGTCGCCACCGGTTTCTACGCCATCTATCACAAGGTCTCCTCCGGCAAGGAGTTCGGCAACCCACACGATCACACCGATGATGACGCCGTCAACGAACTCAATCGCCAACATCTGGACGACTTTCGCGCCTTCCTGCGCAGCCTGATGATGCATGCCGCCATCGGTACCGCCCTCGGCGGTGTCTGCACCCTGGTAGGAGAACCGCAGAACCTGATCATCGGTGAACAGGCGGGCTGGAACTTCGGCGAGTTTGCCATTCGCATGTCTCCGGTAACGGTGCCGGTGTTCATCTGCGGCCTGCTCACCTGTGTTCTGGTCGAAAAGTGCCGCTGGTTCGGCTACGGCGCAAAACTGCCGGACGCAGTACGCCGCATCATGGAGGATTACAACCGCTATGAAGAGGCCGGACGTACCGCCCAGGACAAGGCCAAGCTCATCGTGCAAGCAGCGATCGCCCTCTGGCTGATCCTGGGGCTGGCCATGCACCTGGCGGCAGTGGGCCTCATCGGGCTGTCGGTCATCGTGCTGGCTACCTCGCTCACCGGCATCACCGAGGAGCACTCCCTCGGCAAGGCATTCCAGGAGGCGCTGCCCTTTACCGCCCTGCTGGCCGTCTTCTTCAGCGTGGTCGCCGTCATCATCGACCAACAGCTGTTCAAGCCGGTGATCCAGTGGGTGCTGGCCGCCGAGCCGGACGCCCAGCTCGCACTCTTCTATCTGGCCAACGGCGTGCTCTCCATGGTCAGTGACAACGTCTTCGTCGGTACCGTCTACATCAACGAGGTGAAGACGGCGCTGCTCAACAACGCCATCAGCCGCGAACAGTTTGAGCTGCTGGCCGTGGCCATCAACACCGGGACCAACCTGCCGTCGGTGGCTACTCCCAACGGCCAGGCCGCCTTCCTGTTCATGTTGACCTCGGCGCTGGCACCGCTGCTGCGCCTCTCCTACGGGCGCATGGTGTGGATGGCGCTGCCCTATACCCTGGTGCTGGGACTGGTGGGTTTCTTCTCGGTGGAGATGCTGCTCGGGCCGCTCACCGACTGGTTCTATCAGGCTGGCTGGCTGGTGCTCGACAACGTCACGCCGGCGGCGCTGCCCGCCCTGCATTGATACCATAAGGGCCCATGCGGGCCCTTTCCTTTTGGCCCCTGCTCTGCTCTAATTCAGCCACTGTTTTTTCTGTGAGATCAACCAGATGATAGAGTTTCTGCGCCGTATTGCCGCCCATCGCCTGGCCTGGAGTCTGCTTGCAGCCTCTGCCCTGTTCCTCGAGTTGAGCGCCCTCTTCTTCCAGCATGTGCTGGGCCTGCATCCCTGCGTCATGTGCGTCTATGAGCGGATCGCCACGCTGGGAGTCCTCACCGCAGGGCTGCTCGGCATGGTGGCACCGCAGAAATGGTACGTGCGCTGGAGCGCTCTGCTGCTGTGGGGATCCAGTGCCTTCTGGGGCCTGAAACTGGCGCTCAAGCATGTGGATTATCAGGTCAATCCCTCCCCCTTCAACGTCTGCGAAGGCTTTGTCGACTTCCCGAGCTGGGCGCCGCTGGATCAGTGGATCCCCTGGATGTTCTACCCGGATGGCGATTGCAGCGAGGTCACCTGGCAGTTCCTGAGCTTCTCCATGCCTCAGTGGCTGGTGGCCATCTTCGCCGCCTACCTGCTGGTGTTCGTTGTGGTGGCCATCGGCAATCTGGTCAAGGGTCGCTGCTGCAGCTAAGCCCGATAGCAGTACAAATAAAGAAGGGAGCCAGTGGCTCCCTTCTTTATTATGTCATTCGGCTTCATCAGCCAGGCAGCAGGGTGCTCAGGAAGCCGCCTTGCTGGCGTTCATTCTGGCCTTCACCATGCCGATCACCATGGGCAGCAGCGAAATGCCGATGATGCCGAAGATGAGCAGGGTAAAGTTCTGACGCACCACCGGCAGATTGCCGAAGAAGTGGCCGGCATAGACGAATGAAAGGACCCACAACAGACCGCCCACCAGATTGAACGCCAGGAAGCGCGGATAGGTCATGGCACCCATGCCCGCCACGAAGGGCGCAAAGGTACGCACGATGGGCAGGAAGCGGGTGATGATGATGGTCTTGCCGCCATGCTTGGCGTAGAAGGCATGAGTCTTGTCCAGGTAATCCCGCCGGAAGATCTTGGAGTCAGGATTGCGGAACAGCTGCTCGCCGAAGAAGTGACCTATGGTGTAGTTCACCACGTTGCCGAGTACCGCGGCGATGATCAGCACGGCGGCCAGGGTATGCACATCCAGCACGCTGCCCACGGTGAGCGCACCGGCGGCAAACAGCAGGGAGTCACCCGGCAGGAAGGGGGTTACCACCAGTCCGGTCTCGCAGAAGATGATCAGAAACAGGATGGCGTAAACCCAGATCCCATAGTTTTCAAACAGCTCTTTCAAGTGCACGTCGACGTGCAGGATAAAATCAATCGCAAACAGGATCAGATCCATTTTCTCATACCCATAAAGTGAACGGCGTGGAGTCTACGCCAATGCATTGAGCGCCACAATCTCCCCCACCATGCTCTTTCTTATCACGCCCAAACACAACCGGCATGACACTTTTCGTCAAATCGATGGCGATGCAGCGGGCACGGCCAAGGCGGCCTACTCCCGCTCGGCGAGCGCCGCCCTCACGGTACCGGGCAGGCATAACTCCCAACCCCACAACAAGAGCAGCAACAGGGTCGCATCGTCGAGCCAGCCAACGAACGGCACCACATCGGGGATGAGATCCAGCGGGCTGATGCCGTAGAGCAGGACCAGGATCACCAGCCCCCTGGCCCACCAGGGGGTATCGGGGTGACGAAAACCCCGATAGAGGCGGCGCAAACGCCGCCAGATCAGCCAGCGTCGGGCACCCGGCAAGGCACTCAACTCTCGATCAACTCGTTGCGCAGCCGCTGGATCTGGTCCCGCAGCGCTGCCGCCTGCTCGAACTCCAGATCCCGTGCATGCTGGAACATCTGCTCTTCCATCCGCTTGATCTCCTTGCTGATCTCGCTGGCGGAACGGGCATGGTACTCCCCTTGCGGCTCGGCGGCCTTGCGGCTGCCCCGCCCGCTCTTGCCTGCACTACGACTGCCTCCCATGTCCATCACATCGCCCACCGACTTGTTGAGCCCCGTCGGGGTGATGCCATGTTCGAGGTTATGGGCATGCTGCAGGGCACGGCGCCGCTCGGTCTCTTCGATCGCCACCTGCATGGAGTTGGTGATGGTATCCCCGTAGAGAATGACCTTGCCGTTGAGGTTGCGCGCCGCCCGGCCGATGGTCTGGATGAGGGAGCGGGTGGAGCGCAGGAAACCCTCTTTATCTGCATCCAGGATGGCCACCAGCGAGACCTCCGGCATATCGAGCCCCTCCCGCAGCAGGTTGATCCCCACCAGCACGTCGAACTTGCCGAGGCGCAGATCGCGAATGATCTCCACCCGCTCGACGGTGTCGATGTCGGAGTGCAGATAACGCACCCGCACCTCGTGATCCGCCAGGTATTCGGTCAGATCCTCTGCCATCCGCTTGGTGAGGGTGGTGACCAGCACCCGCTCCTCCACCGCCACCCGTTTGCGGATCTCGGAGAGCAGGTCGTCCACCTGGGTGGTGACCGGACGCACCTCGATCTCGGGGTCGAGCAGGCCGGTGGGGCGTACCACCTGCTGCACCACATCGCCGCCCGACTTCTCCAGCTCGTAGGGGCCAGGGGTGGCCGAAACAAACACCGTCTGCGGCATCAGCGCTTCAAACTCGTCGAACTTGAGCGGCCGGTTGTCGAGCGCCGAGGGGAGCCGGAAGCCGTACTCCACCAGGGTCTCCTTGCGGGATCTGTCCCCTTTGAACATGGCGCCGATCTGCGGCACCGTGACGTGGGATTCGTCGATGATGAGCAGGCCATCCCCCGGCAGATAGTCAAACAGGGTGGGCGGCGGCTCGCCGGGCGCGCGACCGGAGAGGTAACGGCTGTAGTTTTCGATGCCGGAGCAGTAGCCGAGCTCCTGCATCATCTCGATGTCGAACTGGGTACGCTGGCTGATGCGCTGCTCCTCCACCAGCTTGCCCAGCGACAACAGCTGTTCACGGCGGCTCTTGAGCTCCTCCTTGATGTGCTCGATGGCCCCCAGGATGGTCTCGCGCGGGGTAGCGTAGTGAGTCTTGGGATAGATGGTGTAGCGCACCACCGTCTGTTCGATGGCGCCGGTCAGCGGATCGAACAGAGAGAGGCGCTCCACCTCCTCATCAAACAGCTCCACCCGCAGGGCCAGCTTGTCCGATTCGGCGGGGTAGATGTCGATCACCTCTCCCCGCACCCGGAAGGTGCCGCGCTGGAAGGCCATGTCGTTGCGGGTGTACTGCAGCTCGGCGAGACGGCGCAGGATATCCCGCTGATTGATCAGGTCCCCCACTTTCAGGTGCAGCATCATGCTGAGGTAGGCTTGCGGGTCTCCCAGACCGTAGATGGCCGACACCGAGGCGACGATCACCACGTCGCGGCGCTCCAGCAGTGCCTTGGTGGCCGATAGCCGCATCTGCTCGATGTGATCGTTGATGGAGGCATCCTTCTCGATGAAGGTGTCGGTGGTCGGCACATAGGCTTCCGGCTGGTAGTAGTCGTAGTAGGAGACGAAATACTCCACCGAGTTGTCGGGGAAGAACTCCTTCATCTCGCCATAGAGCTGGGCCGCCAGGGTCTTGTTGGGAGCCAGGATCATGGTGGGGCGATTGAGGGTGGCGATGACGTTGGCCATGGTGAAGGTCTTGCCCGAGCCGGTTACCCCGAGCAGGGTCTGATGGGCAAGGCCGGATTCGATGCCATCGAGCAGCTGGGCAATGGCCCTTGGCTGATCCCCGGCGGGTTGAAACTGGCTGGCCAGCTGGAATAACTTGCTCATGACGACTCCCGGCAAAAAAACGCAAGAGCAGAAGTGTACTCCGAGATGGGGTGGACTGGGTATCCACTCTGCCGGAAGAAGCGGCTATTGACCTCGAAATACGACCTCTGTATGATGCTCCTCCTTGCCTGATGTTCCCCCGTAGTTCAGTCGGTAGAACGGCGGACTGTTAATCCGTATGTCACTGGTTCAAGTCCAGTCGGGGGAGCCAATCTCCTCACCATCTCGGTGCAAGTTATCCACTTTAGTGCTTTCCTCTGCCAATTTTAATGCACAAGCCGCATCCCGCGGTGACGCCTCCCTTTTGATTCCGCATCCGCCCCGGCAGCGTTTTGTTCTGCTGCGTCTAACTATTTGATTTTTATAGAAACAATTTATCTCAGGTATTTTTTGAACAGTCCTTGCAGCCCAGTATTGGCGCGGGATACAGCCTGATCACCAAGTTTCATGAACAGGGTTATCCACAGATTCTGTGGGTAAGTAGAGCAAAGCCAATGACGGCCTAGGCTGGCAGGCCATTGCCAGCAACGGGCGATGTTTTTCCCTGCCGACCTGATTTTCTGCTGTTTTTGGTCACCCCCCTGAATGGGTTGCCATCGCCGCCGACAGATGCCTTTTGCAGATATCTTTTCGCCATCCCGCACAACGTGGGTCACTCCCTCTCGACCCCCACCGATCGGCTCCCGGACTCATGCCATCCCCTTCAGTCAGATGTGCTGAAAAACCAGAAAACCGCCCAGCCAAACAGCAGAGAATAAATTTTCAAGCAGAGCGAAAAGACGAGGATCACAGATAGCAGGAATCACTAATTGACAGCGGGGCTGGCAGAGGGAAATAGAGGTCATCACCAGACCCGCCCCGCAGTTTCCCTCACACAGGCGGGTCGCGTGGCGGGTTAGTGCCGATTAATCCTCCTTTGACGCTTCTTTATTGGTGAGGGATCCGGCACAATATCGGCCCCACTTTTTTCCTCGGTTTTTCCGGGCATGACCATAGATTTTGTGACACTGCTACATCAAAGCGACTCCCTGCTGCTGTTCGTGGTACTGGCCTTCGGCCTGCTGCTCGGTAAAGTCAGGTTCGGCAACTTCCAGATCGGCAACACCATCGGCGTGCTCTTTACCGCCCTGCTGTTCGGCCAGATGGGCTTCGAATTCACCGCCACCACGGAGAACGTCGGCTTCATGCTGTTCATCTTCTGCGTGGGGATAGAGGCGGGGCCGCACTTCTTCAGCGTCTTCCTGCGTGACGGCATCCACTACATCACCCTCACCCTGGTGATCCTGCTGACCGCCCTCTTCCTCACCGTGGGGCTGGCCAAGTTCTTCAACCTGGGGCCGGGCATGGCGGCCGGCATATTGGCCGGCTCGCTTACCTCGACCCCGGCGCTGGTGGGCGCGCAGGATGCCCTGCGCAGCGGCCTGCTCAACCTGCCCCATCAGACCGATATGCAGTCGGTGCTCGACAACATGGGCATCGGCTATGCACTGACCTATCTGGTGGGCCTGGTCGGCCTGATGCTGGTGGTGCGTTACCTGCCTTCGCTGGCACGGCTCGACCTCAACACCGAGGCGCAGAAGATCGCCCGCGAGCGCGGCCTCTCCGACAACGAGAGCCGCAAGACCTACCTGCCCATCATCCGCGCCTACCGGGTCGGCCCGGAGCTGGCGGCCTGGATCGGTGGCCGCACCCTGCGCGAGACCGGCATCTACCCCCACACCGGCTGCTACGTGGAGCGGATCCGCCGCAACGGCATTCTGGCGAGCCCGGATGGCGATGCCGTCATTCAGGAGGGGGACGAGATCGCCCTGGTGGGTTACCCCGAGAGCCACGAGAAGCTCGACGTCAACTACCGCAACGGCAAGGAGGTGTTCGACCGCAACCTGCTTGACCTGCAGATCGTCACCGAAGAGATAGTGGTGAAAAACGATGCAGTTGTGGGTCGCCATCTGGTGGAACTCAACCTCACCGAGAAGGGCTGCTTCCTCAACCGGGTGGTGCGCTCCCAGATCGAGATGCCGTTCGATCGCAACATCATGCTGCAAAAGGGCGACGTACTGCAGATCAGCGGCGAGAAGCAGCGGGTCAAGCTGCTGGCCAACAAAATTGGCTTCATAAGCATCCACAGCCAGACCACGGATCTGGTGGCCTTCACCACCTTCTTCGTGCTGGGGCTGCTGATAGGCTCCGTCTCCCTGGTATTTGGCCAGCTCGAATTTGGGCTGGGCAACGCCGTCGGCCTGCTGCTGGCGGGGATCCTGATGGGCTACCTGCGCGCCAACCACCCCACGGTCGGTTACGTGCCGCCGGGCGCCCTGCGTCTGGCCAAGGATCTCGGTCTGGCGGTATTCATGGTGAGCACCGGCCTCAAAGCCGGCGGCGGTATTCTGGATCACCTGAGCCAGGTCGGTGCCGTGGTGCTCTTCTCCGGCATGCTGGTGACCACCCTGCCGGTGCTGGTGGGCTACCTGTTCGGAGTCTGGGTGCTGAAGATGAACCCGGCCCTGCTGCTCGGCGCCATCACGGGGGCCCGCACCTGCGCCCCGGCCATGGACGTGGTGAACGAAGCGGCCAACAGCTCCATCCCGGCGCTCGGCTATGCCGGCACCTATGCGGTGGCCAACGTCATGCTGACCCTGGCGGGATCCTTCATCATCGGCTTCTGGTTCTAGCGCCGACGGTCTAGCACCAAGTACACCAACTCAAGGGGAGCCGCTATGGCTCCCCTTTTCGTTTATGGCTCCCAAACACCCATTCGTTCGCCCCCGCCGGATAGGGCCTATCGTGCTATGTGCCCCTCACCGACCAAACCCAATGAGCTAAAGCGCCCGCCCCATGCCGCTTACACTCAATGAAACACACGAGGGCATCGTCATGATACGGTTATGGATCCTTCTTGGCTGGCTGCTGTGCGGCCCACTGCAGGCCGCCACCGCAGTGCAAACCTCCCCCGCAGAGGCGGCCGACTCCGAGCCGGCCGCCCTGGCCTTCAGCAGCGACCAGCTGGCCCAGCCCCTGCTTGGCGATCTCGATGCCATGCTGGCACGGCGCACCATCCGGGTGCTCACCACCTACAACAAGACTGGCTATTTCATCTACAAGGGGGTGCAGCGGGGCGTCACCTACGACGCCTTCATCGAGGTGGAGAAGCGGCTCAACGAGCAGCTGCGCAAGCAAAAGAGCCTCAAGCGCCATCTCAAGCTGCACCTGGTCTTCATCCCGGTAGCGCGCGAGGCCCTGCTGGAAGCCCTCATCGCGGGCAAGGGCGACATCGCCGCCGCCAACCTCACCATCACCGAGCGGCGCAAACTGCAGGGGGTGCTCTTTACCGACCCTCTGCTGCAGAACGTGCGGGAGCTGCTCATCTCGGGGCCGGCCTCCCCCAAGGTGGAGAGCGCCACCGATCTGGCCGGCCAACGGGTCTATGTGCGCCCCTCCTCCAGCTACTTCGAGAGCCTCACGGCCTACAACCAGGCCCGCAAGGCGGCGGGAGAGCCGCTTGTCGACATCCAGCCGGCCCCGGAGGCGCTGGAGGATGAAGATCTGGTGGAGATGGTCAATGCCGGCCTGCTGCCCTTCATCGTCATGGACGAACACAAGGCCCGGTTCTGGCAGAAGATCTTCCCCGCCATCCGCATCCATGAGCAGCCAGTGTTCCGGCAAGGGGGGGTCATCGCCTGGGCGGTGCGCAAGGAGAGCCCACAGCTGCTGGCCATGCTCAATGAACAGATAGCCGCCCTGCGCGGCAAACACAGCAGCGACGCCATCCTGGCCCGCTATCTCAAGCAGAACAAGTTCGTCAAGAGCGCCGCCGCCGATGCCGAGCGCCAGAAGTTTCTGCAGGTGGTGGATCTGTTTCGCGAATATGGCGAGAAATACGAGGTGGACTGGCTGCTGATGGCGGCCCAGGGCTATCAGGAGTCGGCCCTCAATCACAAGGCGCGCAGCCACGTCGGCGCCATCGGCATCATGCAGATCATGCCCGCCACCGGCAAGGGGCTCAAAGTGGGCGACATCCGCCAGCTCGAGCCCAACATCCACGGCGGCGTCAAATACATGCGCTGGATGATCGACCACTACTATTCAGACGAGCCCATGACAGCCCTCGACAAGGCACTCTTCTCGTTCGCCTCCTACAACGCCGGCCCCGCCCGGGTGGCACGGCTGCGCACCGAGGCCAAGAAGCGGGGGCTGGATCCCAACGTCTGGTTTCACAACGTCGAGTACGTGGCGGCGGAGAAGATTGGGCCCGAAACCGTCACCTACGTCGGCAACATCTACAAGTACTACATCGCCTACAAGCTGGTGATGGAGCAGTTGCAGCGCAGGCAGCAGGCGACCGAGGCCATCAAGCAGCAGGGCACCGGCGGCGACCAGGTCTCCGCCGCCCCCGCATCACAGGGATAAGCCAGCCCTTCATCCGCGAGGCTCCCGTCAGATGGGGAGCCGCGCGCCTTTTCAGCCGTCACCGCAGTACCATTCTGACGACCTTCAGCCCCGTCATGACCCTGCCTCACCCCGTCGTGACCAGAATGAACACAATGACCACAACAGCCTTAATAGCCATTACGGCCAGATTGTTTGCCGACCAAACACGATTAATTAACCTTCCCGCAACAATCACAAGGAGTACACCATGTTGCAAGGAACCCTCAAACACACGTTGCTCTGCTGCCTGCTGGGCACCAGCCTCGGCGCCCAGGCCAAGATCGACGAAATCCACTTCCTCATTCCGGGCGGCGCCGGCGGTGGCTGGGACAACACCGCCCGTGGCACCGGCGAGGCGCTGACCAAATCCGGCCTCATCACCACCGCCTCCTACCAGAACATCTCGGCCGGTGGCGGCGCCAAGGCCATCGCTCACCTGATCGAAACCTCGGCCCAGTCCGACAAGACCCTGATGGTCAACTCCACCCCCATCATCGTCAAATCCCTCTCCAAGGAGTTGCCGCAATCGTTCCGGGATCTCACCCCGGTGGCCGCCATCATCGCCGACTACCAGGCGCTGGCCGTGCCGCTGGACTCCCCTTATCAGAGCTGGCCCCAGCTGCTGGCCGCCTATCAGGAGAACCCCGCCAAGGTGAAGATTGCCGGCGGCTCCGCCCGTGGCAGCCTGGATCATCTGGTGGCGGCCATGACCTTCAAGAATGCCGGGGCCGATGCCGGCAAGCTGCGCTACGTGGCCTATGACGCCGGCGGCAGCGCCATGGCGGCGGTGCTGGCAGGAGAAACCCAGGTGCTCTCCACCGGCTTTGGCGAGGCAATGGAGGCGGTCAAGTCGGGCCAGATGCGGATCCTCGGCATGACGGCCCCGACGCGGATGCCGGATGCGAGCGAGGTGCCCACCTTCAGCGAGCAGGGCAACCCCACTGTCTTTGCCAACTGGCGCGGCTATTTCGCCTCCCCCGCCGTCAGCGCCGACAAGTCGGCCGAATTCGCCGCCCTGCTCAAGCAGATGTATGACAAACCGGAGTGGGAAACGGTCCGTGCCCGCAACAACTGGACCAACCTCTATCAGGCCGGCCCCGAGTTCACCGCCTTTCTGATCCAGCAGGAGCAGCAGATCGGCGGCCTGATGCGCGAACTCGGCTTCATCAAGTAATCCCACTGTCGGCGGGCCTGGCCCGCCCATCGGAGTCATCCCATGCACCTGACCAAGGAGCGACTCGGGGGGCTGCTGTTTTTGCTGCTCTCCCTCGCCTACGGCTATCACGCCACCCAGATCCCCGGCTACCCCGGGGACGAATATGAACCCTTCACCGCCAGCACCCTGCCCTATGCCCTGGCCGGTGCCGGCGCCCTGCTCTCCCTGCTGCTGATCTGCTTTCCGGGCGGCGAGCGACTGCAGCGCGAAACCGGCAACTGGCGGCTGGTGTTTGCCCTGCTGCTGCTGATGCTGGCCTACGGCCTGGCCCTTGGCTGGCTCGGCTTTCTGGTCGCCACCTCCCTGTTTCTCATCGGCGGGATCCGGCTGATGGGCGGGCAGAGCCTCGCCTTCGCCTGCAAGGTGAGCCTGCCGTTCACCCTCATCTTCTGGGCCCTGCTCACCAAGGGGCTCAACGTCTACCTCGAGCCGGGCCGGCTGTTCACCCAGTTGCTGGGATAAGGAGAACCCATGTTAGACGGCATTTTGCAAGGACTGGGCACCGCCATGATGCCCATCAACATCTTCATGGTGATCGTCGGCTGTTTCGTCGGCACCTTCATCGGCATGCTGCCGGGCCTCGGGCCCGTCACCGCCATCGCCCTGATGATCCCCATCACCTACGGGCTGGATCCCGCCTCCGGCATCATTTTGATGGCCGGGGTCTATTACGGCTCCATGTTCGGCGGCTCCACCTCCTCCATCCTGATCAACACCCCGGGCTGCTCCGCCAGCATGATCACCGCCATCGACGGCTATCCGCTGGCCTGCAAGGGGCAGGCGGGCAAGGCGCTGGCCATCGCCGCCTACGCCTCCTTCACCGGCGGCACCCTGTCGGCCATCTTCCTGATGGTGGCAGCGCCGCTGCTGGCCAAGGTCTCCCTCTCGTTCCAGTCGGCGGACTACTTCGCCTTGATGGTGCTGGGGCTCTCGGCGGTGGCGGCCTTTGCCGGCAAGGGGCAGGTGCTCAAGGCGCTGATCATGGCGCTGTTCGGCATCATGCTCTCCACCGTCGGCATCGACCGCAGCGTCGGGGTGGACAGGTTCACCTTCGGCCTGCCGGACTTGCGCGACGGCTTCTCCTTCCTGCTGCTGGCCATGGCCACCTTCGCCCTGGCGGAGATCCTGATGACGGTGCTGCGCCCGGGCAAGGACACCAGCAAGGAGGAGGCGCGCAAGATCCAGCAGCTCGGCTCCCTCAAGCTGAGCAGGGACGAGGTCAAAGAGATAGCGCCCCCCATCGCCCGCTCCTCGGTGATGGGTTTCCTCATCGGCGTGCTGCCGGGGGCCGGTGCCACCATCGCCTCCTTCATGGCCTATGGTGCCGAGCGCAACTTCGCCAGCAAGCGCAGGCAGGAGGAGTTCGGCAAGGGCAGCCTGACCGGCATCGCCGCGCCGGAGGCGGCCAACAACGCCGCCTCCAGCGGGGCCTTCGTGCCGCTGCTGACCCTGGGGATCCCGGGCTCGGGCACCACGGCACTGATGCTGGGGGCCCTCATCGCCTACGGCATCCAGCCGGGCCCGCGCCTGTTCATGGAGCATCCGGACGTGTTCTGGTCGGTGATCATCTCCATGTATCTGGGCAACGTGGTGCTCTTGATCCTCAACCTGCCGCTCATCCCCTATCTGGCCAAGATCCTGCAGGTGCCGCGCCCCGTGCTCATCCCCATGGTGCTGCTGTTTTCGCTGATCGGGGTCTATCTGGTCTCCTTCAACACCATGGACATCTATGTGATGGCGCTGGTGGCGCTGATCGCCATCGGCCTGCGTCTGCTGGACTTCCCCATGGCGCCCATGCTGCTCGGCTTCATTCTGGGGGGCATGCTGGAGGACAACCTGCGCCGGGCGCTGGTGATCAACGACGGCTCCCTGAGCTTCCTGTGGGAGCGCCCCATCACCCTCACCTTTACCCTGATCACCCTGGTGATGCTGCTGTTGCCGGTGTGGCAGTGGTGGCAGGCGCGCCGCGCACCGGCCGCCACACTGCAATCCGAGCCGAGCTGAGTTGGCGGATCCCACACAGCAAAAGAGCGCCGACAGGCGCTCTTTTTATTGGCAAGACGAGATGGAGATTATTCCATTCAGGGCTGGCGATAACGCCGCTCCGGCCGGCCCACGGTGCCGTACTCCAGCTCCGGGCTCGCCAGCTGCTGGCCCACCAGAAACTCCAGATAGCGGCGCGCCGTGGTGCGGCTCACCCCGACCCGGCCGCCAATCTCCTCGGCGCTGGCTCCCTGCGATCCCAGCGCCGCCAGCACCCGCTGCAGGGTGAGCCCGTCGATCCCCTTGGGCAGGCCGCCCGCCGCCACCTGCTGCAACGGCGTCCCCAGCAGGGCGTCCACCGCCTGCTGATCGATATCGGCCAGCGCCGCCAGGGCGGCGCGGTTCTGGCAATATTTGTCGAGGGTGTCTCGCAGCCGCTCGAACACCACGGGCTTGAGGATGAAATCCACCACCCCGAGCCGCATCGCCTCCTGCAGGGCGCCGGCCTCCCGCGCCGCGGTGAGCAGTATCACGTCGAGGGAAGCCCCCGCCTGGCGTAGCTCCCGCAACAGGGCAAAGCCCTCGCCATCGGGCAACCAGACGTCCAGCAGCACCAGATCGGGCTTGAGGATCTCTATCTGCTCTCTGGCATCGAACAGGGTGAGCGCCACCCCCAGCACCTCGAATCCCGCCAGCCGCTGCACGAAGCGGCGGTGGATCTCGGCAATGGCCGGGTCATCCTCGACGATCAGGATCTTGATCACTCACACCTCCTTGGGAATGTAACAGACGACGCAACTCCCCTGCGCCGTGGCTTCGATGGTGATCTGCCCCTGCAGGGCATCCAGGGTCTTGCGCACCAGCGCGAGGCCGATGCCGTGATCCGGCTCCACCTTGCTGCTGACGCCCCGCTCGAACAGGCGATCCGCCAGCGCGGGATCGATCCCCCCCGCCCCGTCTTCCACCTCCAGGATCAGATCCTGGCCAAGATCGCTCAACGCCACCCGCACCGGCTGGTAGGGGGCACCGTGGCGACGGGTCGCCTCGAAGGCATTGTCGATGAGATTCCCCAGTACCGTCACCAACTGGGAGCCGCTGACGCGAAGGGGAATGTCGTGCAGGCGGGAATCCGGGTCCACCTCCAGCACCAGCCCCAGCTCGTGCGCCCTGTGGTATTTGCCGAGCAGCAGGCCGGCCACCTTGGGCTTGGCGATGGCACTCAGCAGGAAGCTGAGCAGGCTCTGCTCGGTGGCCGCCTCCCGCCCGATGAAGGCAAGCGCCTCGCGGGTGGCCCCGAGCTCGATGAGCCCGGCGATGGTGCCGAGCTGGTTGTGGTGTTCGTGGGTCTGCACCCGCAACAGATCGCTGTAGGCCTGCACCTGGGAGAGCTGGGCACTCAGTTCGGCCAGCTCGTCCTTGCGCCGAAAGCTCGACACTGCACCGATCAGCTTGCCATCGCGCACCAGCGGCAGCCGGTTGACGATGAGGGACTGGCCGTTGAGCACTATCTCCTCGTCAAACTGCGGGCGCGGATCCTGAATGAGGGAGAGCATGCGACTCTCCGGCAGCAGCCGGGTGACGGGCTGGCCGATGGCGGCCCGGGCCGTCTGTTCGTCGAGGCGCAGCAGGCGGATGCCATTGGGATTGAGGGAGGTGAGCCGGCCCTGCTCGTCGATGGTGAGGATCCCCTCGCGCACGGTGCGCAGGGTGCAGTCGAGTTCGGCATAGAGGCGGCCGATCTGCTCGGGCTCGAAGCCAAGGATGGCGCGTTTGTAACGGCGGGCCAGCCAGGCGGCGGCCAGGCTGTTGAGCAGCACGATGAGCAGGGTCATGGCGAGGCCAAAGCGCAGAAAACCCTGCAGGTCCGCCTCGATATCCCGCACCAGATAACCGACCGAGACCACCCCGATGATCTGGCCGAGCTCATCGCGGATGGGGCTCTTGCCGCGCACCGAGACCCCGAGGGACCCTTGCGCGCGGGAGATATAGGCCTCCCCCTGCAGCGCCCGCTTCGGATCATCCCCCATCATGGGCTGGCCGATGCGATCCGCATTGGGGTGCACCAGCCGGCGCGCATCTTTATCGCCGATGACGATGTAGCTGGCGCCGACCTCGGCACGGATCCGCTCCACCAGCACATTGAGGCGGGCGGTGTCGGCCCGCTTCACCCCGGCCAGCACGCCAGGCTCGCGGGCCACCAGCCGTGCCACGTCGAGGGCTTGATCCCCCACCTCGCGGTAGCGCTGCTCGGACACATAGTAGTAACTGGCCCCGCTCAGCAGCACCAGCTGCAGCAGACTGACCAGACAGAGCATGAGGAGGATGCGTCCTTGCAACCCCAGCTTCATGCCTCCTTGTCGCCTCGCAACAAGTCGAGCAGCAGGCTGCCGTCGCGCAGGGCCTTGTGCACCTGCACCGAGGTGGGCTTGGTGGGATCTTCGTAAAAGTGGGTGGATTCTATCTGCAGCCGCACCAGGTATTCGGCCGGCAACTGGCTCGCCAGCGACTGATGCAACATGGGGAAGAGCAGCCGATCGGCACGGGTGATTTCACCCCCAAGCAGCAGCTTGCCCGGATTGAGCAGGCAGATGAGGTTGGAGAGCACCCGCGACAGGCGCCCCGCCGCCTGATGGAGGATGTCCTGACAAAGGCTGTTGCCCGCCAGCGCCAGCTCGCACAGCTCGCGAATGGTGACACTCTCGGGCAGATCGTACTCCTGCATCCGCTCGCGCAGATCCCGGTATTGCGCCTCCAGCGCCTGATTGGTCACTAGCGTGCAGGCGCAGCCAAAGCCGCCGCAGTAGCAGCGCTGGCCATAGGGTTCGAGCTGCAAATGGCTGAGATCGCCAAGCAGCGCATTTTCGCTCTCGATAAGCTGGCCATTGACCACCATGCCGACCCCGATGTCGTTGTGCACGAACACCAGCACCGCATCGGCGCAATTCTTGGCGGCCCCCCACTCGCGCTCTGCCTGGATCCAGGTGCGCACGTCGCCACTCACCAGCACGGGCACCGCGAAGGCCTCCTGCAGGGTGGGACCGAGCGGCCAGTTGCGCAGATCGTAGAAGGGGAAGTGTTTGACCATGCCGGAGTGGCGCTCCACCTGCCCCGGCAAGCAGAGGGCGATGCAGGCGAGGCGCAGCGCCTTCTTGGGCAAGAAGCCCTCGATGGCCCGCACCAGACTGGCCAGCAGGTCGGCGCGCTCCCCTTCGCTGAAAACATGGCGATGGCGGGCGAGCGAGCGACCGGCCAGATCGAACAGCGCCATGTCCACATAGCCGCGGCCAAGGCGCATGGAGAGAAACTGGAAGCGGCGCTCGTTGATGCGCAGCAGGGTCTGGCGGCGACCGCGCCCCACCGAGCTCTCGCCACAGGTGACCACCAGGCCGCCGTCGAGCAGTTCGCGGGTGATCTTGGTGATGCTGGCAGGCGAGAGGCCGGTCAAGCGGGAGAGATCGGTACGGGACAGCTCCTTGTGCTCCTCCAGGCTGGCGTAGACCAGGCCATAGTTGAGCTGACGGATCAAATCGATACTGCCTTTCACGATCTCATTCATAGGGTACGGGGCAAGGGCTGACACAGAGGGGGCCAATTTTCACATATTATTGGTCAATCCCCAAATAAAGTGCGGCCTGAACCGGGGTTCAGGCCGCATCTTGTGAGGGACATCCCCCTCTTGTCACCCCATCAGTAGCGGAACTGGGAGACCAGCTTGCGCAGTTTGTCGCCGGTGCTGGCGAGATCGCGGGTGGTGCTGTTGGACTCGACCGCCGCATCGGTCAGCTCGCTGACGATCTGCTGAATGGCCACCAGGTTCTTGTTGATCTCCTCGGAGACCGCGTGCTGCTCCTCGGCGGCGGTGGCTATCTGGATGTTCATGTCGTTGATGGTGCTGACCGCCATCACCATGCTGTCGAGGGAGGTGGCGATGTGGCTCGCCTCCTGCACCGTCTCCTGGCTGCGCTCTTCGCTTGCCTGCATCACGTCCACCGCCTGCTTCACCCCGCCCTGCAGGCGCTGCAGCATCTCGTTGATCTCCTTGGTGCTCTGCTGGGTGCGACCGGCGAGCGATCGGACTTCGTCCGCCACCACCGCAAAGCCGCGCCCCTGCTCGCCGGCCCGGGCCGCTTCGATGGCGGCGTTGAGCGCCAGCAGGTTGGTCTGCTCGGCAATGCCGCGAATGACCTCCACCACGGATCCTATCTTGGCGGTCTCCTGCGCCAGCTGCTCGATGACCCCGGAGGCGGTGTGCACCTCGCCCACCAGCCGGTTGATGCTGTTGATGGCGGTGCCCACCACGCCGCGAGCGGCATCGGATTCGCGCGCCGCGTCGCTGGTGGCGGTGGCCGCGTTGGAGGCGCTGGCCGCCACTTCCTGGGCGGTGGAGCTCATCTCGGTCACCGCGGTGACCACCTGATCGGTCTCCCGGCTGTGGCCATGCATCTGATGGTCATAGTGCTCGCTCAGGTGGTGCAGCTTCTCCACCGCGCTGAACAGATGATTGCTGGTCTCCCCCACCTGGCTCACCACCGACTGGATCCGCGTCACGAAGCGGTTGAAGGCGGTGGCCAGCTGACCAATCTCGTCATGGCTCTGCACCTTGAGGCGCTGGGTCAGATCCCCCTCCCCGTCGGCGATGTCGTTGAGAGCCGAGACCGCGTCCGCCAGCGGCCGGGTGACCCGGTTGCCTATCACCACGGTGGCGGCCAGGGTCACCCCCAGGATCACCAGGATCAGCAGCACGCTGCTCTGCAGCGAGTCGCGCATGTTGCTCTCGCGCTCGGTGCGCAGCACCGCCAGCTCGTTGTCGATGTCGTCGATGTAAAAGCCGGTGCCGATGACCCACTGGTACTTGTCGAGCACCAGGTTGAAGGAGAGTTTGGGCGCATCCCGGCCGATGGAGGGCTTGGCGGTCCAGTACTCGGAGAAGCCATCCCCCTGGCGCGCCGCCTTGACGATCTCCTGGATCAGCAGCTTGCCCTTGGCATCCTTGTCCTGCCAGCGGTTCTTGCCTTCCATCTCGGGGCGGGTGGGCAGCAGTATGGTATTGCCCTGAAAGTCGTAGACAAAGAAGTAGCCGTCACTGCTGTAGCGCAGCGGCCGCAGCAGCTCGGTCACCTGCTTGCGCACCGCCGGGCTGTCTGGCTGGTTGTAGACGGCATCGATGGCGGTCTTGGCCAGCATCAGGTAGCTGCTGAGCAACGCCTTGCGCTCCTTGATGGCATTTTCTCGCGCCACCACCAGATCGGCTTCCAGGTCACTCTTTGAAATCATGTAGTTGCTGAGGTTGACCACCAGGGCCATCAGGAGCACGGGGACGGCTCCCAACAACAGAATTTTCTGCTTTAGCGTCATCTTTCACATCCTTGCAGCTATTTTTATGGGCGTTCCGTTCCTACCAGACCAGTATAGGATGCTGGTCGACGGGGACCCGCTTTCGCTACAATCCCCGCCCTCTATATATCTATCGACTCTGATGGCCAGACACATGAAAAAATGTCCTTGCGGTTCAACTCTTTCTCTCGAATTGTGCTGTGGATCACTGCATCGGGGCGCTACCGCCCAGACCCCGGAGCAGCTGATGCGCTCACGCTACAGCGCCTTCGTGCTGGGATTGGGGGAGTACCTGGTGCACAGCTGGCACCCCGACTATCTAGGGGATCTGACTGCGGAGCAGCTCGCCCAGACCGACACCCAATGGGATGGGCTCGAGATCATCGCCAGCCAGGGCGGCCCCGCTGACACCCTCGGTATGGTGGAGTTCAAGGCCTGGTTCATGGAAGGTGAGGAGCGCCACTGCCTGCATGAGCGCTCCCGCTTCGTGCGCCATCAGGGGCGCTGGGTCTACACCGATGGCGAGCAGGATCCGGCGCCGCTGCGGGTGGGTCGCAACGACCCCTGCCCCTGCGGCAGCGGCAAGAAGTTCAAGAAGTGCTGCGGCTGAGCGCAGTGACTCGTGTCGACAGAGGGGGCCCAGCGCCCCCTCTACTGTTGCTGGAGTGTGACAACAATCACGATTTGCTCATTAACACCCCTTATCTTGAGCGTTTGCGAACATTAACTTGGCCCATATCAAACATTTTCGCCCAGAGACAGGCCACACTGGCACCATCTGGAAGAGATGAGACGGGCAAGAATGAAAAGAATAACCACACAAGTCGTCATCATAGGGGGTGGCGCCACCGGAGCCGGCATCATGCGCGATTGCGCACTGCGCGGCATCGACTGCATCCTGCTTGAGCGGGACGATATCGCCGCTGGCACCACGGGCCGCAACCACGGCCTGCTCCACTCCGGCGCCCGCTATGCGGTGACGGATCAGGAGTCCGCCCGCGAGTGCATTCAGGAGAACCGCATCCTCAAGCGGATCGCCAGCCACTGCGTCGAGGACACCGGCGGCCTCTTCATTACCCTGCCGGAAGATGACATCAATTTTCAAAATACCTTCATGGACGCCTGTGCCCTGGCGGGCATCGACGCCCGCCAGCTGGATCCCGCCGATGCGCTGCGCCTCGAACCCAACGTCAACCCGGCGCTGATCGGCGCCATCCAGGTGCCGGACGGCACGGTCGATCCGTTCCGCCTGGCCGCCTCCAACGTGCTGGATGCCAAGGAGCACGGCGCCCGCATCTTCACCCACAGCAAGGTGCTGGGGCTTTTGCGCACCCAGGATCGGGTGCTCGGGGTCAAGGCGATCAACACCCGCACCGGTGAAGCGTTCGAGGTGGAGTGCCAGGAGGTGATCAACGCCGCCGGCATCTGGGGCCAGCAGATCTGCGAGTACGCCGATCTCGGCATCCGCATGTTCCCGGCCAAGGGCTCCCTGCTCATCATGGATTACCGCATCAACCAGCTGGTGCTCAACCGCGCCCGCAAACCGGCGGACGCGGACATCCTGGTGCCGGGCGATACCATCTCCCTCATCGGCACCACCTCGAGCCGCATCGATTACCACAAGATTGACCAGCTCACCGTCGAGCCTGAAGAGGTGGAGGTGCTGCTGCGCGAGGGGATCAAGCTCGCCCCCATCATGGCCCGCACCCGTTTGCTGCGCGCCTACGCTGGCGTGCGCCCGCTGGTGGCGGTGGATGGTGACGAGTCCGGCCGCAACATCAGCCGTGGCATAGTGCTGCTGGATCACGCCGAACGTGACGGCCTCAAGGGATTCAACACCATCACCGGCGGCAAACTGATGACCTACCGGCTGATGGCCGAATGGGCCACCGATCTGCTGGCCAAGAAGCTGGGCAACAGCAAGCCCTGCCGCACCGCTGAACTGAGCCTGCCCGGCTCACGGGATCCGGAGAAGGTCTCCGCCCCCGGCCTCTCGGTGCCAGCCGAAGGCTCGGCCCAGTACCGCCACGGCGAGCGGGTCATCGCCTTTTTCCGCGACAATCCCAAGGCCAACGCCCTCATCTGCGAGTGCGAGATGGTCACCGCCGGCGAGATTGAATACGCCCTGCGCGAGCTGGATGTGGACAACCTGGTGGATCTGCGCCGCCGCACCCGTCTGGGCATGGGCCCCTGTCAGGGGGAGCTGTGCGCCTATCGCGCCGCCGGTCTGATGCAGGAGTACGGCAAGGCCGACGGCCGTCAGGCCTGCGTCATGCTGCGCCAGTTCCTGGAAGAACGCTACAAGGGCACCCGGCCAGTGCTGTGGGGCGATGCCCTGCGCGAAGCCGAATTTACCTACTGGATCTACGAGGGGCTGTTCGGCCTTGGCGAGTGGACGGCCCCCCACCTGGTGGCCGAGCCGCCCTTCCCGCTCGATGCCAGCACCGCAAATCCCACCAAGGAGCGCAGCCATGAAATTTGACAGCATCGTTATCGGCGGCGGCATGGCGGGCCTCTCGGCGGCCCTGCGCCTGGCCGAGGCCGGCCAGAAAACCCTGCTGATGGCCTCCGGCCAGAGCGCCCTGCACTTCTCCTCCGGCTCGGTCGATCTGCTGGAGAGCGAAGGGGATCCCCGCGCCGCCCTGCCCGCCTTCATGGCCGCCAACCCCGAGCATCCCTACAACAAGGTGGGGCTGACCCATATCGCGGCGAGCCTCGATGATCTGCAGCGCCACTGCGCCGCGCAGGGATTGCCGCTGTTTCGCCAGGAGCGCAACCACCAGCGGCTGACCCCCATCGGTACCCTCAAAGCCACCTGGCTCTCCCCCGACACCTGCGCCTGCGTGACCGATGCGCCAGCCCCCGACGCCATCCTGCTGGCCACTCTGGAGGGATTTCGCGACTTTCACCCCGAGCTCGCGGCCGCCAACCTGGCGACCCACACCCGCTTCGCCCACTGCCGCATCCTGACCGGTGAGCTCCGCCTGCCCCAGCTGGCCGAGTTCAGCCGCAATCCCCACGAGTTTCGCTCCGCCGACATCGCCCGCCTGTTCGACAAGCAGGGCAATGGCCAGCGTGACCTGCTGACGGATCTGGCCCGCGAGATCAGCCGCCTGGTGCAGGAGAGCGGTGAGCCGCGCTGCCACCACCTGGTGCTGCCCGCCTGCTTGTCGCTGGGGCTGGTCGGCCCGCGCCTGGCGGAGCTGGAGCAGCGTACCGGCTGCATCATCAAGGAGGTGGCCACCATGCCGCCGTCACTGATCGGCATGCGGATGCAGGAGGCGCTCAAGCGCCGCTTCATGGCCCTTGGCGGTACTTTCCTCACCAGCGAGCGGGTGCTGGGCGCCCGCTATGACGGTGACCGAGTGATTGGCGTGCACAGCCAGAATGGCGACGATCAGCTGTTCGAGGCGGACCACTTCGTGCTCGCCTCCGGCAGCTTCTTCAGCCGCGGGCTGGAGTCCCGCCTGCGCGGCATTCGCGAGCCGATCTTCAACGCCGATGTGCTGAGCCTGCCCGAGCGGGACGCCTGGGCCGGCCGCCGCCTGTTCGACCACCACCCCTTCATGGGCTTCGGGGTCAAGACCGATGACAAGCTCAGAGTGCTGCGTGGCGGCAAGCCGCTCACCAACCTCTACGGCGCCGGCAGCGTGCTGGCGCACTATGACCCCATTAAAGAAGGTTCCGGCTCCGGCGTGGCAGTTGCCACCGGCTGGCAGGCTGCCGGTCACATTTTGAGTTCAGCCCAATGATGATTTTGTCCCACATCCCGTGCCTTCACACCCAACGGGAGGAGAACTGACATGCTACTGGATCATGCCAACCAAACTTTCGATCAGTGCATCAAATGCACCGTCTGTACCGCCTACTGCCCGGTGGCCAAGGCCAACCCGGCCTACCCCGGCCCCAAGCAGGCAGGCCCGGATGGGGAGCGGCTGCGCATCAAGAGCCCGGAGCTCTTTGACAGCGCCCTCAAGTACTGCACCAACTGCAAGCGCTGCGAAGTGGCCTGCCCGAGCGGGGTGCGCATCGGCGACATCATCGCCAAGGCCAAGCACCAGTACAGCGGCTTCAAGCCGGGGATCCGCGAGTTCGTGCTCTCCCACACCGATCTGATGGGCAGCATGTCCACCCTGATGGCCCCGGTGGTCAACTTCACCACCGGCCTCAAGCCGATGAAGCTGGTGCTGGACAAGGCGCTGGGGGTCTCCTCCCACCGCGACCTGCCCAAATACTCCCAGGGCACCTTCCGCGGCTGGTACAAGAAGCAGAAAGCGAGTCAGGCCCGCTTCGAGCGCCAGATCGCCTACTTCCACGGCTGCTACGTCAACTACAACCACCCGCAGCTCGGCAAGGAGCTGGTGCAGGTACTCAACGCCATGAACATCGGCGTCCAGCTGCTGGAGCGGGAGAAGTGCTGCGGCGTGCCGCTGATTGCCAACGGCTTCATGGACAAGGCCAAGCAGCAGGCGGCCTTCAACATCAAGCAGCTGGAGAACACCCTGCTTGGCAACGAGATGCCGCTGCTGGCCACCTCCTCCACCTGCGGCTTCACCCTGCGCGACGAATATCCCCACCTGCTGGAGCAGGACAACCACAAGGTGCGCGATCGCATCTCGCTGGTGACCCGCTTCCTGTGGAACGAGTTCTACAAGGGCAACAAACCGGCGATGAAGCCGCTCAATCTGCACATCGCCTACCACACCCCCTGCCACATGGAGAAGATGGGGGGCGTCATCTACACCCTCGAACTGCTGCGCGCCATTCCCGGGGTCAAGGTGACCGTGCTGGACTCCCAGTGCTGCGGCATCGCCGGCACCTACGGCTTCAAGTCGGAGAACTACCAGACCAGTCAGGCCATCGGCGAAGGGCTGTTTGATCAGATAAACCGGCTCAAGCCCGATCTGGTCATCACCGACTGCGAAACCTGCAAATGGCAGATCGAGATGAGCACGCCCTTCCCTTGTGAACACCCCATCCACCTGCTGGCCAAAGCCTTGGCGTGAGATGAGCACCTCCATATCCGCTTGCGAGCAAGCACCAGATAGAAAAAGAGCCGGCTATTGCCGGCTCTTTTTATTCAGATCCTCCCATCAAGGGTGCTGGATGATCAGGCTGTGCTGATCCAGCATGCTCTGCAGGATGTCGTGGGACGAGGTACCGCCAAGCTGCCAGCTGCTCAAGTCCACCCCCTTCAGGGTGATTTGCTGGGTCACCTGGCCATCCCCTGCCGGCGACACCGAGAGGTTCACGTCGCTCAGGCCGTTGCTCACGCTGGTCACTGACGCCTGCAAGTGGCCCAGCAAGCCATCCACGCTGCTGTCGGTCACTCCCTTGAGCAGGTCCGCCAGATCGATCCTGTCCCCCTCTTCCGGATGGAAGTCGGTGATGGTGTCGATGGCGGGCTGGCTCGCGTTCCCCGCATCCCCCTGCTGCCAGACGAAGAGATCACTGCCGGCGCCGCCGGTGAGGATATCGTCGCCCTTGCCACCCAGCAGGCGATCATCCCCCGCGCTGCCAAACAGCCAATCCCCCTGATCCGACCCCAGCAGCGTATGACCGGCCTGGGTATGGATGGTCACGGTATCGAGGGGGGAGCTGATGGTGGCCCCCCCTGCGCTCGACTCGGCACTCAGCCCCAGCACATGGTCTCCCGCCGTCAGACCATCCAGGTAGAGCGGCAGCGAGTGGCCACCCGGAATAAGCCAGTCACCGTTGCCGTCGGCATGGCCGACCGGCAGCCCCTGCTCATCCAGCACCTGGGCTCCCGCCAGGCCGCTGATGCGCAGCGACAGCTCGCCCGGTGCCGGGTTCACCACGCTGGCGGTCAGATTGAGGGGCACCATGGCACCCTGCAGGGCATGGACCTCGTGCATCCCCACCGCCAGGCTCGGCAGATCCGGTTCAGCCGTCACCGTGATGGTCACCTGGTCGGTGTCGCTCAAGGGTCCGCCCACGCCGCTGTTGCCCTGATCCGAGGTGGTGATGGTGAGGTTGTCCTCGCCCCAGAAATCCTTGGCCGGTTCATAGTGCAGGTTGCCGGCCAGCAGCTGGTTGAGGTCGGCCAGCGATCCCACCAGGGTCATCTCGTTGCTGCCCGCCCCCTGTACCGAGACCGCGCCCGCCGCCCCCAGCAGGGTCAGCACCCCGTGCTCGACCCGCAGCACCATGGCCATGGGCGCACTGCCGGCATCCACATCCTTCACGCTGATGTCGGATAGCGACAGAGAGCCATCCTCTTTCACCGTCATGCTGCCGGGCAGCTGATTGACCGGCGCATCGTTGACCGGCAGCACCTCGATGGGCACCACGTCGGTGTCGCTCAAGGGGCCGCCGCTGCCGGTGTTGCCACGATCATTGGTCACCATGGTGAGCTGATCCTGGCCGTTGAAGTCCTGCTCACCCAGATAGGTCACGCCGCCCGCCAGCAATGCATTGATGGCATCGAGCGAGCCGCTCAGCACCAGCGAGCCCGTACCGTTGCCGGTCAGGGTCACCCCGCTGCCATCCGCCAGAGTGAGGGTGCCGTGGCCAACAGAGAGACGCACCTCGATGGTGCTGTTGCCCGCATCCACATCCTTGACCTGCAGGCCATCAATGCGGTAAGGCATATCCTCTTCGGCCACCAGCGGCACCGTGGGCAGAATATTCTCGGGCGCGTCGTTGACCGCCGCTATGGTGACATCGATGTCGCCCTTCACCTCGGGTCCCAGCGCGCCGTTGTCCAGGCTCTGGGCGATCACCTCGAGTGTGAGGGTGCCATTGACGTCGTTGGTCACCAGCACCAGGTTTGCCAGGTTGCCACCCACCGTGGTCACCTGCCAGTCGCCGTTCGGCAGTCTGATGGCCTCACCGGCCACCCCGTCAGGCAGGGCGATGGAGGCCCCTTCCGGCACGTTGCGGAGGGTCACCCGCACCTGCTCGGCGCCATTTTCATGTACGTTGCTAGCGCTCCCGCCGGTAGCATGGGTATCGCGAGTTTCCAGTCCCAGATTGAGCAGGATCCTGTCGCCCTCCACCCCGCTGGCATTGGGCAGCAGATCGCTGATGAGCGCATCCCCCACCGGATTGACGGTCACGGTGAAGCTGCCGCTGGTTTCAAGCGGCAGCACCAGCCCCCGGTCGAGGGTAAAGGCACTGAGTGACAGATCCACGCTGCCGCTGAAATCGGCCGGCGGGATCAGGGTCAGCTTGGCAAAATCGGTGCCCACGGGGACCTGCCAGACACCACCACCGTTGTTCACGGCAGGGACCGAGAGGGTAAAACCATCCGGTACCCCCTTGATCTGCAGCGCCACTATCTGCTCGGAGCCATCCTTGTCGATGAGGGCGGCACCAAAGCCAGCCAGGCTGATGGCGCCATCCTCGTCGCCAGCGACATCGTGCAGCGTGAGCACAGCCGGGTCGTTGACCGGTCTCACCTCAAAGCCGACCTGCCCGCTCCAGCTGCCGCTGTCGGTCACCAGCTGGCCGCCGACCAGCGCGGTATCGACGACATCGACCTGGATGTCGAGCGGCACCTGACCGCTGAAATGCGCCTTGGGCACAAACACCAGATCCTTGAGGGCCGCCATGTCGCTCACGATCAGGGTGTTGACCGGCTGGCCGCTGTCATCGAGGAAATAGCCATATTTTACATCCGCCGTGATGGTGACCCGCTCCACGGTTTCGAGGCCGCCACCCGTGATGGAGGGGCTGATGTCGGCCAGTTTCACCGAGAGATCGAGGTGGATCTCGCTGTCTTCCAGATTGTCCGGCTGCCCGTCATGGTTGGTGTCCAGCACGGTCAGCGTCAGCTCCGGGTGGCCGTCAGCGCCGCCGTTCACATCGACCACGGGGGCCACATCGACCCGTACCGTGCTGCTGTCGACCTTGATGTCGCCACTGGCGGTATCCGTGTTGACCACCTTCACCTCGATATCGAGCGAACCGGCAAAGTCCTGCGGCAAACCGAGGGTCAGCCCTTCGAGGCCCGCCAGTGACGGCGGCACCTTGATGACGTACTCACCGGTCGAGATGTTGTACTCGGCCCCGCTGATGGTGACGCCCGCCGGCAACCCCTTGAGGACGATGGTCACCTCGTCGCTGGCCTGATCGGCGGCGCCTATGTGGATCACGCCCTTGAGCTGGGCGCCGAAATCGACCCGGATATCCTCCTTGCCCACCAGCACGGCGTGGTCGTCGATATCGACAGTCGCCGCCGGCTCCTTGTTGGTCGTCGGCGTCGCCTCGAAGGTCGCCTCCGTGGTGAGGCTCACCTTGACATGGGCACTGGCATCGCCATCGTCGCCACGGTCGATCACCATGGCATCGATGCGGAGCGGTTCGACCTTGCCGACAAACCCGTCCGGCGCATGCAGCTGGAAGCTGCCGAGGTTGCCGGCCGGTACGATCCAGCTGCCATCACCGTTGTTGATGCCGCCGATCACCACGAACTGATCCCCTGCGCCACCGTTCAACACCGGCAGGTTGATCACCAGATAGTCGATCTCCTCCACGCTGGAGGGGTCGAGATCGGTAAAGAGGAAACGTCCTGCCAGATCGATATCGGCCCCCCCCTGCCCCACGAGTGCCCCGCCGGTCTGGGTCAGCACGCCATCGGGCTCCACCACCGCCTGAATATCGACGTGCAGATTGCCGTCGATCACCTTCTCGGCCACCGCACCCGAATCCACATCATGCTGGGTCACGGTGACGTGGCTCTGGAGAGTGGTATCCCGATCGCTATCCTCCGGCGCCTTCACCAGCAGTTGCCCCCCGTTGAGCAGGCTGTCGAGCTGGGCGGCGGTCAGAGTGAGCTTGCCATCCAGCACGGTCAGCGGGCTCTCCACGCCGCCGGCGCGCAGCCAGATCTGGTAACCATCTTCCACCCCGGAGAGGCTCAGCGCCGTGACCTTTTCGGCGCCATCGGTGAGGGTTGGCTGCCAGTCCAGCACGGTAAACGCATCTTCCAGACCCTGGCTGGTCTTGGCGTAGTCGGTGGCATCGATGGCCGGATCCACCTTGATGGTAAGCGGCACGTCGAAGCGCTTGCTGTCGCCGTCGTTTTCGGTCACCACCACGTGGCCGATGAGGTGAATGTCGGCGGTGCTGTTGGCCGGCGGCTGGATCTGCAGGTTGCCAAGGCTGGAGACATCCACCTGATAGAGGGGGTTGCCCTTGCCGTCGAGCCCGGCATAAGTGAGGGTCAACGCCTTGCCGCTGGCATCAAATACCCGGGCCCCTTCCGGCAGCCCTTCCAGCACCAGGTTCAAGGTTTCCGAATGATCCAGCGGTGTGTCGGTCCACTCCCCGGAAGTCAGTTTGAAGTCCAGCGGGGCCCGGCCATCCTCCTGAACCGTGGTGGTGTAGCCATTGCCATCGGCGGTCCAGCCGGAGGTATTGAGGTCGAAATGGGGCTCGTCTACCACCCCCACCAGATCCACATGCAGGGTCTGGGCGCCGGTCTCCTTCTCGTTCACCACGACATGGGTCTGACCATTGGCATCGGTCAGGGCGGCGCTGTCCTTGACCACCCCCTTGATGGTCAGATCGAAATCGACGTTGCTGTTTTTGGGCGGCTGCAACTTGAGCTCATTGATGCGATCAAAGGGCACCTCGTAATACCCGGCAGCATGCTGACTGACGGCAACGCCGCCCAGCAGCAGCGTTGCCCCGACGGGCAGGCCGCTGATGCGCACAAAGAGCTGCTCGGAGCCATCGCTGGTGTCACCCAGGTGGGCCAGGCCAATCTTGCTGCCCAGATCCAGCAAGGTATCCTCTTTGCCCTGAATGTCGCGCACGGTGAGTTTGGCGTCATCCGCCTGCGGATTGACGTTGATCACCAGCTCAATCTTCTCTCCCTGCGCCGTTCCCTGCCCCGGAGCTACCGGGGTCTTCTCCGTGCTGATCGGGGTCACCGACAGCTTGATGTCGCCGCTGAAATCCTTGGCCGGAACCACGCTCACCTTGTTGATGTTGGCGGCCGAGACGCTGTAAAGCCCGCTGCCGTTTGGCTTGAGTTCAGCCCCGTTGAGCATCAGCGTGCCCTTGCCCGCCTCCCACTTGACCTGGTAACTCAGGGTCTCGGAGCCATCCGTATCGGTGAGGCCCGCCTTCACATTGAGGGCAATGCCGCTGCTGTCTTCGCTGGTGTCGTAGTGCTTGCTGGTGTGACCTGCGTCCCACACCGGCTTGTCGGCCACCCCGCGTACCGTGATGGCAAGATCGCCGGTGACCGCCGCAGGGACATCCCCCTCGGTCACCCCCACCTGCAACTGCACCTGGAAGTGCAGCGGCTGGCCCTGGTTGCTCCAGGTAGACCAGTTGGCATCCGGCACAAAGGTCACCCCCTGGGCGCTATAGTGCACGTTATCGCTGGTCACCATGGCCGCGGGCGGGACGATAAACCAGTTGCCATCTGCGGTGGTGGCAAGGGCAACCCCGTTGTAATAGAAGGTGCCATGGGCATTGGCCGGCGCCTGGACAAGGAGCTGCTCCACATGCTCGCCCCGGTCGAAATCGCCGATATCGAGCTGCATGTTGATGGGGATGCCGGCGGCCGGATCCTGCGCCCCCTGATCTTCGTTGCCGGTTGCCGCAACGACTGTGAAGCTCACCGGCTCGTCCCACAGATGAAGGGTCAGCGTGCTGTCGGCCCGGTCACCGTCGCCATCCACCAGATGGGCGGTGATGACCTGACTCAGCTGGGCATTGTCGTGATCAAAGCCGGGTGCCGACGTGAAACGGTAGCTGCCATCGGCCGAGATGGTGAGAGAGCCCATCACCTGCTTGCCATCCGGGCTCATCACATCCTGAATGAGGGAGCCATTGACGGCATAAGTCTGACCATTGATGGTGACCGACTCGACCCGGGCGCCATCAGCCCCTTCGTTGGCGGCTGGCAGCAGATCGCCGCTGACGGTGGCGCTCCCCTCGTTCAGGGTATGCGCCAGCACGGTGCCAATGGGCATGTCATCTTGCACCGTCACGGTCACGCTGACATTGGGGCTGCGATCGCCATCGTGATCGGTGACAAACAGCGGCACCACGATGGCAAGATCATCTCTACCCTGCACGCCATGATCGAGCTGCCCCACCAGATAGACGCTGTAGCTGCCGCTGACATCGAGGTGGATCCAGAACACTGCCTTGCCACCCTCTGCCGTGGCCAGATACCAGTTCGGGCTGTGGGCGGCCAGCGTCACTGCCTGACCGTTGGAGGTCAGCTGGTTGGCCTGATTGAAGGCCGCCACGTCGAGCTCAAGGGAGGCAACCCGATCCGAACCGGCGCTGATGGTCACTTTGCCGCTGGCGGTTTCACCCCGATCGGAGGGCATGGTGCCCGGATGCTGGTCGGCAGCGCCATCGAGAGCAGACTCTTTCACTGCAACCGCGTCGATGGCAGAGATGACGGGATCCACGCCATCCGTCACCCTGATGGTGGTCGCGCCCTGGCTCTGGCTGCCATCGCTGTCGGTGACCTGCACCGGCAGTGTCAGCTCAAGCTGGTCATCGGCGCCGTGATCCAGGTTGGTATGCACCGTTACCTGGTAATCGATGGTCGCGCTGGTATGAGCACCGATAGTCCCCGGCACCTGCCCCAGAGTCACCGTCATCACCATCAGGCCGCCGGCCGTGACCGCCTGGAAACTGTGGCTATCGCTGCCCACCGCCTGCCAGGTCAAGGCCTCGCCATTGTGGGTGATGGGGTTGCCGTTGGCATCCACTACCTGGCCCGCAAAGGCCAGACGCACATCGATCACGGGGTCGGAATCGGCGGTGATGGTGATCGTGCCGGTGGCATGCTGGTCATCCGCAGTCTGGTTGTTGGCGGCCCCATCAAAGCGCCCTTCGCCGAGGGTCACGCCGGTCAGCGTCAGCGTCGGTTTCTCTCCTTCACCAATCTGGATAGCGAGGGTGCCGCTGGTGCTGTCGTTGTTGCCGCCCGCCTTGTCGTAGTCGTTGACGATCACCTTGATGGGCAACTCGGTCACGGCGTTGGCGCCCTGATGGAGCCCCTGATAGAGGGTCACCTGATAGTCAAAACCGTTCTTGCCCGCCTGATCCAGCGTGCCGACCAGCCGTACCTCAAACACCTCGACCCGTTGGCCATCGACCAACACAAAGCCCTTGAGCAGCTGGCTGCCGGGAATGGCGCTGTTGCCATCAACCAGCTCGTATTGCACGGGTTTACCCAATGCGGTCAGCGCAGGTTGTTCGTTAGCATCCGCAAAGGCCACCTCGACGACCCGATCCGACCCGGCTTGCACGTCAAAGTGACCGGTTTGGCTCAGGCTGTTGTTGCCGGTGAGCCCCCCTTCATCCAGGGTCACGCCAGTGCCCGGTATAAAGCTCGGCGCCTTGCCATCCGCGATGGTGAGCGGCAGCGTGGTACCGATGCGATCGCCATCCTTGTCGGCCAGGGTGACCGCCAGCGGCAGGTTGAGGGATTCGCTCCCTTGATGATCCAGCTCACCCGTCAGGGTCACCCTGGCGGTCACGCTCCAGTTGCCGCTTTGCTCGATCAGGCTCAGCTCGGCGCGCAGGATCTCGCGACCATCTGCCGTGGTGCCGACCAGCTGGCCGTTGCCATCGAGGGAGAAGCTGAGCAGGCTGCCGTGACTGGTGAGTCCGGTCAGGGTGCTCTGGATGGTGGCGATGTCAAAACCGAGGGAGGCAGGGTCGAGGGCATCGCTGCCGTGGGTCACCGCGAAGCTCATGGTGCTGACCGCGGCCGCCTCCCCTTGCGCCATCTCGGTGATGGCGGTGCCGGTCACGGCGGAGATGGTCGGGTTGGCGCCATCACCAACCGCCACGGTAATGGTGGAGGAGACCTTGTCGCCATCGCTGTCGAGCAGGGTAAAGCCCGCCTTGAGCAGGCTGTCGGCACTGCCCTGATCCAGCGGTTGATGGAGGGTAAAGCCGTATTTGCCGCCACTCCCCAGAGTCAGGGTAAAGACCAGCTGGCCATCGGGAGTACGCCCCTCGATGAGGTGATCGGCCACCGTGATCGTCACGCTCTGCTGGCCCGAGCTGAGCCCCTGCAGGCCCGGCTGGCTGACATCAAACGCGATGCTCACCAGCGGGTCGCTGCCCGCGGTGATGGCAAGCTCGCCGCCAAGGGTTTGGCCAAGCTGCCAGTCGTTGTCTTCGGTGAGGGTCAGGGAAACAGGGTCAACCTGCGGCAAGACGCCATCGATGATGGTGATGTTGAGGGTGCCGAGGTTGCTCTGGTCCCCGTCAAAATCGCGGCCCACCACCTGCAGGCCCAGCTTGATGCTGTCGGTGGCCACCGGCTGATCCAGCACGCCGTTGAGCTCAAGATGGTACTTGCCATCGAGATCCAGGGTGACGGTCAGGATGCCCTTGCCCTCTGCGTCCAGCAGGGTGAGGAGATTGCCGTTCACCTGATAGCTGGTCGGCTTGCCGCCGCTGGTGAGGCCCGCTAGGGCCGGCTGACTCGCCTCAAAATTGAGAGAGACCAGGCGATCGCTGCCCACCGTGACCGGCAGCTGACCATCGATGCTCTGGTTGCCCCCCTCTTGCAGCGAACCCCCCTTGTCCAGACCGAGCGAAGGATCACTGCCGTCGTCGATGGTCAGAGTCAGGTTGGCGCTGGTGGTGTCGCCATCAATCTCGTTGGCGCTCACCTGCAACCCCAGCGAGAGGCTGTCGCTGCCCTGATGATCGAGCGGACCGGTGAGGGTGACCACCACCCGGCCGCCCACATCGCTGCCCTGCTGTTCGGCCAGCAGCTGGGCACGCAACACCTCAACCCGCTGACCATTGCTGCCCGGGTAGTAGCCCAGCAGGGTGCGATCATCGGCAAATTCAAAGGCAAGCGAATGGCCATCGCTGGCCAGGCCCGAGCCATTGAGGGTCGCCAGGGTGTCGCTCTGGTTGCTGAACACCAGCGAGTCGGCCAGCAGGGGATCGGCGGTGTGGCCAACCACGAAGCGGCTTTCCCCGATCACGGCGGCGCCGTTGATAAAGTCATCCTCGGTGAGGGTGATGGCCGGGATCTCGAAGCTCGGCGGATTGCTGTCCAGCAGATTGATCACCAGCGGCGCTGTCACCAGATCACCGTCGCTGTCGCGATATTCGAGGTTGAACGGCAGACGCAGGCTATCCTGGCCGTGATCCAGGCTCTGACTCCAGACGATGCGATAGCTGCCGTCATTGCCAAGGGTCAGGGTGAAAACAGTCGCCCCACCGGCAGTGGCGGTCAGGGTCTGGCCATTCACGGAGTAGCCAAGCGGCGCGCCCTGGCTGACGAGCTCCAGCCCTGCCAATGCACTCTGATCGGCGGCGAAGGTGACCTGCAGATTGCCATCGATGCCGGCACCGGTATTGAGGCTGCCGGTCGCCGTGACCGGCCCATCGGCCAGTCCGGCTTCGGACAGCGGGAGCGTCTCGCTCTGGCCGATCAGCGGTGCCCCATCCAAGGCCGAATTGCCCGCCAGATCGGTGACGCTGGCGCGCACCTCAAAAGATTGCGTGATGCCAGAGAGATTGAGACCTGATACCTGCCAGCGGCCATCGGCCCCCACCAGTGCAAAGGTAGTGAGCAGCGCCTGCCCGTTGCTGCCAACCAGGGTGATGGTCACGCTCTGACCCGCTTCCACATTGGCGGTGGTGCCGCTCAGGGTGGCATTGCCGTTGCCAAAAAGAGCTGCCGCGTCGAGATCATCGATGTCGATGGCGGCCTGGGTATCGACCTCAATGGTGAGGATGTCGCTGGCCCGGTTGCCGGCGATATCCACCGAATCGACCCGAAAATCATGGGCCCCGTCTGCCAGCGTATCGGGCAGCTGATATTGCCAGTTGCCGTTGCCATCGACGGTGAGAGTGGCGAGCACCTTGCCGCCAAGAGACAGGGTAACGGTGGCGCCGGGCTCCCCTTTGCCCTGCAGCAGCGGGGTATTGTCGCGGGTCAGATCATCGCTCGGGCTGGCACCGGTGTCGCTCTCATCGGCCAGATCGAGGGTGATGGTGGTGATGGTATCGAGCAGGGTCTGGCCCAGATCGCTGGCCCGGTTGCTGGCGGCATCCTGGGTATCGGCCTGAATGATGAGGGGGCCGTCCACCAGCTTGCCGGTGAGGTCGCCAAAGTTGGCCTCCCAGACCAGGCCGGGCTGCACCACAGTAGTGACGGTGAGCCGGTTGCCATCCTGATCCAGCAGGGTAACGGTCACCGGCTGGCCGACTTCCACATCCTCCACGGTGCCGCGGATGATGACGCCGGTCGCCTCGTCGGCGTTGATGATGTTGTCGCTGGTCTGCGGCTCGGTGATGGTGATGGCGGCAAACAGATCCCGCTCGCCTTCCAGCAACGGCTCGTCGCCCCGGGGCATATCGGCGTGATCCGTATCGAAGCCGGCCTCGGCCAGGGTGGCGTCATTGGTGCGATCGACCACCACGAAGCCCCCGGAACTGGAACCGGCCACGCCGCCAATCGTGCCGCCCGCCGCCGGGTTGCCGGCGGCGCTCGCCTCGAACTGGGCTGTGGGGTCGGTGCCTGCGCGGATCGCTGCCTGCAGGGCGGCCAGCTCGCTGTCGCCACCGCTTGTCGGCTCGACTGGCTGCGCGGTGGACGACGCCACCTCGACCGCAGCCTCCTCCTGATGAGCGAGCTCGACGGTGTCGGCCAGCTGGTAGCTGCCTTCCTCGCCGCTCAGGATCCGGTCGCCCGGTTGCAACAAGACGCCGGCCCTGGCGCGCACTACGGTGCCATCGTCATGAATGACAAAGACGGTTCCCTCCAGTTGAGTCATGACGGTGGGTTTTTCGATACGCAGCTCGGCCATACAACCTCCAGCAAATATTGAGCGGGCCCGGTGCCAAATCGGGTCATTTTGTGAGCGCTTATTTTATCGACATATCACTGGTGGATCCCCCCATAATTTCGACAGAAAATGTGCCATCCAGACCATTCCATACGCTTTTTTGCACGTAAAACGTTTCCCTTGCGAGACAAGATTCCATATGAAGATGATCAGACAGGATCCCTTCCTGCGCGGACGGATCCAGTATGGCAAAAGGTGACGCAGACGCCGTAGTCCCCCTGATTGAATCCGGCAATCAGGGGATCATCATGGCTCCCTTCCCTGATCTGAATAATGCATATCTATTCACAGAAAATTTTCTATCCCTAAATGAATACAGCTCGCGCCATTTGACGCACATTCCCTTGCGGGACGCGGGCTGGCGGGCCATGGCCGCCAGGGTGCGTGGTGCACCGCATTAACAATGATGCAATAAGTTGAGTTTCCTCATAATTTAACCGGGATCTCATTTCCGCTTGTTGCCTGCTTCGACAATTGATCTAGCGCAATCCCGCTCCCGATAAATCATCATTCGTTTTACCCATTTGGTAATATCCAGCTCGAGCAATCGCATAAATACATGGGTTTTATTCACTAATAACAATTAATCGGCCTGCCTGCTCCTGCCTTGTGCGGGGGCTGATGCCCACATCCAGGATGGAACGGTCAGGCTTGGCAATGAGATCGATTTGGGAGTGATGATCGTGAGTTCACACAACAGACAGACCAGGCTGGGCCTCGCCGCCCTGCTGCTTACCACCTGCCTTGGCACCAGCGGCTGGGCACAGGCGGCCGACGAGGCACAACCCAAGGGCAAGATCGAGGCGCGCAGCGAGCTGTTCGCCAAGGATCACGCCGACCAGTTCACCAGCTGGAAAGGCACCAGCGAGAGCCGCGAGCGCACCGACGCCCTGGCGGAAGATCCGCAGATGGTGGTGCTCTGGGCCGGCTACCCCTTCTCCAAGGATTACAACAAGCCGCGCGGCCACTTCTATGCCCTGACCGACGTGCGGGAAACCCTGCGTACCGGCGCCCCCAAGACCGCCGAAGACGGTCCGCTGCCCATGGCCTGCTGGAGCTGCAAAGGCCCGGACGTGGCTCGCGTCATCGACGAGAAGGGTGAGGATGGCTACTTCAAGGGGATGTGGGCAAAAGGCGGCCCCGAGATCGTCAACACCATCGGCTGCGCCGACTGCCACGATACCGCCTCGAAAGAGTTCAAGGAGGGCAAACCCGCCCTGCACCTCTCCCGTCCCTATGCCGACCGTGCCATGACTGCCATCGGCAAGCCGTTCAAAGAGCAGGGGCGCTTCGATCAGCAGTCTCAGGTGTGCGGCCAGTGCCACGTGGAGTACTACTTCAGCGGCCCCACCAAGGCGGTGAAATTCCCCTGGGACAAGGGCACCACTGTTGAGCAGATGGAGCAGTATTACGATGAAATAGGCTTTGCCGACTGGACCCATGCCCTCTCCAAGACCCCCATGCTCAAAGCCCAGCATCCCGAGTACGAGACCTGGCGCGCCGGCATTCACGGCCAGAACAATGTCGCCTGCGTCGACTGCCACATGCCCAAGGTGCAGAACGAGCAAGGCAAGGTCTACACCGATCACAAGGTAGGCAACCCCTTCGATCGCTTCGACCAGACCTGCCGCAACTGCCACACCCAGAGCAAGGAGATGCTGCAAGGGGTGGTCAAGCAGCGCAAGGATGCCGTCACCGAGATCAAGCTCAAAGTCGAGAAGCAACTGGTGCACGCCCACTTTGAAGCCAAGGCCGCCTGGGATGCCGGCGCCACCGAGGCCGAAATGAAGGACATTCTGCAGGACATCCGTCACGCCCAATGGCGCTGGGACTTCTCCATCGCCTCCCACGGGGTGCAGATGCACGCCCCGGAAGTGGCGCTGCGCATGCTGGGAACCGCTCTGGACAAGGCCGCCGATGCCCGCACCAAGCTGGCACGTCTGCTGGCCGCCAAGGGGATCAGCCACGAGATCGCCATTCCTGACATCTCCAGCAAGGAGAAGGCCCAGGCCGCTCTTGGCATGGACATGAAGCAGTTCAACAGCGACAAGGCCCAGTTCCTCAAGACCACAGTCCCCGCCTGGGATGCCGAGGCCAAAGCGGCCGGACGGCTCGCACAATGACGAGGCATGCGGGCCCGCAGTGTCGGGCCCGCAGCCGGATGGAGGCTTCCTATGGGTGATTTAACAATGGATTTCTTACGACTGATGCTGATGGCAGCCATGCTGCTGACCAGCCTGCAGGGCCAGGCCGCCGATGCGGCCAATGAGCCTGCGGCCCTCCCCGCCACACCTGTCTCTGCCACACACGAGGTGGAGTTTTTGCGCAATCCCGATGCCGCCTGTACCGACTGCCACAAGGAGCAGGCATACGGCATGCACGGCAAGCACGGTCAGGCGACCAACCCCAACAACCTGGCGCCGGTCACCTGTACCAACTGCCATGGTCAGCCCTCCCCCAAACACCGGGAAGGGGTCAAGGATGTGATGCGCTTTAGCGACAGCTTCAAGGACAAGCAGAGCACCGAGAGCTACCCCATCGCCGAGCAGAACGGGGTCTGCATGAGCTGTCACGAACCCAAACCGCTGCGCGAGGCGCTCTGGGCCCACGACGTGCACGCCACCAAGCTCACCTGCACCAGCTGCCACCAGCTGCACCCGGCCAAAGAGCCCATGGTGGCGATCCCGGAAAAGTCCCGCATCAAGCTCTGCGTCGACTGCCACAGCAAGCAGCATGAGGCCGTCAAGGCGGCCAAGGCGAACACCACCTCGGGCAAGGAGGCACAATGAGCTGCTCTCGCCGTCACTTCATGGCGGGGATGAGCGCGGGGGCCCTCATCATGATGACGGGGGCTGCTCGTGCCAACACCCGCTCCCTTGCCACCACCCTCGCCCACAGCCAGACCATCGACGGGGTACGCTTTGGCATGCTCCACGACGAAACGGCCTGCATCGGCTGTACCGCCTGCATGGATGCCTGCCGGGAGGTGAATCAGGTGCCAGAGGGGGTCTCGCGCCTCGAGATCATCCGCTCCGGCCCCATCGGCACCTTCCCCGATGCCGAGTACCACTTCTTTCGCAAGTCCTGCCAGCACTGCGACAACGCCCCCTGCGTACACGTCTGCCCGACCGGTGCCTCCCATATCCGCAAGGAGGATGGCATCGTCGACGTGGACCCGGACTTGTGCGTCGGCTGCATGTACTGTCTGGCCGCCTGCCCCTATCAGGTGCGCTTCATCAACCCTGTGACCAAGGTGGCCGACAAGTGCGACTTTTGCCGCAAGACCAACCTGGCGGCGGGCAAGGAGCCGGCCTGCGTGGAATCCTGCCCCACCAAGGCGCTGGTGTTCGGCAATCTGGATGACCCGGACAGCCCCATCGCCAAACGGCTGGTGAAGGAGACCACCTATCGCTACAAGCAGGCACTCGGCACCTCGCCCAAGATGTACCGCGTGCCCAAAGGGGAGATAAAGTCATGACGATGCAAGAGGCGTTTCACTTCCCTTCCTTCGTGTGGGGATTTGTCCGATCGCCATCTACCGCAGTAACAGAAGGAGGAATGGATCATGTTGCATGACGCATTTCACTTCTCCTCGCTGGTGTGGGACTGGCCCATCGCCATCTATCTCTTTCTGCTCGGCATCTCCGCCGGGGCCACTACCCTCTCGGTGCTGCTGCGCCGCAAGGGGGCCGGCAGCGAGAGCGGCATCATCAAGGCGACCGCCATTCTGGCGCCGGTGAGCGTGGTGCTGGGGTTACTGATCCTCATCTTCCACCTGGCCCGCCCCTGGACCTTCTGGAAGCTGATGTTCCACTACCAGTTCGACTCCGTGATGTCGATGGGGGTCATGCTGTTCCAGGTCTACATGGCGGTGCTGTTCGCCTGGCTGGCGGTGGTGTTTCGCTTCGAGATCGAGACATTGCGCCGTCACCTGCTGCAAGAGAAGTTCGCCTTTGTGGATAATCTCATCGCTTGGCTTGCCCGCATCGAGCGGCTGCTGGCGCCGCTCTTGCTGCTGCTCGCCGTGCTCTTGGGGGCCTACACCGGCTTTCTGCTGTCGGCGCTCAAGACCTATCCGCTGTTGAACAACCCGGTGCTACCGGTGCTGTTCCTCATCTCCGGCGTCAGCTCCGGCATCGCCTCCACCATCTTGCTGGCGGTCACCCTGTTCAAGGAGAACCATCACAGCCAGGGAGTGAGCTTTGTCCACCGCTTCGAGCGGCCGGTGCTGGCGGTGGAGGTGTTGCTGCTGGTCTGCTTCTTTACCGGCCTCTACTTCGGTGGCGGCCAGAAGGAGGCTGCCATGTGGGCCGCCATTGGCAGCGGCTTCTGGGCTCAGGTGTTCTGGCTCGGGGTGGTGGGCATCGGCATGCTGCTGCCCCAGTTGCTGGCTCTGCTGGCCCCCGCGCCGCTGCGGGCCAAAAACGGCTATCTGGTGCTGGTCTGCAGCCTGACCCTGGTGGGGATCCTGCTGCTGCGCTACTTCGTGCTCTATGCCGGCCAGATGACGGTAGTTTAAAGGTATGATCACCAGCGCCAGCCACCCTCGGGTGACTGGCGCTTATTTGTTGCGATGAGTTGTTGCGATTGATTGTTGCCAGAAATGTGGATGTTATCCCCCAGCGCCGGTACGGTGCAGACGCTGCGGCATAACATAGACGAATGATTGACTGGAGGTTGTGTGCTGGCGGAGCTCGGCTATCTCTCACTGTTGCTGGCGACCGGGCTCGCCCTGCTGCAAGGCACCCTGCCCTGGCTGGGATTGCGGCTCGCCTCACGCCTGCTGCTGGGCTGCGCAACACCGCTGGCCCTCCTGGTCGCGCTCCTGCTCGGGGCCGCTCTGCTGCTGCTCGCCAGCTGTTTTGGCCAGGATGACTTCACCCTGGTCTATGTGGCCCAGCACGCCAACAGCGCCCTGCCGCTGGGCTTCAAGCTGGCGGCCGTGTGGGGCGGCCACGAGGGCTCCATGCTGTTCTTCGTCTTTGCGCTGGGGCTGTGGGGCGCCCTGGTGGCCCTTTGCTCCAGGCGGGTCGATCCGCTCATCCGCACCCGGGTATTGGCCATCATGGGGCTGATCGTCGGGCTGTTCGGCCTCTATACCCTGATCTTCTCCAGCCCGTTTGACCGCCAGTTCCCGGGGCCGCTGGAGGGACGCGATCTCAACCCCATGCTGCAGGACATCGGCCTCATCATTCACCCGCCCCTGCTCTATCTCGGTTATGTCGGCTTTTCGGTCAACTTCGCCTTCGCCATGGCAGCGCTCCACTCGGGTCGGCTCGATGGCGCCGTGGCCCACTGGAGCCGCCCCTGGGCGCTCGGCTCCTGGGTGTTTCTCACCGCCGGCATCGTGCTGGGCTCCTGGTGGGCCTATTACGAGCTCGGCTGGGGCGGCTGGTGGTTCTGGGATCCGGTGGAAAATGCCTCTCTCTTACCCTGGCTGCTCGGTACCGCCCTGCTGCACGCCCTGGTGGTGTGCGAGAAGCGCGGCGCTTACGGCCACGCCGTGCTGCTGCTCTCCATCTTCACCTTTTCGCTGAGCCTGCTCGGCACCTTCGTGGTGCGCTCCGGGGTGCTCACCTCGGTGCACGCCTTTGCGGTCGACCCCAGCCGCGGCCTCACCCTCTTGTTGCTGCTCGGCTTGCTATTGACCTGCGCCCTCACCCTGTTTGCCCTGCGGGCGGACATTCGCGCCCCCTATGCCCGCTTTGGCCTGCTGTCAAAAGAGGGGCTGCTCGGCGCCGCCATCCTACTGCTCAGCGTGGCCTGCGCCAGCGTGCTGCTCGGCACCTTCTACCCCATGGTGTTCCAGTCGCTCCATCTGGGCTCGCTCTCGGTGGGCGCCCCCTATTTCAATACCATCTTCGTGCCGCTGGCCCTCTGCCTGATGGCGCTGATGACCCAGCTGCCGCGCCTGCGCTGGCAGCATCTGGCAGCCCAGCGCCGCATCAAGGTGCTGCTCCCATGCCTGTTCGGCCTGCTGGGGGGCGCCTTGCTGAGCCTCGCCTATCCCGAGCCGCTGCGGGGCGGTTGGCTCGGGCTTGCGGCCAACGTGCTGAGCCTCTGGCTGATGGCCAGCCTGCTGCTCCCGCTCTTGCAACCGACGTCGCGGCACGAGCTCACCCTCAATCGGTTCGGCAGCCTGCTGGCCCACCTCGGGGTGGCGGTGTGCGCCCTCGGCATTGCGCAGGTGAGTCACCACAGTCAGGAGGGGGGAGCGGTACTCGCCGCAGGCCAGCCCTATCGGCTCGGCGCCTTCGAGTTTCGCTATGAGGGGAGCGAGCCGATCATCGGCCCCAACTACACCGCCGAGCGCATCACTCTCAGCGTGCATAAGGACGGTAAAGAGGTGGCGCGGCTAACGCCGGAGCGGCGCCATTACAGCGTGCGCACCATGAACATGAACGAACCCGGCATCGCGTGGGGAGTGTTTGGCGATCTCTACGTGGTGCTTGGCGATAAGATGGGGCCCGGCGCCTATGCCATGCGGCTGCACTACAAGCCGCTGGTGCGCTGGATCTGGCTAGGTGGCCTGTTGATGATGGCGGGCGGTACCCTGCGCCTGCTCGCCCGCCGGCCGCTGCTGGCTAGCCATCCAGCCCCAGCTGCCGCCCCCTACCCTCGGCTTGAACAGGAGACCTTATGAACGCCCGTCTGCGCCTGTTCGTGCCGCTCGTGCTCACCCTGGGACTCGGTGCTCTGCTCTGGCTCGGCCTTGGCAACAACCCCTACAGCCAGGATGAGGCCGTCGCAGGGCGCACCCTGCCTGCCTGGCAGAGTGACGATCTGCTTGGCGGCGCCCCCATTCACACCGCGGCGCTCAAGGGGGAGCCCTTCGTGCTCAACGTCTGGGCCAGCTGGTGCCCCAACTGCCGCGCCGAGCATCCGCTGCTGGGTGAGCTGGCCAGCGCCGTGCCCCTCTACGGCCTCAACTACCGGGACAAGGGCGATGCCGCCCGCGCCTGGCTTATTCAGGCGGGCAACCCCTATCGCGCCGTGCTGGCCGACCCCGACGGCAGACTCGCACTGGAGCTTGGCGTCTATGGCACGCCGGAAACCTATCTCTTCGCCGGCGACGGTACCCTGCTGACCCGCCATACCGGCCTGCTCACCCGGGAGATCTGGCAACGCCAGTTTGCCCCCCTGCTTGCAAAGGCCCGCAGCAACACCGCCAGCCCGCCCGACGTGGAGAAAGAAGTGGGGAGACAAGTGCAGGAGAGCATGCCATGAGCCGCCTCGGCCACGCCCTGATCGCGCCGCTCTTGCTGGCCTTGAGCCTCGGGGCCCTTGCCAGCGGGGTCGACACCTATGAGTTTCGCCACCCCGAGCGGCAGACCCGCGCTCAGGAGCTGGCCCGCGCCCTGCGCTGTCCCCAGTGCCAGAACCAGAACCTGGTGGAGTCCAACTCCCCCATCGCCCGGGATCTGCGGCTCGAAGTCTATCGCTGGGTGGACGAGGGGCAGTCTGATGAGCAGGTGATCGCCCGCATGACGGAGCGCTTCGGTGACTTCGTGCGCTACGATCCCCCCTTCAAGCGCAGCACGGCGCTGCTGTGGGGCGGCCCCGCCCTCTTGCTGTTGCTGGCGCTCAACCGCCTGCGCAGGAGCCTGCATCGTCGGCAACCGGCGCGGGTGCCGCTTATCGGCGACAGAGCCGAGGGGATGCTCGCCCACGACCCCAGGGCCGAGCTGAACCGGCTGATCATGGCCGAGCAGCAGGCGGGGCTTGCCCCCCACAGCCGCCTCTACCGGGAGCTGGAGCTGGCCCGCCTCGCCAACGCCACCCCAACCGCCGAGCAAGCTCTGCGCGATCGGCTGGTAAGAGATCGCACCGCCCGTCCGCTGCCCTGGCTGCGTGCCTGGATACTGCTTGGAGCCCTGCTGCTGGCGCTGATGGTCGGTATTTATGCCGGCACCGGCCGCTATCAGGCGTGGCAGGCTTATCAGTCACGCCCCGATCCGCTGGCGGGATTGAGCCCGCGGGATCTGCAGGACAAGGAGCTGGGCGCCCTGCACCAGCGTCTGCAAGCCAACCCTGCCGATCTCGACGGCTGGGCGGCGCTCGGCCAGCTCTATCTCTATCGGGACGAGTACGCCAACGCCCTGCTCGCCTACCAGCGCCTCGCTCTGCAAGAAGGGGGGGCCAGCGCCGCGACCCAGGCCGCCCAGGCGACTGCGCTCTACTACCAGGCGGGCCAGCAGCTGACCCCGGAGGCGCAGCGCCTGCTGGGTAGCGCGCTCAAGCAGGACAAAGGTGAGGTGAGCGCCCTGATGCTGCTCGCCTCCGATCACTTCCTGCACGGCCGCTACTCCCAGGCCATCGCCCTCTGGCAGCAGTTGCTGGACGAGGAGCGCCCCCGCATCAACCGGACCGCGCTGATCGAGGCGATCCAGACCGCCCGCATGATGGGAGGCTGACCGCGCGCGTGACAGGGGCTGAATGCCCCTGTCACGTTGGGCCCGCACAAGCGCCGCCGGCAGGGAAATGACTTGCCAACCTCCCGTCGGCGGCCGAACATAGGCGTCCATTGAACCTGTTTCTGGAGCCTCTCCCATGATCCCCATTCGCTGTCACACCGTCTCCGGCGCTGCGCTCTCCACCGTCCAGGGCGAGACCCGGTTGCTGATGATGAAACGGGTCAAGGGCGGCTTCTGGTGTCATGTGGCGGGCACGGTCGAGGCAGGGGAAACCGGTTGGCAAACCATAGTGCGCGAATTTCGCGAGGAGACCGGCATCGTCGTGCACGAACTCTACAACGGCCAGTATCTGGAGCAGTTTTACGAGCACGCCACCAACACCGTCTGTCTGGTGCCGGTGTTCGTGGTCTACTGCCCGCCAACGCAGGCGGTGACCCTCAACCACGAGCACACCGAGTACCGCTGGTGCACCCTGGCCGAGGCCAAGGCGCTGGCGGGCTTCCCCGGCCAGCAGGCACTCTATGATCACCTCTGGCACTACTTTGTCGAAAACAGCCCCTCGACGCTGATGCGGGTGGCCATGACACCATAGCGGGTGCATGCCAAGAGCCCTGCCGTTATCCCCTTGATCCTGTGATGATCCACATCCGGCCATGGCGACCATCAGCGCATGTTGTCGACCCTGATCAGGCCGTTTTCAGCAGAGATGATCACCCAGAATGAGCGAGAGGAAGGAAACAAGCAGCAGAGAGAGGTAAAAAAGTCACTATCTGGCGGCCAGGGGGCGCCGTCAGCCGCGCACCTCGACCAGGTTCTCCATTCCTCCCCACCCCATCATTACTCGTATGAAGCCACCCATAGCCGCCATTACCGTTATTTCAAGGTGCGCCATCCCATAAAATTGAAATATCGGGCCATTAGACGTTGTGAAGCATCAATTACCGTCATATAACTTAGCCAAATATCCCTGTCAGCCGTACGGTAGCGTCAAATCATGATTACTCGCCCTTTTCTTACCCTGTTGCTCGGTGCCTTCCTTGTTCCCGTCAGCATGGAGAGCGCCCAGGCCAATCCGTTTTCAGCCCAGTCCCACTCCCCCAACAGCTTTCTGGAGCAGCGCAACGATCTGGCGCTGAGCTCCGCCGCCTTCGTGGTGGCCAACCCGCGCACCGGTGAAGTGCTGTCGGAGCGCAACGCCAACCGGGTGATGCCGATAGCCTCCATCACCAAGCTGATGACGGCGCTGGTGGTGCTCGATGCCAACCAGCGGCTCTCCGAGATGCTGACCGTCACCATGGCCGACGTGGACAGACTCAAGGGCACCGGATCGCGGCTGGCGGTGGGCTCGCGCCTGAGCCGGGCCGACATGCTGCATATCGCCCTGATGTCGTCGGAAAACCGCGCAGCCTCGGCGCTGGCCAGAAACTACCCGGGTGGCCAGCGCGCCTTCATCGAGGCGATGAACGCCAAGGCCCGCATGCTCGGCATGTGGAGCACCCAGTTCTCCGACAGTACCGGCCTCACCCCCCGCAACGTCTCCAGCGCCCACGATCTCGCCAAGCTGGTGGCGGCGGCATCCACCTATCCGCTTATTCGCCAGTACTCCTCCACCGAGGAGCGCATGGTGCGCAACGGCAAGCGTCAGCTGCACTACCTCAACTCCAACCGGCTGGTGCGCGAAGGGAGCTGGCCCATCTCCCTCTCCAAGACCGGCTATATCCGCGAGGCGGGTCGCTGCCTGGTGATGGCCACCCAGATCAACCGCGAGCCGGTGATCATGGTGCTGCTCAATGCCGATACCCCCAATGCCCGAGTGGCCGATGCCAAGCGGATCAAATCCTGGCTGGAGACTTCCGGTCGCATGAGCCTGACCGCCCAGTCCACTCCCCAGACCAAGCTGTTCAGCAGCCAGTAACGCGCCCGGCAATCATCGTCAAAAAAGCCCCCGCACCTAGGTGCGGGGGCTTTTTTATTTTATTTCGGGTTTATGGCCTTCCGACATATCTCTTACTCGTTTAGCGGCAGCGCCTTCCTATCCAATTTGCCGCTGCCGGTCTTGGGCAGGGCATCCAGCAGGATGAGCCGCGCCGGCACCATGTAGTGCGGCAGCGTCGCCTGCAGCCCCTTGCGCAGGGCAAGCCGGTTGAGGGTCACCCCGCTTTTCGCCTCCACGTAGCCCACCAGCATGGCATCGTCCCCCTCGCCCACCAGACGCACCGCCGCCTCCTGCACCCCGGCCTGGCGGCGCAGCCCCGCCTCCACCTCGCCGAGCTCGATGCGAAAACCGCGCAGCTTGACCTGATCGTCGCGCCGACCCAGATAGAGGAAGCTGTCCGCCCCCAGCCGTCGTACCCGATCGCCGGTGCGATAGAGGCGATGGGTGGCAAGGCGCAGGAAGGCGGCGCTGGTCAAGGCAGGCTTGCGCCAGTACCCCTCGCACAGGGCCGGGCTCTCGATGCAGAGCTCCCCGCACTCCCCCTCTGCCACCGGTTGCCCCGCTTCGTCCAGCACCCAGTGCCGATAGCCGGGCAGGCTGTGGCTGATGGTGATCTGGCCATCAGTCGGCGGCCAGCGCACCTCGCTCACCAGCGACCAGACGGTGGCCTCTGTGGGCCCGTAGCAGTTCCACAGTCGCCGGGTGCGGGCACAGAGCTGCTCGGCCAACACTGAGTCCAGTGCCTCGCCGCCGCACAGGGCGGTGAGGGTATTGCGCCCCTGCCAACCGGCCTTGAGCAGCATGCGCCAGCAGGCCGGGGTGGCCTGCAGCCAGTTGATGGAGGGGTCGGCCTCGAGCAGCGCCAGCATCCCCAGCGGATCCTTGTTGTGCTCACCGCCAGCCACCGTCAGCCGGCCACCGCCCCAGAGCGGCCCCAGCATCTCCAGCAGCGAGATATCAAAGGCCGGGGTGGTGATGAAGAGCCAGTGGCTGTTCGGTGAGAGCCCGAGCCGCTCGCGGATCCCGTCGAGGAAGCAGAGCAGGGCCCGCCGGCTGATGACCACCCCCTTGGGCTCGCCGGTGGAGCCCGAGGTGAACATCATGTAGGCAGCCAGGGCGTCATCCACCTGAGGCCAGGAGACGGCCCCTGCCGCTGCGGGCCCGTCGAGGGTACGCAGCGGACAGCCAAAGGCGGGGGCCGGTCTGTCGCCGTCGCAGATCACCGCCGACAGGCGCGCCTGGCGGGCGATCCCCTGCAGCCGCTCCACCGGAAAGTCCGGCTCAAGGGGCACGAAGGTGAGGCCGAGCCGCAGGCAGGCCAGCAGGCTGGCCACCAGATCGGGGCTGCGGGAGAGATAGAGGCCGACCCGCTCCCCCACCGCCAGCCCCTGCAGGCGGGCGGCAATCCGGGCCACCCGATCATTGAGCGCGCCATAGCTAAGCCACTGCTCATCTGATCCGCCCTCACTGAGGTACTCCCCGCCCATACAAATGGCGGGGGCCAGCGGGGTGGCGGCCAGACATGCCGCCAGCCGCGCGCCCAGGTTGGCCGCCCCCTCACGGGGGGCAGGCCGGGTTTGCATGAGCGGAGCCTCATGCTTGATGGTCACTGTCATAGCGCGGCCTCCGTTTGGCGCACCAGCCAGTGTCGATAGAGCCGGCTGGGGGATGGATGGGCCTTGAGGGTCTGCAGGGTGAGCGGCGCCCGATCCTGGCCAAACGCCTCGTTGAGGGCCGCCAGCAGGGCGAGCTGCTGCACCGAATCCACCCCGAGTTCACACAGGGTCTGCTGCCAGATGCCGGGCACGCCGCACTGGCGCTCCCACAGGGCCACCAGCACACGGGCCTCGGCCGGCGGCTGAGCCAGGCCGGACTCCGCCCTGGTGGAGGCCACCTGTGGCATCACCGGGGGCTGTACCGCCGCCACTCTGGCCGGCTGGCTCAGATCCGCCTGCGCCAGCCAGTCGAGCTCGGCCAGCCAGTCAGCCAGCACCGCCTCGGCCCGGACCTCGGGGATCTGCTCGCCGTCAAACTCGAGGCGCAGCTGGAGCGTCTCGCCCCGGCTGCTGACCACCAAGGAGAGCGGCAGCTCCACCTTCTCCACCACGGTGCCAAAGCGCGGCACCAGCTGGTGGGGTTCGGGGGCGGCAGGGGCCGCCGGCATGGGGTAGTTCTCGAACACGAACAGACTCTGGAACAGACGTGCCCGGCCTTTGGTCAGTGCCGCCAGCGACTGGGTGCCATGCTCATTGAGCGCCATCAGGTCGGTCTGCAACCGGGCGATATGCTCGGCCAGGGTCAGCTCGGTGCGCCACGCCAGGGCCAGTGGCAGGCTGTTGATGTAGAGCCCGACGCTCACGGTGATCCCCTCGATGGGATAGTCACGCCCTGGGGTCACGTTGCCCACCAGGGTGACGGCATCGCCAGAGCGGCGTGCCAGCAGCCGGTGCCAGGCATATTGGGCCAACAGACCCGCGGTCACGCCAAGGTCGCGGGCACGATGGGCGAGCAAGGTCGCCACCTCGGCCGGCAACGCCGTGGCGCACACCGCCGGTCGCTGCTGGGTATGGCGCCCGCTGGAGCCCGCGTCCAGCGTCACCCCGAACAGGCAGGCGAGATCGTTAGGCGTTGCCAGGAGCTCGCCACGCCCCTGCCAGTAGGCGTCGGCGCTGCGGGTTTGGCTGGCGATATGGCGGCCAAATTCGAGCCAGGCGGTATCCGGCTCGGCTTGTGGCAGCAGGCCGTTCATCAGCGCCTGATAGCCGCGATGCAAGGAACCCAGCAACACGGGGCCGCTCCAGCCATCCAGCACGCCGTGATGGGCGCTGAAGATCACCTTGTGGTGATCGGGGGCCAATTTGAAGCAGGCAAGGCGCAGCAGGGGCGCCGGCTCCAGCGGGATCGGACGGGCCAGATCCTGCTCGCGATAGGCCTGGACCCGTGCCTCTCCCGCCTCATTCCCCACCTCGGACAAGTCCTCATAGTGGAATGGCAACTCGGCATGCTTGAGGATGCGCTGCAGCGCGACCCCATCCGCCAGCACCAGTTCGCTGCGAAGGGCCGGCCAACGGGCGATCTGCCCCTGCCAGGCCTGACGGTAGACCGCCACGTCCAGCGGCTGGTGATAGGCGATCTCGGTCTGCAGGTGATAGGCGTGATCCCGGGGCAGCAGCGCCCTGTGATGGAACATGCTCTGCTGAAGCGAGGTCATGGGCAGCAGGGTCTCCACCTCGCGCCCGTTCAGCACCCGATCGAGCGCAGCTTGCGAGAGGCCAAGCCCCGGGAAGTCGCTCGGGGTATGGCGCGGGGCCTTCACCGCGCAGCAGTGCTCCACCAGCGCCGTCAGGTTGTCCGCCAGCCGCGTCATCAGGGCGTCGCTCGCCTGCTGGTTGAGGGCGCCCACCTGGCGCAGGGTGAGACGGCCATCAAACACGCCCCCGTGCAGGCTCACCAGCTCGCGCGGCAGGTTGTCAGGGGACGTGGGTGCCCCCGGCGCCAGCGGCAGGGGCTGCCAGGGCTGAGCAGCCTCGCCCTGATGGCTGACCCCCAGGTAATTGAAGACCACCAGGGCTTCGGGCAGTGCCCAGCCACGTGGGTGGTGCAGCCGCAGGGCGTTGAAGCCCACCCCCTTGTCCGGCACGGCGCGCAGCTGCTCCTTGGTGGCGCACACCAGCGCATCCCACGCCCCGGCATCTGCCAGCGCCAACGGGTAGGTGCTGGTGAACCAGCCCAGGGTACGGCTCACGTCGAGTTCCGCATCGATGGCCTCACGGCCATGCCCTTCCAGCATCACGCAGTGACGGCTGCCGTAACCCTGCTCGCTCAGGGTACGGGTCAGGGCCGCCAGCAACAGGTCGGGCACCCGGGTGAAGTAGGCCTGGTTGGCGGAGTCGATGAGACGAGCCGTGGTCTCCTGACTCAGCTGCAGCAAGCTGGCGGCGGCGCGGCCATCGGCGGCGCGCGCCGCTTCCAGCAGGTGACCCTGGCTGCCTTCCCCCTGAGCCAGCCAGAAGCCAAGCTGTTCCTCTTCCCGTTTGGCGTAGGCCGCTAGCCCCTCGCCCCACTGGCGATAGCTGCTGCCCTTGGCGGGCAGCGGCTCACCCCTGCTCACCCGTGCCAGATCCTCGGCCAGAATGCGCCAGGAAACCGCATCGATGACCAGGTGATGGAAGGCGAGGAAGAGCCCCTCCACCGTCTCGCGCTCGCCCTCCCGCTCACCTTCCAGAGAGAGATTGCGCAAGCGGGCCCAGGCCAGGGTGTGGCCGCTGGCAGGGTCGAAATCTCCCTGCAGCTCGGTCAGGCGGACCTGCAGCCCGGCCTCGTCGAGATTGGCGGCATCCAGGGTCGGCAGCGGCGGCAATGCCAGCTCGGCCAAATAGCGTTGGCCGGTCGGGGTCACCGCCAGGCGCAGGGCATCGTGATGCTGGCGCAACGCATTCAGCCAGCCACCCAGGGCCTCATCGTCCACCCCGGCCGGCAGGCGCAGGATCACCCCCTGGTTCCAGTGACCGGACTTGGCAAAGCCCTGTTCGAAGAACCAGTGCTGAATAGGGTGGAGCGGGAACTCGCCGGTCAGGCTGCCCTGCTCGCTCCTGTGGCTGACCGCCTGCTGCTGGCCGAGCTGGCGGCAGAGGCGGCGCACCGTCTTGGCTTCGAACACGTCCTTCACGCTGCAGTGCAGCCCCGCATCCCGCAACCGGGTGGTGAGCTGGATGCTGAGGATGGAGTCACCACCCAAGCGGAAGAAGTCATCCTCCACCCCGAGCGGCTGCTTGAGCACCCCTTGCCAGATGGCAAGCACGGTCTGCTCCAGTTCGTTTTGCGGCTCGCCCTTGCTCTGCTGCCAGACGATGGCGGGCAGGCGGCGCAAATCCAGCTTGCCGTTGGGGGTGAGCGGCATCTCGGGCAGCCAGCAGAGGCGGGCCGGCACCATGTATTCGGGCAGGCACTCGCCGGCCCGCTGTAGCAGGGCGTCGCCGTCGGGCTCGCTCGCCCCGGCCAGCAAACAGGCGTAAGCGAGCAGACGACCCTCCTGCACCACCACCTTGATCTGGCGGATGACCGGGCACAATTCGGCAAGCCGGGTCTCTATCTCCCCCGGCTCGATACGATAGCCGCGCAGCTTGATCTGCTCGTCTGTCCGCCCCAGATACTGGATGTTGCCATCGCGGCGCAGCAGGGCCCGATCGCCGGTGCGATAGAGGCGATGGGTACGTTCCGCCAACGCCAGCTCGATAAAGGCCTCCTGGGTGCGCTCTGGCAGATTGAGGTAGCCGCGGGCCAGCCCCAGCCCCGCCAGGCAGAGCTCACCGGGGACCCCCACCGGGCAGAGGTTGCCCGCCTCGTCCAGGATCAGCGCCTTCAGGTTGTTGACGGGGCGACCTATGGTGATGGGCTCCCCCGGGGTGAGCCGCGCGCAGAGCGCGGTGACGGTGCACTCGGTCGGGCCGTACATGTTGAACAAGGCCACCCGCTCCCCCCAGCGCTCCACCAGGCTGCTCGGGCACGCCTCACCGCCAAAGCCGATAGCCTTGAGGGAGCCGAGATCCGCCGCTGGCAATAGATTCGCCAAGAGCGCCGTGGGCAGGATCATATGGCTGGCGCCGCAAGCGATCGCGGCACCGATCACCCCCTCGCCCGGCTCGCCGAAGTGCAGGGCCGCGCCGCAGTACAGGGGCAGCAAGCTGGTCATGTTGCCCGCATCAAACGAGAGGGACATGCAGTTGAACATGGCACCATTCTGATCAAGGGCGATGCGCTCGCCGTGATCCGCCATCAGGTTGACCAGGCTGCCCTGCTCCACCATGACCCCCTTGGGCAGGCCGGTGCTGCCGGAGGTGTAGATGATCTGGGCCAGCATGGCGGCGTCCCGGGGTAGTGCGGGCGTGCTGGTTGGCATCTTGTCCAGTGCAAGCCCGTGCAGATCGTGATATTCGGCAGTCGTGCCCGCCAGCGCCTCGCCAAGCCGCGGGTCCGGCACGCCGCCCAACACCAGGCTGATGGATGCATCGCCTAAGATATGGGCCAGCCGCTCGGCGGGATAGGCAGGATCGAGCGGCACATAGGCTGCCCCCGCCTTCCAGCAGGCGAGCAGGGCAATCACGAAAGCGACATCGCGTCTGGCCTGGATGCCGATGGCGGCACCCGGGGTGACGCCCTGGGCCTGCAGCCAGTGGGCCAGCCGGTTGGCACGCACCTCCAGCTCGCCATAGGTCAACGATTGCGCGCCGTCGCTCACCGCCAGCGCGTCCGGCAACTGAATAGCGCGCCGCTCGATATGGCAGAGCAGGGTGTCGCGGCTCGGGTAATCCCGCGGCAAGTCGGCAAGCTGTGCGGCCAGCGCGGCCTGATCGGTGCCCGCTTCCAGCGGCAGTTGCCAGATGTCGGTCTCGGGGGCCGCCACCATGGCGCGCATCAGGTGCAGCAGGCGATCGGCAAGAGCCTGGATGGTCTCTCGCTCGAACAGGGCGGTGGCAAACAGCCAGTCCACCCTGACCGAATCCATCAGCTCGGTCACCTTGACCGAGATGTCGGTCTTGGCTGGCAGCACAGGCGAGGTCTCCTCCACCAGCTGGCAGCCGGGGATGAGATCGTTGAAGTCCACCTTGGCCTGATAGACCAGCATGATCTGGAAGATGGGGTTGATGGCGGTGGTGCGATCCGCGCCGATGGCCTCGGCCAGCGCCTCGAAGCGGTAGAGCTGGTGATCGAAGGCCGCCAGATCCTCCTCCCGGCACTGCTGCAGATAGTCGACAAAGCTGGGCTTGCCGCTGAGTTGAGTGCGCAGCACCAGGGTGTTGACGAAGAAGCCCACCAGGGACTCGATCTCATGGCGCTCGCGATAGGCGAGCGGGGTGCCGATCACCACCTCCTTCTCGCCGCTCTGGCGCACCATCAGCAGGGCAAACAGGGCGTGCAGACCGATGAAGTTGGAGGTGCTGTGACGTTGGCAGAGGCGCTTGAAGCTCTCCCACAGATCGTTGTCGATGGTGGAGAAGACCAGCTCGCCGCCGCTGTCCTGATGGGCCGGGCGCGGCTTGTCCAGCGGCAGGCCGTGCACCTCGGGGCTGCCACCGAGCCGGTCGACCCAGAACGGCTTGAACTCGGCGTGATAATCGAGAAAACGCGGTGAGTTGAACCAGCGGGCATAGTCGATGTAGGTGAGCGGCAGTTCGCTCACCTGCAGGGGCTCGCGGTTCTGATGGGCAAGAAAGGCGCGCTTGAGATCCGCGAACATGTTCTTGACCGACCAGCCGTCGGAGATGATGTGGTGCTGGGTGATCAGCAGCACGTGCTCGCGGCTGCCCAGCCGGATCAGGTGCACCCGGCTCAGATCCCCCTGGGTCAGGGAGAAGGGGCGGCCAATCTCTTCCCGCACCCGGCGGGCCACATAGGCCTCACGCTCGGCAGCGGGCTCTGCGCTCACGTCCTCAATCTGCAACTTGAAAGGCGTGTGGGGCAGGATCTCCTGGGCGCCCCTGCCCGCCTCGTCCTTGATGAAGCGGGTGCGCATGCTGGGGTGGCGGGCAAACAGGTGGTCGAAGGCAAACTCCAGCGCCGCCGTATCCAGCTCTCCCTTGACGCGAAAATAGACCGGCATGTTGTAGAGGTGGGAGGCCTCCTCGTACTGCTCGATAAACCAGAGCCCGCTCTGGGACGAGGAGAGCGGGCCCTGCCGGGCGCCCTCGGCGACGATAGGTTCTTCGAAGGCGGCACGGGCCGCCAGGCAGCGCACCAGCTCATCCTTGTGGGCCTTGATGGTGGCGCCGATGGCCGGCGTCACCGCCTCCTTGCTCGACTGGGAGATAAGCTGGCCCTTGTCGTTCAGCGCCAGCTTGACCCCCTGCCGTTCCAGCTGTTTCAACAGCAAAATCATATTGTTCATCTGTTTCTCAAGCCTCAGGCACTCAGGGTGGCGCCGCCGTCGACGACCAGATCCTGCAGCGTGATGTGGCTGGCCAGATCCGAGGCCAGGAAGAGGACGGTATGGGCGATCTCCGCCGGGGTGGCGACCTTGCGCAGGGGGATGCCGAGCTTGAACTGCTCCGGCAACCCGGCAATGGTGCGGGCCATGGCCTCTTCATTCGGCAGCATGCCGCGCAGCATGGGGGTATCCGTCGAGCCCGGCGACACCAGGTTGGCGCGCACGCCGAAGGGTGCCAGCTCCAGCCCCACCGTCTGGGTCAAGCTGGTGACCGCCGCCTTGGAGGCGCAGTAGGCCGCCATCTGCATGCGCGGCACATGGGCGGCGTTGGAGCCGATGGTGACGATGGCTCCGCGCCGCTGCCCCTTGAAGTGGGGCACCAGGGCCCGCAGCAGATAGAAGACGCCGCTGGCGTTGACCGTCATGCAGTCGTGCCAGTCGTCATCGCTCAGGACTTCGGTAGAACCGAGGCGCAAGACCCCGGCCCCGTTCACCAGCACATCGAGCCCGCCGTCCGCCAGCAGCGCTGCGCAGCAGGCGTTGACCGCCTTCGAATCGCCGATATCGAGCAGCCGGGTGGCATAGGGGTAGTCGGCTTCGGGAAATGCCAGATCCAGCCCCACCACGATTGCTCCGGCTGCCACGAACTGCGTCGCCACCTCGCGGCCGATGCCGCGCCCGGCCCCGGTCACCCAGACCCGCTTGCCAGTGAAATCAAAGGCCATTGCTTGTTGCTCCTTGTTCATCACCACACCATCTCCACGCTCTCTTCGTCCTCGGCAAGCAGGCCGTCGAGGAAACGGCAGAAGTCGTCTAGGCGAGGGTGATCGAACACATCGGAGACCTTGACCTGCACCCCAAACTCGGCGCCGAGCCGGTTGACGATCTGAATGGTCTGCAGGGACTGGCCCCCCAGTTCGAAGAAGTTGTCGGCGGGCGCCATGGTGGCGAGCCCCAGGATCTGCTGCCAGATGGCGCCGACCCGGTTCTCGGTCTCGCTGCCCAGGGTCAGGGCTTCGCCGCCCGCCTGGTAGGCGGCCAGCAGGGCCTTGCGATCCAGCTTGTTGGAGCCGGTGCGGGGCAGCTGGTCATAGTGGCGATAGTCGGTGGGGATCATGGCGGCAGGCAACACCTTGGCCAGCTGCGCCTTGATGACCCGGCTGTCGCACTCCGGCCCCGCCACAAAGGCCACCAGCCGGCGCACGCTGCCGATGCTCACCCCCTGCACGCAGGCCTCGTCCACCCCCGGCAGGGCCAGCAGTTGGGCTTCCACCTCACCGGGCTGGATGCGATAGCCGCTTATCTTGAATTCATTGTCGCGCCGACCGAGGTAGACCAGCCGGCCGTCTACCAGGCGCACCCGATCGCCGGTGCGATAGACGGGCATCTGCTCCGCGCCAACCCGCAGGGTGCCGAAACCGCCCTGCGCACTCTGCACATTCGCGCTCTGCGCGCTGCCCACATAGCCGTTGGCCAGCTGCGGGCCGAGCAGCACCAGCTCCCCCTCGCTGGCGGGTTGCTCCCCCGCCCCCAGGATGAGCGCCTGCATGCCGGGCAGCGGCAGGCCGATGGGCAACTGGGTCTGGCTCGGGTCTTCCTGTTGCAACTCCTGGGTGGTCACCACCACGGTCGTTTCGGTGGGGCCGTAGGTGTTGAAGAGGCGCACATCGGAGCGGCCCTGGCGCTGCCACTGGGCCAGCTGCTCGGGGTAGACCGCCTCGCCGCCAATGATGACGGTGGCCAGATTGGCAGGGATATGGGCCTGGCCCGCCGTCAGCGCCACCACCCACTCGTTCCAGAACGCGGTGGGCAGATCGAGGTGGGTGATCCCCATCTGCTCCACCCCGGCCGCAAAGGCGGGCATGGATTCGAGCAGGGCGTCGGTACGCAGCACCAGGGTGGCACCGGCGCTCAGGGTGGCGAACACCTCCTCGATGCTGGCGTCGAAGTTGAAGGGGGCGAATTGCAGCATCCGCGCCTCTTCATCCAGGTGATAACGGCAGCGGGCGGCGGCGGCGAAGTGATCCAGCGCGCCGTGGCTCACTGCCACCCCTTTGGGCAGGCCGGTGGAGCCCGAGGTGAACATCAGGTAGGCGACGGCGCGGCCGGCGGCCGGCTGATTCAAGCGGTTATCGCTCACCAGATCCCCCGCCAGAAGATCCCCAACCAAGAGAGTACGCCCCTCAAACAGGCTGGCCAGCTTGTGACGGTACTCGGCCTGGGTGATCAGAGTCTTGACCTCCCCCAGCCGCAGAATATGGCCCTGGCGCTCCAGCGGCTGCTCGGGGTCGAGCGGCACGTAGACGGCGCCCGCCAGCAGCACCGCCAGCTGGGCGAAGATGGCCTGGGGGGTGCGGGCCAGCATGACCCCCACCTTGTCGCCGGGGGCGACGCCTGCGGCCTGCAGGGCGGCCGCCATCTGTTCAGATCGGGCCAGCAGCGCCTCATAACTGAAGCGGGCCTCTCCCTGCTCCAGCGCGATCTTGTCCGGGGTCTGGGCGGCGAAGTGGCAGAGCGCCTCCAGCACCGGCCGCGTCTTGATCACTTCATGGGTGGGGCCGGCGATCAGGGCGCTGGCCCGCTGCTCCGCCAGCCAGTCGGCCTTGAGCGCCCCCAGCGTCTGGGCGGGCTCGGCCAGCCAGCGGCCCAGCAGGGTAAACAGGGTATCGGCGATGGCCGCCAGATCCCCCTGCTGATAGCAGCCGGGGTTGGCGTCCAGATCCAGTCTGGGCTGGCCATCGACGCCAACCTGCACCTCGATGGTGAGATCCTCCACCGGGCCGGCACTGATGTTGAGAATATGGGCAGATAGTGGCCCGAAGCGGCGAGCGTGATCGAACGGCATGATGTTGACCAGCGGGCCGAACAGGCGCTTGTCGCCCCCCACCAGGCCAAGGTCGCGGCGTAGCAGCTCGTAGCGGTAGTGCTGGTGTTTGCGCACCCCGCGTTTGGCCTTGGCCACGGCGCCGGCGGCTCCCGCCAGACTCAGCCCCTCTTCGAGCTCCAGAGCAAGGGGGGTGATGTTCATCTGCATGCAGGGCACAGTCAACGATGCCGAGCCGATGCGGTTCATCATCATCAGGCCAAGCAGGGTCTTATCCTGGCCGCTCGACAGCGACAGCTGTGCAGACAGGCCGGCCAGCAGCAGATCGGGCCAGCCCAGCTTGTGCTCGTCGGCAAAGCCGGTCAGGGATTGCCACAGCACCGCCGGCAGCGGGCAGCTCTCGCGGATAAATTCGGCGGCGATGGGCGCGCGGGTCTCGCCAAAGGATGTCACCTCGGGCCATTCCTTCAACTGCTCCTGCCAGAAGGCGCGAGCGGCGGCGTTCTTGCCGCTCTGCTCGCGGCTCGCCTCTTCGGCCAGCACCTCCGCCAACGAGCCGAAGGGGGATGGGGAGTTCATCTCACCGGCCAGCCCCTCTGCATACAACTCGGCGATGCGCTGGAACAGCAAGGTAGTGCCAAAGCCGTCGAGGGCGATGTGGTGCACGCAGCTGTAGAGATAATCGCGGCCGGGGCCGCGCAGCAAGGCGAAACGGCAGGGCGCCTCTTGGGTCAGCTCGAACGGGCGGCGCAGATCGGCCCAGGCCCAGGCGCGGGCCAGCGTCTCGTCATCGCGCTCGAGGGAGACCTCTTCATAGGCCAGGGGCAGCTCATGCGAGACGAAGCAGACCGCCTCCTTATCGTCTTCGAAGTAGCCCTTGAGTGCCTCGCACTCCCCCACCGCTTTGGCAAGGGCTGCGGCCAGCACGGCCGCCTCGACCTTGCCGTCGAAGGCGATGCACTCGGCGGTGTTGAACATCGCCTTGTCGTCGTTTAACAGATGTCCGGACCAGAGCCCCTGCTGGGGAATGGTCAAGGGGAAGCGGTTCATGGGGCCACCTCCAGCGCCTGGGCTGCCAGCTTGGCCTCGATGAGGCGCCACCAGCCGTTGAGGGTCGGCAGCTTGGCGAGATCCACGAAGCCGAGCTCCACCCCGGCGGCGCGCCACTCGGTGAGCAGGGCCATGATCCGCACCGAATCCAGACCGTAGTCGATGAGGTTCTCGTCGGGGTCAAACTCCCCTTCGTCCTCGTCGATATGGCTCAGCAGCCGCGCCTTGAGCCCCTCATACGTCAGCAACGGATTGGTCAGGAGCGGATTAGTCTGGGCGGCAGAAGCGGACGCCGGGGCAAGGGCCAGCACCTCCTCGCAGGGGATCACCTTGCCGCAGCGGGTCGCCACGTAGTCGAGCGCCATCTGGTGATCGGCCAGGGAGAAGTCCGCCACCCCGTCCGCCAGGAAGAAGGGCTGGATGTCGCGCATGAAGGCGTCGCAGGCGGTCATCATGCAGCCGATATGGCCGTAGATGCCGCCGATGATCAGCTGATCCCGCCCCAGCGCTTTGAGCATCTGCTCAAGCTCGGAGCGCTGGAAGGCGCTGTAACGCCACTTGACCAGCACGGTGTCGTCACGCTCTGGGCGCAGCGCCGCCACCACCTGCTGCTGCTCTGGCCGCTTGTTGAGACCCGGGCCCCACATGTCGTTGAGCAGGGCGCGATCTTCAGGGGATTGATCCTTGGGCTGGGCGGTGTAGAAGACCGGGATGCCGAGGGCCTTGCACTGTTTGCGCACGGCGGCCAGGCGCTCGGTGAGCGCTGCGATCAGCGGGCTGTTTTCACCATAGAAGGCGGTGAAGTACTCCTGCATGTCGTGGATCAGCAGGGCGGCGCGTTTGGGATCCAGGGTCCAGTTGACCTTGTTGGCCTTCCACTGGCTGGGCATGGCGTAATTGTTCAGGGTTGGGATAGCCATAACGTCATGATTCCTTTTAGTTTTATGCTGTTGTCAGGGACTGGTTGGCGGCGATGGCGTGCGCAATGCGCGCCCGCAGCCCCTGCTTGTCAATCTTGCCCACCGCCGTCATGGGCAGGGCGTCCAGGGTTTCGAAACGGTCGGGCAGCTTGAAGTCCGCCACCCCGCGCTCACGCAGAAACTTGCGCAAGGCCAGCGGCTTGAGCCCCGGCTCGGTGGTGACGATAAAGGCGCAGCTCTTCTCCCCCATGGCGCTGTCGGGCATGGAGACCAGGGCCGCATGGGTGATGGCCGGGTGGTGCAGCAGCTGGTTTTCCACCTCTTCCGCTGCGATCTTCTCACCGCCCCGGTTGATCTGATCCTTCTGCCGCCCTACCACGGTGAGGTAACCATCGGCATCCTGTACCACCAGATCGCCGGAGCAGTAGAAGCCCTCGGCATCAAACACCCGGGTGTTGTGAGCCGGGCTCTGGTAGTAACCGCGGAAGGTATAGGGGCCGCGGGTGTGCAGGGCGCCAGGCTGGCCGGGGGCGACCGGATTGCCCGCCTCATCGAGGATGCGCACCTCGTCGTCCGGGCTCATGGGGCGGCCCTGGGTGTGAATCACCTTCTCATCGGGGTCGTCCAGCCGGGTGTAGTTGACCAGCCCCTCCGCCATGCCGAACACCTGCTGCAGCCGGCAACCGAGCAGCGGCCCTATCTTGCTGGCCACCGCCTCCCCCAGCTTGGCGCCGCCAACTTGCAGCAAGTCGAGGCTCTCGAGCTGAGTGCGCGCAGCGGGGTCCGCTTCCGCTGCCTGCAGCCAGAGCGAGACCGCCGGCGGCACCAGCGAGGTGAGGTTGACCCGGTGGCGGGCGATCAGCGGGAAACAGCTGATGGGGCTGGGGTCGGGTGCGAGCACCACGGTGCCGCCCGCCTCGAACACCCCCAGGGCACCCGGAGAACTCAAGGGGAAGTTGTGGGGCGCCGGCAGGGCGCACAGATAGCGGGTATGGGGCCCCAATTCACATATTTCATTGCTGCGGCGCACGCTGTACAGGTAGTCATCGTGGGTGCGGGGGATGAGCTTGGGAGTGCCGGTGCTGCCACCGGAGAGCTGGAAGAAGGCCACCTCGTCCGCCGGGGTCGGGCCAGATTTCACCGGCTCACTCTCAGCCACCTTCGTCAACCAGTGGGTCAGCCCCAGTTCCCCGCTCTCGCCATCGAGCAGCACCAGTTCGGCGTCTATGGTTGTCAGCAGCTCGCTCTCGCGCCCCTTGCTCGCAAACAGCGGATGAGCCAGCGAGCCGACAAAGAGGCGCGGAGTGATCTGCTCGGCATAAGAGAGGAGCTCCAGCCGGTTGTGACTGAACAGGGCGTTGACCGGCGCTATGCCGACTTTGAGCAGGGCGAAGAACACCAGATAGAACTCGGCCACGTTGGGGAGCTGCACCAGCGCTGTGTCCCCCACCCCCAGGCCGTGGCGGGCCAGATTTGCGGCCAGCCGGCTCGAGGCGGTGTCCAGCTCGCGATAGCTGAAGCGGCGCTCGCCGCAGAGGATGGCCTCGGCGTCGGGGGCCAGTTCGCACTGACGCGCCAGCATGGCGGTCAGCGGCTCGCCACGCCAATAGCCCTTGGCGCGGTACAGCTGGGCCAATGCGTCAGGCCAGCGGGTATAGGGCAGGAAGCGGTTGGACTGGGTCATTGCGCCACCTCCAAATCCAGGCCAAGGGCCTTGAGCATGGTGCCCAGCTTGGTGCCGGTCTCGGCCCACTCCATGGCGGGATCCGAGCCCGCGACGATACCGGCGCCGGCAAACAGCTCAACCTGATGGCCGTCGAGCACACCGCAGCGGATCACCACGGCCCACTCGCCGTTGCCCTGGCTGTCGCACCAGCCGACGATGCCGCTGAACAGGGCGCGCCGGAAGGGCTCCTGCTCGCGGATGAACTGGCGGGCCAGATCGGTGGGATAGCCGCACAGGGCCGGGGTGGGATGAAGCTGGCAGGCAAGTGATAGTACCGATGCCTCGCCGCCATTGAGCCGCCCGGCGATGGGGGTACCCAGATGCCAGAGGGTATCCGTGCTCATCAGGGAAGGATGAGCGGGGATCGCCAGCTCGCGGCAGTGGGGCGTCAGCACCCGGCGGATCTCGTCGATCACCAGGCGGTGCTCATGCTGATCCTTGCGAGAAGCCAGCAGATCCCGGGCCACCATTTCATCTTGCGCCGGCTCGCTCGCCCGACGGGCGGAGCCCGCCAGCGGGTGGGTGAACACCTCTCCCCCGCTGACCCTCAGCAGCAGCTCCGGGCTGGCGCCAAGCAGGCGGCGGTGCTGGCCGAGCGGCAGGGAGAAGTGGAAGGCGTGGGGATTCTGGGCCATCAAACGGGCCATCACCCGCTTAGGGTCGGCGGGCTGGTGCAGGGTAAGGGTGAGTTTGCGCGACAGCACCACCTTGGCGAGCCGGCCTTGTGCAAACGCATCCAGCGCCGCACTGACCGAGGCCTGGAATTCGCTGGCCGGCGGGGTGCTCTGCACCGAGATGACCCGGTTGGCCTCGACGGCCTGCTCTGCCATCGCCGCTGTCGCCGGCACCTGTGCCGGCGGGACAGGGCGATCGCCCCGCTCATAGCGGCCGGGCACATAGAGGCAGGAGGCTTCCGCCGGGTCGAACGCGAAGGCACCGATGAGCAGGGGGTTGGCCTGGCCGGCGGCACTGGCGGCTGCCAGCGCATCGGCAATCTGTTGTTCTAGCAAAGGCCATTCACAGGCGGGGGTGGTGATAGGCAGGCCCAGATCAGTGGCACTGAGCGTACCCTGACCCGAGGTAAACAAGAATTCGGGCGAAGACGCAGCCTGGGCAGGCGCGCTATTTTCCATCACAAGAGTATCCACGTTACACCCTCAAATATGATTCAAAATGATAATGATTATCAGTTTGTATTTGTGCGGCGGTAAAATACTCGCTTTGAAATCCCCCGGTCAATGGGATTTTTATGCCGATAAAACTGGAACTTATCTGTGGATATGGCATGTGCCACGGCTGCTGCGGCCCACCGTGCAGGTCCGGCCAGCCTTGTCCGTATGAGCACCACAGCCAACCCCCCATATGAGGCTGCGACAAAAACCGCGGGCTCGCCGCCCGCGCTGGCAGCGAACGCCATTTCCCCCTAAGATGGCGCCATCTTTATGACCATTGTCTCAACCCACGGGATCCTCGATGTTAAAGCACCTGCTTCTGCTCCCCCTCAGCCTGCTGTTGGCCGCCTGTTCACTCACCCAGTACAACGTCAGCGAAGGGGAGATCAACCAATACCTCAAAGAGAGGGTCGCCTTCGAAAAGCAGCTGGGGATCCCCGGCATCATGTCGAGCAAGATCCGCCTCGATGAGATGCAAAGCCGCATCGGTCGCCGCCAGGCCAACCGGGTCGAACTGGATGCCGCCGGCGATCTGCAGGTGGCGAGCCCCCTTGGCAGCCAGCAGATGAAGATCCGCCTCTCCCTGAGCGCCCGCCCCGACTACGTGGCCGAGCAGGGCGCCATCTACCTGCGCGATCTCGAGCTCATCTCGGTCAAGACCGAGCCGGCCGACGTGGGCACCGCCCTCACCCCGCTGCTGCCCACCTTCAACCAGTCGCTCTCGCTGTTCCTCTCCCAGACCCCCGTCTACCGGCTGGACGGCAGTCGCAAGAACGAAGCCAGGATCAAAGATAAAGTCGAGGCACTCAAGGTGGAGCCCGGCCGGCTGGTCATCCCCTTCAAGCTGCTCTGACCCCCAACCGCGCCCCTCTTCTCTTCAACTCCAGGGGCGCGGTTTTTTCTTCTCAAGCTTCCCCCTTTGCCTCATAATGCACACCATTCTCATTTAGATTCATGAGAAGCGTCATAATAAAATCAAACATATGGTGAGAAGGGACATGAGAAAAACCGTACTGGTCCAGGCGATCGCCTGCGCGATCCTGAGCGGCGCCGCACACGCCGCCGTCAAGGTAGAAGACAAGACATTCAACACTGCCGCCAACATGCTGGCCTACACCGAGTTCGAACTCTCCGGCGAGCCGCTGGCCGAGGCCCTCGGTCTGGATCTGGATGTGCTGGACGCCAACCGCGCCAATGAGCCAACCCCGTTCGACTTCGCCGCCGGCATCGAATCCTACGAATACTCCGAAGAGGCGATGTACGCCCTCAACTACCAATCCGGCATGGGCCCCCATCTGGTGAACGGGCCGCAAAACCAGGCTCGCGGCGGCACCATGGCCTCCCTCGGCCAGCGGGTGCTGGCCATGGCCGATGCGGTCGGCTTCCCGGCCGATGAAGTGCCGCAGGGCATGTATCCCCTCTCCCTGCCCTACTCCTCCGCCAATCCGGAGTTCGCGCAAGCCGTCAACGCCACCCCGGTCAACGGCGACCAGATCACCATCAAGACCGCCAAGGGCAACGAGAAGAGCGTCAAGACCCAGGTGCCGGCCTACTTCCGCGACTACACCACCCTGCGCTGGAGCGGCAGTGACAATCTGCTGGTGCCGGCAGCCGTGGGCGGCATCCTGCTCAAAGAGGTGATGTGGTCCCAGGACTTCCTCGGTGGCATGCACGTGGCCGAGACCGATGAAGAGGTGGAAGCCGCGTCCGCCACCATGGATCAGGACGGCAAGCACAAGCTGGGGGTCTCTGCCGCCGACGGCTTCAACGGCATGATGCTGACCGAGCAGTCCATCGACAAGCTGGCCATCCTGCAGGGTCAGCTCGGCTTTGACGGCAAGCAGCTGGGCGCCAAGATCACCCCGCAGTACGATCCGGCCAAGGGTATCGTCTACTTCCCCCATCAGGTAAAAGTGACCGAGACCGGCAAGAACGACGTCGGCGCCATCGGCAAGCTCGAGGTGGTGGACGGCTCCGCCCAGCTGCGCGACGCCTGGATGATGCTGTGGCCGCTCTCCGAGTTCTACGCCTTCACCGATCAGCGCAGCGCCAACACCAACCAGAACCCGGCCTTCCACGCCGTGTTTGACGGTGCCCCGTTCGCCGCCGCACCGGCCGCCAACAAGGGCAGCGATGCCGCCAAGCTGGTAGCGGGTGACGATGCCTTCTCCCTGGCGCTGAACCTCTCCGGCATGGTGTTCAAGAACCTCAATGCCCTGCACTTCGAACCCAAGGCCGGCACCCTGGTCGACAGCTGGCAGGCCGGCAAACAGGGCAAGCACGTCACCACCTTTGACGCCGCCTACAGCCTGGTCGCCCTGCAGATCTTCCAGCGCGCCCAGAATGCACTGCCGGTCGGTTACGCCGCTGGTGACAATGGCGAGCTGAACCTGAAGACCGCTCAGGGCCAGCAGGCGCTGGTGCTGATCCGCCAGCAGGCCGACTTCATCCTCACCAATCTCAAGGGCAAAAATGGGCTGGTACACGATGGGATCACCCTGGGTGGCAAGCTCGATGCCGGCCAGTCCATCGATGCGCAGTTTGCCGCCATCCGCGGCCTGACCGCCGCCTTCCTGGCGACCTCGGATGCCAAGTACCGCACGGCGGCGCGCGAGCTGTTCATCGCCGCCGACAAGGCCTACTTCAATGCCAAGGCCGGTACCTGGCTCGCCGGCAAGCAGGGCGAATACACCCCCTGGACCCAGGCCGCCATCTCCGGCGCCCTGCGCTCCGCCATGCTGAACCTGCGCAACGAAGGCGGCGAGAAAGCCCCGGCGCTGGAGCTGGCCCAGCTGACCCAGCGCTACGTGAGCTGGTTCCGTGGCACCGTCAACGGCGGCATGCAGATGGCCGAGTGGATCGGCGACTCCGGCGAGAACGTCATCGAAGGGGCCGGTGGTGACACCGACGAAGATGGCGTCCCGCAAGTGACCGCCGCCGGTGGCAAGCACGGCACCGCCATGGTGATGGCCGCCAAGGCGCTGATCACCGAAAAATAATCAGCCACTCGCTGAATAGAAAAAGGGAGCCATATCGGCTCCCTTTTTAGTTGTGGCGTCTGGTGTTGGGCGTGACATCACCCCAGCTTGGCCAGCATCTCCTTGGTCACCAGCACGATACCCTGCTCGGAGCGATAGAAGCGGCGGCTGTCCTCGTCGGCGTTCTCCCCCACCACCAGCCCGTCGGGCAGCTTGCAGCCCTTGTCCACCACCACCCGCCGCAACCGGCAACCCGAGCCAATCTCGACACCGGGGAAAATGATGGCCTGATCCAGGGTGCAGAAGGAGTGCACCCGCACATGGGTGAACAGCACGGAGTTGAGCACGAAGGAGCCACTGACGATCGAGCCCCCCGCGAACATGGAGTTGATGGTCATGCCGTGCTGGCCATTTCTGTCCTGCACGAACTTGGCCGGCGGCGTCATGGTCTGGCTGGTCCAGATGGGCCAGTTCTCGTCATAGATGTCGAGCTCGGGCACCACGGAGGCGAGATCCATGTTGGCCTCCCAGAACGAATCCAGGGTACCCACGTCGCGCCAGTAGGGTTTCTGCCCCTCCTTGGCCCCCACGCAGGACATGGTGAACGGGTGGGCAAACGCCTTGCCCTCCCCCACGATGCGCGGGATCACGTCCATGCCGAAATCGTGTTTGGACTCCTGGTTGTGGATGTCCTCTTCCAGCAGCTGATAGAGGTACTCCGCCTCGAAGATGTAGATGCCCATGGAGGCCAGGGAGACGTTTTCGTTACCCGGCATGGCGGGCGGATTGGCCGGCTTCTCCACGAAGGCGCGGATCTTGCGCTGCTCGTCGATGTTCATCACCCCGAAGGCGGAGGCATCCGCGCGCGGCACCTCAATGCAGGCCACCGTCACCTTGGCGCCGAGGCGCACGTGATCGAGCAGCATGGCGGCGTAGTCCATCTTGTAGATGTGATCCCCCGCCAGCACCACTATGTATTTGGGGCCGTAGTCACGGATGATGTCGACGTTCTGGTAGATGGCGTCGGCGGTGCCGCGATACCAGTGCACCTCGTCCACCCGCTGCTGGGCGGGCAGCAAGTCGATGAACTCGTTCATCTGGTAGCGCAGGAAGGACCAGCCTGATTGCAGGTGGCGCAGCAGGCTGTGGGACTTGTACTGGGTCACCACCCCGACCCGGCGAATGCCGGAGTTGATGCAGTTGGAGAGCACGAAGTCGATGATGCGGAACTTGCCGCCAAAATGGACGGCAGGCTTGGCGCGGTTGTCGGTCAACTGCTTCAGGCGACTGCCCCGTCCCCCCGCGAGCACCAAGGCCATACTCTGGTTCAATAGTTGCCGTGCTTTGGCAGTATTTACGGGTTCTAACAACATAATTACCTCTGCATTGTTTTGGTCCATTTTCGATTCATCTTCGCCTGTTTCCGGCGCCATGAAAGTGGTTTCACTCACATTTAACTGATTTCAATTGACCCTTTTCCAGGAGTTGAGCGGGATCTCATGCTTTGCGGCGCGAGCTTGGTTAGAATTTCAGCATCAACGACATCATCAAGGATGACACCATGTTGAACAAGCTCGGGAGCAACCAGCTGCTGGTGATCGCTCTCCTCTGTGCTCCCCTGCTGCTGTTGCAGGGGCTCTGGCTCGCCTTCACCAGCACGCTGCTGACCCTGCTTATCATCCTCGCCACCAGCCTGCTCGGCTTTGGCTTGCTGAGCATGCTGACCCTGCGCCTCCAGCAGGTGGAGCGCAGTCACCAGGAGCAGGTGTGGTGCCGGGCACTGCAACTGCGTGACCCCACCTGTCTGACCACCCCCGAGGCCCAGGCCGCCCTGCAGCAGCTGCTCGCCCACTTCAACGAGGCCGAGCGCGACGCCCACCGCCAGATCAGCGAGCTGCACAATCAGGCAACCCAGGACGAACTGACCCAGCTGCAAAACCGCCATGCCTTTCGCCGCGACATGACCGAGCTGCTGCAGCGGGATCAGGACACCCAGACCGCCACCCTGGTGCTGATCCGCGCTACCGAGCTTGGCAAGCTCAACGCCCAGCGCGGCTTTCAGTCGGGAGACGCCTACATCAAGGATATCGCCAATATCATCACCAGGGTGGTGAGCCGCTTCCCCGGCCATCAGGTCTACCGCATCTCGGGGGCCGACTTCGCGGTGCTGGTGCAACCGGTCGCCAACATCCCACCCCCCCTGCTCGGGCGGGATCTGAAAATCGCCTTCGATCACTATCAGCAGCAGCATGAACTGGAGAGCGCCGCCTACTCCGGGCTGACCCGGCTCAGCAGCGGCCAGAAGATCGAGGCCATTCTGGCCAGGGCGGATCTGGCGCTGGCCCGCGCCCAGACCGAGACGGTCAACGGCTGGGCCATCCAGCAGGATGACAGCGTGGTGGAACTGCAGGGGCAGCATCACTGGAAGCTGGTGCTGACCGAGTTGCTGGAGCAGGAGCGGATCAGCTTCACCTACCAGCCGATCCAGCCCATGCACCGCAGCATGCTGGCCTACAACGAGATCTACACCCGTTTCAGCAGTGCCGACGGCACTGTGCTACCCACCGACACCCTGTTCGCCATGGCCCAGCGGCTGGACATGGTGATGCGGCTGGAACAGATGCTGGTGACCCACGTCATGCGCCAATACCGGGCCTTTGGCTCGAATCAGAGTCGCTGGGGCATCAACCTCTCCAGCAACCTGCTGCAAAACAGCGCCTTTCTGATCTGGCTGGACCGACAACTGCTCAACGACCCCAACACCAGCGCCAACCTGGTGTTCGAACTGGATGAAGAACATCTGGAGCGCAACCTGACCGGGGCCAAGCGGGTGTTCGAGCTGCTCAGGCGCAACGGCAGTCGCTCCGCCATCTGCAACTTCGGCAAGGGGATAGGGTCATTCAACCTGTTTCGCGAGCTCAAGCCCGACTACATCAAGCTGGATCCGGCCCTCATCACCGGGCTGGAGCAGGATCTGACCAACCAGCAGTTCGTGCGGATGATCGTCGACGTGTCACACCGGATGGGGTGTCAGGTGATTGCGGAAGGGGTGGAGCAGCTGGGTCAGAAGCAGCTGCTGCAGGGCATGTATGTGGACGGGCTGCAGGGCTATCTCATCGCCAAGCCCCAGCAGTTGCGACCGGATATCAGCCAGCTCGGGCTGTTTACTGAGGATGCTTCAACTTCAGCAGAGTCAGAATAATGTCGTTGAGCTGGCGATAGCGCTCCAGCTCCTTCTGATCGTAACGGGTCGCCAGGGTGGTGGGGTTATGGCGATTCTTGAGGTAACGGTTGATCTGCAGCCGGTTGAAACCCGCCACCTGATAGACCTGCCCCAGCAGAGCATTGAGCTCTTCGTGTTCAAGACCGGCCTTGGCGAGGTAATCCTCCTGGGCCGGGCTCTCCAGCTGGCAGCTCTGCTTGGCAATGCGACCGGTCTCCTGCAGATAGCTGAGCCACTGCTCCAGGTAGAGCGGCTTGCAGCCCGCCAGCAGATTGAAGAAGCCCACCGCATCGCAGCGGCAGTCGGTCAGCAGCAGCACCGCCAGTTGATCGTCATCGCAGCGGAAGGTGACGGGGCCGCTCTGCCCCCAGTCCAGCGCCTGAACCCGGATCTCGGCTCGCGCCCCTGCAACGCCGGTGACGTCGAATACAAACATGGCTCCTCCCGCTCGGCAAAAGGTTGATGATGGACCATCCCTTTGGCGGGTGCAAAGCCAAATCGCCTTTTCATTCAGTATTCTGCAAGCCGGCCATAAAAAAACCGACATCCTGTGCGGATATCGGTTCTAATCAGACGGGCCAAGGCCCGGCTCAATGCAGTGTGGTTCAGGCGTCCAGTTCCACCAGCGCCTTGGCCAGCTCGATGGGTTCGAGCTCCTGCCCTTCCAGATCGGCGTTCCAGTTCGGGCCGACCAGCACGTCGTCTTCGTCCAGATCGTTGATCCAGATGTCGAGAAACTCTTCCAGCTCGATCACTTCCGGCTCGTAGTCGGCCCACTCGTCCACGCAGTGCAGGCGGGCATCCCCTTCGGCAGACCAGAGCGGCATCACGTCAGCATCTTCGAACTCGGCAGAGCGGCAGACGACCCAGTCTTCACCGTAACGCAAGCCCCATACCTGACCCGACTCGCGGACTTCTTCGATGAACAGTTGGAAATTGGCGTCAAGATTGTCAGTTAACTTACTCATGGGGCTCTCTCTCTATCGGGTGCTGCGGCCACGGCAGTGCCGAGTGGCAATGCGGTGGCCAAATGGTGTCGCAAAAGTGACATGGACTCAAGCATCTTGGGGTTTATCACACAAAAAACTGCCCGCGGCCGGGTTTTACCTGACAAAACGCCTCCCGAAGGAGGCGTTTTCAGCGCAAGGGGCGGGATCAACGCTCCCAGTACACCTCTTCCAGGCTGTCTTCCTTCTCCGGCAGACCGCGCGACAGGCGCGGGCTGCTCTGGGCCAGTACCTCGTAGCTCACCCGGTTGGCGTACTTGCACACCTGGGAGAGCGAGGAGTAGGTGAGGAACTCGGCCACGTGCTTGGCGGAGTTGGGCACGGCGCTGCGGTGATAGGCGTTGGCCACCATGTCGTGCAACACGGCGGAGAGTGCCCCGTCCCCTGCCCCGTTGGTGTTCTTGATCTTCTCCGGCCCGCCCATGTAGGGAGAGATGTGGGAGTAGATACGCTTGGGCACGCGGCAACCACTGCGGGTCATGGGGCGGCTGAACTCGTACATGTTGAACTCGGGGATGACACCGGGCAGCAGCGGCAGCGTGGTTTCGCGCTTGAAGTCCTCTTCGGTGTAGGCAGCCATGTAGAGCCCCACCGGCCCTGCGGTGCAGAGCACCATGTCGGCCCAGTCCAGCGCCTTGTCGGCGGCAGCCAGCGGATCGGAGAAGCCGGTCAGGGCTTCGCCCTCCTCCTCATTCATGGCGAGCACGGTGACGTTCTCGCTGATGAAATCGCGCCACCACTGGGGGTCGGACTCGATGACGAAGCGGGTACCCAGGGTCAGCACCACCGGCACGCCGGCCTCGCGGGCATAGCGTACCGCGGTCATGGCCGCGTCCTTCATCGGGGTGCCATCTTCACCGCGCACCAGATAGGCGGTGATGACCAGGGCGGAGGACTCCTTGATGATGGTTTCGGGGATGTGGGCCACATCCAGATGATCCATCTTGCCGGCGTTGATGCCGAAGCTGCGCTCGCCCCCTTCGGTGATGAAGGTGAAGCAGCGGCCGACCGGGCCGTCTACCGGCTGCAGGTAGTCGAGGTTGACCCGTGACGAGGTGTTGCACAGGTAACGGTAGGCGTAGCTGCCGATGCGGATGTCCTGGCTCATGACGCCGAGCAGGATGGAGTGGGAGTCCGCCAGCACCGAGTAGTTGTGCATGGTGTTGCCGATGGTGCCGCCGGCAAATTCGCTCACCACCATGTTGTTGCTTTTGAGCTCGTTGTAGATCTGCTCGGCCACGTCATCGGAGATGAGCATGGAGTGGCCGCGGCTCAGGCCGTAACGCTCGAGAAATGCCAGATCAACGTGCGCCTCGATGTCGACCAGCGTCTGGTCAATCCCGACCACATAGGCCTTGCCCCGCTCCGCAAGCACCGCGCTCTGAGAGATGAGGGGATCACGACGATCCACTGGAAAGTAGTGTTTGGACTTGCGCTGACCGGGAAATTTCATGGCAATGTTCTTGTGCTCTGGGGGAAAGAGGGGCGGGATTTTAACACAATCCGCCGCGCCGAAAAGTCGCCTGATTAAAATATGAAGTCAGTATAGACACGGCCTGCAGAGGAAAACGTTTACCAAAACCCATCAAAAAAACCACCTCGCAAGGAGGTGGTTTTTACAGCGAACAAGACTCAGCCGGCGGCAAGCCCGCTGGCCAGTGCCAGCACCGAGAAGAGCCCCAGCGCCAGCCAGAACAGCAGGGTGCCGACCAGCCTCGGCAGGTTGGGCGCCTTGGGGATCTGGATGCCGATGGCATGCAGGATGCGCCCCACCAGCAGCGCCAGGCCGCCGACATGGAGCCACAACGCCCCGACGCCCGCCAGCTCGCACAGCGCCATCAGCAGCAGGGTGAGCGGCACGTACTCGGCAAAGTTGCCGTGGGCCCGGATGGCGGCGCGCATCTCGGGTGCCTCCCCTTCCCCTATCATCACCTTGAACTGGGCCCGGCGCTTGACCACCCAGAAGGAGAGCAAGAGGAACAGCAGCCCCAAGAGGCCGGCGTAAATCAGGGTGATATGCATCATGGTGAAACTCCTTCTCCTTGGATAGCGAACGACTGGCAGCCGGTGCCGATGGGCCGCACCGGCTGTATGTCTGTCAGGCCAGCTCGCGGCAGATCAGCGACACCATCATGCGGATGTGGGCCTGATCGCTGTTGAGGGCCGGAATGTATTCAAACTGCTCGCCACCGGCGGCCATGAAGATCTCCCGGTTCTGCACCTGGATCTCCTCCAGGGTTTCGAGGCAGTCGGCGGCAAAGGCGGGGCAAATCACGTCAAGCCGCTTGATCCCGGTGGCCGGCAGGCCACCGATGGTCACGTCGGTGTAGGGCTTGAGCCACTCCTCCTTGCCAAAGCGGGACTGGAAGCTGGCGGTCCACTGGCTGGCCTCCAGCCCGAGCGCCTCGGCCAGCAGGGCGGCGGTGCGCCGGCACTGGTGACCATAGGGATCCCCTTCCCGCTCGTAGCGCTCGGGAATGCCGTGGAACGACATCAGCAGGTGCTCGCCCTGGCCGTGCTGTTCCCAGTGGCGGCGCACGCTCATGGCCAGCGCCTGGATATATTCGGGGTGAGCATGGTAATCACGAATGAGCCGCACCACCGGCAGATTGCGCTCTTTTTTCATCGCCTTGGCCCAGCCATCGAACACCGAGGCGGTGGTGCTGACCGAATACTGGGGATAGAGCGGCAACAGGATCACCCGGTTGACCCCCTTGGCCTTGAGCGCCTGCCAGCCCTCATCCAGCGAAGGGGAGCCGTAGGTCATGGCCAGCTCCACCGGCACCTCGACCCCTTCGCGCTTGAGCTCCTGCTCCAGCGCCGCACGCTGCTGCTTGCTTATCACCATCAGCGGCGAGCCCTGCTCGGTCCACACCTGCTGATAAAGCTTGGCCACCTTGGGGGAGCGGGTTGGCAGGATGATGAAGTGGAGCAGAGGACACCAGAGGTAGCGCGGCAGGTCGACGACCCGCTGATCGTGCAGAAACTGGCTGAGAAACGCCTTGACGGCGGCCGTGGTGGGCGCGGCTGGGGTACCCAGATTGACCAGCAAGATCCCGGTTTTCGTGGTCACGTATGCTTCCTGTCGTTCTGTTGTTATGTCTGAATGCAAGAAAGGGCCCATGCCGGGCCCTTGTCTCACTGGCACATTACCGCTGGCCCCTTGGGGGCGATGGCAATGGCGGGCTTAGCCCAGGATGGTCGCCAGCTGCTTGCTGACCAGATCCACCGGCTGGGTGCCATCAATCTTGACGTAACGGGTGTTGCCCGCTTCCGCTTCCTTGCCGTAGAAGCCGATGAGCGGTGCGGTCTGCTGATGGTACACATCCAGACGCTTGCGCACTGTGGTCTCTTCGTCGTCGGCACGGATCACCAGATCTTCACCAGTCACGTCGTCCTTGCCTTCCACTTTCGGCGGGTTGAACACCACGTGGTAGGTACGGCCGGAGCCGGAGTGAACGCGACGACCGCTCATGCGCTTGACGATCTCTTCGTCCGGCACGTCGAATTCCAGTACGAAGTCAACGGCAACACCGGCGTCCTTCATGGCTTGCGCCTGGGGAATGGTGCGCGGGAAACCGTCCAGCAGGAAGCCGTTGGCGCAATCCGGTTGGGCAATACGCTCTTTGACCAGGCCGATGATGATGTCGTCAGAGACGAGCTGACCTGCGTCCATCACGGCTTTGGCCTTGAGGCCCAGCTCGGTGCCCGCCTTGATCGCGGCACGCAGCATGTCGCCGGTGGAGATCTGCGGAATACCGTGTTTTTCCATGATGAACTGAGCCTGAGTACCCTTGCCGGCACCCGGAGCCCCCAACAGAACAATGCGCATACACGCTCCTATTGATTGGTTATTCAATTCTTGAGAAGGCAAAAAACTACACGGTTTCGCCCATTTTCACAAGCTTGCCCCGTGTGAGTGGCTTATTTTTCACCATATTTCCGACATGGCAATACGACCATTGGCGCAGATCCGTGTACGAAAAATGAGTGAAAATGCAGCAGTGCTGCACGCAACTGGCGCCCGCCCCAAACGGGGCAGGCGCCAGAAAAGAAAGAGCCCACTGCACGCAGTGGGCCCAAACATCATGCCTGGAGTAACAGACGGTTGATACGGGAGACGAAGCTCGCCGGATCATTGAGCCCGCCCTGCTCGGCCAGCTGGGCCTGTTCGTGCAAGAGGGTGACCCACTCGCCGAACAGCGCCTCGTCTTCGATGGCGCCCAACTTCTTCACCAGAGCGTGGTCAGGGTTCAGTTCCAGAATGTACTTCTGCTCCGGCACCGGCTGACCGGCGGCGCGCATCAGCTTGATCATCTGGGTGCTCATGCCGTGGGCATCGGTGACGATGCAAGACGGTGAGTCGGTCAGACGGTGGGTGACGCGCACCTCTTTTACCGCATCCCCGAGGCTCTGCTTGACACGCTCAACCAGACCGGCGTTGGCTTTTTCAGCCTCTTCCTGCGCCTGCTTGGAGGCTTCGTCTTCCAGATCGCCGAGATCCAGCTCGCCACGGGTGACGGAGACCAGCTGCTTGCCGTCGAACTCGGTCAGGTGGCTCATCAGCCACTCGTCGACCCGCTCCCACATCAGCAGCACTTCGACGCCCTTCTTGCGGAAGATCTCGAGGTGCGGGCTGTTCTTGGCGGCAGCGTAAGAGTCGGCGGTGATGTAGTAAATCTTCTGCTGGCCTTCCTTCATGCGGCCAACGTAATCCTCCAGCGACACAGTCTGGGCTTCGCCCTCGCCGGCGGTGCTGGCAAAGCGCAAGAGCTTGGCGATCTCTTCGCGGTTGGCGTAATCCTCGGCCGGACCTTCTTTGAGCACATTGCCGAACTCGCTCCAGAACTTGGCGTACTTCTCGGCATCATCCTTGGCCAGCTTGGCCAGCATGGTCAAGACGCGCTTGGAGCAGGCCTTGCGCAGGGAGACGGTCACCTTGTTGTCTTGCAGGATTTCACGGCTGACGTTGAGCGGCAGATCGTTGGAGTCCAGCACCCCTTTGACGAAGCGCAGGTAAGCTGGCATGAACTGCTCGGCGTCGTCCATGATGAAGACGCGCTGCACGTAGAGCTTCAGGCCGTGTTTCTGATCCCGGTTGTAGAGATCGAACGGGGCACGGGCCGGCACGTAGAGCAGGCTGGTGTACTCCTGCGCCCCTTCCACCCGGTTGTGGCCCCACAAGAGCGGATCTTCGAAGTCGTGAGCGACGTGCTTGTAGAACTCCTGATACTCCTCGTCCTTGATCTCTTTCGGGTTGCGAGTCCACAGCGCAGTGGCGCGGTTGACCTGCTCCCACTCACCCGGAGTGCCGACGATGGTCTCACCGTCTTCCTCCCGATCCGGTGTGCCCTCTTTGAACATCTCCACCGGCACGCTGATGTGATCGGAATATTTGCTCACCACGGAGCGCAGGCGCCAGTCGTCGAGGAACTCGTCCTCTTCGGCGCGCAGGTGCAGGATGACGTCGGTACCGCGACCGGCTTTGGTCACGTCAGCCACGGTGAAGGAGCCTTCCCCTTCCGACTCCCACTGCACGCCCTGCTCCGGAGCAGTACCGGCGGCGCGGGAGACCACGGTCACCTTGTCGGCGACGATGAAGGCGGAGTAGAAGCCCACCCCGAACTGACCGATCAGCTGGGAGTCGCGGCCCTGATCACCGGAGAGGTTCTTGAAGAACTCGGCGGTGCCGGACTTGGCGATGGTGCCCAGGTGCTCGATCACCTGGTCACGGGTCATACCGATCCCGTTGTCGGAGATGGTCAGGGTCCGATTTTCTTTATCAACCACCAGGCGAACGCGCAACTGGCCGTCGTTTTCGAACAAAGAGGCATCGGAAAGCGCCTTGAAGCGCAGCTTGTCCGCCGCATCGGAGGCGTTGGAGATCAGCTCGCGCAGGAACACTTCTTTGTTGGAGTAGAGGCTGTGGGCCATCAGGCTCAGCAGTTGTTTGACTTCAGTCTGAAACCCGTGGGTTTCGGCATGAACGCTTTGGGTCATCGACACTATCCTCAGGCGATTCGGGTTGAACATATTCCCGATCCAAGATGGGGCCGGCGATCGCCATTTCAAGGGGGGACAAAACGTCGAGGCGTGCGAATGGCGATTTTTGCGCCAATCGACCCTCTTGCCCAACAAAAAACCCGCCGAGGCGGGTTCTGGTATTCTGCTGAGTCGCGACGCAAATTCAGTTCAGTTGCTAGCGCAGGCCCGATTGAGGGGCTGGCGCTGACTCAATTAAGGGGCTGACGCCCCATCAGGGAGTGGGAGAGCGTGGTGCCATCCACCAGCTCCAGCTCGCCGCCCACCGGCACCCCGTGGGCAATCCGGCTCACCTTGACGCCAGCGGCGCGGGCCATGTCGGCGATGTACCAGGCGGTGGCATCCCCTTCGATGGTGGGGTTGGTGGCCAGAATAAGCTCGCTGATCGCCTCGTCTTTCAAGCGTCGCTCCAGGATCTCCAGCCCCAGCTCCTCCGGGCCAATGCCGTCCAGCGGCGAGAGATGGCCCATCAGCACGAAGTAGCGGCCGGAGAACTGGCCGGTCTGCTCGATGGCAGCCACGTCCGCCGGGCTCTCCACCACGCACAACAGGCCGTTCTCTTCGCGCTTGGGATTGGCGCAGATCTCGCAGCGCTCGTTCTCGGTGAAGGTGCGGCAGTGGCTGCAGTGCCCAATTTCGGTCAGGGCGCGAGAGAGCAGCTGGGCCAGCCGCAGGCCGCCGCTGCGCTCACGCTCGAGCAGGGTAAATGCCATGCGCTGGGCCGACTTGGGGCCGACACCCGGCAGCACCTGCAGGGCTTTCATCATCTCATCCAGCAGCGGGCTGAATTTCATGGGCTTGGTATCCTTTGACGCTGTGTCGGCCGCGGTGCCCTGACGGGCAAGGAGCGCGACCGAACCTCTCTTGTTGGCGCAGGACTATACCCGAGCCAACCCCGAGCGCCAATGGCCTTGTGCCCTCAGCCCTCTGCCGAAACGGGGGATGACGCCGCGCTCGCCAGCAGGATGCGCTGGCGGCCGCTGTAGATCTCGGCCCGCCCCGGGCGGCAAAAGCCCACCAGGGTAAGCCCGGTCTGCTCGGCCCGCTCCACCGCGAGCTCGGTGGCAGCCGAGATGGCGAGCAAGATCTCCACCCCGGCGCTGGCGCACTTTTGCACCATCTCGAAGCTGGCGCGGCTGGTCACCAGGATGGCGCCGTCGCGCCGTTGACTTCGCTGCAGGTGCCCCACCAGCTTGTCCAGCGCGATATGGCGCCCCACGTCCTCGCGAATGGCGAGGATGTTGCCCTCGCCGTCCACGTGCACGGCGGCATGGGTCGCCCCCGTGCTCTGCCCCAGCAGCTGGAGCGGGCGCAGCGCCGCCAGCACCTTGTCGATATGACCCACCGCAAAGCGCTGGCTGTCGGGCAGCCTTGGCTGGGCGCGCACCACCTGCTCCAGGCTCTCGCTGCCGCAGATGCCGCACCCGGTGCGCCCGGCCAGGGTGCGCCGTTTCTCTTTCAGGCGATGGACGCAGCGATTGGCCAGGGTGATGTGCAGCTCGATGCCGCGGCAGGCGCTCTGCTGCTCGATGTCGTGGATATCGAGCAGGCTGTCGATGATCCCCTCCGACAGCGAGAAGCCGATGGCGAAATCCTCCAGATCGGCGGCCGAGCACATCATCACGCTGTGGGCGATGCCGTTGTAGACCAGCGCCACCGGGGTTTCGCAAGGCAGCTGCATGGCGCTGTCGGTGGTGACGCCGCGCTGATGGTAATGGACCACCTCGCGATGGGCGCTGAGCGCCTGCGGGGTGTCGGGGTCAAGTTCAAGCAACATCTGGGGCCCCTTAGTTGAGGGTGCGGGGATCTTTGGCCGAGATCCCGAGTCGTTTCATTTTCGACAGCAAGGTGGTGCGCTTCATGCCCAGGCGCTGGGCCGCGCCCCGCTCACCGGCAACGATGCCATTGCACGCCTTCAGCGCCCGGATGATGCTGACCCGCTCATCTTCCCCCTGTGCCTCGTCACCCTGCGGCAAGGCGGGCAGCGGCTCGCGAAACAGCTCCCGGGCCGGCTCGTCATAGACCAGGGTCTCTATCTTGTGAAAGCCCTTGAGGGGCAGCAGCTCGTCCGGCGAGAGGTTGAGCACGTGGCCGCGGGTCATCACCACCGCCCGCTCGATGATGTTCTCGAGCTCGCGGATGTTGCCGTACCAGGGGAGCGACACCAGCATCTTCATGGCGTCGGCCGGGATGGAGGTGATGGTGCGGCGCATCCGCTTGGCGATCTTCTTGATGAAGAAGTTGACCAAGAGCGGAATATCCTCGCGCCGCTCGCGCAGGGGCGGCAGCTCGATGGGAAAGACGTTGAGGCGGTAATAGAGGTCGCTTCTAAAGCGCTTGTTCTTGACCATGGAGAGCAGATCGCAGTTGGTGGCCGCCACCAGTCGCACATCGATGGCAATGGGGTTGCTGTTGCCCACCCGCTCCAGCTCGTGCTCCTGCAAGACCCGCAACAGTTTGGGCTGCAGATCGAGCGGCATGTCCCCCACCTCGTCGAGGAAGAGAGTCCCCTTGTGGGCCCGCTCGAAGCGGCCGATGCGCTGGGTCAGTGCGCCGGTGAAGGCCCCCTTCTCGTGGCCGAACAGATCGCTCTCGATAAGGCCGGTGGGAATGGCGGCGCAGTTCACCTTGACCATCTCGTGATCGTGGCGGGCGCTCAAGGCGTGAATGGCCTGGGCGATCAGCTCCTTGCCGGTGCCGGTCTCCCCCAGAATGAGCACGGTGCAGTCGCTCTGGGCCACCAGCTTCACCTTCTCCAGCACCTTCTCCATCACGGCGCTCTGGTAGATGATGTTGGCAAAGTCTCCCTGCGGCGCGGGTCCGTCGACCCTAAGGGTCTTCTCCCTGGCACCGGTGGTGTTGGAGATCTCCTGCTGCGCCTGCACGTTGTTCATGGCAATCGCCGTGCGCGCCGCCACTTGTTCGAGCAGCGAGATATCGAGGTCGGCGAAGAAATCCGCCTGTGGGTGAGAGAGGATCAGCACCCCCAACAGGTTGCCCCGATAGCGCAGCGGCAGAATGCAGGAGCTGTCGGCGTCGGGGGGCAGGATCTGGGAGGTAAAGCGGCAGCTCGACTGACAGCCGTGGCCCTGCTCGCGATAGAGGAAGAAGGGCTCGCTGTGGCCGAGCGCCCCCTGCAGGCAGTTCTTCTCAAAACACGAATGGTTGATGATGCCGGGCTGTTCGCGCTGCTGTTGATTGACCAGGTAGCTTTTGAAGCTGTCGGAGGTGGCGTTGTACTCGGCCAGGCACAGGCTGCTGATGCCAAAGTGGTGGTGAAGTATGGTGAACAGGCTCTGGGGCAGCTCGGCGATGCGCACCAGCTTGATCACCGCGTTGGTCACGTCCACCAGGATTTTGCAGCTGTCGCGCTCAAGGCGCAGGGAGTTGGCCTGCTCCAGGGTGCGCTCCTTGTCCAGCACGTTCTCCAGCGCAATGGCGACGATGGCCGCCAGCTGGGTCAGCTTGGCCAGGGTCTCCATCGGGAAGGCATTGGCCTCGCGGCTGATGAACTCCACCCCGCCCAGGTGACTGCGGGCGGTGGTGATGGGCAGCTGACAATAGGAGTGCAAGCCGTCATAGACAGGGGTGCTCGCCAGCTGTTCACAGCGGTGACGAAAGCGGCTCGCCGGCAGCACGATGGCCTGCTCGCGGGAAAAATGGAGATCGGCCTTGCGGCAGATGAGGTGAGCCGGCCCCTGCTCCCCCAGGTAGTAGAAGACCGCCTCCTCCCCCGTCCCCAGGTTGAGGATGAGGTTGACCCGATCCACCTGGCGAAAGCAGGGCTGGATCCGGTTCAGCTTCTTGATGAAGTCGTCCAGGGTGACGGCAGAGAGCAGGTTCTTGGAGAGGGAGAGAAAGCCGTCATCCCAGATGGGTGAGATGTCGGTCAACGGAATGGCACTCACATTCAGCATTCAGGCCTCGCATTACATCTAGATGGGTACCCTTGCCGGCCAATTGCAGCACGGCAACAACGGTAAACAATGCATCAGCCATCGCAGTCAGATGTTATAATTAATTTTTAAAAACTTAACGCTTAATTATAAAAACTAACATGCAGCGAAATAGCATCGCGCAGATTATCGCAGGATGGCTGGCATAATAAGTTAGCCCCATCCCCATTACAACCAAGCCGGCCCTGGCACATATTACAGCTCCGTCAGCGGATATTTCCCGCCACGCCCAAATATGGCGTCACTATCGCCGTCATTCGCCACATATCGCCGCCAACTGGCCCATCCTCTGCCCCTGTTGTCGCTGTCGCAGGTTCATGAGGAGAGCAGCCGGTAGTTGTGCAGCTTCAGTCCGCCGAAGATGAAGGCGGCGGAAAAGAGCTGAAGCCCCAGCAATAACCCACTGATATTGTCAGCTATTTCCACCGATACCACCCGATGGGTGAGGTAGACCCCGAGTCCCAGCACGCCCGCCAGCAGGCAGTTGACCAGGGTGGTGGAGAGAAAGGCAATGAGCCAGGCCGCCTGCACGCTCAATGCCGCCAGCACGGCACTCATGGCGATGCGTGCGGCGATAAAACAGCCGAAGAAGGCAAACCCCAGCAGAAATATCAATTCGTCGTGCCATAGAAAACACCCAATCCCTAACAACATCACCAGCAAATAAGCGGAGACATAAAAGATCCCGAACGAAAGATTTAATTCATTTTTCATGATGGACACCTGCCAGCTGAAAAAAGGATGAGCGGATCCGGGCCCTGTATACAGAGCCTGGATCCACTTTATTAACGACGATTACCCTTTGGCGGCGCTGCGCAATTTTGCCTTGAGCGCGCTGTATTCAGTCTGGACGTACACTTCCGCCCCCGGCTGATCCTCGATACGCTCAATTTTCACCGCGCAGTACTTGTACTCCGGCGTGTAGGAGACGGGGTCCACGTGCTCGATGGTGAGCTCGTTGCAGGCCCCGATCCACCACTGGTAGGTCATGTAGACCACCCCGGCGTTGACCCGCTCGTTGTAGTTGGCCCGGGTGATCACCTTGCCGCGGCGCGACGAGATCCAGACCAGCGCCTGATCCTTCACCCCGAGCTTCTTGGCATCGCTCGGGTGGATCTGCACATAACCCGGCTCATCGGCCAGGGTCTGCAGCGCCGAGCAGTTGCCGGTCATGGAGCGGCAGGAGTAGTGACCGACTTCGCGCACGGTGGAGAGCACCAGCGGGTACTCGGCACAGGGCTGCTCCAGCGGCGGCCGCCACTCGGAGGCGATCAGCTGGCCCTTGCCGCTCGGGGTGGTGAACACATTCCCCTCGAACAGGGTGCTGGTACCCGGGTGATCCTCGGTCGGACAGGGCCACTGCACGCTCTTGAGATCGGCCATCTTGTCGTAGCTGACCCCGGCGTAGAGCGGGCAGAGTCCGCGCAGCTCGTCCCAAATCTGCTCGGTGTCGCGATACTCCATGGGATACCCCATGGCGGTGGCCATCAGCGAGAAGATGGCCCAGTCCGGCTTCACGTTGTCCGGCGGCGTCACCGCCTTGTAGAAGCGCTGGAAGCCGCGATCCGCCGAGCTGTAGACCCCCTCGTGCTCACCCCAGCTGGTGGCGGGCAGAATGACGTCCGCCATCTCGGCAGTCTGGGTCATGAAGATATCCTGCACGATCACCAGCTCCATCCCCGCCAGGGTACGGCGGAACTGACCGAGATCGGCCTCGGTCTGGGCCGGATCTTCCCCGAAGATGTAGAAGGCCTTGCACTTGCCCTCCTCCACCTTGTGGCCAAGCTCGGTCAGCCGGTAACCCGGTTTCTGGGAGAGCGCATCCACCCCCCACGCCTTGGCAAACTTGGCGCTGATGGCAGGATCGCTCACCGACTGATAGCCCGGGAACTGGTGCGGCAGCATCCCCATGTCGCAGGTGCCCTGCACGTTGTTCTGGCCGCGTACCGGCCCGCAACCGGTGCCACGGCGACCGAAGTTGCCGGTCAGCAGCGCAATCCCCGCCAGCCCCTTGACCACGTCCACCGCCTGACCGTACTGGGTCACCCCCATGCCCCACAGGATCATGGACGCAGGCGATGCGGCATAGGTGCGAATGGCGGCGCGGATATCGGCGGCCTTGAGGCCGGTGATCCCCTCGACATATTCCGGGGTGTACTTGGCCACAGTGGCCTTGAAGGTGTCGAACCCTTCGGTGTAGTTGGCGACGAACGCCTTGTTGTAGAGCCCTTCATTGATCAAGACGTTGGCGAAGGCGTTGACCAGCGCCATGTTGGAACCGTTTTTGAGCGGCAGCCACTGATCGGCGATGCGGGCGGTCTCCACCATGCGGGGATCACACACAATCACCTTGGCCCCGTTTGCCTTCGCCTTGAGGATATGGCGGGCAACGATGGGGTGAGAGTCAGCAGCGTTGTAACCAAACACCAGCAGGCACTTGGTCTCTTGAATTTCGGGAATGGCGTTGCTCATGGCGCCGTTACCTACAGTTGTCTCCAGACCGGAGACTGAGGGTGCGTGTCACACCCTCGCGCAGTGATCGACGTTGTTCGTCCCAAGCACCGCACGGGCAAATTTCTGCATCACATAGTTGGCTTCATTGCCGGGGCCACGGGCAGAGCCGGTGGTCATGATGGCGTCCGGGCCATATTTCGCCTTGATGGCAGAGAGGCGGCTACTGGCGAACTCGATGGCTTCATCCCAGGAGACGGCTTCGAGCTTGCCACCGCGCTCGCGGCGGATCATCGGGCTCTTGAGACGGGGGGTCAGCAGGTTGGTGTCGTTCAAGAAATCCCAACCGTAATAGCCCTTGAGGCAGAGCTGCCCCTCGTTGGTCCGGCCGTTGGCGCCTTCGGCCCCCACCACCTTGTCGTTTTCAACCAGCAGGTTGATTTTGCAACCGGTGCCGCAATAGGGGCACACGGTAATGACTTTTTTCATGACTCACACTCTTGTTTGTTAACGAAAAACGGCTCGGCAAGCCCGCTCACACCCGCGTCGGCATCGCCAGCAGGGCCTCGGCACTGGCCAGCTGCTTCTGCCGGTTCAGGGTGTCAAGATGGGCCGGCGTGACCAGCCGCAGCGCCTGGGTCGGGCACACCTCGACACAGGCCGGGCCCGCCTCGCGGTGCTGGCAGAGATCGCACTTGAGCGCCTGCGCCTTGGTCTGCGGCCGCTTGAAGAGCGAATCGGCCGTGGGGGCCACCTCTTTCACCACCACCGCCATGGCGCCGTAAGGACAGGCCACCACGCAGGACTTGCAGCCGATGCAGCGCGCCTGCAGCACCTTGACGCAACCATCCTCGGTGACGATGGCGTTGTTGGGGCAGGCCATGGCGCACGGCTTGTCTTCGCACTGGCGGCAGAGCACCGGCGTGGTCACCTTGCTGCCCACGATCACCTTCAGCCGCGGCTGAAAATGGCTGTCCTTGGAGACCAGATGTCCATCCTCGATGGCAAGATGCAGGCCGCCCTCCCGCTCAAGGGTCCCGCTGCAGGACCCTGACTGGTGTGAAACGGCGCAGGCCACCTCACAGGTACGACACCCAATACAGAGACTGGGATCTGCAATCACGAAGCTGTTCATAGAGAGGGATCCTAAATGGTTCGTTACACCCGACCGCCCTCACCCACCTGGCAGGTGACAACACGGTCTGCCCCCACAAAGCATTTATCAGACCAACACGGAAAGATGGTCCGTCATAAAATCACAAACATATGAAAATAAAGAGATAATCTGGATGATAAAGGCGGCATTAGCCGTCACTGACGAGGGTGACGAAGGGGGCGCCCCCTGCTCGACATGACAAAAGTGACGAGGTCGACACCCAATGGCCACTCCCCTGCTCCATCGGATTGACCGACTTCTCAACGACATGTCGATGGCTCATGGAGGGAGTGGCGACAAGAGGGCTCAAGACAGCGTCCACAGGCTCTGGTGAGGAAAAATGGGGAAAAAGTTGTTTAACTTTGCCATCTAGGTAAAAGGATACACAAAGAAAGATCGAACAAAAAAATCCTCTACTGATAAATTTATTGAGCAAGATCCTGTTTCCAACGCTTCCTGCTTCTGTTTTTTATCCGAACAGTTAGCATGTCCCAGATGACAACCAACTCCGTTGAGGGTGTTTCCATGAAATGGATAGATCAAACAGCGCGGGTTAATAGCAAAAAACTGGGGACTGTAATTCAGGAGCGGGAGCTAATAAACATGCTAACTAGAAATGACCTTCCTTGTCTGCACACATTGGGCAACTAGAACATCAACCTCTAACATGGATATAGAACAGGCTTTGTCATATATAGACATGGCATCCCTGAACTATCGATACGTAGAATTAAAAGATGTTTATTTAAAATAACAAACTATTTTTTTGAACATATAAAAAATGGTTTGTTATTATGTGGTAACTGTTCGCATGATAGAGCTCTACATTTTTTAAAATTTAAACGTAAAATACAGGAGCACCAATGAAAGTATCCGATGTTTTTACACCTGGCAGGTACCCAACTTACACATACGTTGATGACCATTTGCAAGATAAAAGGACTCAACTTCTAGATACCCTTGATGCTGGCGCAATGCTAGTATCTATTTCTGGCCCATCTAAATCAGGTAAAACTGTATTTATAGAGGAATGCCTTGGTCGAACAAGCCTAATTCAAGTCACTGGTGCTGGTGTAACGGAGGCGTCAGATCTGTGGATGCGGGTTTTTGATATTATTGGAACAGAAGTACCAAGTGCTATTTCTAATGTTACCTCAGCGCAGAGTAGCGTAGGCGGTAAAGGCGCAATAGAAGGAGGTATATTAGTAGCAAAAGGAAAGGCTGAAGTATCAATAGACAGAACCAATACTAAATCCCAAACAACATCAGCATCATTGGCTTCAGATTGCTTACAACTGCTAATCCGTGAGCTCACTAACACGGATTTTGTTGTCTTTATTGATGATTTCCACTACATCCCAAGAGAGGTTCAAGTTGAGGTGGCTCGTCAAATAAAAGAAGCTATTAGAAACAATGTGAAATTTATATGCGCTTCTGTTCCATACCATTCCGATGATGTAATAAGAAGCAATCCAGATTTACGTGGAAGAGTATTTACCATTGACTTTGAGTATTGGGGAGGGGAAACTCTCAAAAAAATTGCATACAAAGGTTTCCTAGAACTTGGTATAGATTATAGAGATACAGCAATAGAACATTTGGCTGCAGAAGCCGCAGGTTCTCCGCAGCTAATGCAATATCTCTGCTTAAATGCCTGTCATGAGCTTGGACTAAAATTCAAAGGCGAAAAAACAATAGCGCCTGAGCAATTAGATGCGCCAGATCTTCACGAAAAAATATGCGGCAGAACTGTACAATCAACAGATTATGGCTCTGTTGTACAGCTTATGAAAGAAGGTCCAAAGACTCGTGGCTCTGATAGAAATCTTTATTTTACGACATTTGGTTGGAATGGTGATGTATATCGACTTCTTGTTAAAGCGATCTCACTTGACCCACCGAAATTAACATTTAGATATAGCCCACTTAGTGAAAGAATATTAGGTATGTGTACAAGAGAAAGTCCAAGTGGTTCAAGTATTACAAGTGCTTGCTCTCACTCAGCAAAGATAGTTAATGATGCCGCTGGTACAAAAATTGTCGAATGGGATGGTGAGCATGATGTTTTCGATATCCGTGACCCATACTTCTTATTTTATATTCGATGATCTGGTGCGGCAGACACCTAACTATTCTGACCATATATGAACAAGTACATATAAGATATGATAAGTACATTGCACCGCTTTATAGTGGTGCAACTCATTTCGTTCATTGCACCACTATATTTAGTATCTCTGTTTATCTTTTGTTGTATAGTAACCACCCTTGGTGCGATCACTTTCCACTCCTGCTATTTACTCTCCCTCTCTAAATAAAGACTCCATTGCCTCCCTATTCCACTTTATTTACGATTCAGGCAGGTAATTTATTGGTCAGCATTTTATCGTTTATTTCTTAGCCAGCTTGATGCAAAACGCTGGCAAAAATGGATAGTCAGCTAAAACAATCACTTGCCAAGGTCTGGACGGGGTATTTCAATCAGCGGCCAATTAATAATTTCGTTAACCACCCCTTTTTGATTATTTATACCTGAGCATAAACCCACGACGGGTGTGTCATTATACCCTTAACGGCAGATGAACAGACTGTGTCCCATGATGAGCCTCTTTATATCCAGTTAGCTCCCTTTCCCATCGCAATCCATTAATGCGTTCCTGCGGCACCTGCCGCACGCCCGATAGACGGGGGCGGCCCGTGCTGGCCAATCGTCACCATCAAACTGACAGACAACTTCATGAACGGTAATCACAAACAAGCCCTGTCCGGCGTTACGCTGGCGGCGATCGGCGTGGTCTATGGCGACATCGGCACCAGCCCGCTCTATACCCTGCGCGAGTGCCTCTCCGGCCAGTTCGGTTTCGGGGTGGAGCCCGCCTCCATCCTGGGCTTTCTTTCACTGATCTTCTGGCTGCTGATCCTGGTGGTCTCGGTCAAGTACCTCTCCTTCGTGATGCGGGCCGACAACGCCGGCGAAGGGGGCATCCTTACCCTGATGTCGCTGGCCACCCGCAACACCCCGGCCAAGTGGACCCCCTTGCTGATCATCCTGGGGCTCATTGGCGGCAGCTTCTTTTATGGCGAGGTGGTGATCACACCGGCGATGTCGGTGATGTCGGCCATCGAGGGCTTGAACATCGCCGCCCCCTCCCTCGACCCTTATATAGTGCCGCTCTCGGTGCTGGTGCTGACCCTGCTGTTCGCCATCCAGAAACACGGCACCGCCACCGTGGGCAAGCTGTTCGCCCCCATCATGCTCACCTGGTTCATCACCCTGGCGGTGCTGGGCCTGAACAGCATCTTCCAGCACCCCGAGGTGCTGGGGGCACTCAACCCCGTCTGGGCGCTGCGCTTCTTTGCCAAGTACCAGACCGCCTCCTTCTTTGCCCTCGGCGCCGTGGTGCTGGCCATCACAGGGGTAGAGGCGCTCTACGCCGACATGGGCCATTTTGGCAAGAGTCCGATCCGGCGCGCCTGGTTTATGGTGGTGTTACCCTCCTTGGTGCTCAACTACTTCGGCCAGGGGGCGCTGCTGCTGGCCCATCCCGAGGCCATCACCAACCCCTTCTTCCTGCTCGCGCCGAAATGGGCGCTGCTGCCGCTGCTGCTGCTGGCGACCCTGGCCACGGTGATCGCCTCGCAGGCGGTGATCTCCGGGGTCTTCTCGCTGACCCGACAGGCGGTGCGCCTCGGTTATCTCTCCCCCATCCGCATCGTCCACACCTCCGAGCAGGAGTCCGGCCAGATCTATATTCCGGTCATCAACTGGATGCTCTATATCTCGGTGGTGATCGTCATCATGAGCTTCGAGCACTCCAGCAATCTGGCGGCGGCCTACGGCATCGCCGTCACCGGCACCATGGTGCTCACCTCCATCCTCTCCTGCTCGGTGGCTCGCCACAGCTGGCACTGGAACAAGTACCTGGTGGCCGCCCTGTTTATCGCGCTGCTGGCCATCGACGTGCCGCTGTTTGCCGCCAACCTCGCCAAGATCTTCTCCGGCGGCTGGCTGCCGCTCACCCTGGGCGCGGTGATGTTCACCGTGATGACCAGCTGGAAGAGCGAGCGCTTTCAGCTTATTCGCCGCCTCAACGAGCACGGCAACTCGCTGGAGCCGATGATCGCCTCGCTGGAGAAATCCCCGCCGACCCGGGTGGCCGGCACGGCGGTCTATATGTCGCGGGTGGTCAATGTGATCCCCCATGCGCTTCTGCACAACCTCAAGCACAACAAGGTGCTGCACGAGCGGATCATCCTGCTCACCCTGCGGGTGGAAGAGGTGCCCTACGTCCACAACGTGCGCCGGGTCTGCATCGAGCAGCTCTCCCCCACCTTCTGGCGGGTGGTGGCAAGCTATGGCTGGCGCGAGACCCCGAACGTGGAGGAGATCTTCCACCGCTGCAACGCCGAGGGGCTCAGTTGCCGGATGATGGAGACCTCCTTCTTCATGGCCCACGAGTCGCTGATCATGAAGGAGCGCCCCTGGTATCTCTACCTGCGCGGCAAGCTCTTTATGCTGCTGCAGCGCAACGCCCTGCGCGCGCCGGATCAGTTCGAGATCCCGCCCAACCGGGTTATCGAGCTGGGATCCCAGGTAGATATCTGATGGCGTGAGTTGCGCTAAAGAGAGAGGGAGGCATTGGCCTCCCTCTCTCTTTTTACCGTTAATCCCGATGGCCGCCCCCTCATCCCCAGCCCTTCTCCCACAAGGGGAGAAGGGTACACACACCACGGCGACCCCCACAGACATCCCACCGTAGGGTGCAACAAGCGCAGCGCCGTGCGCCATATGGCAGACTCCCCCTCATCCCCAACCCTTCTCCCGCGAGGGGAGAAGGGAGCACACCACCGCGAACGTATTTGCAGACCGGTGCAATTAACTTGGTTCTTTGCCCCCTCCCCCGATGCCCTGGCTCAGACCCGTAGCCCTTTCACCCCTTGTCACTGCCCCGCATTCAGCCGTGTCGATACCCTTTTGCGGGGGTGACGAACCCTCTCCTACCCTTCGTCACAAGTGACGAACGTCACGCTTCGACAGTAAGGCAAGGCCTCGACACCCGATGACGCCATTTTGAAAATCATTTAAAAACAAACACTTACACTCACACAGCCAAGCAAAACCAAGCTGGCCCGTATCTTGCCAACCTGCCCCTACTTTCTCCGTTCGCGACACGACAAGGTAGGCTATGAACCGCTTCGTTATCGCTGACCCCAAGCTTTGTATCGGCTGTGGCACCTGTATGGCGGCCTGCAGCGAGGTACACAAGGCGCAAGGTTTGCAACAAGCCCCCCGTTTAACCGTTATGCGACACGAGCAGGCGACCATGCCGGTTCAGTGCCGTCACTGTGACGATGCTCCCTGCAGCAAGGTGTGCCCGGTCGAGGCAATTCGCCAGACCGGCGATTGCGTGCAACTCAACGAGTCGCTCTGCATCGGCTGCAATCTCTGCGCCGTGGCCTGCCCCTTTGGCGCCATTCAGAGTGGCGGCAGCCGTCCGGTAGCCGTGGCCACCAGTTACGACACCTATATCCCCTGCTCCATCCGCTCCAGCAACCCCTCCACCTCTGCCGGCCTGCGTTGCTTTGGCGAGGATCTGCTGAGCTGGGAGCCGGGCGTGCGCAGCATAGCTATCAAGTGCGACCTGTGTGAATTTCGCGCCGATGGCCCGGCCTGTGTCGGTGCCTGCCCCTCCCAGGCGCTGAAGCTGGTCAATGACGGCGACACCGAACGCGCCGCCCGTATTCGTCGTCAGCAAGCGGCCGACACCAACCCGCAAGGGGCCTCTGCCTTCTCGGCACCCGCCACGGCGCTCCCTGCATCCGATTTATCCACCACAGAGGGAGCGTGCTGATGTTGTCCCCCCTTGTTATGGCCACGCTCCTGCTCTTTTTGCTGGGCGCTGCCACCGGTTTGCTGCTGCAAAAGCTGCCCGCACTGGCCAACCGTCTCAATAGCGGTTTTGCCCTGCTGGGCTCGCTCGCGGGTCTGGTCGCCGCCATCCAGATCTTTGCCCAAGGCGCCCCCGTCGACGGCCAGCTCTGGCTGCTGGGTTCGGTTCACCTGGATATGCTGGCAGCACTGATGCTGCTGGTGATCAGCACCGTCGGCGTCGCCGTCGCCCTCTACTCCTTTGCCTATATCCGCGAATATCAGGGCAAGGGGGATGTGGCCATCGGCGCGCTGATGAACCTCTTCCTCTTTGCCATGGTGGGCATGGTGCTGGCCGACAACGCGCTCGGTTTCTTGCTCTGCTACGAGCTGGTGACCCTCACCACCTACTGGCTGGTCAAGACCAATCCGGATGCTGCCAAACAGAGCCGCCTCTATCTGGTGATGAACCATATCGGCATGGCGCTGGTGCTGATCGCCTTCTGGCTGCTCTGCCGCGAAAGCGGTTCGCTGGAGTTCGCCGCGCTGCGCGAGCACCATCTGGCGGGCGCCCTGGCATCTCTGGTGTTCCTGCTCAGCTTCTGCGGCTTTGGCCTGCGCGCCGGTTTCGTGCCGCTGCACGGCTGGCTGCCGGTGGCCGAACCCGTCGCCCCCTCCCATATCTCGGCGCTGATGTCTGGCGTGATGGTCAAGCTGGGTCTCTTTGGCATTTTGCGGGTCAGCATCGATTTTCTCGGTGCCAGCCAGCTCTGGTGGGGCTATATGGTGCTGATCTTCGGTGCCTGCTCGGCAGTGCTCGGGGTGCTGTTTGCGCTGGCCGAGCATGACCTCAAGCGGCTGCTCGCCTACCACACGGTAGAGAACATCGGCATCATCCTGATGGGGATGGGGATCGGCATGATCGGCATCGCCAACCAGCAGCCGGCGCTGGTGGTGCTGGGGCTGCTCGGCGCCCTCTATCACCTGCTCAACCACGCCATCTTCAAGAGCCTGCTCTTTATGGGCACCGGCTCTGTGATGTTCCGCCTGCACACCCGCGACATGGACAAGATGGGGGGGCTGGCCAAGCTGATGCCCTGGACCGCGCTGGCGTTTCTCATCGGTGCCATGGCCATCTCGGCGCTGCCGCCGCTGAACGGCTTTGTCAGCGAGTGGTTTATCTATCAGTCGCTCCTTTCCATGACCAAGCTCGGCACCTCCGTCGTCGCGCCGCTCGCGGTGGTGATGCTGGCGGTGACCGGCGCCATGGCGGTGATGTGTTTCGTCAAGGTGTACGGCATCTGCTTCTGCGGCGCACCGCGCTGCGAGAAGGCGAGCCACGCCCGCGAAGTGCCGGGCGCCATGGTGGCAGGCACCCTGCTGCTGGCCGCCGTCTGTCTGGTACTGGGTCTGGGCGCCCCCTGGATTGCCCCCCATATCGCCAGCTATGGCCAAGCCTTGGTAAGCGGCCAGATGAACGTGGCCACTGGCGCCACCCTGCTGCCACTCGACAGCTCACAAGCGATCCTCTCCCCGCCCGTTATCGCCATCACCCTGCTGGGGCTGTTCCTCATTCCGCTGCTGATCTTGGCCATCTTCAAGGGGCCCAAGCTGGGTCGTCGTCACGCCGGCACCCCGTGGGCCTGTGGTTACGCCTATGAGGAGCGCATGAGCCTCACCTCCGGCGGTGTCACCCACACCTTGCGCCAACTCTGCGCGCCGCTCTATCGCAAGCAGCCGCAGCTCGATCTGGCCAGCGCCCTGCACGGGGTGAGCGATGCCAGCAGCAACACCGGCAGGCTGCTGCTCTCTTTAATAAATGGCGTGGTGCTGGCGCTCTTTATCCTGATGGCTGTAGGAGTCTGATATGCCTGTTCTTGAAATGCCGAGCTGGGGCATGGTTGCCCTCGCCCTGACCCAGGCCATCGCCATGCTGGCGCTGGCGCCGCTCGCCACCGGTTTCAACCGGGTGCTGCGGGCCAAGATGCACTCCCGTCAGGGGCCGGGCCTGCTGCAGGATTACCGGGATATCGCCAAGCTCCTGCGCCGTCAGGAGGTGACCCCCGAGCCTGCCGGCATCATCTTCAACCTGATGCCTGCGCTGCTGATCGCCGCCCTCTTGCTGGTAGGGATGGCGCTACCGACCCTCACTCATGAGTCCCCCTTCCCCATCGCCGGGGATCTCATCACCGACATCTATCTGTTCGCCATTTTCCGCTTCTTCTTCTCCCTCTCGGGGCTCGACAGCGGCAGCATGTTTGCAGGGATCGGTGCCCGCCGTGAGCTGACGCTGGGCATTCTGGTGGAGCCCATTCTGGTGCTCGCCTGCTTCATCATGGCGATGATGGTGGGCAGCTCGGATCTGGGCAACATCAGCAGCTATGTAGCGACCCAGCCGCTGGCCGCGCCCATCGCCACCCTGCTGGCCGGCGCCGCCTGCGCCTTCGCGGTGTTTGTCGAGATGGGCAAGCTGCCCTTTGACTGCGCCGAAGCCGAACAGGAGCTGCAGGAGGGGCCGCTTACCGAGTATTCCGGTGCGGGTCTTGCCCTGCTCAAGCTCTCCATCGGCCTCAAGCAACTGGTGGTGGTACAGCTCTTTCTGGTGATTTTCCTGCCCTTCGGCAAGGCGGCCAACTGGAGTCTGCCGGCACTCATCGGCGCGGCGCTTATCCTCGCCTGCAAGCTGCTGGTGGCCTTTTTGCTGGCCGGCATCATCGAAAACGCCATGGCCCGTACCCAGTTCGTGCACACCCACAAGCTCACCCGCTACGGGTTGGGGCTGGCCCTGCTGGCGCTGCTCGCCTATCTGGTCGGGATCTGAATCATGCCCGCCAGCACAGCAACTTTTTCCGATTTCATCATTTGTGAATGCTCATTCCCGAACATTAAAGTGAGAACTGCATGACCATCGCCATTTCGGATCGCATCGGCTGCGACTACATCCAGCAGGTGCGAGCACAACTGCCCCACGCCATCGTCGACGAGGAGTGGCAAACCGCCGATCAGGCCACCATCACCGTCAAACCCACCAGTCTGGTCGAGACCGCCAGCCTGATCTTCCATCAGCTGGGGGGCTGGCTTCCGCTCTCCTTTGCCAATGACGAGCGCAGCCTCAACGGCCACTTCGCCGTCTACCACGTCTTCTCCATGGAGGGTGACACCAAGTGCTGGATCACCGTCAAGGTGCTGGTGGATGCCGATACCCAGGAGTACCCCTCCATCACCCCGACCATTCCGGCGGCGGTGTGGGGCGAGCGGGAGATCCGCGACATGTACGGCCTGCACGCCATCGGTCTGCCGGACGAACGCCGTCTGGTGCTGCCGGACGACTGGCCGGAGGATATCCACCCGCTGCGCAAGGACGCCATGGATTATCGCCAGCGCCCGATGCCCACCACCGACACAGAGACCTACCCCTTCGTCAATGAGCTCGGCAGTGATGCCAACCGCATCGTGCCGGTGGGCCCGCTGCACATCACCTCGGACGAGCCGGGCCACTTCCGGCTGTTCGTCGATGGCGAAGACATCATCGATGCCGACTACCGCCTCTTCTATGTCCATCGCGGCATGGAAAAACTGGCGGAAACCCGGATGGGCTACAACGAAGTGGCTTTTCTGACCGACCGGGTCTGCGGCATCTGCGGTTTTACCCACAGCGTCGCCTACACCACCTCGGTAGAGAACGCCATGGGTATTCCGGTGCCGGAGCGGGCCAAGATGATCCGCGCCGTGCTGCTGGAGGTGGAGCGCCTGCACAGCCATATCCTCAACATCGGCCTGTCGAGCCACTTCACCGGTTTCGACACCGGCTTCATGCAGTTCTTCCGGGTGCGGGAGAAATCCATGACCCTGGCCGAGCTGCTGACCGGTGCCCGCAAGACCTACGGCCTCAACCTGATTGGCGGGGTGCGCCGCGACATCTTCAAGGAAGATCGCATCAAGGGTGCCCAGCTGGTGCGCGAGCTGCGTGATGAGCTCAAACCCCTGGTGGCCATGCTGCTGGATACCGCCAACATCTCCTCCCGCCTCATCGGTATCGGCAAGCTCGAGCCGCAGATTGCCCGCGATTTCAGCTGCGTCGGCCCCATGGTGCGGGCGAGCGGCTTCAAGCGCGACGTGCGCCGGGTCCACGACTTTGCCGGCTACCGCGAGCTGCCGATGGAGATCCAGACCAAGGCGGGTTGCGACGTGCAATCCCGGGTGCTGGTGCGCATCCACGAGCTCTACGACTCCCTCGACATGATTGAGTTTGGCCTGGAGCACCTGCCGGAAGGGCCACTGCTCACCGAAGGCTTCACCTACCAGCCGGGCAAGTTTGCGCTGGGCTTTACCGAAGCGCCGCGCGGCGAGAACGTCCACTGGAGCATGACGGGAGATAACCAGAAGCTGTTCCGCTGGCGCTGCCGCGCCGCCACCTACGCCAACTGGCCTGCCCTGCGCTACATGCTGCGCGGCAATACCGTGGCGGATGCGCCGCTCATCATCGGCAGTCTGGATCCCTGCTACTCCTGTACCGACCGGGTCACCCTGGTCGACCCCAAGAAGGGCAAATCCACCGTGGTCTCCTACAAGGAGATCGAGCGCTACGGCATCGATCGCAAGCACTCTCCGCTGAAATAAGGGGTCATCATGATCAAGCTGTTCAAGACCATCCTCAAGGCTGGCACCCCGACCGCCAAGTACCCCTTCGCCCCTTACGAGGTGAACCGGGATTTTCGCGGCAAACCCAAATATCAGGCGGATCAGTGCATCGCCTGCGCCGCCTGCACCAAGGCCTGCCCGGCCAATGCGCTGGTGATGGAAGTGGACATGGAGACCGGCGAACGCCGCTGGGAGATCTCCATGGCGCGCTGCATCTTCTGCGGCCGCTGCGAAGAGGTCTGCCCGACCCGCGCCATCGCCCTCTCCCCCGAGTTCGAACTGGCGGTAACCAACAAGGCGGATCTCTATGAGGAGGCCCGCTTCGCGCTGGCCCCCTGCACTCTGTGCGGCACCTACTTTGCCCCAAGCAAGCTGGTGGCGCTGGTGGAGGACACCCTCAAGCAGGCAGGCACACCGCTGGCCACCCCGGAGCGACTGCACCACTGCCCCGACTGCAAACGAAAACAGAGCATGCTGAGCCAGCCTGACTCGGCCCTGATCACACCGATAGCCACACCGATGGCCGCACAAAAGGAGTGGATGTGATGAGCAAGATCAAAGGCATAGAACCGGTTGTCGGCTATGCCCATACCCGTGCCGTGCCGCTGGCACAGGATCCCGAGATCACCAAACTCAAGAAGACCCTGCTCAAGGACATTCGCCGCTCGGCCTATGTCTACCGGGTCGATTGCGGCGGCTGCAACGCCTGTGAGATCGAGATCTTCGCCACCATCACCCCGCTGTTCGATGCAGAGCGTTTCGGTATCAAGGTGGTCGCCTCTCCCCGTCACGCCGACATCCTGCTCTTTACCGGCGCGGTGACCAGGGCGATGCGGGTGCCAGCCCTGCGCGCCTACGAGGCGGCGCCCGATCCCAAGATCTGCATCGCCTACGGCGCCTGCGGCTGTGACGGCGGCATCTTCCACGATCTCTATTGCGTCTGGGGCGGCACCGACAAAATCGTGCCGGTGGACGTCTATATCCCGGGCTGCCCTCCGACACCGGCGGCCACCATCTACGGCTTTGCCGTGGCGCTCGGTCTGCTTGAGCAGAAACTCAAAGCCACCAGCCACGAGGTGCAACCGGGTGAGCGGGTCGAGCTGCGCCACACCGGCATCCCCAACGAAATCCGGGTGATGATCGAGCGCGAAGCGCGCCGCATGGCCGGTTACCGGCAGGGGCGGATCATCGCCGACGAGTTTATGGCCCTGCTCGAAGGGGCGACCCAGCAGGATGTGGATCTGCGCATCCAGAGCTACCTCGATCAGCACGACGATCCGCGCCTGGCGGAGATCGTCAACAACCTCGCAAACGCCTGCCTCAACCGGGCGGCCGGCAAGGGAGAGGCGGTGCATGGCTGACCAGGTTTTCTTCTACCGCCTCTCGCGCAAGTTCGTCGACGAGCAGTTTGACGTGCCGGAAGAGGCCAGGGAGGTGATGTACTACAGCCTCGCCATCGGCCACCACCTCGGCATCGTCGATTGCCTGCGAGCAGACCTGGTCTGCTCGCTGACCGGTTATCGCGACTGGGTGGCCAAGCTGCCAGAGGGGAGCGAGGCGCGCCGCAAGATGGAGGGGTTTCTCACCTTTGGCGAGATCACCATCTATCGCGAGCACTGCCATATGCTGGCCTGCGCCTTCGACCGACTGCGCAAAGCCGACAATCTACTCGATGAGCAGGAGCTGGGCTGGACCAACACCTTTATGGATCAGCTCACCGCCCTCTTTAACGACCCCCATATGTACCTGATGGTAAGGAGCCGCTGATGGGCTGCAATCTCGTGTTGACCGTGGGCAATGCCATGATGGGGGACGACGGTGCCGGCCCCTATCTCGCCGACAAGCTGCAAGCCGCCCCCCTGCCCGGCTGGGTCCATATCGACGGCGGCATCGCGCCGGAAAATGTGGTCTACAAGGTGCGGGAGCTGCAACCGGAGCGGGTAGTGCTGGTGGATGCCGCCGAGATCGGCGAGAAGGCGGGCACCCTGCAGGTGATCCCCCCCGAGACCATCGCCGACATGTTTATCTTCTCGACCCACAATATGCCGCTCAATTTCCTGATCGACGAGCTCAAGACCTTTGTCCCCGAGGTGATCTTTGTCGGGGTACAACCGGCCATCGTGGCGTTCTCCTTCCCGATGACCGAGATGGTGAGCGGGGCCATGGATTATCTTTACGATCATCTGGAAGAGGCTAAAGATAGCGAGTTGTTAATAAACCGGCTGGCCCAGTGGAATATCACCAATGCGGCCACCGATTATTTGCCGGCTTGTTAACGGCAGTAGTAACAGCTCCCTCTAAAGGCATATGTAAATGCCCGATGTTAAATTAAAAACATCGGGCTAATTGCCATGAAATTGATATAAATCAACGCGCGGACATTTTTCATAAAATTGGCCAACTCGCTATTTTTAAACATAAAAAAGCGTTGCCAGTCACAGAAAATTGCCACAAAATGGTGGCCATTGCGGAAGCTGATGGGGTCTGGTGGCCTCCTCGGTCTTCAAAACCGATGAGAGCCGAGAAGGCTTTGGCAGGTTCGATTCCTGCCTCTTCCGCCAAATTTCATATATTGGAGAGAAACCGTCAATTATTTTTCAGGCTGGTTGACGACTGTTTCACATATTGTTCTAACAAGGTGCCTGTCGCATTGCCAATATAATCTGAATGCGCTCCGACACGCTTATTTATCTGCTCGAACATTAATTTATCCATTCGCCTTTTTTATTAATTCATGAATGGCAAAAAGCAGCAAATAAGCAGCGTCGCAGCGGCCTTCCCCCGGCAAGGCGGCGTGCATGTCACTCCCACGCACAGCCCGGGTCATCCCATGCAAACTCCGTCTGACGTATCCTCCCTCGCCCCCAGCGCCTCTTATGCCGCGCCTCCCGCAAATCAGCGTCGCTTGCCACAAGTGGAACAGCTGCTGCAGCAACCCTTTCTCGCCGGGTTTATCGAGGCGCTGAGCCGCCCGCTGGTGACTCAGGCGGTGCGCGACACCCTCAGCGAACTGCGCCAGAGCGAGGTGTTTCGCCAGCATGGGGTCGCCCCCGAGCATCTTGAGGCGCTGATTGCCAAGCGCTGCCAGCAGCAGTTGCGCCAGCGTCAGACCCGGGTGATCAACGCCACCGGCACCCTGGTGCACACCAATCTGGGGCGCTCGCCGTTAAGTGCCGATCTGTGGGACGAGGTGCGTGACCTCAACACCGGCTACAACAATCTGGAGCTGGATCTCGCCACCGGCAAGCGCGGCGGGCGCAAGGGGCTGATCGCCCCCCTGCTCCGTTGCCTCACCCAGGCCGAGGATTCGCTGGTGGTCAACAACAACGCCGCGTCGCTCTTTTTGCTGCTGCAGGAGGTGGCTAAGGGGCGCGAGGTGATCGTCTCGCGCGGCGAGCAGATCCAGATTGGCGGCGGCTTTCGCATTCCCGACATTCTGGCGCTCTCCGGCGCCAAGCTGGTGGAGGTGGGCACCACCAATATCACCACCGCCAAAGATTACCTGGATGCCATCACAGAGCAGACCGCCTTGGTGCTGATGGTTCACAGATCCAATTTCGCCATTCGCGGCTTTACCGAATCCCCCGATATCGGCGAGGTGGCACGCGCCCTGCCCGAGCACGTGGTGCTGGCGGTGGATCAGGGCTCCGGCTTGACCACCGAGGAGTTTGCGCCGGATGAAACCTCGGTGCGCCAGTACATCAAGGCAGGGGCGGATCTGGTCTGCTACTCAGGCGACAAGCTCTTGGGCGGCCCGCAATCGGGCATCATCAGCGGCCGCAGCGACCTTATCAAGCGGCTGGAAAAACACCCCATGATGCGCACTTTCCGCCCAAGCCGCATCGTCTACTCCCTGCTCGAACGCCTGCTCATCCACAAGCTCAACAAGTCCCCTATCGGCGAGGGCATTGCCCAGCGCACCTTGAGCAACCCGGCCGCCATGCAGGCCAGAGCCGATCAGCTGATGGCCGCCCTGCCCGGCTGCTTTGTGCCGGTCCCCGCCCAGCTGGTGGTGGGCGGCGGCACCCTGCCGGACGAGTTCTACCCGGCACCAGCGCTCGAGTGCACCGACCCGCGCCCGGCCCAGCAGCTGCTCGATGATTTGCGCGAACTGCCGGTGCCGGTCATCGCCACCGTGCGCCAGCAGAAGGTGCAGCTCAATATGGCCACCCTGCTGCCAGCAGAGATGGAACTGCTGATCGCCCAACTCAGGGAGTTGCTGCTCCCCGCCCCGTTCAATGCAACAAATGCGACCGAGGAGCCCTGATCCCATGACCCCCTATCGCGCCGTTATCGGTCTTGCCGGCCACGTGGATCACGGCAAGACCCTGCTGATCAAGGCCCTCACTGGCATCACCACGGCCCGCGCCCATGAGCAGGCCATCGGCATGACTCAGGATCTCGGCTTTGCCCACTTCGACGACGGTCAGGGCAACACCATCGGCGTCATCGACGTGCCCGGTCACGAGCGCTATATCCGCAACATGGTGGCGGGGCTCTGGAGTCTGGATCTGGTGCTGCTGGTCATCGCCGCCGACGAGGGGTGGATGCCGATGACCGGCGATCACCTGCGCCTGCTCAAGGCGATGGGGGTGCCGCGCCTCTTGGTCTGCATCAACAAGTGCGATCTGGTCTCCCCTGAGGAGCTTGTGCTATTGGAAGAGAGCCTGCTGGAGCGGGTGATGGACGAGAGCGGCATGGTGCCCGACATCGTCAGCGTCAGCGCCAAGACCGGTGAAAATATGGCCGCCCTGCACGCCGCCATTGTGCGCCAGCTTGCCGATCTGCCAGCCTCACACGCTGCCCGCGAGCAGAGCGCCCCGCGACTGTATGTAGACAGGGTCTTTACCGCCAACGGCACCGGCACCGTGCTTACCGGCACTTTGCAACAGGGCCGCCTCAAGGTGGGAGACAAGCTGCGCCTCTACCCTGCCGATCGTGAGGTGCAGGTGCGCTCCCTGCAGGCCTATCACCAGAGCGTCGACGAGATCGGCGCCGTCTGCCGGGTAGCGGTGGGCCTTAAAAAAGTGCCCCACAAGGAGGTGGCCCGCGGTCACTGCCTTACCAACGCCGCTGGCCAGTGCGAGGCGGCAACCCACCTTATCGTGCGGCTCTGCGAGGTCGGCAGCAGCATCCGGGAACAGCGCAACCGCGAGGTCGAAGTGGCCCTCGGCAGCTGGCATGGCCGTGCCCGTTTTGTGCCCATCAAGGATACCCGGCTGGCACGGCTGATCTTTGCCAGCCCCATTCCCTGCTTCTTCGGCCAGCCACTCGCCATCATTCGCCACGGCAGCAGCGAGCTGTTGCACGGCGCCCGCATCGTCTGGTGCGGCGACATCCATCCCGCCAGACGCAAGGCGTTGCACGCCCTGCTGGGCGAGCTGCCGGATGACTTGGCGCGCTACAACCCGGCCGCCCTGCAGCTGGGGCTCAATGGCTATGTGCTGGCCAGCCGCTTTGACCAGCTGCCCGGGCAGGTCACCCCCCTCGGTGAGTGGCTGCTGGATAACTGCTGGCTGGCCCAGAGCCGCGACCAGCTGCTCGCCACCCTGGCCAGCGAACCGCTGAGCGCTGCGGAGCTCACGACCCGCTTCGGCATCGCTCTGCCGGTCACTCAGGCCCTGCTCCAGCAGCTCAAGAGCGAGCAGCTGGTTCGCCTGCACCATGACAAGTGGCAGCCGGGCAGCGGCGAGTCGGAAGATGATCTGGGGGAAGAGGCGCAGCTGGTGCTCAAGGTGGTGCGAGATCAAGGCAAGGAGGGTTACGAGCCCGGTAAACTGGGCCCCGGCGGCGTGGAGCAGGATCCCTTTATCACCCGCAAGCTGCCCACCGCCCTGCAGCAGGGCTTGCAGCAAAAAGGCGCGTTGCAAAAGCAGCTGCGCAACCTGGCGCGACTCAAGTATCTGGTGCAGCTCGATGGCCCCATCTATTACGACGCCGCCCTTTACAACCAGATGGTCGCCGCCGTGCTGGCGGGCCAGCAGGTGGGAGATCTGATCGACATGGCATCCTTCAAGGAGATCACCGGCTTGTCGCGCAAATACGCCATTCCGTTCTGCCTGCGCATGGAGATGGATGGCTGGGTACGGCGCGAGGAGAACGAGCGCCGGGTGCTGCGTCTGCCAGCCACTCAAGATGAGATGGAGCCGGCATGAGCGCCACCATCGCCCCTTCTGGTTCTGCCAATCCTGTTGCCAACAGGCTGCGCCGCGAATTTCATATCGACGGTATCGTGCAGGGGGTCGGCTTTCGCCCCTTCGTCTATGGGCTGGCGCTGCGCCACGGCCTTGCCGGCTATGTCTTGAACGATGCCAATGGCGTCACCATCGGCGCCGAGGGTTCCCCCGAGCAGCTCGCCGCCTTTGCCCGCGAACTGCGGGAACTGGCGCCACCCTTAAGCCGAATTGATCATTTCAGCGAGCGGGAACTGCCCTTCGCTCATGATCCCGACTACGATGGCCAGTTTCGAATTAAAGCGAGCCAGCAGCAGAGCGCCGCCACGGTCGCCATCTCGCCGGATCAGGGGATGTGCGAGGCGTGCGCCAACGATGTGGCCAACCCCAACGATCGCCACCATGGCTACCCCTTTACCAACTGTACCCACTGCGGCCCGCGCTACACCATCATCCGCCGCCTCCCCTACGACCGCCCCCACACCGCCATGGTGGGCTTTGCCATGTGCCCGCACTGCGCGGCGGCCTATGAAAACCCGCTGGACAGACGCTACCACGCCCAGCCGGTGAGCTGCCCCGAGTGCGGGCCCCATCTCAGCTGGCGCAGCGGCCACGGCGATGCGCTGGCCGAGCGCGAGGATGCACTGCACGCAGCGGCCCGCGCCCTGCAAGCGGGGGCGCTGATTGCGGTCAAGGGAATGGGGGGTTATCACCTGATGTGTGATGCCCGCAATGAACAGAGTGTGGCCAGATTGCGAACGCTCAAGCGGCGCGCGCGCAAGCCGCTGGCGGTGATGATGGGCTCCCTTGCCGAGGCCAAATTGCATGTCAGCGGCAGCGAAGACGAGTGGCAGCTGCTCGCCTCTCAGGCCAGACCCATCACCTTGCTGCGCAAGCGCAAAAACGATGATCGACCGTCAAAATCCCAACTGACAACCACGCCGCTGGCCGAGGGGAGCGCCCCCGGCATCCCCTACCTTGGCATCATGCTCCCCTATACCCCGCTCCATCAGCTGCTGCTGGATGCCTGCGCCATGCCGCTGGTGGCCACCAGCGCCAATGGTCGCGGCAGCCCGATCCTTATCGAGTGCGAGGCTGTGGTCAGGGAACTCGGGGGCGAGATTGACGGCATCCTGGATCACAACCGCCCCATCCTGCACCCGTGCGACGACAGTCTGGTGCAGTGGGCAGGCGGACGACGCCAGACGTTGCGCCTCGCCCGGGGTTATGCCCCCTGCACCCCCAGCCTGCAAGAGGCGGTCAAGGTGCCGCTCTTGGCAGTCGGGGCGCAGCAGAAGAACCAGCTGGCGCTCGCCTTTGGCCGCCAGCGCATCTACAGCCCCTATATCGGCGATCTGCACAGCCTGCCGATGCAGGAGCACTTCGAGCAGACCCTGGCGACCTTTCGCGAACTCTACGATCTCAACCCCGAAGTGTTGGTGTCGGATCGCCACCCGGGCTATCTCAGCCATCAGTGGGCCAAACGCTATTGCCACCATCAGGGTGCAACCCATCTCGAGGTGCAGCACCATCACGCCCACCTGCTGGGGGTAATGGCCGAGCACGACATCACGGGCCCCGTGCTGGGGGTTGCCTTCGACGGCACCGGCCTTGGCGATGACGGCACCCTCTGGGGTGGTGAGCTGCTGATGGCCGATGTAAAGGGCTTTACGCGCGTTGCCCACCTCAAACCCTTCAAGCTCATCGGCGGCGAGGCGGCCATCCGCGAGCCGGTACGTCAGCTGCTGGGGCTGCTGTTTGAATCGCACAGCCCTGAGCAGATCAGTGCCCTCGATATTCCGTTGATCAAGCAACTGCCCCTTAAGCGGATCCGCAACCTGCACCAGCTCTGGCAGCTGGGTCGCAACACCCCCTACACCAGCTCCCTCGGCCGCCTGTTCGATGCGGTGGCGGCGCTCTTGGGGGTGATCGACACCCCCGATTACGAGGGCGAGGCAGGGCTATTGCTGGAGGCAGCCGCCTTGCAGCTGGCCCCCGATGAACAGCCCTTCCCCCTCGCCTTTGATCTCAGCCAATCATCAGAGGGGCCACTGCAGATCGAGTGGGCAGAGCTCATCAATACCCTTGTCAGCGAGCGGCGCCAAGGCACCTCAATCACCAGCCTGGCCGCCGGTTTTATCCGTGCCATCAGCGCTTTGGTCATCGCTCTTGCCGAGCGCTTCCCCGACTATCCGGTGGCGCTCGGGGGCGGCGTCTTTCAAAACCGGGTACTGATGGACCAGCTGGTGCCCGCACTCGAAGCCGCCGGCCGGCAGGTATTGACCAGCGAAACCCTGCCGCTCAATGACGGTGGCATCGCCGCCGGTCAGCTCTGGTTTGCCATCCACCATCTTGCCACGCATCAGCCTGTCACCACCGGTTGTGCCACCTTGTCGGAGTCCTGAAATCCATGTGTCTATCCATCCCTTCTCAGGTGGTGCAACTGCACCCCGAAGATAACTGCGTCACCGTCGATACCCTGGGGGTGCAGCGACGCGTCAGCTGCATGCTGCTCGAAGAGCCTCTCCAGGTGGGCGACTATGTGCTGCTCCATATCGGCTTTGTGATGAGCAAGATTGACCAGGAGGAGGCGCAGGCCAGCCTGGAGAACTTCCGCCAGATGGTGGCTCTGATGCCCAACCAGGATATCTTGCCATGCTGACCTTGAATGACCTGTTCCAGGGCTTTCGTCAGCCCGAGGTGATCCGCGCCCTCGCCGCCCAGATCACTGAACTGGCCAACGATCTGCCCGAACCGCTGCGGGTGATGGAGGTGTGTGGCGGCCATACCCACACCATCATGAAGTACGGCCTGCACCAGCTGCTGCCGGCCAGCATCGAGTTTGTCCACGGCCCCGGCTGCCCGGTCTGCATCATGCCCAAAGAGCGCATCGATCAGGCCATCGAGCTGGCTAGCCAGCCCAGCGTCATTCTGGTCACCTTGGGGGACATGATCCGGGTGCCAGGCTCCAAGGGCACGCTGGCCCAGCAACGGGCCAAGGGGAGCGATATCCGCCCGGTCTATGACCCCCTCGATGCCCTGCGTATCGCCCGTGAGAACCCTGAGAAAACCGTGGTCTTCTTCGCCATCGGTTTCGAGACCTCCACCCCGATGACGGCCGCCTTGTTGGCTGCCGCTGAAGAGCAAGAGGTCGAGAACCTCTTGTTTCATATCAACCATGTGCTGGTGCCCCCCGCCATTCATGCGGTGATGGCCGACGGGGTGGCCAAGGTGAACGCCTTTATCGGCCCCTCCCATGTCAGCGTCATTACCGGTGCCGATATCTACCTGCCCATCGTCGATCGCTATCAGGTGCCTGTGGTGGTGAGCGGCTTCGAACCGGTGGATGTGATGGAGGCGCTCTTGATGATGGTGCGCCAGAAGGTGGAAGGCCGCTACGCGCTGGAGGTGCAGTACAGCCGCGCCGTCACCGCCAGCGGCAATAAAGCCGCCCAGCGGCTGGTCGAGCGCTTTTTCGAGACCCGCGAGCACTTTCGCTGGCGAGGTCTGGGGGATATCAACGCCTCCGCCCTACGCCTGCGCGATGCCTTTGCCAAACGCGATGCGGAGCGCCACTTTCAACTCAGTGAGACCCCCATCGATGACCACAAGGCGTGCCAGTGCGCCGATATCCTGCGCGGCCTGGCCAAGCCGAACCAGTGCAAAGTCTTTGGCCGTGGCTGCACCCCGACCCAGCCCATGGGCAGCTGCATGGTCAGCTCCGAGGGGGCCTGCAATGCCTACTACCGATATATGGGGATCCAGGAACGATGAGAGAAATCCAACTTAGCCACGGCGGTGGCGGCGTCGAGATGAACCAGCTGATCAACCAGCTCTTCTTTCGCCACTTTGGCAACGAGATCCTGTTGCGCGGTGAAGATGCCGCCCTGCTGCCAGTGAGCGGCCCCGTCGCCTTCACCACCGACAGCTTTACCATCTCGCCGCTCTTCTTCGAGGGGGGCGATATCGGCAAGCTGGCCATCGCCGGTACGGTCAACGATCTCGCCATGATGGGGGCCAAGCCCGAGTATCTGAGCGCAAGCTTTATCATCGAGGAAGGCTTCCCCTACGCCGATCTGGCCCGCATCGTCGAGTCGATGGCGGCCGAACTTGCCAAGAGCGGTGCCCGCATCGTCTGCGGCGACACCAAGGTGGTGCCCAAGGGGGCGGCCGACAAGATCTTTATCAACACCAGCGGGGTCGGCACCTTTCCGCGGCCTGAGCAGAGCCGGGGCATCTCGGTACGCAACCTCAAAGCCGGTGACGCCATTCTGGTGTCGCGGGATATCGGCAGCCACGGCGCCTGCATCCTGATGGCCCGTGACGCCCTGCAACTGGGATCCGATCTCAAGAGCGACTGCACCACCCTCTGGCCGCAGGTCGAAGCGCTGCTGCAGGCTGGCATTACCCCTCACGCCCTGCGCGACGCCACCCGCGGTGGCCTTGCCGCCGTGCTCAACGAGTGGAGCAGCGCCTCCGGCGTTGCCATCGAGCTGGAGGAGTCCGCTATTCCAGTGTGCGATCCGGTGCGGGGCCTGTGCGAGCTCTACGGTTTCGAGCCCCATGATCTCGCCAACGAGGGGACCATAGTGCTGGCCCTGCCCGCCGAACAGGCACAGGACGCGCTGGGCATCTTGCGGCAATTCAACCCAGCAGCCAGCCAGATCGGCGTGGTGCAGGCGAGCGATCGCCACAAGGTGATCCTCAACAACCCCTGGGGCAGCCGCCGCTATCTGGAGCTACCGCAAGGGGAGCTGCTGCCGCGGATCTGTTGAGCGGCCATGCCGTTCCGTCAATTACAGGGAGGAGTCACTGCTCCTCCCCATATCGGTTAAGGAGCCACCATGCACGAAATGTCTCTGGCCATGGCCGCCATCGATCTGGCGGCTGAACAGGCCACCCAGCGGGGCTTTACCAAGGTGACCGCCCTCTGGCTCGAGGTCGGCAGCTTCTCCTGCGTCGACCCGGACACCATTGCCTTCTGTTTCGAGGCCGCCGCCAAGGGCACCGCCGTCGAGGGGGCCCAACTGCACTTTCAGCACCAGGCGGCAGAGGCCTGGTGTTACGACTGCAACAAGACGGTCACCCTCACCGAGCGCGGGCAGGCCTGCCCCGAGTGTGGCGGATACAAATTACGAGTCGCGCAGGGTGATAGCCTGCGCATCACCGACATCGAGGTAAGTTGATATGTGTAGCGTATGCGGATGCGGCCAGGCGCGGATCGCCGGCCATGAGCACGATCATGAGCATCATCACGAACATGAACATGAACATGAACATCACCATAAACATGGTCATGAACACGACCATCATCATGCCCATGACGCCCATCACCATCATGACCACGAGCAGAGTGCGCCGCGCACCCTGATCATTCACCACCACTACCACCATCAGGGGAATGTCCATCATCACTACCACGGGGTGCAGGCTCCGATAAGCCATGAGGGGCATGATCACCCCCACCATCATGATCATGCCCACTCTCATGACCACGGCTATTCCCACGCGCATCCCCATGACCATGACCATGACCATGACCATGACCATGACCATCAGCAGGGTGATCTGCACTATGGCAAAGGGGAAGCGGGATTGTCGGTGCCCGGCATGGGACAGCGCCAGCTGATCGCCATCGAGATGGATGTGCTGGCCAAGAACAATGCGCTGGCCGCCCACAACCGCGAGCACTTCACAGCTGCCGACCAGCTGGTGCTCAATCTGGTCTCTAGCCCGGGTTCAGGCAAAACCACTTTGCTGTGCGAAACCCTGCGCCAGCTGGCCAACAAGCGCCCCTGCGCGGTGATTGAAGGGGATCAGCAGACCAGTGCCGATGCGGATCGCATCCGTGCCACCGGTGTCCCTGCCGTGCAGATCAACACCGGCAAGGGCTGCCATCTGGACGCCAAAATGGTTCACGATGCCTGCCATCAGTTGCCTGACAATCAAGGGGGCATCCTCTTTATCGAGAACGTGGGCAATCTGGTCTGCCCCGCCAGCTTCGATCTCGGCGAGAAGTACAAGGTAGCGATCCTCTCCGTCACCGAGGGGGAAGAGAAGCCGCTGAAATACCCGGATATGTTTGCCGCCGCCCAGCTGATGGTGATCAACAAGATCGATCTGCTGCCCTACGTCAGCTTTGACGTGGCCCGCTGCATCGAGAACGCCAAACGGGTCAACCCCTATATTCAAGTGATCCAGGTCAGCGCCACTACCGGTGAAGGGATGGATGCCTGGCTCAACTGGCTGGCGACTGCCTGAGTGCGGATAGATCACAACCGCTGATAACGGTGGATAACAAGAGAGGGAGGCTGATGCCTCCCTCTCTTTATCTGCGAAATCTGCGAACCTTGTCAGGCGCTCTCTCTATACCGAATAGCCAGCGTTTCATACTCACCCCCCTCACCCTAACCCTCTCCCCAGGGAGAGGGAACTGGTTCGTGGATGCCGACAGCAGGCAGCAACGATGCGACGCCCTCAGACCCCTTAGGGGGCGCTTCGAGCATAACAACTAGCATTTGCCCCCCCAAGCTTGGGGAGAGGCACCTTCCGCCCCCTTCTCCCCTTGCGGGAGAAGGGCTGGGGATGAGGGGGAAGCCAATCTTCAGGCCACGCTGCGGGACATAGACTCCGCCTCAGCAGGCGCCTCACCAAAGCGCAGCACCCGATGGCAGATTTGGCGCAATAATGCCTGCTGGTGACTGAATACAAGCATGGCGAGGCCACGCTGCTCGCACTCAACCATCAACTCCCGCCAGAGTTGACGCTGGATTTGCGGATCCAGCTGGGCGGTCACCTCGTCGGCAATCAGCAACCGGGTGCGGGGATCGAGGGCGCGCAGCAGCGCGATGCGGGCCAGCTCGCCGCCGGAGAGCTGACCGGGTTTACGACTGAGCCACGCAGGCTTGACCATAAAGCGAGCCAGCATGGCGTCATCGGGACGCCATACATCCCACAGCGCCTGCCCGGTGGTGCGATAGGGATTGAAGGTGAGCTCCGGGTGCTGGGGCACCAGCTGGATGGGGTTATAACCTTTTACCTGTTCAGGCACCGGCTGCCCATCCAGCAGGATCTGCCCGCCGGCCCCAATCGGTTGCCAACCCGCCAATACCCGCCCCAGGGTGGTCTTGCCATGGCCGCTAGGGGCGGAGATACCGAGCCGCTCGCCCGCTTTCACCGTCAGCGACAACCCCTGCCAGAGGGGGCGCTCCCCCTGGGCGATGGTGAGATTTCGTACTTCCAGCATCATGAAACCTCCGGCGCAGAAAAGAGCGCGTTGAACTCCGGTAGCGCCTGCCAGTGAGCGCGGAGCATCTCGCTCCCCAGCCCCTGGCGCAGGTGGTGGCTGCTCAAGGTGTCGCTCACCTGCCCCTGATGCAGCGCGACGATGCGATCGGCAAAGCGGGCAGCCAGCGCCAGATCGTGGGTCACCCAGAGGATGCCGCTGCCCTGATTGGCCAATTCACGCAACTGGCTGAGCAGCTGGCAGGCCAGCCCCTCGTCGAGCCAGGCGGTGATCTCGTCCGCCAGAATGTAGCGGGCACCGCCAAGGGCCGCGGTACAGGCCAGAATGCGCTTGGCCATACCGCCGGAGAGCTGGCGCGGATAGCTGTCCAGGGTGGTCGCGGGCAACTGGTAGCGCAGCAGTTGCTCGCCGAGCCGATCGCGAGAACCACTTTGGCCGCAGAGGCGTGCCGCCCGTCCCAGCTGACGCTCCACCGTCAGCAATGGATTGAGGGCGCTTACCCCCTGTGGTACATAGCAGAGAGTGTGGCCGCGCAAACGGGCCCGGCTGGCATCGCACAGGGGCACGCCATCGAGGGAGATGCTGCCGCGCATCCTCAGGTTGTCCGGCAGCAATGTCAGAGCGCTTTGCAACAGCAGGCTCTTGCCCTCGCCGCTCCCCCCCACCAGCGCCACGATTTCGCCGGGCGCCAGTTGCAGGCTGATATCGGTCAACAATGGCTGCCAGCTGCGCCGCCCCAGCCAGGAGTAGTGGGCTGCCTCTATGGTCACCTGGTCAAAACTCAGCATGGTTCACTCCTGTGCCACAACAGCTGTTGCAAGGCGCGGGTAGCCTGATCAAACAGCAGGACCAGCAGCAGCAACATCAGCCCCGGGAAGAGGGCAAGCCACCAGCCGCCACCGGCCAGATAACGCAGGGCATCGGCCAGCAGCAGGCCCAGCGAGGCCTCGTGGGCCGCCAGACCAAAGCCGAGGAAGCTCAGCGCCGCGCTGTGCAGTACCGCATGGGGAAACATCAGCAAAGTCCCGATAAACCACTGGGGCAACAGCCCCGGCAGCAGGTGGGTGCGCCAGCGGCGCAGCGCCCCCATCCCCTGACAGCGGGCCAGCACCACGTAGTCGCTGCTGGCGATGCGCCGTGCCTCGGCGCAGAGAATGAGTGCCAGCTTGGGCCAGTGGGTGAGCGCTACCGCCAGGATCACCCCGCGCATGCCGCCCCCTGCGGTAAAGCAGATCAGGATCAACAGCAGCATATGGGGCAGCGCCAGCATGGCGTCGATCACCAGCCGCACCGCCGCATCGCACCTGGGATGAACCAGCGAGAGGCTCGCCGCCACCATGGCCAGCAGACCGCTGCAGAGGGCCGTGCTGATCCCCAGTTCCAGACTGGTGAGGGTACCCTGAAAGGCCCGCAGCCAGAGATCCCGTCCCATCTGATCGGTCCCGAACCAGTGCGCCAGCGAAGGGGGTTGCTGGCGCGCCAGCAGATCCATCGGCACATCCTGATGAGAGAGGCTCCAGCCATAGCTGGCCAGCAGCAGCAGGCAGATCAGCGCAAAGCCCAGCCGCAGCAAGGAGGGGAGCGGATTAAACAGCATGCACACCCTCCCAGCCGCGGTTGATACGGGCCAGCAGCACCCGCGCCGCCGTGTTGCCCAAAAAGACCAGCAGGGTACAGAAGAGCACGATGCCCATCAGCAGGGGGATATCCCCCCTCAGCCCCGCATCCACGGTGGCCTGACCGAGCCCCGGATAGGAGAAGACCTTCTCTGCCAAGAGCGATCCGCCAATCAGCTCACCGAGGGAGGCAAACTGCAGGCAGAGCGCTGGGGTCAGGGCATGGCGCAGCACGTGAAAGCGCAGCATGGGCCAGCCACCATCGCCCTGGGCGCGGGCGTAGCGAATAAAATCGCTCGCCAGCACCTCGGCCACCCGCTCCCGGGTGTGCAGCGCAATGTTACCAAGCCCCAGCAGGGCCAGGGTTGTGACCGGCAGCAACAGATGGCGCAACCGCATGGCCCAATCCGCCTCATCGGCAGCGAGCCCCGGGGTCCAGGCGCAGCAGACCGGCAACAAGGGCCAGTGCACCGCAAACAGCGCCAGCAGCAAGAGGCCCACCCAGAAAGTGGGCAAGGAGGCGAGCAGGTAGGCAAAGCGGCAGATAAGGCGATCGGGCCAGCGGTTGAGATAGCGACCGGCGCAGAGGCCCAGCAAAATCCCGAAAAAGCCGGAGAGCAGCCAGGCACCCGCCAGCAGCAGGAAGGAGGCAGCAAAGCGCTGGCCTATTACCTCACCCACCGGTGCGTTGTAGAGCATGGAGTAACCGAGATCTCCTTGCAGCACCTGACTAAACCAGTGCCAGTAGCGCAGCCAGAGCGGCTGATCCAGCCCCCAGCGGGCGGCGATACGGGCGTACTGTTCCGGCGGCACATGGAGCAGATCGTTGCCGATATAGGCCTTGATGGGGTCGATAGGGGAGTAGCTCAGCAGCACAAAGGTGGCGACCGAGACCAGACATAACAGCCCTGCCAGACGCAGCAGGGCTTTTAGCAACAGATAACCTGAACGACTCAAGGGCGAACTTAACGGCACGTCCACCGCCAATCCTGCAGGTTGTTGAGGAGTGACCAGCTACCGTGGATTTCCGGCGCCCCCTTGCCAAGGTCGATGCAACGGTTAGCGAGATAGGTGTGCTGCACATTGAGCAGCCAGGCCCAGGCGGCATCTCCCTGCACTCCAGCGCCGGTCTTGCCATCCCACTCCACCTGCTGCCAGAAGGGCACGGCCGCCTGCCAGTTCGGGGCATCCAGCGCCTGCTTGAGGTGGCTATCCACCACTGGGTTGCTGTAGTAGCCCGGATTGTAGAACTCCACGCCACCGGAGCCGCTCTGGTAGTGGTGATAGAGCTCCATGGGATCCAGACTCCCCCACCCCATCAGCACCGGATTGGCGTGCATCTCCCGCTCCACCTGCTCCCAGCTGCCGGACTTGAGGCTCACCTCGAGGCCAATGGGTTTGAGCATGGCTCGCACCGCTTCCGCCAGATCCCGGCGGGTGCTGTCGCCACTGGTGTACCAGAGAGTAAAGGCGGCGCGCAGGGAGCCCTTGTGGCGAATGCCGTCACTGCCCATCTTCCAGCCCGCTTCGTCGAGCAGGGCGTTGGCGTGGGCGGCATCCCCGTCCTTGAAGGCGGTGGCTTTGTTCAGCCAGGGCAAGCCTTCTACCGCGCTGTAGGCGGGAATGGCGTGCCCCTCCAGCAGCTGGTCGGCCAGCAGCTTGCGGTCGATGGCGTAGTTGATGGCGCGGCGCACCGCTACATCCGAGGTCACGTCGTTGCCGATGGGATAACCCTTGGCATCTTTGCTGCCCGCTGGAGGAATGGGGAAGACGATGCCGCGGTTCTCGACACTCGGCCGCACCCACAGCTTGAGGGAGGCAGGCACGGTAGGCGCCAGCGACGGGGCGATGCGCACCACATCGAGCTGGCTGCTCTGGGCGGCGGCATAGGCGCTCTCTTCATCGATAAAGACAAAGACCAGCCGTTTGAAGTCATTGTTGCCACCGGCGTAATAGGGGTTCGCCTCCACCACCAGCTGTTGACCGGGCAGGAAGCTCACCAACCGGTAAGGGCCGGCACCGACCGGCTTTTGGGCATATGCTTTTGCGTCGTAATCCTGCTTCGACACTATCCCCAAAGATCCCAGCACGTTGACAAAGGTGCTCTGGGGAGCACTCAGGGTGATGGCAACTTCGGTGGGTGAGAGCACCTTGGCCGAGACAAAGTTGCCCATGTCGATCTTGCCGCCGCCTTGGGCTGCGCTGTTGTAGGTGAAGGCCACATCCTCGGCGGTGAGCGGTGCACCATTGGAGAATTTCAGTTCAGGCTTGAGAGTAATGATCCACCCCTTGCCATCCTTGCTCGGGGTCACCGATTGGGTGAGCACATTCTGCCAGCTGAGATCGGCGTTCTGTTTGAGCAGCGGACTGTGCAGCAGCAGGTAGCTGCCGTGGCTCCAGCCAAGCAGCGGGTCGAACCCTTCGGTGGGCTCACTGCCGATGGCGAGCTTGAGTTCGGCGGGGACGGGCTGGGCCGCCAGCGCCATGGAAGAGAAACCGCCCGAGAGCAGGGCCAGCAAGGCGGCCGCCGTGACAGAGAGGCCTTTGCGGCGGGTGGCGTTGCTGCCTGAGTGGCAGCCAAAGCATTGAATGGTCATAAGATCCCTTGTTCGTTTTACCACTCACTACCCAAAAAACAGGGGCACGACAGAAGCGAGTGAGGGGCCAAAACGGCCCCTATTCTAAACCTGATTGCAGATGAGACCTAGCGCTGGGTACCACCCACAGCGTCGCTGCGCCGGCCGCTGAACAGGCGACGCCGGCTCAAGTTCACGCCGCCCTCCCCCTGCTGCACCGGAAGCGAAAGCAGCATCTTGAGGGTGCTGCTCACCAGCGAGCGCCCCTCGTCGGCCCCCAGATGCGGGTCGATGGGGGACATGAGCGAGCAGGCCAGCAACTGCCCCGTCTCGGGCAATGCCCCCACCATAAAGGTCAGGTTGCCGCAGGGGAGCTGCAGGGCGAGCCGATCGCTGCTGCCGCGCACCGGCCAGAACTGTTCCGGCCCCGGCAGTACCACCACGCTCAACATCCAGGGGGTGAGCACGCAGCCGAGCCACTGACCTTCAAACAACGTACACTCGGCCACGATGGGCATGGCCGGGTGGTAGAACGGCAGCGCCTGCATCTCTTGCTGCGCGATCCGCTCGTACTGGGCTACCAGCAATGGTGCGGGATTGGTGGCAAAACCGCTAAACTCCTGCGCCGGCTCTTGCGCGGCTTCGTTCACTGCCTCATTCACAATGGATTGCACCATACGCCCTCCCGCGCTCGCTCGGCCTTCTCCTGCTCAGAGAGCGGGATGGCCGGTGCCCCCAGGCTGGCCAGCAGAGTCAATATCCGATCCGTCGCCTCCCCCATGGCAGCCGCCACCACCGGGGTGAGGCCGATGCGGGGCTCGAGGGATTCGGGTTCGACCCCGATCAGGGTGAGCCGCCTGGGGGATTCTCCCGTCATGTGCAGCGCCGAGAGCACGTCCGCCAGCCCCAGCTGATGGGGGGAGATCTTGCGACCGAACAGGGTCGGGATCTCCTCATCCTTCAGGGTCACCACGGTACCCGGCGGATTGCCGCTGCGCACCGCATCCGCCAGTATGATGTGATCGCGACTGGCCATCACTTCGAGCAGTTCCATGCCGGCGGTGCCGCCGTCAAGCAGCTCGATGCCAGGGGCGAAGCGGTAGTCGCGCTCCAGCCCCTCGACGATCCGCACGCCGACGGCCTCATCGCTCAACAGCAAGTTGCCCACGCCCAGGATCAGGGTGTTCATCACAGCACCTTCACCTGAGTCGTTTCACCACTCTGGGTATCCACCACGTGCACCGCGCAGGACATGCAGGGATCGAACGAGTGGATGGTGCGCACCACCTCCAGCGGCTTGGCGGGGTCGGCCACCGGGGTGCCCACCAGGGATTGCTCGTAGGGGCCGGGCTCGTCGTTGAAGTTGCGCGGGCCCGAGTTCCAGGTCGACGGTACCACCGCCTGATAGTTGGCAATTTTGCCGCCCTTGATGACGATCCAGTGGGAGAGCATGCCGCGCGGCGCCTCTTCAAAGCCCACCCCGCGAAACTCCTTGTCCGCCGGGATCTCGGTCTTGATGTAGGCGCTGAAATCTCCCTTGCCGATGTTGTCCACCAGCGCCTTCCACTGATGGGACAGGGTGTCTTTCAGCACGCAGCAACGCACCGCCCGGCCGATGATGCGGCCCAGGGTGGAGTGCAGCTGTTCGGTCTTGATGGCAGAGCCAGTCAGCGTCTTGTAGAGGCCGTTCAGCTGATCGAAGTGCGCCACCGTCTCCGGGTGCTTGGCGGCAAGCTTCACCAGCAAATCGGCGAGCGGCCCCACCTCCACCACCTTGCCGTAGAAGGTGGGGGATTTGACCCAGGAGTACTTGCCGTCATCCTGCCAACCGGTGTAGTTCGGCTCAGTCTTGCCCTCCCAGGGCTTGAGGGGGGCGTCATCCTTGTACCAGGCGTGCTTGTTGCTCTCGGCGATGCCATCCATCAGCCAGGCATCCTGATGGCTCTCGATGGGGCGATAGCCGGCCAGATCGCCATTCTCGATGTAGCCACCGGGCATCAGGAAGCTGCCGCCGTCACCGTCGGTGGGCAGCTCAGGCACGCTCAGGTAATGCTTGGCCCCCTGCCCCAGGTTCAGCCACTCGGGGTAGTGGGCGGCTATGATGGCGGCATCCACCTTGTAGACCTGCTCGATAAACTCGCCGAGCCGGTCGATAAAGCTCTTCACGTAGAGCAGCCGCTCCAGGTTGAGCACGCTCGGCGCATCCAGATTGATGGGGTTGGCCACCCCGCCCACCGCCAGGTTCTGGATGTGGGGAGTCTTGCCGCCGAGGATGGCGACGATGCGGTTGGCATCGCGCTGACACTCCAGTGCCTGCAGATAGTGCGCCACGGCGATGAGGTTCACCTCCGGGCTCAGCTTCATCGCCTTGTGGCCCCAGTAACCGTTGGCGAAGATGCCGAGCTGGCCGCTCGCCACCAGGGCGCGGATCTTGTCCTGCACCTTGGTCAGCTCGTCGGCGCTGTTGAGGGACCAGGTCGATACCCCCTTGAGCAGGTCGGCCGCCTTTTGCGGATTGGCCTGCAGTGCGGCCGTGATGTCCACCCAGTCCAGCGCGGAGAGCTGATAGAAGTGGACGATGTGATCGTGGATGTTGTGGGCCGCAATGATCAGATTGCGGATGTACTGGGCGTTGACCGGCACCTTGGCACCGATGGCATTCTCCACCGCCCGCACCGAGGCGATGGCGTGAATGGAGGTGCACACCCCGCAGATGCGCTGCACTATCATCCAGGCATCGCGCGGGTCGTTGCCCTTGACGATCTCCTCCATCCCGCGCCACATGGTGCCGGACGACCAGGCCTTGGTGACGACGCCGCCTTCGATTTCACAGTCGATACGCAGGTGACCCTCGATGCGGGTGATGGGGTCTATGGTGATACGTTGGCTCATACGTTGGCTTTCCCTCGGGCCTGATAATCTTGGTGAACACGTTCAAGTGATGGCAGTACCGGCAGCAGCCGGATCAGCAGCAAATAGGCACACACCTCGATGGCGACGAAGCCCAAGGAGATCAGCACTTCCGCCGCGGAGGGGAAGTAGTGGTAGCCATTGCCGGGGTTGAAGGCGAGCAGGGAGTAGTCCAGTCGCCAGAGGGCGGCGCCCAGCAGCATGCTGAGGGCCCCCAGGAACAACATGCGCGAATCGCGGCGGCTCTTGTCCCAGTGGAACACCAGCAGCGGGAAGATCATCAGCGCGATCTCGCTCCAGAACATCAAGGCGTAGCGATCCCACTGGGAGAGGTACTCCGACTTGTCGTTGATGACGATCTCGGCAAAGCGCAGCGCCACAAACAGGATCAGGAAGATGTCGATCACCTGGGTCAGCTTGTAGAAGAGCGGCTTCTCGTTGGGGCCGCGCCCCGCCAGCCCCGCCTGCACCAGGGAGCCTTCAAACACCACGATGGAGAAGCCCATGATGAAGGCGGTGAGCAAGGAGAAGACCGGCAGCAGCTCGTAGCTTTGCCAGAGCGGATGGATCTTCTCCCCCGCCACTATCATCAGGGATCCCATGGAGGATTGGTGCATGGTGGGCAGCAGGGCCCCCAGCGCCAGGATGAAGAACATGACCTTGTTGATCCGCGCAAGGGAGACCTTCCAGCCGAACTTCTCCATCAGCACGGGGGCAAACTCCAGCGCCATCACCCCGATGTAGATGGTCATGCAGACCGCCGTCTCGAACAGCACCGAGGAGGTGTTGAAGAAACCCGGAATGTAGAAGTAGGGCAGGTTCCAGTAACGGCCGACGTCGATGGTGATGGAGAGGCCGCCCAGGGAATAGCCGAACAGGCTCGCCAGCAGGGCCGGCCGCACCAGCGGGTGATACTCGCCCCGGTTGAAGACGTAGACCGCCCAGGCCAGCGCCCAGCCGCCGCAGGCGAAACCGGTGCCGATCAGCAGATCGAACGAGATCCAGAGCCCCCAGGGGTAGCCGCCGTTCAGATCGGTGACCGAGCCCAGCCCGAAGATCAGGCGTTTGAGGATCAGCATGCCGCACAGGATGACGAACGGCGCCAGCACCATGACCGGCCAGCTGACCAGCCTCCCTCCCAGCGGATGTGCCTTGTGATTACTCATGATCCTTGCCTCCCGATTGCTTGTCATGGCCCGCGTGCGAGTCATGATCGTCGCCATCCTGATGGTCCTTGGTGTTGCGGCGAATGAGCACCGAGAGCCCGGTCAGCACCACCAGCGGCAGCACCATCCCCTTGTAGAGGGTGTGCTGGATGTGCTCGGAGCGCGCCCCGGAGGAGAGCTCCGGCAAGTCAGGCATGTCGAGCTTGGTGTAGGGCACCCCGGCCAGCACCAGCACCTGGGTGCCGCCCCCCTCCTTCTCGCCATAGACATAAGGCTGGTAGTTGGGCACTTCATGCAGGTAGGGATCGTTGGCGCTGAAGGTCTGGCGCGGATAGGCATATTCTCTGCCCGGCGTTGCCAGCAGCCGGCGCTTGGCCTCGGCCATCAGCGCCTCGCGGGTGCCGAAGATGACGGCGCCGGTGGGGCACACCTCCACGCAGCCGGGCAACTTGCCCTGATCGATGCGCGCAAGCCCCTTCTGGTTGCAGAGCTCGCACTTGTGGATCGCTCCGAACGGGTTGTCGTAGTCATATTTGGGCACGTCGAACGGGCAGCCCACCATGCAGTAGCGGCAGCCGGTGCAGACATCCGGGTCGTAATGGACGATGCCGGTTTTGGGATCCTTGGTCAGCGCCTGCACCGGGCAGACGGAGACGCAGTTGGGATCGACACAGTGCATGCACTGCTTCTTGATGTAGGCATAGCCATCCACCAGCTGATCCTTGTGCTCACCCGTGCCGCTCTTCCACACCTGAATGATGTTGTTGGTGTAGGGGCTCAGCTTGTCGTTGTTGGACCAGGTCGCTTCCCCGGCCGGATTGGCCGGGTTGCCGTTGAGGCGCTGACACTCCGCCACGCAGGCCTGGCAGCCGATGCAGAGGGTGGAGTCGTAGAGCATGCCGAGTGCGCCGGGAATGGGCGGCTTGTTCTCGGCCGCCGCCAGGGCAGTGCCGGAGACGGTGGTGCCCGCCGCCAACGCACCGACGGAGGCGAATTTGAGGAAGTTGCGTCTGTTCACGGTCACTCCTCCCGTGAGGTGTGCTGCCCGGCTTCATGGCGCTTCTGCTGGCGACCGAGCTCACGCACCGTCATCAGACTCACCCCGACCAGCACCCCGAGCGCCCCACCGATAAGGCCGGTGGCGGTGGGCGACATGTGTCCTCCCTCCTGGATGGCCACGTCGGGCTTGTTCACCCGCGGGGTGGGATTCTCCACCTTGGCGAGCTGGAAGATCCCCTTGCTGAAACCCACTCCCTGCTCGTTGCAGCCGTAGCAGGGGTGGCCTATGCCCACCGGCCAGATGCCGCCGCCCACGTCGCAGAACTCCAGGGTCGAACAGTTGCCGTAGGTCTCCGGCCCCTTGCAGCCCAGGTGATAGAGACACCAGCCCTGACGGTGGCCCTCGTCGCCAAACTCCTTGGCGAAGCGGCCGGCATCGAAGTGCGGACGGCGCTCGCAGTTTTCGTGGATGAGCCGTTCATAGGCAAACAGCGGCCGCTTCTTGGCATCGAGTGCCGGCAGCTTGCCGTAGGTGATGTAGTAGGCGACCGTGGTGAGGAAGTTGTGGGGGTTGGGCGGGCAGCCCGGGATATTGATAATCGGCGTGCCGAGGTTGCCGAGGGCCTCTTCCAGGCTGACGGCACCGGTCGGGTTGCCGCCGCTGGCGGGCACTCCACCCCAGGCGGCGCAGGAGCCGATGGCGATGACGGCAGCCGCATCGGCAGCCGCGCGGCGAATATGGTCGACGATGGGTTCACCCGCCACCATGCAGTAGATACCGCCGTCCTTGAGCGGGATGGAACCATCCACCACCAGCACATACTTGCCCTTGTAGCGTTCGATGGCATTGTGCTTGTTCTCTTCGGCCTGATGGCCGAAGGCCGCCGAGAGCACCTCGTGGTACTCCAGCGAAATGGTGTTGAGGATCAGGTTCTCGATGGTGGGGTGGGTGGCGCGCAGCAGCGATTCGGTGCAACCGGTACACTCCTGCGCCCCTATCCAGATCACCGGTGGCCGCTCGGGGCTGGTGAGCGCGGTGGCCATCTTGGCCACGGCATGCTGGCTTAATCCAAGGGTTGCGGCCATCCCGGCGCACAATTTCATGAAGTCACGGCGATTAATTCCATGAGCCGATAAAAAAGTATCCTCGACCATTCTTTTTATTCCCGTAGTGAGCACTTGTTTGATAAATGCTTAATAGCGGAAATGCTAAGTACTCCCCCCCTGCCCCGCGTTGATCTCCATCAAGTGACGGAAGATTATTCAAATAGAAAACTCATCAGCATGGATTTAAAAATTTCATATGTAGCATAGACTTAGAAAGCATGGCACTAACCACCAAAATACCCACTAGGGGGTAATTTTGTGTGTTAATGAATTTAATTCATTTAAATTACCCGTTAATTCGTGATGTTAAATAATCAGAATGAAAGCGTTGTCACACTATTTGACCCGGTCTTTATGTTACCAGCCATAGGCTATTTTACCTCGTCAAAAGTGGCTGATAATATATACCTTTATATTTGTATGATTATATGTAAACAAGTGGAATGGACGCGCGAACGATATTTATTATCAGCTTCTAAAATAAGCTTACCTGCCTATTTCAAGAAATATCCCCCTTGCTTGATTAATTAACTGACATCAACAGGGTATCTGCATTTCCCCCCTATTTCCCCTCTTGCAACGGGTGGCCCACCCCCTCCTTCCCGGCCTGGCTGCGCCACCTGGCCCGTACAACTGGCTCCATTTGTCTCTATTGGTCGGTGATGACATAAAAATCTCTCCAACATCAAGCTGTTGAACAACAATTATCACTGAGCCCTGAGTGGGCTCTGCCCTTGGCGCTAAGGGCAAGGAATCCATGCAGTCGATGAGGATGACCGATGAGCAAAACCATACTGGTGGTGGATGATTCCGTGGGGATCAGGGCGGCCATCACCATGACGCTCAGCAGCGCCGGTTTTGAGGTGGTTGAGGCCGGCGATGGCGAAGCCGCCCTCATCGAACTGGAGCAGCGGCGGGTACACCTCATCATCTCCGATCTCAACATGCCCGGCATGGATGGCATGACCCTGCTAAGGCGGGTCAAGGCTCAGCAGACTACCCGCTACCTCCCCTTCATCATGCTGACCACCGAAGACTCCGAGCAGATCAAGCGGGAAGGATTCGAGGCCGGCGCCCGAGTCTGGCTCACCAAGCCGTTCGAACCGCTCAAGCTGCTGGACGATGTCTGCAAGGTGGTGCAGCCATGAGCCTGACGATCGACACCCGGCAGACGCCGGTGACCGCCACCCTGAGCGGCGAGCTCAGCGTCATCACGCTGGGGGATCTGCAGGATGAACTGTTCGGTCTGCTCAATTTCTCGGTATTGACGCTGGATCTCACCCCGCTGGAGATGCTTGACGGCTGCGGTGCCCAGCTCATCGCCATCCTGCAGCAGGAGGCCGGCCAGCAGGGCAAGCAGCTGCGACTCGAGGCCGCTGAAGGGAGCCAGGCCCGCCATGTCTTGAGCCTGATGGGATTGTGGCCGACCGACCATGGGGAGGGCCGTGTGGATGGACATCAATAAGGCCCGCGCCCTCTTCTTCGAGGAGGCCTACGAGCAGTGCGACAATCTGGAACACGCCCTGCTGGATCGCGACACCTATCCGGCCAACCCCGATACCTACAATCTGATGTTTCGCACCGCCCACACCATCAAGGGCTCGGCCGGCATGCTGGGGCTGGCCATGCTGGTGCGCTTCGCCCACGCCATGGAGAACATGCTGGAGCGGCTGCGCAGCGGCGAGATTGCGCTGGACGAACACCTCATCAACCTGCTGCTGGCCTGCAACGATCAACTGCGCGACCTGCTGCAAGGAGCCGAACACAACCCCGAGCTGCAACAGACCGAAACCCAGCAGATCCTGGCCCTGCTCTCCCAGTTGCAGGGGCACCAGACTCTACCCAGCCAGCCGCTGATCATGCCGGCTCCCGCACCAGCCAATCAGGCGGATCGGCGCGCCTGGCACCTCTCCCTGCGCTTTTATCCGGCCCTCTATCAGGACGGCTTCGATCTGCTGGCCTTCATTCGCTACCTCGGCAACCTGGGGGAGATCCGCGTCATCCAGCCGGTCTGGCAGGAGTGGCCCCCGCTGCAACTGCTCGATGCCACCGAGTGTTTTCTCGGCTACGAGATTGGCCTGCTCAGCGCCGAACCGGCCGAGCGGATCCGGAGCACCTTTGACTTCGTTGCCCACGCCAGTCTCATCTGTCTGCTCAGCCCCCATCAGGATCTGGCGCAGTTTTCAGAACAGGGGCAAAAGCTGGCGGCCTGGCGCAATGAACCGCTCGCGGCCCAGCTGCAGCGCTGGGTGCAGGCCGGTGCCCTGAGCGAAGAGGAAGCGGCCTGCATCGCGCAGGGTGAACTGACGCCCGGCGCGGCAAGCGCAGAGCCTGCCCTGGCGCCCCCCATCCAGTCAGCCCCCCCGCCGCAGGAGGCCCCCCAACAACAGACCAGACCCGCACCGCTGCGGGCGGAGGGGCACTACATCCGCATCGAGGCGGCCAAGCTCGATCGACTGATCAATCGGGTCGGCGAGCTGGTGATCGCCACCTCGGCCACCACCCTGCAAGCGAGGATGAGGGGCGATGCGGAGCTCATCGAATCAGTGGCCATCGTCAACACCCTGGTGGAAGGGATCCGCGACGACGCGCTCACTCTGCGCATGGTGCCCATCAACGAGATCTTCAACCGCTTCCCGCGACTGGTACACGAACTGTCCCAGCAGACCGGCAAGGAGATCCAGCTGCAGATCCGCAACGCCGATACCGACATCGACAAGTCGATGGTCGAGAAGCTGACCGACCCCCTGATGCACCTGGTGCGCAACGCCGCCGATCATGGCCTCGAGGAGCAACAGGCTCGGCTCGCCGCCGGCAAGCCGGCGCAGGGCACCATCACCCTCAACGCCTATCACGACGCCGGTGCCGTGGTGGTGGAGGTCAGCGATGACGGCCGCGGCATCGACCGCGACAAGATCCTCGCCAAGGCCCATGGCCAGGGGCTGCTGCCGGAAGGCAAGGTATTGAGTGAACAGGAGATCTTTCAACTGCTGTTTCTGCCCGGCTTCTCGACGGCCAGCGATGTCAGCGATCTCTCCGGGCGGGGAGTCGGGCTCGACGTGGTCAAGCGCAACCTGGAGTTTCTGCGCGGTGAAACCACCATCGACAGCCGGCTGGGGCTGGGCACCACCTTCAGGCTGAGGCTGCCGCTCACCCTCGCCATCATCGACGGTTTTCGCATCGAGGTGGATCACGCCTCCCTGGTGATCCCCCTCGACATGATGGTCGAGTGCATCGATCTGCCGCCGGATGCCCTGCTCACCCCGGCCCGCCAGATCAACGTGCGCGGCGAGTGGGTGCCCTTCATCGTCCTGCGCGAGCTGTTTGCCCTGCCCCCTGCCGACGAACCCGAATTCGTGGTGATGGTGGACTATGCCGACCATCGTGCCGGCATCGTGGTGGATCGCCTGATTGGCGAGGTGCAGGCCGTCATCAAGCCGCTCGGCGAGCTGTTCAAGTCCCTGCGCTACGTGAGCGGCTCCACCATTCTTGGCAACGGCCAGCCGGCGCTCATCCTCGACGTCCCCCAGCTCATCCAGCTGGCCTGGCGGCGGGAACAACATGCGCTCCGGCAACAGGCCGATGCCCTCTACAGCCTCAGAGATTGACCACACACCTTAAGCACATCAACGGAATTGACGGAGTCAGACCATGGACTGGTTTCACAACTTGCAAGTCAGAACAAAGCTGGTGTTCTCGTTCTCCATCCTCATGGTGCTGCTGGTGGTGCTGTCGCTCACCAGCTACTACTCCACCAGAACCATGATGCAGCTGGTCAGCAACATGCACGCCAACCAGCTGTTGCCGATCAAGGACATCGCCAACGCCAACATCTATGCGGTCTATCAGAACCGTGCCCTCTATCGCTACATCGGCGAGGTCGACCCGGATCTCAAGGCTCAGGCGTTGGTCAATGTCGACAAGTTCGAGAAGGGGATGTGGGATTTTCTGGCCAGCTACCGCAAGACCTATCTCACCCAGCGGGAGGTGGACCTGCTCACCCGCTTCGATCAGGCCTGGGCCACTTACAAGCAGTACGCCAGCGAGATCCTGAAGCTGGCCCAGACACCGGGCCAGGATGGGGTGCCCGAGCGCAACGCCTTTCGGCTGATGGGTGACAAGGGGCGCCCCGCCTTCGACATCGCCGATTCCCTGTTGAGCGATCTGGTCAAGGTGAATGCCGAGCTGGCCACCCAATCCATGGATGAGAGCCAGAACATCTATCAGGACAACCTGCAGATCCTCATCGCCATCGCCAGCGCCGCCTTTTTCATCTGCCTCATCCTGGCCCTGCTGGTGACCCGCAGCATATTGCGCCAGCTGGGGGGCGACCCTTCCTACACGGTGCAAGTAGTGTCCAGGGTCGCCGAGGGGGATCTCTCCACTCCGGTGCTGCTCAAGGCCGACGACACCTCGAGCCTGCTCTATGCAATCAAGAGCATGGCCCACCGCCTCTCCGACACCCTCAACGAGGTGGGCGCCATGTCGGAAGCCATCGGTTCGGCCTCCGAGCAGGTGGCCGCCACCGCCAATGCCCTCTCCCAGACCTCCTCAGAGCTCGCCTCCAGCGTCGAACAGACCAGTGCCTCGGTCGAGGAGATGACCGCCACCGTCAGCCAGAATGCCGACAATGCCAAGGTGACCGAGAACATCTCCACCAAAGCGGCCAGCAGCGCCACCGAAAGCGGCAAGGCGGTCGGCGAGATGGTGCACGCCATGAAGGAGATAGCGTCGCGCATCACCGTCATCAACGACATCGCCAACAAGACCGATCTGCTGGCCATCAACGCCGCCATCGAGGCGGCCCGCGCCGGCGAGCACGGCAAGGGCTTTGCCACCGTCGCCGCCGAAGTGCGCAAACTGGCCGAACGCTCCCAGACTGCCGCCAAGGAGATTGGCGAGCTGGCCGGGCGCTCGGTCAGCGTCGCCGAACAGGCGGGATCCTTGCTGCGTGAAATGCTGCCCGGCATCGATCAGACCGCCACCCTGGTGCAGGAGATCGCCTCAGCCTCCCGCGAGCAGCGGGCCAGCGTCTCCCAGATCAACATTGCCGTGACCCAGATAAGCGACGGCATGCAGGCCTCGGCCGCCTCGGCGGAAGAACTGAGCTCCACCTCGGAAGAGCTGAGCTCCACCGCCCTGCAGTTGCAGGAGCTGATGCAGCAGTTCACCCTGCGCGGCGGCAACACTCGCCAGCCCTATACCCCGCACGGCGGCGCCCATGTCATCCGGCGCAGCAAGCCGAAGTCCGCATTCTCCCGCCCCTACCCTTTTCATGAAGAGGATCTGGAGCGAGAGATAGACGATGGCAAGTTCACCAACTACTAGGAGCCGGCGATGAGAGACAAGCTTGCCCCTGATACCAGCGCCCACTTTCACTGCGTCACCTTCATGCTGGGCGGCGAACTGTACGGCATCGACATCGGCTGCATCCGCGAGATCATCGAATTCGAGGGGATGACCCCGGTGCCCATGATGCCGCGCTTCGTGCGAGGCATCATCAACCTGCGCGGCGCCGTGGTGCCGGTGATCGACCTCTCCATCCGTTTCGGCCGGGGCCAGACCCTGCTGCAACCCACCACCTGCGTCGCCATCCTCTCCCTGCCCAACAGCACCGGCGAGGAGCAGGAGATCGGCATGCTGCTGGATGCGGTCTGCGAGGTGTTGGAGATCCGCAGCGACGCCATCGAACCGGCCCCCACCTTCGGCACCCACATCCGCGGCGACTTCATTCAGGGGGTGGTCACCATCGATCAGCAGTTCGCCATCCTGCTCGACATGCACAGAGCCCTCTCCATCGCCGAGCTGAGCGCCATGGCCGAGGCGGCCACCGAGCAGCAGTTCTCCCCGGAACAAGGCGGCTGACCATGGTGGCGCCCCCCTTCACCGCCGAACTCACCCCGACCCTCAGCCAGAGCGAGTTCGATCTGTTTCGCCGCTTCATCCTGAATTCGGCCGGCATCGATCTTGCCCCCTGCAAACGGGCGCTGGTGCAATCCCGGCTCGCCAAGCGGCTGCGGGCGCTGCGCCTCACCAGCTATCACGCCTACTGGGAGCGGATCAACCAGTCCATCGATCCCCACGAGCGGCAGCTCGCCATCAACCTGCTCTCCACCAACGAGACCTATTTTTTTCGCGAATCCCAGCACTTCAGCTGGCTCAAGCACCATGCCGAACAGCTGCTTGCCACTCGCCGCCAGCCGCTGCGAGTCTGGTCCGCCGCCTGCTCCACCGGGGAAGAGGCCTACTCCGCCGCCATGGTGCTGGCCGAACAGCTCGGCATCAACGATCGCTGGAGCATCCACGGCACCGACATCAACACCCGGGTCATTCCCTTTGCCCGCCGCGCCGTCTACTCGGTCGAGCGGGCCCAGCACGTGCCGCCCCATCTGTGGTTGCGCTATTTTCAGCGCGGCCATGACGAGTTCGCCGGCAAGATCCGGGTCAAGCCGGAGCTGGCCGGCAAGGTCACCTTTGCCAACCTCAACCTACTGACCTGCGGCGACTATCCGGAGCGCAACTTCGACGTCATCTTCCTGCGCAACGTGCTCATCTACTTCAATGACGAGACCAAGGCCCGGGTGCTGTCGCAGCTCTGCAACTTATTGCGCCCGGACGGCTACCTGCTGGTCGGCCACTCCGAGATCATCCGCCAGCAGGATCTGCCGCTGGTGCAGGAGGCCCCCTCCCGCTACCGCTGCCTGCCCCTTCAGCCCAAGGAGCTGCCATGACCATACGCGTGCTTATCGTCGACGACTCGGCCCTGGTACGAGAGGTACTGACCCAGATGCTGAGCAAGGCGGAAGATATCGAGGTGATCGGCGCCGCCTTCGACCCCATCTTCGCCATGCAGCAGATGAAGAAGTGCTGGCCCGACGTCATCATCCTCGACATCGAGATGCCGCGCATGGACGGCCTCACCTTCCTCAAGAAGATCATGGCCGAGCACCCCACCCCGGTCATCATCTGCTCCTCCCTCACCGAAGAGGGGGCCATGATCACCCTGGAGGCGATGTCGGCGGGGGCCATCTCCATCGTCACCAAGCCCAGCGTCGGCATCAAGAGCTTCCTGCAGCAGTCCGCCAACGACTTCATCCAGGAGATCCGGGGCGCCGTCGGCGCCAAGCTGCGCAATCTGCTGCCCGGTGCCGCCCCGCTGCCGGTCACCCCGAGGCGCAATGCCGACGAGGTACTCTCCCCGCCGGCGGAGCGGATCTCCTTTCGCACCACCGAGAAGATAGTTGCGCTCGGCACCTCCACCGGCGGCACCCAGGCGCTGGAGTACCTGCTCTCCCGCCTGCCCGCCACCTGCCCGGGGATCGCCATCGTCCAGCACATGCCGGCCCGCTTCACCGCCTCCTTTGCCGAGCGGCTCAACAGCCTCTCCCAGCTGGAGGTGAAAGAGGCCGAGACCGGCGATCGCCTGCTGCCCGGGGTCGCCATCATAGCGCCAGGGGGCAAGCACCTGCTGATCCAGCGCAGCGGCACCCAGTATCTGGCGGAAGTCAAAGAGGGGCCGCCGGTCTCCCGTCACTGCCCCTCGGTGGACGTGCTGTTTCGCTCGGTGGCGGTGAGTGCGGGGCGCAACGCCCTCGGCGTCATCATGACCGGCATGGGGGATGACGGCGCCCGCGGCATGCGGGAGCTGCACGACACGGGCGCACGCACCATTGCCCAGGATGAAGCCAGTTGCGTGGTGTTCGGCATGCCCAAAGAGGCCATAGCCCACGGCGGAGTGGATGAAGTCATGTCCCTCACCCACATTACCCAGACGCTCAGCCGTCCGGATCTACGAGGCGTGTAATTATGTCATTGGAAAAATGGCAAGGCCGCAGTGCCATGGTGGTGGATGACTCCCGCACCCAGCAGTACGAAGTGACCTGTCTGCTGCAGGAGCTGGGGTTCGGCCAGATCCACCTGGCCCATGATGGTCAGGATGCTCTGAACAAGCTGCAGCAGCTCGAGCGCATCGATCTGCTGCTGACCGACCTCAACATGCCCGGCATGGACGGGGTCGAGCTCATCAGCAACCTGGAGAAGAACACCCACTACCGGATGTTCGTGGCCGTGATGAGCGGGGTGGAGCGGGACGTGCTGGACGTGATCCACGCCATCGCCGATGCCAGCACCCTGGAGGTGATCGGCGTGCTGTCAAAGCCGCTGCGACAAAGCGATCTGCGCAACATGCTGCAGCATTGCGATCCGCTGGCGCACCGGGAAAACAAGAAGTGGATGCAGCTCACCTTCACCGCCGAGGATGTACAGCAGGCGCTGGACAACCGCCAGCTGATCCCCTTTCTGCAGCCCAAGGTGCTGATGGCGGACGCCAGTCTCTACGGCTTCGAGGCGCTGGTGCGCTGGATCCATCCCGACCACGGGGTCATTCCCCCCATCTGCTTCGTTCATCACCTGGAAGAGGGGCAGCTGGCGCTCGATTTCTTCTACCAGTTCCTGCACGCCACCTGCGAGGCGCTCACCACCCTGGGCGCACTGTCCGAGCATCCCACCTGCTCCATCAACATGCCGGTCAGCCTGCTGCTGACGGACAAGCTGGTCGAGAACATGATTGCCATCGTGCAGGCCCATCAACTGCCCTGCAGCGCCATCATCATCGAAGTCACCGAGACCACCTTCATGTCCAACCTCGCCATGTCGCTGGGCACCCTGGCACGATTGAGACTGCGTGGATTCGGCATCGCAATGGATGATTATGGCACCGGCTACTCCTCCATGAAGCAGCTATCTCGCTGTCCTTTCACCGAGATCAAGATTGACAAGGAATTCGTGCACGACGCCCATAGCAGCCCCAAGAAGCTGGCTATATTGACCTCAGCGATCGTCATGAGCCAGAAGCTCAACCTCAAGACGGTCGCCGAGGGAGTGGAGACCGAAGAGGACTGGAAGCAGCTGGCACTGCTCGGCTGCGAGCTGGCGCAAGGCTATTACATCAGCCGACCGCTGCCGGTCGATCAGATTGAAAAATGGTTTGCCGAATGGCAGGCCAGGGCGACCTGAATCGTGTCCCTTTGCGCTATTGAGGAACCCCGCTCTGAGAGGGCGGGATAACAACAACACCGGCAGTATCGACATCGCTGCATGGACGCTTGAAACAAGCATGAGGCTACCATGAACAACCTACTTCGCCAGCTCTCCATCAAGACGCGGCTTATCGTCTCCTTCCTGTTGCTGAATCTCATCCTGATCGGGGTCGGGCTCTACGGCAAGCAGAACACCAACACCATCAATGACATGCTTAACGACATGTACCTCAACATCCTGACCCCCATCACGGATGTCGCCAACGCCAACATGCAGGCCATCTATCACAACCGCTCGCTGTTCGATTACGTCATCGAGCCGACCCAAAGCGGCATGGACAAGATTGCCAGGGATATGGATCTGCACGAGCAGAAGATGGTCGCCCTGCTGGACAAGTACCGGGCAACCCAGCTGAGCGAACCGGAGAAAGTAGCCTTGGCGGACTTTGACCGCGCCTGGCCGCTCTACAAGGAAGCGGCGCACAAGGCGATGGCGGCAAGTGCAGCCAACGACAACGACAGCGCCATCAAGCTGATGAAGGGCGAGGCCGCCACCACGTTTCAGGTGGTGGACGATCTGCTCAGCAAGCTGGTCGACATCAATCAGGGGCTGGGCAAACAGGCCTTTGATGAGAGCGACGTGATTGCCAGCGACATCACCACCGCCACCTACACCATACTCGCCATCTCGGTGCTGCTCTCCTTGCTGCTGGGCTGGTTGCTCAGCAGCAGCATCAACCAGCCGCTGCTCGCCATCATGCAGGATCTGCAGCAACTGGCGCAGGGCCGGCTCACCGCCCCGGATCAGGCCGAGGGCAACGACGAGCTGACCCGCATGCAGCAGGCGATGATCAGCACCCGCCGCAGCCTGCGCGACATCGTCTCGACCATGCAGCATGCTGCCGAAAGCCTCACCGCCAGTGCCTCCCAGCTGGGGGCGGCGGCCGAGCAGGTCAATACCAGCTCCCAGCAGCAGTCCCTCGCCACCGCCAACACGGCCGCCTCGGTCGAAGAGCTTACTACCTCCGTCTCCCAGCTCTCCTCGTTTGCCAATCAGGCCAACAGCGTGGTGATGCAATCCGGGGAGATAGCCAAGGCTGGCGAGAAGCAGGTCAAGCACGCCTCCCAGGAGGTGCTCAGGGTCACCACGGCGGTCAACGACTCCGCCAAGCAGGTGCAGGGACTGTTTGACGACATCACCCGCATCAGCCAGATCTCGGTGATGATCCAGGGGGTCGCGGATCAGACCAACCTGCTGGCGCTCAACGCCGCCATCGAAGCGGCCCGGGCCGGCGACATGGGCCGTGGCTTCGCCGTGGTGGCCGACGAGGTACGGACCCTGGCGGCGCGCACCACCCAGGCCACCCAGGAGATCAACGAGATGCTCACCTCCATCCAGCAGGGGGCCACCAGCGCGGTCAAGGGGATGAACGCCTGCTCCGACAGCATGAGCACGGTACGGGAGACCACCGAGGGATCCAGCGAAACCATGGCCCAGGTGGATCAGAGCTCCCGCAAGGTGGTGGAGCTGATCCAGGAGATAAGCTCCATGCTCCACGAGCAGGCTGCCGCCAGCCAGCTCATCGCCCAGTCGGTGGAAGAGATCACCCAGATGTCGCTGGAGAACGTCTCCGCCGCCGAGAGCGTCAATCACGACGCCTCCCAGCTGACCACCATCATCCAGCAGCTCAACCAGGGCATCGGGTTCTTCAAGGTATAACCACGACCTGCCCGACCATGGGCCGGGCGGGTCCCTCCTCCTTATCCTGCCATCAAGCTCCCATCTTTACCCCGCCTCTTTGCCGCGGGCTCACGACGGCCGGCGCTGGAATGCCGACATCAGAGCGGCATCCGCTCAAACATCCATCAAAAACAGCCCAAAACAGCCTCATTCCCCTCCCGTTTGGAGGGACAAAACCAGTGATAAATACTGGGTCATAGGGAGCCAGAGAAAGCGTTGGCAGGCAAATTTATACAGAGGAATATCCCGTATTTTGCGCATTTTCATATTCCCATTCGCCACATAATTTACCAACCAAAAAACAACTGATAACATCTTTTTACATTTTAAAGCATATAAAACAACATGATTCAGTGACCCCCCGTTTGCCCGTCGCGGCAGCCAGGATCACCGGATCAGGATTGAAACCAGCAGCCAACTTCTCATCGAGCAGACACCCGACCCCATGATGAACACAGTTACGGCCAGCATCGATATCGATGCACTCCAGCACAATTTCGCCGTGGTGCGCCGCCATGCCCCCCACAGCAAGATCATCGCGGTACTCAAGGCCAATGCCTATGGCCACGGGCTGCTGCCGGTGGCCCATGCACTCGCCCAGGCCGATGCCTATGCGGTGGCCAGGGTCGAGGAGGCGCTGGTGCTGCGCGCCAACGCCATCACCAAGCCCATTCTGGTGCTGGGAGGCTTCTTCAGTGCCGAGGCCTTGCCGCTGCTGGTGAAACACGAACTGCAAACCACCTTGCATACCTGGGAGCAGCTGGCACTGCTCGAGCAGGCCACTCTGCCCGCCCCCATCAAGGTGTGGCTCAAGCTCGATACCGGGATGAACCGGCTCGGGCTGCGCGCCGAGGAGCTGCCCGCCTTCATCGAGCGGCTGAGCCATTGTCGCAACGTGGTGCAGCCGTTCCATCTGATGACGCACTTCAGCCAGTCCGATGAACAGGATACCCAGGCCACTCAGTTGCAGATCGAGGAGTTCAACCGCCTCTCTGCTCATCTGCCGGGCGAGCGGGCCATGGCCAACTCCGCCGGCATCCTCGCCTGGCCGGCATCGCGCAGCGACTGGATCCGGCCCGGCCTTATGCTCTACGGCGCCTCCCCGTTTACGGGTCAGCTCGCCGTCGACCATGATCTGCGCCCGGTCATGACCCTCAAGAGCCAACTTATCGCCACCCGCGCCTGCGCGCAGGGCGAAACGGTCGGCTATGGGGGGCACTGGGTGGCAGATCGAAATACCACCCTCGGCGTGGTGGCGGCGGGCTACGGGGATGGCTATCCGCGTATGGCGCCCGAAGGGACCCCCATGCTGCTCAATGGCCGCCGGGTACCCATCGTGGGTCGGGTCTCCATGGACATGATCACCGTCGATCTGGGGCCGGCAGCCAGCGACAAGGTGGGAGACGAAGTAACGCTGTGGGGGGAAGGGCTGCCGGTGGAACAGGTGGCCGAAAAGATAGGCACCATCCCCTACGAACTGCTGACCCGCCTGACCAGCCGGGTCCATCTCAGGCATTGCGACAAACGCGAACAGATGCCGATGTTGAAGCTGGCCTGAGCAAGCGGGTACGGGCCTGCGATGTGGGCCCTGTTATGCCGTCATCAGGCAATAAGTTGGCCTCTCCTCATGGCGGGAGCAGCAATACCACGGCGGGGGCGCCCTTCCTCTCAGCGTTGAGATTAAGGGCGCCCCTGCTGCCGGGTTCAAGGAAGATCGAAGCCGACCAGGCTCTGCTCGATGCGGGCGTCAGGCATCATGCGCCGCAGCCCGTCCACCAGCCTGGCAGCGGCCTCCTGCAAGGCCGCCAGCGGCATCTCGGGCAGGCTCTCCAGAATGAACCACATCTGTCTGGCATCGCTATCCAGGCGCGTTCTCACCCCCTGACGCCAGTTCCAGCGCCGGCAGGTAACGCCCAGATCGTCGCGCCAGATCACCTCGCCCGCCTCCGGGCACTCCTGCGCCGGCGCCCCCTCTTTCATGGTGTCAAAGGCTTCGCTACCATCGGCAATGACCAGCCGGGGCGTCCCGACATAGGCGGCCAGGTTTTCCCCGCCGACCGGGAGGGCATAGGCAAGGCTGATGGCGTTGTAGAGATCCACCACGGGATCGATGCTCGGCAGAGCGCCATCACGCAGCACCCGCTTGCGCAGGGCATCCGCCGAACAGGGAGTACGCTGGGGCTTGGCGCCAAACCCCTTGAATACCGCAGCCCAGGCGGCCAGATGTGCCTCGGTCCAGGGCGCGGGGTCGTGCAGAACCCGCTGGCAGGCCTGCGCCAACTCATCGACGGCGATGGCCGGATTGACGATCTCGTCGGCCTGCAGGGTAATGCTGATAGCCCGAAATCCCGGGGCCAGCGTCGCCAGCGCGGGATCGATTGACGGTTGTACCGATCTCATGGAATATCCTTATATCGACTATTTTATTTCATGATAATGACCGATGACCAAGAGAGTCAATATAACGACCGATGCCGGCGCCGACGTGGGGCATGTCACCGCCGCCGTCTCCCGCCGGCTCAAGGAGTACAGACAACAGGGCCGATTGTCGCTCGATGAGCTGTCGCGCCGGGCCGGGGTGAGCAAGGGGATGCTGGTCGAAATCGAAAAGGGGGCGGCCAACCCCAGCATCGCCATCCTGTGCAAGCTGGCCGCCGCGCTCGGGGTATCGGTTGCCGATATCGTCGACGTAGCCAGCACCCCGACGGTGCACCTGATCGAGCCGCAAGCCATCCCGACCCTGTGGCAGGGCCCGCTCGGCGGCTCGGCCCGCCTGCTGGCCGGTACCCGGGGACCGGACATGATCGAGCTGTGGCATTGGCAACTGTACCCCGGCGAGCAGTTTGACTCTGACGGCCACCCGCCCGGCACGGTGGAGCTGTTTCACGTCGAGCAGGGCACCCTGCAACTGCAGCTGGGAGCGAGCGAGCTTGCCGTCACTCAGGGTTGCTCGGCCGTGGCCCGCACCGACCTGCCCCACGCCTATCGCAACGCAGGCGACAGCATGCTGCGCTTTACCATGACGGTGGTGGAACCGCACGGTTGAGGCTGGCCGCTGCGAGGTGACAAACCGTCTCCTGATAAACAACGCTTCCTGATAAACAAAAGGCCCCGTCTTGCGACGGGGCCTTTGCCAATTGTTAGCGAGAGCAGGTATTGCTACGCCCAAAGCAAAAAACCGACCATCAGGTCGGTTTTTTGTAATTTGGCGGTGAGGGAGGGATTCGAACCCTCGATACGTTGCCGTATACACACTTTCCAGGCGTGCTCCTTCAGCCACTCGGACACCTCACCAAATTTTGGTCTGCTGTTTAACGTGCTCAGCCAGCACGGTGTTCGCAGCGCTGTTGCGCTGGAACGGGGCGTAATGTACGGGATACGACGGCATGCGGTCAATGCAATTTTTCACGTTTTGCGTTCGTTTGCTCATTATCCGAACCAAGTGACTAAAAACATGCCGTTTCGTATCCCTTTCCATCAATTTCCAGTCGCTTCGTGCAAGTGCTCGCCTTTGAGCGCCTCTTCCAGCGAGCCGTAAAACTCCAGCTGACCGGGCACCGGACGCACCTTGGCGCGCGCCAGGGTCTTGAGCGGCTGGAACTGCAACTCGGCGACCCGCAGTTGCACTCCCGCCTTGGCCATCTGCTTTTCAAACTGCAGGAAGGCGGAGAGCCCGCCGGCGTCCAGGATGGAGACCGCCTCCATCTGCAGCACCAGCAGCTTGTGGCCCTTGACCTGGGCTACCAGCTCGCCGAACACCCGCTCGGCGGCAGCAAAGAACAGCGGGCCGTTGATCTTGTAGAGCAGCGCCTGCTCCGGTACCTCATGGGCATAGCGCTTGTGATCCGCCAGATCGTGCAGCTTGGTCATCTTGGCAATCTCGCGCATGAACAGCAGGGAGGCGAGGATCACCCCGAAGGTGATGGCGATGACCATGTCGAAGATGACGGTCAGCGACAGACAGACCAAGAGCACCAGCACGTCGGATTTGGGGGCACGCCGGATCAGCTCCACCACCTTGTACGCCTCGCTCATGTTCCAGGCGACGATGAGCAGCAGGGCCGCCATGGCCGAGAGCGGCAGCCAGGAGAGCCAGGGCGCCAGCACCAGGATGGCCGCCAGCACCACCAGCGCATGCACGATGCCGGAGATGGGAGAAGTAGCCCCGGCCCGCACGTTGGCGGCGGAGCGGGCAATGGCGGCGGTGGCGGTGATGCCGCCGAAGAAGGGGGCGACTATGTTGCCAAGCCCCTGCCCCACCAGCTCGGCGTTGGAGCTGTGCTTGCGACCTGTCATGCCATCCAGCACCACGGCGCAGAGCAAGGATTCGATGGCCCCCAGCATCGCCATGGAGAAGGCGGCAGGCAACAGGCGCTCGATGGCGGCCAGGTTCCACTCCACTGGCGAGCCATTAGGCCCCGGCAGAGCCCAGGGCATTACCAGGGTCGGCGCGATGGGCGGGATCCCCATGCCCTGGCTGCCATCGGCCAGGGTATAGCTGAACTTGCTGCCGATGGTGGCGACGTCCACCCCGAACTGATGCAGGCCAAAGCCAAGGCCCACCCCCACCAGCACGGCGGGCAGGTGGCCTGGCACCGGCAGCCGCAGGCGCGGCCAGAGCAGCAGCACCGCCAGGGTCGCAATGCCGACCAGCGTATCCCCCCACTGCCAGCTGGGCAGGGCATGGGCCAGCGCCTCGACCTTGCCGAGGTAGGTTTCCGGCATCTCGGGCACATGCAGGCCGAAGAAGTCCTTGATCTGCAGGGTTGCAATCACGATGGCGATACCACCGGTGAAGCCCAGGGTCACCGAAGGCGGAATGTACTCGATGAGGCGTCCGAGCCGGGCCACCCCCATGGCCACCAGAAAGAAGCCCGAGATCAGGGTCGCCATCAACAGACCGCCCACGCCGAACTGCTGGGCCACCGGATAGAGGATCACCACGAAAGCGGCGGTCGGCCCCGAAATGGAGAAGCGGGAGCCGCCGGTCACGGCGATGACGATGCCGGCGATGATGGCGGTATAGAGACCGTGCTGCGGTGGCACGCCACTGGCGATGGCCAGCGCCATGGCCAGCGGAATGGCGATGATGCCGACCGTGATGCCGGCGATCAGGTCGCGGCCGAAGCGGGGAACGCTGTAGGGTTCGTCAATACAGGATTGGCGTAAAGCAATGGCCAGCTTCACGCTTTGCAAAGGTGCTTGGTTGTGCATGTATTCGTAATACCAGAAGAGGGAGATAAAGGCCGGATTGAACCGGCGCCCGATCATCATCAAGGGCCGGCAGAGCTGTCGACACGGCGATGGTATCCTGGCCAACCATACCCCAGCCGATGAAATATTTCGATGGGCGGGATCAATGAATGGCCGTTACCACGCAGAATTACCGTTTATTGTCAGCATATCGACCACTTTTCTCACCATTACGCAGCACACTCACTTCGCCTGCTAACCAATTTACCCCACCCTTATGCGTGTCCCTGCCTCTCCCCTCCTTTATGTCTACCATTGTTCGGCCATAAGACAGCTGCTTATCCCGCACCATGCCTCGGCATATCCTCATCCATCCCCTCTTCATGCCACTGAGCCGTCTCGATGAGCCCGAGAGGTCAACGCCAAGCTGCTGATTGTGCTGAAAATAGTCCGCAGCGGCCAAGTTTTGGGCAAACGGGCCAAAATCCCCTTTTTGCAGCGGATCGCGGGTTGACACCCGGCGGATGGGCCATTAATATCCGCACCGTCTCGACGAGACAGGCAATTCCTCCTTAGTTCAGTCGGTAGAACGGCGGACTGTTAATCCGTATGTCACTGGTTCAAGTCCAGTAGGAGGAGCCAATTCCCTCGTAGTTCAGTCGGTAGAACGGCGGACTGTTAATCCGTATGTCACAGGTTCAAGTCCTGTCGAGGGAGCCACATTCGAAAGCCCAGCCTTATGGCTGGGCTTTTTTCGTTTCCGCTTGCTCTGCCGCCATCAGCCCTCTGTGCGCAAACAGGGATGCCCTCGATGGCGGATCCGCGCCATAATCAGCGCAACCTCACCCTCTTCAGGAGTTTTCATGCGCCGTTTCAACTTCATGCTCAATGGCAGCCGGTTGATGATGTTCCCCTTCTATGTCTGCATTCTGGTCTGCGTGGCCCTGCTGATGGTGAAATTCGCCATGCTGCTTTATGCCCTGTGCATCGACATCGTAGGCATTCACTACATGGACCTCATCACCGGCGTACTCACTCTGGTGGACTTCGTGCTGGTGGCCCAGATGCTGATCCTGGTCTCCATCTGCGGCTATGTGCAGTTCATCCAGACCCAGGAGCAGCGCGAGGCGCTTGGCAACAACTGGCTCAGCAAGATCAACTTCGCCTCCCTCAAGCTCATCGTCATCAACTCCCTGGTCACCATTGCCGGGATTGAAGTGCTCAAGGCCTTCCTGGATGACGGGGTCGGCAACGAGGTGGAGATGAAGTGGTCGGTGATCGTGTTCCTCGCCTTCTCCACTGCGGCGCTCATCTACGCGGTGACCGAGCGGCTGGCGGACCACAAATAGCGCCGGTTTTCATTCAGCCTTTATTCATCAAGAGCGGAATTGATAACTCTTTTCATTACCTTTCCTGCATTGTAAACTTGCTCCCCCGGGCTGCACTGCCCGGGCGTTGGAGCACTTATGACAAGCCTTTCCCTCTCACCACGACACTGCTGGCAGTGGCTGGCCTATCACCATCAGGCCGCCGAGGGCTCCCTCTATCTGATGTTCTTCTCCGGCCTGCTGCTGTGGGAACCGCTGACCCCGCTCTGGTCGCTGGCACGCTGGAACCTGTTCCTGCACGTCGCCCTCTCGCTCACCCTGTTCCCCCTGCTGTTCGGCGCCTTCTGGCTCTCCCATCGCAGCCTGCTGCGCAAAAGCCGCAAGCCTTTCCTACGCACCACCGGCCGCATCATCGAAGCCTTGCTGCTGATCTGTCTGGTCAGCGGGCTGTTGCTGGTGCTGCACGGCACCCCGGGCGATGGCATGGGCAACCTTGCCAGCTGGGCCCACTGGCTGAGCGCGCTCGCGTTGACTCCCCTGGTGCTGCGCCACGCCTGGCGCTGGACCATCTTGAAATGGCGCACCTGATCTTATGTTGAAGTTGTTGTTATCCCTGATGTTCGCCACCCTGCTGCTGGGGACCGCCTCGGCCCAGGAGATGGGCACCGCCATGATTGCCTATGACGAGGGGAGTGCCCCGCGCCTTGTCACCGCCAACCAGAACGCCGGCTCGGTCACCCTGCTTGAGCGCGATAGCGGCAAGCGACTCAAAGAGGCACAACTGGGTGGCGATCTGCGCCAGCTGGCTCGCGCCGATGACGGCACCCTGCTGGTGAGCGATTATCGCGGCGATCGCCTGCTGCTGCTGGATGATGATCTCACCCTGAACAAGGCGATCCCCACCGGCCATAGACCCTACGGGGTCATCTTCGATCCTAAGCGGCAGTGGTTCTGGGTCACGCTGTTCGAATCAGCTCGCCTGCAGGCCTATGACACGGCGGGCAAGCTGCAGCTGGATGTGGCCACTGCCGAGACCCCGCGCGGGCTGGCCTTGACCGACAATGATCGCCTGCTGCTCACCCACGCCATGACCGGCCAGCTCGCCATCTATGATCTCGCCAAGCTTGAGAAGGACGCTAAGAGTGCTGCCTTGCCCAAACCCAGACTCATCACCCTGGCCGAGACCCACAGCGACACCCCAAGCGACTCGCAAGGCTTGCCGCACCTGCTGGACGGCATCACCCTCTCCCCCGATGGCAGCGAAGCCTGGCTGCCCCACGTGCTGTGGAGTTTCGACCACCCCTTCCAGTTTCAGAGCACCGTCTTCCCGGCCGTCTCCATCATCGATCTCGATGAAGAGAAAGAGCGGGTGGATGAGCGCAAGCAGCTCTTCTTGCAGATCAACCTGCCCAGCGTCGGCAACCGCAGCCAGATCGTCTCCAACCCGTTCGCGGCGCGCTTCGCCGCCGATGGCAAGCGGGTCTACCTAACCCTGGCGGGCTCGGAGGATCTGCTGGTGTTCGACCTGTCGCGCAGCGGCAAGCAGAACAGCAACCGCCACCGCCGCAAGAAGTTCCAGGGGGGCGCCAAGGCGACCCAGCTCCTTCGCCACCTGCCGGGCCAGAATCCGCGGGACTTGTTTGTCGACGGCGACCACATCCTGGTGCACAACGTCATGGGGCAGGATCTCACCCGCCTCAACACCGGCGGCAGCGGCCCGTTTGCGCGGGTCACCGTGGATGTGCCCCACTTCGCCAAACTGGTAGAGACGGATCCGCGCCCCGAAGCGCTCAAGCGTGGCGAGCGGTTGTTCAACCTGGGCAACACCGCCGCCAACAGCCGCTTCCCCATGGCGGGGGACAACTGGATGAGCTGCAACTCCTGCCATCTGGACGGGTTCAACTTCACCAACCGCTATCTGATGGCGGCCCACCGCCAGCAGAGCGGCGACAATGCCATCAACGGCCACGCCAACCTCGCCAACATGGTGGCGGGGGACTTTATCGGCGAATACCTGCGCATGACCCAGCAGACCCAGGGCGGCATGGGTCATGACACCCGCGATGGCGCCGAGCCGGTCGACCCTGCCAAGCCCCAGCCCGAGGTGAAGGCGATGATGGAGGATCTGCACGCCTTCGTGACCAGTGATGGCAACCTCCCCTATCTTGCCAACTGGCTCAGGCTCGATGCCCCGCGCACGGATCCCGCCAAGGCGCCGACCACTCATCCCAGGGAGTGGCTCAACTCCGCCTCCTGCCAGAACTGCCACCAACAGGCGTTCCAGGACTGGAGCGAGAGCAACCACAGGCTTATGGGCAACTCCCACCCCTACTACAAGGTGGTACAGGCCCTGGCCCGCGAAACCGAAGGAGAAGCGTTCGGTCAGTGGTGCCAGGGTTGCCACATGCCCCAGCAGGTACTGAACGGCCAGCAGGATCTGCCCAAGGGATCCCACATGTTCGAGCAGGGCGGCGCCTCGCTGATCGCAGCCCACCAGAAAGGCGAGCCCGTGGTGGAGGAAGGGACCGGCTGCGTGCTCTGCCATCGCATCACCAAGGTAGAAGATGCCGGCGGCAACAGCGCCTTTACCGTGAATTTGAAAGACCGCGAGAGCTATGTGTTCGAGGATGCCGCCGGCGGCAGCCTCCAGCACTGGCTGGCGGAGCGGCAGATCAACGCCCGCCCCGCCATGCACAAGGCCTCTTACCAGAAGGATTTCTACCGCGACGCGGCCCTGTGCAAGTCGTGCCACAACGAGTTTGCCCCCGGCACCGGCGCCAACATCGTCAACACCTGGGACGAGTGGGAGAACTCCAGCTTCGCCAAGGCGGACGATCCCGCCAAACGGCGCACCTGCATCGACTGCCACATGAACCCGGAGCCGGGCAACGGCGGCGCGCCGGTGGCCGGCCAGTCCACCGAAAACGGCACCGTGAAAGAGCGGCTCTATCGCCACAACTTTACCGGCGCCCAGCACCAGCTGGTGGGGCTGAGAAGTGCAACCCTCGAGCAGGAGAGTCTGGCGCTGCTGCGTTCAAGCGCCACCCTTTCGGCTCGGATCGAGCAGGGTGCCGCTAGCCCGCAGCTGGTGGTGCGGGTCGCCAATACCGGCGCTGGCCACGCCCTGCCCACCGGGGTCGCCGATTTCCGTGAACTCTGGCTGGAGCTGACCGTCACCGACGCCAGCGGCAAGCGGGTGCTTGCCAGCGGCCAGCCGGTGGATGGCGCCGTCCCCGAGGATGCGCGACTGTTCAGGAAAGTATTCGGCGATGCCGAGGGCAAACCGGTGGGGCTCAAGTTCTGGCGCTACGCCAAGCTCTTGGAAGATACCCGCATTCCAGCCGATGGCTGGCGCGATGAAGCCTGGCCGCTGCCGGCGGATGCCAAGGGGCCCTTCAAGACCGATATCAAACTCAATTTCCGCACTTACCCCAAGTGGGTCAATGATGCGGTGCGCGCCGCCGAGCCGAGCTTGCCGGAGCCACCCATAGTGCTACTCAATCGGCTGCAACTCACCCTGCAGCCCCTCCCCGTCACGCCCGCTACGGAGCCTCAAACCTGATGTTTGCAAGTTTTCTCATTACCCTGCGCGAGGGGCTGGAAGCCTTCCTGCTGGTCGGCATCTGCCTCTCCTACCTCGCCAAGCTGGGGGCGAGCCGCTACAACAAGTTCGTCTATCTGGGAGTGGGGCTGGGTCTGCTTGCCTCCCTCATCGTCGCCTTCCTGTTCCAGGTGGTGGTGAGCCAGTTCGAGAGCGAGCGCTACAACCATTTGCTGATGGCGGGGATCCTGATTTTCGCCACCCTGGTGCTCACCTACATGGCGGTCTGGATGCAGAAGCAGGCCAAATCCCAGGTGGGAGCCATGACGGCGCGCATCGATGCCGCCATCGACGGCGGCAACCTGTTTGGGCTGGTGCTGCTCGCCTTCCTGGCAGTGATGCGCGAAGGTTTTGAAACCGTGCTGTTCTTCTCGGCCCTAGTCTACTCCGGACAAGGGGTGGATCTGCACGAGGGGCTGATGGGGGCGCTGGGCGGCCTGCTGCTGTCGGTGGTGCTGGTGTGGGGGCTGCTGCGCTCCACCCGCAAGGTGGCGCTGGCCCCCTTCTTCCGCTGGACCGGCCTGCTCATCATCATCATCGCCGCCGGACTGCTGTCGTCCGCCGTCAACATGCTGCAGGCGGCCGGGCTCATCACCTTCTGGACGACGCCGGTCTTCAACATCAGTCACATTCTCGACGATCAGGGGGTATTTGGTACCTTCCTGCGTGCCCTGTTTGGCTACAATGCCTCACCAGCCGGCCTGCAGTTGCTGACCTGGGCCAGCTACCTGGTGATCTTCGTCACCGTCTGGCATCGCAACTATCGTCCCCAGCGCTGATCGCCCAGCGCGGCGCAGCAGCGGATGACAAGGCGGCTCAGCGGGGCCGCCTTTTCAACGTCTTCTCTTTTGGTCAGCTTTTCGGATAAAGAGTCATGAGCGACAACAACACACAACACATTGCGGTACTGGGTGCCGGCCCTGCCGGTCTGATGGCCGCCTGGCGCCTGCGCCAGGCCGGTTTTGCAGTCACCCTGTTCGAGCAGGAGTCAGTGGTGGGCGGCATGTGCGCCACCCAGACCTTCAAGGGGCGCGACGGCGAGTATCGCTTCGACTACGGCGGCCACCGCTTCATCACCAAGAACCCCGAGCTGCTCGCCTTTATCGACGAGCTGATGGGGGACGATCTGCTCCACGCCGAGCGCAAGAGCGTCATCCGCTTCGGCGGGCGCACCTATGACTACCCCTTGAACCTGCCCAACCTGCTCAAGACGGCGCCGCTCGCCCTGATGGCCGGGGCGGTGAAAGACTTGCTGCTGTTGCCTTTTGCCAAGAAGCCCACCGATTTTGCCAAGGCGAGCTTTGCCGAGTGGATCCAGAGTCACTTCGGCCGCACCCTCTATCGCCAGTTCTTCGAGGGCTATACCGGCAAGCTGTGGGGCATCAATCCGGACCAGCTCTCCGCCGACTGGGCCGGTCAGCGCATCAGCCTGATCGATCTCAAAGACGTGGCGCGCCGCCTGCTGCCAAGACGTAACGGCAGCATCTCGGTGCGTACCTATGCCCGCAAATACCGCTACCCCAAGTACGGCTTCGGCCAGATCTTCACCACCCTGGGGGAGCGGCTGGTTGCCGAAGGGGTTGAGCTCAAAACCGGCGCTACCATCACCCGCCTTGAGCAGGCTGATGGCCTCATCGAACGGGTCTATTGGTCACAAGATGACGTGGAGCAGAGCGAGCGCTTTGATCAGGTGATCTCCACCCTGCCGCTGCCGCTCACCTGCCAGCATCTGGGCTTGCCGTGCGATCTGCACTACCGCTCCTTGCGTTTCGTCAACATGCCGCTCAAACAGGAGAACCTGTCGGACAACACCTGGCAGTACCTCTCCGACCCCCATATTCTGGCGACCCGTCTGCAGGAGCCGCGCCGCCGCAGCCCCTTTATGGCGCCAATGGGCCAGACATCCGTGATGCTGGAGATCCCCTGCAACCCGGGTGATGCCACCTGGCAGGCGCCGCTCGCTGAACTACGCGGCCGGGTCACTGCCGATCTCGCCAGCCTCGGCGTCGATACCCAGAAGCTTGGCGATGAGACCTTCGAAGCACGCAGCGAGTACGCCTATCCGCTGATGGATCTCGGCTATCAGGCTCGTCGCAACGAAGCCATCAAGGCGCTGATGCCGATCAATAACCTCATCATGACCGGCCGTCAGGGGACATTTCGCTACATCTTCACCGACACCGCCATGGAGATGGGGATGATGGCCGCCGACATGGTGATCGACGGGGTGGACAGACGTCACGCCATCTTCAATCATCGCAACGAAAATACCGTGATCGAAACCCAGAGCGTGGCCTGACCGCGCCATTGGCATAAGTAAGGAGAACAGGATGACCATCCGCCCGGGTTTACTCGCCCTCACCCTGCTGCTGACCCTGAGCGGTCAGGCGCAGGCTTACTCCTACGCCGCCGCCGGCAAGGAGCCGCTGATCGATGCCCGCGAGGCACTGCTGGGCGCCGCCACTGACGGCAAGGATGCCAGCGCTACCTTGAGCGAGATTGCCGAGGAGCTGACCTATCTGGAACAGCATCACAAGGTCGAGCTGCAAGCACCACTCGCGGCCGCCATCAAGGCCAAAGACGCCGCGGCTACCGCCGCCCTGCTCAACCGGGCCTACAAGGCGGAGATCGAGCGCCGTCTCGAGGGGGCCAGCCAGAACCTTGGCGACTACCAGACCGCCAAGGTGCTGGTGGTCAAGAGCAAGCGCTTCCTCGATTTGATCCTCCCCTCCCTGAGCGAAGGGGATCGCAAGGCCGCCGAGCAGGCGCTGGCCAAGGTGCTGGATGCCATCGGCAACCCTGGGGTGTTCGGGGTGGGTGCCAAGCCTGCCGATGTCACCGCCTTCGCCGAGGCGGAAAAAGCGCTGATGGCCGTGCTGGCACCGCTTTGATGGCAATCTGCCAATCATTGCGCCATCTCGCTGTGACAAACGGTGGGTTTCGCTGTGCGCTACCCACCCTACGCACGGCCTGCCGATAGATGCACCCGGACGCCGGTTTGCCCCCTTCTCACCTTGCGGGAGAAGGGGGGCGTCACCACGGCCGATTACGCTTTGCCAATCGGCCGTGCTTGCTTGCCCTGCTGCAACTGGTCTGGCTTGGCTGGCTGCTGGCCTTCCCGGTGGCGCTCGATTCCGACGATGCCCTCAACTTTGCCCACGGGGTGGTGCGCTTCAGCGTGCTGGAGTTCTCCCCTCACTTTCCGGGCTACCCCGCCTTTATCTGGCTGGCGCGGCTGATCAATCTGGTGGTGGACGATCCGGCCCGCGCGGTGCAGTGGGCAAGCCTCTTGGGGAGCAGTTTGCTGGCGCCACTCGCCGCCTCCCTCGCGGTCAGATTGTGGCAGCGGCCCAGCCTGCTGGCGCCGGTCTGGCTGCTGGTACTGGCCCTGCCGCTCACCCCGACGCTGGCACTCTCCGGCCTCTCGGACGGGCCGGCGCTGGCCGCCTGGCTCGGGTCTCTCTTGTCCTTGCAAAAGCGCAAGATAGCGCTGGCGGGTCTGCTACTGGGCCTCATGCTGGCGCTGCGCCCCTCCTACTTCGTGCTGACCCTGCTGCCCCTTTGGCTCGGGATGGCGCAAAAAGGTCAGCGGCTTAACTTTCTGCTCCCCATCGCGCTGGTGGGGCTCGCCTGCCTGCTGTTTGTCTGGCAGGCCGATGGCTGGGCCTATTTCAGCGAGGGGCGCCGCTTTACCGACGGCCACTTTACCCTGTGGGGCAACACGGCGGCGGCCCACGGCGATCGGCTGCTGAGCTGGGCCCGTACCTTCAACGAGCAGCTGACCCCGCTCTGGCCCCTATTGATGGGAGCCTTGCTGGTACTGCCACTCTGGCAACGGTCAAAGGATCACAATGCAGCCCCCTCCGTGCTCTGGCCCCTCTACTGGCTCATCCTGCTGCTGTGGACCCTGTTTGGCCAGAATCCGGACAATCCCCGCCATCTGGCCCCCATCACCCTGCTCGGCCTGGTGCTGCTGGCAGGCTGGCTGCCGGGCCGGGGCGAGCTGCCAGCCATGCTGGGAGCCCTGTTGCTGCTGCTCTGCACCCTCACCCCTCCCACGGCGCCAGCCATGACCCGGGCCACCAGGTTGGCCGAGCAGGCGTGCCCGGCGCTGGTGACCCAGTGGGGGGTGAGGCTGCTGCGCGAAACCACGCCCCTGCCCGTCACCGACGGCTGGTATCAGGGGGATGCTCGCCTCGCTTTGGCACAAGGGGCCTGCCGGCTCAGCCGGCGTCCCCTCGGCCCGGAAGATCTGCCCGCCGGCGGCCAACGGGTCTGGTTTGCCCCCCGCTTTCACGCCGAGCCCGGCCTTTGGCTCGGCATACAGGATCACCCCCGTCACCAAAACTGGTAGACTGGATGTTTGTCACTCCCTGACTTCGCACTCATCAAGACTGGATAGCCTATGCCCCACGCCCCCCTCTCCCCCCGTTTCCTGTTCATCCTGCTCGGCGCGCTGGCGGGCCTGACCCCGCTCGCGGTCGACATGTACCTGCCCGCCATTCCGGCCATCGCCCGGGATCTGGCCACCAGCATCGACGGCGCCCAGCTCACCATCAGCGCCTTTCTGGGTGGCTTCGCCATCGGCCAGCTGTTCTACGGCCCGCTCGCCGACAGCTATGGCCGCAAGCCGGTGATCCTGGCGGGGCTGGTGATGTTTGCCATCGCCTCGGTGGGCTGCGCCATGGCGGACTCCCTGCCCGAGCTGCTGGCGTATCGGATGTTGCAGGCAGCTGGCGGGGCGGCCGGCTCTGTGGTGGTCAATGCGCTGCTGCGCGACCTGTTCGAGAAGGAGGCCTTCTCCCGCGCCATGTCGTTCGTCATTCTGGTGATGACGCTCGCCCCTCTTGTCGCGCCGGTGGTGGGCGGCTACATCAGCGCCCACAGCGACTGGCGGGTGATCTTCTGGCTGCTGGTGGGGATCAGCCTGCTCATCTGCCTGATGATGCAGTGGAAAATTCAGGAGACCCTGAAGCCCGAGCACAAGCAGCCCCTCAACCTCGGCCAGATCCTGAAGAACTACTGGGGCGTGCTCTCCCATCGCGGCGCCATGGGCTACGTGCTGTGCGGCTCGCTCTCAAGCTCCGGCATGTTCGCCTTCCTGAGCGCCTCCCCCTACGTCTACATCGAGTACTTCAAGGTACCGACCGAGCACTATGGCTGGCTGTTTGGCCTCAACATCCTGCTGATGATGGTGGTCACCTTCGTCAACAGCCGGCTGGTGAAGGGGGTGGGCGCCGAGCGGATGCTGCAATACGGCCTGCTGGTGCTGCCCTGTGCCGGCGCCCTGCTCATTTACAACGCCTGGAGCCAGACCGGCGGCCTGTGGGGCATCGTCATTCCGGTGGTGCTGTTCGTCGGCCACATCAGCCTGGTGGGGGCCAACGCCATGACCGGCCTGATGGGCCACTTCCCGCAGTCGGCAGGCACCGCCTCGGCGCTGGCGGGCACCTTGCGCTTTGGCATCGGCGCCGTGGTGGGGATCCTGGTCAACCTCAATCCCCCCGAATCGCCGCTGCCGATGGCCATCGCCATCGCCGGCTGCGGGTTCGGCTCGACCCTGAGCTACTGGCTGCTGACCGGCAAAAAATAAGTCCCGGCCCCGACAAACAACAAGGCCGCCCACCTGCATCGCAGGGGGCGGCCTTGTGTTATCTGCACCTTGTCAACGGGTCCTCTGCCCCGAGGGGCTAAGGCTCAGCCTACTTCTTGCCAAACCCCGAGCGCTTGAGGGTGTAGCCGGCGCTGTTTTGCCAGGCGTCCAGCCCGCTGCGGTTGTTGCCCGCCACCAGGCTGGCGGCCAGGCTCGGGCTGTTGAACAGCTGATCCGCGGTAAAGACAAAGCCCCCTTCGCTGCGCGGGGCCAGGATCCCCTTGCCCAGCAGCTCCTGGCGCAGTTCGATCACCGCCTCGCGCAGGGAAGCCGCATCCTCGCCGTTGGCGGTGGAGCCCGCCAGCACCATGAAGCCGGGGTTCTGCCGCTTGCCCACAGGATAACCGTGTGCCTCGGCCCCCTTGCCGTTGAAGTGGTAAAGCTCGCGCTCGCCCGGCTTGTTGTCGGAAAGCGCCTTTTGCAGGGTCATCAGCTCGTTGTAAATCTCGATGGGGACCACGGCAGCCTGCTTGTTGCCCTTGCTGTCGATGATAAAACTGACTTGCTTGTGTAACATCCTTGCGCATCCTGTGACCCATGGAGGCCCCTATTCTAACCACCACAGGCGAGCGGGATCCAGCCAGGATCCTCACCTCTTTTGCAGCCTTGATCACTAACTGGCACTCTCGCACAAAGGCAAAGCCGCGTGATCATTAGGCAGGGGGGCAACGTACATGGCATGATGAAAGCCATTGACCATCAACCGGTTATCCCATGCTGACCCTGCGCAATCTTGGCAAGAGCTTCGATAACGGCAGCGAACGGCTGCCACTGTTTCACCACCTTGATCTGGCCCTGGCGGCCGGCGAGATCACCCTGCTGCTGGGGCAGAGCGGCTGCGGCAAGTCGACCCTGCTCAATCTCATCGCCGGCCTCCTCCCCCCGGATGAGGGGGAGATCTGGCTGGGGGAGACCCGCCTTGACAACCAGTCGGCGGATGAGCGGGCCCGCCTGCGTGGCCGCCATTTCGGCATCGTCTATCAGGACTTCAACCTGTTGCCGACCCTGACCGTGGCCGAGAACCTCGCCCTGCCCCTTGCCATCAACCAGCTTGCCCGCGATGAGACGCGCATCGAGGGCCTGCTGGAGCGCCTAGATCTGGCCCACAAGCGCCACGCCTGGCCGGAGCAGCTCTCCGGCGGCCAGCGCCAGCGGGTAGCGCTGGCCCGCGCCCTCATTCACCAGCCCCAGTGGCTGCTCGCCGACGAGCCCACCGGCAGTCTCGATGAACACAACGCCGAGCAGGTGATGGCGCTGATGATGACGGCGGTGCGGGGCACCGGCGCCGGCCTCTTGCTGGTGAGCCACAACCCCGCCTATGGCGCCCTGGCGGATCGGGTGCTGCGCCTTGAAGGGGGTCAGCTGGTCGAGCTCAAGGGGCGCCGCCATGACTGACGCCCGCCACGGAGGGCAGTGATGCTGCCGCTGCCGCTCAAAGCGCTGCTGCGCCTCTATCGCGCCCACCCCTGGCTGCTGCTGATGAGCCTGGTCGGGCTCACCCTCGGGGTCTCTCTGGTGGTGGCCATCGAGCTCTTGAACCACAGCGCCCGCACCAACTTCGTCACCGCCCGCAGCCAGCTGGCGGGGGAAGCAAACTACCGGCTGGCGCCGGACGGCGGGCTGGACGAGCAGCTCTATGTGACGCTGGTGCGCAGCCAGCCGAACCTCGACGCCATGCCCCAGCTGCACGGCTGGCTGCAGGACGAACAGGGGCGCAGTTTTCAGCTGCTGGGGATGGATCTGTTCAACCCAGGCCCCCTGCGCCGGCTGTTTGGCGCCGCGCCGGACACAGAGCCCACCTTTTCCCTCACCCGCGCCGACAGCGTCTGGCTGGCCGCTCCCGAGGCCAAGCGCCTTGGCTGGCAAACAGGCCAGAGCCGGCGCTTCGTGCTGGGTGGCGCTGAAGGGGCGCCGCCCCGCCCGCTGACCCTCACTCTGGCCGGCACCTTCGAGCCCGGCGCCGTGCCCATGGAGCGGCTGCTGGTGACCGACATCGGCCTCGCCCAGCCGCTGCTGGGCAAGGAAGGGCGGCTCGATCGCATCGTCTTCAAGCTCAGCGAGGACGAGGCCAATACCTTGCAAAGAGCCTTGCAGGCTGCCCTGCAATCCTATGCCCCCCATCAGCCCCTCTGGCTTGAGCCCATCAGCCCGGCGCTCGATGCCAGCCAGCTCGGCGATGCGCTGGCTCTGAACCTCACTGCCCTCTCCCTGCTTGCCATGGCGGTGGGATTGTTTTTGGTGTTCAACGCCCAGCGCTTCGTGCAGAGCGTGCGCCGCCCCCAGCTGGCCCAGCTCATCATCCTCGGCATGCCGCCGCGCCGGCTGCTGCGCTGGCTGACCCTGGAGATCCTGATCCTCGCCAGCATCGGCACCCTGTTCGGGCTGCTGCTGGGGAGCCTGTTGGCCCTCGCCCTGATGGGGCAACTCACCCAGGCGCTGGCCGATCTCTATGGCCCCAACCCCATCGATCTGCTGCGCCTCTCCCCCACCAGCCTTGGCAAGGCGCTGGTGATCGGCCTGCTGGGCACGCTGGCTGCCAACCTGCCCGGCTGGTGGCAACTGCTGCGCCAATCCCCTCTAGAACTGCGAGAGGGCAACAGCCGCCCGCCGGCTCACCCCTGGCAACGTCGGGGGCTCGCCATCACCATCCTGCTGCTCTGCGCCCTGTGTCTGTGGCGGCCAGAAACCGGGCTGGGCGGCGCCCTCTTCGTGGCCGGTGGCTGGCTGCTGGCCATGGCGCTCGCCCTGCCCGATGTGCTGCGCGCCGTGCTGGGCCGGCTGCGCCGACGCGAGCGCGGCTCCCTCAGCGCCCGGCTCGGGGTGGCCGAAACCCTCTATCACCTGGATCGCACCGCCATCGCGGTGATGGCGCTGCAACTGGCCATCGCGGCGGCCATCGGCATCGGGGTCATGGTGTCGAGCTTTCGCTCGAGCGTGGAGATCTGGCTCGGCCAGCGCCTGGCCGCCGATCTCTACGTCACCGCCCCCAGGGGGGTGGCCGGCAGCAAGGGCGCCCTGAGCGAGCATACCCTCAACACCATCCTCGCCGCGCCGGACGTGCGGGCCGCCTCGCGCCGCTCGGTGCACCCGGCCCGCTGGCAGGAGCAGCCTATCGAGTGGGCGCAGATGGACTTTATTCCCGAGCTCAAAGCCGCCTATCCGCTGCTGGCCGGACGCTGGCCCGCCACCCTCGACGAGGTGCTGGCGAGCGAACCGCTGACGGTGCGCCTCGGGGTCAAGGTGAGCCAGCGCCTCGAGGTGAGTGGCGAGCAGGGGCCACGCACGCTCACCGTCACCGGCGTCTATCAGGATTACGGCAGCGACAAGGGGCAGATACTGCACGCCTTCGAAGGGGGCAAGGTGCAATCCCTGGCCCTCTTCAGCAAGCACGTTGATCGCCTCGCCGATCGCCTGCGGGCCCAGTTTGGCGAGCGGGTGAACCTGTTGCCCGCCCCCGCCATCCACGCCGCGGCGCTGAAGGTGTTCGATCAGACCTTCGTGGTGACCGAGCTATTGAAGTTGCTGATCCTAGGGATCGCCTTCGTCGGCATCGGCTCGGCCTTCATGGTGCTGGGGCTGGCCCGGCGCGGCGAGTTGCAGACCCTGCAGAGCCTTGGCCTGAGCCCGCGCCACTGCCGCCGGTTGCTGGTGTGGCAGGGGGCGGGATTGGGGCTGCTCACCGCACTGCTGGCCCTGCCGGTGGGCTATGGCCTTGCCTGGGTGCTGATTGAGGTGGTCAACCCCCGCGCCTTCGGCTGGCGGCTGGCCTTCGAGGCCGCCCCCCTGCACGCCGTCACTGCGCTCCTGCTCGCCCCCGTCTGTGGCGCGCTCGCCTCCTGGTACGCCGCAAGGAGAGTGGTATGAAAACAATCATCTGGCCACTGGCGCTGATCTGCACCCTTTATGGCACCGGGATCAGCGCCAACGATCTGGGCGCCATCCTTGGCGGCGGCAACGATCACTTCAGAAAAGCCCTACCGGGTCAGTCCATCAACCTGCCCACGGATCACGGTGCCCACCCCGACTACCGCTCCGAGTGGTGGTATCTCACCGGCAACCTGAAAGATGAGCAAGGGCGCGGCTATGGCATGCAGTGGACCCTGTTTCGCCAAGGCATCGAGCAGGAGATAACATCCGACAACCCCTGGCTCACGCCCCAGCTCTGGCTGGCCCAGTTCGCCATCACGGATGTGAGCAAAGGCAGCCACCAGCAGGACGAGCGCACCAGCCGCCAGGGGCCAGGGCTCGCCGGTGCCAGCGGCGGTCAGTATTGGCTCAAAGAGTGGGTGCTGGCCTCTCAAGGGGAGGCGCTTTTTCCCGCCACCCTCAAGGTGCAGAGCAAGGCGGGGGATCTTGATTTGCAGGTGAGTGCCGCCAAGCCCGTGGTGCTGCAGGGCAAACAGGGTTACAGCGAGAAGAGCCCGGGCAACGCCTCCTTTTACTACTCCTACCCGCGCCTGACCATCAGCGGCACCTTGACCCTGGATGGCGAGACCCGCCACGTCAGCGGTGAGGGCTGGTTTGATCACGAGTGGAGCAGCTCGGTATTGGCCGAGTGGCAATCGGGCTGGGACTGGTTTTCGCTGCAATTTGCAGATGGCCGCGAGCTGATGCTGTTTCGCCTGCGCACCAAGGCAGGACGCACTGAGCCGGAGAACCGCTACGGCATCCTGATTGAACGAGACGGCAGCAGCCGGGTGCTGGATCCTGCGCAGATCCGCCTCACCCCCGGCAAGACCTGGCGCGGCCCCAAGGGGCAAGACTACCCCATCGAGTGGCAGCTTAAGGCCGGGGATATCAACCTCCGCATTCAGGCTCGACAGCCCGATCAGGCCATGACGGGGCGCTTTGACTACTGGGAAGGGGCGGTGTCCGTCTCGGGAGACGCCAGCGGTGTTGGCTATCTGGAGATGACGGGGTACTGAGCCTTGCCCAATTCCCCCCTCTAATGGCAGCCCACCCGCCATCAAAAACCCCGGCTAGGCCGGGGTAACAACGCAGTGCTGGGGCGGGATATCAAAACGGGATCAGGGCTGCTTCTCGCCCACCATCATCAGACCGTGCTGTTCGGGGAAGCCCACCACCAGGGTCGTCTTGCGGGTATCCGGCATCTCGAATGCGGCGACATAGGCCGTTGCCCCCTCTTTGGCCTTGGCCAGACCCAGCATCCACTTGTTCTCAAGCGGGCTGAGATCGCTTGACGCCTTGAAGCTGCACTTGCCAAACCCGCTCAGGTTAAGCTTGCTGAGCCCCTTGCCAGACTCTGCATTGCCCTTGCCGGTCAGGGTACAGCCCGCCTTGGGAAATTCGATCTCCAGAGTCAGGGAGCCGACATTGTTGGTGCTGCGGATCAGCCCAACCATGGCATCGCCAAAGCCGGCGTCCTCTGCCACCCGCCAGCTGTCGTTGGTGATCGTCCGGGTGGCAAGCTTGCTCACGGCAAGGTGGCCGCTCCAATCGCGATAGAGGGCGGTGCTCTGATCCGGATCCCGGAACTGGGTGCCGGTACGGCTGAAGTCAAAGGCCCAGCGCTTGACCTCCTTACCAGCCAGATCGGTTACCGCCTTGTCTTGAAAGCTGATGAGGTTGTGGTCGTTGCTCTGGGCATCGAGCCACTTGCCCCGCACCGAGGTGCGCTCCAGCAGCACTGGATAGATGCCATCCTTGTTCTCCTTCTGGGCCGCCTGCCCCATCCATTGCGAAGAGGTAATCGACTTGCCGTCGTTCTCGACCCAGACGCCCCAGCGCTGCTCGCCATCCCCCTTGGGGTAGACCAGCGCCAACCCTTCCAGCCCCTTGATCATCTTCAGCGGCCCCTGATCGCCATCGCGGCTGAGCAGGTTTGCCTCATAGACGCCGGCATCGGGCAACGGCAGTGGCGCGCGCTTGGCGATGCTGTTGGCCGCCTTCTCGCTGTCGCAGGCGGACAGGGCGCCGGTGCAGGCGATGGCCAGCATGGCTTTGTGGTGCATTCTCATGACTCTTGTTCCTTGCGATTGCTTTGTTATGTGAGGTCATTCAATCGCCGATGAATTTACTGGAGGAAGGGTTCGCCGGTCGACGCAAGATCTGTAACCAGCTGTTACAAGGCATTGATGAACAAGAGATAACACATGACTTTGTTGACCGGGCGGAGCAGCAACCAGAAGAGAAGCCATCTCCCCTCCCCCCGTTTCTCTCGACCTTTCCACGTCAAAATCTGACCGCTATCAAGATTTCATTCAAATCCCACGGATCGGCTGTGTTTTTACTCAACAGGAACGGTCAGCCTTTGATAGGCTACTCATCCGGTCCTCAGAGCCAAAAGGCAACCGAGTTCAGCCCATGATCTATCCCTCCTCAATTCGGTTAAAAACAGCATGCAGGGAGCTGTAACTCTGTGCGGTAGCTATCTTGTTTGCCGATAGGTGATATAAAAAAATGAATACCAGTGAAAATTGGTATCAGAAAATCAAGAAGAATCAATATATCCACACCTATGAATCATATATATTGGCATAAAAACTTAAATACCAAAGACACCCCATTACATTAGAAGTGCTCAAGATAAGTGAATATTGACGACATTATTTCAAGCTTAGATTCAGGTGGTCCGAAGAGCTATTACGACTTTGAGGCATTCATTCAGGAGCTATTTAGAAATCACCTCAAGGAACAAGGCAGGGAATTTATTATACCCAATGAAAAAAAATACATTTGGAGATGGTTTCGCCCCTTCAGGATTTGATAACTTCGAGGGCCCAACACTAATAGGAATAAAATTAAATTTGGCGTCTGGCTCCTACCATAACATAACTGAAAAAATCATAGCAAAGTCATCAAGCCAGTTCATTGAAACACCATTCAATACACTTCTCATTATAACAGCCAGACCCATCCAAAATGTGATAATGAAAAGAATAGAAGCTTATATAAGCAGCATAAATTTGCCTTTTTCAGTAAAAATATGGGGGCCAGATGAATTAAAGAGAATTGTTAATAAAAATCAAAAAATCGTAAATAAAATTTCAAGCAATTTATTTTCTTTACGATTAGCATCGGCCATTTCAAAATCACCGAAGGAATGGAGGACAGAGCGTAGAGATATAATTAATAAGTTGAAAGCAAGCTATAATAAAGGACAGTTTTCCCTATTTTTAGGTGCAGGTGTATCTAGCAGTGCAGGAATGCCTGATTGGAACACTTTACTGAACTCATTATTTGTCACGTATTTGGCTAAAGAATTTGATAATGATATTGAAATAGGAGAGCAAGATATTGGTGTTCTAGTTAACCGTCTAAATACTGTTGATGAACCGTCAGCCCTTATGGCTGCCCGTTATTTACGCAAAGGATTATCAAAGAGTGATGTAAAGGCTAAAGATTTTATTCTAGCAGTTACAAGTAATCTATATAAGCTTCGGAATGAAGATTATATAATTGACTCTGACTTGATAAAATCAATAGCCTCTATGTGTTTACCACGTAGAACTGGGGCCAAAGTTAAGTCAGTTGTTACATATAACTTTGATGATCTACTAGAACGTCAGTTGAAAAAGAACACCATACATTATCGCTGCATTTACACAGATAAAGAAAGCTATGATCCAGATGAACTACCGATTTACCACGTTCATGGATTTTTACCTGAAGATAGAAAGTCATATGAAGGATTAGATGACTCCACACTCGTATTTTCAGAGGAAGGATACCATCAGATATATTCCGATTCATATCACTGGTCAAATCTTATTCAGCTGAACTCCTTTAGAGAAAGCAATTGTCTAATGGTTGGTTTATCTATGACAGACCCTAACCTTCGAAGACTACTCGACATTTCATCTAGAAATATCGAGCAAAGCAAGCATTTTGCATTTATGAAAAGACTCTCTCCGGAGAGCTTCTGTATTGAAAAAGACAAAGAAAGCGGCGAAGAAATAGCTGCTGTAAAAAATAAAGATGCAGCAGAAAAGTTTCTAATTAGCCATCATGCATTAAATGAAGAACTAATGAAAGAATTGGGCGTTACAATAATTTGGTATGAATCATATGAAGAGATTCATCAGATAATAAAAGATGTGTCAATGTTTGAAAAATGAATTCTTAAAACAGAATCTAGGGCACCCACCTTTCTGAGCCGGCTGTAGTCATAATCGGATAGGTGTTGCGTAGATCCTTGAAGCAAGGGTACACCGAGCGAGAAACAGTTTACTGTGATATCGCAAGCCTATTGTTCAGACACGGCTATCGGCGCAGGATGACGAGCCAGAAGTGAAGGGTATATATGTGGGGCCCAAGAATTCGGCTCAGGGCATCGAGACTGGCCCAGAGGCAATAATCACTGGCTTGGTGGGTGGTATTGTTGCTGGTGCTGCTGGATACTATGGTGCCGACTGGATAGCAGATCACATCTATGAAAACTAAGATTATGGGCGTCTTGAGCCACTTGCTTGGGAGAAAGCAGGAGAAAAGCTCTCCTGATATAAAAGAAGTGTTCAAAGGTTCGGGTTATCTCAACGCACCAGAGAAAGCCTACACTGGCTACCCGGCGCCACTACCACCAGCCCCTTCCATTGAAGCTTATCTCGTTCGCTTCCTCGTTTCAGAAGATAGTCTGACGTTGCTCTTTCAAACCCTGGCTCAAGCTGGATATAAGGTGAGTCCTGAGCTCAATACGCAGGTTATAAATCACTCAGGGGATCCCTCAAGCAAGAAAGTCATGCTTTTTCAGCATCCTTCTTTTGCTGGAACGATAGTTTCGTTTGCCAGTGATGACCTGGATGTACTAGAAGCTATCCAGCAAACAAGGATAGAGCCACCACTTCCAGCAGACTCATTCCCATGGATTGCTCCCGAAGGCTTGGGCTCTTTGCAAGGAGACATTGAGTATTGGTGGACACATTTATGGTTACCGTTCTGGCTGTCATTGAGCCAAGAAAGGCAGTCTGCTTTGGATCTTGAGCCAGAGTGGCGTGAGTTCATTTTAATGCATCAACCCCATGATGCTCCGGCATCTGACCGCTGAATCGCTGCTGCCCAGCATTAATTCCCCCCAAGATGGCCATGGTCTGACCAACCTTGGCCTTTTCATGTTTGAAGCAGCGATGCAAAGATGGGCGTCGCACTTCGAAGTTGAATTCGCGAACCATTATTTTCCATATTCCGATTGAAAACGGCAGGATAGTTATCCTGCCGTTTAGTTTTCCTATCTCGCCGCCTGATCCACCAGATAGAGGATGCTGTGATAGGGAATGCCGGCGTGCTGGCTGAGCCCCATTTCACAGGTGCGGCTGTTGCTGAAACCCTGACGGCAATCGTTGGGAACCTGGGCGGGCAGGCTGGCAAGCGCCGCGGCGTTGAGCTCCGGGGTCATCAACCCCTTGTCGCCGGCAAAGCCGCAGCACTGGATATGCTCAGGCACGATCACCTCGCGGGCGCAGGCGCGGGCTACCGCCAGCATGGTTTCCCCGAGCCCCATGCGCCGACTGCTGCAGGTGATATGGAGCATGACGGTCTCATCGATGGGGGTCAGCTCAAGGTGGGGCAGCAGGTGTTCCAGCACAAAGGCGGAGGGCTCGAACACCCGAAGGCCCTTGCCGAGCGCCCCCGAGAACAGTCGCTGCACGCAGGGGCTGGTATCGAGCAGCACGGGCCAGCGCCCCTGCTCGCTTGCCTGCCACAACGCCTCGGCCAGCTCAGTACGCTTGGCGGCAGCCACCTCGACCATCCCCTTGCTGTCATAGGGCATGCCGCAGCAGAGCCCCTCAACCCTCGCCGGCACGATGACCCGGCAGCCTGCCTTCTTGAGCAGGGATAACACCACGTCCGGCAGTGACGGGGCATCCTCCTGCTGGCCGAATACCCGGCTGGCGCAGGACGGCAGATAGACTACTGCGCGCTCGCTGGGTCCGTCATGGCTCCCCTCCCCTGACAGCCACCGATAGCGGCTCGGCCCCGGCAGGGTTGGCAGCCAGGCGGGCGTGCGCTGGCCGCTCAGATGGCGAACCCCGTTCACCAATCCTGCCAACGCTTTTTCTCCCAGCAGCTTGCCGGCAATCCCTTTGAGGCCGAGGGCCCCACGGGCGGTGCGGGTAACGCCGACGAAGTGATCGGCGCTCCAGCGGGCAATGGGCACGAAGCGCCGGTACTTTTCAGTGCGCAGCTTCTTGATGAGCGCTCCGGTGTTGATGCCGACCGGGCAGCGATCGGCGCAGAGCCCGGTCGCGGCGCAGGTGTCGATGCCCTGATAGTCAAACAGCCGGGCCAGCTGGTTGGATGGCTCATCGGCACGATTGCGGCGGGCCAGTTCGCGATAGAGCACGATGCGCTGGCGCGGCGACAGCGACAGGGTGCGCGAGGGGCAGACCGCCTCGCAAAAGCCGCACTCGATGCACGGCTCGACGATGGCATCGCTCGCCGGCATGGGCTTGAGGTGGGCCAGGTGGGCGTTGGGGTCATCGTTGATGATGACGCCGGGATTGAGCAGGCCATCGGGGTCCAGCAGCGCCTTGATGCGGCGCATCAACGCCATCCCCTCCGGTCCCCATTCCAGCTCCACATAGGGGGCCATGTTGCGGCCAGTGCCGTGCTCGGCCTTGAGCGAGCCGCCAAAGCGCACGGAGACCAGCTCGGCTACCGCATCCATAAAGGCGCCGTAGCGGGCCACCTGCGCCGGATCGTCGAACCCCTGGGTAAAGACGAAGTGCAGGTTCCCCTCCAGCGCGTGGCCGAAGATGATGGCTTCAGCGTATTCGAAGCGATCAAACAGTTGCTGCAACCCCGCCACCCCTTCGGCCAGACGCTCGATGGGAAAAGCGACATCCTCGATGATGACGGTGGTACCGGTGGTGCGCACCGCCCCCACCGCCGGGAAGAGCCCCTTGCGAATAGCCCAGAGCCCAGCACTGTCGCCGGTAAAGGGCACAGAGGCGACCTGAACGAACTCGGCCGCCATGGCCATCACCTGCTCGCAGCGATCCACCAGCTCCTCTTTCGATTCCCCATGCACTTCGATCAGCAGGGCGCAGGCAGCCAGATCCAGCGTTTTGATAAAGTCCGGCAGACCGGGCTTGCCCGCCACCGAGCGAAGGGATCGCCCATCCATCAGCTCCACCGCCGCCACCGGGGCGCTTTTCAGGAGCGAGGTGGCCAGACACGCCTGCTCGGCGTCCCGAAACACCAGCAGGGCCGAGGCCTTGTGGGGGTATTCCGGCACGGTGTCGAGCACCACCTCGGCGATAAAGCCGAGGGTCCCCTCCGAGCCGATCATCAGGTGGGTGAGGATATCGATGGGGTCCTCATGGTCGAGCAGGGCATTGATGGCGTAGCCGGTGGTGTTCTTGAGCCGGTACTTGTGGCGGATCTTGGCGGCAAGCTCGGCGTTCGCCAGCACCTCGGCGCGCAGGGCTGCAAGCCCCGTGAGCAGCTCCGGGCGCCTGGCCGCCAAGGCGGCGCGGCTGTGGGGATCGCCACTGTCCAGCACGGTACCATCGGCCAACAGCAAGGTCATGGCGTGCAATGTGTGATAGCTGTTGTGGGCGGTGCCGCAGCACATGCCGCTCGCGTTGTTGGCGGCGATGCCGCCAAGCTTGCAGGCGTTGATGGAGGCGGGATCCGGCCCAATCTTGCGGCCCAGAGGCGCCAGATAACGGTTGGCATCGGCGCCGATCACCCCGGGTTGCAGGGCGATGCGGGCGCCATCGTCCAGAATGCGGTGGCCGCGCCAGCTGTCGGTCAGGGTGATGAGCACCGAATCGCTCAGGGCCTGGCCCGAGAGGCTGGTGCCGGCGGCGCGAAAAGTGCACGGCAGGCCCAATTCGCGGCACACCCCGAGCACGAAGCGCACTTCATCGAGGGAGTCGAGGCGCACGATGCGCTCGGGCACCAGCCGGTAGAAGCTGGCGTCCGTGCCGTGGGCCAACCGAAGATCAGGATCGCTCACCAGCCGCTCCGGCGCAATGCGCGAGAGCACGGCGGCGTCAAATTCATTCCAGGGCATCAGCAATCCTCCACCAGCACTACCAAGAGGCGGCTCGGGCCGTGGGCGCCGTAGGCCAGGGTCTGCTGGATGTCGGCGGTCTTGGAGGGGCCGGAGACCAGCAACAGGTTGGTGGGCATGGCCTGCTGCCAGCGCCCGGCGTCTACCAGCCCCGCCAGGTTGTCGGCGATGGTGGAGGCCGCCAGCAGGGCGATATGGCAGGGGGGCACCAGGGACAGGGTGCGCGGCTCGCTGCCATCGGGTAGCAACACCAGAGTGCCGGTGTCGGCGATGGCCCCCGCGCAGTGGGTGATGCCCGCCTGACAAACGTCGAACAACTCATCCTTCCAGCCAGCAAACTCCCCCGCCGGAGTCAGCACAGATCGCCCGGCGCAGGCGGCCGCAACCGCCGCCTGCCAGCGACCGCCCTGGCCACAGGCCAGATGCGTTATTGCTTCCCCATCCAGCCAGGCGGCCAGATCCCGGGCAAGGGTCGCCTCCTTGACGGTAAGGATCTCGGCGTGGCTGGCGATGATCCCGGCAACAAAGCGCTCGCGCCGCGCCTGTTCATCCTCCCCGCGCCAGGGCTGCCAGCCATGGGGAACGTGGGCAATGGGGGTGGCGGCGCCGCGCAGGCGGCTTAATATAGCCTCTTTGCTCGACATCTCAGGACTCCTTTTTCTTCTGGCGCAGCAGGGTGTGCAGGCTCTGGGGGGCGGGTTGGGGGGCTTCGCGGCACTGGGTCCAGGGGCCCAGATGTTTAGGCATCAGCCCCCGCAGGCGACCAGCGACACCGGTCGCGGCGTGATAGAGGCGCGGGTGGGTGGCGGCAAAGGCAAAGCCCTGCATGGCGAGGGTCTCGAGCCGGCTCTTGGCCGCCCCCTGCCCCGCCAGCGGTTCGTGGCCAGGCTGGGTGTCGTGCTTGGCCTCCCGGCGCAGGCGCTGCAACAGGTCGGGAATGGGGATGCGCACCGGGCACACCTCACCGCAGGCACCGCACAGGCTCGATGCGGTCACCAGATCCTGGGTGCTTTCCAGCCCCAGCAGATGGGGGGAGACTATCTTGCCGATGGGACCCGGATAGATGGTGCCATAGGCGTGACCACCGATGCGGGTGTAGACCGGGCAGTGATTCATGCAGGCGCCGCAGCGGATGCACTGCAGGGTCTTGCGCAGCTCCTCGTCCCGGTAAGCCTGGCTGCGGCCGTTGTCGAGCAGCACCAGGTGCACCTCGTCTGGGCCGTCCAGCTCCCCTGCCCGGCGCGGGCCGCTGATGACGTTGAAGTAGGTGGTGATGGCCTGGCCGGTGGCCGAGCGGGTCAGGGCGCTGTAAAGGGGTGGCACGTCGCTGAAAAATTCCACCACCTTCTCGATGCCGGTGATGGCCACGTGGACTTTCGGCACAGTAGTGCACATGCGCCCGTTGCCCTCGTTCTCGACGAGGCACAGGCTGCCAGTCTCCGCCACCGCGAAGTTGACCCCCGACAGCCCCATGCCGGCGCGGCGAAACTCTTCGCGCAGGGCCCGCCGTCCGGTCTGGATCAGCTCGTCCACGTCGGTGGTGGGGGTGAAATCCGCCAGATTGCCGGCGAAGGTGTCGCTCACCTCCTGCTTGTTCTTGTGGATGGCGGGCATGATGATGTGGGACGGGGTATCGCCGTCGAGCTGGACGATAAACTCCCCCATGTCGCTCTCAAGGCAGCGGATACCGTGGCGCGCCATCTCGTGGTTGAACCCCACCTCCTCACTCACCATGGACTTGCCCTTGACGATGCTGCTCACCCCATGTTTTTGGGCGATGCCGAGGATGATGGCGTTGGCCTCAGCCGGCGTCTGGGCCCAGTGCACCCTGATGCCGTTGCGCTCGCAGTTGGCTTCTAGCTGCTCCAGCAGCGCCGGCAGGCGCGAGAGGCAGCGCTGGCGAATTTGCTCCGCCGCATCGCGCACCGCCGCTTCTTCGGCGGGATCGGCGAAGGCGTCGCGGCGCTTGGCGCGCAGGTAATCCATGGCGCCGCGAAAATTCTGGCGCAGCACGGGGTCGGCCAGGGCTGCCTCGGCCTGGGGATGGAAGCGGCGTGGCGAATACTTGGCGTGCTCACTCATGATGGGCCTCCTCTTTTTCTGACAACCGCTTGCTGTGGGCGAGCAGGAAGCTGGCCAGGTGCATGGCGGGCAGTGTCTTGCCCTGATAGGCCAGGGAGCCCTTGATGTTCAAGAGGCACCCCCAGTCCGCGCTCACCAGGGTGTCGGCGCCGGTGGCCAGCAAGTGGCGGGTCTTGTCCTCCACCATGGCCTGGCTGATGTGAGGATGACGCACCGAGAAGGTGCCGCCAAAGCCGCAGCACTCGCTCTCGTAGGCCTGCTCATGCAAGGTGACCCCGTCGAGCTGGCCCAGCAGGGCGCGGGCCCGACTGTACACCTGCATCTCGCGCCGGGCCGAGCAGGAGGTGTGCATGACGATGCTCGCCCTCCCCACCCCGTGCCAGCGCACCCGGCAGACCTGGGCCAGAAACTCGGTGAGCTCGAACACCCGCTCGCAAAACGCCGCCACCTCGGAGCTCTCGGGGAAGAGTCGGCGGTAGTGGTGATGCATCATGCCGCCGCAGGAGCCCGACAGCACCACCACCGGCCAGGGCTCGGGGAAGAGCGCCATCTGGCTTTGCGCCACCTGACGTGCCTCCTCTTCATGGCCCGAGGTGTAGGCCGGCTGCCCGCAGCAGGTCTGTTTCTCGACAAAGTGCACCCTTATCCCTTCCCGCTCGAGCAGGGCGATGGCATCGAGCCCCGCCACCGGGTCGAACAGGTCCACCAGACAGGTGGCGTAGAGATAGACATCGGCCGGCTTGGCCGGATAGACCCGCATTACCTTCATCACTTGCTCTCCTTTACTTCAACTGCAGCAGGACGTCCGAGATGTGGAAGCTGTACATGAGCGCCAGCCCGATAAGGCCGGTGGCCAGCAGGTAGTAGAGGGTCGGCAGCGCGGTCTTGCGCAGCGTCGCCCCCTCACGGCCGAGCAGCCCCACGGTGGCCGACGCCGCCACCACGTTGTGAATGGCAATCATGTTGCCGGCGGCCGCACCCACGGCCTGCAGCGCCAGCATGGCGGCGGTGGAGACGCCGAGGGTCTGCGCCACTTCAAACTGGAACTGGCTGAACATCATGTTCGACACCGTGTTGGAGCCGGCGATAAAGGCCCCCAGCGCGCCTATGGTGGCGCTCAGGGCCGGGAAGAACTCCCCCACCAGCCCGGCAGCAAAATTCGCGGTGGTCACCGGCATGCTGGCAAGATCCGCCCCGTTGACACCGGAGTTGATGAAGATGCGCACCATGGGCACGGTGAAGATCAGCACGAAGCCGGCGCCGATCAGGGTGCGGCTGGACTCCCCCAACGCCCGCCCGAAGGGGGCGAGGGAGCGTGACTGCAGCAAGGTGGCGAGCAGGGCGCAGAGCACCAGCAGGCCCCCCGGCAGGTAGAGCGGCTCAATGGAGGCGCTGACCCCCTTCTCCCCCAAAAGGTCTGTGAAGGCGAGGCTCACCGACAACAGGCTGGCCTTGAACTCCAGGCTCACCCGGCTGGCCACCAGCAAGAGGGCCAGCGCCACATAGGGGAGCCAGGCCAGCAGCAGCGACATGGGACGGGCGGCGGCCTCTTTGAGATCGAGCTTGAGGGAACCCAGCCACTCGGCGGGCCACTCCTGCTCGGGAGCGAAATCCCAGCTGGTTTTTGGCACCAGAAAACCGGCGCGCGCCGCCGTCACCACCAGGGCCAGCCCCACCAGCCCGCCGATGAGGGACGGGAACTCGGGGCCGAGCAGCATGCCGGTGAGGGCATAGGGGACGGTGAAGGCGAGCCCGGCGAAAATCGCAAACGGCAGGATGGCCAGCCCCTCGGTCCAGCTGCGATGGCGGCCGAAGAAGCGGGTCAGCATCATCACCATCAGCACCGGCATCAGGGTGCCGACGGTGGCGTGAATGAGGGCCACGTTGGTGGTCACCTGTTGCAGGTAGACCTCCCAGCTGCTGCCGCCGGCGCTCAGGGTCTGGCCGATGGCCTGACTGTCGAGCCCCTTGTTGATCCCCACCAGAATGGGGGTGCCCACCGCACCGAACGACACCGGGGTGGACTGGATCATCATGCCGAGCAGCACGGCGGCCAGCGCCGGAAAGCCGATGGCCACCAGCAGCGGCGCCGCGATGGCGGCCGGAGTGCCAAAACCGGAGGCCCCTTCGATAAAGGCGCCGAAGCACCAGGCGATGATGATGGCCTGGATGCGCCGGTCCGGCGAGATGTTGGTAAAGCCGCCGCGAATGGCGCTGATGGCGCCGGTGTGTTTGAGGGTGTTGAGCATCAGGATGGCGCCGAACACGATCCAGAGCACGGTCACCGTGATCACCAGCCCCTGCAGGGTGGAGGCAAAGACCCGGGTCGGGCTCATCTGCCAGCCCCACAGGGCAATGAACACGGTCAACAAAAAGGCGACGGGCATGGCGCGCTTGGCGGGCCAGTTGAGGCCGACCAGCAGCACGGCGGCCACCAGGATCGGCGAGAAGGCCACCAGGGCCAGCAGGGTGTCTGTCATCATTGCGTCCTTGTCCGAGCGGTGCAGAGGCGCACCTTGTTGTTGTTTTGTTAAGCGGACGTGACCTTACCCTGTTCCTTTTTCGCGATATATGGAAATAATGAACAACATTCGTTCCAAAAGTTGATCAATATGGCCAGTACCGACGACCTCATCCTCTTCGCCCAGGTGGTGGAGGCCAGCTCCTTCAGCAAGGTAGCTGAACAAAATTCCCTGACAAATTCGGTAGTTAGTAAACGGATCGGACGCCTGGAGGAAGAACTCGGGGTGCAGCTGCTCTATCGCACCACCCGCCGGCTCACCCTGAGCGAGGCGGGCAAGGCGCTCTATCAGGGTGCCAAAAATGTGAAGGCCGCCGCACTGGACGCCTTCGATGCGGTGGCGGGATTCGGTGAAAAGGTGAGCGGTCATGTGCGGATGTCGGTGCCCACCATCTCCGGCGAGCTGCTGCTGGCCGATGCGGTGGCCGATTTTTGCCAGCAGCACCCGGGGCTCACGGTGGAGATGTCGCTCGACAACCGCTTCGTCAATCTGGTGGAAGAGGGGTTCGACCTGGTCATTCGCACCGGCTATCTGGATGACTCGAGCCTGATTGCCCGCCACATCCTCGATTCCCAGTGGGTGATCTGCGCCGCCCCCGCCTATGTGCGCCGTTTCGGGGCACCGCGCGAGCCGTCAGACTTGCTCACCCACAACTGTCTGCGCTACGCCTACCAGAGCACGGGGGCTTCGGAGTGGGCCTTCAAGGGGGAAGAGGGCAACTACCTGCTGTCGGTATCGGGCAGTTTTTGCACCGACAACGCCGGCGCCCTGCGCAAGGCGGCGCTGGGGGGGCGCGGCATCGTCTATGTGCCGCGCTGTCTGGTCTATCACGACCTGATGAACGGCGAACTGGTGGACCTCTTCCCCGATCAGGTGGGCAAGAAGCTCGGCATCTACGCCGTCTACCCCTTTACCCGCCAGCCACCGCGCAAGATCCGGCTGCTGATCGAGCACATCCGCCAGCGTTACCTCGACATCGCCCACTACTTTGGCTGACGGGGGATGGCGCTCATCCCATATCAACGGGGGGCTTTTTTGACCCGGGCGGCAGAGTTGCCTACCATGACCCTCCCCTTTACCGCTCAGGACCAGCCCATGTGCACCGTCTTCTCCGGCCAGGATCCCAGTCACTACGCCTGCACCACCCGCTCGGTGCGGATCTGCGGCCACAGCACCAGCATCCGGCTGGAAAACAAGTTCTGGACCATCCTGGAGCAGCTCTGTCAGGCCCAGGGGCGCTCCATGGGGCTGTTTCTCTCCGAGCTCTATCAGGAGGCGCTCGGCAACGGCATGGAGATGAGCAACTTTGCCTCCCTGCTGCGCTGCTCCTGCCTGGTCCATCTGGAAACAAGACAGGAGCAGGACGTCGCCGCCTGATGGGCGCCACTCCCTTCCTCATGAAAAAAGGGCCGCAGCACCAGGCTGCGGCCCCTTCCTATTCCACACTTCAAGCTCAGGCGAAGCGACCGGCCCGCTCGATGAACTCGATCTGGTAACCGTCGGGGTCGGTCAAAAAGAACAGCCGGGCCAGCAGGGTGCCCTCATGGTGCATCGCCTTGACCGGCGCAGGGACCAGACCCAGCGCCGTCAGACGCTGATGCGCCGCCTCGATGTCTTCCACCGTCACCGCCAGATGGCCGTAGCCGTTGCCGTGGCTGTAGGGCTCGGCCTGGCCCTGGTTGTGCGTCAATTCGAGCTCGAAGCCACTCTGATCATTGGCAAGGTAGGTGAGGGAAAAACCGTCGAAGGGGAAGTGATCCCGCACCGCCAGCTCGAGGGCCTCGCGGTAGAAACGCACGGATCTATCCAGGTCGCGAACCCGGATCATGGTGTGGACGAGTTTGGTCATAGGGACTCCTTGGTGATGGGAGTCACAGGGTAACCAAGGGCTCAGTCGGCCAGGTAGTAGTGGACTAGCACCCGGTGATTACCGGCCAAAACCTGACATGACCTCGCAGGCTCAAGCCACCAGGGCCGCATCAAAGCGGCGGCTAGCGCCAGCTCAGCCGGGCTGGGCGGTGAGAAAGGCCAGCGACTGGCGGTTGAAGTGCTCGGGCCGCTCCACGTTGCAGACATGGCCGCAGCCGTCGATGATCTCGAGCCGGCTGTAAGGGTCGCGCGCCACCTGCTCGCGCACCGGCGCCAGGAACATGTGATCCTCCTCCCCCATCACATAGAGGGTCGGAATGGGCAGGGCCCGCTCCTTGAAATAGCGCATCAGGGGATTCACCTCGGTGGCGAGGCGAAACCAGCGCTTGAACTCTTTTTGGCACAATTTGCGCGCCTCGCGCACGAACAGGTTGCGCGACTCCTGATGGTGCTGTCGGGGCATGATGATGAAGGCAAACAGTCGGTAGAGCCACATGTAAGGCAGGATATGCTGGCCGAGGCGGCCGAGCTGCACCAGCACCCGCGAGCGGATGTCGAGCCGCAAAATGGCGCCGCCCAGCACCATGCTCTTGACCCGCTCGGGACAGAGCTCCGCCAGATGGCGAATGAGGATGGTGCCAAGGGAGATGCCGACAAAGTGGGCGCGACGAATGTTGAGATGATCGAGCAGTTGCAGGATATCCTCGGTCACCGCCCGAAAGCTGTAGTGGCCCTTGATCACCTGCTGCAGCTTGTGGGACTGGCCGTGACCGCGCAGGTCCAGCAGCAACACGTTGAAGTGCTCGCGATAGGCGCGCAGCTGCTTGAACCAGATGGAGGAGCTGCCGCCCGCTCCGTGCACGAAGACTACCCAATCCCGCTCGGGACCCAGCTCGAAGGTCTTGTGATACAGCATCTTGCGACTCCCTCATCAACGGCATTGGGGTATAGTAGGCGCGCATCTTAGCAGATTTTTTCACCCGACTAATACGTTTGCACCGCAAGCGGCGAGGAGCATGACCATGGAGTTGACCCGTTTGAGATCCTTTCTGCTGACCCTGCCGGGCGCCCAGGAGGATACCCCCTTCGGCCCAGAGATCCTGGTCTATCGCATCGCAGGCAAGATGTTTGCCCTGCTGGACTGGCAGGCCGAGCCGCTGCGGCTGAACCTCAAGTGCGAACCCGAGCTGGCCCTGCTGCTGCGCGAACTCCACCCCGAGGTCAAACCGGGCTGGCACATGAACAAGCAGCACTGGAACACGGTCACCTTCAGCGACGGCCTGGCCGACGACCTCTGGCAGGGCTGGGTGCATCACTCCTACGAGCGGGTGGTAGCCGGTCTGCCCAAGGCCAAGCGCCCGCAGGCGCCGCAGCGATGAGCCCCGCCATGGCGGCAGAGCCCAGGCTCGTTCAGCTGAACGAGCAACACATCCCCGCCCTTTGCGCCCTGTTCGAGCAGTCGGTGCGAAGGATTGGCCCCCAGCACTACAGCCCGGAGCAGGTGGAGCAGTGGGCCCTCGGCGCCCATCATCCCGGCTTTGCCGGCCAGCTGCGCGAGCACCATGGCTGGGTGCTGGAGCAAGGCGGCGAGCCACTCGGTTTTGTCACCCTGAGTCAGGATGGCCACCTCAGCCTGCTCTATGTGAGCGCCGATCACCCGCGCCGGGGCTATGGCGGCCTGCTGCTGGCTGCGGCCCTCGCCGAGGCAAAACGGCTCGGACTCACACAGCTGACAACGGAAGCCAGCGCCTTCAGCTATGGGCTATTTTTACGGTATGGCTTTGAGCTGACCGGATTGGAGAGCGTGGAGCGCGGCGGGGTCGGTTTTATCCGTTATCGCCTGCACTGCCGCTTGCCAAGCTAGGTCCAGCCACTAAAATACGCACAGTTTTTTCGTATTGTTGAGGATTGAGGCCGCCATGGTTGTAGAAAGCGAAGGCTATATCGCCCTGATTGAGTATCTGGTGGAGAGTCTGGGACTGTTTGAAACCCAGCAACAGAGCAGTGGTGAACAGACCATCGAAGATCTGGTGAGCGGCCGGGTGGCCAGCAACCTGATGGCCATCTGCGAGCAGAACCCGCAGCTCGATCCCAAGTTGCGCTTCGTGATCATGCAGGAAGCCGATGCGGTGGTGGCCGATCTGGAAGAGGTGCTCTCCGCCGTCTGGCTGCGCGCCCCGACGCCGGAGCAGAAAGCCTTCCTCGAAGAGTTCATCGACCTCATCAAGAACCTGTTTGACGGCGCCATCAGCTGATCACAATGGCGAACGCCAAGTTCGCCACTCCCCCGCAAATTTCCCGCACCGCAAACATGAAAAGGGCCGCCTTCAACGGGCAGCCCTGCTTGCTATCATTTCAACTCATCAAGCTTTTCAATGACTTTTATGAATTTTCGAGGCAAGAAATGTGTCTGGTCTTAGCCGCCATCCATGGTGGCTACTAGGTTAGGCAAAGCGGGTTCAATTTAGTTCCCGCCCATGACACATTTTTTTATGATTTTTTTCACTCTCCTGACAAAGCCCGATAAAAAGGCCGCAAACGCGGCCTTTTTCTTTTCACCATCAATGACAAGTCACAGATACCCGTCATCTTCACCTAGCGGTTGAGGCTCGGCGGCAGGCAGACGCCGATGCCCCCCAGGCCGCAATACCCGTCCGGATTCTTCTCCAGATATTGCTGATGGTAATCCTCGGCGTAATAGAAGGGCGCCAGCGGCAGAATGCGGGTGGTGATGGTGCGCCCGTCACCGCTCGCCGTCATCGCCTGCTGGTAGGCGGCCAGACTCTGCTGGGCAATCGCCTCCTGGGTGTCGTCCCCGAAGAAGATGACGGAGCGGTACTGGGTGCCGATGTCACCGCCCTGGCGCATGCCCTGGGCCGGATCGTGCTGCTCCCAGAACAGCTTGAGCAGGTCGCCGTAACTGATCATCTTGGGATCAAACACCACCTGCACCGTCTCGGCATGGCCGGTCAATCCGCTGCACACCTCCTTGTAGGTGGGATTCTGGGTCACCCCGCCCTGATAGCCGGCGGCGGTGGAGTAGACCCCGGGCTGTTGCCAGAACAGGCGTTCCACCCCCCAGAAGCAGCCCATGCCGAACCAGGCCACCGCCATCTCTTCAGGCCAGGGTCCCTGAGTCGGGTGACCATTGACCGCATGCTGCTGGCCAATCACCATCGCCTCGCGGCGTCCCGGCAGCGCGTCTGCCGGCGAAATAATCTGTTCCATGCACCCTGTCCTTGTATAAAAACCTGTGCGATCGCACAGCTGACGAAAAGGAATATCGAAGATAACAGTTTATGGGCCGGGATCAACCTGAGGCGTACCCTCACACCGCTGACACCCCTGCCCCGCCTGGTGTCACCGCTGTTCGGGCCGCCAGGCCGTCCCGATGACAAAATCGCGCAAAATCAATATTTAATCTTGATTTGTGCATTTATTTTCATATATTGAGCCCATTGCTGTTTTTTTATGGAAGAAGCCTCAAGTGCGTGAACGCGAACCCAGCCTGGTCTATGCCTTTCGGCAGTCTACCCCCTACGTCAATGTGCACAGAGGCGCCACCTTCGTGCTGATGATGGGGGGGGAAGCCCTCTGCCACCCCAATTTCGCCAACATCGTCAGCGATATCGCCCTGCTGCAGACCTTAGGGATACGCTTGGTGCTGGTATTCGGCTCCCGTCCGCAGAACGACGAGGCGCTGGCCCGCGCCGGCATCGAGGCCCAGTACCACAAGCGAATTCGGGTCACCGATGACGAGAGCTTCGCCATCATCAAGCAGGTGTGCGGCGGGTTGCAGTACGACATCACAGCCCAGCTCTCCATGGGGCTCGCCAACACTCCCATGCAGGGGGCCCGCATCAGCGTGGTGAGCGGCAACTTCGTCACCGCCCAGCCGCTCGGGGTGGATGACGGCATCGATTTTTGCCACAGCGGCCGGGTACGCCGCATCGACGTGGAGGGGATCACCCGCCAGCTGGATCAGAAGAGCCTGGTGCTCATCTCCCCCATCGGCTGCTCAGTCACCGGCGAGAGCTTCAACCTGAGCTCGGAAGAGGTGGCCCGCCGGGTGGCAGTGGATCTGAAAGCGGACAAACTCATCTGCTTCAGCAGCACCCAGGGGGTGATGGATCGCCACGGCGAAGCCATCTCCGAGCTCTTCCCCGAGCAGGCCGAAGAGTTGCTGGTGGAGCTGGAGCAGGCAGGGGAAGAGATGTCCGGCACCGCCCGCTACCTGCGCGCGGCCATCGCCTCCTGCCGCGGCGGCGTGCCCCGCTCCCACCTGGTGAGCTATCAGGATGACGGCGCTATGCTGCAGGAGCTGTTCAGCCGCGATGGCCTCGGCACCCAGATCGTGCGGGAAAGCGCCGAGCAGGCGCGCGCCGCCACCATCGAGGACATCGGTGGCATCCTGGATCTCATCCGCCCGCTGGAGGAGGAAGGGATCCTGGTGCGCCGCTCCCGCGAGCAGCTGGAGATGGAGATCGACAAGTTCACCATCATCGAGCGCGACGGCCTCATCATCGGCTGCGCGGCACTCTACTGCTTCATGGAAGAGGCGATGGCGGAGATGGCCTGCGTCGCCATCCATCCCGACTACCGCAACTCCAACCGGGGGGATCAGCTGGTGGCCAAGGTGGCCGAGCGGGCCAAGCGGCTCGGCATCCGCCGCCTGTTCGTGCTCACCACCCGCTCCATCCACTGGTTCCGGGAACGGGGCTTCGATCCGCTGGAGGTGGAAGATCTGCCGGTGGCACGCCAACGCCTCTACAACTGGCAGCGTCGCTCCAAGGTTTTGTCAAAGACAATCGTATAACCCATTGATTTTGCGTTGCCTTGGCTGACTTTTTGAACTTTTTTACAAACTCGATTGACAGTGCAATCCAACGCAAGGTATTTCTAAATGCACTCCACCGCCCTGGTGGAGCCAGAAGAGGAGCGCTGCCCAGGCAGCCCGAGGGAGGACACCAGTGTCCGGTGAACTTGGGTCAGGGGGAGCAGCGCCGAGACATCTGAGGCAACTGGATACCTCAGTGTCGGCTGCGGGGGCTGAATCCCCCGGGTTGTCATCGGTAGTGGTCATCCCCCACCGCGCTCCGACAGGGGCGGGTACGGGATGGGCTCTGCGGGTGGAGTGCTTCTGGCCGGGATAGCTTCGATCATTCCTGCCATTTTCAGCCTCCTCCTCTCTTTTTGCCCGATGGATCCGGATTTTCATATTAAGACAGGAGTAAGCAATGAGCCCGATCAATGTCGCCAAGTTTGGCGGAACCAGCGTCGCCAACGCGGCAGCCATGAACAACTGCGCCGATGTGGTGCTGGCCAACCCGGCCACCCGGGTGGTGGTGCTGAGCGCCAGCGCCGGCGTCACCAATCTGCTGGTGGCACTGGCTCAGGGCGATCTGGACGAGGCGGGCCAGGAGGCGCAACTGGCCAGGCTCACCGAGATCCAGCAGGCGATTCTGACCGAGCTGGGCGACCCAGGAGACCTGAGTGACCTCATCCACGGCCAGCTCGGCGAAATCCGCACCATGGCACGCCAGGCCCATCTGCACACCGATGCCGAGCTGGCCGACAGGATCATCGCCTGCGGCGAGCTGATGTCCACCCGCCTCTTTACCGAGCTGCTGCGTCAGCGTGGGGTGAAAGCCTGCTGGCAGGATGCGCGCCAGCTGCTGCGCACCGACAGCCGCTTTGGCAAGGCCAGCGTGGATCTGGCCACAACCCGCGACCTCTGCCAGGCCGCGCTGGGGCCCCTGCTTGGCGACAGCCTCATCATCACCCAGGGCTTTATCGGCGCCGACGGCGATGGCCGCACCACCACCCTGGGCCGGGGTGGCTCCGATTACAGCGCGGCCCTCTTGGCCGAGGCACTCGACGCCGGAACCATCGAGATCTGGACCGACGTGCCCGGCATCTATACCACGGATCCGCGCCTGGTCACCCGGGCCCGCCCCATCCCCGAAATCAGCTTCGTGGAGGCGGCCGAGATGGCCACCTTCGGCGCCAAGGTATTGCACCCGGCCACCTTGCAGCCGGCGGTGCGCCAGGACATCCCGGTGTTTGTCGGCTCCAGCAAGGATCCGGCCGCCGGCGGCACCTGGATCCGCGCCAGCACTCGCACCAATCCGCTGTTTCGCGCCGTGGCCCTGCGCCGCAACCAGGTGCTGGTCACCCTGCACAGCCTCAACATGTTCCACGCCTACGGTTTTCTGGCCGAGGTGTTCGGCATCCTGGCCCGCCACCGCATCTCGGTGGATCTCATCACCACCTCGGAGGTGAGCGTGTCGCTGACCCTGGATCACACCGGCAGCCAGAGCAATGGCGAGCCCATCCTCGGCGACAAGGTGCTGGCGGAGCTTGGTCAGCTGTGCAAGGTGCAGGTGGAGACGGGGCTGGCGCTGGTGGCGCTCATCGGCAACCGGATGAGCGAGGCGGCCGGGGTGGGCAGTCAGGTCTTTGACGCCATTCGCGAGCACAACATCCGCATGATCTGTTACGGCGCCAGCGCCCACAACCTCTGCTTCCTGGTCAAGGAGGACGAGGCGGGCCACATCGTCAACCGCCTCCATCAGGAGCTGCTCGACTGATGTACTGACACAACATGGAAATAAAAAGAGGGGCCGGCTGGCCCCTCTTTTTATATGTGGTGATATGAAGATGAAAACTAAATGCGGTTCTCCCTAGCCCACCGGGGTCGGCACCGGCAGCAGGTTGGCCCGGATCTCCTCGCGCAGCCCTTCCAGTCGGCTCAGCAGCGCCGCCTGACTTAAGCCCGCCTCGTCGGGGCCCAGGTTGTCCACCAGCTCGGCGAAGTGTTCGGTCACCGCCTGCTGCAACCAGTCGAGCCGGCGCAGGGTGAGCGGGCCGCAGCTCTTGCCGCTGAGATCGTCAGCAATGTCGAGCCGATGGCTGCGATACATGTCGCGCCACCAGTTGGCGGCGAGCGCCTCCTCGCTGGCCAGCGCCGAGCGCCACTCCCCCAGCAGGCTCTGCAAGCGGGCCAGCACCGGTGCGCTTGCCCCCTCCCGGGTCAGGTGTTGCAGCTCCCGCTGCGCCCAATTGATGCACAGGCCGCGCCAGTAACGAAACTGCGGCAGCGGATCCGGCTCGTCGAGCCACAGGCCCGAGAGGGTGCGGGTCTCCAGCCGCTCCGGTACGTGAAATGCGGGATCGGTGAGGCCGTTGGAGTTGAATTCATGACGGGGGTCAAAGGGCCACATGTAGCCAAAGTCGAACACGCTGATCTGCTGGCCGTCGTCGAGCAGGTTGCCGGGGCTCGGATCCCAGTCGAACCAGCCCCAATGGGCCAGCTCCGCCTGCACCGCCAGCATCTGCGCCAGGTTGCGCTCATTCAGTTCATGCACCGGCACGCCCCGCAGCCAGGGGGAGACCAGCACGCCAGCGCGAGCCGAGCCAAAACAGGTACAGACCACGTTGGCCAGGATGGTGGGGTGCAACTCCCGCAGGGCCTCTATCTCGCGGCGGCGCTCCAGCTCGGTCAGGAAGGCGGTTCTGCCGTCCACGTTGGCCACCAGGGAGTCGTGCCGGCGCCGCTTCAGGCACCAGTGATGTCCCTCCACCTTGAGGTGGAACACCTCGGCGGTGAGGCCGTGACGATAGACCTTGAGCACCGCCGGATGATCCTCCTTGAGTCGCACCAGCTTGGCCACGGACAAGGGACAGTCCTGCTCGCGCCCGATCCGGATCTCCTGTTTGCTCTCCAGCATGCGGAGCAATCTTGCCTGACGTGCCGCTACTTTGGGATTCATACATGTACCTCCATCCATATTGAGAGACTAAGCAGCAAGGCAGAGGCAGGCCAGTGGCAAAGCGCCATGATGACGCTTTCATCACAGAATGAGTGCGGCCCCCGGATCGGGATCACAGTTTGCATGGTTTCACGGTCACGCAATGTTCATTGTCCGGTCATTAAATTGACAACAAGGAACAAGCCCATCACCATCGGGTCAAATTAAATGCAGCAGCCATGTTTCATCGCCACTCGCTCAAAGGATGAGCCCATATGAAAGCCCCCACTTCAGCGCGCTTGTCAGCCAGGGTGCCCGCTCTGCCCTCCGTGCTGCTCGCCATGCTGGCCGCGCTGCTGCTGCTGACCCTGTTGCTGCCGCAGATCAACCCCGCCAGCTGGCTCGGCCGGGCCCAGCCGCTGGTGCTGGGGCCAGCGGACAACCCCATCGCCACCCTCACCCGTCATGCCCTGCTCTACAAGAGCGACAGCCGCGGCCTCTATCTGGTGGTTCGCAGCCAGTGGCAGTTGCGCGGGCCGCTGCAGGAGGGTGACAAGGTCAGGGTGGAGCTGCTCAATGAGAGGGGCGAGCGCATCGATCAGCTGAGCCAGCCGGTGGACAAGCGCCAGCAGTGCCGCAAGGGACGCTGCACCCTGGATCTCAACAGCACCCTGCGCGCCCCCGACGACGCCCTGGCCAGCCGCTATCAGCTGCGGATCGGCCTGCTGCTCAAGGAGAGGCCCGAGAGCGGTGAATTCAGCCAGATCCTGCAGACCCTGCCGGAGCGGGGTTTCAACCTCACCTATCTCTGCACCAGCCTGCTGCTGGTGCTAGCCCTGAGCGCGGCCGTGCTGAAGGTGGTGCTACCCACCCTCAGGCGCAATCTGCGCTGGCGCATCGCCGGCAGCCTGCTGCTCGGCAACCTCACCTTCGTGCTGCTGCACGGCTTCGTGGTGTTCAAGCTGGGGGAGTTTCTGCTCTGGTCAGGCTTTCGCCCCGAGCACTACTACCTGGCCTGGGGCAGCATGGTGCTGGGCTGGAGCCTCTGCGCGCTAGCCGGATTCAACCTCTACATGGGGCTGGTGTTCACGGCGCTGTCCGGCATCGGGCTGCTGGCGAATTTCATGAAGATCGCCATCTACGGGGTACCGCTCGGGGGGGACGATCTCGGCAACCTGGTGGCGCTGCTGCTCATCCTGCTGGAGCAGCACCCGGTGCTGCCGCTGCTGGGCGGTGCGCTCGCCCTCTTCTTGTGCTGGCGCTTCGCCCTGTCGCGCTGGATCCTGCGCACCCTGGCCGCCACCGCCGCCTTCTTTGCGCTGTGCGTGTTCGCCACCCAGACCGGCAACAAGCTGCTGGGACCCAACATTCGCTACGTGGACAGAGCGGTCAACTACCACAGGGACATCATCCGCTCGGGGCCCGGCCTCTATCTGTTCAACCTGGTGGACGAGATGCTGCAAAGCGGCAGCGTGTTTCGCTATCCCTTGCAGATCAACGAGTTCACCCCTCAGCTCAGCCACGTCAGCCTGAGCCAGCCGCCCCGCTTCGATCTGGTGATCGTGCTGCAATATGAATCCCTCTGGCTCGGCTGGCAGGGCAAGATCTGCGCGCCGCCCCCTACCCTGAGCCTGCCGGCCAGCGTGCAGCAGTGGCACAAGACCATCCACTCCCCCACCACCGGCGGCATGACGGTACTGGCGGAGTTCGAGATGAACACCGGCCTGCCGGTGGGGTTGCTCAAACAGGGGGTGGTGCCCTACTACTACCTCTCGGAGCAGGTGCCGGGCCTGGCGCAAAGTGCGAAGCAAAGTGGCTACCAGACCCTGTTTGCCCACCCCTATGTGGAAAAATTCTGGGGCCGCGCCAAGGCGATCCCGGCCCTTGGCTATGAGGAGCGCTGGTTCGATACCCGCTTCTCCACGCTCGAACACAAGGGGCTCTATATCTCGGATGATGCGTTGATCGACCACCTGCTCAAGCGCAGCGAGCAGGATGAGCAGCCGCTGTTTGCCTACGCGGTCACCATGCAGGGGCATGGCCCCTTCGACGGGGATCGCTACCAGGCCCAGCAGCTCGACAAGGCCTGCCCGGATCAGAGCGATGCCGATCGCCAGCTGCTCAACACCTACTACACCGGCGTGGTGGATGCCATGGCGTCGCTGGAGCATCTGCTGACCAGCCTGGATCGCTCAGGCAAACGCTACCTGGTAGTGGCTTTTGGCGATCACCAGCCGTTCCTGATGTCCGCCGGCAAGGGCATTCACGGCGACAAGCCGCCCCGCGATGCCAGCTACCAGATCCCCATGATGGCCTTTGCCCGCGCCGATGACTCCCTCAATCTGGCGACCCAGTTTGCCCCGGTGCGCCAGCTCTATCAGATGGGCCAGGCCACTCGCCAGCTGCTGGCGGGCGACATGACCCCCATCCCGGATCTGGCCCTGCTCCACCCGGTGCTGGGAGAAGAGAAGGGTTTCGATGTTGCCCCCCTGGTGCCGCAGATCCGCGCCAGCTTCCGGCCCGACGCCCTGCCCTGAGCCCCGCTACCGCGGGACAGATGACAAAGAGGTCGCCCGGGCGACCTCTTTGTCTATTTGCCGATGCGGCCATGGCAGCCAACGCGGGCTTACTCGCCGAGCCAGGGCTCGCACAGGGTGAGACGCTGGGCATCGAGATCCAGCATCGCCTCGATGCCAAGGGGCAGGGTCAGCATGGGGTGGGTGTGGGCGCAGTCATACTCCGCCAGAATGGGGAAGGTCGGCTCCCCTACTACCTCCAGCAGGATATCGAGCGGCCGCCGCCCGCTGCCCTGACTGTCGAACAGCTCGTGTTTGCCGAGCACCAGGGCACCGATGCGATCAAACACCCCGCACAGCTTGAGGTGGGCAAACGAGCGCTCCACCGTCGCTGCCAAATGGAGGCTGTCCTCCAACAGCAGAATGTCCCCTTGCTCGATGGCCGGCATATAGGGGGAGCCCCAGATCCCCGCCATCGTATTGAGGTTGCCGCCGATAAGCCGGCCCCGCACCCGACCAGTGCCCACCGAGATCAGCCGGTTGGGTTGGCACTGCTTGGCCCGGGTCTGGTTCTCCCAGTCAAGCCGCTCCTCGGTCCATTGCGCCGGGGTCGGCAAGGTGTGGGGCACGGCGCCACCACCGGCCTGGCAGATCTGGCGAAAGCCCGCCAGCGTCTCGTCCACCAGCGGCGAGAGCTCGCCGAAAGAGGCCACCAGCGCCGGTCCGTAGAAGGTGACGAGGCCAGTGCGGGCATGAATGCCGAGCAGTAGGGCCGTCACGTCGGAGTAGCCGATGACTATCTTGGGATCCCGCTTGAGCGCATCAAAATCGAGGTGGGGCAGCAAGGAGTTGGAGTTGTTGCCGCCAATCACCGACATGATGCAGCGCACCGCTGGATCGCGAATGAGGGCATTGAGCTCGTCAGCACGGGCGGCGATGGAGCCGGATCGCCAGTGATCCTGCTGGCCGGTTAGGCTGCCCGCCTTGAGTCTGAAGCCCTGCCCCTCCAGAAACGCTCCGGCACGGGCAAAGCGGTTTGGTGCCCAGGCGGTAGCCGCACTGGAGGGCGAAAAAAAGCCGATGGTATCGCCGGGCTTGAGCCCCGGCGGTTTGAGCAGAGCCATGAATTGCGTACTCCCTGACTGAAATGATGGGGCCCCTCCTTCCCAGGGCTGAGGATAAAAACGTCCCCATACTAGTCCCTTCCTGGTCTGCTTCACAAGCAGTCAAGCAACCCATTTTGTTTAATAAAACAAAACGACTGATTCAAAATTTACAGATATACCGAACAAAATCACCTGCCTAGAATGAACCCAATCAGCTCGCCAGCCCGCTGCTGGCCTTTCTAATACGGCTCTGTTTGGCCGGATCATCGATGAGGCGTCAGTCATGAATACACACCCATCCCCCAGCGCTCTAGTTGTCGAAGGCGGCGCCATGCGCGGCATATTTGCCAGCGGCGTGCTGGATGCCTTCATCGAGCATGACTATCGCCCGTTTGACTTTGCCATCGGCGTCTCGGCGGGGGCCACCAACCTGCTGGCCTATCTCGCCAGCCAGCATGGTCGCAGCCACGACATCCTGACCGAGCTGGCCTGCCGCCAGGAGTTCATGGATCCGCTGCGTTTTGCCAAGGGGGGCAATCTGGTGGATATCCACTGGCTGTGGAACACCAGCTGCCGCAAGTACCCCCTCGATATTCACGCCTACCGGGAGACTGGGATCCCCTTCTACGCAGTGGTGACCAACACCCTGACTGGCAAGGCGGAGTACATCCGGGTCAAACCGGAGAACATGAACGAAGTGCTGCCCGCCAGCTGTGCCATCCCCCTCGCCTCCCGCGAATACCCCGAGGTGCACGGGGTGCCGATGACCGATGGCGGGGTGGCCGACTCCATCCCGGTGATCGAGGCCTACCGGCGCGGTGCCCGTCAGCTGACGGTGATCCTCTCCGAACCGCTGGGCTATCGGCTCAAGCCGATGCCCTTCCCCTGGATGATCCGCACCCTGCTGAAAACTCGCCCCGCCCTGGCGCAGGCACTGGAACAGCGGGATCGCAGCTACAACGAGGCACTCGATTTTATCGCCCATCCGCCGGCGGACTGCCAGATAGAGGTGATAGCACCGGCCGACTACTTCCCGGTCTCCCGCTTTACCCGTGATCCCGACAAGCTGGAGCTCGGTTACGTGATGGGCAAGTGCGCCGGCTATCAGGCAGCACGGCTGAATTGACCGTTCACACAGGCATGACCCGACCTGCCGCGACGCACGCGCCGCCAACACAACAACAATCGGGTCAGTTGAGCAACATGAGTCATAAAAACAGACCGTGGCGAGGCAAGCGCGGCCAGCACAGGTGCCAGACACTCTGAGCGGTCTGCTCCTCATCCCTATGTCAGGGCATCTCGCCCTCATACAAGGTGTTTATTTATGTCGTTTCTTCTCACCCAGCCCGCGCTGGCGCAGCTGTTCGAGCGGCTGCTGCCCGATTACCGGATCATGGCGCCCGCGGCCGAATATCGGGGCGGCCGTTTCTCCGACACCGACAACGTCACCTACCACAGCATCCGTCATCCGGCCGATCTTGTGTGGCAGGAGAAGTCCCACTTCTCCCCGAAAGAGGTGGTGCTCCCCATCACCCAGACCCTGTTCCACTTCGACAATCTGGAGCTGCGCGAATCGAAGGTTGAGGCCAAGCCCACCCTGCTGTTTTTGCGCAGCTGCGATATCCACGCCCTGCGCAGGCTGGATCAGGTCTACCTGAAAAACGGCCAGAACAGCGACGTCTACTACGCCCGGCTGCGCAGCAAGCTCAAGCTGGTGCTGCTGGAATGCCGCGAGAGCTTCGAGAACTGCTTCTGCGTCGCCATGGGCAGCAATGAAACCCGGGACTACGCCGCCGCCATTCGTCTGAGCGATGAGGGAGCTCGCATCGAGGTCAAAGATCCAGATCTGCTCGGCTACTTTGCCGAGCTGGGCGAGCCCGACGACTTCACCTCGGAGTTTGTCCAGAGCAACCCGGTCAAGGTGCGCACCCCGGACAGCGTCTGTGACGATCCCAAGCGCATTCGCCAGATCCTCACCGCCCATCCGGTCTGGGCCGAGTACGACAGCCGCTGCATCGGCTGCGGCCGCTGCACCACCTCCTGCCCGACCTGCAGTTGCTATAGCGTGCACGACCTCACCTATGCGGAGAACCCCAAGCAGGGCGAACGTCGTCGCCAGTGGTCCAGCTGCATGGTGGATGGCTTCAGCGACATGGCCGGTGGCCACGGTTTTCGCGCCAAGCACGGCGAGCGCCTGCGTTATCGCGCCCTGCACAAGGTCAACGACTACAAGGCCCGTCAGGGGGAGGAGCACATGTGCGTCGGCTGCGGCCGCTGCGACGATCGCTGCCCTCACTACATCTCCTTTAGCAACATCATCAACAAGATGACCGATGTGGTCGAACAGACCATCGCAGCCGACCACGCGCAGGGGGCGAACTGATATGTGCCAGTGCCAACAAACCGTAACAGCAGAACAGCAGCAGGAAGTGGTCGAAAACCGCCTGCTGCCCAAGGCCTACACCATTCTGGCCATCGAGCGCCACACTGAGCTGGAGTGGAACTTTCGGGTCTCCCGCGACTTTGACGTCCACTACGGCCAGTTTGTGGAGATCTCCCTGCCCACCGTGGGCGAGGCGCCCATCTCGGTCTCCGACTATGGCGATGGCTATGTGGATCTGTTGATCCGCAAGGTCGGCAAAGTGACTGATGCGCTGTTTGCCCTCGAGGTGGGCGACAAGGTGTGGATGCGCGGCGTCCACGGCAACGGCTATCCGCTGGAGACCTACCGCGACCAGCACCTCATCGTGGTGGCGGGCGGTACCGGCGTTGCGCCGGTCAAGGGGCTGCTGCGCCGCTTCAGCAAACATCCGGAACAGGTGAAGTCCCTCGACATGATCCTCGGCTTCAAGAATGAGCAGGCGGTGCTCTATCGCCACGAGATGCCGCTCTGGGCCGAGCAGCAGAACCTCATCGTCACTCTGGACGAGGGCAAGGAGAGCGAGCAATTTCGCATCGGCCGGGTCACCGACTACATCGATCAGCTGGATCTCGCTGACAAGGAGGATATCCAGGTGATCGTGGTCGGTCCCCCCATCATGATCCGCTTCGTGGTGCTCGCCTTCCTCGAGCGCGGCATCCCCAAGGATCGCATCTGGGTCGACTACGAACGTCGCATGGCGTGCGCCGTGGGCAAGTGTGGCCACTGCCGGATGGGCGACACCTATATCTGCGTGGATGGCCCGGTCTTTCGTTTTGACCAGGCCCAGCATCTGATCGACTGAGGGAGAACACCATGAGTCTCGATATCGACATCATCAAGGCCCGCGCCAAGAACGAATACCGCCTCTCCAAGGTGCGCGGCGAAGCGATGATCAGCGTACGCATTCCCGGCGGGATCATGTCCGCCCACCTGCTGGCAGTGGCCCAGCAGATTGCCGAACAGTACGGCAACGGTCTGATCCACCTCACCACCCGCCAGAAGCTGGCGATGCCCGGCATCAAGTATCAGGACATGGACAAGGTCAACGCTGCCCTCGAACCCTTTATCAAGGAGATCGAGGTGGAGACCTGCGGCATTGAGGTGGATGACACCCGCGCCGGTTACCAGAGCATCGGTGGGCGCAATATCGTCGCCTGTCAGGGCAACACCATCTGCCAGAAGGGCAATATCGACTGCACCGGGCTGGCCCAGCGGATGGAGAAACACCTCTACCCCAACCCCTATCACCTCAAGATGGTGATCGCCGGCTGCCCCAACGACTGCGCCAAGGCCAACATGGCCGACTTTGGCATCCTCGGCATCGCCAAAATCCACTTCAATGCCGAGCGCTGCATCGGCTGCGGCGCCTGCGTCAAGGCGTGCAGCCACCACGCGGTGGATTGCCTCGCCATCAAACATGGCAAGGCGGTCAAGGAGGAGAGCAAGTGCATCGGTTGTGGCGAGTGCGTGCTGGCCTGCCCGACCCTCGCCTGGCAGCGGGATCCCAAGCAGCTCTACATGGTCAAGCTGGGGGGACGCACCAGCAAGAAGACCCCCCGTACCGGCAAGCTGTTTCTCAACTGGGTCACCGAAGAGGTGCTGCACGCGGTGATCAAGAACCTGTTCGAGTTCGAGTCCGAGATGCTGGATGGCAAACCCATCTACCTGCACATGGGTCACCTTATCGATCGGGCCGGTTATCACAAGTTCAAGGAGCGGGTGCTGCGCGGCGTCACCCTCAACCCGGAAGCCATGGTCGCTGACCGCATCTTCTGGGCCGAAGATCAGTACGTCGCCAACATGCATGTCAAAGCGGTGCAATAGGAAAAACCTCGTTTGGGGAAGCTGATCATAGTGGCCGACAACCGGTGGGGATCTGTCGTTGGCCCGGGCGTGGATCACGCTTCCCCCTTTTTCCTCTCACTGCGTTTCTACTCCTTCTCCTCTTTTTGTCCTGCGCAGCCCGCTGCTGCCAGACCTATATCCGGAGCCCGTTATGGACTTTCTCCCTCTCTTCTGTCAGCTGCAACACAAGCCGGTGCTTATCGTCGGCGGCGGTGAGGTGGCAGTGCGCAAGGCGCGCCTGCTGCTCGATGCCAAAGCCCGGGTGACCATCAATGCCCCCCATCTCGAGCACCAGCTGATGAGCTGGGCCGAGCAGGGACTGCTTACCGTCTACGCCGCCGACTTTCACCCCGAGTTGCTCGATGGCAAATGGCTGGTGATCGCCGCAACCAACCAGCCCGAGGTCAACCAGCAGGTTTTCAACGAAGCGAGCCTGCGCCAGATCTTCTGCAACGTGGTGGACTCTCCTGCCCACTGCAGCGCCATCATGCCCGCCATCATCGACCGCTCGCCGCTGATGGTGGCCATCTCCAGCGCAGGGACGGCACCGGTACTGAGCCGCCAGCTGCGGGAGAAAATCGAAGCCCTGCTGCCGCAACACCTCGGCCAGCTCGCGGCGCTGGCGGGCAAGCTGCGCGAGCGGGTCAAGGCCATTCCTGACAAGCTGGCTCGCCGCCGTTTCTGGGAGCGTCTGTTCCGGCACGAACGGCTGGCCCGCCAGCTGGCGCGCGGCCAGCAGCTGGCTGCCGAACAGAGCATCAACAAGCTGCGGCTCGAACCACAACAGAGTCAGGGCAGCGTCACCCTGGTGGGCGCCGGCCCCGGCGATGCGGGGCTGCTCACCCTGAACGGCTTGCAGCAGCTGCAACAGGCGGATGTGGTGGTCTATGACCGGCTGGTGTCGCAGGAGGTGCTGGCACTTGTTCGCCGGGATGCCGAGCTGATCTTTGTCGGCAAGGAGGCGGGCCGCCACTGCGTACCGCAACAGGCGATCAACCAGCTGTTGCTGGATCAGGCACGGCTGGGCAAACAGGTGGTCAGGCTCAAGGGGGGCGATCCCTTTATCTTTGGTCGTGGTGGCGAGGAGCTGGAGACCCTGGCCGAGGCGGGGATCCCCTTCTCGGTGGTACCGGGCATCACGGCCGCATCGGGCTGCGCCGCCTATAGCGGCATTCCCCTCACCCACCGTGATCACGCCCAGCGGGTGCAGTTCATCACCGGCCACGACAAGGAGGGCAATATCGCACAGGAGTGGTCGGCGCTGGCGGCCCCTCGCCAGACCCTGGTCTTCTACATGGGGCTGGCCCATGCCGGCCGCATTCAGGACGAGCTGCAGACTCACGGCCTGCCCGGCCACACCCCGGTAGCACTGGTGGAGCAAGGCACCCGCCTGCAGCAGCGGGTGGTACGCGGCGAGCTGCAGCAGTTGGCGCAGTTGGCAACACGGGTCGGCAGTCCGAGCCTGATGATCATAGGTTCGGTGGTGACGCTGGCCGACAAGCTGGACTGGTACGGCGAAGCCAATACCCTGGCGGGGGTGTAACCGCTCATAGCGCGCCCCTTCAGTAGACCAGTAAAAAAGCGACGCAGGCCATGGCCTGCGTCGCTGTTACCCCCAGATGAACTGTCGGTTATTCCAGCGTGATCGGGCCGGTCGAGCCCGCATCCGTATCCTGCCAGCTGCTTTCGCTGCGCACACGGGGATCGCCCTGCAGGGTATAGAGGATCATCCCCTGACGAAACTGCAGGGCACCGTCGGTGCGCTTGGCTTTCACCTTGACCTCGTTGACCCACACCTGCTCCTTGCCGTCGATCCTGATCTCGGCCACGGTCTGACCGGTCCCGCTGTTCTTGGCGGTCCACTTGCCCTGATAGGGAGAGTTTCCCTTGACCATCGGCAACGCGGCCGCCTTGCCTGCCGACCAGGATTGCACGGTACAGATGCCATTGGCACGCTTGTCGTGCTTGATGGCGTAGTCGATGCTGGGCTCGCTGGTGGCGGAATCCGAGGTGATGCCGATCATGATCTTGCCGCTCTGGGCCGAATAGGCATTGGGGGCATCGGTTTTCAGGGTGGCCTTCTTGCCGTTGATGTAGACGTTGCCCCCTTCTCCCTTGACCTGGATATTCATGGGGCAGCTGGCGCTGAAGTTGGGCACGGCCGCCGCAACGCTGCCAGCATGGGCGGTGATGGCCAGGGTGATGATGGTCAACAGAGCTGATTTCTTGTGCATCTTGATACGCCTTGAGAGAGATGAAATGTCATCCGTGCCGGATGTCGTCCTGATGGCACACACTCTAGTGCTGACGGCTCACCGTCGCCCAGTTAAAAAAGATGAAATCGGCAGCGGGCCATTATTAAAAAATATTAAAGATAACAATCAACAAGTTATGAGCATACATTGGCACATTTTCCGCTGATGGCCAGGGAAGCGGCACCACCAGCACCCACAAAAAGGCCGATAACCAGGTTATCGGCCTTTGCCAAAGCAGGGGGGAAGCTCAGGTTTAAACCAGCACGGCAGTGCCGCTGATGCTGACCATCAGCATGCTGCCGCTTTGCCCCACCACCTCGTAGTCGATGTCGATGCCGACCACCGCATTGGCCCCCAGCGCCGCGGCGCGCTCCTTGAGCTCGTCGAAGGCGATTTCCCGGGCCCGGGCCAGCTCTTTTTCATAGGCGCCGGAGCGGCCGCCGATGATGTCGCGGATCCCGGCGAACAGATCCTTAAACACGTTGGCGCCGAGAATGGCTTCACCCACGACGATGCCGCGGTACTCACGAATGGTCTTGCCTTCCAGGGTGGGAGTGGTTGAGAGGATCATCTTGTTTTCCTTGTGGAGTGTACTGGGGAGACAGCCTAAAGCAGCGCAGGAGACCAGGCAAGCAGGCAGACTCGATACGTGCCAGCCAGACCCTGGCCGATCGTGCCCCATATCCCGGAGCCACAGCCCGTTGACCGGCCTGTTTACTGGCAGAAGTTATCGGAAAAAGGCAACACCGGGCCGCCAAAACGCCCCCTGCAGACACCCCTTTCATTAGCCGATCCGGCTCAAACATCAAGTGGCAAAACTATCAGTTGTGACCCATTTTGCCTTTCCCTAGGGTGAGTCTGTCCCGGCACCAGCCCGGGGACAGACCCACTTCGTCACGAGGAGAGCAGCATGATGCAGCAGGATACCCGACTACCTCACCCCACCCTCGCACTGGGGGCATGTTTCCCCGCCAGCCCGCTCGTCGACACCGCTATGGAGGCCATGTCATGACCACGATCGCCACCCTGGATCTGGGGGATCAAGGTCTGCTGGCCGCCTACCTGTCGGCGACCTCACCCGCCCTGCTCAACCAGACCTATGCGAACTTGCTGTTGATGCAGCAGTCTTTGGCCAACAGCGAGATCGACTCCACCCTCGCGGTAAAAATCGAGGCCTACCAGGCCCAGATGATGAGTCAGGCACGCTATTACCAGCAGACCAACCTGTCCGGTCTTATCCACCTGCTGAGCAACGGCTCCAACTTCTATGCCCTGGTCGCCGCGTTCAACCGCCTGCTGGGTCAGGAAGATGACGCCGCCGTTCTCACGGGCGGGGCCCGGCTGGGACAACAACTGACGTCCCTCGTCGATCAGGCCCAGAGCTATCGGCTCAATGCCCAGGCACTCAATACCCGCGTGCAGGTGGCATGGGGTTCCCTGCGCCCCCTGATGACGCAGTTCAACGGCGTCATCACCCAGCTCGAGCAGGATCTGATGGCCGACGCCAAGCGTCAGACCGAGATCATTGACACCCTCAACAAGGCTATCGCCGCCAATATCCAGGCGATCGTCGATGAGGGTGGCAAGGCCGGTGAAGGGGTCAACCAGCTGGGACGGGCCATCGTCACCTCGCTGACGCTGGAGCAGAAACCGGCCGACAAGGGGGCCAAACCCGCCACATCGCAGGAGATAGCCAAAGAGACCGATCAGCAGACCCAGTACATGATCTCCGGCCTCGAGGCACTCTCCTCAGGCATCGCTGGCTCCAGCCAGGCGGCCCGCGAGCTCAAGACCAACACCGACAAGCTGGCCCAGGCCTATCAGGCACTGGCCGTCACCAACACCCTGCTGACCGTGGCCAAGTCGGTGCAGGCGCAAAACCAGCTGTTTGTCGACACCTACAGCCGGGTTGCCGACACCGTCACCCAGTTGCCCGCAGGCTGGCAGAAGGTGGCCGACGCCTATCAAGGGGCCGTGCCCGTGGTCACTGACCTCAACAGCCCCGACGACGTACGCCAGCTGCGGCGCACCGTGGCGCTCAACACCCAGTCCTGGCAGCTGCTTTCGAGCCAGGTTGACGACATCAAGGCAGCCTACGCCGGCAACGGCATCCTGCCCGACGCTTAATCCCACCACGCAAGGACACGCCAAATGACCAACGCAACAACCATCACCATGGACCAGGGTATGGCCAACCAGGCTTCCCAAGCCATGCAGATCCAGACCTACTGCAACAGCGTCAAGCAGCAGGTGCCGGTGGACTTCAGCCAGTTCCCGAACCTCAAGGACAACCAGACCCAGATCAACCAGGGGCTCGATCTGGCGAAGGGGCACGCCGACCTCTATCTCAATACCATCCAGCCACAGATCATCACCAACATCAGCAACATCTCCAACTACTTTGCCCTGCAAAACGCCATTCCGGCCGTGCTGCCGCCCGGCTCCACCAAGGCGCAGTGGCTCAGGCAGCTGAGCGTCATCAAGGAGCAGGCTACCGAATATCAGCGGCTCTCCGCCGACACCCGCCTGGTGATCGTCAATCTCAACAACAACCTCATCACCGACTCCAGCAACTTCCAGGGAATCGTGGTAAACCTCAACAGCAAGGTGCAGGGGGATAACGGGGTGCTCGCCCAGCTCAACGGCGACATCGACAAGGTGAACGCGGCCATCGACGGCGCCATCGCCGGCATCGTCGCCGGGGGGCTGCTGGTGATTGGTGGCGCCTTCGTCACCGCCATCGGTGCCGTGGCTGACTTCGTCACCGCCGGCACCTCGACCCCGGTGGTCATCGGCGGGGTCGCCATGATGGTCGCCGGGGCCGGCGGCATCACGGCTGGCGCCATTGTGCTGCACAACTCGCTGGGCGCCCGCCAGGATCTGTACCAGAAACGCAGCAGCCTCAACAGCGAGGTGCTGATCGCCACCCAGATCGGCAACGGCTACAAGGGGCTGCAGGTGCAGGCGCAAAACGCCGTCACCGCCGCCACCCAGATGAGCAATGCCTGGGACTCCCTCACCTCCGATCTGGGCAGCCTGATCACCGACCTGGACAAGGGGATCACCAGCGGCGACGACATCCGCCAGCTCTGGCTGACCGCCGCCGACACCACGGTCAAGACGGTGCTCACCGACGTAACCACCATCAAGGCCCAGATGGCCGGGGTGAGCCCGCTGCAAGTGCCGCAGACCGACACCATCGCCAACTTCGTGGCGCGCCTGGCCGCCTAAACCACGGGAGGGTGGCCTGGCCGCCCTCTTTCATAAGGAGACCCCATGAGCAACGGCATTCTTTCCCAATCCATTGCCAACATGCAGCAGGCCGAAGCGACCATTCAGTCCTTCAGCGGTCTGCCGCAAAACGCCGTCAACATCCAGCAGAACGTCGGTGAGGTAGTCGCCGCCCTGCTGCCCCAGGTGCAAACCATGCAGCAGCAAGTCCTGGCATTTGCTGCCCACCTGGAGCTGCAACTGACCCAGCAGCTGGCCAATACCGGCCCCTTCAACCCCGATGCGCTCAAGGCGTTCGTCGATCTGGTCCAGCAGGAGATCACCCCCATCCAGACCCTGACCGCCCAGACCCTGACCGCCAGCCAGACCACCAACGATCGCATCACGCAAGACAACATCGCGTTGCAACGGATCGGCGTGGAGCTGCAAGCCACCATCGCCGGGCTGCAATCCAATCTGGACGGCGCCCGGCAGGAGCTGGACTCCCTCAACAAGAAAAAACTCTACCTGCTGGGGCTGGGATTGCTGGGGCTGCCGGGCCTCATCGCCCTGGCCGTCACCCTGACGCAGACCCAGAACAAGGTGAGCAGCCTGGAGGGACAGGTGAACCAGATTGAGGGGCAGATCCAGCGTCAGCAAGGCTTCCTCGGCCAGACGGCGGCCTTCTCCCAGCAGTTCGGCTCCCTCATCGATCGGGTGAGCAAGGTGGGCAACACCATCACCCTGCTCGGCGGCGACATTGCCAACGTCGCCCGCGATGCCGGGCAAGGAGACCCGGAACTGGCGCGGCTGTTCTTCACCGCCGCCCTCACCGAGGTGCGTACCCTGCAGGTGGACGCCTCCTGATACCCCAGCAACAAAAAAGGAGAGGCCAGGGCCTCTCCTTTTTCATAGTGCGCGTTTCATGGTGCACGGAGCCATTACCACCCCGCCACGTTTGCCCCAGGCGGCTTAGTGCAGCTTCAGGGTCGGGCGCAGCACCCGGTTGATGCGGCCCACCAGCATGATGAGGCCGGTCTTGACGTAGCCGTGCAGGGCGATCTGGTGCATCCGGTAGAGCGAGATGTAGACCAGACGGGCGATGTAGCCCTCCACCATCATGGAGCCGCGCATCAGGTTGCCCATCAGGCTGCCCACGGTGGAGAAGCGGCTGAGGGACACCAGCGAGCCGTGGTCGTGGTAGAGGTAGGGCTTGAGCTCGCCGCCGTTCATCTTGGCCAGGATGTTCTTGAACGCCTGGGTCGCCATCTGGTGGGCGGACTGGGCGCGCGGCGGCACGAACTTGCCGTCCGGCTGCGGGCAGGCGGCGCAGTCACCGATGACGAAGATGTTCTCGTCGCGGGTGGTCTGCAGGGTCTCTTTCACCACCAGCTGGTTGATGCGGTTGGTCTCAAGACCGGCGATATCCTTCATGAAGTCCGGCGCCTTGATACCGGCTGCCCACACCATCAGGTCCGCTTCAATCAGCTCGCCATCCTTGGTGTGCAGACCATCGCTGGTCGCTTCGGTGATCATGGTGGCGGTACGCACGTCCACGCCGAGCTTGACCAGCTCCTGATGGGCAGCGCCGCTGATACGCTCCGGCAGGGCCGGCAGGATGCGGGGGCCCGCTTCGACCAGGGTCACCTTCAGGCTGTCGGTGGTCAGATTCTTGAAGCCGTAGGCGTAGAGCTGCTCGACCGCGTTGTAGAGCTCGGCAGAGAGCTCGACGCCGGTGGCGCCGCCGCCGACGATGGCAATCTTCACCTTGTCGCCCGGCTGGTATTCGGTGGCGAACTGCAGGAAGCGGTTCATCATGCTGTTGTGGAAACGGTGCGCCTGGGAGGGGCTATCCAGGAAGATGCAGTGATCCTTGATGCCCTTGGTGTTGAAGTCGTTGGAGACGGAACCGATGGCCATCACCAGGTAGTCGTAGGGCAGTTCGCGCTCGTTGACCACGATGTCGCCGTTATCGTCGACGATCTTCCCCAGCACGATGCGTTTCTCGTCGCGCTTGATGTCGGTGAGGGTACCCAGCTGGAAGTCGAAGCCGTGGTTCTTGGCGTGGGACTGGTAGCTCAGGGCGTCGATGCCCGCGTCCATGGAGCCGGTGGCCACTTCGTGCAGCAGGGGTTTCCACAGGTGGGTACGATTGCGATCAACCAGGGTGATCTTGGCCTTGTTCTTCTTGCCCAGCTTGCGGCCCAGGCTGGTGGCCAGCTCCAGACCGCCGGCACCGCCGCCGACGACAACAATATTGGTCATGGTTAATTACCTCGGTTCCATTAAAGCGAAGGGAGCCATCGGCTCCCTTGATAGTTGAATCCATGACGTGACGATCAATCAGGCTTCTTTGAAAGCCTTCATCTGTTGCAGGTGATGAGAGATGTTCTTGAACTTGTGCGTCTCTCGCTCATCCCACACGATGTTGTAATAATTCTTCAATTCACGCTCAGTTTCGCCATTATCGCGCACTTCATCCTGAACGGAAAGGATGCAGAGGCAATTTCCTGAATTTTTACTACGAAATTCAGACACACATTTGGTGCCGATATCCTCGTACTCTTCCGGTCGGTCGATCTTGCCCTGCATGGTGATTTCGGGGTGCAGGTTGGGGTTGAAGATCACCTGCTTGATGCCGCACAGGAAGCCGATGCGCTCGCTCCAGTACCCACCCAGCCCCACCCCGCAGATGAGGGGTTTGGGATCGGTGCTCATGTCGAGCTGCTTCTTCACTTCCTTGAGCAGGTGGCTCATGTCATGACGGGGGTGAACCGTGCTGTAGTGCACGAAACGCACATCATCATCAATAAACTGCAACTGCAGCACTTTCTCGTGATTGCCCGGGCTGGTGGCATCGAAGCCATGCAGATAGATGATCATGGATAAGACCTCAGGATCTGTGTCGGTTTTATCGAAACTACCCCAGCGGCAGGGCCCTGCGCCACCAAAACATCCTACTTTCTTGCTTTGGATCACGCCCTCGGTTACGGATGAAACCAGACGGTGCGCCGCCGTCCACTGCCGGCTATCAATCTGAGAGCCCGGCCGACCGAAATGATAACCGGGCTACCAATCTGAAAGCCCGGCCCCATCGACTGGCAAACGATTGTCAGCCGTCGGCGCGAGCAAGCGTGATCCCGCCTGCAAAAATACGCATGAACAGGGCCAACAGACACCCATGCCTGCCGGCTGAGCACGGTTCCTGCACTCCCCCTGCGATACCGCGTGAAGGCAATCTTCGCCTGCGCGGCCGGATCCAGGGCGACCCGGACCCCATCCATGAACGGGGCAGCCAGCCTGCCCCATCTTGCCCGGCTCTCGTCGCCGGGTCGCAAGGAGTGATCTGTTCATGAACCAGACCCAGCCCCCCGGGGCGGCCAAGGGCCGCGCCATCGACGAAGTGGAGCGCCTGCTCCCCCCCGGCCAGCTCTTTACCCTCGGCCTGCAGCATGTGCTGGTGATGTATGCCGGCGCCGTGGCGGTGCCGCTGGTCATCGGCGGCAGCCTGGGGTTGCCCAAGGATCAAATCTCCTATCTCATCAGTTCGGATCTCTTCTGCTGCGGCATCGTCACCCTGCTGCAGTGCCTTGGCATCGGCCGCTTCGCCGGCATCCGCCTGCCGGTCATCATGTCGGTCACCTTCGCCGCCGTCATGCCCATGCTGGCCATCGGCGCCAACCCGGCGCTGGGGCTGACCGGCATCTTCGGCGCCACCATCGCCGCCGGCATCCTCTCCACCCTGCTGGTGCCCCTCATCGGCCGCTTGATGCCGCTCTTCCCCACCGTGGTGACCGGGGTGGTCATCACCTCCATCGGCATCAGCATCATGCAGGTGGGCATCGACTGGATGGCGGGGGGCAAGGGCAACCCCGAGTACGGCAGCCTGCGCTACATCGGCACCAGCTTTCTGGTGCTGGCCTTCATCCTGCTGGTGACCCGCTTCACCAAGGGCTTTTTCAGCAACATCTCGGTGCTGCTCGGCATCCTGTTCGGCTTCGGGGTGGCCATCGCCATGGGGGAAGTGAGCCTGGACGGCCTGAGTGAAGCGGCCTGGTTCGCCCCCATAGTGCCGTTCGCCTTCGGCTGGCCCACCTTCGATCCCATCTCCATCGCCACCCTCACCGTCATCATGCTGATCACCTTCATCGAGTCGATGGGGATGTTTCTGGCGCTCGGCGACATCGTCGGCCACCCGGCCAGCCGGGGCGACATAGTGCGCGGCCTGCGGGTGGACGGCATCGGCACCATCATCGGTGGCATCTTCAACAGCTTCCCCCACACCTCCTTCTCCCAGAACATCGGGCTGGTGAGCGTGACCGGGGTGTCGAGCCGCTGGGTCTGCGTCATGTCGGGGGGGATCCTGCTCGCCTTCGGCCTGGTGCCCAAGATGTCGGTGCTGGTCGCCTCCATTCCCCCCTTCGTGCTGGGGGGCGCCGGCATCGTGATGTTCGGCATGGTACTGGCCACCGGCATCCGCATCCTGGCCAGGGCCGACTACAACAGCAATCGCCACAACCTCTACATCGTCGCCATCAGTCTAGGGGTCGGCATGATCCCCACCGTCTCCGGCCACTTCTTCCAGCACTTCCCCGCCGCCCTGCAACCGTTGTTTCACAGCGGCATCCTGCTGGCCACCCTCAGCTCGGTGCTGCTCAACCTCTTTTTCAACGGCTACCAGCCGGACCTGCGCCACCAACCGAGGCCCCTGCTGGTGGGGCCGGTGCGCCCGCCCGCTCAGCCGCAACCAGGCAAACCCGCCTCATAAAAAACCGCCGGGCAGCATGGCTGTCCGGCGGTTTCATTCAGCAAGCCTGTGTTAGCCGCGGGTCTGGGCGAAACGCTCCACCGCCGCTTCCACCAGCGCCAGGCTGCCCTGCCAGAAGGCGCTCTGGCGGATGTCCTGCCCCAGGTGTTTGGCCACCAGCTCTTCTGCGCTCATGCGGCCGGTATCGCGCAGCAGGTCGCGATAGGCCTGGGCCACATTCTGTTCCCCCGCCTTCTGGCGATGCATCAGCTGCTGATAGACACCGAGGCTGAACAGATAGCCGAACAGATAGGGGTAGTTGTAAAAACCCAAGCCCGCGATGGAGAAGTGCGCCTTGGCCGCCCAGAACAGGGGATGATAGCGGCACAGACTCTGCTCGTACCAGCGGCCCCAGGCCTCGTCGGTCAGCGCTTTGAGCCGCGCCGGCGAGACATAGCCCGCCGCCCGCTCAGCCACCAGGGCACGCTCGAAATCGAAGCGGGCCGGGATGTTGACCAGGAAGGTGGCGGCGCCGTCGGCTTCCGCCCAGGCGATGGCCTGCTGCTCTTCGGGGGTCTGCGCCTGCTCGAACAGGGTGCTGCGCACCAGGGTCTCGGCGAAGATGGAGGCGGTCTCCGCCAGCGTCATGGGGTAGCTGCGCTGGCTCATGGGCAGATCGCGAATGAGCCAGTTATGCCAGGCGTGGCCAAGCTCGTGGGCCAGGGTGATGACGTTGTCCATGGTGCCGGCATAGGTGATGAAGACCCGCGGCTCCACCGGCTCGGCAAACTTGGTGCAGTAGGCCCCAGTGCGCCGGTTGGGGGTGGGTGCGGCATCGATCCACCCCTTTTCGGCCATCATGCGGGCAAACTCGCCCATCTCGGGATCAAAACGGGAGAACGCCTCGGCGATGATCTCTATCGCCTCCTCGAACGGGATCTCGCGGCTCACCGCGGCCGGCGGCGGGGCAAACAAATCCTCCGGCCCCAGCGCCTCGATGCCAAGGCGCTCGGCCATCAGCCCCAGCGCCCGCTGACCGAGCCCGCGTGCGCGCCAGGTCTCCTGCATCAGGGTATCCAGGGTCGCCCGCTCGATGTGGCTCTGATGGCAGGAGAGATCGAGCGCATCGAGCTGGCGGCTGCGACCGCGCTGGCGCGAAAGCTCAAGCCGCCAGCCATTGATGGCGTTGAGGATGGCGGCCACCGTCTCCTGCTCCCCCTCCCAGCCGGCGCTGATGGCATCGAACGCCTCCCGGCGCAGGGCCCGCAGCGGGCTGGAGAGCAGGTTGCTCGCCTCGGCCAGCCCCATCTCGCGGCCATCGATCACCAGCCGGATCTTGCCCACCAGATCGTTGTAGAGGTTGTCCCAGGCGTGCAGACCGTCGGTGCCAAGGCCGATCACCAGCTGCTCCGCCTCCACCGGCAGGCGCTGATCCTGCAAGCGGCGCTCGTGACGCAGCCGGTACGCCTCCTCCCCCAGCAGGGAGTCGGCCATCAGCCGTTCGAATTCGGGTTCCGGCAGCGCCAGCATCAGATCCTCGACCGGGGCCAGGGTCTTGAACAGATCGGCATTGAGGGCGCGGGCGCGGGAGGCCAGCTGCTTGGCCAGCTCGTCGCGGGCATCCTGACTGCCCCGACAGGCCGCCAGCACAGCCAGGTTCCAGCCGATGTTGCGAATGCGCTGGGCCCGTAGCCGCTCCTCGCGCAGAAAATCCTGCAGCGCCTGCGCATTGGTCCGCACGGCGCCAAGCCCCTCGATGAACAGGCCGAGTTCGTCCAGACTGGCGCGTGCCAGGGCGAGATCGGCTGCCACCTGCAGGCAGTCGAGGGCGGGATAGATATGCTGGTTTTGCCACTGTTGTGGGTAGATTCGTTGCTGCATCAAATGCTCGTCATCAGGTTGCGGGGCCGAGCCCCTTTGAATGCGCGTGGCGAGCCACAGGGCCCGCCACCAGGATAAAAACCGCCGCGCTGCCTACACCAGCCGCTCGAGGCGGGCGACCGCCTCTTCCACATAATCGAGGCTCTCCTGCCAGAAGGCGGGCTCACGGATGTCGACCCCCAAATGCTTCTCCACCAGCTCTTCTGCGCTCATGCGGCCGGTGTCGCGCAGCAGCTCCCGGTAGGCGTGGACGAACTCGCGCCCCGCCCGCGCCTGCTGGGCATAGAGCCCCAGGCTGAACAGGTAGCCAAACAGATAGGGGTAGTTGTAGAACCCGAGCTCGGCGATGGAGAAGTGGCCCTTGCTGGCCCAGAACAGCTCGTCATATTGACTCAGGGTGTCACCATACCACTGCTGCTGCGCCGATTTCATCATCTGCCGCAGTTGGCCGGCCCCCACGTAGCCCTCCTCCCGCGCCGCCACCAGGGCCCGCTCGAAGGTAAAGCGGGCCGGCACGTCGAGCAGCAGGCTGGCGGCGCGCTCCCCGTCCAGCCAGGCGATGGCCCGGCGCTGCACCATGTTGTCGGTGGCCGCCAGCAGGGCATCGCGCACCAGCGCCTCGGCAAACAGGGAGGCGGTCTCCGCCAGCGTCTTGGGGTAGTCACGCTGCTCCAGCGGCAACTCCCGCAGCAGCCAGCTGTGCCAGGCGTGCCCCAACTCATGAGCGAGCGTGATGACGTTGTCCAGGGTCCCCTCGAAGGTGAGAAACACCCGTGGCTCGGGCGGATCGGCATACTCGGTGCTGTAGGCACCGCTGCGCCGGTGTTCGCTCGGGGCGGCGTCAATCCAGCCATTGGCCGCCATCATGCGAGCAAAGGCCCCCATCTCGGGGTCAAAGCCGGCGAAGGCGTCGGCCACCAGGGCCAGCGCCTGCTCGAAGCTGATCAGGCCGCTCGCCGCAGCCGGCGCCGGGGCATAGAGATCCCAGGGGGCGAAGTCGTAGATCTGCTGGGCACAGGCCATGGCGCGCAGGGCCCGCCGCCCCAACTCCTTGTGCTCGCCGGCCGCCGTCATCAGGGTCTCCAGGGTCACCCGATCCAGGTGCCCCTGATGGCAGGAAACGTCGAGCGCATCCCACCTGCGTTCCCTGCCACGCTGGCGGGTCAGCTCGTTGCGCCAGCCGTTGATGGCGTTGAGGATGGCGGCCACCGTCTCCTGCTCCGCCCCCCAGGCGGCCTGGATGGCGTGCCAGGCGGCGGCGCGCCGCTCCCGCTGCGGGTGGGCCAGCAGGTTGTCTGCCTGGGCCAGCCCCATGGGCTGCCCCTCCACCACCGGCCTGAGCCTTCCTACCAGGTTGTCGTAGAGATCCCCCCACCCCTGCAGACCATCCACGCTCAGCCCCGCGATCAGCTGTTCGCTCTCCAGAGAGAGCCACTGATCCTGCTGGCGCCGGTCGTGACGAATGACGTAGGCGAGCTCGAACAGCTCGGGATCCTGCAGCAGGGCGCGTACCTGCTCCTCGGGAGCACGCACCCAGAACAGGGTCACCGGCTTGCAAAGCTGGGCCAGGCTTGCCTGCAACTGCTGGCCACGAGAGAGCAGCACCCTGGCCGCCTCGTCGCGTCCATCCCGGCTGAGCCGGTTGTAACCGTAGATCTGGCAGTTCCACTCCAGCCGGCGCACCTCGCGCCAGCAGGCCCTGATGGCCCGAAGCAGATGGCGCAAGGCATTGATGTCGTTGGTTTTGGGCAGTTCATCCAGCAGGGGTTGCAGGCGCTTCATGGCCTCGCGGGCACGCTGGAAATCGGCGTCGATCGCCGGGCAGTCGGGGGCGGCATAGATGTGATCATCCTGCCAAACGGGTGGTTTCATGACCTTCCTTGTCTGTTTGCGTCCATGTGGGCTGACCCCGCCTCTGTGAGCGGGTGTCAGCCGGATAGTACGAAGGGGGCAGGCCCTTGCCTAGCCCCCATCCGAGACAACAAACGAGACAGTATCTGCCGGGAGGACTCCCATTGCAGGGATATGCCCCGCGAGGGTCAGCCCGCCGCCACTATTTGGCGGGCTTGAGCTTGCTCACCAGGGTCATGGCCAGCACCAGCACCAGCCCGGCCACCACCCCAGCCACGGCATTGAGCAGGGTCGGCGTCACCAGCGCGAGGGCGGCGCCGACCGCAGGCAGGGTAGCCACGGCGGCGGCGGCCCCTTCAATCAGGTGGTGCACGAAAGGCCAGCCGTGCACCAGGATGCCGCCCCCCACCATGAACATGGCGATGGTGCCGACCAGTGCCAGCAGGTGCATCAGCCGCGGCGCCGTCGCCAGTAGCCCCTGCCCCACTGCCCGGCGCAAGGCACTGCCATCGGGCTTTTGTAGCAGGTGCAGGCCGATGTCGTCGAGCTTGACGATGAGCCCCACCAGGCCGTAGACCCCCACCGTCATCAGCAGCGCGATGCCCGCCACCACCGACAGCTGCAGCGCCAGGCTCGCCCCCTGTACGGTGCCAAGGGCGATGACGATGATCTCGGCCGACAGAATAAAGTCGGTACGAATGGCCCCCTTTATCTTCTGCTGTTCAAACGCCACCAAATCATCGGGAATGGGGGCAGCGTGCGCCTCCCCCTCGCTCGCCTCATGGGGCAGAAACTTGTGGGCCAGCTTCTCGGCCCCTTCGAAGCAGAGGTAGGCGCCCCCCAGCATCAGGAGCGGGGTGATGAGCCAGGGCACCAGCGCACTGATGGCGATGGCGGCAGGCACCAGGATCAGCTTGTTGCGAAACGACCCCTTGGCCACCGCCCACACCACCGGCAGCTCCCGCTCGGCGCGCACCCCGGAGACCTGCTCGGCGTTGAGGGCCAGATCGTCCCCCAGCACCCCGGCGGTCTTCTTCGCCGCCATCTTGGTCATCAGCGCCACGTCGTCGAGCACGCTGGCAATATCGTCGAGCAGGGCCAACAAACTGGTTCCGGCCATATCAGAGAATCCTTATGTCAGTAGAAGAGGGCTTCCCGCAGCACACCACGCCCTTGTTGGCCACATCATCAGCGCCACACCATCGAGTACATTGGCCATGTCATCCGACAGAACCGACCAACCGGTTCCGGCCGATGGGGGATCCCTATTGCGGGAAAAGATGGCACAGTGTAACGAGAAGCTGCCCGTTCGGCAGCAACCACATCAGGGTCATTTGGCCTTGTTTCATCCGGTGCCCGCAGGCCCAAGGAGTATTCCATGCAACCCTGGCAACCGCTGATCGCATTCTGGTTTGGTGAAGAGACCGACCACGTCGCCCGCGCCAAACGCCAAGCGCCCCTCTGGTGGGGCAAAAACAGCGACACCGACGCCCTGCTCGCCAGCCGCTTCGGTGATCTGGCCGCGGCAGCCGCCGCCGGCGAGCTCGCCCACTGGGCCGACGCGGCCGAGGGCCGGCTGGCCCTTATCCTGCTGCTGGATCAGCTGCCGCGCAACATCCACCGCGGCACCCCCGCCGCCTTTGCCCAGGATGCCAAGGCGCGGGATCTCTGCCTCAAGGGGCTCTCTCTGGAGGCGGATCTGGCGCTGCCCCCGCTGGGGCGGGTCTTTTTCTACCTGCCGCTGGAGCACGCCGAATCCCGCGAACAGCAGGCCAGAAGCGTGACCCTGTTCGAGGGGCTGGCGGCCGAGCAGGCCGACGGTCCGGCGCGGGAGACCTTCGCCGGCTTTGCCGACTTTGCCCGCCGCCATCAGGTGATCGTCGAACGTTTTGGCCGCTTCCCCCACCGCAACGCCATCCTGGGCCGCCAGGACACGGCCGAGGAGGCCGCCTTCTTGCTGCAACCGGGCTCGGGCTTTTGAGGCTCATTTCAGATGCGCATAAAAAAACGGGCCCGAGGGCCCGTTTTGCATGGGAATGACGGGGTCATGCCGCCTCCGCCAGCTCCTCTTCTTTTTTCTGGTAAGCCTGCGGCGAGAGACCCAGCAGCTCCTGCACGGTGGAAGCCACCGTGATGGAGGAGATGGTGCCCACCAGGATGCCGGCGAACAGGGTGAAGGAGAAACCGTAGAGGGCGTCGCCACCGAACAGCAGCAGAGCCCCCACCGTGAACAGGGTGGTGCCCGAGGTGATCATGGTACGGCTGAAGGTGGCCTTGATGGCCACGTCGGAGCAGTCGTGGATCCCCATCTGGGTGCGCGAGCTGAGCAAGTCCCGCAAGCGGTCGGAGATGACGATGCTGTCGTTGAGGGAGTAGCCGATCACCGCCATCAGGCCGGCGATGACGTTGAGATCGAACTCGATGTTGAACAGCGCCAGCAGCCCCAGCGCCACCAGACCGTCGTGCAGCACCGACACCAGGATGCCGATGGCTTGGCGCCACTCGAAACGCACCGCCAGGTAGGCTGAGATGGCGAGCGAGGCTACCAATACCGCCAGCATCCCCTGCTGGAACAGCTCGGCGCCCACCTGGGGGCCGACGATGGTGGTGCGCAGCAGCTCCACCGGCAGGTTGAGCTGCTGACCCAGCATCAGCGCCAGCTCCTCGGCCGCCCAGGGCAGCTCGTGGGGCGGCAGCTTGATCAGCCACTCGCCGGGCACGCCGGCGCCGTGCAGCTCGACCACACCCGCCAGGGGGGCCGTCAACAGGGCGTTGAGCTCGTGGGCCTCCTTCAGGGTCTGGATGCGAAACTCCAGCAGGATGCCGCCGGTGAAGTCGAGGCCGAGGGAGAGGCCATTGATGGCGAGCACCGCGATGCTCGCCACGGTCAGCAGCACGGAGGCCCACAGGCCGATGTAACGCCAGCGGGTCAGCCCCATAGCAATGATCATTCTCAGCATTGTTGTTCCCTCGACAGCAGATGGCTCTGGCTTCCCGCAGGGAAGCGCGTGACGCGGGCGCGGAGCAGGCTCGAACGCGCGGCGCGATGACACAGGTGGTGGTCAGTCATGGTCACACCCTCAGCAGCTTGGCGCTGCTCTTGCCCCACAGGGGGTTGATGATGGCGCGCGTGCCCCAGATGCCGGTCACCATGCTGGAGATAAGGCCCAGGATCAGGGTGATGGAGAAGCCCTGCAGCGGCCCGGAACCGATGGCATAGAGCACCACGGCACAGATCAGGGTGGTGATGTTGGCATCGAAGATGGTGCGAAACGCCGAACGGTAACCAAAGTCGATGGCGTTGGCCAACGAGCCCCCTTCCCGCAGCCGGTCCTTGATCCGCTCAAAAATCAGCACGTGGGTATCCACCGCCATGCCGACGGTGAGCACCAGACCGGCGATCCCCGGCAGGGTCAGTACGGCGCCCGGCAGCACTGCCAGCATGCCCACCTGCATCAACAGGTTGGCGATGAGCGCGGTGATGGCGACCCAGCCGAACTTGCGATACCAGGCCATCATGAACAGCATCATGCCGGCCATGCCGAACGCCAGCGCGGTGAAGCCCGCCTCGATGTTCTGCAGACCCAGGGTCGGGCCTATGCTGCGCTCTTCCAGGATCTTGAGGGGCGCGGTGAGGGCGCCGGCGCGCAGCAGCATGGCCAGCTCCTGGGCTTCCGGCAGGCTGCCGATCCCGGTGATGCGGAACTGGTTGCCAAGGGCGGTCTGGATGGTGGCGACGTTGATCACCTCGCTCCTGGCCCGCAGCTTGCCTTCGGCATTGGTCTTGTACTCGGTAAAGACGGTGGCCATCGGCTTGCCCACGTTCTGACGGCTGAACTGGTTCATCTTGCTGCCGCCCAGGCTGTCGAGCACGATGTTGACCTGGGGTTGCCCCATCTCGCCCATGTTGGCGCGGGCATCGACGATGTGCTCGCCGGTCAGCACCGGCTTGCGGGCCAGCCCGACCGCCTGGCCGTTGCGATCCGCCATGAAGAAGCGGCTGTCGGCCTGGGCCTCGTAGAAGGCCAGCGAGGCAGTGGCCCCGATCACCTCTTTCGCCTGCTTGGGATTGTGCACCCCGGGCAGCTCGATGCGGATGCCGTCCTGACCCTGACGCTGTACCGAGGCCTCGACGATGCCGAGCTCGTTGATCCGCTTTTTCAGGATCGACAGGTTCTGGGTCACCGCGTTGTTGGCCAGCAGGGTACGCTCGGCCTCGCTCATCACCAGCCACAACTCGTTGCCGCTGCGCTTGAGGGTCCACTGATCCTGCCGGGTGCCGGCGGAATCCTTGATGATGGTGAGCCAGGGCGCCTGATCGGCCACCTCAGGCAAAATCACCCTCACCTCCCCTTCGCTCACCCGGGCCACGTTGGCGCCGCGCAGGCGCGCCTCGCGAAACTGGGTGCGCAACATGTCCACCAGGTTCTTGGTCTGGTTGTCGACCACGAAGCTCAGATCGACCCCAATCAGCAGCTGGGAGCCGCCGCGCAGATCCAGCCCGAGCTTGATGGGGGCGGCGCCGAGCTGGCTGATCCAGCCAGGGGCATTGGAGTAGAACTCCAGGGTCAGCGCCGAGCTGTCATAGCCCTGCTGCTCCAGCAGCTGCTTGGCGCGCTGCTGTTCGGCCTGGCTGGCAAACACCAGCTCGACCCGCTCGCCCTGTTGCACCTGTTTGAGTGGCTCGATGCGGTTGTCAGCCAGCAGGGTACGCTGCGCCTCGGTCAGGCTGGTCTGGCCGTGCAGACCAAGGGAAGGCTGCTCACCGAAGAAGGTGGGCAGGGAGTAAAACGCAAAGGTGAACAGCATGAGCAGCAGCAGGGCGTACTGCCACATGTTCATGCGGTTCAAGGTGATACGACTCTTTTTTCTCATGAAATCAGCCTCTGTCAGGAGAAGGCTGCGCACTCGCCACGCAGGCGGCACGCAAGAAAATACGAATGAGACAGTGGCCCGTTCACGCGCGGTGAGCAGGCATCAGGAGGCGATGAGGTGGTGCGAAAGGACCGGACCCCATCGGGATCAGGCGAGGTAACTCTGACAGAAACGGTATTGCAGGTGCTGGCGTTGCAACCGGTGCCGATGGATGGTGGCAAACCGATCGCGGAAACTGTGTCTGCGATAGAAGAGGGCGGCATAGAACAGCAGGCCGCACAGCAACAGCAGGATCGCCTGCTGGGACCAGCTCATGATCAGCTGGTACACCACGTTGCCGGGCTGATGATCGCTGCGCAGGGAGTGTTCGAGCCGCAACAGGTGATTCTGGTGGGAGCTGACGAACTTGACGATGCCGTCGTCGCTGTCGCTGGCACTGTGGATCACCTGACCGCCATCGGTCGGCGCCGCACTCTCCCCCATCAGCTGTACCTGCTGGGTCGACTGCTGGGCTGCGGGCAGCTTGAACCCCTCCACCGAGAGGGTAGAGAACAACAGAGCGAGGGTGATGAGCAGGGTCATCAGCGCCAGTTTCACTTTGTCGGTCAGGTTCAAAAAGTTAATTCCCGCATAATAGAAAGGGCAAACTACCACAGGGGCCCCGCCAGAACAAGGGCATGGGGGCCGGCCGGCCCCTGCCCTGCGGCCCCCTTGGCGCCATTATCCCTCCGACATCTGCCTGAAATCGCGGGCATAGCCCTTGAGCAGGCTGTAGAGGTGGGCCCGCTGGGAGATGTCCAGCGACTGGCTGAGATCGCTCAGCCAGTTGACGGTGCGCTGACGCGACTGGTCGGTGTAGCCGGTGAAGCGGCCATCCATCAGACCGTCCCCCTGTTGCAGCAGGGCGGTGAGCTGGGCGCCGAAGTCCTGGCTCTGGCGCTGCTTCATCAGCCGGTCCAGCTCCTTGGTCCAGGCGGTCTGGAACTCAAGCCAGGGGGCCTGCAGCTCGTACTGCCACTGGGCCCACTGGGCCACCAGCGGAGCCTGGGCCGGTTTCACCTCGCCAATCCAGAACACCAGCCGCTCGTTCATCTTGTCGCGAAACTCCTTGAGCATCTCCTCCCTCGGCTTGTCGGCAAACTCCTTTTCCCGTTCGGCCTGGCGGGTGAGCCGGTCCTTCATGAACATGGCCACCTGCGCCTCGGTCAGGGTACGCGCCAGCCGCACCGCCCGCGGCACCGTGTTCTCCAGGGTACGGGTCAGGCTCTGCTGGGCCGCATCCAGATGGCGGGAGACCTGGGCCGGGCTCATGGGGCTCGCCACCGCCTTGGCCAGCGCATCGAGATCGTCGGCATAACGGGGCACCTCGCGCTGGCGGTGCCAGGCCATCAGCCCCTTCACTTCGTTGTCCAGCAGCCGCTTCTGGCCGCGATCCAGCGAGAAGTAGTCGTCCAGCTGCCAGACGATGGCCACGTCGAGCCAGTAATAGACGACCCGGGTGGAGCAGCCGGCCAGCAGCAGACAGAGCAGCAGCAGACTCCAGCTACTGGGCTTGCGCCAGGAAAAGGTGGTCACCATGCAGGGCTCCAATGTTGATGAAACAGGGTTGACGCAACGGATGATTCATAATGCCTGATGCCTACTCCAGTCGCTGCCGGTTGAGATCGATTAGCGCCTGGTAGTCGGGCCCCGGCTGCTGCTCGGCCATCAGCAGCGCCCACAGCAACCCGATGTAATCGACCCAGGGCAAAAAGGCCCGGCTCTGAAAGCCGCGCGGGCCGACCGGCCCCCCTGCCCGCTCGCAGTAGGTCTGCTCCAGCGCCTCGCGCTGGGCATCCTGCCAGCCGTGGGTGCGCTGGATGCTGGCCACCTCGAAGCCGGGATGCCCGGCGGCGCCATACTCCCAGTCGATGACCCAGGGCCGGCTCCCCAACAAATTAGCCGGATTGAGATCATGATGGCAAGGGAGCCAGCAATCGGCGGGCTCGCGGCTGGCCAGCAGCCCCCGCTCCAGCGCAGGCAGCCAGGCCGGCACCCGGGCCAGCCGGGCACGATAGCCGGCACTGTGGGCCCGCACCGCCATCACCACGCTCGGCACCGGCAGCCGGTGCAGCCGCGTCAGCACCCCGGCCAGCAGCACTGGCTGCAACGCAGCCGGGGGCGGCGCCGCCAGCCAGTTCGGCTCGTCGCACCAGTCCAGCAGCATCAGGCCAGTGGCGGGATCGCTGTGATGGCAGGGCAAAGCCAGCCCCTGCCCCACGGCCCCCTGATAGAGCTGCCATTCGGTGGCCCGATCGATGCCAAGGCGTACCGGATCTGGGTGGCCCTGGCGCAAAAAGTGACTGCGCCCCGAGGGGAGGCGCAGTCGATAGTTGCAGTTGGTCAGGCCGCTGGCCAATGGCGCCAGCCGGCCCGAGCGCCAGGGTGGCGGCAGGCGGGCCAGCAGGGCGCGCTCGGCAGCAGCCAGAGAGGCCTCGCTCGACTTACCAGCCAAAGGTGGACTTCTTGGCCTGCTTGCGGATCTCTTTCTGATCGGCCCACAGCAGCTCGCCGTTTTGCAGATCCATCAGGTTCATGGTCATCTGGTAGTAGACATCCTTCACCTTGCCGTTGTCCTTGACGATGCTGGCGAGGTTGCCATAGACCATGTAGCGGGCGCCGGTTTGCTTGCCCAGGCGCACCATGGAGGCAGGATCCACCATGCCGCTGCTCTGCTGGTATTCGAGCTGCTGCTTGACCGCCGCCACCTTGCTCATGTCGACGAAGCGGAACTTGCCAGCGCGCAGCAGCTTGGTGCGGATGGTGTCGGTGATGGCCTCGGTGTCGATGTGTTCGGAGGTCTTGTTGCGGATGGAGTCCATGAACATCACCGGACGGCCGCCGGCGGTGATCTCGCTGGTGGCCGGCGATGCCAGCATGGAATCCGCCATCTTGTCGGCGATGGCCTGCAGATCGCTGGAACCGTAATCGACGGTCACCGTCTCGGTTTCGGTCGGGTCGCCATAGCTGACGGTGGTGCTGGAGCAGCCGCCCAGCAGCAGGGCGCCGGTCAGGATCAGCAGGGCATGATTCATTTTCATCAGTAAGATTCCTCAATCACTTCGCGTACGTAAATCCGGTAGCCCCGGGCGGCCGGGCTCGGCGCCAGGGCAGAGAGGGTGCGGGTCTGATAGCCGTGCAGCTTGAGCGGCGTCCAGCCGCGGCCATCGCTGGCGACCTCCTGACCGGCCTCATCATACCAATAGAACATATATTGCAGCTTGTTGTCGCCACGCTGGGTGCTGGCGGCGGCCACATTGACCTGCAGCAGGCCATTCTGTTCGCGCCGGCTGAGCTCGGTCAGGGTGACATTGACGTTTTGATGCTGCTCCGCCACTGGCGCGGCACCCGCCGCCCCATAGAGCGCCACGCCGGAGGTATTGGTGGCGCAGCCTGCCAGCAGCAGAACCAGGCCCATAGCCAACCCGTGTGCTTTCATCTTGCTCTCCTTGCCGGCGACCCCGAGGGGCCCGACCGGTCACTCATGTGTATTGCCATCGTTCGCCGTCACAGCGGCATCACCCGGGTCGTCAACCCGGCGCCGAGCCGCTGCACCCACACCAGGGTGGTGCGTCCCTGGTGGATGGTGAGCGGCAATTGCCGCTGTGCTGCCCCCGCGCCCAGGGTGAGGGCCACGTCGCCCGCAGGCAGCATCCCCTGCCAGCTCGCAGCCTGCGCCGGCAACGTCAGCCAGCTGCGGGTGTCAGCCCGCTCCGAGAGGGTATTGAAGATGCCGACCAGAATGTTGCCCACATCGCCCCCCTCCTTGGCCGCGGTGCGCCGCACCTGCTCCTTGGCCACCAGCCGCAGCACCTGGCGGGTCAGCATGCCGGGCAGCCGCTCCTGCAGATCTTTGGCCGCCAGCGCCTCCAGCCTGACCAGCTCGCTGGTCTGTTCGACCCGCTTGCCCACCGATACCGTGAGCGGCCCGGTGTCGCTGGCCCGATTATCGTAATAGGGGATGGCGACGGTAAAGGTGCGAAAATCGCCGCCGGAGGTGGCAATGGGCAGCGGCAGGAACAGCTCGCGCCGTGCCGGGATCAGCCCATCTTCAAACAGCACCACCAGCTGGCCCTGATCCTTGGCCAAGGGCGCTGCCTTGCGGCCCACCTTTTTCTCGGTCTCGCGGATCTCGTCCGCGGCGCCACGCAGCACAGCCAGGCGCAGCAAGGCATCCTGCAGGCTGCGGTTGTCCGGCGCTATCTGGTAGCCGCGCTGATAGTCGACCCAGGCATCGTTGAGATCGCCGGCCGCCTCATAGAGCACGCCGGAGAAATAGAAGGTATAGGCGTTCTGAAAACCGTTCTTGACCCGCCCGATCAGCCGGTCGAGCTCGGGGGCGCCGCGCGACATCAGCTGGCGCATCTCCCCTTCTGCCTCGGCCTCTTCCCTCTCATCTTTTGCCTTACGCACCTCGTCGGCGCGCCGTTTGAGGGCCTGCTCCTGCACCTGGTTGGCGCGGCGCACCTCCACCAGGGCACCCTCGGCATCCCCACGCTGCAGGTAGTTGAGAGCCAGATAGTGGTGCAGCATGGTGCGCTCGTAATCGGGCGCCCGGTAGGCCATGGTCTGGTCATTGGTGAGCAGGCTGCCCGCCTGGGCCAGCCCCTGGCTGACCCGGTACTCGGCCTGATTGTCTTCCCACGCCAACCGGCTGTCGGCGGCGGCAAAGGCCTGCTTGCTGGCGGCATCCTGACTCGCCAGCCAGGCGATACGCCCCTGCTCGAGCCGGTCCAGCACATAGGTATCGTCCCCCGGCGTGGAGTCGCGCACCTCGGGCTGCGCCTCGGCGGCATGACCCAGCAACAGCTGGTTGCGCAGCGGCACCATCTGATCGGAATAGGAGACGAACATGTCTTGCCAGTGGGAGGCACAGCCCCCCAGCAGGGAACCGGCCAGCAGCAGGCCGGCCAGAGGAAGGCGCGGCATCACAGGCTGAGCAGGGGTCCCAGCGGCTGGCCGCCGACCAGATGCAGGTGGATGTGGTAGACCTCCTGCCCGCCGTGGCGGTTGCAGTTCATGATGAGGCGATAGCCATCCTCGGCAATGCCTGCCTCGTTGGCCAGCTTGCGGGCCACGGTGAACATCCGGCCCAGCGCCAGCTCGTGATCCGGCTCCACGTCGTTGACGGTGGGGATCAGCACGTTGGGGATGATCAGGATATGGGTCTTGGCCTTGGGCTGGATGTCGCGAAAGGCGGTCACCAGGTCGTCTTGATAAAGGATGTCGGCGGGGATCTCTTTGCGGATGATTTTGCTGAAAATGGTTTCTTGCGCCATGGATAACTCCTTTATATGAAAAAGAAAATTCAATGCCTGTCTCAAGCGGTTCCAACGCCCGTCATCAAGGCCCGGCAAGTGTGACACAAGCCGACATTTGACACAGCCGTTGTCCCATTCTCTTCAGTTATTGTTAAAAATACCGATAGCCGGAAGACGTCTGCCGACGTTGCTCGCCCACAGTGGTAGCAGGGTATCAAATGGACGGGGTATTCAGGCAAGGGACTTTTGCATATACAGCGGGACAATAATGAAACAAACAATGTCAGACCTCTCCATCTTGCAGAGGGTCTATCTTGGCTTTGCCATCCTGGTGGCCGTGATGGCGGCCACCTCGGTACTCACCTTCCGCAGCCAGAGCGAGCTCAATCAGGCGCTGGATCAGGTCACCCGGCAGACCATGCCGCTGGTGATCGCCAGCAGCCAGACCCAGATCAGCCTGCTCAGCGCCAACAAGTGGCTCACCGACGTGCTGACCGAACAGGATCTCAAGCAGATCCCGGCCGAAGTCGCCGAACTGCAGCAGGCCAAGGCGCTGGTCGACCAGACTCTCGCCACCCTCGCCCGGCAGGCGGCGGAACACCCGGAGCTGCAGGGGGAGCTCGGCGCGCTCAACCAGCTGGTCAAGGACTACCTGCAGCTGACCGACACCCTGCCCACCGAACACCAGGCCCTGCTCACCCGGCTCTACAAGGTGAACCAGGCCAAGGGTCAGTTCCAGGTCAGCCTGCCCCAGTTCAAGAAGAACCTGGGGGACATGATGATCACCATCGACGACAGCTTCATCAAGATGCTCTCCGAGACCCTGACCACCAAGCTCTCCGCCATTGAACTCTCCACCATGGATGCCCTCAACCAGAGCATCCCAGCCCCCATCGAGGCGGCACTCAAGCGCAACAAGATACAGATCGAGGGCTTCAACAGCACCATCAAGGATCTGCAGGGGGAGCTCAAGGATTTTGACAACAACATGGGCCACTACGTGCACGGCTTCGTGCGCGACACCACCGCCAGCGACGGCGTGCTGGCCCAGTACCTGGCGCTGATGCAGCAACAGGAGCGGATGCGCGAGCAGAGCAAGCTGGCCAGCAAGCTCATCGTCAACATCCAGAGCAAGCTCGAGCAGATCACCGCCCAGAGCCAGCAGCTGATGAACAACAGCATCCGCGCCTCCGGCAAGGTGCAGACCCAGAGCACCCTCACCCAGGGGGTGGCACTGGTCATCGCCATCACCATTGCCATCCTGGTGGCCTACACCCTCGGCAAGGCCATTCGTCGTCCGCTCAAGGAGCTGCTGCGGGTGCTGACCGAGGTGACCCAGGGCGACATGACCCAGCGCATCGGTTTTCGCAGCAACAACGAGTTCGGCCGGCTCGGCAGCCAGGTCAACCTGCTGATCGAGCAGATGGGCGAGGTGCTGAGCCAGCTCTCCCAGGCGTCGGCCCAGCTCAACAACGCCGCCCATGACAACCGCCACACCACCGAATCGGTGCGGGCGGATCTGGAGAAACAGCGCCAGGAGACCGCCTCGGTCGCCGCCGCCATGACCCAGATGGAGGCCTCGGTGCGCGAGGTGGCCCAGGCCGCCAACCAGACCCTGGAGCGGGTGATGGACGTGGAGAAAGCCTCCGAGACCGGCCGCAAGGTAATGGCCGGCAACATCACCACCACCCACCAGCTGGCGGGCAAGCTGCAGCAGACCGGCAAGGTGATTGGCGACGTGAGTGCCATGAGCGGCCAGATCGGCAACATCCTCGACGTCATTCGCGGCATCGCCGAGCAGACCAACCTGCTGGCCCTCAATGCGGCCATCGAAGCGGCGCGGGCCGGCGAGCAGGGACGCGGCTTTGCGGTGGTGGCCGACGAGGTGCGCAGCCTGGCCGGGCGCACCGCCCAGTCCACCAGCGAAATCCAGACCATGATCGAGAATCTGCAGCAGGGGGTCGCCAAGGCGGTGACCGTGATGCAGGAGTGCTCGCGCGAGATGGACAGCTGCATGGATCAGAGCTCCCACGCCAACAACGCCATGGAGGAGGTACAGGGCATAGTGGTGCTCATCAGCGACATGTCGAGCCAGATCGCCTCTGCCGCCGAGCAGCAGCAGGCCACCAGCGCCGACATCGCCACCAACCTCAACCGCATCTCCGACATCTCGGATCTCAACTATCAGGGCATAGAGCGGGTGGCCGAGACCAGCCAGCAGCTCGACTCGCTGGCCGAGCAGCAGGAGAGCCTGGTCAAGCGCTTTAGGCTCAGCGCCTGACGCCCACGCCAGCCCCGGCAACGACAAGGCCCCGCAGATGCGGGGCCTTGTTTTTTTACTGGCAAGCGGCGCGGGATCAGGCGTAGGCGATGGCGCCCTTGCCCACCCCTTCATAGGCGACAATCTTGATGAACTTGTCGCCCACGCTCTTCTTCACCTCGCGGGCGATGTAGTGGGCCAGCAGCTCTATGGTGGTGTCGGTGTCGATCATCTCCACCTCCGCCGCCGGCATGGCCAGCTGGAACAGCCCTTGCGGCGCCACATACTTGAAGCCGACGTAGTGCTCACCGGCCTCTTGCAGGACGGCCTTGGCCTGCTCGCTCAACGCGAGCTCGCCGAGGGCCACCCGATCCTCGTCGGTCCCCAGATAGATGTCGGCCCAGCGCTCGGCCCAGTTGAGCTCAAGCTCCTGATCGCGCTCGCCGTCCACGTGGATCTCGATGGGAGAGCGGTGGCCGTGGGCGATGCGCTGGCAGTTGCCATCGTGCTTCTTGAGGCCGTGGCTGTAGTGGTAGAAGGCGCCGTCGATGGCCTCCTGGCGCAGGGTCAGCGACAGATCCTTGATGTTGCCCGGCAGCCGTTTGGCCAGCACCGCCAGCAGATAACGGGTGACGGACTCCTTGTCCACCTGAGGGGCCGGAATGAAGGCAAAGCCCTGGCTCGGGCAGCGCAGGTGAATGGAGCGACCCGGCCGCAGCAGATCGACGGTGCTCTCGTCACCGTCCAGCTGGGCCACCTGCACCAGGGGGCACTCGGTCGGCACCAGCAGCTTGTGATCCACCTCGTCGTCGATGATCGACTTGATCAGTTTCTTGACCCGGCCGAAGTCCAGCAACATGCTCATCTCGTTGAGCTCACCGCTCATTTCGATGTCCACCAGCCAGCTCTCCCCCACCATACCGCGGCGTTCGCACAGGTAGCTGGAGTCGATCACGGTCAAATCTTTTACAAATAACTTCATCAGTCAGGCCTTGCTACAGAGAAAGGGCGGTTTGCGCTATTATGACCCGCGATTATCGGCAAAGGAATGATTGATTTCTATCAGGATCCATTGCCAAGCCGCTTGGCATAAGGCTTGAGGCCAGTTTTATTGCCTCGGATGTATCCCATCAAACACCGCATTTCCCCGTATTTTACCCCTCTTTTTGCCCCAAAAATGCCCCAAGAAATTACCAAAGAATCTCGTATCACGCAGGCATAGAAAAGCCCGCGCAGTGGCGGGCCAATCCGAATCCTTCCGCATCACGCTGACACGGTGGCTTCATCGCGAAGTTTTTCCAGAATGCGCGCGATCTTGTTCTCCTCCTCAGGCGCCAGGTCCAGCGTCTCAACAAACTCTTCCAGTTCGCTTAGTAGTGATTCCATCCGATCTCCCCCTTGCTCTCCCAGTCTCTCGACTGTGAAACACTGTATACCTATACAGTGTATTTCTTGAATTTATCATTTTCGGACTGATTTGGGTATTAAAAATGGGGCCGCAGCCCCATCAGTATCAGTCAGCCTTGTCTGGCATCATGCGCTGGATCCTGTCAACCAGTGCCCTGCGCTCCTGAGGGCAGAGGTCGATAGCCTCCAACTCCCCCAGCAGTGCATTCAACTCAACTTGCAGTTGGGCGGCACTCATTGCAGGCCTCCCGGGGCTGGGTGCGAGTTGACAAGTGGGTGCTCCTGCTTGGTTGCAGCCAGCATGTCGCAAACGTGCTCATAGGCCAGATTTACCCGCTCCATCGCAATGTCTTTCAGGCTATTGCTGTTGTCGTCGCCGACCTTGATGCCGCCGATAATCACCTCTACCTCAGCAAGATACCAAGCAGCCCATTGCAGATCGGTCCACTCAACATCTTCACCGGCTGGTTCCTGCAAGACAGGGAACGGCACTACCTTGTTATCGCTCATGCGGCCCCCTTGATCACTTTGTCTTGGGTGAACAGACCATCCCAGTTGACCTTCATCGGCAATTCACCTTTCAGGTAGAGCTGGTAGATGCGCACCGCGCCCTTCTGGAGCAGTACCGGCGTGAACTTGATAAAAGAGTCATAGCCGTGTTGGCTAAATTCGCTTTGCTCTTCGGTGAGGTATTTGTCACGAGCGTATGACGCAACTCGCCAACGCTTACCAGAGCGACTTTCGTTGTACAGCCAGCCGTGATCCTCAAAGAACGAGCACACCTGCTGGGAGTTTACGCCGTTGAGCATCTTGCAGAACTGCGGGATGGTCATACCCTGCCGGAACAGGCTTTCGAGCGAGTGGATCTGCTCTTGTTGCTGCTTGTTCTCGATGGCCAACACTTGCCCACGCTCATACTCTTCAGCCCAAGCGCGAGCCGCTGCGGCAGGGTTGCTGAAATCAGGCAAGTTGGCGGCCGGTGCGCCATAACTGCCGGTCTTGCGAATGCTCGGCAGCACTTCGGATGTGACCCAGCGCTTCATCCGCTTGGCGCTCTCCAGCTTAGAGCCAAGGATCAGCGAGTACAGGCCGGACTCGTTGATGCAACTTACCGCCTGAATACCACCTTTGGTAAGGGTGTCACGTTTCGTTACGTCCTCTTCATCAACATGGTCAGACAGGGCTTTGCGGTTGTTGGTGTACCCAAGCGCCTCGCATACATCCTTCGCCACAAACCAAGGATCACCCTGTTCATCGGTGATGATGCGGATCTGGAAGTTCTCGAAAGACTTCATGATCAGACTGCCGCCATCATTCTGCGGCCCTGCCAAAACTTTGGTTTGCGGATACTGTTGTTGTATAGTCATACCGTAGTCCTTACTTTGCTGGTTAGGTTTACATCCCTCGGCCTTGGCGGTTGCAGCCGCTTTGGCCGAATTATTTTTGGCCTCAGGCCACCTTTCGCTCGTCACTCTCACCACCCTTTCTCATCTCGGTGTAAAGGATGGAGATAACCTCCTTGGTCAGGCTTACGCCGTTATCAACTGCTCTGTGCCCTAGCCACCGCTTTAGATCCTCCGGTAGGCGTATCGACGTGGGTGGAATTTGATTGTTCACTCTGCGCTCCTTAAGCAAGCGATAGTACCGTACTACCATTGATAGCGTAGTACCGTGCGACTATAGTCGTCAATATGTTTTTTGATGGTGGTTTTGCAGATGGCAAGAAAAGATCCGCAGTTCAATGTTCGTATGCCTCAAGAGCTGAAAGAGATGATTGAGGCATCAGCCAAGGACAATCAGAGGTCCATCAACGCAGAGATAGTTCATCATTTGCGCAATGCCATGGAGGCAGCTGGCTACATCAACGATGAACTTATAGGGGCGCGCAAGTCCATAGGTGCCCAGCACATTGATTCTCCCACTGTAGGGCAAAACAATACCACTGCGCAGAGCGCCAAGCGCGTATACACGCGAAAACAAAAAACTTCACTTAAAACCGATATACCAGATGAAGTTCTCAAAGAGTTAGTGGATCGCTTGCAAGAGGCTTGGGCCAAATACAATGACACCAAAGATGAGTAGCAAGCCTTTTTCTTACTCTTGCGGTGTGGCGCACCTCTCCTTTTTGCTGCCTCAAGTTATGTATTATTTAGCGCCAATAGACCCAACACTCGGGAAAAGTTGAAGCCTTACCTGTCTGGTATATACGCAATGCGTTAGATTTAATAAGAAATGAAACGAGAATGAAGGACGCAAAAAATGATTGAAGTTAAGAAGGAACATCTTCTCTTGGCTGTAACTTTTTCGGTTATGATTGCCTCTGTATCTTATACTTACGCATCACTAAGAAGTTATTCATCATCTAGTGAATGTATAGTTGGCAGTATGGGCAACGTATCAAGCGACAGGGCTGCTTCTTTTATAAGGCAAGCATGTTTTGATATGTTCGGTGGAGAGATTAAGGTTCCATCAAAAAAACTGTCTATAGATAAAGTTAACCTCTTAGATGGCAAGGCTTACCTTGGAGATATTTATCCTTACACCTTTAACATCACAGCTTACAATGGCAATGACGATATAACCATAAGCGGTATTTATGTAAATATTAACCACACAGACAAATCAGGAAACAAAGCCATTAAGCGCTATTATAAAAAAATAGAAATTGCCCCACTTTCAATATCAAAGGCTCACATTGATGTTGAGAAGCCCGAGGGAGACTACACATGGGAAATCAGTGGTGCTGATGGATATTTAACAGCGAAATAAATTAGCCATCACCATATCGAGCTGATAAATACAACAGCGAATCCAACAAGTGCAAAAAAGAAACTGAATGCCATAAAGTCATCCAGATCGCTCCGGCTGGATTTGCTGAAACACCAACAACCGGCCGCAAAGGGTATCAGTGCCAGGGTGAAGCTGACACTGAACGCTTTCAGCGCCACCACCATCATCACTAACGCGAACAGTATCCACATGGCCGGAGTCCCTATAGGTTAAGGCCCCAGATTACCCCTATCACAGAGGCTCAGCCAGGGCCGCTATTCCCCCCTTACTCCCAGTTCGACTTGTTCTTGTTGACTGCCTGATACACTAGGTCATTACGGCGGGCCAGCATCTCATCGATGCGCCGGCGCTTCTCTTCTGCGGTCAGTGTGCGGTCACGCTGGATCAGCTCGATCTTGTTGCGCACCACCCTAACCTGCTGCTGGGTGCGGCTCAGGCTGCGGCGCGACTTCAAGATCCCACCCTGCTCTTCCAGCAGCTCGCGGGCCTTATCTGTGAGCCCCTCACTGCGGTACTGGTCAACGGTGCGCTTGAGCTGGTTCACCTCGTTCAGCATCCGGTAGAACTCTTCCATGTGCTGAGTGGACTTTGCAGGGCCAGTGCCGCGATACACCGCTTTCACAAGCGGGATCTCGTCGGCGCGCCAGCTTGCTGACTCTCCTGGCCTGGCGGCCCGTATCAGACCGTCCGCGGCAGCCATCACATAGCTGCCCATGGTGCCGGTGTAACCGATAACCAGGTGCTCAAGCTGCTTGGGCGAGAAGCCCGTGAGCTCCCCCAGCTCGCGCATCAGCAGGCTGGTCTGCTCGTTGTAGCGTGCCTCTGCCTGGACGTTCAGGTCTTGCGGACCGTCGATGGGGCCACCTCGAAAGCTGTCATAGTTAAAGGCAGCCTCTACCATCGGCTTGACGAGCTGGGGGGTCGGGTTGAGGGCGAAGGTATCACCTATCGCCCTGGCCACCGCCTTACCGAACTGGGCCCCGGTGTCCTTGTCACCCAGGGCTCGGACCATGCGCTCGGGGATGGTGCCGAACAACACGCCAATCTCGAACGGCTTGGGGATCCGCCAATGGTGATCACCAAGCCAGAAGTGCCAGTTGGCGTCTTTATCCCAGTCCGGCAACCCCTCATAACGCTCATCGTCCCAGTTGTGGACCAGCAGAGCTAGGCTCGCAGCCGTGATCATGCCTGCACGTTTGGCGATGGCTCTCGGGTTGTCTCGCAGTTCGCGGGTCAGCTTGCCAAGGCCCTGCACCCGGGCATTGAAGAACGGCAGAAGTTGGGTCATGACCTGCATGGTGCGTGAGGCGCCCAGCATCGAGAAATCCATCAGGTCCTTCGACTCGAACGCCGCCTGGGCGTGGCTCTTCCCGGCCTTGATGGCAGCGTCATAAACGGCTTCACGGTTTCCGTTTTCAACCGCCTCACCCACCCTGCTGTATTTCTCCCATGCGTCTGCCACCACGCCCTTGGCATGCGCCGCATTGCGGATGATGCTCTTCTCGTATCGGGCGATTTGCTCCGGGGTCATCCCCTTGCGTCGCAGCGACTTACGCACGGTATCGGCCATGGCCTCAGGGTCATTGCCATTTACGTAGCCGCCCAGGAAGGAGGCTCCGCTGAACATCACGTCAATGGTGCTGCCGTCCATGGTCAGGGTCTTTTTCACCCCCTTGATGGAATCAATCATCGGCTTGAAGCCATCCTTGCTGATGGCCCAGCTGGATAGGGAGTCGCGCAGGAAGTTGCGCAGCATGAATTCGGGGGAGGCGGTGATGCCAGCCGTTAAGATGCGCTTGGCCTTGGCCGCCACATTGACCATGGCGCCGAACGGCTTGCGGTCGAAGAAGGTCATAGCGCGATAGAGGTCCGGATCCTCAACCCGGATCATGTAGTCCTCCCCCTCCAGCTTGACCATGATCCTGTCTTTGCCATTGGCAAGGGCCTGGTAATCCATCTTGTTTGGCTTCGGGATGACCTCGATGATACCGGTATCCGCCAGGTTCCAAACCGTCTTCTGGGCCGCCATGTTCTTCATGGACGCGTCGATCAGCTTGGAGGTGGAGGTGAAGATGTTCTCGAGCAGGTCGTTGGTGTTGGCATCGCCCCCCTTGAGCTTCTTGATACCGGCGTTCTGGTTGGCAATGCCCCTCGGCTTGAAGGGAGCGATCACATCGCCATCGTCGGATTCACGGAAGAAGGGGATGTACCACTCGCTTTCGAACTCCGCCCGGGCCTCTTTGGTGAAGAGCCCAGCTTCTTGTGCCAGGTCCAGGGTGGCGGCATTGAGCCGATTCCAGCGCGCTTTGGCGTCAAGAAACTTGGCCTCTTTGCCTTTACCTTGAGCCTTGAGGGCAGCGATGTCCTGGGCGTCGAGAAGGTTCTCACGCCCCTGGGCCAGCAACAGCTCGGCCCGGTGGCCAGCCATCCAACCCAGCCAGTTATGCAGGTCAGCCCCCAGATCAGCAAAGATGCCGAGCAGCGCATCCTTCTCGCCAGTACCCGCCTTGCGCTGGATCACCCCATCCTTCCACTCCGGCAAACCGTAAAGCATGGTCGCCTGCATGGTGGAGGCGGCCCCCGTCGCCATCCGTGCCGCCACATAACCGGAGTCAGCAGCATTGGTAATGCCGGCAGCCTCCTCGGCGTACTTGATGGGGGCCAGCGCGTCGAGCACCTCGGTATTGGCTTTCTTGATGACGCGATCAACCCATGAGCTGACCACGCCACGGTCAACTTGACGGAGCTTGTTCAGGTTGGTTTTGGTCTTGTCGATGATGTCTGGCTTGGGTCCCAGGTTGAGCTTCTCCATGGCCGCATCAGCTGCGGTACTGGCCTGGCTCATCTTGATACCGCCTTTCTGGGCTGGGCGCTCGGCTTCCTGGCTGAACTTCTTGCCGCCATCCGGCCCGCTGTCGTCTGGGCCGCTACGCTGCAACTTCTTGCCCAGCCCCTCGATCAGGGAACGCGTCTCCGCGGCGGTAATGCCATCAGGCACAAAACCGACCGCTCGCAGCGCCCGGGTAACCCAAGCAACAACCCGATCCCAGCCACGGCCCCAAGCCCCCTGTTCCAGTTCGGCGAGGTGAGCCACCACCTCTTCGGCCTTGGTGCCGATGTCCTCGTCGGCGTAATGGGTGTTTACCCAGTCCCACACCGGCTTCATGCTGGGGTCCTTCTGCGACTGGATGAGACGGCTCATCAGCTTGGTGTATTCCCCATCACCCAGGACGTTGGCCAGGCCGTAGTGGGCCAGCACCTCATGGCGCAGGATCTCGCGCATCCGCTTGGGGTCGGAGATGGTGTCGGCAGCCACATGGAGAGTGCCTGCATCGTCGTCAAACGCCGCGCGACGGATCAATCCGTCCTTGGCATCCAGCCCCAGGGCCCCTTCAAGCTCTGCTTGGGTGGCGTGGATCTGTACCTTGATGCTGCTCGCCCCCCGGTACTGCTTGAACCAACCATGGGAAACCAGCTCAGCCTCTTTACGGGTCAGGTGCTTGGCCGGCTTGTTCCCTTGTGCCATTGCCTGCTTTGAGAAGCGGATTATGCGTTCAGGCTTGTCGTCCTTGGCTGGCTCATCGGCTTGCTTGCCGATCACCTCTTCGCCCGTGCGGATGTTCTGGCGGGTGCGCTTTCCGCTGCGAATGCCTTCACCAACAGCCCGGATCAGGCTATCGAGCTCGTGCTCCTTGATGGGGCCCTTTGCCAAACCGGCCTTGCGTAACATGCGGGAGAACTCGGTCTTGATACCGTTCCATGCCTGGATGGTGCGCGACGGCAACTCGTTTTCAGTAAGGTGGGCAAACACCTCTTCCGCCTGGTGCTGCTCACTTTTATCGCCATACATCTCCGGGCGGGAGATTTCTGACCAGGCAGGAGCAAGCCATTTCTCACTTTTGGCATCACTCAGCTTTTGGAGGAGAGCTCGCTTATTTTCAGGCGTAAACGTGTCCAGGCCATAGTGACCCAGGACCTCATGACGTAACGTAGAGACGACTTCCGCTTTTGCTCTTTCAACTCCTCCCATACCCCGTTCATTTCGTGGCGCAGGTCTGTTCTGCTGTAAAAGACGGGGATCTCCAGATACCCCTCTTTCTCCCCCTGCGCCTTCGTGAACACCCTGACGCCCGGCTCTGCGGGTGATGCTGTCTGCGATGAGGTGGACTTGCTGCTTGCCGGGGAGGTATCCCCCATCCCGCCATCCAATTTGCTCGGGGCTGCCTTCTGGTCCATAAAGGTCCTCTTGAGTTTGACCAACAATAAAGTCGAGTGACTGAGCCCCTTTATACTCACGTCTAAAGTCAGAAACAATCTGAGCCACATCGTCAGCGGACAGTCCCTCCCGCTGCTGAGACATGCGGACTTTCTTGGCGACTGGCTTGGTGGTATCCCCCTCCTTCACCCAGCGCTTGAACGATTCCACCGGCATCGGCTTGATGGCACCCAGTCCTTTCCAGCCCGCCTCGTAGTTGCCAAGGTTGCCTTCCCGGGCGGCCTGCTCATCGGAAAAGCCCATCATCACCTTGTGTTCGTCAAACTTGCCGGTTATGGGGTCCACCTGGTCCACCACATAGACCGTCTCGCTATCCGGCTTGTCACCGATGAACACATCGACATGATCTCCGTCCGCCCCCAGGGTGCGTTTAATGTAGCCGTAGTCATGGGTCATGGTTGACTGCCACGCCTTGCCATCCTGAGCGGTACCGGATCTGGTGGAGCCTTTGGGGTTCTCGAGCGCAATATCCAGCCCCTGCAGCTTGATGTGCCCCTTCTTGTAGTTCCCCGCTTCCTTCTGTGCTTCGGTGGGCTCCGGCGCTATCTCGGCGCGGGCCGCTTCAATCTGCCGCACCGGTTCACTGGTGGCAGGCGTGGTGAGCTGTCGCACCTTCGCTACCGAAGTCGTGGACACTACCAGGCCACCCTTGCCCGGGATCGCCTTCACGCCGTTATCCTTGGCCCACTGCTTGATGATCGGCACTTCGCCTTTCAGGGTGATGGTGCCATCAGGGTTATCAATCATCTCCGACCAGGGTGTCGGCGCCGCCGCTGGCCCGGCAGTCGTGCGAGCTTGCTCAGGTTGCCCTCCTTCAGATACAGCAACCCCGGCAGGTGCCGCAATGCTGATCAGTTAAGGATCCATTGACCGATCCTTCTGCTGTAGGACAATCCGGAACCAATCACTGGTTCCGGATTTTTTTATGTCTATTGCAAACGATCTGAACGATGTTGTTGAGGCATCTGGCGACATGCTGGCTCGGCTGGCCATTTTTGCCGACCATATTCCCGACGAATGGATTACTGCCGCTGCCGCCTTGTCTGAAAAGGCCACTATCCGCCGACGCCGCTTACCTTCTGATATGGTCTTGTGGCTCGTCGTGGGGATGGCCTTTTTCCGCAATGAGCCTATCTCCGAGGTCGCTCGGCGCCTCAACATCTGTGCAGAAGGGTTGGCCAATGATGCCTTGCTCGCGGACAGTGCCCTGTCTCAGGCCCGTCAGCGACTCGGCAAACAGCCGCTCGAGTGGCTGTTCAAACAGTGCGCCGATGTGTGGGGGCGGGAACGTTATCCTGAAGACCATTGGCACGGTTTACAGGTCTTTGCCATCGATGGGGCCCTGTTCCGAACCCAGGATATGCCTGAACTCAGAGCACATTTCGGCTCGGGTAACACCTCAACCAACCGGCAGACACCCTACCCGATGCTGCGGTTGGTCACGCTCATGAATGTCCGCTCGCATGTCATTGCCAACGCGGCCATCAGCCCGTACCGCAAAGGGGAAATCCCCCTGGCCAGCGAGTTCATTCACTCATTGCCGGACAAGTCAGTGACCCTGCTGGATAAAGGCTTCTTCGGTGCCGACCTGTTGCTGCGTATTCAGGCCGAAGACACCGACCGTCACTGGCTCATCCCGGAACGCAAGGGGCTGGTATACACGGAACTTGAGCGCTATGGCGACGGTGACCGTCTGTTGCAAATGACGGTCTCGCCTCAGGCTCGCAAGAAAAACCCGGCGTTGCCGACACACTGGCAAGTTCGCGCAGTGACCTATGAGGTGGCAGGCAAGGAGAAAACGGTCTTTACCTCCCTGCCCGTGGCGCGATTCAGCGCAGCTCAGGTGGCGACCCTGTACCACGAGCGCTGGGAAATCGAGCTGGGATACCGGGATATCAAAAGCGCGATGCAGCACAACGCCATCACGCTGAGAAGCAAGAAAGTGGACTTGGTCTATCAGGAGCTGTGGGGATTGCTGCTTGGATACAATCTGGTCAGGCGGGAGGCCAGCCAGGCCGCCGTAGCCCATCAGCGAGCGCCCAATGAGGTGAGCTTTAAGTTTGCCTGTCATTTCATCGCGAACCAGATGGCAGTGATGGCGGGCGCGTTATCGCCAGCCCATACGCCACGGAGGTTGGCGGAGTTGCGGGGCTGCATAGGCGTCATGTTCATAGAAAAACGCCCCAGGCCATCGAGACCCAGGGCGGTGAAGATATCAAAGACCCGTTTTCCGGTAAATCGCAATGCGGCTCCGCTTAAGTGAACAGCATTGCGGCAGGTGCCGGGGTTGTCAGTGCATTTTCCTCTCCTGGTTGGGTGACAGGTACAGGTGCAAGAGAAGCACCATCTGCCGGATCTCCGGGTCCAGCTCGCTCCGCGAGTTCGGCAGGGGTTTGTCCAACACCTGTTGCAACCGGATCGCCTGCGCCAGGCTGATCACCTGGTCGCTCACTGCTGATTGCAGGTATCGGGGCAGATTGGTCATGGGTCACCTCGGATTGTTCGCTGGAAGGGATAACATCCCTGTAGCCGGTATCGACGGCCGGTGCGAGTTGTTGGGGCTGGCTGGGGGTGGGCTGTTCGGCCCTCACCTGCTCTATCTCGGCAATCTCTGCCACGCCGAAACCACCACCCTTGAGGGGAACCGGGGTTTCCTTGCCCTTGCGGCTTGCCATGGCAGCCTCTTTCTCGCTGACGAACGGCTTGCCTTTGCGGGTAATGCGAAGGGTCTTGAGCGGGCCCAAAATGGAGTCGGGCTCAGCACTGGCGGGCGCACCATCCTTGATATGGGTTGCATCCGGCTGGCGGTTATCGGCGCCGTATATCACATCGCGGTGCGGGAGCTCTGTGCCCACCTCGCGGGACTCGCCATCGATCACGGCTCCCGGCAGCTCGCCGGTAGTGTGGGCGGTAGCAGCCTCAGGCGGAAGCAGATCCCCCTCCTGCCCATTCTGCCAACGGGTGCGCTCACCACCTCGAAACTGCGGGCCAGGGCCTGCCTGTTGGTCATCATGATCCCCTGGGGCTGCCACAGCCTCCCCCACGGGTTTGGCATTCGCATCGCCGGCGAAGATCACATCCTTGAGCGGCAGGGCTGGGCGCTGGTTCTCCATGGCTACCAGCTGGGCGCTCTTGTTTCCTGCGAACGGGTCAACCCCGAGATCCCCAGCCTGGGCGAGTTCATAAAGGCTCTTGCCCTGGTCGCCAGCCTGCATCTGGGCCGTAACCAGATCCTGCACCGACCGCCCGTACTCACCGGCCAAGGCTCGCTGAACGTCGCTATCCTGCGCCATCCCCTTGAAACGATCGGCGGTATCGTCTTGACGCAGATAGGCGGGAACATCACGCAGCTCGTCAAACTGGCTGCCGCTGGGACCGAGCGGGTTCAGATCTCCCTCAGCCTGTGTGGCGGAGGGCGCCTGCTCGCCACCCTCCTGTGGACCGAATGCAGAGACCGGATCCACTGCTAGGTCAGCAGCGTCCTCCGTCACCGGCGCGGAAGGCTCTGCAACCAGATCGGTCCCAACGCCATCTTCCTGGCTGGCATGCTTACCGCCTCGCGCCCCACCGACAGCACCTACCGCACCACCTGTCCCCATCCCTATCAAGCCGCCCTCGATCGCGCTCGACATGACCCCCTTCATCGGGTCGACATCAGCGGCGGCCACTTCATTCAACGATTCGTTGATGGCGTACTGTTGGACACCCTCTTCCAGGGTCTCACCAACCCCCTCACCTACCGCCCCCTTGCCTGCCCCTTTCAGCACACCACCTGCTGCAGCCTTGCCAGCCAGCATCTTGAACAGCATGGCGTCGCCCATCATGGAGCCCATGGCGGCAGCTCCCCACACCTTGGCATCACTCATGGTGGCGCGGCTGGCCAAGTTGGCCGTTTCCTCCCGGGCCAGCCCCAGCTTTTCCTCATCAGAGAGATGGGCGGTCTGTTGATCCTGGTCGATGCGAGTAAACGACTGGCGGAAGGTATCGCTGCCCGCCAGCTCGTCAAAGCTCATTCCCAGTACAGTGTCGCGGGTGTTCACCCCGGCACTGCCCACCGATCCGGTCGCCCCGGTGGTCACAGCGGCGCCGGTGGCAATTTTGGATACTGCCTTGGCGGCGACCGCTTCGGCTACCTCCTGGGTAGCGCCACGCTTGACCATGGATGCAGTGACAGCGCGGCCGATAGAGGCTTTGGCGGCCACCCCAGTCACCCCGCCAGCGGCGAGTGTCGGTAGCAAAGAGCCAACGCCCTGCGCCATTTTCATCGCCCAGACATCGATATCCCCTGCGCCATCCCCCAGGGTCAACCGGCCTTCTGGCGTTTCATCGACCAGTCGGCGTCCCAGTGCCTCCTTGGCGTCAGCACTCATCCCATCATTCAGAGACTCTGCCCCAGATGCGGCCAGATCGCCTGCACCTGCGACCACATCCAGCAACGGGCTCAGCTTATTGGCCATATTGGCACGAGCCTGTTCCAGGTAGTCGCCCCCCTGCTTCCCGGCATTCTCTTTGCCGAAGTTGCTTGCCTGCCGTGCCAGCTCACCAATGCCGCCCACGAGATCCAGTGCGCCAGCGCCCACCGCCTTAGGATAATCACTCCATTCTGTTTCGAGGTCTCGCTTTGGGGCCGCAGCTGCGGGCGGTGATGAAAGCTGACTGTTGATGCCATCCCAGAACTGCTTTCCTCGAGAGTCAGATTGCAGCGGTTGTGGCAGGGATGCGTCACGGAGACTGTGCTTGTCCATTCGAGTGGCCTCGGCTTTATGCAAAAGAAAAGCCCCGAGCGGCGAACCGTTCGGGGCTTTTGAGATGGGGCGATCAGCATGCAGACTGACCGACGATGGAGAGATGCTAACGCTGGGGTAGGTGAAAGGCAACTATCGGCGAGCCTGGGCCAGGCTCATCGCCTGATAGGCCGCCGCACCATCTGGTGCCTTGTTGAGCGTCGGCTGTCCATTAGTAAATGGTGCAATAACCGTATTCACGGCCGCCTCTTCTGCTGCGCGGTAGTTGTGCGGTTTATTTTTACCCCCTTCCATATTGCGCACCTTCTCAGCAGACACCGCCGCTTGCTTGGCTGCCTCCTCTTTCGCAACAGCTTGGCGCCATAACTCAAAGGCACCGTCCATTTTTTCCGGGCTTTCAAGATAGCTGCCAAGCCACCCCCCCTGCTCAGCCTCCCTCATAAACTGCTGGCGTTCAGGGTTGCTCTGGCTCCACTGCTCAGGATTGACACCAGAGGGTGCCGCACCAGGTGTCCCGCCAGTATTCACCCCGTAGACAGACGGCAAGCTTTCTCTGGCCTCATCAAATGCCGCTTTGACCGTGGCCGGATCCCCGCCATCGGCCAGCGCCTTGGCTTCTTGCTTGTGGAGATCAGCCAGGGCAGCCTTCAGCCCTTTATAGTCAGCCGGTGGATTAACACCGGTCTGTACAAGAAAGTTCTCCCATTGTTCTGGGTTTTGCTGGATCTGCTGGCTGACCTGGCGCGCCTTGCCGAAGTATTGAATCAACCTCTGGGGGGTGAGCTCCTTGACGGGGTCGCTCGGGTCACCAGTTCGGCCCTCGGTTATAGGGGCATCTTTGACAGTTTCTTCACCAGTCTTTGGGTTGATGTAGGTCACAGGGGCCTGAAGGAAGAATGTCCCGCGGCCTGTTGGAACAACCTCCACCTCTCCATATGACTTAATTACTCCTGTGGGGGTGACGGTCCCAATACCTTTTTCGAGATTGCCCTTGACCATATAGGTCAGAGCTTGCGTCATCTCGGGAGTATTAATTGCCTCACGCATTTTCCCCATATCCCAGACCCTGGCGTCCGGGTTGTTAATGATTGCTTTCATCCCTTGATAAACAGTGTCAGAACTCCGGTGCCATTGCGGGTCACCAAACACGCGGTATGGATTTCGCCCGGCGGCATATTCATGGTTCAACAAAGCATCTTGCTCTGGTGTAATTTGCTCTCCTCGCCCCAGCGCTGCTGTCGCCATATTGAACGGCACCTCATTGTCGAGCCACCACTGGTCCCGATTGTTCTTTGCCACGGCCAGTGCGTGAGACTCTTGGGCCCTTTTATTTTGCTCCACGTTAAGGCTCAGCATCGCGTTGGCGCGCTTATTATCCAACTCCAGTTGTTTTTGCCGTCCTGCGTATTCTAAGTTCCATCTGTCGTCGTCAACCTTATGGCGACCTCGGTTATATTTGGTTTCGTCCTCATACCGAGCGTCATCCTTTTTCTGCCGCTCCTGCTCGTTCTGCCACATGGCATCCCGCAGGCTCATGGCCTTGTCCATACGCTCATCTTCTTTCTGGCCACGCTGATAGCGGTCCATGGTGTTGAAGCCGGCCAGAAACCCTTCTGCCAATCCCGATACGCTCATCATGCCCCCTTAAAATAAGCTGCTTGCCAGAAAACCAACGCCCGCCCCAATGAGCGCGCCGACGGGACCGCCAACCGAACCATAGGATGCGCCGATCATGGCGCCAGTGGCGGCGCCGGCACCAGCGGCAGACATCTTGGCCTGCTTCTCCTGCGTCTTGAGTTGCTTGTTCCCCATCTCAATTTCGTTCTCACGGTTGGCTGCATCACGTAGCCCGGCCATGCCCTGTTGGCGCGTTTGAGCGCCAATATCCAGAATTCCGTAACCCATCAGACCTTACCCCCTGTCTTGATTGCTTCACGCAGTCCAGCATCTGCCCCTGTCAGGATCCCCATCTGGCGGAATTGCTCTTGCTCACGAAGGCCGTTCTCAGTGCCGGCAGTCATCAAGGCCATGCGCAGGCTCTGGCTGTTGTCATTGGTGCCCTGGCTTTGGCCAACCCCCATCCTGGCCATCCGGTTGTCAGTTGCTTGCTTGGCGGCTGCCAGCGAGTTCTGGTTGTTCTGGTCTACCCGGCCAAGCTGATCCCGCAGTAATTGGCCATTGGTGGCCAACTCCATCAGCTCCTTCTGCTTGGGGTAGAAACGAGTCTTCCAGTCCTGGTAGCTATCGCGCGTGATTTGGGCAAATTTGTCTGCGGCATATCCCATGGCTAACCCCTTAATAACCTTTGTTTTGCAACACTGATGCCGTAGGGCTGATCTTTCTGCTTTCCACTGCCGCCGGCGCTTTCAACTGGCCAAGGCCATATGCCGTACCAGCTCCGGCCACAGCCCCAACCAACCCCGCAGTCGCCTGCTTGCTCTGAAACGATGTCTGAGCATCACTGGCAGCCTTACGCAGGCTGGTGTTGGCCACATCCCCCATCCCAGCAAGTGCCTCCGCTTTCTGGCCGGCGCCAATGCTGACCACATCCTTGAGCCCTGCCACATAACGGTCTTGCTGGCTGGACTGTGCTCGGTTGGTCGTATCGGTCTGGCTCAGAGCTTGATCCGTCTCCAAATTGGACATGGCCGATTGGTACTTGCCGCTGGTTGGGTCCACGCCTCCGGCAGCCAGGGAGTCAGCCAACCCTGAGCGCGCCTCACCAAAGGATTGAGCGATACCCAGCGCTGCGGTGCCGGCAAGCTTGTCGTATTCGCGTTCGCTGTTGAGGTCATCCACCTTGTCCATGAAGACGTCTTCATACTGCTGCAGGTCACTCTTGTAGATATTCCACTGCTCTGTGGCCACATCAGCCGCGGCCTTCTGGGCTTCGGTCTCCTTGATTTCGTTTGAACCGCCCTTTCCCATCCCCTCACCTCACAAGTTGATCTGAAATACAAACAGGCCGTCAGCATCATCTGGCTGACGCTCCCACCCCATTCTTGGTGCAACCTTGAGCCACCCCTTGCGCGTCGAATGGAAGCGAAGCCAGCGGCCACCAATCATGCGAGCCAGCCGCTTCACTTCCGGCAGGTGTCGCTCGGGCGCTCCGTCACCCCCCCATCCAACCCACACCAGGACCCCAGTAATGCCCTGCTCCACCACCGGCTTCAGCACAAAACCATCCGCGCCACGCACAAACAAAAACGCCACCCGATTGCGGATGGCGTCTTGAAGTTCAGCGGATAGCCTGGGGTTTCCGGTATCTCCGGCGATACGGCAAAGAGGCGGTATTTTCATAACTCACGCCAAACATACGATTGAGAGACACGAACTTGATGCATACGGATAGCCCTTGTTATCCCTGTCATAACTGATTGCGTGAGCCTGGTTTGCAGCAAGTAAGAACTCGAAATTGTGATTCATGGTTGAACCCTGCCCCATCCCATAGTCACGTGCGGTTAGTGAGCCTATCGCCACGCCATTGACATATACAGTGGCAGTTGTAGTTGAGGAGCCACTAGACACCGTTAGCATGAAAGTGCATTTTCTAGTGAACGGCATGGCTGGCAACCAGACTGGCGAAGCCAGGTTCAGTGCGTATGTTCTTACGATGTCACCCACAATCCTCTCGGCGTAGATGGTCCCCTTGACTATACAGTCCTGCTCAATGGTGCAGTTGCCAAGTGACATGTTTCGAACATAACCACCTTCCGCATGGAGTCGGTTGGTGTAGATGTTTCCGTCAGCATAGATAATCGTGTTCCAACCCCATTGGATTTGACCCCATAGGTCCAGACACTTTTCCCGCTTAGGGTTGTGATACCCGACTGCGCAGAAATTCCCGTGGTGAACGGTATCCCAAGGCGCTGTGCGGGTGGTGCTCGTTATAATGCTCAAACGCGATAGCCAAATTGCCTACCGCTGTTCGGCTATCCGGTTTTGGCATCATCTCGATATAGTCTCGCTTCATCGTCTTCACGAAGCTCTCCGCTATACCGTTACTCTGTGGGCTTCTCACTGCTGTCGTTCTGGGCTCCAACCCGATTTCTCGTGCAAACGCGCGGGTCTCATGGGCTCGATACGCCGAGCCATTATCAGTCAGCCACTCCACCGGTGATGCCGGCAACGAATCCCCAAAGCGATGTTCGACAGACCTCAGCATGACATCTTGCACAGTGTCACTATCGTAACCCCCAGTACTGGCCGCCCAGTCCAACGCTTCCCTATCGCAGCAATCCATGGCGAACGTGACACGTAGTTTTTCACCGTTATCGCAGCGAAACTCGAAGCCATCTGAGCACCACCGTCGATTGCTCTCCTTGACGGCAACACGCCCCTTATGTGCCTGCTGGGCCAATGGTGCAGCTGGTTTTCTTTCCAGCAGCAAGCCATGTTCGCGCATGACGCGATATACCCGCTTAGCGTTTACCACAGGTTGTTCTGTTGCCTCAGACTGACGCCGTAACAGCGCCCAGACCCGGCGATAGCCATAGGAGGGAAGCTCTGCCATCGCCTCCATGATACGGCCAAGTAAGGCTGCATCATCACGCTGGCGATGATGACGACCATCTTGCCAACCCGGTTTTCGATGAACACGAACGGATAGCTGCGCACGCGATACATTAAGAGCCTGGCTCACAGCACTTAATCGTCGTCCCCCGGCAACAAGGGCGCATGCGCAATCCATTTTTTTGCTCGACCATACTCCACGGCTTCTTTGAGGATCTCGTTCTCCATGGTCTTCTTCCCGAGCAGACGCTGAAGCTCTCGGATCTGCTTGATGGCAGCAGCCAACTCGGAAGCAGGAACAACATCCTCACCGGCGGTGATCGCCGTGAGAGACCCTTCTTGGAATTGCTTACGCCATTTGAAAAGCTGGTTTGCGTTGACGTCGTGCAAGCGAGCAACATGAGAGACGGTCATCCCGGGCTCAAAGGTCTGCTGCACGATGGCGATCTTTTCTTGTGGAGTCCGGCGTCGACGGCGCTCGGCCCCTGTTAACACTTCGACCATCTTCTCGTTGTGACTAGTACTGAACATAGCTCCAAGACTACCTCTTAAGTTAAGAGGGGCGAAGTGTCTGGATCTTCAAGGGGCCAATCTACCCATCCCCAGCATGCATATGGCCCACCCTTGCCAAACCCTGCCGCACCGCCAGCCATGAAGGCATTGCCCATGTCGATCTGACCGCCGTTGATCAGCGGGGTGGTGATGCTCACCCCTGCTTTCACATAATCAGCAGTGATCTTCTCAGAGTTCAGTATCTGGATGGTTGCCTTGCGGATGATGGCCTCTGCAATGACCGCCTGGCCGTTGTCGATGGCGAATAGTGGCGCCATGGGGGTAGAGCTGTTGGGGTCGAACACAAAAACCTGACTGGCTGATATGGCCACCTGGCTGGTGCCGTCCGATTTGGCAATCAGACCAATCCCGGCAGTGATTTGCCCGGCAGTGGCTTTTGCCGTCCACATCGCCTGGGCGCCGTTCTGCAGGTCTGCAATCGCCTTGCTCTGCAGTTGGACAGCCGCTGCGTTTGCTGCAATACGTGGGTCATCGGTAGCCACCCACGCAGTCCCGCTGTAACGGTATGGCCGGTTGTTATTGGCAGTGTCAAACCACAGGTCACCCGTACCCATGCCAGTGCCTGGTGCAGTGGCTTGGAAGAATGTCTTGTTCTTGCTGCCGGCTACAGCGGAAACCGTGTTGATCTGACTAGCAAGAGACTGCACAGCGTTGGCGCGGGCCTCTGACTCCGCAGTGATCTGGCCTTCCAGCCGATTATCACCATCCTGATAATTAGCCGTAACCTGCTGGATCTGGTTTGCCAGCGACTCTACGGCATCAGCCCGGGTTGTCGCCTCCTCGTTGATGCGCCCGGATAGCGCAGCATCAGCCGTCTCCATGGCGGACTGCTGCTGGCTCAATTTCTCGGTCATGGCTGAGTTTGCGTCAGCGTTGGCCTTGGCCACCTCGGCAATAGAGGCAGACAGCGACTGGTCAACCCCCTCCATCTGCGCCTCAAGCACCGATGTCTTTTGTGCCAGCGCATCAACTGCCGTGCTGCGCACCAGCCGCTCCTCGGTGACCTGACTGTGCAGGTCGGCACTATCCGCCTTGTAATCTGCGGTGAGCTGCGTCACATCTCTTGCCAACGCCTCATGGGTATTGGCCAGAGTTTGCTGCTGAGTGATGACCTTGCCGAGCGCCTTTCGGTTCTCCCGGTCGCGCTCATCGCTTGCCAGCGCCCCCTCGACATCCGTTTTGCCGCCAAGGTCGATGGATGACTCCATGTTGTCCTGACGCTGTGCCAGCGCCTGGGCGGTATCAACAACCACCTTTTCCAGGCTGGAGATACTGGCCGCGTTGGTGGCATCCCCCTCCTTTACGCTGGCGTCAAGCGTAGTCATTCGCTGGGCCAGTGTGCCGTCACCATCTGCCCGCGCCTGCTCCTCTTGAGCTGCGCGAGCTTTCAGGTCGCCAAGTTCGCCATCCACGCTGGCGGTCAACTCGTCCACTCTGCGCGACATGGCATCAATAGCCGTCGTTCTTGCCTCGGATTCGCTGGCAATCCCGGCGCTCAGGGCATTGTCTGCATCGGTCAGCTCAGCATGCATCTGGTCTTGGCGCAGCGCCAGTGCGCTGTCAGCGTCGGTCGATACCTGCTCCAGCGCCTTGATGGCTGCCGCTGTTTCACCAAGCGCCACGCTCGTCGAAGCACTCATATCATCAATGCGCTGGGCCAGTGCACTTCCCGCGTCGGCAAACACCTCCTCTACGCCAGTAATGCGAGCCTGGGTATCTGCATCCTTCCCCTCAAACTTGACGTCCATGTCGGTGATGCGTTTGGCTTGGGCGGCCTGCTCATTCACGATCACCTGCTGTTGGGTACGAATGGTGCCAAAAGCTGTGCGATTGTCCCTGTCTCGCTCATCCCCTGCCAGTGCGGCATCAATGGCAGCCTGACCAGCGTCACCAGCCCCATCGGCCTTGTCTTTGGCCAGTTCGACTTCAGCTTTAATTTCATCGAATCGCCCAGCCGTTATCCCACCGTTCGACTCGATAACCTCCTCAAGCGCGCTGATCTTGCCTTCCGCTTCACCAGCCCTCACCTCTAGCCCACTGACACGCTGGGCCGCCACGCCGTCAGCATCAGCCGTCACGCGCGCCAGTTCAGTGATCCTGGCATCAAGCACCTCATCGCCGCTGTTGACGGTGGCCTGCAGCCCATCAATGCGCTGAGCCTGGCTCGATAGCTCATCGGTATGAACCGTCAGCTTTCTCTCAGCATTGGCCAGCCGTTCGCCCTGTTCGTCCACCTGCTGTTGAGTTGCCTTCTGTGCCAACTCGCCCTTGGTGGCATTCAACTCCTGACCGATCTGGGTGACCTTCTTCTGCTCGTCGGTAAACTCCCCCTTGGTCACTGTCTGGCTCAGGCTGGCATCGAGCCCATTGATGCGTTGCTCAGCCTCGGTAATGCGTTGCCCCTGGCCGTCCACAGTGACGTTGTCGGCCTTGCTGGCTATCTGGCCAGACACAGCGTCCAGGCCCTGGTGAACCTCTGTGATAGAGGTCCGCATCTCCTCACGGACAGCATTCACCGCGTCCATGGTGATGCTGCCATTCTCAGGGTCAACCTTGAATACCGCATCGCGGAAACTGTCAAAGTCGCCCTTGTACTTGTCTATTTTGTTGTTCAGTCGGTCCTGAACCAGGCCAATGTCGATGCTGGCATTGCCAAGCTGCGCCTGGGCATCCTTGAGAAGATCTTCACTTTCCAGTTGCTTCTGGCTGAGTGATGCCAGGTCTCCCTCGATGCTGGGGATCTTGTTCTGGATGGTGCCGATAGACACATCGATTTCTTCCAGCCTGGGGCGGATCGCCTCAACATCAAGAGTTAACTGCGGGACCTGTTTGATAGGGGCAAGCAGCTCCTTGGCTAAGTGGCTATCCTCAATCTTCCCCTGCAGCTCATCGAGAATGTCCTGCACATCGCGGCTAGTCTCCGCCATGACTCCGTTGGCGTTAAAGGGGCCGGCATCATCCTTGCCATTTACGAAACGCACCCAGTAGTAGAACTGCGCCCCCTTGCCAATGGCGTCAGAGAACACATTCGCCGAGGTGGTACCGACCAGCGTGGCTGCCGGTAGGCTATCAGTCTCGGCTCGCCATATCTCGGTATGAGCGTGGCCACGGTAGTTGGGGCTATCCCAATCAACCACCACGGTATGAAACGCCCCATTTGCCTGCACATTGACCGGTGCATGGGGCTTGTCATAAATGCCGGTTGGGAAGAGGTCCGGGTTCTTGCCTGGGTTGTAGGCACCACCGGCCCCAGGGCGCAGAGTGGCCAAGCCAAGCTCTGTCAGTTCTCTCAGCGTTACCGCCTTGTCCAGCTTGTTGCCTCGCTGCCCTGTAAGCAGCTCCACGTTTTCAGCGGTCGCTGCCGGGTCCCGCCCGGCCCTGTAAGCAGGTTTTGCCATTACATCAACTCCGCCATCGATCCCGCCAACGTGATACGCCGCACAGTGGAGGTGCCAAACACCTCGATTTGCCACCACCGACCACGCACAGGCGGAAGCCTGAAGGCACTGGCCGTCAGGTTGCCAGGCGACAGCTCCATCACCTGCTGATTGTCTACAAACAACCGCACCCCGACCTTGCTAAGATCCGAGGCCAGGATCCTGCAGCACCCATAGGACGCGCCACCGACAACCATGAAGACCTTTGAACGCCAGACAAGCTGGCCATTTCCAGCCTCGCCGCCACGCCAGATATGCAGATCACGCCCCTTGGCTACAAACAGGCTATCGCTCTCCATGTCAGAGACGGCGGCATCCCAGCGATTGGTCAACTCGCGCAGGTCTCCCGACTTTGGATCAAAGATAAAGGCGTGGGTGTCTGTCAGGCCGACGTACTTGCCATCGTGATGCCAGGCACGCAGGGTTTCCGGCTTCATGGCCCGCCACTGCTTGCGAGTGATCACCTGCTCGGTCACCACTTGCCCACCGCTGGCACCAATGCCAACCAGTCCATCCGGCGAGGCATACAGCACCACCCCATCCATAGACACCATGGAGCTGGCGCTGATGCATGCCTGTGGCAACTGGCTGAGCTTCTGGTTTGTCACCGAAGAAGAGCTCACCCCCTGCGCCAGGTAGGGATAACCCTTGGTGCCGATCACCAGCGCTGTATCGATTGCGGCGATCGCCACGATGTCGTGCTCTGTGGTCAGCCGGTACTTCTCCGGCCAGGCATAGGGAAGGTATGGCTCGCATAGGTAGAGAGAGTTGCCAGCGAACCCGGCACACATGCCGTTGGCCATCTGGCAGAGGCCACGCAGAGCCGCTGGAGGTGGAGCGTAATCGTAAGTCTCCAAGACAGGACCAAGTTCACCATCAGCGCGGCTATCTACAAATGAAGCTTGCGCAATAGGCAGCTCTGCGACCAGCAAGTAGTCAGCTAGGCCGCCACCGGAGACAGACCGGTAGATCCGGCGCTTGGTGATGTTGTTGTCCTGCGACTGCGGGGGGGATAACGCCAGCGTCACCGTTGACCCTGGGATGGGGATCGCCACCTTGCCGCTAGCAGGTCCTGGTGGCCCCTCCTCGCCCATGGCGGTCACGAAGGTATCTACGTAGTAGCGGGTCTCGTCATCGGTAATGTCGTCATCCTTGCCGCCTTCTGGCGGCGTGATAGCGCCAATCCCTACCGGAACGCCTGGTGCAGGCACCCCAAGCCGATACCAGGCTGTCGGCTTGTTGCTGCCGCCAGTGGCGATCTGAGCATGGGTCACCTTGGGATATTCCCCATCGGTGTAGTAGACGCGCTGATACCCATCCAGGGCGATTGGAGAATGGATGGCCTCAACCACCTTGTTCCATGCGAACCAGTGATCTCCATAGCGAAACAGGGTCTTTGGTGTGATTGGCAACACCACTCCGACGCTCACATCCTCCTCGAGGGGGGATATTACGCCGTGATCGAAATGGCAATCGCGGGCCACCACGGCCACTTCATCAGGCAACAGGTGAGGCTCCACGCGCGGCGTTACACCTCGCATGGTGACGATATCGATGGCTGACATGGAATTCTCGGCGGGCAGGAAACAAAAAGGCCCACTCAGAATAGAGCGGGCCATGATGGGTAAATCCTAACGCTGACAGCGCCTGGAGGCAAGACTCACATACCAGCCGGATCTGAGGCCCAGACATATTGCGGGGTTTCGACAACAACGGTCACCGGCGCCAGCGCGGCGGCCATTGCGGGGTCTTGGGTGCGCACGTTGGCGTGATAGCCCGGTACAGGCTCGCGCACCGGTAGGCCCTCTGTATCCAGCACACCGGTGGGGCGGGTAACCATGCCTGGCGGCAATAACTGCAACGATGCGGCGGGGTGATAGAGGGCGCTGGTTTCAGGGTCTTTGAGGCCTTGTTGCTCAAATCGGGGAACTATCTGTCATCTCGGTGATCTGATCCTGTAGCGCAGTCTCCGAGAGCATCAGATGGGCAAGTCCAAGCACAAGATCAGCAACTGGCAGCAGTACAACCAAGCCTTGGTGCAACGCGGTTCGTTGACCATCTGGATGGACGAACAAGCCATTAAGCAGTGGCATTGCCTGGTCCACCATGGCCGCCGAGGGAGAGGTTTCCACTACAGTGACACCGCCATTGAGACGGCCCTGATGCTAAAAGGCTTGTTCAAGTTGCCGCTGCGGGCGCTAGAAGGCTTCATTAACTCGTTGTTCCAACTGATGGCGGTGCCTTTGCAGTCGCCGGACTATAGCTGTATCAGCAAGCGCGCCAAGACCGTCGACATCAAGTACCGCCTCCCCAGCCAAGGCCCGGTGGCTCACTTGGTCATTGATGCCACCGGCCTCAAGGTCTATGGCGAAGGCGAATGGAAAATTCGCAAACACGGCAAGGAGAAGCGACGAGTGTGGCGCAAGCTCCACTTGGCGGTGGATGCCACAACCCATGCGGTCATCGCTGCCGAAGTCAGCCTGGAGACGGTGGCGGATAACGAGGTGTTACCGACGTTGCTCAACCCCTTACGACGCAAGATAAAACAGGTCAGCGCCGATGGTGCGTATGACACCAAGGCCTGTCATGCGCTACTGAAGAAGAAGGGGGCGAAAGCCACCATACCGCCGAGAAAAAATGCGGCACCGTGGGAGGAAGACCATCCCCGCAACGAGGCGGTGACGGCGCTCAAGGCCGGTGAACTGAAGCAATGGAAGAAAGACTCCGGCTATCACCAGCGCTCGATAGCCGAGACCGCCATGTACCGGTTCAAGCAACTCATCGGGCCAACGCTGAGCCTGCGGAACTACAACGCCCAGGTGGGCGAAATCCTGGCTGGCGTGAAGGTGATGAACAAGCTGATAGGGCTTGGTATGCCTGTTCGCCAGCCAGTGAATTGAGTGGTATCAACGGGTTGGGGAACGGCCATCCAGCGACGGATTTGATCAACAACGCCGGTCTTTGATAAAGCCGGCGGCCAGCAGGGCTTTGGTCATGGCGGCTTGAGTGGCCGCCTTTAAGTTGAGGTCGATAAAGTCGGTCATCGGATTGCCCTCATCTGATCATCGGTTGGAGAGAAGAACCACGCTCTCAAATTACGAACGTGCCCATAAAAATCCCGATTACCAGGCGCTGGTGCACCACAAATATAAACTGGATCGTTATAGACTTTGGCGGGGTACCCCTGCCATTGCGATGCGACGTTTATTCCCTCTAGCCATCGCGATCTATCACTAAATCGCACAGCCAGCGTTTTTTTAACGCCAACAATATTTACCCCACCCCATGTGCCTGCATTCATATCAATGAATGCTCCCTTGTTGGCTGGGTCAGAAATCTCCAATACCCTGGGCCATGAATCTAACCCCTTACCCATTAATTTGACTTGGGCTGCAAAGGCCATGTTTATGTCGGACGGGACATTTCCTGATGGGGCCAAATACAAGATGTCCTTCGCTCGGGTAACAGCAGCTCCTGCGGTGGGGATATAGGAACTGGCAAACGGCAAGGCCTCCAACTGGACGCCGTAGACAAAAAACGATATTGGCGCAGACGCAGCTTGAATAACAAACGCTGAGTTAGTTCCAGCTGCGCGGGTTTGAGTTATCGAATAGCGTTTCCACTCTGTAGTTAATGTTACCCCCAATCCAATGGTTGCGTTGTGAATGCCAATGCGAACAACCTCCCCGCCAACGGCTCCGCGCAACCACACCGAGGTGGTGTAAACAGCGCCGTCAACTAGAGGGGATGATAGAGGTGGGTTTGTTCCCGTATATGCATTAACCGTGTCGATTCTGGTCGCGTCGTTTGCCCCAAACGGGCCTGTCTGATTATCTACCTTTGTCGCCCCAGCCCCGAACGGGGTAAACACATTGGAGTTTGTAACTATGTTTGAGCTTTGCCCCTCAATCAGCAGCCCTTCTTTCTCAAATCGCGGCTCATTCGCGGCAGCGGTTTTCAGCTGACCATCCTTGCCAATGTAGGTCGCTGTGGTGCTGCGGCTGAAATTCACCATCCTGGCCACCACATCCGACCCGACCAGCACATCCCGCCCATATCCTGTGATCAGGCGCAGGCTGTCAGAGAGCGGCGCCCACACATCCGGCAGTGGCAGAGCTGCAGCAGCCACAATCCCCGCCGCCCGGTCGGCCTCGGTGCCGGAGCGATCTGCTTCGGTCTTGGAGCGGTCTGCCTCGACCTTGGCGCGGGCCGCCTGACCCTCGCCATCGCTGGTCACCCTCTTCCATGGGATCAACTTGTGGGTGGTGCCGTCGGGGGCTGTCACAGTGATTTCGGCCGCATCGCTGGTAAACAGCTGCTGCACCATGTCGGATTGGCCCTGGTAGTAGGACAGCGAGGCATTTAGCTTGCGGGCAAACTCCGGGATAGAGTCAGAGAAGGTGGTGATCACCTCGTAGGCTTTGCCGGTACCGGTAACCCCACGAAACGCCTGCACCAAGAACAGCTCGGTGTTGGAAACCACATAATCAACCTCGTAAAGGTCAACCGTTGCCCCGGTGGTCATACAAAAAAGGTGGCCCTTGGCCACCCCGTTCTTGGCATCTGCAAAGGTGGTTCCGGTACCGGTCACCTTCTTGCTGCCGCTGGTGACAGCTACAGTGCCGTCACGCTTCCACAATCCTGCCATCTATGCGCCCCCTTACTGACCTGTCACCCGGTTAAAGCCGGCCTGCTGGCGGGCTTCCATATTGGCGTCAGCCTGGGTTTTCTCGCCCAGCTGCTGCAAGAATGCGTTGTAATGGCCGGCAGCACGGTTGCTGTTGGCAGCGTACTCAGCATCCTTGGAGAAACAGCGGTAGAGCATGAAGTCGATGATCGGGTTGATGTAGATATCATCCAGGTCGGCCAGCGCCGGCGTGTTGGCGCTCTCCACATCGGCCAGTTGCTTGGATTGCGGGGCGACCGAATAGATCACATCCACCTTGACCGCTTCGGCCGGGCCGGGATGCAGATAGAAGGTCTTGGGATCGCGATCTTCATAGCAGTAGTTATCAACTGATGTCGCTGTCTTGCCGGAGTGCCAATCTGGGTAGCTGTCATCCAACGCCTTGCGCGGCACGAAGCGAACCACCTTGCCGTTGGCATTGCGCAAGACTTCAATCAGGCGCAGGGCGTCAGCTGGCAGCGCCTGCTTGGTGCCGGCCGCGCAGATAAACTCGACGTTCTTGGTGTGAGCGTCAGGGCGAACCAGCACGATCGCCTTGGTGGCGTCGTTGTAGTAGTCCAGCAGCTCCTGTTTGGGCCAGCGGGTAAAAGTGGGATCGACTAGCAGGGTGTTGACCCGCTTGATGATGGTTGCAATGGACACGGTAGCCATGGCGACTCCTTAGAAAAAGCTGTGTTTGCGGGGTGGGTTGTAGAACTCAACTTGAGTCGGTGCGCTGTGCTGTTTCCTGAACCGGCCGGCACGTCGCCACCCTTCAACAAACTCGGCGCGATGGTAGTTGGCACGCTTTGGATCAGACCAGGGGCGGTCAGGCTGGGCGTAAAGCAGTGAGGCCACGCCGTGGGCAATGGCCTCTGAGTGGTCGGTGTAGAGCTGTGCTGGTAGTTCCTTGGCGCCTTTTACCGGGGCGGCTACGTACCAGATCCGCACATCATTGAGGTCGGTCAGGATGCTCAACTCATTTGCGGATAAGGCGAAGTAGTCACGCCCGGAGTCCAGTGGCACGCCATCAGCACCGGTGAGGTGCAGCACATTGCAGGAGGTAACCCCGTCCACATTGCACACTGCTTCCAGGCTACCGGCTGACGCTCTAGGAAGGAGGCGATCGAGGGTGATCAGCTCTGACTCACGGCAGAAGGTGATCGCCGTTTCGGTCACAGCCTCCTCCAGCAGCATCTCGAGCGGGCCGGTGATATGCAGCCTGACGGTAGGCAGGAACTGCTCGCGGGGCACCATCTGCATGATTACCCCTCCTGGCCAGCCGCCAGCTTGTCTTTCAGGGCGTCACGTACACGCAGCCGGTAGTCACCCACCTTCTCTTGAGGGGCTTGCGGCTCAACCTGCAAGTCCTCCCCCTCCACCAGGGTCGCCAGCTGGGCGCTGGTCATCTTGGTGAGGTCGCGGTCGCCGACCACAAAGCTTTGCTCTTCGGCCAGTCGGGCAGCTTCAGCAGCAAGGAGTTCCTGCTCATCGGCCTCAGCCTTGGCAATGGCCCCCTGCCGCTCCAGCTCATCGGCCAGCGCGTCATGGCGGATCCAGACGGTGGGGAACTCCAGCAACTGCATGGCGATGTGGCTCTCCACATCAACGGCGGTGTGGCGCGGGAACACCAGGCGGGATCCGGTGACGGTGTCTTTCTTGCTCGGCTTGTCGCCGATATAAACCACGGCAATTTTGTCACTCACAGCAATATCTCCAATCCAGAAATGAAAAAGCCCGGCGCAGGGCCGGGCGTGACGGGCAGCCTTACAGGTTGCCGATCACCTCATAGTGCAGCTTGAGCTTGACGGTTCCCGTTGCCGCACCACCGCCGATGGTGAGGGTGATCTCCTGGTCAGGTGCCGTCAGCAGGTCGTCAACTGGAATGTACTTGGCCACCGCCGTCACCGTGCCTTCGGCGTTGATGATGACGGTGTCGCCGATCTTGGCCGTAATAGTGGTACTCGCGCCCAGCGCAGTGCTGAACATCGTGACTCCCACCACTTTCAGGTTGGGCTCCACTTTGTCGCCAAACGCGACGACGTCGCCGGCCGGTACCGCCGCCAACTTGGCCATCAGGGTAGGAGAGATGGAAAGGTTGCCGAACGCACCGACAAACCAGCGGTACGCTTTGGCGACCAGGGTAGTTTTGGCCATGACATGGCTCCTTATTGGGTCTGATAAACAGGGAGGGGGCGCTTACCCCCTCTGGTTTAGGGCTTAGCGGCCGATGGGGCTCACTGCGGTATCCAGCACCATGCAGCCATGGTCTTGGATGTTGCCGTTGCGCTGCTTGAAGCGGATTTTCTGCAAACCGGACACCCAGTTGATGGAGAGCTCGGTCGCGTTGCCGTGGTCGGTTTTCTCTTCGTGCATACCGAAGGAGCCACCCTGCTCGCCAGAGCCGAAGGCATTGGCCAGCGCCTGGCCACCCAGCAGCACCGCGCGGTCGATGGTGGTACCGGCAACCTTGTCCACTTCAACCCCGGTCGCGGAGTTGGTCGCGCACACCTTGACGGCGCTGCCTTGGTTGAAGCGGATCGGCATGCCCTTGTACTGCTTGACCAAGATGCCCCGCCACATCGCACCTTCACCACGGAAGATGGGGTGCTTCCAGCCATTGGCGCGCTCTGCCACCGCGGCCAGCATGGCATTCCAGTCTTTACCGGAGCTGGAGGTGTAGAAGTCGTGCCATTGGCGCGGGGTGACGTAGAGCACATAGAGCGGCTCGCCGCCGGAGGGGTCTGCCACCATGCGGATCGGTTGAATGGGGTTGGCCATCTCGGACAGATAGAGCGCCATGTTGTCCACGCAGCCGAGATTGAACCGGTCCGCGGCGTCGATGGCTTCGAAGGTGGTAGCATCCCCGCCGAAGAAGTGGCGCTCGTAGGTCGGCGCGGTCAGCGGGTTGATCATGATCTCCGAAAACTCGGGATCATCAGCCAGCGGCAGGATGATGTCGGTTGCCGAGTAATCGCCGCGAGCTCCGGCCAGCTGGGCAAAACCGCGCTGGTCAACCAGGCGGCCGTAGTAGCCATCACCCAACAGCACGCGAGCCGTCTTGATCAAGTCGTGCTTGGTGCGCTTCTGGCTCATCTTGCCGCCGGCATCCACACCATGGCGGGTCTGGTTGATCTTGAGCGAGAAGTCGGCGAAGGACATGCTCTCCAGACGTCCAGCCAGCTTCTTGTCACCCATGGTCGGGCGGCCAGACAGTTGGTGGAACAGCTGCATGTCTACTTCTTCGCCCGCCCCCTTGCTGAGATCAGTGATGCGGACCACCGGAGCACCGGCGCTGGTCTGCTTGCCGCCGTTGACTTTGGCGCCCTTGGGGGCCTCTTCGGTCAGCATGTTCACCAGCGAGTGGGAACGGTTGGCCGTCGTAAACAGGGCGGCCTGCATAATCTTGTTGGCTTGAGCCGAGGTGACTTGGGTCATGATCCTCTCCTACATGAAAATAAAAACCCCGACACAGTGGTCGGGGTTGGCTTGTTTAGATGGGTTGTGGGTTAAAGCCCGGACTGTTCCAGCAGGGCGTCAATCTGGGCGTCGGTCATGTTGCCGAACTCCCCGACCAGCTCGGTCTGGGACATGGCGCTATAACGCTCAACACCGGTAGCCGGCGCGTGATGGGTTTGGCCCAAGGCTGATGGACTGGACGGGATGTGGTCAGTAGGCTTTTCCGCTTCCTTGCTGGGTGCCTTAGCGGGAGGTGGCGCGGTGTCCACGGCATCGCCAAAGGCCAGTTTGGTACGGCGAGCAGCCTCTGCGAATCGCTCATCCAGCGACTTGGCTTGCCACGCTGGGTCAGCCTGGAGCTTTTCATCGACGATGATGGCGAAGTCGAAACGGTCCTGGTCCTTTTCCCGCCAGCTCACCAGATCAGGTACCGCCTGCAGTGCGGCCTGCACCGGGGTGAGTGTGGGTTGAACCTGCTGCGGGGCTGCTTGTGGCTCCAGCTTTTGGAGCTTACGAGCAATGGCTGCGATGGACTTGCCGAGATCGGGGTAGTCCTGCGCCAACTGCTCGAGCTCCTCCTGACTGATGTCGTCGGGGTCCACATCGGGGTTGATCCCGTGCTTCTCCATCAGCGCCTGCAGTTTGTCCCGTTCAGCCTGGGCCTGCTGCGATAATGCCAACTGCTCACGCAGTTGCTTGGCTTCATTGCGCGCCTGCTCCAGCACTTCATACGGGATGGTGTGTTGACCATTCTTGGCCAGGATCACCTTCTCAGGCTCCGTGGCCCCTTCACCGCCCTGCTCGGTGCTGGCTTGTTCGTGACCGGCTGCCACCTCGCCCGCCGACGGCGCGGGTTGCTCTACGTCCGTTTGCTTGGTGCCAGTGCCATTATCCAGCTCGGCATCGGGCTCGCGCTCGATCGCCTCCAGCATGGCTTCCAGTTCGTCCAGGCTTTCAGTCCCGGTCAGGTTGTCGATGTTCGTATCCATGGTTGTCCTCGTGGGTTTTCAGTGGGTGGTATCGCTGCCCAAGCGGGGGAAGGTTCTCTGAAAGAGCGCTCCCCGGCTGGGGCTGGGCACAAAAAAACCAGCTCGAGGCTGGTTATAAAAAAGCCCGCGGAAGGCGGGCAATGGCATAAGCACGGGAGTTGCTACACTCAAATGAGACAGTACCGAAGATGGAAGGCAGGCTCTACTGTCATTTCTACCAACGAAAAAGGCCCAATCTCGAGAGACTGGGCCATGTTGGAGAAATCGTAACGCTGGGCGATCAGGAAAGCAACTATCAGAGCGCGATCGCGTCTATCTGCTGCTGAATGGTGTCCAACAGCTGAGCCTGCATGGCTGCCTGCTCGGTCTGCATCGCCTCCTGCTGGGCTGCCAGCTGCTCCATCTCCTGCAGCGTCTTGCCGGTCTGGGCCTGCTTGAGGGCGTCCTCGAAGCGGATGGAGTCGGTAAGCTTGGCGATGCGCTGGGCCTCTGCCTGCCACTTGGCGGCCTTGCCTTCCAACTCTGCCAGCTTGGCCTGCATCTCGCGCATTGCCAGCTCCTGCTGCATCTGGGCCTGCTGAGCCTGCAGCTCTGCTGCGGCACGCTCCTCATCGTTCATTTCCTCCGGGTCTTTCTGGATGTTCAGGGCATTGCGGATCCGCTCCACAAACTCGGCCTTGCGCGGTACATCCATCAGCTCGACCAGCAGGTCAAAGCATGCTGCTGCGGCCTCTGGCGGCAACTGGGCCATAGCCTGGGTCATCCGTTCGGCCAGCTGCTGCTTGTAAGCGGCGGTTTGCTGGATCGGCGCCAGGGCGATATGAGCTCGCAGCCTGGTCACGTCGTTGGTCAGCTTGCCATCCTCTTGCTCCACGTTGAGGACCACCGCTTTGCGCCGGCGCGGATCGTCACGGTTCACCGTCACCTTGTAGTTGCGCTTGTTGGCCATATCCTCCAGCAGGTATGCCAGAGCCAGCTGCCCCACCTGCTGGCAGCCCATTCGGTAGTTGTCGTTGATCTCGGAGAGTGTCGTAGCGCCCTGCTCTACCAGGTTGCTGATGGCCACCCCTGACTGGCCGGTTGAGCCCTGCCCCAAGAAGGCCGCATAAACCCCCATGGTGTCCTGGATCAGTTTCACCGAGTCTTGCATCACCTGGAACTGCTGGGCCGCCACGTTGAAGTCCTGCTCAACCTTGAAGGCGTCGCTCACGCTGGTCTTGTTGGCGCGGTCCGGGTTGAGCTCGATATAGCCATCCGGGCGCTCAACCTGCTCAAGCACTTGATCCCGGCTCATGTTCGTGGCATCCTTGTCCATGATGACGCGCTTGGCCTGCAGCAAGAACGTCAGCTTGATTCGCCGCAGGTTAACCTCGTCTTGCGCCGGCATGGCCCGAGCAATCAGGCCGTATGGCTCACCGGTGCGGTCTTTCCGGTATCCCCAGAACGGCACCAGCGGATACATGTTGTGGGGCGCAGTACAGGGACGGTCAACCAGATGATGGGGGCCGACAAACCAGGACTCCCGGATCACGGCCACCGGGCAGCGTTCCAGCCTGGCCCGGCCCATGGCGAGCGCGGCCAGGTGCAACTGATTGGTCTTGTCGTACTCCAGCGCCCGGCCAGAATCGAGCATCAGCACCTGCCGCATGGTATAGGTGCGGTAGTAGACCACCTGCAGCAACACCCGATCCCGCTCACGGCTGCACCACTCCACCTCCTTACCACTGAACTGGCTCCATTCGTCGTAAGCGCTGACCAGGTTGGGGTCGAGCCCCTCTACGGCGCTCAAGCTGACAACCCCCGCCCAGTCATTCACGCCCCACTCCAACGCTTGAGCCTTGCTCGGGAACATGGTCTTGGCCTCATCCAGATCGACCCAGCGGCGGCGCATCAGCCAGCGGCAGTCGCTCAGGTCCGGCTCTCGGCTGTGCCAGTCCCAATAGACCTCATCACGATGGACGTTACTGAACTTGTAGCGCGGACCGAACGGGTCATCGCGCCGGCAGACCTCCACCCAGCCCATGCCGGTCTTTATCTGGCCGCCGTAGGCCTCGCCTCGGGCGCGATCCAGTCCGCCCAGGCGGCACATGTCGGCGTATTCGGCATTGACGGCCTCGGCCAGCTGCTCGAGCTCATCGTCGTGGTCGTCGGCGATCACCATCAGATCGGTGCGGCTCTTGGCCTCCATCCCCAGCACGCCATCAATAGTCGGGGCGATGAGGTTGTGGATAGTGATGGGCTGGCCCCGCTCCTTGAGCACCTTGACCACCTCAGGGGGCAGTTGGTCCCCGTCGTAGTAGGCGCAAGCCCGGTTCGCCATTGAGCGCCAGTCAGGCTGGCCGTTGATATCGCTCATCAATTTGAGCAGTCGCGGGGTATCGAGGCCACCTTTCTCAGGGGCCTTGGGTTGGGCGTTGATCATCAGTTGGCCATCCAGTGCTTGGGTTTGCGGGAGGTTTCGGGTTTGACGATGCGGGCCGGCATCCGGGCGCGCATCTCTTGGGCAATCATGTAGCTCATCAGCTGGTCGTCGTAGCAGCCGTCCTGGGCGTTCATGCTGCCGCTCTTGTCGTAGACGTAGGTGGTTGCCTCGTGAACGGTGCCTATCCAGCGGATCCCGGACTGCCCGGCACGCAGCAGGGCCTTGAGGCCATCAACCAGGATCGGCTTGGACTGCCTGGTAGTGAGCCAGCCGAGGCGCGGCGTCTCGTCGTCGCGGTCCCGGTCGAGGTGCTCCTGGGTGTAGATGCGCCGGGTCGGGTAGATCTCACGGAGCTTGAGCAGCACGGCGTGACCGTGGTTGTTGCGCTCCGGGCCGATGTAGGCCGGGCCATGCTCTGCGGTACCGTAGAAGCGGCCGACGTGGGCCAGCAACTGGGCAAACAACCCAGGATCGAGGTGCCCGAACCAGTGGGCCACCTGCCGGCCGTCGCTCTTGGCGGTCACGTCGAGGCTTGAACGGTCGCCGTGCTCCAGCCCTTCCGCCACGTCGGCGCCGATGGCGTAATCCTCGTCAGGGTCTGGCAGCTCCCAGACCAGCAGCATGTTCTCGAGGGAGCGCTGCCCCTGCTCGTCCAGCTTCTCTGGCTTGCGCGCCTTCTCCCGCTTGCCGGTCCCCGGGTCGATGTCGTAGACGATGAGCGGGGCCATGCAATCGCCCTCTGCATCCATGGTATGGATGGGGTCGAACACCCGGCGCCCAGAGGTCAGGAAGGCCTCCAGCGGCGTGCTGGGGAACTCCTGCTTCATCTCGGCACCCAGAGTGGACTCTTTCAGCACGTACCACTGCCGCTGCTCGTCGGTAATGGTGCAATCCATCGCCTTCTCGACCGCGGCGAAATACTCTGCCTGGGTCTTGCTCATCACAACGCCGGATGCCGGCACGTCGGCACGATACTTGGGGTCCTGCCACCAGGCGAAGAAGTGGAACTTCCAGTCGAGCTGGCTGAGCTCACCGGAGGCCCGGGCCAGCTCGAGGGACTTCATGCTCATGGCGTGGAAGTCGCCGCCCACGCCCTCTGCCGTTGATTCGATGAAGGCCACGGCGCCCGGGTGGATTGCCTGCAGGGTACCGGTGCGCACTTCCTTGGCCTTCTCGGGGTACTTGGCGCAAATCTTCCCGTGCTCGGAGACATGCAAGCGCTGGACGGTACCGGAGCGGAAGGAGGTGGCCACCTGAATGCTGGAGCCATGACGGAACAGGATGTGCCCGCCATTCGCCCCGCCCCGCCGGGTCACCACCTTGAATTGGGCCTTGAGCCAGCCCGGCAGGTTATCGAACGGGACTTCAATCTTGGTGCGGTAGATCTCGCCGGCGGCCGTCAGGTCCTGGGCGATGATCCCGCACTTGATGTTCTTGTTGAACAGCGCCTCGTCCAGCAGGTAGATATCGATGGCGGTGGAGAACCCGAGCTGGCGTGCCTTGAGGATGATGTTCAGGTACCACATGGTCCGAAACAGCAGCTCCTGTGCCGGGCGCAACCGGAAGCGCACCAGCTTGCCCTGTTCGTTCTCGATCATGTAGAGGTTGTTCATCCGCCACCACTTATCGCTGAGCTTCGAGCGGATGTAGGCCATCTGCTCCTGCTCAGTCATGGCGGAGGTATCGAGTTCTGTCATTGGTGAATCTCAGGCAATAAAAAACCCGCCGAAGCGGGTTGGAATTATATCTATAAAAGTTAATTTTTATGGATAACCGTCAAACCAAACGCCACCCATCAATTTTTGAAAAATCAAGATACCTCTTCATCTTCAACTCCAAGGACTTAAGCTTCATTTCAAAAAGAGGGAATGATTCATTATATGCAGCCAACAGAGCTAGCAGGTCACTACGGTCCTCTAAATTCAGCGCGTCGCACTCCACGCGTCTTTTTATGTAATAGGACATTGTGCTTCCATGCTGTTGCATCTCACCAAGAATTTCATATACACCACTCTCGGCATCAAAGAGGAACTGTGATTCTCTATATGCTTTCGTAAAAGACATTGCCTTTTCTTTTATGCTCTTAACGCTTTCCTCGGAATGCTCTAGCCATAATGCCTGATAGTAATCGAGCGCAGTCAAATATATCGAAAAGCGTTTATTATAAAGGTCCAGCCTTGTTTTGGCGCTTGCAATTCTCATCTGTGAAAATGCAACCAAACAAGTGCAGGTGGTAAGAATCAAAATAGCGATATTCATATACTCTGTTTTCATGAATATTTTCCCAGCTGATAGAAGCGCAATCATAACAAATTTATTTCGGATTCATCAGCCCCCCAGTCCCCATCCCCTGCAGCTCAGTCACCATCTCACTGACGGGCGTTGCCTCGCTGCCACCATCCTTCTCGAGCCGGTCTGCCTCGGCGGTCAGCTTACGAGTTGCAGCCCGGATGCGACGGGTATCCTCCTCGATCTTTGGTACGTTTACGGCATCAACCATCAGGGCGCTCAGGGTCCGCTCGATGGACTCAATCCGCTGGATGTTCCGGTCGAGGGCTTGCTCGGCTTTCAGGATCTTGTCATAGAGCGCTATCCGGTCGGTCATCTCGGTGGCGGTGACCAGGTCCTGCTGCAGCCCCTTGAGCAGCTTGGTGACGGAGATAACGCGCGCCCGAGTGAACTCCAGCTCATCACGTAGCTGCAGCTCGCGGGCCTGGTCGAACAGCTCCTCTGCATCGAGGAACTTGGCGTAACCACCGTGGGTCTTGGCTATCTGCATGCCGGGCTTGATGTTGGCGGGCGGGTTCGGGTTGCCTTCATACTCGCCTCGGACGAAGCGGCCAGCACCATCCCGCCCTTTGTTTTTCGAGGTCTGGTCCGGCTCGGGCTGAGATTGTGTGGATGAGGATGACTTCTCCCCTCTTCCCTCTCCCCCTTTCGCCTTGGCCTCATTCCCTTTGGCTTGCGCACTTTGCGCAGATTGCGCAGTTTTGCGCACTTCGGAATGCGCAGTTTGCGCAGCTACGCGAGATTTATCAGGTTGCGCAGGGGATTGCCCCCGGGATTTCAAATAGCGACGCGCCGAGTTGTAGTTCAGGCCGCGGCTGTCACACCAGTCTTTCGCACTGATGCCTGTCGCTTCATGCTCTTGCAGGAACTCTGCATTGAGCTGTGCCCAGTCGGTCTTTGCCATTTAGATGGATAGCTCGCCTTCAACGATGGCATCACCAGGTACTGGCTCATGGGTTGCCGGTACCACGACGGAGACGCCGGTGTTCAGGACGACCAGGGCATGACAACCGTCATACTTCACCACGTTGGTGATCACCCCGGTCACGGTAATGCCATTAACCACTGCATCGCTCCAATGCATCGAGATAGTCCAGTAGGTCAGCTGTGGATTCCCCAGAAAGACAAACCCCGCCGTTATTGGCGGGGCTCCATGTCAGCCTGGGGCTTGGTGGCGGGCAGTTTGCTGGTTGACTCGGGGACGACTGGCAACTGGCCAGAAACAGCACCGAAGCGCTCAGCAAAGCGCCCTTGTGGATCAGCATGATTCTTGTCATGGCTTTCCTGCACCTTCCTTGCCCTCTCCTGCTTAAGCCAACGGCCCAGAAGGGCCGTTAGAATATCGAGCAGTTCGAGCAGGCCGTTCATGCTATTGCTTCCTCGCCTTCTCAGCCGGCAGGTTCATTGCCAGCTTGTCCAGCACCTTGGTCAGGCCGACCAGAAAGGCTTGCACCTTTCCGATAACCTCGTCGTCCCGAGTGGACGGGGTGACGGCTGCGATCTTGGCCAGCCCCTGTACCACCATGGACGCGCCGCCCACTACAGCCATCAGGATGACAATCCAGTTGATGACCACCTCAACGATGTGCTCCATCGCGCTCTCCTCTCTGCTGTTACCGGTCGCCCGGCGATATTGGCAAGGCTTTCGCCTATACCTCTGACTTCGAGAACTCGGCCGCGGCCATCACCGGCAGCTCACCCGTCGGTACTGGTTCACCGGCTGGCCAGCGGTATGCTGTCACCCGGGAGCGCGGAAAAGCCTTCACGTTCACGGCATCCGCTTGGTTACCGCCCAGCACCAGCAGATTGCCGGCTTTGTCCTGCCCCACTACGAACCCGACGTGCCCGCCACCATCCCGGGAGAACACAACCACACAGCCTGCAACCGGCGCTTCCAGCTTCTCCCCCCAGGAGGCATAGGAACGCGCCCCCTCAAACCGGGTAGACTGAATGCCGACCCGCTCCAGGCATGCCCCGACAAAGGCGGCACACCACGGGGTTTCATCATCACGGATACCGCCCCGCTTGATTGCTTTCCACATCGCCACGATCTCGGGGTTGTGCTGCGGCCCCTTGATCTCCGTCAGCCCGATATGCCGGCGGGCCTCTGCCACCCAACGCATTTGCGCCATCACTCCTTTCCTCCCATCCAGCCGGTTGCCCGGCGCTCATACAACTCCAGGGCCTTAGACCCCATCAAGCCAGCCAAGCCGGCCATGAAGCCACACAGGGGCAATGGGGCCGCGATGTACCAGCTCAGCAGCATGGTCAGCATGCCGGCGAACCCTGACACCACCACCTGCAGCAGCGCCTCGGCCCACCGGAACTGTCTTCCCTCGCGTTTCACCGTCTGTATGTAGGTCACCAATCCGCCCCACACGCTCAACCCGCCGAATGCCAGATAGGCGAGCACGCTGTAGTTCTGTGGATCCTTGTCAGGCGTCATCGCCCCTCCAGAAACGACAAAGCCCGCACGAGGCGGGCCAGAAATGAAAAAGGCCAGGGTCACGGGGACTCTGGCCATCTTTGAGCAATACTAACGCTGGGGCGGCGTGGATTCAACCAGCGCGCGACTGTCGGACATTACGGCATGGGGAGGTTCAATACCGCAAACATGCTAAGTGCGCATAGCGCCATCACGAATGACCACTGCATGATCTTTACTGCCAGACGATGCCAACGATTAGGCTTTGCGGTTAAACCCGACCTCTGAATCTCCAGCGCTACCGCTGCGTCCCCTTTCTCTCTTCTCATCATATTCAGGGCATCTATAGAGTCCAAGTAAGACATGAATTCTGACCGAAGCGCATATATCCCTGCGAGGATCGTGCACAACAAGGCGATCCAGCACAGCGCCAACATCCAGATGAATTTTGGCTCTTTGGGGATGTAGCTTTGCTGAAGCGCGACGAGACTGGTTAAAGCTGCAACTGACAGGGTGATGACATTCCTTATCCAGTCATAATATGGCTTGTGATGCCTATCACTTGCCCTTTTCACCAACGCATTTAGCCCTTCAGTTTCCTGGGTCATATGCACCTTACTTCACCTTCCGGTACCGCTCTACCTGTTGCAGGAAGTAGGCCTGCATCTCCCCCTTGTAGTTCCCTGCCTCGCTCTCGGCTGGGATCTTGATCTCTGGGTTCCGCTCCTTCCACACCGCGTAGGCGGCGGCTTTTTCGATTTCCACTCTCTCCTGCTCTTCTTTCGGCAGGGAACACAGGTTGAACGACATTGGCGACTCCACGCTCTGAAATTGCCGATATTTTACCTCAATCCGGAGTCAATCGCTCCATGATGATCTTCATCGTTGGCGCAGCTATACTGTATTTATATACAGCACAATAGAGCTCCAAACATGTACGCAGTTCCCGACCTTGACGCCCCGGCGTTGGAAATCCCCCTGTTCCTCTCCCCGGCCGCCTGTGGCTTCCCGTCCCCCGCCCAGGACTACGTGGAGCAAACCATCGACCTGAACCAGCTCTGCATCGCGCACCCGGCCGCAACCTACTTCGTTCGAGCGGCCGGCGACAGCATGGTGGATCACGGGATCCGTGATGGTGACCTGCTGATAGTGGACCGCAGCCGCAAGGCGCGCCATGGCAGTGTGGTGGTCGCCGCGGTCGATGGCGAATTCACGGTGAAGGAGCTGCAGCTTGAGCCCTCGATAGCGCTACTGCCTGGCAACCGGGCATATCGGCCCATCCATTTCAGTGAGGGGCAGGAGCTGGAAATCTTCGGAGTGGTGACCGGTGTCGTGCACCTGATGCCAACCCCATGAACAAACACTGCGCTGTTGCCCTGGTCGATGTGAACAACTTCTACGCCTCATGCGAGCGGCTGTTCAGGCCTGACTTGAAGGGGCGCCCCATAGTGGTGCTCTCCAACAACGATGGCTGTGTGGTGGCCCGCTCAGCGGAGGCCAAGGCGCTCGGCATCAAGATGGGGGTCCCCTACTTCCAGATCCGCCAGTTCTTTGAGGCCATGGGCGGGGTCTGGTTCTCTAGCAACTACGCGCTCTACGGTGACATGAGCCAGCGGGTGATGAGCATTCTGGAGGGGATGGCCCCGGCGGTGGAGGTATACAGCATCGATGAAGCGTTCATCGAGCTGAGCGATAGATGGGCGGGCGATCTGGCGGAGTATGGCCGCCAAGTCCGCGAGCGGGTGCTGCAGTGGACGGGTCTCACCGTCGGGGTGGGTATTGCCCCAACAAAGACCCTGGCCAAGCTGGCGAACTACGCCGCCAAGAAGTGGCCGGCGACCGGGGGCGTGGTGGATCTGCGGGATGAAGGGCGGCGCGCCAGGCTGATGGCCATCACCCCGATCGAGGAGGTGTGGGGCATTGGCCGGCGGTTGTCGGCCAAGTTGGAGGCTCAGGGCATCAAGACGGTGGCGGACCTGGTTGCTGCTGACCCCAAGGTGCTGCGCCGCCGGTATGGCGTGGTGGTCGAACGCACGGTGCAGGAGCTGCGGGGGATCCCCTGTGCCGAGCTGGAGCAAGAGGCCCAGACCAAGCAGCAGATCATCTGCTCACGCAGCTTTGGGGAGCGCATCACCCAGATCGGCCCTATGCACCAGGCGCTGGCTGGCTACATGGAGCGGGCAGCTGAGAAGCTCCGGGGGGAAGGGATGTGCTGCCGCCACGTCACCCTGTTCATCCGCACGAGCCCGTTTAGCGACAAGGCCCCCTACTACGGCAACCAGGTGAGCACCAAGCTGGCCATGCCCACCAATGACACCCGGGCGCTGCTGGCCCTGATCCCCCAACTACTTCCCAGGATCTGGCGCGATGAGCAACGTTATCAGAAGGGGGGTATCATGCTGGCCGACTTCACCCCGGCCCACACGCAGCAGGGCGACCTGTTCGCTGCGGAGCAGCAGTCACCGCGCAGCGAGGCGCTGATGCAGGTCATCGACAAGATCAATCATGGGCGACTGGGCAAGGTCTACTTCGCAGCCCGCGGCCGGGATACCCAGGAATGGATGATGAAGCGGGAGCAGCTCAGCCCCCGTTACACCACATGCCTCAGCGAGCTCCCCGAGGTGAAGGCATAGCCTTAGAAAGGCGGACCAACTTCGACCGCAACACATTTAGCCTGAAAGACTGTACATCTGGAATCGGCTCTGGATGAATAGCCAGCACCTTGATAAACACTCGCTGAGGGCTTCTCTTCCCTGCCTCACGCTTGCAACTGCGTGTCTCTGCCAGCGTGTCCACATAGCGAAGGGATCGGAGATAAACGACTGCATCGCGAGCCACCTCAGCAGAAATGCCCAGCTGCTCTACCACCTCGTGAAAGTCAAAGAAATCGCCATGGAGAAGCCCCCATCCAGCCACTTGAAGAGCAGTAGGTTTCAGCTTGCTATCCATTTACCCCACCCAACAAACGATTGGAACAAGGTAAACAGATAGCACCTGAACCATGCTTTACTCAAGCGGCTCTCATCTCCCGTACTTGCCGGTCCATGACTTTGGCCAGATCTGACGCCTGGTGGATCACCTCATCAACCAACCGCTCGACACTCTGGCGCATCTCCTGGCCGAACCGGCGCGACACCAACTCAGCATCGGGCACTACTCGCCCGGTACCGTGGCACTTCGGGCACTCGTCCCCCCGGCGTGGCCGTAATCCGGTTCCCCTGCAGTGCGGGCAGCGCCCTGACTGCATCATCTCGGCCACGCAGTGGTCATTGGCCAGGGACAGGATCCCGTTTCGCTCATCCAGAAGGCGCTGGTATTCGTGATCATTCCCCGCGCGGTGCGCCCGCTTGGCCTTTTCCATCACCACGGCCGCCCGGCGGCGCTCCTTGTCATAATGCGGGTGGGACAGCACCAGGCGCTCCAACTGCTCAGGCAAAGGGCGGCGCAGCAGGATAGCCATGGCCATGCCGCCGGCATCACTGCTGCCAAGAGTGGTGCAGAAGTGGGCCAGCAGCCCCTGAATAGCCCCCTCATCACTTAGGTGATCAGCCATCAGGAACTGGAGCCCCTGGGGGTTGTTCTTTGCAGCAACCTGCAGGGCGCCGATGAACTCGTCCCGGCCCAGAGCATTGAACTGCCTGCCGGCGGCGGGCTCATGGAGCGCCCCCTTCGGCGAGAATAGGCGCAGAGCCATTTCGATAGAGTTGGTCATGGGTTGGTCCTCTGGTCTTTGGTCTGGTCGAAAGCGGCAAGCAGCCAGGCGCGCAGCTGGCCGGATTGGATGTGCTCTGGCGTGGCTTCGATGACGGTCCACCCCAGCAGGGCTGCCTCGTTCATCTTGGCGCGGTCCTCCACGAACCCCTTGCCGCGGGTGTGCCGGCCGCCGGAGTGGATCCCGCCGTGGATCTCGACGGCGATCATGCGGGTGGGCCAGGCGAAGTCGAGGCGCCAGCGGCGCTTGGGGTGGAATACCAGCTCGGTTGTGGGGTCAGGGAAGCCAACCAGCTGGGCCAGCACCTTGCCGTGCAGGGCATCCACCTGCTGCGCCTTCTTGACCTTGTTCACTACGGTCTTGGCTTTCGGGTGTTTGTCCAGCAGGCGGGCCGCGTCGAGAGCAGAGAGGCGGATCATGCCGCTCTCCCGATGGTGTTCTTGCGCAGCTCGGCCACTTCCCGGGCTACCTGTTCGAGCAGGGCCTCCTCGCTGCCGTGCTCCTGTTGCCAGGTGCGCGATGCAGCGTGGAAACCGGTGGGGTAGCAGGCCCTATGATGGCGAGGACAAAGGGGCATAACCCGAGTGTGAGCCGCACGCTGCGCCATCCCGGCGCCAGAGCGCACATGATGGATTTCCGCTGGCGTGGCGCCATGCCCGGCATTGCGGCAGGCAATGCAACCCAGGGAGGCAACGTCGGAGAGGTGCTGCTTATCAGCCTTGGTTTTGCTCATGCAGCGGCCACCTCCCCGCCATGAGCATCAAGCAACTCGCTCATGCCCTTCACCTTCCAACGCAGAGCCTGCATCTCACGCTCCTGACGATGGAAGTCATCGTGATAACGCGCCAAACGCTGTGCTTTTTGCTCTGCATCACGCAGTCGGCGATTCATAACCTCAGGATCCCCGATCCGGCTCAGTACGAGGGCCATCATCTCCAGCTCAAGCTGGTCATTCTTCTGGTGCGCCCAGACAGTTTCGGCTCCGCGTCCATTGTGGCCGAGCAGCATGCACACATGCCCGGCAAGCAACTTCACATGGCCGCGGCTGTTCACCCAGAGCAATCCCCAGCCATGAGGCAGGTCGTCCAGAGTGATGATGCCCTCTGGGCACATGTAGTACCGATAGGTCCCCATCCCCAGAACCTTGCCATTGCGGTGCGGCTTCTTGGCATCGACGAGGAAGTCAGATCGAGAGACCTTCACCTCCACAAGAACGGAGCCGCCGTTACAGCCCCAGCGGTAGCCCCAGGCGTCAGCCCGTTCTCCACCATAGAGCCCGCCGACCTCGATCATGGCGATCTGGCAGGCTGGCCCCTTGTTGCTCATTGGGCGTTTGAGCCATGAGCAGGCAATCTCAGACAGGCGAGTATGGGTGAGTTGGTCGCTCATGCTGCCGCCCTCCCGTATGCCGCCACCCAGTCAAAGCCGCGGCGGGATTCATCCCCGAACTTCACGCCCTGCTGGGCGCCGAAGGATTGGGCCAGCTCAATGAGATCGCGCATCTCGCGCACGGTCATCTTGGAGGTGGACTTACCCAGCACTACGAAGCCATTGCCGTCGATATTCGGCACCACGTCTTGCTGGTACAGGGCGGCGGAGAGAACGTGCTTCCAGTCCTCCTTGGAGAGCTTGCGGCCGTGCCAGTTGACCTGCTCGGCGATGTCGGTCATTACCGCCCAAAACAGGGCGTTTTGGGCCAGGCTGCGGGTCATCTCCTTGATTTCGATAACCAGCGGCTTGTCCTGGTCAACCGGCAGGCTTGCTACCAGTTGGCAGGCGCGGGCTCGGATTTCCGGGCTGCGCAGGAAGTGCTTTGGATATTCGCTCACCTTCACCCCCGCTTGGCTTGGTTGCGGCGACGGCGGGCGGCGCGTTTGGTTGCCGCGACCCGGTCATTGCGCGGGTTCGATGCTGGCCAGCTGCGGTTTTTCAGTGCGATTGGCGAGCGAGAAGGGCCAACCCAGGCACGCATGCCGGCCAGCATGGCAAGGCGAACCTGCAAGCGCAGTGTGGTACCGAGCTGGCGAGCCATGCTGAACGTGGAGGAGAACAAGCTCATGCCGCCACCGCCTTAGCCGCGACGGCTTCCGCAGTGGGGAACGGGGTCAGGTGGTAATGCCACACCTGCTTGCCGTCGATGTTTTTGCAGTTGGAGTGCTTCACCCAGCCGTGGCAGCAGACTTCGCGCAGTCTGGCGCTGATGGCGGCCTGGGTGTCAGCGTGGCCGTAGCGGCTCCAGCACTCGCGCTCGATCTCGCGCAGGGTGCGGGATTTGCCGTCGCTCATGATCGCAATTACGCGGCCCAGCTGGGTCGCTACGGATAGATCTCGGGTATGTGGTTTGGTCATGGTCTGGGTCCTTTGGTCAAACTACCGGGTGGTCTAAGTCCGGCACTGGCAATGGTACGGCGCGCTACACCCCGTGTCACTGGTTGGCAAGGCCCTCCCCTTCGAAGTTATCCACAGCTCCAAACGCAACACCACGCCGCAACGCCAGTACTGGCGCGCCTCTCAGCCGTTCGACCTCCTCCGCCACTTGCTCAGGCGTCGTGTCGAGCACCAGCCAGTGCCCTGCCCCACGCTGGCAGTCCGTATGCCCCAGCGCGGCGATCTCGTCTGCCACCTCCAGCAGCAACCGCTCCCCGCACCATCCCCGAACGGCCGGATAAATCACCACCCGGCAGAATTTCGCGGCCTTGACCGCGGCGATTACGTCAGGATTGAACATTGGCCATCCCTCCTCGCTTGAACAGGGCCTTGAGGCTTTCCACGCCGCGCTGGCCGGTCTGCTGGTAATACTCTGGGCTGTGCTGGATTTGTTCCCGCGAAGGCAACCCCTTGCGAACTTCGGCCCCCAAGTCCTCCCCGGCGACAACCCGGCGCAGCAGCTGGGCGTATGCCTGCTCGAACACTGGCCGGTAGGCTTCCAAGCCCAGGGTCTGGCGCTCCCAGCTCGTAGCCTTGGCGGCCAGCTCCACTGCAGGATGGGTAAACCGGCGGGTGCGCACCTCGACCAGGGCGGCGTCCACTGTTGGCAGGCCCAGCGACTCCGGCGTTATCTCGCACCACTTGATGAACATCCCAGGGCTTGGAAAAAACGGGATCCCCTGAGATCGGGCAACCCGCATACCCTGCGCCAGCTGATCACGACTGGTGCAATTGGCCTCAACCAGCGCAACCGTCCATTCCCGAAGCGCTCGCTCCTGCACCTGCGGGGTGGGGAACGAACGCAGCCAGGCAGGAAAGATCACCTTGAGCTGCTCGAGCAACTTGCTCACCACCTGGGTATCCCGATCGGTAACCACTGCGGCCACCTGGCGCACCGGCGTAACGGGCAACTCGCTCGGCATGCTGGTCAGCACCTCACTCAACGGTTTCATGGCCATCAGTACCCCTCCTGAATCAACTGGTTGAGCTTGTCGGCAGTCATGGTTTTGGTCAGATCCCACTCGTCCCCGCGAGCTGGCTGGCGCACCACCCCGGCACGCTTGGCGGTGAGCTTGTCCCACTGCTTGCGCAGGGTCTTGGGGCACAGCACGTTGGCTGACCAGAACGGGTCGAGGTTGGCCCACTTGAACAGCGAGCAGATTTCGTGATGGGTGTACCCCAGTTGGGTTCGCATCAGGCGGATATCGTTCGCCCACTGCGCCCAGTTGGGGGCCTTGGCCGTCGGGTTCACCACAAGCACCTTGCCGTGGATGAACTCGGCAGCGGTCAGGTCGTCCTGAGTGCCCCAGAATTTCCCACTCGGGGTCTGGATGGCAGCATCAGGCCGGATCTTCTCGACGGGAGCAGATACCGACTCATCGACTCCGGCGTCGGGGAGCGCGTCAGCGTTCTTCGACGAAGAGATCTTTATCTTTTCCTTTCTTTGATAGTTTTCTTTTGTTGTGGACGGATTTCCGTGATTCGAATCTCGGATTTCCGTGATTTCACTCACGGATTTCCGTGATGCTTTCACGGATTTCCGCGCGGAATCTCTGGACTCAATTTTGTCCGAAATCCATTCAGAAATGACCTTGTTTACCGCCACCATGAAGAAGATGCCGCTCCCCCTCTCTATCTTCAGGATGTTGCGCTTCTCTAGCTCCACTACCGCATCCTTGATGCGATTACTATGAAGACCTGTCAGCTCTGCCAGATAGCCGGTATGAACGCGATCCTTCGCCTTGCGGTAGCCATAGGTTTGACGGATCACCGCCATTACCACCTGGCTCTGTGTGCCGCTCATTTTGGTGCGCATCAGCGCATCCAGCAGCTCATTGGCAACACGGGTAAACCCATCATCAAGATCTGCGACCACGCGGGCCTCCTTCTGAGGGGGGGTATGTGGGGCACTGGGCCCCGGGAATTTGATAACGGTGTTCATGCAGCCTCCACCTGCGCATCTGCGCACATCTCTGGCAGGTTGGCTCGTACCAGAGCCGCAGCCAGTGGCGGGCACACTGCATTGCCGCAGCGGGCCACCTGCGCGGTTTTGGTGAACTTCTTGCCGGTGGCGTCGTGGTCGATCACGTAATCGGCCGGGAACCCCTGTGCGGCGAACAGCTCATGGGGCTCGAGCATCCGCATGCCGATATCGACGATTTGGTAATCCTCGCCGCGCACGGTGACCAGACCGAAGCGGTCCCTAGTGGTCACGGTATGCAGTGGCTCAGAACAGGGGATGGTTGAGTCGGTGCCGTAATACTTGAGCAGGAAGGCCCGCACTTCGCCGATATGCAGGCCGCCGGCTGTGACGGTTGGCATAGGCTCAGTTACCGGCTGGCCGTGCTGGCAGGTGCCGCGCAGTTTTACCAAGTGGCTGGTAACCAGCGAATTGTGGTCAACGGTGGTCACAGTTGGCAGCGGCTTGGTCAGCTCTGCGCCCACCACCCCGGTGTAGTGCTTGGCAAGGGATGCAAGCACAAGCTGGCTCTTGTCGGCCTTGGCCATCACAGTGCCCAGCGGTTCCTCGACCGATTGGCCAACTGAGTTGCCGAACTGGCGGGCGATGACCGGCGCCACCAGAGCGAAGTGCCCGCCCTTTACCTGGGCGCAGATGGTGCGCAGCGGCTCATCCGCCGCCATGTTGCGCTGATGGCTGGCGTTGGCATGCTCTGTGATGAACGGGGCAAGTGTCGGGATGCAAATAGCCCCTTGCGACCCCTGCGCCGTAACAGTCCAAAGTGGATGGTCGATTCCACGGACACGGGGTTGCTGCCCCTCGCGCTCACCATTCCTGGTGTTCACGATAAATGGCTCGGTGGCGTTGATGACGAACCGCTCCACCCCCTTGGCAATCCGGCGCATCGTGGCCTCGGCCAGTGGTCGCTTAACGTTGAGCCCCTGGGCTTTGGCCTCTTCCTGGGTGAGGAAGATTGAGGGACACGGGATCGACCAGTCGATCACATCGGCAGCAGTCGGCCACGGCAGCAGTTTCCCGGTTTTCACCTCTGCACTGGCGGGATCGCCATGGGTCGGCTTGGGCCACACGATGGGGGCGCCATCCCGGCGGGCGATCAGGAACAGACGCTTGCGGATGGTCGGGGTGCCGTAGTCACAGGCGCGCAGCTCCCGCCACTCCACCTTGTAGCCCTGCGCCGCCAGGGCGTTGATGAAACTGTTAAAGGTGCGGCCCTTCTTGGCCGGGTCCGGGCGAGCGTTACCCTCAGCGTCGATCAGCAGCGGGCCCCAGGTCTGAAACTCCTCGACGTTCTCCAGCATGATCACCCGGGGGCGAACAGTCGCAGCCCAGCGCAGTGTGACCCACGCCAAGCCCCTTATCTTCTTGCTGACCGGGGTCGAGCCCTTGGCCTTGGAGAAGTGCTTGCAGTCGGGAGACAGCCAGACCAGCCCCACTGGGCGGCCGGCCACCACGTCACGCGGCACGATATCCCACACCGATTCGCAATAGTGCTCTGTTGTTGGGTGGTTGACGGTGTGCATGGAGATAGCGTCGGGGTCGTGGTTGATGGCGATCTCCGGGCTGCGACCCAGCGCCATCTCGATCCCCGTGCTGGCCCCACCGCCGCCGGCGAAGTTGTCCACCACGATCTCGTCGAACAGGTTCAAGGTATTGCGGCAGATTGAGGCGACCGGTGATTTACGCATGGATCACCTCCTGTTCGGTGTAGGGGCAAGCCGGGCACTCAAAGGCGTGATCGTCGGTACCGGAACGCAGCTCACTGCCGCACAGCGGGCAGTGGTTGAGATCGTGCGGCAAGGGGTGGCCCCCATGGGCCATGGTTGAATTGGTCATTTCTTGGGTCCTGTTTAAAAAAGCCCGGTGGTAAGGCGGGCCTGGGGAAATTAGGCGCTAGGCTGCGCCTCGGCACGCTCAACAGTGCGGGCCTCGAGTTCGCGAGCAAGGCGAACGGCTTGGCGATCGGTGCCAGCGGCATGTGCGGTCGAAATCAGCGGCTCATCGAGGGCCAGGGCCAGCTCATGCATGACGGCCTTCAAAACGATGTTGTCGCGATCGCTGACGTACTGGGATGCCGGTCGTGGCGGTCTGGCTAGGGTGTTCATTGGTTACCTCCCGAGAACGAAATTGATGAGTTTTTGCAGTGGGCGGAGTGGGCGCTCTTCGTTGTATGCGGCCTCATCCTCCTGGGTGAACTGCAGCAGGCCCCGCTCGGGCAGGCCGGATCCCTCAAGGATTTCTTCGACGGTCACGGGCGGGAACCCTTGTTCAACCAGGCTCCGGTTGGCTCGTTTTACGGCTCTCGCCAGGATCTGCGGCTCGTGCTGAGATATTGCCTTGAGCAAGATGAGCAGCGAGGTGCGGGCGAATGCAGTTTCGGTCATGTTCATTTCGGCGCCGACTTCCTTCCATACCTGGCGCTGCGCGGGGTTTCCGCGAACGCGAAGTGGAGAAATGGTGCTCAGATTTTCATGGTCTGGCTGGGCAATTCTTCCCATTGGGGTGGTCCTCTGTTGGTGCTGAAACAGGCCGGTGGTCAGGCGGCCTGCTGGGTTTCAGGTTGATCGGGGCGGTAATCCTCAAGACAGAAGTCAAGACGACCACCGGAAGCGAAATGAATGCGCGTGGCATACTTGGCCGGGATTACCTCCGGCCACTCAGATACGGTGCTTTTGGTAACGCCCAAGGCGCGAGCCATTGCGTTACTTCCGCCAAAAAACTGGATGGCTTGATGTTTCTTCATTGGTCTGGGTCCTGTTGTGGGTACTGACAATACAGAACCCATTTTGGTTCGCTTTTCCGAACAAGTCAACCATCGGCATCGCGCACAAGAAATAGGACAGAATAGGGAAGTGTTTTTTTATTCGAACGAGAGCGACATGACCTCTTTCAGAGATCGACTGAAATACATGCTCAATGAGCGCGGCTGGAACCAAGCCGACCTGGTGCGCAAGTCAGGCGTGAGCAAGGCGGTGATATCCGTTCTGCTGTCAGACCCGCACAAAGATCTGCGCGTCAGCAGCCTGCTCTCTATCGCCAAAGCTATCGGCTGCGACCCGCTATGGCTCTATACCGGTAAAGAGAGCGGTACCTATGTAGCGGATACGCACCTTGGCAAGGTGTCCGTGTGGGAAATGTCAGATCTCACCGAGCACCCAACCGATGCCCTGCACACCCTTGATGGGCGCGACACCATATACAGCGATTACGATGGGCAGCTAATCGGTATCATTGCTAACGATGACAACCTCGCGGGCTCCGGCATCAAGAGCGGCGACATCTGTGTTATCGACCTGGCAGATCGCACTCCCCGCCACAACGACGTGGTGCTGGCAAGGATAGTCAGCAGCCAACAAGATAGACTGCTCAAGGCGCTTGATGGCCTGTCTGGCATAACCCTGGTGACTGACGACCAGCGCCTGGGTGTGGTGCCCATCAAGGACGCGATTGTCTTCGGCCGCATGGTGGAACTGCGCCGGAACACAAAAGAGTAAAAGCATGCACCTCAATTAAGCCTGCATCGCGCGGGCTTTTTTGTGTCCGCAATTTGGCGGAACAACCCCTCGCCAAAAAATAGTTCGCAAAACCGAACATTTTCTATTGACGCAAGTGTTCGGCAATATTAACCTTTGCCTTGTTCGGTAAAGCAATCGAACAGACCAAGACCGATAACAGCAAGGGGCAGCGTGGAAGGCGGCCAATCGTGGTGAAGGTCTTGGGGTGGTGGCAGTGAACAATGAGGCGGCAACTGCCATCGATCCCGCCTAGTTCGTAGCAACACGCGCAGCGTGTTTATCCGAACCGAGCTTGCTGGAAGGTGAGCGCACTACAAAAAGAGCGCTGGCATGCAAAAAATATCTCGCAGTCGCGGCAGTACCAAAAGCCAGGATGGAGCGACCAAAACGCGGTAGTGCTCTTTTCGTAGTGGTATATCTAGAGCTTTCAGTTATGGAGCTGCTCCAGGTGGAATATAGAGATGTTGTTGGTTTTGAAGAGTTTTTTTCTGTATCGGATACGGGTCTTGTTCTCTCTAAGAGAACAGGGAAATTGGTGAAGGTGAACACGTCAGGGAGATATGCGTTCATCACATCAAGAGTAGGCGGCAGGGGTGGTAAATCAATCTACTTCAAGGTTCACAGGGCTGTTGCGCAGGCATTCATAGCAAACCCTGACCAGCTGCCACAGGTGAATCATAAGGATGGAAATAAGCAAAACAACAATGTCGCAAACCTTGAGTGGGTAAGCGCATCGCAAAACTCTAAGCATGCCTGGGATAGTGGACTTAACAACTCCAAAAGACAGGTAAAGGCATGCGGAACAAATAGCAGGTACGAGCAAGGGTGTAGGTGTGATGACTGCAAGAAAGCTAGAAGCATTCACCGCCGAGCAAAGTACCTGAAAAATGGAAATTGATACCAAATTAAGACACCCGGCAACAGGACCCGGCCCCTCACCAGGGCAGCAGTGAGAAGCGCCTGACCAGCGCGTAAGAACGACAAAGCCCGCACAGGGCGGGCTTTGAAGGACTGGGGTACCACCCCCAATCGGAAGTCGCCAGGGGACCAACCCCGGCAAACAGGACCCAGCATGACGAATCAAGTGGGTATTAGCGAGGACCAACTCGCCAACAGGAGTGAATGTACCATGACCAAGCGCATTTTTTCCAGAGCCGCGAAACGAGCTGACCAGATCGTAGCCGCTATCGCCGACCGCCTGAATGGCAACGCCGCCCGCCGCCGGGCCATCAAGCAGCGCCTGCATATCGCCATGCTTGCCACCGAGCAGCATCACATCGTCGCCGCTCGCGCCGCCCAGCGCCGCACTACCGGCTTCACCAAGCACAGCGCCCTCCTCCACTGGCGCGCCGAGTTCCACCGCAACACCGTCTGACCCGGGTCTGGCGCTTCCCTCATAGCGCCGTAGCCAAAGCCTCTTTCTCAAGCACCGTAAGGATGCTTTGGCTTCGCTCACGCCAAATTAGGCTGAGCTCGCTCTTTAACAATTCGGATAGGGCAGTCACCACACGCAATCTGCTGGCCCGGCAGATCCCCGCTGACCCGTTCAAACCGGAATGCGGGGCTGGAAGGTGACACGGTGCCGGCTTTCGAGCCGGTATCCAAAGGCGGCTCCAGAAAGGTTGTGGCCGCCTTTGGATAAACCACCACAGGACCCAGACCATGAAGCAACTGACCGAAGCCCAGGTGATGGGCTTTCGCGGCTCTATGCCGCCCCGCACCCAACACCGCTACAGCGTGACCGTCGAACCCAGCGCAGCAGAGCGCCGGCTTGCCCACCAACGCACCGCTGCCCGCCGCGCCATCGAGGAGTATCACGAAGCGCGCGCCCTGCGGCTTGAAATGGAGATGTAGCCATGACCAACGAAACCACCCTGCTCGCCCTGCTGGAAAGCCGCGAGGCCGAGGCCAACGCCGAAGCTGAGTGGGTTGCACAGTGGGTCGAGATCAACCTCCCGCGGCTGCTGGCCGGCCTGCTCGATACCGACGCAGCCACCCTGCTCGCCGAGGTGGACGCCGAGCGAGCCACCCAGCTCAACCAGGCCATCTACCTGCTGATGGTGTCCGGCGACAAGGTGCCTCTCACCCTGCAGATCCAGCAGGTGCTGGACGCCGGGCTGAGAACCCTCGCCCAACAGGCATGGAATGACCACGTTGCCCAGCTGCACGACGCCATGAGCGAAGAGCAGTGGGAACAGTACCAGCACAGGAGCGCAGCATGAGAGACACATTCATGTATAGCGAGCCTGGCATGTGGTACTTCCGCATTCTTGGCTATGGAATCCACTTCAAAAACATCGAACTGCACCCGCTGCTGTTTAGCCAACGAAATGGCAACCGCAATGCGCTTGTTATTGGACGTTGGCGATTTGAATGGCTGCGACCGAAAAGAAATGGAGGTTCGGCATGAACGCCGCCGTCGATACCAGCCTGGCCCTGCCACAGGGGTTGGTGCTGGGACTCACCAACGAGGAGTACCACTCCGGCCCCGGGATCAGCAAATCCCAGCTCGACGACATCGCCGAGAGCCCGGCCACTTACATCTGGCGCAAGAGCGCGCCGGTCGATGAGGAGAAGCTCAAAGCGCTGGACATGGGTACCGCCCTGCACTGCCTGCTGCTGGAGCCGGAAGAGTTCAAGGACCGCTTCATCATCGCCCCTGAATTTAACCGCCGCACCAACGCCGGCAAGGAACAGGAAAAGGAATTTATGGCCAACTGCACCGAGCTGGGCAAGACCATCATCTCGTTCGAGGATGACCACAAGTTACAGCTGATGCGCGAAAGCGTGTTCGCCCACCCGGACGCCCGCTGGCTGCTGGAACAGGACGGGCTATGCGAAGGGTCGCTCTACTGGACTGACCGAGAGACAGAAGAGCTCTGCCGCTGCCGGCCAGACAAGAAGCTCAACAACTTCCCCATCATAGCAGACGTGAAGAAGGTGGACGACATGGGCCGCTTCGAGCGCCACGTCGAAGAGTTCCGCTACCACGTCCAGGACGCCATGTACTCGGATGGCTTTCGCGAAATTTACGACGAGATTCCGGACTTCATCTTTATCGCGGTTAGCTCAGCCATTGAGTGCGGCCGCTACCCGGTGCGGGTTCGCCCGCTCGAGCAGGAGTGGAAAGAGGCTGGCAAAGACCTCTACCGCCGCGACCTGCGCAAATTCCACGAGTGCCGCGTCAATAACGACTGGCACGACCTGATACCACTTACCCGCCCGGCATGGGCAAGGAGAGCAGCGTGAACAACCAGATTGCCGAGCTCGGCAGCCAGCAAATTGCAGCCGCCCCTCAGGGCATGGGGCAAAATCTCACCCTCGACGTGGCCAGCATGAACTCAATGGTGAGCCTCGCCAATATCATGGCCACCGGCAAGGTAACCATTCCTCAGGAATACCGCAACAGCCCGGGCGACTGCCTGGCAGTAGTGATGCAGGCGGTACAGTGGGGGATGAACCCGTTCGCTGTGGCGCAAAAGACCCACTTCGTATCCGGCAAGATTGGCTATGAGGCGCAGTTGGTCAACGCCGTGATCACCGCCCTCGCCCCCACCCGCGACCGGCTCCACTTCGAATGGTTCGGTGACTGGAGCAAGGTGATTGGCAAGTTCGATATCAGAAAGGGGGATAAAGGTGAATATCGCGCCCCCGGCTGGACACTGAAAGATGAAGAGGGCCTTGGCATCAAAGTCTGGGCCACCATCAAGGGTGAGGATGAGCCGCGGATGCTGGAGCTGTACTTGGCTCAGGCTCGTACCCGCAACTCCACGCTCTGGGCTGATGACCCGCGCCAGCAGCTGGCCTATCTGGCCACCAAGCGCTGGGCGCGCCTCTACTGCCCGGACGTTATCATGGGCGTCTACACGCCGGACGAGTTCGAAGGTGAGCGGGTCGAGCGGGATGTAACGCCGCCATCATCTGGCAACCGCACCCTTGATGCAATGCGCGGGCGGCGGCCGGTGATTGAGGCTGACCCTCAGCATCAGCCAGTGCAGCAACAAGAAGTGGATGCTGGCGAGCAAGTTGACCACGCCAGCGCCTACGCCGACCACAGCGCCGCCATCCATGTGGCCAGCGATATCACCGAGTGGCAGAAGGCCTACACCGATGCTTGGGAGTGGGCCAATGGAACCGGAGATGCCAACATCATCGCCGGCATCAAGCAGCTCGCCGGAGAGCGCAAGCGCCAACTCGACCAGCCGCAAGCGTAACCAACCACCTCAACCCATTCAGCCCGCCAACCAGCGGGCTTTTTTATGGCCGAGCGCCACAAGGACTCCGACATGACCGATCAAGCCAAGACCGACACCGCCCAGACCCAGCTGGTTGTCATCGAACCCACTACCGCCGTCGCCCTGTTCACAGAGGGCCAGGGCGTGACTGAGCTGCTGGCCGATATTCGCCAGAAGGCCTCCAGCCTGGTGCCGGATGTGGCTACCGCCAAAGGGCGAAAAGAGATCGCCAGCGTCGCCTATGCCGTCGCCAAGACCAAAACCTACCTGGACGGGCTCGGCAAAGAGCTGACCGACCAGTACAAGGAAATCCCCAAGCGCATCGATGCGAACCGCAAGGTACTGCGCGACACCCTGGACGCCCTGAAAGACGAGGTGCGCGCCCCGCTCACCCAGTACGAAGCAGCAGAAGAAGCCCGGGTGGCAGCCCTGAAGGAGCGCATGACCACCTTCGCCGATGCCAAGCAGGTTAGCGCTGAGCTGCCGAGCACCGAGCTGGAGAACTACCTGCAGCAGATTGAAGCGATCGCCATCGACGACAGCTGGGAAGAAATGACCGCCCAAGCCGGTGTGGCCAAGGACGCCGCCGTGCTGCACCTGCGCACCACCATTGAAAAGGCCAAAGAGCGGGAGGCGCAAGCTGCCGAGCTGGAGTGTCTGCGCCAAGCACAGGCAGCCCGCGAACAGGAAGATCGTGAACGCCGCATCGCAGAGCAGGCTGCTGCAGCGGAAGCCCAACGCCAAGAACAAGCCCGCCTCGATGCCGAGCGCCGCGAGCGCGAAGCCCGAGAGCGCGAGCAGCAAGCCATCCGCGATGCCGAAGCCGCCGAGCTGGCCCGCCAGCAGGCCGAAGACAACGCCGCTCGCCAGGCAGCGGAGGCAGCCACCCGCGCCGCCGAGCAAGAGCGCCAGCGCATCGAGCGCGAACAGCGCCTGAAAGCCGAAGAAGATGCCCGCCGCGCTGCAAATCGCGCCCACCGCGGCCGCATCAACAGCGCCATCCTGCTGGATCTGATGGGCCTGGGTATTGATGAGGAAAAAGCCATCAACCTCATCAAGCACATCGCCGGCAACAAGATCGACCACCTGACCATCAACTACTGATCACCAGCCCCGCCGCCAACAGGGCTTTCGCACCACCAGAGGACCAGCCATGACCACGCTGAACCCCAGCGAGGCGACCCGTCTCGCCCTGAACACCCTCACCAGCCAGATCCGCAACATCCTGCTGATGCCGGACGGCCCGGCCAAGGCCGCCATCGGCAGCTTTGAAACCCTGCTCACCGCCAACCTGACCATGATCAGCGAGGCCGCCAACGCCCACATCGACGAGTTCAATTGGCTCATCGACCAACTGGAAGTCCTGGATGGCGAGTTGCTCACCCAGGCAGCCCTAGTCAGCGACCTTCGTAATCAGATGGCCGAAGCCGAGCAGCGCATCGCAGCAGCACGGCAAGAAGGCGCCGCCGAGCTGGAGGCCATGGCCGACGAGCTCTACAAGGCCCAGCGCGCCCTGAACGATGTCCAGACCAAGTACAGCGCCCTGCAGTACACCTCCCGCCAGCTCGAACGCCAGTTGAGCGACCTCAACGCCATGGATCCTGCCGGCATGAAACGTCGCATCAAGGAGAAGAACGAGCTGCTGGAGGAGCAGCGCACTGCGATCGCCAAGCACAAGAGCAACGAGGCCGCCTACCGTGCGGAAGTGTTAAAGCTGGAGCGCCGTATCAGTGAGCTGCTGAGCGCCATCAACGAGCAGGATCGCGAGCTGGAACGCCGCCACACTGTCATCATGGAGCTGGAGAGCGCCCGCGCTGCCAAGCTGGTCTGGCACAAACACCTCGGTAACACCTACAAGGGTGAGGATGGCACGCTCTGGAACGTCTACCTGGTGGATCATGGCCTGAAATCCAACCTCCCTTACCTCATCAACGATCTCAACTGGAAGCTGCACGCCATGAAATCCGATGGCTCCGGCTGCTCGGTCATGCTGAGCCAGTGGATGAACCCCATCTACCCGACGCCCTATGGTGCCGGGGCCCCGGACGAAATGACCCGGGACATCTTCGCCTTCATGCAGGAGGCCCTGGAGCAGAGCCACCCCCACCTGCAGCCGCGCACCGAATGGGCCAAGACGGTCAGCATCCATGAATGCGGCCTGCCGCCGCGCACCATCAAGCCACTGGAGGAGGCCGGGATCGACACCCTCTACAAGGTGATGAGCCACCAGGGGAACAAGCTGGACAAGGTGAAGGGTATCGGCGAGAAGCTGGTCGGCCAGATCGTCTACGCCTGCGAGCTCAAGGTGAAGCTGTGGGAGGAACAGTTCGCAGTCAGTCGGCAACCGGCACAGCACAAGGAGGCGGCATGACCAGCTTCTACCTGCGCGACAGCCGCGGCAACACAGGTAGCTCCTGCATGTTCTGGGCTGAGAACGGCAACGGCTACACCACCAATCTCGACAGGGCGCACGTCTACACGCTGGAAGAAGCGCAGCGCCACATCAACGACCGCCATACCGATCTGCCGCTCAGCAAAGCGCTGGTCGATGAGCTCGTCACCGTGCGGGTGGACCACCAGTATCTTGATGAGAGCCAGGGAGGCTTGGGTGCGGACGGCGGTGAATACGTCATTCACGTCAACCGCGGCGACTACGATGGCAACGACGTTTACTGGAAGGCCGAGCGCGGTTGCACGGTGAACCTTTCAGACGCCATGGTGCTGACCAAGGATGAAGCTGAGCAGGCCATGCGGTTTCTGGATGATGCTGTCATCTACCCGTTTCTGTATGCCGTCTCCATCAGCCGCCGCACATTCCAGGCGCGTAACGTCAACGAGCGCCGCATGATCACCGCCGCCGGGATCCGCAAGCCAAAACGTCCTCGGCGGCGGCAGACCACTGGCCGTACCCGAGGCAACTGCCTGCATTGCGGCAAGGTTACCTGGGGATTCAACCCATACGAGGCGTACACCTGCGCAGAGGCGGCCAGAGAGAAGTATGGCGCCAGCCACATTGACGACTGCGAGGACGCTGCCAGATACAGCAAAGCCAGAAAGGAGGCCGCCAATGTCTGACTATCGCGGCTCCACCACTCCAGAAGCAACTCGCGACATGACCCAGACACCGCTCTGGCTGTTCCGGGCGATGGATCTGGAATTCAACTTCGCCCTTGATGCCGCCGCACTGCCGGAAACGGCGCTCTGCGAGAAGTACCTGACACCGGATATCGACGCCCTGAGCGTGGACTGGGGCGACTTTATCAGCCCGTCGGCGCGGGCCCCATGGGCCTGGCTCAATCCGCCCTACTCCGATATCGGGCCGTGGGTTGAGAAGGCCATCGAGCAGCAGGGGCGCGGCATTGGCACCGTCATGCTGGTACCCCAGGACACCAGCACGGAATGGTACCCCGGTGAGCGCGCCAGCGAGGTGCGCCACATCACCGGTTACCACGATGCCAATGGCAAATGGCGCAACGGCCGGGTGAGCTTCATCAACAAGGCCACCGGCGAGGAGATGAAGGGCAACCCCAAGGGCTCCATGCTCCTCATCTTCGCCCCAAACTGGCGCGGTGAATGCCGGATCCGCGATGTCAGCAAGCTCACCCTGCTGCTTGCCGGAGCAGAGCCCATCAGCGCTGCCGCCTGATACCCCCAACCCATCCACCGCTGGCCACACAGAAACGGTGGATAAGTCGAGGACCCTCATGAAAGCCACGGAAAACCCCTACTGCGGTGCAGTAGTCATCGGGTTGGGCGTCGTCATGCCCGATCCCAAGCAGCCAGGCAAGTTCGTTCTGCCAGGCGGCATCACCTGCGACAGGCAAACCGCCGAGGCCGCAGCCAAGAAGATTCACGACCTGCAGGCCAAGAAAGCCCGCAACTAACCGACCAAAGGACCCAGACCATGTGGTTTAAAAACCTTCAAGTTTACCGTTTCACCCGCCAGTTCGAGTTGACCGCCGACCATCTGGAAACCCAACTGGAGGCGTGCGCCTTCACCCCCTGCGGCAGCCAGGACCTCTCCCGTTTCGGCTGGACCCGCCCTCTCGGCAAGTTCGGCCGAACCCTGACCCATGCCGCCAACGGCCAGATCCTGCTGTGCGCACGCCGCGAGGACAAGATCCTGCCGACCGCCGTCATCAAGGAGGCGCTGGCAGAGAAGGTGGAGGCCATCGAGTACGAGCAGGGCCGCGCCCTCAAGAAGAAAGAGAAGGAAGCGCTCAAGGAGGAGCTGCTGCACACCCTGCTGCCCCGGGCATTCAGCCGCACCAGCCAGACCTTCGCCTGGATCAACCCGGCAGACGGCCTGCTGATGGTCGATGCCTCCTCCGCCAAGAAGGCGGACGACGTGCTCGCCCTGCTGCGCAAGTCCATTGGCAGCCTGCCGGTGGTGCCGGTGGCGCTCAAGAACCCACCTGAGATCACCATGACCGCATGGCTGCAAGAGGGAAATCTGCCAGCAGCTTTCACCCTGGAGGATGAATCCGAGCTGCGCAGCGCCATGGAGCACGGCGGGATCGCCCGCTTCAAGCAGCAGGATCTGATGACCGACGAGGTAAAAAACCACCTCGCCAACGACAAGCTGGTCACCAAGTTGGCCCTGAACTGGGGTGAGCGCCTCAGCTTTGTGCTGGGCGACGACCTCTCCATCAAGCGCCTCAAATTCAGCGAGGACATGCGCGAGCAGAACGACGACATTACCAGTGAAGATCCGGCCGCCCGCCTGGACGCGGACTTCGCCCTGGTGACCGGCGAGCTCTCCCAGTTCATCCCGGCCCTGCTTGCCGCTCTGGGCGGCGAGGAATGAATGGGTGCGCTTCAGAGAACCAATTATCCAAACAGGGTTAACCCTAGAAGAGGCGGTGAACGTGAGGGAGCGATATCTACTCATCAACCCCGGTGCCCGGGTCACCATCGATAGCCAACCCGATAACCCCCAGCTCAAGACCCTGATAGCCCACCTCCCCGTCCTGCCCCTCAGGCAGGTGCTGGCGCCGGGCTTTATCGGGTACCGCGGCTGGCGATGTTGAGGTGTATGCACTTTGACCGACACGTCAATTCTAAGGGGGTATACTGGCAACTCATTCAAACGGAGGTACATATGAGCGCCATCAGTGACTACCTAGAAATGACCGAAGAGTCCTATGAAAGTCTGAATCTGGAATGGTTAGAAGATACAGGGAGTAGCGGAGAAATGGTGTACGAATACTACGCCTACATCCCGGAAGATGCAGATCCAGAGCTGCTCGAAGAGATGGGGTGGAAGCCTGGCCAGAAGATTACAGCACCTCCGTGGGCTTTCGATGAGCCCGACTTCGATGACCAATAGCCAAGCGCCGCAGCAATGCGGCGTTTCACATTTCAAGCCCCGGCCAGTCCGGGGCTTTCTATTTAAGGACCAACCATGGCGAAAATCTACATTGCCGGGCCGATGGCCGGCCTGCCCAACTTCAACCGAGACGCCTTCAGACATGAGGCCAAGCGCCTGCAAAGCGCCGGACACGCGACGCTAGCATCGGCTTTTTTACCTGCTTTTGTTGAACCGCATAAGCGAGAGGCAATCATATTTTCCGTTGATCAGGTTGTCATGCTGCCTGGGTGGGAAAGATGCCCGCAAGCCACTGCAGAGCACGCTCTGGCCATCAAACTCGGCAAGCCGGTGATCCTCACTTCAATCCCACACGAGGAGGCGGCATGACAAAGCAGCAGGCAGAAGGGAAGCGCGTACTGGATCCGTGTTGCGGCGGGCGGATGATGTGGTTCGACCGCGAGCATCCTGACGTAGTTTTCGGCGACCAGCGCAATGAGGTGCTGACCGTCACAGACCGCTCACACGGAAACCTGGATGGCACGCGCACGCTCCGTATTGAGCCCGATGTACAACTGGACTTCAGGGCACTCCCATATCCAGATTACACATTCAAGCTGGTCGCGTTCGACCCGCCGCACCTCACACGAGCAGGGCCCAAGAGCTGGCTTGCCGCGAAATACGGGAAACTCGGCCCAGATTGGCGCGATGACCTACGCCGAGGCTTCGCCGAGTGCTTCCGAGTTCTGGCGCCTGACGGCGTGCTTATCTTCAAGTGGAACGAAACCCAGGTCAAAGTTGGGGAGGTATTGGCACTCACTGACATCAAGCCATTATTTGGGCACCCCAGTGGCCGCAACGGCCTCACGCACTGGCTCGTTTTCATGAAACCAGTCTGCAGCACTGAATAGCGGCCCTTCCTTCAACTCAATCGGCGCCCCATCCTCTGGGACAGGAGGGCCACGCCATGCAACAACTTCAACTGACCATCGACCAGGACAGCCAGCTTCTCAATGAGCTGGTCAGCGCCGTGCGCTCCCCCACCCTTTCCCGATCGGCCAAGCTCGCCGAGATCGGCCGCATCCTGGCGCACTTCGATCTGCCCATCGAAGCGCCCCGAGTTGCTGGCCAGCTCTGGAGCGCCACCGACCTGGGCAAGGAGCTGGGGGTCAGTGCCCAGGCCATTGGACGGCTGGCCAACCAGCACCAACTCAAACGCCCGGCGTTCGGGGAGTACCGCCTTGACCAGGCGGTCAGCAGCAGGAAGCAGGTTGAATGCTTCCTCTACAACCGAGCAGGCCGGGATGAAATAACCAGACTAATGAGGACCAACAGATGCAGCAATTCGTCTACCCATGTGCCAGGTGGGTGAGGCCGAAATTATTCGCCGAACTGACAGGCATGACAGAAAAAGCCGCCGAGGGACGGCGCTTAAAAGGAGAGTGGCCGGAAGGGCGGGTATGGTGCCGAGCCCCGGATAACCAGATTCGTTACAACGTTGCGGAGTATGACAAGTGGGTCGAGTCAAACATGATGATCTAGTGGCTGGAGTCACTGGATTGGAGGTTCATGGCAAAAAGCTGCGCATTACCTTCACCTATAAACGGGCGCGCTGCCGGGAGGTCCTCGACCTCCCCATCACCAAAGCGAACGTGAAGTTTGCCACCAACAAGCTCGCCACCATCAAGCATGAGATTGCGATCGGTACCTTCAGCTACGCACATCATTTCCCTGACAGCTCAGCACTGACTCGATTTGGAGGAAGCCGGCGAAACGTCACCATCTGGGAGGCCTATCAGGATTTCTGGCGGCTTCACAAACCTATGCTGAAGCCTACCTCTCGTCATGGCTACCCGTTCGCCATTGAGGCGTGCATCAATGTCCTGGGTAAGGACAGACAGGTCTCAACGCTGATGCCCAAGGACATAGAGCTGATCCGCAATGAGCTGCACATCTCACTCAAACCCAACTCCATCGTCACCTACCTTGGGCGATTCAGGCAGTTGCTTCGCTGGTGTGAGAAGAACAACTTACTTGCGGATGCAGCAAGACTCACGGGAGGAGTGAGGCCCGTCACCACCAGAAAAACCTCACCGGCAGACCCTTTCGAATTTGATGAATACACCCGGCTGCTGGAAGCATGCTCCCACGAGCAGCAACGAAACATGATCACCCTTGCCATCTATACTGGCCTTAGAACAGGCGAGTTGAGGGCTCTTGCTTGGGAGGACATCGACCTCGAAAAAGGGGTCATGGTCATCAGCAGGAACATCAGTAACGAATCGGACTATTTCAAACTGCCCAAGACCAACGAGCCCCGGGAGGTTGATCTGCAACCGCCCGTGATCGCAGCTCTCAAGTCACAGATGGCATTGTCGTTCATGCGTGCTGTGGTGTCGGTAGATGTGGACATGAACGGTCGTATCGAGCGCCAGAGCATCAGGCCGGTATTCACGCCTAAGGTGACGGGCCCCCATGTTCCACACGCCAAAGAGTTCTTCACCGCCGCCGGGGTGTCTCATGCCTGGAGCAACATCATGAGGAGAGCCGGAGTAAGATACCGGCGCTTCTATCAACTTAGGCATACGTTTGCTAGTTGGAACCTGACGTCGCATGGAAATCTCGCGTATATTGCAGCGCAAATGGGTCACGCTGACCTTGAAATGTTACAATCCGTCTACGGAAAGTGGATCGCCTCGGCGAGCAAATCTGAGGCGGTCAGGATCTGGGAGCAGATGCAATCAAAAGGCCTTTTTGCCCCAATGACGCCCCAAGAAAAAAAGATCCAACTGTAAGCGATTGATTTATTAGATAAATAGTCAACCCCCACAATTCCCGGCAAAGGAACTGGAACCCCCCATGAACAAATTGCTTATCAAGAATGCCACCCTGGTCAACGAAGGCCGCATCTATGCCTCCGACGTGCTGATCGAGGGGGAACGGATCGCCCGCATCGCCCCGGATATCCAAGCCCCCGATGCAGTGGTGATCGATGCCGCGGGCCGTCACCTCATCCCCGGAATGATCGATGATCAGGTCCACTTCCGGGAGCCAGGGCTGACCCACAAGGGGACCATCGCCAGTGAATCCCGGGCCGCCGTGGCCGGTGGCACCACCAGCTTCATGGAAATGCCCAACGTCAATCCCCAGACCACCACCCTCGATGCCCTCGAAGCCAAATACCAGATAGCCGCCAACTCCTCCGCCGCCAACTACAGCTTCTACCTCGGCGCCACCAACGACAACCTGGAAGAGATCAAGAAGCTCGATCCGAAACAGTCCTGCGGCATCAAGATCTTCATGGGTGCCTCCACCGGCAACATGCTGGTGGACAATCAGGAGACCCTGGCCGCCATCTTCCGCGAGAGCCCGGTGATGATCGTCACCCACTGCGAAGACACCCCCACCATCAAGGTGCTGGAAGACGAAGCCCGCGCCAAGTGGGGCGAAGATGTGCCGATGCGCGAGCACGGCCGCATCCGCAGCGCCGACGCCTGCTACAAATCCTCCAGCCTGGCGGTCTCCCTGGCCAAGCAGTACGGCGCCAAGCTGCACGTGCTGCACCTGACCACCGCCAAGGAGCTGTCGCTCTTCACCGCCACCCCGGATCTGAAGGATCTCAAGGACAAAAACATCACCGCCGAGGTGTGCGTTCACCATCTGTTCTTCAACGAGGCGGACTACGACACCCTGGGCAGCCAGATCAAGTGCAACCCGGCGGTGAAGAGCGCCGCCGACCAGCACGCCCTGCTGGATGCGGTGCGCAATGACGTGCTCGACATCATCGCCACCGACCACGCTCCCCACACCTGGGAAGAGAAGCAGAACAGCTACTTCAAGGCGCCGTCCGGCGTGCCGCTGGTGCAGCACTCCCTGCTGGCCCTGCTGGAGCTCTACCACAACGGGGTATTCTCGCTGGAGACCATCGTCAAGAAGACCTCCCACGCGGTGGCCGAGCGCTTCCAGGTGCAGGATCGCGGCTACATCCGCGAGGGTTACTTCGCCGACCTGGTGCTACTGGATCTGGGCAAGCCCTACGTGGTCAACGACAGCAACCTGCTCTATCTGTGCGGCTGGTCGCCCTTCAACGGCTACCGTTTCCACAGCACGGTGGAGATGACCCTGGTCAACGGCCAGATCGCCTGGCAAAACGGCCAGGTCACCAACGAGGTGCTGGGCAAGCGGCTCACCTTCACCCGCTGATCCCTCTTGTATATGCGCTGTCACCACAGCACCATCACAGGCCGCCCACTCGGGCGGCCTGATTTTTTGCAGCCGCTCACAGCCCCGCAATGAGCGGTTTTTCGGCGATTGGCGGCACTTTAAGCGCAGATTGCTCGCAAAGCAGGCGAACGATCCCGGAGTGGAATGTCCACTGTTGACAGGCAGGGTCCATCTCCATAAACTCAGCCCCCGTCAGCCGAGCTGACTCCGTCGGTGTGTAGCGCAGCCAGGTAGCGCATCTGCATGGGGTGTAGAGGGTCGGAGGTTCGAATCCTCTCACACCGACCAAATTCCCCGAGAAAGGCCTTGTCAGATGACAAGGCCTTTTCTTTTTAGTGCGACATGGCACCACGCGGCCTGCATTGTGTCACCGATCGGTTTGTGCTGTAGTGATGCCCTGTGTTGCCAACCGGTGTTCGAGATGCCCTCTCCCCGCCCCTTTTGCCAGCGTCTGCTGTGGCTCGGCCTCTGTGCTCTCCTGCTGCTCGGCTGCGCCACCCCTTATCACAGCCAGCCGTCATTCTGGAACGGCCGGACCGGTTTCTCCCAGACCCGGCTCGGGCCTGACAAGTGGCAGCTGGAATTTGTCGGCAACGATCTGGTGAGCCGGGAAACCGCTCGCAAGTATGTGCTGAAACGGGCGGGCGAAGTGGCACAAGCCGAAGGTTATCAGTGGCTTGAGGTCAATGAATTGACCCTGCAACGGGACGCGGTCAGGGTGACGCCGAGTCGCCCTCTGTTCGGGTTTGATGACGACGAGCCTGACCCCTTTCTGGATCAGCGCACCGTGGAGCACCGCATCTCGGCGTTGCTCATCTTCACCCTCACTCGCAGCGCGAAAAACGACCAAACCATGAAAGCCGATTATCTTGCAAACATTAAAATAAACAGCGATTAATATAGCCAAATTGCAAGATCTATATCACATACAACTAATGACAAGATAAAATTCTGCCACAAGGCGCTGGATTTACCCCCCCGGATTAGGCATGCTGCCAGCACACCGGCTGTCAGGAATCTACGGCTCGGATCACAAAAACGGACTGAAGTGGCACCCTTGCCGCTTGAAACGCTCTGCACTTATCAAAACTGGGACCCACCCCATGAAAATGAACAAATTGACGGTTGCCATCCTCATCGCGATGCTGGTTGGTATCCTGACTGGCCAGGGCTATCGCATGTTTGCCCCTGACCAGGCCGCCGGCTTTGCCAGCGACATCACCCTGTTGACCGATATCTTCCTGCGTCTGATCAAGATGATCATCGCCCCCCTGGTGTTCACCACCCTGGTGGTCGGCATCGCCAAGATGGGCGATACCCGCACCGTGGGCCGTATCGGCGCCAAGACCCTGGGCTGGTTCATGCTGGCCTCCCTGCTGTCGCTGACCCTGGGTCTGGTGATGGTCACCCTGATGCAGCCGGGTGTGGGGCTCTCCCTCTCCCTGCCTGACGACACCGCCAGCTCCGGTGTGGTTGCCAGCGCCATCTCCCTCAAGGATTTCGTCACCCACGCCATTCCCAAAAGCGTGATCGAGGCGATGGCCACCAACGAGATCCTGCAGATCGTGGTGTTCTCCCTGTTCTTCGGGCTGGCTGCCGCCGCACTGGGTGATGCCGCCAAACCGGTGGTGATGCTGATGGCCAGCGCCGCCGAGATCATGCTCAAAGTGACCGGCTACGTGATGAACTTCGCCCCGTTCGCGGTGTTTGGCGCCATTGCCGCCATGGTCGCCAAGGAAGGGCTCGGCATCCTCGCCACCTACGGCACCTTCATGGCGCAGTTCTACCTGGCGCTGGGTTGCCTCTGGCTGCTGCTGATCGCCATGGGCAGCCTGTTTATCCGCCGCCGCATCGTGACCCTGCTGGCGATGATCCGCGAGCCGATCCTGCTGGCCTTCTCCACCGCCAGCTCCGAAGCTGCCTACCCGAAGACCCTGGATCGTCTGGAGAAGTTTGGTTGTGACAAACGCATCGCCAGCTTCGTGCTGCCGATGGGCTACTCCTTCAACCTGGATGGCTCCATGATGTACTGCACCTTTGCGGTGATGTTCATCGCCCAGGCCTATGGCATCGAGCTCTCCATGGCCCAGCAGATCACCATGCTGCTGCTGCTGATGGTCACCTCCAAGGGGATGGCCGGCGTACCGCGCGCCTCCCTGGTGGTGATTGCCGCCACCCTCAACCAGTTCCACATTCCGGAAGCGGGCATCCTGCTGCTGCTCGGCATCGACCACTTCCTCGACATGGGTCGCTCCGCCACCAACGTGCTGGGCAACGCCATCGCCGCCAGCGTGGTCGCCAAGAGCGAAGACAGCCTGGGTGAAACCGAACCTCTGGGTGAGGTGGACACCGCCAAGGCGTGATCCCAGCATCACCTCCATCAAAACGGCCCGCAGATGCGGGCCGTTTTCTTATGTCTCATGACGACACGGCAAGGCTCAGCACCAACGCCTCACCCGCCGGCAATAGTCGGCATAGCCATCGCCAAAGCGGGCCTGCAGCGCCCGCTCCTCCGGCACTATCTGCCAGCGACTGAGCCAGCCCCACAGCAGCAGCGGACCGAGCCACACCCACAGCCCACCCAGATAACAGGCCAGCGCCATCGTCCAGCAGAGCAGCCCCAGGTACATGGGATTGCGGCTGAGGCGATAGAGCCCGCCCGTTACCAGTGCACTGGCCTGCTCGGGGTGCAGCGGCGTCACCGTGGTGCCCTGGCGGCGAAAGCGCAGCACGCCCCCCAAGCCAAACACAGTGCCCAGCACCGCCAACAACAGAGCGGCCAGCCGCCAACCGGCGCCAGAATTGCTCTCTGCTACGCCCCCCCACCCCAGCATGGCCGCCACGATCAGGCCAAACAGCAGCAGCGGTGGCACCCGACACTCAAGACTCATCATCTATTGACTCCTGGAGGGTGCCACGATCGGCACCTTGCGTTACACTTCCCGACGGGAATAGCGCCCTGGAAAATTGTCAAAGTTCATAACAATAACAATGCCTTGGCTACACTTTATCCCATCTGCGTGAAAACGGCCCCTAGCGACCGTCATGCACCTCAACCCAAACAATAAAAAAGGAACCACCCCATGCACAAGAAGACACTGCTGGCCACGCTGATCCTGGGCCTGCTGGCCGGTCAGGCCGTCGCGGCCCCTTACCTGCCGCTGGCCAGCGATCATCGCAACGGCGAAGTGCAGACCGCCAGCAATGCCTGGCTGGAAGTCGATCTCGGCGCCTTCGAGCACAACATCCAGACCCTCAAGGATCGCCTCGGTGACAAAGGGCCGAAGATCTGCGCCATCATGAAGGCCGACGCCTACGGCCACGGCATCGACCTGCTGGTCCCCTCTGTGGTCAAGGCCGGCATCCCCTGCATCGGCATCGCCAGCAACGAAGAGGCCCGCGTGGCCCGCGAGAAGGGCTTCACCGGCCGCCTGATGCGGGTGCGTGCCGCCACCCCGGCCGAAGTGGAACAGGCCCTGCCCTACAAGATGGAAGAACTCATCGGCAGCCTGGTGAGTGCCCAGGGCATCGCCGACATCGCCCAGCGCCACCACACCAATATCCCGGTACACATCGCGCTCAACTCCGCCGGCATGAGCCGCAACGGCATCGATCTGCGCCTGGCTGACTCCAAGGAAGACGCGCTGGCCATGCTCAAGCTCAAGGGGATCACCCCGGTCGGCATCATGACCCACTTCCCGGTGGAGGAGAAAGAGGACGTCAAGATGGGGCTGGCCCAGTTCAAGCTGGACTCCCAGTGGCTGCTGGAAGCGGGCAAGCTGGATCGCAGCAAGATCACCATCCACGCCGCCAACTCCTTCGCCACCCTGGAAGTGCCTGATGCCTACTTCGACATGGTGCGCCCGGGTGGCCTGCTGTACGGTGACTCCATCCCCTCCTACACCGAATACAAGCGGGTGATGGCGTTCAAGACCCAGGTTGCCTCCGTCAACCACTACCCGGCCGGCAACACCGTCGGTTATGACCGCACCTTTACCCTCAAGCGCGACTCCTGGCTCGCCAACCTGCCGCTGGGCTACTCCGATGGCTATCGCCGGGCGCTCAGCAACAAGGCCTATGTGCTGATCCAGGGTCAGAAGGTACCGGTGGTGGGCAAGACCTCCATGAACACCATCATGGTGGACGTGACCGACCTGAAAGGGGTCAAACCCGGTGACGAGGTGGTGCTGTTCGGCCGCCAGGGTGAAGCCGAGGTGAAACAGGCGGATCTCGAGGAGTACAACGGCGCCTTGCTGGCGGACATGTACACCATCTGGGGCTACACCAACCCCAAGAAGATCAAGCGCTAAGCCAGTCTTTGCCATAAAAAAGGGCTCCCGCTGGAGCCCTTTTGCTTGTTCGCCAATTATGCCGTTTTCTTGCGGGTCACCCAGAGGCTCAGCCCCATGGAGGCCAGCAGGATCAGCGCGACCACCCCGAGTGCAATGCCGGTGGGGATCTTGAAGATATCCAGCAGCAGCATCTTGACCCCGATGAACATCAGGATCAGCGCCAGGCCGTATTTGAGCAGGGCGAAGCGCTCGGCCACGCCGGCCAGCAGGAAGTACATGGCACGCAGACCCATGATGGCGAAGATGTTGGAGGTCAGCACGATGAAGGGATCCGTGGTCACCGCGAAGATGGCCGGGATGCTGTCCACCGCGAAGATGAGATCGCTCACCTCCACCAGCACCAGGATCAGCAGCAACGGGGTGGCATAGCGCACACCGTCACGCCAGACGAAGAAGTTCTCCCCCTCCAGCGTCTCCGTCACCTTGAAGCGGCGGCGCATCCAGCCCAGCAGCGGGTTGTTGGCGAGATCCGGCTCCTTGTCGGCCGCCCACAGCATCTTGACCCCGGTCAGCAGCAGGAAGGCACCGAACAGGTAGAGGATCCAGTGGAACTGCTCGATGAGCCAGCTGCCCGCGAACACCATGCCGGCCCGCATCACGATGGCACCCAGTACCCCGTACAGCAGGACCCGGCGCTGCAGCTCGGCCGGAATGGCAAAGTAGCCGAAAAGCATCAGCCAGACGAAGACGTTGTCCACCGCCAGCGCCTTCTCGATGAGGTAGCCGGTGAGGAATTCCAGCCCCTTCTGGTTGGCAATTTCACGGCCTGCGCTGTGATCCAGCCAGAACCAGATGGCCAGGTTGAACAAGAGCGCCACGCTGATCCAGATGAGGGACCAGATCCCTGCCTCTTTGAGCGACACCTTGTGCGCCTTGCCGCCGCCGACAAAGCGGATATCAATCCATAACAGGACCAGCACTATGCTGAAGAAACCGGCCCACATCCACCATTCACCCATGTTCACTTCTCCCAAAAACGACAAAACCCACGACCGAGAGGCGTGGGTTTGCGTTTGGAGCAGATACACCTTGCCTCTCGGCAAGGTCTCACTTACAGCCGACTTGCGTCAACTGCCCGGCTGCCGGGTGCACTGCAGGATATGGGTGCACCGTAATGACGACAAACCGGCGAGAAGTTACTCCCCTTGTTGCGCGGATAGTAACAGCGGAAAAAGATAACGCCAAGAGGCATCTTCATGCCGGCTGCAAAAAAACAGGGCGCCACCCGGGCGCCCTGTTTTGCCTGCTCATCCTCAGAGTGGATCTGCCTTGAGGCAGGAGACCGCATGGTCGAAGTTGCCCTCGAGCTGGGGCCGGGTCTTGGCACACTCAGGACCAGCCACCGGGCAGCGAGTACGGAACACGCAGCCTGACGGCGGGTTCATCGGCGATGGCAAATCCCCCTCCAGGATTTGGATGGTCTTGCTGCGCTCCAGATCCGGATCCGGAATGGGCACGGCCGACATCAGCGCCTTGGTATAGGGGTGCAAGGGGTTGGCAAAGATCTCCTTGCGGGTCCCCAGCTCCACCGCATTGCCCAGATACATCACCAGTACCCGATCCGAAATGTGCTTGACCACCGACAGGTCGTGGGCGATGAAGATGAGCGACAGCCCCATCTCCTTCTGGATAGCCTTCAGCAGGTTGACCACCTGAGCCTGGATGGAGACGTCCAGAGCCGACACCGGCTCGTCACAGATGATCATCTTGGGCTCGAGGATCAGCGCCCGGGCGATGCCAATCCGCTGGCACTGACCGCCGGAGAACTCATGGGGATAGCGGTTGACCAGGTTGGGCAAGAGCCCCACCTTGCTCATCATGGCCCGCACCTTCTCCTTCACCTGATCTCGGGAAAGGTCGGGATAGAAGGTGATGAGCGGCTCGGCGATGATGTCGCCGATGGTCATGCGCGGGTTGAGGGAGGCCAGCGGATCCTGGAAGATCATCTGGATCTCTTTGCGCTTCTCGCGCAGCGCCTTCTGGTCGAGCTTAGTCAGATCGTTGCCAAGCCACACCACCTTGCCGTCGGTGGCCGGCACCAGGCCGATCAGTGCCCGGGCAAAGGTGGATTTGCCGCAACCCGACTCCCCCACCACGCCGAGGGTCTCCCCTTCGTACAGGCGCAGGGTCACCCCGTCCACCGCCTTCAGGGCGGAGGGTTTGGCCCAGGGCCAGGCCTTGTCACTCTTGATGCTGAAGTGGACCTTGAGGTCGGACACTTCCAGCAGCAGTTTCTTGTCAGTCCCCATTTAGTTCACTCCCTTGATCATGGCATCCGATACCCAGTGGCAGGCCCGCTCCCGACCGTCGTTGAACGGCGTCAGGAGCTTGGAGGATTGCTGGCCGCATATAACAGCATTCATACGCTCACCTCCTTGGCATTGATGGCATCAGACACCCAATGGCAGGCCCGCTCCCGACCGTCGTTGAACGGCGTCAGAATTGGCGACTGCTTGCCGCAAATCTCGCTCACTCGGTGGCAGCGCTCCTGGAAGGGGCAGCCGGTGGGCAGACGCAGCAGGTTGGGCGGATTGCCCGGGATGGTGGGCAGCTCTTCCCCTTCGGTGTCGAGGCGGGGAATGGCACGCAACAAGCCCTCGGTATAGGGGTGGCTCGGGCGATAGAAGATATCGTTGACCTTGCCGTACTCCATGGTACGGCCGGCATACATCACCAGCACCTTGTCGCAGATGCCCGCCACCACGCCCAAGTCGTGGGTGATCATGATGATGGCGGTATTGAACTCGCGCTTGAGCTCGTTCATCAGGGTCATGATCTGGGCCTGCACGGTCACGTCCAGCGCGGTGGTCGGCTCGTCTGCAATGAGCAGCTGCGGTCGGCACAACAGCGCCATGGCGATCATCACCCGCTGGCGCATGCCACCGGAAAATTCGTGAGGATACATCCCCATCCGCTTGCGCGCTTCCGGGATCTTGACCGCATCCAGCATGCGCACCGACTCTTCGAACGCTTCGGCCTTGCTGACGCCCTTGTGCAGCATCAGCACTTCCATCAGCTGATCCTTCACCTTCATGTAGGGGTTGAGCGAGGTCATGGGGTCCTGGAAGATCATGGCGATCTTCTCGGAACGGATCTTGTTGAGCTTGTGCTCGGGCAGGTTCAGGATCTCGTCGCCCTGAAATTTGGCCGAACCGGTGATGACGCCGTTCTTGGCCAGCAGCCCCATGATGGCGAACGCGGTCTGGGATTTGCCCGAACCGGACTCACCAACGATCCCCAGGGTCTCGCCCGCAGCTAGGGAGAAGTTGAGGTCGTTGACCGCCACCACATTGCCGTCCGGGGTCTTGAACTCGACCCGCAGATCTTTTACATCCAGTAATTTCATAAAAACTCCTTATCGATCTTTCGTGACGTTTTCCTGTCGATCCGATGCGCTATCCGCCCGATTGAGCCGCACTCTGCGGCCCCTCGGCGCGTTGTTTCAGCGCTTCTTCGCCGTTCTGTCAGCGATCTTTCGCCGCTTTCTCAGCGATCCTTCGGATCGAGGGCGTCACGCAGACCATCCCCGAGGAAGTTGAAGCAAAACAGGGTCACCACCATGAAACCGGCGGGGAACAGGAGTTGCCAGATGGCCACTTCCATCGACTTGGAGCCTTCATCCAGCAGAGCGCCCCAGCTGGTCATGGGCTCTTGTACGCCCAGCCCCAGGAAGCTCAGGAAGGATTCGAACATGATCATGCCCGGCACCAGCAGGGTGGCGTAGACCGCCACGATACCCAGCACGTTCGGCACGATGTGACGGGTGATGATCTTCCACTTGGAGACGCCGCAGACGTGAGCCGCCTCGATGAACTCCTTGCTCTTGAGGCTCAAGGTCTGGCCTCGCACGATCCGCGCCATGTCGAGCCAGCTCACCGCACCGATGGCGATGAAGATGAGCGCCAGGTTGCGGCCGAAGAAGGTCACCAGCATGATCACGAAGAACATGAAGGGGAAGGCGTTGAGGATCTCCAGTACCCGCATCATCAGGCTGTCGACCCGACCGCCGATGAAGCCGGAGGCCGCGCCGTAGAGAGTGCCGATGATGACGGCCACCATGGCCCCCATGATGCCGACCATCAGCGAGATGCGCCCGCCCAGCAGGGTGCGCACGAACAGATCGCGCCCCAGGCTGTCGGTGCCGAACCAGTGGCCGGTTTCCATGTCCGGAGCTGCCTGCATGGCGCCCCAGTCAGGATCGTCGAAGGTGTATTGGGACAAATGCGGCCCCACGATCACCGCCAGACCGATGATGGTCAGGATGATGAGGCTGGTGAGCGCGGCCTTGTTGCGCAGGAAACGACGACGGGCATCCTTCCACAGGGAGCGTCCTTCCACCACTTCCACTTGCTGGGCGAACGCCTCGACGGCTTCGCGTTTTTCAGTTGTGACAACCATGATGAACTCCCGACTTAGTAACGGATCTTGGGATCGATAAAGGCATAGAGAATATCGACCACGGCGTTAAAGGTGATGGTGAGGGCGCCGACCAGAATGGTCAGACCGAGCACCATGGAGTAATCACGGTTGAGGGCACCGTTGACGAACAGCTGGCCAATCCCCGGCAGGCCGAAGATGGTCTCGATCACCACGGAACCCGTGATGATGCCCACGAACGCCGGCCCCAGATAGGAGACCACCGGCAGCATGGCCGGACGCAGCGCGTGTTTGAGGATGATGTGGCGCAGCGGCAAGCCCTTGGCGCGGGCGGTACGGATGAAGTTGGAGTTCATGGTCTCGATCATGCTGCCCCGCATGATCCGCGAGATGGCGGAGATGTAGTACATCATCATGCCGAACACCGGCAGCACCATGAATTGCACCCCGCCGCCCTGCCAGCCACCGGCCGGGAACCAGCCGAGATGAATACTGAACAGCAACACCAGCAAGGGAGCCAGCACAAAGCCCGGGATCACCACCCCGGCCATGGCCGACGACATCAACAGGTAGTCGATGACGGTATTCTGTTTCAAGGCGGCAATGGTGCCGAAGGTGACCCCCAGTGTCACCGCGAACAGAAAGGCGAAGGAGCCAATCTTGGCCGATACCGGCAGCGCCTGGCTCACCAGATCGTTGACGGTGAAGTCCTTGTATTTGAAGGAAGGACCGAGGTCGCCCTGCACAAGGTTGCCCAGATAGGTGAGGTATTGCACGCCGATGGGCTTGTCGAGGCCATATTTGGCTTCGATGTTGGCCAGTACTTCCGGCGGCAGGGAGCGTTCGCTGGTGAAGGGGTTGCCCGGCGCGAAACGCATCATGAAGAAGGAGACGGTGATCAAGACCAGCAGAGTCGGGATCGCTTCCAGTAGACGTTTAAAAATGAATTTCAACATAGACAATTCCTGTCCTGTACTGCTTCCAAAGGGTCGCGGTTGTAATAAAGGCCCGCCATCCGGCGGGCCTGCTTTGTTATGCGACGTGTTACTTTACTCAGTGAGCAATGATGTACATGTCTTTGCTGTAGAGGTTGTCCAGCGGGTTGGCCGGGTAGCCGCCCACGTAGGACTTGACCATGCGGGAGGTCACGTACTGATAGATGGGAGCGATCGGCATGTCCTTGGCCAGGATCTCTTCAGCCTGCACATAGAGCTTGTTGCGGGCATCGGCGTCCACCTGATTGCGCGACTCGTTCATCAGCTTGTCAAACGCCGGGTTGGAGTATTTGCCGTCGTTGTTGCCGTGGGTGGTCTGCATCAGATCCAGCATGGAAGAGGCTTCGTTGTAGTCGGCGATCCAGCCGGCACGACCCACATCAAACTGACCCTGCTTCTTGGTTTCCAGGTAGGTTTTCCATTCCTGGTTGACCAGGCTCACCTGCACGCCCAGCTTCTTCCACATGGAAGCCACGGCAACCGCCACTTTCTTGTGGTTGTCGTCGGTGTTGTAGAGCAGCTCGAACTTGAGCGGTTTGCCTGGGCCGAAACCGGCTTCGGTCAGCAGCTCTTTCGCCTTGGCATCACGCTCTGCCTGGGTCAGCTTGGACCAGGCCGGCGCCACCGGCTTGAAGCCGTCCACGAAATCAGGCACCAGGGTGTAGCCCGGAGTCTCGCCCTTGCCCATCACCTTGTCGGCGATCACATTGCGGTCGATGGCATAAGAGAGGGCGGTACGTACCCGCACGTCGTCAAACGGCTTGTGCTTGAAGTTGTACTGGTAGTAGTAGGTACCGACATAGCCGCTCACCTTGACCTCGTTCGGCAGCTCTTTCTTCATCTGCTTGAAGCGCTCGATGGGCATGTTGTAGGTGAGATCCACTTCGCCAGCCAGATAGCGGTTCAGCTCGGCGTTGGTGGACTGGATCGGCAGATAGGTCACCTTGTTGATGACGGTCTTGGCGTTGTTCCAGTAGTTCGGGTTGCGCTCGACGTCGACGCGCTCGTTGACCACCCAATCCTTCAGCACATAGGCACCGTTGGATACCATGTTGCCGGGCTGGGTCCACTTGTCACCAAACTTCTCGATCACCTTCTTCGGCACCGGGTAGGTGGTGGTGTGGGAGAGCATGCTGACGAAGTAAGGCACCGCCTTCTCCAGCTGTACCTCGAAGGTGTAGTCGTCCACTGCCTTCACGCCCAGGGTGTCGGCCGCTTTCTTGCCGGCGATGATCTCGCTGGCATTGACGATGGTCGGGATCTCCAGATACCAGGAGTAGGGAGACGCCGTCTTGGGATCCACGGCCCGCTTGAAGGCGAACTCGAAATCGTGGGCTGTCACGGGATCCCCGTTGGACCACTTGGCATCTTTGCGCAGGTGGAACACGAAGTGTTTGTTGTCCTTGGTTTCCCAGGACTCGGCCATGGCGGGAAGCACTTCCCCTTTGGGGCCGGAGGCAACGAGACCTTCGAACAGGTCACGCAGAATATTGGATTCAACCGTTCCTTCGGTTTTGTGCGGGTCGAGAGTGGCAGGCTCGGAGCCATTGCCTTTTACCAGCTGCTGAACGTCAGCCAGTTTGGTACCTGCGGGAACATCGGCGGCTTGTGCCGCGTTGACACCGCCGAACAGTGCTGCCACCAAGAGGGTATTAATCATTGTTTTTTTATGAGTCATTTCCATACTCCACAAGAACATTCCATGCAATTTTCCATCAACGGGATAAGTACCCCGCTGCCAGCATAATTCCCTGACATTTCTGATAATGCAATAGATATTGTCAGGCAGGACTGGGCTTCATGGTCAAAAAAGCAGCTTTTAACCAATTATTCAGAATTTAAATATCGCGTGATGGACGTTTTTTATACAAACCCGCTCGATTCTAGGAAATGACCAACAAAAAAGAAACAATAAAAAGCCGGTCACGAGGACCGGCTCCAACAAAACAGACCTGAATCACATCAATCCGGGGAAGACCCCCTTGATCCCCGCCACCATGATCTCGATGCCGAGCGACATCATGATGAGACCCATGATCCGGGTCACCACGTTGATGCCGGTGTTGCCCATCACCTTGAATAGCAGAGGGGCGGCGCGGAAGATGAGCCAGGAGCAGAAGGCAAACACCATCACCACCACCGACATCCCCAGCATCTGGGACCAGGTGCTCTGGCTGGCATAGACAATAGAGGAGGAGATGGCGCCGGGGCCGGCCATCAGCGGCAGCGCCAGCGGCACCACAGCGACAGATTCCCGCGCGGCGAGCTCCCCTTTCTCCTGCTTGTTGTGCTTCACCTCCCCCAGCTTGCCCTGCAGCATGGACCAGGCGATCAGGGTGATGAGCGAGCCGCCGGCAATGCGAAACGACGCCAGCGAGATGCCGAAACCATCGAGGATCAGCTGCCCCATGTACATGGAGACCAGCAGGATGATCATCACCGCAATGTTGGCGGTGGTGTTGGTCTTCATCCGCTCTTCCGGCGTTTGGTGGCTGGTCAGGCTGACAAACACCGGCAACAGGCCGAGCGGGTTGATGATCGCGAACAAACCGATGAAAAACTTCAGATATAAAGAGACGTCAATTGCTGCCATAGGCGCCATCCAGAAGTAGAACGAGGCCCTGCGGGCCACCCCGATAAACCGTGCGTAAATTTACACCATGGCCGAAACCTTCACCAATCAAATAATCTCACCCTTTCCGTGGCTTTTCAGTTAGTTCCTCTAATGTCACGACGAAATTCAACATATCGAGTTGTTAATAAAGATTGTCGCCATTTAACACTCTGATAAAATCAATTCGAGTTTTATGCGGCCACGGAGTTTTGGCGCAACATTTCATCTTCGTAAAAAAGGATTTTGTAATGATTGATACGGACATCAAGTTGCAATGGCATCTGGATTCACTGCCCACTGGCAGTGTCGATCCCCTGCAGGGCTTCTTCGACCGGCTGCCGGTTGATCCCTACATCCAGGGCCGCTTTCGCGAACGCCGTTACGGCCGGGTTGAAAAAGAGGGCAGCCGCTTTTATCCCCTCGACAACGGCGTATTCTTCCAGGCGGCCGCCATCAACAAGTTTTTGGGGGACGTGCCCAGAACCTATGCCGAGCTGGATCCCGCCTTCGTCGCCCACCCCACCTTTCAGCTGATGTTGGCCCGCTTTGCCCGCCATACCCGGCTGGCGGATGGCCAGGCCATCGGCATTCACCAGATGCGCATCGTCACCGGCGAAGGTGAAAGCGTGCCGCCCGCCCCGGAAGGCGTGCATCAGGATGGCTTTGATTTCATCGGGGTGTTCTTTTGTGGCAGTGACGGGGTCAGTGGCGGCGCCTTGCAGCTCTATCATGGATTAAAAGAACAACCATTTTTTCAACAACAATTAAACGCTGGCGAGTATCTGATCCTGGATGATCGCCGTTTCTATCACAATGCAGCCCCCATACTGCCCCAGGGTCCGCACCGGGGACACTGGGACGTAATCGTGCTAACTGCTTGAAAAATGGTGCGTGAGCCCCTGTTCACGCCCCATTCATCCCGCTCCTGGCCCACTCAACAACTGCGCAACATCTGGCAAACATGTATTGTGAAACAAAATTTCTTTTGTTCTTTTGCTACACATGATCCAGATCAAGTTTTTCTGAGTCAGCCCCGCTCTATAATCGACTCAGAAAGCGATTTAGTAAGGCATGTAAATACCCCGTTGTGGTGATTCTGTTCTTGACAGGGCATCTATAATTGCCGGGCATTGCCAACGTCTTACTAAACAGTTTTCAAATCATCAGGAGATAAACATGGCAGTAACCAATATGGCTGAACTGGATGCACTGGTCGCCCGCGTCAAAGAAGCACAGCGTGAATTCGCCAGCTTCTCGCAAGAGCAGGTAGACAAGATCTTCCGTGCCGCCGCCCTGGCCGCCAGCAATGCCCGTATCCCCCTGGCCCAGATGGCCGTGGAAGAATCCGGTATGGGTATCATCGAAGACAAGGTTATCAAGAACCACTTCGCCTCCGAATACATCTACAACAAGTACAAAGAAGAGAAGACCTGCGGCATCCTCAGTGAAGATGACGAGATGGGTACCATCACCATCGCCGAGCCGGTAGGTATCATCTGCGGTATCGTACCGACCACCAACCCGACCTCCACTGCGATCTTCAAATCACTGATCTCCCTGAAGACCCGCAACGCCATCATCTTCTCCCCGCACCCCCGTGCCAAGAACTCCACCAATACCGCTGCCAAGCTGGTACTGGATGCAGCCATTGCCGCCGGTGCACCGAAAGACATCATCGGCTGGATCGATCAACCGACCGTTGAACTCTCCAACGCCCTGATGAAGCACAACGACATCAACCTGATCCTGGCCACCGGTGGCCCGGGCATGGTGAAAGCCGCTTACTCCTCTGGCAAACCTGCCATCGGTGTGGGTGCCGGTAACGTACCCGTTGTCATCGACGAAACTGCCGATGTGAAGCGCGCTGTCGCCTCCATCCTGATGTCCAAAACCTTCGACAACGGCGTGGTCTGTGCCTCCGAGCAAGCCGTCATCGTGGTTGACTCCATCTATGACCAGGTGAAAGAGCGTTTCGCGACTCACAACGGTTATGTGCTGACCAAAGAAGAAGCTGACAAGGTCCGCAAGGTCATCCTGATCAACGGTGCCATGAACGCCAACATCGTGGGCCAGCCCGCCACCAAGATCGCCGAAATGTCCGGCGTGACCGTGCCCCCCACCACCAAGATCCTCATCGGTGAAGGTCTGGAAGTGTGTGAAGAGGAAGAGTTCGCTCACGAGAAGCTCTCCCCGACCCTGGGTATGTTCCGTGCCAAGAACTTCGAAGAAGCCGTCGAAATGGCCTGCACCATGGTCAACCTCGGTGGTATCGGCCACACCTCCGGTCTGTACACCGACCAGGATCGCAACGCCGACCGCATCAAGTACTTCGGCGACAAGATGAAGACCGCCCGTATCCTGATCAACACCCCGACCACCCAGGGTGGTATCGGTGACCTGTACAACTTTGCCATCGCACCGTCCTTGACGCTGGGTTGCGGTTCCTGGGGTGGTAACTCCATCTCCGAAAACGTGGGTCCCAAGCACCTGATCAACAAGAAGACAGTCGCAAAACGGGCAGAAAATATGCTGTGGCACAAACTTCCGAAATCCATCTACTTCCGTCGTGGTTCCCTGCCGATCGCCCTGGGCGACCTGGAAGGTAAAAAGCGCGCACTGGTCGTGACCGACCGCTTCCTGTTCAACAACGGCTACGCCGACGAAGTGGTTCGTCTGCTCAAGGGCCTGAAGATGGAAGTGGAAGTGTTCTACGAAGTAGAAGCCGACCCGACCCTGTCTGTGGTACGCAAAGGCGCCGAGATGGCCCACTCCTTCAAGCCGGACGTGATCGTCGCGCTGGGCGGTGGTTCACCGATGGATGCGGCCAAGATCATGTGGGTGATGTACGAGCACCCGGAAACCGCGTTCGAAGATCTGGCCATGCGCTTCATGGACATCCGCAAGCGTATCTACAAGTTCCCGAAAATGGGCGTGAAGGCCGAACTGGTCTGTATCACCACCACTTCCGGTACCGGTTCTGAAGTGACCCCGTTCGCGGTCGTGACCGACGACGCCACCGGCATGAAATACCCGCTGGCCGACTACGAGCTGACCCCGAACATGGCCATCGTTGACGCCAACCTGGTCATGGGCATGCCCAAATCCCTGTGTGCCTTCGGCGGTATCGATGCCGTGACTCACGCCATGGAAGCCTACGTTTCCGTACTGGCCAACGAGTACTCCGACGGTCAGGCGCTGCAAGCCCTGAAACTGCTCAAAGAGTACCTGCCGTCCAGCTACCAGAACGGCGCCAACGACCCGGTTGCTCGCGAGAAAGTACACAACGCTGCCACCATCGCCGGTATCGCGTTCGCCAACGCCTTCCTGGGTGTGTGCCACTCCATGGCTCACAAACTGGGTGCTGAGTTCCACATTCCGCACGGCCTGGCCAACGCCCTGCTGATCAGCAACGTGATCCGCTACAACGCCAACGACAACCCGACCAAGCAGACTGCGTTCTCCCAGTACGACCGTCCGCAGGCTCGCCGTCGCTACGCCGAAGTGGCCGACCACCTGGGTCTGACTGCCGCCGGTGACCGTACCGCCGCCAAGATCGAGAAGCTGCTGGTATGGCTGGACGAGCTGAAAGCCACTCTGGGTATCCCGGCCTCCATCCGTGAAGCCGGCGTGTCTGAAGCTGACTTCCTGGCCAAGGTTGACCAACTGGCCGTGGAAGCCTTCGATGACCAGTGCACCGGCGCCAACCCGCGCTACCCGCTGATCAGCGAGCTGAAAGCCATCCTGCTGGACACCTACTACGGCCGTCCCTTCACCGAAGACGCTCAGGTAGCGGCCAAGGTTGAAGCCAAGGTTGAAGGCAAGAAGAAGTCCAAAGCCTGATAAGCTGAACCGACTCGAGAGCCCGCGCACATGCGCGGGCTTTTTTGTTTGTCTATCTGCTTAATTTTGCTAGCTTGTTCATAGGCATTCATGAAATGCGAGCTAGCGTATGGCGCTGATACAAGCCTCCATCGAGCAGTTGCGGGTAGGTCACTACATCCATCTCCCCACGGGATGGACCAACCACCCTTTTATGTTCAATGCATTCAAGATCAAGGATCAGCAGCAACTCGACATCATTCGCCATCTCGATCTCAGCCTGCTGATGGTGGATCCCGACAAGAGCGACCTGCCTATCGAACCCATCTTGCGCGGTGACATCCCTTCCGCCGGGCCTGACCTGTCGATCATCGAAGAGCTGGTGGAGAGTGGCCCTGCCCCGTTTGATGAGAAAGCCTTTCGCCGCTCCCTGCGCGCCGCCGACAAGGCCTTCGGCCAATCCATGTCCGAGCTGCGCGATGCGCTGGGGGCACTCAACCTCAAGCCTGACGAAGGGCTCGCCAACACGGCGCAGATAGTGCGCAACGCCGCCGCCCGCATCAGTGCCCACGAAGGGCCGCTCGGCCTGCACCTCATTCGCAGCCCGCACACCGACATCCTGCTGCAGCACAGCCTGAACGTGGCCTTCATCGCCATGTTGATGGCCCGTGAGCTCGGCATGAACCCCATTGAAATCGAAGAGACCGGGCTGGCCGGCCTGGTGCACGACATCGGCGAGCTGAAGATCCCGACCCAGATCACCCAGAAACGGGGGGAGCTCAACAAGTCGGAGCAAAACTTCCTCAACATGCACCCCCAGTACGGGCTGGAGATGCTGACCCAGTTGCAGGCCTTCGAGCCCAAGATCCGCCAGGTGGCCCATCTGCATCACGAGCGCCTCGACGGCAGCGGCTTTCCCCTTGGCATCAAGGGGGGCGAGATCCCGCCGCTGGCGCGGATCATCGGGCTGGTGGATTACTATGACGAGCTGCTGCACCCACGCAACAGCGCCACACCGGCGGCGCCGAGCCAGGCCATCAGCCAGCTCTACAAGCTGTCGCAGAAGAAATTCGACCAGGATCTGGTCAAGCTGCTGATCAAGGTGCTGGGGGTCTATCCACCCGGCTCGCTGGTGATGCTCTCCGACGACTCGGTGGCGCTGGTGCTCTCCACCGAGCCCACCATGCCGCTCAAGCCCAAGGTGCTGCCCTACATCAAGGCACAGCGGCCGGAAGGGGTAGTGATGATCGACCTGCGGGAAGATGAGCGCACCATCAAATCATTTATCAAGCAGGAAGAGCTGGATGAGGGGCAACGGCTGTTTTTCAACCTGACCCGACGCTTCTGTTACTATTTTGCCTTCTGAGTTATCCCCAGAAGCTGGGGATAACTCATTGGACAAACCTGAATAATCACTCGATTGCCCGCAAAATTGTTCGCCATCCACCATGGATAAAAAACGCCCAGCCAAGGGGCCGGGCGGAGCATGCCACCTCCGTGTGGCGTATCCAGCGGATACATTCATGCTCCATCCAGCAATATCAACCCTTGGGCGATTACACAAATATCAATTTAACATACTGATTTAATATGGTTTTATTTCACGTTTCTGGCACACTGCGGCCGCAATCCCGCCCTGGCGCCCCGCAGAACAAGATCCTGATCACATTTATTCAAGGTTGCCGCTTTTTTCGGCACGGACTCTGAGGAACGTTTTTTATGCAGTTGGTCCTCTCCCTGCTTCAACAGATGAGCGTCAGCCTGGTCATCGCCTACCTCTTTTCCAAGAGTCCGCTGCTGCGTCCGCTGGCCAACTACTCGGTCAGGCTGCCTCACAAGGTGCTCATCTACATTACCTTCTCCTGCTTCTGCATTCTCGGCACCTACGTGGGGCTGGATATCGACGACGCCATCGCCAATACCCGCGCCGTCGGCGCCGTGCTGGGCGGGCTGCTAGGGGGCCCGTTGGTGGGCTTTCTGGTGGGGCTGACCGGCGGCCTGCACCGCTATACCCTGGGCGGCTTCACCGATCTGGCCTGTGCCATCTCCACCACCTGCGAGGGACTGCTGGGCGGGCTGGTGCACTGGCGGCTGATGAGGGCGGGCAAGATGGACGCCCTGTTCGAGCCGCGCATCGCCTTCTTCACCACCCTCTACGCCGAGATCATGCAGATGGTGATCATCCTGCTGGTGGCCACGCCATTCGATAAATCCCTACTGCTGGTGCGTACCATCGCCACCCCCATGATCCTGGCCAACTCCTGTGGCGCCGCGCTCTTCATCAGCATGATCCGCGATCAGCAGCAGATGTACGAGAAGTTCTCCCGGGTCTTCTCCGCCAAGGCGCTCAATATCGCCAACCGCACCGTCGGCATCATGAGCCAGGGCTTCACCCCAGAGGCCAGCCACAAGATTGCCCGCATCATCCAGGAGGAGACCGGGGTGGGCGCCGTCGCCATCACGGATACCGACAAGATCCTCGCCTTCATCGGCATCGGCGAGGATCACCACCAGCCAGGTACCCCCATCACCTCGGCCATCACCATGCAGGCCATCGCCCGCAACAAGGTGCTGTTTGCCGACGGCAACAGCCAGCCCTACCGCTGCAGCATCTCGCCCCAGTGCCAGCTCGGCTCGGTGCTGGTAATCCCGCTGCACGGCGACGAGGGGGTGATCGGCACCATCAAGCTCTATGAGCCCAAGAAGCGGCTGTTTCTCAAGATCAACCACACCCTGGGGGAAGGGATTGCCAACCTGCTCTCCCAGCAGTTGCTGACCGGCCGACTGGAGCAGCAGCAACGGCTGCTGGTGCAATCCGAGCTCAAGCTGGTGCAAGCCCAGATCAATCCCCACTTTCTGTTCAACACCCTCAACACCATCAGCGCCATCACCCGGCGCGAACCGGAGCGGGCGCGCCAGCTGCTGCTGCACCTCTCCCTGTTCTTTCGCAAAAACCTCAAGCGCCAGAGCGGCTTGGCCACCCTGCAAGAGGAGCAGGAGCACTGCCAATCCTATCTGGAGATCGAGCTGGCCCGCTTTGGCGACCGGCTGACGGTGCAAAACGAGATCCCGCCGGCCCTCACCGACCTCAAGCTGCCGAGTTTCACCCTGCAGCCCCTCATCGAGAACGCCATCAAGCACGGCATCTCCACCCTGCTGGAGCAGGGGCACATTCGCCTCTACACCGAGCAGACGGCAGAGCGGGTCACCATCCACGTGGAGGACAATGCCGGCACCTGGCAGGAGAAACCGGCCGGCGACGGGCTCGGCATGACCCTGGTGGACCGGCGCCTCAAGAGCGCCTTCGGCAACCGCTATGGCCTGAGCGTCAGTTGCGAGCCCGACTGCTGGACCCGGGTCTCCGTCACCCTGCCAAGGGAGCTGCCATGATCCAGCCGCCGTCCCACTTCATCTTCACCCACCACCCCAGCCACGCAGGAGAACCCCATGATCCGCACCCTCATCGTCGATGACGAGCTTTACGCCCGCGAGGAGCTGATGCAGCACCTGGCCGCCGAGCCCGATATCGAATTGCTGGGGGCGGCCGCCAACGCCATCGAAGCGCTGGTGCTTATTCAGCGGCTCAAACCCGACGTGGTGTTTCTCGACATCCAGATGCCCAAGCTCAGCGGCATGGAGCTGGTGGCCATGCTCGATCCCCTGCCCCGCATCGTCTTCGTCACCGCCTTTGACGAGTACGCCATCCAGGCGTTCGAGGAGAACGCCTTCGACTACCTGCTCAAACCGGTGGAGCCGGTGCGTCTGGCCAAGACGCTGGCGCGGCTGAGGCAAGATCTAACCCCCCAGCCCCTGACGGCGCTCGCCCCCGCCATTCGCCACATCCCTAGCTACCTGCACAACCGGGTACGGCTGCTGCCCATCGAACAGGTGGAGTACGCCTTCTCCGATCTCGGCGGGGTGCACGTGGCGAGCCAGGGCGAGCGGTTCCATACCCAGCTCACCCTCAAATCGCTGGAGGAGAAGACCCCGCTGCTACGCTGCCACCGCCAGTACCTGGTGGCCCCGGCCGCCATCTTCGAGATCCGGCTGCTGGAGAACCAGCTGGCGGAGATAGTGACGCCGAGCGGCGCCCGGGTGCCGGTCAGCCGCCGTTACCTGAAGGAGTTGAGGGAGATGCTGGGGCTGGAGTAAGCCCCACTGTGTGAGCCGGATCACGAGCGCCGACCGCTCGGCCCGCCATTTGACCGCTCATGCCGTTTTACCTGCCGTTAACAGAGCAAGTCCCTACACTGGCCGCGCACACCCAACAATAACAAAGCAGGAGCGTAGCAATGATCTGGTTCTTCCTCTGTGTCGGCTTGCTGATAGCCGGCTATTTCGTATACGGCAAATTCATCGAACGGATATTTGGCCCCAAGCCGGAGCTGAAAACCCCCGCCATCACCATGGCAGACGGGGTGGACTATGTCCCCATGTCGGACAAGAAGGTCTATCTGGTTCAGCTGCTCAACATCGCCGGCGTCGGCCCCATCTTCGGCCCCATCCTGGGCGCCCTCTACGGTCCGGTCGCCATGCTCTGGATCGTGTTCGGCTGCATCTTCGCCGGTGCGGTGCACGACTACTTCTCCGGCATGCTGTCGGTGCGCGCCAAGGGCGCCTCGGTGCCGACCGTGGTCGGCGAACACCTCGGCACCACCGCCAAGCACTTCATGAACCTATTCGCCGTGGTGCTGTTGATGCTGGTGGGCGTGGTGTTCGTGCTGAGCCCGGCAGGCCTTCTGGCCAACCTCACCTCCACCGATCTGGTCTACTGGATTGCGGCCATCTTCGCCTACTACATCCTGGCGACCATAGTCCCCATCGACAAGATCATCGGCCGTTTCTACCCCATCTTCGGCGCCCTGCTGGTGTTCATGTCGGTCGGCCTCATCATCGGCCTCATCGTCTCCGGCAAAGGCTTCTACAACACCGGGATGGATTTCTCCAACCTGCACCCGACCGAGCTGCCGCTCTGGCCGCTGCTCTTCATCACCATCGCCTGCGGCGCCGTGTCGGGCTTCCACGCCACCCAGTCACCGCTGATGGCGCGCTGCATGCAAAACGAGAGCTCCGGCCGCTTCATCTTCTACGGCGCCATGATTGGTGAAGGGATCATCGCCCTCATCTGGTGCACCCTGGGTCTCTCCTTCTACGACAGCACCGAGGCGCTCAACGCCACCCTGGCCAGCGGCGGCCCCTCTGCCGTGGTGCACGAGGTCTCCACCAGCCTGCTCGGCACCGTCGGTGGCATCCTCGCCATCCTCGGCGTGGTGATCCTGCCCATCACCTCCGGCGATACCGCGTTTCGCAGTGCCCGCCTCATCGTCGCGGACTTCCTGAAACTGACCCAGAAGCCCATGGCCAAGCGACTGCTCATCGCCATCCCCATGTTCATCCTCGGCTTCATCATCTCCAAGGCCGAATTCGGGGTGATCTGGCGCTACTTCGGCTGGGCCAACCAGACCACCGCGGTGATGATGCTGTGGGCGGCGGCGGCCTACCTCGCCAAAGAGGGCAAGCTGCACTGGGTCTGCACCATTCCCGCCATGTTCATGACCGCCGTGGTATTCACCTACCTGGCCAACGCCCCCATCGGGTTCGGGCTGGAGATGGGCGTCTCCACCATGATTGGGCTAGCCAGCACCCTGATCGTCACGGTGGCCTTCCTGGTGAAATTCAGGCCCGCGCTGATCAACAAGCCCAGCGAAAGTTGATCCACGCCAACCATGTCAAAAAAGGAGCCATAAAGGCTCCTTTTTTTGCTGCTCATCTCATCGCACTAATGCCATACTCGTCCCGTAAGTTCTTGTCATGGATACGACTTTACGGACTTGCCCCCAACAATATCAGCGTCTGTTTTGACGACTTGGAAACTACTTAAGCTTCAGTACAACAAAACAACTTAAGATTTCGGGCCCGACAGGAGGGAAATCAGGTGGCTGACTGCCTTGCAGAGCCCTGTTCCCAATGACAATGCGGTGCGTCAAGCCAGCGGAGGCATAAATGGCACTCGATTATTTTGCTCTTGGTCTGCTTTTTTTTGTGGGTTTGGTCATTTTTTATGGGGTCATCGTCATTCACGACATTCCCTATGAAATAGCCAAGCATCGTCAGCACCCCCATCAGGACGCCATTCACGTGGCCGGCTGGGTCAGTCTGTTTACCTTGCACGTGCTGTGGCCCTTCCTCTGGATCTGGGCCACCCTCTATCGTCCCGAGCGGGGCTGGGGCTTCAATCAGCGGCTGCAGCAGGATGAAGAGGATATCCAGCAGCTCAAACAGGAGCTGGCCGACCTCAAAACCCGTCTCAACACCATCGAACAGACCGAGCAACAGGGATAAATCATGGACCTGCTACTGATCCTGACCTACACGGCCATCTGCGTGGCCATCTTCAAAATCTTCCGTATCCCGCTCAACAAGTGGACCGTGCCCACCGCCGTACTGGGCGGCGTGCTGATCATCGGCACCCTGATCATGCTGATGAACTACAACCATCCCTACTCGGAGATGGCGCGCAACTACTACGTCTCCACCCCGATCGTGCCGCTGGTCAAGGGCCGGGTCATCGAGGTGCCGGTACAGGCCAACCAGCCGGTGAAGAAGGGCGACGTGCTGTTTCGTCTGGATGCCGCCCCCTTCCAGCTCAAAGCAGACAGCCTGACGGCGCGGGTTGAATCCAACCGCAACCACCTCAAGTCCATCGAGGCCAGGTTGCGCTCCGCCAAGCTCGACCGGGATCGCGCCAGCGATCTGATGCGTCGCGGCGTCGGCAAGCAGCGCGACCTCGACGTCACCCAGGCCAACGTGGACGACATCGTGGCCCAGCTCGAGCAGCAACAGGCAACGCTGGAAGATCTGCAGGCCCAGCTTGACGAGGCCAAATATCAGGTCGCGCAGACCGTGGTCTATGCCCCGAGCAACGGTCACGTGGTGCAGCTGGCCTTGCGCCCCGGCATGATAGCCACCCCCTACATGTATCGCCCGGTGATGACCTTCATTCACGAGGATGAGAACGCCTATGTAGGCTGGTTCTGGCAGAACAGCATGCAGCGCCTGGCGGTAGGCGATGAGGCCGAGGTGGTGATCGACGGCATCCCCGGCAAGATCTTCCAGGGCAAGGTGACCGCCGTGATCCCGGCCATCGCCGCAGGCAACGTGCAGGCCAACGCCGGCCTGCTGGATCAGACCAGTGCCGTGCGGCCGGGCCGCCTGCCGGTGCTCATCTCCATCACAGACCCCGAGTGGGCCAAGTATCAGGTGATCGCCGGGGCCAGCGGCCAGGCCGCCATCTACACCAAGCACTTCCACCATGTCTCGGTGATGCGCAAGGTGCTGCTGCGCATGGCCAGCTGGATGAACTACGTCTTCCCCTTCCACTAAGCGAAGACATTATCGCCAGCGGGCCGGCACCATGCCGGCCCGCTGTTTTTTGGCGCCAGGATCCCTATAATGGCGCCATCCTGCATCACCCCACATCGATCCCCCAAGCCTGCATGTTCGTTCTCAGACCCTATCAGACCGACGCCGTCAACGCCGTGATCAGCCACTTTCGTCAGCACCCGGATCCCGCCGTGGTGGTGCTGCCCACCGGGGCCGGCAAGAGTCTGGTGATCGCCGAACTGGCCCGCAAGGCGCGCGGCCGGGTGCTGGTGCTGGCCCACGTCAAGGAGCTGGTGGAGCAGAACCACGCCAAGTACGAAGCATGGGGGCTCAAGGCCGACATCTTCGCCGCAGGGCTGGATCGCAAGGAGGCGAGCGCCCAGGTGGTGTTCGGTTCGGTGCAGTCAGTGGCGCGTAATCTGGCTGCCTTCGACGGGGCGTTTTCGCTGCTCATCATCGACGAGTGCCACCGGGTCTCGCTCGATGACGACAGCCAGTACCATCAGGTGATCGAGCATCTCAAGGCCGCCAATCCAGCCCTCAAGATCCTCGGCCTCACCGCCACCCCCTATCGGCTGGGGCTGGGCTGGATCTATCGGCGCCACTACCACGGCATGGTCAAAAGCCACGGCGAACGGCTGTTCGGCGACTGCGTGTTCGAGCTGCCACTGCGCTTCATGGTCAAAAACGGCTATCTGACCCCGCCCAGGCTGGTGGATGCCCCCATCGTCCACTACGACTTCAGCAAGCTGGTGGCGCGGGAGAACGGCCTGTTCAGCGAGGCGGATCTCAACGGCGAACTCAAGCGTCAGCAGCGGGTTACCCCCCATATCCTGAGCCAGGTGCTGGAGTATGCGGCCGATCGGCAGGGGGTGATGATCTTCGCCGCCACCGTCGAGCATGCCCGCGAAATTCACGGCCTGCTGGGTGCCAGAGGTCAGCAGGCCGCCCTCATCACCGGCGAGACGCCGGGGCCGGAGCGCGATGCCCTCATCAACGCCTTCAAGGCGCGCGAGCTCAAGTTTCTGGTCAACGTGGCGGTGCTCACCACCGGCTTCGACGCCCCCCACGTGGATCTCATCGTGATGCTCAGACCCACCGAATCGGTGTCGCTCTACCAGCAGATCGTGGGTCGCGGCCTGCGCCTCTCGCCCGGCAAGACGGACTGTCTGGTGCTCGACTACGCCGGCAACAACTTCAACCTGTTCGCCCCCGAGGTGGGGGAGCCTCGCCCCCACGCTGGCACCGAGCCGGTGCAGGTGCCCTGCCCCGCCTGCGGCTTTGCCAACACTTTTTGGGGCAAGACCGACGAGGATGGCAAGGTGATCGAGCACTACGGTCGCCGCTGTCAGGGGCTGTTTGAAGATGACGAGGGCCATCGCGAGGAGTGCGACTACCGCTTTCGCGCCAAGATCTGCCCCGCTTGCGGCAGCGAAAACGACATCGCCGCCCGCCGCTGCCAGAGCTGCGATCAGCTGCTGGTGGATCCTGACGACAAGCTCAAAGAGGCGCTCAATCTCAAGGATTGCATGGTCATTCGCTGCGCCGGGCTGACGCTGAGTGCCGGGCGTGGCAAACAGGGGGAGCGGCTGGAGGTGGTTTATCACGATGAGGATGGTCTCACCCTCAATGAGTACTTCGGATTTCACTCCCAGGGCGCACGGCGCTTGTTTCAACAGGTCTTTGTGCGTCATCATTGGCCCGCTCCGGGTCTGGAACCCGAATTTGCCACCCTGGCGAGCGTGCTGGCGGCGCAAAGCCAGTTTCGCCACCCCGATTTCGTCATCGCCCGCAAAGCGGGGCGGTTCTGGCAGATAAAAGAGAAGATTTTTGATTATGAGGGTCGCTATCGCACCGCCAACTCGATGGCGTGATGGCCAGTGGCGACCGGCATGAATCGTATGAATGGCTTTGCCACGGTCGATCCCGCATCGGCGGGTGAAACCAGGTTGAATTGTCAGGGCCGGCACCACTGCCGAGCCCTTCGTCACGTTTAGAGGATGTTATGCAGCGGCTGTTGATTGGTTTTTGTGCTCTCTTTTCCCTGGCGGCCCACGCCGCCCCGCTGACGCCCCCTGAGGGTGGCCAGTACGCCATCATAGTGCAGGGCAACAACGGGGTTGAATTTGCCCGCCATGCGGATCAGATGATCGCCCCCGCCTCCACCATGAAGGTGCTCACCGCGCTGGCAGCCCGCCTTGAGCTGGGTGCCGACTTCCGCTTTGCCACCGACATCCAGGCCCAGCCCGGCGCCAAGCAGGGCAACGTCATCAATGGCGATATCTGGATCAACTTCGTCGGCGACCCCACTCTGTCACGGATGGATCTGCTGGCTCTGTTCAAACAGCTTGGCGTCAACCAGATCAAGGGCAACGTCTACGTCAACACCGGTGCCTACAACGGCTATGAGCGTGGCAACGGCTGGTCGTGGGGGGATCAGACTCTCTGCTTCGCCGCGCCCGTCTCCTCCGTCATCATCGACAAGAACTGCGCCTACGGCACCATCACGGCCACCCAGATTGGCAAACCTGCCACCGGCAACGTGGCCACCGGCGTCCCCATCGGCATCGGCGCCGACAACGTGGAAGTGATGAGCTATGGCGACATGGCTCGCCAGTTCTGCGCGCTGGAAGTGGACATGGCCAAAGGCAACTTCTACGAGCTCAAGGGCTGCATCACCCCGAACAAGGAGCCGCAGGGTCTGCGTTTTGCCATTCACGACGTGGAAGCCTGGGGCTGGGACAACATTCGCTGGGCCATGGACAGGGCCGGCATCAAGCATGACGGCCTGCTGCGGGTGACTCACAAGTCGCCGGACAATGCCGAGACGCTGGGCACCCACTACTCGGTCTCATTGCCGGTGATGCTGGCCAAGATGCTGAAGAAATCGGACAACCTCTATGCCGATACCTTCCTCAAGACCGTGGGCCGCCACTACTACAACAAGCCGGGCAGCTATCGCAGCGGCACCATGGCGGTGCGCGCCATCCTGACCAAGAACGGCATCGATCTGGGCAACGCCACCCTGGCCGACGGCTCGGGCCTCTCTGCCCACAACCTCATCAGCGCCCGCCAGATGCTGTCGGTGCTGAACTTCATCCAGAAAAATGATGCGGAGCTTGGCCTCATCAAGCTGCTGCCAAGCTCCCAGGTGGACGGCACCCTGGCCTGGCGGCGCAGCGTCACCGCCCCCATGATGAAGAACAAGGTACATGCCAAGACCGGCACCATCACCGGCACCTCCAACCTGGTGGGCTTCATCGACACCGCCGGCGGCCAGCGCAAGGCCTTCGTCATGTTCCAGCGCGGCCTGTCGCAGGATCCGGCGACCCATGAGCGCTACCGCGCCAGCAAGGCCGCCTGGCCCTGGACCCTGTTCGAGAAAGGGGTGCTGGAGAGCATCTACCAGCAGCAGCCGATCCAGATCGCCGATCAGGGTTAAGCTGCCGCAAGGGGATTGACGATGACGGCCGGCGAAGCGCCGCCTTATCGAAGATGGCGAACGGCCGTATCGACAATTTCCACTTTGACTAGTCACGAGGCGGGGCTATCCTGTCCCCAGCCTCATATGAATGGAGAGAGAACATGTTTGCAGTGATTTTTGGTCGTCCCGGTTGCCCCTATTGTGTCCGTGCCAAGCAGATCGCCGAACAGCTGGTTGAACAGCGTGACGATTTCAAATTCCGCTACGTGGACATCCACGCCGAAGGCATCACCAAGGAAGATCTGGCCAAGAGCGCCGGCAAGCCGGTCAATACCGTGCCGCAAATCTTCCTGGACGAGCAGCACATCGGTGGCTGCACCGATTTCGAAGCCTATGCCAAAGAGAACCTGGGTCTCTACCAGTAAGCTCACGTTGTGAAAAAGGCGCCATCAGGCGCCTTTTTCATGGTCAATGGTCAGCCTCAGCCGGCAACCGGGGTGAAACGGCTCACCACTTCTCCCTGATGCTCGATCCACTCCATGAACATGGCCACCGGGCGGGCATAGACGGCGCCATCCTGCTCGCTCTGGTAGATCACCAGCTGCTCCCCGGTTTCGGTGTGCAGGGCCAGGGTCAACACCTGATAATACCCACCCTTGAAATGGCGGTAGCGACCAACTGCGGGGGCTTGCATGGGAACTCCTTCGATATCGACGCCGGGCGGCGCCAGCATGGCGCGCAGACCACATGCTCTGCTTTTGGGCCGGCACCGACAAAAATAATGACATTTTTCACGCAAGCCAATCGTGCCAGCGAGAGTGAATATTTCAACACAGTCGGGTAGCTTTGTTAATCAGCCCCTCATCTTTCACTGGTGAAACTCGGTTACCACAAACGATCGTGCTGAATTTAACGTTTTGGCAACCCTGTTTCAGGGCTAAAAATCAGGGAATTCTACTAAAAAGAGGATTGTTCTAGCATTCAATTCTGTGAAGAATAGGGGAAAAGAAATTTGATACTAAAAAACGCCTTTTTCGCCAACGCGCCCCCAGGGGAAGGAATCACAGTCACCATGTTCACTATCGACAAGTCGCACAAGCTCGACGATGTCTGCTATGACATCCGCGGCCCGGTGCATAAAGAAGCTCGCCGTCTCGAAGACGAAGGCCACCGCATCATCAAGCTCAACATCGGCAACCCGGCCCCGTTCGGTTTCGATGCGCCGGAAGAGATCATCAAGGATGTGATCCTCAACATGCCGCTCAGCCAGGGCTACTGCGACTCCAAGGGGCTGTTCTCGGCCCGCAAGGCGGTGATGCAGTACTACCAGCAGAAAGGGATGCGTAAGGTCGACATCGACGACATCTACATCGGCAACGGTGCCAGCGAGCTCATCGTGATGGCGATGCAGGCGCTGCTCAACAACGGCGACGAGATGCTGGTGCCCTCCCCCGACTACCCGCTGTGGACGGCGGCAGTGACCCTCTCCGGCGGCCATGCGGTGCACTATCGCTGCGACGAAGGGGCCGACTGGTATCCGGATCTCGACGACATCCGCGCCCGCATCACCCCGCGCACCCGCGGCCTGGTGCTGATCAACCCCAACAACCCGACCGGCGCCGTCTACGGCAGCGAGTTCCTGCTGGAAGTGATCGAGATCGCCCGTCAGCACAACCTCATCATCTTCGCCGACGAGATCTACGACAAGATCCTCTACGATGACATCTCCCACACCAGCGTCTGCACCCTGTGCGACGATGTGATGGTGGTGACCTTCAACGGCCTCTCCAAGGCCTACCGCGCCTGTGGCTTCCGTCAGGGCTGGATGGTCATCACCGGTCCCAAGGGTCGTGCCAAGGGCTACATCGAGGGGCTGGAGATGCTGGCCTCCATGCGGCTCTGTGCCAACGTGCCGATGCAGCACGCCATCCAGACTGCGCTCGGCGGCTACCAGAGCATCAACGAGCTGATCCTGCCGGGCGGCCGCCTGCGCCGCCAGCGCGACAAGGCGTGGGAGCTGCTCAACGACATCCCTGGGGTCTCCTGCGTCAAGCCCAAGGGGGCGCTCTACATGTTCCCGCGCCTCGATCCCAAGGTGTACGACATCCGCGACGACCAGAAGATGGTGTTCGATCTGCTGCAGCAGGAAAAATTGCTGCTGGTGCAGGGCACCGGCTTCAACTGGCCGGCACCGGATCACTTCCGGCTGGTGTTCCTGCCCCGGGAAGAGGAGCTGGAAGAGGCCATCGGCCGTCTCGCCCGCTTCCTCAAGGGCTACAAGCAGTAAGCAAGGCTCATGAAAAAGGCTCCCGCGGGAGCCTTTTTGTTGTCTGTCGTTTGCTAGCCGCGCCATCAGCCGTGCAGCAGGGCACCGGCCACCAGTACCGTCATGGTGATGAGAGCCACCCCGATGATGAAGGGCAGCACCCAGCGCACGAAGCGATCGTAGGGGATCTTGGCCAGCGCCAGCCCCGCCACCAGATGAGCGGCTGTGGGGGCGAACAGGTTGATCCAGCCGGAGGCGGACTGATAGGCAGTGATCACCAGATCCCGCGAGATGCCGGAGAAGTCCGCCAGCGGCCCCATCAGCGGCATGGAGACGGTCGCCAGCCCCGAGGTGGAGGGGATGAAGAAGCTAAGGATGATGTGCACCAGATAGGCCATCAGGATGAACACCGACGACGACAGCCCGCTCACCAGTCCCTCGGCCCAGTGCAGTATGGTGTCGATGATGACCCCATGCTCCATCACCACATAGATGCCGCGTGCCACCGCCACCACCAGCGCCACCCCGATGAGGTCCCGCGCCCCGTTGAGGAAAGTCGCCACGTAGTTGGACTCCGGCATCCGGTTGATCAGCGCGATCAGGATGGAGGCGCTGAAGAACAGGGTGGAGAGCTCGTCGAACCACCAGCCCAGGGTGGGCAGCAGGTCGATGCCCAGATCCGACCAGGGCACCACCGCATAGATCATCAGCAGGAAAGTGCCGAAGAAGACCAGCATGGTGAGCTTCTGCTTGCCGCTGAAGGCGAGGTTGCCGCTCTTCATCTGGGAGAACTCGTCGTCATAGGCGATGTCGGCCAGCACGGAGCGGGACTTGTCCTGCTGCACCTGCTTGGCGTAGCGCATCACGAACCAGGAGGCGAAGATCACCAGCAGCAGCCACTGCACAACCCTAAGGCCAATCCCCTCCCCGATGGGGATACCGGCAAAACCGGAGGCGATGCCGGTAGCAAACGGGTTGACGGTGGAGGCGAGCACCCCGACTCCGGAGCCGAGCAGGATGATCCCCGCCGCCACCATGCGATCGAAGCCCGCCGCCATCATCACCGGCACGATCAGTGCCCAGAAGGCCACCGTCTCCTCCGCCATGCCGAAGGTTGAGCCGCCCAAGGCAAACAGGGCGATCAGCACGGGAATAAGCAGCCGCTCGCGCCCGGCAAAGCCGCGCACGATGGCGCCTACACCGGCATCCAGTGCTCCGCTCTGCATGGTCACCGCCAGAAAACCGCCGATGATAAGCACGAACAGCGCCACGTCGGCTGCCTTGTGAAAGCCCTGAATGGGCGCCTTGAGCACATCGAATACCCCCTGCGGTTGGGAGGGGAGCTCGGTGTAGCTGCCGGGCACCGGCAACAGTCGCTCGTCGCCGCTGTAGTCGGCCACGGCCGCCGCCGTAATCGGCTGCTGGCTCTTGGCCGTCACGTAGTTGTATTTGCCCGCCGGCAGCACCCAGGTGAGGGCCGCCATCAGGGCTATGATGATGAAAAGCAGGGTATAGACAGTGGGGAGTTGGCGCTTTTTGGGCGCTTCATGTGGAGTGGTCATAGCTTCCGTACCTCGGCAATGCCGTCATGTGATCCGATCACCGCCAGACTAGCGGGTTTGATATGGGAAAAAGGTGATCGCGGATAATAAAATTCCGCAACTTAGCGGGATTTTTGCCAAAAAAACAGGGCCCCGCGGGGCCCTGTTTTCACTTGGGTCAGACTCAGAGCTCGACCACATCGAATTTCACGTCCGGATTCACATCCGCATCGTAATCCACCTCGTCCAGCCCGAAACCGAACAGGCGCAGGAACTCCTGCTTGTAACCGGTGTAGTCGGTCAGTTCGGAGAGGTTCTCGCTGGTGATGGACGGCCACAGGTCACGGCAGGTCTGCTGCACGTCTTCGCGCAGTTCCCAGTCATCCATGCGGATGCGGGCCTGATCGTCCAGCGCCATGTCGGCAGCGTAGAGACGGGTACGCATCATGCGGTCCACCTGCTCCATGCAGCCCTCGTGAATGCCCTTCTCCTTCATGATCTTGAACGCCATGGAGATGTAGAGCGGCATCACCGGAATGGCGGAGGAGGCCTGGGTCACCACGGATTTCAGCACGGCCACGTGGGCGGTGCCGCCCTTGGCAGCCAGATCGCCACGGATGGCGGCGGCGGCGCGATCCAGATCTTCCTTGGCACGGCCCAGAGTACCGTGCCAGTAGATTGGCCAGGTCAGGTCGGTGCCGATGTAGGAGTAAGCCACGGACTTGGCGCCGTCGGCCAGCACGCCTGCATCGCGCAGGGCTGCCATCCACAGCTCCCAATCCTGACCGCCCATCACAGTGATGGTGTTCTGGATCTCTTCCTCGTTCGCCGGCTCGACGGTGGCGGTGATGATCTGATCCTTGTTGGTATCGATGGCGGTGGTGGTGTAGACCTCGCCGATGGGTTTGAGGGCAGAGCGCACCACTTCGCCGGTATCCGGCAGCTTGCGCACCGGCGAGGCCAGGGAGTAGACCACCAGATCAATCTGACCCAGATCCTGCTTGATGAGCTCGATCACCTTGGCGCGGCACTCGTTGGAGAAGGCATCGCCGTTGATGCTCTTGGCGTAGAGGCCCGCCTCTTTGGCGGCCTTGTCGAAGGCAGCGGAGTTGTACCAGCCGGCGGTGGCAGTCTTGGTCTCGCTGCCGGCTTTTTCGAAGAAGACGCCGAGGGTGGCAGCGCCGGAGCCGAAGGCGGCGGCAATGCGGGAAGCCAGGCCATAACCGGTGGAAGCGCCGATCACCAGCACCTTCTTGGGACCATTCTCGATGGTGCCCTTGGCCTTTGTATAAGCGATCTGGCGACGAACATTGGCTTCACAACCGACCGGGTGAGTGGTGGTGCAGATAAAGCCGCGAACCTTGGGTTTGATGATCATATGGGGTCTCGGATCCGTTTAATGGATGAAATCGGGGCATAAGATACCTCATCTTGCCGCGATAAGGTGCTCTGATGTGTTGAATCGCAGGGAAAATGAGCAAAGCGTGGGACAAATGCCACCCAGGAGGCTGCCGTCAGCCTGCCGGAGCGGGACCGGCCTCCTTGCCCCTCTGCACGGCTTGCCCACATGGCAAGATCGATAATGACAAAACAAACAACTAACCCTGATGGCTGAGGCGACGACCAAACAACCTGTACTAGTATTCAGCCGGTCGGGTATTGTCATGAAAGGCCTCACCAGGGTCTTAACAAGGAGCTCCGCCATGTTTTGGAATCGCACGGGTAAAAGTGAACAGAGTGAACAAGCGGCACAGATCGCAAAACTTGGCGCCTTTGAGCAGGCCATCCAGTCACGGGTTCCCTATATCGAGTTCACCCCGGAGGGGGTGGTCACCTTCGTCAACGATCGCTTTCTCGCCATCGTGGGTTACGCCCGGGAGGAGGTGATTGGCAAGCACCACAGCGCCCTCTGCTTTCCCGAGGACGTGAAAACCCGTGAATATGAGCAGCTGTGGCAGGATCTGCGCAGGGGGGAGTCACGTAACGGCCGTTTCATCCGGCAGGCCAAATCGGGCAAGGCGGTCTGGCTCGAAGCCAGCTACTTCCCGATCCTCCTCGATGGCAAGGTGATCAAGGTGGCCAAGGTGGCCTCCAACGTCACCGAACAGCAATCCACCCTGGAGCGCACCCAGGCCCTGCTGGCGGCACTGGACAAATCCCTGGCCGTCATCGACTTCCAGCCCGATGGCACCGTCATCACCGCCAACCAGAATTTCCTGCACTGCTTCGGCTACCGGCTGGACGAGGTGGTGGGCCAGTCTCACCGCATGTTCTGCGACGAGGCCTTCTATCAGCAGAATCCCAACTTTTGGCGGGATCTGGGAACGGGCTCCATCCAGTCCGGGCTCTTCATGCGCCTTGGCCGCCACAGCGAGAAGATCTGGCTGGAGGCCACCTACAACCCCATCTTCAACCATGAGGGCAAGGTGATCAAAATCATCAAGCTGGCGAGCAACATCAGCGAGCGGGTGGAGAAATCCATCTCGGTGCGCGAAGCGGCCCAGAAGGCCTGCGCCATCGCCGGAGAGACAGTGCTGAGCGCCGCCAGGGGCCGGGAGGTGATCGACAAGGTGCTGGAAACCTCGGCCCACATCAACAGCTCAGTCAGTGAAGTCAGCCGGCAGATAGAGAACCTCAACCAGCAATCCAGAAGCATAGAGTCCATCATCTCCACCATCAGCAGCATCGCGGATCAAACCAACCTGCTGGCGCTCAACGCCGCCATCGAGGCGGCCCGCGCCGGCGAGCAGGGCCGCGGGTTTGCGGTGGTGGCCGATGAAGTGCGCCAGCTGGCGGCGAGAACCTCTACCTCCACCGGCGAGATAGTCTCCGTCATCCGGCTCAACTCCGACATCACCTCGAGGATCACCCAGACCGTCTCGGTAGTATCGGACAAGGCGATGGCGGGCCAGGCTCAGGCCGACATCATCGCCGGTGTCATTCAGGAGATCATCGAGGACGCCAACTCGGTGTCGGATACCGTCAAGGGCCTCTCCATCTAGGGGCCTATCCATCACAACACACGGGGCCAGGCCCCGTGTGTTTTATCTTCCGATCAAAGGTCAATCCAGCCCCGACAGATAGTGCCTGGCCTCCTCGTCGGCCTGCTGCAGGGCGCACTCCCACAGCTCGGCGATGCAGAGCCCCTCCTCGCCCACCGCTTCCTCTTCCAGCGCCTCCAGTGCCCGTGCATCGGCCAGGGTGAAGGGATGGTGGCCAAGCAGCAGTCGCGCCTGCGCCAGTAACCTCATGTCACTCATGATCCCGCTCCTCGCTGCTACCTGCTCTGACTGTAGTCAATTTGCGGCCATCACAGGCCTGTGGTGGCCGCCGGCATTCGCACGCGCCTGGCCGGCAGCTGTCCCACCGCGATCCCCAGCAGCACGGCGCCACAGGCCACCCATTGCAAGGCGTTGAGGGTCTCTCCCAGCAGCAGATAGGCCAGCAGCAGGGTGAACACCGGGATGAGATTGACGTAGGCCGCCGCCAGCGTCACCTTCACCTGAGTCACCGACCAGTTGTAGAGCAGGTAGGCCCCCAGGGTCACGCAGGCGCCGAGAAAGACGATGACCGCCATGTCCTGCCAGACCCAGGCCGTCGGCCAGGGTTCGCCAAAGGCAAAGGGGGCGAAGAAGAGGGTGCCGACAAACGCCTGCAACGCAGTCAGGGTCAACACGCTGTAGCGACTGCAGAGCTTCTTGAACACCACCGAGTAGGTGGCGGCGCAGAACATGGCCGCCATCTCCAGGCTGTTGCCAAGCAGGGCATTGGGGGCAAATTCATCCGTCCCGCTGCCAAAGCCGAGCAGCGCGATACCGAAGATGGCGATGGCAAAGCCGAGCAACTGGCGACGACTCACCCGCTCGCGGATCAGCACGAAGGCCACCAGCGCCACGATGAGCGGCAACAGGGCACAGACCATGCCGGCCTGACCGGCACTGGTGTAGCGCAGGGCGTTGACCTCCAGCAGGAAATAGAGACAGGGCTCCAGCGCTCCCATCAACGCCAGCCAGCGCCAGTCCCCTTGCTGATAGCGGAAATTGCCGAGATAGCGGTAGCAGCACAGCCAGCAGAGCGCCGCCACGCTCATGCGCATGAACAGCACCTGACCGAAACCCCAGACCCCCAGCACGTGCTTGAGCGCGATGAAGGAGCTGGACCAGAGCAGCATCGCCAGGGTCAGGGTAAAAATGGGTAAAGGGCGCACGTTTCCTCCATGAAATTGGCCATTTGAATAATAACCATGCGGCCTTGCGGTTGTTAAAAGGCACCTAAAATCAGATAATACCGCCGCCTTCACACCGGATAACCAACCTGCAATGACTGAGTACCTGCTTTTATTGGTCGGCACTGTGCTGATTAACAACTTCGTGCTGGTGAAATTCCTCGGCCTGTGCCCCTTCATGGGCGTCTCCGGCAAGCTGGAAACCGCCATCGGCATGGGGCTGGCGACCACCTTCGTGATGACCCTGGCCAGCGCCTGTTCCTATCTGATGGAACACTATATCCTGATCCCGCTGAACATCGCCTACCTGCGCACGCTCGCCTTCATTCTTGTGATCGCCGTCGTGGTTCAGTTTACCGAGATGGTTATCCGCAAAAGCAGCCCCACCCTTTATCGTCTGCTGGGCATCTTCCTGCCACTCATCACTACCAACTGCGCCGTGCTGGGGGTAGCCCTGCTCAGCATCAACGAGCACCACAACTTCATCCAGAGCATCATCTACGGCTTCGGCGCCGCCACCGGTTTCTCGTTGGTGCTGATCCTGTTTGCCGCCATGCGCGAGCGTCTGGTGGCCGCCGACGTGCCCACTCCGTTTCGCGGCGTCTCCATCGCCATGATCACCGCCGGCCTGATGTCGCTGGCCTTTATGGGCTTTACCGGCCTCATCAAGATATAGCGCTATGACTCACATACTCTTTGCCGTTCTGGTGTTGGCGCTGCTGGCTCTGGCCTTCGGCATCATCCTGGGCTTTGCCGCCGTCAAATTTCATGTGGAAGCCGATCCCATCGTCGATCAGCTCGACGCTCTGCTGCCGCAAACCCAGTGCGGCCAGTGCGGCTACCCGGGCTGCAAGCCCTACGCCGAGGCGCTGGCCAATGGCGACCAGATCAACAAGTGCGTGCCAGGTGGCGATGCCACCATGCGCAAGATTGCCGACCTGATGGGGGTCGAACCCCAGCCGCTGGGCGGCGCCGAAGCCGCCACCCCCATCAAGAAAGTCGCCTTCATTCATGAAGATCAATGCATCGGCTGCACCAAGTGCATCCAGGCCTGTCCGGTCGATGCCATCGTCGGCGCCACCAAGGCGATGCACACCGTCATTGCCGACGAGTGCACCGGCTGCGATCTCTGTGTCGATCCCTGCCCGACCGACTGTATCGAAATGATCCCGGTACCGACCACGGTCGACAACTGGAAGTGGGATCTGGCCAACGTCGCCATTCCGGTCAAGATAGTGGAATAAGTAACCATGCAGTCCTTACTCGAACGCATCAAAGCCGGCACTCTGTGGGATTTTCACGGCGGCATTCACCCTCCCGAGAACAAAGACCAATCCAGTCTCACCCCGGTGGTGGACGCGGGTCTGCCACCCCAGCTCATCATCCCGGTGCGCCAGCACGCGGGCCCGGCCGGCGACCTGCTGGTGCGGGTCGGCGACCAGGTCAAGAAAGGCCAGCCGCTCACTCGCCATGACAAGGGGCGTTTCGTGCCGGTGCACGCCTCCACCTCTGGCACCATCACCGCCATCGGTCACCACACGGTGGCCCACCCCTCCGGTCTCGACGATCTCTGCATCACCCTCACCCCGGATGGCGAAGATGCCTGGGGCGAGCGTCAGGGCCGCAGCGACTACTGGAATCTGGAGCGGGGCGAGCTGCTCGAGCGCATCCAGCAGGCCGGCATCGCGGGCCTCGGCGGCGCCGTGTTCCCGACCCACAGCAAGCTTGATGGCCGCGGTCAGCTGACCGAGATCCTGATCGTCAACGGGCTGGAGTGCGAACCCTACATCACCACCGATGACCGGCTGATGCAGGAGTATGCCGACGAGATCATGGACGGCATCCGGGTGCTCAAGCACCTGCTCAAGCCCAAGCTGACCCTGATCGGGGTGGAAGACAACAAGCCGGCCGCCATCGGTGAGCTGACCCGTCATGCCACAGACGAAGACGTACTGGTCAAGACGGTGCCCACCAAGTATCCCTCTGGCGGCGCCAAGCAGACCATCGAGCTGCTCACCGGCCGCCAGGTTCCCAAGGGGGGCCGGGCCGTGGACATGGGCATCATGGTGCTCAACGTGGCCACGGTGTTTGCCATCAAGCGCGCCATCATCGACGGCGAGCCGCTCATCTCCCGCATCGTCACCCTCACCGGCGACGCCTTCAAGAAACCGGGCAACGCCTGGGTGCTGCTGGGCACCCCGGTGCGCTGGCTGCTGCAGCGTTTCGAGCTGCAGCCCGAGGCGGATCAGCGGGTGATCATGGGCGGCCCCATGATGGGCTTCACCCTGCCCCATGCCATGGTGCCGGTGGTCAAGGCCACCAACTGCCTGCTCTCCCCCACCCGGGCCGAACTGCCACCGCCCGGTCCGGAGCAGGCCTGCATTCGCTGCAGCGCCTGTGCCGACGCCTGCCCGGCCAACCTGCTGCCGCAAGAGCTCTATTGGTACAGCCGGGCCAAGGAGTACGACAAGGCCGAGGGGCTCAACCTGTTCGACTGCATCGAGTGCGGCGCCTGTGCCTGGGTCTGCCCGAGCGAGATCCCGCTGGTGCAGTACTACAAGATTGCCAAGGATGACATCCGCGAGGCGCGCGCCGAGGCCGAGAAGGCCGAGCGAGCCAAGCAGCGCTTCGAGGCCAAACAGGCCCGCTTCGAGCGGGAAAAAGCCGCCCGCGAAGCCCGTCATGCCGAGGCTGCCGCCCAGCGTCGCCAGGCCATGACGGCGGCCGGCGGAGAAGATCCGGTGGCCGCGGCACTGGCCCGCATCAAGGCCAAACAGGACGCTGCGCCGGTCGGAGCCAGCGAACTCGCACCGGACAACAGCGCCATGATTGCCGCCCGCGAGGCGCGCAAGCAGGAAGCCATCGCCCGCCGCGCCGCCAAGGCGGCTGCCGGCGAGCCCGGCTCGGCCCAACCCAATGCACCGGCAGCGGATGGGCAGGATGCCAAGAAAGCGGCCATTGCGGCGGCGCTGGCCCGTGCCAAGGCCAAAAAAGTGGCTCAGGAGCCAGGCAAAGCAACGGCTATGGATAGCCCTGCTGCTACGCCTCAGTCTGACCCCATTGCCGATGCAGATCCCAAGAAGGCGGCCATCGCGGCAGCCATTGCCCGCGCCAAAGCCAAAAAAGCCGCCAGCACGCAAGGCGATGAAGCGGCTGCGGATAGCCCTGCTGCTGCGCCCCAGTCTGACCCCGTTGCCGACGCGGATCCCAAGAAGGCGGCCATCGCTGCGGCCATCGCCCGCGCCAAGGCCAAGAAGGCCGCTCAGGCGCAAGGGAACATAGCCGTGACCGAAAGTGAAGAGGCCGCCGTGGCAGTCCCTGCAACAGCGCCGCAGCCTGATACCGCCGACGCAGATCCCAAGAAGGCAGCCATTGCTGCCGCCATCGCCCGTGCCAAGGCCAAGAAGGCAGCTCAGGCGCAAGGGGATGCAGCCGTGACCGAAGGTGAAGAGACCGCCGTGGCAGCCCCTGCCGCAGCGCCGCAGCCTGACACCGCCGACGCAGATCCCAAGAAGGCCGCCATTGCTGCCGCCATCGCCCGTGCCAAGGCCAAGAAGGCCGCTCAGGCGCAAGGTGAGGAGGCCACTGCCAAGCCCGCAGAGGCGCAAGACGAGGAGGCCACTACCAAACCCGAGGTGACCACCGTGGCGGCACCGGCTGTTACCGACGCAGCACAGCCAGCCACCGATGCGGATCCCAAGAAAGCGGCCATTGCCGCCGCCGTGGCCCGTGCCAAGGCCAGGAAACTGGCGGCCGAGGCAGCAGCCCAGGCCTCTCCTTCTCCATCGACCGACAAGAGCCACTGATCCATGTTCAATATCGCGAGTGCGCCGTTTGCCCACAACCGCAAACAGACCCAAACCCTGATGTTGCTGGTGATCCTGGCCTGCCTGCCCGGTTTTCTGGCGCAGAGCTGGTTCTTTGGTTGGGGCACCCTGATCCAGATCCTGCTGGCGCTGGTCACGGCGCTGGCCTCGGAGGCGCTGGTGCTGCGCTTGCGCCGACGCCCCGTCAAACCGGCCCTGCTGGATGGCAGCGCGGCCCTGACCGCCGTGCTGATCGGCCTCTCCCTGCCGCCGTTGCTGCCCTGGTGGATGCTGGTGCTGGGCACGGCGTTTGCCATCATCATCGCCAAACACCTCTATGGCGGGCTCGGTCAAAACCTGTTCAACCCCGCCATGGTGGCCTATGTGCTACTGCTGGTCTCCTTCCCGGTGCAGATGACCAGCTGGCTGCCGCCCTCCAGCATCGCCGCCTATGACATCGGCTTTGGCGATGCGGCCTCGGTGATCTTCACCGGCTTCAGCCTCGACGGTTACAGCATGGCGCAGCTGAAACAGGGGGTGGATGGGCTGACCATGGCCACGCCGCTCGACACCCTGAAAACCGGGCTGACTCAGGGCCTTACCGCCGGCGAGGTGATGACCCACACCGTATTCGAAGGCTGGGGCGGCATCGGCTGGAGCTGGGTCAACCTCGGCTACCTGCTGGGCGGCCTGTTCCTGCTGCAGCAGAAGGTGATCAACTGGCGCATTCCGGGGGCCATCCTCGGCTCCTTGCTGCTGGCGGCCACCCTGGGTTATCTGATGACCCCGGATGCCACCGCCACCCCCATGTTCCACCTGTTCAGCGGCGCCACCATGCTGGGGGCCTTCTTCATCGCCACCGATCCGGTGAGTGCCAGCACCACCCCGCGCGGCCGCCTGGTCTATGGCATGCTCATCGGCGTGCTGGTCTATGTCATCCGCCGCTTTGGTGGCTACCCGGATGCCTTCGCCTTTGCCGTGCTGCTGGCCAACCTGTGCGTACCGCTGATCGACAGCCTGACGCGTCCCAAGGTCTATGGGGCTCGTCGCAAATGAACCTGACGCACACCTCATCTTCAGGAAGCTTCCCATGTTAAAGAGCATGCGCAAAAACGGCGTCACTCTCGCCCTGTTTGCCCTCGCCTGCACCGCCGTGGTGGTGCTGACCAACGAGCTGACCCAGGGGCGGATCGCCCATCAGCAGCAGCTGGAGAAGCTGCGCACCCTCTCCGCCCTGCTGCCGGAGGGGAGCTATGACAACGATCTGGTCGCCAGCTGCAAGCTGGTGCAGAGCCGACGCTATCTGGGCAGCGATCAATCCATGCCGCTCTACACCGCGACCAAGCAGGGCGAAATCACCGGCTACGCGCTGGAAACCGTGGCCCCCGACGGCTACAGTGGGGCCATTCGCCTCATCGTGGGCACCGATGCCAAAGGCGCCGTGAGCGCGGTGCGGGTGTTGGCCCACAAGGAAACCCCCGGCCTTGGCGACAAGATCGAGCTGAAAAAATCGGACTGGATCAACAGCTTCGTCGGCAAGTTTCTCAGCCACGACAACGAGGCCAGCTGGGCCGTGAAGAAAGACGGCGGCGAGTTCGACGCCTTCACCGGCGCCACCATCACCCCTCGGGCCGTAGTCAAGGCGGTGAAGAACCTGTTGCTGCTGCAACAGGAGCACCCAGAGTTGCTGCGCGACGCCCCCGCCTGTGACGCCACCCCCTAACGCCGGAGCACAAGCTATGGAACAAGTCGATGTGATTGACGGGCAGAGCCCGCTCAGCGAGAGCAATGGCCGCCGCGAAGAGCTCAAGGAGCTGATGCTGCAGGGGCTGTGGAAGAACAACCCCTCCCTGGTACAGGTGCTGGGCCTCTGCCCCACCCTGGCGGTCTCCTCCACCTTCACCAATGCGCTGGGGCTCGGCCTTGCCACCATGGCGGTGCTGGTCAGCTCCAACCTCGCCATCTCGCTGGTGCGCAACCTGGTGCCCAAGGATATCCGCATTCCGGTCTACGTGATGATCATCGCGGCCCTGGTGACCAGCGTGCAGTTGCTGATGAACGCCTACACCTACGGTCTCTATCAGGCGCTCGGCATCTTCATCGCCCTCATCGTCACCAACTGCGTCATCATCGGCCGGGCCGAGGCCTATGCCTCCAAGAACCCGCCGCTGCTGGCGGCCCTCGACGGCTTCATGATGGGGCTCGGCTTTACTCTGGTGCTGCTGGTGCTGGGTGGGCTGCGCGAGATCATCGGCATGGGCACCCTGTTCGACGGTGCCGACCTGCTGCTGGGAGAGTGGGCCAAGTCACTACGCATCGAGCTGTTCCACGCCGATGCCAGCCTGCTGCTGGCCATCCTGCCCCCCGGCGGCTTCATCGGTCTCGGCCTGATGATCGCCGGCAAGAACGCCATCAACGACTGGATGGGTCGCAAGCAGAGCGCCGAGAAGGCCCACTGCAGCGTGCCGGCCGCGGGTGCCCGCGCGACCCAGCTCTGAGCCAAGAGAGAGCCATGAACAATCAGAAACGTAGGCAGATACTGGAGCGACTGCGGGACGACAACCCCCACCCCACCACCGAGCTCAACTTCAAGACGCCGTTCGAGCTGCTGATCGCCGTGCTGCTGTCGGCCCAAGCCACCGATGTCAGCGTCAACAAGGCCACCGACAAGCTCTACCCGGTGGCCAACACCCCCCAGGCCATGCTGGAACTGGGGGTGGACGGGGTCAAGGAGTACATCAAGACCATTGGCCTGTTCAACACCAAGGCCGAGAACGTCATCAAGACCTGCGCCATCCTGCTGGAGCGCCACGGTGGCGAGGTGCCGGAGAACCGCGAGGCCCTCGAGGCCCTGCCCGGGGTCGGCCGCAAGACCGCCAACGTGGTGCTCAACACCGCCTTCGGCTGGCCCACCATCGCCGTCGATACCCATATCTTCCGGGTCTCCAACCGTACCGGCTTTGCGGTGGGCAAGAACGTCGAGCAGGTGGAGGAGAAGCTGCTCAAGGTAGTCCCTGCCGAGTTCAAGCTGGACGTGCACCACTGGCTCATCCTGCACGGGCGCTACACCTGTCTGGCTCGCAAACCGCGCTGCGGTTCCTGTATCATTGAGGACTTGTGCGAGTACAAGGAAAAGGTCTACCCGGAGAGCTGAACACGGCGGCCGGCTCGCAAACGGCGCACCATGGCGCCGCTTCTGGCGAACACGGGCTTGAGCCAAGCGCCGGTATCCGCTTCTCTGAGCGGCACCCATACCACAAGAACCACTACCCGGAGAATTGAGCAATGAGAATCCTGCATACCATGTTGCGCGTCGGCGATCTGCAACGCTCCATCGACTTCTATACCCGAGTGCTGGGGATGAAACTGCTGCGCAAGAGCGAGAACAGCGAATACAAGTACACCCTGGCCTTCGTCGGCTACGGTGACGAGAAAGATGAAGCGGTGATCGAGCTCACCTACAACTGGGGTGTCAGCGAGTACGAGCTGGGCTCGGCCTATGGTCACATCGCGCTGGAAGCGGACGACATCCATGCCACCTGCGAGGCGCTGCGCGCCGCCGGCGCCAAGATCACCCGCGAGCCGGGCCCGGTCAAGGGCGGCACCACCGTCATCGCCTTCGTGGAAGATCCGGACGGTTACAAGATTGAGCTGATCGCCAAGAAGGATGCCGGCAGCGGCCTCGGCGACAGCGTCTGAATCTGGCTATCCCCAGAAAAACCAAAAGAGCGCCAAGGCGCTCTTTTTTATGGATTCGTTTTCCTCAGATGGCGCCGTTGCGGCCCATGTTGATCACCACCCGCCTGTTCTTGGCGCGACCATCTTCGGTTTCGTTGGAAGCGACGTGCTGCTTCTCGCCGTGCCCCTCCACCGAAATCTTGCCGGGTTCAATGCCCAGATCCACAAACACCTTCTTGATGGCATCGGCCCGTTTCTCGGAGAGCTTCTGGTTCGGCCAGCGGCCGCCATAGCTGTCGCTGTAGGCGTCGATCACCACCACGTCGATGCTCTTGTCCACCTTCACATACTCTCCGATCATCGCCAGCCGCCGCTTGGAGGCCAGCGACAGCTCGTCACTGTTCTTGTCATAGGTGAGCACGCTGAAGGCGATGTCGTTGAAACTGTAGGGCAGCAGACCATTGAGGCAATCCACGAAGGCCTGATACTTGACCCGGAAGTTGACCGAGGAGAGCGAGACCCGCACCGGCCGATTCTGCCGATACCAGTCGCGGTACTGGAAGGTCGGCATGCGCCCCCCTTCCAGCTCGTCCAGCATGGTCCAGGCGGTCTGCCCCTCCACCAGCCCGTCAAACTGCTGGTAAAAGCGCAGCTGGCTTACTTCACGCCCGGCGATGCCGGGGCGCCAGACCGGCGGCATGATGCCCAGGCTGACCGTCTGGGTCTGGGCCTGCTGGCGCAGCCCCTTGAGCTCGAAATCCAGATTGATCTTGCGACCGGCGCGGCTGACGAATGCCCCCGTGCCCCAGTTGGGGATGGGGTGCTCGAGCCGGCACTCCACCTGGGTGTCGGAGGTCAAACGCCAGACGGATTGATCCAGGCCGGCACCGAATTCGGTGACTCCCGCCTGTAACTGCATACTCACGGATATGCTGACCAACCCCAACATCCAAGCGTTCAACTGCCTGCCCTCCACACGATCTCAGGTTAGATATCGGCAGGGGCAGGACAAGCTTTAGGGCAAACCGATCAGTGGGTCGAGGCAGCGTCCATCAATTTGAAGCGGGCGATGCGTCCCGCCAGCTCCCGCGCCAGCTGATCCAGCTCGGCGCTGTTTTGCTGCAGGGTTTCCGAGTGCAGGCGATGCGCCTCGTACACCTCGCGGATGGTCATCACGTTGTGCTGGATGTCGTCGGTGACATAGCGCTGCTCCTCGGTGGCGGTGGCCACCTGGGCGGTCATGTCGCTCACCTTGCGCACCTCGTTGACGATGTCGGTCAGCTCGCTGCCCGCCCGCTTGGCCTCGGTCACGCTCAGCCCCGCTTGTTCGGTCCCCAAGTGCATGGCGGTCACCGCCTGATTGGCCCCCTGCCGCAGCCGCACCAGCATCCGCTCTATGTCGTCGGCTGCCTGCTGGGTGCGCGACGCCAGGGCCCGCACCTCTTCCGCCACCACTGCAAAACCGCGGCCGGATTCGCCGGCGCGGGCAGCTTCAATGGCGGCGTTGAGGGCCAGCAGGTTGGTGCGATCCGAGATCTGCTTGATGAGATTGAGTGCCTCGCCCACCGATTCGGTGTCCTGATGCAGGCTGTCCACCAGCTGCTGGGTATCACTCAAGGTACCCGCGACCTGCTGGATGGCATCGATGGTCTGATCCACCTCTTTGTCACCCTGCCGGGCCCGACCGATGGCCTGTTGGGTCGCCAGCGAGGTCTGGGTCGCGTTGCGCGCGATCTCGGCCACCGTCGAGGCCATCTCGGTGGCCGCTGTCGCCACCAGATCCACCTGGCCAAACCCCTTGGCCACCCCGGCGTTGACTTCGGCAATGACGTTGGCCGAGGCGGCGGCGCTGCGGGCCAGCACCTCGCAGGAGCGGCGCACCGCCAGCATCAGCCCCTCCAGATGTTCGAGGAAGTGGTTCAGATCCCGCGACAGTGCCCCCAGTTCGTCACCGGATCGCCAGTTGACCCGCACCGTCAGATCGTTCTCCTGCACCAGCCGCTTGAAGGTATGGTGCAGGGCCATGAAGCCCAGGTGCAGATCCCGCACCACCCGCCAGCAGACGAAGCTGGTGAGCAGCACGCACAGCAGGACTCCGGTCGCGGCCCACCAGAAGTCGCTGGCGCTCTTCGCCCGCATCTGATCCACCCGCTCGGACAGCTGCTGATAGAGGCGGTCTTCGCTCTCCTTGAGCAGGCTGATCTTGTCGGTGCTCAAGGCAAACCAGGCCTCGGCATCCACCCCGAAGCCGCCGCTGGCCGCCTTGTCCAGCGCCAGCTTCTCCATGGCGGCCACCTTGCTCACCACCGGCGAGGCCAGGCTGTCGGCCAGCAACTGGCGCTGGGAGGGGCTCGCCACCGCCTGGAAACGCTCGAGATAGGTATTCTGGGCCGCCAACAGGGAGATGAACTGCTGCAACAGCGCCGGCGTGAAGCTGTCGCGGCCGAACACGTTGCTCAAGGTCGCCCGCTCCAGCCCCATCCGCTCCTTGCTCTGCAAGAAGGCGGCATAGGCATTGGTCTGCAGCGCTATGGTGGCATCCCGGCTATTGATGCTGATCTGATCCACCACCGCCAGCAACTGGGTGATCATCCGGGTATAGAAGCTGACCTGCTCGGCCACCTCGACCCCTAGCGCACTGACCCGCTCGCGCATGGCGGTGAGCCCGGCCAGCTCCTGCTGCACTTCTTTGAGCGCCAGCAGGGCGGGATCCTCACGAAAGCGCTGCAGCAGGGTATCGACCTGCTTGCGCTGCGCCGGCAGGGCATCGCGGAACTTGTTGCCACCGGAACCCAGGAAGCCGGCCGACATGCCACGCTCCTTTTGCAGCTCGTGGGCCAGCTGCGCCGCTTCCCGCACCACCGCCAGTGCGGCCTGGGCCTGACTCATCTCCTGCTCGACCCGATAACGCTCATAGACGTATCGGCCGGAGAAGAACAGCAAGGCCAGCAGTGGCAGGCAGACCACCAGCAACATCTTGTGCGCCAATCCCAGCTTCTTCATCGTTGCTCCCCATTCCATTGTTGAAGTGGTCAATTATAAGCCTGCGTGTCGATAATAGAATCGGCCAGCGCGCCGATGGCGGCCGATGAGGGACAAAGGCCGGCTTTTTTGCCATAATGCCGCCTCATTTCACGCCGACCGAGATACCATGACCGACGCTGTTCACACCCTCAAGGGCCGTTTTCGTGGCTTTTACCCCGTCGTCATCGATGTTGAAACCGCCGGGTTCAATGCCAGAACCGACGCCTTGCTGGAAATCGCCGCCTATACCCTTAAGATGGACGAGCAGGGCTGGCTCGTGCCCGACCAGATCTTCCATTTTCATGTCGAGCCGTTTGAAGGGGCCAATCTGGAAAAAGCGGCGCTGGAGTTCACCGGCATCGACCCCTTCAATCCGCTGCGCGGCGCCGTCAGCGAGAAAGAGGCGCTGACCGAGATCTTCAAGGGCATCCGCAAGGGGATGAAGGAGCAGGATTGCGGCCGCGCCATCATAGTGGCCCACAACGCCACCTTCGATCACGGTTTCGTCATGGCCGCCGCCGAGCGGGCCGGCCTCAAGCGCAATCCATTCCATCCGTTTGCCACCTTCGACACCGCAGCCCTCTCCGGCCTGGCGCTGGGCCAGACGGTGCTGGCCAAGGCGTGCCAGAGCGCGCGCATTCCGTTTGACAATAAAGAGGCGCACTCCGCCCTCTACGACACCGAGCGCACCACCGAGCTGTTCTGTCATATCGTCAACCGCTGGAAGAGCCTGGGTGGCTGGCCCCCGGCCCACCCGGACGAGGCGGCCGACGACGCCAACGAGTAACGACGCCCCCTTCTCAAGAGGCTGCCACGGCAGCCTCTTCTCTTGCGCCATTGGTCAAGCCATCTGGTTTGACCAGAGTGTCGAAAAAAGGCCCATCCAGCACCGTTTTTTACCTCTCAAGACCCTTCATCAAGGTTGAACCGCCGGGAATGCTGTAGATAGGCCATTCACCTGATTTTTTACTCGACATTTGTCACATTTTTCGCAAACTAACTGCCTTTCACACGACAGACAGCAACACAAACTATAAGGAAAGCAAATGAATCCTGTTGTTATCGCGGTGGCGCTGATGCTGGTGCTCAGCCTGCTGCGGATCAATGTGGTGGTCTCTCTCGCCATCGGCGCCATCGTCGGCGGTCTGCTCGGCGGTCTCTCCCTCGAGCAGACCCTCAGCACCTTCAGCGGTGGCCTGGGTGGCGGCGCCGAGATCGCCCTCTCCTACGCCATGCTGGGGGCCTTCGCAGTCGCCATCTCCCGCTCCGGCATCACGGATCTGCTGGCGCGCAAGGTGATCAGCCAACTCGGCAAGGATGCCAGCAGCTCACGCATCCTCTGGGTCAAGGCCCTGCTGCTCAGCTCGGTGCTGGGGGTCTCCATCTCCTCTCAGAACCTGATCCCGGTCCATATCGCCTTCATTCCCATCCTGATCCCGCCGCTGCTGCACGTCATGGCCCAGATGCAGATCGACCGTCGTCAGGTGGCCTGCGTCATCACCTTTGGCCTGACCGCCACCTATATGCTGCTGCCGGTAGGCTTTGGCGGCATCTTCCTCAACAACATCCTGGCCAAGAATCTCATCGACAACGGCGTGCCGGTCGAGCACAGCCAGCTGCCGCTGGCGATGGCCATTCCGGTGCTGGGCATGTTCGTCGGCCTGCTGATCGCCGTCTTCTTCAGCTACCGCAAGCCGCGCCAGTATGATCTGGAGCAGATCCTGGCCGCCGAGCCGGAGACGGTCGATCTCAACCTCAACCACATCTGGGTCGCCCTGCTGGCCATCGCCGTGGCGCTGGGGCTGCAACTGATGACCAACAGCATAGTGCTGGGGGCGCTGGCCGGCTTCGTCATCTTCACCTGTGGCGGCGTCATCAAGTTCCGCGAGAGCCAGGATGCCTTCACTCAGGGCGTGCGCATGATGTCCCTCATCGGCTTCATCATGATCTCCGCCGCCGGCTTCGCCGCCGTGATGAAAGAGACCCACGGGGTGGAGAGCCTGGTACAGGCCGTCTCCGGCATGATGGCGGGCCACAAGGGGCTGGCCGCCTTCCTGATGCTGCTGGTGGGCCTGCTCATCACCATGGGGATCGGCTCTTCCTTCTCCACCGTGCCCATCATCGCCACCATCTATGTACCGCTGTGCCTGCACCTCGGCTTCTCCCCCCTGGCGACCATCTCTCTGGTCGGCACCGCCGGCGCCCTGGGGGATGCAGGCTCTCCCGCCTCCGACTCGACCCTGGGCCCCACTTCGGGCCTCAACGCCGACGGCCAGCACGACCATATCTGGGACAGCGTGGTGCCCACCTTCATCCACTACAACATCCCGCTCATCATCTTCGGCTGGATTGCCGCCATGGTGCTCTAAGCATCCCTAGATGCAAAAACATAAAAGGCGACCCCAGGGTCGCCTTTTTGCTGCCTTCACCGCGATGGCATAGACCCGGACAAACCACCCCGACCGCCCCTCTCAGCCTGCTCTTGCTGCTGCATCCTTCCCTTTTATGCAGACGTGACTCGCAGCCCCCCCCCCGCTACCCTGCGTTTACCCGTATCTTCCCTGCCCATCCCATTCCACACAGCCAGGACGATGTCAGGCAACTCACCTGCGATATCCACGGTGTGCCATAAACTTACCCGTCCACATCCCCCCATGCAGCGCGGCGGCATCGCCTGGGTGAACGACGGGCAACAAAAAGGCCGCTCGATGAGCGGCCTTTTTAGCTAGCAGTCAGGGTTTAGCTGTCGCGGCGCTTGCCACCGAATTTGCGACCCTTGTCGAAACCGCCTTCACGGCGATCCTTGTTGAAGGGACGGTCACCCTGTGGACGGCGATCCTTGTTGAAAGGACGGTCGCCACGGAACGGGCGATCACCGCGGGGCGGACGGGGAGCAGTGTTGCTGCCGGCCGGCACTTCGGTGTAGCGGCTGATCTGCAGCGGACGCTGGCAGACACGGGCCTTCTTGATCACTTCCAGCACTTCGGCGCTCATGCCCTTGGGCAGATCGACGGTGGAGAAGTCATCGGCGATGTCGATGTTGCCGATGAAGCGGCTCTCGATGTTCGCTTCGTTGGCGATGGCACCCACGATCTGGCCCGGCTTGACGCCGTGATGGGCACCCACGTCGACGCGGTAGCGCTCCATCTCCACGTCCGGGTTGTCTTTGAGCGGACGCGGCTCCAGGGACGGCATGCGACGAGCCGGGCGATCGCCACGGTCGGCGAAATCACGGCCACCACGGTCATTGAAGTCACGACGCTCGAAACCACCGCGATCGTTGCCGGCGTTGAACACCGGATCCGGAATGGAGTCATCCAGCAGCAGCGGTTGGTCGCCCTGTACCAGCTTGGCCAGTGCGGCAGCCAGCTCCAGCGGATCGGCAGAGTCTTCTTCGATCAGCTCGTTCACCAGGTTCACGTAGATCTCGAGCTCTTCGCCCATCATGGTTTCGCGGATGCGCTCCTTGAACTTGGCCAGACGGTGCTGGTTGATGTCCTCGGTGCTCGGCATCTTCATCGGCTCGATGGCCTGACGGGTTGCGTGCTCGATGGCGCGCAGCATGCGACGCTCGCGCGGTGCCACGAACAGGATGGCTTCACCCTTGCGACCGGCACGACCGGTACGGCCGATACGGTGAACGTAGGATTCGGTGTCGTAGGGGATGTCGTAGTTCACCACGTGGGTGATGCGCTCAACGTCCAGACCACGGGCGACCACGTCGGTGGCGATCAGGATGTCCAGCTGGCCCTGACGCAGCTTGTCGACGGTACGCTCACGCAGCTTCTGCGGGATGTCACCGTGCAGCGCTTCACAGGCGTGACCACGGGCAGCCAGCTTGCCAGCCAGTTCTTCGGCGGCGTTCTTGGTGCGTACGAACACCAGCAGGGCTTCGTAGGGCTCGACTTCCAGCAGACGGGTCATGGCGTCCAGCTTGTGCAGACCGGTCACCTGCCAGTAACGCTGGCGGATGGTGGTGGCGGTCGCAGTCTTGGAGGCGATCTTGATCTCTTTGGGCTGCTTCAGGTGCTTCTGGGCCACACGACGGATCTGCTCCGGCATGGTGGCGGAGAACAGGGCAACCTGACGACCGGCCGGGCACTGTTCCATGATCCAGTCCACGTCGTCGATGAAGCCCATGCGCAGCATCTCGTCCGCTTCGTCCAGCACTAGGGCTTTCAGGCCGGAGAGGTCCAGGTTCTTGCGGCGGATCAGGTCCATCACGCGGCCCGGGGTACCCACGACAACCTGAGCACCGCGGCGCAGGGCGCGGGTCTGGGTTTCGTAGGAGGCGCCGCCGTAGATGGGCAGCACGTGGAAATCAGGCATGTGGTGGGCATAGCGTTGGCACGCTTCAGCCACCTGCAGAGCCAGTTCACGAGTCGGTGCCAGCACCAGGATCTGGGTGTTGCGGTTACCAGCTTCCAGACGAGACAACAGAGGCAAGGCAAAAGCAGCGGTCTTCCCTGTACCGGTTTGCGCCTGCCCCAGCAGATCGTGGCCCGCCATCAGGTGGGGAATTGCTGCGGCCTGGATGGGGGACGGGCGCTCATAGCCCACGTCCTGCAGCGCTTTCAGTACAGGCGCGGCCAGTCCAAGCTCACTAAAAAGGGGCAGTTGTTCGGTATCAGACATAGATTCTTCCAGATTAAGGCAGGCGGCTAACACCGCGGAATAGCAAAAAGGCGGCGATTATAGCGCCACTTTGTTCTGCTGTCTTGAAAAATGTGATAAGCCTCTCAAGACGTTGGCAATTATAGAGGGATCTTGCGACTATGGCTTGCTTATTTTTCACTCATGGTGCGTTATTGCAGATCACGCTTCGCCAGAGTCCTTGTCCCGCTTGTGTTTGAGCACCGCCATGGTCAACCGGCTGGTGCACAATAAACGACCACGTTCATCGCGAATTTCTATCTGCCACACCTGAGTCGTCGCCCCCAGATGCAGTGGCGTGCAACGCCCCGTCACCACCCCTTCCCGCTTGGCCCTCAGGTGGTTGGCATTGACCTCCAGCCCCACGCAGTAACTGCCGGGCCCGACCGCCATGTTAGCCGCCAAGGAACCCAGCGTCTCCGCCAGCACCACGGATGCGCCGCCGTGCAGCATGCCGAGCGGCTGATGGGTGCGGTGATCCACCGGCATGGTGGCCTCGAGCCAGTCAGGACCAAAGGCACTGTAGATGATGTCGAGGTGGGCCATCAGGGTGTTGCGGGAGCTGGCGTTGAGCCCCTCAAGGCTCATGGGCTTGCGCCAGATGGGGTTGCTTTCTTGACTCATGGTGAGCGGACTCCTTGCGTGATCAACGGGTTATCGCTGCGCCGTAGCGGCAAACCAGCAGTGTCGGCGAAACAGGAGCAAAAAAAAAGATGCCCACGCCGGGGCATCTTGCATCGAGGTTGACTCTCACCAGGGATAGGTCACCCCTGACCACTCGGCCCAGGGCTGGTCCCGCCCCGGCAGGCGCGGCGCGGGCCACTGCCATACCTTGCCGAGCCAGGCGCGCAGTTCTGCCTCCAGTTCGGCATCGGTGAGCGGCGCCTCGGCTACCTTCCAGAAGAAGAGCTCCACCGCTACCTCCGGCAGCACCGAGGGGTAGAGGTAAACCCCGCCCCAGAACTCGGGCTCCCGCGCCGGGCTCCAGAGGCCATAGGCAAAGGAGCGCTTGGCCAGAAATTCGGAGTGCTGCCACTCCAGATCGGCCTCGTGCTGGCTCAGGCTGAAGTTGGCGGAGGGCCACACATCGTCCGGGCGAAACAGCTGATGAAGCTGCTCGCGCTCGCGCAGCATGGCGACGAACTCCACCACCGCCTGGGTCGGATTGACCGGCAGCAGCAGGAAGTGCGGGTGCCGATAGGCTTGCGGCACCCGAAACCGCTTGGGGAGCGTCAGCATCAGAGCAGTTCCAGCAGGGCCTGCAGCGGGTGCTTGAGCTTCTCCCCCTCCATCCGCTTCACCTGGCTGCGGCACGAATATCCGGTGGCCAGACAACGGGCTTGCGGCAGGCGAGCCAGGGGCTCGGCCCAGCTCAGGCCATAAATGCCCTTGGAGTTATCCACCTGTTTGGCATCGTGGCCATAGGTACCGGCCATGCCGCAGCAGCCCACCGACACCGGTTGCAGCGTGGCACCGAAGCGGCGGAACAGGGTACTCCAGTCACCGTGGGTCGACGGCTTGGCGGTCTTCTCGGTACAGTGGGCGAACAGATACCAGGGCTCGACGCCGGCATCCGCTTCTCGCACCGGCAACGCCTCGGCCGGCAAGGAGAGCAGCCACTCCTGGGGCAGCAGCACCTGGAAGTCACCGCGGGCGGGGCCGAGCGCCTTCACGTATTCGTCCCGATAGCAGAGCACCAGGGAGGGATCGACCCCCACCATGGGGATGCCGAGCGCCGCCACCTTGTTGAGGAACTGGGCGCTGCTGGCCGCGGTACGGGCGAAGGCGCGCAGGAAGCCCTTCACGTGCTGGGGCTTGCCGTTGGGCTTGAACGGCAGCAGATAGGGCTGCAGGCCGAGCTTGCTGGCGAGCTTCACCAGATCACGCACCACGGGGGCGTCGTAGTAGCTGGTGAAGGGATCCTGCACGATGAGCACCACTTTTTGACGCTGCTCGGGGCTCATGGCCTCCAGGCCCGGCAGATCGAAATAGCGGGCGCGATGGTCGCGCAGCTCCTCGGCCAGGGTCGGCACGCTCAATAACGGCACGTCCACCATGCCGATGCTCTTCTCGGTCGCCTTCTGGGCCCACTCCTTCTCGAGGAAGAAGTTGACCAGTTTCGGCGCCTTGGCCAGCAGGGGGGCATAGCTTTCCACCGTGCCGACGAAGTAATCCTTGGGGCCGCGCAGATAGCGGCTGTGATAGAGCTGCATGAAGCGGGCGCGGAAGGTGGGCACATCCACCTTGATGGGGCACTGGCTGGTGCAGGCTTTACACGCCAGGCACCCCTCCATCGCCTCCATCACCTCGTGGGAGAAGTCATACTCGCCGCGGGCGCGGGCCACCGTATTGCGGAACTTGTCGACAATCTGCTTGAAGCGCAGACCACCGCTTTGCAGCGCCACCTCCTCGCTCAGCGGATCGAAGCCCTGCTCTGCCAGCTGACGCAGCCATTCGCGCATCAGGCCGGCCCGCCCCTTGGGAGAGTGACGGCGGTCGCGGCTGATCTTGACCGAGGGGCACATGGGGGAGTCGGTCTCGAAGGTGAAGCACAGACCATTGCCGTTGCAATCCAGCGCCCGGGTATAGCTGGTGCGCACCGCCAGCGGGATCTGGCGGTCGAACTTGCCGCGCTTGGGCCCATCCACCGACACCAGCTCGGCGCCGCTGCCATAAGGCATGCAGATCTTGCCCGGGTTGATGCGGTTGGCCGGGTCGAACGCCCCCTTGACCCGTTGCAGCTCCTCCCACAGCTCGCCGAAGAAGGCGGGGCTGTATTCGGAGCGAAAGCCCTTGCCGTGCTCCCCCCACATCAGGCCGCCGTATTTGGCGGTGAGCGCCACCACCTGATCGGAGATACGCCGCAGCAGCACCTCCTGCTCGGGGTCGCACAAGTCCAGCGCCGGGCGCACGTGCAGCACCCCGGCATCGACGTGGCCGAACATGCCGTAGTCAAGGCCGTGAGCATCCAGCAGGGCACGAAACTCCATGATGAAGTCCGCCAACGACTCCGGCGGCACGGCGGTGTCTTCGGTGAAGGCCACCGGCTTCTTGCGCCCTTCGGCGTTGCCGAGCAGCCCCACCGACTTCTTGCGCATGGCGTAGATGGTCTCGATGCTGGCCAGGTGGTTGCACACCTGATAGCCGATGATCCCCGCCTCCCCCTTGGCCAGCAGGGCGTCGATGCGCCGGCACAGCTCGGCCACCTTGGCTTGGTGCTCATCCTCGTCGGTGTCGGCAAACTCGACGATGTTGAGCCCCTGCAGATCCTTGCCCGGCACCTCCTGAATGAACTCTTTGACCGAGTGCCAGATGATGTCGGCGCGGGCCAGTCCCAGCACCCGGGAGTCCACCGTCTCCACCGACAGCGCCTGGGCCTGTACCATAAAGGGGGCATTGCGCAGGGCCGACGGGAAGCTGTCGTACTTGACGTTGACCAAGGTGCGGTAGCGCGGGATGGGGGTGATGTTGAGCCTGGCTTCGGTGATAAAGCCCAAGGAGCCTTCCGAGCCGCACAGCACCCGGCTGACGTCCAGAGTGTCGGTATCGGGCTGATAGAGGTGTTTGAGATCGTAACCGGTCAGAAAGCGGTTGAGCTTGGGGAAGGTGGCTTCGATGTCGGCGCGCCGCTCGCGGCCGATGCGATAGAGGGTGCGATAGATCTCCCCTTCACGGCTCTCCAGCGCCAGCTTGTCCGCCAGACGCGGGCCGGTCACCGGCTCGGTGGCCATGAGATCGCCGTTTTCCAGCACAGCCTTGAGGCCGAGCACGTGATCCGAGGTCTTGCCGTACACCAAGGAGCCCTGCCCCGACGCGTCGGTGTTGACCATGCCCCCCAGGGTAGCGCGGTTGGAGGTGGAGAGATCCGGCGAGAAGAAGTAGCCGTGGGGCTTCAAATAGGCGTTGAGCTGGTCTTTCACCACCCCGGCCTGGGCCCGCACCCAACCCTCTTCCAGATTAATTTCCATGATCTGGTTCATATGGCGCGAGAGATCGACGATAATGCCGCCGCCCAAGGATTGACCATTGGTGCCGGTACCGCCGCCGCGAGGGAAGAAACTCAAGGTCGCGTACTCGGGCCCCTGGGCCAGCTTGAGCATCACCGCAATATCGTCCGCATTGCGCGGATAGAGAACCGCCTGAGGTACTACCTGATAGACGCTGTTATCCGTCGCCATCGCCAACCGGCTTGCATAAGACTTTTCGATATCACCACGAAATGCTGATCGCGCCAGCAACTCAAGAAACTGCAGGGTTGTAGGTGACAAACTGTCCTGGTAATCGAGTCTCGGGATCATGAATCCTTGTTCCCTTCCTTTGCTTGATGCCGGAACTCCGGCGACAACGACCGTTCGGGCCAGCCTCTTCGCGGGCTCCCGAACCAGTCCGCTCACATGTGAGCGGGCAGTATATCAGCTAGAAAACCGCTTGCGCGCGCAATCTTCACCATTTGAAAGGAGGACTTTTATGGCTCATTACAGCCATGTTATCAGTACGCTTATTCGCACCGAAAAACAGGCGCTGACCCTGTCGCTGTTTGGTTGCATCACCTTTGCCATTTTCGGGATCGGCTATGGCCTGTTCGTCGGTTCCAACGCCATCATGCTGGACGGCATCTTCACCCTGTTCAGCATGGGCATGACGGGGCTTGGGCTCATCACCGCCTACCTGGTTACCCGTCCCTCCGACGCCCGCTTTCAATACGGCTACGCCCACTTCGAGCCCATCGCCAACGTCATCAACGGCACCATCATTCTGCTGCTCTGTCTGGCGGCACTCTACAACGGCCTCACCACCCTGCTGGCGGGCGGACGGGAGATCGATCTCGGCCACGCCCTCATCTATGCCGTCGTCTCCACCTTCTTCTGCGGCATCATCTACCGGGTCGAGGCCGACGTGGCCGAGCGGGTCAACTCAGAGCTGGTGCGGGTGGACTCCAAGGAGTGGCTGGTCGACACCCTGCTCAGCACCACCCTGCTCATCGGCTTCGTGGTCGCCATCGGCCTTGATGCCATCGGCTACGGCCACTACAACCGCTACATAGACCCGGTACTGGTCTCGCTGCTGGCCCTGTGCGCCACCCTCATCCCCATCAAGGTGCTCGGTCGCAACCTGCGGGAAGTGCTGAAGATCGCTCCCAAGGGGGATGTCTCCCGGCTGGTGGCCAGCGAAGTCGAGGCCCTGCGCCTGCGCCATGGCATCGAGTGCTACAGCCATCTGGCGAAAAGCGGCCGCCGCTTCGATCTCGAACTCAACATTCTGGTGGCCCCCGGCCAGGAGTGGCCCGTCGAGCGCCAGGATGCCCTGCGCCAGGAGCTCTGGTCTCGCCTCGGCGATACCCTGGGAGATGCCTGGCTGTCGGTCTGCTTCACCCGCGAGAAACGCTGGCTGTAAGCCGCACGGCGGGGCTTGCCTGGCAAGCTCCGCCCGCCTCTGTCGCCCCAGAGGGCGAGCGCCTTTGCCCCTGCGCTTCCCGCCCCCTCTTGCCAAATACGGGATTCCCGTTATCATCAGGGCTCACTTTTAACCCGAGGTTTTATTGCCCATCATGGACAATCCCCGAAGTTGCCCTTCGTTTCTTCCCGTCAAAGCCTATCTTTATCTGCTTAATCAGCGCCTCTGAATAACGCCATTGCCTTGCTGTCACTGCGGCCATCGTACGCCGTGCTTACTCTCTGCTCTGTCTGTTTTTTATTGAGGTCACTACATGGAATTGCTGCTGGATCCCCACATCTGGATCGGTCTGTTTACCCTGATCGTCCTGGAAATCGTGCTCGGGATCGACAACCTGGTCTTCATCGCCATCCTGGTGAAAAAGTTGCCCCCCGCCCAGCGGGACAAGGCCCGCGTCATCGGCCTGTCGCTGGCCCTGCTGATGCGCCTGGGGCTCCTGAGCGTGATGTCCTGGCTGGTCACCCTGACCACCCCCATTTTGCACCTGTGGGATCACCCCTTCTCCGGTCGGGACCTGATCCTGATGGGGGGCGGCCTGTTCCTGCTGTTCAAGGCCACCTCCGAGCTGCATGAGCGGCTGGAGGCCAAGCCGCCCGAAGACGGACCGGTCGGCGTCTACGCCAGCTTCGGCGTGGTGATCACCCAGATCCTGGTGCTGGATGCCATCTTCTCGCTGGACTCCATCATCACCGCCGTCGGCATGGTGGAACACCTCGGCGTCATGATGGCGGCCGTGACCATCGCCATGCTGGTGATGGTGCTCGCCTCCAAGCCGCTGACCCGCTTCGTCAACGCCCACCCCACAGTGGTGGTGCTCTGTCTGAGCTTCCTGCTGATGATCGGTTTTAGCCTAGTGGCGGAAGGGTTCGGCTTCCATATTCCGAAGGGTTACCTCTACGCAGCCATCGGCTTCTCGGTGCTGATCGAATTCTTCAACCAGCTCTCCCAGCGCAGTGCCGAGCGCCACGAAGCCAAGCAGCCCCTGCGCGAGCGCACCACCGCCGCCATCTTCAAGCTGATGGGCAGCAAGGCATATCAGGACCGGCCGGACGACGATCTGGACGCCCCCGCCGCCGAGCCGGTGAGCTTTGGCGAGGAGGAGCGCTACATGGTGACCGGGGTGCTGTCGCTGGCCGAACGCTCCATCCGTACCATCATGACCCCGCGCTCCGAGATGGCCTGGATCGACGTCAACGACTCCAATGACGAGATCCGCGCCCTGCTGCAGCAGGAGCCCCACAGCCTGTTCCCGGTCTGTGACGGCGATCTGGACGAGGTGATCGGAGTGGTCAAGGCGCGCGACCTGCTGTTTGCCCTCAACGAAGGGCAATCCTTGAGCGAGCTGGCCAAGCAGAACGATCCCATCATAGTGCCGCAGACCATCAACGTGATTAAGCTGCTGGCGGAGCTGCGCCAGGCCAAGGGCAGCCTCATCCTGGTGGCCGACGAGTTCGGCGTGATCCAGGGGCTGGTGACCACCCACGACCTGCTGGAGGCCATCGTCGGCGAACTGCCCGATGAAGATGAAACGCCGGACATCGTCCGCGATGGGGAAGGCTGGCTCATCAACGGCAGCACCAACATCCACCACGTGGAACAGGTACTGGAACACGAAGGGCTGGTGAGCGAGAGCGACGAGTATGTGACCCTGGCCGGCATGCTGCTTTCCCACTTCGGCACCCTGCCCGCCCCGGGCCAGCGGCTGCAACTGCAGCAGCTCGGCTTCGAAGTGGTCGAGGTGAGCGAGCGGCGCATCGAGCGGGTGCGCGTCATGCCGCTGGAAGCCTGACACCATTGCGTGAACCATGCTGAAAAAGGGGGCCTTGCGGGCCCCCTTTTTATTCAGGCGCCTCCCCCTGCCCCTCCCTCTTTTCACCATTGCTGTCATCAGCGCAATTCTTTTCTGCAATTACCCCTCTTTTTCGCAAGGGATGCCGGCACTAGAGTGAGCCCATCATCACCATGAGGAATTCACCATGCACCACGATCACCGGTTCTGCCCCCTGCGTCTCGGCCAGCTGCACCTCAACAATCGCATCGTCATGCCCCCCATGACCCGCTCCCGCGCCAGCCAGCCCGGTGACGTGGCCAATGCCATGATGGCCACCTACTACGCCCAGCGCGCCGGGGCCGGCCTCATCATCAGCGAAGGCACCCAGATTGACCCCATGGGCAAGGGCTACGCCTGGACGCCGGGGATCCACAGCGCCGAACAGGTTGCCGGCTGGAAGCAGGTGACCGACGCCGTCCACGCCAAGGGCGGCACCATGTTCGCCCAGCTCTGGCACGTGGGCCGGGTCACTCACCCCGACAACCTCGGCGGTGCCCAGCCCATCTCCTCCTCCGCCATTCAGGCGAAAGGGGTGCGGGTGTTCGTCGACAACGGCAGCGATGCCCCCGGGTTCGTCGAAACCGTCACCCCGCGCGCCATGACCCAGGCCGATATCGACGCGGTAGTGGGGCAGTTCCGTCAGGCGGCTCGCAACGCCATGCTGGCCGGCTTTGACGGCATCGAGCTGCACGCCGCCAACGGCTACCTCATCAACCAGTTCCTCGACTCCGAGTCCAATACCCGCACCGACGGCTACGGCGGTTCGCTGGAGAACCGGCTGCGTTTCTTGAAAGAGGTGACGGAGGCGGTCTGCAGCGAGATCGGGGCCGACCGGGTCGGGGTGCGCCTCGCGCCGCTCACCACCCTCAATGGCACCGTGGATGCCAACCCGCAGGAGACCTACCTGGCCGCCGCCCGCCTGCTGGGCCGGCTCGACGTGGTCTACCTGCACATCGCCGAGGCGGACTGGGACGATGCCCCGCTGATGGCGGAGGGCTTCAAGCAGGGGCTGCGCGACGCCTTCCCCAACACCCTCATCTATGCCGGCAAGTACGATGGCGAGCGGGCCCGGGCGGCGCTCGAGGCGGGCTGGGCCGACATGATAGGCTTCGGTCGCCCCTTCGTGGCCAACCCCGACCTGCCCGAGCGGCTGCGCCACGGCTATCCGCTGGCCCCTCACGACCCGGCCACCCTGTTCGGTGGCGGCGAAAAGGGCTTGATTGACTACCCGACCTATCAGGCGGCCCCCCAGCCCTACACGGCCTGAGTCAAACCCGCCTAGTCATAATGAGACGCGCCCACCATCACTGGTGGGCGCATCGTTTTCTGTCTGTCATGCTTGCCGGCGCCGCAGGTTAATGGAGGCTGACCGCGTAGCAGGCGGCGTAGCTTCTGATCTCCCGGGTCAGCCGCGCCTTGTCGGCCAGGCTCAGCCAGCTCGCCTCTACCGCGTTCAGTGACAAGCGGCAGAGCTGGTTCATGCTGGCCCCCAGCTCATGGGCCAGGGCGTGGAAGTTGGCATTCATGTAGCCGCCGAAATAGGCGGGATCGTCGGAGTTGATGGTGACACACAGCCCCTGTTCCAGCAGCGCCAGCACGTTGTGGTGGGCTATCTTGTCAAACACCTTGAGACGGGTGTTGGAGAGGGGGCAGACGGTGAGCGGCAGCCGGGTATCGGCCAGATAGCGCAGCAGATCGGGATCGTCGACGCAGCGTACCCCGTGATCGATGCGCCGCACCTCAAGCTCCCGGATGGCCTGCCAGATGTACTGCGCCGGCCCCTCTTCGCCGGCGTGGGCCACCACCGGCAACCCCAGCTCGCGGCAGCGGGCAAAGACCCGGGCAAACTTGCTGGGCGGGTTGCCCTTCTCCCCCGAGTCGAGCCCGATACCGTGAATGCGCGACAGGAAGGGAGTGGCCTCTGCCAACGTGGCAAAGGCATCCTCCTCGCTCAGGTGGCGCAAGAAGCTCATGATGAGCCGCCAGCTGATGCCAAACTCCCGCTCTCCGCGCTGCAGCGCACGCTCGATGCCGCCCAGCACGGTGGCGAAGGGCACGCCGCGGGCGGTGTGGGTCTGGGGGTCGAAGAAGATCTCCACGTGCACCACCTTGTCGGCGGCGCAGCGTTCCAGATAGGCCCAGGTGAGGTCGAAGAAATCCTGCTCGGTGATGAGCACGCTGGCCCCCAGGTAGTAGAGATCGAGGAAGGATTGCAGACAGTCGAACTCATAGGCGGCGCGCACGCTGGCCACGTCGGGCCAGGGCAGGGCCACGCCGTTGCGCTGGCCCAGGGCAAACATCAGTTCCGGCTCGAGCGAGCCTTCGATATGGAGGTGCAGCTCCAGCTTGGGCAGACCGGCAATAAAGTTATCCATGATGACGGCTCCATCGGTTCACAGACAGCGGGACCAGCCAGTGGCAGAGCGGATCCCTCCCCTCTGTCGTTCATTGTGCACCTATCTCTGTTTATGGGGGAGACTTGTCATCAAACAGACTTATAATGGCGTCACAAAAACAACATAACTATTTGAAGATCTTGAGAGTTGGCGCAACTTTCCGCCGCCTCTTGCGCCTACACAAGGAGTCCCCATGAAGAAAAACGTCATCTGCGACATCGACGGCGTCATCCTGCACAACAACGATCTGGTGCCCGGTGCCGACCGCTTTGTCCACCGCCTGCTGGAGCAGGGCAGCAAGCTGCTGTTTCTGACCAACTACCCGGCCCAGACCCAGAAAGATCTGCAAAACCGCTTCCGATCCGCCGGGATCGAGGTGCCGGAGGAGTGCTTCTACACCTCCGCCATGGGCACCGCCGACTTCCTCAAGCGCCAGGACGGCAAGAAGGCCTATGTGATCGGCGAAGGGGCGCTGACCCACGAGCTCTACAAGGCCGGCTTCACCATCACCGACATCGACCCCGACTTCGTGGTGGTGGGCGAGACCCGCAACTACAACTGGACCATGATGCAGCTGGGGGCCAAGTTCGTCGATCAGGGAGCCCGCTTCATCGCCACCAACCCGGATACCCACGGCCCCATGATGCACCCGGCCTGCGGCGCCCTGTGCGCCCCCATCGAGCGGATGACCGGCAAGAAGCCGTTCTACGTCGGCAAGCCGAGCGCCTGGATCATCCGCGCGGCGCTCAACCGGATGGAGGCCCACTCCGACGACACCATCATCATCGGTGACAACCTGCGCACCGACATTCTGGCGGGCTTCCAGGCCGGCCTCGAGACGGTGCTGGTGCTCTCCGGGGTGAGCAAGGTGGCCGACATCGACCGCATGCCGTTTCGACCGAACCACATCTTCGACTCAGTAGTGGATATCGACATCGTCTGATCCCTGCCGGCTGACGGGCCGGCCTGGCGCAAGGTCCAGGCCGGCCTCGTTACCCCTGAAGGACGCGTAATGGAACCTGTCATGATCGCCGTGGCCTTTGGCTGCGGCATGCTGGTCAACCTCATCGGCCTGCCGCCCCTGCTGGGCTTTCTGGCGGCCGGTTTTCTGCTCAACGGCATGGGCTATCAGAACACCCCGGCCCTGAACGAAATCGCCGATCTCGGCGTCACCCTGCTGCTGTTCACCATCGGCCTCAAGCTCAATGTCAAGATCCTGATGCGGCGCGACGTCTGGGGTACCACCAGTTTGCACCTGCTGCTCTCCACCCTGCTGTTCACCGTGGTGCTGCTGGTGTGCAAGGGGCTCGGGCTGGCGCTGGCCCTGTCGCTGGACTGGCGGCTGGCACTGCTGCTGGGCTTTGCTCTCTCCTTCTCCAGCACCGTGTTTGCGGTCAAGGTGCTGGAGGAGCGCAGCGACATGAACGCCCTCTATGCCCGTCTCGCCATCGGCGTGCTGGTGATGCAGGATCTGTTCGCGGTGGCCTTCCTGGCGGTCTCCAGCGGTCAGTGGCCCAGCATCTGGGCACTCTGGATCCTGGGCCTGCCGCTGCTGCGCCCCTTGCTGCTGAAATTGCTGGAGCGGGCCGGACACGGCGAGCTGCAGGTGCTGTTCGGGATCTTCCTGGCGCTGGTGGTGGGGGCCGCCGGCTTCGAGGTGGTGGGGCTCAAACCGGATCTGGGGGCGCTGGTCATCGGCATGCTGATCGCCTCCCACCCCGCCTCCGCGGGGCTGGCCAAGTCGCTGTTCAACCTCAAAGATCTGTTTCTCATCTGCTTCTTTCTCACCATCGGCCTCAACGGCCTGCCGACCCACGACACCATGTTGCTGGCGCTGGCGCTGGTGCTGGCCCTGCCACTCAAAAGTGCGCTCTACTATCTGGTCTACAGCGGTGCCCACCTGCGGGTGCGTACCGCCCTGCTCTCCACCCTGGCGCTCACCAACTTCTCGGAGTTCGGTCTCATCGTCGCGGCCATTGCCGCCAAGGCGGGCTGGATCTCCCACGAGTGGCTGGTTGCGCTCTCTCTGGCGCTGGCAGCCAGCTTCATGATCTCGGCCCCCCTCAACGGCCAGAGCGAGCGCATTTACCATCGGCTCGGCAACTGGCTGCGCCGCATGCAAGCCACCACTTTGCACCCGGAGGACAGGCCCATCGAGCTCGGCGATGCCGAGGTGATCATCCTCGGCATGGGGCGGATCGGTCAGGGCGCCTACTTCGAGCTGGAGAACAAGTACGGCACCGTGATCCTCGGGGTGGAGAACGACAGCGAGAAGCTGCCCACCCTGCGCGCCCAGGGCATGAACGTGATCGAGGGGGATGCCACCGATACCGACTTCTGGGACAAGGTGCTGCTCTCCAACCAGGTCAACCTGGTGCTGCTGGCCATGCCTCACCACTCGGGCAACCTCTACGCCATCGAGAAACTGCGCAGCCACGGCTTTGCCGGCAAGATTGCCGCCATCGTCCGCTTCGAGGACGACATCGCCTCCCTGAAAGAACAAGGGGTGGATGCGGTGTTCAACGTCTACGACGAAGCGGGCAGCGGCTTCGCCCGCCACGTCATCAAACGGCTGCAGCCACGCTGACGGGGGGCGCGGCCCCCTTGGCAAGGGGAACGGTATCGTTTACGTTATGCGCAACCTCGTTTAATAAAACGAACAATCACGGGGCCTGGATGGCCCCGTTTTTTATCCCTTGCCAAGGAGGCAGCATGAAGACCCTCAACGACTGGATCCTGCTCGACCGCCACGAAGCGGCCCCCACCCCGCTGATGCCCGCCCCCGAGCGCCTGCGCGCCGGCAACCCGCGCCAGACGATATGGAACCACTACTCAGACCCGAGCCAACAGTTTCACGTCGGCTTCTGGGCTTGCGAGCCCGGCCGCTGGGCCATCCACTACACCGAGCACGAGTATTGCCAGCTGCTGGAGGGCGAGGCGGTGATCCACGACGGCCAGGGCGGCAGACTGCCCCTCAAGCCCGGCGATCAGTTCGTCATCCCGGCCGGCTTTGTCGGCGAGTGGGAGACTCTCACCCCCTGCCGCAAGCTCTATGTGATCTTCGAGCCCGCCGCGACTTGACGTTTGCGTCAACCCAGGCCGCCGTAGCCACCCTTTTTCAGGCCGACCGGGTTGACGTGTACGGCATGATTTTCTGCGGTTTTCCCGCTTGCAAAAGGTTTTTGCACTAGGCATTGTGATTGGCGAGGAATGTAAATGGAATTTCGAGCCCGAACGTGGGGGGCTCATATAAAAATCAAGAGGATTACCGCCAATGTGTTCTATTTTCGGCATTCTGGACATCAAATCCGATGCGGCCGCGCTGCGCAAATCGGCGCTGGAGATGTCCAAGCGATTGCGCCACCGCGGTCCTGACTGGTCCGGCGTCTACAGCTCCGACAAAGCCATTCTGGTGCACGAGCGCCTGGCCATCGTCGATCCGGGCAACGGCGCCCAGCCGCTCTACAACCCCGAGCGCACCCATGTGCTGGCCGTCAACGGCGAGATCTACAACCACAAGGAGCTGGAGAAGCACCTCAAGGTCGACTTCCAGTTCCAGACCCACTCCGACTGCGAGGTGCTGCTGGCTCTTTACAAGGAGAAGGGCCCGGCCTTTTTGGACGATCTCAACGGCATCTTCGCCTTCATCCTCTATGACGCCGAGCAGGATGCCTACCTGATTGGTCGCGATCACATGGGGATCATCCCCCTCTACACCGGCCGCGACGAGCACGGCAACTTCTACGTCGCTTCCGAGATGAAGGCGCTGGTACCGGTCTGCAAGAGCGTCGAAACCTTCCCGCCGGGACATTACCTCTGGAGCAAGGATGGCGAGCTTAAACAGTGGTACAAACGCGACTGGATGGAGTACGGCGCGGTCGAGCACAACGTCAGCGACAAGGCCGAGCTGAAAGCCGCGCTGGAAGCGGCAGTGAAGCGCCAGCTGATGTGCGACGTGCCCTACGGCGTGCTGCTCTCCGGCGGGCTGGATTCGTCCGTCATCTCCGCCATCACCAAGCTCTATGCCGCCCGCCGGGTTGAAGACGATGGCAAGAGCGAAGCCTGGTGGCCGCAGCTGCACTCCTTCGCCGTCGGCCTGGAAGGGTCGCCGGATCTCGCCGCCGCCCGCAAGGTGGCTGACCACCTCGGCACCATCCACCACCAGATCCACTTCACCGTGCAGGAAGGACTGGATGCCCTGCGGGACGTCATCTATCACCTCGAGACCTATGACGTCACCACCATCCGCGCCTCCACGCCCATGTATCTGATGGCCCGCTACATCAAGGCGATGGGGATCAAGATGGTGCTCTCCGGCGAAGGCTCCGACGAGCTGTTCGGCGGCTACCTCTACTTCCACAAGGCGCCCAACGCCCGCGAATTCCACGAAGAGAACGTGCGCAAGCTCGCCTCTTTGCACCTCTATGACTGCCTGCGCGCCAACAAGTCGATGGCCGCCTGGGGGGTGGAGGGTCGCGTGCCCTTCCTCGACAAGGAGTTCATGGATGTGGCGATGCGCCTGCAGCCTGCCGACAAGATGTGCGGCAAGGGCAAGATCGAGAAGCACATCCTGCGCGAAGCGTTCGAGGATCTGCTGCCCCACGAAGTGGCGTGGCGCCAGAAGGAGCAGTTCTCCGACGGCGTGGGCTATTCCTGGATCGACAGCCTCAAGGCCATGGTCGAGGAAGAGGTGACGGATCAGATGTTCGAGGCGGCGGCCTTCCGCTTCCCCGTCAACACCCCGCTCACCAAGGAGGCCTACTTCTACCGCGCCATCTTTGACGAGCACTTCCCGCTGGAGTCCGCCGCCCGTACCGTGCCCTACGGCAAGTCGGTCGCCTGCTCCACCCCGACCGCGCTGGAGTGGGATGCCAAGTTCAAGGAGATGGCCGACCCCTCCGGTCGCGCCGTGATGGACGTCCACCAGCAGGGTTACTGATCTGCCGGCGACCTCCTTTGCCTCAATGCCAAGCCCCTCCTGCGAGGGGCTTTGTTTTTTCCCGCCGACCCATTCCCGCTTTTTGCATAACAAGCGCCCATCTCGCCCTTGGCGGCCGGGCTCGCTCGTGTCACATTGTTGCGGCTTGGAAGCAACCACAACAACACAAGGAGCACGTGATGAACCGACTGCTATTGCCGCTGGTGCTTGGCACCGCCCTGTTTCATGGCGAGGCGTACAGCGCCGGCCACCTCTGGAGCCAGACCCTGCCCGATTACAGCCAGGGCTATGACGAGCAGCGCGACCCGGCCCGCGATCTCGCCGCCGCCACCGCCAAGGCCAGTGCCGAGGGCAAGAAAGTCCTGCTGCTGGTGGGCGGCGAGTGGTGCAGCTGGTGCCAGGAGATGAACCACTTTCTGGACCAACAACCCGATCTTGCCAGTCAGCTCAACCGCACCTTCGTGGTGGTCAAGGTGAACGTCAGCAAACAGAACAAGAACGAATCCTTCCTCAAAGGGTATCCCGAGTATCTGGGGGTGCCCCACTTCTACGTGCTGGATGCCAAGGGCAAGCTGCTGGAATCCTTCAACACCGGGCTGCTGGAGAAGGGTGACAGCTACGACGGGGAGAAATTCGGCAAGTTCATCGCCTTCTTCCAGCCCAAGACCACCCACGGCTGACTCGCCAATCGATGCAATCAGGGCCCTGCACGGTCGGTGACTGTGCTGGGCCTCGATGGCCATGCAAGCAGGGGTTGTAGGCCTGCGGCAAGCCGGCCATCCCCCCGACAAGGACGAAAAGATGTTACGGATACTGGGCAAAGCCTCCTCCATCAATGTGCGCAAGGTGCTGTGGACCTGCGCCGAGCTGGATCTCCCGTTCGAGCTGGAGCAGTGGGGTTCTGGCTTCAAGCCGACGGATACCCCGGCGTTTCTGGCACTCAACCCCAATGCCATGGTGCCGGTCATTCAGGATGACGACTTCACCCTGTGGGAGTCGAACAGCATCATCCGCTACCTGGCGACGCGCCACGGTGACAACGTGCTCTATCCCGTCGAGGCGAGAGCAAGGGCCCGGGTCGATCAATGGATTGACTGGCAGGCATCGGACTTGAACAGCGCCTGGCGCTACGCCTTCCTGTCGCTGGTGCGGCGATCCCCCCAGCATCAAGACCATCAGACCCTTCACGCAGCGTGCCTGCAGTGGTCTCACTATATGGAGATCCTGGAGAGACAGCTTCAAGCAACCGGGGGATATGTGGCCGGCCCCCACTTCTCGCTGGCGGACATTCCCATCGGGCTGTCGGTCAACCGCTGGCTGGAGACGCCCTATGATCGTCCGCAACTGCCGGCCGTGAACGACTACTACCAGCGACTGGGCGAGCGGCCCGGCTTTCGGCGCTATGGCTGCAACGGAACGCCCTGAGGCGAACGGGAAGGGAGGGTGTTGGCAGAGTGAACACGGCAGGCCGGGCCGGGATGACCAGGCCCGGCCTGCCGTATGTCAGGGTTGGGCATCCGGCTGCTGCTCTGGCGCGGCCTTGATAAAGGCCTGCAGCTGCTCGCAGTTGGCGACGATGCGATTGATGGTGGGGTAGTCTTCCAGCGACATGTCGTAACGGCGGGCGTTGTAGACCTGGGGCACCAGCATGCAGTCGGCCAGGGTCACCTCGTTGCCGACGCAATAGATGCCGGCGGTGGTCATCAGCAGTTGCTCCAGCGCGGTGAAGGTCTCGTCAATCCAGTGGCGATACCATTCGTCGCGGTGTGCCTTGCCCTGCCCCAGCGATTGCTCCAGATAGTTGAGCACCCGCAGGTTGTTGAGGGGGTGGATGTCGCAGGCGATCATGTTGACGATCTGGCGTACCCGGGCGCGCTCCTGCGGGGCTGAGGGCATCAGCGGGTGGGCGGGGTAGGTTTCGTCGAGGTACTCCATGATGGCCACCGACTGGCCCACCTGCACCTCGCCATCCACCAGAAACGGCACCAGCCCCTGAGGGTTGAGCCGACGGTAGGCCTTCTCGCGCTGCTCGCCCTGCCGCAGATTGACCGGATGCTGCTCATAATCGAGCCCCTTGAGCTGCATCACGATCCGTACCCGATAACTTGCCGATGAACGCCAATATCCAAACAACTGCAACATAATCTGTCCCTGTGTTGGCAGGTGCAAGGGCACCTGCCGCTCACCAGCCGGCCTCGTATCCATGCTGGCCCCTCACTTCGTCTGACTGGCCCCCGCCGGCGTGACCCGCTGCAAAATGGTGCCAAACAGACTCATCCCGTTGCGATCCTGCATCGCGATGGACACTGTATCACCAAAGCGCAGAAAGGGTGTAGTGGCTTGACCTGACTCGATAATTTCCAGCATTCGCAGCTCGGCGAGGCAGGATGAGCCGCGGCTTCGGTCGTAGTTGGAGACGGTCCCCGAGCCGATGATGCAACCCGCCCCGAGCGGCCGGGTCTTGGCGGCGTGGGCGATCAGCTCATAAAAGTTGAAGGTCATGTCCACCCCGGCATCGGGGGCCCCGAACAGGGCACCGTTGAGGTGGGTCTCGAGGGGCAGGTGTACCTTGCCATCGCGCCAGTCATCCCCCAGCTCGTCCGGGGTGATGGCCAGCGGCGAGAAGCTGCTGGAGGGCTTGGACTGGAAGAAGCCAAAGCCCTTGGCAAGCTCACCCGGGATGAGGTTGCGCAGGCTGACGTCGTTGACCAGCATCAGCAGCTTGATGTGGCCAGCGGCCGCCTGCGGGCTGGTGCCCATCGGCACGTCGTCGGTGATGACGGCGATCTCCGACTCGAAATCGATGCCCCACTCCTCCGACCCCATCGGGATGGTGCCACGGGGTGGCAGGAAGCTGTCCGAGCCCCCTTGGTACATCAGGGGATCGTGCCAGAAGCTTTCTGGCATCTCGGCGCCGCGGGCCTTGCGCACCAGCTCCACGTGGTTGACGTAGGCGCTGCCATCGGCCCACTGGTAGGCGCGCGGCAGCGGGGAGAGACAGGCCGTCTCGTCGAACGGGAAGGCGTCGGCGCAGGCACCATCGTTGAGCTGCTGATAGACGGCGGTCAGTTTGGGCGCAAGCTCGGCCCACTCGTCGAGGGCCGCCTGCAGGGTGGCGGCCAGCTGCGGCACGCGCACCGCGCGGCTCAGATCGCGACTCACCACCACCAGGGCGCCGTCCCGTTTGCCATTGTTCAGGGTTGCCAGTTTCATAGGGATTCCTTTTATTTGCCGTTGGTGGCTGGCGTGAGTTCCGGGCGCAACCAGCTGGTGACGTAACGCGGGTTCTCCACCCCGTCACACAGGCTGCCGACGTTGAGCGCATCGCGGGTATCGAGCATCACCGCCACCTCGTCGGTGAACTTCTTGGCGTAGGCCTGACCCGCCGCAAACGCCTTGGGATGGGGGCCGTGGGTAAAACCGGCGGGGTGGAAGGTGACCATGCCCCGCTCGATGTTGTCCCGGCTGAAGAAATCCCCGGCGTGGTAGAAGAGCACCTCGTCGTAGTCGTCGTTGCTGTGATAGAAGGGCACCTTGAGGGCGCCGGGATCGCTCTCGATGGGGCGCGGCACGAAGGTGCAGACCACGAACCGGCTCGCCACAAAGGTGGAGTGGGCCGAGGGCGGCAGGTGGTAACGGTGGCTCATCAGCGGGCGGATGTCCCGCCAGTTGAGGCGCACCACGCAGAGATCCCCGTGCCAGCCTTGCGCATCCAGCGGATTGAACGGCCAGGTGATGACCGACACCTGGTTGTGACGCTTGACCTGCAGCGACCAGGGGTTCTCATCCTGCTGGGCCAGGAAGCGCTCGTTGATGGCCGGCACGTCCAGCGCTGCGGGATCGAAGATGGCGTGATTGCCCACCAGCCCCTTGTCCGGCAGCTGGTAGCTGTCGTTGGTCGCCTCAATCATCAGGATGAACAGGGGCGCCGTCGGCTCGATGCGCCACATGGTGCCGCGGGGGATCACCAGGTAGTCGCCATCGCGCAGGGTCAGGTGACCGTAGTCGCAATAGAACTCGCCGCTCCCCTCGTGGATAAACAGGAGCTCGTCGCCATCGGCGTTGCGCACCAGAAACGGCATGGGCTCATGCAGGCGCCAGATGCGGTAGCGGCAGTGGGGGTTGCTCAGAATATCTGGCATCACCCAGGGGGAGAGGGAACTCACCTCCTCGCCGAGGGCGTTGAGATCGAACAGGCGTGGGCGCAGCGGCCCCTCCCAGTTGACCCAGTCGGTGGGGGCATGCTTGTGGTGCATGTGGGTGGCCGGCCCAAAAAAGCCGGAGCGGCCCAGTTCACGCTCATAGATGGCCTGCTCGGGCAGGTCGGCATGAGCCTGACGGGAGTGTGTCCCCTCCCGATGGGGAAAGTTAATCCAGTTGCGCATCGCCAACCTCCCTTGCTTGACAACCAACCCGCGTGTGGCGGTTCCCGTTACGCATCATTGAGCACCCCGCGGCGGATCTGATCCAGCTCGATGGATTCGAACAGTGCCTGGAAGTTGCCCTCACCAAAGCCTTCGTTACCCTTGCGCTGGATGATCTCGAAGAACACCGGGCCGATCACGGTGTCGGTGAAGATCTGCAGCAGGATGCCGTCCTTGGTGGGGGAGCCGTCGATCAGGATGCGCAGCTCTTTGAGCGCCGCCAGATCCTCCTGGTGCCCCTCGACCCGGCTGTCCACCTTCTCGTAGTAGGTGTCCGGGGTCGGCATAAAGCCGGTACCACGGCCACGCAGGGTACGGATGGTGTGGTAGATGTCGCTCGACGCCATGGCGATGTGCTGGATCCCCTCCCCCTTGTACTGGCGCAGGTACTCTTCGATCTGGGACTTGTCGTCAGAGGATTCGTTGATGGGAATGCGAATTTTGCCGCAGGGGGCTGTCATGGCGCGGGAATGGAGCCCGGTCAGCTTGCCCTCGATGTCGAAGTAGCGGATCTCGCGGAAGTTGCCGATCCGCTCGTAGAAATTGGACCAGACATCCATGTTGCCGCGCTGCACGTTGTGGGTCAGGTGGTCAATCTCGTACAACCCGGCATCCACCTCGGCCATGCGCGCCTGCCAGTCGGGATAGAAGACAAAATCCACGTCATAGATGGAGCCCTTGTCGCCGTAGCGGTCGACGAAAGAGAGGGTACTCTCGCCGATGCCGTAGATGGCGGGGATGTTGAGCTCCATGGGGCCAATCTTGCCGACGAACGGCTTGGCGCCCTTGCCGATGGCGTACTGCTGGGCCTTGCCGGCATCGCTCACCCGAAACGCCATGCCGCAGACGCTCGGCCCGTGCAGGCTGGCAAACTGCTCGGCCTGGGAGTGGGGCTCGGCATTGACCACGAAGTTGATGTCCCCCTGGCGGTAGAGCCAGCACTGCTTGTGTTTGTGCTGCGCCACCTCGGCAAAGCCCAGCGAGACGAACAGCGCCTTGAGGGCGGCAATCCCTTTGGCATCCGGCGCCGTGTACTCGACGAATTCAAAACCATCGGTGCCGAGCGGATTGATGGTGTGAGTACGGGCAGAAGAAGTGGTCGTCATGATGCGCTCCTTGCGATTGACTGATAACGAAGAGGGTCACACCGGGGCGCTGCGGGCAGCCGCCACCGGCATTGTTAACAACTTGTTTCATTAGAGGTGGCGGCGCGGCGGAAGAGAAGAGGCGGCGTTCAGATAGTTTGCCGGGGGGGACGCCCAAAAGATGTAAATAGATTGTGACATTGAGGCCGCAGCCTTGTGGCGCGCTCGGTGGCGCCCCGCAAGGCTGTCAGCTTTGCCTTACAGGGACCAGTATCTGGGCTCGATGCGGGGCAATGCCTGCCGCGCCTGTTGCAACCGCGCCGGGGTGGGGTTGATGAGCCAGGCCGCCTGCCCCTCTGCCAGCAGTGGCAAGTCGTGCAGGCTGTCGCTCAGAGCCAGGGTGGCGCCGAGGGCGTGGATCCCGGGCAGGATTTTGTGGCGGCCGTGGCAGTAAAAACGCGGCATCAGGCCGCCGAGGCGATAGTGCATCCGCGAACCCAGAATGCGATGGGGCAGATGGCCGGGCAGTTGCTGATGCAGTTGCCCCCGCACCAGGGCGCGAGGGCTGGCGGAGAGCACCCAGCAGCGCTGCCCTTCGGCCAGCAGCAGGGCGCGTGCCTCACGAAACAGTCCAGGCCGGGTACGGCAATAGGCCCGCACCAGGCGTCGCCACCCCAGCGGCGACAGCCCGAGGGTGATGGCCCACCAGATCAGTGAAATGCCACGCCGGCGCTGGCTTGGCAGCAGATAGACCAGCCCGCCCAGCGCCATCACCGGCCACAGCAGCAGCGGCCAGATGCGACGACGCAGGATGAAACGCAGCAGCCCGGCATGGCTGTCATCCGGCGCCAGGGTGTCGTCAAAATCCGCCAGGATCCAGCCGCTGGCGGGCAGATCCGGCACGCCTGGTACTGTTGCCCCCTTCATTCGGCCAGCCCCGCGATGGCGGCGTGCAACTCAGGCAGCACAAACAGCGTGCCTTCATCGGGCGGGCAGACGAAGTCGAACGCCTCCCCCGCCAGGGTGAACGCGAGGCGCCAGGCGTGCAGATAGCCGCGATCGGCCGCCGTGCCGCCGTAGCGCTCATCCCCGAGGATGGGCGCCCCCACGCTCTTCAAGGCCACCCGGATCTGGTGGGTCTTGCCGGTTCTGGGCTTGATCCGGTAGAGCCGCAAGCCCTCGCGCACCGAGACGGAGTCGAACCAGCTGATGGCCGGGTTGTCCTGGCTGCGCACCAACATCCAGCTGCCGCCCCGTCCCTTCTGCATGTCCCCCTTCACCCAGCCCTGCTTCTTCTTGGGCTTGCGATCGGAGAGGGCCAGATACTGCTTGCTCACTTCCCGCGCGGCAAAGGCCATGCTGAGGGCCCGGTTGGCCTCGGTGGTGCGCGCCAAGAGCACCAGCCCGGAGGTCATCTTGTCGAGCCGATGCACCGGATAGAGCAGCAGACCGGTGTCGGCCTTGACCCGACTGACCAGCCCCGGATGGAGCAGGCCGGCCTCGTCGGTCTCGTCATGCATGCCGAGCCCGGGCCCCTTGTTGATAACCATGAAATCTTTGTGCTGCGCTAGTATCCGGTACATCAATAACCCTTTAGAATGTTTTTAATTACAAGAATATGACCCTGCGGGGTCGCACCCCATGAACACTCAGAACAAGACTCGCACGGATGAAGAGATACCTGCTTTGGCTGCTGCTGATTGGCATCAGTCATGCTGTTCCCTTGCGGGCCAGCGAATCCACCCTTGAAGCACCGGAGCGGGTCGTACTCCAGCTGCGCTGGCTGCATCAGCCCCAGTTCGTTGGCTATCACATGGCCAAGGCCAAGGGCTTTTATGCCAGTGCCGGGCTGGACGTCGAGATACGGCCCGGCGGCAAGGACATCAGCCCGGTAGAAGAGGTGCTGAGCGGGCGGGCCGACTTCGGGGTCGGCAACACCGAGGTGCTCACCAGCTACGCCAGCGGCCAGCCGCTGTTGGCGCTTGCCAGCGTCTATCAGCACTCCCCGTCCATCTTTCTGGCTCGCCGTGACAGCGGCATTCTCACCGTTGACGACATGCGTGGCAAACGGATCATGATGTTTTCGGCCCATCAGGACGCCGAACTGCTGGCCACCCTGTTCTATCAGGGGCTCAATGAGCACCAGCTCATTCCGCTACCCACCTCGGTCAACATCGAGGATCTCATCGAAGGCCGGGTCGACATCTTCAACGCCTACCTCAGCAACGAGCCCTTCTATCTGGAGGAGCGCGGCATCCCTGTCTCCGTCATCAATCCGCGCAACTACGGCATCGATTTCTACAGCGACATCCTGTTCACCACCCAGGCGCAGGAGCGCGCCCATCCGGATCGGGTGGCCCGGTTTCGGGCCGCGAGCCTGGCGGGCTGGCGCTACGCCCTCGCCCACCCGCAGGAGGCTATCGCCCTGCTGCGCAAGGAGTATGGCGTCAACCGCAGTCAGGCCCACATGGAGTACGAGCTGCAGGTGAGCAAGGAGATGATCCAGCCGCTCTATGTGGAGATCGGGTATATGAATCCCGATCGCATGACCCACATCATGCAGCAGCTGGTCGAGATCGGACTGGTGTCCAAGCCGGTCTCCTTGCACGAGTTTCTCTATCAGGCCCCTTCCGAGCAGTGGATCTTCTGGCGTCCCTGGTTCCTGCTGAGCCTGGCGGCCTGCGTGCTGATCCTGCTGCTGGCCCTCTATCTATTGATGTGCAACCAGCGGCTCAATCGCGAGATTGCCCTGCGCCGCCAGCGGGAGGAGGAGATCTGGCAGCTGGCCCGCCGCGACCCGCTCACCGGCCTGCCCAACCGGCTGAGCCTGATGGAGCGGCTCGATGCCCAGGTCAAGGGCCCGGCCCCCGGCTGCCTGCTGTTTTGCGATCTCGACGACTTCAAGCAGGTCAACGACAACTTCGGCCACAGCCACGGCGATGCCCTCCTCTGCCAGCTGGCGGAGCGGATCAGCCGCAGCCTCGGGCCACAGCACTTCTTCGCCAGACTGGCCGGCGACGAGTTCGTGCTGCTGTTGCCGGGCCATGATCAGGCGCAAGCCGACGTCATCGCCGAGCAGATCAGGGCCACCATGCAGTCGCCGTTCGAGGTGGAAGGAGTTCCGCTGGCGGTCGGCATCAGCGTCGGCATCAGCCAGTACCAGCCGGGCTGGCGCGCCGAGCAGTGGCTGATCCAGGCCGACCGCGCCATGTACCACGACAAGGGGGCCCCGCTGGCTGAGCCCCCAGGCTGACCCCAAGTCCCCGACAGCACAAGGCCACCCGCAGGTGGCCTTGTTATTGTATGGATGGCAGCGGCGACTAGCCGAAGGTCTGTCCCAGGGACTTGAGCTGTCTGGCCTTGGTCAGCAGGATCTCGCTCGACTCGTCGACGTCGTGCATCTTGCTGCTGTTGGCATGGGAGTGCTGGGAGATGAGGTTGACGTTCTGGCTGATGTTTTCCACCACCGCCTGCTGCTCCTCCGCCGCCGCCGAGATCTGGGCCGAGAAGTCCATCACCAGCTCGATCTCCGTCAGTACCTGATGCAGGCTGTCCGACCCCATCCGGGTCATCGCTACGCAGGCCTGGGTCTGTTGCAGGTTGTTCTGCATCATTCCCTTCCAGCCGTTCAGGGTGCGCTGGATCTGGCCGATGCTGCTCTGGATCTGTTCGGTCGCCTTGTGGGTGCGGGTAGACAGGGTGCGCACCTCGTCCGCCACCACCGCAAAGCCGCGCCCCTGTTCGCCGGCCCGGGCCGCCTCGATGGCGGCGTTGAGCGCCAGCAGGTTGGTCTGATCGGCGATGCCCTGGATCTCTCCCATCAGCACCCCGATGCGATCCGACTCGCTGGCCAGCGCCACCGCCGAGGCAAAGGCGTGCTCCGCCTCCTTCGCCAGATCGGTGATCTTGTGCTCGGTCTCGATCAACTGCTGATCCGTGTGCTGGCAGTGAGCCTTGGCCTCGGCAATCTGGCTGTTGGTGTCCTGGATGTTGCGGGCGATCTCCTGGGCCGTGCTCGCCATCTCGGTGATGGCGGCCGCCATCTGCTGGGTCTGGGCATCCTGCTCGGCGATGTCCGAGCTGGCCTCGCTGGAGGCGCTCTTCAGATGCACCGCCAGATCCTGCAGGGCGTGAGTGGCATCATCCACCCGGCCGAGCACGGTGCGAATACGGGCCTGCAGCAGCTTGATGTGGAAGTCGGCGATGGCGCTTGGCTCCTGGCCCGAGTAGATGAGCCGGGTCAGGCTGTCGTACTCGCCGGCCAGTTGCTGCAGGTAACGGGGGGTAGTGATGAGTTCGTGGCGATAGAGCAGCCCCAGCAAGATCAGCGGCAGCGCCATGTAAAGCGCGGCCCAACCGCCCAGTTGCACGGTGCCGAGCCAGCCCAGCGCCAGCAACCCGGCCACCGCGACCCCATGGCGCAGCCGCGCCAGCGAAATCCTGGGCTTGCCGCCGCCCTGCTCCGCCGCCCGCAGCCGCGCATAGGTACGGGCTGCGATCTGCTTCATCTGCGGATCGGCACGGCAGCGCACCGACTGATAGCCGCTGATCTTGCCCTGCTCGAAGATGGGGGTGACGTAGGCATCCACCCAGTAATAACGACCATCCTGGCAGCGGTTCTTCACCATGCCGCGCCATGGCTGGCCCTGCTTGAGTTTGCCCCACAAGTCGGCAAATGCCGCCTTGGGCATGTCGGGATGGCGCACCATGTTGTGGTGCTGCCCCACCAGTTCGGCCCGGCTGTAACCGGCGACCCGGCAGAAGTTGTCATTGGCGTAGGTGATCACGCCCCGCAGATCCGTGGTGGACACCAGCTGTTCATCAGCTGCGAAATCCACTTCCTGATCAACAAGATGGCCTTTTTGTTCGCGCATGTAGCCCCCACTCTTACGTTGTTGCTCAGTAGAGTGTTGGGAAGCAATCAGCACCTGTAAAGGTCAATGCAAAAAGATTCTGACGGGGCGAAAACGGATCGGGCCGGCAGGAAATAATCATTGATTTAAATCAACATTTCCTGCCGGCGAGCGATATTTATTGCAGTGAAAGATGGCTGGCAATGGTCTTGAACAGCACCGGATAATCATCCTCGAAATGGTGCGAACCGGGCAGGGTCACCGTGGTCACGTTGGGCTGCTGCAGACGGGGACAGAGCCGCACCGGTGAATCGTCATCCGCCCCCTGCACGCAGAGCATCGGCAGGGTGTGGATGGCGTTGACCTCGGGCTGGGTGGGATAGCTGCCCGCCTTGTCGTGGGTCACCATGTCGCTGACGTGGATCTCGAAGTCGGAGGCAGTCGAAGGCGAGAGCATCACGGCCCCGATCAGGCTCTGCCGATAAGGCTCGGGCAACCGGTTGATGACGAAGGGCACTATCTCGGCACCGAAGGAGAAGCCCACCAGCAGCCAGCGCTGGCGCCCCCAGCGGGACTGGTAATCATCCAGGATCCGCACCAGGTCGGCGGTGACCTGCTGTGGATCCTTCTTCTTCCAGTAGTAGGTGAGCGAGCTCCAGCCCACCACCGGCATGCCGTGCTGCTGCAACTGGGCGCTGAGCCCCTTGTCCAGCGCCGCCCAGCCACCGTCACCGCTCATGAACACCACCATGGGGGCGCTTGAAGCTTGCGCCACCGGCAGCTCCACCAACCCCAACTCCTCTTTCACCGGCGCGGCAGAGAGCGAAAAGGCGCAGCACGCCAGCAGCAATAACAGGATTTTCATGGCCGACTCCTATTTTTTGATGAGCCCGAACGGGCCTCGGCTGATCAGGGATATCAGGTTGGTCAGCACCCTCGGCAGCACCAGCTTGCTGGTACAGAGCAGGTAGCGCGGCTCCCAGTCCGGCGAGAACTTCTCCTTGTAGCGTCTGAGCCCCTGGAAATTGTAGAAACGGCTGCCCCGGGTGAAGATGGTGTTGCCAAGCCGGGTCCAGTAGCCGCTCAGGGGGTGATCGTTGAAACCGGACATGGGCGCCATGCCGAGGTTGAAGCTGGCGTAGCCCTCGGCCTTGCCCCACAGCAGCAGCTCGACGAACAGGAAGTCCATGATGGGCGCCGTGCCCGTGTCCAGGCTGTAGCGCATCAGATCGATGGAGAGGCTCTCCTTGTTGTCGCTGACCCAGAGGTTGGCAAAGCCGACGATCTGCCCCTCGTGACGCACCAGCGCGGCCGGGCTCAGGCTGAGGTAAGCGGGCTCGAAACTGCCCACCGAGAAGCCCTTCTCCTTGCCCTGCTTGCTCTGCAGCCAGGTGTCCGACACCTCCTTGAGGCGTGGCAGCAACTCCGGTACACATTCAGGCGCCACCACCTCGAACGACAGCCCCTCTCGCTTGCCCTTGGCGTGGCTCTGGCGCAGGTTGCGCAGCCGGCTGCCAGCCAGCTCGAAGGCCGCCAGATCGACGATGGCCTCCTCCCCCAGCTTGAACGGGATCAGGCCCAGCTCCAGGTAGAGCGGCAGGTAGCGGGCCGACACCTGATAGAACACCGGGCTGGCATCGTGCTGGTCGCACAGCTCGCGAAACTGCCAGAGCAGCTCCTCGATAAGCTCAGGCTGACCGATGGGATCCCCCATCACGATCCAGCCATTGCCCTCGACGCCGTACATCAAAAACGCCTCGCCGCCGGGATGAAACAGCAGCGACTTGTCGCCAAGCTGGGCCAGGTAGCCATGACCGCCCCCCTCGCGCAGCACCAGGGCATGGGCGCGGGCCAGCTCCTCTGTTTCCGGCTTGCGCCCGGAGACCCGCAGCGGCGCCAGCAGCTGGGCCACCCCGACCACGGCCAGCACGGCCACCACGCTGCCCATGGCCCGCAGCCCGCGGGAGGCGGCGCCATGGGGCGAGAAGTGGAACCAGAGGGCGTGGTCATATTCCACCTGGCGGTAGGAGAAGAGCAGCAGCCAGAGCGCCCCCAGCAGCACGGCCCCCACCGAGATGAGCCAGCCCGGGGTGAACTGGGCGTGCAGCAGGGAGCCCTTGCGGTAGAACAATGAGCGGCAGGGAGTGATGATGAGCAGGAACAGCCCGAGCAGCAGGGCCGACTCCCAGTCGAACCCCTTGAGCAGGGAGAAGATCATCCCCAACCCCAGCAGCAGCTGGGTGATGCGAAACGCCGCATCATGGCGCCGGTAGAGGCTGCGGGCCAGCAGGATCAGCAGCACGCCGCTGACGCTGCCCAGCACATGGGAGAGCTCCAGCAGGTGCAGCGGCAATACCTGCAGGAACATCTCGATGCGCCCGCGCATGGTGGGGATCATCCCCGAGCAGAGCAGCAGGCTGCCCGCCGCGAACGCCCCCAGGCTGATCAGCGCCGGCAGGAACTCGCGCACCGCGGTCATGATGCCCTGCAACCGACTCCAGCGAGCCCGCTGTTGCAACAGCTCCTGGCTGGTGAACAGCAGCAGGGCGCACAGGAAGGGCAGCACGTAATAGATGCAGCGATAGAGCAACAGGGAGGCCAAGAGCTTGTCCACCGGCAGGTATTTGGCCAGCAGCAGGCTCATGCTCGCCTCGAACACCCCGATCCCGCCGGGCACATGGGCCAGCACCCCGAGGAAGCTGGCCAGCACGAAGGCACTGAGCAGCACCGGATAGGAGACGCTGTCCGCCGGCAGCAACACATAGAGCACGGCGGCGGCGGCCATCCAGTCCAGCAGCGCCACCAGCAGTTGCAGCAGCCGGGTTCTGAATACCGGCAACACCAGCTCGTGGCCACGCCAGACCAGTGCAGGTTTTGGCCAGAACAGGTAGCCAAGCACCGCCAAGAGCGCCAGAGCGCCCGCCACGTTGAGCAGCTGATCGGCCCACAGCGGCCAATCCGGCAGCAAGGTGGTGGCCTGCCCCACCAGCAGGGCCGTGCCCCCCCAGGCCAGCAGGCCGAGGAAGAAGGTCACCGAGCAGAGGACGATGATCCTGGCCACTTCTCCGGTGCCAAGCCCCAGCGACGAGTAGATGCGATAGCGCACCGACGATCCGGTCAGCAGGGCGAAACCCAGGGTGTTGGAGAAGGTGTAAGCGATGAACGAGGTGACCCCCACCTGCTGCCAGGGCAGCCGCTTGCCGAGGGCGTGCACCGCCAGCATGTCGTAGCAGCAGAGGCAGGCATAGCTGAGCAGGGTCAGCAACAGGGCACCGCCCAGCAGCGGCAGCGGCAAAGACCAGATGGCCAGCCGGATGTCGTGCCAGTGCCAGAGGTGAGTCAAACGATAGAGCACGGCCAGCGCCGCCCCCAACAACCACAAGCTACATAACGGGCCTAACCAGATAAACAGATGACGCCGCATTGCCGATCCCTACCGACGCGAGGCCATGGCCATGCGCGTCACGTTGCTGAACATGGCCACCCGCAGCGGGGAGCGCTGACCGCACTCCTTCGCGCTTTGGCCTTCAAATAGATGTTTTATGGGCCGTGGGCGGTGAACGGTCGGCACTGATGACATGGCCAGTTTGGCCCTGGCTGCCCGGAAAATGCCCCCGCCCAGCATGGCATCCCACTTTATATCGACTTTTTTACAAAAGACGAGCCTTGCCCCCGAAATAAAATTACTCAGCTGCTGGCAGATTAATTCGCCGCTTACCCTGGCGGTCAGTCCCACCACATCCCGTTGGTGCACAGCACAATTAATGAGCAGTGACATCATACACCAGATAACGCGGTTTACCCGACCCATCTGGTCAGGCTGGCAAGCTGCTCACGGGTCATCATCAGGCTGCGCCCAAATAAAAAGGGGAGCCAGGCTCCCCTTTATCTCAATATGGCGTTACTGCACGCTGCGACACTGGCTGAAGATATCCAGCTGCTGGTCATATACCGCCGTATTCACATCCCAGATCCCCAGCATGGACGAGAACAGGTTGTCGTGGGAATAACGGGTATTGGCTGCCTTTTGCTGCAGACAATCGAGATTCATTCCCTTCTCTTTGGAGAAACCGGGCGACATCCACACCTGCATGGGTACCCGGGTCTGATCATCCGGCGCAAACTTGTAAGGGGTACCGTGCAGATAGAGCCCCAATGCCCCCAGTGACTCGCCATGGTCGGAAATATAGATCAGCGCCGTGTTGTATTTGTCTTCATATTTTTTCAGCCGTTCGATCATGCTGGCAATCACAAAATCGGTGTAGCGAATGGTGTTGTCGTAGGTATTCTCCAGCTCCTGATCGGTGCAGTTTTCGATATCGCTGCGCTGGCAATCCGGCAGGAAATGGCGATGCGACCCCGGATAACGCTTGTAATAGGTCGGGCCATGGCTGCCGATGAGATGAAAGCCCACCAGCTTGTCCCCCTTCATGCCGGCCAGCTCGTCGTCCAGCCCCTCCATCACCACCTCGTCATAGCAGGTGTTCTTGTCGCAGAACTTGGGGTGATCCTTGGGCTTGACCACCATGTTCGGCACCCGATCGCACACGCCCTTGCAGCCGCCGTCATTCTCCTTCCAGAAGATGGAGATACCGCTCTTTTGCAGCACATCCAGCAGCCCTTCGCTGTTACGGGCCAGGTTGCCGTCGAACTGGTTGCGCCCCATGTTGGAGAACATGCAGGGCACCGAGACCGCCGTCGCCGTACCGCAGGAGCGCACGTCGTTGAAGGAGATGATCCCCGCCTGCTTGCTGGTGAAAGGGTTGGTCTCCTTGTGATAGCCGTTCATGGAAAAGTTCTTGCCCCGCGCCGTCTCCCCCACCACCAGGAACATCATGGTCGGCTTGTCCTTGCCGGCCACCCGCTTGGCGTCGTCGCCCATGCGCTGGAACGGCACCGGCTCCGCCAGATACCGTTTGTAGAGATACTTGGTGGTGCTGTACATGTAGTTGGCTGGCGTGATCTCCCGGTTCAGGGTCTGGTTGTTGCGCCCGACCGAGGCATAGTCCTGATAGTAGGCTGCGGCGATGAGCCCCAATACCGCCAGCGAGGCCAGCATGGAGAGCCCGCGCTGCAACAGGCCCTGATACCATCTGGCCGGATACTCTATCTTGACGAAAAACAGCAGTACCGCCGGCAGTACTCCGGCCAGCAATACCCAGACCACGATGGGCACGCTCAGGTAGGAGTAAGCCTCGCTCTGGTTGGTCTCAAAGATGTTCTGGATCATGTCGCCATCAAACAGCACCTTGTATTTCATCATGGTGTAGCTGGCAATGGCACCGGTGATAAACAGAAAGGCAAAGAAAGGCTTGATGAAATAACGCACAGAAAATGGCATGAATACAAAGTTCAATGCCGCGACCAATACGATGGGAATGGAGATGGCAAACCCGATTTTAAAATGCTCAAGCTGCGTCAATATCTCATAAAAATGCAGCAGGACTGGCCAGTTGAGCAAGAAGGCAAAGATAAATGCCAACAACAAAATAAATGGAACAATTCTTATTCTAAGAAAAGAAGGCATGCATATCTCCCTGTTACGCTTCTTTATTACACGTCGAAATAGCCGAACCAGAGTCGACACGCCGATATTTGGCGCCGGATAGTAACAGCGTGCTGAAAACACCAAATATACTATTTTCAAATATCTTCAATAATGTGATGTATATCAACAATCATCAGCAAACTGACAGCCTAGCCGACAATACTTAAGGAAAAATTAAGATACTCGTGTTATGAAACCGCTCAAAAAACAGCCATGCATATACGACTCACCTCCCCGCCTCGCGCTCGCACCACTCTTTTTCAAGACGACCGCTCGTCCTTAAGTTTTGCTTAAGACTGCTCGGCGAGGCTGTTCCCTGACGAGTCCTCGTCACACGACAGATGCGAGAGAGGGTTAACATGCACAACAGCAACAGCGCAGCAATCAGCAAGGTGCCAGAGATCACCCTGGCGTTCTGGGTCATCAAGATTCTGGCGACCACCCTGGGGGAGACGGGGGGTGACGCCGTCTCCATGTCGATGGAACTCGGTTATCTGGTGAGCACGGCCATCTTTGCCGTGATCTTTTTCGTGTCGGTCAGCGCGCAGATCGCAGCAACCTCCTATAACCCCCTCCTTTACTGGACCACCATCATCGCCACCACCACGGTCGGCACCACCCTGGCAGACTTTGCCGATCGCTCGCTCGGGCTGGGCTATGCCGGTGGTTCCACCCTGCTGCTGGCCTTGCTGATGGGCTCCTTCCTGCTCTGGTATCGGCTGCAGGGCAGCATCTCCACCGGCAGCATTACCACGCCGCGTACCGAGCTGTTCTACTGGGTCACCATCATGTTCTCCCAGACGCTGGGCACCGCACTGGGTGACTGGACCGCAGACGAGGCCGGCTTTGGTTATGCAGGCAGTGCCGTGCTGTTCGGCGGCATGCTGGCCGCCATCGTCGCAACCTACTACCTGACCCGGGTGTCGCGGATCCTGCTGTTCTGGGCCGCCTTCATTCTGACCAGGCCACTGGGAGCCGTGGTGGGGGATTTTCTGGACAAGCCGCTCAGCAAGGGCGGGCTGGAGCTGAGCCGTTACTCCGCCTCCTTCACCCTGCTGGCAGCCATCACCGCACTGGTGCTGATCTCGACCCTGCGCAACCGGCAACCGGTTCGGGCTGAACTCGATATCGAACAGTAATCACGCAGCAAGCCAGCCCAGCCGCCTCTGGGTCGCCGGGCTGGCTATGCTCTGTGGGAATTGATGCGAGGCAAGGCTCCCCCCGATGACGACAGGCAACAGACAAGACCCGGCCCCACCCTCCCGCCGGATCCCGCGCGGGGTCTGGGTGCTGGGCTTCGTCAGCCTGCTGATGGACATCTCGTCCGAGATGATCCACAGCCTGCTGCCCCTGTTCATGGTGACCGTGCTCGGCAGCAGCGCCCTCACCATCGGGCTCATCGAAGGGATGGCGGAGGCCACGGCACTGATGGTCAAGGTCTTCTCCGGCACCTTGAGCGACTATCTGGGGAGACGAAAGGGGTTAGCCCTGCTGGGTTACGGGCTGGGAGCCCTGACCAAGCCGCTGTTCGCCATCGCCACTGGCAGCGGGCTGATACTGACCGCCCGCCTGCTGGACAGGATTGGCAAAGGCATTCGGGGCGCTCCCCGCGATGCGCTGGTGGCCGACCTCACCCCCCTTGAGCTGCGCGGCGCCGCCTTTGGCCTGCGCCAGTCCCTCGACACGGTCGGTGCCCTGCTGGGGCCACTGCTGGCCGTCGGATTGATGCTGCTCTGGCACGATGATTTTCGCGCCATCTTCTGGCTGGCGGTCATTCCTGGGCTGGCCTCGGTTACCCTGCTCGCCATCGGCCTGCGGGAACCCAAAGAGAGTGGCCGGCACGAGCGCCGCAACCCCCTGCGGCGCGACAACCTGCGCCGGCTGGGTAAACCCTATCGCTGGGTGCTGCTGATCGGCGCCCTGTTTACCCTGGCCCGCTTCAGCGAAGCCTTTCTGGTGTTGCGTGCCCAGCAAAGCGGCATGGCGCTGGCGCTGGTGCCGCTGGTCATGGTGGCGATGAATCTGATCTATGCCCTCAGCGCCTACCCGTTCGGCCGCCTCTCGGATCGCATGAGTCACCGCACCCTGCTGATCTGCGGGGTGCTGGTGCTGATTACCGCCGATCTGGTGCTGGCGGCCAGCACCCACTGGGGCGTGCTGCTGGCAGGGGTGATGCTGTGGGGCATTCACATGGGAATGACCCAGGGGCTGCTGGCCGCCATGGTGGCCGCCACGGCCCCGGCGGATCTGCGCGGCAGCGCGTTTGGCTTCTTCAACCTCATCTGCGGCCTCGCCATGTTGCTGGCCAGTCTGCTGGCCGGCCTGCTATGGGACCATCTGGGCCCCGCCTTCACCTTCTACGCCGGCGCCGCCTGCTGCCTGCTCACCCTGCTGATACTCTGCTGGTACAAGCCGCCGATATCCACCTCGGCGCCATAACCCGAATATACCGGCGTCCGGATAGCAAAAAGCCCCCGGCAACCAAGTTGGTTGCCGGGGGCTTTTCTGAATATGGCGGAGGAGGTGGGATTTGAACCCACGGATGGTCGCCCATCGCCGGTTTTCAAGACCGGTGCATTCAGCCGCTCTGCCACCCCTCCGAACGGCGTGCATACTACGTCAGCCCCTTGTTCATATGCAATACATATTTGATTTGGGATAGTAGGGGACAACAGGCTGGGGTGGGGCTTGAAATCAGCGCTCGTCATCCCGACATTCAGTGCATACAATGCGTTAACGAGGCGGATTGCCGCTTCACCCCGGAAATCAAGAGGACACCCAAGATGGATACCCGTTCTATCTATACCGGCACCCAGAGTGCCGCGCGCGATACCAACAAGGTACTGCGCAACACCTATATGCTGCTCTCCCTCACTCTTGGCTTCTCTGCCGTGGTGGCCGGGGTAGCCACCGTGATGAACATGCCGCCCCTGCACTGGGCCATCTTCCTCATCGGCGTCTACGGTCTGATGTTCCTGACCGAGAAAAATCGCGAAAACGGCATGGGGCTGGTGTTCACCTTCGCCCTGACCGGTCTGCTGGGCTACAGCCTGGGCCCCATCATCAACATGTACATGAACAATGGCGGCGGCGAGATCGTGATGACCGCGCTCGGCGGCACCGCACTCACCTTCTTCGGCCTGTCGGCCTATGCCCTGACCACCAAGCGTGACCTCTCCTTCATCGGCGGCATGCTGTTCGTCGGTTTCTGGGTACTGCTGGTGGCCATGATCGCCAACATCTTCCTGCAGATGAGCGCCCTGAGCCTGGCCCTGTCCGCCATGTTCATGCTGTTCTCCTCCGGCGCCATCCTGCTGACCACCCAGCAGATCGTGCGCGGCGGCGAGACCAACTACATCTCCGCCACCGTCACCCTGTACGTCTCCATCTACAACATCTTCCTGAGCCTGCTGAGTCTGCTCGGCGGCAACCGCAACTAATCAAACACCCCGCTTCGGCGGGGTTTTTATTGGCACCTGTTTCTGTCAGGATAAGTTGTAAATCAAGGATATGAAGCGAAGTGGCCCTGATCCAAATCAGGGCCGTTTCGTTGTTGACCGGTTATGCTCTGGTTTTCGTTTCGCTCAAGGGTTGCGCTCTCCCATGCCCATGGATTTCTCTGGCCTGTTGCGCCGTTTGCTGACTGACAGTCATATCTATTTCGCCCTCAAGGTACTGCTGGCCATCATGGGGCTGCTTGCCTTCACCCTGGCGACCGGCGACATCCAGCTCACCGTACTGCTCTCCCTCGGGGTGGTGGCCGGCGCCATCGCCGAGACCGACGATAGTCTGTGGGGACGGGTCAAGAACCTCGCCATGACCCTGCTCTGCTTCCTGTTCGCCTCCCTGTGCGTGCAGTACCTCTTCCCCACGCCCTGGTTGTTTGCCCTGGGACTGGCAGGTTCCACCTTTATCTTCGTGATGGTGGGGGCGCTCGGTCAGCGCTACGCCACCATCAGCTTCGGCTCCCTGCTCATCGCCATCTACACCATGCTGGGGGCCGCCAAGGCGCCGGATCTCTTCTATCAGCCTCTGGCCCTCGGCGCCGGGGCACTCTGGTATGGCCTGGTATCGCTGGTCTGGCTCTGGCTGCTGCCCTACAAGACCCTGCACGAACAGCTGGCCCAGAGCTACTTTGCCCTCTCCCGCTATCTGCTGGAGAAATCCCGTTTCTTTCCGGCCGACGAGCACGGCGCCCAGGCCATTCGTCATAACCTGGCCCAGCTCAACATCAACCTGGTCAACGCCCTGACGCTCACCAAGTCGGCGCTCAACGCCCGTCTCAGCACCCGTCACCGGGCCTCCCCCGAGCTGGCCAGCCTGCTGCGCCTCTACCTGCTGGCGCTGGAGATCCACGAGCGGGCCACTTCCAGCCACTACCCCTACAGCAAGCTGGAGGCCGAACTCAAGCAGGGCATCGTGCTTGACGGCTTTCAGGAGGTGTTCCTGCAGCTCTCCGAGGCGTGTCAGCGGCTCGGCTACGCCATCCTGGTACACAAGCCCTATGCCCACAACAAGCGCATCCACTGGACGCTGGAGGCCCTCGGCGATCAGCTGGAGTTCACCCACCTCAAGCAGCACTACCCGAAAACCCTGCTGACGCCGATGAAGTTCCTGCGCCGCAATCTGGCCAGCATCAACCAGCTGCTGCAAAGCGCCGAGGAGCTGCAAAATCCCGAGCAGGCCCCGCAGAGCCTGCCGCCCCTGGCCCGCCCCGCCCGCCTGCCGCTGCTGACCCAGCTCAAACAGCATCTCACCCCCAACTCCATGGTGTTTCGCCATGCCCTGCGGCTGTCGCTCGGGCTGGTGGTGGGCTATGGCATCCTGCAGGCGTTCCACCTGGACAAGGGCTACTGGATCCTGCTGACCGTGCTGTTCGTCTGTCAGCCGAGCTACAGCGCCACCCGTCGCCGGCTGGTGCAGCGCATGCTCGGCACCTTCGCCGGCCTGCTGGTGGGGATCCCGGTGCTCTGGTTGTTCCCAGAATTGCACGTACAGCTGGTGGTGATGGGGCTGGCCGCCTTCCTGTTCTTCACCCAGGTACGCAGCAACTACAGCGCCGCGGTCTGCTTCATCACCCTCTACGTGTTGATGGCGTTCAACCTGCTGGACGGCATCGGCTTCGCCATCCTGGGGCCACGCATGCTCGATACCTTCCTCGGCTGCCTGCTCTCCTACGCCCTGGTGGCCTGGCTTTGGCCGGACTGGCAGTACAAGCGGCTGCCGACCCTGATCGCCAATTCGCTCTCGGCCAACGCCCGCTATCTCTCGGCGGTGCTCGCCAGCCTGCAGCAGCAGCGTGATGAGTCCATCGACTACCGGGTGGCGCGCAAGAGCGCCCATCTGGCGGACAGCGAGCTGGCCATGGCCTGGCAGAGCATGCTGGTGGAGCCACAGAAACGCCGTCGTTTTCTCGACCTCTGCTTCACCCTCACCTGGCGCAACCACGCCCTGCTCTCCTACATCTCGGCGCTGGGCGCCCATCGCGACAAGCTGGAGGCCATCGGCGAGCTGGACGAGATCAGCCGTCATCTGAGCCACACTCTGGAGCGGGCTGCCGGCCACCTGGCGGGAGAGATGCCGGAGCAGATCGAGGGGCAGTGCCCGGTCATCACCCCGGACAGCAGCGAGGAGCAGCTGATGCTGACCCAGCAGCTCAACCTCATCAGCCAGCTGGCGGATGAGTTGCTCACCCTGGCCAACGAGAGCCGGTTGCTCACCCGGGAACAAGGCGCTACCATGCCCGCCCAATCCTGACAGGCCACAAGGAGCCCACCATGTCCGAGCATCACCAGCTGGAATTCAACGGCCAACTCATCGACACCGATGCCAAGGGTTATCTGCTCAACAGCAGCGACTGGAGCGAGGCGCTGGCACTGGTACTGGCCGAGCAGGAAGGTATCGTGCTGGAGGAGCCGCACTGGGAAGTGGTGCGCTTCGTGCGCGCCTTCTATCTGGAGTTCAACACCTCCCCCGCCATCCGCGCCCTGGTCAAGGCGATGGAGAAGCAGTATGGCCCCGAGAAGGGCAACAGCCGCTACCTCTACAAGCTGTTCCCGGAAGGCCCCGCCAAGCAGGCCACCAAGATTGGCGGCCTGCCCAAACCGGTGAAATGCATCTAAAAAAATACCGCGCCCATCCAAGATGCAGCGCGGTATTTTTTTACCTTGTCGACCCTCTTAGGGGTTGTAAGCCACCACGGAACCACTCAAGCCGGTCATCTGGCCGATGCGGCTCTGCATGCCCTGCAGCTTGGCCTTGGAGACATCCGGCCCGATGAAGACCCGGTTGAGCTGACCCTGGACCGGCGTGCGCGGCGAGGTGTGCGCCGAGTAGCCCGCAGCCCGCAGCTTGCCCACCAGCGCATTGACGCTGTCGACGTTCTTGAAGGCGCCGAGCTGCAGGATCCAGCTGCCCTGGGCCGGCGCAGTAGCGGCAGGCGCCGGGGCTGTCGTCGTGGTCGGTTGTCCCATCTTGCTGGCAATGAGATCGTCCATCGACTTGATCTGGCCCGCCTGCGGCTTGTTCTCAACCGGTTTTTGCACCTCGACCGGCTTGGGCGGCACCACCTTGGGCTTGGGCTGCTCCACCGGTTTCTTGGCGATCACTTCAGGCTTGGGCTGGGGCTTGACCACCGGCGGAGTGACGGGCTGGGTCACCGGCTTGGCGGCCGGTTGCTGCACCGGCGGCTGGCCCTGCTTGGCCCCCAGGGTTACCGGCTCAGATACCTCTTCCACCTGCCACTGCTCGGCGGCAGAGGCCTGCTGCTGGCTGGCCAGGTGTTCCGCCGGCAAGGTGCTGGCGGCCGATACCAGCAAGGCGGGCTTGGCGGGCTCCAGCTCCGGGCGCAGCGGGATCTTGGCAAACGCCTCTTCCTTCTGCTCCAGCTTGTGGCCGTCCATCAAATCCGGCAGAAAAATGACAACCAGGGCCACCAGGATGACGGTGCCCACCAGACGGTTTTGAAACTTAGAGGCCAAGTTGAATCCTACCTTTACGTAACTCAATATGCGATTTGGCTCCCCGCCAGAGGGCCGGGGAGCCGGGGTGTGGCCTAGACGGCGACACCCGCCAGAATGTCGGCAACAGTGTAAAACGAACCAAACACAATGACCATATCATCAGGACTCGATGCGGCCAACGCAGCAGCATAGGCCTGCCCCACGCTGTCAAAGGTGGTCGCCGGCCCCCGCTCGCTGCCAAGAGCGGCCGCCAGCTGGGCCGCGCTCGCCGCCCGCGGGCCGGTCAGGCTGGCCAGATACCATTCGCCGATGAGACCATCGAGCTCGGCAAGCGACCCCGCCATGTCCTTGTCCTTGAGCATGCCGACCACGGCGCGGCGCACGCCGGTGCAGGGCATCTTGTGCAGCTGGGCTGCCAGGTAGGCGGCAGAATGGGGGTTGTGGGCCACATCGACGATGACCAGCGGCGCGCTTTGCAGTTGCTGCATCCGCCCGGCCAGCCGGGCATTGGCCAGCCCTTGCCGAATAGCCTCTTCCGGCAGCGGCAGGCCGAGGGACTCCAGCGCCGCCAGCACGGTGACCGCGTTCATCAGCGGTAGGGCCGGTTTGGGCAGGTCGCGCCACTGATGAAGGCCGTGATAATCCCAGCCGCTGGCGTGCTCATCACCACGAAAATCAATGCCGACCTGACGCAGGCAGGCGCCGAGGCGGGCAGCCTCGCTGGCGATGGTGACGGGCGGATTGGGCTCACCGCTGATGGCGGGTTTGCCGGCGCGATACACCCCCGCCTTCTCCACCGCCACCGCCTCGCGGGTATCCCCGAGCCAGTCACAGTGATCGAGCGCAATGGAGGTGATCATGGCGACATCGGATTCCACCACATTGGTGGCATCCAGCCGACCGCCCAGCCCTACTTCCAGCAGCAGCACGTCCGGCACGGCGCGCCGGAACAGCCACAAGCCCGCCAGGGTGGCGAACTCGAAGAAGGTAAGGGCAATCTCGCCGCGGGCCGCTTCCACCTCGGCAAAGGCGGTGCAGTGATCGCTGTCGGCCAGTTCGGCCCCGTTGATGCGCACCCGCTCGGCGAAGCGCAGCAAATGGGGAGAGGAGTAGACGCCGACCTGGTAGCCGGCTTCCATCAGTATGCTGGCCGCCATGGCACAGCTGGAGCCCTTGCCGTTGGTGCCCGCCACCGTGATCACCTTGAACGGCAGTTGGGTAAGACCCATGCGGCGGGCCACGGCGCCGACCCGATCCAGCCCCATGTCGATGTTGACCGGGTGGATCTGCTCCAAATAAGAAAGCCAGTCGACCAGCGACCGGCTTTGGGATTGTTGCATGTTGGAACTCATCTTCACTCTTCGATGACGTGAGTATTCAGCATTTTGGCGAGCAGGCTGGCCAGACGGTTACGCATCTCGCGGCGATCGATGATGAGGTCGATGGCGCCCTTCTCCAGCAGGAACTCGGAGCGCTGGAAGCCTTCCGGCAGCTTCTCGCGCACGGTCTGCTCGATGACGCGCGGACCGGCAAAGCCGATCAGTGCCTTGGGCTCACCCACGTTGATGTCACCCAGCATGGCCAGACTGGCGGAGACGCCACCCATGGTGGGGTCGGTCAGCACGGAGATATAGGGCAGACCGGCCTTGGAGAGTCGGTCCAGCGCCGCACTGGTCTTGGCCATCTGCATCAGGGAGAACAGCGCCTCCTGCATGCGGGCACCACCCGAGGTGGAGAAACAGACCAGACCGCGACCTTCCTTGATGCTCTCCTCGACAGCGCGCACGAAGCGGGCACCGACCACGGAGGACATGGAGCCACCGATGAAGGAGAACTCGAATGAACAGGCGACGACCGGCACCCCCTTGAGGGTCCCTTTCATCACCACCAGCGCATCTTTTTCTCCCGTCTCTTTCTGGGCGGCAGACAAACGATCCTTGTAGCGCTTGGAATCCTTGAATTTCAAGACATCCTGCGGCTCCAGCTCGGCACCGATCTCGGTGCGGCCCTGCTCGTCGAGAAAGCTCTCGAGACGGGCACGGGCGCTGATGCGCATATGATGATCACACTTGGGGCACACTTCGAGATTGCGCTCCAACTCTGCCCGGTAGAGCACCTGTTCACAAGCACTGCACTTGGTCCACACCCCTTCCGGAATGTTGTGACGACGAGGTGTAGTGATCTTGCTCTTGGGAAGGATCTTCTCAAGCCAGCTCATGGAATTCCTTAATGCTTTTGTGCCTGACAAAACGCATCGAGCCTAGATTGTTCAATGACTTAATAGCTCGATGGCAATAAATGACGGATCATTAAACCACAAATTTTCGGGGCCAGTTACTAAAAACTGGTCGTACCCGGTGCCGAGTCCGGCAGCCACAACGGGCCCAGCGGCATCCGCGGCAACCCCAGCTCCGCCGGGTAATCCACGTCCACCAGATAGAGTCCCCCCGCCTTGGCAGTCGGGCCCGCCAGGTTGCGATCCCGGGCTGCCAGTACCTCGGCAATCCACTCCACCGGCTGGAGCCGCTGCCCCACCAGCAGCAGGGAGCCGGTGATGTTGCGCACCATGTGGTGCAGGAAGGCGTTGGCCTTGATGTCGAGCACGATGTAGGGGCCGGAGCGGCTGACACAGAGGTGGGTCACATTGCGCCAGGGGGTGTTGGACTGGCAGGCGACGGCCCGGAAGGTGCTGAAGTCGTGCTCCCCGAGCAGGCTCTGGCCCGCCTGGTGCATCAGATCGGCATCGATGGTTTCGTGGTAGTGACTGACGCCACTGCCGAGGATGGCCGGCCGGTAGTTGTGGTTGTAGATGACGTAGCGGTAGCGACGGGCGGTGGCGCTGAAACGGGCATGAAACCCCTCGTCTACCTGCTTGACCCAGCGCACGGCGATGTCCGGCGGCAGGTTGGAGTTGAGACCCAGGGTCCAGGCCCCTTCGGCGCGATTCGCATCGGTATCGAAGTGGATCACCTGGCCGGTGGCGTGGACACCGGCATCGGTGCGCCCTGCGCACTGGATGGAGACGGGGTGATTGGCGATCCGGCTGAGGGCCTTTTCCAGCTCCTCCTGTACGCTGATCACTTCGCGCTGACGCTGCCAGCCGAAATACCGGCTGCCGTCATATTCAATACCTAGGGCAATTCGCATGGATAAACTTGTCTTCTGATGAAAAGGGGCGGTGAACGAAACGGGGCGGATTATACGCGTCTCCCCTCAAAAATCCCAAATAGCCGCGCCCAGGCCGGACCAGACGCCAAAACACAGGGACCAAAAACAAGGGGCAGCCCATCGGCTGCCCCTGTTTTCATCATTATGCGCTGGCTCTCTAGCCAAGTCGCTTGAGCAGCTTCTCGGCCTCGGCCCGTTGATGCTCGGTGCCCTGCTCCGCGGCTTCTTGCAGCAGTTCGCGGGCGCTATCCTTGTCGTCGATCTCGAGGTAGGCACGGGCCAGATCCAGCTTGGCACCCACACCGCCATCGTCGGCATCCACGTCAAATCCGGTGGACTCCGGCAGCACCTCGGGGAAGCCATCCAGCCCCACGTCCAGCGAGAAGCCTTGATAGGGTTCCTGCTCGGTGGTGGTGGCGTCCGCCTCGGCCAGCAGCTTGTCGATCTCGACATAGCCGCTCTCCTGGGCCTGCTCCCGTGGCTTCACTTCGCCCGGATGGGACTCCACCTCGGCGAAGGCATCCTCAAAATCGGCCAGGGCCAGCTCGTTGGGATCCCACTCCAGATCTGCTGTGGCCTCCTGTTTCCCCTTGGTCGGCTCGGGCTCCAGCCCCAGCTCCGCCAGCAGCTCATCGGCGCTGGCATCGGCCGTGGCACTGGCTGCCTTGTCGGCGCCCGGCTCGGCAAAGGCGGTCTCGAAGTCGCTCAAATCGAAGGAGGCGAGATCCTCGTCACTGACCATGGGGTCGGCATCGGGTTGACCGTCATCGCTGCCGTCCAGCGCCAGATCGGCTTCCAGGTCTGCGTCCAGCTCAGCGAACAGGGCTGCCTGCAGCTCCTCTTCGCTCATGATCTCGTTGCCAGCCTTGGGCTTGGGATTGAATTCGCTGGCAAGGTCCAGATCCGGCTCGGTGTCGAGGGTGATGGACTCGTCATGGGCCAGATCCAGCTCGGGCACCAGATCCGGATCCCGGATGGCGGCCTTCGCAGGCGGGGCCGGCTCGGCATCGAAGCTGGCCAGATCCATCTCGCCATCGTCGCTGAACACCAGATCAGCCGGCGCGGCAGGCTCTTCCACCGCCATGTAGCCATCCGGCGTGTTGAGATCCGGGCGCGGTCGTACCGGCTCGTCGTCGGTGATGCCGACCGTCATCAGCTCGTCAAATTCGCTGCTCTCCTGATCCATCACCATGGCGGTGGATTCGGACAGGCTCTTCTCCTGCTCTTCCAGCTCGCGGCGGGCCCGCGCCCGCAGCCACAGGGTCACCAGTGCCAGCACCAGCAGCACCGGCAACAGGATGATCATGGCCAGGTTGAGCGGCGAGGAGAGCAAGTCCATCAGCCAGTTCTGCTTGGGCTCGGGGGCCGGTGCCACCGGCGGAACCGGCTTGGCCTTGAGCTCGGCAATCTCTTTTTGCAGCGCGGTCTGATCCTGCAACTGGGCCTTGAGAGTCTCCACCTCTTCGGTCAGGGATTGCAGCCGCAGCTTGAGCCTGTGGTTCATCTCGGTGACCTGGCCGAGCTGGGCATTGGCATCTTCCAGCGCCAGCGCCATCTCGGTGGAGGGCTTGCCGACCGGTTGATTGACATCGGCCGGCAACGGCGCCGGTGCGCTGGCCGTGGCGGCGCTGGTGGCAGCCGCCTGGCTGGCTACCGGCTCGGGAGCCTTGGCAACCGCCTTCACCTCGGTGGCCGGCTGGGGCGTCTCCACCTTGGGTGCCGGGGCCGGAATGGGCGCCGCCTTGGCGGGCGCGACCTTGGCTACCTCGGGTTTGGCCGGCTCGGCCGCCTTGGTCGGGGCCGCTTTGGTGGTCACCGGCTTGGCCGGCTGGGTATGCTTGCTCGCCAGGTATTTCGGGCTCAGCCCTTTCCAGCTGGCGTTGTCACTGCGGAATTTGGCGCGGGCCTCGGCATCGGTGATGACGCTGGCCTCGGCGGTGGTGGGCAGCTGGATGCGCGAACCCACCAGAATGTGGTTGATGTTGCCATCGGCAAAACTGCGGGGGTTCTTCTCGTAGATCGCCACCATGGTCTGGTAGACGCTGACACTGCTGGAGGGACGGTACTTGCTCGCCAGGCTCCAGAGGGTATCGGTGGGACGAATGGGGCCATAACTGCCGGCATTGCTCGCGACCTGCCGCACGATCGGCTGGGCCGTGGCTCGGCTGGGTTGGGACGTGGCGCGGGGAGCGGCGACGGGTTGTGCCAGCGGCTGGGAATTGACGGCGGGCGGAGCCGGTTCGTCCGGGCCTTTGAGCTCAACAAAAAAAGGCTCCCGCGCCGAGTCTTCGGCCTGGGCCGTGCCCAGCAGACCCAATGCGAGTAGCGTTGCCAATGTTATGCGGGAATGTCCCATATTCGTTCCTTCGTATGACGGCCCTATCACATTGAAAAATCTGGATAGTTACCCCAAAACAGTCGGTTCAATATAAATCAGGCTCAGGTTGCAAGCCAGCAGTCCGACACATTTAGCACCCAACTTGCCCCTGAGTGTAGGAAAAAACTTAATCAGTTGATATCGCGAAAAATTCTCGGGGCAGCAGAGTGCGCCTCCGGTCACATCCACCCCATGGGTACACAGGCTGGCAACCTGGCGGATTTCCCTCCCCGCCAGGCCAATGGACTCGCCGATCAGAGGTAATCGCGCACCAGCAGTTCGGCAATCTGCACGCTGTTGGTCGCCGCGCCCTTACGAACGTTATCGGCCACGATCCACATATTTATACCGCAGGGGTGAGAAATATCCTGGCGAACCCGGCCCACCAGCACTTCGTCCTTGCCGGTTGCGTCGCGCACCGGGGTCGGATAGTCGTTCTCGTCGTCAAACAGGGTGACGCCCGGCGCATTGCGCAGCAGCTCCTTCACCTGTTCGGCGTCGAGCGGCTGATGCAGCTCGACGTGGACCGCCTCGGCATGACCATAGAACACCGGTACCCGCACGCAGGTGGGGTTCACGGCAATGCTGGCATCCCCCAGGATCTTCTGGGTCTCCCACACCATCTTCATCTCTTCCCGGGTGTAGCCGTTGTCGGTGAAGCTGTCGATCTGCGGGATCAGGTTGAAGGCGATCTGCTGCGGGTAGAGGCTCGGCTCCACCGGACGACCGTTGAGCAGATGGGCGGTCTGGCCCGCCAGCTCGCTCACCCCCTCCTTGCCGGAGCCGGAGACGGACTGATAGGTCGCCACATTGATGCGGGCGATACCCACCTCATCGTGCAACGGCTTGAGCGCCACCAGCATCTGGATGGTAGAGCAGTTGGGGTTGGCGATGATGTTGCGGTTGCGAAAATCGGCCAGCGCATCCGGGTTCACTTCCGGAATGACCAGCGGGATGTCTTCGTCGTAACGGAAGCAGGAGGTGTTGTCGATGACGATGCAGCCGTGCTCGGCGGCAATCGGCGCCCACTTGGCCGAGACCTCGGCCCCGGCGGAAAAGAGGGCGATCTGCACCTGGCTCCAGTCAAACTCCTCCACATCCTGGATCTCGACGTTCTTGCCGGCAAAACGCACCGTGTCGCCGGCGCTGCGGCTGGAGGCCAGCGGATAGAGGGTGGCGATCGGGAAGGCACGCTCTTCCAGGATCTCGATCATCGCCTCGCCCACGGCGCCGCTGGCGCCCAATACCGCTACGTTGAATTGCTGACTCACTGCTGTTCTCTCCTATGATGGTGCCGGTGACGCGCGCTGGCATCACCGCTGGCAGGCGGACCTGCCTGATAGCGGGTCTAGCGTCGGGCCAGACCGGGTATGGGCGGGACAAGGCTCCCGCCCCTTCAAGTATGTAAAGTGTTCAGTCTGGCTGGCAGACAAACCCGAGCCGGGCCAGAGCATCGCCGGCAAACGGTCCCTTCAGCTGCAGGGAAGAGAGCTCGCGCCGCTCAGGATAGTGTTTGCGCTGCTCATCGAAGCTGCCCGCCACACCGAGTCGGTTGCGAAAACGGGCGTCATCGCGGCGCACGTCATAAATAAGGTGGACCAGTTGCTTGATCAATGCCTGATCCGCCGGCTGGCCCGGTGTCACCTCGCGCACCTCGGGAGTCGGCAACAAGCTCTGCAGATCCTGGCGCGGCGTGCGCCCCAGCTGCCGGCAGAGTGCCTCATAGAGCATCCAGGTGCCGCGGGCCTTGCCTTCCAGGCTGTAACCCGCGATGTGCGGGGTCGCGAGCTCGGTGTGGGGCACCAGGGCCTGCAGCGGCTCCGGCTCCCCTTCCCACACGTCCATCACCAGCCGCAGCGGCGCCTGGCTCTGCTGGCGCGCCAGCAAGGCCTGGTTGTCCCACACCTCGCCACGGGAGGCGTTGATGAGGATCTGCCCGGCCGGCCGGGCAGCAATCTGCGCCGCGTCCAGCAGGTGGAAGGTGGCATCCGGCCCCTGGTGGGTGATGGGAACGTGGAAGCTGACGATGTCGGCGCCAAGGGCCTGCTGGTAGTCGACAAACTGCGTCGCCTCGTTGGCCTCGGCGGCGCGGGCACGGGGCGGATCGCAGCGCAGCACCCGCATGCCGAGCGCCTCGGCCTTGCCTGCCACACACTCGCCGGTGTTGCCGGCACCGATGACCGCGAGGCTCATCGCGCTCAAGTTGAGCTCATGGCGCTCGGCCAGCACCAGCAGGGCGGAGAGCACATAGTCGCCGACCGAATATTTGTTGCAGCCGGGGGCGCTGAAGAAGGGAATGCCCCGCTCAGCCAGCAACCCCTTGTCCACGTGATCGGTGCCGATGGTGGCGGTGCCGACGAAGCTCAGTCGTGGGCAGCTGGCCAGCAGCGCGGCGTCAACCCGGGTGACGGAGCGCACCAACAGCACGTCGGCCTCTTGCAGATCCGCCGCCAGCATCTGCCTGCCGGGCAGAGGGATAACCTCGCCAAATTCGGCAAACAGCTCACGGGCATGGGGCATATTTTCATCAACGACGATCTTCATCTGGCTCTCTCACTTCGCTAGCGGCCACAAGCGCGCCATTCTAGCCCAAACAGACCGAAGTTTCAGATGCTTATTCATCCATGAGCGGCCGCCGCGACTTTCTAGCGGGAACCAGCGCGCTGCTGATTCATCTCTGCTCAACCGAGTGGGACAGTCTGCACAAGCGACCTCGGATGCTCCCCCTCGCCACCAGCCGGATTGGACTCGGCGGGTCGGCCATCACCACACTCATTTGTAACCCCGTGTTACAGCGAGCGGGGCGCGACTTGACCGAGCGGACTGGGCTGGCACAATGGCGCCTCTTTTTTTGCTGCCCAGGAATGGGCACCTTGCCGAGCCCCGTTATGCCGACTCACGCCTCTTCCCTGCCGCGCCGCCAGGTGCTGTGTTTCAGTGCCGCCCTGATCCTGCCGCTGCTCCTGCTGGCCTGCCTGCCCTGGCAACCGTTCATGAGCCAGGTCCTGCACTCGGACTGGCTCTGGTGGCCCTACGCCCTCACCCGCACGGTGGATGTGCCCGGCATCGGCGTCAGCATCCTGGCCCTGCTGCTGCTGACCCGACACAAGCTGACGCTGAGCCTGCCGGCGCTGCTGGCCCTCGGCGGCGCCCTGTTTGCCGTGCTGGCCGGCGACTGGCTCATCAAGAGCCTGATCAAGCATCTGACCGAGGAGCCCCGCCCCTACCTGCTCTGGCTGGAGAGCCAGCAGCTGATCCCCGCCATCCAGCAGTTCTACGCCGGCAAGGTGGAGGTGCGCAGCGAGCAGGTCCATGCCGCCAGCCAGCTGCTGGCACTGCCCGAGTGGCTCGCCAACCACTGGCAGGCGGAGGTGAACTACGCCTTCCCCTCCGGCCACAGCATCGCCGCCATGAGCCTGGCCCAGTTCTTCGGCCTGATCTGGCTGGCGCGCGCCCCTGCCGGCGCCTGGCTGCTACCGCTGTGGGCCATCGGTGTCGGCCTCTCGCGCATGCTGATCGGCATGCACTGGCCGCTGGATGTGCTGGCGAGCGCCCTGCTCGGCAGCCTCACCGCGTTGTTCGCCGCCCGCTGGTGGCTGCGCCATTACTGACATCTGCACGACACAAAAAAACGGGCACCCGCGGGTGCCCGTTTTTGTTCAAAGCCTGTGACGCTGGCCACTCAGTTGCTGGCGCTCGCTCCCTGCCACCCTTCGGGGTACTTGTAACCGACGAAGCGCTTGGCGGCATAAGCCTTGAAGGCGGCCGAGTTGTAGGCCGCCGCCACGTCCTTGGCAAACGGCTGCCCGGCATCGGCGCTTTTCACCACCACCCAGTTGATGAAGTCGTAGCTGCGCTCAAGGAACAGGCCTGAGCTGAAGGGAATGCCGCTGGAGGCGGCAAAGTTGCCGTTGATGACCGAGAAGTCCACGTCTTCGCGCGAGCGAGGCAACTGGGCCGCCTCCAGCAGCACCAGCTTGAGGTTGTGCGGGTTTTTCACCACATCGAACTCGCTCGCCTTGAGCGGGTTGATCCCCTCCTTCAGGGTCAGCCAGCCCAGATCCTGCAGCATCAGCAGCGCCCGCGCCTGATTGGTGGGGTCGTTCGGAATGGCCACCGTGCTCCCCTCCTTCACCGCCTTCAGCTCTCCCAGCTTGCCGGCATAGAGGCCCATGGGGCCGGTCGGTACCTGGGTGATGGGGGCAAGCGACAGCCCCCGATCCTTGGCAAAGCTCTCCAGGTAGGGCTTATGCTGGAAGCAGTTCACATCGAGCGAGCCGTCGGCCAGCGCGATATTGGGCGTCACGTAGTCGGTGAACTCCACCAGTTTGACCTGGTAGCCCTTGGCTTCGAGCTGCGGCTTGATGGAGTCGGTCACCATGTCGGCAAAATCCCCCACAGTAGTGCCGATGACGATCTCCTGTTTGGCCGGATCGGCAGCCAGCGCGGCCAATGGCAGAGTACCGGCCAGCAGGGCCAGGGCGGAAAGGGTAAAGAAGGAACAACGCTGCATAAAAACTCCCTGTAAACATCTCAACGGCTGGCGCGATGGCAGAGTCGTGCTTGAATCACCATAACCATCTAGCCATCCAAACGGCTAATTAAGCACACCATAACAGAGCCGTTTCTCTTCGCCAAGCAACAAAACCGGGCAAGCTTTACCGGATGGCAGTGAAGCCCGGCACTCAGCTCTGCCGGGTACCCATGACAAGAAATATTTGATAAACCACACAGTTATTGATTGACCCCCTCCCCAAGCGGGCCTCAAGTGACTTATTGTGGTCACTTCATGGCTATTGCATTTGATTAATCTTGTTATTCAATCAGCAAAGGAACCGCTGTGGACACATATCTGGGAGTCAATGCTCACATTTTGCAGGCTGAGCATATTTCATACATGCAGCAGACTGCCGCAAAGTTATTATTCCAAAAAGGGATAGTTTCTAGACCGTGATACGTTTTTTACAACTGGATTTATTGTAATGACAGGAGGTCACTTGAAGGATAAAGAGAAAATTGCGGTCTTTATCGATGCAGATAATGCGCCAGCCGGCAAGATGGACAGGGTATTGTCAGAACTGGCTCGCTATGGTGTAGTCAATATTCGTAAGGCATATGGTAACTGGAAAAACCCAACCCTCAAGTCATGGGAGGAAATACTGCACGAGTTTGCAATTCAACCAATCCAGCAATTCGACTTGACCAAGGGGAAGAATGCCACCGATATGGCACTGGTGATTGATGTCATGGATGTTCTCTATACCAAGGATGTCGACGTTATTTGCCTCGTCTCTTCTGACTGTGACTTCACCCCACTTGTTACTCGATGTCTGGCTGATGGCAAGTTTGTGATCGGATTTGGCGAACGGAAAGCCCCGATGCCTTTCGTCAATAGCTGCTCTCGTTTTCTCTATCTGGATGCCGAGTTGCAGGATATTCAAGAAGAGCAGCCAATTGCCAAACAAGCCAAGAACCTCAAGAGTGATACACGCCTCATCAATTTACTCAGGCAAGCCATTGAAGCAGTAGAGGAAGGCGGTGGCTGGGCAAGATTAAGTCCAATTGGCAGCCATATCTCAAACCATGCCTCATTCGATCAACGAAATTATGGATTTAAAAAACTCAGTGATCTGTTCATGGCAATTGATCTATTCGAAATGAAGAAAACTGACAACTCGGTATTATGGGTAAGAGATAAAAAGCGGGCATCCCAATTGACCAAATCCAAATGAAACGATGGTCGTTTTTTTCGATTGGCAGGCTGACATAAGGAACACGCCTTACCTCAGGCTTTCATTGTATGGCCAGGCTGCAACTAAATTTACATTTTGCATTACTTTATTTTTGACCTGTTCCAGCCCTGCCGGTAGTTTGCGGAAGTGATTCACATCGTCATCCCAAACGTAACAGTTACCACCTTCAGGAGTAACCATGACCCCCAAACAACATCTGCTCGCCAAGGCCATCTTTATCGTTGCGACCATGCTCTCCCTCGCCATGATTGCATTCGTTGCCTGGGCCGTCGTCACGGTCAGCCCGCTCCACCCGGCTGACATGGCACCGTCGCAGAGTCTCAGCCTTGGCCTGGCAACCGCCATCGCCCTGTTTGTGCTCGCCTTCAACTATGTGGCCTACCGCGGGCTCACCGAACAGGTGACGGCCTTCAAGGTGGTCTTCTGGTGCTTCGTCGCCCTGCAGTTGTTCGCCTTTCCGATCGGTACCGTCATTGCACTGACCCTCATCTATCTGTGGAACCAGTCGCGCGCATCCCTCGCCCGCCCACTTGGCGCCACTGTCTCACTCTGATCCGGGAGAGTATCCATGCTGACCACCACGAACACCGGCCTGCTGGTCGTCGATATTCAAGGCAAACTGGCCCGTCTGGTCGAGGGGAGCGACGCCCTGATCGCGGCGTTGTTGATCAAATCCGTCGCTGGATGGCCGTTCCCCAACCCGTTGATACCACTCAATTCACTGGCTGGCGAACAGGCATACCAAGCCCTATCAGCTTGTTCATCACCTTCACGCCAGCCAGGATTTCGCCCACCTGGGCGTTGTAGTTCCGCAGGCTCAGCGTTGGCCCGATGAGTTGCTTGAACCGGTACATGGCGGTCTCGGCTATCGAGCGCTGGTGATAGCCGGAGTCTTTCTTCCATTGCTTCAGTTCACCGGCCTTGAGCGCCGTCACCGCCTCGTTGCGGGGATGGTCTTCCTCCCACGGTGCCGCATTTTTTCTCGGCGGTATGGTGGCTTTCGCCCCCTTCTTCTTCAGTAGCGCATGACAGGCCTTGGTGTCATACGCACCATCGGCGCTGACCTGTTTTATCTTGCGTCGTAAGGGGTTGAGCAACGTCGGTAACACCTCGTTATCCGCCACCGTCTCCAGGCTGACTTCGGCAGCGATGACCGCATGGGTTGTGGCATCCACCGCCAAGTGGAGCTTGCGCCACACTCGTCGCTTCTCCTTGCCGTGTTTGCGAATTTTCCATTCGCCTTCGCCATAGACCTTGAGGCCGGTGGCATCAATGACCAAGTGAGCCACCGGGCCTTGGCTGGGGAGGCGGTACTTGATGTCGACGGTCTTGGCGCGCTTGCTGATACAGCTATAGTCCGGCGACTGCAAAGGCACCGCCATCAGTTGGAACAACGAGTTAATGAAGCCTTCTAGCGCCCGCAGCGGCAACTTGAACAAGCCTTTTAGCATCAGGGCCGTCTCAATGGCGGTGTCACTGTAGTGGAAACCTCTCCCTCGGCGGCCATGGTGGACCAGGCAATGCCACTGCTTAATGGCTTGTTCGTCCATCCAGATGGTCAACGAACCGCGTTGCACCAAGGCTTGGTTGTACTGCTGCCAGTTGCTGATCTTGTGCTTGGACTTGCCCATCTGATGCTCTCGGAGACTGCGCTACAGGATCAGATCACCGAGATGACAGATAGTTCCCCGATTTGAGCAACAAGGCCCCTGATCGCCAACACCGCCAGACTGGTGGCGGGGGCCAGACTGCTGGGCCTGCCGGTTGTCTGGCTGGAGCAGAACCAGGACAAGCTCGGGGCTACCGTGCCCGAGCTGCAGCTGATGCAGGCAGGCGATCTTGTGCTGCCCAAGCACAGCTTCGGCGCCCTGGGGGAATCGGCGCTGGCCGACGCCCTCGCCCACCAGGGCGTCAGCCACTGGCTGGTATGCGGCATCGAGGCCCATATCTGCGTCTACCAGACGGTACAGGGATTGCTGGACGCGGGCAGCCAGATATCGCTGGTGGTGGATGCGGTGTCGTCGCGCAGCGCCGCCAACCGGGAGCTCGCCATCCACAAGCTGGCGGCCCACGGGGCCGAACTCACCTCGGTGGAGATGTGCCTCTACGAGCTGCTGGGCGATTGCCGCCATCCGGCCTTTCGATCCATTCTGGCGTTGATCAAATAACCCTCCTGCCGGATGGCCTCTCCATCCGGTCATCCGACGTTTCGCACCATTCTGGCGCTGATCAAATCACCTTCCCTGTCGATCTGCGACTTCATCTCACACGACGCCATTGGCGCCGTGTGGCTTGCCTGCACTGACCCTCACTCTGCTTTCGATCTCGGCGCCCCCCGCCAGCGCGGTACGCCTCCCATTTCGCGCCGCTCCGCCCGCCCCCTTTCGCACCTGCTTGTCCCGCCAAACGTTAACGAACAGTTACTAACAAGTTTATCTACAAAGATAAATATCAACATCAGCCAGCTGAGAAAAGTTCTCAATACACCACATAAAAGGATTCACAGGAACCCCCACATGGTCTGTAAAATATTTGTTGTGGGATTTTTTTGAGCCTTATCTCAGAATCAAAATGAGTGCTTTTTGACTCTGTTTTTCCCGTGTATAGATGCCAGTCGCACCCAGGACGGTGCGATATAAGATGGAGTTTATTAATGAGAAAAACATCGTTAGCGTTGGCAATCTCGGCCCTGCTCTCGGCCCTGCCCATCGCTTCAGTTCAGGCGAGTGAGAGTTGCACCCCATTGACCGGCAAAGAAGCCGGCCTCGATACCGGCCGCAGCAGCGCAGCGCGCTGCCTGCCCGGCATCAACCCGCTGCAGGATCAGCAGTGGCACCTGCTCAACAGCGGCCAGAATGCCTTCAGCCCCCGCGGCGGCGTGGCAGGCAACGACCTCAACCTCTGGTGGGCACACCGTACCGGCGTGCAGGGTCAGGGCATCAACGTGGCCGTGGTGGATGACGGCCTGGCCATCGCCCACCCGGACTTGGCCGACAATGTGCGTCCCGGCTCGAAGAACGTGGTGACCGGCAGCAGCGACCCCACCCCAACCGATCCGGACAGTGCCCACGGCACCTCGGTCTCTGGCCTGATCGGGGCGGTCGACAATGGCATCGGCACTCTGGGGGTGGCGCCTCGCGTCCAGCTGCAGGGGTTCAACCTGCTGGATGAGCGTAGCAAGCAGCTGCAGAAAGACTGGATCTATGCGCTGGGCGGCAGCACCGCCACCGCCGACAACCGGGTCTTCAACCAGAGCTACGGCATGAGCCTGGTGGATCCGCAAAGCGCCAGCGGGCTGGATCAGGTTCAGCTCGATCGCCTGTTCGAGCAGCAGACCCAGCAGGCACAGGGCGCGGCCTACATCAAGGCGGCAGGCAACGGCTTCAACCGCATCGCCGCGGGTGACTACATGTTCAGTCGCACCGGCGTCCTGCCCAAGCTGCCGTTCGAGAACAGCAACATAGACCCCTCCAACAGCAACTTCTGGAACCTGGTGGTAAGCGCCATCAACGCCGATGGAGTGCGTTCCTCCTACTCCAGCGTCGGCAGCAACGTCTTCCTGAGCGCCCCCGGCGGAGAGTACGGCACCGATGCACCGGCCATGGTGACCACGGATCTGCCCGGCTGCGACATGGGCTACAACCGCACCGACGATCCCAGTACCAACCGGCTGCACAACAACCCGCAGCTGGATGCCACCTGCGACTACAACGGCGTGATGAACGGCACCTCGTCGGCCACCCCCAACACCTCGGGCGCCATGGCGCTGCTGATGTCCGCCTACCCGGATCTGTCGGTGCGGGATCTGCGCGATCTGCTGGCTCGCAACGCCACCCGCATCGATGCCGGCCAGCAGCCGGTCCAGGTCAGCTATACCGCCGCCAACGGTCAACCCCGCCAGGTCACCGGCCTGGAAGGGTGGGAGCGCAACGCCGCCGGCCTCTGGTACAGCCCCACCTATGGCTTTGGTCTTATCGACGTGAACAAGGCCCTGACGGCCGCCGCCAACCACACCCCGCTGCCACCACTGGTGCAGTTGCCGGCTCAGAAGGTCACGGTGCCGCGCAGTGAAGGGAGCATCGCGGATGTGGGCAGCAGTGCCACCCGCTCCAGCACCCAGGTGGCGCAAGCCTTGACCGTGGAAGCGGTCCAGGTCACGGTGAGCCTGGATCACCAGCGCCTGCCCGACCTGCTGATCGAGCTGGTCTCCCCGTCCGGCACCCGCAGCGTGCTGCTCAACCCCAACAACAGCCTGGTGGGGCAATCCCTCGACCGGCAGCAACTGGGTTATGTGCGCACCAAGGGGCTGCGCGACATGCGCATGCTCTCCCACAAGTTCTATGGCGAAGCGGCCCAGGGCGAGTGGCGACTGGAAGTGACCGACGTCTCCAACAGCAGCCGCCAGCTGACGCTGGTTGACCTCAACACCAACCGCCGCAGCACGCTGACCGAGCGCAACAACAGCCAGCCGGGTCAACTGCTCAACTGGTCCCTGCGGGTGATCGGCCACGATGCCGCCCGCTCATGATCACAAGGAGTCACAAGATGAAACACAGCTTACTCGGCCTCGCTCTGGCCGGCCTCCTGGCTTCAGCCGGCGTGCACGCCGCCGATGAATCGGTGGTGATCGACGGCAAGCAGTACCGCACCATCGAGGTGAACGGTCAGACCTACCTCACCCCGGACAACGGCAGCAAGCAGCGGGTCGCCCGCAGTGCAGACGGCAAGGCGCCCCGGCAAACCCTGCGCAGCGGCGACGTGTTGCTGCAAGGGGTGGCCAGCCCACAGCTCACCGCCAGCGGCACCCTGCTGGTGGAAGCCGATGACAACCAGGCCAGCGCGCTGGCCAGCCGTCACGGCCTGCGCTTCAAGCAGAGCAGCGGTGGCATCGCCCTGCTGGAAGCCAAGCCGGGCACCGATCTGAACGCCGTCGCCACGGCGCTCAAGCAGGAGGGGGTCAAGGTGCAGATTGAACTCGCCGGGGCCCTCAAACAACCCAAGTGAGCCGTCCCGGGCCATTGCCCGGGCATATCAGCAAATCTTCGAGGGGGCCGCCGGCCCCCTCGCGTGTTGCTCGCAGCCATCCTCATGGGCCATCAGGCCACCCGTTTTCCCAATCTCCCCCGCCCTTCTCCCCTCTTGTCACTTTCAGCCCCTGGTTTGGCACCGCCTTTCGATGCGACCTTGCTCACAACTCGGCCCCCTTGCTCCCGTCGGCACATTTCTCGCTCCCCCGGGGCAAGGCGGCCATCGCCCGGCTTGTTAACCTGCCTGCAGCCAAACGTCTGCCCACGGGCCCGTTCGGCCTTCCTTGCGATATCCAATGGCAGCCGCCAGCAGAGCGGCCCAGCCCGGGCGGATGCCTTCCACCCGGTGTCGATATCTCCTTTTTATTTTTATTCAGACAGTTACGAGGACGTCTTCATGCCTATCACCACAAAATTGAAAGCGGTTTCACTGAGCGTCAGCCTGGCGCTGGCCGGCCTGCTGGTCGGTTGCAACCAGAATGACTCGGATCCCCTGGTCAAGGACGATGCCTATTACCGCGGCCAGGCCGAGGCCATGGTGGCCAAGCTGACCCTGAGCGAGAAGCTGGACCTGCTCTCCGGCCCCGGTTACGGCAGTGCCAACGGCGCCATCAACGTCAAGCAGGACGTGCCCGGCGTGGCGGGTTACATCAACGGCGTGCTGCGCAGCGCGGACGGCATCGACATTCCGGCCCTCAAACTGGCCGACGGGCCGGCCGGGGTGCGGATCAACGCCAACCGCGACGGTGACAGCGCCAGCTACTACGCCACCGCCTGGCCCATCGGCTCGCTGCTCGCCTCCAGCTGGGACGTCAAGCTGGTCAAGGCCGTCGGCGAAGCCATGGGGGACGAGGTGCGCCAGTACGGGGTCGACATCCTGCTGGCCCCGGGCATGAACATCCAGCGCAACCCGCTCAATGGCCGCAACTTCGAGTACTACTCGGAAGATCCCCTGCTGACCGGCAAAATCGGCGCCGCCATGGTCAACGGGGTGGAGAGCAACGGGGTGGGCACCACCATCAAGCACTACTTCGGCAACAACTCCGAGACCAACCGCAACCAGATCAACGACATCGGCGAACCGAGAACCTTCCGCGAGATCTATCTGCGCGGCTTCCAGATAGCGGTGGACGAGGCCCAGCCCTGGGCGGTGATGACCTCCTACAACAAGGTCAACGGCACCTATGTCAACGAGCGCAGGGATGCGGTGACCGACCTGCTGCGCGGCGAGTGGAAGTTCGACGGCCTGGTGATGTCCGACTGGTTTGCTGGCGATGTGGCCAACAACGCCTACAAGCAGGTGCTGGCGGGGCAGGATTTGATCGAGCCGGGCAACGTCAAGGAGCAGTTGCAGCAATCCATCGAGCACGGCGACCTTGACGAGGCCAAGGTGAACGAGGCCGCCATCCACATCCTGACCCAGGTGATGAAGAGCCCCTCCTACAGCCAGCTGGCTATCAGCAACAGCCCGGATCTGACCGCCCACGCCAAACTGGCCCGTCAGGCCGGCGCCGAGAGCATGGTGCTGCTGCGCAACGACGCCGCGGCCCTGCCGCTGGCGGCAAGCAGCACCCTGGCCAGTTTTGGCATCAACCAGATCAACACCTACAAGGGCGGCACCGGCAGCGGGGATGTGAACGCCGCCAGCACCACCACCATCGCGCAGGGACTGGCGGCACGCTTCCCGGTCAACGAGGCGTTGCAGAGCTACTACCGCGATTTTTACGAGAACAACAAGGTCTATCACGAGGGGCAATTTGGCGCCAAGGGCTATTACACCTGCGCCGAGGCGCCAATCAGCGGCGATCTGGCGGCCCTGATCGCCAGTGCGGCCGCCACCCAGCAAGCCGCCGTCATCAGCATCGGCCGCCAGGCCGGGGAAGGGGCGGATCGCAGCAGCGGCAAGGGAGACTATCTGCTCGGTGATGACGAGCGTGCCCTCATCGACGCGGTGAGCAGCGCCTTCCACGCCCAGGGCAAGAAGGTGGTGGTGGTGCTCAACGTCAACGGCGTCATCGACACCGCCCAGTGGAGCGACAAGGTGGATGGCATCCTGCTGGCCTACATGGCTGGTCAGGAGACCGGCCACGCGGTGGCGGACGTGCTCTCCGGCGCGGTCAACCCGAGCGGCAAACTGGCCCAGAGCTTCCCGCACAGCTACGCCAGCGTTCCCTCCGCCGGCACCTTCCCGGGTGAGGACACCGACGGGGACGGCGAACCGGACGATCTCTACTACAACGAGGGGATCTACGTGGGCTATCGCTACTACAGCACCTTCGAACAGGCGGTCTCCTACCCGTTCGGCTTCGGTCTCTCCTACACCAGCTTCAGCTACACCAGCCCCGCCATCGCCAACAATACCCTGGAGGGTGGCAGCGCCGGCAACCTGGTGCTGACCGCCACCATCACCAACACCGGCGCCGTGGCAGGCAAGGAGGCGGCCCAGGTCTATGTGACCGCCCCCGAGGTCAAGCTGAAGAAACCGCTCATCGAGCTCAAGGCCTTTGCCAAGACGGCGCAACTGGCACCGGGGGCCAGCGAACAGCTGAGCTTCACCATTCCGGCCAGCATCCTCGCCAGCTTCGATGAAGCCAGCAACCAGTGGATCGTGGAGCCGGGTCGTTACAGCGCCTACATCAGCCCCTCGTCGGACGTCTCCGCCAGCACGCCGGTCAGCTTCACGGTGAGCAAGGAGATCGTGGTGAGCAACACCACGCCGGGGGCACTGGCACTGCCGGCCGGGGTGGATCCCGCCAGCGTCACCACAATCACCCGCTAACAGGGGCAGGCACGGCCGGGCACCCAGCCCGGCCTTGCCCAGCAATGACCCGACAACGGGACCGGCCTTGCGCCGGTCCCGTTGTTATTGGCGGGCGTTGCGATAGGCCAGCGGCGTCATCCGGGTGTTGGCCTTGAAGAAGCGGTTGAAGGCGCTCTGGGACGAAAAGCCGACCCGATCGCTGATGTTCTGCAGCGGTTGATCCCCCTCGCCCAGCAAGCGGCAGGCTTCGCTCACCCTCGCTTCCCTCAGCAGGGTAGAGAAGCTGCTCCCCTCCCCCTGCAATTTGCGATTCAGGGTCCAGCGGCTGACGTTCATGGCCGCGCATACCTCCTTGAGCAGGCTCTCGTCGCTCTCCAGCTCCCCTTCCCGGATCTTGTGGCGGATCCGCTCCCCCACCAGATAGGCAAAGGGGGCCCGCTCGGCGATGTCGGCGCAGATCTGCGCCAGCTGGGCCAGTTGCAGATGACCCAGCGGCTCGTTATAGCAGTGGCTGGGGCAGTCGAGTTGGGCATTGTCGATAGTCAGGGTGTTTTCCCCCTGCTCCCAGCGGCAGCGGGCTCCAAAGAACTGGTCCAACAGTTGATGGCGTGGTGGCGGCAGTCCCGTGAAGCCCACCGAGACCCGGGGATCCGCCAGATAGACCCGCAAAATCCGGTAGAGCATGATGAAGTTGGGGATGGCTTGACTTGCCCCCAGGCTGGCAGGCCCCTGATTGACATACAGGTATTGGCTGGCCTGCGCCCCCCGCCGCACCCACAGCTCGTCACAACTGCCGATGATGGGGCGATAGGCCAGCAGCACCTCGAGTGCCGCCCGCGGCGAAGGCTGGTTCAAGCACAGGCTGATGAGCGGCGGATAGTGCTGGTAAAGCTGGCCGATGTCGTAGGAGAGGATGGTTTCGTGAAAACTGGCCAGATAGGGCTGCATCAGTTGCAGCATCCGGTAGTGGCTGTGGGCCGGCAGCCGGCCCTGCTCCCGCTCGATGTCGAACGACGTGAGGCCGCCCGCCATCAGAATGGCATCGGGATCGCCCCCCTGCTGCTGGCAGGCTCCCAGCATTCGTCTGATCACCTGGTTTGATACGCTCTGTGACATCTGCCGTCCTGGCCTCCGTGCTGACAGGAAACTGCTCGTGATCCCCCGGCCCGCCACTGGCGGCAGGCCTGCCACCCCGTGCAGCGGGCTGGCGCGACCATTATGGGGCGGTTGCAAAGCGAGCAGATGTAACGGAGTGTAAAAGCACGCGCCAGCGCGCCATTTTGAGCACATGTGGCCGCCATATCGGACAAGTTGCGTCAGGTTCGGCCATGAAAAATGGCGCCCGTGGGCGCCATTTTGGTGGGGGCTGTGCAGCCTGCGTCAGTTCGCCTTGTGCTGCTCGGCCAGATAGAGCCAGGTATCGACCACGGTATCCGGGTTGAGCGACACAGAGTCGATCCCCTGCTCGACCAGCCAGGCGGCGAAGTCCGGGTGATCGGACGGCCCCTGGCCGCAGATCCCCACGTACTTGCCCGCCTTGCGGGCGGCGGCAATGGCCATCGCCAGCAGCGCCTTGACCGCCTCGTTGCGCTCGTCGAACAGGTGGGCGATAAGCCCCGAGTCCCTGTCAAGTCCGAGCGTCAGCTGGGTCATGTCGTTGGAGCCGATGGAGAAGCCGTCCACATGCTCGAGGAACTTGTCTGCCAGCAGAGCGTTGCTCGGGATCTCGCACATCATGATCACCTTGAGCCCCCGCTCGCCACGGCGCAGACCGTTCTCGGCCAGGATGTCGATCACCTGCTCCGCCTCGCCCACGGTGCGCACGAAGGGGATCATCACCTCGACGTTGGTCAGCCCCATGACATCGCGCACCCGCTTGATCGCCTCGCACTCGAGGGCAAAACAGGGGCGGAAGCTGTCGGCGATGTAGCGCGACGCACCACGAAAACCGATCATCGGGTTCTCTTCGTGAGGCTCGTAGTCACGGCCGCCCACCAGGTTGGCGTACTCGTTGGACTTGAAGTCCGACATCCGCACGATCACCCGCTCCGGCCAGAAGGCGGCGGCCAGGGTAGCGATGCCCTCGGTCAGCTTGGCGACGTAGAACTCGCGCGGGCTCTCGTAGCCGGCGATCATCTTGCCGATGGTGGCCTTGAGCTCGGGGCTCTGCTGGTCGAATTCCAGCAGCGCCTTGGGGTGCACCCCGATCATCCGGTTGATGATGAACTCGAGGCGGGCCAGTCCGACGCCGGCGTTCGGCAGCTGGGCGAAGTCGAACGCTCTGTCCGGGTTGCCGACGTTCATCATGATCTTGATGGGCAGGCGCGGCATGTTGCCCACCTCGGTCACCGCCACGTCGAAGTCGAGTTCGCCGTCGTAGATGAAACCGGTATCCCCTTCCGCGCAGGAAACGGTAATGAGCTGGCCCGGTTCGATGCGCTTGGTGGCATCACCGCAACCCACTACCGCCGGAATGCCCAGTTCGCGAGCGATGATGGCGGCGTGGCAGGTGCGCCCGCCCCGGTTGGTGACGATGGCGGAGGCCCGCTTCATGATGGGCTCCCAGTCCGGGTCGGTCATGTCGGTGACCAGCACGTCGCCGGGCTGCACTTCGTCCATCTGGCTGATGGAGGAGATGACCCGTGCCGGGCCCGCCCCGATCTTGTGGCCGATGGCGCGCCCCTCGATCAGCACCTTGCCCGCTTGCTTGAGGGCAAAGCGCTCGAGGGTGTTGGCCTCCTGACGGCTGCGCACGGTTTCCGGGCGCGCCTGCACGATGTAGAGCTTGCCATCCTGCCCGTCCTTGGCCCACTCGATGTCCATCGGCCGGCCATAGTGCTGCTCGATGATGAGGGCCTGCTTGGCCAGCTCCATCACCTCGGCATCCGTGATGCAGAAGCGGCTGCGCTCGGCTTCATTGGTGTCGACGATCTGCACCTGGCGGCCGTGGCTGGCATCGCCGGAATAGGTCATCTTGATGAGCTTGGAGCCCAGCGTCTTGCGCACCACCGCCGGGCGTCCTGCCTTGAGGGTCGGCTTGTGCACGTAGAACTCGTCGGGGTTGACCGCACCCTGTACAACCATCTCGCCAAGGCCCTGGGCGCCAGTGATGAACACCACGTCGTTGAAGCCGGACTCGGTATCCAGGGTGAACATGACGCCGGAGGCGGCGAGATCGGAACGCACCATGCGCTGGATCCCGGCCGACAGGGCGACCCCCTTGTGGTCATAGCCCTGATGCACCCGATAGGAGATGGCGCGGTCGTTGAACAGTGAAGCAAACACATGCTTGACGGCAATCATGACGGCGTCGATGCCGCGCACGTTGAGGAAGGTCTCCTGCTGGCCGGCAAAGGAGGCATCCGGCATGTCTTCCGCAGTGGCGGAGGAGCGCACCGCAAAGGACGCGTCAAGCCCACCGCTGAGCTTGTCGTAGGCAACCCGGATCGCCTGTTCCAGCGCGCTCTGGAACGGGGCTTCGATCACCCAGTCACGGATCTGCTGGCCGGCCCGGTTGAGGGCCGCGATGTCGTCCACATCCAGGCTGTCGAGCAGATCGTGGATCTTGCCGTTGAGGCCGCTTGACTCCAGAAACTCGTTAAACGCAAAGGCGGTGGTGGCAAACCCGCCCGGCACCGACACTCCGGCACCAGAGAGGTTGCTGATCATCTCGCCAAGGGATGCATTTTTGCCGCCAACTCGTTCTACATCCTGCATTCCGAGTTGCTCGTACCAGAGTACGTACTGTTGCACTTGCATGTCTCCAGGTTGGTGGGCACTGTGCCGCCATGGCACCTTGTGCGCCAGTTTATGTGCGTTATTGTCTGTTTCTACTGTTGCCAACGACCATGAAAACGTTTTCTACTTATTGTCAAAAAAATCCCCGAGCAAGATTTGGGGATGGTCGAATGACACAGACATTCTACAATGCCAACACAAAAAGGTAACGACTCAGGTTTGCAAGCCACTTCACAACTTGGGCACGGCAGACCGGTTGACAAAAACGATATGGTTTCGAGAGATACTTCTTGTTAGCCAGCTCGCCGACCCCCTCACAGGAGCCCCCAGTGCACACCGTATTCTATGTTTCAGACGGCACTGCCATCACCGCCGAAGTGTTCGGCCACGCCGTGTTGAGCCAGTTTCCGCTGGCCTTCGAGCAGATCACCATCCCCTTTGTCGAAACCCTGGAGAAGGCGCGCCAGGTACGAATGCGCATCGACGAGCAGTTCCGCCAGACCGGGGTACGCCCCATTTTGTTCCACACCATCGTCGATCATCAGGTGCGCGAGGAGGTGCTCAAGGCCCAGGCTAGCAGCCACGACTTTCTCAACACCTTCGTCAGCCCGCTGGAGCACGAGCTTGGGGTGAAGGCCGAACCCAGGCTGCACCGCACCCACGGCATGGAAAACCGCAAGCTCTATGACGATCGTATCGAGGCGGTCAACTTCGCGCTGGCCAACGACGATGGCATCACCACCAAGGAATACGAGGAGGCCGACATCATCCTGATCGGGGTCTCCCGCTGCGGCAAGACGCCGACCAGCCTCTATCTGGCGCTGCAGTTCGGCATTCGCGCGGCCAACTACCCCTTCATCGAGCAGGACATGGGGGTCCTGGATCTGCCGGCCGCCCTCAAGGCCAATCGCCACAAGCTGTTCGGCCTCACCATCGCCCCCCAGCGACTGCACGAGATCCGCAACCAGCGCCGCGCCAACAGCCGCTACTCCTCGCTGGAGCAGTGCGAACAGGAGCTGGCCTGCGTCGAGCGGCTGTTTCGCCAGGAGGCGATCCGCTTCCTCGACACCAGTTCCCACTCGGTGGAGGAGATCAGCGCCAAGATCCTCGAGGCCACCGGCCTGCGCCGTCAGCTTTATTGAGAAGCCTGCCCGCCGGCAAGCTGACGACACGGCAAACGCCAATTAAAAAAGCGCCGGATACAACCGTATCCGGCGCTTGTCGACTGGACCTCAGCGGGGCTGGGAGCCCGGGCGGTTCAGCTCTTTGTTGTTCATCAGCATGGCGTAGAAGTTGAGCACACCGTGACGCCGGCGTACCCGCTCGGTCAGCCAGAGGGCCGGCAGTAGGCCGATGGCACCGCCGATCAACAAGACCGTCCGTAAGTGCATCACCAGATAGTCATCACCCTGCACGGCCCACACCAGCAGACACCCCGCCGCCATGGTCAGCAGCAGGGGCGAAAGCCACACGGTGAGCCACAGCGCGACGGCCAGCAAACTGCCAATAATACGTTGCATGAAGTGCATCCTTGTTGCAAAGGAGGCTTCATAAAACAGGAATTGCCGACAGAGTCAACCAAATCGCGCCCAACTGCTCACAATACAACCAATCACTTCCCTGCCAGCTTCGTTGCTCTCTAAAAACCTGCCTTTCGCCGAAAAAACCAGCGAATGATGAGGAAAACAGGTGCATCCGCGATGGATTATCACTATTCTGCTTCCGTTGGTAGTCGCCATAAAAAACAGAAAGCGACTCACTGTAACGAAATAAATACGGATTTCGTCACGTTTCAGGCACGCTTTGCCGTGCACGGTCACATGGAGTGACCCGACGGACGAGATGACAGACGAATGACTTCAGAAGACGTAAGGAAGGAAGAATGGATCTTCAACAAAACGGCGAGGAGCTGAAGCGCGGTTTGAAAAACCGCCATATCCAGCTCATCGCACTGGGCGGCGCCATCGGCACCGGCCTGTTTCTCGGCATTGCCCAGACCATCAAGATGGCGGGCCCCTCCGTGCTGCTTGGCTATGCCATCGGTGGTTTTATCGCCTTCCTGATCATGCGCCAGCTGGGCGAGATGGTGGTGGAAGAGCCGGTAGCCGGCTCCTTCAGCCACTTCGCCTACAAATACTGGGGTGACTTCGCCGGCTTTGCCTCCGGCTGGAACTACTGGGTGCTCTACGTGCTGGTGAGCATGGCCGAGCTGACCGCGGTGGGCATTTATGTCCAGTACTGGTGGCCCGAGATCCCGACCTGGATGTCGGCGGCCTTCTTCTTCGTGCTGATCAACGCCATCAACCTCTCCAACGTCAAGGCGTTTGGCGAGATGGAGTTCTGGTTCGCCATCATCAAGGTGGTGGCCATCATCGGCATGATCGGCTTTGGCGGCTACCTGCTGGCCAGCGGCAACGGCGGCCCGGACGCCAGCGTCAGCAACCTGTGGGCCCAGGGCGGCTTCTTCCCCAACGGCATCAGCGGTCTGGTGATGGCGATGGCGGTGATCATGTTCTCGTTTGGCGGGCTCGAGCTGGTCGGCATCACGGCTGCCGAGGCCGACAATCCCGAGAAGAGCATCCCCAAGGCCACCAATCAGGTGATCTACCGGATCCTCATCTTCTACATCGGCGCCCTGGCCGTGCTGATGTCCCTCTACCCCTGGGGCAAGGTAGTGGAAGGCGGCAGTCCCTTCGTCATGATCTTCCACGCACTGGACAGCAATCTGGTGGCCACCGTGCTCAACATGGTGGTATTGACTGCGGCTCTGTCGGTCTACAACAGCTGTGTCTACTGCAACAGCCGCATGCTGTTTGGTCTGGCCAAGCAGGGCAACGGCCCGCGCCGCCTGCTCAAGACCAACAAGAGCGGGGTGCCGGTGGTGGCCATCTCCGTCTCCGCCGCGGCCACCCTGCTGTGCGTACTCATCAACTATCTGATGCCGGGCAAGGCGTTCGAGCTGTTGATGGCGCTGGTGGTCTCCGCCCTGGTCATCAACTGGGCCATGATAAGCCTCGCGCACCTGAAGTTTCGCAAGAGCAAGCAAGCCGAAGGCGTGGTTCCCAAGTTCAAGGCGTTCTGGTACCCGTTCGGCAATTACCTCTGCCTTGCCTTCATGGCCGGCATCCTGGTCATCATGTACCTGACCCCGGGCATCCAGATCTCGGTACTGCTCATCCCGGTCTGGATCATCGTGCTGGCCATCGGCTATCAGTTCAAGCAGAAGCGCCGGGCTCGCGTCGCGGCCAACCTGGGCTGATGGCATCAGCCTCATCCCCCTCAAAAGCCGGTCACTGACCGGCTTTTTTCTACCCAGATATTACCGCCGCAAGTAGGCATCACCCGCCTCCCCTCTTCAGTCCACCATGACCATTTGAGCACGAGCGCAGATAGCGGCCATCGCCAGCTCTCTCTTTGGCAAGCATCCTTGCTCGTCTAAAAACAACAAGCCCGAGACAGAGAGCTCGGGCTTGTTGCAAAAAGGCAGGTAGAAAACCGCGCAGGACTATTCCAGCAGGAAGACGGCTTCCACGTTGTCCGTGATGGTGATCTGCTGCTGTTGGTAGCTGTTTTCCATCATGTCGGCGGCAGGTGCCATGGCGGCAGCCTTGAGGGCCCGGCTGTAGATCGGCATGGGGCTATTGTTGCGGTACTCGACGCTGTAAACCTTGCCGAGTTTCATGCCAAACGCCTTGGCCAGAGACTCAGCCTTGGTTTTGGCATCTTCAACCGCTCCGAGACGCGCCTGCTCCTTGATGGTTTGCGGCGCCTTGAGCCCGTACTCAATCTGGGACACGGATTCCAGCCCGGCCTTGAGTGCGGTGTCCATCAGCTCGCTCAGCTTGTCGAGTTGATAGAGTTTGACCGCAAGCTGGCGCTGGGCACGGTAGCCCACCAGTTCCGGCTTCTTGTTCTGCGGATACTGGTATTCCGGAGAGATCACCAGATTGCCCGCCTCCACGTCGCTGCGCTTGATGCCCAGCCCTTCCAGCTGGCCAAAGAAGGCGGCAACCTTGCCATCCACCTGCTGCTTGGCCTTGATGCCCTGTTTTTCCAGCGCCGTCACGGAGACATTCAGCGTCAGCATGTCGGGCTCGGCTTTTTGCTCGGCATAACCGCTCACCACCAGATGGGGGGCTTGCGGCACTTCAAGGGCAAACAGGGGTGCACTGATAACCAGGGCAGACAGGGTAAGCAGGGGACGCCACATAAAAAAAGACCTCAATCTATTGGAGTGAGGTCATTATGCCCGTCGTCGAATGGGATTCATATATCGTGCAACGGCGGGATCTGATCCAGTACCTGATTGGTCATATCGATATTGATGCTGATCTCGCTACCTGGCAGCCCCTGATGAGCAGCAGCCAGTGGCGTGGCACTGCGGGAACCCAGCAGCACATCATCATCAAAATGGAAGGAGTCCCACGACAGAACATGTCCGGCCAGCGGAGCTACCGGCTCTGTCATCGTGGTGGTCACCAGGGGGGCACAATCGATGTTGTCGGAGTGGCCGAGCAGATCCTGCAGGCAGACATCGCTCAAACTCTGCAACGTATACTCCTGCTGCCCCTGTTCATGACCGACCAGCACCATCATGTGGGGTGGCGCTGCATCCACGGCTGGCGTGAATGAGATAGTGGCCGCCGCAAAGTCCACATTCAGTGAACCAGCAACCTCGCCATCATCGCTCTCCAGATCCAGCGCATCAATCCGATCACCCGCCATCGTGGCATGATAGCCAAACTGGCCGGTACAGGTAATGCTGCCCTGCCCGTCCCAGCTATAGCGAATGCCATCGATATCAACCCAATTAAATGACTGCATGGTGACCCTCTCCTGTACTGCCGCTATCTTAGCCGCCCCCTCAGTCAAAAAACAGGGGCCAGGTATTACCCGGCCCCCTTGGCTGGTTACGGATCAACCTTGAGGTTGCCGTCATCCAGCAGTTGCTTGATGATGTCGTGGTTGGTCGTCAGCCCACCGCTGTGATCCAGATCCAGGCTACCCTGGAACTGTACCGTCAGTTGTGAACCACCACTGGTAAGCCCATTTGTATCAATGGTTAGCTTGTTGGTTGCAGTATCAAACTTCAAGTAGTTGTCCAGCGCCGTCGCCAGATCGTTGTTGTTGGCTGCCGAGGGAACACCAACCAGCAGATCCGACAGATCCAGTACATCACCACCGCTGGTCGGATTGCCCAACGTAAAGTCGGTAATCTTGTCGGTACTGCTATCCGCATCGCCAGCAAGCCACTTGAAGGTATCGCTACCGGCACCACCCGTCATGGTATCGCTACCCAGACCACCGATCAGCAGATCCTTGCCATCGCCTCCTTGCAGTATGTCGTTGCCAATCCCGCCGATCAGAGTATCGTCACCAGCCTCCCCGTAGAGAGTGTCGTTGCCACTGCCGCCATCCAGTACGTCGTTGCCCTTGCCACCGACCAGGGTATCCTTGCCACCCATTCCGTACAGCAAGTCATCACCATCGCCGCCGGACAAGATGTTGTCCAGACTGTTGCCCGTGATGCTGTCACCGAAATCAGACCCGATGGCGTGCCCTTGCGTGCTGTTGAAGGTCACATTCACACCGCTGGCAGAACTGTCGTAGTCCAGAGTAAACGGTGCTTCCGGCAGCAGGCTAAGCCCAATGTTGCTGTGGACTGCATCACCATCTCCATCCGTCAGCGTGACCGGCAGCTGCAAACTGACCGGGATCCCAGGAGTGGCAACACTGGAACCGAAGTCCCCAATCTTGAAGTCACTCCCGGCCGCATAATGGAATTCCAGGCTGTTATAGCCATCCGCGGTGTAGGCCGCCAGCTTGGTATTGGACACAACCCCTACCACAGTCGCGGCATATGCAACGCCAGAGGTGGGATCATCGTCAGTAAAGTTGACTGTAAAGCTGCGGCCTCCCACCGCCACAGTCTGGGACATGCCAGCACCGATGCTGACGATCCTGGTCGAACCGTTGTAGCTGATTGCAACGGCGGTCAGCGACTCCTTGTTGCCATCGCCAATATCGTTGTCACTATCGACATCCTGACGGGCAACCACTTTCACACTGGAGCCACCGCTGCTGATTGATGTGAACAGGGCGGAAGCGCCATTCACATCGTAGTGGGCTTCAAAGGCATGGGTCTGGTTGGCCAGGTTGCCGTAAGATCCACCACTGACCGGATTACCTGTCAGGTCGATGACAAAGTCGATCCGCATCGCCTCACCAGATCCAACCGATGCCCCACTGCTAATCCCCCCCGTATTAGCAGAAGTGTTGACGGTGCCACCATCCGCACCATTGGTCATCGCCGTCAACAGCAGATCCTTGCTGTTGTCATTCGCAATCGTATTAAAGCCGGCCCAGGAAGCATTACCACCGACGAAGTTGTAATCACCACCATTGAAGTCGATCGTGGTCTGTCCGCCATCGACCTCACCAATCATCTGAACCTGATAGGTCCCGGATGCAGGTTGCAGGGTGGCAATGAACACAGTACCCGCCGCCGTTGCGGCAGTCAGCGTAATGCCATCCGAAGACAGGGTATAGGTGACAGGTAAACCGCCCGAGGTCATGCCACTGCTGCTGCCATTCAAACTGCTGTCGAACCGGATTGAACCACCATCCCCCCCGTAGTTGTTGGACAAAGTGCCATCACCATCCAGCAGGAAGATGCCAGTCACCCCGGACTGATTCAGCATGACCCCCATGGCCGGAGTCATGACAACCGGCACATCGTCTTCAACCTGTACGATGAAGTCGCGAACCAGCGTCACGTTATCCACCCCTTCGTGGGCCGTGATCGCACTGGACAGATTCAACGCCTTCAGTTCCAGGTCGTTGCCATCAGCCAGGGCATGATCAATCGGGCCCTGCAGGGTAAAGGTGTAATCGCCATCAGCCTCGACAGCCAGCGTGAAGATGGGTTTGCTGCCTGCCACTGCAACCAGGGTATCGACTCCGACACCGTGGATGATGCTGTAGGTAATCGCCACACCACCTGAGGTCAACGCAGGCAAACCGGCTGTACTGCCGACGCCGAAGTTGACGCCGATACTGTCGACCACCATATGGGCCAGAGAGCCTGCAACTGTGGTCAGGGCTGGGTTGTTGCCAGGCAGACCGGCAGGCAGGCCATCTTCGAACACGGAAGCCGTGATCGGAGTGGTATCCAGCACCAGTATCTTCAACAGAGCGCTGGAGGTGTCACCATCGGCATCCACAATGGTGTAGGTAAAGGTCTCCTGTGTATCGACGGCCACATCATTGGGCGGAGTGTAGGAGTAGGAACCGTCCGCATTCACGGTCAGATGCCCACCCAGAGGTGTAGTCATGGGGCCGGTCGTTCCTCCTTGCACCAGGAAGGTCACCACATTGCCATTCACACTGTCGGCGACCCCGACATAAGCGGCCGGATTGCTGACGGTAAAGCTGACCTGCAATACGGTCACGGGGGTATCGGCACCGGCACTGTCCACACCGGCACTGGCATCCACATCCGTGATCACATTGCCGGTAGCTGGTGGCGGTACGGTGGCCTGGAGTGTGGCGTCCAGGTCATAGATGTTGTTGACCAACGTGACGGCATCCCCATGATCCTCCACCAGGCCAAGCTGAGCGATCGCCGTCGCATTGCCACTGACGTTCAACCCCACCGCGTAAACCTCAACATTGTTGCTGTTCACAAAGCTGGTCCAGCCGGCCGGGACATTCCCCTCGTTGGGAGCGCCATCCGACAGGAAATAGACCTTGGTTTCATACCCAGCCAAAGCGGGGTTCGCCAGATCCGCCGTCAGTTGATTCTGCGCCAATACGAGTGGTGCGTTGTAGTTGGTACCGCCACCATCTGTCGGCAAACCGGAAATACTGGCCTTGGCCACATCAGGATCACTGGTTTGCGGGATCAATACAGCTCCACTGGCAAAATCAATGACCGTGAAGACCAGCGGCACACCCAGCGCCACATAGGAGTCAATCATGTGGTTTAGTGCATCCTTCGCCAGCTCCAGGCGATTTGGCGAACCATTTGTCGACGTACCGATCTGCCACAACATGCTGCCTGATGTATCGATGACCATCACCAGGTTGAAGGGTGGCAACCCTGCTTCAGTGATGACGACGCTGTTGTCTTTAGCTGTCGGTACATCATCTTCGAACCGGATGTTGCCACCAAGGTCCGCACTCACCGTCCCGGTCGCGGTGTCGTTGTCACCGTCCACCACCGTCACCGTCGCACTCAGCAGCACCTTGCCATTGGCCAGGCTAATGAGGTTGTTGTCGTTGCTGTTGTCCACGTCCTCCGGCAGATGGTCCAGCTCCGCCGACTGCGTCAGCGTCACCGTGCCATTGCTCGCCACGCTGATGCGGAACACCTCCCCGGCCGTGGTCGAGCCAACAATGTCGCTGCCCACCTTGGTCAGGGTGATGGCCAGCCCGTTGCTGGTCAGCCCGCTGTTGCTGTCAGTCACGCTCAGGCTGTAACCGCTCACCGTGGTGGTGCCCGGACCGTCCGCGCCATAGCTCGGCACCGCCGCCGCCAGGAACGCCGCCGCAAAGCTGCCGGTCGCCGTGTCACTGGCCGACCCGATGGTCTGTGCATCCTGGGTGGTCAGGGTGATGCCACCATCCGCCACCGCGTTGATGGTCACGCTCGGTACGTCGTCCTCGAAGCTGATGTTGCCACCAAGGTCCGCACTCACCGTCCCGGTCGCGGTGTCGTTGTCACCGTCCACCACCGTCACCGTCGCACTCAGCAGCACCTTGCCATTGGCCAGGCTAATGAGGTTGTTGTCGTTGCTGTTGTCCACGTCCTCCGGCAGATGGTCCAGCTCCGCCGACTGCGTCAGCGTCACCGTGCCATTGCTCGCCACGCTGATGCGGAACACCTCCCCGGCCGTGGTCGAGCCAACAATGTCGCTGCCCACCTTGGTCAGGGTGATGGCCAGCCCATTGCTGGTCAGCCCGCTGTTGCTGTCAGTCACGCTCAGGCTGTAACCGCTCACCGTGGTGGTGCCCGGACCGTCCGCGCCATAGCTCGGCACCGCCGCCGCCAGGAACGCCGCCGCAAAGCTGCCGGTCGCCGTGTCACTGGCCGACCCGATGGTCTGTGCATCCTGGGTGGTCAGGGTGATGCCACCATCCGCCACCGCGTTGATGGTCACGCTCGGTACGTCGTCCTCGAAGCTGATGTTGCCACCAAGGTCCGCACTCACCGTCCCGGTCGCGGTGTCGTTGTCACCGTCCACCACCGTCACCGTCGCACTCAGCAGCACCTTGCCATTGGCCAGGCTAATGAGGTTGTTGTCGTTGCTGTTGTCCACGTCCTCCGGCAGATGGTCCAGCTCCGCCGACTGCGTCAGCGTCACGGTGCCATTGCTCGCCACGCTGATGCGGAACACCTCCCCGGCCGTGGTCGAGCCAACGATGTCGCTGCCCACCTTGGTCAGGGTGATGGCCAGCCCATTGCTGGTCAGCCCGCTGTTGCTGTCAGTCACGCTCAGGCTGTAACCGCTCACCGTGGTGGTGCCCGGACCGTCCGCGCCATAGCTCGGCACCGCCGCCGCCAGGAACGCCGCCGCAAAGCTGCCGGTCGCCGTGTCACTGGCCGACCCGATGGTCTGTGCATCCTGGGTGGTCAGGGTGATGCCACCATCCGCCACCGCGTTGATGGTCACGCTCGGTACGTCGTCCTCGAAGCTGATGTTGCCACCAAGGTCCGCACTCACCGTCCCGGTCGCGGTGTCGTTGTCACCGTCCACCACCGTCACCGTCGCACTCAGCAGCACCTTGCCATTGGCCAGGCTAATGAGGTTGTTGTCGTTGCTGTTGTCCACGTCCTCCGGCAGATGGTCCAGCTCCGCCGACTGCGTCAGCGTCACCGTGCCATTGCTCGCCACGCTGATGCGGAACACCTCCCCGGCCGTGGTCGAGCCAACAATGTCGCTGCCCACCTTGGTCAGGGTGATGGCCAGCCCATTGCTGGTCAGCCCGCTGTTGCTGTCAGTCACGCTCAGGCTGTAACCGCTCACCGTGGTGGTGCCCGGACCGTCCGCGCCATAGCTCGGCACCGCCGCCGCCAGGAACGCCGCCGCAAAGCTGCCGGTCGCCGTGTCACTGGCCGACCCGATGGTCTGTGCATCCTGGGTGGTCAGGGTGATGCCACCATCCGCCACCGCGTTGATGGTCACGCTCGGTACGTCGTCCTCGAAGCTGATGTTGCCACCAAGGTCCGCACTCACCGTCCCGGTCGCGGTGTCGTTGTCACCGTCCACCACCGTCACCGTCGCACTCAGCAGCACCTTGCCATTGGCCAGGCTAATGAGGTTGTTGTCGTTGCTGTTGTCCACGTCCTCCGGCAGATGGTCCAGCTCCGCCGACTGCGTCAGCGTCACCGTGCCATTGCTCGCCACGCTGATGCGGAACACCTCCCCGGCCGTGGTCGAGCCAACAATGTCGCTGCCCACCTTGGTCAGGGTGATGGCCAGCCCATTGCTGGTCAGCCCGCTGTTGCTGTCAGTCACGCTCAGGCTGTAACCGCTCACCGTGGTGGTGCCCGGACCGTCCGCGCCATAGCTCGGCACCGCCGCCGCCAGGAACGCCGCCGCAAAGCTGCCGGTCGCCGTGTCACTGGCCGACCCGATGGTCTGTGCATCCTGGGTGGTCAGGGTGATGCCACCATCCGCCACCGCGTTGATGGTCACGCTCGGTACGTCGTCCTCGAAGCTGATGTTGCCACCAAGGTCCGCACTCACCGTCCCGGTCGCGGTGTCGTTGTCACCGTCCACCACCGTCACCGTCGCACTCAGCAGCACCTTGCCATTGGCCAGGCTAATGAGGTTGTTGTCGTTGCTGTTGTCCACGTCCTCCGGCAGATGGTCCAGCTCCGCCGACTGCGTCAGCGTCACGGTGCCATTGCTCGCCACGCTGATGCGGAACACCTCCCCGGCCGTGGTCGAGCCAACGATGTCGCTGCCCACCTTGGTCAGGGTGATGGCCAGCCCATTGCTGGTCAGCCCGCTGTTGCTGTCAGTCACGCTCAGGCTGTAACCGCTCACCGTGGTGGTGCCCGGACCGTCCGCGCCATAGCTCGGCACCGCCGCCGCCAGGAACGCCGCCGCAAAGCTGCCGGTCGCCGTGTCACTGGCCGACCCGATGGTCTGTGCATCCTGGGTGGTCAGGGTGATGCCACCATCCGCCACCGCGTTGATGGTCACGCTCGGTACGTCGTCCTCGAAGCTGATGTTGCCACCAAGGTCCGCACTCACCGTCCCGGTCGCGGTGTCGTTGTCACCGTCCACCACCGTCACCGTCGCACTCAGCAGCACCTTGCCATTGGCCAGGCTAATGAGGTTGTTGTCGTTGCTGTTGTCCACGTCCTCCGGCAGATGGTCCAGCTCCGCCGACTGCGTCAGCGTCACCGTGCCATTGCTCGCCACGCTGATGCGGAACACCTCCCCGGCCGTGGTCGAGCCAACAATGTCGCTGCCCACCTTGGTCAGGGTGATGGCCAGCCCATTGCTGGTCAGCCCGCTGTTGCTGTCAGTCACGCTCAGGCTGTAACCGCTCACCGTGGTGGTGCCCGGACCGTCCGCGCCATAGCTCGGCACCGCCGCCGCCAGGAACGCCGCCGCAAAGCTGCCGGTCGCCGTGTCACTGGCCGACCCGATGGTCTGTGCATCCTGGGTGGTCAGGGTGATGCCACCATCCGCCACCGCGTTGATGGTCACGCTCGGTACGTCGTCCTCGAAGCTGATGTTGCCACCAAGGTCCGCACTCACCGTCCCGGTCGCGGTGTCGTTGTCACCGTCCACCACCGTCACCGTCGCACTCAGCAGCACCTTGCCATTGGCCAGGCTAATGAGGTTGTTGTCGTTGCTGTTGTCCACGTCCTCCGGCAGATGGTCCAGCTCCGCCGACTGCGTCAGCGTCACGGTGCCATTGCTCGCCACGCTGATGCGGAACACCTCCCCGGCCGTGGTCGAGCCAACGATGTCGCTGCCCACCTTGGTCAGGGTGATGGCCAGCCCGTTGCTGGTCAGCCCGCTGTTGCTGTCAGTCACGCTCAGGCTGTAACCGCTCACCGTGGTGGTGCCCGGACCGTCCGCGCCATAGCTCGGCACCGCCGCCGCCAGGAACGCCGCCGCAAAGCTGCCGGTCGCCGTGTCACTGGCCGACCCGATGGTCTGTGCATCCTGGGTGGTCAGGGTGATGCCACCATCCGCCACCGCGTTGATGGTCACGCTGGGGCCGTCATCCTCGAAGCGGAACACGCCGTTGGCGCCCAGATCTACCGCCGCACTGGCGCTGTCGCCATCGGCATCGGTCACGGTCTGCACCAGGGTCAGCACGCCCTGACCCAGCGTCAGCGCCACGCTGTCATCCGCATTGGTGGTGTCGCCGTGCCAGACGTTGTCCAGCAGGGCCAGAGTCACTTCCCCGCTACTCGGGTTGATGGTCAGGGTGAAGTAGTCCACCCCACCCGCGCTGCCGGTGATGACGTTGCCCACCTGATTGAGCACGATGGCGGCACCCTGGCCGTTGGCCGCGGCCGGATCGACCGCATACAGGCCGCTCACCACATTGCTGCCGGTCAGCGCCAGGCTGTAGCCGATGCTGCCCGCCCCGTCCGCTCCGAAGGCCGGGTTGAACTGGGCCTGCACATTGGCGGCGCTCAGGGTAGCACTGGCCACCCCGTCAGTACCGGCACCGCCCAGGCTGACCAGGCTTTCATCCACGGTCGCCCCCAGGCTCGGTGCTTCCACCGCCAGCCCGGCCCGCGGGCCGTCATCCTCGAAGCGGAACACGCCGTTGGCGCCCAAGTCCACCGCCGCACTGGCGCTATCGCCATCGGCATCGGTCACGGTCTGCACCAGGGTCAGCACGCCCTGCCCCAGCGTCAGCGCCACGCTGTCATCCGCATTGGTGGTGTCGCCGTGCCAGACGTTGTCCAGCAGGGCCAGAGTCACTTCCCCGCTACTCGGGTTGATGGTCAGGGTGAAGTAGTCCACCCCACCCGCGCTGCCGGTGATGACGTTGCCCACCTGATTGAGCACGATGGCGGCACCCTGGCCGTTGGCCGCGGCCGGATCGACCGCATACAGGCCGCTCGCCACGTTGGTGCGGCCTTGTTGCTCAAATCGGGGAACTATCTGTCATCTCGGTGATCTGATCCTGTAGCGCAGTCTCCGAGAGCATCAGATGGGCAAGTCCAAGCACAAGATCAGCAACTGGCAGCAGTACAACCAAGCCTTGGTGCAACGCGGTTCGTTGACCATCTGGATGGACGAACAAGCCATTAAGCAGTGGCATTGCCTGGTCCACCATGGCCGCCGAGGGAGAGGTTTCCACTACAGTGACACCGCCATTGAGACGGCCCTGATGCTAAAAGGCTTGTTCAAGTTGCCGCTGCGGGCGCTAGAAGGCTTCATTAACTCGTTGTTCCAACTGATGGCGGTGCCTTTGCAGTCGCCGGACTATAGCTGTATCAGCAAGCGCGCCAAGACCGTCGACATCAAGTACCGCCTCCCCAGCCAAGGCCCGGTGGCTCACTTGGTCATTGATGCCACCGGCCTCAAGGTCTATGGCGAAGGCGAATGGAAAATTCGCAAACACGGCAAGGAGAAGCGACGAGTGTGGCGCAAGCTCCACTTGGCGGTGGATGCCACAACCCATGCGGTCATCGCTGCCGAAGTCAGCCTGGAGACGGTGGCGGATAACGAGGTGTTACCGACGTTGCTCAACCCCTTACGACGCAAGATAAAACAGGTCAGCGCCGATGGTGCGTATGACACCAAGGCCTGTCATGCGCTACTGAAGAAGAAGGGGGCGAAAGCCACCATACCGCCGAGAAAAAATGCGGCACCGTGGGAGGAAGACCATCCCCGCAACGAGGCGGTGACGGCGCTCAAGGCCGGTGAACTGAAGCAATGGAAGAAAGACTCCGGCTATCACCAGCGCTCGATAGCCGAGACCGCCATGTACCGGTTCAAGCAACTCATCGGGCCAACGCTGAGCCTGCGGAACTACAACGCCCAGGTGGGCGAAATCCTGGCTGGCGTGAAGGTGATGAACAAGCTGATAGGGCTTGGTATGCCTGTTCGCCAGCCAGTGAATTGAGTGGTATCAACGGGTTGGGGAACGGCCATCCAGCGACGGATTTGATCAACAACGCCCGTTGGTGCCGGTCAGCGCCAGGCTGTAGCCGATGCTGCCCGCCCCGTCGGCCCCGAAGGCTGGGTTGAACTGGGCCTGCACATTGGCGGCGCTCAGGGTGGCACTGGCCACCCCGTCAGTGCCGGCACCGCCCAGGCTGACCAGGCTTTCATCCACGGTCGCCCCCAGGCTCGGTGCTTCCACCGCCAGCCCGGCCCGCGGGCCGTCATCCTCGAAGCGGAACACGCCGTTGGCGCCCAGATCTACCGCCGCACTGGCGCTGTCGCCATCGGCATCGGTCACGGTCTGCACCAGGGTCAGCACGCCCTGACCCAGCGTCAGCGCCACGCTGTCATCCGCATTGGTGGTGTCGCCGTGCCAGACGTTGTCCAGCAGGGCCAGAGTCACTTCCCCGCTACTCGGGTTGATGGTCAGGGTGAAGTAGTCCACCCCACCCGCGCTGCCGGTGATGACGTTGCCCACCTGATTGAGCACGATGGCGGCACCCTGCCCGTTGGCCGCGGCCGGATCGACCGCATACAGGCCGCTCGCCACGTTGCTGCCGGTCAGCGCCAGGCTGTAGCCGATGCTGCCCGCCCCGTCGGCCCCGAAGGCCGGGTTGAACTGGGCCTGCACATTGGCGGCGCTCAGGGTGGCACTGGCCACCCCGTCAGTGCCAGCACCGCCCAGGCTGACCAGGCTTTCATCTACGGACACAGAGCCCAATCCTTCAGAATTGGTAGTAAGGGTGACACTGGGAACATCATCCAGAATGACCACATCCAGGCTCCCGCTGGTATTGTCACCATCGGTATCAACCAGTACAACGCTGAAACTCTCGCTAAGCGAATTGTCATTGGCTGGCTGGGTGTGGGTTTCACTCCCTCCCAAGGTGTAGCTGTAGTTCACGCTACCCGTGCCGGTCACGGGATTGTAATTAATGCCGGTAACGATCAGTTGGTTACCTAGTGGGCTGGTAATGGTTTGCGGGAAGGCGGTAACAGCTTGCCCATTGGTGACCAAGGCGACGCCTCCCAGCGTCAGACTCTGCACACCATCGGCAGCACTGAAGGTAAAAATACCGCTCTGAGTCACAGCGGCTGCATTCGGATTACTCCCTCCTGCCAATGAGGCTTCATTTAATGTCAGTTCTCCGCCCTCCAGCTGCAGACCGGCAAGCTCAACCGGCTCATCAACAGGAGTGATCGTGATAGTCAGTATGGACTGTACTGAATCTGTACCATCTGTGACGGTGTAACTCACTGCCGGCACGGGGCCGTCATAATTGGTGGCGGGCGTAAATTGATAACTGCCATCTGCATTGACCAGCAGGGTACCGACCCCTGCCAGAGTGACGGGTGTACCCAGAGTCGTGTTGGCAAGCCCACTCCAGCTAAATCCGGTGACAGTAGCAGCCTGAGGCCCATCATTATCGACGGTGTTATCAAGCAAATTGCCCGATACCGTCGCATCCTCCGTCACCACTACGCTCTCGCCCTGATCAGCAAGATCATTGACTGGCGTGATAGTGAGTTCCAAGGTGGATTGGACCGTATCGGTGCCATCGGTAACCGTGTATACAACAGGGGGAACAGCACCGTCGTAGTTGGGAGCCGGGGTGAATGTGAAGCTACCATCGCCATTGACGACAAGCGTACCGATCCCGTCGATTGTCACACTGGTTCCGACAGCCACATTGGCGTTGCCTCCCCAGCTGAAGAGCAGAACCGACGCAGCTAACGGCCCATCGGTATTGACCGTGTTATCCAGCAAATTGCCATTCAATACACCGTCTTCCGCAACAACCAGCTGTTCGCCTTGATCCGTCAGTTCATTGACCAGCAAGGGCTCTACTACTTGTTGTGTATCTACAACCGGCTCTGTCTGATATGTGGTGTCAAAGCCTGCGGCAGCAATGGTTGCATCACCAATACGGTCAATGGTGACAAAGCCACCATTGCCACTGGCACCGGCTACACCACCGATCCCGCCACCACCACCACCGGCGGCAGGTGCCCCACCGGCAGCAGAAGCTTCAAAGTTTTGTGTCGGGTCTACCCCTTGCAGAATTGATTTTTGCAATGCAGCGATATCAGGAGAAGCCGCAGTACCCGCATCAGGGGCTTGAGGTTGACCAGGGGCTGGTGCGTCATGAGCGGGAGCATCTGGAGTAGCGGCGGCTGGAGAATCGTCATAGGGAGCCAATACCAGTTTGGCGTCATCTGCAATATTAAGCTTGGCTCCCGGCTGGAGGATCTCGCCTTTTTGCAATGGGCGGCTGCTTCCATCAGCCAGCACGATTTGAACATTGCCTTCAATGGAAGAAACCACAACCGTTTTGTCGATGATTTGAGTGCGCATATCCTTTGCTCCAACGTGACAGATCTCGATGTCTACACCATAGATGTCTGTACGCTTCGCATCCGTTGCAAAAATGTATTGAATTTGTTCCGTCTTGGGTGGATGCAATGTATTAAATCGAAGGGTCTTTTTTATAATGTCAAATCAATCACTTGGTGGCGCTTCAAGCGAATCTCAAACAGAGAGGCGCCCTAAAAATACCTATTCTTATTCATCTTTAGAATAAAAAAAGGGCCCTTATGGGCCCCTTTTGATTTGATAACGTTCAAGCCAGTGGGAATGCGGGATGCACAAAACCCTGATAACCATCGATATGCAATTTGGCAAGCAACTCAACCTGATGTTGATCTTCAACCCGAGTCGCAATGGTTGTGACTCCTGCATTGTGAGCGGCGCGGCACACTGCTGCCAGGAAGGAGGTATCCGCCCCCGGCTCCATCACCTGACTGGTATAGCCATGGTCGACCTTGACATAGGCTGGAGCCAGCTCTTCCAGATATCCCAGTGACTGGAAGTGACGCCCATAATGATCCACCCCCCACTGGAATCCATGTTCTTGCAAGGCCTTCACCAAGGCGGTGACATGATCTTTATGCTTCATGATGGCAGCTTCCGGGATTTCAAACAGCAGCCGTTCTTGCAGCTCGGCATGATCCGTCAGATAGCCGGTCAACCACGCTCTGAACTCATCGGAACACAGCGAGCCAGCGGTAATATTGACCGCCAAGACCAGATCCGCCTGTTGTTGGAGCAATGGAATAGAAGCTTCAAGTATCGCTTGATCGAATTCGCCGCCCAATTTGAACTGTTCGATGGCCGGCAAGAATTGACCGGCAAAATAATCGGAGCCATCACGAGAAATAGAGGCAAATAATTCGGCATGCAAACGAACACCGTTATCAAATCTGCAGGCAGGTTGCGCCTTGAAGCGCCACAAGTGCCGAGCGATGGCATCTTGTACCAGATCGCGCCAAGCCAGACGTCCCATCAATCCTTGATCAACACCGCCCTCCATGACTACTGCGCCACGACGCTCATTACGCGCTTTGCCCAAAGCGTTGTCGGCCTTAGTCAGCAACGCTGACAAGTCGTCATTGCCATCGCGCCCTGCAATACCGATAACGGAGAGTGCACCGCCCTCACCCATGGGGTTCACAACCAGGTCGGCAATGCGACTGTTGATCACTTCCGCCAAATCTTTCAGCTGGGCCAGATCATCGGTAGGGCACAGCAAGGCATATTCCGTGGCCGAAATCCGTGCCAGTGCCGACCCATCCCAACCTTTAAGCTGTTCCTTCAGAGCCTGTGCTATCGACTTGACCATGTTGTCACGAGCAGCAAACCCCTCCTCACGGTACAGGTCATCCAGCATATCGACAGCGACCAGCATGACGCCGCCTTGTCCCGCCTCGGCAATCCATGCGTTTACCTGACCCACGAAATAAGCCCGGTTGCCCAAGCCGGATACGGCGTCCACATAAACCCGCTCCCGCAATTTTTCAGCCTCATCAGCCTGTTCCTTGAACTGCAGGGCCAGTTTGCTGGAAAGCGTATTGATGGCTTGTACCACCTGTTTCAATTCATGGGTCTTGGGTTCAGGAATGGCATGGCCAAAGTGATGCAGCTCGATCTCCACCGCCTGCTCGCAGATCTGCTTGAGCGGCTTGAGCAAATAGTTGAGCGCACGCATCAACAAAATGGTGGTGATGAGAAAACCTATCAGAAACCAGCTCGCCAGTTCGCTCATACCACGCCACAGCTCGTAGTAGGCTTGCCCGGGGTGACCAACAACCTTCAATTTGCCCAGTTGCAGCCAGCCAGAGGTCAGAATCGATTCGTTGGATACTTCCGGAAACAGGCCCAAATTAATGAACCACTGCGGCACCCCCTGGATATTGTTGGTATTTTCCTGCTCAATGACATCCTTGGAAGCCAACAAGTCCAGACGGACCAAGCGATAATATCCCCCATCAAATATCGCCTGGATGACAGATTCAGCCCCCACCTTGTCACCATTTTCCAGATAAGGTGTCAACGCCAATCCCAGGGATGTGGCGGTGTTGATGACGGTGGTTTCCTGTTGCTGCGCCAGATAGGTACGAGTCGAGTTGAATTGCACCCAATAGGTGGCTGCAAACAACAACCCGAACAGGATCAACATGGTGGCCAGTAATTGTCTGTAGAGCGTCATAGGTTAATCATCCAAATTCAACACAGGCTGAGCCAATCGCCCCGAAGTCATGCGATTGCGTAAATCATTCCATAATCCCAGGCGTGAGGACTGTCCAGCCAGTTCCCCTTGACCACGCGCCTTCATCAACCACAAGTGACTACCGTTAAAGCTGTATATCGGCATCAGATCCCGGCGCTGGCTGGCTGGCCGGATCGACCCAATCAAGTTATCCAAAATCACGGGAACTGAGGATGGCGTGTCATAGTAAGCAACCACCATATGAAACTGGTTGTAATCCAATGCCTTGACATAGACCATCCGCATTTTTTCATCCGGCACCCCCAATTCCAGCAGGGTAAAGTACTTTGAAATGCTGAAGTCTTCACAATCACCACCCGCCGCGCCTAAAAATTCCAACGGGGTCGCCCAATAGTCTTTTTTGCGCCACAACTTGATATCGTCAATAAAACGCATCTGGTTGAAAAACTGGTTGACCTTCTCCAGTTTCTGACGGTCCGTCAGACCGGCGGCACGATTCTGCATGACCAGCGTACGCCAAGTCGTGACCCGTTTGCCGGCTCTTACTCCGTACGTTTCCTGTGCCCGCTGTACCAGTTTGAGATCTTCTGGGGTAAGAGGCTGGCTGGCAGAAAGCAGCAAAGGCAGAGAAACCAACAGCAGCCAGAATGACCAGCGCAACCAGCGCGCGCGCAAAAACGGAGCCAAACCGAAGCTTGACGCCATGCCGACACTGCCTGCCCGATACTGCTCAGTCACATGCATCTTCAAAAGATCCACTGGCTGTTACTACACTGACCAGAAGTGGCCGTCAGAGACAAGGGATGGCGGCAGCCCGGCTGCAGCCATCCCTTTCACTCGCATCAAACCTGATGCGCACTCCATTACTGTTTAGCTTGCCAATCGGCGGGCTGCTTCACATTAAACGCATTGAGCAGACTGCCAGTGGCATTGAGGATCCGATAATCCGCCAGCAAGGAGTCGTACTCGGCCGTGATGTAGCTGCGACGGGCCTCAAACAGTTCGTTCTCGGTGTTCAGTACGTCCAGCAAGGTACGCTGGCCCAATCCGAACTGCTTCTTGTACGCCTGTACGGTGTCATAGCTGGCATCCACGTGCTCTTTCAGGAAGGTCTTCTGTTTGGTCAAAGACTCTTTGGCGTTCCAAGCGAGGCGGGTTCCCTCTTCAACCTGACGGAAAGCATTCATATGAATATCTTTCGCCTGGGAATAGAGAGCAGACGTCGCCTTGCTCTGCGCCAGATCGGAACCACCACGGAACAGGTTGTAACGCATGCGCACCATGGCGGTCAGATCGTCATTGCGTCCCTTGACTGCATCAATGTCCTCGTTCCAGTTCTGATCCACTTCAAACGTGACGTTGGGATAAAAACCGGACTTGGAGCCTTCATGCTGATACTTGGCGGCTTCGATATCCTGCAAGGATGACAGCAAGGTCGGATGCACCTCGGTCGCCGTCTTCAATGCGGCATCCAGGCTGCTCGGAATGAGCTGAGCATCCGGCACCGGCTGTACCAAATCTTTTGGCATCTCGTTGACTACCCGGATGAATTCGCTCTCGGCATCCCGGTAGTTGTTTTCGGCAGCCGCCTGATTGGCATAGGCTCTGGCGACACGACCATCAATCTGAGTCTGGTCTGCCGTGGATCCCAAGCCTGAATCGGTCCGCTTGCTGATGTCGCTGCGGATCTGCTCGTGAGTTTCCAGGTTCTGTTTGGACAGCTCCAGGATCTCCTGCTGACGCAGCATGTTGAGGTAAACCTCAGCCACGCGCAGAGCTGTATTCTCCGCCTCGGAGATCATGGCCAGACGCTGAGCATTGGCTTCGGCATCGGTACGAGCCACGTTGCTGCTGACGTTGAAACCATCAAACAGCATCTGGCGCAGGCTGATACCGGCCTCTTTACGGGTCATGGAGTCATCGATAGTGGTCGAGTTCGCGCCAGCCGCACGAGTTGACGGGCTGTCAGTCTTCTCATAGCCGACACCGCCGCGCAGATCGATGGTGGGATAGTAACCACCTTTGGCTCCATCATGCTGATACAGTCGCGCCTGATAGAGATCAAAAGCTTCCTTGATTTTGGGATGGGTAGCCAGTGACTGTGCCACTGACTGTTCCAGTGTTTGGGCCTGGGTAAGGCCCGGGAACAGCACGGCGCCACTTACTAACATGGCAACAATCGTCTTCTTCATGGTATCTCCAGTCATGTTGTTTTTAGATTGTTGGCTTATCGTTCTCTCAGTGCCGACTGCTTTGCCCGTAAAATCGGCTTAAGCAAATAGTCTAGGACACTTTTTTTACCAGTAATAATATCTGCACTGGCTAACATACCGGGGATGATGGGAAGTGCGTTAAGCTCATCGCCCAAGTAACTTTTCTCGGTGCGGACTCGTACCAGGTAAAAGGAATTGCCATCTTCATCCTGGATCGAGTCAGCACTTATCTGTTCAACCTTGCCATGTAATCCTCCATAAATTGTGAAGTCATAGGCAGTAATCTTGACCACGGCCTCCAGCCCTGGCCGCAAGAACGCGATATCTTTGGGCGACACTTTGGCCTCGACCAGCAGAGTGTCTTCCAGCGGAACAATTTCCATCAGATCCATGCCGGGTTGCACCACACCACCCAGCGTGTTGATCTTGAGTTTCTTGATGGTGCCCTTGAGCGGCGCAATGACGCTGGTGCGATCCACCCGATCCCGCAGCCCAACCTGGCCTTCGGACAGCTGGCTCAATTTGCCTTGCCGTTCATTGAGCTCGGTCTGTGAATCGGCCCGGAATTTCAAGGCAATGTCGTTGCGCTTGGAGATGGTCTCCCGCAACACGGAATCGAGTTTGGGAATAAGCAGCCGGTTGCTCTCCAATTCCCCCTGCATTTCGTTGACCTGCCGTTCCAGCTTGATCAACTCGACCTGAGGCACGATCCCCTCCTTGGCCAAGGGGCGGCTGATATTGAGCTCCTGCCGCGCCAGATCTACGCTACGCGCCACCGTCCTGATCTTGGCATTGAGCTCTATGGTTTCCTGCTCTTTCTGTTCAATCTGTTGACCCAGAATATAGAGCTGGTTGTTCAAATTGTTGAGACGCTCATCCTGAACTGATTTTTCTCGAGCCGCATATTCGGCAAAGACGTTTTCGAAACCGTCCGGGAAATCGATGGGTTGCTTGTCGACCACGACCTGCTCACGCCACCCCAAATTGGGGCCAGTCTTGACCACCACGCTCTGGATTTCGGAGCGCAGCCTGGCAATATCCCCCTTGAGAGTCACCAGCTCCTGCTCGCGTTCACGAAAATCGGAGCGGAAGCGAGTATCATCGATGCGCAAGAGCGGCTGCCCTTTTTCAACGATGTCACCCTCTTTGACGAAGATCTCCTTGACGATCCCCCCCTCCAGATTCTGGATCACCTGCAACTGACGGGAAGGGATGACCTTGCCCTGTCCAACGGTGACCTCATCGAGCTCGGCCCAGGCGGCCCAGACGATGGCGCTCATGAAAAACAGGAAGCAGGCCCACAGCAATGCCCTGGCTCGAGTCGGGGTACTCAGCAGTACCGCAGCCGCACCGTCATCGACGAATTCAAGGTGCTCCGGCGCCGGCAGTACGGTATCGGATGGCGCCTTTTTGAACAGGCCAAACTTAGCCATTGGACGCCTCCTGCACACGCACCTTGCCCTCTTTCAACTGTTGCAGCACAGCCTCTTTGGGCCCATCGGCCACCACCTGCCCCTGCTCAACCACGATGACCCGTGAGGCGACATCGAGCATGGAGGTTTTGTGAGTGATCAGGATCAGGGTCGTTTCCGGCCCCAATCGTGCCAACTCATGCTTGACCTGCATCTCGGACTGGTTATCCATGTTGGAGGTGGGTTCGTCCATCACCAGGATGGGGGGGTCGTTTAGCAAGGCTCGCGCCAGCAGGATGGCCTGACGCTGACCACCCGAGAGCTGGCGGCCCCCTTCACCTATCTGCCGATCCAGCCCGTTGGGATCCCGATTGGTAAAATTGGTGACGCCGGCCCGTTTGGCGGCCCGCATGACCCGCACATCATCCACCAGCGGATTGCCCAGCATGATGTTGTCGCGCACCGAGCCAAAAAACAGGGTCACGTCCTGCGGGACACAACCTATGTTGCGCCGGATAACCGAGGCCGGCAGCTGATCCAGCTCGAATCCATCGAGTCGCACCGAACCATCGGTGGGCCGATACAAGCCCATCAAGATCTTCTCGAGCGTGGTTTTACCCGCCCCGATCCGGCCTATGATGGCCACCTTCTCGCCCGGCTCGATACGCAGATTGATGTTGTGCAGCGTGCTGGTTTCCATTCCCGGGTACTTGAAAGAGACATTGTCAAATTCGATCCGACCGGAGATCACGGGATGGTGGATGTACTGTTTGCCCTCTTCCTGCTCACCCGGTGTCACCATGATTTTTTCCAGGATTTCCAATGCGGACTTGGCCTGGTTGTAGCGGGTGGAGAGCACCGACAACTGCACCATGGGCGCAATGGCACGGCTTGACAGCATGACGGCGGCAATCATGCCCCCCATGGTGACCAACCCTTCCGAAATCTGATAAACACCGACAATCACCAGCGCCACCGTCACCACCTGCTGGATGTAACTGGCCAGCGAAGACATGGAATTGGTGATGCGGCGGGTCTGCACGCCCCAGGTCGAGATATGGGAGACAGCCTGCTCCCAGCGATGCTGGAACATGCTCTCGGCCCCGAAAATCTTGACGGTCTCAAGGCCTGAAATGCTCTCGATCAGGTTGGCGTTCTTCTGGGAAGCAAGCCGCGATCCCTCTTCGATGGACTGCTTGAGCGGCGCCTGAATATAGAAGCTGTAAATGATGAGGATCAGCATGGCGACGATCGGCACTACGACCATGACCCCGGCGAAAATCCAGATGATGAACAGGAAGAAGACCGCGAACGGCAGGTCGATGAGGGTAGAGACGGTGGCGGAGGTAAAAAACTCCCGTACCGATTCAAACTCCTGCAGATGTTTGGCAAACGCACCGGTCGAGGCCGGCCGCGACTCCATCCGCATGCCCATCACCTTGGCGAAGATCTTGGCCGACAACAGCACATCCGATTTTTTACCGGCGATGTCGATGAAGTAGCTGCGCAGCTGGCGCATCACGAAATCGAAGGTGAACACCACCATGGCCCCGACGGCAAGCACCCAAAGGGAATCAAATGCCAGATTGGGCACTATCTTGTCGTAGACGTTCATGGTGAACAGCGGGCTGGCGATGGCAAACAGGTTGATGAGGATGGACGCGATCAGTACGTCCCGATAGATGCCACGGGATTCAAACAGAGTGCTCCAGAACCAGTGCCCGTCACGGGTCTCCAGCACCTTGGGGGAGCGCTCATCAAATTTGAACTGCTTTTTGACAAAAAACAGTCGTCCCAGATACTCATCACCCAGCTGGGCCGCACTGATCCACTGGGCCGCATCTCCCGCCTGAGGAAAGATGACCTTTCCTTGACTCCTGTCTTCATTCCACTCCAGCAGAATGCAGGCACCGCCATTGCGCATCTGCAACACGCAAGGCAGCAACAAGGGGGAGATTTCGGCAAGCGGCTGGATCACTTCCCGGGCCGACAATCCGCCCCGCTCGGCGGCACGGCCAAACAGGTTGGGCGTCAGCAGGCCGGACACCAGTGGCAAACCGGTCGTCAGGGCATCCTTGCTGTTGGGCACCCCATAAAAGCGGGTCAGAAAGACCAGGCACTCCAACAACTCGTCAATACGGTTAGTTTCTGCTTGCATAGCATCCTGTCACTGCATGATTGGGCCGGCTCTATCGCCACACCGATATTCAAGCTTCACGGGCGCAGTTTGACGCAGACGATCCCGTGACATAAAGAACAGAGCTCCCCGAGAAGGGATCAACAGCCTGATACACATTAAGCACAGGTACATGACACTGAATGTCATTGGCAGACCTGATAGGCATTACACCCAAAGGCGAGACGGGCAGTTTGGTGGCGGATCGCGACACAAGATGGCGCCATATCCGATATATCCCGTCAAAATTGGAAATAATACAAGCTTATTGATAATGATATCTTTTTCAAGCCAAGTACTATATCAAGACAATTTTACCGAAACTATACCGCAAAGACTGAATTTCATCTAATAACTCACTGTTTTTTTGATGAAATCTGATTACCTAGCCGATATTGCCAGAAAGCGAAAAAGGGCGCCCCAGCGCATGACCCTGGGCGCCGGAGCGAGCCAGTTCACTAGCAATGTCAGCCATGGCTGTCCAGCGATTCTCGCACCAGGCTGGCGCCAACAGAGTCGGGCGACGTGCCGACGCCGAGATGCGGTGGTACACCACCTCGGGCGGCGTGTGCTGGATCATGGCAACCGCCGCTTCCACATACTGCGCCAGGCTCGGCACCTCCAGTCGACCTGCCTGCCACGCCTTGCCGAGGGTGCTTCCCTCTACCACGTGCAGCGGGTGCAGTTTTATCCCCTCCACCCCCGTCTCCACGATGCGCTGCAGCGTATTCAGGCTGTCCATGGCGACTTCACCGGGCAGACCGACGATAAGGTGGGCGCACACCTTGATGCCCCGTTGATGGGCCCTGGTCACAGCGTCAGCATAGGCGGCATAGCCATGGCCCCGGTTGATGCGCTGCAGCGTCTTGTCGTTGGCGCTCTGCAGCCCCAGCTCCAGCCACACCTCGTAACCCCGGGCCTGATAACCGGCCAACAGGTCCAGTACCGCATCCGGCACGCAATCTGGGCGCGTCCCCACACACAAACCCACCATGTCGCTCACCGACAGCGCCTCTTCATACATGCGCTGCAGGTACTCCACCTCGGCATATGTGCTGGTATAGGCCTGAAAGTAGGCGAGATAACGTTTGGCCCGGGTCACTTCATCCCGGCGAGCCAGCAGTTGCTGCACCACCGAAAGCTGCTGGGCCGACTCGTCGGCAAAGGAGGAGACATTGCAGAAGGTGCAGCCACCACGGCCCAGCGTGCCGTCCCGGTTCGGGCAGGTGAAGGCACCGTGAATGGAGAGCTTGTGGATCTTCTGGCCATGGCGCTGCTTGAGATCCTGGCCGAATGTATTGACGAGTTCGTGTAACTGCATGACACCTCCAGTAAAGGGGTGTCATTGTACGAGCTTGGCCGCGCGCAGCGCTGCGCTGGATCAAGGGAGGATAGAGTCGGGAAAACATATAAATATTCACCAATAACCGGATAAATATCAGCAAATGGGTAGTTATCGACGCTTTCGAGACTCATCCCCAATTTGACGAAGGCTCAACACCACCACAAAACCATCTTCTAACAGTTTGTTGAATAATGAAAATTTTCTCATAGACGGTGGTTTTGCAAATGCAAGTCATCTACTTCGTTATTGTGATCTCGGCCATTCACTTGTCGAGTGGATTGGTAAAATTACTACAAATCCTTGCCCCCATTGAGTCAACCAGCAAAACCCAATATAACAATACAAAATTCCACAAAAACAAAAATAACCAGAGCAATCGCCAGTTGATACCCCATATAGACCCGTACCTCGACATTTTGTTATGAGTTTGTGATAATGAAAACAGCCGGGATGTCCAATTGACCTTGCCGAAAAATCCCATTAGTTTGGAGATTCGCCACCTCAGGCGGACGGAACCACAAGAGCCAATCGCAATTTATGCAGTCTGTTGATGACAGTGCGATGCAAGGCCGAGCAAGGGAGAAATGCAATGTCACTATATGATCCAAAGCTGGAGAGGGATAACTGTGGCTTCGGCCTGTTGGCCCACATGGAAGGTGAAGCCAGCCACAAGCTTGTCCGTCTCGCGATGTCAGCATTGGCTCGCATGCAGCACCGTGGCGGTATCTCCGCCGACGGCAAGACCGGCGACGGCTGCGGTCTGTTGCTGCAAAAACCCGACAGCTTCTTCAGAGCTGTCGCCGAAGAGAAGGGATGGCACCTGGGCCGCAACTACGCGGTCGGCATGCTGTTTCTCAACCCCGATCCCGTCTTGGCGCAAGCCACTCGCGACATCATCGACGAAGAGCTGGAAAAGGAAACCTTGAGTCTGGTCGGTTGGCGCAAGGTGCCTATCGATACCAATGTACTCGGCCCTATCGCCAAGGCCTCCCTGCCCAGTATCGAACAGGTCTTTGTCAACGCCCCGCCCGGCTGGGTCGACAAGGATCTCGAGCGCCGCCTCTATATCGTGCGCCGCCGCATCGAGAAACGCATCAGCGACGACTACTTCTATGTAGTCAGCCTCTCCAACCTGGTCACCGTCTATAAAGGACTGTGCATGCCGGTGGATCTGCCGCGCTTCTATCTGGATCTCGCCGACATTCGCATGCAGGCGGCCATCTGCGTGTTTCACCAGCGTTTCTCCACCAACACCAGCCCGCGCTGGCCGCTGGCGCAGCCGTTCCGCTACCTCGCCCACAACGGCGAGATCAACACCATCGCCGGCAACCGCCAGTGGGCCAAAGCGCGCAGCTACAAATTCGCCACCCCGCTGATCCCCGATCTGCAAGAGGCCGCCCCCTTCGTCAACACCACGGGGTCGGACTCCTCCAGCCTCGACAACATGCTGGATCTGTTCCTGGCCGGCGGCATGGACCTGTTCCGTGCCATGCGCCTGTTGATCCCGCCTGCGTGGCAGAAACACCCGAACATGGATGACGACCTGCGCGCCTTCTATGACTTCAACTCCATGCACATGGAGCCTTGGGATGGCCCGGCCGGCATCGTCATGACCGACGGTCGCTACGCCACCTGCGCACTCGATCGCAATGGCCTGCGTCCGGCCCGCTACGTCATCACCAAGGACAAGTTCATCACCCTCGCCTCCGAGGTCGGCACCTGGGACTACACCCCCGACGAAGTGCTGGAGAAGGGCCGGGTCGGCCCGGGCGAGCTGTTCGTGGTCGACACCAGCAACGGCAAGGTCTGGACCAGCTTCGAGATCGATGACGATCTCAAGAGCCGTCACACCTACAAGCAGTGGATGGACAAGCACTGCAAGCGGCTGGTGCCGTTCGAGCAGATGGATGACGCCAGCACCGGCGCCCGCGAGTTCTCCGACGATCAACTGAAAACCTATCAGAAGCTGTTCGGCTACTCCTATGAAGAGCTGGATCAGATCATCCGGGTACTGGGTGAAAACGGCCAGGAAGCGGTGGGCTCCATGGGGGATGACACCCCGATGGCGGTGCTCTCCTCCAGCCAGCGCACCCTGTACGACTACTTCCGCCAGATGTTCGCCCAGGTCACCAACCCGCCCATCGATCCGCTGCGGGAAAACCACGTCATGTCGCTGGCCACCTGTATCGGCCGCGAGCAGAACGTGTTCAACGAGACCTTCGGCCACGCCCACCGAGTGCTGTTCCAGTCGCCGATCCTGCTCTACTCCGACTTCCACCAGCTGCTGGCACTGGAAGGGGAGCACTATCGCCATCAGGTGATCAGCCTCAACTTCAAACCCGAAGAGGGTCTGGAAGCGGCCATCCTGCGCATCTGTGAAGAGGCCAAGGCTGCCGCCAAGGCCGGTACCGTGCTGCTGATCCTCTCGGATCGGGACGTCAGTGCCGACACCCTGCCCATCCCGGCCGCCATGGCGGTGGGGGCGGTGCAGCGTACCCTGGTGGACAACAACCTGCGCTGCGATGCGAACATCCTGGTGGAGACCGCCAGCGTGCGCGACCCGCACCACTTCTCGGTGTTGCTGGGCTTTGGCGCCACCGCCATCTACCCCTACCTCGCCTACGAGACGCTTGCCAAGCAGGTAGAAGAGGGCGTGCTCAAGATGAGCCTGCGCCAGGCCATGCTCAACTACCGCAACGGCATCAACAAGGGGCTCTACAAGGTGATGTCCAAGATGGGCATCAGCACGGTGGCCAGCTACCGCTGCTCCCAGCTGTTTGAGGCGGTGGGCCTCTCCAAAGCCGTGGTCGAGATGTGTTTTCGCGGCGTATCGAGCCGCATCCAGGGTGCCGATTTTGCCGACATCCAGCAGGATCAGTTCAATCTGGCCCGCCAAGCCTGGCTGGCCCGCAAGGCCCTCACTCAGGGTGGCCTGCTCAAATTCGTTCACGGTGGCGAGTACCACACCTACAACCCTGACGTGGTGCAGACCCTGCAAGTGGCGGTGCGCTCCGGCAACTATGCCGATTACAAGGAGTACGCCCGCCTGGTGAACGAGCGCCCGGTCGCCACCCTGCGCGATCTCCTCACCCTGAAGAAGGTCGACAACCCGGTGGCGCTGGAGCGGGTGGAGCCAGCGACCAAGCTGTTCCCCCGCTTCGACTCTGCCGCCATGTCCATCGGCGCGCTGGGCCCGGAAGCCCACGAGGCGCTGGCGGTGGCCATGAACCGACTCGGCGGCCAAAGCAACTCGGGTGAAGGCGGCGAGGATCCCAAGCGCTTCGGCACCGAGAAGAATTCGCGCATCAAACAGGTGGCTTCGGGTCGCTTCGGCGTCACCCCCCACTACCTGATGAACGCCGACGTGGTGCAGATCAAGGTGGCTCAGGGCGCCAAGCCCGGCGAAGGGGGCCAGCTGCCCGGTGACAAGGTGACGGCCCAGATCGCCAAGCTGCGTTACTCCGTGCCCGGCGTGACCCTGATCTCGCCGCCGCCCCACCATGACATCTACTCCATCGAGGATCTGGCCCAGCTCATCTTCGACATCAAGCAGATCAACCCAAGCTGCCTGGTGTCGGTGAAACTGGTGTCCGAGCCCGGCGTTGGCACCATCGCCTGCGGCGTGGCCAAGGCCTATGCGGACTTCATCACCGTCTCCGGCTACGACGGCGGCACCGGCGCGAGCCCCCTCACCTCGGTCAAATACGCCGGCTCCCCCTGGGAACTGGGCCTGGCCGAGACCCAGCAGGCGCTGGTCGCCAACGGCCTGCGCCACAAGGTGCGGCTGCAGGTGGATGGCGGCCTCAAGACGGGTCTCGACATCATCAAGGCGGCCATTCTCGGCGCCGAGAGCTTCGGTTTTGGCACCGGCCCCATGGTGGCACTGGGCTGCAAATACCTGCGGATCTGCCACCTGAATAACTGCGCCACCGGCGTCGCCACCCAGGATGAGAAGCTGCGCCGCGAGCACTTCACCGGCCTGCCGGAGATGGTGATGAACTACTTCAAGTTCATCGCCGAGGAGACCCGCGAGCTGATGGCCCAACTTGGCGTCACCCAGCTGACCGACCTCATCGGTCGTACCGACCTGCTGGAAGCGCTGCCCGGCCTCACCGCCCGTCAGGCCAAGCTGGATCTCTCCGGCATCCTGGCGGCCCCGGTTGCACCGGCAGGCTCCAGTCTGTTCAGCCAGCAGCACAACCCCACCTTCGACAAGGGGCCACTGAACCTCAAGATGGTGGAAGATCTGCTGGAGGCGGTGGAAAACATGAGCGGCGGCGAGTTTCGCTACGACATCCGCAACACCGACCGCTCGGTGGGGGCGCGTCTGTCCGGCGAAATCGTCAAGCGCCACGGCAACCAGGGGATGGCGGCCGATCCGGTGCGGGTCCACTTCAACGGTACCGCCGGCCAGAGCTTCGGCGTCTGGAACGCTGGCGGCCTTGAGATGATCCTCACCGGGGACGCCAACGACTACGTGGGCAAGGGGATGACCGGCGGCAAGCTGGTGATCAAACCTCACGTCGGCGTGGCATTCAAATCCCACGAGGCGGCCATCATCGGCAACACCTGCCTCTACGGCGCCACCGGCGGCAAACTTTACGCTGCGGGTACCGCCGGCGAGCGCTTCGCGGTGCGCAACTCAGGGGCGCTGGCGGTAGTCGAGGGAATTGGCGACAACGGTTGTGAATACATGACCGGCGGCATCGTCACCGTGCTCGGCACCACCGGGGTCAACTTCGCGGCGGGCATGACCGGCGGCTTCGCCTACGTGCTCGACGAGTGCGGCAACTTCGCCAAGCGCACCAACCCCGAGCTGGTAGAACTGCTGGACGTGGCGGATCTCGCCATCCACCAGGAGCACCTGCGCGGCATCATCACGGCGCACCTCAACGAAACCGGCAGCTCGCGCGCCGAGGAGATCCTGGCCAACTTCGACTCCTATGTGCCCAAGTTCAGGCTGATCAAACCCAAGTCCAGCGACGTCAAATCGCTGCTTGGCCACACCAGCCGTTCCAGTGCAGAACTCAGAATCCAGGCGCAATAAGGAGGGAACCCTATGAGCCAGAACGTATTTCAGTTTATCGACGTGCAGCGGGTCGACCCGCCCAAGAAGCCGCTCAAGATCCGCAAGATCCAGTTCGTGGAGATCTACGAGTCCTTCAACCAGGCCCAGGTCGGCATGCAGGCGGATCGCTGCCTCGACTGCGGCAACCCTTACTGCGAGTGGAAGTGCCCGGTCCACAACTACATCCCCAACTGGCTGAAGCTGGCCAACGAGGGGCGCATTCTGGAGGCGGTGGAGCTTTCCCACCAGACCAACAGCCTGCCGGAGGTGTGTGGCCGGGTCTGTCCGCAAGACAGACTGTGTGAGGGTGCCTGCACCCTCAACGATCGCTTCGGTGCCGTCACCATAGGCAACATCGAAAAATACATCACCGACAAGGCGTTCGAGATGGGCTGGAAGCCCGATCTCTCCAAGGTTGTCAAGACCGGCAAACGGGTCGCCGTCATCGGCGCCGGCCCGGCTGGCCTCGCCTGCGCCGACGTGCTGGCTCGAGGCGGCGTCACCCCGGTGGTGTTCGACAAGTATCCGGAGATCGGCGGTCTGCTCACCTTCGGCATCCCCTCCTTCAAGCTGGAAAAAGAGGTGATGCAGCGTCGCCGCGAGATCTTCGAGGGGATGGGGGTGGAGTTTCGTCTCGAGACCGAAGTGGGTCGCGATGTCACCTTCGCCGACCTGCTCGGTGAGTTCGATGCAATCTTCCTCGGGGTCGGCACCTACAAGTACATGAAGGGCGGCTTTGCCAACGAGGAGGCGCCGGGCGTCTACGACGCCCTGCCCTACCTCATCGCCAACGCCAACCGGCTGCTGGGCTTCGAAAAGGCGCAAGCCGACTACATCGACTTTGCCGGCAAGCAGGTGGTGGTGCTCGGCGGCGGCGATACCGCCATGGACTGTGTGCGTACCGCCATCCGTCAGGGGGCCGACAAGGTGATCTGCGCCTATCGCCGCGACGAGGAGAACATGCCGGGCTCCAAGCGGGAGGTGAAGAATGCCCGCGAAGAGGGGGTTGAATTCATGTTCAACCTGCAGCCGGTCGGCGTCGAGCTGGACGCCCAGGGCCGCACCTGCGGCATCAAGGTGGTGAGCACCGAGCTCGGCGCCCCCGATGCCAATGGCCGCCGCAACCCGGTGGTGATCGCCGGCTCCGAGCAGGTGCTGGCTGCCGATGCGGTGGTGATGGCGTTCGGCTTCCAGCCCAACCCCCAGCCCTGGATGGCGGAACACGGCATCGAGCTTGATGGCCGGGATCGCATCAAGGCCTCGGAGCAGGCCGAGCATGCCTTCCAGACCAGCAACCCCAAAGTGTTCGCCGGTGGCGATGCAGTGCGCGGCTCCGATCTGGTGGTGACCGCCATCTATGAGGGGCGCAAGGCGGCCGAAGGGATCATGGACTACCTGGCCGTGTGATCTGCCGTCGCAACCAAGCCATCGTGCAAACAGCCCCGCTCGTGCGGGGCTGTTTTTTTATGTCGCTCAGCCACAACCGGCTAGATGCTCCAGCTCTCGGGCAGCCGCTCGGTGAGGGTGGAGATGTATTCGAAGGTACGCGCCCGCTTGGGGGTGGTGAACATCTGGCGCGCACTGCCCGCCTCCACCACCTCTCCCGCCTCCAGGAAGATCACCTGCTGGGCGATCTGGGCCGCCAGGCGCAAGTCATGGGTGGCGATCAGCATGGTGGTGCCTTCACTGGCCAGCTGGCGCAGCACGGCCACCACCTCCTGGGCAAGCTCGGGATCCAGTGCCGAGGTGGGCTCGTCACAGAGCAACACCTTGGGGGCCGGCGCCAGCGCCCGGGCAATGGCCACCCGCTGCTGCTGACCGCCGGAGAGGGTGGCAGGCACCGCCTGGGCCTTGTGCCTGAGCCCCACCTTGTCGAGCAGTTGCAGGCCGCGCGCCGCCGCCCTCTCCCTGGGCCACTGCAACACAGTCACCAACCCTTCCATCACGTTCTCCAGCACCGTCATGTGCGGGAACAGCTGGAAGTTCTGGAACACCATGCCGGTCTGCTGGCGCAGGGCCAGCACGCTTTGCCGTGACAGATGCCGGGTAAAGTCGAGCTCGCTGCCCCCCAGCACCAGCTGGCCCGCGTCGGGTCGCTCCAGCAGGTTCACGCAGCGCAGCAAGGTACTCTTGCCGCTGCCGGAGGGGCCGATCAGGGCGGTGACGCTGCCCGCGGCCATCGCCAGCCCCACCCCTTTCAACACTCGCTGCCCCGCAAACTGTTTCTCGATGCCACTCAAGCGGATCATAGGGTGACCTCCCGGGTCTCTTTATATGCCAGTCGCTGCTCCAGCTTGTCTTGCAGGGTGGAGAGCACCGAGCTGAACAACAGGTAGATGAGGGCCGTCTCGACATAGAGGATGAGCGGTTCATAGGTGACGGAGGCGAGTCGCTGAGCCGCCTGAAACAGCTCGGGCACGGTCACCGCCGCCGCCAGCGAGGTGTCCTTGACCAAGGAGATGAAGGTGTTGGAGAGCGGCGGTACCGCGATGCGCGCCGCCTGCGGCAGGATCACCCGCCACATCACCTGGGGCCAGTTCATCCCGATGGAGTAGGCTGCCTCCCACTGCCCTTTCGGGATGGCCGCCAGGGTGGCACGGATGATCTCCGAGCTGTAGGCACCGATGTTGAGGGTGAAACCGATGACGGCGGCGGTGAAGGCATCCAGCACTATGCCCGCGCTCGGCAGACCGTAAAAGATCAGAAACAGCTGCACCAGCAGCGGGGTGCCCCGAATAAGCCAGACATAGAAGCGGACCAGCATCACCAACGGGGCCGGACCATATAATCTGGCCAGCGCCACCGACAAGCCGAGCACGATTCCCAGCACGAAGGTAATCAGGGTAAGTGGCACGGTAAAAATAAGCCCCGCACTGAGCAGGGGCCAAAAAGAGTCGATCATTAACTGCAACCAGGCCGGCACGTTAATATCCTCAGTTGTTATTATGTTGCCGCGATATTATTGCGAGACGTCGGTGCCGAAATATTTCTGCGATATTTTTTGATATTCGCCATCCTGCTTGGCATTGCGCAGCGCCTGATTGATGGCGGCCAGCAACTCGGGTTGTCCCTTGGCGAGCAGGGCGGCAGATTGATCCCCCTTGGCCTCGGTGGCCGCCACCTTCAGCTTGGCGTCCGGCTTCTGTTTCTTGAAGTCGAGGAAGGAGAGACTGTCGTTGATGGTGGCATCCACCCGCCCGGTCAGCACCAGTTCGAGGGACTGGTTGAATCCCTCGGTGGCCACCACCTCGGCGCCCGATGCTTTCGCCAGCTGGGCGAAGTTGCTGGTCAGCGACTGGGAGGATTTCTTGCCCTTCAGATCGGCAAAACTCTTGATGCTGTGGTTGTCGCTGTGCACCACGATCACCGCCTTGGAGGTGATGTAGGGGTCTGAAAAATCATACTTTTTCAGCCGCTCAGGGGTGATGGCCACTTCGTTGAGCACCAGGTCGTAGCGCTTGGCGTCCACCCCGGCGATGAGCCCGTCCCACTTGCCTTCGACGAACTGTGGCTTCACGCCGAGACCGCTTGCAATCAGCTCGCCGATCTCCACGTCAAAGCCCACCAGCTTGCCGCTCTTGTCGTGATAGGTGAAGGGAGGATAGGCCCCTTCGGTGCCGATCTTGATCACCCCGGCCCGCTGGATCTCGGCCAGGCTTGACTGTGCCTGTACCGATGTCATCAGTGCCAGCGGAAGTGCCGCCATCAAAAACAGGGAGTGCCGTTTTTTCATTATTCACCTCGTTATATTTATGAACATCCAGAACGCTTGCCAACCACCACAAAATAAAACCAGCCGGTTATCATGTTTAAATTAGTTATCGGCTGAGAGAACTTTCATAATGCTTGCTGGCGGTATGGATGAAACATAACGTGGCTCATGGCATGACCCAACCATGAAATATGGGGATATTTAGCGAAATAATGGATAACGAAAATATAATGGCCGGGCTGGCCGAGAAATAGCCCCGCTGGCGGCGCTCCGCCAGCGGAAACCATGTCAGGCGGGTTGCGACTCCCGCGGGATGCTGGTGACCCAGTGACGACGCCAGTGCGGCGCCTCGTAGAGATCGGGCCAGAATTCGGTCTGATGGCAGATGGTATTGCCACGCACCGTGTGGAAGGTGATGGCACGCGCCTCCACTTCACCGTCGGTGATCACCACTTCGGTCACCACCTCCCGCCCCTGCTCCAGCAGGCGGACGACATCGAAACTCCAGGGCCCGGCCGCCGGGTAGCGCCGATTGATCTCGACGAAGTTGGCCCGCCCCTCGATCCGCTCCCCCGACTGGGGCCAGTCACAGAGGAAGTCCTCGCTCAGCCACCTGGAGGCCTTGACGAAATCGTTGCTCTGCATGGCCTGCCAGTAGGCCTCCACCACTGCTTTTGGTTCCATGGTCTTGTTTTCCATGCCTGCCCCCCTACAACCGCACCACCAGCCACTCCCCCTTGCCCACCGGCACCAGCGAGGTCGCAAAGGCCGGATCCTGCTCCACCTCTGCCATCCACTCGGCCAGCTCCTCGCGATGGGAAATGGCATTGTCCACCACCAGCAGACCGCGGGGGGCCAGCAGGCGCTGGATCTCGGGCCACCAGGCCTGGTAGTGCTGGCGATCGGAGTCGAGGAAGATGAGCGGGTAAGCGGCCGTCGGCAGGGTGGGCAACAGCGTACCGGCTTCCCCTGCCAACTGCTCAATCCAGGGTTCGAGCCCGGCCCGCTGAAAGTTGGCGGCCGCCATGGCCCGTTTGCCCTCGTCCAGCTCGATGGTAGTGACCCGGCCCCCCAGCCGTTTGACTGCCTCGGCCAGCCAGAGGGTGGAGTAACCGTTGGAGGTGCCGATCTCCAGCACCGCATCGGCTCCCCTCGTCTGTACCAGCACCGCCAGCAGCTCGCCGGTATCGCGGGTAATGTTGAGCATCTTGCTGCCACGGGACTGTTGCGCGCCGTCATTCTGCTCGCCAAACAGCTCCAACTCCCGTTTCAGTTGTTCCAGTGCCATGTCTCCTCCTTGACGGTGTAAACGAGTCGGCCCGGTGCATGGCATGGCTGGACCGCCCCTCATGTTCATCATTTTGCTGCCGGCCCGCTCGGTGGCGTATCCCCCAGCAGGTAGCGGGGACCCTCGCCCTGCCCGGCGGCCTGATCATCCGGATTGTAAAGTGCGCAGTGCTCCAGCGAGAGGCAACCGCAACCAATGCAGGCGCCAAGCTTCTCCTTGAGCTGCTGCAGAGCGGTGATGCGCCGATCGAGCAGGCTCTGCCACTGGCCGGCAATGCCGTCCCAGTCGCGGCGATCCGGGGTGCGCCCCTCGGGCAGACCGGCCAGGGCTTCCCCTATCTCGCCCAGACTCAACCCCATGCCCTGCGCCACCCGGATGAAGGCGATGCGGCGCAGCACATCCTGCGGATAGAGCCGCTGCCCCCCCTCGCTGCGGACACTGCCAATCAACCCCTTCTGCTCGTAGAAGCGCAGGGCGCTGGCCTTGACGCCCGAGCGTTTGGCTATCTGGCCGATGGCCAGCCATTTGCGTTCCATCGCCACGCTTGACCTCAAGTTAGCTTTAACTTGCACAATCCTGTCTCCCCTTATGAAAGGAGTCAAATGATTATGCACCATCTTCATCATCTTCATCATCTTCATCATCTGCTCGATGCCAATCGAGCCTTTTCCCTCAACGGACGCGGCACCACCAACCACTGCCCGATGGCATTGCACGCCCTGCACGAGATGGGCGCCAATCCCCGCCAGCTGCAGCAGTTCTTCGCACACTGGCAGGCCAACTATGCCCTGCCGGGGGGTGAACAACAGCAGGGGGATGAGAAGGAGCTGCAGTTTGTCCGGCTGCGTCAGCAGTTGGCAACACGGCTGGCCGACGAGGGTTGGCTACCCACCTTTGCCAGCCTGCTGGAGCAGGGGCTTTCACCGGCCGGCGGCGCCTTCCATCCGCTGATCCGCTTTGCCTGCGCGCTGGAAAATGGCCATCAGGGAGAGCAGGCCGCCGCATTGGCCGCCTGGCAGTGCCGACCCTTGCGGGTGCCGACCGGGCAGCGGGCACCGGTGCAGGATATCGGCGGCCTCCTTAACGCGCTGGCCCAACAGTGGGAAGGCGCACGCTGGCAGGGGGAGTGGATCACCGAGCGACTGCGGCAGGTGACGGATGCGCCGACCTGGGCGAGCGGGTTGCCGAGCGGGGTATCATCATCGGATCTGCTGGTGCAGCTGGCCGACGCGGCCCTCGCCCTCTACTGGCAGACCGGCAATTTTACCGTGCTGCACATGGTGACCGGCAGCCGCGCCGCCGCCATCCTCGCCAGCCACCTGCCCGCGCCATGGCAGGCGCGCTGGCAGACCCTGATGTGGCAGGCGGTGGCGGCCGCCTATGTCACGGTCGGCGCGCCGTCACTGCAGACGCAGGCCTGGCCCGATACCGGCAAGCTGTCGTGGCAAAACGTACTGGCCCGGACGGTGGCGAGCCTCGACGATCATGTGATCAAGCTGGTGCATTGCTGCTGGCGAGAGGGGCTCGCCAGGCCTTTGCTGGCAGACCGTTATCTGGCGGTGGCCGCCCGTGCGGCGGGGCTGCTGGCACCACTCACCGGGCCGGATGTCATCTAGGTAGTACAGAAGAGGGGCTGCCCTGGGAGGCGGGCAGCCGGGTGAAGTGAATGACGGGGCAGCGGGGAGCCACGCCCCGGGTCAGGGTCAGCGGCTGGGCGCGGTAGCTCAGTTGGTAGCGGCCGGGGTGGGAGAGATCGTAGACCAGGGTCAGATCCGCGTCGGCCTGGCTCTGCTGACCGGCCCCCAGCAAGAAGAAATCCTCGCCGCCCGGGTTTCCCCGCTTGGCCAGCGGGCCCTTGTAGGGTATCGGCCGATCATCGAGGGTGAGATCGATGGCATCGGCAAACCAGCCTTCGAACGGCGTGAACCAGCTCAGCACCTCGAGCGGCCCCTCCCCCCGGTTGGTCAGAGTCATCACCAGCGGCAGCGGCTCGTTGACCCGGCTTTGTGCCTTGACCGACAGATCGCACTGCAGGGGGGCCAGCGCCAGGGTGGTAAGCAAGAGTGTCATCATGGTCGCTCCTTCCTGTGACAAACGGCATGGACAAGAAGGGGCCTTGCGGCCCCCGGTCGGCAAATCAGTTTTCGCTCGGCGTATTCTCGGCGAAGTACTCGTGGTTGTCGGCGTTGTTGAGCGCCTTGACCGGATCCGTCTTCGCCAGGTTGCGGGCATTGGCCTGACCGTAACCCAGATCGTCGGTGCCCGCCACCACGTTGAAGTGGCTCAACTCGTGGACGATGGTGCCGGCACGGGAATCGGTCCCGCTGACCGGTGCGGTCCAGAAGCTCTTGCACAGGTAAACCTTGTAGGGCTGATCCGGATAGACATAGGCAAAGTAGCTCTGCTTGCAACCGCAGTCGAAGGTGAGCGGCTTGTTGTCGATGGCATCCTTGATCTTGCTGAAGTGGGTCTCGGCCTGATCCCAGCGCGACGCATCATAGGCGCCAAACCAGCTGCGGTAACGCTGGCCTTCCGGCTTGTCCACCGCCAGGTAGCTGCTGGAGTTGTTGGTGATGCCGCTGGCAGCATCGAGCGCCGCCAGGATGTCGCTCTTCTGGGTGTTGGTGCAGCGGCCGCTGAAGCTGACCGAGGCAGTCACCGCCTGCGGCTCGGCCAGGGGAGCAGCCTTGGCCAGCACCCGCTCGTCACTCACCCCGTCCACCCACAGGGTCACCGCATTGGATTCGCTCGCCTGGGCCTGCTTGGCCTTGGCGGCTTTCGCCTCTTGCGGCAACGTCGGCAGCAGGTAGCGGATGCTGTACTGGCCCTGGGCACTCATGTCATAGAGACCGGAGACCTCGGCCTGCACCGTCAGGCTCTGGCCGGCCTTGAGCAGCTGGAAGTCCTTGTCGGTCGGGGCAGCCCGCTTGATCAGGGCCCCCTCGTAGCTGACCGGCTGGCCGTCCCGCTCCACCAGGAACAGGGGGGCATCCTCGCTGCCCGGCAATTGCCATTTGAGCAGGCGGACCGGCTTGTCCCCGCTGTTGGTCAGGGTCAGGTTGACGCGCACGTCGTCACTGTTGCCATCCACCAGGGTGAGCTGGGCATCGAGCCCTGCGGCGCAGAGCGGGGAGGCCAGCACGCCGGCCAGCAACAGGGCAATGGGAGTCGCTTTCATCATGTTTCCTCATTCATTGAGTGTCGCCTTGTCAGGCGGTTTGCTTCCTTCAAGGCCCTCTTTGGGGCCCACTCACCCTAGAGCAGTTTTTTTCCGCGACCATCCCACCATATGGGGGACGCCCCCCAGGATAGGGGGAATGCCAGATGCCCCCGCTTGCTGCGACAAGAGTCGCGGCGCCCTCCCCCTTTCTCCTGCCTGCCACCCCGCCCCGCGCTCATAAAAAACCCCGGCACCGGGCCGGGGTCTCAGACAGATGGAGCAGACCCCGTTCAGGGGCCCACCAGCAGCGCCAGCGCTGGCTGCGCATTGCCCGGCACCAGCCGGTAAGCCTTGTGGTGCTTGACCAGGGTGGTTTTCTTGTTGCCCTGGCTCAGCAGCAGGCGGTGGGCAAAGGCCGCCCGTGCCAGCCGGGCCTCGTCGCCGCGCACATAGAGGGTGAGCGGCTTGATAAGCTCGCCCGCCTCGATGTGGCCCTGATACTCGCTGGCACTGATGATGAGGCTCGGCTGACCGCCCGATTGCAGGCGCAGCTTGGCGCTCACCTCACTGTCGGTAATCACTAACCAACCCTCGGCCGCGAGCTCGGCCAACAGGGTGCCCAACCGGCTGCCGAGCCCAATCGGTTCGGCCATGGCCCGCTCATACTGGCCCATGATCCGCTCAAGCAGCCCCTTGAGATCGGCGCCGGCCCCCAGGGTGCGACCAAGCTGCACCCAATCCTTCAAATCCTCCATCACCAGCCGGGAGAAGCGCTTCTCCTTGAGGGAGTCGGCCATCCAGGTGCAGAGAAAATGGCTCTCTTGCGCCGGGGTACGCTTGCCAGCCTTCTGCTCGGCAGTGCGGGCCAGTTCGGCCAGACTCTGGCTGGCCATCTCGAACAGGGCCTGATTGTAGGTAGGAGCGGTCACAAGCAATCCTTGAGTTGACCACCAGGGGTCAACACCGATGACAGAGATGGCAAAGGCGCCAGTGGCGCCTTTGCGGTTCAATAGAGCGGCCTGCGCGCCTTATTTCGGCTGGCGTGGCTTCTTGGCGGCAGCCAGGCGCTTGAGGCGCTGGCCCTGCAGCTTGGCCTCGGCCATGGCCTGGGCGGCGGCGTTGTCTTCCCGCTGCGGGCGCTTGCCGAAGCGGCGACGCTCCTGCAGCTGCTTGATCAGCTCGTCGCGGCTGCTCACCTCGTAGCCCGGCACCATGATGCGGCGGATCTTCTGGCCGATCAGCGCCTCGATCTCCAGCAGGGTGCGCTCTTCTTCACGGCTGACGAAGGAGATGGCCATGCCGCTCTTGCCGGCGCGGCCAGTACGGCCGATGCGGTGCACGTAGTCTTCAGCCAGGAACGGCAGATCATAGTTCACTACGTACTCGAGATCCGGGATGTCCAGGCCACGGGCAGCCACTTCGGTGGCCACCAGCACCCGCAGCTTGCCCTCGGTGAACTCGCGCAGGGCGCGGCGACGGCTGCCCTGCGCCTTGTCGCCGTGCACCACGGCCGACTTGATGCCGTCGAGGTTCAGCTCAGCCACCAGCTCGTCGCAGCTCTCGCGGGTACTGGCAAACACCAGCACCTGTGGCCAGTTCTGCTTGCCGATAAGCTCGGAGAGCAGCTCGCGCTTGCGCTTCTGCTCCACCGGATAGACGGTGTGGCTGACAGTATCGGCGGTGGAGTTCTGCTTGTTGACGCTCACTATCTGAGGCTTGTCCAGCATCAGGTTGGCCAGCTTCTTCACCGCCTCGGAGAAGGTGGCGGAGAACAGCAGGTTCTGACGGGTCTTGTTGACCGCTTGCAGGATCTGCTGCACATCGGCACTGAAGCCCATGTCGAGGATGCGGTCCGCTTCATCCAGCACCAGGCACTCGACACCGGAGAGGCTCAGGTTGCAGGCGGTGAGGTGCTCCAGCAGCCGGCCCGGGGTCGCCACTATGATGTGAGCGCCCGCTTTCAGTTTTCTGGCCTGCACATCCTGCTTGCCACCGCCGTAGATGGTGAGGGTGGTGATATCCAGATGCTTGGCGAAGTCATTGATGTTGCTCGCCACCTGGGCTGCCAGCTCGCGGGTCGGGGTCAGGATCAGCACCCGGGCGTTGGACGGCTGCACCGGTGCGGGGTTGTCCACCAGCCGCTGCAGGATGGGCAGGGCAAAGGCGGCGGTCTTGCCGGTACCGGTCTGGGCGCTGGCCAGCACGTCACGACCGCGGCGGATGGCCGGGATCGCCTGCTGCTGCACAGGGGTCATCTCCTGATAACCGCACTCTGAGATGGCGCGCAAAATCTCGGGGGCAAAATCGAACGATTCAAATCTCATAATGGGTTCCTGTGTTCCAGCTGGACTGTGGCTGGCTTGGTTAGCTCGGCATGAGCGAAAAGTCGGTGCAGACCACCGACGGCTGTGCCTGACATCAAGTCAGAGAGTGGCCGGAAAATGGCGGGCGCGAAGTGTAACAGATAGATGGCGCAAATTCTGCCTCAAATACGCGCCCTTTTCATGGGGGTCAGAGCCACTGGCTGGCAAGGCGAACGCGCCCCTCCAGCAGCCCTTCATGTCCGTGCGGGAGTTCAGCCACCTCGCCCATTCTGGGCCAGGAAGTCTCTTTGGAACAGGCACATGCGAATGGCGGTGCGGTATTGGCCATCGATGAAGAACTCCTCTTTGAGCTCCCCTTCCGGCTCGAAGCCCAGCTCCTGATAGATGTGGATCGCCCGGGCATTGTCCCGATCGACGATGAGATAGAGCTTGTGCAGGTTGAGCACGTTGAAGCCGTACTTCATCGCCTTCAAGGTGGCGGTCTTGGCATAGCCCTTCCCCTGATGGGCGGGGGCGATGATGATCTGGAATTCGGCGCGGCGATGGATGCTACGGATGTCCACCAGCTCCACCAGCCCCACGTTGTCCCCCGCCACCTCGAGGATGAAACGGCGCTCGTGCTGATCGTGGATGTGCTTGTCATAGAGTTGGACCAGCTCCATGTACGCCTCGTAAGGCTCCTCGAACCAGTAGCGCATGATGCTGGCGTTGTTGTTGAGTTGATGGACGAACTTGAGATCCTCGCGCTCGAGGGGGCGAAGGGTCAAGGTGTCGTGGGATGACATAAGGTACCTGCTTGCAGAGTGAAGGGGCGCCGGCCAGCCAGGGGCGGCGGCGCCATGAAAAATGAGAGCAACAGACGGCGGGGCCCCTGCCCCGGCCGGTCAGCGAATGCGGTTGGTCGGGCGCTTGAGCAGCCGGATGGCGATGGCGGCCATGGCGATGACGAACAGGCCGAGGGAGGTCACCAGCAGGCACTTGGTCAGCAACTCGTGATACTGGGCAAACACCGGGGCCGCCATCACCGCCTTGCCCACCAGGCTCAGCACCAGGGCCCAGAGGAAGGCGCTGGCAAAACTGGCGATCATCACCCGCGGCAGGTGCAGCCGCGAGACCCCCATCAGCATGGGGGTCAGCACCCGCACGAAGGGAACGAAACGGGAGGAGAACATGGCCCAGAAGCCGTAGTTGTGCAGCAGGCGGGAGGCCCGCGGCAGGCTGCCATCCGGGATCATCCGCTCCACGTGGCCCATGAAGGCGGTGCCGTGCAATGCCTGCCCCTGCACATAGGCGATCAGGCTGCCAAGCCCCGCCGCCAGCGGCATGTAGAGCAGCGTCACCTCGGGGCCGAGCACCCCCATCCCCACCAGCCCGCCGGCCAGCAGCACCAGACTGTCGCCGGGCAGGGGCAGAAACACGAAACTCGATTCGAGAAAAAGGATCACCACCAGGCAGGTGACGAGCAGGCCCACCGCCTGCATCTGGATCAATTGGTCAAAGTCCTGTTGCCATATGGCAAGCAGCATGTCCTGCATCTGGTGACTCCCATCAACTTCGTGAGCATCCATCCTGGGCGGCCTGACGGCCTCCGGTGCGGCAGACCCTCCCTGTCGCCAACCCCTTTTCTCCCTGAGGGTGGCCCGTTATACACCCGGCCAAGTGAACAAGAAATTAATACAGGTCATGGATAGGGGAGATAATCGGCCAGGGCCAGCAAAAAAATCGGGCCCGCTCCGGCTGGAGGGGCCCAGACAGCAAAACGGCGTCAACTGCGCTTGAGGCGCTGCAGCTTGGTGAGGGTGAGCAGAGTCTGGGCCGAGAGATCGCACACCGACAGCACGAAGGCCAGTTCGTCGGGATGCCATACCTCGCTCAGCCTGGCCCGCTCGGCGATGATGAAACCGAGCAGCTCATCCCCCTGCTTGAGGGGAGCCATCAGGATGGTGCCGGAGAGCCCCTCCAGCCCGAGCTGGGCCAGCATGGCGCCAAAGCGCGTCAGGTCGTAGGGCTCGCGCAGGATGAGGCAGGGCTCATGCTCGGGCTTGGAGACCTCATAGCGCCCCTGGATCAAGGCATAGGGCAGGTGAAAGCCCTGCTGGTGATGGAGCTTGGGCAAAAAGAACAGATCCTGGCAGTACATGCTCTGCTTGTCTTCGGCACTGAACCAGACGCTGGCCCGCGCCGCGCCGGTGCCGGAGCAGATCGCCTCGTTGATGTGGCGCGCCGCCTGGCCCGGATCCTCGCCGCTCAGCAGATCGCTCTTGGCCAGATGAATGAGGGCGCCGTGCTGCAGTTTCTGGCGGGCTTCGCTGTCGAGCTGGCGCTGACGCAGGCTGTCCAGATGATCGAGCATCCGATTGCAGTCAATGGCCACCTGGGAGATCTCGTCGTTGCCCTCCACCAGCAGCCGGCGCACCGCGCCGTCGTCGCCGATGAGCCGCAGATTGGCGCTCAGCCGCTGCAGACGGGCGGCGATATAGCCGTTGAGGATCAGCAGCACCAGAGCCCCGAACAGCAAGGTCCCCAGACTCAGCAGCCAGAAGATGTGGCGCTCGATGGCCTTGCCCTCCAGCATCAGATCCCGTGGCAGGGTGAAGCGAAAGATGAGCGGGGAGTCCTCCTGCACGGTATCGATCTGGGCCAAGGTGAGCAGTCGCTCCTCCTGCGGCAGGATCAGGCTGTCGTTGGCCCTGAGCCGGGCCAGGGTGGTGACCCCCAGGCTGGTGGCCAGCTGCTGCGGGCTCAAAAAGGAGAGCGAGAGATTGGTGCGCTTTTGCAGCTGATGGACCAGCCGGGTGGTGAAGGCCTTGAGCAGCAGCAGGGTGCCGCGACTCGGCCCCTCCCCCTCGCTGGTCAGGATCTGGGTGGCGGCCAGCAGGTAGTAACGCTCGCCGTCAAACCAGATGCCGGCATTGGGCTTGAGACTGCCGTAGCGCACCAGATAATCGGTGAGGGAGGCAAGCTGGGCCGGCGTCTGCGTCACCAGCTGGCCGCCATGATAGGCAAACGCCGCCTGCGGCTGCTTGTCGGCATCATAGAGGGCCACCAGATCGACCCCCAGGGTCTCGAAGGTGCGCACGTTGAGATTCGCCGCCAGATAGGCGGGATCGCGGCTCACCATGTAGGCGTAGGTCTCGTCCCACTCGGACCAGTCCTGCCCCAGCATGGTGAGCTGGCCAAGCTCGGCCAGCACCACGGCCCGGACCCGCTCGCGGTTGCGCTCCACGCTCATGCGCTCCAGCTCGCCGAACTTGTTGCCGACCACATAATGAAGGCCGACATAGCCGACCCCCAGCAACAGCAGCAGCGTCAGCACTATGGTCAGCGTAATCTTGCGGCTGATCTTCATCTTTACCCACACTCCCGAACAGGTGACCCATTGAGTTTAATGGATTTTGCCTCTACGCCTGTTCCTTGCGCGAAAAAGCTCGCCAGAGCGACCAGCCTGCGGCGCCATGGCGTGAATGGGCACAAATGGCGTCATCCGGCTCACGGTTGGGGCTGCCAAGCGAACAAAAAATCGCTACAGTGTAACCGTGCCTCATTGGAAGAGGCTTCACGGGATCCCGGCATGTTCACACCTCTCACCCTTCCGCTTCGCCCCGCCCTGCTGCTTGGCCTGCTGTGCAGCTGCCAGGCCATGGCCGACGACGACTCGCGGGTGCAGCAGCGCGCCAACGCCGTGGTGTCGCTGATGACCTTCACCGTGGTGCCCGACATCACCGCCAGCAACATCAACATCGGCAGCGGCACCAATCAATCCTCGGCCCTCAACATGACCCAGATCGGCGGCGGCGCCACCATGAGCGAGAGCGTGCCGATTTATCTGGAAGGAACCCTGGGATTCAGCCGCTACGATCCCCAGTTCGTGGTCAGCAACGGCAGCGAGAGCCGCACCGTTCCCACCAAGTGGAACAGCCTGACCGCCACCGGCGGGATCGGCTGGGACATAGGGCTGCACCGGGACAGCCAAGGCGGCAACTGGGTGCTGCGCCCCATCGGCAACGTCACCCTCGGCACGGTGGCGAGCGATCTGCGCATCGGCAACTGGCTGCTGGGCCAGTACACCGGCAAGAACCTCGATTTTCTCGATGGCGGCCGGCTCGACGTCTACGGCCTCGGTGGCGCCATGATGCTGGACTACGAGCTGTTTTCCCCCGGCCAGGACATCGACGCCGAGCTGCGTTACTCCTATCAGCACCTGCAGAGCTTTGGCGGCACCGCCGCCAGCGTGACCGGCCAGGCCAACGCCGAAAACCTCGGCCTCTATCTGCGCCGGCGCGCCCCCATCGGCAATCTGACGCTGCTGGGCAAACCCGTGCGCTACGTGATGGAGGGGGCCCGCACCGAATACCTGGGCGAGCAGCGCGGCCTGCTTGGCTTCAACTCCCTCAACTCCCTCGGCCTCGGGGTGGAGCTCGACAGCAGCAAGTACGATATCTTCGTCACCCGCACCCGGCTGGTGGCCCGCTATATGTTCAGCCACAACACCAGCGGCTACGGCGTTGGGCTGGCGATGAGCTTCTAGGCCACTCCCTGCGGCTGCTTCCCTCTCTGGCGTTGGCACAAAAAGAGTGATGCGCCGCTCAGTTGGTGCAAGCCGTCACACATTCCCTCTGGTCAACTCGCTACAGTAGTTCACTTCGGCACCCCATTTTCCGGATGGCGCCAATCCTCTGGTGCCAAGCCAGACTCACGCCAATCAGAGTGCCCCGTCGCCAGGGAGAGGTATCGGGAGCGAGGAGAGATGACATGGACGTTACCGCCCTGATGGCCGTTCTGCTGAACCAGCTCTGGTTTCTGCTGCCACTGCTGTTGCTGGCCACCATCGCCAAGAGCCCCTGGTTCAAGGGCATGATCGGGGAGTGGCTGCTCAATCTCAGCATCCGGCTCTTTCTCGACCGGCAGGAATATCATCTGCTGAGCAATGTCACCTTGCCGCTCGAGCAGGGCAGCACCCAGATCGATCAGGTGCTCGTCTCCCGCTTCGGGGTATTCGTGATAGAAACCAAAAACATGAAGGGGTGGATCTTCGGCGATCCCAGCCACAAGCGCTGGACCCAGCAGCTGTTTCGACGCCGGCACGGCTTTCAAAACCCGTTGCATCAAAACTATCTGCACCTGATGACCCTCAAATCCCTGCTGGGGCTGGCGGATCACCAGTTGCATTCCATCGTCTATTTTATTGGCGACTGCACCTTCAAGACCCCCATGCCGGAGAACGTCATGCGTCGCGGCCTAGTCAGCTATATCAAGAGCAAGATCACTCCCGTCTTGAGCACCGCCGACGTCGATCGGATTGTCGACACCATTCAGCAAGGCCGCTTGACCGCCAGTTGGCAAACCCACCGGCAGCATGTCGCCCAGCTCAAGGCTCGTCATGCCGTCCCATCCGCCAACCATGTTTCCACCCGCGCACCTGTCAGGCAATTCGTTGCAAACCCACCCTCACAGAGCGTATCGCCACCGGATAATCCACCCCCGATCTGCCCCAGATGTGGCAGCACCATGATATTGCGCACCGCAACTCGGGGGGAGAACAAGGGCAATCAGTTTTGGGGATGCAGTGGATTCCCAAAATGCAGGGGCGTTACTTTGTTACACAGTCAGTCCCCTTAATTGGAAAACACTATACCGAATCATTAAACGGGCCAGAGCCATTGAAACTGTGCAGGGGATTCATTTTATGTTTACCACCCTATCGCCGCTTTAAAACCCCTTGGCCTAGATACATCAGCACATTTATGGAGCAATAACATGCAAGTATTTCTAGATAAATTAATGGCTCGTTTGCACAGCCGATATACAACTATTTTTTCTCACTACTACCCTGCACATGGATCTACCGGCTTCACCGAACGAAATCTCACCAACAACTTTGTTTCTGCGCTTGAAAGCCTCTATCCCGGCTCATGCTTCTCATGGTTTGAGGCCCCAATAAGCCTCACGGAAAAGAAACATATGGACGCCGTAGTTTTCACGGAAACGGAGCTATTTCTTATTGAGGCTAAGCGCTTTACGGCACCTCAATCAAAAACTAATAGTGTCAGGAATGATATTGAACGAATGCAGTCCAATGAAGCACTCCTGTTGCTTGAAAAGGGGCTGATTAACCCAATACAGCGCCAGCGTTATGCCGTAGTGCTGGCTGATGTCTGGACAGAAACTAAAGGCAAGCAGGATATCTTTGATACTTGGCCAGCCTGCCTAAATAGCGGTCCATTTCTATATAGTAAAACACTGGAGTTTTCTGATCTTCCTGTCGAAGGAGAGTGGAAAAACAATTACAAGATACTGGTTGCGGTTAAACAGTTAACTTGACGCCATGATATCTACATAAAACAAAGGCGGCCCATTGGCCGCCTTTATTATTGCAGTTACAGCGACCCCAGCCGCTTGAGGCAGGTTTGCTGGCGCCACTGCACCCGCTTGGCAAACCAGGCGGTGGTGAGGTTGCGGGTGATCTTGGGACTCTTGAGTGAGATGCCCGGCAGCACGGCGCGTGGCAGCCGGCTGCCCGCCTTGCGATCGGCCAGTACGAAGACCCTGTGGTAGAGATCGCTTTGGGCAAACTCGCTGGTGTCGCCGAGCTTCAGGCTCTGGTGGATGGCCTGCTGGCTCATGCTGAGCTGGCTGGCGATGGTATGCACCGCCAACTCGGTCTTGCCCGGCAGCTCGGAGTCGTAGCGAATGAGATCCCCATCCAGCGCCAGCGGCTTGCCGCTCAGCCGGCTCACCGCCGCCTGGAAGGCGGCGTTGCGGCTCGCATACCAGCCGGCATTGAAGTCGGCATAGCGGTAGAGGTGATCCGGATACTGGGCCGGGTAGTTGAGCAGGTGACGGGTGCCGAACCAGATGCCGCCACGACGACTGAACACCTCGTGGCGAATGGACTCCTTGATCGGATAGGGATAGCCATTGGTATTGGCCTCGGCAAAGGCGATGCTCACCTGCATGGGGCCGCCGGTGCGTACCGGGTTCATGTTGCCGAACAAGGTCTTGCCCATGGGCACCTCCCCTATCATGTCCTCGAAGATCTCGCTCATCTCCCGCTCGGTGCGCAACTTGTCGATGCGCTCGGCGTAAGTTTTGCCGGTAGGCGAGTTGATGGAGAGCGCGGTGCGCACCACGAACTCGGGGATCAGCAGCTTGCTGGCACGGGCGTTGATCTCCTTCCAGGCGATCTTGCCAAGGCCCGGCACCACGGGGTCGGCCTGAAAGGTGGACTCCTGCTCCGCCACCGCCAGCACGGAGCAGACGTTTTCGTCGGTCACCGCCAGCTCCTGTTTGGCGAGAGCGGTGACGATATCCTGGGCCCAACCGTTGCGATCCACGGTGCGGGCCGGCAGCAGCCGCACAATGCGTGATTGCATGCTGGCGGGCGCCCGGGGGACCTGGGCCTTGGGCAGCGGGGCGGGCCTGGCGATGGCCGGCCCGGTGACGGCAGCGCTGCCAGGCTTGCTGGCATCGCCCTGACTGACGGGTTCACTGGCACAGGCGGCCAGCAGCAAGGTGGCCAGCAGCGGGGCCAGATAATGACGACAGACGATGAGATGAGACATGAATGCTTCCCGGTGGATGAGGCGTCCCGGCCCCCGCAAAGGGTATCCGGACGCAGACAGGCAGGGCATTGTAGAGGATTGGGACGGGGAGCAGAAGCCATCAATGACAAGGGCCCCTACCTGCATGGCGAGGGCCCCCAAGGGTCGATACGGCGCCGGGATCAGGCGCTCTGGCGCAGCGCCTCTATCTGGGCGGCGCCATTGATCACCGCCTGCAGGGAGGCGCTGACCACGTCGCGGCCAATGGCTACCCCGCAGGTGCGGGTCCCGTCGACGCTCAGCAGCACGTAGGCGGCGGCGCGGGACTCGGTGCCGGCGCTCAAGGCATGCTCGGAGTAATCCAGCACGTCGATGTGCATCCCGGTCTGGCGCTGCCAGCCGTTGACCAGCGCCGTGATGGCCCCCTCCCCTTCACCACTCAATTGCAGCGAGCCGCTCGGGGTCTGCAGCTCGAGGCGCAGGCTCTCCTGGCTGTCGCGACCGAGCTGGAAGCGACCGATGCGATAGCCGTGGACGGGTTCGAGATAGTGGCGCTCGAACAGGGTGCGGATCTGCTCCGGACTTATCTCGCTGCTGCTTGCCTCAGCCTCGGCCTGGACCCGGCGGCTGAAGTCAATTTGCAGCCAGCGCGGCAGTTGCAGGCCAAGGTCGCGCTCCAGCAGGTAGGTGACCCCGCCCTTGCCGGACTGGCTGTTGATGCGGATCACCGCCTCGTAGCTGCGACCGAGATCGGCAGGATCGATGGGCAGGTAAGCCACGTCCCAGTAGTGATCCGGCTTCTCCGCCGCCAGCGATTTGCGGATGGCGTCCTGGTGGCTGCCGGAAAACGCCGTGTAGACCAGCTCGCCGGCATAGGGGTGGCGCGGGTGCAGGGCAATCTGGGTACAGGCACCCACGGTGGCGACGATGGCATCCATGTCCGCCAGGTTGAGCTCGGGGTCGATCCCCTGGCTGTAGAGGTTCATGGCCATGGTGACGATGTCCATGTTGCCGGTGCGCTCGCCGTTGCCGAGCAGGGTGCCCTCGATGCGATCCGCCCCCGCCAGCACCGCCAGCTCGGCGGCGGCCACCCCGCAGCCTCTATCGTTGTGGGTGTGGATGGAGATGCTCACCTCCGGGCGCGCCCTGAGGTTGCGGCAGAACCACTCCACCTGATCGGCAAACACGTTGGGGGTGCTCACCTCCACCGTGGCGGGCAGGTTCAGGATCATCGGGCGGGCAGCCGGGCGCCACTGGTCGATCACCGCGTCACACACCTCGACGGCGAACTCCACCTCGGTGCTGCTGAAACTCTCCGGCGAGTACTGAAAACTCCACTCGGTGCCCGGATTGCGAGCCGCATACTCCCGCACCCAGCGCGCACCTTGCACGGCGATGGCCTTGACCCCTTCGCGCCCTGAGTTGAACACATAGTTGCGCTGGGTCGGGTTGACCGAGTTGTAGACGTGGACGATGGCCCGCTTGGCCCCCTTGAGGGCCTCGAAGGTGCGGGCAATCAGATCTTCGCGCGCCTGCACCAGCACCTGGATGGTGACGTCGTCCGGAATCAGGTTGCGGTCGATAAGCTCGCGCACGAAGTCGAAATCGGGCTGGGAGGCGGCCGGAAAGCCCACCTCGATGTGCTTGAAGCCGATGTGCACCATCAGCGCCCACATCTGCAGCTTCTGCGCCACCATCATCGGCTCGACCAGCGCCTGGTTGCCGTCGCGCAGATCCACCGCGCACCAGAGCGGGGCACGCTCCAGCACCCGGTTGGGCCACTGGCGATCCACCAGATTGATGACGGGGGCACGGCGGTATTTGCGATGATCGAAGCTCATATTCTGATTCCCTTGGCAGATGTCCTGGCGGTACGGCTGGGCTGATTGACGGGGACAAGGAGGGGAAGCGGGTTGGCGCGATAACGCTGGCCCTGGCCGGTCGTGTTGCGGTAGCCCCACGCCCGGTTTCCTGTGGCCCCTTCCGGTAAGTGGGGGCCGGCCGCACAACCCGATAAGGCTGTGGGCCCGATCTGCTCGCCCCTGCGTTGGCAGGCGCAGACGACCTGGGTCGATAAATCCTGTGACGAGAAACCAGTATAGAGAGGCGACGCGGGCGAGAGATTGCAAAGAAGGCTGTCAAATACATCTATCGCGCAATCATTGCGATGCTTTCTGTCTCACGATGGCGAATATCACCCAGAGCCTGTTGCTCGGTGACACCCGTTGCCATAGGCCCCCGATCTCTTTGCCAATAAAAAACCCCGCCATCGCTGGCGGGGTTTTATCGGGTCACGAAGGAGGCGTTCCTCCTTCATCACGTTGTCTTAGCGGCTTTTCAGCTGGCTTTCGACCTTCTGGTGCAGCTCCTGCACCGAGTTGACGTTGGCGGTGGCATCCACGCTGATGGCCATGCAGGTGGCAAAGGCGGCGTGCAGCGTGGTGGTGTAGGCCACCTTGTGCTGCAGGGCGCCGCGGCGCAGCTGCTTGGAATCCTGGATGGCCTGACGACCCTCGGCGGTGTTGACGATGTAGGTGTACTCGCCATTCTTGATGCGATCCAGAATGTGCGGGCGACCCTCGTGCACCTTGTTCACCAGACGCGGGTTGATGCTCGCCTCCCCCAAGGTCACCGCGGTGCCGTGGGTGGCGTCGAGGTCATAGCCCAGCTCCAGCAGCTTGGCGGCCAGGTTCACCACCCGCTCCTTGTCGCTGTGGCGAACGGAGAGCAGGGCCCGCCCTTCGCGCGGCACCTGGTGACCGGCACCCAGCTGCGCCTTGGCATAGGCCTCGGCAAAGCTGCTGCCCACGCCCATCACTTCACCAGTGGAGCGCATCTCCGGCCCCAGCAGCGGATCCACGCCCGGGAACTTGGCGAACGGCAGTACCACTTCCTTCACCGAGTAGTAGGGCGGGATGATTTCAGTGGTAAAGCCCTGTTCCTTCAGGCTCTGACCGGCCATCACCCGGGCGGCGATCTTGGCCAGCGGGGCACCGGTGGCCTTGGAGACGAACGGCACGGTACGGGCGGCACGGGGGTTCACCTCGATGAGGTAAATTTCGTTGTCTTTCACCGCGAACTGCACGTTCATCAGACCGACCACGCCAAGCTCCAGCGCCAGCTTGCGCACCTGCTCGCGCATCTCGTCCTGAATGGCCTTGGACAAGGTGTAGGGCGGCAGGGAACAGGCGGAGTCACCGGAGTGGATGCCGGCCTGTTCGATGTGCTCCATGATGCCGCCGATGACCACATCGGTGCCGTCGCAGATGGCGTCCACGTCCACCTCGGTGGCGTCGTCCAGGAAGCGGTCCAGCAGCACCGGCGACTCGTTGGAGACGCTCACCGCCTCGGCGAAGTAGCGGCGCAGGTCCTGCTCGTCATAGACGATCTCCATGGCGCGACCACCCAGCACGTAGGAGGGACGCACCACCAGCGGGTAGGTGATGCGCTCGGCGGTCAGCACCGCCTGCTCCAGCGCGGTGACGGTGCCGTTTTCCGGCTGCTTGAGGCCGAGGCGCTCGACGGCAGACTGGAAGCGCTCGCGATCTTCGGCGCGGTCGATGGCATCCGGGCTGGTGCCGATGACCGGCACGCCGTTGGCTTCCAGAGCGCGGGCCAGTTTCAGCGGGGTCTGGCCGCCGTACTGGACGATGACGCCCTTGGGCTGCTCGACGCGCACGATTTCCAGCACGTCTTCCAGGGTGACCGGTTCGAAGTAGAGACGGTCGGAGGTGTCGTAGTCGGTGGAGACGGTCTCCGGGTTGCAGTTGACCATGATCGTCTCGTAACCGTCTTCGCGCAGGGCCAGCGCCGCGTGTACGCAGCAGTAGTCAAACTCGATACCCTGACCGATACGGTTCGGGCCGCCACCGATGACCATGATCTTGTCACGGTTGGTGGGGTTGGCCTCGCACTCCTCGTCATAGCTGGAGTACATGTAGGCGGTGTTGGTGGCAAACTCGGCGGCGCAGGTATCGACCCGCTTGTAGACCGGGAAGATGTTGTGGCGGGCACGCAGCTTGCGCACTTCCCCTTCGGCCACGCCGAGGATCTTGGCCAGACGGGCGTCGGCAAAGCCCTTGCGCTTGAGGGCGCGCAGGAAGTCGGCATCGAGGCCGGCCATGCCGCGCTCTTTCACCTGCTCTTCGAGTTTGACCAGCTCTTCAATCTGCACCAGGAACCAGGGGTCAATCTTGGTCAGCTTGAACACGCCGTCCATGGAGAGGCCGGCACGGAAGGCGTCGGCGATGTAGAAGATACGCTCGGCGCCGGCATCCTGCAGCTCGTGACGGATGCGGGTCAGGGAGTCCGGGGCGTTCAGATCCACCATGGGGTCGAAGCCGATCTTGCCGGTCTCGAGGCCGCGCAGCGCCTTGTGCAGGGACTCCTGGAAGTTGCGGCCGATGGCCATCACTTCCCCGACGGACTTCATCTGGGTGGTCAAACGGTCGTTGGCGCCGGCGAACTTCTCGAAGTTGAAGCGCGGTACCTTGGTGACCACGTAGTCGATGGCCGGCTCGAAGGAGGCCGGGGTGCGACCGCCGGTGATGTCGTTCATCAGCTCGTCCAGGGTGTAACCGATGGCAAGCTTGGCGGCGATCTTGGCGATGGGGAAGCCGGTCGCCTTGGAGGCCAGCGCAGAGGAGCGCGACACCCGCGGGTTCATCTCGATGATGACCATGCGGCCATCTTTCGGGTTGATGCCGAACTGGACGTTGGAGCCACCGGTCTCGACGCCGATCTCGCGCAGCACCGCCATGGAGGCGTTGCGCATCAGCTGGTACTCCTTGTCGGTCAGCGTCTGGGCTGGCGCGACCGTGATGGAGTCACCGGTGTGAATGCCCATGGGGTCGAAGTTCTCGATGGCGCAGACGATGATGCAGTTGTCGTTGCGATCCCGTACCACCTCCATCTCATACTCTTTCCAGCCGATCAGCGACTCGTCGATGAGCAGCTCCTTGGTCGGCGACAGGTCCAGACCGCGCTCGCAGATCTCGACGAACTCTTCCGGGTTGTAGGCGATGCCGCCGCCGGAGCCGCCCATGGTAAAGGAGGGACGGATGATGCAGGGGAAACCCACCATCTGTTGCACGCCCCAGGCCTCTTCCATGTTGTGGGCGATGCCGGCGCGCGGGCACTCCAGGCCAATGCTGCGCATCGCCTTGTCAAAGCGGGAGCGGTCTTCTGCCTTGTCGATGGCATCGGCAGTGGCGCCGATCATCTCCACGCCGAACTCGGCCAGCACGCCGTGTTTTTCCAGATCCAGCGCGCAGTTGAGCGCAGTCTGGCCACCCATGGTGGGCAGGATGGCGTCCGGGCGCTCTTTCTTGATGATCTCGCGCACCACTTCCCAGGTGATGGGCTCGATGTAGGTGGCGTCGGCCATCTCCGGGTCGGTCATGATGGTGGCCGGGTTGGAGTTGACCAGAATGACGCGGTAGCCCTCCTCGCGCAGTGCTTTGCACGCCTGGGCACCGGAGTAGTCAAATTCGCAGGCCTGGCCGATGACGATGGGGCCGGCGCCGAGGATCAGGATGCTCTGTAGGTCGTTACGTTTTGGCATGGCTTCTCTTTTCCTCTTAAGCGCGATACTGCTTGATCAATTCAATAAAGTGGTCGAACAGACCGGCACAATCGTGCGGGCCCGGGCTCGCTTCGGGGTGACCCTGGAAGCTGAAGGCCGGCCGGTCGGTGCGATGGATGCCCTGCAGTGACCCGTCGAACAGGGAGACGTGGGTCGCGCGCAGGCAAGCCGGCAGGGTCTGCTCGTCCACTGCAAAACCGTGGTTCTGGGCGGTGATCATGACGGTGTTGTCGTCCAGGCTCTTCACCGGGTGGTTGGCACCGTGGTGGCCGAACTTCATCTTGATGGTCTTGGCGCCGGAGGCCAGACCCAGCAGCTGGTGGCCGAGGCAGATGCCGAACACCGGGATATTGGTCTTGAGGAAGGCCTCGATGGCCTCGATGGCGTAGTCGCACGGCTCGGGGTCACCGGGGCCATTGGAGAGGAAGATGCCATCCGGGTTCAGCGCCAGTACCTCGGCAGCCGGGGTCTTGGCCGGCACCACGGTCAGGCGGCAGCCGCGGTCCACCAGCATGCGCAGGATGTTGCGCTTGACGCCAAAGTCATAGGCCACCACGTGGTATTTGAGCAGGTCGGCAGCCGGGGTGACGTGCCCCTTGCCAAGCTGCCAGCTGCCTTCGGTCCAGTTGTACGCCTCGCCAACCGTGACCTCTTTGGCCAAGTCCATCCCCTTCAGGCCGGGGAAGGCGCGGGCCTGTTCGAGGGCATAGGCTTCATCTATCTGTTTACCCGCCAGGATGCAGCCGGCCTGGGCGCCTTTCTCGCGCAGGATGCGGGTCAGTTTGCGGGTGTCGATGTCGGCGATGCCAACGATGTTGTGAGACTTGAGGTATTCGGAGAGGGATTGCTGATTGCGGAAATTGGAGGCAAGTATCGGAAGGTCCCGGATGATCAATCCCTGCGCGTGGATTTGACTGGACTCTTCATCTTCGCTGTTGGTGCCGGTGTTGCCTATATGGGGGTAAGTGAGGGTGACTATCTGACGGGAATAAGAGGGATCGGTGAGGATTTCCTGATAGCCCGTCATCGACGTATTGAAAACCACTTCACCAACGGAACATCCCTCGGCGCCTATCGACACGCCTTTGAACACAGTTCCATCTTCCAGCACTAGCAATGCAGTGTGATTCAAGACAACCTCCAGTTATTTAGCTTTAAATTCAGCAATTTACCTGGGTGTTGCGGGCTCGGTTCCGGCCTTGGGCAGGACTCGAACCCGGCAGATTTCTGGCAAATTGGGCGCATTCTACTTAAAAACGATCGCATTTCAACGTCTTTTCTCATCTGAAATGCATCTAAATTCAATAAACAAGCAACATTACCCATTATCTATGCACTCAATCGCTTTGCAACCCCCACCCTGAAAAGAAAAGGTAAATGTTGCTATCAATCCAGACCAAGAGACCAGCATTGATACAAAAACCAATTTTTAATCCTTAAAAAACAATGCAGTGAAGTTTCATATAAAAAATCTCAATGCCTGCAAACAGCTTTTTTAGGGAGGATGAGTGGCCCCTAAAAATGGAAAACGTTTTTATTTGTTTGAATTTTTAGTCTGTTTTGATGGATGTAAAAAAATGCCCTGACAGGGGCTATTGAGGCCCAATTTCGTTACCAGCCGATGACATTTGTGCAATGGCAGATCCGGCGCAGCAGCAGAGAGGAAGGATTTATGCCACTTCGCATGAAAATCGCTGCGTAAGCGGCGTTTATACAAAATCACCAATAAAAAACCCCGCATGAGCGGGGTTTTTAACAGACGAACGGGCCGGGCAGCCTCTTCGTGCGCACCACGGGTGCCTGGATGTCAGTGGATGTGGTTACTTGAGGCCGAGCACGTCCTGCATGTCATAGAGGCCGGCGCCCTGCCCCTTGAGCCACTTGCCGGCGCGCACCGCACCGTTGGCGAAGGTGAGGCGGCTGGAGGCCTTGTGGCTGATCTCCACCCGCTCGCCGATGTCGGCGAACATGACGGTGTGCTCCCCCACCAGATCGCCGGCGCGAATGGTGGCAAAGCCGATGGTGTTGCGATCCCGCTCGCCGGTGATCCCCTCGCGGCCGTAGACGGCGCACTCTTTCAAATCACGTCCGAGCGTCTTGGCCACCACCTCGCCCATGGAGAGCGCGGTGCCGGACGGTGCATCCACCTTGTGTCTGTGGTGCCCCTCGATGATCTCGATGTCGGTGTAATCCCCCATCACCTTGGCGGCCTGCTCCAGCAGCTTGAACACCAGGTTGACGCCGACCGAGTAGTTGGAGGCGAAGACGATGCCGATCTCGCCGGCGGCCGCCTTGAGCGCCGCCTTGCCCGCGTCGTCAAAGCCGGTGGTACCGATCACCATCTGCTTGTGGTGGGCCCGGGCGAAGGCCAAGTTGGCCAGGGTCACCTCGGGGCGGGTGAAGTCGATGATGAGATCAAACTCGTCCCGTACCTTGTCCAGACTGTCGCTGATGATGACGCCGAGCCGACCCAGCCCGTTGAGTTCGCCGGCATCCAGCCCGATCACGGCGGAGCCCGGTCGCTCCAGCGCCGCCCCGACCACCACGCCCTCGGCATGGCTGATCGCCTCCAGCAGCACCTTGCCCATACGACCATTACAGCCCATCACGGCCACACGGATCGGATTGTCCATCTCCACCCTCTCATCTCTATTAAGGAAAGAGACCGTTTTACCAGCCTGCGCCCGCTTTGAAAAGCCCGCCGTGGCCGCCGTTAGCCACCCGAAAATTCAACGACATATCTCTTTAAATCCGAATATTTGACGGATTTAATCAATTCAACAAAATCACCAGACAAAAAGCAGTATCCATCTGGACGGCTATCTTGACCCGGCGGGCACGACTCACTACTGTAGACGCCCCATAGCGGCAGGATGCCCGCCACGCTCACCCCACTGCGGGCTGGCTGAGACAGGGAGGTCATGTTCAACCATCGAGGAACACATGATCCAGACTCAACCCAGCGCCAGAGCCCTGCTGCCTCTGCTGGTCTTTCTTGCTCTCTTTATCGGTACCGGCACCTGGCTGACCCTGCAAGGGGTCGAGTTTGCCTTCTATCAGCTGCCCGCCCCCGTCGCCGCCCTCCCCGCCGTCATGCTGGCGCTGGTGCTGGGCAAGGAGGGGTTCAACAAGAACCTCGAGACCTTCTTCAAGGGGGTCGGTGACAGCAACATCATGGCGATGTGCCTCATCTATCTGCTGGCGGGTGCCTTCGCCACGGTGGCCAAGGCCACCGGCGGGGTGGATGCCACGGTCGCGCTCGGCCTCTCCCTCATCCCCGGCTGGTTCCTGCTGCCGGGGCTGTTCCTCATCTCCGCCTTCATCGCCACCGCCATGGGCACCTCCATGGGGACCATTGGCGCCGTGGCACCGGTGGCGCTCGGCGTGGCCCAGGCTGCCGGCATCGATCCGGTGCTGATGGCCGGCACCATCCTCTCCGGCGCCATGTTTGGTGACAACCTCTCCATCATCTCCGACACCACCATTGCGGCCACCCGCAGCCAGGGCTGCGAGATGAAGGACAAGTTTCGCGAGAACTTCAAGATTGCCGCCCCGGCCGCCATCGGGGTGATCCTGCTCTATCTGACCCTGGGGTCGGTCGGGGATGCCCCTGCCACCGAGGCCCATGTCGAGCTGTTCAAGGTGATGCCCTATCTGCTGATCCTGGTGCTGGCCCTCTCCGGCATGAACGTCTTCATGGTGCTGGGGCTCGGCATTCTGGCGGCCGGCGGAGTCGGCCTGCTGGGGGATTACCCCCTCGGTCAGTTCAGCAAGGACATTTATCAGGGCTTCACCGGTATGCAGGAGATCTTCCTGCTCTCCATGCTGATCGGTGGCCTCGGCGCCCTGATGGAGCGCCAGGGGGGACTGGCATGGATAAGCGCCCGCATCAGCGCCCTCATCGCCCGTTTCACCCGTCAGCATGACGGCGAGCAGAACGAGAAGGCGGCCGAGCTCGGCATCGCCGGGGTGGTGAGCCTCACCAACCTCTGCACCGCCAACAACACGGTGGCCATCATAGTCGCCAGCAAGGTAGCCAAGGAGCTGGCGGATCACCACGGGGTCACCCCGCGCCGCGCCGCTTCCATGCTCGATATCTTCTCCTGCGTGGTGCAGGGGCTCATCCCCTGGGGTGCTCAGGCACTGCTGCTGGGCTCCATCTTCGCCCTCTCGCCGCTAGCGGTGGTGAGCATGAGCTTCTACCCCATGGCGCTGGCGCTGGCCGCCCTGGTGGCGGTGTTCGTCAAGCACCAGATGCGCAAAGCCGCCCACGCCTGATAGTGCGGCCGCCGGGTCCCCGAGGATCCGGCGGCCGAGCCGCGCTGTTCAACCCGGCGCGGCCTTGTTAAGGTGATCGCCTGTCAGCGCAATCCGCTCGTCGCCCCCGCCCGTTCATCAGAGGAGCCCCCATGCCGGATACCCAGCCTGAAAGACAATCCCTGCGCCAGCTCATCCGCCAGCGCAGAAAGAACCTGACCCAGGCCGAGCAGCAGCAGGCGGCCCAGCAGCTGGTTGCCCAGTTCAAGCAGCATCCCGAGATCCTGGCGGCCAAACGCATCGCCCTCTATCTGGCCAACGACGGCGAGCTCAACCCCCTGCCCGCCATCCACTGGCTGTGGGCCCAGCAAAAAGAGGTCTACCTGCCGGTGCTGCACCCCTTCACCCCGGGCCACCTGCTCTTCTTGCGCTACACCGCTACCAGCCCCATGACCCGCAACCGTTACGGCATCGCCGAACCTGAGCTCGACATGCAGCAGGTGGTGCCCCACAGCACCCTCGATCTGATTTGCACGCCGCTGGTGGCATTCGATGCGGCAGGCAACCGGCTCGGCATGGGCGGTGGCTACTACGATCGCACCCTCGCCTGCTGGCATGAACACAGGCTCGGCCCCAAGCCGCTGGGGCTCGCCCACGACTGCCAGCAGGTGGACGCGGTGCCGCAGGAGGAGTGGGACGTACCGCTGCCCCAGATCATCACCCCCAGCCGCTGCTGGCACTTTCCCAGCTAAGACTATTTGCCCCCTCTGCCGCGATCGTCACGCCCTGCTGCCACAGCCATGGTGCAATGACATGGCGCAATAAACAGGCAAACGATTTACATCTTGCAGGTTTTTGGCCCGGAACGTGAGCTGAGTGGTCGCTCTGGGGGGGCGGCTTGGATATAATACGGCCGCTTTTTTCCAAAGGATCGATCATGACTCAAGATGAAATGAAGAAGGCGGCCGGTTGGGCTGCGCTCAAGTATGTGGTTCCCGGCACCATCGTCGGGGTAGGCACCGGCTCTACCGTCAACCACTTCATCGATGCACTGGCGACCATGAAGGACGAGATCAAGGGGGCGGTATCCAGCTCCGTGGCCTCCACCGAACGCCTCAAGGGCTTCGGCATCACAGTGTATGACCTCAACGAGATCGACGCCCTCTCCGTCTACGTGGACGGTGCCGACGAGATCAACGGCACCCGCGACATGATCAAGGGCGGCGGCGCAGCCCTCACCCGCGAGAAGATCGTCGCCGCCGTGGCCGACAAGTTCATCTGCATCATCGACAACACCAAGACGGTCAACGTGCTCGGCACCTTCCCGCTGCCGGTGGAAGTGATCCCCATGGCCCGCGAATACGTGGCCCGCGAGATCAGAAAGCTCGGCGGCAACCCGGTCTGGCGTGAAGGAGTGGTCACCGACAACGGCAACCACATCTTGGACGTGAAAGACATGGCCATCACCGATGCCAAGGGGCTGGAAGTGCAGCTCAATGCCATTGTCGGCACCGTCACCAACGGCCTGTTCGCCCACCGTGGTGCAGATGTGGTGGTGATCGGCACCCCGGACGGCGTAGTGATCCAGTAATCCCCCTCCGCAATGCAAGACGGCGCCCCATGGCGCCGTTTTTATTGGTTGCTCAATGAGTTGCAAACCCTCGTTTACAACTATCGTTGAAAACTTCAAAGAATTTGACTTTCGTCACAAATATTCCCTCTCCCAAACGTTTTTGCTACTTTACGGTTTTCTTCACACACCATATCTGCACTCACTTTTGCAAACATAGAGGGATCGTCATGACTGCCAAGTTTTCACTGGACAAGGATAAAATCAAGGTACTGCTGCTGGAGGGGGTTCACCCCAACACAGTGGAAACCTTTCGTGCCGCAGGTTACACCAGTGTGGAGTATCTGAAGACCTCTCTCTCCGAAGAAGATCTGATCGAGCGCATTCGTGACGTGCATTTCGTGGGGCTGCGCTCGCGCACCCAGATCACCGAGAAGGTGCTGGATGCCGCCAACAAGCTGGTGGCCATCGGCTGCTTCTGCATCGGCACCAACCAGGTCGAGCTCGACGCCGCCCATCTGCGCGGCATCCCGGTGTTCAACGCCCCCTTCTCCAACACCCGCTCGGTGGCCGAACTGGTGCTGGGCGAGATCCTGCTGCTGCTGCGCGGCATCCCGGAGAAGAACGCCAAGTGCCATCGCGGTGTGTGGGAAAAGCTGGCCAACCGTTCGGTGGAAGCCCGTGGCAAGAAGCTCGGCATCATCGGCTACGGCCACATCGGCACCCAGCTCGGCATCATTGCCGAGAGCATCGGCATGAAGGTCTACTACTACGACATCGAGAACAAGCTCTCCCTAGGCAACGCCATCCAGGTACCGAGCATGGTCGAGCTGCTCAACATGTCCGACGTCATCAGCCTGCACGTGCCGGAGACCGCCTCCACCAAGGATCTGATCGGTGCCGAGCAGCTGCGCATGATGAAACCGGGCGCCATCTTCATCAACGCCTCCCGCGGTACCGTGGTGGATATCGATGCCCTGGCCGACGTCATCAAGAGCGGTCACATCTCCGGCGCCGCCATCGACGTCTTCCCCAGCGAACCCAAGTCCAATGACGAGGAGTTCCTCACCCCGCTGCGCGGGCTGGACAACGTCATCCTGACCCCCCACATCGGCGGCTCCACCCAGGAAGCCCAGGAGAACATCGGGCTGGAAGTGGCCAACAAGCTGGTCAAATACTCGGACAACGGCTCCACCCTCTCCGCCGTCAACTTCCCCGAGGTCTCCCTGCCCGGCCACAAGGGCTCCAGCCGCCTGCTGCACATTCACCGCAACCAGCCCGGCGTGATGAACCAGATCAACCAGATCTTCGCCGACGAGGGGATCAACATCGCCGGTCAATACCTGCAGACCAGCAGCCACATCGGCTACGTGGTGATCGACGTGGAGACCGAGCACAGCGAGAAGGCACTGGCCAAGCTCAAGGAGATCGGCGGCACCATCCGTGCCCGGATCCTGCACTGATTGGCCTGCAGAGCCGTCCAGCAAAAAGCCCGTCGTGATGACGGGCTTTTTTATGCTGCAGCGCCTGAATCCTGTTCGCCCCCTGCTCCCCTCGCGGGAGAAGGGGTTGGGATGAGGGGAGAAGAGACCTCCCTCACCCAGTCATCTCCCAAAGGAAAGAGCAATGACGCGAGAGAAAATGCGGCCTGACTTACCACCAACCCAGCAGGTTGCGGCCTACCAACGCGCCCCACACCAGGGCGTTCAGGGCCAGCGCGATAAAGACGGCGGCGGAGCCCAGATCCTTGGCGCGACCGGAGAGCTCGTGATGTTCGGAGCCGATGCGATCCACCACCGCCTCGACCGCGGAGTTGAGCACCTCGACGATCACCACCAGCCAGCTGATGCAGACCAGCAGCAGGATTTGCTCGAGGGTATCGCCGATCCAGAACGCCAGCGGCATCAACAGCAGGATCAGCATCAGCTCCTGCCGGAAGGCCGCCTCGTTGATCCAGGCTGACTTGAGCCCCTTCATGCTGTAACCGGTTGCATTGATGATGCGGGTGACCCCGGTTGCCCCTGGCTTTGCCACGCTATCTACCTCATTTGGAATCGTTTTGGGGCTCACATCCTATCAGAGCCCCTCGAGGTTTCCATCAGGGGTTTTTTGCTTTATTTTATCCCTTTGCCTCTTCGGCACTCAGTCATTGCTACTGCCCACGCCACCCATTTCGAGAATCGAGTCGTATGTCCATTCACACCGATGAATTGCGCACCCGTCGCCTGGAGTCCCTGATCACTCCCAGCGAACTGGCGCACGCCTTCCCGTTAAGCGACACCGTTGCCCAGAATCTGCTGGATGCCCGCCGCGAAGTGGAAGCGATCCTGGCCGGTGAGGATCAGCGCCTGCTGGTCATCGTCGGTCCCTGCTCCATTCACGATCCGGCCGCCGCCCACGAGTATGCCCTGCGCCTCAATGCCCTGCGCGAGCAGTACAAAGAGAGCCTGTGCATCGTGATGCGCACCTACTTCGAGAAGCCCCGCACCATCGTCGGCTGGAAAGGCCTCATCAATGATCCGCGCCTCGATGGCAGCTTCGACGTCAACGAAGGGCTGAAACTGGCCCGCAAGCTACTGGTGGACATCAACGCCCTCGGCATGCCCACCGCCACCGAGTTCCTCGACATGGTGACCGGCCAGTACATCAGCGACCTCATCACCTGGGGTGCCATCGGCGCACGCACCACCGAATCCCAGGTGCACCGCGAAATGGCCTCCGCCCTCTCCTGCCCGGTCGGCTTCAAGAACGGCACCGACGGCAACACCCGCATCGCCATCGACGCGGTGCGGGCCGCCCGTCACAGCCACATCTTCTATTCCCCGGACAAGGACGGCAAGATGACCATCTACCGCACCGCCGGCAACCCCTATGGCCACGTGATCCTGCGCGGCGGCCACCGCCCCAACTACGACACCGCCAGCATCGATGAAGCCTGCGAAGCGCTGGCCGACGTCGGCCTGCCCGAGCGGCTGGTGGTGGATTTCAGCCACGGCAACAGCATGAAGGATCACCGTCGCCAGCTGCTGGTGGCGCAGGACATCTGCGATCAGCTGCGCCGCGGCCGCACCGGCATCGCCGGCATCATGGCCGAGAGCTTCCTGGTGGAAGGGCGGCAGGATGTGGAGAACGGCTGCGCCGTCACCTTCGGCCAGAGCATCACCGATGCCTGCCTCTCCTGGAGCGACACCGAAACCCTGCTGGCCATGCTGGCCGAGGCCGCCCAGGTGCGCCTTGCCAAGCAGCAGGGCTGAGTGCGGATGACGAACGCCGACTGGCGGATAGTGCCCCTCGACGAGACGCGGCTGGCGCAGTGGGCAACCCTGCGCCAGCAGTTGTGGCCGCACCACGAAATGGCGGCCCATCTGCAGGAAGGGGCCGAGCTGCTGGCCGCAGCCCATCTCAACGCCTTTCTGGTGCTGGATGCGCAGAACCAGGCGGTGGCCTTTGCCGATGCCGCCCTGCGCCGCGATTACGTGAACGGCTGCGAGAGCAGCCCGGTGGTCTATCTGGAAGGGGTCTATGTGCAGCCGGCTTCGCGCCGGCGCGGGTTGGCTCAGGCCTTGATTGCCCGGGTGGCCCAGTGGGGCCGCGAGCTCGGCTGTCGTGAGCTGGCCTCCGATGCCGCCATCGACAATCTTGCCTCCCAGCAGCTGCACCAGCGGCTCGGCTTTGCCGAAACGGAGCGGGTCGTCTTCTTCAAAAAGGCCCTCGGCTGACGCCAAGGCCTTGCTTGTCTCTCACAGGCTCGGCATAAACCAGACCCGGCCGCCCGCCTCGATGCGATCGGTCTTTATCTGAAACACCTGCGCCAGCAACGCCTCGTCCACCAGCTCGACGCCCCCCTCCCGCACCACCCGCCCCTGTTGCAGACAGAGCAGGCGATCGGCCCAGTCGATGGCCAGGTTGATGTCGTGGATGGCGAGCACCACCAGCAACCCCTGCCCGGCCAGTTGCTTGAGCAGCCGCAGCAGCGCCAGCTGATGGTGCAGATCCAGCCCCGCCAGCGGTTCGTCCAGCAGCAATACTCGCCCGCCCGGGTTGAGGCTCGGCCACACCTGCAACAGGGTGCGGGCGATCAGCACCCGCTGCTGCTCCCCGCCAGATAGGCGGCTGAAGTCCCGCGCCAGCAAGGCTTCCAGCTCCAGCGTCAGGCACAGCGCCTGAATAGCCTCGTTCTGTCTGCTCGCAGGTTGAGCCTCATCGAGCCCCAGGCTCAGCACCTGGAACACCGGAATATGGAACAGCTGGGGCTGGCGCTGGGGCAGCATGGCGCGCCGCTGTGCCAGCGCCGGCCAGCTCAAGTCCGCCAGCGACGCCCCGCCGATGCGTACCTCCCCTTGCCCCGGCAAGAGGCCGGCCAGGGCGCCGAGCAGGGTCGACTTGCCGCTGCCGTTGGGGCCGAGCAGGGCCACCAGCTGGCCCCCCTGCCAGGCAAGGTCGAGGGGGGCGAGCCGGTTGGCGACGGCCAGGGCGCGGGCCGCCAGCAAGGGAGGCTGACCCCCGAGGTGATCAGGTGCTGGCATGGGCATCTTGCCTCAACAACAGATAGATAAAGAGCGGGGCGCCGACCGAGGCGGTGATGACCCCGATGGGCAGCTCCCCCGCCCGCAAGGCGGAGCGGGCGATGAGATCGGCCGCCAGCAGCAGGGCGCCGCCCCCCAGCGCCGAGGCGGGCAGCAGGAAGCGCTGATCGCTGCCGCCACACAGCCGCAGCAGATGGGGCACCACCAGCCCGACGAAGCCGATGACCCCGCACAGCGCCACCGCCATCCCGGTGAGCAGGCACACCGCCAGCACCAGCCGCACCCGCATCTTGTCCACATCGAGCCCCATCAGGCGGGCCTGGGTCTCTCCCAGCAGCAGTTGCTGCAGCGCCTTGCCCTGCCAGCCGAGCCAGCCGAGGGCGAGCGGGAACAGCAGCCACCACCAGGCCAGTTGCTGGCTGCCGTAGGCCAGGCTGCCCATCATCCAGAACATGAATTCACGCAGGGAGGCATCATTGGCAAAGTACATCAACCAGGTCATGGCGGCATTGGTGAGGATGCCGATGGCGACCCCGAACAGCAGCAGCCGGGCATGGCCAAGCCGGGCCCGGCGCGCCAACCGAATGAGCAGCATGGTCACCAGCAGGGCGCCGCCGAAGGCCGCCAGCGACAACCCCCAGCCCGGCAGATAGACACCAAGGGCCTTGGCCACCGCCATCGCCACCATGGCGGCCAATCCCGCCCCGCTCGAGACGCCGAGCAGGCCGGGTTCGGCCACCGGGTTGTGCAGCATCACCTGCAGCACGGCGCCGCCGCAGGCGAGCGCCGCCCCCGCCAGCAGGGCCAGCAGGGCGCGCGGCAGGCGCAGCTCCAGCAGGATGCGCTGCTCGAGATCCCCCAGCGGCTGCCAGGGCAGCAAGACGAATTCTCCCCAGGCGAGAGAGCAGAGAAACAGCGCCAGGGTCAGCAGCAGCAGGCCGAGCAACCAGCGCCGCTGCCAGCGCTGCTGGCGGGCGAGCAAAGAGAGATACACAGAGGCTCTCCGAAGGTGAGAACGAGCCAGCGCCAGAGCCTGTTAAGCAACTGGCGCGAGTCATGAAAAACGCATGATAACAGCGTGTTACTACCCGAGGTCAAGGCTGGTAAGGCTTGGCGAGGGCGGCAATTTCGCCGCTTGCCACCAGCTCCTGCAGGGCCAGTGCCAGCGGTTGCTGCAGCGCCTGATGGGGGGAGTGCTTGCTCATGCCCAGATAGAGCACCACAGGTTGCGGCGGCTGATAGGCCGCCTTGAGCAGGCTGGCCTCGTTGTCCTGGCTCAGGGCGTAGTCCACCTGGCAGTCGGTGCCGATCATCAGCGGCAGGTGGCCGCGCTGCACCATGCGCAGCAGCTGATCCTCGGTGGGCACCCCGTGCTTGTCGAGCCGGTTATCGGCATCAAAGGGGGCAAAATAGGCCGAATTGAGCACATAGCCCACCTTCTTGCCCTGCAGGTCGGCGTAGGTGCGCAGGGTCGATACCGCCGCCGCCTTGCCGTAGAAGGCCGGCCGGCACTGATAGTAGGCCGGCTGCAGATAATCGATGAAGGCCGCCCGCTCTGCCGTCATCGCCAGCCCGATCATCAGGTCCACCTGGCCGGTCTGCATCTGCTTGAGCGCCCGCCCCCAGGGCACCCGTTTCACCTCGAAGCGGATGCCGCTGCGGCGCTGCAACTGCTGCAAGATGTCCATGTCCAGTCCGCCGAAGCGGCCGTCCGGCTGCACGATCCGAAACGGCGGCCAGACATCGGTGGCCACCGTCAGGGTCGGCGCCCCATGCACCAGGCAGGCAAACAGCAGACCAAGCACACCCCAGCTTGTCTTGCCCATCCCGTACAACCCTCTGTGACTTCATCCTTGATGGATTAAAAATACCCTGCCGCCCCACTTATGAAAACCCGTGGTTCGGAGATAAAATGCGATTGATTTTAAAGGAGAACCTAATGAACCCTATCTTTACCAGCATCGGCCTGCTGCTGTGCAGCAACGTCTTCATGACCTTCGCCTGGTATGCCCACCTCAAGAGCATGAATCACAAACCCTGGATCATCGCCGCCCTGGTGAGCTGGGGCATTGCACTGTTCGAATATCTGCTGCAGGTGCCTGCCAACCGCATCGGCCACACCGTGCTCTCCGTCGGCCAGCTCAAGATCCTGCAGGAGGTGATCACCCTCACCGTGTTCGTCCCCTTCTCCATCTTCTATCTGAAAGAGGATCTGAAATGGGATTACCTGTGGGCCGGCCTGTGCATCCTGGGCGCGGTGTTTTTTGTCTTTCGCGAGAAACTCACCGGCGCCTGACGCTGTACACTCAATGACATTCGATGTAATTGCATCTGCTTGATAGACGAGGCAAAACCAATGGAATTGCGAGACATGCTACAGATCCTGGCCAAGCAGGATGGCTCCGACCTCTATCTGTCGACCGGCGCCCCCCCTTGCGCCAAGTTCAACGGTGGCCTGCGTCCGCTCAGTGAGACGCCGCTCGAACCCGGCGAGGTGGCCAGAATAGCCGACGCCATCATGGACGGCGAGCAAAAGCAGCAGTTCGAACGGGAGCTGGAGATGAACCTCGCCATCTCGCTGCCCCAGATCGGCCGCTTTCGGATCAACATCTTCAAGCAGCGCAACGAAGTGTCGCTGGTGGCGCGCAACATCAAGACCGAGATCCCCCGCTTCGAGGATCTGAAACTGCCCCCCGTGCTGCTCGACACCATCATGGAGAAGCGCGGCCTGGTGCTGTTCGTCGGCGGTACCGGCTCGGGCAAGTCCACTTCGCTCGCAGCCCTCATCGACCATCGCAACCGCAACAGCGGCGGCCACATCATCACCATCGAGGATCCGGTGGAGTTCGTGCACCGTCACCGCAAGAGCATCATCAACCAGCGCGAGGTGGGGGTGGACACCCGCAGCTTCCACGCCGCCCTCAAGAACACCCTGCGCCAGGCGCCGGACGTGATCCTCATCGGTGAAATTCGCGACCGCGAGACCATGGAGCACGCGCTGGCCTTCTCCGAGACCGGCCACCTGGCCATCTCCACCCTGCACGCCAACAACGCCAACCAGGCGCTGGACCGCATCATCAACTTCTTCCCGGAAGAGCGCCGACCCCAGCTGCTCAACGACCTTGGCAACAACCTCAAGGCGTTCGTCTCCCAGCGGCTGGTCAAAACCAGCGACGGTGGCCGCCGGGCGGCGGTGGAGATCATGCTGGGCACCCACACCATTCGCGACATGATCAAACGCGGCGAATTTGGCGGCCTCAAGGAGGTGATGGAAAAATCCAAGGCCCTCGGCATGGTCACCTTCGACAGCGCCCTGTTCGATCTGGTGGTCGAGGGGGTGATCGACGAGGAGGAGGCGGTGAAGAACGCCGACTCGGCCAACAACCTGCGCCTCAAGATCAAGCTGTGGAAGGAAAAGGGCCAGATCGCGAGCAGCAGCGATGCCACCGGCTGGAGCCTCGAGCCCACCAAGGACGAAAAAGACGATCTGTTCTGACCTCGCCCGCCCCCTGACAGCACCTGCAAACCCCCGCTTCGGCGGGTGTTTGCACAAGAAACGCCCACATCTGACCGCCCTTCAAGGCCACCGCCCTCCCCGCCAGCCCAGCGCCGCCGTGACATCTGGTGAACTATCGCGCCATCTGCGACAGATTTTGTCACCACAAATGACAAAACCATCACTTCACCAAAAAACCGTGTGAGAAGTGTGAGTGAAAGCACTTTCATACTGGCTTCAAAGGAGGCAGTATCAAGGGGTTCTATCAATAAAGGGGTATTCAATGTTGTTACAACCTGCCAATACAGCACAGTCCAGACAGTTGCTGAACGAGACCATGGCCTTGGTTCTCGCAGGAGGGCGGGGCAGTCGCCTCAAACAGTTGACGGACAACAGGGCGAAACCGGCAGTGCATTTCGGCGGCAAGTTCCGCATCATCGACTTCGTACTCTCCAACTGCATCAACTCCGGCATTCGCCGGGTCGGGGTGGTGACCCAATACAAATCCCACAGCCTGCTGCGCCACCTGCAGTCCGGCTGGTCCTTTCTGCGCTACCAGATGAACGAGTTCATCGACCTGCTGCCCGCCCAGCAACGGGTGGACGAGGTCAACTGGTATCGCGGCACCGCCGATGCGGTCTACCAGAATCTGGACATCATTCGCGATCACGGCCCCAAGTATGTGGTGGTGCTGGCAGGGGATCACATCTACAAGATGGATTACGCCGCCATGCTGCTCGATCACGTCAACATGGGGGCCAGGGTGACGGTAGCCTGCATCGAGGTGCCGCGGGATGAGGCGAGCGCCTTCGGGGTGATGGCGGTGGATGGGGATCGCAAGATCAATGCCTTCGTCGAGAAGCCCGCCAACCCGCCTGCCATGCCGGGCAAGCCCGACACCGCGCTGGCCTCCATGGGGGTCTACATCTTCGAGGCCGACTACCTCTACCAGTTGCTGGAAGAGGATCTCGCCAATCCGGCCTCCCACCACGATTTCGGCATGGACGTGATCCCGCGGGTGGTGCAAGAGGGCACCGCCTACGCCCACCCGTTCAGCATGTCCTGTGTCGGCTGCTGCCCGCAAAAGCGCCCCTACTGGCGCGACGTGGGCACGGTGGATTCGTTCTGGGAAGCCAACATGGATCTCGCCTCCGTCACCCCGGAGCTCGACATCTACGATCAGGACTGGCCCATCTGGACCAGCCAGAACATGACCCCGCCCGCCAAGTTCGTGCAGGACAGAAACGGCCAGCACGGCATGACCATCAACTCCATGTTTGCCGGCGGCACCATCGTCAGCGGCTCCTTCATCGTGAGCTCGGTGCTGTTTACCAATGTGCGGGTCGACTCCTTCTGCACCCTGGATCAGGCGGTGATCTTCCCCGGGGTCGAGATAGGCCCGGGCTGCCGGCTGCGCCGAGTGGTGATCGACAAGGGCTGCAAGCTGCCGGAAGGGCTGGTGGTGGGGGAAAACGCCTGCGAGGATGCCCGCCGCTTCTACCGCTCCGAGCAGGGCATAGTGCTGGTCACCAAGGAGATGCTGGCCAGATTGTGATGCCGAACAGTCATAGCAGAGGGAGTCATAGAGGCTCCCTTTTTACATTTGCTTACCGCTCGCCCCTTGCCTGACAGGTTGCCGGGCATGCTACTCTGCGCTCGGCCCTGCCTTCGTCTCACCATGGAATCGCATATGAAAAAACTGGATGTTGCCCGCCTTGCCAGCCTCGCCGACGAGGCCGCCCACTCCCCGCGCCTACGCATGAACCACAACCTGCATCAGGAGCTGGCCGACCCCATCCAGCGCCTGGCCATCGCCATGGAGCCGGGCACCTATATCCGCCCCCATCGCCACCTGCAGACCTGGGAGCTGCTCACCTCGCTGCAAGGGCGCTTCGTGGTGCTCAACTTCGATGACGAGGGCACCGTCATTGCCCGAGCCGTGCTGGGGGAAGAGACCTCGGTGCTGGAGACCCCGGTCGCCAGCTGGCATGCGGTGCTCTCTCTGGATCCCGGCGCCGTCATCTTCGAGGTGAAACACGGCCCCTACGCCCCCTTTCGGGAAGAGGACTTCGCCCCCTGGTCACCGGCGGTGGACGACATCGCCGGCCAGCAGGCGCTGATGGCCTGGTATCGCCACGCCGAGGTGGGCCAGCGCTGGCTGGGGCGCTGATCTGCCCCCCCCCCAACGTGAACACAGCCAACACAGCGAACACGCGCCAATAAAAAGACCCGCCAGCGGCGGGTCTTTTTATATATCTGAATGCGGGGCATCGGGCGCGAGCAAGCGCGCTGGCTCAGCCCTTCTGCACCAGACCAATCTGGCCCGGCTCGCACCACTCGAACATCACCTCCTGGCTCTTGCCGCAGCAGGATCCGCCGCACACCTGGGTCTCCCGCTTGGCGACCCGTCCCTTGCGCATCCAGACGCCGAGCATGGCCTCCACCGCATCTTCCGAAGTGTGGAAGTGGCGGGCCAGCTCGCGCCGGCTCACCTTCTGCTGCGCGGCGAGGTACTCCCCCAGCTCGCGCAGGATCACAGGGTCACCACCTTGCGGGCGACGATGTCGCCGTGGCGACGGCCGGCCCACCAGAGCAGCAGCAGGGAGCCGCCGTAGCTCGCCACCCAGAACAGGCTCTGCTCGGGGTGCGCGGCAAAGGTGGCCAGCTGATAGAAGACGGTGGCGCACATAAAGGCCATGTAGTTGCACCAGGCGGCAGTCAGCAGGGCCCACTGGCGACCGGTCTCCCGCACCAGGGCACCCATGGCGGCGGCGCAGGGCATGTAGAGCAGCACGAACAAGAGGTAGGCGAAGGCACCGGCCGCGCCGTCGAAGTGGCTCTGCATGTTGCCGTAGGTGGAGACGTCCACCTCCTGCGCCTCGGCGGCAGCTTTCTGGTCATCCAGGTTGCCCACCGCCAGCCCCATGGGGTCGGTCGGGTCGATGTCGGCCAGATTGGTGGCGACCGCGGCGATCGCCTCCTGGAAGCTGTTCACCAGAGAGAACTCGCTCGCCTCCTCTTCCCCGTCACCGCTGCCGGCGTAGAGGCTGTTCAGGGTACCGACCACCGCCTCTTTGGCGAAGATGCCGGTGACGATGCCGACCGTGGCCTGCCAGTTGTCGTCGCGCACACCGATGGGGTGCAGCACCGGGGTCACCGCCTGGCTGATTTTGCTCAGCACCGAGCTCTCCTGATCCTGATGACCGAAGCTGCCGTCGGTGCCCAAGGAGTTGAGCACGCTCAGCACGGCGACCACCAGCACGATGGTCTTACCGGCGCCAAAGACGAAGGATTTGAGCTTCTGCCAGGTCTTGATGCCGACGTTGACCGGGCGCGGCCACTCGTAGTCCGGCATCTCCATCAGCATGGAGTCGCTCTTGCCCGGCAGCAGGGTGCTGCGCAGCAACAGGCCGGTGAGCACCGCCACCAGGATGCCGATGAGGTAGAGACCGAACACCAGGTTCTGGCCCGACTCGGGGAAGAAGGCCACCGCGAACAGGGCGTAGACCGGCAGGCGGGCACCGCACGACATGAAGGGAGCCATGGCCGAGGTCATCAGCCGCTCACGCTCGGAGTTGAGGGTGCGGGTCGCCATCACCGAGGGCACGGTGCAGCCAAAGCCCATCAGCATGGGGACGAACGCCTTGCCCGGCAGGCCGAGGCGGCGCATCAGGGCATCCACCACGAAGGCGGCGCGGGCCAGGTAGCCGGAGCTCTCCAGCACCGCCAGGAACAAATAGAGGCAGCCGATCACCGGGATGAAGGTGGCGACGGTCTGCAAACCCACCCCGAAGCCGTCCGCCAGGATGGCTCCCAGCCAGTCCGGTGCATGGATCAGCCCCAGCAGGTGGTGCACCCCGTCGACAAACAGGGCGCCGCCCATGATGTCGAAGAAGTCGATGAAGGCGCTGCCCACCTTGATGGCGAACATGAACATCAGGTACATCACCAGCAGGAAGAAGGGGATGCCGAACCAGCGATTGAGCAGCACCCGATCGAGCCGCTCGCTCTGGGCCGCGGTGAGCTTGCCCTTCTGCTGGCACGCCTGGGCGGCCCACTGGTGGATGTGGCCGTAGCGAATGTCCGCCAGTTGCAGGTCGACGTCCTGCCCGTGGTGAGCGCGGGCCACCACGTTGGCGGCGGCGGCCTGCTGGCCGGGCAGCAGGGTCTCCTGCATCACCGCATCCTCTTCCAACAGGCGCAAAGCGCGGCCACGGGTGGTGAGGTGGTGCGGGGCGAGCAGGGTCTCGAGCTCCGCCAGATCTTTTTCAAGCTCATGGCCGTAGTCCAGCAACAACGCCGGCTGCGGCTGGCCGATGAACTGCTGGATCTGGTTCTTGAAGGCGGCAACCTGCTGGCGATTGTGGGCTGAGAGGGCCACCACCGGGCAGCCGAGGGTGTTGGCGAGCTTGCTCTCGTCGATGGTGATGCGCCGCTTTTGCAGGATGTCCATCTTGTTGAGCACCACCACCATGGGCAGCCCCAGCTCGCGCAGTTGCAGCGTGAGGTAGAGGGAGCGCTCCAGGTTGGCGGCATCGATGACGTTGAGCAGCAGATCCGGCTGCTGGCCCTCCACGAAGCGGCTGGCGATCTGCTCGTCCAGGCTCCCCTCCTGATTGGCCAGGCTATAGATGCCGGGCAGGTCCATCAGCTTGTAGTCGTGCCCCTGGGCGGAGAACTCGCCCATCTTCTTGTCGACCGTGACGCCGCTCCAGTTGCCCACCTGCTGGCGGGCCCCGGTCAGGGCGTTGAACAGGGAAGTCTTGCCGCTATTGGGGTTGCCGACGGTTACCAGGGAGTAGTTCATACCGGCTCGACCTCGATTTGCTGGGCCAGACTTTTTTGCATGGAGAGGCAGATCCCCTGACACTGGATCTGCAGCGGATCCCCGAGCGGGGCCGCGCGCAAATAGATGACTTCAGTCTGGGGCAACAAGCCCATCACCATCAGCTTGCGCCGCAGGGGACGGGTCAATTGATTCATGTTCTTGATGCGAGCACTCTGTCCCGGTGACAACTGCGCGAGTACCATGACTGACTCCTGAAGTTAAACAATAATAATTCTCTTTTACTTGGGGCATTATAATCCGTGTTTTCAACGCTTATTTGAGTAAAATCAAACTCCGCTTAGCTAACCCACAAATAACTGCCATGAGTCATGACAACAACAGCCGCCTGGTTTACAGCACGGACGGCGGCATCATCAAAGAACAGAGCCAGCCGCAATCCGCCTCCCCCTTCCCCACCGACGGGGTGGTGCGCATCCGCCGCGAAACCAAGGGGCGCAAGGGCGCCGGGGTCATCACCATCCACGGCGTCCCGGCCGAACAGCAAAAGAGCCTCGCCACCCTGCTCAAGAAAAAGTGCGGCACCGGCGGCGGCCTGAAAGAGGGGGTGATCGAGATCCAGGGGGACAAACGGGATCTGATCAAGGCCGAGCTCGAGAAGGCCGGTTTCAGCGTCAAGCTGGTGGGCGGCTGATCCCCGCGCTGCCCGGCTTGCGTCACTTTCGCTTTTTCCCTAGAATGCCCGCTCCCATCGAGGGGGAGTAGTCTCGCCAGCCGGCCCCAAACCGGTTCGCGACCCTGATCAACATGCTTGGTGCCAACTCACCATGGTCAGGGTGATCCACGCCAGCCGCGGATTTGACAAGACCTTTGACGGGCCAGTGCCAATACCGGGGACGGATGGCGCAGGCTTGTCTCAGGTATAACAATTCCGTCCCCCGGTCATTTTTATGGAAGCCTTGTTAACCTCAACCCTCAGCGTGGCCATCGCCGAAATCGGCGACAAGACCCAGCTGCTGGCGCTGTTGCTCATCTGTCGTTTTCGCAAGCCCTGGCCCATCATCGCCGGCATGCTGGCAGCCACCCTGCTCAACCACGCCGGCGCCGCCTGGCTTGGCGAGTTCATCAGCCGCTGGCTCGATCCCAAGGTGATGACCTATCTGGTGGCCGGTGCCTTCATCGCCATGGCCGCCTGGATCCTGGTGCCGGACAAGATGGACGACGAGGAGAGCCCGCTCGACAAATACGGCCCCTTCATGGCCACCTTCGTGCTGTTCTTCATCGCCGAGATCGGTGACAAGACCCAGATCGCCACCGTGCTGCTGGCGGCCAAGTATGACTCGCTGACCCAGGTCATCACCGGCACCACCCTCGGCATGATGCTGGCCAACGTGCCGGTGGTGCTGCTTGGCAAGCTGGGGGCCGATCGCCTGCCGCTCAAGGGGATCCGCATCGCCTGCGCCATCCTGTTCGTGGGCCTCGGGGTGAGCACCCTGCTGTTCGCCTAACCCGGTCGGATCAGAAGGTGGCGAGGCAAGGGTGAGCACTTGCCGACGCCGCTCCCGCGCCCATGTCGTGTCCTTGCAAGCCCCGCCCTTTGGCGGGGCTTTTTGCATCTGCTTGCCGGGCTGGTAGCGCCCGCAGACGGGGGCTGCCAATCGGCGCCATGGCCGTGGCATAATGCGGCAAACCTGATGGAGCATCCCATGCACTTCACTTCAAGACAGACGCTGTTCGACTGGGTCAGGCGTGGACGCCTCGAGCGGGCCAGCCTGCCCGCCGCCCTCGCCCTGTGCGAGCTGCCCCCCGGCCCTGCCCGCTGGCAGTGGCTGTTCGATCGGCTGCTGCTCTGGCTTGGCAGCCTGTGCCTCGGCGCCGGCCTGGTGTTCTTCGTCGCCTTCAACTGGCAGGAGCTGGGCCGCCTCTCGCGCCTCGCGCTGCTGGAGCTGCCGCTGCTCGCCATGCTGCTGTTGCTGTGGCGCAAGCCCCTTGCCGACAGCCAGCGCCAGGCGCTGCTGCTCGCCATCGCCCTCAACATCGGCGCCCTGCTGGCGCTGGTGGGACAGACCTACCAGACCGGCGCCGATCCCTGGCAGCTGTTCGCCACCTGGGCGCTGATGCTGCTGCCGCTGGCGGCACTCGGCCAGAGCCCGCTGCTGTGGACCTTGAGCTGGCTGCTCGGCCAGCTGGCGCTGGTACTCTACTGGCGGCTCGGCCTGTTCAACTTCTTCTTCGCCTTCAACGAGGAGGCCCTCGGCTGGTGCCTGACCCTGTTCAACGCCGCCCTCTGGGGCATACTGCTGCTGGTGCCTGCTCACTACCGGTTGATGCCCTCCTGGCTGGCGGGGCTGGCCGCCGGGTTCGGCGTTACCCTGCTGACCCTGCTGGCGCTGTTCGATGTCGCCTCCCCCTGGGTCTGGCCGGCCTGGCTCGGCTGGCTGGCGGCCGCCTACCTACGCTGGCACCACAGATTCATCGCCGGGCTCGCCATGGGCTGCCTGAGCCTCATCGTGGTGCTGCTGACGGCGCTCGGCAAATGGATGGAGCCGGACGTCGACGGCTTCCTGCTGCTCTGCCTCATCGCCATCGGCCTGTCGGTGGCGGCCAGCCGCTGGCTGCAACAACAACGGAGGCCCCATGAGTGATCTGACCCCCTGGCAGCGACTGCAACAGGCCCAGCTGGTGGAAGGGGATGCCCCCCGTGACGACCAGCCCCACTGGTCGAGCCGCTTTCTGCTCGGCATGGTGGGCTGGATTGCCGCCCTGTTCCTGCTGTTCTTCCTGTTCATGTCGTTCTCCCAGCTCACCCGGGATGCCGACAGCGCCCTGCTGATGGGCATCGTGCTGATGGTCATCGCCTTTTGCCTCAACCGCTTCGCCACCCGCAGCGATCTGTGGGATCAGTTCGTGCTGGCGCTGGCGCTGGCCGGCGACGCCTGGCTGCTCTACGGCCTGCTCGATCGGCTGGATCTGCACTCGGCCCCGCTCTGGTTCGGCCTCGCCCTGCTGTCGCTGGCCATCGCCGCCCTGTTCGAGCACTGGCTGATCCGGCTGTTTCACAGCTTCGCCGCCGCCATCCTGCTCACCCTTGGCCTCGCCTGCCTCGGCCTGCAACTGCTGGCCCTGCCGCTGGTGATGACGGCGGTGGCCCTCTGCTGGCTGCAGGCAGAGCGCGATCCACTGCGCCATCAGCTCTATGAATCCCTCACCCTGGGGCTGGCGCTCTCCCTGCTGGTGCTGGGGCGCCTGCACCACCCGCTGTGGGACGGCGGCGCCAGCATGCTCGACGAACTGGGCCACTCCCGCCTGCCGCTCTGGCTCAACCCGCTGCTCTGCGCCGCCCTGTTGCTGGGGCTGATGGTCCGGCTGAAACTGCCGCTGCTGTACGGGCTACCGCTGGTGCTGATCAGCGCCCTCATCCCCGGCATGGGGGCCGGCGCCCTGGTGCTGGTACTCGGCTTCTATGCCGGCAGCGTCGGTCTGATGACCCTGGCCGGCCTGCTGCTGGTCGGCTTTGGCTCCCTCTATTACTACGATCTGGGGCTGACCCTGATGACCAAATCCTGGCTGCTGCTGGGCTCGGGCGCGCTGCTGCTCGGCGCCCGCCAGCTGCTCAAACGGCTGAGCCTGCGGAGCCCCTCATGAGACGACTCGCCCTGCTGCTGACCGGCCTCGCCATCCTGGCGGCCATCAACGTCACCGTCTGGCGCTACGAGCGCGCCATGAGCAGCGGCGAGGTGGTGCTGCTGCGCCTCGCCCCGGTCGACCCCCGCTCCCTGATGCAGGGGGATTACATGCGCCTCAACTACGAGCTGGCCCGCCAGCTTGGCAACCGGCAACAAGATGAGGCCCCCGCCGACACCCTGGTGATCCGCCTCGACGAGCAGCAGGTCGCCAGCTGGGTGGAAGGGGGCAAGCCGGATCAGCTGGCCCGCGATCAGCGGCGGCTGCAGGTGCGCCGCAGCGACGGCCAGTGGCTCATCGGCCCCGACGCCTACTTCTTCGAAGAGGGCACCGGCGAGCAGTACGAGGCGGCGCGCTACGGCGAATTTCGCCTGCAGGAGAGCGGCAAGGCGCTCTTGGTGGGGCTTCGCGATGAGCAGTTGAAACCGGTGGGAAATACCAGAGCGCGCTGGTAACTACTGGCAATATCAGGCTTTTTTGCCCACACTAGGGCAAGATGGATCGCCCGCGCTACGCCAAGGAATGCCCATGAGGATAAGGTTTTGCGGTTGCCTGCTGCTGTTGTCATGCCTTGGCACGGCGCAGGCCGAGCTCGGCAAGCTGGAGTACCTGACCGAGGAGTATCCCCCCTACAACTTCACCGACCAGAGCGGTCAGCCCGGCGGGCTGGCGGTGGAGCTGCTGCAACTGATCTGGCAGCGCACCCAGACTCCCGCCCAGCCCATTCGCATCCTGCCCTGGGCGCGAGGCTACTACCTGCTGACCCAGAAACCCAACGTGGTGCTCTTCTCCACCGCCCGCACCGACACCCGCGACCCCCTGTTCAAGTGGGTGTGCCCCATCGGCTACTCCGAGTACGTGCTGCTGGCCCACAAGCGCCGCCCCCTCACCCTCAGCGCCGTCGAGCAGATCAACGACTACCGCATCAGCGCCGTGCGCGCCGATGCCTCCGAACAATTGCTGCTCAATCGCGGCATGGACGAGAGCCGCATCATCTCCGCCAACCGGCTGAGCCAGGCGCTGAAGATGCTGGTGTCGGGCCGCGCCGATCTGCTGGCCACCGGCAAGCTGGCGGCTTATGACGCCATCAAGGCGCTGCAGCTCGATGTCAATGATTTCACGGTGGCCTTCGTGCTGGATGCCGAGGAGCTCTGCTACGCCTTCAGTCGCCAGGTGGATGACGGCGTCATCAAGCAGTTCCAGCGCGCCCTCACCCAGGCGCTCGCCTCTTCGGAATATCAGGGGCTGCGGCTCAAATACCTGCCCGCCCCCTGAGAAGGCCCGGTACCTCTCGCCACCAGTGCACGGCGAGTGGCGATTTGGCGGGCTTTGATAACACTTGAGAATGACGCTACACCCCACCAGGATGGCCAACATGAAAAAATGGATTGGATTCGCCGCACTCGCGTTTGTCACCCTCGCCCAGGCCAGCCCGGAGCTTGGCAAGCTGCACTACCTCACCGAAGAGTACAAACCCTACAACTTCTCCAACGAATCCGGCGCCCCCACCGGGCTTGCCGTCGAGCTGCTGCAGCAGGTATGGCAGAAGACCAACACCCCGCAGCAGCCCATCACCATCATGCCCTGGGCGCGGGGTTACTACTTGCTGACCCAGAAACCCAACGTGGTACTCTTCTCCACTGCCCGCACCGAGGCGCGGGATCCGCTGTTCAAGTGGGCCTGCCCCATCGGCTATGCCGAGATCGTGCTGATGGGGCTGGCCAAGAGCCCGGTCAACATCGCCAAGCTGGAGGATGCCGAAAAGTACAACATAGGGGCGGTGCGGGCCGACGTGGGGGAACAGCTGCTGCTCAACAACGGCTTTGACGAGCAGAAGATCATGACCGCCAACCGCCTGCCCCAGGCGCTCAAGATGCTCACCTCAGGCCGGGTCGATCTCATCTCCACCAACAAAACCACCATGCTGGATCTGATCGCCTCCCAGCAGCTGGATCCCGCCCAGTTCAAGGTGTTCTGGATGCTGAGCTCGGAGCAGTTCTGCTTCGCCTTCAGCCACCCGGTGAGCGACGAGCTGGTCAAGGAGTTCCAGAGCGGCCTGACCCAGGTGCTGGCCAGCAGCGAGTTCCAGCAGATCCAGGCCAAGTACTTCCCCGCCCGCTGAGGGGTGGCATGAAAAAGGGGCCCGCCGGGGCCCCTTTTGCTTGCTTGTCTCGCCTGCGCAGTCAGCTCGGCCGCCGACGCTGGCGCTTGACCTCGTACATGCAGGCATCGGCCAGCCTGAGCGCCTCGTCCACCGTGCTGCTGGCCGGATCGATGGCCACCACCCCCACGCTGGCGCCGGGATAGTGCAGCAGGCCGGCGGGCACCTCGAGCTGCACCAGGCTCGCCTCGAACAGCCGGCGCTGAAAGCCCTGCACCGCCGCCTCCCGCGTCTCTTCGCCGCACTGCGGCCCCATCCCCACCGCCACGAACTCGTCGCCCCCCACCCGCGCCAGCAGATCGCTGCCGCGCAGCACGGTTGACAGCGCCCCGGCCACCCGCTGCAACAGCAGGTCGCCGGTGTCGTGGCCGTGGGTATCGTTGATCGCCTTGAAGCCGTCGAGATCGATAAAGCCGAGCAGCAGCGGATGCTCGACCCGCTCCGCCAGTGAAAACAGCCGGTTGAGCTCATGCATCAGCGCCCGCCGGTTGGGCAGCCCGGTCAGCGGGTCGCTCAGCGCCTGGCGCGACAGCTCGTGGTTGGCCTGCTGCAACTGCTGCAGCAGCTGTTCGCGCTCCACCTGCTCGGCGATCAACCGGGCAAAGAAGGCGATCAGGTGATCCGATCCCGCCGTCAGCGGCTTGTGTTTGGCACTGGCGGCGCACAGGGTGCCATAGAGGGAGCCCGAAGGGGTGCGTACCGGGCAGCTCAGGTAGGTGCGAATGCCGAGCGCCTGCGCCGCCTGGGAATCTCCCCAGCAGCTCGCCACATCGTCGGTGTAGAAACGCCCCTCGTCGAGGGCCCGTCGGCAGAGGGTATCGCCCCAGGCCACCGAGGCCCCTTCGGGGATCTGCAAGTCGGCGGCGTTGCGGGCAAAGCGGATATGTTGGGTGTCGTGACCAAGGTCGATTTCGGTCAGATAGGTGGACTCGAGCCCGGTGACCGTCTCGAGCATCTCCAGCAGCGGGCGGGTCAGGCTCTCCAGATCCCGCGCCCCGGTCACTTGCAGCGACAACGCCTGCAATATTCTGTCCATGCACACCTCCCTGCTTGCATGTCTATTGCTGAAACGATAGCCAACCCCGGGGGCCCTTCACAAGCCGCGCGCCCCCGCCGTGGCACAATTTTTGCGGTTTTGGCGGCCTTTGTCGTCGAACGACCCTCGATTGTCCGGTAACGCGCTCCGTTTGCAGCCAACGCAAAGTCGGCCAAATCTGAGCCGTGGTGACCGCCCCTATTGAGGGCAGCGGGCACCTGTCGGCAGCGTCATTGGCTGTGGCGCGAATGCTGTCGAAGGTTGGGCCCATGATGGCACCTGGCGCTCATCAGCCGGGCGCGGCGCTCATCTTCCATCACACCCCGGCCGCGGGTCAACCACCGGTTGCCACTTTGCAGCAAAGGAGAAAAACCATTTAATTCTGATAGTTGCATCACTAATTTCATGGATTTGGATGGCCCCGCCGAGGCGGGTTCCGTAAGATGACCATCGGCCCCTGTTGGCCCCGAGTATTCATGGATGGTCAAGGGCGCAAGGTGGCGGCGACAGTCAGGGGCGGCAGCGTCTTTGACAGATAGGTGCGGTCTGTGAGCCCACCCCCCTGTTTGGCCCAACGCCAAATACGGCTCGGCGCGATCCGGGTTATTTGACCCGCATCAGGCGATGGCGGACGTCACCCAGCTCAACCTGGATCACCTGGGAGCGCTGCATGGCATCGACCCGCTGCAGCATGTCGGCGTTGTACTGCTTGCGCCGCATCCACTGCATGGGCTCCTCGAAGCTGCCTTCGTTGACGATAAAGGTATCCGTGTAGGTGTCGTTCACTATGCTAACCACCCAGATGCGCTGCTGAAACTCCGAGAGTTCGGCAAAGAGCGCGGCGCCACGGGTTGCGAGCCAGCGCCCTGCCCGAGTGATCCTGTTTTTACTGCCAACGAGCCGGTTTGCCATAACTGATAAGGGTTGGATAAAGGACGGTTGGGCATCCTAGCATTCCAGAAGATGGGGCACCAAGCAGCGGGAGAGTTGCCTCTCCCACCACGGGACGAGGCGCAGGGTGCAATAAGCCTGTAGGGTCGATTAGCGCAGCGTAATCGTCCGCGGTAACCATCCCCTCCCCCTTGCGGGAGAGAGGTAGGGTGCCAATAAGCGAAGCGCATTGCACCGGGGAACGATCCCCTCTCCCCTTGTGGGAGACAGGTAGGGTGCAATAAGCGGAGCGCATTGCACTGGGGAACAATCCCCTCTCCCCCTGCGGGAGAGGGCTAGGGTGAGGGGTCACTAGCCACCCTGATTGGCACGGCTTCGCCGTGCAGGACACGAGGACTCCGTCCTCGATGGGGTTTCGCCGCCGCTGCGCGGCTGGGCGAGTGACTTTTCTTTGCGTGGCCAAAGAAAAGTCACCAAAAGAAAGGTTCATCGCGGCTTTCCGGGGAAGGCCGCCTTGATTTTCAGAAAAAAGTATTCTGAGTCCCTAAATCCATATGCCATACGCTTTATCACTTTGATCTTGTTGTTCACCCCTTCCAGCACACTCGTGTGCATCGGGTAGTTTGCACTCGCCAGGATCCCCCGCATATATTTCGATAAATTTCGACCAAATCGTTGCAGCGGCGCTAGCCCGCTTTCCTTCACCTGCCGCATCCAGCTCCGCCATCGTCGCCATCCTTCCCACACGCTCGGCGCATACCAGATGCCCTTCAACGCCTCTTTCAGCACGTACACCATCGCCAGCGGTTGATTCGCCGCCAACAGCTCCTGCAACTTCACATCCTGTTTTTCACTCAGCTTCGCCCGATTACGTAGCAGCAACCAACGCGCACTTTTGACCACTTTTCGCGCCGGTTTATCGCTTTTCAGTGCATTCGCCTGCTCCACTCGCACCCGGTCCACCACCTCTCGGCCATAGCGAGCCACCACGTGGAACAGGTCGTAGACCACCTCCGCCTGCGGGCAGTGTTGCTTCACCTCCAGGTCGAACGCCGTGTTCATGTCCATCGCCACCGCCTCAATCTGCTGGCATCGCTCGCCGAGCTGCTCGAAGAAGGGACGGATAGCGGCCCGGCTGTTGCCGTGCCCCACCCACAGGACGCGGGTTCGCTCGGCATCCATGATCACGGTGGCATAGCGGTGTCCCTTGTGCAGGGCAAACTCATCCATCACCAGCCGCCGCACCTCCCCAAGTTCGATGGTGCCCACACTGGTCTGCAAACGGCGCTTGTCGATCTCCTTGATGGTGTGCCAACCGACCCCGGTGAGCTGGCTGACATGGCGGATGGGGAGGTACTGAACGAGCGCTTCAATCCAGCACTGCATGCGCCGGGTGAGGCGGGAGCCAGAGGGGAGCCAGTCGATATGTTCACTGACGCGACCACAGCGCAGACAGTCGACGCGGCGAACAGGCAGTTGTAACCAGACTTGTCGGTCAAATAGGTCTCGCTCACGCACCCGGCGGATACGTTGGTCGTGGATCAATGGCGTGGGTTGCAGGCATCGGCGACAACGGGGCAACAGGTCGGCGCGAGGCTCAAGGGTAAACAGGGTGTGATGGTTGGCAGAAAGCGCTTGGGCGATGACGGTATAACCTGGCCAGAAGGAGGCAATATCAATATGATGCACGGCGACAGCAGGGTGATGGTGGTGGTGTGTTTGGAGACAGCCAGTTTACCAGCACCCTGTCTGTCAACTTCCACTTCCCCAAGATCCCGCGAAGAACCAAAAGAAAGGCCACCCCCACTTGTTCGCCCTCCTGCGTCGGGTTCCCTCGGTTCACCCGTTTGTCACACGGCACGCGCCGATGGGCTTTGACCTCCACCATCCCTGGCGTCGGTCAAAGTCCGCTGCGGACATCCTTGTCCTTGCGCCAAACCGGGGCGAGCGTTGCTCGTCCAATTCCGATTTGGCCCCTGGCCCAGCGCCGCTCGCTCGGCGTCCTGCCTCGCGGCCTGGACAAACGGGCTCACCTCGGCGAACAACAGGGGGAAAACCTACCCCATCAGCCCCAAGGTCAAATGGTCGCACTTATGCAACAAGTGAAATCTACATGATTAAGTGGGTGAAAAATAAATTTGAATACAACAAACGACGCATAACCTTATTTCCACAATGCCCAATTACGCTTCACTAATTTAACCATGCCTCTAAAGACAATATTAACAGGATGACAATAAACAATGGTTAACGTAACAGACAAAACGAGAGAACTGATACTGGGAATCTGGGATGATGATTATTACATTGTTGCGGCAGGAGATCAGGCTCCGACAAAAAATGAGGTAATAACACTTGGAGAGAAATATGGAATTAAATTTCCAGATGACTATATCTCTCATGCAATGGGAGCGCTAGGTGGATTTTTTATAGAGGTTAAAGAAGAGTTGTGGCCATATGCAGAAGTATTGGCTGTAGCACCATTTTGGGAGTTTTTACGAGGTGTTTATTCTTACGCTTATAGCGAAGACGCTCCTGAATGGATGAATATACATATAGCAGCAGAACAATTCAAAGAGTTGGGGCACAATGTAATTCCAGTTCTCAAAGTTTGGGCTGATGCCAATGTCTATTGTTATAATGAAGAGGGCCGACTGGTAAAATATTTGCATGAAGAGAATACTTTCGAGCGCGTAGATAAAACCTGGTTTCAGTTAATCGAACACGAACTTAATGAACTAGCTGAAAGGAAAAACAGAAAACTTAATAAATAGTCTATCAGACTGCACGTATTCATAATCATTAATTCAATGCTATTTATGATAGCTAAGGCTTGTTGCTGCTAGCATTGAAAAAGCAATGGCCTTCGTCCTGACTTTGTGCTCTCATCTCGGCGAACAACAGGGGCAGCCCGAACCTTCAGCCCCGAAAGCAGTTAACAGCCACTGTCTATTCTGGACAATGATCAGGAGAACTGTTATCTCTGATTCAGCCTCTCGCCCACCGTATGGCTAAACCAAATTGTCGCACCTAGATAACAAGTACAATTGACATAATTTTATCGGCTAAAAACTTAAAACAAGTACAGTAGCAAGCGACTGTACCTTCCTATCGGGGATTGGGCGTTATATTAAATTCCGGACAGTGAGTATCAGCCACGTTCACAAATACTTCTCGAACTCACGATTACGCTTCGCTAATCTAACCTACGTCCCCTATTTATACAGGAAACTCAATATGTTTATTGAAGGTGGCCAAGAAGAAAAAAGATTACTTATTGAGGCTCTTTCTAGATACAATTATTTCCCCAATCAACGATTAGGGTTAAGTGAACTACCTCCATCATTTGACTCTAGACAGTTTACTCCAGAAGTCCTGACTTCTCTCGTTAAATTACCAGCAGCAAAAGTAAGAAAAACTTTAGGGTATAGTCTTACAGAGTATCGCTCAACAAGATTCAATAACATTCCTAGATTACTTGGAATTATTAATCCAAAAGCTTACTCACATCTTGCAAACTGTATTCACGAGAATTGGGATGAAATAAGAAAAATAACCAAAAACCATTGCAGCCAAATAAAGCCAACTTTTCATCACAATGAAAAGCGCCTACTCGTCATGAATTACGACGATCCATCAGAAAAAATTAGACGAGCCCTATGTGCTGAGTTTACAAAGCGTTTTAGAGTACATGCTGATATTAGCAATTGTTTTCACAGTATATACACACATGCAATTCCATGGGCCATTGTTGGTGTTGAAGAATCTAAAAGACGACTTAAAGACAACGAGAAAAAATCTTGGCCTGAAGATCTAGATTTTCATCAAAGAAGAACCAAAAGAAATGAAACTCAAGGTATACCAATTGGCCCTGCTACATCAAGTATCTTGGTAGAGGTTATTTTACAATCTGTAGATGAAGCGCTAAATCGAAAAGGATATCACTTCATAAGGTATATCGATGACTACACATGCTATTGTGATACAAATGAACATGCTAATGACTTCATATTGGATCTAGAAAATTACTTATCTATCTACAAACTCACCCTAAACTTAAAAAAAACATGGATTGAGACATTACCAGCGCCAACAGAAGATGAATGGATATTAACATTAATTTCATTCCTCCCTAGCAGATTGGCCAATGAACACGACGGTGAAAATAAATTAACAACATCAGAAACGTTGACATTCATAAATCAAGCGATTCGTTTAAATAAAACGACGCCTGATGGTAGCGTGTTGAAATATGCCATAAGCATCATTCTTAATCACATTGATGATTATGCTGCAATCAACTTACTAGATTCTGTTATAAATTTATCTTGGCACTACCCCGTTTTAGTTCCCTTAATTGATAGAATCCTTGACCTAACAAACTATCCTGCTGAACAGATACTAGAGCAACTGAATAGGATAATCGATGTTAATGCACTTTCAAGACGGTCAGATGGTATGTGCTGGCCATTACACATAATGTTGAAACATAATTTAATATGCGATGAAGAAACTGCAGATAAAATTATAAAAAGCCAAGATTGTGCCGCATTATCTCTATTGTTAGAGCAAAATGAATACAACGATAAAATTATTAATTTTACAAACAAATTAATATCATCAGATCTATATACTAAAGATAACTATTGGCTACTGCTATATCAATTGTATTTCAAGGGAATAATTAATGCACCGTACCAAGAAATAGAGGAAAATGCTGTCTTTAAGACTTTAAAACAACATAACGTAAACTTCATACCTAGAAACTCTAAAACTAAACATGAAGAGAAATGTGATGAAATTCTCAGAGCGATACAAGCTGAGCAGCTTAAAGATATTTTTTCAAACACACCTGTTGAGTTTTAATCCCCCCCTCAATCATAGATTTCACATTTATCTATTCGGTACCTACAGTGTGATAGGCACTAAAGATTAGAACGGAAACCAACAAAATATTTTCCGTTGGCTAATTCTGTTTGGTCTCCAAAAGTCACTTGCCAAACAGCGCTGCAGCAGTAAAACACCATCGAGAATGGTATTTTCACTCAAACAAAAAAACCGCAGCCTTGAGCTGCGGTTTGTATTTTTATTTCCCCTCTTGCACTGCTCTCCCCTTTCAGCGGAAAAGGCGGTCAGCATGAACACTAAAGCCACGGGCGGGCACGGTATTGGTTCCCCCTGCAAACCGCCGAGCCGAGTTCAACGGGTCAGGAGCGCCATCAGGGATGATGGCGCAGCCGCAGCCGGCACAGGGATGTGCCGTCTGCGGCGCTCCGTCCGACCCGTTGGACGAGACGAGGGAACCCGCGAAGCGGGCGGTTTGCCGGGGGAGAAGACTTTTGGTGACTTTTGGTCTTTCAAAAGTCACTCGCCCCAGCCCGAAGGGCAGGCGAAACCCCTTCGAGGGCAAGGCCCTCGTCTCTTTGACGCTGAGCCACATCAGCCAGACTGGCGAGTCAAAGAGGTTAGCCCCCTCACCCTGGCCCTCTCCCACAAGGGGAGAGGGGATCAGAGCGCAGACCACCGGGGCTTAAGCAGAGCGCAGAGGCTTAAAAAGTGTCGAGGGAAGAGGCACAAACAAAAACCGCAGCCCTAAGGCTGCGGTTTTTTTATTGGCTCAACCGATTGGCGCGAGCAGCGCCACCGGCCTTAGGCACGGCGCCAGCTGGTTTTGCCGGCGCTGTCTTCCAGCACTATGCCCATCTCGGTGAGACGGTTGCGGGCGGCATCCGCCGCGGCCCAGTTTTTGTCGGCACGGGCCTGATTGCGCTGGGCGATCAGTTGCTCGATTTCGGCGACCTCTTCGTCCGCTTCATCACCCTTGAGGAAAGCATCCGGATCCTGCTGCAGGATGCCGAGCACGGCGCCCAGCTCACGCAGACGGGCGCCCAGCGCAGCGGCAACGGCCATGTCTTCACCCTTCTGGCGGTTGATCTCGCGCACCAGATCGAACAGGGCGGAGTAGGCTTCCGGGGTGTTGAAGTCGTCGTCCATCGCTTCCTTGAAGCGAGCCACCTGCTCGTCACCACCGGCAGCAGCGGCCGCCGGCAGATCGCGCAGGGCGGTGTACATGCGCTCCAGTGCGGCGCGGGCCTGCTTCAGGTTGTCTTCCGAGTAGTTGAGCTGGCTGCGGTAGTGGCCAGACATCAGGAAGTAACGGACGGTTTCGGCGTCGTAGTGCGCCAGCACGTCGCGAATGGTGAAGAAGTTGCCAAGGGATTTGGACATCTTCTCTTTGTCCACCATCACCATGCCGCTGTGCATCCAGGTGTTGACGTAGTCGCCACCGTGGGCGCAGCAGGACTGGGCAATCTCGTTCTCGTGGTGCGGGAACTGCAGATCGGAGCCGCCGCCGTGGATGTCGAAGTGGTTGCCAAGGTGCTTGGAGTTCATGGCGGAGCACTCGATGTGCCAGCCAGGACGGCCCGGGCCCCAGGGGCTGTCCCAGGTCGGCTCGCCGGGCTTGGACATCTTCCACAGCACGAAGTCGAGCGGATTGCGTTTGGCATCCACCACGTCGACCCGGGCACCGGCCTGCAGTTGTTCCAGATCCTGACCGGAGAGCTTGCCGTAGTCGGCGTAGGAGTCGACGATGAACATCACATCGCCGTTGTCGGCCACGTAGGCGTGCTCTTTATCCAGCAGGGATTGCACCAGCTCGATGATCTCGCCGATGTGCTGGGTGGCGCGCGGCTCGACGTCCGGGCGCACCATGCCGAGGGCATCGAAGTCGGCGTGCATGTCGCCGATCAGGCGCTCGGTCAGGTCGTCACAGGTGACGCCGGTTTCGGCGGCGCGCTTGATGATCTTGTCGTCCACGTCGGTGACGTTGCGCACGTAGTTGAGCTGATAGCCGCTGTAGCGCAGGTAACGGGCCACCACGTCGAAGGCGACGAAGGTGCGGCCGTGGCCGATATGACAGTGATCGTAGATAGTGACGCCACACACATACATGCCCACCTTGCCCGGGTGGATAGGTTTGAATTCTTCTTTTTGACGAGTGAGTGTGTTGTATATCTTCAGCATCTTATGACCACTGCCTGTGAGTAAAATGGCCTGCCATTCTACCCGCATCCCGCGTAGAAAACGAGGCAGAAAACGTGCCGGATCAGGCGCACCATCTATGCCGCAGGGCCTTGATGGGCTAGAATTGCCACCACTTTATGCCATACACCTGCGGGCACCTGGTCGCCCGCATCAAATGAAAGGACATATCATGGTCACTCTGCACACCAATCACGGCGACATCACCCTCACCCTGAACGCTGAAAAAGCCCCGGAAACCGTGGCCAACTTCCTGCAATACTGCCGTGATGGTCACTACGACAACACTATCTTCCACCGCGTCATCGACGGCTTCATGATCCAGGGCGGCGGCTATGCCCCTGGCTTTGAAGAGAAAGACACCCGCGCCCCCATCAAGAACGAAGCGGCCAACGGCCTGTCCAACAAGGTCGGCACCATCGCCATGGCCCGCACCATGGAGCCGCACTCTGCCAGCGCCCAGTTCTTCATCAACGTGAACAACAACGACTTCCTCGACTTCAAATCCGCCACCACCCAGGGCTTCGGCTACTGCGTGTTCGGTGAAGTGACCGCCGGCATGGACGTGGTCAACAAGATCAAGGGCGTCAAGACCGGCAACTACGGCCGCATCCACCAGGACGTGCCGACCGAAGACGTCGTGATCACCAAGGTGACCCTTGCCGAGTGATCTCTGCCTTCTGCGAGATGAACTGACTGCGGCCCCGGCCGCAGTTTTTCCATCTGCGAAGGCCGGCCCCATCGACTGGCGCCGTCTCGACTACCTGGCCCACGGCAACCCACGCCAACGCTCGGCCTATGCCCTGCTCACGGCCGGGGTGTGGGATGCGCTGACAGCGCAGTGCAGCGACCTGGCGCTGGTGAGCACGGTCGCCATCGGGCTCGACCGACCCGGCAGCGATCTCGATATCGTCTGCCAGCATCCGGAGCCGGCCACGTTTGCCGCGGCGCTGGCAACCCAGGGCTGGCGGGTTGCGCAAAAGGGCGCTGACATCTGGCTCGCCGAGCAGACCGTCACCGGCACCGATGGCCACCCTTGGCCCCTTGAGCTCTACCTCACTCCGGATCCCCTCGAGCGCCTCAACGGCTGGCGCCACCTCAGCCTGATGGCCGCCCTGCTTGAACAGTTCGGCGCGGCGTTTTATCACCAAGTGCTGCGCCTGCGTCTTGATGAAGGGCTCAAAGGGGAAGCGGCCATGTGCCACTTGCTGGGCCTTGCCGGCGACCCGTATGCCGCGCTGCTCACCCTGGAGGGCGGCGAGCTTGCCCCACTGGCGTGGCAGCCGAGGACGACGGCCCCCCACTTCACTTCCAGCTCCAATACCAATACCAGTTCCACTTCCAGCCACCTCAACAGGGCCCAGCGCACTTTCTCATGAGCACCCTCTTTATCAGCGACATTCACCTGTGTGCCCAGCGGCCCGACATGACCGCCGCCCTGGTGCGCTTTCTGGCGCACGACGCCCCCGGCGCCGATGCCCTCTACGTGTTGGGCGATCTGTTTGAATTCTGGATTGGCGACGATGATCCCAATCCCCTCCACGGCGAGGTGGCCGACGCCTTTGCGGCCCTGAGCCAGCAGGGGGTGCCCCTCTACTTCATTCATGGCAACCGCGACTTCTTGCTGGGTCAGGCCTTTGCCAAGCGCGCCGGCATGACCCTGCTGGGGGATCCGTGCGTCATCGAACTCTACGGCGAGCGGGTGGTGCTGAGCCACGGCGATCTGCTCTGCACCCTGGATGAGGGCTACCAGAAGTTTCGCCGCATCACCCAGCTCAAGTGGCTGCGTTGGCTGTTCCTGCGCCTGCCGCTTGCGCGCCGCCAGGCCATCGCCCACAAGATGCGTGGCCAGAGCCAGATGGAAAATGCCCACAAGAGCCAGACCATCATGGACGTGACCCCGGCGGCGGTGGACGAGATGCTGCGCCAGCACGACTGCCGGATGATGATCCACGGCCACACCCACAGACCCGCCATCCACGACTTCCGCCTCGACGGTCATCCGGCGCGGCGCATCGTGCTGGGGGACTGGTTCGAGCAGGGCTCGGTGCTGATCTGCCGCCCCGGCGAGCAGCGCCTCGAGCAGCGCGCGCTGATCTGACCAAGCCGGCTGGCAACAATAAAAAAGGCGGGAAGATCCCGCCTTTTGTTTGCCTGCGATTTACTCTGTTCTTTGCCGGGACAACGGCTACATCACCGTCATCTGCCCCGCGTAGAGGATGAAGTAGCTGGATTTGACCCCATAGGTCCAGACACTTTTTCCCGCTTAGGGTTGTGATACCCGACTGCGCAGAAATTCCCGTGGTGAACGGTATCCCAAGGCGCTGTGCGGGTGGTGCTCGTTATAATGCTCAAACGCGATAGCCAAATTGCCTACCGCTGTTCGGCTATCCGGTTTTGGCATCATCTCGATATAGTCTCGCTTCATCGTCTTCACGAAGCTCTCCGCTATACCGTTACTCTGTGGGCTTCTCACTGCTGTCGTTCTGGGCTCCAACCCGATTTCTCGTGCAAACGCGCGGGTCTCATGGGCTCGATACGCCGAGCCATTATCAGTCAGCCACTCCACCGGTGATGCCGGCAACGAATCCCCAAAGCGATGTTCGACAGACCTCAGCATGACATCTTGCACAGTGTCACTATCGTAACCCCCAGTACTGGCCGCCCAGTCCAACGCTTCCCTATCGCAGCAATCCATGGCGAACGTGACACGTAGTTTTTCACCGTTATCGCAGCGAAACTCGAAGCCATCTGAGCACCACCGTCGATTGCTCTCCTTGACGGCAACACGCCCCTTATGTGCCTGCTGGGCCAATGGTGCAGCTGGTTTTCTTTCCAGCAGCAAGCCATGTTCGCGCATGACGCGATATACCCGCTTAGCGTTTACCACAGGTTGTTCTGTTGCCTCAGACTGACGCCGTAACAGCGCCCAGACCCGGCGATAGCCATAGGAGGGAAGCTCTGCCATCGCCTCCATGATACGGCCAAGTAAGGCTGCATCATCACGCTGGCGATGATGACGACCATCTTGCCAACCCGGTTTTCGATGAACACGAACGGATAGCTGCGCACGCGATACATTAAGAGCCTGGCTCACAGCACTTAATCGTCGTCCCCCGGCAACAAGGGCGCATGCGCAATCCATTTTTTTGCTCGACCATACTCCACGGCTTCTTTGAGGATCTCGTTCTCCATGGTCTTCTTCCCGAGCAGACGCTGAAGCTCTCGGATCTGCTTGATGGCAGCAGCCAACTCGGAAGCAGGAACAACATCCTCACCGGCGGTGATCGCCGTGAGAGACCCTTCTTGGAATTGCTTACGCCATTTGAAAAGCTGGTTTGCGTTGACGTCGTGCAAGCGAGCAACATGAGAGACGGTCATCCCGGGCTCAAAGGTCTGCTGCACGATGGCGATCTTTTCTTGTGGAGTCCGGCGTCGACGGCGCTCGGCCCCTGTTAACACTTCGACCATCTTCTCGTTGTGACTAGTACTGAACATAGCTCCAAGACTACCTCTTAAGTTAAGAGGGGCGAAGTGTCTGGATCTTCAAGGGGCCAATCTACTTCCGCAATTCGAATCTCTAATGTCACCTCCTCTTCTACTAACTTAATAAGTCTGGCTTCTGCCGCCTCGATCTTGGACGAGTGCAAGATCACGGCATCTAATACATCCAGTCTCTGCATTTTAACATGTTGAGCACCATATAATGCTGCTTCTCTGGCTGCCTTAATTAACTGTTCTTCAGTGTAAAGTGTAGTGGTCAACTAAATTCGGACACTCGGTTAGGCCGATTTTCGGCTTCTGCTGGCGGTACCCCGTCATTGTATTGATGCGGACGCCGCCAGTTGTAGTAATCCATTAGGTAATAACTGATATCTCGCTTCGCTTCTCGCAGGCTCATGTACCCCGTGGTCGGAAGCCATTCCGTCTTGAGGCTCCTGAACAGCCGCTCCATTGGCGCGTTATCCCAGCAGTTGCCACGCCGACTCATGCTCTGTGTCATGCGATAGCGCCACAGCCGTTGCCGAAATGCCCGACTGCCGTATTGGCTCCCCTGGTCGGAGTGAAACAACACACCGGACGGACAACCCCATTGCTGATACGCCATCTCGAGCGCTTTCACGGCCAAGTCAGCATCAGGTCTGCCAGACATCGCCCAGCCCACGACCCGTCTGGTGTGGAGGTCGAGCACCGCGGCTAGGTAATGCCAGCGGCCACCCGCCCACACGTAAGTAATATCGCCACGCCACACCTGATTGGGTTGCGGGGCAGCAAATTCACGCGCCGGCAGATTCGGGATATCCGGTCGCTCAGCCCGGGCGACCTTGTAGGCATGAGCGCCGGGTTGCTTGGACGCCAGCCCCGCGTCTTTCATCAGGCGACGCACCTTGAACCGGCCAATCTGATGCCCCAGCTCCCGCATCACCGACATCAAGGCCCGGCTGCCAGCTGAACCCCGACTCTCGTTGAACAGGCGTCGCAGCACACTTTTTTACTACACTTGTTCACGGTCAATGGTGCGGGTACGAGCCTGATAGTCGTAGAAACAGGAAGTTGGAATACCGAAAGCGCAACAGACCAGCGTGGTGGGGGTTTGCTCCCTTAATCGGTCTATCAGCGCAAACGTTCGAGTTCGTCCGCCATCAAGAGAGCTGTAGCCTTTTTTAGAATGGCTTTTTCACGTTCAAGTCGGTTGATACGGGCTTCCAGTTCCTGGATTTTCTACTGCTCTGGGGTCAGAGCCTTGCTGATAGGAGTGGTGCCAATTCGTTCGGATTGAAGCTGCTGAACCCATCGACGAAGCACGGTTTCGCCAACATCCAGTGAACGGCTGGCTTCGGAGACGGAATAGCCTTGGTAGAGCACCAAGGATGCGGCTTCGAGTTTGAATTCAGCAGTAAATGAGCGACGTAGTCTTGTCATTGAACACCTCTGATCATGGTGGCGACTGTACCACCTAAAATGGTGTCCGGGATGATTAGACCACTACAGTTGGGGCGAAGCGCAGGTTGTTCGCAACGAGTAGCAGGAAGTAGTAAGTCGCTTAGACAAGAAATGAACAAGAAAGGAAAAGCGAGAGAGGGAAAACGCTGGGAAGCAGAAACAAAAACGACGCCATGAGGCGTCGTATCTGTTTAATCTGAAAGGCTTTTTTCTTTAATCTTAATGGTGCCCGAGGCCGGAATCGAACCGGCACGACGCGAACGTCGAGGGATTTTAAATCAAGGGGCCTCGTTCGCATCTCATTGCATAAAATAGCAAGCAGATGGAGCGAGTAACACCGCAAGTTCGCAACAAATCGCACCCCGTCATAGAACATCGCATACCGCTTATCACAGAATTCGCAAAGATACGCCGCCGTGTTGGTCTTGCCCCCGATCTGATAATCTCTGAGCCTTCGCATTTGCAATCGTTTCAGTCGGAGTCCCCCATGGCAGCCTATTCCCCTCCCTTCACCCTGACCCACGCCATGTTGAGCCGGGTGGCGGAGATCGCAGAATTGGTGGGGCAATGGCGCTCGACGCAGAGTTCGCAAGTGCCCATGCTGCGCCGGGAAAACCGGATCCGCACCATCCAGGCATCCCTGGCTATCGAGCACAACACCCTGAGCCTGGATCAAGTCACGGCAGTGATCGACGGCAAACCTGTGTTGGGTCTGCCCCGTGAGATCCAGGAGGTGCGCAATGCTTTTGCCGCTTATGAAACAATGTCGACTTGGGCACCAACCTCTCCTGCGGATTTACTCAGGGCCCATGGACGCTTGATGCACGGGTTATGCGATGACGCAGGGCAATGGCGTAGCAGTGGGGTCGGCATCTATCGGGGTGAGCAATTAGTGCATATGGCTCCCCCCGCGACTCAGGTTCCACGCCTGATGGAACAACTGATGCAATGGTTGGCAGAAACAGAGGCCCATCCCTTGATTGCCTCTTGTGCCTTGCACTACGAGTTGGAGTTTATCCACCCCTTTTCCGATGGAAATGGCCGTATGGGTCGCTTGTGGCAAACGGTGATCTTGAGCCGTTGGCAACCAGTGATGGCCTTCCTGCCGGTGGAAGCGATCATCAAAGAGCGCCAAGAGCACTACTACCACCAATTAAGTCAGGCCGACAGGCTGAGTGACTGCACCGATTTTATTCTGTTTCTGCTAGAGGCGCTGCGAGATGCGTTGGCCGAAGCGATTACCGCACAGCCGACATCTCAGCCCACCCCGCCAGAAAAAGTGAGGGTAGAAACGCCGGTAGAAATGAAGGTAGAAATGCGGGCAAAAACACCGGATGCAGTGTTGGCGCTCTTAGCGAGCGAGCCTGCCCTGACCCTGACACAAGTAGCCGAGCGAATAGGCAAATCGACCAGCACGGTGGAGCGAGCAGCTGCCGCATTAGTTAAAGCGGGGCGATTGCGCTTTGTTGGTCCGCGCAAGGGTGGGCATTGGGAAGTGTTGTCATAGGACTGCTTGCTAAGGCCACCGAGTGAGTTGCTACAGCCGCCCAGCTTCCGGGTCGCATCAGTAAACATATAACCAGCCAAGTAAACCCAAGCGCAACGAACCCCATTTGCGCACAAAGGAGGCGCAGTAACTCTCTGTTTTATCTCACTAACACCACAAGGTGTAAGATCTCCATTGGGGATAATCAGATACTGTGATACTTGCCCCACATCCCAATGGATAGACTCCTATAGGTCAGCTAACCTGAGCTCACCACATCCCCAAAAAGACGCATGAAATGGAATTCTCGTCGCTCGCGGTATCTGTTCTGGCAACTACTGGCTTGTTCTTGTGCCCAATATTCTTATCTGTCGGGATCATCTTGTTAATAAGAAAAAGGCTTCGCTCACATCGGGTCAGCCCGTTGACCGCCGACCTGCTCAGGCCAGCGGGTCACACCCTGCAACAGCAAATCCAGGACCTGCAGATAGACCTCTTTTCCCAAATGCTATTCACACCATTGATCATGATGATGGTCGGGTTCTACCTCTTGTTACAGAGCTATATCGATAAGAGGGCCATGAGCACGACTGTGATGCTGATTTCCGGGGTCGTCATGCTGGGTATCTTTATCTATGGCACAACCAAAACTTACAAAATGGCCAGCAAGGTTCAGCCCCTCAAGCTGGGTTATTCCTGTGAGCTGGCAGTTGGCCAGAAGTTGGACCAAATAGTTAGGCCCCAACAGCACCCCTATCGAGTTTACCACGATATCCCGTTTGATGGATTCAACATCGACCATTTGATCATCTGCCCTAACGGGGTCTTTGTCATCGAGACTAAGGGTCGCTCCAAACCCATCAACAATGGAGAAAAACAGTTCAAGGTTCGGGTCGAAAATGATGCGCTTCACTTCCCAAACCATGTTGAAAAAGCGCCGCTCGAACAGGTCCGCCGTAACGTCACCACTGTGCGTAACTGGCTCAACAGTGCAACTGGGACCGAAGTCCCGGTAGGTGGCGTTCTGGTTCTACCTGGCTGGTTTGTGGATTTACGCCAGAAGATCACCTTCCCCTACATCGTCAGTGCCGCTGCACTCCCCAAGCAACTCCCCCAATTTAGGGCTGGCTCACTTGAACTGGCCCAGATCCAGGCCATCGCGCACCAGGTAGAGCAAAAAGTACGGGACGTTGCCAAGGCTGGCTAAGAGATCTTCATTGCCAACTGATATTCCATCAGTCAGCAAGTCTATCCCTCCCCCCCTTGAATGCCCCTCAGATTGAAGCTCTTGGGGTATAGAGGAATACAGGGGGATTCGCAGCGATGAATTTGAAGCCACCCATTGCGGGTAAAAAGCCAGCGGCGCTATTGTACTAATTCTTTTTTTGCACAAGGAGTGTGCTCGATGTCTATCTCGCCCATGGATCTCGCAACTTATTACGGTGTCGATGACATTCCTGCTGCCCTATCGATAGGCGATAACCTCCATAGTTTGCTCGTAGCCATATTCAGGAATGAGCCTCTGACTTCGCCCCGCTACGACATTCTAGCCAGCTACGATCTCAACGCCTTGAGGGACTTTATCAACGGCGATATGACTCTCCCTGAGTTCAGACGCCAATCTGCGGTAGAACAGGAGCAGCGCCGTTCTAAATCTCTTTACTATAAGGGCCGAAAGATTGTGCATCGCTACCAACCTTCAATCACGAAGCCCTTGGCTGCTCAGCCAGACGACAAAGCTAATATAGAGAAGACCAGTCAAAATCCCACTTGGGATTACCTGCAGAAATTCCGGATCAAAAATGGTCTGGCCGATGGCCAGAATTCTGTGTCCCTCCCCCCGCATGAACTGGCCAAACAATTCTGGGTGGATGATATCACCAGTGCGATCACGGGCGGTGCCAGGTTGCACAGCCTCCTTGTCGCTGCCGGACAAGGCGCGACGATATCAGCAGCAAACAGACAATTTCTCTTGAACAGGGGGTTGAATGCCTTGCTGTGCTTCTTGACCGGCGAACTCTCCCAAGAGCAGTTCGACCAAAAAGGGAAAGCAGAACAGGAGCAACGAAACGAGCTTGCACAACAGAAACAACGCGAGATCGCCGTTCAGAAGGCTGTAGATGAAGAACGTTATAAAGCCGAGCAGAAAGCCCGAAGTGTGCGACTTGAGGCTGAGCGGATTCAGCGTGAGAGTGACCCCAAGTACATCGCACGGATGAAGAACCAAGCACTCAGGGAGAAGTATGGTGTAACTGGATATGTCGAATCACATCACCTCAAACAGCTCATGGCAATCCTTCTCAAGCTGGATGCAGGTACACGGCTACTGGAGACTGAAACCATCTGGCTCAAGAGCAATGGCCGTGAGTTCGAGACAAAAGAGATTCTGCATACCTACAACCGACTCGAAGCGGATCACTGGCTAGCGGAGTACCGCAACAGCAAGAACCCATGGAGTGCAGTCAATGCCAGCGGACACTTGCGTAAATGCGCAGCATCGAATGAGGCGATTGCGCTGCTGAGTGCCATCCCAGCCAAGAGGCAGGGTCAGCCAAAGCTGAAATCCGCCATTCTCACCACGCATGGTGGTGCGATGCGTGACCGTGGCGAACATACTGCAGCATTGAACATGGGCGCTGAAGCTCACCGCCTTCAACCCAACAACTTTCGCCCCTGCACACTACTTGGTGCAGTCTGTATCGAGCTTGGCAACATTAGTGAGGGACATGAGTGGTATTGCAAGGCGGAAGCCAGAGGCGCTGGCCGTGACAGCATTATGTCGGATGTCAGGTCGCTTCTTACCCGGATGACAGCCGATAAGCGTGAAGCAGTTATCGCAGAGCTGTTGCGCATTCATCCCGAACAGTATCGATGGCTAACTAAGTGGCGTCAGGCCAAGGCGTAACTGACATTATTGCTAGCAAACCGAGAGTGAATCGCAACCCGCTGGGAAGTGTCTACATCACTGGTGGCGATTCACCCCACATCAACCAACTCTCTACATGAGGAGTCACCATGCCACATAAAATCCCGCTGCTCTCTGCTTTGACCTGTGCCGTCAGTCTCATTGCCTCACCCGCCATTGCCGCAAATACGGGCTTTAAAACCCTGACTGTCGGCCTACCCATCACCACGCTCCAAGCGGTCAACGATGGTCTGATACGCTACGACTGGCGCAGTGACATTGATGAAGAATTTCGCGGCAAACCCAAGGCAGGCGAGGGATTCTTAGGACGACCAACTACGGGTGAGTATTACTATGCAGTCTACCAACATAAAGTGTTCTCCTTCGGCGGTACCCAGGCATCGTACCAAGACGACTCCGTTGCTTCTGTCAGACAGGCTAAGGCAGACTTTGAGGAATTAGTCAGTCAGGCGACCAATACCTTGAAAGTCAAGCCAGTGATCATCCGCACAGTGAAGGATAAATCGGTACCGTTTTTTGAATGTGTAACCGACAGCATGTGTGGTAATTACAGCGCAACCTACACCATTAGTGCCAACGAGGTCTCGATCAAATTGATGCAAGACCGTGATGCAGAGAACGGTGGCCGCCAGCTCAACGCGGGAATGCGCGAGATCCTTAAGTAAAATGCTTCTTCTTTAAAGCTTTTGTGAAGGAAGAATCATGCGCAGTTACCCGCCTGCGCCGTGAGCCAAAAGCTATCGGCTGGTAATGTGACCAGTCACGCATTCATAATGCGTGACTGGATTTCAGGCTGCGAGTAAGCTGCACAAAACAAATAAAAAGGGCCATCTGGCTATTTTTACTAATCTTTCAGGGATAAATGATGAAAGCACTATCTAACATTAACACTTTAGATCTTCCTACATTCCTGGATAGGAATAGGATTACCCAAGATGATTTTACAAAATCAAATATTGACTGGGAACTATTGAAAACTATTGGGTTAGAACACTGGTCGCTATTTGATGCCCGGAAAGAATCAGCTGAATTCTTTGCCAAGGTAATTCAAGGATGCAAGAAAGTTCATTCGGTCAGATGGCGCGTAAAAGATCCTGAGCATCTAATGGAAAAGATTGTCAGGAAGAGAATTCCGGATAGTAAAAATTTTAACAAAGACTACCTTGATATCAGCATTGAAAATTATCATGAAATAGTAACTGATTTAGTCGGCATTAGAGCGCTTCACTTATTTAAAGATGACTATATAGAGATCGATTCATATCTAAGAGACCGATGGAATCACTCTGTGACTGAAGCTCCCATTTATTATTACAGAGCTGGTGACGTACAAGATTCGGTTCCCGAAATTTTTAATAAAAGGCAGCATCCAGCTGGATATCGTTCCATTCACTATATTTTTGAGTCTCAACCATTAAATAAAAAACTATTCACGGAAGTACAGGTCAGAACCATCTTTGAAGAAGGATGGAGTGAAATAGATCATAAAGTTAGATACCCTAACTTCTCTGAAGAACAAACCATCATGTACTTTCTAGACATATTTAACAGATTGGCTGGTAGTGCAGATGAGATGGGAAGCTTTGTTAAAGCATTAGATGTTGAACTTAAAAGCAGAGCTGAATTACTTGCAATTGCTACAAATGAAAGTCAAAAACTAAAGCTAGAAAATGAGGAGAGCATGGCATCGATTGACCGATTAATCGGTGAGCTGGAAGCTTCCAAAGGACAAATTAATGCAAGTAGCAATGTCATTAAAAACTTGAAACATGAAGTGGAAAGACTAAAGACCACCTCCAATATTCAATCGTCATTGGATATTAGCCATGCTGGCTGGCTTAATGGAAAAACTATGAAGCAAAGAGCTTCGGAGATCGCATTAGAAAGTTCACATTTAGCTGCTTTATCTGCAACTCATAAGCTTGGACTTGGTGTCCCACAGGCTTTGTTGGATGCAGCTGCAGCTGCAGCGTCACGTACAATCCCTCAGCTTGGCATATCACATGCAGACATAGCCAAATTTGGAGGGGTCAACACCGATCTCGAAAACAAAATGCTTAATACTGTTACTCCAACTTCAGCCAAGAAACCCAAAGAGAAAAAATAGAACTCTAGCCAGTGTATCCGTTGTGGATACACTGGCGGCTCCGGTCGTTCGTCAAAACCGGATTGATAAGCTGATCTTCATTGGCAGCCTAATTCCCCTACAAACCGCAAACTATTCATAGGGATAATTCGGCACCTCTCCCAGTGGGAGGATATTGGTGTCACTGTTGAGCTGCTCAATAGCATCAACTCAGGTCCATCTCTGGACAAGCAGCAACACCTCACCGAACGGCCCTTCCTGGCCCGCTCAATCGCTTCTCGCCGGTTGATAACAAAACCCCTCTACTGATGACAAAAGCCCATCGCCGATGATGGGTTTTGCGAAAAACTGCCTGTCAGCCAATTCGTCACGCCGTGTCGCGGCCTGTTTGGATAATCGACGACACGGTTATTCCCCTTCTGTGATGGTATGCACGAACACGACAAGATTGCTCAGCGCCTCGGTATGCTCCTCACCCGCCTGTACAGCGGTGAGAAGCTGCACCTGAGTGATCTGGCCACCGAGTACAACGTCACCGTGCGCACCCTGCAGCGGGATTTCAATCAACGCCTCAGTTATCTACCGATAGAGCATCGCAGCCAGCAATACTGGCTGGATCCGGAGTTCCTCAATCACAAGAGCGACGGAAAGGTGCGAAAGCTGGCCGAGCAATTGGGTATCACCGACCTGTTCCCCCACGCCAGTGAACATCGTCTGGGTCAGCTGCTGGATAGAGGCACCCCCAGCCTCTTCGCCATCAAGGGGTTCGATGCTCAGTCCGCCGACTCACTGAGTCATCAGATACCGGTATTAGAGCAGGCACTGACCCAGCATCTGCAATGCTGGCTCATCACCAAAGACCAGCGCAAGCAACTGTTTAGCCCCTATCAGCTCGTCAACTACAAGGGCACCTGGCACTTGGTCGGCGTCAGCGAGGGGCGGTTGCAAGCCTATCCGTTGAGCTCCATCGCGCTGGTTGAGCTATCGCAACAGACCTTCACCCGTGACGCGCTCATTGCGCGACAGATCGATACCGACCCGACGCTCTGGCGCTCCGGCATGATTGAGGTGCTACTCAAAGCCAGTGCCTCCATCGCCATCAACTTTCAGCATCGTCCGTTGTTGCCCGAGCAGGAGATTGTCAAAACCTTCGATGACGGTGCGCTGTTATTGAGCAGTCGCGTGCTCGATGCCAATCAAATTCTGCCCGTCATCAAATCCTGGATGCCGGGCCTGACCGTGATCTCACCCGGATTTATCCATGAGCAGATCATCCGTGATTTACGCCATCTATTGACCCTGATGAGCCAGGCTCCGCCCTGACCCATTTGTGACCAACATCTCGATTTATACATCTGACGACAACGTATGATATGCCGCGACACAACCTGTCGCCACTGATTCACATTGTCGTCAACCATCCCGCAGTCGATATCCAAGGAGTAGTGCATGAACACCATCAGCCTGCAAAAAGTGTCCGACAACACTCTTTGCTCCACCAGTCCCTATGAGCCACTCTTCGAGCATGTCGCCGCCCATTTGCAAGCCCAGGGCGGGACGTTAAAAACCATCGAGCGCACCCAAGGCAGGATCGAAGCCGCATGGAAATATGGCTTTAACCCATTCGGCATGCGTATCACCGTGAATTTCGCCTCTCAAGGCAATGAGACCATCCAGCTCACCCTCAATGGCTCGTTTGTCGATGCCATCGATACCTTTGGAGCAGCCAAGAAGAAAGCCAGGGCAATCACGGATGAACTGCTGAAGCCTATCGATATCGCAGCATGGCCGATTAAAGAGGGGGCAACATCCTCCCAGCACCCCTCTACCGCGACCACTCCCCCGCAGGCACCGCTAAACGGCGCAAACGCCGTTGCGCACCGTGGCAAGCGCAAGGGGCTCACCGCTGTGCTCGCATTCTTGGGCGGCGGCATTGGTCTGCATAAGTTCTACACCGGGAATTGGGGCTGGGGGCTTATCTACTTAGCGCTCTGCACCACCGGCCTTCCCCTGATCTTGTCCGTGATCGAGTTCATCCGTGTTTTGTGCCTGACACAGGAGGAGTTTGACCGTCGCTATAACTACCGCCCCATATCCGCGTTTTCATGGGTGTGGTGAGGAGCGCCTTGTATGAACATAAAAACTGCAGTCGGATTACTGATGCTCTGCTCGACAGGCGCTTATGCTGGCGTACTCAGCATGCTGGATGTGGCAACCCTCAAGGAAAGCGAGCTGGAGATGTGCCCGAACATCTCCGTCGAGAAGATGGTCAACAGCTTTTTCGAAGATCCCGAGTGGACCGGCGGGAAAGCGGCGGATGGTCGGAAATTGGTGAATGTCAGCGGCACCATCACCTATGCCAGTCAGCCTGCACGGGCCATGGTGCAGGTCTGGATGCAAGACGATGGTTTTTCTGTGGAGGCGCTGGAGATTAACGGACGACCACAGCCAGAGGGGATGCTGGATCTTCTGCTAGAGAAAATGTGCCAGAGCGCCAGAGGTACCGACCATACAGGAGATCCACAGCAACAAGCAGTCGAGCTGCCGTTCACGGGAACTCGGTACTTCAACTTCGGAGGTGAAAATGGGATTCAACAATCCATCACTATCGCCCCCAATGGACGCGTCACATTGAGATCCCATGGTGCGACCGCTGTCTCCGTCGATTATCAGGGCATGTATGAAAACCCACTGCTGACCCCGGCGGGTAACTACCGCGTCCATGCCGACAAGATATATCTCACCGACGAAGGCGGAGACTTCCCTGACCCATCAGAGTGCGAGGTCATCGTGTGCGAGACAGAACTGTCTGCACCTTGATGCACTGAAGCTAAAAACAACGACAAGCACGGTGAATAGAAACGCATAAATTAGAGGCTAATCAACATTTTATAGCCGTACACCGAGATAAAATTATCACGATGATAACGGACCATGCTCTGGACGTTATCGCATACCAATAATAAACGGGAAACTAACAATGAAGAAAACCCCCTTGGCCATGGTGTTGATGGCTACTTTGTCAGGCTGTGGCGGTGGTGGTAGCGACGGTGGAAACACGGATAGTCCAACCCCACCGAGTGCCTCCTTGGCGATGTCAGGAAAGGCGATTGATGGATACATTCAAGGCGCGACCGTCTATCTCGATCTCAATTTCAACCGTCAGTGGGATGATGGTGAACCCAAGACAACCACCAATGATGCCGGTGATTATCGGTTAGAGCTGCCGGTAGACCTGCAAACCTGCGCTCAATACGCCCCCTTGGTGGTCGATGTGCCGGTAGATGCCGTGGACCAGGATCTTGGCCCTGTAACAGAAGCCTATCAGATGGTCCTTCCTCCCACCTTTGCCCCCATCACCAAGGATGATGTCTACCATGTGACGCCGCTGACCACGGTGCTCTGGAGCAGTGTAGGAAGTGAGCTGGCAGCCCAATCACAGACGACTTGCCAGACCGTCATGGCGAACCGGCAAAAGCAGGAGCAGTTGATCGCCTCGATGAAACAGGCCGTCAGCCGTGTTGTCAGTCACTACAACATCTCTGAGCAGAAGCTGTATGCGGACTTCATCGCCAGCGGTGATAGCGAGACAGCCACGCTGGCCCAGGAGATCGTGCGCGGCTTGCAGCAGTCTTTTACCGAGACAGAAACCTTGAAACGGGAAAACCCGGACGCCAACTTTGTCTATGTCGATTACCACAAGGGGGATAGTCGCGACCACAACAATGCCTATCCGGATGCCTGGTATCGTGAAATCCAGTTGCAAGGGGCAGCCCAGAGCAGCACCGAGCTGGTGAAGGTGAGCGATGATTTCGCGCAAATTATCAAGACCATCATCTACGGTGAAGAGCGCCAAGTGACAGGCAATAACTACACCTACACAACCCGTTACGACTTTGAGTCGCGCCATGGGGACAACACCCCCTATAGCTGTGACATCAAGGAGACCCTCTCGACCCGCTCGAACGGAAAAATGTACTCACTGGAGAATCTGGCCGAAGCATCGGCAGAGAGCTTCAACGACTGTGCTCCTGACGATATGGCAGCAGCGATCACCCACCGCTACGCCTTCATCAACTACAGCAACAACGATCTGAGCTACTCCACCCAATTCATCTATAACCGGCAGGCGGGCGCATTCAGCTTCCTGAACGACTGGGTCGGTCTGGAAGGGCAGCTATCCACCCTGAACATGGGTGAGCTCACTGCGGCTCTCGAAGCCCTTCCCTATCCGTATAACGAACCATCCCAAGATCCTGATGCGGCTAGCTGGGTCAAGAGCATGACGGCCAGTGAAAATGGCAATACCATCAAAACGAGCTATAACAGCAGCGGCCTCTATCAGAAGCAAACAACCTATGCGGACGGTACTCATAGCCTGGAATGTGGCACGGACGGCATAAACTGGGGAGCCTGTCAGTAGTCCGGCTCCATAGCGCGGAAAACGCAGAGGTCAGGGTCGGTCGGCACTGGCCTCTTTTTCGCACAGCTTAGCTAAAACGGAACGATCCTGACTAATGGCCGAGCCGCATCTCCTGATCCAGCTTCAATCGCCCATATGAAAATCCATCATCCTGCGCAACACGCGTGAAATGCGCATTGCAGCCTGCACGTAACCATATGATTGATCGACGAAGAAGTAATAGGTGTAACAGCGCCATTGGGGATACATAGTGTACTGGTCCAGGGCAGGAGCTGGGGGAGGCGATGACCTGAGGGATGATTTAGGAAACAACGTCATGGCAACCCACCGTAGTTGCTTGATCTTCAATGCTATACCAGCTCTTGCAGCGAGTTGAGGATCATGGATAATCAGGAAAAATACTATTAGAAGCGGTTATTCTCACCTTAGGACTTTTTATGCAGCACAAATATCTAATTGATGATAACGACCCAGATATCGCATATGTTCTTGAAAATCACCCTGATTATTCCCCTGATCTCGTATTTGACGTCACTGGCGATAAAGTTACGTTAAAGAAGCAGTCCATACAAATTTACTCTGAGAGTGAAACTTCTCGTCTAGAACAATACTACAACTTAGAGCTACTTAGTAAATATCTGCACTACCTTCATGCCGAAAGTGTTAAAAAGACTAATGTGCAGGCAAAAACTCTCGAAAATTTAATTTCTTTTTGCTTAAGCCTTTTTGGAAAAACTGACGTAAGAGAAAGTTTAACTGGAGAAACTAAACGCTTGTACGTTGCACTATTAGATGAGTTTGAAAAGTGCGACCAAGTTTATAAATCAACAACGGATGCCTATTATTATCCTGAGCATAATGAACTCACCGAATACGCAACAAACCTTTCCACCCTGCTGATATCATTCTTAGATAGAGTAGACATTCCCTCATATATTAAAATTAAAAGTGATAAAACAAAGAGAATGAAAATAAAAGCGCACTTTGCTCGAGGACTGTTTATTGAGCATGCGATTCGTGTGCTAGCTAAGATAGATGTAAACACTTCCACTGCCTACGCAATTGATAAAGCCGGGTTTATAGGAACGGTTTTTAGCATCGCAGCTTTCCAGGTTCTGACAAAAATCGCCGACGTTGGGGAACTTGAAGACCGCAGGTCTTGGATTAAATCCCCTGATGCATATGCAATTTTAAACATGAGGAACGAGCGATTCCAAGGAACAAAAATAACCAACAGTGCCGTTCGAACTATCACAAGAAACTTATACATCAAGTTAGTCATATATTATTTGGAAAGAAATTGGGATCACGTCTCCGCACTATACAGTACGCCAGGGAAGCCCTTTACATACACTATAAACAACCTATTGCTTGTTTTGATAAGCATTTGTGATGATGTTTTTGTTTATGACGGTGCCACACCAATCGACCTCTCTTCTAGGCCGAAACTCGACAACCTTAAAACCCGGCATGAACATAGAGTGATGCGGCGTTATCTTAATAAGATTATCGGAAAAAATGGACCTCTCCTGTCTGAGCTGACAAATAATGAGAATGCTACTTAACAAAAATGACATTTCCTGAATGCATGTGATGTCAATGATGTAACCACCCCCGATGGCCTAGCATCCTCCTTTTTCTGAAGGAGGATCTATGTCCATTACTAATCTGAAACTGACAAAACGAGCACTTGAGACCTTACCACCACCAGCCAATGGCAAGCAGCAGGTATATCGTGATGCTGACGTAAGACAGCTATACGTGTACCGGTACGCTCTATCTACGTCTTTCGTCTTCGACACAACCCATCGTTACAAACGGGTCTTCGAGACCATTGGCCCCTATCCGCAGCTCTCCATCCAAGAGGCCAGGGACGAGGTGCATGCGAGGCTCCATAAACTTGCCCGCAATACGTATCCCCTGGGACAAAACAAAACCCTCCAAGAGATCTTTGAAACCGCCTACCTCGACGATCTGCAGCTGCATAAGCGCAATACGCAGTCAGAGCTGTCCAAGGTCAGAAAACACATTCTGCCAGAGTTTGGAAGCCGTCGCCTAAAAACACTGGATCGCCAAACCATTGTGGCCTTCCAAAGGCGACTTGCTGAACACCTCAAGCCTGCCACTGTGAACAAGATCTTGTCTGCCCTGTCGAGGATGCTGACCTTGGCCGTGGAGCACGGATACCTCTCTGTCTCACCGATGAATGGGTTACGGCAACTCAAGGAAAATAATGAACGCAAGCGGATCCTGAGCCTTGATGAACGCTCACGTTTTATCGATGCATGTTATGCCCAAAACTCGGAAGCAAGTCGGTCGCTATTACTGTCTCTCTATACAGGGATGCGAATTGGGGAGGTGTGCTCCATAGAACAAGCCCACTTGCACCTCGATGAGGCTTACCTGATCCTGCCTACGACCAAGAATGGATTACCTCACCAAGTGGCCCTGACGTCTCATGCCATCAGGCTCATCGAAACACAGCAACTACTGGTCAACAAACAGAGGTTCCTTTTCCCCTCCTCCCAATCCTCTTCAGGGTACATGAGCTACCCACGGCATGCCTTTCAGCGGATTTGTGCTACAGCAGGGATCAGTGACCTTTGCATTCATGACCTCCGCCGAACCTTTGCCACAGAGCTGATGCTACAGACGGGTGACATTGCCATGGTTGCGCAGGCCCTGAACCACTCATCACTACAGATGGCGATGCGATATCAGCAACGCACCACGACCCACTTACTCCCTCATATCAATGCTACTCAACAGCAATGGCTCTCTGAAGACATACCACAGCCCACAGCGTGTTGCAGTTGAGTTGCGCAGAACACCACAAAGACCCATTTGTAACCAAAACACACAAAATTCCGCAATGCATGTGTTGTCAATGCTTTGGGGGGTCAACTTCTGAATACTGCAATCCAGTCGCACGAACAGGCAAACGAGAGGCAGTGATGGACGGTGTACATATGTTGACACGAAGCGAGTTAGCGCTGCGGTGGCGCATCTCAAAAAGCTGGCTGGACAAGCAAATGATCATCGCACCCGAGACGCTACCTGCATTTGTCACCATCGGGCGGCAAACCCGGTTCCCACTAAGTGAAGTGGAGAAGTGGGAACGTAAACAACTGCAAAACCAAAATTAACAACCCTAACCACAGGAGGCTCTCATGAGCACAAATAACACTCAACACACCGCTGCCTATCAAATCGTAGGTGCATTCATCAAAGTGAACGATGGTTTGACGAACCTCGGCACGATCAGCCGCGTTGCACACATGCAGCTCAATGATCCCGACCAGCCACATGCGCTGATGGCATGGTCCGACAGCAACACATACCCGGCCATTATGTACAGGAGCAGTGACCGACAAGAAATCGAGGAGCGCTTCAAAGAGGTCTCTAGTCTCGTGCTCAAGCAAAAGAAGCGCAAGTTCATCCGAACCAAGAAGTTACTGGTCGCAACAGACCTGATTGCCGGTTGCACCCCGATCGTAAAAGACGCCAATGTCTGGATCAGTATTTCCCTTCTGTTGCCGGACACCAAGCCCCTGTGGGTTGCATGCGACTCTAAAGAAGAACTTGATGAGGACATGGAGGCTATCGAACGCCAGCTAAGCGCCTAACCGTATTCCTCTTCAATAAAGGGTCTCCAAGGAGGCCCTTTTTTTACGAGCCAACACGCATGAAAAGACAAGAAAACCCCGCACATAATGCTGGAGACACGGCGGTGAGCTTTCCCTACGCAGATACCGACCTGCTGCCGGAGCTTAATAACAGCCCCCTTCCCGATGACTACGGCATGCTCAACGACGAGCAACACCAGAGTGCATTGGCGCTCGCGATTGAAAGCGCACTCGACCCCTGCCAGTACATGAATGCTCCCTCACGCCTTCCTGACTGGATGATAGATGGCCTGAGTTCTGATGTGATTGCGGGAGACCCCGACATACCTGATTACCTGCTACCCGTGCAGGAGAATTCTACCAACAAGGCACTGCGGTTACGCACTCAGCATTATCTCAAACCGGGAGAGACAGTAACCCCGGCCAAAGGGGCTAGGCTCCATATCGGCATAGACAGCGAATACGTTTACAATCCCGCGACAAAGCGTAACGACATTCTCTCCTACCAGTTCTTTGCTATGACAGAGAAAGGAGAACATTCAGACATCATTTACCCCGCATCCAATCGGACATCTGATCGCCTGAGTTTCGATAAATTCCTCGGCCACATCGTAGTGGTATGTAAGGAAAAAGGGATACTCACGGAGTGGCCCAAACATGTCTTTGTGTATGCCCATTTCCTAAGAGCAGACCTTGCCTCATTTGGCGACTTCTGGCGGTTCAAAACCCAGGTTAATGGCATTCGCCGAACAGTGGCGTCAGTAAACAATGCCTATGGCATCGATCTTGAGAACGTCTTGCACCGTCAAGCAAAACCGGCCCCGCTGATTTTGCGAGACAAGCAGCGTAAAGCACAAAGAACCTTGATCACCTTTGTCGATACTATGTTACACACCCCTGGTGGTGCGGGCCTTGCAGCCGTTGGTGAACTCATTGGCTTACCCAAATTGTCTCTCCCTGCGGGTCAGTCTATTGATCGCATGGATGAACTACTTGCCAGCAACAAGGCAGCCTTTGAAGCTTATGCCCTGCGCGATGCCGAAATTGCAGTCAAATATGGCCTTCAACTCCATGCATTCGCTAAGACACTGGGGCTTTCATCCCTGCCAAAGACGATTGGAGGCTGTGCCACATCGGTGTTCCTGAAACATCTGCGCGAAACGGGCCAAGACCGGGATCAGCTATTTGGAACTCATGAGGTGGTGCAAACTGGATGGAACAAGAATGCATCCAGACCTGTGACCAAGAAGGCCCGGGAAATGGCCCCTGAAGCAAAGCTATTCGAGGGTTTTGCCATCGATTGCTACCACGGTGGACGAAATGAATGCTTTTGGGGTGGCCCGACCCCACTATCGCTCTTCAACGATTTTGACCTCAGCGGAGCCTATACCACAGGGCTTGTTGACCTTTTTCCCCTTGATTATGAGCGAGGGCGAATGACCACCAACACAGCCGAGTTCTGTGGCCATGTCTTTGGTCTTGCTCGCGTTAAATATAGATTTCCATACGGGACACGTTATCCCAGCCTACCGGTGCGTACTGAAATTGGCCTGCTGTTTCCCCTCACTGGTGAATCTTTCTGTACCGCACCAGAGATCGAGGTCGCACTCCGCATGGGTTGCCAGATTGAGATACATCAGGGTGTCATCATCCCTTGGGCAGATACGACGCAGCGCCTGTTTGAGCCCTTTGTCTCGCAGGTTCGGGAAAAACGCCAATCGTATGTGAAGAAATCCTTCGAAGAGCTGCTTTGGAAAGAAATTGGTAACTCTCTCTATGGCAAGCTGGCACAAGGTCTGAGGGGCAAGTCAGCCTTCGATACATCCAGTGGATTGAGCAAGCCCATTGAGCGCTCCGCCATCACCAACGCATTCTTTGCCGCGCATACGACCGGCCTGATCCGTGCCGTACTCGGAGAAGTCTTGGCCTCCATCCCCGCTCACCGAACAGTGGTGAGCGTCACGACAGATGGCTTCCTCACCGATGCTACATATGACGAACTTGTGTTGACTGGCCCGATATGCCGCCGCTTTCAGGAACTGGGCGAGCGACTGGATGGCCCTGGCTTTCGGATGCTGGAGCAAAAACATCAGGTTAAACAGGTCATCGCGATGAAGACTCGTGGTCAACTCACCTCAGAAGGCGTTGAGGGTCAGCCCCAGATCCTGGCCAAGGCTGGGGTTAAGCCCCCCTGCACTAAGGAGCTGCATCAGGCGTACATGCTTGACCTGTATCTGAATCGTGCCCCCGGCCAAAAAGTCGATAGTGACCATTTAATATCTACGACTGAAATGTGGATCAATGAACGCGATCTCGTATCCGTGAGCAGGTCAAAGACCCTGAATCTTGAGTTCGACTTCAAGCGGCAACCCATGCTGCCATCAATGCAGAGTGTGCTAGGCACCGAGCATATTTGTTTTGATACACGCCCCTGGTCGACGGTAGCTGCCGCTATGGAGCAACGTGTGGTATTCGATAACTGGCGGCGAACGAACTGCCTGAAGACCCTCAATGACTGGGAGAGCTGGGAGGATTACTTCGTCTGCAAGACGTCGATAAAAGGATTGCCAATGCGTGTGACGGATGAAGGTTCGCTTGGCATCCTAAAGCGGGTTTTCCTGCGTGCTTATACCCAGTCCGCTTTCGGTATGACGAAAACGATGGGGTACGATGAGCTGGCCGAATGGCTGACCATCAATGGCTGCCCAACCAGTGTTGATGACTGTAAGTCCGCCAAACGCGCCAAGCTGGTCGGGCAGTGTGTACCGGTGACGACACGCACCGTCCGCCTGGTGCGGGTGATCCTGCAAGAGTGTCCGGGGTTAGATCTGGGGGCGATGTTCAAGCCCGAGGACATACTTCAGCTCCAAGACAGACTGAACAGAGCCAAGGCAAGGATGGCGCAAATCACGCAGGATGCGCCGAGCCATGAAATGATAACTGATTGATTTATATATTAATATCTGGCTGGTGTAATAAAGCGATTGGGGAAACAACATAGTGGTTGCTTCCCCCTTCTCTTTACGTGGCACTGATAAGATGCACTACAGATTCCTTAAATCGTCCAGCCGGCGCTGGCCCATTGCAGGCTTTCCGGAATTATGTAGCGGTTACTGACATTGGCGAGCCGTTGATTGACGGCACTTTCAGCATCTGCAAACAGCGCCTTGCAGTGCTCTGACATCGGTTTTAGCTCGGCAGGTTGCGCTGGCTGCAGCAACCACTGCCCAATGGCTTCGGTATTCAACTGCGCGCCCCCCTCATTGACCTGAATGGTCACGAACTCCTGGCGCATACGTTTTCCCTGCAATCCTTGCCAGCGCAGCATGGCACCAAACAGCGCTCCTTCACCTAGCTCATCTCCCTGCACCACTGCAGCCAGGCCACCAAAGTCGTAGTCACGTGCCTTGTTGAGCAGGTACTGCATGAGTGGCGAGTTGAGATCGAGCATTTGGGTATCCGGCCGATGGGCCGCTAGCTCGCGATCCAGGGTGACATCCATACGCGGTGACGCCTTGGACGACATGCCTAGCTCGCGCATCACTAGCTCCGGCAAGCGGATACGCAGCAGCTTGCTCTTGTGGGTGCGTTCGACGACGTCTATACCTAGCTGATAACACATACCCAGCACGAAGCTGAGCAGGTGTTCTTGAGTGATTTCCAGCTCATCACGCAACTCGTTAGCATCACTTCTGGCCGCATACTCGAACAGTTCACGCTGCTTGGCGATTGCTGTATGCGCTTGGTGCAGGGCTTCATCAATGCGCTCGCGAGTGCGCTCGATCCCCTGCAGTGTGGCCGCCTGCAGGATATCCTCGACATCAATGAGCTCAGCCAGTTCCCCGAGGATCTCGTCTTTCAGGCCCTCGTTGAATTCATCTTTCTGTACCACAGCCATGTCATGAACCACAGAGTCGATGCGGTCGTACAACAGGTCGATGATCTGCTGATCCATGGTGTCAGGCTGGTGGATGTTGAAGACCACTACCTTTTTCTTCTGGCCGTAGCGATAGAGGCGACCGATCCGCTGAACTAGACGCATGGGGTTCCAGGGTAGATCGAAGTTAATCATGATATGGCATTGTCGCTGCAGGTTGATACCTTCGCCACCGGCCTCGGTGGAGATCAAGAACTGGCCTTGATCCTCAAATCGGGTAATGGCCTCTCGGCGCTCAGTATGCCCCATCGAGCCATTTATAAGCTCGACTTTGTCTGCGCCGAAATGACACCGCAAGGTCTCGCACAGGTAATCTTGTGTCGTGCGGTACTCGGTGAAGATCAACACCTTTTCTACGGGGTTGGCTGCAAGAATCTTGCGGATGACCTCATCGATGAAGAGCTGGAGTTTGCGGTCGTTATGCTTGAGCTGTTCAGCTTCCTCGATCAGATCATTTAGCAGCATAATTTCCCCGGCGAAGAACTCCTTGGCGTTTGTTGCCAGCTGCTCTTCCCATTCGCCGAAGTAGCGCTCGTCGACCGGCTCATCTGTTCCATGCTCGCCGTTGAGTTTCTTTTCCAAGCGAGCCAGGCGATTGCAGAGCGCGTTGAGGATTGCCGCCGAGCTGGATGCAGCCAGCTTGCGATAGACCGTCATCACGAAGCCGATAGCGTTACCTGTGCGCCCCATCTCCACACTAGCTGCGTAGCCACGGCGTAAGTAATCCTGCAGGCCCTTATCAAAAGTCTGTGATTCCTCGCTAGCAGGCACTTTCATCGCGCGCGTGATCTTCCCTTGGAAGATGAAGTTACCCTCAGCATCGGTCACATCCGCTTTGTGGTTGCGGTAGACCATGTCATGGAGGATTTCCGGTTTGAGGTTGAGCATCAGCAGCTCGCGACGACGCTTGGGACGCAACAGTTCGAGCAAGGCGATGAACTTGTCCTGCATGCCCTGGTGAGGCGTGGCACTAAGCAGCAACATATGCTCAGTTTTTCCGCGCAGACTGGCTGCCAACGAGTAACGATCAGAACTGTCGAGCTTTTGCCCGTACTGGCGGCGACTGAGGCGATGCCCTTCATCGAAAATGATCAGGTCCCAATCCTCGGCCTGCAGCAGACTTGCCAAGTGGTCTTCCTGCTTGAAGCGATCCATGGAGCCGATCACGTGGTCATGCATCTTCCACTGACGCGGCTCGTTGATGGAGAAGTCTTCTCCGTAGATCTCGAACTCATCCAGCTTGAACTTGTCGTAGAGCTCCTCCTGCCATTGTTTGGTCAGCCCAGCTGGAGTTATCAGCAGAACCCGCTTGATCTGTCGACGCTGATGCAAGGCATGCAAGAGCATGCCGGTTTCGATGGTTTTACCGAGCCCCACGTCATCGGCAATCAGCCAGTTGAAATTGCCTGAGGCCAAGATGTGGTGAACCAAGTTGATCTGGTGTGGTAAGGGCTCGATATCCAGATGCGAGAGCGCCCCTGTGTTCTCGTTCCAGGTCTCGATGGCATGCGCGAGCATGCGCAAGCGCATGCGCTCTGCATCCAGTTCCTTGCCTGTGGCTGCTGTGATAAAGCGGTGCTTGGCGCCTTTCACTTGGCGCAGGTGCTGATAGGGCAACCAGTGCCGCTCTCCACTCTCCGGAAAATCGACCAGCACTTGCTGAGAGCCCGCCAGGATACGCTGCTGCATGATGCTGCCAATACCCAGCGAGCGCACACCTGTACCGGGAGTCGCATCCTGAACATCCATGCCGTTCTGGAAACCAGAGCCAACCAAGCTGGCGTCAACCATGCCTTGGGAGCGCTCAGGCATGAACCAACTCACCTGCAATTGGGAGCCACTGTCTCCGTGAGCCATCTTGACCATGCCGTAACGGTACTTTTCGCCGCTGGGCAGGGGTTGGCTAACCCAGCAGCCGGTAACATGGGTAAGACTTTGATCAGACATCGATTGAGATCTCCTTGCTCGTTTGCGTGGCCATTGAATACGCATCTACAGGAATGGGCTTGTCACTCGCATAGCAGCTAGGTTCCTGGGGGTGTTTGGTTTGAAACACACCGTAAGCACGTAGCTTGGTTGTCTGTTCGATCACCAGCAGATCACTAATCCCAAGGTCGCTGTACTCCTCGACAGGTAATTCATGAGGACTGCAAAAGTTGAATGGCAGACTGGCGGGTAAACAGCCAGGTAGGTTACAAATCCGAAACCAGAGGAAACGGTTGAACGAGCGGAATGCTCGACGGAGGCTAGACCTGTCGTACCAGTACTCAAACAACGATTCGATGAACTGCTCGATTTCCTCTATTTGCGGCAATGATTCAAAGGCTCGAATCAGCATCAAGGCTGTCGGCCATGACATAACATACTGTGACAAGTTGCTTGAACCGTTCCTGTCATAGGCAATCCAGTAGTAGTCATTCTCAGCCCAAAGTGCTTTCACATGAGCAGCCAGGATCAGCTCATCTGGGCTCATACCTTTGTCAATTTCTCGCTCCAATGCTAGCCGAGTGGCACCCCACCCGTTCATCACAAAAATCTGCTGAACTAAGGGAAGCATCGATAATGACCAGCCCGCTCGGCTAATCAGCTCTACTGCTTTCTGCAGAGCTCGATCTTCACGGCTAAGTCTTTCATCAAACAGCTCAGTATCAGAATCGAAGCTACCTTGGCTGTCATACACGTCGTCGGGATCAAAGGCATAAGCCGCAAATTCGTCGTCATTTTGGTCATCATGAATGTCAAGTTCATCAGCTACACCAAAATAGAGATCATCCTGCTCGACCAATATCTCATCATTGTCGAAGAAGTCATCCTCAGGCTCATAACTATCAGGCTGATTGACTTGATACCCTTCAAAATCGAGGGCGAATTCATGTGGATCGCAAAAATCTATACCACCAACCAACTCTTGAATATGGCTATCGCTGTAGTAGCTCTCTGAACCAGAAGGCCACTGATAATCAATTATTGCTTCCTTAGGTGTCTGAGGCAGTTGAGGGATTGCTTCACAGAGAACGTCGTCCACCGTTACAGATACCTGTGTTGAGTGTGACGGGACTACTTTGAAGTGGGGGGCATGGCTCACTAAGGTCTTGGGCCCCTGCGCCGTTGACGCCACATCCACAGGCTTACATGCACGAGCTAAGGATAGGGTTTCGCGCTCATTGGCAGAAATAACTCGCGTATCCTCAGTTACTGACAATGGAACCGGCAAAATAACCGTTTCATAGACTTCGTCCCGCAAACAGGGGAAGGGGTCTAGCCCGACAAAAACACTGGCATCAGCGGTAATGTATTCCAAATCAGTAGCTGTGATCGTCTCATCATCCCTCTCTGAGACGACATCGACTTCTGGAGACAGATCAAGAAAGGCGCTCTGTTGCCTTTTCGCCAGAAAAGCCTGTTGCATCAAAGCCGCCGCCTGCTTTGGACGGCTCTGTAGTATGTAGACTCGTCCTAAGAGATCTAGAAGCTCAGGATCTTCGTTTTCAGCAAGTTCTTCTTCAAGCAACTCTTCTGCGGCAACTAGCTTTCCGGAGCTCACCAGGACGTTGACTGATTGAAGCAGTTGTTCACGGTTGCGGGTTTTGTGAGCTGGCAAATGAGCAGCCTTGTGACGATCGCATAGGCTTTTCAGCTCAAGATTTCTAATAATGTCTAGTAGATCCGGATGGTCTCGCAGAATATCGCAGGCCACAATCTTGGCCTGATCCAGTTGCCAATCATCTAGGGTCTGACCACGCGAGTACAACTCATTATCGGTTGTACGCTCCTTCAACAGATCCAGAACATGTTTTTCCGACTCTGTGCTGCCACGTTGAGCCAGCAAGTCCCTCAGGCTATGCAGCAGGTCTTCCCAATCCATCAACAACTCCAAATGACCCTTAGCCTTATGGACAATGCAAACCTCAGTCTATGGACCGCTCTTGTTATCCGTTCGAAACAGACTATGGCAATTCTGTGGTCTCCAGTAGCCAGATACCGAGCAGTGCCACACGTATTTACGTTGGCGGATGCCATATAGTATGAGCGCCCCAAACACGCTTCATACTTATGCAATGCAATGCAATGCAATGCAATGCACGATCTCGTTGCTCTAATGTGGCAATCAACGCTGCCATCCTGGCTGTCGCTACCAGATTGCTCAGACCTCAGGTTGTGACAAACACTAACTCATGATGCGAGGGAGTCCTACCTTATCACCTCATTGAGCTGATGGACATTTGCGGCCATCACACAATGAGAAGATGCTCGAACTTTCTTTGTTGTCGACGTTCAATGGACAGAGACGCTTTGGGACTGACTGCGCAGCCGCCCCCTGTTGCATAAGATGATGACCACATAACTAACTGATAATTAATGTAAATCAGGCTTGGTGGAATAACGCTATTGGGGATACACACATATCTGTCTTTCTCCCTCCCCGCCGATGACAAAAAAACAAGCCTCCCAGCCACAGGCCGGGGGATACTTGTTTTGGGGATGGTGGCTGAGAGAGACACCTGAAGCAGCCGAAGGATGGACTAACCTACTGAGCCGCTGACCGGTTTCGTGTTGGGTTAGTCCATGGCTCTTTGCCCCGCATGGAAAGGTAAACACAGCAGCACCGCTGCCAGAACCAAACCGCCGCTGATTCCTGTTCCTCTCCTGTCCGGTGCGACGGTTACGCAGCCACTGAGACGGTAAACACGCCCATCTGGTAGTAACTGACGAAGTTCGACTCCCACATCGTATAGAGCTCCCTGGCCGACGCGGGTCCCATCTGGCCGTAACGGAGCAGGTAGTATTCTTCGCTCAAAAAGTTGAAGTCGATCTCTTTGACCAGCTCCGCCATATCCTCCGGCCCCTGATAGCTAAAGTCCGTCACGTAATCGAACTGCCACTGGTCTTTACGCTTTAGCAGCCGTATTTCTACCGGATGGAACCCACCACGAACCGGGCCGTAATCCGGGTCTCGGAAGTTGAAGACCAGACTGGATTTTCCCTTCAGCACCATTCCAGATCTAACCAGTTCCTGATCCAGAATACTCATCAATGCCTGACTGACAGGCAGGGCAAAATCGCCCGCAAATGGGATCGTCATAATCACCTCAGATTGGTTGTTTGGGGGGGCTCACCCTTGGGCAGGTGAGCACTATGCAGGGGTTATTCGATGGTAGAAGTTACGGTACAGAGCTCATTGGTTAGCGAACCCAAGCGCTCAAGGTAATCAGGCACCAGTTCGTGCAGCATCGGATTGCCGTCTGCCTTCTGGATCAACTTCAGACCATCCGAACGCAGAATGGCTGATAAGAATCCGGCGTTATTGGCGCTGCCACCATTAAACAGTCGCTTCATGACGCTGGATTTAAACGGCTTGTCTGCGGGCAAGGAGCGCAACACATCGTCAATCGCCGACAGCGCAATCCACTCCTTGCTATGCAGACCCCCACCCTGATTGCCTGTAATTTTCAGGAACAGCTCGCCACTCTCTTCATGACGACCGATGGCATAGAAAATCAGCCCTTCTGATCGGGCACTGAGTTTCTCGGCGGTATGGTTGAGCAAGGCGTGTATGGGGGCAGGACCGCCGGGCACGGAGTCTGCGGTGTCGCCGGGTCCAGGCCTGGCCTTGTCGGCGTCAGCCGCAAGGGCTGGCGAGAGAGGCTCGGCGCAGCCGCTTGCTCCAGATGTGAGAGGGCTCTCGTCGGCTGGCGTGGTGCTGGCGGGTTTAGGGGTCTCTTCAACGCGGTGTTTACGGGGTCTTGCCATGATAGTTTCCTTACAACGTCGTTAGATAACCGGAGATTGCGATCTCCAGTTCATCGGTAGATGGGTCATAGATAAAGGGTCATAGAAAACGCGATAGCGCGATAGGACCGACTCCATCACTGTCACAGTGATCTCATCCGATCCTTGGCAGATTGACGGTGATGTGACTTAACCGGTAATGCGGCTAATGCCGAGGTGATGACTGATAAGTCATCCAGATAACCGGCAAATGGAATGGGGTCTGGTACCACGTCGAACGGGTTTACCAGATAAGCCAGCGCACCGATGATGAGCGCATAGCACCAGACCGGCAGATCGCCATCCGTGAGCAGGACATACAAGAGCACGGCCTTCTCCAGCAGCTCCTTAATCCCCTTGATCTCTTTTAACTTGCGCATGATGTCGCTATGGCTGGGATTACTCATGGTGCATCACCTCCAGGGTGGGAAGCAGCGGTGCATTTGAGTGGATCAGCAGGTAAATTCCCGCCCCCTCATCGTTGAGAATGGCCAGCAGCAGGCGCCAGTCTTCGGATATGGCGAATTCTTGCTCCGGGTAACGCAAACCGAACATCACCTGATTCTGGGTATGCTGTGGCATGGCCTGGAACTCATTCACCGAGTCCGTCATCTCGATAATGACCAGACTACAACCGGTCGTGTCCCAGAATGCCCTCGCCTCCTCTACTGATGAAAAGGGCTCGATAATTTGCTCCATGACCAGTGAGTAAATGTCCGGGTAGGCCGCGAGCAATGTCTCCTCCGGCCATTCCATACAAGTTTTCATCGTGTTTCTCTCCAACTAAAAGGCCCTTAAGCTCAGATGAACTTAAGGGCCTGGGAACTGTGACATGTGGACCAACAGCCGATGTGACAGCGCTGTCTGGTTATTAATATCTGTTTATAAACAATACCTTTTCGGTCACTCCGCCTGGATCATAGACGAGAGACCTTCGCTGATATTGCGACTGCGCTCAGAGGTCAGCTTTGCATACCGCTGGGAGGATTGAATGCTGGCGTGGGCTAGTTGTGCCTTGACGTCATACAGGCTGTATTGCCCGGAAGAGACCAAGGCACTGGCGACCGAATGGCGAGCTGTATGGAAGCAGACCTCATCGCGGTCTTCGATACCGGCTTTCTGCAACACCCGTTCATAGGCGCACCTTGGTTCACCGATGGGTTTGCCCTGACAGCGAATATGCTGGCTCGCGAACACATAGGGATTACCGGCTATTCTGGGGAGCTTCTCCAGAATATCGATAGCCAATGTGCTCAGGTAAATGATCCGGCTCTTGCCATTCTTGGTCAGGGGTACGAACAGCGTCTTATCCTCCCAGTTCACATGTTCCCATTTAGCGAGTAACACCTCTGATTTTCTTGCCCCCGTCAGATAGAGCATCGCGATGAAGCTGCCTGCAGCTTGATTGCGATCCTGCAATGCCACCTCAATGACCCGTTTCATCTCTTCAATCGATAGGAAACGCGTCCTGGCATTGTCCTCCTTCAACAGCTTGATCTTGGCCGCCTCATTAGTCTCCAGAATGCCCCAGCGCACCGCATAGCTGCCCATGGTCTTTAACTGGGCCAGCACCCGGTTGGCGGTACTCGGTGCGTAGGCGGTCTGCTGAGGGTTGTTGGGGTGAACCATCTCCGATTGCAACTGCAGGACATCCATCGCCTTGAGTTGCCGGTAACGCATGGCACCAAAGCGTGGTTCTATGTTGTGTTTGAACCGCTGAATGTCGCTGTTGATCGATCGTTTGCCGATGGTCTTGAGGTGCGGCAAAAAGGTCTGCCAGAAGAACTCCGAAAGGGTGGGCTCAGTTTTGTAGCTATCCCGCTCTGCTACCGGGTCGATGCCTTCTGCCAACATCGCCTTGTACTTGCGGGCAATGGTCCTGGCTTGGATCACATCGATATCGCCGAATCGTCCCAAAGCAATGCTGCGCTTCTTGCCCTGGAGGGTATAGCGCAGTAGGAAACGCTTACTGCCTTGGCTTTTTCCTGACAAGAGTTTTAAGCCGATGACCTCTGTATCGGAGAACTCCAGTTCAGTAGCGCCAGCCTCTCGTTGTTGTGCGGGCAAAGCCTTGATGGCTGCATTGGTAAAGCGAAATTTGGTCTGCATAGATACCTCCGATGATGGGTTAGATCATGGGATTAATATCTGTTTCAAAGGGGATTCAATGCGGGTTTGGGAAGTGCGCGGTCAAGACGTAACAGCACGCCACGCTTGCCTTAGTACCAGAGACAGACCCCGGAAAAGTCCGGAGCAGTAGCCTACCAAACGTCCTTGGCTATGTTGGAAGACTGAGCAGGTTGTTCGCAACGAGTAGCAGGAAGTAGTAAGTCGCTTAGACAAGAAATGGACAAGAAAGGAAAAGTGAGAGAGGGGAAACGCTGGGGAGCAGAAACAAAAACGACGCAATGAAGCGTCGTATCTGTTTAATCTGTAAGGCTTTTTTCTTCAATTTTAATGGTGCCCGAGGCCGGAATCGAACCGGCACGACGCGAACGTCGAGGGATTTTAAATCCCTTGTGTCTACCGATTTCACCACTCGGGCACCGTAATCGGTATCAAGCTCGCGCCGCGGGCTTGTCAATATGGAGGCACGTTCCGGAGTCGAACCGGACTAAACGGATTTGCAATCCGCTGCATAACCGCTTTGCTAACGCGCCATGCAAAAGAGAGAAGCTCTCTATTGTCTGAATTTGGAGCGGGAAACGAGACTCGAACTCGCGACCCCGACCTTGGCAAGGTCGTGCTCTACCAACTGAGCTATTCCCGCAATGGTCTGGCTGACTGCCTGACTACGAGGACGCATTCTAGCGATGTTCCTCGCCCAGTCAACCAAAAATGTTTAATACCCTGATCGTTCGAGTGTTTTTTGCCCTTTTCCTGCATTTTCAACGTTCACGACCGTTTCCCTGCCCCAAGTGCGGGGAAACGGTGCTTAGTACAAACGCAGACTAGAAGCGGGAGTGGTAGGTCAGATCGCCCCAGGCGGCTTTCATGTACTGGAACATGGACCAGAAGGTGAGCACGGTGGCCACATAGAGCAGCACATAGGCCAGCCACACCATCCAGATGTCGTACTGCCAGATGAGACCGGTGAGCGACACCATCTGGATCATGGTCTTCCATTTGCCAATCCAGCTGACCGCCACCGAGGAGCGCTTGCCAAGCTCGGCCATCCACTCGCGCAGGGCGGAGATGATGATCTCGCGGCCAATCATGGTCATGGCAGGAATGGTCACCCAGATGGTGTTGTAGTGCTCGACGATCACCACCAGCGCCGCCGCCACCATGATCTTGTCGGCCACCGGATCGAGGAAAGCGCCGAAGGCAGTGGACTGGTTCAGCTTGCGGGCAAGGTAGCCGTCAAACCAGTCAGTCGCCGCCGCCAGGATGAAGACGATGGCCGCCGCCAGATAGGACCACTGATAGGGAAGGTAGAACAGGATGACGAAGACGGGGATGAGCAAGATCCGAAAAAACGTCAGCAGATTAGGAATATTTGTCATTATTTTCAGCCACTTCTTGTATGCCGCTACATGGTAGCCCCAAGCCGATCACGGATGCAACCGGACAGGCGCCCGCCTTGGTCTATGAATCCATCAACAACCTCAGGATGCGGGCCATTATGGCATTTACGGCCCCCCTGCGTCACGGCTCTTGTGTGCCGGGATCCCCGAAGTGAATGAACCCAGAGTGAATGATGTGACTCAACTCGCCCCTTGCCGATACCTTGGGCGACAACCCCTGTTCGCCATCAGGGCAAACAGGGGCAACATGGAGGCGCATTCACCCCGTCTCGGCTACCAATGCTAGAGCGAGTGCAGGGCGTCGTGGATGGACTGGGCCAGCTCCTGGCTGATGCCGGGCACCTTGGCGAGCTCCTCCACCCCGGCTTTTTTCACCTCCTGCAGCCCACCCAGGTACTTGAGCAGCGCCTGCCGCCGTTTCGGCCCCACCCCCGGAATGTCCTCCAGGGTACTGGTGGTGCGGGCTTTCGCCCGTCTGGCGCGGTGGCCGGTGATGGCAAAACGGTGGGATTCATCGCGAATGTGCTGAATCAGGTGCAAGGCGGGCATATCTGCCGGCAAATGCAGCTCTTCGTGGCTCTCCCCCAGGATCAGGGTCTCCAGCCCCGCCTTGCGGGTCACCCCCTTGGCGATGCCCACCAGCAGCGGATATTTGCCCCCCAGAAACTCCAGCTGACGGGCCAGGATCTCCTCGGCGCGGCGCAGTTGGCCAAGGCCGCCATCGATAAACAGCACGTCAGGCACCTTGTCCGGCTCCTGCTGCTTGCCAAAGCGACGCTCCAGCGCCTGCTCCATGGCGGCGTAGTCATCCCCGCCGGTGATACCGTCGATGTTGAAGCGGCGGTATTCCGAGGAGAGCGGCCCTTCCCGGTTGAACACCACGCAGGAGGCCACGGTGCGCTCCCCCATGGTGTGGGAGATATCGAAGCACTCCATGCGGGCGATGGGGCGCTCCAGCTCCAGCAGCTCCTCCAGCTGGTCATAGCGGGCGGTGGTGGTGCTCTTGTGGGCGAGCCGCGAGCGCAGCGCGGTCTGGGCGTTGATGGAGGCAAGCTTGATGAAGCGGGCCCGTTCGGCGCGGGTACGACTCACCACCCGCACCTTGTAGCCGGCGGTCTGGGTCAAGGTCTCGGCGATGACGTTCTCGTCTTCGAGCGCCACGTCGAGCAATACCTCGCTCGGGATCTGCCGCCCCCCCTGCCCCGACAGATAGAACTGCAGCAGGAAGGATTGCACCACCTCGTCGAGCTGGGTATCGGCCGGCACTTTCGGGAAGTAGCTGCGCGAGCCCAGCACCTTGCCCTGGCGGATGAAGAGCACGTGGATGCAGGCGGTCCCCTGCTCGAAGGCCACCCCCACCACGTCGAGCTCGTCCAGCACGTTGCCGCTCACCGACTGCTGCTCGGTCACCCGGCGCAGCGCCTGGATCTGATCCCGGTAGCGGGCCGCCTCCTCGAAACGCAGATCGCCGCTGGCGGACTCCATCTTGCCCACCAATTCGCCTATCACCTGCTGGTTCTTGCCCGCCAGAAACAGCTTGGCCAGCTCCACCTGCTGGGCATACTCGGCCTCGCTCACCAGCCCGGCCACGCAGGGGCCGGCGCAGCGCTTGAGCTGGTAGAGCAGGCAGGGGCGGCTGCGGTTGGCATAGACCGCATCCTCGCACTGACGCACCGGGAAGATCTTCTGCATCAGGTGCAGGCTCTCGCGCACCGCACCGCCGGAGGGGTACGGGCCGAAGTACTCCCCCTTCACCTTGCGGGCACCGCGATGAACACCGATGCGCGGGTGCTGGTGCGCGGTGATGATGATCCAGGGGTAGGATTTGTCGTCGCGCAGCAGCACGTTGTAGCGAGGCTGGTACTGCTTGATGAGGTTGTGCTCGAGGATCAGCGCCTCAGTTTCGGTGTGGGTGACCGTCACCTGCACGTCGGCGATCTGGCGCACCAGGGTGCGGGTCTTGATGCTGTCGACGTTGGCCCGAAAGTAGGAGGCGAGCCGTTTTTTCAGATCCTTGGCCTTGCCCACGTAGATGACGGTGCCGCCGCTGTCATACATGCGGTAGACGCCGCTCTGGTGGGTGACGGCACTGAGAAACGCCTTGCTGTCGAAGAGAGGTTCAGACGAGGTCATGCTGGCTCCGGCAACGGGGATCGAGGTGCTGGATCTGGGGGATCGCGGCAAACGGAAGATCGAAAGAGAGGCTCATCGGCAACTCGGCTCAACGGATGAAAGCAGAAGACGGCACAGAGCATACTGCGCCAGACCGGCAAAAAGCAAAAAGGCGGCACAGGCCGCCTTTGATGGCTACACGCCGCCCGTTACAGGGTATCGGCATCCAGCATGCCATAGCGAATGGCCAGATGGGTCAGCTCCACATCGCCATTGATGTTGAGCTTGCTGAACAGCCGATAGCGGTAGCTGTTGACCGTCTTTGGGCTCAGGTTGAGCTGTTCGGAAATATCGGTCACCTTCTGCCCCTTGGTGATCATCATCATGATCTGCAGCTCGCGCTCGGAGAGGGACTTGAAGGGGTTCTCGTCGGCCGAGGCAAACTGGCTCAGGGCCATCTGCTGGGCGATCTCCGGGGAGATGTAACGCTGACCGGAGTGGACCAGGCGAATGGCGTGGATCATCTCGTCCGGCGCAGCGCCCTTGGTGAGATAGCCGGCGGCACCCGCCTGCATCACCTTGGTCGGGAACGGATTTTCTGAATGAATGGTCAGCACTATGATACGCACATCGGGCCGGATCCGCAGGATCTTGCGGGTCGCCTCCAGGCCGCCGATGCCCGGCATGTTCATGTCCATCAGGATCACGTCGGGATGGTGCTGACGACAGAAAGTGACTGCGGTTTCCCCGCTCTGCGCCTCGCCCACCACCTTGATCCCGCGGACATCTTCCAGAATGCGTCTTATCCCTGTACGCACCAACTCATGATCATCGACCAGGAATACATTAATCACCCAAACACCCCGTTTTTTATCTCGTTATATGCCAGTTAGGGTTAACACGGCGTCTTGCATCATAACCAAACTCGCTGATTTGGCAAACCATGGCCGGGAAAAGTTTGAAAGTGCTCATAAATGGTGTTTTGAATCAAATAATTATATAAAGATTAAACACAAAAAACGGCGCCCGCAGGCACCGTTCAGAGTCATTTTTGCTGTTGTCGGCATCAGTTCGCCAGCAGCGCGCGCACCTTGTCCAGATCGGCCTGGGTATCCACCCCGACCGGCGGCGCCTCGAGCGCCTGGGCCACGTGGATCTTCTCCCCGTACCAGAGCACCCGCAGCTGCTCCAGCGCCTCGATCTGCTCGAGCAGGCTCGGCGCCCAGTCCACGTAACGCTGGATGAAGCCGGCGCGATAGGCGTAGATGCCGATGTGGCGCTGGTAGTGATCGCCAATCTGCTCGCGATTCGCGGCAAAGCGATCCCGATCCCAGGGAATGGAGGCGCGACTGAAGTAGAGGGCGTAGCCCTCCTGGTCGGTCACTACCTTGACGGCGTTCGGGTTGAACACCTCTTCGGCGTCCTGGATCGGCACCGACAGGGTCGCCATGGGCGCCGTGGCGGCGGCCAGGTTGTCCGCCACCTGACGGATGATGACCGGCGGAATGAGCGGCTCATCCCCCTGCACATTGACCACTATGGTGTCGGCGGCAAAGCCGTAGTGACGGCACACCTCGGCCAAGCGCTCGGTGCCGGACTGGTGATCCTTAGAGGTCATGCACACCTCGAAACCGGCCTGCCCGGCGCAGGCGGCCAGCGCCTGCTGCACCCGCTCGTCATCGGTGGCGACGATCACCCGATCGGCGCCCGACTGCAGGGCTTTTTCCACCACGTGCTGCACCATGGGCTTGCCGTGGATGTCGGCCAGCGGCTTGCCCGGCAGCCGGGTGGAGGCGTAGCGGGCCGGAATGACGACGACGAAGCTCATGACGACAGCTCGTCGCTGCTGAGCGGACGGGCGCGGTTCTCCAGCAGCACCGGGATCCCCTCCTCCAGCGGATAGGCCAGCTTGTCGAAGCGGCAGACCAGCTCATGCACGGCCTTGTTGTAGTGCAGCTTGCCCTTGCAGACCGGGCAGGCAATGATGTCGAGCAACTTGATGTCCAAAGCCAAAACGATACTCCTTCAACGATGTCGCACCGGCGGTTTCATCACGCCGGCGATGGATGTCGAGCAACCAGATATACCATGCGGGGCATGATAAGCCCCTGCTCCCCCACGCGGGCGAGAGAGATTAACCTTGTGCCTGGGTTGCGCCTTGCCCCTTCCCGCTCGTCCCCAGCTTGTGCAGCAGGGTATCGAGCAGGGAGGCGGGCAACTCGGCGCTGACCGGCAGATACCACCAGTTGTCGAGGGCAAAGGAGCGGCACTTGACCGCATCCTTCTCGGTCATCAACAGCGGCTTGCCGGCAAAGCGGCCCACCAGCTCGTCCCGACCGAAGGGGTGGTGATCGCCGTAGGCCACCCGCTGATCCAGCTGGTAGCCGAGCCCTTCGAGGGTGGCGAAGAAACGGGGCGGATGACCAATTCCCGCCAGCGCATCGACCGGGCCCGCCAGCGGCGTGGCCAGCGGGGCCTCGTCGCACACCCGGCGGGGAGCGTCAGCCACCAGCCTCATGGGATACTCTCCCCGCCCCGGCTCGCCGCCGTTGCAGATGATGGCGTCCACCCGCTTGAGCCGGGTGACCGGCTCGCGCAGCGGCCCCATGGGCAACAGGCAGGCGTTGCCGAAACGACGCGCCCCATCCACCACCACCAGCTCGATGTCCCGGGCCAGCGCATAGTGCTGCAGGCCGTCGTCGGTGATGATGATGTCCACTTCGCCGCTCTGCTCCAGCAGACGTACCGCATCGGCCCGTTTCGGGGCAACCACCACCGGGCAGCCGCAGCGCCGGGCAATCAGTACCGGTTCATCCCCCGCCTGCGCCGTGGTGCTGGCGGCATTGAGCCGGTACGGGTAATGGGGCGCCTTGCCACCATAGCCGCGGCTCACCACCCCCGGGCGATAGCCGCGGGCCTGCAACTGCTCCACCAGCCAGACCACTACCGGGGTCTTGCCATTGCCACCCACCGAGATATTGCCCACGACGATGACCGGCACAGAGGCACGATAGCCCTTGCACCAGCCATGACGATAGGCGTAACGGCGGGTACCGCTGATGACGGCGAACAGTAGGGCAAAGGGGGCCAGCAACCAGCGCCAGCCACTCTTTGCATACCAGAGCCGCTCCAGCATCAGGCGTTGCCACCTGCGGTGGCATGGCCGAACTGGATGGCGCGCAGCTGGGCATAGGTGCCCTGCTGGGCCATCAGCGCCGCGTGGTTGCCGCGCTCGACGATATGGCCTTCATCGATCACCAGGATCTCGTCCGCCTTCTCGATGGTGGAGAGGCGGTGAGCGATCACCAGCGAGGTGCGCGCCTTGCACAGCTCGTCGATGGCTGCCTGGATGTGGCGCTCGGACTCGGTATCCAGCGCCGAGGTAGCCTCGTCCAGCAGCAGAACCGGCGCATCACGCAGCAGGGCACGGGCGATGGCGATGCGCTGACGCTGACCGCCGGAAAGCGACGCACCGTTCTCGCCAACCACGGTTTCATAACCGTTGCTCATCTTGCTGACGAACTCGTCGGCGTGGGCGATGCGGGCCGCCTGCTTGATCTCGTCGAGGCTATATTTCTCTTCCGCGGCGTAGGCGATGTTGCTCGCCACCGTGTCGTTGAACAGGTGGACATGCTGGGAGACCAGGGCGTACTGCTTGCGCAGCTCGCTCAGGCGGTAATCGCGGATATTGACGCCGTCCAGCAGGATCTCCCCCTGTTCGATGTCGTAGAAGCGGGTCAACAGGCTGGCGATGGTGCTCTTGCCGGAGCCGGAACGCCCCACCAGCGCCACCGATTTACCCGCCTCCACCTTGAAACTGACGTTGTGCAGCGCCGGGGTGTCCTTGGTCGGGTAGGTGAAGGTGACGTTGCGAAACTCGATCTCGCCGCGGGCGCGCTCCAGGGTACGGGTACCGGTATCCTGTTCCGGCTCGGTGTCGAGCAGGCCAAACAGGCTGTGGCAGGCGGTGATGGCGCGCTGGAACTGGTTGTTGACGTCGGTCAGGCTTTTCAGCGGCTTGAGCAGCATCATCATGGAGGTGATCATGACGGTGAAGGTACCGGCAGTCAGCTCGCTGCGCACGCTGTCGATGGTGGCCACATAGAGGAAGGCCGCCAGCGCGATGGAGGCAACCATCTGCACCACCGGGCTGCTGATCGCATCGGCGGCGACCATCTTCATGGTCTGCTGGCGCATGTTGTTGCTGACCTTGAAGAAGCGCTTCTCTTCCACCTTCTGGCCACCGAACATCAGCACCTCTTTGTGCCCCTTGAGCATCTGCTCGGTGGAGGTGGTGATGTCACCCACCGCCTGCTGGATGTGGCGGCTGATCTGACGGAAACGACGGCTGATGAGGCCGATGATGATGCCCACCACGGGCCCCACCACCAGGAAGATCACCGACAGCTGCCAGGAGTGCCAGAACATCAGGCCGAGCAGGCCGACCACGGTCGCCCCTTCCCGCACCAGGGTGACCAAGGTGGTACTCGCCGCCGAGGAGACTTGGCTAGCGTCATAGGTCACCTTGGAGAGTAGGTGACCGGTGTTTTGGCGGTCGAAGAAGCTCATCGGCATCGCCACCATATGATTGAACACCTGCTGCTGCAGACGCATCACCACGTGGTTGCCGACCCAGGCCATGCAGTAGTTGGAGAGGAAGTTGGCGACGCCGCGCAGGGCCACGATGCCCAGTACGAAGAAGGGCATCCACTTGAGCACGGTCGGATCGTTGCCGTTGATCCCCTGGTCGATCAGCGGCTTGATGGAATAGACGAAGGTGGTATCCACGGCGGCGTAGCCCAGCATGCCGATGATGCCGCCGATCAGGCCAAGCTTGCGGTCACGGACATAGCCGAGCAGACGCTTGAAGACAGGCCAGCTGTCTTGTGAGATTTCTTGTTGCATGAATAGCCGTTAATAAGGGAAATGACGGGCTATTCTAGCCAAAGCGCTGGATTACACCAAGCGGTGCCCATCACCAAGGCGGGAAATCACCGCCGTTATCCCAGCCAAAGCGCAGGATTACACCAAGCATCGCCAGCGCATGTCCCTCGCCAAGACAGGAAATGACGGCCGTTATCCCAGCCACAGCCGGGTTTACGCTCAGCGATCAGGCCAGAATGCAGGCCGCCACCAGTCACCCTTGCGGCGAAACCAGGGGCCCTGCTCCCGTTCGGCCCGGATCCACAGCCCACCCGGCGCAGGCTCGACCAGAATTTCTCCGTCCAGCCCGGTGACCCATTGCTGCGCCTCCTGGTAGCGGGCCACCACCTCGGGGCGGGGAAAGCCCCACTGGTTCATGAAGCCGGCGCTGTGCACCACATAGCGGGGGGCCACCGCCGCCACGAAGGGTGCCGTGGAGGAGGTGCGGCTGCCGTGATGGGGGCTCACCAGCAGGGTGCTGGCAAGCCCCTCCCCTTCCAGCGCCAGCAGCCGCTGCTCTGCCTGCCGCTCGATGTCGGCACTGAGCAGGATGCGCCGTTCCCCGTCGCGGATCTGCAACACACAGCCGTCGTTGTTGTGACCAGGCCCCGGTTGCTGCGGCCAGAGCACCGCCATCTCGAGCCCCTGCCAGCGCCACTGCTGGCCACGCCGACACAGGGTAGTGAAGCGGCCGAAGTCGAATGACGAGAGCTCGTGGCGCACCGGCAGAGCCTGCAGGATGGCGCGCCGATTGCCGGCGTGATCCCTGTCCTTGTGGCTGATGACCAGATAATCCAGCACCCGCACATCGAGCCGGTTCAGCAAGGGCAGGATCACGGCATCCGCCATGTTGTAGCCGCCCGGGTAGCGATCGCCGGTGTCGAAGAGGATGCCACGCTCGCCCCGGGTGATCAGCACCGCCAGCCCCTGCCCCACGTCCAGCACCCTCAGTTGCCAGTGGCTCGGCGCCGGCCAGGCCGCCAGCAGCAGGGCCACGCCCCCTGGCAACAGCAGCGGACGGCCGCCCGGCACATGCCAGGCGCACCAGAGCAGGGTCAGCAGCGCCGTGAGCGGCAGTACCCAGCCCGGCACCGGCCACCAGAGCTGCCACTGACTGGCCAGCCGGGCCAACGCCCACAACACCCACTGCAGGCCGACATCGGCCAGCCAGAACAGCAGGTGGGCCAGCTCCCCTGAAAGCGGCGCCAGCAGCACCCCGATGAGCGCCAGCGGTATGATGCCGATACAAAAGAGCGGCAATGCCAGCAGATTGAGCAGCAGCGACAGCGGGGCAATCCCCTCGAACAGCGCCAGTTGCAGCGGCAGCAGCCCCAGCAGCAACAAGCCCTGCAGACGAATGAGCCCGGGTTTTGCCTCCAGCAGGCTCGCCACCAGCAGCAGAGCCACCGCCAGGAAGGAGAGCCAGAATCCGGCCGAATAGAGGGCAAAGGGATCCCAGAGCGTGAGCACCACGAAGGCCCACAACCAGATGCGATGGGCTGGCCACTCCCGCCGTCGCCAGCGCAGCAGACTCCACACCAGCACCATGATGAGGGCCCGTTCGGTGGCCACCGCAAAACCGGCCAGCCAGCTGTAGAGGGCGGCAAACAGCAGGGCGACCAGAATCGCTCCCCGCAGCCCGAACAGTCGCCCCAGCCACCAGCCGAGCACCGCCACCAGCGCGATATGCTGCCCCGAGATGGCGATGATGTGGGTCAGCCCGCAGCCTCGAAACAAGCTCCACTGCTCATCCGTGATACCGCCCTGTTCGCCGAAGGTGAGCGCCGCCAGCAGCGGGCCCTGGCTCAGATCCTGCCAGCTGGCGGCGGCCCGGGCCAGCCAGCGCTCGCGCAGCCCCGTCTGCGCCGGCTCAATCTGGATCACCCGGCGCAGGTTGCCGGTGGCGGTGATCCCCTTGCCGAGCAGCAGGCGCCGCCCATCCATCCCCGCCTCGTTGGCCAGGCCGTGGGCCGGTTTGAGAGAGACCACCAGAGTGAGGCGACTACCTGCCGTCATGGCGGGCAGCGCCTGGTAGGCATTGATGCGCACCAGCGGCGCCGGAGTGAGCGCCTGCTCGTCGAGCCTGTTTACCCGCAGCACCAGCCGGATAAATTTATCGCCCTCGGGTTCTGCACTTTGCAGCTGTGCGGTTATGATGTGGCTCGTTTTTTTGCCGAGCTGATCCAGCCAGGCAAGCCGGTAGTGCAAACTCCCCTGCATCCAGAGGATGCCGCACAGCAGAAACAGCAGCCGCCAGCAGCGGTAACCGGCCAGGGGGAACGCGAGCAGCAGCATCAGGCCACCCCATTCCCATGAAGGCAACCATGGCCAAAGCAGTGAGGAGCTTGCCCCGAGGGCAAACGACAACAGACGCAGATCCATGGTGCAAGTATTTAGCAAGGTTTCAATATGCCCAAACGACTCATACAACGCTGGCTGCCTGATCCGGCGACACTCAAGGAACACAAGCACTTGCGGCTGTTTGGCAAGCTGCTGCTGGATGCCAACCTGTGGCACCTCAATCGGCGCTCGGCGGCCGGTGCCTTCGCGGTGGGGCTGTTCATGGCCTGGGTGCCGCTTCCCTGCCAGATGTTGCTGGCGGCCGGCGGCGCCATCGCCTGCCGGGTCAACCTGCCGCTCTCGGTAGCCCTGGTCTGGCTCTCCAACCCCTTTACCATGCCGCCACTGTTCTACGGCGCCTATCTGACCGGCTGCCAGCTGCTGGGGCAATCCTCCCAGCACATCGAGATCGAGTTCACCTGGGCCTGGCTGGTGTCGGTGTTCGAGACCGTGGCCCCGCCGCTGCTGCTGGGTTCGCTGGTGCTGGCCCTGCTCAGCTCCCTCATCGGCTACGCCCTCATTCGTACCTGCTGGCGCATCAGCACCGTGCGCCAGTGGCAGAAACGCAAGGTGGCCCGCGCATGCTGAATCGCTGGTTCGCCCGCTTCAAGATTGACCCCGATACCCTGCGCCAGCAGAAGTGGTTCTCCCTGTTTGGCGAGCGCCTGCTCGCCCCCGCCCTCTGGCAAGGGGGGCCGCGCGCCCTGAGCGGGGCGGTGGCGGCCGGCATCTTCGCCTGCTGGTTTCCCATCCCCATGCATTCACTCATCGCGGTCGGGCTGGCGCTGGCGTTCAGCCTCAACCTGCCGCTGGCGCTGCTGGCGGTCTGGTTCAACAACCCGCTGACCCTGCCCTTCATGTACCTCTACGCCTATCGCACCGGTTGTCTGGTGCTGCACAAGACGCCGGAACCGTTTCACCTCAGCTGGACCCTGCACTGGCTGGAGCACGAGGCGGCCACCCTGGTGCCCCCCTTCCTGCTCGGCAGCCTGCTGCTGGCGGTGCTGACCGCCGCTACCGGCGGCCTCCTCACCCTGCTGCTGTTGCGCCTCGGCAAGCTGGTCCGCAGTCGCTAGCCCGCCCACCTCGTCAGCCTCTGGCGCGCTGACGAGGCACTGCCTTGCCATCCCCGGATCCTGCCACCACACTCCTTGTAACCCGTTGTTTTTCGTCCCCCATTTGCCACAAGGAGCCCACCATGGCCGAACCGCTCACGCTGGCCCATGCCAATGGTCATCCCCTCGCCCTGCTGCCAGCCATGGCCAATCGCCACGGCCTCATCACCGGCGCCACCGGGACCGGCAAGACCGTCACCCTGCAGGTGCTGGCGGAGGGGTTCTCCCACCTCGGTGTGCCGGTCTTTCTGGCCGATGTGAAGGGGGATCTGAGCGGACTGGGCGCCGCCGGGGCGGGCTCGGCCAAGCTGGACGCCAGGCTGGCCCAGCTCGGCATTGCGGCCCCCGCCTTTGCCGCCAGCCCCACCCTGTTCTGGGATCTGTTTGCCGAACAGGGCCACCCGGTGCGGGCCACCGTCTCCGACATGGGACCCCTGCTGCTCGCCCGCCTGCTCGGCCTCAACGATACCCAGAGCGGGGTGTTGGAGCTGGTGTTCAAGGTAGCGGACGACGAGGGGCTGCTGCTGCTCGATCTCAAAGACCTGCGCGCCATGGTGCAGTTTGCCGGTGACAACGCCAAGTCGCTCACCACCCGTTACGGCAACGTCTCCACCGCCTCCATCGGCGCCATCCTGCGCAACCTGCTCACCCTGGAGAGTGCGGGCGGCGATCACTTCTTCGGCGAACCCATGCTGGACATCCAGGACCTGCTGCAGACCGATGAGGCTGGCCACGGTCATATCAATGTGCTGGCCGCCAGCAAGCTCACCCAATCCAGCCGGCTCTATGCCTGCTTCCTGCTCTGGCTGCTCTCCGAGCTGTTCGAGCAGTTGCCGGAGGTGGGGGATCCGGACAAGCCGGTGCTGGTGTTCTTCTTCGACGAGGCGCACCTGCTGTTCAACGATGCCCCCAAGGCGCTGCTGGAGAAGATCGAACTGGTGGTGCGACTCATCCGCTCGAAAGGGGTGGGCGTCTACTTCGTGACCCAGAGCCCGGCCGATATCCCCGACAGCGTGCTGGGGCAGCTTGGCAACCGGGTGCAGCACGCCCTGCGCGCCTTTACCCCGAGTGATCAGAAGGCGGTGCGGATCGCCGCCAACACCCTGCGCGCCAACCCCGCCTTCGATGCCGCCGGCGTCATCACCGAACTCGGTGTCGGCGAAGCGCTGGTCTCTCTGCTCGACGAGAAGGGACGGCCCAGCATGGTGGAGCGCGCCTTCATCGCCCCGCCAGCCAGCCGCATCGGCCCCTTGAGCGACACCGAGCGGCAGGCGCTCATTCAGGGCTCCCTGCTGCACGGCCGCTACGAGACGCCGGAGGATCGCGAGTCTGCTTTCGAGCGGCTCAACGGCGGCAAGGTGACAACCACTGGCGAGCAAGGCCGCGAACAGCCATCCAACGGGGAAGGCGGCTTGCTCGATGCCCTCAATGGCATCCTGTTTGGCCGCACCGGCCCCCGTGGCGGCCAGCACGACGGCGTGGTGCAGACCGCCGCCAAGAGCGTGGCCCGCACCGTCGGCAACGAGGTAGGTCGCCAGCTGGTACGCGGCGTCCTCGGCTCCCTGCTGGGGGGCGGTAAGCGCCGCCGCTGAGACCAGCACCAGGAAATGAAAAAGCCCGCCGGGTCTCCCCGGCGGGCTTTTTACTGAACGGATATCGGCGGTCGTGCTTACAACACCTTGGCGATCGCATCGCACAGGGGATCGATATTGGCACGGGTGATACCGGCCACGCTGATCCGGCCCGAGCCGACGATGTAGATGGCAAACTCGCTCTTGAGGCGCTCCACCTGATCCTTGGAGAGACCGGAGAAGGAGAACATGCCGTTCTGCTCGCGGATGAAGCTGAAGTCCTGGTTCACGCCGCGCGCCGCCAGTTTCTCCACCAGCAGCTCCCGCATCTCGCGAATGCGCACCCGCATGGCCGCCACTTCTTCCACCCACTCGGCATAGAGGGCCGGATCGCTCACCACGGCGGTGACGACGGCGGCGCCGTGTGACGGCGGGTTGGAGTAGTTGGCACGAATGACGGTCTTGACCTGGGTGAAGGCCACGTCGGCGATCTCCTTGGTCGCACTGACCAGGGTGAAGGCGCCGACCCGCTCGTTGTAGAGGCCGAAGTTCTTGGAGAAGGAGCTCGCCACCAGCAGCTCGTCGTGGCACTCGGCGAAGATGCGCAGACCTTCGGCATCCTCTTCGATACCGCGGGCAAAGCCCTGATAGGCGAAGTCAAACAGCGGCAGCCAGCCGGCAGCAGCACTCTGCTTGGCCAGTGCGCGCCACTGATCAGCGGTAGGGTCGATACCGGTCGGGTTGTGGCAGCAGCCGTGCAGCAGCACCAGATCGCCTGCCTGCACTTCAGCCAGCGAGGCCTGCATGGCGGCAAAGTCGAGACCCTTGCTGGCCGCATCGTAGTACTTGTACCACTTGACGGAAAGGCCAGCAGCCTGGAACACGCTGACGTGGTTGGCCCAGGTGGGATCGGAGATCCAGACAGTCTTGGCCAGACCGTTGCGCACCACGAACTCGGCGGCGATGCGCAGGGCACCGGTACCGCCCGGCGCCTGAGCAGTCTTGGCCCGGCCGCTGGCGACCAGCGCAGAATCGTGCCCGAACAGCAGTTGCTGCACGATGCGGCCATATTCGATATTGCCTTCGATACCGAGGTAATTCTTGGTCTTCTCGTCGGTCAAGAGCTTCTGCTCGGCTTTCTTGACGCAGTGGAGAATGGGGGTGGCACCGGTCTCATCCTTGTAGATCCCGACCCCCAGGTTGATCTTGTGGCTGCGAGAGTCAGCACGGAAGGCTTCGGTCAGGCCCAGGATCGGATCCGCTGGGGCGGCAACAACCTTTTCAAACATGGTATTCCCTGTATTCCGTTGAGTTCGTTGGCTGGCAAAGCGTGTTGGCACACCGTCCGTGACACGCAAAACACGTGGCAAACAAAAGCGCCCATCTGGCGAGCGCTTCGTCAACTCTTTATATCACCGTGCAGAGTGGGGGCAAACCGCTTTTTCGGCCGGATCTGCGGCAATCTCAACCGATGGCATGCCAGCCCGATGCCAGGGCACACACCTCGGCCGACAAGCCGCGGTTGGACTCCACCAGATCGCTGCACCACGCCCGCAATGGACGGGGGATCCGGCTCGGTTCCCAGGGGCGCGCGTCCTGCAGAGGGGCGGCATAGGCCTCCTTGATGGGAGCCAGATCCCGGGGCAGCCACCAGCTTGCCGGACGCCCCAGTCGCTGGGCCAGCGCCTGCACCCGATCCACCCCGGCAGGGTCGAGAGCGGTGAGATGGCTCCACAGCACATTGGGCGGCAAAGCGGCCACCACCTGCTGCAGGGCTAGGGAGGCAGATGGGGGTGCCCACACCAGCAAGCAGCCTGACTCAAGAAGAAGCTCGGCAAAGGCGCCGACGCTGTCGGTGGTGATCACCCGCTTGATATTCCCTTCCCCCCACAGGATCTTGCCAAGATCCTCAAGGGTGCGCTCAGGTAGGGCCACTTCGCCGAGGGCCTGCAGCCAGGGCGCCGCGTCGATCAGGGTACCGCTGCTAAAAAAGAGGCTGAACGGCTGGGCGGAGCGCAAGCGCAACAGCTGATCGGCACAGAGCCGAATGCCCTTGTCCTCAAAGTCGATCTGCTCGTTGGGGGTGAAGTTCACATCTGACTTGCGATAGAGCGCCGCCAGCACCCGCTCGTTAACCTGCTCCCCCAACTGCCAACCCTGAGCATGAAGCCACTCCTCAGGCTCGGGGAGAGCGGTGGCGATCTCGGCCAGCATCAGCTCGCGGGTGAGATAGCGCCGTCCGGCCGGGGTCAGCTCATAGCGGTGATTGCCAAGGGGGAGCAGCAGCTGATTGTCCTTGAGCATGCCGATGAGGGGCTGCCACTGGCGACCGCGGATAACCTGGGGCGCCTCATCCAGCAACTGCTGAGCCAGCGCTCGCCACTCGGGGTGACTGAAATCGATCACACGCATCCTTCCCTGTCGGCAGACCATCTTTCAACGAATTGAATAATCTAGCGATTTACGACTAAGGAGCCAAGGGCGGAAAAGAGACAACGTGACCTGGCGCAGGGCCAAACGGCGGAGGGAATAAGGTGAAAGGCAGATAAAACAAAACGGCCAAGCAAGCTTGGCCGTTTCATCAACTCTTTCAACGTTCCCTACGAGAGGGAAGCGTGATTAGAAGTTGTATTGCATACCAACAGTCCACTCGTCATCTTGCTGACTCAGGCCTTGGATTTTGTATTCGGTGTAAGCTTTCAGCTTGGAGTTGAAGGCGTATTCAACACCCATGGAGGTGAAATCTACGGTGTCTTCGTAAGAAGTTACACCTTCCACTTTCGCTTCAGCGAAGTTGTAGCCAGCCAGGAAGGTCCAGGCGTCTACGTTGTAGGAAGCAGCCAGCTCGTAGCCACGCGCCTTGGCATCGTTGAAGCCGTCGAACTTGTAGGTGGATTCGTTATACAGGGCAGCGAAGTAGAAACCCTGATAGGTGTAGCTTGCGGCAACAGCCCAGTCATTCTTGTCGGTCAGATCAGCACGGCTGAAAGTACCGTTTTCGGAAGTGATGGTGAGGGTGGAGGCATCTTCGAAGCTCTTGGACTCGTAACCTGCTGCCAGACCCAGACCAAAGTCGAAGTCATAGGTTGCGCCCAGGGTGTAGCCGTGGTCCATTTTACCTTCAACACCAGACCAGCCAGCGTAGTTCGCATCATAGCTGCCGTTGTTGGTGATGTAGCCACCCTTCAGGCCAAAACCGTTCCACTGACCGTTATAGATAGCCTGACCTTCTTGACGACCATCATAGACGTTGGCCATGTCACCGTAGTCGTTGAAGATATCGGTCTTGGCGACGGTTGCATTGTAGAAAGCAGTTTCTGTCTGACCAAACAGGAACTGGCCATACTGGGAACCATCGAAGCCAGCATAGATGTGACGAGCCTTCAGCTCACGCTTATCGCTGCCATAGGAGTTTTCGGAGGCCAGTTGCCACTCAGTTTTGGCAACGCCAGACCAGGTGTCATTCAGAGCCATTTTGCCGGACCAGCCCAGACGGGCATAGGTGGTCAGCTCACCATCATTCTTGGAGTAAGAATCTGCGTCTGCATCGCCTACTGTAATTAAACACTAAGTTGTTGTTATTCCCTGTGTTAGCGATGTTCTTTGCATCACTATGGGGCCCGAGACTAGCACCGGGTTTTGCAATCCGCAATGAAAAAACTTGGAACTTTTTGAGAAAACCATAGTCATAGGGAAAAAATTGTGAGCTGAATCCCATATTGTTTGCCCTCTCAGGGAAAACGTTTACAGCGATACGCGCTGCCTGAAACGCCCTTTTTTGGTGGTTTATTGCACGCACAATCCACCCCATGACATAAGTGCGGATCCCGGCCCATAACCCCTGCCTCACCTTGCCTCGACCCAGGCCGCCTGTTGCGGGTATCCTGTGACCATTCATCCCAGACACGGTCACACCCCATTCATGCTATCGACTCGCCTCAAAGCCACCATTCGCAATACCTATCGACAGATTGCCGATGGTTTACCCGGTTTTGTGCCGCGCAAGGAGCAGAATTTTCTGGTGGCCGAAATCGCCAAGACCCTCACCGGAGAGTATGAAAAGAGTCGCCGCATCCTGGTGGCCGAAGCGGGCACCGGCATCGGCAAGTCCCTCTCCTATGCCCAGGGCGCCATCCCGGTGGCGCGGCTCACCCAGAAGAAGCTGGTGATCTCCACCGCCACCGTCGCCCTGCAGGAGCAGTTGATCCACAAGGACCTGCCCTTCTACCATCGCCACAGCGAGCTGCCGTTTCGCTTCATGCTGGTCAAGGGGCGCCAGCGTTACTGCTGCGAACATCTGCTTGAACAAGCGGCAAGCGGCGCCGATATGGCCAATTTCGAACTCGATTTCGGCAGCTTGAGCAAACACAAGCCGTCAGATTCTGACAAGGAGCGCTATCAGGCGCTGTGGCAGGCCTACACCGAGGGGAAGTGGGACGGGGACAGGGACAACTGGCCCAAGCCGATTCCGGATCTGTGCTGGGATCGCATCGCCGCCGATCGCCACAGCTGCAACAAGGCGCTGAGCCACCACCAGCACTGCCCCTTCCACCGTGCCAGGAATGACATGGACGCCGCCGATGTGCTGGTGGTCAACCATGCCCTGCTGCTCTCCGACCTCACCATGGGCGGCGGCATCATATTGCCGCCACCGGACGAGTGTATCTATGTGCTGGATGAGGCCCACCACCTGCCGACCATAGCCCGGGATCACGGCGCCGCCTCGGCCAGCATCAAGGGGTCTCGCCGCTGGCTGGAAAAGCTGGTGCAGAGCGCCGGCAAGCTGGCCAGGGCACTGAACAAGGAGAGCTTGCTCGACCCCCAGCTCAAGCTGCAGGATGCCCTGGCCTCCCTGCAACCGGATCTCAAGGCGCTGGAGCAGTGGCTCGCCGGCAACGATCAGCTGTTTGGCACCGAGCAGCACCACAGGTTTGCCGAGGGGGTGCTGCCCGATCCCCTGCCCATGCTGGCGGAGAACCTGAAGGAGGCGAGCAAGAAGGCGCTGCGGGCGCTGGACAGGATGCAGGGTGCCATCGGCGAGGCGCTCAAGGACGGCGAAATCCGTCGCAAGGAGGCCGAGCCCCTGCTGGCGGAGAGCGGTTTTCACCTGCAGCGGCTGGAGAGTTTCTGCGCCCTGTGGGAGATGCTGAGTCGCCACGTGCCCACGGGCAAGACACCGCTGGCCCGCTGGATGGCCAAGAACGAGGATGGGGACATCTGGCTGCACGCCTCCCCCATAGAGGTGGGTTATCTGCTGGAGGAGTGGCTCTGGTCTAGGTGCCTGGGCGCCGTGCTGGTCTCGGCCACCCTCACCGCCCTCTCCTCCTTCAGCTATTTCCGCCATCAGGTGGGACTCAAGGAGCACGACGGCACCCGCTATCTGCGACTGCGCTCTCCTTTCGAGTACCACAAGGCCGAGCTCTATCTGCCAAAAATGACCCATGAACCCAGCGCCCCCGGCTTTACCCAGGAGCTGGTCGATACCCTGCCCCGTCTGCTGGCAGGCAAGGAGGCGAGCCTGGTGCTCTTCTCCTCCTATCGGCAGATGAACGAGGTGGCGGTAGGGCTGCGGGCCAAGGGGCTCTCCCTGCTGGTGCAGGGGGAAGCGTCACGCAACGCCCTGCTGACCTTGCACAAACAGAAGTGCGATGGCGGCCAGGCCAGCATCCTCTTTGGCACCGGCAGCTTCTCCGAGGGACTGGACCTGCCCGGTCACTATCTCACCAATCTGGTGATCACCAAGCTCCCCTTCGCGGTGCCGAACTCCCCGGTGGAAGAGGCCACCGCCGAGTGGGTCGAAAAACGCGGTGGCAACCCCTTCCTGCAACTGACGGTGCCGGAGGCGTCTCGCAAACTGATCCAGGCCTGCGGTCGTCTCATCCGCAAAGAGGCGGACAGGGGCCGGGTCACCATCCTCGACCGACGTCTATTGACCAAGCGTTATGGCAAGGGGTTGCTCGACGCGCTGCCCCCCTTCAGCCGTCGGATTGAGTAAGACAGGGGCCCATTGGCTCGGTCAGCACCCGTGTCGTGGCTTGCGTTCGCTTTAAGCATCGGGGCCGAGAGGCAACCCAGGCGCCATAAACGCCTATTGCTGCCCTTGGGCAAACCTGTAAAAATGAGCCCCTGTTTTTCAGTGGGCACTCGCCGACTGTTCAAGGAGATGAAATGAAACTGACTGTTCTGGTGCCGGCCCTGGCTGGTCTGTTGTGGGCAGGTAGTGCCCTGGCCGATGCCCAATTGGAAGTGACCAACCCCTACGTCGTACAGCTGGTCGATGGCCAATCCATCAATCCCAAGCTGCTCGACAAGACGAGTACCTATCCTATCAAAGCTGGCAAGCACCAACTGGTTGTCGCCTTTGAAGGCAACTACTCCAGCCGCAGCGAGACCAAGCTGGTGACTGCCGAGCCCCTGGTGATCAACTTCACCGCCGCCGACAACCAGAAGCTGGTGCTGGACTACAAGAAGCCGCGCAACGAAGCTGAAGCCAAGTTGTTCGTCAAAGAGCAAAAAGTCGCACTGAAAGACAAGAGCAGCAACCAGGTCGTTGCCAGCGAGCAGTTCGTACTGCCGAAAGTCGAAGGCTTTCAGCTGACCCGTGACTATCAGCAAGAACTGATCAACATGGGCAAAGCCTTCAATCAGCCCAAAACTGTTGCCATCTCCACCGCCGCCGTCATGGCCGCCAACAGCGCCCCGGTGCAAGTGGCCCCGAGCAAGGCTCAGAGCAACCCGGAAGCCCTGACCCAGCTGCAAAACTGGTACAACAAGGCCGATGCGGAGACCCGCAAAGCCTTCCAGATCTGGGTGATCCAGCAGCAGTAATGGCGCGCGAGCACTCGTTTCGTGCGACAAGGGGAGCCTGGCTCCCCTTTTTCATATCTGCCTCTCTGCCAAGGCCCTGCCGTCATGTCACTGCGCATCTTCTATCACCCCCTCTACTCCGCCCTGACCCTGCCAGCGCGCCATCGCTTCCCGCTGGCCAAGTACCAGGCGCTGTTCGAGCGGCTCGGCCGCCTCGGCTATCCGCTGGCAGAAGCCGCCCCCGCCAGCCCTGATCAGATAAAGCGAGTGCACGATACCGCCTATGTGGAGGCAGCCCTCGCCGGCACCCTTGATGCCGGCGCCATTCGCCAGCTCGGTTTTCCCTGGTCGCCCCTGTTGATGGAGCGCACCCTGCGCTCGGTGGGGGCCACCCTGGCCGCCAGCCGCCATGCCTTGGAGCAGGGTTGCGGCCTGCAGATCTCCGGCGGCTATCACCACGCCCACCGGGACGTTGGCAGCGGCTTTTGCCTCTTCAACGATCTGGTGATCGCCGCCCAAGTGTGCCTGGACGAAGGGCGCTGCGAGCAGGTACTGATCGTCGATCTCGATGTCCATCAAGGGGATGGCAGCGCAGCACTGTGCCAGGGGCGGCGCGACATCATCACCCTCTCCCTGCACGGGGAGCACAACTTCCCTCGCCACAAGCCCGCCTCCCACATGGATTTCCCCCTGCCAAGCGGCATGGCGGACGATGCCTATCTCACCACGCTGGCAGAGGCGCTCAACCTGGCGTTGCGGCTCTATGCCCCCGACCTCATCCTCTATCAGGCCGGGGTCGATGTGCATAAGGACGACGAGCTTGGCTATCTCGCCTTGAGCGATGAGGGGGTACGCCAGCGCGATGCCATGGTCTTTGACTGCGCACAGCGGCACGGGCTGCCCATCGCCGCGGTGCCGGGCGGCGGCTACCGGCGCGACTGGCAGCAGTTGATCCCGCTGCATATGTCCTTGTTTGAAGAGGCGAAAAAGCGCTACGGCTAGCCGTTTATCTCTTCGTGAATCTCTCCTCTCCATGAATCTCTAACTGGCAACCGTTGCAAACAACGAGGCGGCCCTGGGGCCGCCTCTTCTTTATACCCGGTACCCTATTGATAGCGGGCACCCTAGCACCGTCTTTCCCCCTTGTCGGGAAGCGAGGTTGGGATCCTGCAGCCCCCGTTCAGGCGTGGGCCACCGGCGTCGGGTGTTCACCCAGCTTGCGCAGCAACATCAGCAGATACACGCACGACACGCCAGCGATCACGATGAACAGCTGGTTGTCCGAGTAGTGCTGCATCAACAGCGAAGTACAGGCCGGGCCGAGCAGGCTGCCGATGGTGTAGCTCAGCAGCAGCGCCTGGTTCATCGCCACCAGCTGATGGTGCTCGACCTTCTCGCAGGCCCACGCCATGGCCACCGGGTAGAGGGTGAAACCGGCGGCGCCCAGCACAAACAGCGCCGGGCCCATCGCCACACCGCTGAGCATGGCCCCGCACCCCAGGATCACCACCAGCACCTGTACCCGCAGCACCGGCAGGCGACCAAACCGATCCGCCAGACGGCCCACCGGCCACTGCCCCAGGATACCCGCGCTCACCATCACCGCCATCCAGTAGCCAATGCCGGCATCGCTCACCCCGCGGTGGTTCAGATAAAGCGGCATCAGGCCGTACAGCGACCCCAATACCATGCCGGAGATGATGCAGCCATCGACCCCGAGCCGTGCCTGCCGCAGCCGCAGCATAGGCCAGACCCGGGTGCTCCCTTGCTGCTCATTGCGCTCACTGACGATGCGGGTGAACAACAGCGGCAGGATAGCCGCCAATACCAGCCCGGTCGCCCAGGGCAGCACATCCATCAGCGCGGTCGGCAACTTGCTGACCAGCAGTTGCCCAAGCACGGTCCCCAGGTAATAGACCATCATGTAGGCAGCCAGCAGCCGCCCTCGATTGCGCGCGTTGCCACTGCACATCAGCGCGCTCTCCACCACCACCCAGATCATGGCGCAGCCGATCCCGGCGAGGAACCGCCAGCCGAGCCAGCTCCAGAAACCAAGGGTAATGCCGAGCCCGACACAGCCAGCGGCAAAGAGGGCGGAGGCCAGGTAGTAGCTGCGGTTGAACCCGTAGCGTTTGATCAGCGCCCCCGCCAGCAGGGTGCCCAGCAGATTGCCGCTGAAATAGGAGGAGCTGACCATGCCCACCTGCCAGGTCGGCAGATTGTCATGGGCCAGCCAGAGTGGCACCAGGGTGTTCAACACCGCGATGGCCAGCGTGAGCAGCAGCAGGCCGCAGAGCAACAACAGCACTGGCCGGGTGTAGGTGGTCATGGGTAATACCGTGAGGAGAGTCAAAATGCGAGCGCATCATGCCACCGCCAATGCCATTGTCAATCGGCGTTAATTGGCGCAGGGGATGTTTTTTTCGCGCTGGCAACAAATCCTCATTTGGCACAGAGCTGCACTTGCTCGGCAGCCGGCTTATCCCCTTGATTAACGGGTAGTTTGGCGGTCTTGATGAGGGCATGGCCGGTCTATCATTCTCATCGACCTTGCGCGGCGCCATGAAAAGGGCCGCGGAGCGCGCACACCGAAGTACGCCACAGCAGTGGCCAAGCCGCCCCGTCACTGATGCTCAATCTGCCCAAAAACGAAGAGACGACCCCAGGGTCGCCTCTTGGTGAGTACCAGACACAACGCCGGTTAGCGCTGACGCTTCTTGGCGTACTTGCGACGTGCCCGTGCCTGACGCTCCTCTTCCCGCTCCGCCTTCTCCTTGGCCTTCTGTTCGGCCTCGGCCTCGGCTTCCACAATCTCGACGCTCACCATCGCCGGGGTCTCCAGCGAGATGCGCCCCAACAGGCCTGAGCGGAACTCGTTGACCAGGATCTCGGAGGCCTTGTGCAGATCGGCCAGGCCGCCCTTGCGCATGAAGCCGCGCTGGCGGGCGATGAGCTCCAGCAGCTCGATCTCGGTCTCCGGCAGCTCGCTCAGCTGATAGCGGGCCTGGATCCGCTCCGGGTAGGCCTTGATGAAGTAATCGGCGGCAAACATGGCGATGTCGGCGTAGTCAAATACCGTGTCCTTGATGGCGGCGGTGATCGCCAAGCGGTAGCCGCAGGAGGGCGGGTTGAGCTTGGGCCAGAGGAAACCCGGGGTATCGGTCAGGATGACGTTGTTGTCGAGCTTGATCCGCTGCTGGGACTTGGTCACCCCCGCCTCGTTGCCGGTACGGGCGATGATGCGCCCGGCCAGGGTGTTGATCAGGGTGGATTTGCCCACGTTGGGAATGCCCATGATCATGGCACGCACGCCGCGCAGCTCCAGATTGCGCTCCGGCAGCATCTCGTGGCAGAGAGTCAGCAGCTGCTTGATCTTCTCCGGCTCCTGCTGGGTCAGAGGCAACGCCTTGATCCCCTTCTCCTGCTCCATGTGGGCCACCCACAGCTCGGTGATCTCGGGGTCGGCGAGATCCGCCTTGTTGAGCACCTTGATCACCGGAGTATCGCCGCGCAGCTCGGGCACCAGCGGGTTTTCGCTGGAGAAGGGGATGCGGGCGTCGAGCATCTCGATGATGACATCGACCTGGGGCATGACCTCGGCAATCTCTTTGCGGGCCTTGTGCATGTGGCCGGGGAACCAGTTGATGGACATATCCGTTACTCTCATCTAGGGACTGCGGGCGCTGGCTTGCGGTGGCGCGAGCGGCGAGCGGTGGCGGACGCAGGGCGTCGCAAGGGGGCGCATTTTACCTGCACACGCCCTGATTTGACAGGCCATTCTAGCCGCCGACCGGTAATCCGGCCAGATTCTCCCCCACCCGGCCCCGTCGCCCACCGGTGCCCAGTACTTCGGCTGCATTAATATAAGCTATTGATACAACATAACATTCACGCAACACCTTCATCGGATTGTCATCCCGTTTCACTAAAAGTGTCATCTGCGACCTCTAGGCTGCGCTCAGGTTTTACAAGGAGCGAACCCCAATGAGAAAGATGGCAGGACTTGCATTGATGATCGGCGCCGCCCTGGCTGCCGGCTGCAACTCCAACAACGACAGCAGTGCGCCCGCCCCCGGCGCCAAGAACGTGATCTTCTTCCTCGGCGACGGCATGGGTCTCAATACCCTGACCGCCGCCCGCATCTACGGCGTCGGTGAAGAGGGCAGCCTCACCATCGATACCCTGCCGGAGACGGCCTTCATCAAGACCTTCTCCCACGACGCCCAGGTGACCGACTCGGCCCCCTCCATGTCCGCCTACATGACCGGGGTCAAGAGCAACAACGGCGTCATCAGCATGGACAGCGACGCCACCCAGGAGAGCAACTGCAGCAAGAGCGGCGGCAAGCCGGTCACCACCCTGCTGGAGCTGGCCAAGGCCGCCGGCCGCGGTACCGGCGTGGTTACCACCACCCGGGTGACTCACGCCACCCCGGCCGCCACCTATGCCCACCTCTGCAACCGGGATCTGGAAGCCGACATCGCCGCCCAGCTGGTGCCCGGCGGCGTGGGTTACAACAGCGCCCTCAAAGAGGGGGTGGACGTGGTGCTCGGCGGTGGCAGCAGCTTCTTCTTACCCAAGGCAGACAAGGGCAAGCGCGAGGATGGCCGCAACCTCATCGATGAGATGAAGGCCAAGGGCTACCAGTTTGCCGGCAATCTGGACGAGCTGAACAAGGCCGAGGCGGGCAAGCCGCTGCTGGGGCTGTTTGGCTCAAGCCACATGAAATATGACCTGGACCGGCCCGCCAGCGAGCCTTCCCTGGCCCAGATGACCCTGGCCGCCATCAAGCAGCTCAAAGACCAGAAACAGGGCTACTTCCTGATGGTGGAAGGGGGTCGCATCGACCACGCCCTGCACGACACCAACGCCAAGCGTGCCCTGCAGGACACCCTCGCCTTCGACAACGCCATCAAGGCGACCCTCGACGAGGTGAAGAAAACCGATCCCGAGCTGAAAAACACCCTGATCGTGGTCACCGCCGACCATGACCACACGCTAGTCCTGAATGGTTATGCCAAGCGCACCGGCAAGACCACCGCCGACAACCCCGGCGTGCTCGGGCTGGTGAAGAACTACGAAACCGGCGAGCCGAGCAAGGATGCCGATGGCATGCCCTACACCATCATCGGCTTTGGCAACGGCTACAACCGGGTGGACGGGCCGCGCAGCAGCGTGGCGCCGCTGGATGACGCCACCGTCTCCGCCAACGACTATCACCAGGAGGTGGTGGTCAAGGTGGGCGAAATAGGCAACGAGACCCACGGCGGCACCGACGTCTTCCTCGGCGCCATCGGCCAGGGAGCGGATAGCTTCCACGGCTCACTCGACAACACCGCCGTGTTCGGCAAGGTCAAGGCTGCGGCCGGGCTGTAAGGAGCATTCCCATGAAAATAGCCATCAACCAATCCATGAAGCAGAACCTGCATAAAACCCTGGTCAGCACGGCCCTGCTGGCCGCCCTCGGCGGCGCGGCCCAGGCACAGGCCAGCGATGCCAAGAACGTCATCCTGTTCATCGGCGACGGCATGGGCCCCACCGTGCTCACCGCCACCCGCCTCTACAAGGTGGGAGAAGAGGGCAATCTGGAGATGATGAAGCTGGCCCGCAGCGCCCGCATCAAGACCTTCTCCAACGATGCCCAGACCACCGACTCGGCCCCCTCCATGGCGGCCTACACCACCGGGGTCAAGATGAACAACGAGGTGATCGCCATGAGCAGCGACACCAAAGCCGTCGCCCCCGGCAAGGATGTCAACGGCAACAAGGGCGTCAACAACTGCGCCAGCGACAACGGCAAGCCGGTGCCCACCCTTCTCGAGCTGGCCAAGGCGGCGGGCAAGTCGGTGGGGGCCGTCACCACCACCGAGCTGACCCATGCCACCCCGGCAGCCACCTACTCCCACATCTGCCACCGGGATGCCGCCTACGCCATCGCCGCGCAGGCGGTACCGGGCGGTGCCGGCTTCAACCAGGCGCTGGGGGACGGGGTCGACGTGCTGATGGGGGGGGGCGCCAACCACTGGACACCCTACAACAGCACCAGCAACAAGGGCGGCCGCGCCGACGGGCGGGATCTCACCGCCGAGCTGACCGCTCAGGGCTATCGCTACGTCACCACCAAAGATGATCTGGCTGGCGTCAACTCGGGCAAGGTGCTTGGGCTGTTCAGCGCCAAGTCCCACCTCGACTACGAGCTGGACCGCGTCGCCAAGGGGGCGGCCAATACCCAGCCGTCGCTCTCCGAGATGACCGCCAAGGCGATCGATCTGCTCAGCCAGAACAGCCAGGGCTACTTCCTGATGGTGGAAGGGGGTCGGATCGACCACGCCCTGCACGGTACCAATGCCAAGCGCTCGCTCACCGATGCGGTGGCGCTGGACGACGCGGTCAAGACCGCGCTCGGCAAGGTGGACTTGAAAGATACCCTGATCGTGGTCACCGCCGACCATGACCACACCATGACCATCAACGGCTACTCGGCCAAGGGCAACAAGGTGCTGGATCTGGTCAAAAACGGCGATGGCTCGACCCAGAACGACGTGGATGGCAAGCCGTTCACCACCCTGGTGTTCGGCAACGGCCCCAACCGTCCCGACGTGCGTCCCACTCTCACCAGCGATGAGGTGATGGCGGACGACTACCTGCAGGAAACCGGGGTCAAACTTGGCTCCGAGACCCACGGCGGCGGCGATGTGATGCTGTTTGCCGACGGTGCCGGCAGCAGCCGCTTCAAGGGGACGCTGGATAACACCAAGGTGTTCGGCAAGCTCAAGGAGGCGCTCGGTCTGTAAACGACAGGGCCCGGCAGGGTGCCGGGTCCTGCTCGTTCGAGCGATCCCCCATGATGCGACTGTTACTTCCATTGTGGCTGCTCGCCAGCAGCCTCGCTTTTCCCCTCCTGGCCGATGAAGTCCCCGATCTGGCCGCCCGCATCCGCTATCAGGACAGGGTCACCAGCAGCGACGGCATCAGCAAGGAGAGCCAGTGGCAGGAGAAGTGGCTGCGGGTTGGCGATCAGGTGTGGAGCCAGCGGCTCATCCCGCTGCCGCTTGCCCGCGCCTATCACGCCACCCACGATGCCACCCCGGGCCACAAGCACTTTACCCACCAGATGGCGGCGCGCTGGGTAACCTGCGACCAGCAGGGGATGCTGCAACTGCGCTACGCCGACAGCTGGCACAACCAGCTGGTGGAGGTGCCGGAGGAGGAGTACGGTCAGGTGGCTTTCAAACCCGACTGGCCGCGGATCCGCCATCTCATCAACCCGGCCCTGTTGCAGGAGATGACCCCCCTCGACGAGGCGGCCCCCGAACAGGCACGCTGGTATGAAAAACGCGAGGGCAACCAGCGCACCCGCATCCTCTGGTCGCACCGCTGGCAGTTGCCGCTGGTGGTGGAGTCGGCGAGCCTCGACGGTTATCGCAGCTATCGGATGGAGGTGACTCTCAAGCCCCTGCCAAAGAGCCTGCCCTGGCAGCAGTTGGAGGGTTACCAGACCCTGGATCTGCGGGATTTCTTCGACTGACGGGACGCCCCGAATGGGGTGAGCTGATTTGTGCTGACGGGATGTTACACTCTGTGTACTCATCCCGGATCCGGCCTGCCATGCGTACTTCCCTGCTCTTGCTGCTTTGCGCCCTGCTCTTCCCCGCCACCCAGGCTAAGGCCGTGGTGGTGATCGCCGCCGAGATCCCCCCCTATGTCATTCGCTCCTATCAGGGCGCCCCGAGCGGCATGGCCATCGAGGTGCTGGAGGAGGCGGCCCGCCGCCTGAAGGAGCCGCTGACCATCGAGCTGATGCCGCTGGCACGCGCCCTCAGCCAGACTCGTCACCGCCAGAACGTGCTGCTGGTGCCGCCGGTGCGCAGCCCCCAGCGCGAGCCGCAGTTCCTGTGGATCGCACCGCTGCTGGACGAGGCCTTCGTGCTGGTCAGCCATCGCCAGTACCACCCGGCCCCCATCACCAGCAAAGAGCTGCCCGGCCTCACCGTCGGCGTGATGCGCGGTTCCTATGGCCAGAGCCTGCTGCAGCCCTACCCGCAAGTGAAGCAGGCGCTGGTGGCCGAGGAGATCCACAACGCCAGCAAGCTGGCGCTGGGGCGCATCCAGGGCTGGGCGGTGGCCTGGAACAGCGCCCGCTACAACCAGCAGCAGGCCGGCCTGCCGCTGGCGGATCTAGTGCGTGGCGACACCCTGCAGCGGGCCTCGCTCTATCTGGCCGCCAGCCCCCGTTTCCCGGCCGCCGAGGCGACCCGCTGGCGCAAGGCCATCGACACCATGCACGACGATGGCAGCCTGGCGCGCATCATCAAGCAGTACGATTACCAGGCCCCCTGACAAGCTTGTCAGGATAATTGCCAAAGCAGTCCAGAATGGTTATGGTATCCCCATGAAAGCGCTCATTATTTTATCAAGCCAGCTCACACCCCGTTGAGCCCCCGCCCTCGCCTCCGACAGCGAGTCGTTCGGGGGCATCGCATTCCCGATCTGTTTTTTCGTATCGCACACTCTTTTTCGACCAGCTTGCCCGTCATCCTGGTCCTTTAACCCATTGATAAGGAATATCTTATGAAACAACCTCATCTCGTGATCTCCAGCCTGGATCTCGACCGCATCGAGCAACTGCTCGGCAACCATCCCCAGCACCTGGCCCTGCAGGAGGAGCTGGATCGCGCCGAGATGCGCGAGCCGGCCGACATGCCGCCGGACGTGGTCACCATGAACAGCACGGTGCGCTTCAAGATGCCGAGCAGCGGCAACGAGTTCTGCCTGACCCTGGTCTACCCCAAGGACGTGCAGGGTGACGAGTCGAAGATCTCCGTGCTGGCCCCGGTCGGCAGCGCCCTGCTCGGCCTGAAGGTAGGCGACAGCATCGCCTGGCCCGGCCCGGCCGGTCGCACCATCGAGGTGGAGATCCTGGAAGTGGTCTATCAGCCGGAGCGTGCCGGCGAGCTGCATCGCTAATACTCCCGGGTACGTGCCAAGCCGCTGGCGCAGGCCTGTGCACGTGCCCGCCCCTGATCCCGATCAAGCTTTGCCACAGAAGCGCCGCCGATCCCGCTCACCTGCCCTGCTTTCTCTTGAGCCCGGACGAGGTGGCAGGTATCTTGTTGGCCGCGCCAGCACCCTGGCCGCAGATTTCAGGCTGACATCATGATAAAGATTGCCCTCATCGACGATCACCAGATCGTCCGCTCCGGCTTTGCCCAACTGCTCAATCTCGAACCCGACCTGCGGGTGGTGGCCGAATTCGGCTCCGCCGCCGAGGCGCTGGCGGGCCTGCCCGGCAGCGGCGTGCAGCTGTGCGTGTGCGACATCTCCATGCCGGACCAGTCCGGGCTGGATCTGCTCAAGCGCCTCCCTTCCGGCCTCGCCGTGGTGATGCTGTCGGTGCACGACAGCCCGGCGTTGATCGAGCAGGCGTTGCAGGCCGGCGCCAAGGGGTTTCTCTCCAAGCGCTGCAGCCCGGACGAGCTGATCGCCGCGGTGCGCACCGCCGCCCATGGCGGCTGCTACCTCACCCCGGACATCGCCCACAAGCTGGCCTGCAACAGCCAGGATCCGCTCACCAACCGGGAGCGGGAGGTGGCCCAGCTGCTGGCGCGTGGCCTCGAGGTGAAGGCCATCGCCGAGCAGCTCGGTCTCTCCCCCAAGACGGTGCATGTGCACCGCGCCAACCTGATGGACAAACTCAAGGTCAGCAACAACGTGGAGCTGGCCCACCGCATGCTGGACAGCTGGTGATCCCCCGTCTTGCCAGCTATGTCGCCATCTCGCTGGCGGCCTGCTTCATCTTTGCCGCCGGCTGGTTCTGTCTGTGGAGCATCGGCCTGCACCTGGCGGGCTCACCCATGCTGGCAGCTCTGCTGTTCCCCTTCGGCCTGCGTCTGGGGCTGCTGCTGCAAAGCCCGCTCTCCTACTGGCCGCCGCTGCTGCTGTGCGAATCCCTGCTGCTCTACTGGCTCAACCAGGAGGTGGGGCTGCCGCTGTGGCCGCTAATTCAGGCCGGCAGCCTGCTCACCCTGCTGCCGCTGCTGATCGCCCGCCGCCAGCCGGTGCGCAACGACTGGCAACAGCTGCTGGTGCTGCTGGCCACCGTCACGGTGGCGGCGGGGCTGCAATCCCTGCTCTGGCATCTGGCCGGCGAGGATGGCCTCACCGCGCTGCTGCTCACCCTCACCGGCGGGCTGACGCTGACCTCCACCTGCATGCTGATCTGGCACTACCTCACCCGCGCCACCTGGGTACCGCTCGGGCCAACCCTGGTGGATCAACCGGTGGACTGGCGTTTTCGCCATCTGGTCTGGTATCTGCTGCTGTTCGTGCTGAGCCTCTGGCTGCAACTCGGCCTGCCAGACTCGCTGGTGCGCTTCACCCCGTTTTGTCTGGCCATCCCCATCATGGCCATGGCCTGGCGCTACGGCTGGCAGGGGGCCCTGCTCGCCACCCTGATGAACACGGTGGCACTGATGGCCGGCCAGGCCTGGCACGATCATCCGCTCGACCTGCTGCTCTCTCTGCTGGCCCAGAGCCTCACCGGCCTGCTGCTCGGCGCCGGCATCCAGCGCCAGCGCGAGCTCAACCAGGCGCTGACCCGCCAGCTCGCCCACAATCGCCAGCTCACCGAGCGGCTGCTGGAGACCGAAGAGAGCATCCGCAAGGAGGTGGCGCGCGAGCTGCACGACGACATCGGCCAGACCATCACCGCCATCCGCACCCAGGCCGGCATAGTGCGCCGCCTCGCCCCGGACAATGCCGGGGTCGGCCAGAGCAGCGCCCTCATCGAGACGCTGTCGCTGGGCATCTACGACGCGGTGCGCGGCCTGCTCGGCCGGCTGCGCCCCCGCCAGCTCGACGACATGAGCCTGGAGCAGGCGGTACGCGGCCTGCTGCGGGAGCTGGAGCTGGAGCGCCGCGGCATCGTCACTCGGCTCGAGTGGCAGCTGGCGGACGCCGGCCTCTCCGATGCCCAGCGGGTCACCCTGTTTCGGGTCTGTCAGGAGGGGCTCAACAACGTGGTGAAACACGCCAATGCCAGCTCGGTCACCATCCGGGCCCACCGCCAGGGCGAGCGACTGACGCTGCTGCTGGAAGACGATGGCTGCGGCCTGCCGGAACACCGCACGCCCCAGGGCTACGGCCTGCTCGGCATCCGCGAGCGAGTGCAGGCGCTGGGAGGCGCATTGCAGCTTTCTTGCGTGCACGGTACCCAGCTGACCGTGACCCTGCCCGGCCGCAAACGGGAGGAGAGTCATGAGTAACACCCAGCCGCAGGGGAGAACCGCCTGATGCTCAGTTTCATGAGAAGCGCACCGCCCCAGCCCCTCATCCGCGATCAGGCCGAGATAGACGCCTGTTATCGCCACTGGCGCCTGCACATCCTGCTGACCATGTATCTGGGTTACGCGGTGTTCTACTTCACCCGCAAGAGTTTCAACTTCGCCATGCCGGACATGCTGGCCAGCGGCATGCTGAACAAGGCCGACATCGGCATGCTGTGGACCCTGTTCTACATCACCTACGGTTGCTCCAAGTTCTTCTCCGGCATCATCAGCGACCGCGCCAACCCGCGCTACTTCATGGGCCTGGGATTGATGGCGACCGGGGTCATCAACATACTGTTCGGGCTCTCGTCGTCGCTGTGGCTGTTCGCCGCCCTCTGGGTGGCCAACGCCTTCTTCCAGGGCTGGGGCTGGCCCCCCTGCTCCAAGCTGCTCACCAGCTGGTACTCGCGCAGCGAACGCGGCTTCTGGTGGTCGGCCTGGAACACGGCCCACAACGTGGGCGGCGCGCTCATTCCCCTCATCGTCAGCACCCTGGCCCTGCAGCACGGCTGGCGCTACGGCATGATAGTGCCCGGCCTTATCGCCATCCTGGCGGGGTTGTTCCTCTGCTGGCGGCTACGCGATACCCCGGCCGCCATGGGACTGCCCACGGTGGGCGAGTGGCGAAACGATGCCATGGAGCTGGCCCAGCAGACTCAGGATGCCGGCCTCTCCCATCGCCAGATCCTGCGCAAATACGTGCTCGGCAACCCCTATATCTGGCTGCTGGCCTGCTGCTACGTGCTGGTCTACGTGGTGCGCACCGCCATCAATGACTGGGGCAATCTCTACATGACCGAGCAGCGCGGCTTCAATCTGATGAGTGCCAACTCGGCCATCTCCATGTTCGAGGTGGGCGGCTTTATCGGTGCCCTGGTGGCGGGCTGGGGATCGGACAAACTGTTCAACGGCAACCGTGGGCCGATGAACCTCATCTTCGCGGTGGGCATATTGCTGGCGGTGGGATCGCTCTGGCTGATGCCCTTCTTCAGCTATGTGATGCAGGCGGCCTGTTTCTTCACCATCGGCTTCTTCGTGTTCGGCCCCCAGATGCTGATCGGCATGGCGGCGGCGGAGTGCTCCCACAAGAATTCGGCGGGGGCTGCCACCGGCTTCGTCGGTCTGTTTGCCTACATGGGGGCGGCGCTCTCTGGTTATCCGCTGGCGAGGGTGCTGGAGATCTGGCACTGGCAGGGTTTCTTCGTGGTGATCTCGGTGGCCGCCGGCGTCTCCGCCCTGCTGCTGCTGCCCTTCCTCAAGGCGCAGGCGCCGCGCCCCCGCGACGCCGATTGACCGGCTAGGCTTGTGCCAGCCGGCAGACCCGGTTCTTGCCCTCCCGCTTGGCCTGATAGAGGGCGCGATCCGCCTGGCTGAACAGGGTGTCGAAGTGCCAGCTGTGCTGGCAGCGCACCAGCCCCATGCTGACGGTGATGCCGATCCCGTGCATGTCCTGCGCCGCCAGAGAGCGGATGATCTGCTCGCAGCGCTGCTGCTGCGCCGTTTCATCCTCCTGCGGCAACAGCAACACGAACTCCTCGCCGCCAAAGCGACTGGCTACCAGCTCATGCTGAGCGCCGAGATAGGCCCCCACCGCTGCCAGCACCTTGTCCCCCATCTCATGACCATGGCGATCGTTGATCTGCTTGAAGTCATCGAGATCCAGCACCGCCAGGGCGCCGAACTCGGTCATCCGGCGCCGGGCCATCAGCTCCATGAAGCCGCGCCGGTTGAGCAGGCCGGTGAGCGGATCGTGGCTCGCCTGCTGGCGCAGGGCCAGTGCCCGGTACTGGGTACAGAGCAGCAACACCCCGAAGGTGGAGAGGTAGCTGCCCATCAGCATGGAGAGGAAGGGCAGCACGTTGACACCGCTCTGATCCATCAAGACTCTGGCGTCCCCCTGCAGCAGAAAGGCCATGCGCAGCAGATTGAAGCCATAGAGCAGGATGTTGACCACGGTGAACACCAGTACGGCGGGCAGATAGGCGGGATAGCCGTGCCGCCAGATGAGAAAGACGATCACCGCCCCCAGCACCATGTAGCTCAGGCAGGCCAGCAGCACCCGGGGGGCCATCTGATCGTTGAAGGCAATGCTCCAGCTCAGGATCAGCACATAGCTCAGCATGAACCAGCCGCTGGCATGCCAGCTGAGGGGCTGGCCGAAGAAACGCTGCAGCGCCAGCGGCATCAGGGCGATGCAGACGGTGATCAGCAGATTGGCCAGCCAGATCCCCGCCAGACTCGGCATGAAGGCCTGCAGGGTAAAGAGGCTCTGGGCCGCCAGTGCGAACAGACTGGACCACCACCAGTATCCGAGTCCGGGGATCTCCCTGTGGGTCGACCAGATGATGGAGAGGGTGATGAAGCCGAGGCTGTAGCCACCCAGCGCCATGATCATCAGGGTGAATACATCCAGCTTGAGCAGTATTGAGGCGTCCATACCAGTGCCACTAAACGAAGGTAACTGAGTATATTGGAAGCGCAAAACAAGACCCAGCGGTGTCTGACTAAATCCTCAATTAAAAATCATTTGGTGGGTGGCAATCGCACACACTAAATTCATTCGAATCTGTTTTTTGGCACTTGGCGGCCAGGTGAGCAACAATTGACACTGCTGATGGCGGGCTGGCCTGTAACAAAATGTGCTGAATACATTTTTGGCTTGAACCCGCCTCATTAGATAGATATGTTGTTTTCGTGTGATTTTATGAGTGTCGCCACGGGGAAAAAGCGCCACTAACCTATTGAGTCATCTGGCACAATCGGAATTTGGTACATTTTTCACTCAGCTCGCGGCAAATAGAATCTCATATGGGGCTTTTGCCTCAATCAAGACAATAATCCTGTCTTGCCCTGTTGCCGGATGCAGCAGTCTCTTGTGCCACGGAGTCGCACGGGATCAGGTTCAAGGCCGAACACACTTTTGACAGAGACGTCACTTATGATCAAAAAACTCATTCTTTCTACCCTGCTGCTGTGCGGGCTGGCCAACGCGGCGCCCACTTCCACCCTGGATGCCGTGCTGGAGCGCGGCGTGCTGCGGGTCGGTTTCGACGCCGGCTATCAACCCTTCGAAATGACCAACAAGCAGGGCCAATACATCGGCTTTGACGTGGATCTGGCCAAGATGGTCGCCAAGGAGATGGGCGTGAAGGTCGAGTTCGTCAACACTGCCTGGGATGGCATCATTCCGGCCCTCTTGACCGACAAGTTCGACGTCATCATGGGCGGCATGACCGTCACTCCCCAGCGCAACCTGCGCGTCAACTTTGCCGACCCCTACATCGTGGTCGGGCAGACCATCGTCCTGCGCAAGGACAAGGCCGGCGAGATCAAATCCTTCACCGACCTCAACGATCCCAAGTACAAGATCGCGGTCAAGCTCGGTACCACTGGCGAGCAGGCGGTCAAGCGTCTGATCCCGAAAGCCACTCTGCTGCAGTTTGAAACCCAGGATGACGCCAAGCTGGAAGTGATCAACGGCAAGGTCGATGCCTTCGTCTACGACCTGCCCTACAACGCCATCTTCGCCACCCAGAACAAGGGTGCCGTGGTACACCTCGACAAGCCGTTCACCTTCGAACCGCTGGCCTGGGCCATCCGCAAGGGCGACCAGGACACCCTCAACTGGTTCAACAACTACCTGCGCCAAATCAAGGGCGACGGCAGCTACGACCGCCTCTACCAGAAGTGGTTCGAATCCACCGCCTGGCTGAACCAGCTCAAGTAACCTCGCAAGGGGCGGCCCGCCGCCCCTTCACGCAGATCCCCACACAATAACTACAACGAGGTTGCGACAGTGCACAACCCAACAAGACAGATGGAAAAACAACCCAATCAACTGCTCTGGCACGGGATCTTCCTGCTGATCGTGCTGGCCGCCATCTTTGGCATCTACAAGGCCGTGCAATCGGTGGATTACACCTGGCGCTGGGAGCGGATCCCCCAGTACATCGCCTATCAGGCGGAACAGAAAAACTACGCCGAATTTGACGGTACCGTGGTCGCCGGCACCACCGAGGCCGACAAGGGCAAGCTGTTTTTGCAAAACGATCTCGATCCCAACCAGCGCCAAGCCATCGCCATCAGCGGCGGCCAGGTAGCGGAAGGGGACACCGTCTTTCGTGGCGACACCCTCGACACCCAGCTGAGCTGGACTGCCGGCCCCATCGCCTGGGGCGTCTGGGTCACGGTCAAACTCTCGCTGGTGGCGGGCATCTTCGCCATCCTGCTCGGCACCCTGGCCGGTCTGGCCAGACTCTCCCCCAACCCCGCCCTGCGCAACCTGGCGGTTACCTACGTGGAGCTCATCCGCGGTACCCCGCTGCTGGTGCAGATCTTCATCGTCTACTTCTTCATCGGCACCGTGCTGAACCTCGACCGATTCACCGCCGGGGTGGCGGCACTGGCAGTCTTTACCGGCGCCTACGTGGCGGAAATCGTCCGTGCCGGCATCAGCTCTATCCACAAGGGGCAGATGGAAGCGGGCAGAAGCCTCGGCATGACCTCGGCCCAGACCATGCGCTACGTCATCCTACCGCAGGCGTTCAAGCGGGTGCTGCCGCCGCTGGCGGGCCAGTTCATCAACCTTATCAAGGACTCCTCGCTGGTCTCTGTCATCTCCATCACCGATCTCACCAAGGCGGGGCGCGAGGTGGTGAGCTCCACCTTCAGTCCGTTCGAGGTGTGGTTCACCGTGGCCCTGCTCTATCTGGTGCTGACTGGCACTCTCTCCTTCCTGGTGCGTCGTCTGGAGGTGAAATATGCGCGCAGCAACTGATCCCATTATCAAAGCCAGCGGAGTAGAGAAGTTCTACGGCACCGAGGTGCACGCCCTCAAGAACGTCAGCACCCAGGTCGCCGAGGGGGAAGTGGTGGTGATCGTCGGCCCCAGCGGCTCCGGCAAGTCCACCTTCCTGCGCACCCTCAACCAGCTGGAGACCATCAACGACGGCAATATCGTGGTGGATGGCATCAGCCTGACCGAGCCGGGGGACGTCAACAAATTGCGGGAAGAGGTGGGCATGGTGTTCCAGTCTTTCAACCTCTTCCCCCATCTGAACGTGCTGGACAACATCTGCCTCGCCCCGCAGAAGGTACGCGGGCTGTCGCGTCGCGATGCCGAGGACAGAGCCAAGGCCCTGCTGCTCAAAGTCGGTCTGTCGGCCAAGGCCGAGAGCTACCCCTCCCAGCTCTCAGGCGGCCAGCAGCAGCGGGTGGCCATCGCCCGGGCGCTCGCCATGCAGCCGCGCATCATGCTGTTTGATGAGCCCACCAGCGCGCTCGACCCCGAGATGGTGGGCGAGGTGCTGGACGTGATGAAGGGGCTGGCCCGCGAGGGGATGACCATGGTGGTGGTCACCCACGAGATGGGCTTTGCCCGTGAGGTGGCAGATCGCGTGCTCTTTATGGAGAGCGGCGAGCTGCTGGTAGACGAGAAGCCGACGGACTTTTTCGACAATCCACCCTCCCCGCGCCTGCGCCAGTTCCTGAGCCAGGTGCTGTAATAGCGCCGGCGGTATAAGCAGAAGAGGGAGCCCATGGCTCCCTCTTTTCGTTGATGCCCTGCCGACAATATCTATTTTGTCGCTTTGCGTTTTGCTTCATCCAGCATGGCTTGCAGTGCCGGCATGTTGCGCTCGGCCAGAGATTGGCCCACCAGCGAACTCTCCTGAAAGATGGCCGGCATGGTATCCAGGGATTTCTTCCCGACCGGGCTCTGATAAAAGGCGATCAGTTGCTTGAGCTCAGCCTCGGTGAAATGCTTGCGGTAGATAGCGGCCACTTCGGTACTCATGGCCCCCCAAGAGAGGTAGCGGTTCACCCAGGCCTCCAGTACATCGCGGTGCTGGGCCAACTCCTGTGCATGTTCACCGGCGCCCCGGATGATCAGCGGGATCATCTGTGCCTGCATCTGGGCCTGCAGCTGCTCCGCCTGCTGCTCGCTGTTGAGCAGGTTGACCAGTTCCTGAGCAGGATCGGCCCACACACTGCCACTCCACACCAGAGCGATGACAACCCCTCTTTTCACCCACTGCATAACCACCTCACTAATCACATAAAAACAACAGGTTACATTGATTTATCAAACAGACCAGTCGCCAGATGGTGGTGATGCGTGCAAGGACTGTGATGGTCACCTGGATCTGTGCCGGAGACCCCTGTGTACTGCCTTTCACGCCGCCGTCACCGGTGACCCACCAAAAACAGCAGAGGGACGCACAGTCCCTCTCCTTTCTTAGCCGAAACCCTGTCTTTATCGGCTGAATCTGACTGGCTCCCTTATCAGTTCAGCGCGGGGACTTTCCCAGATAACGCTCCACTATGGTTCGGATCCCGTCCCGCTTCTTGAGCTCGTAGAGCCGCTTGTCGAACTCCTCGGCAAAGTCCTCCTTGAAGTCGAATTCCCCCTTGCGGCTGTAACCGAGGAACCCCTGCTCCTTGCTGAGCACCGGCCCCTGCTTGAGCTGGGACATGTCGGCCACCGCCAGCTGGTTGCCCTTGATCATGTTGAGCAGCTCATAGAGCAGGGAGAGGCGGTCGTTGACGGTACAGTCCACCCGACCGCGTACAATCTTGAGCAGGTTCTCCCGGTTGCTCTTCACCTCCTCCAGCCCGATCTTCTGCTGTTGGACCGCCTGCCAGAAGGGGGCACCACCTATGGTGAAACCGGCATTCATGCCAAAGCGCAGCCCGTAGTAGTCGGCCGGAAACTGCGCCTGCGGGGTATTGACCGCCACCCCGGCGCCGCACATCACCACCAGCTCCTCGTCGAGCAGGGGCTGGGAGTAGGGCCACATCCAGGGGCGGCTGTCGGGCTGGTAGTAGGGTGGAAAGATGGCGAAGGCGCTGCCCTGTTCCACCATGCTGAGACCCCGTCGCCAGGGCATGGCCTTGAGCACCACCTCGTACTCATCCATGGAGGCCGTCACGCTGCGCACTATGTCGGCATAGATCCCCTTCACCTCCTCCCCCTCCTGCCAGGAGTAGGGCGGATAATTGGCATCGGCCAGGATCTCGACCCGGGTCTTGGCCTGCGCCAGCAGGCAGACTCCCATCAACAAACAACACCACAGCCGCATCATCTGCCACTCCAGAGGTAGAAAACCTCATCAAGCATAGTCACTGCGCCATGGCTCAGAGGGCCACCACGCCCTTTCATGGCCATGCACTTGCAGACTCCCGCCGCCAGCGTCAGATGGCGACGGCCATCGGGTGAAAATTGTTAATGAAAGATTAAATTCATCCTTTATGCTGGAGAGCAATTGCTCTGACTGGATACCCGACATGGATGTGCAACTGATCCTGCTCTACCTCTCGCCGCTCTTTCTGGCCTTCATCGGCTGGGAGATGCTCTACCTGCGCAAACATGGCGCCGCCTATCCCACCGCCGGCTACCAGTGGAAGGATCTCTTCGCCAACGCCACCCTGGCGCTGATGCATCAGGGAGGCGACGCGCTGACGGCCATCGCCATCGCCTACCTCTACGACGCCCTCTGGGGCTGGCGGCTGCTGGATATCGATCTCAACCTCTGGAGCCTGTTGCTGCTCTTTTTGTTGCAGGATCTCTGCTACTGGCTGTTCCACTTCGCCAGTCACCACGTGCGCTGGTTGTGGGCTTCCCACGTGGTACACCACAGCTCGGAGCGGCTCAACCTCTCCACCGCCTTTCGCCAGAGCCTGATGTACCCGGTCTCCGGCATGTGGCTGTTCTGGATCCCGATGATCCTCATCGGCTTCCCGCCCGAGGCGGTGGTGGCCACCGTGCTCTTGAGCCTGGGTTTTCAGTTCTTCGTCCACACCCAGGTGGTGGGCAAGCTCGGCAGGCTGGAGTGGGTTTTCAACACCCCCTCCCACCACAGGGTGCACCACGCCAGCAACGCCAAATACATAGATCGCAACTTCGCCGGCGTGCTCATTATCTGGGACAGGCTGTTTGGCACCTTCGTGGAAGAGGACCCCGCCGAGCCGTGCCGCTTCGGCATCACCAAGCCGATCCACAGCTTCAACCCGCTCACCCTCACCTTCCACGAGTGGCGCGACATGCTGCAAGAGGCCCGCGGCCTGCCCTGGCGGCAAAAGCTCGCGGTGCTGTTTGGCAAGCCGGCCGGTCCTGCCAGCCGCTAAGCCCTTGCCGCCGCTAAGACAAGTGCGCGTCGCAGACAAAAAGAGAGCGCCTCTGGGCGCTCTCTTGCATTGGGTAACCACCCGGTCAGACGTGGGCAAAAGACCAGATGGCGGGGATCAGGCTCAGCAGCGTCACCCCGGCCAGCAGCCGTTCTCGCCCGCTGAGTCGCAGTTCGGCCCCCAGCTGGCGGCGGCTATAGAGAAACAGCAGCAGACCCGGCCCGTACAGCAGCAAGGAGAGCAGCAGGTACTCCACCCCTGCCGCGTAGAGCAGCCAGAGGCCGTAACCGCTCGATACCAGCGCTACCGCCCGCATCAGGCCATTGCCCTCCCCACGCAAGGAGAGCTTGAGCAGAAACAGACCGATCAACAGGTAGGGCACCAGGATCATCGAGGTGGAGATGAGCAGCAGGTTGGTGTAACCCTTGCCGAGCAGCCATACCAGCAACAGACAGCCCTGCACCGTCAGGCTGGTGAGCCACAGCGATGCGATGGGGGTGCCGTTGCGGTTCTGGCGCCGGAAGATGGCCGGGAAGGCGCCGTGGCGCGCCGCGCTGAACGGCACCTCGGCCGAGAACAGGGTCCAGCTCACGTAGGAGGCGAGCACCGAGACGATAAGGCCGACGCTGATGAACAGCTTGCCCCAGGAGCCCGTCATCTGGGCCATCAGCCCCGCCATGGAGGGGTTGGGCAGGGCCGCGAGCTCGGGGCGGCTCAGGATCCCGAGCGCCAACACCGAGATGAGCACATAGAGCAGCAGCGCCAGCACCACCCCGAGTACGGTGGCCGTGCCCACGTCCCGCTTGTGTCTGGCCCGGGCCGACAGCACCGCCGCCCCCTCGATACCGGTAAAGACCCAGAGGGTGATGAGCATGGTGTTGCGCACCTGCTCGGCAACCGGCGTTGCCAGGGTACTGCCCTGCTGATCCGCCGCGAAGGTGACCGGGTCGAACCAGTAGCAGGCGAACAGGATGAACAGCAGCAGCGGCAGGCTCTTGGCCAGGGTCGCCACCAGGTTGAACAGGGCCGCCTGCTGCACGCCGCGCGCCACCAGCAGGTGCACCGCCCAGAGGATGCAGGACTCGCCGATGAAGGCCACCAAGGTATTGCCCTCGCCAAACCAGACCCGCTCCGGCGTGTCGACGAAGCTGCCCAGCGCCGCGAAGGCGATCACCAGATAGCCCACCACACCGATGGTGGCACAGAGCCAATAGCCCCAGGCGGAGAAAAAACCCACCAGATCGCCAAAGCCGGCGCGGGCATAGCTGTAGATGCCGCCATCGAGATCCGGTCTTAATCGCGACAGATACAGAAAACTCATGGCGAGCGCCAGGATACCCACCCCGGTGACGCCCCAGCCGATCAGCACGGCGCGCGCGCCGGCCACCTCGGCCATGTTCTGCGGCAGGCTGAAGATCCCCGCCCCCACCATGGAGCTGAACACCAGGGCGGTGAGGGACCAGAGCCCGATCTTGCTCTCTTTCATGGGCTCTCCTTAGCGCAGCCGGCTGGCCAGGGCCTGGATATGTTCCGGGCCGATGCCGCAGCAACCGCCGATCAGGGAGGCTCCAATCCCACGCCAGCGCTCGGCCCAGCCAAGGTAATCCAGCGGCCCCAGATCGGTGCGGATCTCGTCCAGCCCGTCGTTGGCGGTCGCCTCCTTGGGCTGGGGCGGGAAGGCGTTGGCATAGGCGCCGAGCCGGATGTCGCTGCGGCCCAGCGTCTGCAACGCGGTACCGGTCACCTTGAGCGCCCCTTCGATCACCTCGGGCTGACAGCAGTTGAACAAGATGGCGTCCACCCCGGCCGATGCCAGCGCGGTCACCGCATCGGCCACTCGCTCGCCGGAGCGCAGGGTCGGCTCGCTACCCGGCGCCTCGTCTTCCAAGGTGAAGGAGACCCAGAACGGCTTGCCATCCTTGGGCAGCAGGGCCCGGATGGCCAGCGGCTCGGCAATCAGGCTCATGGTCTCCGCCAGCCAGAGATCCACGTGAGGGGAGAGCGCCCGGATAAGCGGAGTCGCCAGCTCGCTCACCCGGCCCGCATCGAACAGGTCGGCGCGGTAGGAACCAAACAGCGGCGGCAAGGAGCCGGCCACCTGCACGCGACCCGGCTGCTCGTCTGCCACCTCGCGGGCCAGCTGACCGGCCAGCGCCGCAAGTGCCTCCCCCTGGGCGACAAAGCGCGTGTCACCGATATGAAACGGCACCAGCGCATAGCTGTTGGTGGTGATGACCCGGGCCCCACTCGCCACGTAGGCCTGATGCACCTCGCGTACCGTCTCGGGGGCCTCTATCAGGGCCAGCGCCGACCACTCCGGCTGGCGAAACGGCGCGCCCCGCCGTGCCAGCTCGCGTCCCATGCCGCCATCCAGTACCCACAAATCCTTTGTATCCATCTCTGTCTCTCTGCGTGTTCCCGTCGTGACGGGTATTTATTGTGTTGATCCAAAAAGCCATCGAAACATCTAGATGGCTAGAGCGCCATTGCATCATGACTCAAAGTAGAGGAAGAGGCAATCGGGTGCTACGAACAAATCTGAACAAGCTCAGGGAGATAGCGGCAAAGGAAGGGAGGTATAGCTGTTGAAGGCTCAACACCAGGATGAGAAACGACAAGAGGCCACCCGAAGGTGGCCTCTTGTGGCAACAGAGGATCTGGCGGCTCAACGCCCGGCCAGTACCCGCTTGGTCTGCTTGACCCAGTCGGACACCCGACCCTGCTGGGGATACCCCTGCCAGATCTGCTCCCACTGGGCGGGGCTGAGCGGGCGGCCCAACCGGCGCTGCACCCCGGCATAGAGATAGTCGTGGGCCGTGGTGCGTGCCTGGGCGGAGGTGAGGAACTTGGCCACCGGATCGGTCAGGCGCACGTCCCGCATACCCAGCAGCGGGTAGTCGCTGTGCACCGCCGCCAGCATGGTCTCGCGCATGGCCGATTCGATGTAGCCACGGGCAAACAGGGCGGTCACCGACTCGAGCGATCCTTGATCCGGGCCGTGATACTCCTCGTCGAACACCGGACTCGGCTCCGCCACGGCGCTTTGCACCACCGCATCGGGATCCTGCTGCGGCACCACCACGGCCGCCTTGGGGGCTGCCGGTTTGGCGACTGTGGTGGACTTGCGCGGTGCGCTCTGGCTGCAGGCACCGAGTGCCAGGGCGAGCGCCACACAGGCCAGCGCACGGGAATGAGACTGCATCTTCATGATTGCTAACTAGCTCCTTTTACGATTCCTGAGCGGGTTTCTCGGCCGGCGTGGGCTCGACCCGGGTGACCAGCAGCTGGTCAATCTTGTAGCTGTCGATGTCCACCACTTCGAACTTGTAACCGGCGTATTTGACCGAGTCGGTTCGCTTGGGGATCTTGCGCAGCATGTACATGATGAAGCCGGCGATGGTTTCATAATTCTGGTTTTCCGGGAACTCCTCGATGTCGAAGGCGCGCATCACGTCGGAGATGGGGGTCACCCCGTCCACCAGCCAGGAATTCTCGTCCCGCTGCACGATCTGCTCTTCCACCACGTGGGTGGCCCACTCGCCCATCACGGTGCTCATCAGATCGTTCATGGTGACGATCCCCACCACCAGGGCGTACTCGTTCATCACCACGGCAAAGTCGCCCCTGTGGTTTTTGAAATACTCCATCGCCTCGTAGAGGTTGAGGGTGTCGGGGATGATGATGACGTTTTGCACCAGCGAGCCGCTGTTGAGGTCGATGCTCTGGCCGCTGATGACCCGGATCAGCAGCTCCTTGGAATCGACGAAGCCCTTGATGCTGTCGAGGTTGTGGTCACACACCAGGAACTTGTTGTGGGGGTGTTCGGCGATCTTGGCTTTGATGCTCTCCTCGCCCTCTTGCAGGGTGAAGTAGATGAGGCTCTCGCGCGCGGTCATGGCGGAGGTGACGCCGAGGGACTGCAGCTCGAACACGTTCTCGATGAGCTGGTGCTCCTCGCGCTGGATGACGCCCGCTTCGGCGCCCGCATCCATCACCGCATAGATGTCGTCGGAGGTGATCTCGTCGTTGCGCACCATGGAGATGCGCAGCAGGCGGAACAGGCCGTTGGCCATGCCGTTGAACAGCCACACCAGCGGCATCAGCAGGGTGACGCACAGCAGCATGGGGCGCACCACCACCACGGCGATCCGCTCCGGCATGGTCATGGCGAGGCGCTTGGGCATCAGATCGGCGATCAGGATGAACATGCCGGTGACGAACACGAAGGAGGCTGCCGAGCTGATCTCGCCAAGCCAGGGCCCCTGATAGAACTCGGAGATGAACTCCTTGATGGCCGGGTTCAGGGCAGACTCGCCCAGGATACCGCCCAGGATGGCGACGGTGTTGAGCCCGATCTGCACCACGGTAAAGAAGTTGCCCGGCTGGGCCTGCAGTGCCAGTACCTTTTCGGCATGGCGGTTGCCCTCATCGGCCATCACCTGCAACTTGATCTTGCGGGAGGCGGCGAGGGAGATCTCGGAGAGAGAGAAGAACACGCTGCCGGCGACCAGCAGCATCAGGAAAAATAAACTATCGGCAAAACTCATGATTAACCTATTGCAACAGCCGCCTTAGCACAAGACGGCAAACTGGGTCCGGGGGGCCGGACCGTGAGTCAATCCGGGACTCACACAGGGGGCATATTCTAGCAGAAAAGCGCCAAGCGGGTGGCGATATCTTGCACTGACTGAAAAGGCAACAAAAAAGGCGCTCAAAGCGCCTTTTTATTCATCTCAGACTCACCCTTTCCCCAGCAGGGTGCCCAGATCGTCCGCCTTGGTGTGGCGCACGTCCTTGCCCTTGACGTAATAGACGATGTACTCGCAGATGTGCTGGCAGCGATCCCCCACCCGCTCGATGGCCCGCGCCGCCCACAGCACGTTGAGTACCTGCGGTATGGTGCGCGGATCTTCCATCATGTAGGTCATCAGCTCGCGGATGATGGACTCGTACTCCCGATCCACCTTGTCATCTTCCTTGTAGACCGCCAGTGCCGCGTCCAGATCCATGCGGGCGAAGGCGTCCAGCACGTCGTGCAGCATCTTGATGGTGCGGCGCCCCATGTTCTCCAGCGACACCAGCGGCGGCTGCGGCTTGTTGGCGTTGTCGGTCAGCATGCGGGCGATCTTGTCCGCCACATCGCCGATGCGCTCGAGATCGGTGATGGTCTTGATGATGGCCATCACCAGCCGCAGGTCGGAGGCGGTGGGCTGGCGCTTGGCGATGATGCGGGTGCACTCCTCGTCGATCGCCACTTCCATGGCGTTGACCTTGTGGTCGTTGGCGACGATCTTGCGCGCCGCGTCCAGATCCTGATCGTGGATCGCCGCGATGGCGTCGGTCAGCTGCTGCTCCACCAGCCCGCCCATCACCAGCACCTGGTTGCGCACGCTCTCGAGCTCGGCATTGAACTGACCGGAGATGTGTTTGTTGAGGTTCATATTGTCCATACAAATAATCCTTGATGCTCCGAGTATGCCTTAGTCGTTAAACTGACCGGTAATCTGTTTGTTGATGCCCATCTTGCTCATCTCAATAACCCTTGTTGCACCAACACGCCTTAGTCGTTGAACTGACCGGTAATCTGTTTGTTGATGCTCATCTTGCTCATCCCCATCGCCAACATCCCTTAGCCGTAACGACCGGTGATGTAGTCTTCGGTCTTCTTCTTGGCCGGGGTGGTGAAGATGGTGTTGGTGTCCGAGTACTCGATGAGTTCCCCCATGTACATGAAGGCAGTCTGATCAGAGACCCGCGCCGCCTGCTGCATGTTGTGGGTCACGATCACCACGGTGAACTGGCTCTTGAGCTCGTTGATCAGCTCCTCGATGGTGAGGGTGGAGATGGGGTCGAGCGCCGAGGTCGGTTCATCGAGCAGCAGCACTTCCGGCTCGATGGCGATGGCACGGGCGATCACCAGTCGCTGCTGCTGGCCGCCGGAGAGGCCGAAGGCGTTGTCGTGCAGGCGATCCTTCACCTCGTCCCACAGGGCCGCGCCGCGCAGGGAGCGCTCGGCCGCCTCGTCCAGGGTACGGCGATCATTGATGCCCTGCAGGCGCAGGCCATAGACCACGTTCTCGTAGATGGACTTGGGGAAGGGGTTGGGGCGCTGGAACACCATGCCCACCTGACGACGCAGGGCGGAGACATCCACGCTCTTGTCGTAGATGTTGTGACCGTGCAGCTGGATTTCGCCCTCGATGCGGCAGATCTCCACCAGGTCATTCATCCGGTTGATGCAGCGCAGCAGGGTCGACTTGCCGCAGCCGGAGGGGCCGATAAAGGCGGTGACCTGGCCCTTGGGGATTTTCATGTTGACGTTGAACAGTGCCTGCTTGTTGCCGTAGTACAGGTTGAGATCCTTCACTTCCAGCGCGGTCTGCTCCGGGCTCAGGTTGAGCAGGTCGGTCGCGGTGTGCTGGCTGGATGCGGTCGTTACGTTGATCATCTGTTACCTCAAAATCTGTCGGTGGCGGCGGGCACTCTCATTGCCCGCGGCCGGAACGCTTGGCTGGCAGGGAACCCTGTTCCCTGCCCGTCTCTGTGGTGCTGGTCTATCAATGTTCCAGCGACCGGAATTTCTCGCGCAAGTGGTTGCGGATCCCGATGGCCGTCAGGTTGAGGCCGACGATCACCGTCACCAGCAGGAAGGAGGTGGCGTAGACCAGCGGGCGCGCCGCCTCGACGTTGGGGCTCTGGAAGCCAACGTCATAGATGTGGAAACCCAGGTGCATGAACTTGCGCTCCACGTGCAGGTACGGGAAGTTGCCGTCCATCGGCAGGGTCGGCGCCAGTTTCACCACCCCCACCAGCATCAGCGGCGCCACTTCACCGGCCGCACGGGCAATCGCCAGGATGAGGCCGGTCATGATGGCCGGGCTCGCCATCGGCAGCACGATGCGCCACAGGGTCTCGGCCTGGGTGGCCCCCAGTGCCAGCGAGCCCTGGCGGATGGTGCTCGGGATCCGGGCCAGCCCCTCTTCGGTGGAGACGATCACCACCGGCAGGGTCAGGATCGCCAGGGTCAGCGCCGACCAGATGACGCCAGGGGAGCCAAAGGTCGGGCTCGGCAGCGCTTCCGGATAGAACAGCTGGTCCAGCGAACCACCGAGGGTGTAAACGAAGAAGCCCAGCCCGAACACGCCGTACACGATGGAGGGCACACCCGCCAGGTTGATCACCGCGATGCGAATGATCTTGGTCAGGCTGTTCTTGCCCGCGTATTCATGCAGGTAGACCGCCGCCACCACGCCGAGCGGGGTCACGATGATCGCCATCAGGAACACCATGAACACGGTGCCGAAGATGGCCGGGAACACCCCGCCCTCGGTGTTGGCCTCGCGCGGATCGTCGGAGACGAACTTGCCGATCTGGTGGAACCAGTAGCCCACCTTGGCCGGCAGACTCATGTCGTTGGGCCACACCACGTCCAGCACCTTGGACATGGGCATGGTCACCAGCTCGCCGCGCATGTCCTTGACCGTGATGCTGTCTCTGTCCGCCTGGGCACGCAGGGAGAACAGCTCTTTTTCCAGCACCTGATAACGGTCGTTGAGGGCCTGACGTTCGCTCGCCAGCTCGGCTTTAAGCTGATCGGTCAGCTTGTCGTCCAGCTCGGCCTTGCGCTCTTTGAGGCGCAGCCGCTCCAGCTGATAGTTGATGCTGCCGATGTCCCCTTTCTGCAGATCGTCGGCCTGCTCGGAGAGGCCGTTGGCCCGCGCCAGTACTCGCTGCAGGGCAGGATGCAGGTTCTCGGTCAGCGCCTTGCCATCCTCTTTCACCCCGACGATGTAGCCGTAGAAGTTGCCGTTGGTGGCACGCTCCACCATGGCCAGCTCGGTCGGCAGGCTCTGGGACTTGATATCGGTCTCCAGTACCCAGCGAAAGTCCAGGTCGACGAACTCGCGGTTGCCGGTCTTGACCAGATAGCGGGTCAGCAGCTCGCGCTCTTCCCCTGCCAGCGGCAGGCCGGCGGCCCGCAGCCGCTCTACCGGCACCAGCTCGCGGTCGTTGATCTCGCCAATCAGCACGCTTTTGTTGCCCTGGGCGTCTTCCAGTTGCCACTCATAGATGGGATGGGGCCAGAAGTAGACCAGCCCACGCCAGCCGATCAGCAGCAGCAGACCCAGTACCGCTACCAGACTCAGGCTGACGGCGCCGCCGGTCATCCAGATCCAGGGGGCCCCCGATTTAAACCACTTACCCATTGTCGATTCCTCGGTCCTTTCAGAGCAGCCCATCACAGAGAGCTGTATTTTTCACGCAACCGCTGACGGATGAACTCGGCCAGGGTATTGAACAAGAAGGTGAACACGAACAGCACGAAGGCAGCGAGGAACAGCACCCGATAGTGCGAGCTGCCCACTTCCGATTCCGGCATCTCCACCGCGATGTTGGCCGCCAGGGTACGTAACCCCTGGAACATGGAGAAGTCCATGATGGGCGTGTTGCCGGTGGCCATCAGCACTATCATGGTCTCGCCCACCGCGCGGCCAAGGCCCATCATCACCGCCGAGAAGATGCCCGGGCTCGCGGTGAGGATCACCACCCGGCTCAGGGTCTGCCAGGGGGTCGCCCCCAGCGCCAGCGAGCCCTGGGTGAGGTGCTTGGGCACCGAGAAGACCGCGTCTTCGGCGATGGAGAAGATGGTCGGAATGACCGCGAAGCCCATGGCGATGCCCACCACCAGCGAGTTGCGCTGGTCGAACTTGATGCCCATCTCGTGGGTCAGCCAGATGCGCGAATCGCCGTGCATGAAGGCGTTCTCGATGAGCGGGCTCACCGCGAAGGCGCCCCAGCCAATCAGCAGCAGCACCGGGATCAGCAAGATGGCGTGCCACCCTTCCGGCAACCAGGATTTGCCGCGCTCCGGCAGGTAGTTCCAGATCAAGGCGGTCAGCAGCATTCCCATCGGCAGCAGGATCAGCAGCAGTACCACCCCTGGCAGCGCCCCCTCGATGATGGGTGCCAGCCACAGACCAGCCAGGAAGCCGAGGATAACGGTCGGCAGGGCCGCCATGATCTCCACCGTAGGCTTGACGTATTTGCGCAACCCCGCCGACATGAAGTAGGCGGTGTAGATGGCACCGGCGACGCCGAGCGGCACCGCAAACACCATGGCATAGAAGGAGGCTTTCAAGGTACCGAACACCAGCGGCACCAGGCTCAGCTTGGCTTCAAAGTCGTTGCTGGCGGAGGTGGACTGCCACACGTACTGGGGCTCGGGATAGCCTTCATACCACACCTGTTGCCAGAGGGCCGACCAGGTCACCTCGGGGTGCTCGTTCTCCACCGCGAACAGCTTGAAGGCTTCGCCCTGCTGCATCAGCAGCACGTTGTGACGGGGGGAGATGGCCAGGGCCGACAGGGCGCCGCCCTCTACCTTCTCGCTCAGCAGCTTGGTCTCGCCGGTGGCGTGGAAGAAGCTGACGGTGCCCTCTTTGTCGGCACTGATGAAGCCCTTGCGAAAGTGTTCCGGGGTCAGCTGCGCCACGGCACCATCGCCCTTGAAGTCACGGATCTGGGTGAACTGGCGCTTGCCATCCCGGGCCACCTCGAACCACTGGGAGATGACGCCATTGTCGTTGCCCACCAGCAGGGAGGAGGCGCCGGAGAGCAGCTCGACCCGGGTCACGTTGGCATTGGGGGCATTGATCTCCATGACATCGCGCAGGGAGATGTCATTGAGGTTGTGAATGTCGTAGACGGAGAGGCGGTTGCCTTCGCGCACGAACAGAATGCGCAGGTTGGGGGTCAGCAGCATCTGATCCACATGACGCGGCAGGGACGGGATGCTGTAGTTCTGGGCACTCCACTCGATGTCACCGGAGAGGAAGTTCTCCTCGCCGCTCATCACCGCCATCACGCCACGACCATCAGCGGTCACGGCGGCGGTGGCCATCTTGTCCTTGGTGGCTTCAAACACCATCAGCGTCAGCGCCTTGCCCTGGGGGTCCACCACGACCGGCTCTTCGCCGAAGGGGGACTGCAGGCTGGGCTCGATGACCCGCACATCGTTGGGATAGGAGACCTTGAAATAGGGCTGCACCACCTGGGCCTTGCCATCGGCAAAACCATAGGCGATGAGCTTCTGGCCTGGCGCGGGCGGGGCGACGGCGGTGATGTCACCCTTCACCTGTGCCTGACCCAGCACCTGGCCCACCTTGACCTTGCCATCCCCCTGGACGGCGAAAAAGTTGACCTGGCCTTTGTCGCTGAAGCGATAGCCAATCTCGTTCTGCTCTTCCACCCCGAGCCAGGCGGTCTTGCCCGCAACGGGCAAGGTAAATGACGCGGTCGGCTCCATCGTGGCGCCATTGAAGATGGGTTTCACCACATAGAGCAGATAGAAGAAAATGAGCAACAGAGCAACCAGTACCAGAGCACCACCCGTGGTGACCCCGTACTTGGCCAACTTATCCTTGATACGGCGCTTTCTGCTGCCCGTCATACCTAAGTTTATCGATTCCGATGACATGCAAAACCTCAATGTGAGCTAGGCTTGGCGGCATTATATGGCGGTTGCATGACAGTTTTGTTACATCAAGGCCCTCTGGGAAGAGGTTATTTTGAAGGGGCGTTCAGACCAGAGTTCGCTGGCAAACAGTATTGCCAACCATCTGTTTTACAAGAAGATAAAGGAAAATATAAAGCGCGAAGGCGGCCTCGCCGACTTCGCCGTTCTCAGTCAGTGGGGCCGCCGCTTTGTTGCAGTGCCAATCTGACGGCCTTTTTCTCGGCGCGCCGCCGCCGAAAGAAATCCGACAACTGGGCCGAGCAGGCATCGGCCAGCACACCGCCAGTCAGTTCGACCCCGTGGTTATGGCGCGGGTCCTGCAATATCTCGAACACCGAACCCGCCGCGCCGGTCTTGAGATCACGGGCGCCATAGACCACCCGCTTGACCCGGCTGTGGATGAGGGCACCGGCGCACATGCAGCAGGGCTCCAGAGTGACATAGAGGGTGGTATCGAGCAGACGGTAGTTCTGCAGCCGAACGCCGGCGGCCCGGATCGCCATCACTTCGGCATGGGCACAGGCATCGTGCTCGCTGATGGAGCGGTTCCAGCCCTCCCCCACGATCTCGTCACCCAGCACCAGCACGGCCCCGACCGGGATCTCGCCGATCCCCTCCGCCCTTTCGGCCAACGCCATGGCATGGCGCATCCAGCGTTCATCCTGCTCGCACTGGCTCACTGATTCTGTGACGTCTGATGGTTTCACACCCTGGTTCCTCTCTGTGACGGGTTGCCGGCGATGCACTTGCAGCTTGATTGCCTGCCGAGCATTGGCCGCAACCGGGTAACGCCGCCAAGCAGCATGATGGCGGGATCCCCGGCAATACGGGGCGGCGATTATGCCAAATCTGCGCCACAGCCCCAAGTCGCATCTTGCCTGCACAATAAAGAAGCAGTCAGCATCTCTCTGATAAAAAAGGAGTTGCACCCATTTGCTCAGATCATTAGACTTCCCTACGTCAGCTCGAACTGACCTCGTCGGTGTGTAGCGCAGCCAGGTAGCGCATCTGCATGGGGTGTAGAGGGTCGGAGGTTCGAATCCTCTCACACCGACCAATTTCCCCGAAAATAGCCCAGTCTCGCGACTGGGCTATTTTTTTGCCTGCTTTAATATTTCCTGCCGCAACTGTCGCAGCGCATCAGCCGACCCGCTGAATGCTCTTCCTGGGTGAACCTGTCGCAGAGTCACCACACAGTTGTGGTACAAATTTCATTCAGAACCGCTTGAAACCTTTCAAGAGTCCCGCTAGGATACGCAACTTTTCCGCCGGCAGTTCAAACAGGGAGGTGGGAGCGCGGGTGATGGAGTCACCGACCGGCTTGCAATCAATGAGGCAAGCACCCATGACCAAAGCAGTTGACACACAGCCAGAGTACGCCCCCCTGCCCCAACCGGCTACCGAGTCGGCAACCAATCAGTATGCCACCGAACACGGCCCGGTCGTGCGGCTCGATGTCGTCGATCTGGCGGCCCCGGAGGATGATTACTGAGCCGACGGCGCAGACATGCCGCTCTTGAACTACCGGGAGAAAATGGCAGTGGCACTGGAAATGGCGCCCCGTTTTACCTCCTTTGAGGGCCAGGATGGCCCGCTGATACAAATAACAACAAAATGCTACATAACTAAAAAAAAGTAGTCATATCCACTGCTACATCCCCTCCCCGCCCCCAGGCACCTCATCCACCCAAGTGATACAAACCTACGTTATTGCGCCTCACTTTCTCCTCTTCTGCCGACCAGATCCCATTCGACCCCTTTTAGCCTGGATTGTTTTAAACAAACGTTCTCTCCTTAACACCAGCAGGAGTTACATGCCTGCTGGGTTTACATCTTTCATTTCATACATGTGTTTTTTAGAAGCTTGGAGTTAGGTCGGGATTTGTTTTTGCATTTGTAATTTTATTACGTAATAACTTACACCCCCGTGTCCCTATCTCCACTCATCATCCGCCACCGGCAGGGGATGAAAAACAAGAGCATAACCATCTGCATAGAGTTTTTACGCTAACTACATAAATTGTTTATAAACATCAACTTAACATCATGACCAAAACGTGCGTTTTAAAAAAATTGTTGACGAATAGAGCAATATTTCGCACCTTATGAATCGTGTTACCCCGTTGTTACGGGAAGTTTGAAAAAACAGGGATCGACTTTAGTCGTAGTTAATTAGTTCAAAATGTAATTCTCAAAGGAGTGAACCCTATGTCGGCACCGGCCCAGACCCACTGCAGCGCTCGTCTGCGCATCCAGGGCGAGACGCATCCCGATTACGCGCAAATTCTGACGCCGGATGCGGTGGCCCTGGTATCCGAACTGGTGGAACGCTTTGCTCCCCAACGGGACGAATTGTTGAAACAACGTGTGGCGCGCCAGGCCCGCATCGACGGCGGCGAGCTGCCCGATTTTCTGCCTGAAACCGCCCACATCCGCGCCGGAGACTGGACGGTGCGCGGTATTCCCGCCGACCTGCAAGATCGCCGCGTGGAGATCACCGGCCCGGTCGAGCGCAAGATGGTGATCAACGCCCTCAACGCCAACGTCAAGGTGTTCATGGCGGACTTCGAGGATTCGCTGGCACCGGCCTGGAACAAGGTGATCGAGGGTCAGATCAACCTGCGCGATGCGGTCAACGGCACCGTCTCCTACACCAGCCCGGAAGGGAAGGCTTATACCCTGAACGCCGATCCGGCCGTACTCATCTGCCGGGTGCGCGGTCTGCATCTGCCGGAAAAACATGTCACCTTCGATGGAGCCCCCATTCCCGGCGGCCTGTTCGACTTCGCCCTCTACTTCCTGCACAACTATCAGGCGCTGCTGGCCAAGGGTTCCGGCCCCTACTTCTACGTACCCAAGCTGCAGAGCCATCTGGAAGGGCGCTGGTGGAGCGAGGTATTCGCCTGGACCGAGGACAAGTTCGGCCTGCCCCGCGGCACCATCAAGGCCACCGTGCTGATCGAAACCCTGCCGGCGGTGTTCGAGATGGATGAGCTGCTCTATCAGATGAAGGATCACATCGTCGCCCTCAACTGCGGTCGCTGGGATTACATCTTTAGCTACATCAAGACCTTGAAGAACCACCCTGATCGCGTCCTGCCGGACCGCCAGGTGGTGACCATGGACAAACCCTTCCTCTCCGCCTATTCGCGGCTGCTGATCAAGACCTGCCACAAGCGCGGCGCGCTGGCCATGGGTGGCATGGCGGCCTTTATCCCGGCGAAAGATCCAGCCGTGAATGAACAGGTATTTGCCAAGGTGAAGGCGGATAAAGAGCGTGAAGCCAACAACGGCCACGACGGCACCTGGGTGGCCCACCCCGGCCTCGCCGATACCGCCATGGCGGTGTTCAACGCCGCCATCCCGGCTGGCGCCAGCAACCAGATCGGCGTGCTGCGCGAGCAGGATGCCCCCATCACGGCCGCCGAGCTGCTGGCCCCCTGCGAGGGTGAGCGCACCGAGGCGGGCATGCGCACCAACATCCGGGTGGCGCTGCAATACCTGGAAGCCTGGATCAATGGCAACGGCTGCGTGCCCATCTACGGTCTGATGGAAGACGCCGCCACCGCCGAGATCTCCCGCACCTCCATCTGGCAGTGGATCCGCCACGGCAAGAGCCTGTCGAACGGCAAGGTGGTGACCAAGGATCTGTTCCGCCAGATGCTGGCCGAGGAGCAGGAGGTGGTCAAAGCCGAAGTGGGGGCCGAGCGCTGGCAGGCAGGCCGCTTCGCCGAGGCGAGCGAGCTGATGGAACAGATCACCTGCGCCGATACGCTGATCGATTTTCTGACGCTGCCCGGTTACGAGCGGCTCTGAACTACGGGCCTCCCCAGCGGGGCTCGCCAATAACAAGTCAATGGAAACGTGAAATCAATGAAAGAGGGAACTGATATGGCACTGACCCGTGAGCAACAGATCCAGGCTATCGAGAAAGACTGGGCGGAAAACCCCCGCTGGAAAGGGATCAAGCGCGGCTACAGCGCCGAAGACGTGGTAAACCTGCGTGGCAGCCTGCAACCGGTGCACACCCTGGCCCAGCGCGGTGCCGACAAGCTGTGGGAACTGATCCACGGCGGCGCCAAGAAAGGCTATGTAAACTGCCTCGGCGCCCTGACCGGCGGTCAGGCGGTGCAACAGGCCAAGGCGGGCATCGAGGCCATTTACCTCTCCGGCTGGCAGGTGGCGGCGGACAACAACCTCTCCTCCACCATGTATCCGGATCAGTCCCTCTACCCGGCCAACTCGGTGCCGTCGGTGGTGGAGCGCATCAACAACTCCTTCGCCCGTGCCGACCAGATCCAGTGGGCCAACAAGGTGGGCCCGCAGGACAAGGGCTTCATCGACTACTTCCTGCCTATCGTGGCGGATGCCGAAGCCGGTTTCGGCGGCGTGCTGAACGCCTTCGAGCTGATGAAGGGGATGATTGAAGCGGGCGCCGCCGGCGTGCACTTCGAAGATCAGCTGGCATCAGTGAAAAAATGCGGCCACATGGGCGGCAAGGTACTGGTACCGAGCCAGGAAGCGGTGCAGAAGCTCATCGCGGCCCGTCTGGCAGCCGACGTCTGCGGCACCACCACCCTGGTGATCGCCCGTACCGACGCCAACGCCGCCGACCTGCTGACCACGGACGCCGACCCGTACGATGCCGGCTTCCTGACCGGTGAGCGCACCTCAGAAGGCTTCTACAAGGTGCAGGCCGGTATCGAACAGGCCATCTCCCGCGGTCTGGCTTATGCCCCTTACGCCGACATGGTGTGGTGCGAAACCGCCAAGCCGGATCTGGACGAGGCGCGCAAGTTTGCCGAAGCCATCAAGGCCCAGTACCCGGACAAGATCCTGGCCTACAACTGCTCGCCGAGCTTCAACTGGAAGAAGAACCTGGACGATGCCACCATCGCCCGCTTCCAGCAGGAGCTGTCAGACATGGGCTACAAGTACCAGTTCATCACCCTGGCGGGCATCCACAACATGTGGTTCCACATGTACGAGCTGGCCTACCAGTACGCCCGTGGTGAAGGGATGAAGCACTATGTCGAGATGGTGCAGCAACCTGAGTTCGCCGCTGCCGAGCGGGGCTACACCTTCGTGGCACACCAGCAGGAAGTGGGGACCGGTTACTTCGACAAGGTGACCACTGTCATTCAGGGCGGCCAATCCTCGGTGACCGCGCTGACCGGCTCGACCGAAGAAGATCAGTTCCACTGATAGGCGGAACTCTTTGGGAGAGTCCTTGAGATAGCAAAACCCCGGCCACTGGCCGGGGTTTCTTTTTATTCATTGCCTCGGCGCCGCTCGCGCTCAAGCACACCCGAAGGGCTCAGAGCTCGAGGATCTCTTTGACAAAGGGGATGGTCAGCTTGCGCTTGGCGCGAAAGGAGGCGTTGTCGAGCTGATTGAGAGTGGTGAGCAGGGTGCGCATGTCGCGCGAGAGGCGGTTGAGCAGGAAGCGGCCCACGTCGATGGGCAGTTTGAAGCCCCGCAGCTCGGCACGCAGCTGCAGGGCACTGAGCTTGCCTTCATCGTCCAGCTCGTCGAGGTGGAAGCTCACTCCCCAGTCCAGCCGGGAAGCGAGATCCGGCAGTTGCAGCCCCAGTTTGCGCGGCGCGCTGCAACCGGTCACCACCAGGGTACCCTCGCCCTTCTCCTGCCAGCGGTTGTAAAAATCGAACAGGGCCCGCTCCCACAGCGCATTGCCGGCGATCGCCTCCAGGCTGTCGAGGCAGACCAGCGGCAGGCTTTCGAGGGCATCGAGCATGCTGGGATCGAGCTGTTCAAACTGATCGAGGGAGAGATAAGCGGCTGCGGCGTCGCGGGCATTGACCTCGGCGCAGGTAGCGTGCAGCAGATGGGAGCGGCCCGATCCCTTGGCCCCCCAGAAATAGAGGAAAGGTGAGCCCTGACCAATGGCCGCATTTTTGAGGGCGGTGATCAGATGAGCATTGTTGCCGGGATAAAAACTGACGAAGGTTTCATCATCCGGTAGTTGTACGGCTAAAGACAGTTGGGCCGGTTGCTTCACTCGTTGGGCTTTGACTGTGACATTTGCGGGCAAGTGTATCATCGCGAAGGCGGATAGAGAACCGCCCGGACGATGCCGGGCGGTGTGGATCCTCATAAAGGATCCTGGCTGCGACCATTGCTAACGAAAGCGGCTACTCCTTGGCCGGCTTGAAAAACCGCCCCTTGGGCCCACGCTGGTTATGCCCGGCCAGCCGGTCAGGATCCTCGCCAGGATCAGGGCTGCGACCATTGATAGCTCAGCCCCTCTGGGGTATCCGCCAGCTGGCGCAACCGGCTCTCCAGCTGCAGCCCGCGGATGAGCTCGGCCTTGTCCCCTTGCAGGCTCAGGTTGAAGGTCACCTTGTCCCCCTCCAGTTTGCCAATCTCCACCTTGGTGACGCTGGCCATCCCCTGCAACATCTTCTGCACAGTGATCATGCCGTCGATGCCGGACAGCCCCTCCACCACCAGTGTCTGGCTGGAGGCGACACCGGAGATACGCGCCCCGTAGTTCTGCACCAGCCAACCTGCCAGGGCATCGGCGAACGTCTGCGCCACCTCGGCCTGGGTGCCAGAACCCTCGCCCTTGGTCAGTTCGCTCAGCTCACCACCCGCTTTGGGGCCGTAGAGTCCCCAGTCAATGCTCCACTTGTCACCTTCAGGGGTCAGCTTGCCCAACACCACCATCTCGGCGCCATAACGCTGGCTCGCCTTGAGGATGGGGTCGGCGAAGCGGCCCCAGACGTCGGTGGCGTTGACCGCCATGTTGTCGTCCAAGTCCATCAGCGGAATGCTGACCGGCAGCCCCATCGCCTGGGCCTGGGTACGCAGGGCGGCAGCCCAGCCATCGCTGGACTGATCCGGCAGAATGCGCCGCTCCCCTTCATTGATCACCAGCCAGATAGCCACTTGTGGCCGGGCCGGGCCCAGCAGGGCGAACTTGCTCTCGGCCACCAGAGCATTGACCTTGGCCACATCGAAATCGGCCTTGAGAAACTTCACCGGCCCCACGTCCTGATAACCGTAGTGCTGCACGAACTCGCCGGGGGCCGCCAGCGCCTTGACCACCGCCGGCTGGGTCAGGATGTCGCGCTTGCCGGTCACCTTGATCAGCACCTCGCCCAGGGCCTGGGACTGGGCCGCCGCCATGTCGCCGCTGGTGGGCGCCTTGCCCTGATAGAGATCGGTCACCTGGGCGGCCGACACCATGAATGACAAGCCGCAGCAGAGGGCGGTCACAACACGTTTGAGCATGAGAGGAGTCTCGAAATGGGAGATGGTGCTTATGGTAGCGGCAAGGCGCGCATGGCAGCAAGCCGGGGCGGGAGAAACAGCGGAGCCGGCGGGGTGCCGGCTCCGTTTGCGCGCCAGCTGGCGCGCGATGAGGCGATCGAGGCTTACTTGGTGCCGAAGATCTTGTCGCCGGCGTCGCCCAGACCCGGGACAATGTAGCCCTTCTCGTTCAGGCCCTGGTCGATGGAGGCGCAGAACAGCTCCACGTCCGGGTGAGCGGCTTCCAGCGCCTTGATGCCTTCCGGCGCGGCAACCAGCACCAGCACCTTGATGGACTGGCAGCCTTTCTTCTTGAGCAGGTCGATGGTGGCGATCATGGAGCCGCCGGTGGCCAGCATGGGGTCGATGACCAGCGCCAGACGCTCTTCGATGTTGCTGACGATCTTCTCGAAGTAGGGAACCGGTTGCAGGGTCTCTTCGTCGCGGTAGATACCGACCACGCTGACACGGGCGCTCGGCATGTGCTCCAGCACGCCATCCATCATGCCAAGACCTGCACGCAGGATGGGCACGACGGTGACCTTCTTGCCCTTGATCTGGTCAACTTCCACTGGCCCATTCCAGCCATCGATGGTAACCTTCTCGGTTTCGAAGTCAGAGGTCGCTTCGTAGGTCAACAAACTGCCCACTTCCTTGGCCAGTTCACGGAAACGCTTGGTGCTGATATCGCCTTCACGCATCAGACCGATCTTGTGCTTGACCAGGGGGTGTTTGACTTCAACGACTTTCATTATTATCTCCTCTAACTGCCGCAAAAAAATCGCGGAATCATACAACAAAAGCCACCGCTTGTAGAGCATTTCCGCGCAAAAACGCGCAAACGATTTCCTTTCTGGTTTTTCACCGCCACTGTTAGAATACGCCCCGAATTTTACCCTCCACTTCTTTATATGACGGGGAATACGCGTGACTGACAAAACCTCACTGAGCTACAAGGATGCTGGCGTGGATATCGATGCCGGCAATGCACTGGTTGAACGTATCAAGGGCGTGTCAAAGCGCACTCGTCGTCCTGAAGTCCTTGGTGGTCTTGGCGGCTTTGGGGCCTTGTGTCAAATCCCTGCGGGCTACAAGGAGCCGGTGCTGGTCTCCGGCACCGACGGGGTGGGCACCAAGCTGCGCCTCGCCATCGACCTGAAGAAGCACGACACCGTCGGCATCGATCTGGTGGCCATGTGCGTCAATGACCTGATCGTGCAGGGCGCCGAGCCCCTGTTCTTCCTCGACTACTATGCCACCGGCAAGCTGGACGTCGACACCGCCGCGGCCGTGGTCACCGGCATCGGTGCCGGCTGCGAGCAGTCCGGTTGCGCCCTGGTGGGCGGCGAGACCGCCGAGATGCCGGGCATGTATGAAGGGGAAGACTACGACATCGCCGGTTTCTGCGTCGGTGTGGTGGAGAAGAGCGAGATCATCGACGGCAGCAAGGTCGGTGAAGGGGATGCCCTGATCGCCCTGGCCGCCAGCGGCCCCCACTCCAACGGCTTCTCGCTGGTGCGCAAGATCCTGGAAGTCTCCCAGGCCGACGTGCAGCAGCCGCTGGGTGACACCACCCTGGCCAACGCCCTGCTGGAGCCGACCCGCATCTACGTGAAACCCGTGCTCAAGCTTATCAAGGAGTGCGAGATCCACGCCCTGTCCCACATCACAGGTGGCGGCTTCTGGGAGAACATCCCGCGCGTGCTGCCCGCCAACACCCAGGCGGTGATCGACGAGCAGAGCTGGCAGTGGCCGGCGGTGTTCAGCTGGCTGCAGCAGGCTGGCAACGTCACCCGCCACGAGATGTACCGTACCTTCAACTGCGGCGTCGGCATGATCATCGCCCTGCCGGCGGATCAGCTGGAAAAAGCGCTGACCCTGCTCAAGGCCGAAGGCGAGAACGCCTGGCATATCGGCCATATCGCCAAGGCGGCCGATGGCGAGGAGCAGGTCATCATTCAATGAATGACCGGATCAACAGCCAAATGACCTCCTCCATGAAACGCATCCTGGTGCTGATCTCCGGCAACGGCAGCAACCTGCAAACCATCCTCGACGGCTGTGCCGGCGGCAAGATTGCCGGTCAGGTGGTCGGCGTCATCAGCAACAAGGCCGATGCCTATGGTCTGGTGCGTGCCAAAGAGGCGGGGGTGGCCACTGCCATCCTCGCCCAGCAGCAGTTTGCCAGCCGGGAGGAGTATGACACGGCCCTGTTGGCGCTGATGGCGGACTATCAGCCCGATCTGGTGGTACTGGCCGGGTTTATGCGGATCCTGAGTGCCGACCTGGTGCGGCATTTTGCCGGGCGGATGATCAACATCCACCCCTCCCTGCTGCCCAAGTACCAGGGGTTGCACACCCACCAGCGCGCCATCGACGCCGGTGACGACGAGCATGGCGCCAGCGTCCACTTCGTCACCGAAGAGCTGGACGGCGGCCCGGTGATCCTGCAGGCCCGCGTCCCCATCTTCGAAGGGGATGAGGCCGACGAGGTGGCGGCCCGGGTACAGGTGCAGGAGCACAGCATCTACCCGCTGGTGGTGCAGTGGTTCTGTGAAGGGCGCTTGCAGATGCGAGCAGGGTCTGCCTTGCTCGATGGCAAGCAGCTTGGCCCGGCAGGCTATGCCTGCGAGTAATCGCTAACAACAGCATGCAAAATAGAACAAGGGAGGCCCAGGCCTCCCTTGTCATTTCTATCTACCAGCGCACTTGCTGCAGTCACGTCCGATGACCCCGCGACGCGGTTAATCAAACCTAGACCGGGTTGTCGATATCGATAAAGGTCACATCCAGCCCGTGCACCGTCGCCAGCCACTCCCCCAACGCCTTGACGCCGTAACGCTCGGTGGCGTGGTGACCGGCGGCGTAGAAGTGCATCCCCATCTCGCGGGCGGTGTGGATGGTCTGCTCGGAGGCTTCGCCGGAGATGAAGGCATCGATGCCCTGCTCCGCCGCCAGATTGATGTAGCTCTGACCGCCACCGGTGCACCAGGCCACGGAGCGGATAAGCTCGGGGCCGCTGTCGCCGCAATGGAGCGGCTCACGGCCGAGCCGCTCGGCAATCAGCTTGGCAAAATCGCTGCCACTCATGGGCTCTTCCAGCTTGCCAACCATGGCGACGCTCTTGCTGTTCCAGGGCTCGAGGCCGCGGCGCACCTTGATGTCGAGCAGCTTGGCGAGCTGGGCGTTGTTGCCCACCTCGGGGTGCACGTCCAGCGGCAGGTGGTAGGCAAACAGGTTGATGTCGTGGGTCAAGAGGGTCTTGATGCGGCGCTGTTTCATGCCGGTGATCTGGGCCGGTTCACCGCTCCAGAAGTAGCCGTGATGGACCAGGATGGCGTCAGCATCGGCGGCCACGGCCGCATCGATCAGGGCCTGGCTGGCGGTGACGCCGGTCACCACCTTGCGAATGCGCTCACGCCCCTCCACCTGCAGGCCATTGGGGCAGTAATCCTTGATGGCATGCGGTTCGAGCAGATGGTTGAGTACGGTTTCGAGTTTTCGATGAGAGATCATAGGGGTCCCTTATAAAGGCGCCGACCCCTGTGCTGCGATGCAGACAGGGATCGGGCTCATAACGCCGAGGCCCCATGATAATCGAGGCCGGCCGCCAAGACCATGATGCCTCCCGCACTGTGGCCCATGGCAGGGCCTGTAATGGCTTCAGGCCGGCAGGTCGATCCCCGCCTCGCGCATCTGGGCCAGCTTGTAGCGCAGGGTGCGCGGGCTGATGCCGAGCCGGTCGGCCACCGCCTTGCGGCTGCCGTTGCAATCCTGCAGGGTGTCGAGAATGATCTGGTGCTCCTGCTGCTTGAGCTCGCTGCCCAGGTGTTCGCTGCCGCTGCTGCGCTCACTGCCGACAAGGCGGATCTCTTCTTCCTCCACCTCTTCCAGGATGAGGTGCTCGCAGCCGATGAGGCCATCCGGGCTCAGAATGAGGGCGCGCTGCACCACGTTGTCGAGCTCGCGCACGTTGCCGGGCCAGGGGTGAGCCAGCAGCCGCTCGCGCGCGGGTTCTGTGAGCTGCGGCGTCGGCAATCCCTGCTGGCCGGCATGCAGCGCCAGCAGGTGCTCCGTCAGCGGCAGTATGTCGCCGGGACGCTCCCACAGCGCCGTCCAGCGCAGCGGGAAGACATTGAGCCGGTAGTAGAGATCCTCGCGAAACAGGCCATCCTGCACCGCTTTTTTCAGATCCCGGTTGCTGGTGGCGATGACCCGCACGTCGAGCGGGATCATCTTGCGACTGCCGAGCCGCTCCACCTCTTTCTCCTGCAATACCCGCAGCAGCTTGGCCTGCAACCCCAGATCCATCTCGGTGATCTCGTCGAGCAGCAGAGTCCCCCCCTGGGCCTGCTCAAACTTGCCGGGGCAGCCCTGTACCGCGCCGGTAAAGGCCCCCTTCTCATAGCCGAACAGGGTCGCCTCCAGCATGTTCTCCGGAATGGCGGCGCAGTTGATGGCGACGAACGTCTGCTCGGCGCGGCTGGAGTTGTCGTGGATGTAGCGGGCCAGCACCTCTTTGCCCGTCCCGCTCGGACCGGTCACCATCACGGTGGCCTCGCTTCTGGCCACCCGGGTCGCCAGCTGGAACAGCTCGGCGGTCTTGGGATCGCCGTAGACCACGGCCCGTTTCTCCACCTTCTGGGCCGGCACATAACGGCTGACCTGGTTGAGCAGCACCTCGGGCGAGAAGGGCTTGGCCAGGTAATCGATGGCGCCTTCGCGCATGGCGCGCACCGCCCCGTCGATGTTGGCGTAGGCGGTCATCAACAGCACCGGCACTTGGGGATATTGCTGACGAATGTTGGCCAGCAGGGTCAGGCCATCCATGCCCCCCATCTGGATATCCGAGATCACCATGTCGAAGCTCTGGCGCGACAGGGCCAGCAAAGCCCGCTCGCCACTGTCCACCTCGCGGCACTCATAACCGCCGAGCAACAGGGTATCCACCAGCGCTTCGCGCAAGCCATTGTCATCTTCCACTACCAGGATCCGGGCCTGAGTCATGCTACACCTCCCACCACAGCCAACCTGGCCGCTGCAATATTCATTTCCACGAGCCTGACGCTCATGCTACACCCCCCAGCTGCACCGCTTGCTGGTGCAGGGGGAACGACAGGGTAAAACAGGTCCCCTCGCCGGGTACCGAGGCCACGCTGACCTCGCCCTGATGGGCACGGACCACGGATTGCACCACCGCCAGCCCAAGGCCGGTGCCCTGGGAGCGGGTGGTGAAGAAGGGTTCGAAAATCTGGCTGAGCAGGTGAGCGGGCATCCCCTTGCCGTTGTCGAGAATGCGCAGCTCCACCCGGGCGCCGCTGCGTACCGCGCTCACCAGAAGCGACGTGGCGCCGGCCTGCTGGGCATTGGCGATGAGGTTGTTGACCGCCCCCGCCAGCGCGCTGCTGTTGGCCAGCAGACAGAGATCGGGCTCCGGCGCCTCCATGTGCAGCTCACAGCCCTGCTGGCTGCAAAATGCCTCGGCACCGGCCTGCACCTCGGCCAGCAGCCCCTGCACCGACGTCGGGGTCACCACCTGGTTGTCGCCGTTGCGGGCAAACAGCAGGATGTCGCTGATCTGCTTTTCGAGATCCTGCAGGCGCGCCATCAGCTTTTGCTGGAACTGGCTGCGGGATTCCGGTTTGAGGGTGCGGTTGGCCAGGTTGGCGGCATAGAGCATGGCGGCGGAGAGCGGCGTGCGGATCTGGTGGGCCAGCGAGGCAGCCATGTTGCCGAGGGCGGACAACCGCTTCATGTGGTTGATGCGATCTTGCAGCTGGCGGGTTTCGGTCAGATCGTTGATGAACACCAGCTGGCCCGGCTGATCCGGCAGCGGCTGGGTCGACAACTGAACCCGGCGCCCATCGCGCAGGGAAATTTCGTGGCCGTCATCCTCGCGGGGCTGGAAACAGCGGTCGATGATCTGGCGCCAGGCCTGGCCTTCCAGCGGCTCCCCCAGCAGCGCCTTGGCGGCCGGGTTGGCGCGGGTGATCCGGCCCTCGCCGTCGAGCAGCAAGACACCGGTGGGCAGCGCCGTGAAGATGGCGTAAAGCTGGCTCACCTCGTGAGACTGGAGCGGGGTATCCTGCGGCTGGGCTGTCATAAAGCTGACCTCAAACTGGCGACTGAGTCAGCTTATTCAATTTCCATGCCACTAAAATTTACATATAAAATCAAGCTCTTGAAGCTAGGCGTCAAGGCTTTGACCCTTATGCTTCCTTGCTCATCCCGTATTTTTTCATCTTCTCCACCAGGGTGGTGCGGCGCATGCCGAGCAGGTCGGCGGCGCGGGCCACCACCCCGTCCTGGGACTCCAGCGCCTGGCGGATCAGTTCCACCTCAAGGTCGGCCAGCATCTCCTTGAGGTTGACCCCCTCCTCCGGCAGCTGCATGGCGCGGGCGTGGCTAGCGGGCAGATCCAGCTCGGGCGGATCCTGGAACACCGCGGCCAGCGCATCGCGCTCGTCCATCTCGGTCAGCCGCTCGTCCCGCGGCTCGCACGGCAGCAGACGATAGCGGCTCGGCAAGTCAGCCACGTCGACGATCTGCTGCGGGTAGAGGATGAGCAGCCGCTCCAGCAGGTTGGAGAGCTCGCGCACATTGCCGGGCCAGGGGTACTGCATCAGGGATTCCATGGCGCGCTGGGTCAGGCGGATCATCCCCTGATGCAGCTCGGCATGGCGGTTGAGCAGCTCCTGCAGCAGCAGCGGGATGTCATCGGCCCGCTCCCGCAGCGGCGGGGTCTCGATGGGGAAGACGTTGAGGCGATAGTAGAGATCTTCGCGAAAACCCTGGGTACGGATCATGGCTTCCAGATCCCGGTGGGTGGCCGCGATGATGCGCACATCCGCCTGGATGGGCTTGCCGCCGCCAACCCGATCAAACAACCGCTCCTGCAGCACCCGCAGCAGCTTGACCTGCATCGGCAGCGGCATGTCGCCGATCTCGTCGAGAAACAGGGTGCCCCCCTGTGCCAGCTCGAAGCGGCCACGCCGGGCCGCGATGGCGCCGGTGAAGGCCCCCTTCTCGTGGCCAAACAGTTCGCTTTCCAGCAGCTCAGCCGGAATGGCGCCACAGTTGATGGGCACGAAGGGGCCCTGGCTTCGGCCGGACAGTTCATGGATGGCGCGTGCCACCACCTCCTTGCCGGTACCCGATTCACCGAGGATCAGCACGTTGGCATCGGTCTCGGCCACCTGGCTGATGAGCCGACGCACCTCCTGGATCCCCTTGCCCTTGCCCACCAGCAGGCGCAACAGCGCCTGTCCCTTGTCGTGGGTCTGCTGACGAGGATGGAGGGAGACGAAGGCCTGGCAAAAGTGCAGATGGCGGGTCAGGGATTCGTAGGTGAAGGGCGCCTCGGCCACCCCGATGAAGTTGCTGTTGGGGAAGTCGGCCTCCACCAGCGACAGGAAAGGCACCCGGGGGAATCCGGTCAGCAGCTCGCCCAGCGGGCGGCCGTTGAGGGAACCGGTCAGCACCCCCTGCAGCGGGCCGGATGACTCGATGGCCACATCCAGATCGCCCTCGGCAACGTCCTGCCAGGGGATCCCCATGAACGAGAGAACTGTCCCCAACTGTTGGCGCCGCTGCGCATCGGCGTCAACAATCAACACTCCCATTGCCATCATATCCATCCCTCTATTCTCGACGTAACTTATTGTTTTATTGTGCTTATGTGGTCAAACCACGCACTTTATGCAGGATGCACAAAGTGCCAAAATTCCGACGCATTGTCAAAATTTGTCGCATTTCACCTAAGTTTATCGACCCAACGGCGCAACAAGATAAATTTTGTCGCCTCTTTTTTTGGGTACGGTGGGCAGGCAGCGGGCAAACAAGAGAGACAGGAACACGAGCAGGTGCGCCTGTTTGCGGCCGGCAACAGGCCGCAAACAGGCGGTGGGGATCAATGGCGGGCGTGAGTATGGGGTGCGGCGTAGCGACACTCGGGGAAGCGGCTGCAGGCCAGGAACAACCGGCCGGCATGTGGGCCCTTCTTGGCTTCCCGCTCCACCAGCGGCGCATCACAGCGCGGGCAGTGCGGCACCTGATGGGGATGCTCGTCTTCGTCCTCGTCCACCTCGGCAAACAGATTCTCCACCAGCTCGGCGTCGGCCGCCGGCAGCGGCGCGCTGCGTGGCGATACGATCGCCTTGATGGGGGCCACGGCCGGGGCACGACCGCCATGGCGAGGCTCTTCCACCTCTACCCGATCCAGCTGCAGGGGACTGAAGGTGGGCTCGCGGCGATCCCCTGGCAGCAGATCCTCATCCGGAACTCGGCGGGGGCCGCTTAGCAGCGGCAGGATCTGTTCGCGCAGCTCCTCGACCTGATAATGGCTGCTTGCCGGGATCTGCAGCAGCGGCAGACCGGCGCTGTCAAAGGCGGCCTTGAGGAAACTGTCGCGCACCTTGCGCTTCTGGTGACGGTGGGAGCTGTCATCGAGCTCGATGGCGCAGATGAAGGCGAGATCGGAGGGGTGGCAGAGCAGATAGTCCACGTGCTTGGCGCTGATCTTGTTGAACGCCTGCTGCCACTTGCTCTTGCCCATGCCCGTCTCCGGCGTCAGCACATCGGCCACCCGCACCTTGGCAAAGACCCGGGCCTGGTCGCCGACCGCCAGATCCAGCACGCCGAGGAAGGAGCGCTCGGCGGGGCTGAACAGGGTCTCCTGCAGATCATAGGGCAGCGCCTTGCCCTTCTTGCCCCTGCTCCAGAAGATCGCCAGCAGCAGCAACACCAACAACACCAATCCCGATACGACAAGGCTATTCATACGCGCACATCCCGTTCACAAGAGCTATCCGGTTCACAATACAAAACAGGGGCATCACTCTACCACGGTGCAGCGGGCGCAGGCAGTGCAGAAATGGCGCCAACCCCCTCCCAGCGGTGCTTTTTCGCCATATTTGCGGTGGGCGGGGCTTCATATGGCCTGTGACAGCAGGCACAATGCTACGGAGTACCCATTTTCCAAGGAGAGCAGGATGCAAAAGCAATTGGTCGTGACCGTGATAGGCGCTGACAAGCCCGGTATCGTCGAGAGTCTGGCGGACGTCATCACCCACCAGCAGGGCAACTGGCTGGCCAGTTCCATGAGCGAACTGGCAGGACAATTTGCCGGCATCCTGCACGTCAGCGTGCCTGACGAACACTACCGCAGCCTGTGCGAGGCGCTGGTGATGCTGCCCGGCCTCACCGTCAGCTTCGCCGAAGGCCAGCTCAGCCAGGAGCCGGAGCGGCAGGTGATGGTCAGCGTCACCGGCAACGACCGGGCCGGCATCGTCCACGAAGTGGCCAGCATCCTGCGTCAGCTCAACATCAACGTGGCCGATCTCACCACCGGCTGCGAACCGGCCCCCCACTCCGGCGCCCCGCTCTTCTACGCCCATGCCCTGGTGGCGCTGCCGCCCCGACTCGAACTGGGGGATCTCATCAGTGCGCTGGAGTCTCTGTCGGACGATCTGGTGGTCGACATCGATCAGGCCATCATCGACTGAGCGGATGGTCATCAATCTGTCACATTTCCACGCCATAACTGCCGCGCAGACGCGACCTGACCACAGAGGCATCACATGAGCACCGACAAGCAGTATGAAGAGAAGGAGCTGAGTTGGCTCTCATTCAATGAACGGGTGTTGCAAGAGGCAATGGACAAGACGGTCCCGCTCATCGAGCGGGTCCGCTTCCTCGGGATCTTCTCCTCCAACCAGGACGAGTTCTTTAAAGTGCGGGTGTCGGACGTCAAGCGCCGCATCCTGATCAACGAGGTGCACGGTGGCGACGACGAGGCCAAGGTGCTGCTGCGCGCCATCCAGCAGAAGGTAATGGCGCTCGGCGAGGCGTTCGACAACACCTACAAGGAGCTGTTGATAGCGCTGGCCCGCCACAACATCTTCCTGGTCAACGAGTATCAGCTCTCCGAGTCCATCCAGCAGTGGCTGCGGGTCTTCTTCAAGGAGAAGGTGCTGCGCCACATCATCCCGATCCTGCTCAACAAAGAGGTCAACCCGGTCAAGTTTCTGAAAGACGAGTACACCTATCTGGCCATCGAGATGAAGAAGAACGGTCAGGTGATCCAGTACGCGCTGGTGGAAGTACCGACCGACGATCTGCCCCGCTTCTTCCAGCTGCCGCCGGAGGGCACCCGTCGCAAGAAGCAGATCATCATCCTCGACAACGTCATCCGCTTCTGTCTCGACGAGATCTTCAAGGGCTTCTTCGACTACGACGAGATAGCCGCCTACGCGGTCAAGCTGACCCGGGACGCCGAATACGATCTCTCCGACCAGCTGGATCTGAGCCTGGTGGACAAGATGAGTGACGGCTTGAAGCAGCGCCTCACCGCCATGCCGGTGCGCTTCGTCTACGAGCGGGAGATGCCAGCGGCCATGATCAGCTTCCTGAAGCTCAAGCTGCAGATCAGCTCCTACGACGCCATCATGCCGGGCGGTCGCTATCACAACTTCAAGGATTTCATCGGCTTCCCCAACGTGGGCCGGGATTATCTGGAAAACCCCAAGCTGCCGGCGCTGGATTGCCGCGATTTTGACGGCTTCGTCAACGCCTTCGATGCCATCACCAGGCAGGACATACTGCTCTACTACCCGTACCACAAGTTCCACCACTTCACCGAGCTGGTGCGCCAGGCGGCATTCGATCCGGCGGTCAGCGCCATTCGCATCAATATCTACCGGGTGGCCAAGAAGTCGCGGATCATCCACTCCCTCATCGACGCCGCCAACAACGGCAAGAAGGTGACCGTGGTGGTGGAGCTGCGTGCCCGCTTCGACGAGGCGGCCAACATCGACTGGGCCAACATCCTGACCGATGCTGGCGTCAAGGTGGTGTTCGGGGTGCCGAGCCTCAAGATCCACTCCAAGCTCTGCCTCATCACCCGCCACGAGCAGGGTGAGGCGGTGCGCTACGCCCACATCGGCACCGGTAACTTCAACGAGAAAACGGCGAAGATCTATACCGATTTCTCCCTGTTGACCCGCCACCCGGACATCACCGCCGAGGTGGAGGGAGTGTTCGAGTACATCGAATATCCCTATCGGCGCTACAAGTTCAACCACCTGCTGGTCTCCCCCATCAACAGTCGCCGCCAGCTCTACCGGCTCATCGACAACGAACTGGCCAACGCCAAGGCGGGCCAGCCCAGCGGCATCACCCTCAAGATCAACAACCTGGTGGACAGAGACCTCATCAACCGGCTCTATGCCGCCGGTCAGGCCGGGGTGCCCATCCAGATGATCATCCGCGGCATGTGTGCCCTGCGTCCGGGCGTGCCGGGCCTTAGCGACAACATCAGGGTGATCAGCATCATCGACCGCTTCCTCGAGCACCCGCGGGTGATGGTGTTCCACAACAAGGGCAATCCCCAGCTCTATATCTCCAGCGCCGACTGGATGAGCCGCAACATCGACGGCCGCATCGAGGTGGGCACCCCCATCTATGACGAGCGGCTCAAGCAGCGCATCCTCGACATTCTCGAGCTACAACTGAGTGACACCTGCAAGGCGCGGGTCATCGATGCCGACCAGAAGAACGAATACGTGAAGCGGGGCAATCGCCGCAAGATCCGTTCCCAGGTCGCGATTTACGACTACCTCAAACGCATAGAGTCAAACAATGGACAATAGCCTGTACGCCGCAGTGGATCTGGGCTCGAACAGCTTTCACATGGTCATCGCCCGCCTCACCGAAGGACGGCTGCAGATCGTCGATCGGATCAAGGAGCGGGTCCGGCTGGCAGAGGGGATGGACGGCCAGCGCCGCATGTCTGCCGAAGCCATGACCCGGGGCCTCGACTGCCTCGCCCTGTTTGCCGAGCGGCTGACCAACATCAAGCCGGATCAGATCCGCATCGCCGGCACCTATACCCTGCGCCGTGCCAGCAACGCCCGCGAGTTCGTGAGCGAGGCGGCCAAGGTGCTCAACCACCCCATCGAGATCATCAGCGGTCAGGAAGAGGCGCGCCTCATCTATCAGGGGGTGGCCCATACCCAGCACATCGAGGGCCAGGTACTGGTGGTGGACATCGGCGGCGGCAGCACCGAGCTCATCATCGGCGAGGGCTTCGATCACAAGGCGCTCACCAGCCGCAAGATGGGGTGCGTCAGCTTCACCCAGAGCTTCTTTGCCAGCGGCAAGCTGAGCGAGAAGGCCTTCAACAATGCCGTGCTGGAGGCCCAGCACCAGCTCGCCCCCATCATCAACCAGTACCGCAAGCTGGGCTGGCAGAGCTGCCTCGGCAGCTCGGGTTCAATCCGCACCGTGCGCGATGTGTTGCAGGGGGAAGAGTGGACCGATGGCGCCATCACCCTGGCTGGGCTGGAGCGGCTCAAGCAGGAGATGCTCAGGCACAAGCGGGTCGGCGATCTCAAGCTGGCCGGCCTCACCGAGGAGCGTCAGGAGGTATTTGCCGCCGCGGTGGCCATCCTGCTCGGGCTCTTCACCTCGCTGCCCATCGAGCGGATGGACTATTCCGATGGCGCCCTGCGTGAGGGGCTGCTGTACGAGTTCGAGGAGCGCCTACAGCATCACGACATTCGCGAGCGCACCGCCCTGGCACTCTCCACTCACTATCGCATCGACAAGCGTCAGGCTGGCCGGGTCGAACAGAGCGTGCTGACCCTGTTCGATCTGCTCAGCGGCCCCTGGGAGATGCCGGAGGAGCCCTATCGCGCCATCCTCGGCTGGGCGGCGCGACTGCACGAGATCGGCCTTGCCATCAACTACAGCGGCATTCACCGCCACTCCGCCTATATCCTGCAGCACACCGACCTGCCCGGCTTCAACCAGGACGATCAGGCCCTGCTGGCCGCGCTGGTGCGCTTTCACCGCAAGGGGCTCAAGCTCTCCGAGCTCCCTTCTCTGCCCAACCACGACGAACAGACGGTGCTGCGCTGCATCCGCATTCTGCGCCTCGCGGTCGCCGCCCACCACAGGCGCCAGGACAAGCTGCTGCCCGATTGGCATGTACAGGCCGCCGGCGATCAGCTGGTGGTCACCCTGCCACTGGACTGGTGCGACGAGAACAAATTGCTGATGCAGAATCTGGAGAAGGAGCACCGCTACTGCCAGGAGCAGGGCTGGCCACTGCTGTTCCAGCTCGGCTGAGCCCGGCCACCAGATGCAAAAAAGGCAGCCCGCGGGCTGCCTTTTTGTCGTTTCATGTTGTGGCTTACTGCAGCTCGGGCAGCAGCAGCTTGGCGATCTCGAAGTAGATGATGAGACCGGTGCCATCCACCAGGGTGGCGATGAAGGGAGCGGATACCACGGCCGGGTCGATGCGGAAGCGACGCAGCACCATGGGGATCACAGAAGCGACGGTGGCGCTCCACAGCACGATGGCGATGATGGTCAGGGTGACGACCATGCCGATCTGGGGGCCAACCCCCAGGCTCCAGGCCCGTACCCAGGCGGCCAGCGCAATGGCGGCCGAGATGAGCAGACCGGTGGAGATCTCCTTTTTCAGCACAGTGCCGAGGTTGCGCAGGCTCACCTCCCCGACCGCCATGGCTCGCACTATGGTGGTGGTGATCTGGGTACCGCTGTTGCCGCCGGTGCCGATCAGGAGCGGAATGAAGAAGGCCAGTGCGATGGCGGCTTCCAGCTGCTCTTCAAACGCCCGCAGCACGGTACCGGTATAGGCTTCGGCCACGAACAGGATCAGCAGCCAGCCCACCCGCTTGCGCCACAGTTGCCAGGGAGTCGCCTGCAGATAGGGAGTGTCGAGCGGCGAGGAGCCACCCTGCATCTCCGCATCCTCGGTGGATTCGAGCTCCAGGATGTCGGCGGCATCGTCCACGTGGAAGATACCCACCAGCTTGCCCTGATCCTCCACCGGCAGGGTCGAGATGTCGCGGTCAATCAGCAGGCGGGCTGCCAGTTCCTGATCCGCCCGGGCGTTGATGCGCACCGTCTCCCGGTCCATCAACTCGCTCACCGGCAGTTGCGGGTCGGCAATCAGCAGGGATTTGAGCGAGATGCTGCCAAGCAGGCGGTGGTCGTTGTTGACCACATAGAGGTGCTGGAACAGCTGGGCGTTGTCCCAGGCATCGTGGATCAGCTGCTTGGCACTGCCCACCGTCTCCTGATCGCCGATGGCCAGGAATTCGTGGCGCATGTTGGCGCCCACCGATTCGGTCGGCCAGTCGAGCAGGGAGTAGAAGGTGGACTGCACCTGCTCCGGGAAGCGGGCAAGCAGCATGGTACGATCACTGCTGCCCAGCCGGCGCAGAATGGCCAGCATGTCGCGGCGGGGCATGGCCCCCTGCAACACGCTGACGATGCTGGCATGCAGCCGCATCAGCAGGCGCCCGGCACAGTCAGCAGACAGCGAACTGAGCAGCGCCGCCCCGTCGGCAGTGGGCAGGGTATCGAAAATGCAGTTGAGCTCTTCCGGACGCAGGGTCAGCAGCTGATCGGCACGCTGAACCGGATCCAGGTTGTGCTCCAGCCAACCCTGCAGGGCAGCCAGATCGAGCAGTTGGTGACGATTGAGTAGAGTCTGTGTTTTCTTCATCACAAATGACCTCATGTGATTTCAGGCAAGCCTGAGCGCGAACGGTGATCCGTCGCCGTCTGAAAGAAAACAGCAATTTGATTGACGAGTAATAGGCAGGAAATGACGCCGTCCGGCGTGTCATCATCCCCACGTACCAGCTTTAGCACTGCATAACGTATCCGGCATGCCGGAAGCCACTTGGGTTTACACCTTAATCCGATGAAAACTGTCCTGATCTTGGGCGTCTCTGGACGTCGTGAGATCAGTGGCCTGTGTTTATACAGGAGCCTCGCCTAACGAGATGCTGCAAATATGCGCACAACCCTCTGTTGTGCGGGCTGCATGATTATCGAATGCTCAATAGGAGTCAACCCGTCGCAATGCGCTAAATAGCCTGTGGCAACAGCTTGTTACAATTGGCCGACATGGGGAGTTGAATGAGGATAAACGAGCGGGAAAAACAGGGGCCAAGCGGGTAACCATCGCTCGCAGCCATCGAGGCCGCGAGCGATGAGTGACCAGTCAACGAATGTAGTCGAACAGGGTCAGCTTGCTGATCTTGCTGAAAGAGAGCTGGGTGGCGCTCAGCGCCGCATCCTCTTTTGACAGGGTGGCAATCACCTCATAGAGATCCGTTTCGGAGACCTTGGCCCTCGCCTGCTGGTTCAAGGTACTCAGCCCTTCGTTCGAGCCCATCACCTGCTCCAGGCTATTCAACCGACTGCCAACCTCCCCTAACCCCTGATCCATGTTCTGGCGGGCATTCTTCATGTGGGCGGTGGCATCCGCCACCTTCAGCTGGAAGGTATCCGGCGTGATGTTGGGATCCCGCAGCGCGGTGATGAAATCAGACATGCCATCGAGGATGTTGTTGTTCTGGGGTGGATCCAGTACGAAGTTTTGCGCCGCCCCTCCAGCTGGCAGCGACAGGGTCAGCTCCAGCCCGTTGAAGGGGATCTTGTTGCCTGCCACATAGTCGCCGCTTTGCAGCAAGGCACCGCCGCCATCCCTGATCTCATAGGTATCCGGCGTACCGGCGATGGTGTTCACCGTATACTGGTTGCTGGCGAGTGAGGAGTCGTAGTTGTTGCGATAGAAGCTGTCGAAGTTGCCCTGATCGGCCACCCCGACCTGAATATTGGCGCTCCCCGCGCTGCTGGTTCTGCGGGTCGGCACTATCTCGAACAGATTGAAGCCGGAATCGTTGGCAGGGATCTGCACCGTTGGCGACACCTGAATGTTGCGCTGGCCGGTATCCCCCTGAAAGACATAATTGCCGCTGGCATCCTTGATGAAGGGCTGGGTCTTGCTCTGGTTGCCGCCAAAGATATATTCGCCCTGGGAGTTCTTGCTGTTCATCAGGTCGAACATCTGCTTTTGCAGCCCCTCCAGCTCGCTGGCGATAGCCTTGCGTTCTTCTAAATCCATAGCTGAATTATTTGACTTCTGGATCAGGGTCTGGGCACTGGTCATGGCGGTGTTGAGGGCGGTCAGCACCGTCTCCTCGTGGCCCAGGCTGTTTTCCAGCAGGCTGCCGTTGACCCCGTACTGCTTGAAGAGATCGATCTCCTTGGTGAGCGCCAGCTTCTGGCTCATGCCGGAGGGATCTTCCCCCGCCGTCTTGAACTTGTTGCCGGTCATCAGCTGCTCATACGCCGTGCTCAGCCGCTCGTTGGCGCCGTTCAGCGAGGAGATGTTGCGGTCATAGACCATGTTGGTGGTGATACGCATCGATTTACCTCACTGATGACAACAGGGTATCGAAGATGGTCTTGGCGGTGCTGACAATCTGGGCGGAAGCGGCATAGGACTGCTGATAACGGATCAGGTTGGCCGCCTCCTCCTCCAGGCTGACACCGGAGACACTCTCGAAAATCCCCTTGCTCTGGGTCAATTTCGTTTCGTCTGCCTTGAGCTGACTCTTGGCCTGGCTGGCGGTATTGCCCACCCCGGTCACCAGACTGGAGTAAGCCTCGTTGAAGGTCATCTTGTCGTTGCTGGTGCCGGCGTTGCTGCTCTTGCGCACCAGATCCTTGTTCTGCAGATCCGCCAGAGCCAGCCCGTTGGCGTTGTCGGCAAAGCCGTCGGTGTTATAGCTGAGGGTAAAGCTGTCCTTGGCCTCCACCTTGCCGGTAATGCTGAACTCGTAACCCGGAGTCTGGGTCGGAGTGGCATAAACCTTGGGGCCGCCCAGTGGACTCTCGAGGGCAGCCATCAGGTTCTGTCCCTTGCTGGAAGCGGGGGCTACCCCAATCAACGTGGTACCGTCCGCCGCATAGACCTCATAGTTGCCGCTGCCGTCTATCTTCACTATCTGAGGTGAGGCCGGATTCAGACTGTTGATACCAAAGCCTGAGCCGGCACCGGTATTGGTAATGCCATTGAGCTTGATCTCGCCCGAACCGAAGTTGTTCTTGCCTTTATCGGCCTTGAGCGGCGATGCCAGCGCCAGATCTTCGGCCCGGGTAGCCAGCTGACCCAAGCCGGCGGCTGCCCGCTTGGTCGGCTGCAGCAGGATCTTATCCCCCGCCGCCGGGGTACCGGAGAGATCGATCTGGATGCCGTGACCCGCCACCTGTACCGTGGCGGGCGGCGTGGTACCTGTGGTCAGCGAAGTGCGGTTACCATCCTTGTCCACCGAAAACACCTCGTAACCAGTGGCGCTGCTGAACTGCACTTCGTAATCAAAGGTGGTCACTTCCGTGCCCTTGCCGGGCACGAAGCTCACCTTGGCGGCGCCGCTGCCGGTGTTCTGGCTGTAGGCCAGACCATCGCTCGAGCCGAGGGAGAAGAGATCCCCTCCCAGCTCGTTGTCCAGATCCATCCCCAACCGGTTCTGCTGGTTCATGGCATCGGCCATGGCGGCGGCCAACTGGCCCAGCTCGCGCTTGGACGGTTCCAGATCGTTGCGGGCGGAGAAGAGACCGCCGAGACCGCCACCAATGTCCTTGTTGTTCAGGGTGATCTTGTTGGGGTCCATGTTCAGCTGCAACTCGGGCTCACGGGCATCGGGATTGCCCGGCACCACGCTGAGCTGGGCAACGCTGCCATTGAGTACCAGGGAGTGGCCGGTGCTCATGTTGACCAGCATGCTGCCGTTGTCCTGCGGCACGGTGCGGATCTCCATCTTCTCGGAGAGCTGGCGGATGGCCTCGTCGCGCTGGTCGAACAGCATCAGGTTCTCTTCCGGCGTGCCCTGGGTGCGAATGATGGCCTGGTTCAGATCGTTGATGCTGTTGATCAGGCTGTTCACCCGCTTGGCCTCATCGCCGATGGTGGTATTGATGGTGTCGGTCTGCTTGTCCAGCTGGGCCGACAGGGTGTGAAAGCGGTTTACCATGCCACTGAGCTGGCTCAGGGTAGTCTTGCGGCCGGAGATATCGGCAGGGGCTTCGTTGGCGGTATGGAACCCTTCGAAATAGGAGCTGATGGCGGCGCCGACGCTGTTGCTGGTGTCTCCCAGCAGACTGTCGGTGTTGGCGAGTTGCTGATAACGGGTGGAGGAGGCATAGAAGGCGGACGTGTCGCGTCTGACCTCTCCCTGGGCATAGGCGTTGATGACCCGCTCGGTCAGCATGTCGCCGGTACCAAGTCCGTTGGCATTGGTATAGATCAGGGTCCGTTCACGCACATAGCCCTGGCTATTGACGTTGACGATGTTGTTACTGGTGGTCTGCAGCAGTCGCTGCTGGGCCATCACACCCGAGGTACCAATTCCAAGCAGATCGCTTGCCATGACTTACAGCTCCATTTCTGTATTGTTGGTCGCGGAGTAGCCGGCAATGGCATCACTGCGCAATACCTGTTTCAGTTTCCTGGCGTAGTGCGGGTCGGTGGCGTATCCAGCCTGTTGCAAGGCTTCGAAATAACGGTCCGGACTGTCCACCTTGGCCAGGGCTCCCTTGTAGCGGGAACCCGAGGTCAGGAAATCGACATAGTCGTTAAAGCTCTCCTCGAACGACTCGTAGGAGCGAAACGCCGCCTTCTGGCGCGATGCCACTCCTTTCTCGTATTCCAGAGTGCTGACCACCGTCTTGGGCCCTTCCCAGCGCGGATCGGCCTTGATGCCGAACAGGTTGTGGGTCACCTGCCCCTCCCCGTTCTTGATCACCCGCTTGCCCCAGCCGCTTTCCAGCGCCGCCTGGGCTACCAGCACTGCCGGGCTCAATCCCAGCTTGTCGGCCGCCTTCTTGGCCAGCGGCATCAGCCGGTTGACAAACTCTTCAGGGGTGTCAAACACCTGGGTCGTTTCATCGAGCGCCTTGGCGCCGCGAATGCCGTGTCCTACTTGCGCAGGCCCCATCGGCGGTATGGTGCGGCGACTGCGGTGAGCCGTTGCCAAAGGCTGCACATCGCCACTCATCTCCTTGTCAGCAAAATCTTTGCCAACTTTTGAGGCTGAGATGAGATCGTTGGCGGCCGAGGTGGGCGGTTGATAGGGTTTATAGACCCGCTCGGTACGCTGCGGCATCTTGAGCACCCGCCCGTCGTGGTGAGTAAAAGTCTCTGGCGAGAGCTGCTTGGCCACCATGGCAGCCAGCCCGATGCCCCCCTTGCTCGACATGTCGGCGACCCGCTGTTCGTCCAGCATCCCCTCGTAGAACTGGGTGTAGCTGCTGTTGAAGGGGCTGTCCTGGGTCAATACCTGGTTGGCCTGGCGCATGCTTTGAAATAGGGTCTGGGTAAAAATGGACTCAAACTGGCGAGAAGCCGCCATGAGCGCATCCGCCTTGCCCTCCTTGCTCTGGCTCAGCTGGCGCAGGCGATCCAGGTTCTGGATATCCTGCACCATGCCCAGATTCACGCCGCTGTTGGTGTCTAACTCTGCCATTTTGCTTACCTCATTGCCGCCCGTGGCAACCCCTTGCCGCTTTATTACAGTATGACCAGCTGGCCTTCGATGGCGCCGGCCTGTTGCAGCGCCTCCAGGATCGCCATCAGATCGCCGGGCGCCACCCCGACCTGATTCACCGCCCGCACCAGATCATCCAGGGTGGCCCCGGTATCCAGCTTGAACATGCGTCCCTGCTCCTGCTGCACGTTGATGGTGGAGTTGTTGGTGACCGCCGTCTGCCCGCCGGAGAGTGGGTTGGGCTGGGACACCTGCTGATTTTCCGCGATGGTGACCGTCAAGCCGCCATGGCTGATGGCCGCCGGCTTGAGCCGCACCTGGCTGCCGATGACGATGGTGCCGGTCCGGGAGTTGACGATGATCTTGGCTGCCTCGCTGGCCGGATCCACCTCCAAGTTCTCGATGGTGGCGAGGTAGGAGACCCGCTGGCCCGGGTCCCGCGGTGCGTAGACCTTGACCGAGGTGGCATCGAGCGCCTGCGCCGTGTTGGGGCCGACCAGATCGTTGACCACGTCCGCCAGCCGGCGCGCCGTGGTGAAGTCCGGGCGGTTGAGGTTGAAGGTGATGGTATCCCCCTGGCTGAAGGAGTTCGGGACTTCCCGCTCCACGGTGGCCCCGTTGGCGATGCGGCCCACGGTCGGGGTATTGACCACCACCTTGGAGCCGTCGGCCCCCTCGGCCCCCAGCCCGCCAACGACTAGGCTGCCCTGCGCCACCGCATAGACCCGGCCATCCAGCCCCTTGAGGAAGCTTTGCAGCAGGGTGCCGCCGCGCAGGCTCTTGGCCTCGCCGATGGCCGACACCGTCACGTCGATAGTCTGGCCCGGCTTGGCAAACGGCGGCAGATCCGCATGAATGGCCACCGGCGCCACGTCCTTGATCTTGGGCTTGATGTTGTCCGGCACCTTGATGCCGAAATTGTTCAGCATGGTGCGAAAGGTCTGCTCGGTGAAGGCGTTGCTCTTCTCACCCGTGCCCGGCAGACCGACCACCAGACCGTAGCCGATCAGCTGGTTGCTACGTACCCCTTCTACCGAGCTGATGTCCTTGATCCGGGAGGCATGGGCCATCCCCAGGGGCAACAGGCAGCAGAACAGGGCAACAAGACGGAGCGACTTCATAACACCTCCTAGAGCGGCCACCAGGGGCCATTGAAAAAGCTGGTGAGCCACCCCTGTTCCTGGGTATTGGCCAGATCGCCGGTGCCACCGTAATGGATGCGCGCATTGGCCACCTTCTGGGATGAAACGCTGTTGTCGGTGGTCACATCCTCGGGGCGGATCATGCCGGTGATCCGGATATATTCGTTGCCGTTGTTGAGCATGATCCACTTCTCGCCGCGCACCAGCAGGTTGCCATTGGGCAGTACCTTGGCCACGCTGACGGAGATGTTGCCCTGCAGACTGTTGCTCTGATCCGCCTTGGCCTGCCCCTTGAAGGCGCCGTTCTGGCTGAGGGAGGCCGACAGATCATAGGGGCCGGCCGTCACCGGCACACCGCCCAGCATCGCCGTGTTCATCGTCAGCTTGTTGTCCTTGCCGCTCTGGGTATTGGCCTTCTTGGAGGCGGAAGTGGACTCGGCCAGCTCGATGGTGATGATATCGCCCACCTTGTGTGCCTTGATGTCCGAATAGATGCCGTTGACCTGATCGGGCTGGAAGATGGCACCGGTCGGTCTGACCGAAACCGGCTCCGACTCCCCGTAGACGGGGGCAAACTCGGGATCATCGGGCTTGGCGGTATTGGGCGTGCTGCTGCAGCCCCCCAACGCCAGCAGTCCCAGCATCCATATGGCTTTCATCATGCGCCTCCTACTTATGTGCGCTGGATCAGGAAGGACATCATGCCATCCACCGCCGAGAGAACCTTGGAGTTCATCTCGTACACCCGCTGGGCCTGGATCAGGTTCACCAGCTCTTCGGTCACGTTGACGTTGGAGGTCTCCAGCATACCCTGCTTGATCACCCCCAGTCCGTCCGTCCCGGCGACACCCTGCACCGGCGCACCGCTGGACTGTGTCTCGACAAACATGTTTTCGCCCATGGGCTGCAGGCCCGAGGCGTTGACGAAGTCAGTGGTGTTGATCTGGCCCACCACTTGGGAGGCGCCATCCCCTTTGAGCTGCACCGACACCTGTCCATCCTCGCCAATCGTCACGCTCTGGGCGTTCTCCGGGATCTGGATCTCCGGCTGCAACGGATAGCCATTGCCCGGTGTGACGATGGTCCCTTCGCTGTTGAGGGTGAACTGGCCGTTGCGGGTATAGGCCGCGCTGCCATCGGGCAGCTGGATCTCGAAGTAGCCACGGCCACTTATCATCAGATCCAGCGAGTTGTCCGTGGTTTGCACGTTGCCCTGGCTGTGGTTCTTCTGGGTGGCCACTACCTTGGCACCGGCCCCCAGCATCAGGCCGGAAGGGCGCTCGGTGTCGGCCGATGAACGACCACCGGGCTGGTTGATGTTTTGATAGAGCAAGTCCTCGAAGATGGCCCGGGATTTTTTGTAACCCACGGTGCTGGCGTTCGCCAGGTTGTTCGAGGTAACCGAGATGTTGGTCTGCTGTGCATCCAAGCCGGTCTTGCTGATCCAGAGTGCAGGGTTCATGTAAAACTCCTTGGTTAGCTGATACGCAGCAGCTGGGTTTGAGCCTCGTCATTCTCTTCCGCGGTCTTCATTATTTTGACCTGGGTTTCAAACTGACGTTGCAACCGAATAAGGTTGGTCATTTCATCGACCACGTTGACGTTGCTCCCCTCGAGGGAGCCGGCAATCAGGCCGACAGTGGCCGATGCCGCTTCATTCTGGCCATCCTTGCGACGGAACAGGCCGTCCTGCCCCTTCTCCACTGCATCCACCGCCGGATTGACCAGCTTGATGCGCTGGAAATTCTCCGGCAGGTTGGCGGCCGCTCCTTCCGGACGACCACTGATGGTGCCGTCCCGGTTGATTTCAATTTTCTCCATCGGCAGCGGCAGCACGATGGGCTGACCGCCGTCGTCCACCACGTTCAACCCGGTGGAGGTTTGCAGGTTGCCGGTCGCGCTCAACTGCAGATTGCCCATGCGGGTATAGGCTTCACCGCCCTTGGGATCCTGCACCGCAATCCAGCCCTGGCCGTCAACGGCAACGTCAAGATCCCGACCCGTGGTCATCAGCATGCCATGCTGCAGGTTCTGGCCTGGCCGTTCCGCCATGGCGAACACCCGGGTGGGCAACCCCTCGCCAAACGCCTGCATGCTGCGCGCCTGCTCGAAGTCGGACTTGAAGCCGGTGGTATTGGCGTTAGCCAGGTTGTTGCTTCGAACAGCCAGGCTGTTCATGCTCTCCTTGGCGCCCGACATGGCGATGTATAGCAGGTGATCCATGGGATCCTCCGTCAAACTGATGACTCTGACAGAGGAACTGCAATTTGAATGCCAATCCCCATTACCTCGGGTCGCCAAGGCGGCAAATACCCATGAAAAAGGGCGCCGAAGCGCCCTTTGTTAACAAGAGGATGATTAGCGGATCTGCAGTATGGTCTGCTGCAGGGAGCTGTTCACTTCCAGCGAACGGGAGTTGGCCTGGAAGTTGCGCTGCGCGGTGATGAGGTTGACCAGCTGGGAGGTCAAATCCACGTTGGATTGCTCCAGCGCAGAGGACTTGATGCTACCCAAGGTGCCCGAGTTGGGGGTGCCAGGCAGCGCATCGCCAGACAGCAGAGACTGGCGCCAGGAGGTATCGCCAACCTGGGTCAATCCTTGCGAGTTGGAGAATTTGGCAAGTGCCACCATGGCAACCTTCAACGTCGTCGCATTGCTGTAGGTCGCCGACACAATACCGTCCGGCGTAATCTCGACCTTGGTCAGATTACCAACGGTGGCACCATCCTGGGTCAGTTTGGTGACGTTGAAAGGCGAGCTGTATTGAGTCACATCACCGAGACGGATCTCCAATGTCTGAGTGGGATCGGCACCGTTGTTGATGATCCCGGCCGTCGTGCCAAGGGCGACGGTTTTGATCGGATCTAATGGAACAGTCAGCGTGGGATCCAATTTACCGGCGGAGGTAAACGTCATCTTCACGCCAGTGGGGATGCCTGCGGCTGGGCTGGGTGAACCACCAGCGATATCGATGGGTTTGTTCCCTTCATACATGTACATGCTCCAGGTACCCGGTGTCAGCGGTGTTCCTGGGGCAGCCGGATCCTCATGGCGGACAAAATATTTGGTGATCACATGGGGAGCACCAAGCGAATCATAAATTGTCACCGAGGTTGAGTGGGCAAAGGTGGCCGAGTTGGTGGGGTCAAACGAAGCCGGTGACGTTGGTTTGGTTTTCGACTCGATACTCAGGTTGAAACTGGCTTCCACCAGCTCGGTCATTTTGGGCTCACCCGCCCGATCCGGTATTTGAATCGGTTTGGTGGCGTTGATGCTGACCGCCTTGGGCGTCCCATCCGTGTTGATTTCATAACCTTGCAGATAGTTTCCCTGATTATTGACCATGTAGCTGTTTTCATTCAGCTTGAAGGCGCCGGCCCGGGTAAAGGTACGATCCAGGTTGGTCAGACCGTCCGACGTCACGAAGAAGCCGTTGCCCTGAATGGACAAATCAAGGGCGTTGTTGGTGAACTGCAGCGCCCCCTGGTGAAACTGCTGTGCCACCGCCCCCGTTGCCACACCATTGCCGACCTGGGTCTTGGCATTGACGAAGATGGAGTTGGCGTAGACGTCCGCAAACTCGGCACGAGACTCTTTAAAGCCCGTGGTATTGACGTTGGCAATGTTGTTGGCGGTAACGTTCAGATCTTTTTGTGCCGCGTTGACACCGCTCAAGGCATTGTTAAATGACATATCCAGCTCCTTAGATCGATGCTGTTGGCGTAGGGGTTGATGGTGTTTTCACCGTACCTGCAATCTGCAAGATACTGTTCAGGCTTGTTGTACCGAGGCCTTTCAAGTTGAGCTGAGTCGGATTGCTTGCCGTACCCAGGATAACGCTGTCGACCTTGCCATAGGCAAAGATCGGGACACTCTCCGACTTACCGTCCACGGTACCGTTTGCCTTGAGGGTGTATTTGCCCTCTTTGGCCGGGTTTCCGTCCTTGTCCTTGCCATCCCATACGATTTCGACGTTGCCCTTCTGGTCACCTTCCAGCGGAAACTCCTTGATGACCTGTCCGCTTTCGTCTTCGATGGTGATCTTGACGTTCGAGTACTTGTTTTCTGTGCCCACGGCGACCACACCTGGCAAAGAGCCGTCTTTTTCCAGGTAACCCACATTGCTCTGCAGCAAGACGTTTTGTCCCACCAGCGCCGAGGCTTGCAGCGCCTGGCTGGAGGTCATCAGGCTATTGAGGCTGCCAATCTGGTTGGAGAGGCTGCTGATCCCCTGTGACGTCGACATGGAGGTCATCTGGGAAAGCATCTGGGCGTTGTCCACCGGCTTGAACGGATCCTGATAGGAGAGCTGCATGGTCAGCAGCTTCAGGAACGACTCCTGATCCAGCTCCTTCTTGGGCGTTGACGTCGTGCCCGTGGTCTGGGTGGTCGTGCGGCCGATGCCGTTCACGCCACTGGTTGTATCTGCCATCTATGCGTCCCCCTGTCAGGACTTGCCGAGGTTGAGCGTCTGCTGCAGCATCTTTTTGGCAGAGTCTGCAACCTGCACATTGGTTTGATAGCTGCGCGAGGCGTTGATCATGTCCGCCATCTCTTCCACCATGTTGACGTTAGGCTTGAAGATGAAGCCGTCTTTATCCGCCATGGGGTGGTTGGGGTTGTACTCCTTGAGCAAGGGGGCCTCGCTCTCGACAATCCCCTTTACTTCAACCCCTGCTGACGCCTGCTTGTCCGACATGGCCTGATCCAGCTGGGCGGCAAAAATTGGCCGCCTGGCATGGTAAGTTTTTTCCACGCTGGAGCTGACGCTGTCGGCGTTGGCCATGTTGCTGGCTACCGTGTTGAGGCGAACAGACTGTGCACTCATGGCCGAGCCTGCAATGTCAAAGACCTTGAACAAACTCATCACTGTTCTCCTTTCAAGGCCTTCAGCAGGCCGCTGATCTTGCTGTTCATAAATTCAAGGGAGGTCTGGTATTCAAGGCTGTTGCGTAAAAACTCGCTGCGCTCCTGCTGCACGTCGACCGTGTTGCCATCACCGGTATCGGGCTGCAGGGGATTGCGATATTGCGTAACGCCTGGGGCATCCATCTGCAGGGCGAAATGCTTCTCACTGGTCGTGGCAAGGCCAAAGCCCTGTTGTTGCTGGGCCTCTTCCAATGCTTGCGAGAAGTTGATATCCAGAGCCTTGAAGCCCGGCGTGTCCGCGTTGGCAATGTTGCTGGACAACACCTCTGCACGCTTGGAGCGAACGCTCAGCGTGTATTGATGAATACCAAATGCCTTGTCGAATGAAATTGCCATAGCACACCTCCTGCTTGAGAAATTATTAGCAAGAGGTGTGCCAAAGAGGGATTTAAGCGGGGATCATTTAACCTTGTAGACGATGCCGGGGTTGCACCGGATCATCTCGAACCTGTCGGTCAACCCGGCCAGCGACTCGGAAGCCCCCAGCATCAGATAGCCGCCGGGATTGAGGCTGGCAGCAAACTGGTTGAGGATCTTCGACTTCACTTCCGGTGCAAAATAGATGAGCACGTTGCGACAAAAGATGATGTCGAACTTGCCAAGCAGACTGTAGCTTTCCAGCAGGTTCAATGGCCGGAAGGTGGTCAATTTTCTGACACGCTCCACCACCCGCATCTTGTTGTCACCATAAGGTTCGAAGAACAGCTTCTTGCGTTCGGGTGACAGACCGCGAGCCAGCGCCAGACTGTCGTACACCCCTTCCTTGCACTGATTGAGCATGGTGCTGGAAATATCAGTCCCGACGATCTGTACCCCACCTGGCAAGGTGCCCGGTTTTTTGACCTGCTGTTCCAGGGCCGTCATGGCAATGGAGTACGGCTCCTGCCCAGAAGAGGAGGCCGCAGACCAGATCTTGATCGGTCTGCCACTCTTGCCGAGCTCGGGAAATATCTTGTCCGTCAGCAGCTGGAAGGGGTAGGTATCGCGAAACCACAGGGTTTCGTTGGTAGTCATGGCATCAACCACTGCCATTTTCAGGTCACGCTCACGCACACTCATCGCTCGAGTAACCAGATCAGACAGACTCTCAATACCAAACTGAGTCATCAAGGGTGAAAGCCGACTCTTGACCAGATACTGTTTGTTGTCACCCAGCACGATTCCGCTCTGTACCGCCAGAAAATTGCTGAATTGTTTGTATAAGTCGTCCGAAAGTGTCTTCATGCAGTTTGTTCTTCTTGATTAGAGTGCGCCTTGTACGGCCTTGGCCAATTCATCCGGCTGGAATTTGGCAATGAAATTGTTCGCACCAACTTTCTGCACCATGGCCTGATTGAACACCCCACTGAGGGATGTGTGCAGAATAACATGTAAGTCCTTGAGATTGGGATTGTTGCGGATCTCGGCGGTAAAAGTATAACCATCCATTTCCGGCATCTCGATGTCCGAAATCACCAAGGCGATCTGATCCTTGATGGGACCGTTTTTGGACATTTCCAGCAACATGTTGAGCGCTTCACGCCCATCCTTGGCCAGCACGCACTGCACGCCGATGGCTTCGAGCGCACGCTGAACCTGCTTGCGAGCCACGGAAGAGTCATCAGCCACCAACACCGGGCGTCCCAGAGTCGGATGCTCCACGCTGGCTTCCACCAGCTCTTTGCTGACCTCGGTCGATACCGGAGAAATTTCGTTGAGAATGCGTTCCACGTCCAGGATCTCGACCAACTCACCGTCGACCTCGGTCACTGCCGTCATGTAGTTGATGCGCCCGGCCCCTTTCGGCGGCGGCAGGATGGATTCCCAGTTCATGTTGATGATGCGCTCGACCGAGTGCACCAAGAAGCCCTGAATGGAGCGGTTGTATTCGGAGATGATGATGAAGCACTTGGTCAGATCTTCGATCGGACGCTTGCCCATCGCCATGCTGAGGTCAATCACCGAGATGGTTTGGCCGCGAATATGGGCCACCCCACGAATGCAGGAGTTGAGTTTGGGCATGACAGTCAAGGGAGGACACTGCAACACTTCACGTACCTTGAATACGTTGATGCCAAATCTTTGACGTCCGTTGAGACGAAACAACAATAACTCCAGCCGGTTTTGCCCAACTAGCTGGGTACGTTGGTTGACCGAGTCCAGGATACTGGCCATAAACACTCCCTAAAAACGCTTGGCATTAATCATGCATGCGTGTTGGCTTGCGTCAGACTATCGATGTCACTGCGAACGAATTCTGAAGCAAGCATAGTTAAATATGGTGATATACGTGAACAACTTATCGGCCAGCGAGCGAAAATGATTAGTAGACTTTTCCTCACCTTACTGCTGTTTTGCGGCATTTCTCACGCCACGGCATCCGAGGTGACCAGTTACTTGCAAGAAAAGGCGCAGGATTTTGTGCTCGGCCAGCTCGATGTCCCGCTCGATGCCCAGGTACAGGTGCAGGCAGCCTCCATCGATGAACGCCTGCCTTTGAGTCGCTGCGACGAACATCTTGCCATCACGCTGCCCGCCAAGATGGAGATCCGCCGCAATACCACCGTCTACCTCAAATGTGAGGAAGAGAAACCCTGGGATCTCTACCTGCCGGTGCGGGTCAGCATACAGAAGCCTTATGTGACCGTCTCCACCCCGGTGGCCAAGGGCGATATTCTGAGCGAAGGCGTGCTGACGCAGGCCTATCAGGATCAGACGCTGATGCGCGGCGACTATCTCAGCGATACCACGGCGCTCATTGGCGTGCGCAGCAAGCGCGAACTCAAGCCAGGCCAGCCTATCAGGTTCAGTCAGGTCTGCGTGGTCTGCAAGGGCGATCAGGTGACCCTCAGCGCAGAAAATAGCAGCATGCAAATCAAAACCATGGCCCGAGCCTTGCAAGATGGCAGCTTCGGAGACATGATCAGGCTCGTCAATATCCGCTCAGGCAAAACGGTGCAGGGTAAAGTCAACGCTGTTGGCTCCGTGGTGGTCACCTTCTGAGTGTTTTTCAGATCACTTTTTTTCTAAAGTTATGGCGATGACCACCGATAAACAGGTAAGCGAACAGCAAAGCAGACGAAGGTAAACACTATGGCTATTAACAATATCAACAACTTGGCGAACAACCGGTTGCAAAATACCGGGAGCAGCCAGGGTGCCAATACCAAACCAGCGACCTCGTCCCCCGATAACCGTGCGGCGACCGTCAAGACCGACTCCGTCTCCTTGACCAGCGAGGCGCAGCAATTGCAACAGATGCAGAAGAACCTCAACTCAGCCTCCACCGGCAATGAAAGCCGGGTCGAGAGCCTGAAGAAAGCCGTGGCCAATGGTGAATATCAGGTCAACAGCGAAGCTGTGGCCAAGAAGATGTTCAGCTTCGAATCCAACCTCGACAAGTTGCTGGGATAATGGATTTACCTTCGCTGCTGCACACTCAAGATGACTACCTCTCCCAGATGCAAGGTTTGCTGGAGGAGGAGTTCAACCTGCTCAAGCAGCACCAGGCGCTGGCGCTGCCCGAGCTGGCAGAGCGCAAGCAGAAGCTGCTTGCCGATATTGAAGAACTGGACAAGGCCATGGCGCTGCTGCCAGACCTGAACCAGCAACTGAATGCCTACCCCGAGCAGATGCGCACCCTGCGTGAGAAACTCGATGCCTGCCAGGAACAGAACGATCTGAACGGGCGCCTGCTCGAGCTCAGCATCGTCTCCAACCGCCGGCTGGCCAGCTACCTGAGCAAGCTGCGGGATCGCAACTCCCTGACCTATGACGCCAAGGGCAATACCCGCTCCGGTACCCGCTCCATCGGCATCAAGGCCTGACCTCTCCGTTACGACGATTGGCTGCTCCGCAGCACGACCATCCCAACCCCCTCTCTTTTACAGTTCCAGCCGCAACAGCTCTTCGCTGTCCGCACAGGCGTGGATCCCGAGCACCCCATCCTCGTAGCGGCCATAACTTGCCGCCAGATTGCCGCGTGGAAAACAGATGGATCCCGGGTTCATCAGTACCAGCTCCCCTTCGCGCTGCAGCACGGGCAAATGGGTGTGACCGCTGATGAACAGGCTGCCGGCAGGCAGCGGCACCTCTGCAGGCCGATAGAGATGGCCGTGGCTGACGAACCAGCGCCGACCATCCACCAGCATCTGGTTGTAAGGGGCTGTGATGGGGAAATCCAGCAACATCTGATCCACTTCCGAATCACAGTTGCCCCGTACCGCCATGATGCGGGAAGCCAGCGTATTGAGTCGCTCGGCCACGGCCGCAGGGGCATAGCCCGGCGGCACCGGGTTGCGCGGGCCGTGGTTGAGCAGATCGCCGAGCAGCAGGTAGTGATCCGGCTGCCAAGAGGCAAGCTGGTCCAGCACCCGCTCCAGCGCACTCAGGCTGCCGTGCAGATCGGAAAGAATGGCAATTTTCATGGCAAGCTCCTTACTGCTGGCTGAAGTAGAGATCCTTGGTGGCGATCGCCCCCTTGAGGTTCTGCACCGGCAGGCCGCGCAGGGTGGGATCCACCAGCCGCATCTGGTTGTAGTGATAGACGGGAATGGCCGGCATCTCGTCCATCAGCAGCTGCTCGGCCTGGTGGTAGAGCCCGGTCCGCGCATTGCCATCCAGCGTATCAGCCGCCTGTTGCAGCAAGCCGTCGAAGGCTGGGTTGCAGTAACCACTCTCGTTCTGGGGATCCTGGCAGCGGAAGCTGTTGAGCATGGCGGAGGGCTCCACGTAATCCCCGAACAGGAAGGAGCGGGCCAGCATGAAATCACCGCTGTCTTTGGCCACCTGATAGGCATTCCACTCCATGTTGTTGAGCGTCACTTCAACCCCCAGCGGCTTCCACATGGACGCGACCGCCAGCGCCAGCTTCTTGTGATTCTCCGAGGTGTTGTAGGTGAGCGTCAGCTTGAGAGGATGCTGACTGTCATAGCCCGCCTGGGCCAGCAGCGCCGCCGCCTTGGCCAACCGGGTCGGCTGATCCTGCAGGGCCAGGGGGGAGCTCAGCGCCTCGTAGCCCGGCATGCCGGGCAGCAGCGACCAGGCGGCCTGCTCCCCTTGCCCGCTGACCTTCTCGGTCAACAGGTGCCGATCGATGGTCATGGCCAGCGCCTGGCGCACCCGCACGTCCTGCAGCTCGGGGCGACGCAGGTTGAAGGTGTAGAGGTAGGTGCCCAATAGCGGCAGCCCCCAGATCCGCTCGGGGGTCGCTTCCTTGGTCTTCTGGTAATACTCCAGCGCCACCTTGTTGGTGAGCTGTATCTCCCCCGCCTCGTAGCGCAGCCGTTCGGCATGCTGGGAGGCGAGCGGCAGGTAGGTCACCCGCTGGATCCGGGTGTGGGCATCATCCCAGTACTGGACGTTGCGTTCGGCCTCGATGCGCTCATTGGGCACCCAGTTCACCAGCTTGTAGGCGCCATTGCTCACCAGCTTGCCAGGCTGGGTCCACTGTTTGCCAAACTGGCTGACCGCTTTCTGGTTGACCGGCACGAAGGGGCGCTGGCTTATCAGCTGCAGGAAGTAAGGCACCGGCCGCTCCAGCGTCACTTTGAGGATCTGGTCGCTTTCCGCCTCCACCCCCAGGGTGTTGAGATCGAGCGCACCGGCGTAGATGGACTGGGCATTGTTGATGCCGGTCGCCAGCAGCAGGCCGGCTGAGGGCGAGGCCTGGGCCGGATCCAGCAGACGGCGCCAGGCATAGACGAAATCGGCGGCGGTGAGCGCGTCACCGTTGGACCACTTGAGCTGGGGGCGCAGGAAGAAACGCCAGACCAGCCCGTCCTCGCTGGTCTCCCAGCGCTGGGCCTGGGCCGGCACGATCCGCCCCTGCCCATCTTCGCTCACCAATCCCTCGAACAAGTCCACCAGCACCACTTCACCGGGGAAACCGGAGCGGATCTGGGCCGGATCGAGGGACTCGGGTTCGGCGCCATTGCCCTTGACCAGAATCTGGCGATCAGACAGCGCAGGCTCCTGGGATACCGTGGTCGCCTGCAGCGGCGGCGCCAGCAGCAGACCCAGCAGCATGGGAGAGAGCCAGCGACGGGCTGGCCGGGAAGCGGGGAACAAAACCATGACATAAACCTCGTTCAAAACACTTATTTCAAGAAGGGGGGAAGGCCGGCGGCGCGCCTGAATACGAATGCATGATGCCGCGCTTGTTATCCCCGAAGACGCCCCGTATTGTATCGGGCTTGCCCAAGAGATGGAGTCTCTCGGGCTATTTTTTCCGTAGTTTTTTATGAGGTGCGAGCGGTTGTCGCCTGCGTCCTGCATCTGGCTACATTTTCAGGAGTTTTTATGGGGTACGAGTGGCTGGCACTGGCAGCAGCCAGTTTATGGGCGGTAGCTGCCCTCATCTCCGTCAAACCGGCTCGCCACCTGGGGGCATTTGCCTACAGCCGCTGGCGTATGTTGCTGGTCAGCCTGATGCTGGGTTCGGCCAGTCTGGCCACCGGCGGCTGGCAGACCCTGACCCAGAGCGCCCTGCCCCTGCTGGCACTGTCGGGCTTGATCGGCATCTTCGTTGGCGACACCGCCCTGTTTGCCTGCATGAACCGGCTGGGGCCAAGACGCAGCGGCCTGCTGTTCTCCTGCCATGCCCTCTTCTCCGCCCTGCTCGGCCTCTGGCTGTTTGGCGAACAGCTCGGTGGCTGGCGACTGGTGGGGGCCATGCTGGTGTTTGCCGGTGTCATGCTGGCCATCCTGTTCGGCCGCCGTGGCAATGCTCAGCAGAGTGAATGGGAACAGGTGCGCGGCCATCTCGTCATCGGCATCGGTCTGGGCCTGACCGCCGCCTTCTGCCAAAGTCTGGGTGCCATCATCGCCAAACCGGTGATGATAAGTGGCACCGTGGATGCGATCAGCGCCTCCGGCATCCGCATGGGCAGCGCCCTGCTGGCCCACTGCACCCTGCGTGCGCTGAGAGTGCCGCTGTCATTGCCGCACAACCCCATCAACCGCCAGGTATTGGGGATGATCGGCATCAACGGCTTTCTGGCGATGGCCATGGGCATGACGCTGATCCTGGTCGCTTTGCGCCAGGGAGACGTCGGCATGGTGGCGATCCTCTCCTCCACCACGCCGGTGATCCTGTTGCCACTGCTGTGGTGGCACTCGGGCCAGCGCCCTTCCCTGGCGGCCTGGGCCGGCGCCCTGCTGGCGACCCTGGGCACCACGCTGGTACTGGGAGCCAGCGGACACTGACTCCAGAAGGGTCAGAACCGGGCGATCTCGTCGGCGGTGAGCTCGCGATATTCGCCCGGTGCCAGCTCTTCATCCAGCGTCAGGTCACCCACCCGCTCCCGGTGCAGTCCCACCACCTTGTTGCCGATGGCGGCAAACATCCGCTTCACCTGATGGTACTTGCCCTCGTGGATGGTCAGACGCGCCTCGCACTCTCCCAGGATCTCCAGCTGGGCCGGCCGGGTCTTCTCGGTCTCGCTGCGCAGCAGCACCCCTTCGGCAAACAGTGCAATGGCATCCGGGCTGACCGGGTCGGCCAGCCAGACGTGGTAGGTCTTCGCGCACTCGTGACGGGGGGAAGTGATGCGATGGGACCACTGGCCGTCGTCGGTCACCAGCACCAGGCCGGTGGTGTCGAGATCGAGCCGTCCCACCACGTGCAGCTTGCCCATGGCCGGCTCATCCATCAGGAAGAACACGGTGGGGTGATCCGGATCTTCGTTGGAGCAGACATACCCTTCCGGCTTGTGCAGCATGAAGTAGCGATTGCGCTGATCCAGGGTCAGGGTGACACCGTCAAATTCCACCTGGCTCTGCTCGTTGATGTGGAAGGCGGGCTGCTTGACCACGATACCGTCCACCATCACCTCTCCCTGCCGGATCAGTTTGCCCGCCAGCGAGCGGGTCAAGTCGGAACAATCGCAAAGAAATTTATCGAGCCGCATGCACAACCTCAGAGTCCATCAAGAAAGGGGCGTCATTATATCGGCCGGGGCCGACAACTCCAGCACTAAGCACCGCGGCCGCCACGCATGTCGCCATGACGAACCGGGGCGCCGGTGTTAGACTGCCAACAGAGGGCCTAACGTTACGCATAATAATAAAGTTCAGGAAGCCGTATGAAGTCGCAAACACCTCATCCCGTTATTCCCGTCAACCAGCTGCAACCCGGCATGTACGTGATCGCCATCATCAGCCAGACCGGCGGCATGGAGATTGCCCAGATGGGGCTGGTGACCACCCGCCAGCAGATCAACGATCTGGTCAAGCGTGGCGTACTCACGGTGCGGGTCGATCTCGCCCGCAGCAAGCTGCCCGGCATCGAGCAGGTCATCTCCCCCGACCCGGCCATCTCCCCGGCCAGCACCCAGCGTCCCTCCGGCAGCGGCAACAGCGAGGGGCGCGAGCTGAAGATCCGCCGGCTTTATCAGGAGGCCCGCGAGCTGCAGGGCAAGTTCATCCGCCATCTCAAGGCGGGGGAGCCCATCGACATCACGCCGCTGGCGGCGGTCGCCGAGGAGATGGTGGACACCATGTTCACCCACGGTGACGCCATGCTCTGTCTGGCCCGCATTCGCGCCAAGGATGCCTACTTGATGGAGCACTCGATGAACGTCGCCATCCTGCTGGCGAACTTCGGCCGCTATCTGGACCTGGATCGCAGCGTGCTCAAGGAGCTGACCCTGGGAGGCCTGCTGCACGACGTGGGCAAGATCATGACCCCGGACGAGGTGCTCAACAAACCGGGCAAGCTCACCGACGAGGAGTTCGCCGTCATGCGCCAGCACGTGGTGCACAGCTACGAGATCCTGAGCAACACCCCCGGCATCACCGCCACCATGCTGGAGGTGGCCGCCAACCACCACGAACGGCTCGACGGCACCGGTTACCCGCAGCTGCTCAAAGGCGAGCAGCTCTCGCTCTATACCCGCATGAGCGGCATCGTCGATGTCTATGACGCCGTTACGGCGGATCGGGTCTACAAGCAGGGGATGCAGCCAACCCAGGCCTTTCGCATTCTGCTCAAAGGGATCAACCACCACTTCGATGCCGAACTGGTCACCAAGTTCATCAAGTGCATGGGGGTCTATCCGGTGGGGACGCTGGTGCAGCTCTCCAACCAGCGGCTGGCCATCGTCATGCAGCGCAATCCCCATGAGCCGCTCAAACCGGTGGTGAAGGTGATCTATCACGGGACCCAGCGCCACTACCTCGAGGTGCAGTGGCTGGATCTGGCCAAGAACGGGGTGCAGGAAACCATCGAGAGCACGGTCGATCCCAAGGAGTTCGGCATCAACCTCGCCAACTTCGTCTAGTCGGCATCTCCCTCCCGCAACCGCTCGACGCAGTGCTGGATGAGAAACTCCTCATCCAGCGGCGACAGATCGAAGCGGATGCAGGCCTCTTCGATGGCCCGGATGTCGTGTTGATGGTGCTCGCTGAGCCAGCGCACGGCGCGGCGCAGATCTTCACCATGGGGCAGCAGGGTATGGTCGCTCATGGGGCACCTCCGATCAGCCATCGATAGTGGCCCATCACTGCGGGCCCTCTCTTCTAGCTTAGCCCGCCTGTCGCCCCTTCATCCTGCCTTCAAGCAGCCTCAGGCAAACGCCCGCTGCCAATCCTCGTCAAACTTCGCCAGCGCCGCATCCACCGCCGGCACCCGCAGCAACTGTTCGGCCACGTCGAGCGGTAATGTGATGGACTGGCAACCCGCCAGCAGGCAGTCAAGCGCCTGGCGCGGAGTGCGGAACGATGCCGCCAGCACCTTGCTGTGCGGCGCATGCAGCGCCAGCAGCTGTTGCAGCTCCTGTACGGTGGCGATGCCATCGCCCCCCTGGGCATCCAGCCGGTTGACGTAGGGCGCCACGTATTCCGCCCCCGCCACCGCCGCCAGCCAGCCCTGCAGCGGGGTATAGACCGCCGTGCCCAGGGTCGGTACCCCGTTGGCCGTCAGGGTCTTGATGGCCGCCAGCCCCTCTTCACATACCGGGATCTTGATCACCAGGTCCCGGTCCAGCTCACGCAGGGCAAATGCCTCGCGCACCATCTCGGTCTCGGTTTTGGCCATCACCTGGGCAAACAGCCGCGCCTTGGGACCCAGCACCTCCCGCAGGGCGGGCAGCAACTCGGTCAGCGGCATACCGCCTGCCGCGGTAATGGACGGGTTGGTGGTGACGCCGGCCAGCGGCAGGATCCGTGACCAGCGGCGCACCGCAGCCACATCGGCAGTATCGAGATAAAGCTCCATCTCTGACTCCTTAATGGGATGTTCAATCTGTCGCCATTCTAGCGAGATAACATCCGCACATTGTTTGATCAAAATCAAATCAACTTTCGAACGAAAGAAAATAGAATGCAAAAACAAAAGGAGGCGGTATGATTTTCGACCTGCAACGCTATTCAACTCACGATGGCCCCGGCATTCGCACCCTGGTGTTTCTCAAGGGGTGCTCGCTGGCCTGTCGCTGGTGTCAAAACCCGGAAAGCCGCTCTCCCAAGCCGGACATACTACTCGACCGGCGCCAATGCATCGAGGGATGCCGGCTCTGCAGCGATGCCTGCCCGGCAATCTTGCGTGACAGCCAGGGTGTCCAGCTCACCCGCTCAGCCCTCGGCAATCAGGATGTGGAACGGCTGCGCGGCCTCTGCCCCAGCGAAGCGCTGCAGGTGTGCGGCCGGGAGGAGAGTCTGGACACCCTGATGGCCACCATCCTGCGGGATCGCCCCTTCTTCGAGCGCAGCGGCGGCGGGGTCACCCTCTCCGGCGGCGAGCCCTTCATGCAGCCCGAATTTGCCGCCAGCCTGCTGGCCCGCTGCAAGGCCGAGGGACTGCATACCGCGGTAGAAAGCTGCCTGCACGTGCCTTGGCACCAGATTGAACCTAGCCTCCCCCACCTCGACCTGCTGCTGGCTGATCTCAAGCATGTGGATGAGGAGCGCTTCTTCGACTGGACCCGCGGCAAGGTCGCCCTGCCCCTGGCCAACCTCAAGCGTCTGGCCGAGCGCGGCGTGGCCATGCAGATCCGGGTGCCGCTCATCCCCGGCTTCAATGCCGACCGCGCCTCCATCGAGGCCATTACCCAAGCTGCCGCCACTCTTGGCACAGTGCAGGAGATCCACTTTCTCCCCTACCACACCCTGGGCGCAGGCAAATACGCCCTGCTCGACCAACCCTATCAGGCGCCCCTGCAGCCACTCGATGACCCGGCACTGCTCGCCTTTGCCCATGAGTGTGCCCGTGCGCAGGGGCTGACCCCGCTCACCCGGGGCTAGCAACACCCCATGACATCCGCCACTGACCGACCATTTACCGTCAACTCACCGTCCTATGACCAGAGGATAAGACCATGACCCAGCTCGACCTCACTACCCTGCCCCCGCGGATCCGTGCCCACAAGGAGAGCCTGATCCACATCGTCCAACCGCCGGTCTGCACCGAGCGCGCCCGCCACTACACGCAAGCCTATCAGGCCCATCTGGCCCGGCCGCTGCCGGTGCGCCGCGCCCTGGCGCTGGCCCACCACCTCAAGGAGCGCACCATCTGGATCAAGCACGACGAGCTCATCGTCGGCAACCAGGCGAGTCAGGTGCGGGCGGCGCCGCTCTTTCCCGAATACACGGTGGGCTGGATCGAGAAGGAGATCGACGAGCTGGCCGACCGCCCCGGCGCCGGCTTTGCGGTGAGCGAGGCAGACAAGCTGGCCATTCACGCCCTCACCCCCTTCTGGCGTGGCCAGACGGTGCAGGATCGCTGCTACGGCCTCTTTACCGACGAGCAGAAGGGGCTGCTGGAGAGCGGCATCATCAAGGCCGAGGGCAACATGACCTCGGGGGATGCCCACCTCGCGGTCAATTACGAGCAACTGCTTGCCCTCGGCCTCGACGGCCTCAAGGCCAAGGTGGCCGAGCGGCGCGGCCGGCTCGATCTGGCGGACTGGGCCGATCTGCAGCGCGAGCAGTTCCTGCAGGCCGTCGCCATCACCTTCGATGCCGTCAGCCAGCACATCGAGCGTTACGCCGCACTGGCCCGCGAACTGGCGCAGCAGGAGCCGCGCCCAGAGCGCCGCTGCGAGCTTGAGACCATAGCCCTCAACTGCGCTCACATCGCCCACCGGCCCCCCGAGACCTTCTGGCAGGCGCTGCAGCTCTGCTACTTCATTCAGCTCATCCTGCAGATCGAGTCCAACGGCCACTCGGTGTCGTTTGGCCGGATGGACCAATACCTCTATCCCTGGTATCGCCGCGAAGTAGAGCTGTCGGAATCCCTGCCGCGCACACGCGCCATCGAGCTGCTGCAAGGGTGCTGGCTCAAGTTGCTGGAGGTAAACAAGATCCGCTCCGGCACCCACTCCAAGGCCTCCGCCGGCAGCCCGCTCTATCAAAACGTCACCATCGGCGGCCAGAACTGGCGGGATGGCAAGGCCCATGACGCGGTCAACGGCCTCTCCTACGCGATTCTGGAGTCCTGCGGCCAGCTGCGCTCGACCCAGCCCAACCTCTCGGTGCGCTACCACGCACGAATGAGCGAGGATTTCCTCGACGCCTGCATCCAGGTGATCCGCTGCGGCTTCGGCATGCCCGCCTTCAACAACGACGAGGTGGTGATCCCCGAGTTCATCAAGCTCGGGGTGAGCGAGGAGGATGCCCACCACTACGCCGCCATCGGCTGCATCGAAACCGCGGTGCCCGGCAAGTGGGGCTATCGCTGCACCGGCATGAGCTTCATCAACTTCGCCCGCATCCTGCTGGCGGCGCTGGATGGCGGCCGTGACGCCACCACCGGCAAGGTCTTCCTGCCCCAGCCCCAGTCACTGCGGCAAGGCTCGTTCGGCCACTTCGACGAGGTGATGGCCCGCTGGGATGAGCAGGTGCGCTACTTCACCCGCAAATCCATCGAGATCGACTGCGTGGTCGACAGCGTGCTGGAGGCCCAGGCCCACGACATCCTCTGCAGCGCCCTGGTGGATGACTGCATCGAACGCGGCAAGACCATCAAGCAGGGGGGCGCCGTCTATGACTGGGTCTCCGGCCTGCAGGTGGGGATCGCCAACCTGGGCAACAGCCTGGCGGCGCTGAAGAAACTGGTGTTCGAGCAGGGCGTGGTGGATCAGCGCGAGCTGGCCGAAGCGCTCGAGCAGGATTTTGCCGGGCTCGAGGGCGAACAGCTGCGCCAGCGCCTCACCCACGCGGCCCCCAAATACGGCAACGATCTGGACGAGGTCGACCTGCTGCTGGTGCAGGCCTACCAGAGCTACATCGACGAGCTCAAGGGGCTGCACAACACCCGCTTCGGCCGTGGCCCCATCGGCGGCACCTACTATGCGGGCACCTCCTCCATCTCGGCCAACGTGCCGTTTGGGGCGGCCACCATGGCCACCCCGGATGGCCGCCACGCCCGCACCCCGCTGGCGGAAGGGGCCAGCCCAGCGTCAGGCTCGGATCGCCTCGGCCCCACGGCTGTGTTCAACTCGCTCGGCAAGCTGCCCACGGCGGCCATCCTCGGCGGCGTGCTGCTCAACCAGAAGCTGAGCCCGGCCAGCCTTGAAAACGAGCGGGACAAGACCAAGCTGATGAGCCTGCTGCGCACCTTCTTCGAGGTGCACAAGGGGTGGCACGTGCAGTACAACATCGTCTCGCGGGAAACCCTGCTGGCCGCCAAGGCCCATCCCGACCAGTATCGGGATCTGGTGGTGCGGGTGGCGGGCTATTCGGCCTTCTTCACCGCCTTATCCCCCGATGCGCAAGATGATATCATCGCCCGCACCGAGCACAGTCTCTGACGGGCCCCACCAGGGGCAGCTGTGCCCCTTTATGACCGGCAAGCCACCCGCGCGGTGGCTTGCCGCTATCCACTGCCAGCCAGCGAGGCCCCATGAACCCACGCCACCAACTGATCCTCACCCTGGTCCATCAGGCCCGCAAGATGAGCGTGAGCGAGCTCTCCCAACGTACCGGGGTATCGGAGGTGACGGTGCGCAACGACCTGACCGCGCTCGAAAAACAGGGGCTGCTCAAGCGGGTGCACGGCTCGGCCATGGCGCTGGAGAGCGACGATCCCGACGCCCGGATGAACATCAATTACCTGCTCAAGGAGCGCCTCGCCGAGCGAGCCGCCCAGCTGGTAGAGGATGGCGAGACGGTCTTTATCGAAGGAGGCAGCGCCAACGCCCTGCTGGCCCGTCATCTGGCCCTGCACAAGCGGGTCACCATCATCACCATCAGCAGCTACATCGCCCACCTGCTGCGCGACACCCAGGCTCAGGTAGTGCTGCTCGGCGGCCTGTTCCAGCATCAGAGCGAGAGCGTGGTGGGGCCACTGACCCGGCTGTGCATCGAGCAGGTACACTTCTCAAAGGCCTTCATCGGGGTAGACGGTTTTCATCCCGAGATGGGCTTCACCGGCCGCGACATGATGCGGGCCGACGTGGTCAACAGCGTGCTGGCCAAGGGGGTGACTAATGTGGTCATCACCGACAGCAGCAAGTTCGGCGCCATCCACCCGAGCCCGCTCGGCACGCCAGGCCAGATCGGCGTGCTGGTCACCGACGACGCCCTGCCCGCCCCCATGCGGGCCACCCTGGCCGCACGCGGCATCACAGTGCACTGCGTCGCCGCCTGAATCGCACCTTGCCCCCCGTTGCCAGGTTGCTCCCCCGCCTGGCGGCTTGACGGCGCCCACCGAGGCTGGGGTATGCTCGTCCTCTTTTGGCCTCTCCTGCCAGAGGCCACAGACCGAAGGACGCTGCATGCACACCAAGGACAAATTTCTGGCTGCTCTGGTCATCCTCTGCTGGGGGCTCAACTTCGTCGCCATCAAGTGGGGGCTGGAGGGGATTCCCCCGCTGCTGCTGGGGGCGCTGCGCTTCGTCGGGGTGGTCTTTCCCGCCATCTTGCTGGTCCCCAGACCCGCCATGCCGTGGCGCTGGCTGCTGGCCTATGGCGGAGCCATCAGTCTGGGGCAGTTCTCCTTTCTGTTTTGCGCCATGAAGTTTGGCATGCCGGCGGGCATGGCCTCGCTGGTGCTGCAATCCCAGGTGGTGTTCACCCTGCTGTTCGCCATGATCTGGCTGGGTGAGCGCTGGCAACCCCACCACTGGGTGGCCCTGCCGCTGGCGGGGGCCGGCCTCTATCTCATCGCCACCCATGGCGAAGGCAATCTCACTCTGCTCGGCTTCGTGCTGACCCTCTGCGCGGCCGCCTGCTGGGGGCTTGGCAACGTCATCAATCGCCAGATCGGGCTGCGCTACCAGACCACGCTGCCGAGCCTTATCGCCTGGGGTGGACTGGTGCCCATCCTCCCCTTCTTCGCGCTCTCCTGGTTGTTCGAGGGGCCCGAGCTGATGGCCAGCAGCCTGCTCAACATCAGCTGGCAGGGGTTCCTGTGCGTGCTCTATCTCTCCTTTGTCGCCACCTGGCTCGGCTACGGCCTGTGGGGACGGCTGCTGATGCGCTACCCGGTGGCGCAGGTGGCCCCTCTCTCCCTGCTGGTGCCCTGCGTCGGCATGGTGGCAGCGGCCCTGCTGCTGGATGAGCACCCCACCCCCTTGCAGTGGCTGGGCTCGGCCCTGGTGCTGCTGGGATTCGTGGTGCATCTGCTGGGCGGCCGGCTGCGCTGGTTCAAGCCGCAGGCTGCAGCCTGATCCTTATTTGCCCGCCGCCATTGACCAGGGCGGGGAAACTTTCCATGATGAGCCAGCCCCCATCGGGGCTGGAGCCACCCACCAGTGGCCTGCAGGACGCAGCCATCAGGAGAGCAAGGACATGCCATCGACCTTCACCGCCAGCCCCCGCATCATCCCGCGCCTTCTGCGCACCAGCGCCATTGCCCTGACCCTCTGCCTGAGCCACTACGGCTGGAGCGCCACCCTGCCAGCCGATCTGACCTGGGAGAGCAACAACGCGGATCCGGCTTTCGCGGATCCGGCCGCCAAGCGGGGCGGTACCTTTCGCGGCTTCATGACCAGTTTTCCGCTGACCCTGCGGGTCTACGGCCCGGACTCCAACGGCGGCTTCGCCGGCTATATGCGGGAGACCAACCTGCCGCTCTTGAGCACCCATCCCGTCACCGGCAATCCCATGCCGATGCTGGCCAACGAATGGGCCTTCGGAGCTGACCACAAGACCCTCTATCTGCGCATCAATCCCAAGGCACGCTGGTCGGACGGTCAACCGGTCACCGCCGATGACTGGCTGTTCACCCTCAAGCTGCTGCGCAGCAAAGAGATCAACGACCCCTGGTACAACAACTACTACAGCACCCAGATAAGCGAAGTGACCAAGTTTGATGACCACACCCTGGCCATCTCCAGCGGCAGTGCCAAGAGTCGCCAGGATCTGCTGGAATCCCTGCCCTTCAGCCCGGCCCCCAGCCACGCCATCAAGATCACCGCCGACTGGGTCAAGGCGTACAACTGGAAGCTGCTGCCGGTGACCGGCCCCTATCAGCTTGGCGAGGTGAAGAAGGGCAAGTCGGTCACCTTCGAGCGGGTCAAGGATTGGTGGGGCAATGACGAGCGCTACTTCCAGCACCGCTTCAACCCGGATCGGATCGAGCTCAAGGTGCTCAGGGATCAGAACATCGCCTGGCAGCACTTCCTGCGCGGCGAGCTCGATACCTTCCCGCTGGTGATGCCCAACTGGTGGCACGACAAGAGCAAAACGCCGGAGTTCGCCAAGGGCTATATCGAACGCCTCTGGTTCTACAACCAGACACCCCAGCCCCCAACGGGGCTCTATCTCAACACCGCCGATCCGCTGCTGCGCAATCTCGATGTGCGGCTCGGCATCCAGCACGCCCTCAATCTCGACAAGATGCTCACCACCCTGCTACGGGGAGATTACCAGCGCCTCAACAGCTATGGCTCCGGCCAGGGGGAATTCACCAATACGGAGCTCAAGGCCCGCCCGTTTGATCCCGAGCTGGCGCGCCACTACTTCGCCAAGGCCGGCTTCACCAAGCCCGGTCCCGACGGTACCCTGCAAAACAGCCAGGGCCAGCCGCTGACTCTGACCATCACCTACACCACGGCGGAGCACGCCCAGCGCCTCACCCTGCTGCGCGAAGAGGCCAAGAAGGCGGGGCTCAACCTCGAGCTCAACCTGATGGATGCCTCGGCCGGCTTCAAGTCGATGCTGGAGAAAAAGCACCAGAGCGCCTGGATGGCCTGGTCAGGCAGCCGTTATCCCGCCTATTGGGAGTTCTTCCACAAGATCAACGCCAACAAGCCGCAGACCAACAACATCATGAACATCGATGATGACGCCATCACGGCCCTGGTGGAGCAGTACGACAAGGAGTTCGACTTCGCCAAAAAAACGGCGCTGTCGCGCCAGATCCAGCAGAGGCTCTATGAGCTGGCCAGCTTCGTGCCCGCCTACCAGGTGCCCTACACCCGGGAAGGGGCCTGGCGCTGGATAAAACTGCCCAAGCTGCCGGCGACGCCCAAGAGCGAGGTGCTCTACTGGCCGCTGGACGGCAGCAACAGCGGCTACAGCTACGGTGGCCTGTTCTGGATTGATGAAGAGGCCAAGACGCAGACCCAGGCCGCCATCGAGGCGGATCAGACCTTTCCGGCCGTCACCCGGATTGATACCACCTATCAGCAGAAATAGGGGCCTGCGCAGCCTGCCTCTTTGCCAAGGTTGGCCTAGGCCACCAACAAAAAGACCCCGCACAGTGGCGGGGTCTTTTTTGCTACCGGGGTTGCCAGCTGGAAGCAGCAGCGATTAACCGCGCTTGGCCTGCTTCTGGGCGATAGCGTCGGCCACGTCGGCCGGCTCCAGCACGATACCTTCCTGATCCGGGGTCGGGAACACGGCAACGCACAACTCATCCTGCTCCATGCCGTCGATCCAGCGCTCCAGCCACACCTTGAGGGTGATGGACTGCGGCTTGCAGTCGGCCCACTCCCCTTCGGCCCACGCCTTGGCGTATTCCGGATGCGGCCATACCGGGATGCAGTCTTCATCGTCGGTGGTCAGCATCATGACGCCGTGCTCGTCGGTCAGAACGAACAGCTCTTCGTGCTCGACCAGCTTGCTGATGAAGTGATCAAAGCGGTAGTCCGCGTTCAGTTGCAGCGCTGCATTGCGCTCGGTGTCGCTCAGTTCATAGCTCATCGGTCAAGTCTCTTGTGCAATAAAGGGCGCCATGTTCACATCTTGCCGGCGCCTTGTCCAGTATGAGAGATCGGTCACCGATTTTTCGCGATCTCATCCCAGCTCGGGGGTCACCAGGGTGATCTCCGCCATCTCGCTGAAACGCTGGCGCAGCCAGTAGGCGGACTCCACCTCGACGAAGCAGAGCGGCTCCCGTCCGGCCAGGGCAGCGGCCATGATCTGCTCGAAACGGGCCTGTTGTTGCGCTTGCCAGGCGGCGGCCAGCTTGCCGCCATGGGCCTCATCCACCACCTCGCGGCGCAACTCGAACAGGTTGTCGGTGATCGGGCTGTTGATCTTGGCCGGGCTGTGCCAGTACATCAGCAAATTGTCCATCATTTCGCTGTCGTAATTGGCCAGCGCATCCAGCTCGGGCGTCGCCCCCTCTTCACCGGTGGCAAAATCACACCAGGCCGCCGTCAGCGGGGCCAGGGTCCGGGCGGCGGCCCCCTTGCCATGCTGACGCAGGGCAGCGACATCCGCTCCCTTGCAGGCTGGCAGCCAGACATCGCCCTGATGCTGCTCGAGCAGGGGCAACAACAGGGAGGCGGGATAGACGGGGAAACGCGTCCCCAGAGTGTGCAGCAGTGATACCAGTGTGATCTTGACCATGGAATACGCCTTGAACCGGAGGCCGATACACAGCGTTCGGCCAGAAAGACAAAGGAGGCACCTATCCTATCATGTTTGGCATGGCAGGGGCGGACTCAACTACGCCTCCTGCAAGCACTGGCAGGACGGCCAAAAAAGCAGCGTTTGAGCACGCATGGAAAGGAGAAAGCCCAATAGTTTGAGCCAGCGCCCACTAAAGTGGATCCGGGAATGCTAGTTTGCATACATCTTTAGCGTAAGGAGTGCATTCATGATCGGGATCGACCAGGTTTCTAACGAGTTTGTAAACGATTTGAAAATACTGGCATGTTTTGATCCGGCCAACATGAGCCTGGGGATCAAGTTGCGCAGCGACATGTCCGACGAACTCTGCCAGGCAGCATCACGCCTGCATCAGCAGGGGCTCATCAGCGCGGAAGATGGTGGCTATCTGACGCCATTCGGCATGACCATGGTCGAGCACCTGCAGCACCTGCTGGTCGCACTCAAACCGCTTTGATTGCTTTGGGAGCCCACAGCGAAAAGTTGAGCAGCTCCCAGCGTTTCCCCTGACGCAGCAAACAGGCAAACAGCAAAGGACCTTCGGGTCCTTTTACTTTGCCATCGACCATCCACTCCCCCACCCGTTTTGGCAATGGTTGAGCCTTGATCTCGTCGGGCAGGGAGCCGCCGTCCACGCGCACCTCGACAAACTGCTGGCATACGGCTTTTGCCTCGGCCTCGACAGCATCCCGCCCCTGTACATCGGCAGAAGTGATCAGCGTGGCGGCAAGCAGAAGAGATGGCAGCATGGTGGAGGCAACGAGAGAGTAGGAAGTAGCACCATTCACTCCCCACAGATGGGAGTGAAGCGTCCATAAACAAAAAGCCGCGGAACCAGAGGCACCACGGCTTTCTTAAATTCTGTAAGAATTACAGAGCAGTTACGTTCTCAGCCTGCGGGCCTTTCTGACCTTGAGTCACAGAGAACTGTACGCGCTGACCTTCAGCCAGGGTACGGAAGCCGTTACCGCTGATAGCGCTGAAGTGAACGAAAACGTCCGGGCCGTTTTCTTGCTGGATGAAGCCAAAACCTTTGGTTTCGTTGAAAAACTTAACGGTACCGGTGATCATGTTAGACATATCTTTAAACCTGTATTCAAAATAATTACTTATGCTTTTCAGCGGATAAAGCTCAAAAAACGGGATTAACTTATGAACAACAGGAAAAGATGTAAAACATCATATTCATTGACATAACTATCGCCCTTTCAAGCTAGTTTAGATTATACGTGGCTTTGGGGATTACGCAAACAATTTGTGCCCTGCCACGGCAGGGCACAAATGTCACAATGAGGGGGCTTCCAGCGCCTGTACCAGGGCCTTGAGGAAGCGTGCCGCCTCACCGCCGGTGCAGGCTCTGTGGTCGAATGTCATCGACAACGGCAGTGCTCTGACCGGGCGTGCCTCCCCGTGGATGAACACGACTTTCTCAAACAATTTGCCCGCCCCTATGATGGCCACCTGGGGCGGCGTGACGATGGGGCTGGCGTAACGGCCCGCGATGGCACCGAAGTTGGTGAGGGTGATGGTCGCCCCCTGCAGCATCTCCCGCGGTACCGCACGGGCCTTCACGTCGGCGATCATCCGATCCAGCCCCTGGCGGATGTCCGCCCTATCCCGCTCGGCCACGTTCTCCATCACGGGCACATAGAGCCCGTGTTTGGAGTCGACCGCAATGGCCACGTTGACCTCGCTGAACAGCCGCCGCGACAGGGTCTCCCCGTCAAACCAGGCATTCATGGAGGGCTCGGCCCGGCAGGCGACGCCGATCGCCTTGATGAGGCGCACCGTCACGTCTTCGTCGGACCGCCAGTGGCGCAAGTCCACCTCGTCCGTGATGCTGACCGGCACCACAGTCCTGTGGGAGTGCTCCATTGCCTTGGCCATGGCCCGCCGCGACCCCTTGAGGAACTCGTTGCCACTCCCCTGCATCGCCTCGAAGGTGCTCTGCACGTCCTGCTCGGTCACCATGCCGGCGCTGCCGCTGCCCTGGATCCTGTCGATGTCGAGGCCGAGTTTCTGCGCCAGCAGGCGCACGGCGGGCATGGCCTGCACCAGGGTGCCACCGGGCGCCATGGCCCCCACCACGAAGTGATCCTCGATGTGCTGCTGATGGGCACTCACCTTGCCCACCACGGTGCCATCGTCCTCACCGCCCTCGAATTCCACCAGGGGGGCGCCGATGTGGAGTATGTCCCCTTCCTGACCGCACAGCCGGGCGATCACCCCGGCCACCGGCGAGGGCACATCCACCAGCGCCTTCGCGGTTTCCACCGACAACAGCACCTGATCGACGCTCACGGTCTCACCGGCGCGTACCTTCCATTCGACGATCTCGGCTTCGGCCAACCCTTCGCCCAGATCCGGTAATTTGAAAAATTTCATGACCCGTTCTCCATCCGCAGGAACATCACCAAAGGTTGAAAGATCTCATGGCTCTTGCTTGCCGGGGCGCCAGCGCGCCAACCTGTGAAAAAGGTCATAGCCATTTGTTCTCCATCAGCTGGCGAGCCGCATCGGCGATCTCCTGCTCGGTGATGAGGTAGTACTCCTCGTTGCGATAGTAGGGCACGGCAACATCCACCCCGGTGAGGCGTCTGGGCGGGGCCTTGAGGGCGGTGAGCGCCTCCTCGGTGACCCGCGCCACTATCTCGGCGCCTACCCCGAAGCTGCCACAGGCCTCGTGCACCACCAGCAGGCGCCCGGTCTTATGCACCGAGGCCAGTATGGTCTCCATGTCCAGCGGCTTGATGGTGGCGAGATCCAGCACCTCGCACTGGATGTCCTGCTCCGCCAGCAGGGTGGCGGCCCGCATCACCTCCTGGATACAGGCCCCCCAGGCGACCACGGTCAGATCCCGACCCGGTCTCAGGGTGAAGCAGACATCCAGCGGCAGGCCGACACCGTCATCCACCACTTCCGACTTCATGGAGCGATAGATGCGATCCGGCTCGAAGAACATCACCGGATCGGGGTCGCGGATGGCCGACAGCAGCAGGCCGTAGGCCCGCCTCGGGCTGGAGGGGATCACCACCCGCAGCCCCGGGATATGGGCGAACAGGGCCTCCACGCTCTCGCTGTGGTGCTCGGGGGAGTGGATGCCGGCCCCATAGGGCGAGCGATAGACGATGGGGCAGGAGAGCCGCCCCCGGGTGCGGTTGCGCATGCGCGCCGCCTGGCAGACGATCTGCTCCATGCCGGGGAAGATGAATCCCTGGAACTGGAATTCGGCGACGGGCTTGAGCCCCTGGGTCGCCATGCCCACCGCCACCCCGGCGATCAGCCCCTCGGCCAGCGGGGTGTCTATCACCCGCTTGAAACCGAACTTGTCGCGCAGGCCCACGGTGGCACGGAACACCCCGCCATTGACCCCCACGTCCTCGCCCAGCACCACCACGTCGGGGTCGTGCTCCATCTCGTGGTGCAGCGCCAGATTGATGGCTTCGAGCAGCGTTATTTCACTCATGGTGAGCCTCCCCGCCGTGCTGCTGCATACCCTTGGCGATGATGCGCCGGCGCTGTGCGCGGTAATCCTTCGGCAGCTCGGCAAACTGATAGTCGAGCAGGGTCTCCGGCGCCTGCGGCATCATGCCCTCATAGGCGGCCACGGCGCGCTCGACTTCGCGGCTCGCCTCCGCCAGCAGCGCCTGCTCCTGCGCCTCGTCCCACCAGCCCTGACCGGCCATGAACTGGCGCAGCCGCTTGACGGGCTCCCTGGCCCAGGCGGCTTCCACCTCGGCAGAGTCCCGATAACGGGTTGCGTCGTCGGCGGTGGTGTGATCCCCGAGCCGGTAGCTGACGGCCTCGATCAGGGTCGGTCCCTTGCCGCTGCGAGCCCGTTCGACGGCGGTGCGGGTCGCATCAAAGACGGCCACCACGTCGTTGCCGTCCACCTGGAGGCTGCGCACGCCGGCCCCAATCCCCTTCTGGGCCAGGGTCGGGGCGCTCGACTGCAGCTTGCGCGGCACCGAGATGGCCCACTGGTTGTTGTTGATGATCATCACCATGGGGAGATGCCAGACGCCGGCGCAGTTGAGCCCCTCGAGGAAGTCCCCCTTGGAGGTGCCGCCATCCCCTATGGTGACCACGGCGACCCTGGGCTGATTGCGCAGCTTGAAGGCGGCCGCGATGCCGGCGGCATGGGTGATCTGGGTCGCGATGGGCACGCAGATGGGCAGATCTTCGGAAAGTTCGCCGTCGGCCTTGTAAAAGACGCTGCCCCGTTCATCCCCGCCCCAGTACTGCAGGTTCTGCTCCATGGGCACGCCCCGCACGTAGAGGGTGGGCATGTCCCTGTAGTAGGGCACGTAGACATCCTCCGGCTGCATGGCGAGACCGACCCCTATCCCGACCGCTTCCGCCCCCAGGTGGGAGGGAAAGGTGCCGAGCTTGCCGGTTCGCTGCAGTGCAATCGCTTTCTTGTCGTAGCTGCGCACCATCACCATGTTGCGGTAGAAGGTGTGCAGTATCGCCTTGTCCAGCCAGGTCGGCAGTGTCGCGACCGGGCGCCCCTCCTCATCGAGGTAACGAAGGAAGGGGATGTCGACATGGGTCATAACTGGCTCCTTGCCGTTGTCAGCGTCACCACCATGAGGTGACTCCTAAAATGTAAACAACATGTTAAACGCAGGGCAATGGGATTCACTCAGGTAAGACCAGTAGAAACTTCTTTAATTTCAGAAAGACACTGAGATCTTCGGCGAGCAGAAACGAAAAAGGGAGCCCATTCAGGCTCCCTGTCACGGCGAGTTCGGGATCGCGCCTCCCATCACAACGGCGCTGCGGGCCGCAAGGGAGGCAGATCCTGCCAGTACGGACGGACCGGGATCACTCCCACAGCCGGGTCGGCACCACCAGCAGCATGGTGCGCTGGCCAATGGCCACGTTGGCGTTGGGGAAGACCACCGCCTCCCGCGGTTTCTCTACCCTGTATTGCCGATCCCCGTCTTCGGCCAGCACAAAACCCTGGGGAAATTCGGTGAAATTGTCCACATCGCTGGCAAACAGGAAACGGAACTGCTCCGACTGCTTGTTGATCACCCGATCGATGGCGAAGAGGGTGAAATCATCCGCCCGCCAGGGCTCGAGCAACACCTCATCCTGGGTCACCAGCTCCTGCAACGCCTGGCGCACCTCGATGAAGCGGGTCATGTCGTTCTCGCCGAAGGGGCGCACCTTGCCCAGCTCCACCGTGAAGGCATGGGCCCCGTGCTGGTGCGAACTGTAATAGCTGAAGGTGGTGGTCGGGCCGCTCGAGAGCAGTATGGTGCGCACGCCGCAGGCACCGAGGAAGCGGACCTGCTCCTTGCAGTGGGGGCGCTCGTGGGGGAAGGGATAGACGGCAAACTTCTCGTGGCGCGAGCCGCGGATGGCGGTGTGCAGATCGTAGTGATAGCGGGGCCTGGCGGGATCGGCGAAGAAGCGGCCCACATACTGCTCCAGGCGCATGGCGCGAATGCGCTCCCGGTTGCACAGCCCCTCCCCCCTGCTGTGGGCACCGGAGAAGAGCCGGTTCATGTTCTCTTCCACCTCCCGCACACCCTGGTTCATGGCGGCAGGGTTGCCAAACAGAAACAGCACCCGGTGACGAGCCCTGAGTTCTCCCCCGAGCAAGCGGCTCAGCAACTGGTTGCAGATCTCGATGGGGGCGGTCTCGTTGCCGTGGATGCCGCAGGAGAGCACTATGTCCTTGCGCCCGCCCGGCCTATCTTCCGCCCCGTGGGCGGGCTCCAGGCAGATCACGCCGGTGTCCCACACGCTCACCCTGGTGCCGTCGGGCAGGTCGAAGTCGAAGGGATCGAGCTGCCACTCGTGGCGACGCGTCAGGGCCAAAAAGTCATGCTGGGGAATCATCCGTCTCACCCTCTTGTCTGGAATACCATGGCCGGATTATACGCAAGGCGAGCGGGCTTAAAATCAATTTTTAAACAAATTCAAACAGTAACGACACAAAATTGACGATGGTTGATGACAAGTCATTCAACACCAGGGGACGCGAGAGCAATACGGGGGAGGAAAAACGACGGCAGACGGCAAGGGGAAAGGGCGGCTCTTCACGAGGGCATCAGGCCCCGGGGATCAGCGAGAGAAACGAGGCATCCGTGCCCGGCTGATCAACCACGCCAGAACGGCTTGGTGGTCTCTTGATAGCGATCGGCTTCGTTCAGACCGATGTCCTTGAGCAGGTAGGCGGGCAGCTCGGAGAGCTGGCGACGGCTGCGGCTGCGTTCCAGCCAGGTCAGGACGGTCATCTTGGCGCGAACAACCAGGTTCGATTCGCTGGAGTGCTGGTAACCGGCTTCGGTATAGGTCATGTTGGCCATGGTGTGGCTCCTCTAAGTTCTGCACTGGGTTCGTATTTTCTTGCGCAAAGCTTAGTCAGCCCGGTGAGGTGCCTCAATTGACGAATTTTGATACATGACATTAGTAAAAGTAATGGCTATTCTCCCCAACCATCAAAACATAACCATATGATTTTTATCATAAATGGTAGGGCAACTTTCCCCCGTGCAACCCGACAGCATTTTCTCCTGCATCACGGGTTTCTAACTATGCAGTTTCCTGCGTTAGCTATGCACGGACCGGCGCCGGGACCAAAGCCGGCCAGCCCGGTCTCACCACCAATTGTTAACCGCAAGTTTCATTAAAGATCGTTATTTAACAGAACGATGCAGCAAGGCAACGCCCTCGCCACGCACCGCGAGGCGACCCCGATCAGGGGCAGAAAGGGACACTTGGCACCCTGTCGACATGCTGGTATGGTTATTTATACAGTAGTCAGTCATGCTGCCTTTCTCCTCAATGCCGGACAGGCGACACACAGGATCTGCCGATGGACACCTTTACCCCCGCCGCCGCCCTGCGCCAACAGATGGCCCTGCTGGAAGAGGCCCTGGCCCGCCTCGCCAGTCGGCTCGCCCGGCTCGACTTGCAGGAGGCCCATGTCTATCCCCTCCCCGCCGTGGCGCAGGGGGAAGAGCACGAGCCCATCGAGGCCATCGAAGTCGGCCATCTGCAGGGCGACGCGGCGCTGGCCGCAACCCTGGCGGCCTTTCAGGATCACAGTGCCCGCCCCGGCTGCTCCACCAAGGCTACCCATCGCCTGCCGGGCTGGCTGCGCTTCCCCGCCGCCTGTGCCGCTGATCTGGCCCCCCTGCTCGAGGAGATCAACGGCCACAAGCTCGCCTTCAAGGCCCTGGTGCAGGCCGCCGGCGGACGGGACGAGAAGTTCGAGCTGGTGCACGGCGCCCTGCCCGGCGTCATCACCCTGCAGGTCTATCGCAAGCTGACCTGGCTTCAGGGGGAGCTCCACTCTCTCGGCTTCACCTGGGCCGACAAGCAGAGCATCAGCCGCCTCAGCCGTGAGCAGGTGCTGGAGATGCTGGAGCGCAGCCGTCGCTACATCCCGGCCCTGTCGGACAACGAGGAGTGGAGCAAGATGGTGGACCAGGAGGTGTACGACATTCGCCGCCTGCCGGCGGATGCCCAGCTGCGCATCCGCCGGCCGGTCAAGACCCACCCCATGATCAACCTGCTCTGGCAGGACAGGGAGCCGCGCAAGCAGCAGCTCAAGGCCAGCCTGCCGTTACTGCTCTGCTCCGATACTTCGCCCAGCGTCACCCACCTGGGCCACTACCCGCCCAAGCTTCGTCAGGCGCGCCGGGATCGCAAGATTGGCGGCGAGCCCATCATCGAGCGGCTGCACCTCTACCTCTATCAGGGGTAGCTCGCCCGCACGGCCCCAACGACAAGAGGAGCATCCCAGATGCTCCCCTTGTCTCGCTCACCCGCACAGGCTGTCAGCTCATCAGCAGCGCTCTCAGGCTCTCCACGTCCAGCCCCTTCACCTCGGACTGGCCGCTCAGCAGGCCATCGGCCAGGGCCCGCTTCTCGTCGTGCAGGGCCACTATCTTCTCCTCCACCGTCTGCTCGCACACCAGCCGATAGACGGTCACCGGCTGGGTCTGGCCCATGCGGTGGGCCCGATCGCTCGCCTGATCCTCCACCGCCGGGTTCCACCAGGGGTCCAGGTGCAGCACTGTATCGGCCTGGGTCAGGTTGAGACCCGTGCCCCCCGCCTTGAGGCTGATGAGGAACAGGGGCACCGCTTCGTGACGAAAACGCAGGATGGACTCCTGGCGTGACTTAGCGGAGCAGCCGCCGTCCAGATAGCAGTAGTCCCACTGCTTCTGCGCGATTCGCGCTCGCAGCAGGCTCAGCAGATCGACGAACTGGCTGAACACCAGCACCCGGTGGCCGCCGTCGATGGCCTCCTCCAGCAGGTTCATGGCCTCGTCCAGTTTGCTGCTGGTCTGGGACCACTCCGGCATCACCAGCTGGGGCGAGCAGCAGAGGCGCCGCAGCCGGGTCAGCCCGCTCAGTACGTGCATCAGGGCGCGGCCATCGGCGCTCTGCACCTGCTGCACCACCTCGCGCCTTGTCGCCTCGTAGAGCTGGCGCTCCTCGGGGGAGAGGCTGATGTGGTGGATGATCTCGGTCTTGTCCGGCAGCTCGGTCAACACCTGCTGCTTGAGGCGGCGCAGGATGAAGGGGCTGATCACCGCCCGCAGCATCGCCATGTGGCGGGGATCCTTCACCGCCTTGCCGAAGCGGCGCTTGAACTCGCTGAGGCTGCCGAGCAGGCCTGGGTTGATGAAGGTGAACAGGCTCCACAGCTCGCCGAGGTGGTTCTCGATGGGGGTGCCGGAGAGGGCCAGGCGAAAATCCCCGTCGAGCTGGAACAGCAGTTTGGCACGCTGGGTGCCGGCATTCTTGATCTGCTGCGCCTCGTCCAGCACCATGCTCGCCCAGTGACGGGACTTGAGCGCCTGGGAGAGGCTGCCGAGCATGCCGTAGTTCACCAGGATGATCTGCCCGGCTTTGGCCTCCTGGATCAGGGTCGCCCGCTCGGCGGGGTGCTCGAACACCACCACCTCCAGCTCGGGGGCGAACCGCGCCACCTCCTCCTGCCAGTTGGTGACCACTGACTTGGGCACCACCACCAGGGCGGGGCCGAGATGCTGGCGCATGCGCAGCACCATGAGCGCCTGCAACGTCTTGCCCAGGCCCATGTCGTCGGCGAGGCAGGCGCCGAAGCCGTGGTGCGCCAGGGTCGCCATCCAGCGCACCCCCTCCTTCTGGTAGTCCCGCAGCGCCGTCAACAGCTCGGGGGCACACTCCACCTCCTGCTGCCACTCCTGCTGCAAGTCGTGCCAGGCGTCATCCCCGGCGGTGGTCACCGCCGACAGCAGGCGGGCCAGGGGGTAGGCCAGCTTGTTGTTGATGCGCTGCTCGGTGTCCAGCATGGCCCCCAGCATGGTGAGGCGCTCCACCAGCTTGTCGCTCAGCATCAGGCTGGTCTTCTCGTCGAGCTGGACGGTGCGCTGCCCCGGGGTCAGCTGACGCAGGATGAGGCGAAGATCGAGGATCTGGTGCTCGTCCAGCGCCAGCGCCCCCTCCACCTGGAACCAGTCCTGGCGCCGCTCGATGCGCAGGCTCAAGGCCGCCTCGTCGAGGCTCTTGAGGCGGGCGCTGTCCTGGTGCCAGTGCACCACCACGCCGGCGTCCACCAGCTCGGGCAGGGCGTTGACCAGGGTCAGCGCCTGCTCGCCATCCAGCTTCCACTCGTTGCCCGGCAGGCCGATGGGCAACTGGTTGCGCAGGCGCTGGGCCTCGGCCTTCTCGGCGGCCAGATCCCGCTGCCAGTAGTGGTACTCCCGGATCCCCTGGCGCACCATGGCCTCCCCCTTGCCAAGCGGCAAGGGAGGGAGATCCCCCTCCCGGGTCACCAGCTGGACCACCAGCTGGCCCTCCTGCCAATCCAGCTGGACCGAGGGGATGCCGGGCCAGGGGGCCAGCTCGGCGTTGCCCTTGAGCCCCGCCACCTGGCTGTGCCAGGGAAGATCCGGGATGGCATCCAGGGTGCGCTGGAGCTCGTCGAGCCCGGCGGGCGGCAACGCAGGGATGGCCTCCAGGGCCGGCAGCCTGTCGAGCAGCGCCTGCGGAGTCAGAATGAGCTGCCACAGATCCTGGGCCAGGGGCACGATGTGCGCGCCACGGGCCGCGGCGGCCGGGCTCAGCAGAGCCTTCATGCCGGCGCCCTGGGCCGCCGGGTCGTGGGCGCCTTCCTCCGGCACTATCTGCAGCAGGGGGGCGCTGATGGCCAGTTGCAGCTTCTGCCCCTTGGCATTGAACAGGCGGGGGTGGTCCGCCAGGGGGCGCCAGGCCTCTCGCGGCAGCTTGCCCATATTGCGCTGCAGGGTGCGCACCAGCGCCCAGTCCGCCTCGTCCAGCAGGTTGGCGTACTGGGTGGAGAGCAGGGCCGGATCGACCCGGCGCCCGGCGGTCCACTCCCCCTTGGTGCTCTGCTTCTGGATCTTGCACTCGAGCTCGGGCCCCTCGGCGTGGAGCAGCCATACCAGCCGCTCCTGAGGCTTGCGCACACCGCTCGAGCGCCCCAGCCCCTGCAACCAGTTGAGCCAGCTCGCCGAGGCGGGCGCCTTGCCTTCCTCGCCCTGTGCCCCCTCCTCGTCCTCATCCAGGGGGGAGGCGCGCAGCGAATGCAGCGGGGCACGCACCGCCCCCTGCCCCAGCAAGAGCCGCAACAGATCCTGGCAGAAGGCCATCAGACGGTGGCGCGGCTCGGCCTCGAGCAGGTGGGAGAGATCCCACTTGTGCAATATGGTCACCTGGGGACTCTGTTCGCCGTGGCGGGCCAGGGCGCAGAGATCGAGCCAGAGATAGCCCCAGTGCAGCTCCTCCAGCGGCAGTTGCAGAGTATCGAACAGCCCCACCGCCTGACCGTGGCGATCGCCCGCCCACTGTCCCAGCAGATCCGCCAGCAGGGGGGAGCCATTGCCCAGGCTGCGCTGCCACTTCTTGCGCTGTTCGCTCCCCTGCACGGGATCCGCCTGCTGCAACCAGCCGAGCCAGAGCAGGGCGCTGAACATCCTGGGCCAGGACCCGGCCCCCCCCTGCACCTGCCACTGCCCAAGCGCCCTCTGGAGCCGTTCGGCCAGGGGCTGTTCATCCTCTCGCTCCGCCAGTTGTTGCAACGCGGGCCAGTGAGTGGTCACCTCGCCGGTCAGCGGTCCGCAGAGCCACGCCCACTCGGTGGCCAGCGCCTCGACCCGCGCCTCTAGTGCAGGGGCGCAAGGGGTGACCAGGGACGCCAGCGGCCAGCTCGCCTCCGGCTCGGCATCCAGCAGGGTCTGCAGGGCGAAGTGTTCGAGCAGCAGGGTTTGCCAGGCGGGGCTGGAGCCAGGCAGCAGGTGATGGGCGTCGGGCAGATCCAGCAGGCTCAGGAGCTCCGCGCTCTGGTAATAGGCCGGGATCTGCCCCGCCTCCCCCAGGCAGAGCTCGCGCACCACCCCTTGTGCCACCTCCTGCCCCGTGACCGAGGGCACCCGGCGCCAGTCCGGCATGGGGCAAGCCCCCGAGCGTACCGCCAGGATCAGGGTCAGGGTCCCCTCCGCCGTCAGGCTCCACTGCTGCTCCGTGCGCTGGCGGATCAGTCCCAGCCGCTCCAGCCGGTTCAGGGTGTCGGTCAGCGAATGCTGCCCATGCAGCGTGTCTTGCAGGTAACGGGTGCTGGCGGCGCGCTGCAGTTGCAGCTCGCAGAGCAGGGCATGGCAATCCGAAGAGAGGGTGAAGGCTGACATCGGAACTCACGGGCAGATGCAAAGGCGGAATTTTAACGGGAAAGCGGCGGCGGCTCGACCCTTAAGCGCGAATTAGCACAAAAAAAGCGGCGCAGGGATCTGGAGGCGCCGCCACGGCCAGGGCTCAGGCTGCCGGCGCCATAAAAAAAGGCGCCGCAGCGCCTCTTGATTGAGTCAGGAGTCACCCTCAGCCTTCGAGCCGTGCCAGGCGGGATTCCAGCGCCTGCAACTGCGACTTGAGGCGTTCGACTTCCTCTTCCAGCTGGCTCAGGCGATCGGCGGCAGGAGAGGCGTGGCTGACTGCCGGTGCGCTCTGTGCCAAGGCCTCCAGGTCTATCTCCCCGCCGAACAGGTGGGCGTAGCGGGACTCCCGCTTGCCCGGCTCCCGAGGCAGCTTGACCACATAGGGCCCCCGCTCGACGAGGCCGGCCAGCACGGCATCCACCTCGGTCACGTCGTCGAAACTGCACAGGCGATTGGTGCGCGAGCGCAGTTCACCCGGGGTCTGCGGGCCGCGCAGCAAGAGTTCGCAGACAATGCCGAGCTCCTGGGCCGTGAACTTGAGCTCGCCAAATTCGGTGTTGCAGAAGCGGTGCTGATAGCGTGGCACCCGGGCGTTGAAACCGGCGGTATTGACCACCAGGCGGCGGCGGATCAGTTCGTCGATCACGGCGCGGATGTCCAGCTCGGCGAGCTCCAGCACGGGCTCGCGGTTGCTCTTCTGGTTGCAGGCGTTGACCAGCGCATTGAGCGAGAGAGGGTACTGATCCGGCGTGCAGATCTCTTTCTCTATCAGGCAGCCGATCACGCGCGCCTCTAATGGGCCTAGTACTATCTCCATGTCATACTCCCTTGCCAAACAAGACGTTAAGACGGTTATCTTAGCCAAGACGCTCCCGCCGTCCAGCACTCAAGCCCGTTTTTGCGAGCCGATGACCCCCTTGGTGCAACCTTGTACAGCTCCTGCCCCGACGTTGCTATACAGACTTGTCGACCCGGGTGTCCGCTCCCGTGGTCAGGATGCGCACCCTGTCCCCCTTGGCGAAGGTGAGTGCGGGATCCTGCTCCTGCACGACGTTGAGCAGTTTGCCCGCCTCCGTCTTGATCAGCAGCTCGACCGTCTGCCGGCCCTGCCCGCTCTGCTGGTTACCCTGGCGGCGGCGGGAGACTTCGGCCCCCGCGACGGCCCCCACTGTGGTGGCGACGGTCTGGCCGGAGCCACCGCCAAATTGGCTGCCGACGGCGGCTCCCAGCGCGGCCGCCCCTATGGTGCGAAGGGGCCGGGTAGTTCCCTGCCGGGGCGCCTCCTGGGTGAGGAGGCGGCTCTCCTGTACCGTGCCGTATTCCACCTGGGCGCTGGTGCCCGCGACAGCGGGCGAACCCGTCAGGGCGAGCAGGCTGATGACGATGAATGCACTCTTCTTCACGATATCCACTCCGGTGACGACCAAGACCCGATGACGCCGACCCCGCCTTGGGCCACGCCATCCCCCCGGGGAGACTACACCACCAAAGCTGACTGCCAGCTTGCCCGGGGTGGAAATGATCACGGCCGCGAGGCGGCCGTGATGGAAAGACACCGAGGGCTGTCACTCCGGACTATGAAGAGGGCTTGCGCTCCAGGGTCGCGGCAACGGATCTCGCCGCCGAGCCGGTGAGCAAGGGCTCACCTGGATAAAGCACCAGGGCCTCTGCCCGCAGGCGATCGGCCTCCTCACGCCGCCCCAGGGCATTGAGGGCGATCACCATGTTGGCGTAAATATTGGCCCTGGGGGTATGGCGCACGAACCCCTGTCCCCAGTCGAGATAGGCCTCCAGTTCCCCCTTGTTGTTGCTCTGCAGGCCCACCATCAGCCGCACCGCGTTCACGTCAAACTCCACCCGGGTCAGCCAGGCCATGGGATTGACGATGTCGAGCAGAAGCGCCGGCTGCTTGTAACCGCCCCGCTCATACTTGGTCACCACCCAGGCGGTGTGCAGGGCCGTCAGCATAAAGGGCACGACTATGAGGGGAATGGCGATGGCCGCGAAGCGCAGCAAGAGCCAGGGGCGACAGACATGCTCCCGCCAGTTGGCGTGGCCGGCCAGCCCCTCCTCCTCCACTTCCGCATCCACCACATGGATGAGCAGCAGCAGCGCCCACCACAGGGCAATGGCGTGGTAGAAGGGATATTCGGTCTGGGTATGCAGCAGGATGGGCGTGACCAGGGCCAGCAAGGCCCCCCCTCTGACGATCCCAGCACGACCCAGCCGCCACAGCAGGGCGCCCCCCATCAGCACCATGCCGAGCATGGGGGCCATCCCCCCCTCCACCGCCCAGTAGAGAAACTCGTTGTGGGGGTGATCCAGGTTGTATTCGATCTGCACCATGGCGGGGTTCAGCGCCTTATCGGCCATGTAGTGCTGAAGAAAAACGGACTCGAAGCTGCCGTAGCCCCAGCCGGTCCAGGGCGCCTCGGCGATGAGCCTGGCAGCATAGGGCCAGTAGACCGAGCGCATGCCGCCGGACTGGTACATCTCTAGCCCCCGCTTTGCCCCCGCCATCCCGTACTGGGAGGCCAGCCCGAGCGCCACACCCAGGGCCACCAGACCCAGCACCCGGCCCAGCAACCGCTCACGGTGCAACCGGGGTAGGAGCAGCAGCAGGGCCAGCACCCCGCCGAGTTGCCCCACCCTGGATTGCACCACCACCAGCAGCAGGGACGTTGCCAGGATCACCCCATAGCGCAGCCCCCTGAGCCAGGGGGGCGCATGGCCCCGCAGATCCAGCCAGATGGCCAGCGCCAGCCCGGTCGCCATAAAGCTCGCCATCACATTGGGTTGCTGGAAGATGCCGTAGGGGCGGTTGGCCCGAATGTCATAGCCTATCCAGTTGCCCGGCGTCAGCAGGTAATACTGCACCAGGCCAAGCAACGCCTCGATGGCAACGGCCCCGAGCAGCAGATAGAGCAGCCTGTCGCGGGCCCGGCTTGCCAACTGCCACTGATAGAGCACGAACAGGAACAGCAAGCCGGCGAAGAGGCCCAGCAGGCGCGAGATGGCGTAATCCTTGAGCTCGAAGCCTGGATAGGCCATGGGCAGCAACAACAGCAAGGCCCCCAACCAGAGCCCCAGCTGCAAGGATGAGATCACCAGCCGCTGGCGCAGCGTCACCTGCCACAGGCCGAGGGCGATGACCAGGCTGGCAAAAATCCAGCCCCAGGCGTTGAAGGGCAGATAGAGCCCGGCCCCCCCCGGATTGTGCATAAAGAAATGCATGCCCAGCAGCCAGTAAAGGGCGCTGACGATCACCATGCCCCTCGTCGTTGTCATCATTTTTTGCGGCCCCTTTCATCCATACAGGCAACCCCCATGTGCTGCGCCCAAAAAAACAAAAGGGGGCTGATGCCCCCTTCGCTCATAGATAAACACTATACCTGTTCCGGCCTGCGAAACGCATGACGTACCAACACAATCCCCACCCCCAGCATACCGCCGAGCAGGGTGGCCAGCACCACGATCAACGGGCGTTTGGGTTTGTCGCGGCTCAGGGGTTCATCAGGCGCATCCAGATAGGAGAAGGGACGGAAGGTCGCCTCCTCCAGAGAGATGCGCTTCATACGCGCCATCTGAACTTGGAGTGCTTGCAACTCGGGCTTGTAGACCTCGATGTCGAGGGACTTCAACAGGGCGAGTTTCTTTTCCAGCGCCTTGGTCCCTAGGGTGATGGAGAGGCGCTCCTGAGCTGCGTAGTTTTCCAGCGGGGCGACAACGCCTGCCGCCTTGGCAATGCTGTTAGCCAGCTCGGTCTCGGAGATATCTTGTTTCAGCACGCGCTTGGCATCTTCCAGCATGAGCTCATAGCGGGTGGTCATCCCCTGCAGCTGGAGAGAGCGCTGATCATCGAGCTGACGAACCATCCGCTGCTGCTGCAAGTTGATGATGTAGTCGATATAGCCCTCCAGCATCGCCAATGACGCCTCGGCAGTCGGGGCGGCAAAGGCGATCTCGACGCCCGGCTTCTCACCCTTCTTATCCACAGGCTGTGCCACTACCAACTTGCTCCAATCACGCAGCCAGCGGCGCTGCGCCTTCTCGTCGAGCCCAAGCGTCTTTACCTGCTCGGCAAACAGCGGGCTGGTTTTCAGATAGTCCTGATGGTTCTCGTAAGCATTGAACTCCTGCACAAACTCCTCATAGAGAGCCTTGCCAGCGGGGAAGCCCTCTAGCCCGAGCGCGGCAGCCTGCACCGATACTTTCTGCATCGGCAGCAGATCTTCCTGCTTGGGCCCAATAATCACCGCCTTGGCGGACCACTGCTGGGGAGCTGTCAGCGCATAGCCCACGCCAGCCACGGCAAAAAGCGCAGTAATAAGGAGGATCAACCCTTTCTGTCGCCACAGCAGCAGCACCAGCTCGCGCAGGTCGATTTCATCAGCAGCAGCTTGCCAGCCCTGTGGCAATTGAGCGTCAGAGTTGGGGGTTATCTCTTTGTTGGTCATAACAGCGGTCATTTCCTAATCAGTTTGGAGAGTGAATAAAAGGGGGCCTGACGATCCTTGTCAGACAGGACCAAGGGTATATTTTCCATCAGCGGCCAAGCAATAGCCAACTCGGGGTCAGCCCAATTGAGTGTCCGCTCATATTCGGGACAGTAATAGTCGGTACATTTGTAGAGTACCGTTGATTCCTCGCTTGTTACATAGAAGCCGTGCGCAAAGCCGGGGGGGATCCAGAGGGACATGGGCTCGTCTGCGTCAAGATGCTGGCCCACCCACTGACCATGGCTGGCACTGCCCGGTCGCAAGTCAACCGCCACATCGAAGATGGTGCCGGAGATCACCTGCACCAGCTTGCCCTGCGGCCGCTCGATTTGATAGTGCAAGCCGCGCAGCACCCCTCGGTATGAACGACTCAGATTGTCCTGCACAAAACAGAAATTGCTGCCCACATCACCGCCATTCTCATAACAATGGACGGCAAACTCCTGCTGGCGAAACAGCTCCATAAAGCTGCCACGCTCGTCGGCATACTGCCGATGCTTGACTAACACCACATCGGGAATAGCCAGAGAAATAAATTCCATCAAACCGACTCTGTAATAGTGGCCTTCCTCCTACACGACTTCCCCACTTGGTAAAGGAAGAGCAAAAAATACCCTCCCCTTACCAAGGGGAGGGCCAGGGAGGGGTTCTTCTAACGTTCTTTTCTTGCACATCAGCATAAGTAACGAGCCATCACCTCTGCAAAAGCTGGCGCAACGTATCCTCAACGCCCTTATGCCAGTGGGGCAGCTCGAGACCGAAGACATCACGAAACTTGGTCGTATCGAGGAGGGAGTTAAGTGGTCGCCTGGCTGCTGAGGGATAGGCGTGAGTTGGCACGGCATTGAGTTCGCTTATCTTGAGATCACTCCCCTGCTTTCTCGCCTCGGAAAAAATAACACCAGCAAAGTCATACCAACTGGTCTCCCCCGACGCAGTCACATGATAGAGCCCATCCAACGCAGGGTTACCCAATGCCTGATCGATAGCGGTCAGCGTCACCTTGGCTAGCATGGCTGCGGAGGTGGGAGCCCCGACCTGATCGCAGACCACGGAGAGAGAAGCCCGCTCCTGCCCCAAACGCAGCATGGTTTTCACAAAATTGTGCCGATAGGGACTGTGCAACCAGCTGGTGCGCAGGATCAGATGACGGCAACCGCTAGCCAGAATGGCCTGCTCTCCTTGCCACTTGCTCAATCCATAGACATTAAGAGGAGCCGGCCTGTCTTCTTCTCGCCAAGGCCTGTCGCCACCGCCATCGAAGACATAATCGGTAGAAAAGTGCACCAGCAGGGCACCAACCCGCCTAGCGGCTTCAGCCAATGTCGTCACCGGCTGTGCGTTGATTTGATAGGCCAACTCTGGCTCACTCTCCGCTTGATCGACTTGGGTATAGGCGGCGGCATTGATGATCACATCAGGCCGAGCTAGGCCAATAAACGCCATCAATGCGCAGTGATCGACAAGCCTGCACTCATCTCTATCTGGCGCAATCAGTTGCCAATCCGATTTTCCATCCAACAACGCGATGGAGAGGGCTTGCCCCAACTGGCCACCAGCCCCCAATAGCAAGATCCGCACCCCGCTTACCGCGCACCGAAACCGGTCAGAATTGTGCGGATAGTCTTGAACACGATGAGCACATCCAACCAGAGAGAGAAGTGCTTGATGTAGTAAAAATCGTGCTCGATTTTAATGCGAGTATCGTCGGCGTCGGCTGCATATCCATGTACCACTTGCGCCCAACCGCTAATTCCCGGCCGCACAATATGGCGATACATATAGAATGGGATCTCCCGCTCGAATTGATCGACAAAGGTACGTTGTTCCGGTCTTGGCCCGATCAGGCTCATATCCCCTTTGAGTACGTTGAAGAACTGCGGCAGTTCATCGATACGCAGCTTGCGGATCACCTTGCCCACCCGGGTTACACGCATATCTCCCGCTTGAGCAAACTGCGCACCAGCCTTTTCCGAATCCTTGCACATGCTACGGAACTTATAGATACAAAAATCCTTATTACCTTTGCCAACCCTGTTCTGCAAAAACATCACCGGCCCTGGACTTTCCAGCTTAATCAGGATGGCAGTGATCAGCATAATGGGAGAAACCAGCGGGATGGCAATCAATGCAGCCAGAATATCCATCCCCCGCTTGATAAGCGCATATACGGGAGATGGCAGTAAGGAACCAAGCTGGTTTTCATGTAGATGATCGATCTTCACTCTACCGGTAAGTGCCTCACTAATCTGCTTGATGTGGTAGACAGGAATATGTGCCAAAGCGCAGCGAGCCAAGAATCGCTCCCACTCTCCAGCCAATCTGTCATCCCGCAGGTCGGCCACCACCGCATCAAAACGTACGGCCCCCAGATCCGGTTTGTCCAGCAAACGCCACTGCACGCTGGAGTGCCTGGTCAAGGCCTGGTAGTCACCAAAGGGCAACAAGGCATACTTGGGGGTCCGGTAGCGGCGACCGATAAAGTAGGCCAACCAGCAACAAAGCAGGGCCACCACATATGATTCGAACGGAACCTGTCGGCTGTAAGGCAGGCGCAGGAAGAAGAGGCTCCCAACCAACGCACCGTAGAGGGTAGTCACCGTGGGGATCATATAGGCAACCGGACTGGCCCCCGGGTAACGCAAGAAACGATACAACACCATTCCCGTCAGCAGAAAAGCGATAAAGGCTCCACCCAGAGTATTAATCCTGACCGCATCAAGATAGTTCCAAAATCCCCAACCCCAGCGCTCTATCGCTGGTAGGCAGACTGCAAGCAAGGCCCCTAAGATGAACAAAGCTGGAGGGCTGAAAATAACACGCTCATACCAGCGTGAATGACGACGTTGATAACTCACATAGACCTCTTGGTTTAATCTATTTAAATAGACTTCTCGCCAGCCACATCAAAATAAAAAAGCATTTTTAAATATTTTTCAATTACAATGCTTTCATCGAATGACGATATAACCCATTGCCTCGCTCTATCCCCCATCGCAGATCTTTTTTCTACATCCATATTAATAAAACCCTCCAAACTGAAGATAAGAGATTGTACATTTTTTACTTGACACATAAGCCCTGTTTCACCATGTAAGACCACATCTCGACAACCAGGTGCATCACTCACAATGGTAGGTTTTGCCATAGCGGCGGCCTCTATCATGGTGCGTGGAATTCCTTCTCTATATGAGGGAAGAACAACACAGTCAGCCTGAGCAATGATGGGACGAACATCCTGTGTTGTGCCCAAGTACTCAACTACCCCTTCATTAACCCACTCATTGATCTGCTCTTGACCAATATTGCTTGGGTTAGCGACACCGCAGGCACCTAACAATTGAAATATCGTATTCGGATACTTGGCTTTTATATGTCGAGCGGCCTCAACATACTCCCCCACACCCTTATCCCATAGCATTCTGGCAACTAATAGGAAGCGAATTTTCCCATCATTATTTGGATTTAGCAGCGGTGCAAAATAGTCAGTATCAACACCCTCCCCATGTAACACCATCGTCTTATTTTCTGGCACCAAACCACGCTTCACAAACTCACTGCGGTCATCTTCATTCAAAAACCAGATAGCTTTAGGGAAACGAAATGCCACCTTATATAGGAAACTGGCAATTTTAGAAACTAAATTGTCGTTGACGAAGGTATAACCAAGTCCTGTGGTAATAGCTAATGAGGGAACATTACAGTAACGAGCAGCCAGTGAACCATAAATATTGGGTTTGATAGTGTAATGAATAATAAAATCAGCACTGAGCGAGCGATATATTTTTGCTAATCGTATCGCCAGCTTAATATCTTCAACGGGATTTACCCCTTTCGCCGACATATCAAGATGGATAAAATCACAACCTAGCGCCCTGATTTTGGGTGCCGATTCATCCTCAGGCGCTACAACCGTCACTCGGTAGCCAGCACTTAGCATCGCGGCCATCACGCCACGGCGAAAATTCCACATAGACCATGCCGTATTGGCAACCAAGCAGAGATGTGCATTCATTATTTACCCTGATAAATAGAAAGCCATTTTTTACAAACTGAATCGATTGAATAGCGTCCAACGACTCTACTACGAGCTAATTTTGTCAACTTATCCTTCTCAGCCATAGGCAATGAGAGCGCCTTGACTAACGCATCAGCTAACAGTTGACTATCTCTTGGCGGAACAAGAAAGCCTGCATCACCAACCACCTCTTTTACTCCACCACAGTCTGTTGCCACTACGACTCGTTCGCAAGCCATTGCCTCAGCGACGACCAGCCCAAATCCCTCCCATGCCGACGACAATACAAATACATCTGCCGCGCTCATCCACTCATTAACATCTCGCCGCAGGCCAAGAAAATGGACTCGGTTACTTAAACCTAGTTGAATTACTCTCGCCTTAAGACTTTCTTCCTCCTCTCCGGCACCGATAATTGCTAACCGGGCTAGCTCATAGGAAGAAGGCAAAGCAGAGAATGCCGTTAGTAGATTAGGATAATCTTTTTGCACATTGAGACGTCCCACCGCCAGCAAGAGAGGGACATCCTCTGCCAATCCCAACTCAGCATGCAGTCTTATTCGGCTAACAGAACTAAATCTAAAATGGTCAGTATCAATGCCATTGTGTATGGCAACCATTCGTCCAGCAGGAACAGCTCCTTGTTGAACGAAGGCATCGACCGCCTCTTGACTGACATTAGTGCTTATATCACATAAGCGATCTGTCAATCGATAGGCAAGTATTCTCCCCCTTCCTCCTTCATTCGTATTATGTGCGGTACACACTAATCTTGGAATGTCAGTTGTCAACCTTAGTAAACGAGCAAAAATATTTGCATGCACCATATGGCTGTGCACAACATCAGGCTTAAATTCATTTATCAAGCGACGTGTTGATTGATAGGCCTTGATAAATCCAAATGGACTTTTAGCCATCTCTAGCTCAACTAACTTTACAGCTATCGATTGAGGGCGATTAACAGAGCTTCCCGTTAATGAAACTAGCAGTACTTGATGACCTAATTTAGAAAGGCAATCAACTAAATCACATACCTGTCGTTCAGCGCCCCCCATGCCTAGCCCGGTAATAATCATCATTATTTTCATGTGATAAACTCAATCTTTAAATTTAAAAAAAATAGTTTTAAATAACAATCTAACCCTTGAGTTTTTTAACGTTAAGCCATTATAAAAAATGTAAAAAAAAGAAAGCATCTTATTGCTTGATAAGATTTTAAAAAAAATTTCAAAAACAAAAGCATCTTGTGGCTTTAACTTAGTTCGCTCAGCCAAATAGAAACTTTCAATAAAATCAATACTAGGTTTGTGAAGTAATGGACTTCTCTTTGTGTCATCCTTAAAAAGAGATATAAATGCTTTTAAATAACCTCTATTTTGGTAACCAACCACATTACTGTCATGCTGCCTATATAAAAAAAGCACTTCATTTAAAAAAATTATCCGACCATAAGATATCGCATAAAAAGTCAGAACTTGATCATGCATGTACCAATATATATCACCTTGGTTACGCACTAAATTTATCAGGCTTTTATTAACGACGAGAGCACACCCTTGTATACCACCATTATGAAACATAATATTATTAAAATTTGCGACTAATCCATTTGGCGGATACACATTTATAGAAAGGTCATCTAAGTTTTTATTTACAACCCGACCATTTACATAAAGTAAACACGGCTCTTGAATTCCAATAATTTTTGAGAGAGATATTTCTATTTTATTAGGCAGCCAAATATCATCTTGATCAGCAAAAAAAACATACTCTGCAGTGGATACTTTAATCAACTCAAAAAAATTTTTCCCTGCCGAACGAGCCTTTATATCATCAATAACAAATTTAATTCTTGAGTCAATCGAACAATATGACTCTATTATATTTACTGTTGAATCTGTTGAGCCATCATCTCTTATATATAAAGTGAAATTAGAAAAACTTTGACTTAGAATAGAGTTAATTTGTTCTGGTAAATACTTTTCACCATTATATGTAGCTAACAAAATATCAACGGTCATACATATCCATTTATCAATCTGTTATGGTTTTTATGGCTTTAGCCGGAATCCCTGCGATCACGACATTATCATGAAAAGAATGAGTGACCACAGAGTTCGCTGCAACAACGACGTTTCGCCCCAATTTAACACCGGATAGAATTTTAACATTATCTCCAATCCATACATTTTCTCCTATGATCGTTTCCCCTTTTATGGCGAGAGGCCGATTTTTAGGCATAATATTTAATAACTCGCTTGAAAAAGAATGATCATGATCTGTTATCAGTACATCGCTTCCGATCAAACAGCCATTCCCTATACTTACCATTGATGCTGAGGCGATATGAACATTTTGACTGCATGAGACATGATGACCAATACGAATCACCCCTGAATCAATTGCGTCAATCCAAGATTGATTGCCTATAAATACATAATCTCCAATGAATACTTGCTTAGTATTTGTAAAAGATACATTTTTACCTAATTTGAGGTCTACACACCTAAAGCCTAAAGAAAAAAATACATTTCTAATGCGACATGATATAAAATTTGGTATTTTCATCAATTTTATAATAAATCTATCTTTTGCCATTTACACCACCACCTTTATTTTATTTGCATTAATGCTTGCAATGACAATTGCAACAAAAACCATTGATTTAAGTAAAGTCGCACTTACATACAAAGGAACTTTTATATATATCCCAAGAGCAATAATGAAAGAAAAAAACGATACCAACCTTCTTATTATCATATTTGCGTGAGGATCTAAGCCATAACAACCTGATATTATTTTAGCTGTAATATAAACCAAGTTAATTGTTGCCAACACACCAACAATCCCATATGCCGCATAATTTATCACAAATGCAGAATCTGAAGATCTATTAATTTTTGATGCGAATATATCACCATCACCTATATATATATTATCCCCTAATATAACATTTTCTATTTCAGGAACAAACAAATGATTGTCAATTAAATCATTTGTAGAACCAGAGGCAACATCACCATTTGCAACATTAATAAACAATTCCAATGCGAAATTCAAAACAGAATTAATAATGGCATTATCACTCGCATATAATATAAAGACAGTTAAAAAAGACATTACCATTACCATCATCAATTCTTTAATTTTTTTTATGGCAATCAAACCCAATGTAAGAAAAACCAAATAATATATAAGCCCGGTTCTCCCAGATAAAGCGGTTAATGTTAGTAACATTGGCTGCATTATAATAAACACTAAGTAATATCTATTTTTTAAGGCAGCGATACTTATAAAACAAAAAAAAGAAAATGCCAGCGATGTATCCCAAATTGATAATCCCTGTAAACCTATTCCCCTAAGGGAGTTTGTCGCAAATTCTAACCAATGCCCATCTAACGCAGTTATTTCTATAAATCTAATACGGAATGGCGGGTTTGTTATTTGAACATATAACAAAGCAATCATAAAAATCAAAAAACTGCACACACCAGATAACAGCGAGGAAAAATGTATTTCTTTGATTTTATTTTCAATCAAGTAGTAAAACATTAACGAGGATATTATAGCTATACTAAATTGCTTTAGTTGCATACTAATAAATAAAAAATCACCATCGTCAAAAAAAACAAATAACACTAACGAATAAAAAAACAAGAATACTAAAATGACACTCTGATACAGAAAATAGTGTTTTTGATAAAAAAAACGAATTTTATATACTTGCTTACCTCCTAGCGAAAATAAAAATTTAGCCGTAGACAAAATAAATATGATAACACTTACACTTAATACTCCATAAGGTGTCTTATATGCACCGCCAAATATCAAAAGAAGAACAAAAAAAACATAGAATATATTACCTATGGCAATATTGGTGACGGCCATATATTCTAGCCTCTAATTTTATTGATAAACAAATTAACAAAACATAGTGTTCTAATTAGATAAAAGCCTATGTTTCCATATGCATATGATATATTATATTTTGCATTGGATGGATCAAAAGTATAGCCTTGCTCTGTATATATAGTCTTATAATACCAAGGAGCTACAAACTGTAAAAAAAGCTTATACTTTATAGTCAAATATGTGATCTTTGTTATTTCACGACGATTTAACTTATCCTTTATCATATCTAAATATAAAACACAAAAATTGTAAAAGATATTATACCCCCCCTTGTTTTTTACCGCTATGTTTTTAAAATAAATGCGATCATCAATCACAAACTCTTCAGCACAAGCATTCAAAAAAATACTTGTGTGTGGAAACATTGCATCAACATCTTGTCGCGCGTGTTCAATTTTTCCTAATTGAGATTTCCATATAGAAAATCCAGAACTCCAAGTATTTTGAAAGCTGGTTGCACGAATAAATAAGTCCTTGCTTGTAAAATTCTTTTTTCCTAACTCAATTTTCAAAGTACCATTAGAAAAAAAAATGAGCGGTTTTCGACTGATATTATCTTTTGCTTGTTTAAGAAATCCCCTGAATTGGCCTAACATGAAACTACTATAATCATTGTGTAGTTTTAACAAAGCCCCATTGCCCAACTTTAGAGCTTCGATTGAATTATAAAATCCTTTTATTGGATTTTTATAATATACAATATTAATACCTTGAGCTTGTAGTGTAACTGCATAATTTTTCGTATCATCTCCATCAGAGTTATCTGATATTACAATTTCATATTCAGAGGTATCACAGCCATCATTGATGATTGAGTTGATAGTTTCTTGGAGATACGTCAGTCTATCTTTTGTAGGAATGCAAATTGAAAGATATATCATAAAACACCACTTGAAATTAGTTTTCTAACTTGAATATAAAAAATAAAAGACACTAAAAACTCAATCCCTAGTAACGATACAGAGACTCCATACTCAGCATACTGCTTCGATAATATGTATATTAGTAGCCCACCGAATATGCCTGTAACTATATATGTCATGCTAAAGGCTTTGCTTTTTCCCAGAGGCAATAGTATCTGCGCCCCTAGCAAATTACCAATACCTACAATTGGTGGTATTATTATTAATACTTTAAGTACGTCAGAAACACGAAGATTTTCAGCCCCATAAAAAAGTTTTACTATCTGTTCTGAAAAAACAAAAATAGTCACACTGAATATCGACAGTGGTAATATGAAATATATAAAGGATTTTTTTATTAACTGCTTCGCTTTATTTTTCGATTCCCCCATAAGTCGGCTTAAACGAGGATATAATGCTTGAGATACAGGTCCAATAAAACCTTGCAAGGCGAGTCTAATTTTATCCGCCGCTGTAAATACACCAACACTTTCTGTCCCTGATGTAAAGCCCAGGATAATAGGGATGCTATTCGTATATAAACTAACAAATATTGTAGATATAAATACGTGCCAACCCAATTTAAATTGCCTAATGACATCGCTTATTTCAACCCTGTTAATACAAAGGAAATCCATTTTAAATGCAAATACAAGAGAAAGCATGCCTGCCAGTATCGCAGTACCGCCCTGCAACAAAACGGCTATATATATATCCCCACTACTCTTGACAAGAAAAAACACTAAAATGGTACCAATTAGCCTAGCAGTAAAGTTGCTAATCGCTATAAAAACCATTTTCTCACATCCTTGAAACAACCATACGGGAAATATCGCCGTGCCAATAATAATCGAAATCCCACACAAAAGAGCCAATATTAAATCATGGCTACCACCATATATACTATATGATTTTGCTAAAATCAAAATAATGCATATGGAAAGTGTTAATAAACATATTTTACAAATAGAAACACTTAAAAAAACCCTCCCTATATGTTTCTTGTTATCACGATTAAGAGCGACGTCTCTAGTTGCTGAGAAATTGAATCCATAATCCGTCAATATGACTAAATATTGCACAATGCCTAGTATGAGACTATAGATACCAAAATTATCAATCCCTAGCACCCTGACTAAATAAGGAACAACCAAAAGTGGCAGTAAATAATTTACTGTCTGTATACTAAACAATGAAAATATATTTTTTATTATGATTTTGTCCATGTCAATCTCATCCAATTATTACCATCTATTGAATGTCACATTATTAATGATTTTGTTATATTCATTGACTGATATATTGACGTACTGACTGAATTTTTTTGTTGTCTTTTTTAATTGAAAGCGACTGCATTGTCTAAACAAATCCCTTGCAAATCTTTCAGCGATAGCTGTGGTTGGAATTCAAATGGCCATTCAATGGCGATATCTGCATCATCCCACTTTATGCTAGCCTCGCTTTGAGGGGCATAATACTCTGTCGTCTTGTAGAGAAACTCCGCTGTTTCACTCAAGGTCACAAACCCATGAGCAAACCCTTCCGGGATCCAGAGCTGGCGTTTATTCTCGGCTGAAAGGTGAACTCCGACCCACTGACCAAAAGTGGGGGAACTTTTGCGAATATCGACCGCGACATCAAATACCTCACCAGCAACACAACGCACCAGTTTGCCTTGGGCGTTAGGGGGGAGTTGATAATGTAAACCTCGCAGCACGCCTCTGCTAGATTTGGAGTGATTGTCCTGAACGAAATTCACCATGCGGCCAATGGCTGCTTCAAATTGCTGCTGGTTAAAACTTTCAAAGAAAAACCCGCGCTCATCACCAAAAACTTTGGGCTCGATAATTTTTACGTCGGGGATTCTAGTGTCGATGATGTTCATTTTGATCTCGGGAATCAGGATTCGGGAGCAGGGAATGGGGAGTAGGAAGTCGGGAACCGTCAGTGACAAATCCCAATGCGCTATTCACCAATCCCCTTTCACTTGCAAACCATCTTTAGTAGATATTGACCATAAGCATTCTTTGCCAACGGAGCCGCGAGTTCACGCACTTGGTCGGCAGTAATAAACCTCTGGCGATAGGCAATCTCTTCCGGGCAGGCCACCTTCAACCCCTGACGAGTTTCGATGGTCTGAATGAAATTGCTCGCTTCAATCATGCTCTCGTGAGTGCCAGTATCCAACCAGGCATAGCCACGGCCCATCATGGCGACCGACAGGTTACCCTGCTCAAGGTAGATGCGATTCACATCGGTAATTTCGAGCTCACCACGAGGCGACGGCTTCAGGCTCTTGGCAATCTCCACCACGCTGTTGTCATAGAAGTAGAGCCCCGTCACCGCATAGTTGCTCTTGGGCTCCAGTGGCTTCTCTTCCAGTGAAATAGCCGTTCCCTGTTTATCAAACTCAACAACCCCATAGCGCTCAGGGTCATGCACGTGATAGGCAAATACGGTGGCGCCGCTCTCTTTTCCTGCTGCGGCCTCCAGCTGCTTCTGCAGGTCGTGGCCGTAGAAGATGTTGTCACCCAACACTAGGGCGCAGTCATCATCACCGATAAACTCTTCACCCAGAATAAAGGCCTGCGCCAGCCCATCCGGGCTCGGCTGTACCTTGTATTGCAAGTTCAAGCCCCACTGGCTGCCATCTCCCAGCAGCTGCTCGAAGCGAGGAGTATCTTGCGGGGTGCTGATAATCAAAATATCGCAGATCCCCGCCAACATCAGGGTGCTCAGCGGGTAATAGATCATCGGCTTGTCATAGATGGGCAGCAGCTGCTTACTGACGGCCATGGTGACAGGATAAAGACGAGTGCCGGAGCCACCGGCCAGAATAATGCCTTTACGTTTGCTCATAGTGCTTTATTTCTTATTTTTGAATGATGTAACCCAGCAAAGTGAGTGCGCTTAAATAACATTCATTTTGCGTTTATCCCTACTGGAGCGTGGGGTAGTATACCGACGCTACCTATATTTTCTTATTCGTGATTACCCACTAAGCTCAGCCATGCCGTGAAACTCACAGAAAACTGAGTTCTGTTTGGCGGTAGTCGTCTCTTTTGCCCTCTAAAGGGTCGTTAAAGTAGACTAGGGCAAACTCTTTTGAGTCTTTATGTGGCACTTTGTCCACAGTGGCTGCGGATCATGGGTAATCACGTTCTTATTTACCCAAGATCTCGGTCAGCATCCGTTCGACACCGACAGTCCAGTCCGGCAGGCGCAGGTTGAAGGTGCGCTGGAATTTGCTGGTATCCAGGCGGGAGTTATGTGGGCGCTTGGCCGGCGTTGGGAATGCGCTGGTCGGGACGGCATTGACCCGAGTCACCGCCAGTTCAACGCCGGCTTCTCTGGCTTTGGCAAACACCAGCTGGGCATAGTCAAACCAAGTGGTGGTGCCGGAGGCGATCAGATGATAGAGACCCGCCACCTCCGGTTTGGTTTGCGCCGCGCGGATCGCATGGGCCGTGCAATCAGCCAGCAATTCGGCCCCAGTCGGCGCACCGAATTGGTCGTTGATGACCGACATCTCGCTGCGCTCCTTGCCAAAGCGCAACATGGTCTTGGCAAAGTTGGCGCCACGGACGGCATAGACCCAGCTGGTGCGGAAGATCAGATGGCGGGAGCAGCGTGCGGCGGCCTGTTCGCCCGCCAGCTTGGTCTCGCCATAAACATTGAGTGGCGCGGTTGTATCGGTTTCCACCCAGGGCCGCTCACCGCTGCCATCGAACACATAATCGGTGGAGTAATGCACCAACCAGGCACCCAATGCTTCCGCTTCTGTGGCAATCGCCGCCACACTGGTCGCGTTGAGCAGCTCGGCAAACTCTCGCTCACTCTCGGCCTTGTCAACTGCGGTGTGGGCTGCGGCATTGACAATCACATCCGGCTTGAGCAGACGCACCATTTCCGCCACGCCGGCCGGATTGCTGAAATCGCCGCAATAGTCAGTGGAGTCAAAATCAACTGCAGTGATGCGCCCTAGCGGTGCCAGTGCACGTTGCAGCTCCCAGCCTACCTGACCGTTTTTGCCAAACAGCAGAATATGCATCAGGCACGCTCCCCATAGTTTTTCTCGATCCAGGATTGGTAAGCGCCGCTCTTGACGTTATTGACCCACTGCTGGTTATCCAAGTACCACTGCACGGTTTTGCGAATACCGGATTCAAAGGTCTCTTGCGGTTGCCAAGCGAGCTCAGAGCTCATCTTGCTGGCGTCGATGGCGTAACGGCGATCATGACCGGGGCGATCGGTGACATAGGTGATCTGATCGCGATAACTTCTTCCCCTCATCCCTGACCCTTCTCCCGCAAGGGGAGAAGGGAATTGAGCCCCCTCACCCCGACCCTCTCCCCCAAGGGGCGAGGGAGAAAGGGGCACCATCTCATCGAGCAGATCACAGATGGTGTGCACCACCTCGAGATTCTGCTTCTCGTTGTGACCACCGATATTGTAGGTCTCGCCAATCACGCCAGTGGTGACCACGGCATAGAGTGCACGGGCATGGTCTTCCACATAGAGCCAATCGCGGATCTGGTCGCCCTTGCCATACACCGGCAGCGGCTTGCCATCCAGGGCGTTGAGGATCACCAGCGGGATCAGTTTCTCGGGGAAGTGGTAAGGACCGTAGTTGTTGGAGCAGTTGGTGACGATGGTCGGCAGGCCGTAAGTACGGCGCCAGGCGCGCACCAGATGGTCACTTGAAGCCTTGGAGGCAGAATAGGGGCTGCTGGGGGCATAGGGGGTGGTTTCGGTGAAGAGCGGCAGTGCAACACCGGGGGTCACTTCATCCGGATGGGGCAGGTCGCCATACACTTCGTCGGTGGAAATATGGTGGAAACGGAAGGCTGTCTTGCGTTCCTCGTCCAGACCGTTCCAGTAGGCGCGAGCCGCTTCCAGCAGCATGTAGGTGCCGACGATATTGGTTTCGATGAAATCGGCAGGGCCTGTGATGGAACGATCAACATGGCTCTCGGCGGCCAGGTGCATCACGGCATCCGGCTGGTGCTGGGCAAACACCCGATCCAACTCGGCGCGATTGCAGATATCCACCTGCTCAAACGCATAACGCTCGCTTGACGATACATCGGCCAGGGATTCCAGATTGCCGGCATAGGTGAGCTTATCGAGGTTAACAACGGAATCTTGGGTATCACGGATGATATGGCGCACTACAGCAGAGCCGATAAAGCCTGCGCCACCGGTAACGAGAATTTTCATAAATATGTGTTCTCTTGCGAGGAGTGAATACAGAATTGGGTATCGAGGGTATGGAATGGCAGGCTGCTGCAGCTCCGTTGATTAGCGCTAAGGAGCAACAAATAACCTTTTTTATCCAGGTTATACAGCACAACGATTGCGCTTATATATTGAGCAAACACAGGGGTAATGCCATGGCTACCGCCCCTAGGTTACAGCCCCCAGTTTGCTGCTTTTAGCCAGATTTTGCTTGCTGTTGATCATCGTGTCCTCCAGCCTTGTTATACGTTGACAGCGGCTATGCATAATCACGACTGACTACGTCAAAGATGGCGCGTTTGTGCAACACCTCTAAAAATACACTGCCTTAGCCCGATTCGACGTCGGATTTTAACCCTTTTTTTATAGAAATGAACAGTTAATAATGAGTGACATTGGCGGTCTCGACCTAGATTCGATAGAGAACGAGTAGATTCTTATGAACAACAACTGAGTTATGTGATAACAAGCGCTCACATTATTCTCGCGAAGCATAGCTCGCTGCTACCGCCCTACCTCAAACGTTTCAGCAACATAGAAGAGCTGCTGCCCTGACTGTACCTGCGGGGTATTTCCACTGGGGACTATCAGGAGGCGCTGGTCGCGTTGCTCGGTGAGTAGTCCAAGGGGTTGTCGGCCGCCGCCTGAAACAGCACTGGGGGGATGAGCATCGGGAGTGGAGCCAGCGGGACCTGAGCCTGAAGCGGTATGTGTACTTTTGGGCTGACGGGATATACAGCAACGTGCGTATGGGTGACCGGCTTTGCTTGCTGGTGATCATCGGCGTAACAGAGCATGGCAATAAGAAGCTTGTTGCGGTCGAGGATGGTCTGAGGGAGTCTGAGTCCAGCTGGACAGAGCTCTTGCTGGGGCTGCGAGCCAAAGGACTGGACAAGGGCACCAAGCTTGCCGTCGATGATGGCGCCCTGGGTTTTTGGCGAGCGCTAGCCAAGTACTATCCGGACACGGTCCACCAACGGTGTTGGGTACACAAGACCGCTAACGTGCTGGCCGTATTGCCTAAATCAGTGCATCCCAAGGAGATGGAGAAACTGACAAAAGACTGGGAGCTGCTGCTGGCGTTCTATGATTTTCCGGCGGATCACTGGGTGCATATCCGGACGACGAATCCGATAGAGTCGACGTTTTCTACAGTCAGGCTACGAAGTAATAGAGCGCGGAACTGTGGCTCTCGGGAGACCACGCTGGCGATGGTTTACAAGTTGCTTGAAGTGGCACAGAAGAAGTGAAAGCGACTCAAGGGATTTGCGCTGCTGAAGCTGGTAGTGAATAACGTGAAATTCAAGGACGGAGTACAGGTGCTGGATGAGTCAGACAGGAGCGCTGCCTGACCGACTGCATACACCAGATTTGACAATAGCTCCGGCTGTCTGGCCCGCAATCCAAGGTGGGTGATTCTGTTCGGCGCGGTATTGTGATTGAGCTGACCGATGGCAGCGATTATCTGCCGAGCAGACAGGGTTTTGTAATCACGTAAGTCATACATGGTTAGGCTTCCTTCAAATGCAAACAGCCCCTCGGCGTGAGGGGCTGTATTGGGTTGTCGTGTGCAGTTGCGGGGATGATTGTCTATAGCGATTGCTTGAGACGGTTGATGTCTCGCTGATAACAGCGGCGGTGACTGTGCCAAATCACCCGCTCGGCGGCCTCCAGTAGTGCAGTGGTCAAGGTGCGCGGCAGGACCAGATTTGCCCCATCCCAGTTCTCCAGGTCCAGCACGCTGTAATGCACTAGGCTAGCCAGCTGTACATTGAGCTTGTTGGTGAGCTCCAACGCAATGAACTCCTCGATATGGGCCCGGAGCCTGGCGATAGCGGCCTCGGTCTCCCTTGGTGGTGCCGTAGGAATTGTCCTGCTCATGTGTGGCTACTCCAATCTGGTGCGTCATTGCTGCCGTGGTTGACGTAGGCTCCTACAATCACCCGTTGCCACTCGCCGACCGGTTGACCCGCCGAATTACAAGGACAACGAAAGCGAGCGAAGTTAATCTCTCGTGGCAGGTGTTCACGCATGTCACGGGGACTGACAAAGAGCATGGTCTTGTGCAGCACCGGGTTGGGTACAACAAGCGGACCGCCGATACGCCGTCCTTCGATATCGTGGGCATAGGCAAAACCTGGCAGCATCAACTGCTGGGCGATGAGCTTGGCCAGCCCAGGATGTGCACACATAGCTTCCGCCACGGCGGCCTGACTAAAGCTGTCGATGAACTCAATCATGCTGAGCTCCTTTGATGTTTGATGTAAGTCCAGAAGGGATGAATCGGGGGAACATGGATTACAGCATTCCACGCTCAGCCAGAGAGACGACCCCTTCGGCGCCAATCACCAGGTGGTCGAGCAGGCGGACTTCCACTAGCGCAAGGGCATTGCGCAGCACTTCCGTAATTTGCTTGTCCGAAAGGCTTGGCTCCGGGTAGCCTGAGGGATGATTGTGAGTGCAGAGGATGGCCGCACTGTTAAGCGCCAAGGCTCGCTTAACCACTTCTCTTGGATGCACACTGGCAGCAGTCAAGGTCCCGTGAAACAGCTCCTCCAGGGCGATGACGCGATGTTGATTATCGAGAAACAGCACGGCAAAGGTCTCCCGCTCTCGCCCTTGAAGCAGGGTTTGCAATCGTTGAGCAGCCATCTGGTGAGAGGTGATAGCTGAACCTTTGGCAAGGCGCTTACGGGCAATCTGGTTGGCCATATGCAGCAGGTCTTGCTCGGTCACCGGTTCGGTAACGACATAGGTGCCGGGGTATTCCCCGGCCTTGAGTTTGTGGTAACGCATGTGGGGTTCTCCAAATAAACAAAACCCCGGCGCACATACAGCATGTCGGGGTCAAAGAGAGGTGGTTGGGGCACGTTGAAGGGGAAGTTCAGGTGGCTGCGGTAATGGCTCCTGCTGTGGTGGCGGGTTCACTCTTCATCGCATCAGCGACTCTGGAACCAACACGCTAAGCGGGATAGCCAGCGCTAGGCTTAATCGCCCGGCCAGCTCATAGACGGGGTCCACCGTGTCGTAATCTGCCACCCAAGTGGCCAGGGCTAGCCCGCCAGCCTCTACTGCCCGCAAGCCCTGCACGGTCAGGCCACTGTCACGCACCACCTGTGCCTCTCCCTCCCGATTGATGGCCTCAAGTTCAACTGCTATCGGTTGTTTTGGCATCTTTTACCTCCTCTTGAGATAAGGGGTCACTCTCGACGTGATAGTCGTGATGGATGCAGGCACGCTGCAGGTCACTCATAAAGCTCCCCAGTATACGGGGCTGTTCCGAGAGCGGAACGGGACCTGCTTGGCAGCGCCAGAAACAGCGCCGCGTGGGGTCCACACAGATTTCATCGACAGGCTGGCTCATGGTGCGCCAGTCCTCGGCATTGGTAAGGGAGAGCAGTTGCCACTGCACGCCAGACCAGCGCAGATGCAGCGTGATGGTGCGGGCGTTCGGGCTACCAGGGGCCAGGTGCAGCAACCAGCGCTCACCCCGGCGAGTTGGCTGCAGCTTGGCTTTGGCTGCGACCAGCCCCAGCCACTGGCGTGAGGTGTGGGAGAGCGGCAGTTCGTTAGTCATCACACACCCCCTAATCCCCGCTGACCGTGACGGTGAAATACCCCAACCGGGCGTAGCTAATGAAATTGCTCTGCCACAGGGCGAACAGTTCGCGTGCTTCCACGCTGGGCAGTGGTCCCCAGCCCTGCAGATAGTGCTCGTCGCAGGAGAAGTTGAAGTCGAGCTCCTTGCAGAGCTCGACATCCTGGCCGAGCCCCTGATAACTGAAGTCGGTGATGTAATCGAAGACCCAGCCGTGTAATTCACGAATAAGCCGAAGCTCTACCGGATGGACGCCACCCGCTTCGGCACTGTAGTCGGGGCTGCGAAAGTTAAAGGTCAAGATCGAGAGATTGGTGAGATCAGGCTGCTGCTTCCGCACGACTTTGCGCAGCAAGTCAGGCAACGCAGGCGAAATAGGCAAGGCCATCCCTGCCAAGTGAAATGGCATGGTCATCATGGTGTGTCCTTTTCATATCGAATGTAGGGTGCATTAATCCCTGAACCAGCGCCAAGCGCGGTAGAGACCGTAGGTAGCTGCTAGGGGATCAGCCAGCGAGGTAGCTGTGATACCCAGTAACAAACCGACTGCGGCGGTCGCTGGCTGGCGCTGTAACGTACCCGAGGTGATTTCTGACAATGTTGCATAAGAGGATCGATTATCCACTGTGCGAAGAGCCTGATGTGCGATAAAGCCAGTGGTGATGAGCTGGTTAATCTGCTTGCTATAGTGAAATCCCTCGATGCACCAGAGAACGAAGTGCTCACAGTTGTTAAAGAGCATGCTGTAGTGCGCCTCTCCAAGCCGAGAGTAGGCTCGGTCGATGCTCTCCTTCCGGTTATAGGCACGTGCACTATGAAGCAGGATACGGTAACCCTGCCCCTCGCTAAACTCGGCAAGCGTGGTGATGGCTATCTGACCGGAATGTACTCCGGCACTGAAGCCTTTGTAGTGGATGACCAGATGGTCCCCAAGATAGAGACCGTGGTGCTGGTAACCGGTGCGGGGGGAAACGAGGTGGTCCCCGGATTGTAGTACTGTCATGGTAGATCCCTTGCTGTAATGATAATGGTGAACCGCATAAACAAAAGGGGCACCATGATGGCGCCCCTTAGAGGATGAGATAGGTCGTGATGCCCTGTAAGTCAGAGGAGGCTTTACACTTTCCTTGGTGAAAAGCGAGGCGCATCACATCTTGAGAGAACGCCGCCCCCCTTCTTTGGTGGCTAACAGTTTGATGAATTCAGGGGCCCACTTTTTCCCCGAAACAACATCAATAACCATCGTGTCGCTCATCTTCGGAACGTTATAAATGAATTTAATAATAATGCCACCCAAGCTATTGCCATTGATGGTTGCAAGCGTTTTCAAAAGTCCCATATTACCAACCCATTTTATTAATAGTCTGATCATAATCATCTACATTAGATGATGCGTCATATCAGTTGTCTTTAGTAATCAGCCAGTAAAGTAATCCAGCCAATATCGGATCGATAATCAGTCCGAGAATGAACCAACCCCAGAATGAACGTCCGTTACCAGAGGCAACAAATCCCAGTAGTAAAGCAAGTCCACACCAGATCAGGATTAATGGCATGAAGAATCTCCTGTAATTTATATATGGCAAAAGAAAGCCTGGCCGATAGGGTAAGCTTATCGAGTGAGCGGGGTAACATAGGTGCAGTCAGTTGACGAACAGTTGGCCAAACTCGATACAGCTGACAGGGCGCTAGTGTTGGAGGTAGTTGATAAGCTGATAGCACAACTTGCCCTTTAATGGCTCACTGTGTGCACCGATGACTTACTGATGCCGATAACTTGAGAGGCCGCAATGTATCTCCCAAGGTGGTTTGTGACGATTTTTACTTGTTGTCTCCTGATGATATCTATCTGAGATCCTTTTCAATCAGACTAAATAGCTGTTCCGAATAGTAGATCACTGGAGGAAGGGAACCGTGAATTCAGATAATAAGTGCAATGCCCATGGTGCATAGGAGAGAGGCGGTCAACTACCAGTTAGGGTACGCTTCTTCTCGCCAAAGAAACAAAGCGATACACCATGAAATACCAGCAGTTGACCGAGGGGCTACGATACCAGATTGCCTGCCTCCGTGACCATGGCCTGTCACAGGCCCGCATTGCCAAACAGCTCGGGGTTCATCCATCGACTATCAGTCGTGAGCTTCGTCGTAATTGTGCTGGGCAGGCCTATCAGCCGCAGCAGGCTCACCAACTTGCCACGGCACGACGGCTGACGAGTCAGAAGCGTACTGTCCCGTCTGATACCATCGACTTTGTTTGCATGGCGCTGGTCGCGGACTGGAGTCCCGAGCAAATCAGTGGCGTTGGAGACATGATTAACTGCCCGGTTAGCCACGAGTGGATATACCGCTATGTGGCACGCGACAAGGCCAACGGTGGCACGCTATACCGGCATCTGCGTCAGGGTCACAAACGCTATCGCAAGGGTAAGAACAGCAAACGCAGTGTCATTCCCAATCCGGTATCGATTGATGAACGCCCTGCGATAGTCAATGAGCGGAGCCGTGTGGGAGATTGGGAAGTCGATACCGTGTTGGGTAAGCAAGGCAGCGGTGCAATAGTGAGTCTGTTGGAGCGTAAGAGCCGGCTCTACCTGGTTCAATACGTTCCCAGCAAAACAGCCAGCGCGGTGGCGGACACCATTATCAGCATGCTGAAACCCTACCAGGCACATGTCCATACCATCACAGCTGACAATGGTAGCGAGTTTGTCGAACATGAACGTGTTGCAGCAGAGCTGGAAGCGCAGGTGTACTTTGCGCATCCATACAGTGCATGGGAACGGGGACAGAATGAGAATAGCAATGGTCTGCTGCGGCAATATGTGCCCAAAGGCAGTGATTTGAGTGTGGTGACAGCAGAGGCACTGTCAGCCGTCGAAAAGCGGCTGAACTTCAGGCCGCGCAAATGCTTGGGATTTAAACAGCCACAGGTGGTTTTTGACGAACTTCTGAAAGCAGCCTGATTTTTAATCGGGAATTGCACTTCGAAGTTGAATTCGCGACTCAGTCCAGTTTGTGCGATCTCATTAGTCGCCAAACAAAACAAGCCACACCCAAAGGACTGAGTTGATGCCTATCCTACCACCCCTGCCACGGTCACAACGGCGCCGCATTCACAAAATCATCCATTCCACGCGTGATAAAGGGCATGCTCGTCGCTTGATGGCCATCTTGCTGTTACATGAAGGACGTACGGTCACCGATGTTCATCACCTTACCGGCGCTGCTCGCTCGACCATCGGCCGTTGGCTTCTTCGGTGGTATCGGGATGAAGGCCTGGGGGCTCTAGAAGCCTTGCCGGCTGGCCGTGCCCCAGTCTTACCTGTCGCCAAGATTGTCACTTTACTGGTGCTGCTCATGCAGTTTTCTCCGCAAGATTTTGGTTATCAGCGCAGCCGCTGGTGTACCGAACTATTGGCTATCAAAATCAATCGGTTAACAGGCCTCAATATGGCAGCCTCCACGCTCCGTCGATGGTTACCGCGTATGGGCATTGTCTGGCGAAGGCCCGTGCTGACCTTGCGGATAAAAGACCCAGCCTATCAGGAGAAAATGGCGGATATCGACGCTGCGCTGGCCCGCTGTGATGCCGATAATCCGGTGTTTTATGAGGATGAAGTCGATATAGACCTCAATCCCAAATTAGGGGCCGACTGGATGTTCAGAACGCAGCAAAAGCGGGTTGTCACACCGGGACAGAACGCGAAACATTACCTGGCAGGCGTTCTCCATGCAGGCAACGGAAGAGTGCTTTACGTCAGTGGGATAAAGAAAAACTCATCCCTGTTTATCGCCATGCTGGAAAAGCTGCGTCGCCACTACCGACGAGCCAAAACCATCACGCTGATCCTCGATAACTACATCATTCACAAAAGCAAACAGACCGAGCGATGGTTGAAGAAAAACCCCAAGTTCTGCCTGGTATTCCAGCCAGTTTACAGTCCTTGGGTTAATCACATAGAACGGCTGTGGCACAAGTTGCATGAAACCATCACGCGCAATCATCAATGTAGAGGGATGGCCAACCTGCTGGCTCGAGTGAAACACTTCATGGATACCGTGTCTCCTTTCCCGGGGAATGGCTATGGCACAGCAAAGGTGTAGCACTATTAGGATCAGTTATTTAGGTGTTCAGTCCCAGAGAGTCATGGTGCATTATTGGACTCTTATCAGGAGGATGCACTTTGGCAGCAGGTCTTCATGGCTCAGCCCGCACAACACCGAGAATTCGAGCCGAGCTCCAAGCGTCGAAAGAGTCGACGCGCAAACTTGCCGCTCGATACGGATTGAACGTCAAGACCGTCGCTAAATGGCGCTCTCGAACCACCACCACTGACAAGCCGATGGGGCCGACCAACCCCAGATGTGCTCATCTGTCAAAGGAGGAAGAGGAAATGGTCGTGGAGTTCAGGCGACGAACCCTTCTGCCTCTGGACGACTTGTTGGGGCATTTGCGCGAAGCCCTCCCGCAACTAACTCGCAGTGCCCTTCATCGCTGTCTTATACGACATGGCATTAGCAAGCGACCCAATCAGCAACAGAACAAAAACCAACGTGGACAGTTTGAACCGACAGAAATGGGTTACTTGCATATCGACAGTTGCGAGTTACGTCTGGAGGAAGGCAAGCAACACATGTTTTTGGCCATTGATCGTGTCACCAAATTTACCCACGTGGCGTTCTTTGATGCGCCGACCAAGCAAAATGGAGCTGCATTTCTTGAGGAAGTTGTGGCGGTCTACCCATACACCATTCATACCGTCCTCACAGACAACGGTATCGCCTTCACAGAGCAGGCAAGATACAGGAATGGCCCAACCAACCGTCTCGTTGGGCACGTTTTTGATCGGGTTTGCCGTCAACATGGCATAAAGCACAAACTGACCAAGCCATATCATCCATGGACCAATGGGCAGGCCGAACGAATGAACCGAACGGTGAAAGACGCCACAATAAAGTCTTTTCACTATCCAGACTTCGATGCATTGAAGGCCCATGTGCGGGCCTTTATCACTGCTTACAACTTCGCGAAGCATCTAAAAGCCCTGAGATGGAGAACCCCGTTTAAAACTATCTGCGATGCCTGGATTAAAACACCGGATCGTTTCAAGCTTCAACCGCACCACCTCACATCGCCGTCTCGGCCAATGAGCGCCGATGATACCCGGACTGCTGCTTCCAGTGAGTCAGCCCCTCCTTGCGTATCACCAGAACCGCTTCATTACGTGGATGCCCCTTTTCCCATAAACCGGCATTCTTGCGCGGCGGAATACGAGGCCTCGGCTGCCACGATGTCTTGGGTCACCGGGTCCACCGCCAGATGCAATTTGCGCCAGACCCGGCGCTTGTCATGGCCATGCTTTCTGACCTTCCATTCGCCCTCGCCAAACACTTTCAAGCCGGTGGAATCGATAACCAAATCGGTAACCTTGCCCTTGGGTGGCTGGCGGTATGCCACCTTCACGGTGCTGGCGCGCTTGCTGACACAGCTATGTAGTCGGGGGCACACAGCGGCACATTCATCAGCTCAAACAGCGAGTCGAGCAGGCCCTGTGTCGCCCGCAGGGAGAGGTTGAAAATGCCCTTGAGCATGAGAAAGGTACAGATGGTCTGGTCGGTGTAGAGGGAGCTTCGTCCCCGTCGGCCATGATGTTCTTGATGGAACCAGTTATGAACGACATGCTCATCAACCCAGAACGTTAGCGAGCCGCGTTTGACCAGGGAACGGTTGTACTGTGACCAGTTGGGTATGGCGTGAAGCGACTTGCCCATGATGCTGATTTGAAAAGGGATTTGGTGATCAGATCACCGTCTCCACCATAAGTTCAATTCAGGTCACTCTGATTTGGGAAACGCCTCTCAAATCATATAACTTTAACTTTTAATGAAATTATTTTAAGTTTTAATCATGTTAATTTAAGTTTTAATGCTGATTTCATTGTGTTACCATCCAGAAAAGAATGCAATTTGCCATGATTTTTGTTTCTGTTTAAAACAGTTGATATCAATAATCACGCAATGAAGAATAATCCCAGTGAAAATGAAAAAATTGTACGAGTACAGCCAAATGAATTCTATAACTATCAATCTATGATAGCCATCCCTTTAAAATAAATGAGATGGAATTCATCAGTAGTCATTGAACCTATTTTTTAATATAGACCGGAGAAGTAAAATGCAGTCTGAGTCCAACGCTTACAATGTAAGGCCTTATGCAATATATGACTACGATATCGAGTGGGTTAACGCCGCGAAAAAAATGAGAACATATGTTAGCGGAGCCTTCATCAAAGAAGAGTTAGATGAAAATAAAGAAAGAGAAGAGCATGCGGAAAATTGTAATGCATCCATATCACAAAATAGCTCAAACGATGTCATTGAAGGCAATATACCAGTTCTGTCCTATGATTATGAGTTTTTTGAAAAAATATATTGCCTATTGGTTTTTATCTCTTCATTGAGAGAATATAACTTTTATGTAAAACCCAGCATTGGAAGAAAATTCAATAAACACAATAGACTCGAAAACCAAGAAAACCAAGAAAACCAAGAAAACCAAGAAAACCCTTACATCTTATTAAAAATAAGAAACCCACTTCCCACCTACAGCGATAAAGAGAAAAATACAATAAAACAAAAAATAATTTCAGATCTATTTTACCTAACACAATCTCTTATGTTGGAGGACGATTTCATAAATAACTTTGACGTTCACCCATCGGTCCCATACTTTATTGAAACAATAAAGTCAATGTCATTAGAAAAGTCTTTAAATATAGAAGGTATATCAGATTTAAAAGAGCTTTACACGATAGAGCACATTGCTTCCTCGATCAATAAAATAAATCATAGATTTAATGGCAATGACTATAAAAAAGCAGTAATAAAGAGACTTGCTAATGTTCAAGCCAATTTATCCTCTGTCAGAAAATACGCAGCCAACATGATAGAAAACAGCACGCACGCTATTAGAATTTGCCTAGGATTTAATTTCCCCCTCGATATTAACTACGACTTAGAGTTCGATGAGAAAATTAAAAAAAGTAATTTTTCTGCGTCAAAAAGTAGAGACAACAGGCTAAATGCTCTAATATCTGGCAGGGAAGTAGTATTTAGAGGGGGAGACACAAACCCAGTAATGATGTACGTAAATGGGTATATATGGAAGATGGACTATTGCATGGTAAGAGGCCACTTCATGCATGTCATCCTGTTCTTGAAGTCTGATTTTAAAAAACAAGATGAAATTATTTCAAGTATAGGTGAACTATGGAGAGCACGGGTTTGCAATGGAGATGTATTTATCTTAAACAGCATGTATAACAGTATCGATTTAACTAAAAAAGATCTTCAGGAAAAAATAATTAAAGACATTGATGACTTATTCATTCAGGATATATTGGCAAATGTAAATACCAAACTATCTAGTGGTGAAAAACTCCGATCCTTTGGTAAGGGAGGCAAAAAAAGAAACCTTGAACAAAAGAAATCATCCTTCACTGCAGTTCAAAGAACAAATTTTAGGCTTACAGATGTGTTAGCTAAGGAAGGATTTGACGATTCTGAAAAAATAAATAGTAGCGTTGTAGTTATTGAACGTTCTAAATCGAAGCAGGTACCTCGTCCCCCGATATATCGTTTCATTAAAAATGGGGAAGAGTATACTTGGAATGGAAGGGGACGAATGCCTACGTTCTTAGTACAGCAAATCGAAAAGGGTCACAAGCTGGAGGAATTTCTTATCTAGGTAAATAAAGCCTTACAAATAAAGTGATGTCCATAATGCTCAAAGCTCTAATTATCACCTGACACCGGCCTCAAACTGGTGTCTTGTTTACGCTACTTTAGTGCGTACTTCCTTCGGAATCAATTTCAGACCCTTTTTGAACATGCTGTAGGAAATTTATTCTTCCATCATCCTACCTTGATGTAGTCGCAGGGTGTTGTAGTGCTTCAGGTAACTATCCAGGTCTGCCTGTACCTGCTCCACCGACTCATACCAAGTTGTCCGCCTTTGATGCGGAAGTATTCATCTAGTAAAGTGCGGTGCAGCCGTTCGATAAACCCGTTGCTCTGCGGCTTGCACACCTTGGTTGTCCGGTGCTCAATCCCCTCCAGTTGCAGGCACAGCTCGTAGGGATGATGGTCAGGGTGCCCACACGAAGAAGGTATCGACCGCCACCAACTCCCCGGTGTAGTAGACCTCAATCTGGCGCACGAAACTCGGTGCTGAAGCGTTCTAGCAGGCGAATTTGCTCATCATTGAGCTCAATCGTCTGCTCCCGATGGGTTTTCTCGAGACGCAGCAAGCGGTCGTGTTTGGAGAGCGAGTCGTGACGTTGCCACACGCTGTAATGACCCACTGAAATCCTGCTCAGGTCATAATGAGTGGAGATCACAGACATGAGCATCACGATGGACGAAGAAATCAAACGTTGGACGGCCAAGCGCAAGTCCGCCTTGGTCATGGAAATCATTCAGGGCAAGACCACCGTCGCCGAAGCGGCTCGAGCCTTTGATTTGCCGCCCTCCGAGATTGAAGAATGGGTAGATGACGCCAAACGGGGCATGGAAAACGCCTTACGGGCCAAGCCACTGGATATTCGCGAGCAGTACGAGAAGCAGCTCAAGGAACTCCAGGAAGCTTATGGCGAGGCCATGCTGGAGTTACGCGCCAGAAAAAAGCTGGCCTCCCTGCTGGGCGAGGACGACAGATAGTCGCCGATGTTCAGCAGGGATTACGCGCAGAAGGTATTGATGTCTCCGTCAGCAAGCTCTGCCGCTGGTTTGGCCTGCCGCGTCGTAGTTGGTACTACCGCAGCGTCAAGGCCGCGCCCAAGCTTCAGGAGCATCTGGTCACCCCGATCAAAAACATGATTGAGGAGAACCCATCGTTCGGTTACCGGACGGTTGCAGCCCTGTTGGGGTTCAACAAGAACACGGTACAGCGCATCTTCCAGCTCAAGGGCTGGCAAGTTCGCAAGCGTCCGGTTGGGTTTCGCCCCCGGATCCAGGCCCTGCCTTCGGTGGCCTCAGCGCCCAACCAACGCTGGGCGACGGACCTATGCCGGATCTGGGCTGGTCGCGATGGCTGGTGTTCCTTGGCGCTGGTGATTGATTGCCATACCCGTGAACTACTGGGATGGCATCTCTCGCGCAGTGGTAAATCGAAAACGGCCGAGGCAGCGCTGGAGCAAGCCTTAATTGCTCGCTTCGGCAGCTTGGGACGAGTTGCATCGCCGTTTTTGTTACGTAGCGACAATGGGTTGGTGTTTACCAGCCGCAACTACACAGCACTGGTGAAGAGCTATGGGTTGCAGCAGGAGTTCATCACGCCGTACACGCCGGAACAAAACGGCATGGTCGAGCGGGTGATCAGAACGCTCAAGGAGCAGTGTGCCCATCGGCAGAGGTTCGAGACCTTGCAGCATGCCAGTCGGGTGATTGGCGACTGGATCCAGTTTTACAACCAGAAGCGTCCTCACCAGGCGCTAAAGATGAAAACACCGGCGCAGGCCTATGCCGAAGCCGCTTAGTTGTGCAGGAACGGCTGGGTCATTACAACGCCACGCACAACGCCCGCACAGACGTTGATGCCTGCAGGGCCAGTTTTTGCGCGACCTGCAGCGGGCGATGGGTCGGCATGGTGAGCGAGTAATCGAGGATGACCTGTTCAATCTCGGGAACGACCAGGTTGGGATAAGCCCCTTTGCAGCCAGGCAGTTTGTCGAGCAAGCCCTCGGCGCCATAGGTCTGATCAGCGGATCGAGTAGAACTGCTGGCGGCTGTAGCCGATGAAGTTCTAGGCTTTGCTGACGTTATTGAGCTCTTTGGCGAGTTCTTGCAGGCTGAGTTTACGAAGTACTCCTTTCTCGTTGCCGGTCTACAGCGACTCCAAATAACACCGTGTGGATACCGGTTTGAAGCCGTATGACCACCCCTTTTGTGGACAACTGTCAGGTGAATACCATCTTCATACAAATTATGGTTTTCCATTCACTAAACAGGCCCAGTTCGTCTCAGAGTGAAAAAATAGGGCGAACCAAGTGGTTCGCCCCGTGCTGGTCGGCACCGACGGTACACCGTTGAGTTCCTCCTGCCCGCGCTAGCTGGCCGGCCTCTCCTCTTTGGGCTCTTGCCAACCACCACCTATGGCCTTGTAGAGCGCCACTTGGTTGGTCACCTGGGCCAGACGGGTGCTGATCAGGCCCTGCTTGGCACTGAACAACGAACGCTGGGCATCGAGTCGGGTCAGGTAACTGTCCACACCTTGCTCATAACGGAACTCCGCCAGCTTGAAATAGGTCTGGTTGGCTTCGACCAGAGCCTGCTGTGCCTGCAACTGCTGCTGATAGTCCGCCTGGGCACCGAGGGTATCCGCAACCTCCTTGAAGGCGGTCTGGATGCTCTTCTCGTAGCTCGCCACCGCCTGCCGGGTACTCACTTCAGCCACATCAAGATCGGCGATACGTTTCCCACCGTCGAAGATGGGCAGGTTGATCTGGGGGATAAACGACCAGGTGCCGGTTCCTCCGTCAAACAGGCCGCTCAGCTGGTTGCTGGCCGTCCCCGCCGTCGCGGTGAGCGAGATGGAGGGGAAGAAGGCGGCGCGCGCCGCGCCTATATTGGCATTGGCCGCCTTCAGACTGTGCTCGGCAGCCAGAATATCCGGGCGCTGTTGCAGCAAGCTCGAAGGCGCGCCCACCGGGATCGCCGCCAATTTTACCTCGGCCAGGGTCACCGGCTGGCTGTCCAGCACAGGAACCTGGGTGCCAAGGAGCAGTGCCAGACCATTGCGATCCTGCTTCACCTGGCGTTGGTACTGGGCCAGGCTGACCCGGGCGCTTTCCAGTGCGGTACGCCCCTGGGCAAGCTCCATCTCTGAGGCCGCGCCCAGGCGGTACTTGTGCTCGGTCAGGCCATAACTTTCCTGCTCGGTCAACAGGGTCGCCTCGCTCAGCGCCAGCAACTCCTGATCCGCCAGCAAGGTGAGATAGGCATTGGCCACCGACGCTATCAGTGCAATCTGGGTGCTGCGCCGGGTCTCAATCTCGGCAAGGTAGGTCTCCAGAGCCTGATCTTTGAGGCTCTGGATCCGGCCAAACAGGTCCAGCTCATAGGCGGTGATGCCGAGATTGGCATCGTACTGGCTGCTGATGGCTCCCTGCCCCGTGCTGCTGAGATCGTCGGATCCCTGCTGGCGGGTGCCCGAGCCGTTCGCTGCCAGGGTCGGCAGTTGCGCCGCCCGCTGAATACGGTACCTGGCTTCATACGCCTCGACATTGAGCGCCGCGATCCGCAGATCCCGGTTGTTCTCCAGTGCGGTGTCGATGAGCCTTTGCAACGTCGGGTCGAGGAACTGTTGCTGCCAGGGGGAGACGGCCGCCTCCCCTGCTGTCTCATTGCTCTGCCAGGAGGCGCCTTGGGGCAATTCAGGTCTTTGATAGTCGGGGGCCATGGAACAGGCCCCCAGCAGCAGTGTCACGCTCAAGGCGACCAGCGTCTTAGTCATGATGGGTCTCCTTGGCAAGCGCAGCCTGCTCTTCCTGTGAATTGTGCTTGGTGAAGTGGCGAGTCACCAGCACGAAGAACAGCGGCACGAAGAAGATGGCCAGCACGGTCGCACTGATCATCCCCCCCATCACACCGGTCCCGATGGCGTTACGACTGCTGGCACCGGCACCCGAGCTGATGACCAGCGGCAGTACACCCAGGATAAAGGCGAGGGAGGTCATCAGGATGGGACGCAGACGCAGACGCGCAGCCTCCACCACGGCTTCACCCAGGCCCATTCCCTTGTCGTACAGCTCCTTGGCAAACTCGACGATAAGTATCGCGTTCTTGGCCGACAATCCTATGGTGGTGAGCAAGCCCACCTGGAAGTAGACGTCGTTCTCAAGCCCGCGCATGGTCGCTGCCAATATGGCCCCCAAGACTCCGAGCGGTACCACCAGCATGACGGAGAAGGGAATGCTCCAGCTCTCGTACAGCGCCGCCAGACAGAGGAACACCACCAGCAGGGAGATGGCGTACAAGGCCGGCGCCTGGGAACCCGCTTGCCGCTCCTGCAAGGAGAGGCCGGTCCACTCGATACCTATCCCTTCCGGCAACTGCTTCACTATCTGCTCGATGGCCGCCATGGCGTCACCGGTACTCTTGCCTGGCGCGGCTTCACCCACTATCTCCATCGCCGAGACGCCGTTATAGCGTTCCAGACGGGGCGAACCGAAGCTCCACTCAGTGCTGGCAAAAGCGGAGAAGGGCACCATCTGGCCTGTGCTGTTGCGCACATACCACAGCTTGAGATCTTCCGGGTTCATCCGGAAGGGGGCATCCGCCTGCAGGTAGACCTTCTTGACCCGACCCCGGTCGACGAAGTCGTTCACGTAAGAAGAGCCCCAGGCCGTAGAGAGGGTGCTGTTGATGTCGCTGATGGAGAGCCCCTGGGCCAGCGCCTTCTCGTAGTCGATCTTGACATCGAGCTGGGGCGTGTCTTCCATCCCGTTCGGGCGCACCCGCACCAGGTTGGGATCCTGCGCCGCCATGCCAAGCAACTGGTTGCGCGCCGCCATCAGCTTGTCATGACCCAGTCCTGCGCGATCTTGCAGGTAGAAGTCAAAGCCGGTGGCCGTGCCCAGTTCAGGAATGGGAGGCAGGTTGAAGGCGAACACCTGGGCTTCCTTGATGCTGAACAGATAACCCATGGCGCGGCCTATGATGGCATTGGCGCTGCGATCCGGGCTGCTGCGCTCTTTCCAGTCTTTCAGCTTGATAAACGCCATGCCGCTGTTCTGGCCGCTACCGGCGAAGCTGAAGCCCGCCACCGTCAGCACTGAGTCGACGTTGTCCTTCTCGTTTTTCAGGAAGTAATCGCGCATGTCCGCCAGTACCACTTCGGTGCGCTGCTTGGTAGCACCGACCGGCAGTTGCACCATGGACATGATGACCCCCTGATCCTCTTCCGGCAGGAAGGAGGTGGGCATGCGCATAAACAGCACGGCCAGCACCGCCAACATGGCGACATAGATGATGCTGTAGCGGGCGCCCTGCTTGATCACCTTGCGCACACCGCTCTGGTAGCGGTTGGCACCAGAATCAAAGGCCCGGTTGAACCAGCCGAAGAAGCCACGCTGGGCACCGAACTCGCCGTGCTTGATCGGCTTGAGCAGGGTGGCGCAGAGCGCCGGGGTCAGGATCAGGGCCACCAGCACCGACAGCACCATGGCCGAGACTATGGTGAGCGAGAACTGGCGATAGATGGCACCGGTCGAGCCGCCGAAGAAGGCCATGGGCACGAACACGGCGGACAGCACCAGGGCTATCCCCACCAGGGCACCCGTGATCTGGGTCATGGACTTGCGGGTCGCTTCCAGCGGGGAGAGATCCTCCTCGCTCATCAGCCGCTCCACGTTCTCCACCACCACGATGGCGTCATCCACCAGCAGGCCTATGGCCAGCACCAGACCGAACATGGTCAGGGTGTTGATGGAGAAGCCAAACGCCGACATGACGCCGAAGGTCCCCAGCAGCACCACGGGCACGGCTATGGTCGGGATCAGGGTGGCGCGGAAGTTCTGCAGGAACAGATACATGACGCAGAACACCAGGAAGATCGCCTCGATCAGGGTCTGCGCCACCTCCTCGATGGAGATCTTCACGAACGGCGTGGTGTCGTACGGATAGACGATTTCCATGTTGGCCGGGAAGTAGGCGGAGAGCTCATCCAGCTTGCCGCGGATCTTCTCGGCGGTATCCAGCGCGTTGGCACCGGTCGCCAGCTTGATGGCGACAGCCGCGGTGGACTGGCCGTTATAGAGCGCATCGGCGTCGTAGTTTTCGCCCGCCAGCTCAACCCGGGCCACATCCTGCAGCCGTACCTTGGAGCCGTCCTGATTCACCCGCAGCAAGATATTGTTGAACTCGGCCACGCTGGAGAGACGGGTCTGCCCCATGATGGTGGCGGTGAACTGCTGATCGGTCACGGAAGGCGTACCGCCCAGCTTGCCGAACGCCACCTGGGCATTCTGCGCCTTGATGGCGGCCTGCACGTCACCCGGGGTCATCTGCACCCGGTTGAGCTTGTTGGGATCGAGCCAGACCCGCATGGAGTACTGGCTGCCGAACAGGGTGATGTCCCCTACACCGTCCAGACGACTGAGCGGCTCCTTGATGTTGGCCACCACGTAGTCGGCCAGGTCATCGTTGGTCATGGCGCCATCTTTGGAGATGAAGGCGGCCACCATCAGGAAGCTGCTGGAGGTCTTCTGGACCCGGATCCCCTGCTGCTGCACCTCTTGCGGCAACAGCGACATGGCTTGCTGCAGCTTGTTCTGCACCTGCACCTGGGCGATGTCGGGGTCGGTCCCCGGCTGGAAGGTGAGGGTGACCGATACCCGCCCGGAGGAGTCCGACTGGGAGGACATGTAGAGCAGGTGATCCAGCCCGGTCATGTTCTGCTCGATGATCTGGGTCACCGAGTCTTCCACCGTCTTGGCGGAAGCCCCCGGGTAGCTGGCGGAAATGCCCACCGCCGGCGGCGCAATGCTCGGGTACTGGGCGACCGGCAGCTTGATGATGGCCAGGCTCCCCGCCAGCATGATCACCAGGGCGATCACCCAGGCGAAAATTGGTCTGTCTATGAAAAATCGTGCCATGAGGCGACTACTCCATCCTACTTGTTGGCCGGGGCATTGGCCGGCGCATGGGCAGACTGCGCAGCGGCACTCTGTTCAGCAGGTGCCACGACGACCCCGGGTTTTACCTTTTGCAGGCCGGCGACGATCACCCGTTCGCCCGCCTTGAGACCGGATTCCACCACCCAGTCACTGCCGACGATGCGGCCCAGCTGCACTTCACGCAGCTCCACCTTGTTGTCCGCCGTCACTACCATCACGGTGGCGCCGCCTTTCGGGGTACGGGTCACCGCGGTCTGCGGCACCAGCAGCCCTTCGGCGCGCTCGCCCTCCTGCAGGGTGGCACGCATGAACATGCCCGGCAGCAGCAGCTGATGAGGGTTGGGGACAATCACCCGCAGGGTCACCATGCCGGTGGTCTCATCCACGGTCACGTCGGAGAACTGCAGCGAGCCCTCTTCGCCGTAGGTGGAGCCATCTTCCAGCTGGAAGCTCACCCGGGCACCTTTCTGCTCGTCCTGGGTCAGCTTGCCGGCCGCCACCTGGCGCTTGAGGCGCAGCAGATCGGCGGTGGACTGGCGCACGTCCACATACATGGGATCGAGCTGCTGGATGGAGGTGAGGCTGTCAGCCTGCTGGGCCGTCACCAGTGCACCCTCGGTCACCGCGGACTTGCCGATGCGGCCGCTGATGGGCGCCGTGATGCGGGTGTAGGCCAGGTTGATGTTGGCGGTCTGCAGCGCCGCCTTGGCGGCACCGATTTCGGCCAGCTGCTGCTTCCAGGCCGCATCGGCGTCGTCATACTCCTGGCTGCTGATGGCCTTCACCTTCACCAGCTCGGCATAGCGCTTGGCCTTGAGGCGGGCGCTCTGCTCGTTGGCCTGCGCCTTGGCCAGGTTGGCCTTGGCACTGGCCACCGCGGCCTGATAAACGGCGGGGTCGATCTGGTACAGCAGCTGGCCGGCCTTGACGTCGCTGCCCTCGGTAAAGAGACGCTTGAGAATGATGCCGCTCACCTGGGGGCGTACCTCGGCGACCCGCAGCGGGGCGCTGCGACCGGTCAGCTCGGTGGTGAGCTGCAGCGGCGCCGTGTGCAGGGTGACGACATCCACCGCGGCCGGCGGCATCACACCGGGCCCCTGCTGGGCACTGCCCTGTTCGCCGCAAGCGGTCAGCAGACCGCTCGCCAGCAGCGCAAGGCCGACTGAACGTGCGAGAATATGTTTATGCATGGAGAACCTGAGCCTCTGTCTATCAATGAATAACCACAGGGTTTATAGGACCCGGTTGGTAAAATCGGAAAGATGAGGCAATATACATACATTCATAAATGTATGTAAGTGACTTTTTTTACTTTTACAAGGTGCACGCAGAGATGGCCAGAAGAACCAAAGAAGAGGCACAGCAGACCCGCTGCCACATCATGAGTACGGCCCTGGATCTGTTCTGCTCACACGGCCTGGCCAAGACCAGCCTGACCGACATCGCCAGGGCTGCCGAGCTGACCCGGGGCGCCATTTACTGGCATTTCAAGAACAAGGAAGAGCTGTTCGTCTCCCTCTGGGAGGAGCTGTGCCAACCCCTCTCCCACCAGCTCGATGCTTGCGTCTCCGAGCTGGAGCCCGACCCCCTCGGCAAGCTGCGCACCTTCCTCAAGGAGGTGCTGGTCAAAATCTGCACCAACCCGGCCCATCAGCAGATGTTCACCATCATGTTCAACCTGGAGTCGCTGGAGGGGGAAGCCATCTCCTTGCGCGAGCACATGCGCAGCCAGTCCAGCAACTTCTTCCGGGATCTCGAGATCACTCTGGGCAATTCGGTACGCCTCGGCCAACTGCCGCAGGGGCTGGACCTGCAGCGAGCCGCTACCCTGCTGCACTGCACCCTGGACGGCTACATCATCAACTGGCTGCACTTTCCGGAGCGCATCGATCTGCGCCAGGAGGCCGACTTCCTGCTGGACAGCCTGTTCGCCCTGATCGCCCTGCCAACCGGCCCGGCCGCTCGTCGCCCCTGAGCCAGCAAGGCCGAACACTGGCGGCCTTGGCCCGGTGCAGACAACCCTCACTCCCTTCCATCTCCTCCTATTATCCCTTTGGCGCCCCGGCGCCAAATTGGTTCAAGTTTGCTATAGTCACGCCCCCGAAATTGAGTTGCGCCCCCCGAACCAAGGTGCCCGCCATGTCCCGTTCGTCTCCCTCTTGCCCTCCAGCATCTGCTACCACGCTCTCAGCCGACCCATGGTCAGCGGCGCGCCAATCGTTTCTGGAGCAGCTCCCCCCCGGCGCCCACCTGCTGGAGGCGGGCTGCGGCGAAGGCGATGATCTCTGCTTCTTTCGCCAGCAGGGTCTGGTGGTGACGGCCTTCGATGCCCGTCTGGCACAGGCCAGGATCGCCTCGCGGCGCAGCGGCCAGCCGGTGCGGGTCTGCCGCATCGAGCAGTTGCATAGCGTGGTGCCCTATGACGGCATCTGGGCGCGTGGAGCCTTGCCGGCGATCGCGCCAGACGAACTCAGCGACGCGCTGGCCCATCTGGCCGGCCTGCTCAAGCCCGCCGGGCCGCTCTACTGCGCCTTTCCTCACCCCAGTGGCCAGCTCGCTGCCACCGGCAGCACTCCTGGTGCTCCCGCAGCCCAAGCGCTCCTCTCCCAAACCCAGCTCGATGAGGATGGCCTGCGCCAGCTCATCGCCCCGCTGCCGCTGCAACTGCAGCAGTGTTGGGAGAGCGAGCAGGCGGATGGCCGCTGGCTGCACGCCCTGCTGATCCGCGCCTGAAGGGCCGCGCCAAATTAATCACCCACCGCACCTCGCGCTCACCTCGCCAGTGACTATCACCACCATGATCACATTTAACAATATTTAACTCGACATTAACGCACACACGACAGACATGATGCGGATTTTGTGTTAAAAAGCGGCATTAAAATCAAAATTAAATAACAAATCAGACACTAACACCTGGATTTACTTATGAAACTTGTCCTCAAACTGGTTGCCGGCATCCTCGCCGGTCTCTTGCTCGGTCTCTACGCCCCGGAATGGGTCGCACGCGTGCTGTTTACGGCCAAGACAGTCATAGGTCAGCTGATCACCTTCACCATTCCGCTCATCATCCTGTTTTTCATCATGAGCGGCATCGCCAGCCTGCCGAAGAACTCCGGCAAGCTGCTGGGCAAGACGGTCGCCCTCTCCTACTGCTCCACCATACTGGCGGGCCTGTTCGCCTTTACCGTGGCCAGCAACCTGATCCCACGCCTGACCACCGCCGCCGAGCCCACCGCCGAGAGCGCCATCAAGCTCGCCTCCTACATCAACCTGGAGATCCCGCCGCTGTTCGGGGTGATGTCGGCGCTGGCCGCCGCCTTCGTGTTCGGCATCGGCATCAGCGCCACCCAGGCCACCGATCTGCGCCGGGTCGCCGATCAGGGCCGTGACATCATCGACCGCCTGCTGGCCAAGGTGATCATCCCGCTGCTACCGTTCTACATCGCCGGCGTCTTCGTCGAGATGACGGTGGAAGGTACCGTATTCGCCACCCTGAAGACCTTCGGCGTGGTACTGGTGATGGCCATCGTCATGCACTGGCTCTGGCTCTCCGTGCTGTTCGTCGGCACCGGTCTGGCCCTGGGCCGCTCCCCGGCCCAGCTCATCAAGAACATGCTGCCGGCCTACTTCACCGCGCTGGGTACCATGTCCAGCGCCGCCACCATCCCGGTCGCCCTGCAGGCCAGCAAGAACAACGGCGTGAGCGATGGCATCGCCAACTTCACCGTGCCGCTGTGCGCCACCATTCACCTGTGTGGCTCCACCATCACCCTGGTGACCTGCGCCACCGCGGTGATGTTCCTCTCCGAGCATCTGGCCATTCCGGGCATAGGCACCATGCTGCCCTTCATCATGATGCTGGGTGTCATCATGATTGCCGCGCCGGGTGCTCCGGGTGGTGGCGTCATGTCCGCACTGGGCCTGCTCACCTCCATGCTGGGGTTCGGTGAGGCCTCCATCGCCCTGATGATCGCCCTCTATCTGGCGCAGGACAGCTTCGGTACCGCCTGCAACGTCACCGGCGACGGCGTCATCGCCCTGTGGGCCGACCGTTTCGCCCAGAGCGGCGAGCCAGCGCTCAGCGCCGAGCAAGACGCCGCCTGATAGCGCAAGCGCATAAAAAAACGGGAGCCATCGGCTCCCGTTTTTTTGTTGGCGCTCAGCGCTGCTCAACCGCGACGGCGGATCACCCCTTCCTGCGCCGTGCTCGCCACCAGCACCCCATCGCGGGTGAAGAACTGGCCGCGCACCAGGCCACGACCGGCGCTGGCGCTCGGGCTGTCCACCACGTAGAGCAGCCAGTCGTCCAGCCGGAAGTCCCGGTGGAACCACATGGAGTGATCGATGGTAGCCACCTGCATGTCCGGCTCCCAGTACGACACGCCGTGGGGCTGCAGTGCGGTGAACAGGAAGTGGAAGTCGGAGGCATAGGCCAGCAGGTACTTGTGCACCCGCTGATCGTCCGGCATCTGGCCATTGGCCTTGAACCAGACGTGGCGCAGCGGCTCGTGCACGTCGGGGCGGATCGGATCGACCAGAGTCACCGGGCGAATCTCGATGGGCTTCTCGCACATGATCTTGTCGCGCAGGGCGGGCGGGATCTGCTGCTCGTAGGGGCGCACCAGCTCCAGCTCGCTCTTGAGCTGCTCGGGCGGCGTGATCCCCGCCGGCATGGCGATCTGGTGTTCAAAGCCGTCCGCCTCGACCTGGAAGGAGGCGTTGAGATAGAAGATGGGCTTGCCGCCCTGAATGGCCTTGACCCGGCGGGTGGAGACGGTCTGGCCGTCGCGGATGTTCTCCACGTCGTAGACGATGGGACGGTTGGCATCGCCGGGGCGCAGGAAGTAGGAGTGGAAGCTGTGCACCTGGCGATCGCTTGCCACCGTCTGCTTGGCGGCTGACAAGGCCTGCCCCATTACCTGTCCGCCAAACACGGCCCGCAGACCGAGATCCTGGCTCTGGCCCCGAAACAGGCCCTCCTCGATTTTCTCGAGCGCCAGCAACGCCAGCAGCTCATCAAGTACCTTGCTCATTATTATCTCCTGTGTCAGTGCGGGAAGGCTAACAAGCCCGCCCGTGCCGAGCAACCACCCCCGCCCCTGGCAGTCACCTGCCCGGCCCCATTAATTCAGCTTCATGCGAACTTGAACAATAACGAACTCAAAAGGCGCCAACGAAAAGGCCCGCCGAAGAGGCGGGCCTTTTGCAGTGCGGCCTTGCGGCCACGCAGCGCTTACTTGCTGCCGGTACCCGAGTTGCGGGTGGAAGAGGTCGGCTTGCGACGGGCCGTGGTGGCGCGGGCGCGCGGCTCCTTGCCCTGCATCTCCTTGTGGCGCTTGACGGCGCGACGGATCTGGGCGGCCTGCTTGTGACGGCTGGTTTTGCCATCCTGCTGCAGATCGACCTTGGATTCGGTCTCGTTGGGCAGGTTGACCAGGCCTCGCAGGTAGTTCACCTCGGGCAGTTTCAGCTCCTGCCAGCCACCGCGCGGGATGCCGCGATCCAGCTGCACGTCGCCGTAGCGAATCCGCATCAGGCGGCTCACCTGCACTTCCTGGGATTCCCACAGGCGGCGCACTTCACGGTTGCGCCCTTCGGTCAGGGTGACGTTGAACCACTGGTTCAGACCCTCGCCACCGGCCGGCTTGATCTTGTTGAACTTGGCCATGCCGTCTTCCAGCTGCACACCCTTGCGCAGGCGCTGCAGCATGGCTTCGGTGATCTCGCCAAAGACCCGCACCGCGTATTCCCGCTCCACTTCGTGGCTCGGGTGCATCAGCCGGTTGGCCAGTTCACCGTCGGTGGTGAACAGCAAGAGACCTGAGGTGTTGACGTCGAGGCGGCCGACCGCAATCCAGCGGGCCCCTTCCATCTTGGGCAGACGATCAAACACGGTGGGACGACCTTCCGGATCGTGACGGGTACACATCTCCCCTTCCGGCTTGTGGTAAGCCAGCACGCGGCAGATCACTTCCTCTGCGGCACGGGTCTTGACCTGGTGACCATCCACCCGGATCACGGCGTTCACTTCGACGCGATCCCCCAGTGTGGCGACCTTGCCATCCACACTGACCCGACCTGCGGTGATCAGGGCCTCCATCTCACGACGGGAGCCGTGACCCGCGCGGGCCAACACTTTTTGCAGTTTTTCACTCATCGGGGTTACCTGATTGTTGATCGCTGCCCGCTGCTGCCAATGTCAGCGTGGACAACGAGGGTTGCAGTTCGGGGTCAAGCTCGGGGAGCTGCTCCAGACTCTGCAGATTAAAATAATCCAGAAATTCTCGGGTGGTGGCGAGCAGCTCCGGGCGGCCCACCACCTCCTTGTGACCGATGCTGCGCACCCAGCCACGTTCTTTCAGGGTATTCACTATCTGGCTCGAGACCGCCACCCCGCGGATGGCTTCGATCTCGGCCCGGGTGATGGGCTGACGATAGGCGATCAACGTCAGCGTCTCCATCACGGCGCGCGAATAACGGGGCGCCCGCTCGCTCCAGAGCCTGGAGAGCTCCTCGGCGTACTCCTGGCGGGCCTGAAAGCGCCAGCCGGAGGCCACCTCCTTGAGCTCCACCCCCCGTTCGCTGTAATCCTGTCTGAGCTCCGCCAGCAACAGCTGGACGTAGCGGCTGGTGACCGGGTAGTCCGCCAGTACGCTGCTCTTGAGCTCGCTGACGTTGAGCGGGCGTCCGGCGACGAACAGCGCCGCCTCGATCAGCGTCTTGAGTCGTTCAGCCGGCAGCGCCATGGTCCGCTCCTCGCAACATCGGCCTCTTCAACCGTTCAGTGGGCAGCGCCACGCACGCTCTCCTCATGCTGGCCGGCCAAGGCAAAGTGGATCGGCCCCAGCGGTTCCGCCTGCAGGATCCAGATCAGCTGCTCCTTGCACAGCTCCAGCAGCGCCAGAAACGTCACCAATACCCCCATGCGCCCCTCTTCGGCGCGCAGCACCCGATCCAGGCGCAGGGTCTGGCCCAGCGAGAGCATGGCAAGGATCTCCGCCATGCGCACCCGGGTCGGGATCTGCTCACGGCGGATCTGGTGATGTTCAAAATGAGTCGCGCGTTTTACCACACTTTGCATGTAAAGGGCGAGCTCAACCAGCGAAACATCGGGCGTCAATGGTTTGAGATCGCCAAAATCCGGCGGCAGCGCGGTGGCGATGAAGATCTCCCGCTCCAGCCGCGGCAACTCGTTGACTCGCTCCGCCCCCACCTTGTAGCGCTCGTACTCCTGCAGCCGGCGAATGAGGGTGACGCGGGGGTCTTCCCCCTCCTCCTCATCTTCCAGCTCCGGCGCCTTGGGCAGCAGCAGACGGGATTTTATCTCCGCCAGCCAGGCCGCCATCAGCAGGTATTCGGCCGCCAGCTCCAGATTGAGGCCCTGCATCAGCTCCACGTACTCCATGTACTGGGAGGTGATCTGCAGGATCGGCAGGTTGAGGATGTCGAGCTGCTGGCGCCGGATGAGGTAGAGCAAGAGATCGAGCGGCCCCTCGAAGGTATCGAGAAACACCTCCAGCGCATCGGGCGGGATGAACAAATCCTGGGGCAGCTCGTGATAGGGCTGCCCCAGCACCCGGGCGATGGGAGACGGGACGGCCTGGGGGGGAATGGCCTCCCCCGCCGGGCTCGCCCCCCTCTCGCCCGCCGTGGGCGTGGTCATCACCGGCACAGGATCGGCAGTATCACTCAAACGGAGTCGGGTCACCGGCACCACGCCGGCGCAGCACCGGCTCGTCGTCGGAGAAGTCCACCACGGTAGTGGGCTGCTCGCCCAGATAACCGCCGTTGACCACCAGATCCAGCTGTTTGCCCAGCTTGTCGAAGATCTCCTCCGGGTCGAACTCCGCCATGTCCGATTCCGGCAGGATCAATGTGGTGGAGAGCAGCGGCTCGCCGAGCGCTTCCAGCAGCGCCTGGGCAATCTTGTTGTCCGGTACCCGGATGCCGATGGTCTTCTTCTTCTCGTTCATCAGGCGACGCGGTACTTCCTTGGTGGCCTTGAAGATGAAGGTGTAGGGGCCGGGGGTGTTGTTCTTGATCAGGCGAAACGCCGTGTTGTCCACCTTGGCATAGGTGGAGATCTCGGAGAGATCGCGGCACACCAGGGTAAAGTCGTGGTTGGGATCGATGCGGCGGATGCGGCAGATGCGCTCCAGCGCGCCCTTGTCGCCCATCTGGCAACCCAGCGCATAGCCCGAGTCGGTGGGATAGACGATGACGCCGCCGTTCTGAATGATCTGTACCGCCTGGCTGATCAGACGGGCCTGGGGGTTTTCCGGATGTACGTAAAAGTGCTGACTCATGACTCGTTCTCGCAATGGGGGCGGCAATGCCTGCCCGCTTGATGGCCGTGGAGCCGGGCTCCACGACACTACCTTAATCTGTTTGACGCCTGCAGACGCCTCTTAACGGCTGGCCAGCAGAGCGGCGTGCTGTTCGGTGGTGAGCCCGAAGTGACCGGGATGGGCCAGCCAGAGCGGCATCCCTTCCTTGGGCAACCAGAGGTGGCGCCCCAGCTCGGTCCAGTTGGAGGGGAAGTGAAAATCCGATCCCACCGAGATGTAGAGGTCGTGCTCCTTGGCCCACTGGCCGAGATTCGCCCGCTCCTGCGGGCTCTGCTGGGGCAGCGAAACCTCCATGGCATCGCCACCGGCCGCCTTGAAGGCCACCAGCAGCCGCTTGATCCACTTGGCGGTGAGGTCGTAACGGCTCGGGTGGGCCAGCACCGCCAGACCGCCAGCAGCGTGAATGGCGCTGATCGCCTCGCCCATCTCCGGCCACTCGGCCGGAGCATAGCCCTTGTTGCCCCGACTCAGGTACTTTTTGAAGACCTTCTGCATGGTATCGGCCACCCCGCGCGCCATCAGCACCCGGGCAAAGTGGGCCCGGGTCACGGCGGCGTCGCCAGCCAGCTGCTTGGCCTCTTCATAGGTGCCGGGGAGTTGGCACTTCTCCAGACGACGCCCTATTTCCTGGGCGCGTGCCTCACGACGGGCCAGCTGGCCGGCCAGAAACGCCACCAGCTGCGGATTTTTTTCATCCACCCCCAGCGCCACGATATGGATCTCGTGATGCTCCCAGCCGGTGGAGATCTCGACCCCGCTCACCAGCCGCAGCGGCAGTTGCTCATTCTCGATGGTGCGGCGCACCTCATCAAGCCCGGCAAGAGTATCGTGGTCAGTAACTGCTAACACCTCGACCTGTTTTTCGGCGGCGCGGCGCACCAGTTCGGCGGGGCTCAGCACCCCATCCGAGGCCGTGGTATGGCAGTGTAGATCGAATCTCATCAGATTATTCCGCTCTCGTGGTCAGGTCACCATGGGTACACATTCGGTGAAAGAAGGCTAAAAAGCGACTTGACTTGGCCGCGGCTTTATCGTTTTCTGTAGGCACTTCATTGCAAACATCTTTTTACAGGACTTTATCATGCAAACGACTTCCATCCTGACCATCTGGTGGTGGCACACTCCCTGACATGCGGGCGTGTGGTCGTTGCTGTACCTGTAAATCTGACAGCAAATAAAGAACCCAAAGAAAAAGCCCGCTGACCCCAGCGGGCTTTTTTATTATCCGGCAAATGGACCTGTGATGAAACCGAGAATTCAGACAAGCAAGCTGACCTGGCGATGGCGCCCCTGAACCAGCCACCCCAGACCCATTAAATTTTCAAGGAATTCAACGTCATGAACATCGGTAAACAGCATCACACGCAAGGGAACGCACTATGACAGCCAGCCATCGCCTTCCTCTGGGTGAATTCGATACCCTCACCCTCAACGCCCCCTATGTGGCCGATCCGCTGGCACTCTACAGCGAGCTCTGCCAGGGTCGCCCCAACAACCTGCTGCTTGAATCGGTGGAGATCGACTCCAAGGCCGGCAAACAGAGCCTGCTACTGGTGGACGCCTGCCTGCGCATCGAATGCCGTGGTCGCACCGTGCGGGTGCGCAGCCTCAACGACAACGGCGCCCAGCTGCAGAGCCTGCTGGCCGAGCGCCTGCCCGCCGCCGTTGCCCAGAGCATGGTGGCCGGCGAGCTGCAGCTCGACTTCCCGGCCTCAGATCGGGCGCTCGATGAAGACAGCCGCCTCAAGGGGATCAGCGTGCTGGACGTGCTGCGCACCCTGCAGCGAGAGCTTGATTGCCAGCTCGGCAAAGAGGCGCTGTTTATGGCGGGCAGCTTCGCCTACGACCTCATCGCCTCCTTTGAAGATCTGCCCGTAGTGCCAGAGGGGAGCAACGACTGCCCCGACTACTGCTTCTACGTGGCCGAGACCCTGATCACCATCGACCACATCGCGCGCTCCACTGCGCTGCTCGCCTGCATCTTCGGCGGTGACAGCGACGAGAGCCAGGTGGAAGACAGATACCACCGCCTGAGCGAGCGCCTCGCCCAGTTCAAGCACGCCTGCCAGCAAGCCCCCGCGCAGGCTCCGGCCACCCCGACCCTCGCCGGCGGCATGAGCGTGGACAAGAGCGACAAGCAGTTCTGCGCCGAGGTGGAGAAGCTCAAGGGCTTTATCCGCCGCGGCGACATCTTCCAGGTGGTGCCGTCCCGCTGCTTCTCCCTGCCCTGCCCCAGCCCCGTCGCCGCCTATCGCCGCCTCAAACAGACCAACCCCAGCCCCTACATGTTCTATGTGCAGGACGAGGGCTTCACCCTGTTTGGCGCCTCGCCGGAGAGCGCGGTGAAATTCTGCGCCACCAGCCGCGACGTGGAGATGTACCCCATCGCCGGTACCCGCCGCCGCGGCTTCAACCCCGATGGCAGCATCAACCGAGATCTCGACGGCCGCATCGAGCTGGAACTGCGTCAGGACGAGAAAGAGGTGGCCGAACACCTGATGCTGGTGGATCTGGGCCGCAACGACATCGCCCGCATCTCCGAGCCCGGCACCCGCTACGTCAAGGAGCTGCTGAAGGTGGATCGCTACAGCCACGTGATGCACCTGGTCTCCAAGGTGGTCGGCACCTTGCGCGCCGACCTTGACGCCCTGCACGCCTATCAGGCCTGCATGAACATGGGCACCCTCACCGGCGCGCCGAAGATCCGCGCCAGCGAGCTTATTCGCATGGTGGAAGGCAAGCGCCGCGGCAGCTACGGCGGCGCGGTCGGCTACCTCAACGGCGCCGGCGAGATGGATACCTGCATCGTCATCCGCTCCGCGTTTGTCAAAGAGGGCGTGGCCCACGTGCAGGCCGGTGCCGGGGTGGTCTATGACTCCAAACCCCAGGCCGAGGCGGACGAGACCCGCGCCAAGGCGGCGGCCGTGCTGGCCGCCATCGCCGCCAGCCATGGCACCTCCCTGCAAGCCCTGAGCGCCCAGCAGGAGCAACATAAGGACGTGAGCCATGACTAATATCTTCCTGCTCGACAACTTCGACTCATTTACCTACAACCTCGTCGACCAGTTCCGCTCCCTCGGCTATCCGGTGCGGATCTACCGCAACAGCCTGCCGGCGAGCCGCATCATGAGCGAGATCGCCGCCTGTGAAGGGGACGCCGTGCTGGTGCTCTCGCCGGGCCCGGGCGCCCCCCATGAAGCGGGTTGCCTGATAGACCTCATCAAGCTGGCCCGCGGTCAGGTGCCCATCCTCGGTATCTGTCTCGGCCATCAAGCCCTGTGCGAAGCCTACGGTGGCACCGTCGGCGCGGCGGGCGAGATCGTCCACGGCAAGCGTTCCCTGATTGAGCACAACGGCCACGGCGCCTTCGCGGGGCTGCAAAGCCCCTTACCGGTGGCCCGCTACCACTCGCTGGTCGCCACCTATGTACCGGAAGAGCTGACGGTGATTGCCCACTATCAGGGCATGCCCATGGCCATCGAGCAGCAGGATGAGCGGGTGCTGGGTTTCCAGTTCCACCCGGAATCCATCATGACCTCGGAAGGGGCCCGTCTGCTGACCCAGGCGCTCGCCCATATCACCCGTCCAGAAAGCAGTGTGCGGTAAGGAGACCAACATGCATCATCATCTCAACACCCTCTATCAGGGTCAGTCTCTGAGCCGTGAAAGTACCCGCGACGCCTTCGGCCAGGTGGTACGTGGCGAAGTGGATCCCATCGTGCTCGCCAGTCTCTTGACCGCCCTCAAGATCAAGGGGGAGACCCCGGAGGAGATCGCCGGCGCCGCCGAGGCCCTCTTGGCAGAAGCGCGCGACTTCCCACGTCCGGATTATGAGTTTTGCGATATCGTCGGCACCGGTGGCGATGGCCTCAACACCATCAACGTCTCCACCACCTCGGCGCTGGTCGCCGCCGCCTGCGGCCTGAAAGTGGCCAAGCACGGCAACCGCTCGGTCTCGAGCAAGTCGGGTTCAAGCGATCTGCTGGACAAGATGGGCATCAAGCTCGACATGAGCCCGGCGCAGGCGCGCCGCTGCCTGGATGAGCTCGGCATCTGCTTCCTGTTCGCCCCCCAGTACCACGCCGGCGTGCGCCACGCCATGCCGGTGCGCCAGGCCCTCAAGACCCGCACCCTGTTCAACGTGCTGGGGCCACTCATCAACCCCGCTCGCCCCACCTATCAGCTGATGGGGGTCTATGCCCCCGAGCTGGTGCGCCCCATCGCCGAAACCCTGCTGGCACTGGGGCTGAAAACCGGTATGGTGGTGCACGGCGCCGGGCTGGATGAAATTGCCATCCACGGCCCGACCCAGGTGGCCCAGATCCGTGACGGCGAGATCCGCGAATTTCTGCTCACCCCGGCTGACTTTGGTCTCGAGACCTATCCGGTCAGCGCCATTCAGGGCGGAGAGCCTGAAGAGAACCGCGCCATCACCGCCGCCATTCTGGAAGGGCGTGGCACCCCGGCCCACAACGCAGCCATCGCCGCCAACGTGGCACCGCTGCTGCTGATGGCGGGCAAGGCGAAGGATCTCAAGAGCGCGGCGGCCGAGGTGCTGGCGGTGCTGGCAAGCGGCAAGACGGCAGAGCTCGCCGCTCGTCTGGCCACTTTAAGCCATCAGGAAGCGGGCCATCAGGAGGCATGATGTCAGCCACCATGTCGCATAACAGTCATTCAGAACGCCCGCAGGGCAAGAGCCAGTTTCGCAAGGATAACGAGATGTCAGACCTTATTGCCCCCCATGCTTTTCTGAACATGGCCTCCATCAGCCAGACCATTCTCGGCAAAATCGTGGCGGCCAAACAGGAGTGGGTTGCCGCCCGCAAGCTGGCCCAGCCGCTGGAGAGCTTCGAGAGCGCTCTGACCCCAAGCGATCGGGATTTCGTCGGGGCGCTCAAGGCGGGCTCCACCCGCTTCATTCTGGAGTGCAAGAAGGCCTCCCCCTCCAAGGGCTTGATCCGCGACGATTTCAGCCCGGAGGCCATCGCCGACATCTATGGCAAATACGCCACTGCCATCTCGGTGCTGACCGACGAGAAGTTCTTTCAGGGGGATTTTGCTTATCTAAGCCGGGTGCGCAGTCGCGTCAGCCAGCCGGTGCTCTGCAAGGATTTCATGATTGACCCCTATCAGGTCTATCTGGCCCGCCACTATCAGGCGGACGCCATCCTGCTGATGCTCTCGGTGCTCACCGACGAGGGCTATCGCGCCCTGTTCGCAGTGGCCAAGGAGCTGGGCCTTGGCGTGCTCACCGAGGTGAGCAACGAGGAGGAGCTGACCCGCGCCATCGCGCTGGGGGCGCCGGTGATCGGCATCAACAACCGGGATCTGCGGGACTTGAGCGTGGATCTGAACCGCACCAAACAGCTGGCGGCCATCTTGTCACAAAAAGCCCCGGCCGATCAGGTGGTGATCAGCGAGTCCGGCATCAATCACCGCGCCCAAGTGGCGGATCTGCGCCACCACGCCAAGGGCTTTCTGGTGGGCTCATCCCTCATGGCCGAGCCGGATCTGGAGGCGGCTGTGCGCAAGCTCACTCTGGGCCAGAACAAGGTGTGTGGCCTGACCCGCGCCGAAGACGCCGCCGCCGCCCATCAGGCGGGCGCGGTATTTGGCGGCCTGATCTTCGTGGCCAAAAGCCCGCGTTATGTGGACATTCCCGCCGCCCGCGCCGTGATGGCGGGCGCGCCGCTCTCTTACGTCGGGGTATTTCGCAATGCCCAGCCCGCCACCATCGTCAAGACGGTGGAGGCGCTGGGACTCGCTGCGGTGCAGCTCCATGGCGATGAGGATGCAGCCTATATCGAGACGCTGCGCCCACTGCTGCCAGCAGGCTGCCAGATCTGGAAGGCAGTTGGAGTCACAAGTGGCGAACCGCTGCCCGCCCTCGACTATCCGGCCGATCGCCTGCTGCTGGATACGAAAGTCGGCAGCCAGAGCGGCGGCACTGGTCAGGCGTTCGACTGGACTCTGCTGGCCAATCTCGATAAAGCCAAGCTGATGCTGGCGGGCGGCCTTAATCCCGACAACGCCCTGCAAGCCGCGCAAGTGGGCTGCCTCGGCCTTGATTTCAACTCCGGGGTAGAGAGTGCCCCGGGCCAGAAGGATGCACACAAGCTGGCGGCGGCGTTTGCCGCCCTGCGCAACCTGTAAGCGCGCCCTGTGAGGCCACTACTGAATCACTGTTTCGTAATTGATGTTCCGTTTTCGACTCAAGGTATAAGGAAGAAACCATGACCCTGCTCAACCCGTTTTTTGGTGAATTTGGCGGCATGTACGTGCCCCAGATCCTCATCCCCGCCCTGCTCCAGCTGGAGAAGGCCTTCGTCGACGCCAAGGATGATCCGGCCTTTATCGCCGAGTTTCAGACCCTGCTGACCGAGTATGCCGGTCGCCCGACCCCGCTCACCCTGACTCGCAACCTGACCAAGGGCACCAAGACCCGCCTCTATCTGAAGCGTGAAGACCTGCTGCACGGCGGCGCCCACAAGACCAACCAGGTGCTGGGTCAGGCGCTGCTGGCCAAGCGGATGGGCAAGAAAGAGATCATCGCCGAGACCGGCGCCGGTCAGCATGGCGTGGCCACCGCGCTGGCCTGCGCCCTGCTCGGCCTCAAGTGCCGGGTCTATATGGGCGCCAAGGATTGCGAGCGCCAGAAGCCCAACGTCTTTCGCATGAAGCTGATGGGCGCCACGGTGATCCCGGTGCACTCAGGCTCCAGCACCCTGAAAGATGCCTGCAACGAGGCGCTGCGTGATTGGGCCGCCAACTACGAGTCGGCCCACTACCTGCTGGGCACCGCCGCCGGCCCACACCCCTTCCCCACTATCGTGCGGGAGTTCCAGAAGATGATCGGCGAAGAGGCCAAGGCCCAGTGCTTCGAGAAGGAAGAGCGCTTGCCCGATGCGGTGATCGCCTGCGTCGGCGGCGGCTCGAACGCCATCGGTATGTTTGCCGACTTTATCGATGAACCGTCGGTGCGTCTCATCGGTGTCGAGCCGGGTGGTCACGGCATCGAGAGCGGCGAGCACGGTGCGCCGCTCGGTCACGGCAGCAAGGGGGTCTTCTTTGGTATGCACTCCTACCTGATGCAGGACAATCAGGGCCAGATCCAGGAGTCCTACTCTGTTTCGGCAGGACTGGATTTCCCCTCCGTCGGCCCGCAGCACGCCCACCTGGCCGCCATCGGCCGCGCCGAGTACCCCTCGGTGACCGACAAGGAGGCGCTTGACGCCTTCCAGGAGCTGGCCAAATCCGAAGGCATCATACCGGCGCTGGAGTCCTCCCACGCACTGGCCCACGCCCTCAAGATGGCCCGCAGTGAACCGGAAAAAGAGCAGGTGCTTATCGTCAACCTCTCCGGCCGTGGCGACAAAGATATCTTCACCGTTGCCGACATCTTTGAAAAAGAAGGAACCTTGTCATGAACCGTTACGCACAACTCTTCTCCCGTCTGGACGAAGCCAATCAGGGCGCCTTTGTGCCGTTCGTGATGCTGGGTGACCCCACCCCCGAACTCTCCTTGGCCATCGTCGATGCGCTGGTGGAAGGGGGCGCCGATGCCCTCGAGCTCGGCATTCCCTTCTCCGATCCGGTAGCGGACGGCCCCACCATTCAGGGCGCAGCCCTGCGTGCCTTTGCCAGCCACACCACCCCGGACGACTGCTTCGAACTGCTCGGCCGCATCCGCGCCAAGTACCCGCAGCTGCCCATTGGCCTCTTGGTCTACGCCAACCTGGTCTATGTGCGCCACATCGACGGTTTTTATGAGAAGTGCCAGCAGGCGGGCGTGGATTCGGTGCTGGTCGCCGACGTGCCGGTGCAGATGTGCGCCCCCTACAAGGCGGCCGCCGACAAGTTCGGCATCGACAGCATCTTTATCGCCCCGCCCAATGGCGATGCCGAGACCCTGCAGCAGGTGGCGGAGCTTGGCAGTGGTTACACCTATCTGGTGAGCCGCGCCGGTGTGACCGGTGCCGAGACCAAGGCCGGCATGCCGGTGGATGGGCTGATCAATACCCTGCGCGAGTTCAACGCCCCCCCCGCCCTGCTTGGCTTTGGCATCAGCGAGCCGGCTCAGGTGCGTGAAGCGATTGCCGCTGGCGCCGCCGGTGCCATCTCCGGCTCCGCCGTGGTGAAGATCATCGAGACCCACCACCAGAACCCGGAGCATATGCTCACTCGTCTGAAAGAGTTTGTGGAAGGGATGAAGGCCGCGACCAATCGATAAGAGGCGGCATGGGTCAAATGCCATTGACCGTGAGCGCGGAAAGGGAGCCTGTGATAGGCTCCCTTTCTATTTCCTGCTTGTTGCAGCTCCCAGCGTCTTTGTCCCCTCTCCCCTTGGGAGAGGGTCAGGCTGAGGGAACCCATAATCCCCCATCGTTATCGAATCGTAGGTTCGAATAGCGCAGCGTATTCGGACGTTCGCGATCCGGGCGGAGTTAATCCGAACGCCCGAGCCTACAGTTGACCCCTTGATGCGGCTTCGCCGCATGGAATGCGAGGGCACCGCCCTCGACGGGGTTTCGCCCGCCCTTCGGGCCTGGGCGAGTGACTTTGGAAAGACCCAAAGTCACCAAAGGTCTTCTCCCCCGCTTATTCGCCCGACTGACGTCGGCTACCTTCGGCTCACCCTCTTGTCCAACGGCACGCGCCGATGGGCCGTCCATGGCCCAGCGCCGCTCGCTCGGCATCCTGCCTCGCGGCCTAGACAAGAGGGCTCGCCTCAGCAAATAAGAGGGGGATCAACACCGTGCCAGCCCACAGCCCCGTCTAACAGCAGATATGCTCCCTCTCCCCTTGGGAGAGGGCTGGGGTGAGGGCATCTTCGCATTCACTAGCAAAGCGAGTGATCACCCAGCACTGAGTGCAATGACTAATTTGTTGATCCAGCACAGATTCCCGCGAACCCTCTCTTCTCAACCCGCCAGATTCCCCCTTAAGATAGCCAAACGACAATCAACCTCTCGGGAACACCATGGCAGCGATTGTTGATATCTCGCGGGTTAAAAGCAGCAGACTGGAGGCTGTAACTCAGGGGCGGTAGCTTTGCCTGACAATAATAAAATAAACAGCATGACAGAGGTTAAGTCAGTACTTATAAAGTAGCGATGTTCCAAATTCTTCCTATTACTCCTGCCACTCAATAATAAGTTCTTTAATCTATCCGACAGAAAATAAAACAACCGAAGCCATGGCACATTGAAACACTAAATCATAGCTTTATTATGGTCATCCAAAGACCACCAAAGCATATAGCATTAAAATATGTTCCACATAGAAGCTTTCTACGTCAATCTTCATGTATAAAAACTCTACTTTCTCTCGTGACAAATAGGGCATTAAATTTTGAAATCAGGTTCTATAACTATTCAAACCTCTAAATGGAAACCATCCGAAAATGCAGTAGATGTTTCAGAAAATGATATATCAAGATCTGAATTCATACTACGTATTATACAAGCCCCTTCTTCCTTTATCACCCTGAAGAATACTAATACCATCCCAAAAGTGATCATTCAATTTTGGGATGGCAATGATATTCCAAAAGATGTTCAAGAATGTATTAAATCATGGCAAAGCCTTAAAGATAATGGTATTAAACATCAAATATTCGATAGTAATACAGCTAGGAAATTCATTGAGAATAATCTTTATGAAGAAAATGTTAAGGCATTCGATCGCTGCTACCATCCGGCGATGAAAAGTGATTATTTTCGCCTCTGCTATATCTACTGTAATGGTGGATTTTATGTTGATGTGGACGATGTATATTCCGGACTAGATATTAGCACTCTGTTCTCTGATCATAGGATGAAACTACAACCCCTGTGTTATGATATTGATACGAATGCTATGGTTTCTCCTGATGAGTTCATTGTAAGTGGCAAAGCCACAGACAATAGGATATTTTATTTTAATAACAATCCTATTGTTGCGCCACCGAATCACCCTATTATTGAATATGCGCTCATGAGATCTACATGTCTTCTTTTAGAATCAGATGAAGACCACCTACCTGAAATACAATCAACCACAGGACCAGGAAATATATCTGCTAGTGTTGTCGCTTACTTAGCAGATTATAAAGATGACGTCATGGTACAGCACCTGGATATCATGTCTAAATGGGGCGAGGTTGCTAAAACAATATGGGAACTTAGTTATCGCCATGACAGTAGGAATTGGCGTTTATCGAATGGAAAGAGCTATCAATAAGCACAATCAGATCAAAATGGGCTAAATACGAATGAACAATATAACCATACCAAAACCGGTTTTTAGATTTATATACCGCATTGCATTACATGCCAAAAAACTCCTTCCAAAGAAGAAATGTATTGCATTTTCGCAGACCAGTAGCGGACCAAAACGTGATAGCATTGAAAATATTTATGTTATAAATCTCGACCGTCAGCCCCAGCGATGGGAAAAGGTTTTAAGTGAATTAACACAAATCTTAGATTTTAAAGGAAGGCCTCTATCAGAGTATGTAACACGCATTTCTGCTGTAGATGCTTTAGAATTTGAAAATGTAGTGAAATCGGAAAATGTTGACAAAACTTATACATTAGGTGAGCAACTTTATGTCGACCCAAGAAGAGTGTTACCCAGCAAGCTGAACCTGGACGAAAAAATCCAAATGAGCAGACAAGAAATAGCTGTAGCACTTTCACATATAGATATATGGAAGAAAATAGCCACAGGCAAAGATCAATATGCTTTAGTTCTAGAAGACGATATCTATCTTAGTTATAAATTTTCAGATTATGTTGGAAAAGTTTGGCATGAACTGCTCAAACTACGAGGTAAATCTGTGCTATTTGACATTCTTTATCTTTCATATAGAGAAGTTGAACTAGGAGCAGAAAAAACACTTGTTACTGAAAATACATTTCAGCTTTTCAGAGGTATATGGTTTTTATCTGGATATGTACTTTCGAAAAGAGGAGCGCAGAGACTGTTAAGCCAACTGCCCGTTCGTGGCCCCGTAGACCTCTGGATAAATCATAAATTTAGTAATATGGATGCATTACTTGCTTCTAGATCTGTAATTCAACAACGTGTAGATGAAAAATCTCAAAATTCATATTCAATATTGCCCATACTTTCAAAAATAGGAATTCTTAACTCAGACTCACCTGGGGAGTACAAGACTACCCATCTAGTTAAACCAATTTTCGTTGTAGGGAAAGATAATGAGCAACTTACTTCGTTAGCTATGGCACTTTCAATGCTTGGATATCGTTGCTACAGCGACATTGATAAATTGCCAGATGAAGAGCATGAGTTACTTACTAAAGAGAATGGAACGTCTAACTTTGATGCATTTATCAACATTGGTTGTATCGATAAAAACATATATAAATTGGCTAAATTGCATCCTAAAGGAAATTTGATTGTTATAGGGGAATATTTATCAAAGGGTGAGATTATTTCTCTCACGGAATTTTGGCATGGCCGTAATTTAGTTTTAAATTCATATTCTGCTTATGCATGGAAAACTCTATGCGAATTTATAGGAGTTGTCCCTCCAGCGAGCCCCTATCCCAAACTTAGAGGATTAGGCCAACGTAAATTAGAGAAGACAAACATTTCACAAATAGAGAAATCAAAAAAATTAAGTCATGTGTGGCTAAAAACTGATTCAGCTCCTTGGATTCTCCCAGCTAAAAGAAACCTACATAATATTTACTCCATATCGAAAAGTATGGACAATTCGATACATGAATGTGTTCTGTCTGATAGTTTCAACCATTTTAACGATGACTTTTGGATAAAGAGAGATGACACATTTCCTGGCAATATGGGTTTGTTTAGTTCTTCAAACTTGTCGATAAGTAGTGGGCAGCCAGCGGAATTCACTGTGATGAGTGAAGACTTAGGAGTAAGACAGTTTGGTTCAGCCGCGTTAACCTCTAGGCGTAGTTTTTTGTTTGGCCGCTTTGAAGCTGTTCTTAAACCTCCCAAAATAGATGGAATTATAACCGGTATGTTTCTACATAGGAATTCACCACGTCAAGAGATTGACATTGAATTCTTAGGTAAAGACCCTAGAAAAATACTAATTAACGTTTACTACAACCCAGGCAGTGAGGGGGCCCGCTTTGACTATGGTTACAGAGGTACACCTGTATTGATAGACCTATGGTTTGATGCAACTGTCGATTTCCATTCATATGCTATTGAATGGGATGAAAATGAAATAAGGTGGTATGTGGACGGAATTAACATTCACAAAAGATCTAGCTGGGAACCAACCCCGATACCTCACTTACCAATGATGTTCCACCTAAACTGCTGGCCATCCGCATCACGTGAGCTGGCAGGAAAAGTAGATGAGAAGCTACTTCCGGCAAAAGCACTAGTTAAATCCGTTTTCATTTCAACGCCAAAATATAATCATATGGAAATCATAGGGAATGGGAGTGCCATCAAGAGGGAAGATTTATTTGAATATGAAGGAGTATAATTCCTTAAAAATCAGGCCCCCCATTTTTCTGAGCAAGACGAAGTACCGCCAGTACACAAAACGATGGCAAATCTGGGACCCCCACCTTTCGGAGCAAGGCGTAGCATAGCCAACATTCAAAATGATGGATGTCCCAGCTCTGCTGCATCTCAGCCCCAAAAGTTAGCGTTAGGATATTTGAGAAGTTGTGTGATAAATATCAACCGAAAAACAAAACGATTGGCCATTCTCTGCACCTTCCTGTTTCTGATCAGACTCGGATTTCGCGCCTTTGGCTATGACCTGTTTTATCACAATCCAAATAACCCCTCTGGCATATCGGATTTGATTGAAGTGGCATTGGCCATCATTTATCTGGCGAGTCTGGGTCTCTGCATACTGCATGCCCTATGGATATTACTCCAGCACTGGGATCAAGGTGCCTTGGGAGCCTCAGCCCTACTCGCCCTCTGTGCCGCCCAGTGGCACAGCTATGACTATCTTCATCACTTGGCCGCCAGTCTCAGCATCCCCTAGGCGTCCTTCTCCACACCCGCCATCCCATCAACACCAGCATCAATACAGCCCCCGGCAGCCAGACCCAGTAGAGCTCGGAGAGGATCACCGCCTCACCTCGGGCGGTGAGATACGCCTCCAGCTTGAAGGGGGCGACCCGGATCACCTGCCAGGGGGCGAAGAAGCGCTCGTCACGCCACGGCCAGAGCCAGCCAACCCCCTTGCCGCCGGTGGTAAGCGAATCGAGCAGACTGTGGGAGAGCAGCGAGATCAGCAAAAATGACCAGACGGTAGCGGCGCTGGCCCTTAACTGGCGATGAAACAGCATGGCCAACGTGGGCAGGGCAAAGGCAAACAACAGGGAGTGGGTAAAGCCGCGGTGGCCAAAGACATGGCCGTAGGCGACCCCCAGTTTAAGGGCGAGCACGTCGGCATCGGGCAGCATGGCGATGGCAACCCCCGCCAGCAGAAGGCGCGGCGGAATGATCCGGCTGCCAAACCCCAGTCCAAGGCAGAGAGGGACGGCGGCGTGAGTGACGATGGTGGGCATAGGGTAAAGCTCCAACTGAAAACGTGAGCCTACCTTATCCCCGCTCGGTGAAGTGAAGGTGAAGTTGCGTGCCACCAGCCTTGAGCCCATGACGGGCATTGCCTACAATGACCCACTTTTTATCACACTCAGGTAAATAAAATGAGCGACAACAAACCGGCCCTGCCCGACCGCCTGGCGGCCAACCCGCGCAGCCCGCACCATGTGGCGGAGTGCTTCCAGCACGAGATCGGCATTCGCGTGAACGGCAAGGAGCGCACCAATGTCGAGGAGTACTGCATCAGCGAAGGTTGGGTGAAGATCCCCTCCCCCAAGGCCAAGGATCGCTATGGCAACCCCATGCTGATCACCGTCAAGGGCACCGTCGAGGCTTTCTACGCCTAAGCCGCCCTGACCGCGTGCCCCGTCGGGCCCGCCGCCATGCTGTTTAGAACACCGGCCTTGTGCCGGTGTTTTGCTTTGGGCCTTTCATCTTGACGCCTGTGGCGGGCAAGGGGTGTCGCAGCGGGCGCCGCCTCCTCTTGCATCGGGGCTGCGTCTCGGCAATCCTTGCCGCCCCTTGAACTGGCAAGATCTCATCCATGAACAAGCTGTTTGTCCTGCTGGCGCTGTTGACCCTGAGCACAGCGGTCCGCGCCGATATTCTTATCAATCCCCAGATCGTAGTGAACGGTCAGAGCCAGGGTGGCGGGCGTATCCACATCTGTACCCTGACCCCCTTCAACAGCGTCTATGCCGATGCGGGACGCAGCGAGTGGCTGGCACGCCAGAAGGTGAGCCGCCGCTGCCAGCAGGGCCAAGGCAACAACAGCCTGTTCTGCGAGGCGGCCAAGGCGAGCTGCCTGACAACCCGATTGGACGAAGGGGACGACGCCGGCACCCTGCTGGTGTTCGACGGTGCCCACCAGAGCGGTGAGTCCCTGCGCATCGACCGGGATATTGCGGATCTCGGCCGCTACGGCTTTGCCAACCGCATCTCCTCCTTCACCGTGCCGGCTGGCTGGGTGGTGCGCTTTTTCGAGGAGACCGACTTTCGCGGTGGCTACTACACCCGCAAGGGTGGCGGGCAGGAGGCGACCGACTTCAACAACCGCATCCGTTCGGTGCGGATCCTGAGCCGCTAGCGCCCTGCCCCATCACCTCTTCGCCATAAAAAAACCTCTGCCTGGGCAGAGGTTTTTGCTTTTCGAGGCTTACTGCCAGTTGGGGTCAGCCTCAACCTGCTTCATCAGGGCGGCCTGCATCCCCTTGTCCGGCTGGCCGAGCCAGGTGTAGCGGGCAAACTTGGTCGGGGTTTCGCGGGCGGCATCGCTATCTGGCAGATCGATCAGCACGCCCCACACCCGCTTGGCCTTGGCATCCACCAGCAGCTGCATGTAGTGGCTGGCACAATCGTGGGGCTTGCAGACCGAACCGCTCTGATACGGGGTGCCGACTACGGCTTCGAGCGGGGAGCTGGTGCCGTTGCCGCTGCGCACCCACTTGGGCAGGTTCTTGATGCCCTGGGTCGCCTTGGCCCAGGGGGCCTTGAAGTCCGCTGACAGCAGCAGATCCGAGGTATAGGTGGCGGCGGCAAACGCCGGCGCGGCGCCGGCCAGCAGCAGGGAGAGCGCCAATGCGCGAGAGAAACGGGTCATGGTGTGATTCCTTGTTATATGAATGCCTGAACGGGCGCAGGCTGGCCGCGCGCCATCACGCTACCGCCTGCGCCCGCCCCTGTCGAGCCCAAGCCGTGCCGAGGCGTCAGTGGCTGGCGCCAGATGGACGACACCCCGCCGCGCCAGTGGCGAGACGGGGTATGCATGGGGACAAGGGTCGCTTAGCCGAGGGAGGCGAACAGCCCCGCCAGGGTGGCGCTCATCAGGTTGGCCAGGGTCGCCGCCAGCACCGCCTTGAAGCCGAGGCTCGCCACGTCGTGGCGGCGCTCCGGCGCCATGGTACCGATGGAGCCAAGCTGCACCGCAATGGAGCCCAGGTTGGCAAAACCGCAGAGGGCGAAGGTGATGATGATCTGGGTGTGGACACTGAGATCCTGCTTGATGTTGGCAAAGTCCAGGTAGGCAACGAACTCGTTCATGATCACCTTCTGGCCAATCAAGGATCCTGCCGCCATCATCTCGCTGGCCGGCACGCCGATGAGCCAGGCCACTGGGGCAAACAGGTAACCCAGCAGCTGCTGCAGGGAGAGATCGGCCCAGCCGAACCACTCGCCCACCGTGGTGAGACCGGCATTGATCATGGTGATGACGCTGACAAACGCCAGCAGTATGGTGCCGATGGCCACCGCGATCTTCATGCCGCTCATGGCGCCGCCCGCCAGGGCGTCGATGGCGTTGCTGTAGTCACTCTTGTCGAGGGTGATCTCGGCCTGCTCGCGTACCTGCTGCTGCTCCGGCACCAGGAGTTTCGCCATCAAGAGGCCCCCCGGCGCCGCCATGAAGGAAGCGGCGATCAGGTATTTCAGATCCACACCAAGCCCGGCGTAGCCACCGAGCACAGATCCAGCCACCGAGGCCATGCCGCAGGTCATCACCGCAAACAGCTCGGAGCGGGTCATGCCGGCCAGGAAGGGGCGAATAAGCAGCGGGGATTCCCCTTGCGAGAGGAAGATGTTGCCGGTGGCCACCAGGGATTCGGCGCGGCTGGTACCGAGCAGGCGGTGAATGCCGCCCCCCAGCACCCGGATCACCCACTGCATGATGCCGAAGTGATAGAGCACGGCGATCAGCGCGCTGATGAAGATCACCAGCGGCAGCACCCGCACGGCGAAGATGAAGCCGTTGCTGGCCAGATCGCCAAACACGAAGCGGATGCCGCTGTCGGCAAAGCCGAGCAAGGCGGAGACGCCGTTGCTCATGGCGCCGAGCATGATTTGACCGGGGGGGAAGTAGAGCACCAGGGCGGCAAAGCCGGTTTGCAGGGCGAGGGCCCCGAGCACGGTCCGCCAGCGGATGGCACGGCGGTTTTCACTGGCCAGCCAGGCGATAAACATCAGGGCCAGCATACCGACCAGACTCAATAACAGCGTCATCTTGCACCTATGAAGAGAGAAGTTTCATACGGCAAGTCTGCAGACAGGCATCGCAGGGAGCGGGCGGGAGAGGTGCCGACCCCGCGACACGCAGACCACAAACCTACAGGTTAGTGGCGGGTCCCATCCTGGGGTCATTCACGTTCCGGGTGACGGCGAGTATCGGGTGACGCCAGCGCCGTCGCAGGGGGAGCTGCGGCCGGGTGGCAGGTCGGGCGGCGATGGTACAGTGATCGCCGTCACAGAAAAAGCGGTAAAACGATTGGCCACGCCAACTTTTTCACGGCAGCGGTGAGCTTTACCCAAAACGCGGCAGGATTGCGCCGCAACTGAGCAAACCCACAGGGAAACCAGGTTTCGCTCCCCCCGAATAGGGCAGGCGCCCCCCCCTTCCCCGGATAACCGAAGCGGTTCACGTTTTTTCACGCCACGACGCGGTACACTGGCCAATCACCAAGTTTATGTTTTTATTGAAAAAGCCCCATGGTCCTGGAATGGCCTGGTGCCATCAACCTTCGGTGGAACGCCATCATGATGAAAAGAACCGCGATTGCCCTGACGCTGGCCAGCCTGTTGGCGCTGCCAGTGTGTGTCTCCAGCAATGCCTGGGCTGCCCCGGTACGCTCCCTGCAAAAGGAGCAGAATTACGACCAGTACATCAGCAAGCGCCAGGTGGTGGATCAGCTGCTGGCAGACGCCTGGCAGATCTTCAAATCCCCCGCCCGCATCTCCACCGCCGGCTTCACCGCCAAGATGCCGAGCAACATGGAGCAGGTGACCGAGCTGCTGCTGCAGGCCTACCAGCTCGAGCCCTATCGCACCGATCTGCTCATCTCGGCGGCCAACGCCCAGATCTACAACGGCAACGTGGACAGGGCCATCGGCCTGTTCGAGCAGGCCCTCAGTACCGCGCCCGATGACATCGACCTGCTGAGCTACCTCGCCACCTGGCAGACCTTCAAGCACAACGAGGCCGCCGCCAAGGGCTATCAGAGCAAGCTGGCGACCCTCAATCCTGGCCGGGCCGCCGATCTGCAGCGCATCTTCGACACGGTCGACCGCGTCATCGCCACCCCGCTCAAGGAGCAGGGGGAGCGCTCACCCAAACCTGGCAACCGGGCCATCGTCACCCTGGGTTATGCCCTCAATCCCGACGGCTCCATGCACGACATCCTGCTGGGCCGGCTGGAAACCACCCGGGCGCTGGCCAAGGCCAATCCGGCGGCCCTCATCATCCTGACCGGCGGCGTGCCCCAAAACCGTCAGACCGAGGGCAAGCTGATGGCCGACTGGCTGGTGAAAAAGGGGATCGACCGCTCGCGCATCATCGAGGAGAACTACGCCACCAGCACGGTGGAGAACGCCCTCTACAGCGGCTATGCCCTCGCCCGCCACCAGATCGAGTACGCCACCCTGGTGAGCTCCGCCAGCCATGTACGCCGGGGCCAGACCCTGCTGGAGATCGCCTGCTGGCAGAGCGGGCCGGCCGGGATCCGGATAGACAGCGTCAGCTATCCCGACAAGCCGCTCTCCGAGCTTGCCAAGGTGAGCGACAGCGAGCTGCTCGGCATCTACCGCGACGCCCTGCGCACCTATGGGCTCTGGAGCTACCGCTCTGCTCCCCTGCTGGAGCGCTGATCCCGGGTGGGCCGCTCTCGCCCGGCTCGTTGCCTCTGCGATCTTTTTGCATCACAAGGCGTTATTAATAGCGCTGTCCCAATTATTTGTTGAAAGGATAACCTTGAAGTAGGTCATCACCTTGAGGGTCTCCATCATGGATACCCAAGCCTTTCAACAGCTACTGTCCTTCTTCCCATTGCTCACTTCGCGTCAGCGTCGTCTCGCGCAACAAAGGCTCGCGGGGAGCCAGCTCCCCGTTCTGGTGACAACGGGCAAAGCTGTGGACCTGCATATCGAGAGCAGCAAAATGGGCGAGTAGGTATGTCTGGGGCCACCAATCCCCAGGGCAGGGCAGACCATCCCGAGGACCCAGGACTTGGTCGGGAAGTTCAGGGTCTCACGCCGTCCAAAGCGGGAATCGTGCCCCCAGCTTTGTAGCGGCCCCTCCAGCCATAGTAGCAGGTAGGGTTGATTCATGAGTTACTCCACATGACTTTGCAGCTTAGCGATCAGGTGATCCACACATCCTCCCCACTCCTAATCTCTCAGCTTGCCAAACAGGCTGCCGGTGAGAGCCTCTTTCTTGGTGAGGTAGTCTTCGAGTGTCAACAGCAGTCGGATTCTGACCCATCGGTGGATCACTTTCCCACTGCTGCTAACACTATGGGAGTGGGCTGAGAAGCTAGGTCCATATTGCTACTACGGAAGTTTGGCCAAGATTCTGTTGTCGTTCGGTGCAAGAACTCAAGAAGATCGGCTATCAGCTCCCGAAGAATGGAATCTAGCCGAAGGTACATAGACAGTACCTGCATCCAAATCAAAAACAGGTAATAAAATCGTGAGACCAATACCTGATTTTATTCGGCCGACGATAGACGCCTTGCTGAAAGCAGCTGCCGCACAGTCACCCTCATACTTGCTAGGAAGCTCAAGTGACCAGAGGCTGTCAGTCAGTGGGAAAGAGGGATTTGGAAACGGATCGGGCATACTACTCCCTTGGAGCGACGGAGCTTAGCTACCCGGCTAAATGAGGCTGGGATCGCCGCTCATGTTGTGGAGCAGATATTAGGTCATGCCTTACCCGGAGGCATGGCTCACTATGTTCATACAGTTCGGTTACCGGAACAAAAAATGGCGCTGGAGTTATGGGGATGAATTTTTAAACCATCAGAAAAAACGGCTGACAATATTGTGCATCTACAAGTTGGATAGGGTTTATTAAGGAAGGTGCGAGCAAGTCCCTGATATGAGATCATGTTTGTCATCTGGAGCCATGAAAAAGGGTTCATCATGAGTCATCAGCTCACCTTCGCCGACAGTGAATTCAGCAGTAAGCGCCGTCAGACCAGAAAAGAGATTTTCTTGTCCCGCATGGAGCAGATCCTGCCATGGCAAAACATGGTGGAAGTCATCGAGCCGTTTTATCCCAAGGCTGGTAATGGCCGGCGACCTTATCCGCTGGAAACCATGCTACGCATTCACTGCATGCAGCATTGGTACAACCTGAGCGATGGCGCGATGGAAGATGCTCTGTACGAAATCGCCTCCATGCGTCTGTTTGCCCGGTTATCCCTGGATAGCGCCTTGCCGGACCGCACCACCATCATGAATTTCCGCCACCTGCTGGAGCAGCATCAACTGGCCCGCCAATTGTTCAAGACCATCAATCGCTGGCTGGCCGAAGCAGGCGTCATGATGACTCAAGGCACCTTGGTCGATGCCACCATCATTGAGGCTCCCAGCTCGACCAAGAACAAAGAGCAGCAACGCGATCCGGAGATGCATCAGACCAAGAAAGGCAATCAGTGGCACTTTGGCATGAAGGCCCACATTGGTGTCGATGCCAAGAGTGGCCTGACCCACAGCCTAGTCACCACCGCGGCCAACGAGCATGACCTCAATCAGCTGGGTAATCTGCTGCATGGAGAGGAGCAATTTGTCTCAGCCGATGCCGGCTACCAAGGGGCGCCACAGCGCGAGGAGCTGGCCGAGGTGGATGTGGACTGGCTGATCGCCGAGCGCCCCGGCAAGGTAAGAACCTTGAAACAGCATCCACGCAAGAACAAAACGGCCATCAACATCGAATACATGAAAGCCAGCATCCGGGCCAAGGTGGAGCACCCATTTCGCATCATCAAGCGACAGTTCGGCTTCGTGAAAGCCAGATACAAGGGGTTGCTGAAAAACGATAACCAACTGGCGATGTTATTCACGCTGGCCAACCTGTTTCGGGCGGACCAAATGATACGTCAGTGGGAGAGATCTCACTAAAAACTGGGGATAACGCCTTAAATGGCGAAGAAACGGTCTAAATAGGCTGATTCAAGGCATTTACGGGAGAAAAAATCGGCTCAAACATGAAGAAATGAAATGACTGAGTCAGCCGAGAAGAATTTCCCCGCTTATTCGCACCTTCCTTAAGTCTCTAGTTTTAGACTTTGCCTATGGAGGTTACACTGAGCGTAACCTCCATTTTTATTCATATCATACCCTCATGGAGTGTTTAAACCAGATGGCCAATTTATAGCGAATAGATCATCATCATATTGCGCTATATTTTCACTGGTGTTGATTTAATTATTTTCTGTAATGGGTTGTCAGTGCTTTTATTATTTCCACTTTTTCCAAATGAACGAAGATGTTTTTCATTAGGCTTGCGCACTATCGCATAAGCCAATATGTCCTGAATGAATAAGTCGTTTAAAGATTTAGCCAGCATGTCACGACCGCTTTTATTTTTAATTGGGAAGTTGTCTATTTCACCGCTATATTTAAAAACATCACCGTTGATTACATTGCTTCTCCACATGTTACCGATCTCTTCTACGATATCAAAGCTCTTCCCCCAGTCTGGTTTTAAAAATAAAAATAGATGAAGATAATACTTCCTTATTGAGCAATAATCGACTTTCCAAATATACCCATCTATATACTTCATAACTGGTTTTTTTGCTCCTCGCCTAAATATTGCATCTCTGCCATCAAATAGCTTTGTTAGCTTGTAATAGTATAAGGAGTTAGGGCTTTTATAGATTTCATAAATTTCTTTTTCATATTTTGAATCATATCCATCATCGAAAATGCAGTTAAATCCTAAACAGCACCTTATCACATGCGTAGAATCGCCATCGACCTTTCTATTTATGAAGTCAGTGATAGAGTTTATATTCTTTCTTACATTGTAAAGTCTTTTAGAAACCTCTTCTTTATAATGTGGAGAATTATAGGTTGCATTGAATTTATTGATGAAAGCGGTCATCAGATCGATTGAGAAATACTCTTCAAAATCATCTCTATATGTGATGTCAATGCCATTCTCATTTACTATCTTTATGAATATAGATACTGCGGGATGCACATCAAAGTGTTCAAGATAATCCTGGTTATTGAGAATGTTATTTACGTTTGACCTCAACAAAATTCTTATTTTATTTTTTATTTCTACTTTCTGCTGAGCACTATACACAAGTGCTTTATTTAGATTAACCTCATCCTGAACGGTTAATTCTAATCGATTGTTGTTTTTAAATTGCCTCCCAATTTTAAATTGTTCATGGTAGCTATATTCCCTAACAGATGAAATAAATAACAATATATTATAAATATGCTCGAAGTTACTGTAATCTTCAGTTGCTATAATTTTTTGATAGTAAGTTACTTCGCTAGACTTATTATTTTCAATAAAATGACCGATAGGTGTGTCGTTCTCAATCTGCAATCCATTCTTACTAAGCCCTTCATGTCTAATTGCCAGATGTGGATTCTTTCTAGTTCGCTGTGCAGCGAGGAGCCATTCTTTATCACAGTCGTATATTGAATATGGCCTTTCTGTTGTTTTTATTTTACTATTTTTATCTTTATTATTGTCGGTTTTACTTCCTCGCAAAACACGTTTGATTTTAGTTGGTTGCTCCACTTTATTATCATCAGCGAACATATCATCATTTATTTTAATGTCTTCTTTTTTATGCTGTGTTGGGGGGGCGCGAAGCTCACTTTTGGCTTTTACACCAATATGATGATGTGGTCTGTATTTTTTATTTCTTGCCATATTTAACCTTCTTTATGGTGTGTTAATTCCAGCATAACCTTCAATTCTATAGATTTATGTAGCCACATCAACAAGGTTGCACTAAGGATGTGATGCAAGCATCACTTAACTTATATCATGGTTGCACTTAGTATATTTTGAGCTGCCCTTATCCAGGTGGAGGCTCTTCAGTTCTCTTTGCTGCGGATAGATGAATAGCATCTATCGGTATAGCCCTAACCTAGGGGCCTGCAATTTTGCATTACCTACAATCCATGTATCAGCTGCCTGGATTGGTCACTTTATGTAGCGTTATAGCAAGCAGTTTGGATAGGAATTACAGTTCACACTCTTCTAACTTCTAACTTCTAAAGAGAATGATGCGATACCCTGTTTTTTTTAACTGGCGCGCTCTTCTGATGAACAACTACCTCATCATCAGGAGTACATCATGAACAACCCCATCAAAGTCCTGCGCATCAAAGATCTCACCAACAAGATTGGCATGGTCAGGTCTACTATCTATGACTGGCTTAATCCCAAGCCTCCTCGTTATGACGAGACCTTCCCTAAACCTTTCAAGATAGGGCAGTCCTCTATTGGCTGGTTTGAGCACGATGTTGATAGCTGGCTTATTGGTAGAAGCCAGTCTTGAGTGCATTTTTTCATCCCTAGTGAGCTCCATAACTTCCAGCGTTATCAATCATGCCTTGATAGGCTAATTGGTTAGGGAAATAACCATTCCTTCTTATATATGTTTTTGGGTGTTTTCGTAGGTGGGATAGGCGCATCACGTTTAGGTTTATTTATTATTTAACATCACTACCATTCAATACTATTCCTACGCTATGTACAGTCACCCATATACAACCAATAACCATTACCACTATCGCATACCATTACACAACTCCCATATGGTGGTCATGCTACCACCAGCATAGGTAGCCAATACCACTCCACCAATCGCCGCTATATACACGAGTGTCTATCACACAGTGTAGGGTTACTCCTGCCTAAGCGAGGCCATCATGTTTAACTCAGTCAGACTATTAGATATCCTATCCATACCAGACCTGCTCCAAAATACAACGCCTACTATTGTCATGGCTGTTGATTCAGCCCCAGGTAAGTCACGCATTACTTGCATTGACCGTAAGCTATCAACCCAACTCTTTAATATGTTGAATACTGTGTGTGATTATTTTTATTGTCATGAGGAGATATCGTCAGCGCATCCAACGGTAGCGCTATTCCTAACGCATATGCGAGAGGTGTTTGGGTTGCACCTCATCCATGAGCGATATCTCGATAGTGATGAAGGCAATGAATTAGCCAAGGATATCAATAACGCGCTGTATACGTTTCTAAGAGAATGCAAGAGTAAGGCACACCGAAAGCGTCTCAAGAACCTTAAACGCGTTGAGAACCGCAATCAGCTCAGTATAGCGACGTATGTTAATAGCCTATTCGACCAGCATGCCAAGCTATTAATCATCCGATTGGATATCGGCTATCACGAAGACTACTACGACCAGTTAACGTTAGACCTCGTGACGAATGACCGGAATAGTTACCTTCGTCGAATACAGAATAAATATCCTGCATTGGTGGGGTATATCTGGAAACTTGAGTACGGTGTTGATAGATATTTTCATACCCACATTACGTTCATTTTTAATGGGGCAGTACACCAACGAGATATCTCGCTGGGTAGAACACTGGGGGAGCTGTGGGAGGTCATGACCGACAATGACGGGAGCTATTACAACTGCCAAGTCAGGCGGGAGGAATATCAACGATGGGGCACTGATGGCATTGGGATGGTCCACTACAGCGATACAACCAAGTGTCAAAACCTGATTAATGCGCTGAGTTATCTGACCAAGCTGGATACGCAAATACTGGCGATATTACCAGCCGGTCGTCGGACCTTCGGGCGTATGGAGAGACCATCGCCCCAACCTCGCCTTGGCAGGCCAAGGCGCTCCAGCTATGCACTTACATACTGAATTACCCTTGCTTGCACAGATATAGGGGGGGAGCAGCATCGCTCGTTTACAGACGCGGTAATATACCGATTCCAACCGTTGCTGGCGGGAAACTTTAGTCTCTGACAATACAGTTGTCAGGTAGGAGACGCGATGGCGTATGTGAGCACGATAAGAAAGCCACATTCCCTTGATCTGCCAATAAGAAGAAAGCTCCGAGTGTAGCGGGCACTTTAGGCTGGTGAGGCCATTACAGGCTGTCGCGAATTCAACTTCGAAGTGCAATTCCCGATTAAAAATCAGGCTGCTTTCAGAAGTTCGTCAAAAACCACCTGTGGCTGTTTAAATCCCAAGCATTTGCGCGGCCTGAAGTTCAGCCGCTTTTCGACGGCTGACAGTGCCTCTGCTGTCACCACACTCAAATCACTGCCTTTGGGCACATATTGCCGCAGCAGACCATTGCTATTCTCATTCTGTCCCCGTTCCCATGCACTGTATGGATGCGCAAAGTACACCTGCGCTTCCAGCTCTGCTGCAACACGTTCATGTTCGACAAACTCGCTACCATTGTCAGCTGTGATGGTATGGACATGTGCCTGGTAGGGTTTCAGCATGCTGATAATGGTGTCCGCCACCGCGCTGGCTGTTTTGCTGGGAACGTATTGAACCAGGTAGAGCCGGCTCTTACGCTCCAACAGACTCACTATTGCACCGCTGCCTTGCTTACCCAACACGGTATCGACTTCCCAATCTCCCACACGGCTCCGCTCATTGACTATCGCAGGGCGTTCATCAATCGATACCGGATTGGGAATGACACTGCGTTTGCTGTTCTTACCCTTGCGATAGCGTTTGTGACCCTGACGCAGATGCCGGTATAGCGTGCCACCGTTGGCCTTGTCGCGTGCCACATAGCGGTATATCCACTCGTGGCTAACCGGGCAGTTAATCATGTCTCCAACGCCACTGATTTGCTCGGGACTCCAGTCCGCGACCAGCGCCATGCAAACAAAGTCGATGGTATCAGACGGGACAGTACGCTTCTGACTCGTCAGCCGTCGTGCCGTGGCAAGTTGGTGAGCCTGCTGCGGCTGATAGGCCTGCCCAGCACAATTACGACGAAGCTCACGACTGATAGTCGATGGATGAACCCCGAGCTGTTTGGCAATGCGGGCCTGTGACAGGCCATGGTCACGGAGGCAGGCAATCTGGTATCGTAGCCCCTCGGTCAACTGCTGGTATTTCATGGTGTATCGCTTTGTTTCTTTGGCGAGAAGAAGCGTACCCTAACTGGTAGTTGACCGCCTCTCTCCTATGCACCATGGGCATTGCACTTATTATCTGAATTCACGGTTCGATTTAGATTAAACCCACAGTTTTTCAACCGTTTGCCAGTGCAAATCTAATCCCACATAACATGTCGTGGCCTGACGAGTGTCCATAATCCGCAATGTTCTTAATGGCGCACATAACATCTTCTTTTCGGGCTGTCACCAGTTGCAGCAAACGCTCACCATAATGACCTGCTGTCCCCATTTTAAGCATCACAGAACTGATCTCCGTTGTGCGTGTTAGAAGGGGTAACAAAGCAGCGATAAGCTCATCCCTCCCTTGAAATGCAGTCCACTCCAGAGCAAATAGAATCCCAAGCAGAAAGTCATCGCCAGAGGGTGTCAGGCCATGCCCATAACCCAGCAAAGGGGTGAGAACAGGACCCAGCTCCACCTTGGTGCCACCCAACCAATTTTGCAGGGCTGTTAATGGAGGAAACAGATAGTCATGGTCTGCTCCATGCCATTGAGCCCAAAAACCACCTGCAGGAGGGGCTAATGACAAGAAGTGATCCAACGAAGGTAACTGGATTTGACCCCATAGGTCCAGACACTTTTTCCCGCTTAGGGTTGTGATACCCGACTGCGCAGAAATTCCCGTGGTGAACGGTATCCCAAGGCGCTGTGCGGGTGGTGCTCGTTATAATGCTCAAACGCGATAGCCAAATTGCCTACCGCTGTTCGGCTATCCGGTTTTGGCATCATCTCGATATAGTCTCGCTTCATCGTCTTCACGAAGCTCTCCGCTATACCGTTACTCTGTGGGCTTCTCACTGCTGTCGTTCTGGGCTCCAACCCGATTTCTCGTGCAAACGCGCGGGTCTCATGGGCTCGATACGCCGAGCCATTATCAGTCAGCCACTCCACCGGTGATGCCGGCAACGAATCCCCAAAGCGATGTTCGACAGACCTCAGCATGACATCTTGCACAGTGTCACTATCGTAACCCCCAGTACTGGCCGCCCAGTCCAACGCTTCCCTATCGCAGCAATCCATGGCGAACGTGACACGTAGTTTTTCACCGTTATCGCAGCGAAACTCGAAGCCATCTGAGCACCACCGTCGATTGCTCTCCTTGACGGCAACACGCCCCTTATGTGCCTGCTGGGCCAATGGTGCAGCTGGTTTTCTTTCCAGCAGCAAGCCATGTTCGCGCATGACGCGATATACCCGCTTAGCGTTTACCACAGGTTGTTCTGTTGCCTCAGACTGACGCCGTAACAGCGCCCAGACCCGGCGATAGCCATAGGAGGGAAGCTCTGCCATCGCCTCCATGATACGGCCAAGTAAGGCTGCATCATCACGCTGGCGATGATGACGACCATCTTGCCAACCCGGTTTTCGATGAACACGAACGGATAGCTGCGCACGCGATACATTAAGAGCCTGGCTCACAGCACTTAATCGTCGTCCCCCGGCAACAAGGGCGCATGCGCAATCCATTTTTTTGCTCGACCATACTCCACGGCTTCTTTGAGGATCTCGTTCTCCATGGTCTTCTTCCCGAGCAGACGCTGAAGCTCTCGGATCTGCTTGATGGCAGCAGCCAACTCGGAAGCAGGAACAACATCCTCACCGGCGGTGATCGCCGTGAGAGACCCTTCTTGGAATTGCTTACGCCATTTGAAAAGCTGGTTTGCGTTGACGTCGTGCAAGCGAGCAACATGAGAGACGGTCATCCCGGGCTCAAAGGTCTGCTGCACGATGGCGATCTTTTCTTGTGGAGTCCGGCGTCGACGGCGCTCGGCCCCTGTTAACACTTCGACCATCTTCTCGTTGTGACTAGTACTGAACATAGCTCCAAGACTACCTCTTAAGTTAAGAGGGGCGAAGTGTCTGGATCTTCAAGGGGCCAATCTAGTAACAGGCATGGCATGCTCCCCTGACCCGAGGTTAGGCGGGTCGACTGCCACTGACAATCGACAAGCCGGATCTTACAGTGAGGCCCCACCAGTGTATTCTCGTGCCAAAGCCAGCGACTCCCGGGCTGCATGTCATCAGGTAACAATCCAGTCGCCAGCTCCATCCCTGCCGGGGGCAAAGCCACGCCATTTATCACCAAAGTCAACCATTCACCTTGGTCCGAGATAAAATTGCAGCTTCGCTGAAAACGAGAGTGAACGGTCAACACATCCTGCTTTGGCATCGCCAGGAGTCGCTGACAACCACGAATGACAGAGAGAGAACGCTGTGACAAAAGAGGCTCCTTGAACATGGATTGGCGAGGGGGATCACAGTTCTATGATCTGCTTCACTAACTGCTGAACAGACAGTCATGTGATACCGGTATGGTGCAATGCCAGCAATGACCGGACTCTTAGCCATTGTGCCACCAGCGTTAATTACCATCCTTCAAATCTTTTGTCGGTTGGGCTCAATTTCTTTCTGCGCACCCCCTCAACCCCCTCCATAGACTGGCCATGAATCATCCACCTCGTAGGAGAACACCATGAACAAGCGTATCAGTGCACAGCCCTTCGATTTCACCTTCGACCCGGCCACCACAGCCCTCATCGTGATCGACATGCAGCGTGATTTCGTCGAACCAAATGGATTTGGTCATGCCCTCGGTAACGATGTTTCCCTCGTGCGCCGGGCTATCGAGCCCTGCCGCAAAGTACTGGATGCGGCTCGAGCCAAAGGCATGTTGGTCATCCACACACGTGAAGGTCATCGTCCAGATCTGACCGACTGTCTGCCTGCCAAGCTGGTCCGTGGCGGCAAGCGTTTCATCGGGGAGCCAGGCGCCATGGGTCGCATCCTGGTGCAAGGTGAAGCGGGCCACGACATTATCCCCGAGCTCTACCCCATCGCTGGCGAACCGGTGATCGACAAGCCGGGCAAGGGGGCGTTTTACTCCACCGACCTGCACCTGATCTTGCAAGCCTGCGGCATTCGCTCCCTCATCATCTGCGGCGTCACCACCGAGGTCTGTGTGCAGACCACCGCCCGTGAAGCCAACGACCGTGGCTATGAGTTGGTGATCCCGGCAGATTGCTGCGCGTCCTACTTCCCCGAATTCCACAGGATCACCCTCGAGATGATCCAGGCCCAGGGCGCCATCGTCGGCTGGGTTAGCGACGCAGAACAACTGGTCGCAGCCCTAAAAGACTGACCCCCGGGGCCTATCGCCCCACCTTCTATTGACTGACAGAAGGCCCGTGACCGGGTCAGGGCCTTCTGCACCCGTTTACTACGGAAACGCTGACATGTTGCACTACAAAATCTATTCAAATCTCTACAAGGACTCTGTCTCGCTGATGCAGGTCTCCTCCCGTCTGAGTGGACTGGAGGGCGTGCGTCAGGCCTCCGTCGCCATGGCAACCGATGCCAACCTCGATCGGATGCGCGATGCAGGAATGGCGATCACTGTTGCGGCCAAACCCAGCGATCTGCTGATCGCCCTGCTGGCCGATGAGGCCGTTGGCGAACAGGCGCTGGCACTGGCCGACGAACTGCTGCGCCCTGCACCGGTTGACGACACCCCTGGAGCTGTCGGCCAGCGGCCTGCCACCGCTCTGGCCATGGGCAAGGAGCGTGACAACGACGCCAACCTTGCCCTCATCTCGGTACCCGGTCGTTACGCTGCCGCCGAAGCACTCAAGGCACTGCACCTTGGCATGAACGTCATGCTGTTTTCCGACAACGTGCCCGAAGCACAAGAGCTCGCCATCAAGGCGTTCGCCGCGCAGCGCGACTTGCTAGTGATGGGTCCCGACTGCGGCACCGCCATCGTTAATGGCTTGCCGCTGGGGTTTGCCAATGTGGTACGCCGCGGCACCATTGGCCTGGTAGCGGCATCCGGTACAGGCCTGCAAGAAGTGAGCTGCCGTATTCATCATCTGGGCGAAGGTGTCTCCCAAGCACTCGGCACCGGCGGGCGCGATCTGCATGAGGAGATCGGTGGCCTGAGCATGCAGCAAGCGCTCCGGATGCTGGCCGCCGATCCCGGCACCCGCCTTATCGTCCTGATCTCCAAGCCGCCCTCAGAAGCCGTGAGCCAACAGGTGCTGACCCAGGCCCGTGAGTGCGGCAAGCCGGTTGTGGTGCATTTCCTTGGCGCCGACTGTGCCGCATTGGCAGCACAAGGCGTCCTCCCCGCTACCAGCCTGCAACATGCAGCTGATATGGCCGTTGCCATTCTGCGCAATGAACCTCTGCCCTCCTCCACCAACCTTGATGACGCGGCACTGGATCAGGTGCAAAGCACACTCGGCGCCATGGCACCAGGGCAGCGGGATATTCGCGGCATCTTTGCCGGCGGCACCTTCTGCTACGAAGCACAGCTTGCCCTCATTGCTGCCGGTCTCGAGTGCGAATCCAACGCACCAGTTAAAGGCGCAAGCACGCTGCAAGACCCCGCCCGTGGTTATGGCCACAGCTTGGTGGACATGGGTGATGACGAATTCACTCAAGGCCGTCCTCACCCCATGATCGACCCAACCCTGCGCAACGCACGTCTGTTGCAAGAGGCCGCCGATCCCACTACCGCCATCTTGCTCTTTGATGTGGTACTGGGCTATGGCGCGAACCTCGATCCCACTGGCGAACTACTTGCCACGCTGGTGCATGCGCGCCAAAAGGCTGGGCAGGCAGGCCGCCAGCTCATCACCATCGCCCACGTCTGCGGCACCGAACTCGATCCCCAACCGCGCCAGCAGCAGATCGATCGCCTGCACGATGCGGGGGTGCTGATCGCCCAAAGCAACATGCAAGCCGCCCAGCTTGCCGCCCGACTGGCCCTGCAACTGAAGTGAGAACCAAGATGAGCATTCAATCCGCCAACTCCCTGTTTCAACAACCGCTCCGGGTTTTGGGGCTGGGCCTGCAGAGCTTTTCTGACAACCTGACCAACGCCGGTGGTCAGATATTGCATCTGGCCTGGCAGCCGGTCGCAGAAGGGGATGATGCCGCCAACTGGACGCTGGCCACCCTACTGGAAGATCCGCGTATTCAGGCTGCCAACGAGCAGGCTATGCAACGCTACCTAGAAGCCCAACCCACCCTGGTCGGTGTGAGTGTCGCCAGCCGCGAAATATCAGCCCTGAATGGCAAACGCCGCATCCTGCACGCTGGCCCTCCCATCGATTGGAGCGAGATGTGCGGCCCGATGCAGGGCGCCATCGCAGGTGCCATTGTGTTCGAAGGCTGGGCCAAGGATGTCGACAGCGCCATGGCTATGGCCGCTCGGGGCGATATCGCACTCGAGCCCTGCCACCACTATCAGGCTGTCGGCCCCATGTCCGGCATCATCAGTCCTTCTATGCCCGTCTGGGTGGTAGAAAATCGTGCCCACGGCAACCGTGCGTTTTGCAACTTCAACGAAGGGCTCGGCAAGGTCCTGCGTTTTGGCTCCAACAGTGATGAGGTGCTGAAACGCCTGCGCTGGGTGGGGGACGTACTGGCCCCGACCCTGGCCGCAGCACTCGAGCAATACGGCAAAATTGAACTCAAGCCTCTTATTGCCCAAGCCTTGCATATGGGTGACGAGTGCCATAACCGTAATGCGGCAGCCAGCGGCCTGCTGTTCAAGCGGCTTGCTCCAACCCTCGCCAGACTTGAGCGTGGACCCGAGGTGCTGGAGTTCATCGCAGCCAACGATCACTTCTTCCTCAACCTCTCGATGGCCGCCTGCAAGGTGATGCTCGATGCGGCGCACGGGGTGCCTCACAGCACCATGGTGACCGTGATGGCCCGTAACGGCGTCAACTTCGGCATCCGCCTCTCCGGCACTGGCGATCGCTGGTTCCAGGCTCCGGCCAACCCAGTAAATGGCCTATTCTTCCCTGGCTACGGCGTCGATGATGCGGCCGCCGACCTTGGCGATTCCGCCATTACCGAAACGGCAGGGATTGGCGGGTTCGCCATGGCCGCTTCACCTGCCATCGTCAAGTTTGTTGGCGGTACCCCAGCTGATGCCATCGGTCACAGCATGGCGATGCAGCAAATCACGCTGACCCAGCATCCAGCCTTTACCCTGCCTGCACTCAACTTTGCCGGTTCAGCAACCTGTATCGATGCCCGCAAGGTCGTAGATCGCATCATCCTGCCTGTCATCAACACCGGCATCGCTCACAAGCAAGCTGGCGTTGGCCAGATTGGCGCGGGGATCACTACTGCCCCGCTCTCCTGCTTTGTCAGCGCTCTCTCGGCCATCGCTGGCAGTCTGGAGGAATAAGCATGCAGAAGAAGAAACTTGCGGTTGTTGCTGTTGGCGGCAATGCCCTGATCCGAAGCAATGACGAAGTGTCACTCGATCAGCAATACGATGCGGTAGTCGAAACAGCGCGCCATGTAGCGGACCTGATTGCTGCGGGCTGGCAGGTGGTGTTGACCCACGGCAATGGGCCACAGGTGGGCTTTATTTTGCGCCGAAGCGAGCTGGCCAGTGCGCAAGTGCCGACCGTGCCGCTCGAGTACGCCGTTGGCGATACCCAGGGCGCTATTGGCTTTATGTTCCAAAACGCCCTCGGTAACGAGTTGCGGCGCAGTGGGCTGGCACACACCAAGGTCATCGCACTGGTCACCCAGACCCTGATTGATCGCTGCGACCCGGCCTTTACTCATCCCGACAAACCCATTGGTGCACACATGAGTCAGCCGATCGCCGAGCAGCTAGCCGCAGAGCAGGGGTGGCAGATTGCCGAAGATGCCGGGCGCGGCTGGCGACGAGTGGTCGCCTCACCAGCACCACTTGGCATCGTTGAGACACCCACCATACGAGCCCTACTCGAGCAGGATGCGCTTGTCATTGCCTGTGGCGGTGGCGGCATTCCTGTGGTGAGGGAAAAAGACGGTTCCCTGCAGGCCGCCCAAGCGGTCATCGACAAGGACCGCGCCTCTGCCCTGCTCGCTATCGAGCTGCAAGCCGACATGCTGTTAATCCCGACCGGTGTCGAACAGGTTGCCATCCATTTCGGAACACCAGAACAACGTTGGCTCGAGACCCTGAACCTTGCAGAGGCAACTCAACTGCTAGCCGACGGCCACTTCGGTGCCGGTAGCATGGGCCCCAAAGTAGAAGCCATGTTGAGCTACCTCAAAGGATGTCCTGATGGGGTGGGTCTTATCACTAATCCGCCTTCCATGGGCAAGGCAGTGCTTGGCCAGGCTGGCACCCGTTTTCTTGGTCACTGACGACAAAAGAGGCTACGGCCCCACCACAAGATACACAGCACCACACTATTTAAGGAGTACTCATGTCTGACAACAAGGTTCTGCTCGCAGTCAACGGCACGCTGATGCGCGGCCTGGAACTGAATCCCAACATGCTGGCCGTCGACGCCGAGTTTGTCGCCGAGTCATCCACCACCGCGGATTACCGCTGCTGGAGCATCGGCGATCGCCACCCCGGCATGCTCCGCTTCCCTGGTGAAGGTGCCGAGATTGCACTGGAGCTTTGGGCTGTGCCGCCCGCAGGACTTGGCAACATCCTGCAAAAAGAGCCGGCTGGTCTCTCGATTGGCAAAGTCACCCTCAAGGACGGTCAGGAAGTGCTGGGCGTGCTGGCCGAGCCTTGGCTAGTTGAGGGCGAACGGGAGATCACTGAAACAGGCGGCTGGCGCAATTACACAGGTCACCACCACATCAACTAAGCAAGGGAGAGCATCATGCGCAAAACCGAAACAAGCCCGGGAACTGCATCCGGCCTGCATATCACCATGATCCTGCTGGGTATCGCCATGACCCCAGTCCTGCTCTCATCATCCAGCTTGGGTAACCAGTTGCTGGAGGGGCAGCTGATCAGCGTCGTTGCATTGGGGGGGGCTATCCTGGCCATCCTCTCTGCCATCACCATCAGCGTAGGAGAAAAGGCCCGACTACCAACCTATGGCATAGTCAAATTCTCTTTTGGCAATAAGGGCGCCATTGCCATCAACATTTTGATGGCAATCAGTCTGTTTGGCTGGATCTCGGTCACAGCCAACATGTTTGGTCACACGGTACAGGATCTGCTCGCACAGCAAGGCGTATCTGTCCCGGCGCCCCTGTTGGTGACAATTGGATGTGTGATATTCACCATATCGACTGCTTTCGGTTTTGCCGTGCTTGGCAAAGTGGCCCAGCTGGCCGTGCCAGTGATTGCTCTGATGCTCTGTTATATCCTGAGCGTAGTTCTCGATACCCCGCCCGCGCCTGTCACCGAAACCTTGAACGGAATGGAGACTGGCGTCGCGGTGTCCAGTGTGGTCGGTACCATTATCGTCCTCGTGGCAACCTTGCCCGATTTTGGCAGCTTCGTGCATAACCGAAAGCATGCCCTTATCACCGCAGCGCTCACCTTTATGGTCGCTTACCCACTTCTGTTCTGGGCCGGGGCCACCCCGAGCAACATCACGGGGCAAGGCTCCCTATTGGGAGCAATGGCACCGCTCGGCGCAGCGCTACCCGCGGCTCTGCTGCTGGTCTTTGCCTGCGTGACCGGTAATGCCGGCAATATGTTTCAGGGTACACTGGTGGTCTCGACCCTGCTTGAACGCATCCCCAAGTGGCAGATCACCATCGCACTGGGTGTGCTGGCGACCCTAGTTGGCAGCATGGACATTATGAGCTGGTTTATCCCCTTCCTGCTCTTCTTGGGTATCGCAACGCCGCCGGTGGCCGGCATCTACATCGCCGACTTCCTGCGCTATCGCAGCCAAGGGTATGACGAGCGCCTGCTGGCCCAAGAGCCGGCGATCAAATGGATCACCTTTGTAGTCTGGATCCTCGGCTCGCTAGTCGGCTTTTTGACCGCCAACAGCGTCATCACACTGACCATGATCCCGTCGCTGGACTCCATACTGGTCGCCAGTCTGGGTTACCTGGCCCTGAGCCGCCGTCCGGCCCTCATGGTCAGCAAGCGGACAAGCTGAGTTCCGCATATAGTCAAAAGGCCGCATCTGCGGCCTTTTTTATGAACAGATCGGCACTAGCCAAGTGGCCCAAGCAAGCCTTGCAGCAAGGCCGGATCGCGTAATTGCTGTAACCACCAGCTAAAACAGGGGCGCGTGTGCTGACGCTGCCAGGCCAGGAACAGAGGCGTGGATTGCTTCGGAGATTCCACCGTCATCACCTGCAGGCGACCATCATCAATCAACGGCTGGCCAAAATGACGCGGCACAAAACCAATACCGACCCCCTCAGTCTGAAGCGAGAGTTTGCTGTGAAAATCGGGTACCTGTAGCGCTTTCTGGCCGCGCAGCAACCAAGCTTCTTTGGGCTTGAGCTGCACAGAGGTATCTCGAATGCAAATCGCCGGGTAACGGCGCAGGGCGCGTTCAGTAATAGGCTGGGGTAACTTGGCTACCGGATGATTCGGGCTTACGGCAAAGACCCATTCCACCATTCCCATCGGTTCTGCACCTATTTCGCTGTTGGCAATCACCTGATTGGGTGCACCGACAGCAATATCGGCACGTTTCCCCAACAGGGCATCCCACACCCCATCGTGAACATCAATGGCCAGCTGAATTTCAGTTTGGGGGAAAAGCTGCTCGCATTCATGTAGCAAATGGGTAAGCGGCGCCAACGAGAGGATGTTGTTAAAAGAGAGGCGTATCGAGGGTTCAACCCCCATGGCAATCAGGCGAGTTGAGTCCTCCAGACTGTTAAGCTCTCCTAAGATCAACTCACCACGCTTGATGAAGTGGTAGCCAGCCTCAGTAAGCACCAACTGCTTTCCCTGACGTTCAAACAGACTGACACCGAGAGAGTCTTCCAGTTTGTGCAAGGTATAGCTGAGCGCACTCGGAACCTTGTGAAGCTCTTGCGACGCTGCAGCAAAACTACCACAACGGACAATGGCAATAACAACTTTGATCGCGTCGGCAGTGATTACCATGAAGTACAGCTCCTTTTTGGGGTGCATTGTAACATCTCCCTCACTTCGCAACGGGACAATGAATACTGGGGGTGATTCAAAATACTTGATTAACCGTGTTGCCACTTGCCTTCTTGAGCGATACCAACGCAATTAATCATTGGCTTCATCACGGCTATAGTTCCAACTGCCGCATTAATAGACCTGATTAGTCTGCTATCAGTGCGATTGAAAAGTAACTCAGATAGATATCATCAGGAGACACCAAGCAAAGATCGCCGTAAGTCCGCTTGGGAGCACCATTGCGGCCTCCCAAGTTATCGGTCCTGGTATCCCATCGGTCTGTCATCGATGCGCACTGTGAGTCATTAAGGCGCCAGTCGCGCCACCAGCTTATCAACCACCTCCAGCACCAGCGCTCTGTCAGCTGTATCGAGTTTGGCCAACTGTTGGCTGAGCACAATGCCTTGTTCGGTAGGGCGGTTGCTGGTCTCACGCAGGAAGTCTGCGAGCTCACAGCCAAACAGCTGAGCCAGCTCAGCGAGCCGCACGACGGTCGGCACCACGAGACCTCGCTCCATCCGGGAGACCGCTTCCATACCTATCTTTAAGTGCTCTGCCACTTGCTCCTGAGTCAGTCCTGCCAGCTGGCGTTGGCGTCCAATCGCTTTGCCCACGCTCTTGGCCAGCTCTTCAGAGTTGATGCTTGTCATAAGTCCTCCAGTCAACCCTGATAGTTGACTATGGACTTTCATTGACATTAAGGACCCTTTGCGATGAGGATCACCCTATTAGATCTAATTCACTGGAATAGTCACCCCAACATCGAAAGGAGTTCAACACGACCTAACCTCAATCTATCCCCTTGGTGGCATTTGGCTATCAGCCCTCACCACCATTAACCCATTACGTTTACACCCATTAGCCCGACAGGCTCGCCTCGTCGGTCAGGCATCCGTTTGCCATTTTTATTAAGGAGAGATCATGAATCGCGCACTGTTTTATCCCTTACTGCTGGCTTGTGGCCTATCACTGAGCGCTTGCGATACAGCATCCGCTAATAGCCCAGAATTCAGTCTGGAAGTGGAATACACCGCTATCGGGCGACCTCAGATAGTCGTCACCTCGCTCAACGATCAAGTCACTATTCAGAAGGTGCTGATTAATGGCGGCAAGAGTAAATGCCGGGTGATGCTGCGCAATGACATCGGTGGTCAGCTTGGGGGGACCCATTTCCCGTTCAAGCTCAATTACACCGAAAGCTGGCGGCTGGTCATGACCGAGCCGTGCCGATTGAGAGAGGTCACCCTTTTCACCAATCTGGGCAATGCCTCTTACACCATTGAATAAGTCGTCTGGAGAGTGACATGACAGAAAACATCAAACTGGCCCTGTGGTGCACATGGTTATCGCTGTTTGCCTTACCGGCCTGGGCTGCGCCCCAGTTCACTGTGCCAACGGTCACTAAACGGGTACCGGCCAACGTTGATGGTACCCTCAATTTCGCCAGCATGCAGTTTTGGATAGAGACCTCGAAAGGGGAACGCATCATGCTGATGCCGCTGGATGAAGATGAGCCAAGGCTCATACCCAGGGTCAGCCAGCCGGTTTCACTGAACGGTTTTATGCTGACCTATTCAGATGGCAGTCGTTACTTCGAGCCCTCCTTTGCACCTGCGTCAGTTGCATCAAGTACCACGTCATTTACCATCGTGAAAAATGACGAGGACAGTATCGTCATCCGGTATGGGGATGACGTGCTGCTGCGCACCGATGAATATGACGCCATCAAGCTCACGCACCGATTGCCGCTGGCCAACGGGCAGGCGGTCTTGTTTGAGCTACACAGTGGCGGAGTGGCATGCCCGGTGCTCTATCAGTTGGCTGTCGCCCAGACGGGTGTGTTGACCATGCTTTCACAGCCCTTTGGTACCTGTAGTGATGAAGGCAAGCTGACCCCCGCCCCCAACGGTTTCACCCTCGACCTGCCCGGCAATCCTCGTCAGCGCTGGGTATGGGATACCAACAGCTTGACGCTGCGCAAGCAGTCCTGACCACCAGCCTCCACACATTCACCACCATCAGGGCACCCGAAGGTGCCCTCTGTTTTATGCCGCATTTTATTTAAGGAACTGTTCATGTCATTACCACAACCGGGGGACCACCTCGTTTCACTCCGCACAGGTTACCAGCACCACGGTCTCTATCTAGGGGGCCATCAGGTCATCCACTACCAGGGGGTCAGTGCCGGTATACATTCCGGTCAGATAGCTATCACCACGCTTGCCGAGTTTAGCCAAGGGCGGGGCTATCGCATCCAGCACCATAGCGCACGAGCCTTCAACCGGGAGGAGAGTATCGACCGTGCTTACTCCCGCCTAGGAGAGGCACACTACAGCACACTCTTTAACAACTGCGAGCACTTTGTGCTTTGGTGCATCGAGGGCTTTCACTACAGCAAGCAGATAAACCAACTCATTGCCACGGGGTGTATCGCACATCAGGCACTTCGCACTGTGGCTCGGCAGCCTACCCTTACGGCCCTGCCTGGCATGGCCACCAACACGGTACTGACCCCGTCAGCAACTACCGCTGTGACCGCTGCAGTAGGTACGTTGCTGGGAAGCTCAGCCACCTCGCTGGCGGCCCCCTTGGCAGCCACCTACGGCCTCTACCGCGTCTGGCGCTGGCTCAGGGATTAACGGTTCTCACATTCGATACGAAAGGACACACCATGATGACCATGCCATTTCACCTGGCAGGGATGGCCCTGCCGATTTCTCCCGAACTGTCTGACTTGCTGCGCAGCGTCGTGCGGGAACAACGGCTCGACCTCACCCACCTCTCGACACTGACTTTTAACTTTCGCAGCCCCGGCTACAGTGCCGAAACAGGTGGCATCCATCCGTTAGAGCTGCGACTGATCCGGGGGTTGCACGGCTGGGTCTTCGATTACATCACTGACTTCAGTTATCAGAGGCTGGGCCAGGATGCCGAGCTCTGCAAGGAACTCGACTTCAACTTCTCTTGCGACAAGCACTATCTGCAGGGCTGGGGACCACTGCCCGGCGTGGAAGCACGGGAACTGTTTACCCTGTGGCAGCGCAATTTCATTAGCTACGCCCAGTTGGGGTATTTCACCGTCACGGTCAGCGGAGATTAGGAGGTGTGTAATGACTAACAAACTGCCGCTCTCCTACTACTCATGCCAGTGGCTAGGGCTGGTCGCCGCCAAAGCCAAGCTGCAACCAACTCGCCAAGGCGAGCGCTGGTTGCTGCATCTCACCCCTGGTAGTCCAAATGCCCGCACCGTCACACTGCATCTGTGCTGGTCTGGCGTGCAGTGGCAACTGTTATCCCTCACCAATGCCGAGGACTGGCACACCATGAGCCAGCCTATAGATGAAATCTGTGTGGACCCTCAGCGTCGCTGTTTCTGGCGCTGTCAGGCAGGTCCAGTCCCGCTCTCTGACCAGCCCCGTGTATTGGGGAGCTTTTTGAGCAACCTGCAGCGCACCTGCATTCATCACGGTTATCGCGTGGAGAGTGACCCCTTACCCCAAGAGGAGGCGCACGATGCCCAAACAACCGATAGCCGTTGAGCTGGAAGATGGCGAGACGCAGGTGGTGCGTGACAGTGGCCTAACCGTACAAGGCACCTGCGTGCAGTGGAAACCAGCGGGCTGGCCTTGGCCACCTGGGTCGCTGACTACGACGCCATCGGTACCGCCTACCAACTGGCGGAACGGCTGAGCGTTGCGCTCGCAGCCCCCTCACCGTGCAGGTCCCCGGCATCGCTGATACCGATGAAGCAGGAACCCACCGCTAGGGAAGGCGTCACCACCCAGGCCAACTGAACTACCTTCAAAGTGAACCAACAACCTCTTTGCATTTAGCCCCGGGATGCCTCGCGCTGCCGGGGTTTTTCTTTTTCTGGAGACCACCATGCGTTACCACAAACTCAAAGCTGGGGAATGCCCCGGCACTTATGTCGTCACCGAGCCGGTGACCGAGCAAGACCTGCTGCGTATCGCCAACCAGATTGCTCGCAAGCGACTGGCCAAAGGCACCGCCATCACCAACACCACCGAGGCCGCCAAGCGGCTGCAAACCCTGCTGCAGGACCGGGAGCACGAAGTGTTTGGCGCACTGTTCCTTGACTCCCAGTATCGCATACTGGCTTTTGAGGAGCTGTTTCGTGGCACTTTGGACAGTACCAGCATCTACCCACGGGAAGTGGTCAAGCGTGCCCTGCGACTCAATTGCGGGGCCATCATCGCAGTCCACAATCACCCCAGCGGTGACCCGGAGCCCAGTCACTCAGACCGGGTCTTCACCCAAGCCCTCAAAGAGGCCTTGGCGCTGGTCGATGTACGATTGCTTGACCATCTGGTGGTCGGTGCCGAGGGAGTCGTCTCGCTGGTCGAGCGAGGTCTGCTATGAACCTTACTTCAGCGAAATCACACCTCACCGCCCTCGATATCCTCATCGAGTTGCGCTGTTGGCTGACAGACAACGTCGAGATGCAAGCAGAACCCACCATCGTGGCTCATCAGCCCAATTGCTACCGGCTCACCCAGGCTGACTGTATCGAGGCCATTGATGCACAGCTCCATCAGCTGCGCCAAGAAGAGACAAACACCATGCGATTACCCAATCCCTATTCTCTGGAGGAAACCCTAGGCAAACTGCGTCATAGCCTGGCAGCCGCCAGCAACGAGGAGGCGTTGACATTGCTGGAGAAGGCCGTCACCAAGGCCTGTGACGACGAGGTTTATGCCAAGCAGTTTGAAGAGACCTTGCCGCGGGGATCCACCATCGAGATCCGTGACTGCCTCAGTTACTTTGGCGACTACTTCGAGCGATCCCGAGACACACCGCCCTATTTCCCGCACCACGATGCCGTCAATGGCATTGATTGTGCATTCTACGCCATCCTGTTCGATGTGGCTCACCCAAGCGCAGTACTGGTGCACGAATAACGCCAGCATCCCCAAACCTGGATCATCAGCGCCACGATCCGGATATCCCGATATCACCTAAAGGGCCACCTCACTGCAGGTGGCCTTTTGCATTTCAAGGAGCTATTACCATGTCTGCCTTCATGATCGACCGCCAGGATTACCTGGCCTTTGCCGTACAGTTGCACCGCTTTTGCAATGCCCCCATGCCACCGCACTACACCCTTGAGTTGCTGCGATCCTTCTGGTGGCTGCCGCCAGCAGGCACGACCAGTACCTGGACGTGGCGGGTTGACCGGTTAGTGCGACTGATGATGCTCGCCAATCGGCGGGCGGTCTGGCATCGCTATCAGCTAGGACGTCAGCAGGAACGCAAGGAACCGCGCCAGCACCGTTCAAACAAGCTGAGTCCGCTTAAACCTGCCCATCATTACCACCAGGAATCGCTCACCGATAGCGAGCTGGTGGCGCTGTACAAATTCACCTGCTGCACCCTGTACCAATCGAGCGAATGGAGTGGGAGCACCGAGCAGGCTCCCCGGCTTGTAAAAGTAATACAGCAGTTGCAGCAGGCGCTGGCGCAAGACGTGCTGACCCGGCTGTCACTGTGGGAGCAAGCACCCTGGGGAGAGATGTAATGGTTCTCTCCATCACCCTGACGGTGACAAGCTCACTATCGAACTCAAGCGCCCACCTGGCTCAGCGCATCGCCGATGACATGGCACACCTGCATCATCGTCTGGGAGATGCGGTGAGCGATGAACTGGGCATCAATATCAGTTATCTGGTCGAACAGTTTGCGCTGCTTGCAGCGGCCTACCGTTCACCAGCTGAAATGGAGAAACAACAATGATTGAGTTCAACGACAGCTTTAGCCAAGCCGCCGTAGCGGAGGCCATGTGTGCCCATTCAGGACTCGCCAAGCTCATCAGTCAGCAGTTGATGCTGCCGGGCTTTGCCTATGCCCACGATGTGGAGGGGCGGCGTATTGCAGGCCCGCTGGTGGCGCCCAACCCGGTGTTGCACAAGACCACGCTCTTTGTCAGCCCACGGGATATGCGTGAGCACCTGCCACGAGAGATTAACTTCGCACGCTTTCGCTGCTCCTGTAATGCAGCGGGTCAGCCGGTCGGTGAGTGGCAACGGGTAATTGTCGGGGCCTACGTCAACCACGGTAGTAATGACAAGCCGGATTGGAGTAGTCACACCTGAGCCACGGCCACCAGCACAAACAAGACCCCATACAACCCCTCACTCCGAGGGGCTGTTTGCATTTTAAGGAAACCCCACCATGCATGACTTACGTGATTACAACACCCTGTCCGCTCGGCAGATCACTGCTGCCATCGGTCAGCTCAACCACAACACCGCCCCGAAGATAATGACCCACTTGGCATTGCGGGCCACACAACCACACTCGCTAGGTAATGGCCGTAGCAGAGCCAAAGCCCTCAAGCTACTGCACCGGGTCAAGAAGGCCCGCAAGGCGGGCTGTATCCCGTTTGAACTCACCGTGACGGGTTGCCGCATCGACCGAGGGAGCCATCAGGCAGACCGCTACTACTACGACCGAACACTACTGGCCCAGGGCTGGCAGCAATACGACACCGAGGAAGATGCATGGTATTTCGGCATCTGGATTCACACAGAGAAGCTCGAAACCTTTACCTACGCCGAAGGGGATACCTGCCATGTGATAGCACCGAACGTCGAGGCGTTTCGCTCTGAACTGGCGCGGCTCTACCAGTACTACCAGCAAGCCCCTGCGTTTATCAGTATCGACCCGGACGTAGGCGTTGTGACCCACCACTTTGAAGCCAAACCGGAGGTGTGAGATGGCAAAGAACATCACTATCAAGGTGCCCGGCAAACATCCGCAAACCGGGGAACACACTACCTTCGAGCCCAAGGGGCAACGCATGGATATCGACATCGGCGGCCAGGCCGTGCCCTTCCTGATTCACGGGAGGGGCATAGAGACGTCGCTCACCCACATCCCGAGCAGCTACCGCATCGCCCTGCTCGGCGGCTGGCTCACAGCGCGTTACGAAATACCTGAAAATAAGCCCAGCAGAACGGCCTGCGCCCAGACTGATTGGTGGCCCAGTACGGCTCACTGCTCTTGCTGGACCGGCTCAATGGCTAGCGGTTATTAATGAGACGACTGACATCGCTCGTTGACACCCCTCCGTCTCGTTTATCCCCAAACAGCATAAAGGGCCAGCCCTCACAGGCTGGCCCTTTGCATCATTGGGGTCACCGAACACAACCTGCCTTATCAACAGGCTCGAGGTGCATCGCGATGCCCCCGAGCATAACAGGCTGCATCTGCTCAACCTATGGCCATGCCCCATCCCACATGTCCTGCCACACACATTCACATTCCTGAGATCCAAGCTTTCACACTGCCTTCCAGCATCAGCTGGGGTCTGCCGCATGAGATCTCACCACGCTTTGGCGATCGTCTGATACAGAGCCGCTACCGATTCGATTTTTTATCCGAGCGAACCAGTCTGATCGGCAAATAGACTAAAGGAAATATAGATAGGCTCGACAATGCCTTTGCAGTCATTATCAAACAACTGGAGACCAAGTTACTGGCCGGTGAACTGGACGCCCAACGTCAGCAATGCATCACAATCAAGCATGATGGGGTCCCCTGTGAAGCTGATACCTTCTGCAGCCATAGTTACCTCTATATCGTAATTGGCTCTATTGAGTAATATTATTTCAATTGTTCTCATCCATTCATGGCATTAATACACATATTTGAGCTCATCCAAGTAATTGGTATCCATTTTGAGAAACAATCCAAGCAAGTGTGCACTGGCGCCATAAAAGCCAAACTGGTCGGCAGCGCGACAGGCGCTTTCGAACTTGTCGAACCACCCCAGCAGGTGGCCGTGCAGCAGCGCTTCCTGCTCGTCGAGCCAGCGTTCCCGCTCGGCCGCGCTCTTGGCTTCCGCCGCGCGGATGATGAGATTGCCCATCAGATCCAGCTCGATGGCCAGATGATCCGCAGGCTCTTTGTATTTATCGCTGACATTGATACCAAGGCGATCGAGGCGGGCTTGCATCTCGGTCATCGGGGCCTGCATCAGCAACTTGGCCTCGCCGCGGTAGAGCGATTCGTAGGGCAGGGCGCCCTGTTTGGGATCCACCAGAAACAGGCCGGCGAAGTCGGCGGCCAGTTCCAGCTGGCGATCCGGGCGCACCAGCAGGCGCGCGATGGCGTCGTTGAGTTCGGCCACGGCTTCGCGCATTGGATCCTGGGTGGAGAGGCTTTTCAGGAAGCTTCGTACATCATAGGTGTCATATTCGGCGATCTGCTCATCACTGAGCTCGGCGGCGAACAGGGTGGAGAACCACCAGTAGAGTTCGGCCCGGCGTTCGCTGGTAGCCATAAATTCCTGCATTTTTCCTCCGTGGATGGCAATCAGGAGCCATAGAGGCTCCCGATTCTAACGACGTTAAAAATAAAGAAAACTCAAGGGGGCGCTTTCGTCCCTTTGGGGTCAGAGTGCCGGGAACATGGGGTCGATGCCCTTGGCAGATTCCGGCGCGCCGAAGGCAGTGACGGCGGGAGCCTGTCCGCGGAACTTCTCGATCTCCACCAGCGCGGTATGGGCCGTGGTGGCCTGCGCCAGGCTGGAGGAGCCGATGTCGGCAGTCAGCACGTTGGGATCGCCGTAGGTACAGAGCGTACCTACTTTGCCGCCTTCTTGCGGACCATACCAGGCACCTTCCTGAATGCGTACCACGCCGGGGGCGTAATCATCGCTTACCACCAGACCAGCCAATACCTGACCGCGGCCGTTGAATACCCGCACCAGATCGCCGTCCTTGAGGCCACGGGATTTGGCATCCTGTGGATTCATATAGACTGGCTCGCGACCCTGTACCGTGTAGGTGGCGCGGTAGTTGTCGGAGGAGCAGAGCTGGCTGTGCAGCCGCTTGTCCGGGTGGCAGGATTGCAGGTGCAGCGGATACTGTTTGCTGCCCGGCCCGCCGTGAGAGCGCTCGTAGGGCTCGATCCAGACCGGGTGACCCGGACAATCCCCATAGCCGTAGTCAGCGATGGTCTTGGAGTAGATCTCGATAAGGCCGGACGGGGTGCCGAGCGGTTCTAGATCCGGCTCCTGACGGAACGACTCGTGGCGTACCCAGGGTTGGCCCGCCGGGAAGGTGACGAAGCCTTCCCCGTGCCAGAACTGGCTGAAACGGGGCAGACGAATGCCGATGCCGCGGCCCTGCAGGCGGGCGTCGTCATAGATGCTCTGGATCCACTCCAGCTTGCTCTTGCCACCGGTGAACTCGGCCTCGCGACCGAAGCGACGGCAGAGATCGGCGAAGATGTCGTAGTCATCACGCGCCTCGAACAGCGGCTCCACTACCTTGTACATGGCCAGAATGCCCGCATTGGAGTGGGAGCCCCACTGTTCGATGTCATCGCGCTCATAGGTGGTGGTGGCGGGCAGCACGATATCGGCGAAGCGGCAGCTGGCGGTCCACTGGTGGTCAATGCTGACCACGGTTTCCAGCTTGCGCCAGGCGGCGACCATCTTGTTGCGATCCTGCTGGTGGTGGAACGGGTTGTTGCCGCAGAACACCGCCATCTTCATGTGGGGGTAGGTGATGGTCTGGCCGTTGAAGGCGATCTGCTTGCCCGGATTGAGGATGCAGTCGACGAAACGGGCCACCGGAATGAATTTGGAGTAGCCCTTCCAGTCGCCGTCATGGCGCGGCTTGACCCCGGGGATGACCGAGCTGAAACCGGACATGATGGGGCCGCTGGAGGTGATGGTGCCCGCCCCGTTGTAGTGCCAGCCAAAGCCGTAACCGCCCCCCGGCAGGCCGATCTGGCCAATCATCGAGGCCAGTACCACCAGCATCCAGGCGTACTGCTCGCCGTGGTGCATGCGCTGCACACACCAGCCGCCGATGAGCTGGGTGCGGCCGCTGCTCATGGCGCGGGCCAGCTCGCGGATGGTCTCGGCTGGTACGCCACAGATGGCGGCGGCCCACTCGGCATCCTTTACCTGACCATCGCTGGTGCCCAGCAGGTAGGGCAAGAACTTGTCAAAGCCGGTGGTGTAGTCTTTCAGGAACGCCTCGTCGTGGCGCTTCTCGCTGTAGAGGGTGTGGGCGATGCCCAGCATTAGCGGCACATCGGTCTGCGGATTCAGGGTCACCTGATCGCAGTTGAGGTATTTCTGGGTCTTGGATTTGACCGGATCGACGCTGATCACCCGGATCTCGCCCTTGGCCACCTTCTCTTTGAGCTGCGCCCAATAGTCGTAGACGCTGTGATCCGGCACCAGCCAGCCCACTTGCAGGTTCTTGATGGGATCGGAGCCCCAGATAACGATGGTCTTGCTGTGCTCCAGCACCAGCGGCCAAGAGGTCTGCTGCTCATACACCTCCATGGCGCCCGCCACGTGGGGCAGGATTACCTGGGCGGCACCGGTGGAGTAGTCACCGGCCTTGGCCAGATAGGTGCCGTGCAGGTTCATGGCGCGTCCCAGCATGGCACCAGCTGAGTGCAGTTTGCCCACTGACTGCCAGCCAGAGTGACCGGCATAGAGGGCGCTCGGACCATAGGTCTTCTGCACCCGCTCCAGCTCGTGATAGAAAAAATCGAGCGCCTGTGACCAGGTGACCCGAACAAAGCGGTTCTGGCCGCGTTCGCTGGTGTCGGACTGGTGGCCCTTGCGCAGCCAGTCCAGTCGCACCATGGGGTAGCGGATGCGGGAGGGGTTGTAGACCACTTCACTCAAGGCCTTGAGCATCTCGGTCGGATGCTTGTCATGCTCGAACGGCAGGGTCTCGACCCAGCGGCCATCGACCACCCGGGCGCGGAAGGCGCCCCAGTGGGAGCCGGACTGCACCAGTTTTTCGCCGGACTCGGCGGCCATCACGGCGCGACCGAGCAGGGAGGGGCCGATCAGGGCAGAGGCACCGCTGGCCAGCAAGCCACCCAGAAAACCACGACGGGAAATATTGATCATCTTGTTATTCCTCTTTCGAATCCGGACTTAGTGGCTGCCCTGACCACCGGTATCGGCGGCATGGTTTTGCAGGTATTTGAGCAGGGTGCGCTCCTCTTCCTTGCTCAGGCGATAGTAGGCAGACATCGCCTTGAGTCCCGAGATCCAGCCGTTGGCAGTGAAGTGAGCGGGATCCGGCGCGCCGTGGCAGGAGTTGCAGGTGGATTTGTACATCTCGCCGGCGTAATCCCAGATCGGTTTGAGCGAGGATTCAAAGCCCTTGCCATCGACCCAAGCCTGCACCTGAACCTGTTCCCACTTGATATGGGTGGCGCTGTCGGTCTCCTGCTTGAGCACTTTCTCGCTCGCTTTCAGTTCGTCACGGATGGTGGCGACGAAGACCCGCTTGCCCATGTATTCGCTCAGCACCCGGCCCTTGCCGTCGCTCTCGCGCCACCCTTCGATGGTCACCTTGAGGCGATCGCCGCTGCGGTCTACGACGTCGATGCGGGAGGCTGGCAGCAGTTTGCCGACCGGGTCGGTGCTCTGTTCGCTGGCATAGAGATCTTTTTCACCCAAGTTGTAGAGGGTCTCGGCGGCTGGCGCCTCTTGCGCGTCGTTGACCAAGGTGGCGTAAGTGGCCCGGAAGCCACCCGCCATGTTGGGCAGTTCGTGGGCGATCCCCTTGTGGCACTCGATGCAGTTCATGTTCTTCGCCGCCGCATCTTTCATCGCCAGCGCTGCTGCCGGGGACTGCTTGGCGTGATCCATGTTGTCGTAGCTGTGGCAGGACTTGCAGGTCTTGGAGTTCTGGCTGCTCATCCGAGCCCACACCTTCTCGGCCAGATGCAGGCGCCGGTCCTCGAACTTCTCCTGGGTGTCGATGCTGTGGCCTATGTACTCCTGATAGAGGTCGTTGGCTGCCTCCATCTTGCGGGCCACCTTGCCGACAAAGTCCTTCGGCTGGTGACAGTCGGTACAGACCGCCTGTACCCCGGAGGCATTCTTGAAGTGGATGGACTCCTTGTACTCCGGATAGACGGTGTCTTTCATGGAGTGGCAGGAGATACAGAATTCGAGGCTGCTGGTTTTCTCAAAACCATAGTGCAGGCCGACGGTGCCCGCGAGGGTGACGCCGACGCCCACCAGAAGTAGCGCCAGTACCGACCAGCGACGGCTGGGGGTGCGCAGGAAGTGCCACAGTTTTTTCATCATGCTCTCTCACATCACTTTTTTGATGGGAGCCATGATAGGGAGGTGTTGTGAACAGGGTTACCGCCACAAATTAATGAAATAGGGGTATTTATGACAAAATGTGAATAGAATAATCCTCCCTTGTCGACCTTCGTGAACCCTGCCCATGAGCTACCACATTCTGGTTGTTGAAGATGATGCGGTGACCCGCGAGAAGCTGACCGGCTATTTCGAGCGGGAGGGTTATCGGGTGACTGCGGTCGAAAACGGCCAGGAGATGCGCGCCGTGCTGGCGGAACAGACGGTCGATCTGGTGATGCTGGATATCAATCTGCCGGGGGAAGATGGTCTGCTGCTAACCCGTGAACTGCGGGCGCGCAGCACGGTGGGGATCATTCTGGTCACCGGCCGCAGTGATGCGGTGGACCGGATTGTCGGCCTCGAGATGGGGGCCGACGACTATGTCACCAAGCCGTTCGAGCTCAGGGAACTGCTGGTGCGGGTCAAGAATCTGCTGTGGCGGATCTCGCTGTCGGCCGCCGCGCCGAGCGAGCCTGCGGTCGTTGACGATGCGGTGCGCTTCGGCCCCTGGCGTTTTGACATTCCCCGCCGCCAGCTCAGCAAGGATGGGGTGCCGGTGCGTCTGACCAAGGCTGAATATGAAGTGCTGGTGGCCTTTGTCGCCCATGCCGGGCGGGTGCTCAGTCGGGAGCGGATCCTGACTCTCATCAGCCATCGTGGCGATGGCCCGAGCGATCGTACCATAGACGTGTTGATCCGGCGGCTGCGCGGCAAGATGGAAGTAGATCCGCGAGATCCCCAGCTGTTTGTCACCATCCACGGTGAAGGCTATCTGTTTGCCGGCGAGATAGCCTCCTGACCCCGTTGCGGTGGCCTTGGCCTGTTTGGCCGGGTATCAGACCGGCGGGCGAGTTTCAAATTGCGGGCAGTCGTCGCCAATCTGGTGCCAGGGGGCCTTGGAGCCGACAAAGATGTGAAACGCGGGCCGCTGGCTCGGCACATCGTCCAGCACCCCGAGGCGCAGGTTGATCTTGCCGCTGCTGCTCTTCTGGCTGAACAGGCTGGAGCCGCAGTGACGACAGAAGGCCAGGGTGGTCTCTGCCGATTTCCGGTAGCGGCCGATGGCCTCTTCCCCCTTCACTATGGTGACCTTGTTGCCATCCAGTCCGCCGACCGAGGCGTAATCACCCCCTGAAAACTTGCGGCATTCGCTGCAGTGGCAGTTCCCCATATAGTCGAACTGATCCGGCAGGGTCAGGGCGACGGCGCCGCACAGGCAGCTGGCATGTAACTCTTTCATCTCTTCTCCTTGAGTGTGCTAATCGGATTTTGGACGGCTATTCGACCCGATAAACGGGACGAAAAGCGCCATCCGAGAGGGAATCGGCGGGATCAGCCAGTGGTGCAGACAGCGTCAGAATGGGTGGCCCCATCACCCGCGGGCACTGCTCGGCACTGGCATCAGGGTGTTGCAGCAGGCAGGCCGCCTGAGCCACTGCAAGGCGCCCCTGCAGCCGCATCTGATCGCTGTTGGCGGCCAGGATTTTGCCCCGGCGCAAGCCCCGCTGTACGCCGTGGCTGAAGTAAGTGCTCAGCACCTGGGGCCTGTCGAGATGGCGCTGTGCCAGCTCGTTGACCGCCACTTCGGCGGCGATGGCGCCCCCCACCAGATAGTCGAGGTCGGAATAGCGGGCCAGCATCTTCTGCACCAGGGTACGCTGGATTTCCCGGCTGTTGTCGCCGCGCTCGGTGGTGACCAGCTTGATGGCGCTCCCCTTGATGGCATCGGCAAAGCCCGGCTCGACGAAGTTGTTGCCGCCGCTCGCTTGCGGGCCGGGGAAGAGGGCGACCGAGACCGGTTTGCTGCCTGCGGGGTGGCGCTGCGCCAGCCAGTGGCCAATCTGCCACCCCATCTGGTACCAGGAGACCCCCACCTTCGCCTGCACCAGACCGCTGGGTAGATCGTTGACCAACCCAAAGACCGGCAGCGGCGTGACCTTGATTGCCTCGCGCAAGCCCTGATAGCTCACCGCGCCGAGCAAGATGGCGTCGCTCCCTTCCTGCACGCAGCGCTGCAACTGCTGGCGCTGCTCGGCGAGGGCGCCATAGCCCCCCGCTTCATGGATCTGCAACTTGACTCCCAGCCGCTTCGCCTCGTCCACCATGCCCTGATTGACCGAGAGCCAGTAGGCGTCGCGCAGATGGGGGTAGAGGGCACAGAGGGTCAGTGGTTTGGTTGCGGCGGCGGGTTCCGGCCACTGCTGGCGTACCGGTTGGCCGCTGAATTCACCGCTGGGCCAGAGATCCACCGCAAAGGCGAGAGTGGCTCGGGGAAGCATTAGCAACCAGATCAGCAACAACGGGGAGAGATAGACGCTTCGCATGGTCAGAGGTTTTGTTAAAGTGTTGGGCCATATTATCCGGTCAAAGCCGACCACAACCAAGGGACTTACCGTGAGAATCTTTTCCGGCCTGGGTGGCAAGTTGCTGCTGGCCTTCTCCCTGATGGCATTACTCACACTGAGTGCCTCCCTGCTGGGTTGGGTGGGGCTTAGCCATCTGCGCCAGCTGGAGCAAGGGGTGCAGCAGACTCTGGCCGACCAGGAGCTGGCGCGCACGCTCTCTCGTCTCAGCAGCGAGGTCCAGAGCGCGTCGCGGCTGCTGGCCACCGCGACCAGCGAGCAGGAGCGGGAGCATCAGGGGCGCTTGCTCACCCTGCAGGGACAACAGCTACAACAGGTACTGGCACAACTTGGCCGTGGGCAGGGTTCAACAAGCCTCGATCAGCTCAGTCAGAGCATCATCGGCAATCTGGGTCAGCAGGGCTGGCTGGTGGGAGAGCGCCTGACCCTGATGACGCAGGGGGAGGCGCAGCGGGCCCGTCTGGTGGCGGCGGCCGGACAGATTGCCGAGCTGGCACGCAGCCAGATGGAGAACGCCGAAACCGTGATGGTGGCGGGATTGGGTTCCCTCTACCAACAGCAAGGCGTGCAGGCGGCCCGGACGCTGGACCGCCTGCTGGAGCAGGATCTCGACTGGCAGGAGCAGATGACCGAGCTGCGTCATCGCACCCTGATGCAGCAACAGCGCATCGAAGAGATGTGGCGCAGCGATCGACAAGAACAATTGCAAACGCTATTGCAAGAGGGGCTGCGGGAGTTGGCCATCTTGCAACTGCGGGCCGGAGCGGTGACCGATCCGGCTCGCCGGCAGGCGGTGGAACAGGCGCTGACCGTGCTGGCGCAGAGCGACAAGCTGGTGCAACTGCGCAGTGACTGGCTCGGCAAGGGGGAGGCGCTGCAGGTGCTGGCCAATGCCAATGAAGCCCTGATGAGCAGCCTCAACCAGCAGGTCGGTGAGCTGGTCAGCCGTGCCCGCGATTCGCTGGGGCAGAGCCAGCAGGCGTTAAGTCAGCGCCTCAGGCTACTGGAGCAGGCGCTGATGGGCATTGGCCTGTTTACGCTGGTACTGCTGATGCTGTTGATGTGGCGCATGGTCTATGGCCGGATCGTCTGGCCGCTGCAACGGGCGGTGGCGGGGATGAGCCGGTTGGCGCGCGGAGATCTGGCTCCCCTTGAGCCGATCGCCAGCACCGGGCGTGATGAGCTGGCGGAGCTGGGACGGGCCCTGCAGGTGTTTCGTGACAATGCGGTGGAGCTGGGCCGCTATCAGCGAGAGCTGGAGTCGTGGGTCGAGGAGCGCACAGGCCAGCTCAGCCACGCCAACGAGCGGCTCAATGAGGAGGTGGAGAAGCAGCGGCAGGCCCGCGCCGAGGCCGAGCAGGCCAACCGGGCCAAGTCGGTGTTTCTCGCCACCATGAGCCACGAGATCCGCACCCCCATGAACGGCATTCTGGGCGGTCTGACGCTGCTGGAAGATACCCACCTCAGCGAGCCCCAGCAGCGCTATCTGGCCGCCATCGAGCATAGCGGCGAATCCCTGCTGGAGATCCTCAACGACATTCTCGACTACTCCAAGATCGAGGCAGGCCATGTGGAGGCACGCCGTGAACCCTTCCCCCTGTTCCAGCTGGTGAATGAGCTCAGCGCGTTGTTTCGGCCAAAGGCAGCGGCCAAGGGGGTCACCCTGGCGCTGGAATATGCACCCGAGCTGGCGCCTGTGGTCGAGGGGGATCTGGGCAAGCTGCGGCAGGTGCTCGGTAACTTACTCGGCAATGCAGTCAAGTTTACCGCCCGTGGCCAGATTACCCTGATGGTAGCGCCGCTTGTCTGCCAAGGCCCTTGCGCCGAGCCCTGCATCCGCTTCGTGGTGCGCGATACCGGCCCCGGCATTCCGGCCGATGAACAGGAGGCGGTGTTCGAGGCGTTTCACCAGCGCAAGCGCGATATGGGCCATCAGGGCGGCACCGGGCTGGGACTGGCGATCAGCCGCAAGCTGGTGGCCGCCATGGGGGGCGAGCTTATCCTAGCTAGCGAACCGGGCAAGGGGAGTGAATTCAGCTTCAGCCTACCCTTGCAACGCTCGAGCGCCCAGCTGCCTGCCGAGGCGCAACCGCTGCACCTTGGTCAGTCCCGCGACATCCTGCTGGTGGAGGATAACGAGATCAACCGGTTGGTGGCGCACGGCATGCTGACCCGCCTCGGCCATCGCGTCACCCTGGCGGAGGATGGTCGCAGCGCGCTGGCGCTGGTGACCGAGCGCCCCTTCGAGCTGGCGCTGCTCGATATCAACCTGCCCGATATGGACGGGATGACCCTGCGCGAGGATCTGGCTGCCATCAGTGAAGAGATGCATGAGCGCCCGTTGCCTGCAATCGCCATCTCGGCCCAGATGTATCCGGAGGATATCCGCCGCTGCCTTGCAGCCGGGTTTGTCGATTTTGTCGGCAAGCCGGTGCGGCTGGCCGCATTGGCAACAGCCATTGTTCGTCAGTTTCAGGATAAGAGTTTACCACAGGCCAAAATGGCGCCGGTCGAGACCAATCCTATGAGGCACTGGAACATCAATCCAGTGTTGGATACCGACTTGCCTCTGCTCGGTATGGTGAAAATAAGGGAACTCATCGAGTTATTTGAAACACAAGGTACGATTATTATTGCTGAAATTATAGCAAGCGAGCCTAAAGAACGGGCATCGCTGATACACAAACTTAAAGGAAGCGCCTTAAGCCTTGGTCTTGATATGTTTGCGAAACATTGCTCAGACTTAGAATCAGCTATTGGAAATCCTGTCGAACTGGAAACAACATTTAAAGTAGCCGTCAGAAACTTAGAATGTTGGCTCGAAGCAAATCATGAAGCCCCATAAATTAGGCTATGTCCCAATTACGTGTTGCATGGGGCGCCCCAGCGCCTCATGCAAGCAACGTGAGATATTCACTTCCCGCCCATAGCGCTCCAACATCCTGCGCCAACCCAGATAATTCCTCAGATAGTGGGTCGCTACCCCATGGAACCGCTCCATCCACTCCTTCAATCGCCTGTGGTACCCGTTCACATGTTGGATGTGATATGCACCCACCACCCGCTCTCCTGCACGATTGCGCACCACTTGGTGTGTTATCCCCAGTCCCTCGCTGAAACTCGCATACACCCCCGGCACCATCGCTGCACAGGACGGCATACGGGGCGATAAGCGGCTGAAGCACCGCCTTCACTTGCCCTGGCATTCAGCCGTTCCAACTGGAAGTCAGCCAGGTGGCCTGCTCGGTCTTGCACCACCATGACTGGGATGTAATCCAGCCCTGTCCCCCGGGTACGGCCTTTGTCTCCACGATGGCGGGCCGGGCGGGGTAATCCGGCTGTCCTTTGAACGACTCAAAAGTGTCTAGAGAGGCCGGGGCGATTCACAACGCCAGCAGTGCATTACTACACAACACTAAGGGTTCACTTCAGGATTGGCGGGCTTTCTCATGCAGGCAGGCGTTCTCAGGCGGCGACCAGCGACTCCAGATCGCGCCGGCTCAGGCGCTTGCTGTCCACCTTCACATAGACGGAGCGATCCGAAGCGGCCAGCAGCACGTCACTCACCCCGTCGCAGGCGCGGATCTTCTGCTCGAGCACCGCGTCGGCCGCCACCCCTTCCGGCAACACGATGCGCAGGCTGCTCACATAGGGGGGCTCGGCCATGGTCAGGCTGACCCCGAGCCAGACCAGGGCCAGCGCGGCGCAGCCGCCAAACACCAGGGCGCCGCCGCCCAGGCTGTAGAGCAGGCCGCCGAGGCTGCCACCGATGGCCACCCCGATGAACTGGCTGGTGGAGTAGATCCCCATGGCGGTGCCCTTGTAGCCGGGGGGCGACTCCTTGCTGATCAGAGAGGGCAGCAGCGCCTCCATCACGTTGAAACCGATGAAGAAGATCTGCAGGCCGGCGAGCAGGCCCCACAGCTGCAGGCCGCTTTGCCAGAGCACCAGCTCGGCAACGAGCATCACCAGCACGCAGATCTGGAACACCCGCTTCATCTTTCTGCGCTTCTCGGCATAGATGATGAACGGCACCACGCTGACGAAGGCGATCAGCATGGTGACCAGATAAGCCTGCCACTGGCTGTCACGGGGCAAGCCGGCGCGCTCCAGCAGCGGTGGCAGCGCCACGAAGCTCGACATCAGCAGGGTGTGCACGCAGAGGATGCCGAAGTTGAGCTTGAGCAGGCGCGGGTTGGTCAGTACGGTGCGCATTCCCCCCTTCACCATGCCGGACTCGCGGTTGAGCAGGTGGCCGCTCGGGGTCGGCACCAGCCAGAGAGTGACGGCGATGCCTCCCAGCGCCAGCAGCGCGATCAGCCAGAACAGGCCGGAGAGCCCCAGCGCATGGGTGATCAGGGGGCCGGTCACCATGGCGATGGCGAAGGTGATGCCAAAGCTCACCCCGATGAAGGCCATCGCCTTGGTGCGGTTCTGCTCGCGGGTGAGATCCGACAAGAGCGCCATCACGGCAGCGGAGATGGCGCCGCTCCCCTGCAGGGCACGGCCGAGGATCACGCCCCAGATGGAGTGGGTCAGCGCCGCGATCACGCTGCCGAGGGCAAACATCAGCAGGCCGCCGACGATAAGAGGCTTGCGGCCCACCTTGTCGGAGAGCAGGCCGAACGGGATCTGGAACAGCGCCTGGGTCATGCCGTAGATGCCGATGGCCAGGCCGATGAGCGCCTCGGAGGCCCCCGCCAGCGACATGCCGTAGGTGGTCAGCACCGGCAGCACCATAAACATGCCGAGCATGCGCAGCGAGAAGACGGAACCGAGCGCCCAGGTGGCACGGCGCTCGCCCCTCGTCATGGTGAAATCATTCATGATGGCCTCGATAGGTCAGGGAAAAGGAAGACTCAAGGGGTGGCCGACACGCGCCATGCCACACCCGACAGAGGGGAAAAGTGCCCGACGGGGCGGCCCCATAATAACAGAGCCGGGAAGGTTCCCGGCTCTGGATTTCATGCATTTAGGGGCACAACTCACACTATCAGGGCAGCATGCTCACCAGCACCGCAGGCTCGGCCTCCGGCTGGAAGTCCACCGACATCATCACGCTGAGGCAGGTGATGGTGACGATGGAGAACATGAACAGCTTGCGTGCCCAGAGGGAGTCATCCACCGCCGCCTTGTAGCCAGACAGCGCCATCCCCAGCCACCAGACGCTGACCGCGGTAGCCACCACCAGATACTTGTAGCCGGCGTAACCGCCGAGGAACAGCATCAGGGTCGGCACCATGAAGGCCAGGATGTAGAGGGTGATGTGGAGCTTGGCCACCGGGATCCCCTTCACCACCGGCAACACCGGGATGTTGGCCGCCTGGTAATCCTTGAAGCGGAAAATGGCGATCGCATAGGAGTGCGGCATCTGCCACAGGCTGAAGATCGCCAGCAGGATCAGTGCCCCCGAGTCGAACTGACCGCTCACCGCGCAGTAGCCGATGACCGGCGGCGCGGCGCCGGAGAGGCTGCCGACCAGGGTGCCGTAGACCGAGTGACGCTTCATGTAGAGGCTGTAGACCCCCACATAGACAATGAAGCCCAGCACCGCCAGCAGGGCGGCCAACGGATTGGCCGCAAAGTAGAGCAGTGCAATGCCCGCAATGCCGAGCGCGGTGGCGTACCAGAGCGATACGCCGGGGGCGATCAGACCCTTCACCAGAGCACGGTTCTTGGTGCGCTCCATGATGCAGTCGATGTCCCGGTCGATGTAGTTGTTGAACACGCAACCGGAGGCGACCACCAGTGATACACCAGCCATGGTCAGAATGAACAGGGGCACATCCAGGCTCCCCTTGGAGGCCAGCAGGAATCCTCCGATAACCGAGATGAGGTTACCGAAGATGATGCCCGGCTTGGTCACTTGCAGGTATTGCTTCATCATCATTGCCAACCTGCTCAGTGAACCATCATGTTGATGTTGAGGTTGTACATGATCCACAGGGAACCCACGACCACGATGGCGATGATGAGCACGGTAAAGATCAGTGCCACCAGGTTCCAGCGCTCCTCGGACGAGGTGTTCATGTGCAGGAAGTAGACCAGGTGCACGAAGATCTGCACCACCGCCATGCCGACCACGGTGGCCAGCACAGTGGTGTGGGAAGCGGAGCCGTCCATCACCATCCAGAACGGCACCGCAGTCAGGATCAGGGACAGCACGAAGCCGATCAGGTAGCTCTTGGCGCTGCCGTGGCTGGCGCCGTGATTGTCAACGGAATGGCTCATTACATGACCCCCATCAGATAGACCACGGTGAAGACGCAGATCCACACTACGTCGAGGAAGTGCCAGAACAGGCTCAGGCACATCAGACGAGTACGGTTGCGATCGGTCAGCCCCTTCTTGGCGACCAGCACCATCAGCACGATGATCCAGACAAGGCCGCTGGTCACGTGGATACCGTGGGTGCCCACCAGGGTGAAGAAGGCAGAGAGGAAGCCACTGCGATCCGGACCGTAGCCCTCGGCAATCAGGTGATGGAATTCATAGATCTCCATCGCGATGAAGCCGGCGCCGAACAGGAAGGTGATGAACAGCCAGGTGTTGACCGCCGCTACCTTGTTCTTGTTCATGGCCAGCATGCCGAAGCCGAAGGTGATGGAGCTCAGCAGCAGCAGCATGGTTTCGGCAAACACGAACGGCAATTCGAAGATGTCCTTGCCGCTCGGACCGCCGGCAGTGCCGTTGACCAGGACCGCATAGGTCGCGAACAGGGTCGCGAACAGGATGCAGTCACTCATCAGGTAGATCCAGAAGCCGAATACCTTGTTGGCACCGGCATCATGGTGCCCATCCTCATGGGCACCCTGGGTGTGATGTAGAACGTCAGTCGCCATGGAATTAAGCCACCTTGTTGATATTTTCAAAATGCTGACGCTCGATCCGCTCGATCTCGTCAACCTGCACGTAGTAGTCCACGTCATCGTTGAAGCTGTGGATGATCCAGGTGGCGATCATGCCGACGAAGCCGGCGATGGCCATCCACCAGATGTGCCAGATCATGGCAAAGCCGAACACCACGCTGAAGGCGGCGATGATGACGCCGGCACCGGAGTTTTTCGGCATGTGGATCGGGTCATAGTGCTTGGGCTGCTGATAAGCGGAACCGTCCTGCTTGGCTTCCCAGAACGCATCCAGTCCCTTGATCTTCGGCTCGATGGCGAAGTTGTAGAAGGGGGGCGGCGAGGAAGTGGACCACTCCAGGGTACGACCGCCCCAGGGATCGCCGGTCAGGTCGCGGTTCTTCTCGCGGTCGCGGATGCTGACCACGATCTGGATCACCTGGCACAGTACGCCCAGCGCAATCAGGCCGGCGCCGCAGGCAGCCACCACCAGCCAGCCGTGGAACTCGGGATCGATGTTCTGGCTGACGCGACGGGTCATGCCCATGAAGCCCAGTACGTAGAGCGGCATGAAAGCGACGAAGAAGCCGGTGATCCAGCACCAGAAGGCACGCTTGCCCCAGGTGTCATCCAGCTTGAAGCCGAACGCCTTGGGGAACCAGTAGGTGATACCGGCGAAGCAACCGAACACCACGCCGCCGATGATGACGTTGTGGAAGTGGGCGATCAAGAACAGGCTGTTGTGCAGCACGAAGTTGGCGGCCGGCACTGAGAGCAGTACCCCGGTCATGCCACCCACGGTGAAGGTGATGATGAAACCGACGGTCCACAGCATGGGTGAGGTGAACTCGATGCGACCGCGGTACATGGTGAACAGCCAGTTGAAGATCTTCACCCCGGTCGGGATGGAGATGATCATGGTGGTGATGCCGAAGAAGGCATTCACGTTGGCGCCCGACCCCATGGTAAAGAAGTGGTGCAGCCAGACGATGAAGGAGAGCACGGTAATGGCGATGGTCGCCCACACCAGCGAGGTGTAACCGAACAGCTTCTTCTTGCAGAAGGTCGCCACCACTTCGGAGAAGATCCCGAAGACCGGCAGTACCAGGATGTACACCTCGGGGTGACCCCAGGCCCAGATCAGGTTGATGTACATCATCATGTTGCCACCCATGTCATTGGTAAAGAAATGGGTACCCAGGTAACGGTCTGCGGTGAGCAGGGCGATGGTGACGGTCAGGATCGGGAAAGAGGCGATGATCAGCACGTTGGCGCACAGGGCGGTCCAGGTGAACACCGGCAGGCGCATCATGGTCATGCCAGGGGCGCGCATCTTGATGATGGTGGCGAAGAAGTTCACCCCGGTCAGCAGGGTCCCCAGACCCGAGATCTGCAGACTCCAGATCCAGTAATCGACCCCGACCCCCGGACTGAACTCCAGCCCCGACAAGGGCGGATAGGCCAGCCAGCCGGTCTGGGCGAATTCACCAACCCCGAGGGAGACGTTGATCAGCACCACGGCCGCGGCGGTGAACCAGAAGCTCAGGTTGTTCAAGAAGGGGAAGGCGACGTCACGGGCACCGATCTGCAGCGGCACCACTATGTTCATCAGACCGATCACCAGCGGCATGGCCACGAAGAAGATCATGATGACGCCGTGGGCGGTGAAGATCTGGTCGTAGTGGTGCGGTGGCAGTATGCCCTCGCCGCCAGCCGAGGCCATGACCTGCTGGGTACGCATCATCACTGCATCGGCAAAGCCGCGCAGCAGCATCACCATGCCGAGGATGAGATACATGATACCGAGGCGTTTGTGGTCCACCGAGGTGAGCCACTCTTTCCACAGATATTGCCACTTGCCGAAATAGGTGATGAGCCCGGCGACGGCCAGGCCCCCCAGAATGATACCGGCTATCGTGACCATGATGATGGGTTCATGGTACGGAATAGCGTCGAGTGTTAATTTTCCAAACATCAGTTAGTACCCGCTTTCACAGTCTTGTCGGCCGGCATGTGGCCGGCGTGGTCCATCTGCTCGCCCTGGGCCTCATGGTGCATGGCGTCGCCGTGCGCCATGTCTGCGTGGTTCATGGAGGCGTCATGCTCCATCCCCTCGTGGCTCATGGACTCGTCATGGGACATCGCGGCCTGCTTTTCGCCGTGTTGCATGGCGGCGTGCTCGCCGTGCTTCATGTCACCCATGAACTTGTTGATGATGTTGACGAACAGCTTGGGATCGGCGCTGGCGAAATACTCCACCGGGTGGTTTTCGCTCTTCTTGGCCAGGGCATTGAACTCATCCATGGTGTTGAGCGCCTTGGAGGAGGCCTTCACCTTGGCAACCCAGGCGTCGAAACCGGCTTGATCCTGCGTCGCAATGGCGTTGAACTTCATGCCTGAGAAACCGGCGCCGCTGTAGCCACCCGAGATGCCCTTGTACTGGCCTGCCTCGTTGGCGATCAGGTGCAGTTTGGTCTGCATGCCCGCCATGGCGTAGATCTGGCCGCCCAGCTGGGGAATGAAGAAGGAGTTCATCACGGTGTCGGAAGTCACCCGGAAATTGACCGGGGTGTTGACCGGGAATGCCAGCTCGTTGACCGAGGCGATGCCCAGTTCCGGATAGACAAACAACCATTTCCAGTCAAGGGAGATGACATCGACCTGGATCGGTTTCACCTCGGATTCCAACGGTTTGTAGGGATCCAGAGAATGGGAGGTTTTCCAGGTGATCACCGCCAGGATGGCGATAATGATGACAGGTACGGTCCAGACGACCGCTTCAATCTTGTTGGAGTGGGCCCAGTCCGGTGCATAGGTGGCCTTGGTGTTGGACGCTCGGTATTTGTAAGCGAACGCCACCGCCATCACGATCACCGGCACCACCACAATCAGCATCAAGCCGAGTGCGGTCAGTATCAGTGACTTCTGCTCCAGACCAACTTGTCCCTTGGGGCTCATCAGAGCCATGTCGCAGCCGCTCAGCAAGCCGGCAGTCGCGAGCAACAGCAAAGCGCCCAAGCCCCTCTTTACATCAAAAGGTCTCATGCAATGTCCTCATCTTCGCAGGGCTAAAGTTGTAAGAAAAACGCAGCATTCTATTTCACCCGGGGGGGATGTGAACAACATGAAAAATTAATCTTTCACTTGTGTGTGGATTGCGATTTCTGTGTGTTGCATGTTAATGCCTTGACGTCATGAAAATTATCAAAACCGCCTCGACCCCCTTTCATCGCCAGCTGGTGCCATTTCACCCTGTATCTGTTTATTAAACAGACACTCCGTGATTTATCCCTTTACTTAACAAGGACAAATGACACCCCTTTGTGGCTAGCCGACGAAATTCCGGGCTGAAATTCGTGCACATTTGGTCGCTCAAGGCAGAACAACCAAGGGACTCGAAATTAACCATAATTAATCAAATTAAATTTCAATTAATTCCATGAGATTGGTACGGCTTTACCCGCAAACATGCACACCACATACGTCTCATGCGACCTGGTCGATCACAGGGTCCATCATTTTGTTTAATAAGTTATTATCAAACACATGGACTCCATCCGGATATGGCGGTAGGTTGCGCCCCTTCGTTACTCGCCAGTCACGAATTCAACCTTATCCCATTTCTCACTCGACTCTTCATACACAGGGATTGCCATGAGCATCACACGCAGAGACTTTCTCAACGGCGTCGCCATTACCATTGCGGCCGGGGTTGCCCCCATCAAGCTGCTGCAAGCGGCCGAAGGCGGCACGGCGCTGGCTGAAAAAACGCTGGTCTACCCGCCCGCCCTCACCGGGCTGCGCGGCAACCACCCGGGCTCCTTCGAACCGGCCCACAGCATCGCCCGCGACGGCAAACAGTATGACTTCGCCAACATTCCCCTCGAGGGCGAATACGACCTGGTGATCGTCGGCGCCGGCATCAGCGGTCTGGCGGCGGCCTGCTTCTATCAGCAACTGCTCGGCGCGGACAAAAAGATCCTGCTGCTCGACAACCACGACGACTTCGGTGGCCATGCCAAGCGCAACGAGTTCACCACCCCGGACGGCCTGCGGCTGGGTTACGGTGGCAGCGAATCCCTGCAATCGCCGCGCTCTGTCTACAGTCCGGTGGCACTGGGGCTGCTCAAGGCACTCGAGGTCAACATCGACGAGCTGGCCAAAGGCTTCCAGCAGACCTTCTACCCGGATCTGGGGCTGAGCCGCGGCGTCTACTTCGACGAGAAGCACTTTGGCGTCAACAAGGTGGTGAGCGGTGACCCGGGCCACAACGTGGCCGACGACATCCCGCGCGATCGCCTGAACGGCCGGCCGCTGGCAGAGTTTATCGGCGACTTCCCGCTCGATGATGCCGACAAGGCGGCCCTGCTGGCGCTACACGAGGAGAAGACCGACTACCTGAGCGGCATGACCCAGGCGGAAAAAGATCTCTGGATGACCCGCAACAGCTACACCACCTTCCTGCGCGACAAGGTGGGCCTGAGCGAGCGGGCCATTACCTACTTCCAGCAACGCACCAACGACTTCCAGGCGGTCGGCATCGACGCCACCGCCTGCGCCGATGCACGCCTGTGCGCCCTGCCCGGTTTCGGTGGCATGAACCTGACCCCGCTCGATGCCGAAGAGCAGGCGGAGCTGGACGATCCCTACATCTTCCACTTCCCGGACGGCAACGCCGGCCTGACCCGCTTGATGGTGCGCAAGCTCATCCCGCAGGTGGCCCCCGGCCACACCATGCAGGACGTGGTGCTGGCCAAGTTTGACTACAGCAAGCTCGACCTGCCCGAGCACAAGGTGCAGCTGCGCCTTGGCAGCACGGCACTGCAGGCCAAAAACGTGCCGCTCAAAGACGGCAAACAGGGAGTGGATGTCACTTACATCAAGGAGGGGAAACTGCACCGGGTGCGGGCCAAGCAGTCCATCATGGCCGGCTACAACATGATGATCCCCTACATGGTGCCCGAGATGGCGGAGCCCCAGAAGGAGGCGCTGCGCCAGAACGTCAAGGCGCCGCTGGTCTACACCAAGGTGGTGATCAAGAACTGGCAGTCCTTCGTCAAGCTGGGGGTGCACGAGGTCTACTCCCCCGCCGCCCCCTACAGCCGGGTCAAGCTCGACTACCCGGTCAACCTCGGCGGCTACGAGCATCCCAAGAACCCGGACCAACCCATGTGCCTGCACATGGTCTACGTGCCGACCCTGCCGGGCAGCGGTCTGTCGGCCCGCGAGCAGTCCCGCAAGGGGCGCGCCATGATCCTCGGCATGCCGTTCGAGCAGCACGAGCAGATGATCCGCGAACAGTTGCAGGGAATGCTGGGTGGCGCCGGTTTCAACCATGAGCAGGATATCCTCGCCATCACGGTCAACCGCTGGTCCCACGGCTACTCCTACATCACCAACACCCTGTTCGATGACGAGGAGCAATGCGACAAGTGGATCGAGCTGGGCCGCCAGCCGGTCGGCAACATCACCATCGCCAACTCCGACTCGGACTGGAGCCCCTACGCCCACTCCGCCATCGATCAGGCCTGGCGCGCCGTCAACGAGCTGGTTGCCATGCACAAGGGAGGTGCCAAATGATCCGTTCCCTGACCCTGACAGCCAGCGCCGTGCTGCTGGCCCTGCCCGCCTTCACCCTGCAGGCTGCGCCTGCCATGTCGGCCGGCGAATACGTGGCCAAGCTGGGGGACTGCGCCGCCTGCCACACCAGCGAGGCGAGCAAGCCGCTGGCCGGCGGCAAGGGCTTCCCCACCCCCATCGGCACCGTCTATGCCACCAACATCACCCCCGACAAGACCCACGGCATCGGCAACTACAGCCTGCCCGAGTTCATCAAGGTGATGCGCGAAGGGATCACCCGCAGCGGCGATCCCCTCTACCCGGCCATGCCCTACACCGCCTACGCCAAGATGAGCGATGAGGATCTCACCGCCCTCTATCACTACCTGATGCAGGATGTGCAGCCGCAGGCTGTTGCCAACAAGGAGAGCGACATCCCCTGGCCGCTCAACATGCGCTGGCCGCTCAACGGCTGGAACTGGGTCTATCACGATGACAGTCGCTTTACCCCGGTGCCCGGCAAGAGCGAGGAGTGGAATCGCGGTGCCTATCTGGTGCAGGGGGCGGGCCACTGCGGCAGCTGCCACACCCCACGCGGGCTCGGCATGCAGGAAAAAGCCCTGACCGAGGCGGATCCCCTCTATCTGAGCGGCGCCACCCTGGATGGCTGGTATGCCCCCAACATTCGCGGCACCCGCTACGACAAGCAGGCGCTGATCGACCTGCTGAAAACCGGCCGCAGCCAGCATCAGGCCGTCAGCGGCCCCATGGCGGAAGTGATCACGCACAGCAGCCAGTACTTCAGTGACGCAGATCTGGCCAGCATCGCCACCTACCTGACCGAACTCGGCGACGACGCGGTGGCCAGCAAGGGCAACCGGGCCTACGCCAGCGCCGGCGGCAAGGCGGACTACGCCATGTACTGCTCCACCTGCCACGGAGTCAATGGCCAGGGCAATGACCACGTGATCCCCTCGCTGGTGGGCAACCAGACCGTGCTGGCCGAGGACCCGAGCAGCCTGCTCAACGTGCTGCTGCACGGCGCCGAGACCCCGGTCACCCAGGGCAACATCGGCTACCACATGCCGGGTTACGGCTGGACCCTCAACGATCAGCAGATCGCCGAGCTGGTCAACACCCTGCGCGCCTCCTGGGGCAATGAAGGGGTGGCCATCAAGCCGGAGACGGTCAAGGCCCAGCGCGCCCTGCACCAATAACTTGCGCCGACCATAACGAAACGGGCCTCCAGTGGAGGCCCGTTTGCTATGTGAGTGACGACTCACCCCTTGCGTGGTTTGGAGCCGGAGAGCGGCACCGCCCCCAACCGGTAATCGCCATAGGGGAAGATATTGCGAAAGCGCTGGGCCACCGGCTCGGGAATGGAGCGGGAGAAGACCAGCTTGACCCCATCACCATCCCGCTGACCCAGGATGCGCCCGCGCACCGTCTCGTGGCGCAGGATCTGCCTGGCCTGCTCGATGAACGCAGGCGACACCTTGCCCCGCTTGACCTGCACCTTGCCTGGCGCAAGCCGGATCTCGAACAGGGCGCCACGCCCCAGCTTCATCAACCACCAGATGAGGGCGATCGCCACCAGCAACGACAACCAGGCCATCCTGTTTCTCCTTCTTCACACGGTTGCTGCCAGTATAAGCCGCAACTGGCCCCCGATTGTTTGGCGCGGATCACAGCCGCGCCTCAATCCCGGCCGCAGGCCACCCTGCTCGCCGAGCCCGCTAGCGGCTGCGACCCCAGGCCACCAGCGTCTCCCGATAGAGCGCCAGCAGTGCCTGATCCCGCACCGCCACCCCGACCTGCTGGGCACGATAATCGGCCCAGCCGTCGTGGGGATGGGACTTGCCGTCAAATTTCTGCAGGGTGTGACCGATGGCGGGCCCCTCGTTGATGACCCGCACCGGCCCCTCGCGCAGGGTGAACAAGGTCGGATCGATCACGTAGGCGATGGCGGACGGATCGTGCACGTGGCAGCCGTCGAGCCCGATCCGCTCCGAATAGAAGCGCAGATAGAAGCGGCTGACATCCCACAGGAAGCGCCCCGGTTCGCCCGCGTCGTCGCGCAGCGCGTCGAGATAGGCGCTGCTGAAGAAACTCTGCTGGGTCACGTCCAGCCCGATGATCACCACCGGCCAGTCGGCGGTGAACACCCGGTCGGCAGCATCCGGATCATCGTGGATGTTGGCCTCGGCATAGGGAGTCACGTTGCCGCGATGACCGTTGACGCCAAAGGCGCCTCCCATCACCACCACCTGCTTCACCAGGCCGGTGATCTCGGGGGCCTCTTGCAGCGCCAGCGCCAGGTTGGTGAGCGGGCCTATGGTGACCAGGGAGATCTCGCCGGGGGCGGCCTTCACCGCCTCGACGATATACTGCCAGGCCGGCCGGGGATCCGGCGCGAGGGTCACCTCCCCCGCCGTCACATCCCCAAACCCGCTCGGCCCGTGCACCACGGTCGTCGGGCCCACCGGCTCGCGCCGCAGCGGAGCGGCCGCTCCCTGCGCCACGTCCGCCTTCATGCCGTATTGCTGCTTGAGCCAGAGGGCGTTGTGGGTACCGTTCTCGATGGTAGCATTGCCAAATACGGTGGTGATGGCGAGCAGCTCGATGGCGGGATGGGCTTCGGCAAACAGAATTGCCATGGCGTCATCGATACCGGGATCGGTATCCAGAATGATCTTGTGAGTCATGGGGCCTCCTTGGGCAACAGAGCAGCCAGTGTAGCGAGCCGCCGCCGCTTTAACAGCGCCGGGATCACAGCCTGAGGCTTTGCCCTTGCCCGCCTTGCCCAAGTGGCGGCATTTCATACAGGGATGATGACGCGGCAGGGGACAAGTAGGGGTGAAGTGGGTGGCGCCGGCGAAATAGTGGGCAAGTGGATGGCCGGGGACGGCGGCAACCTTGTGGAGCGGCGGGCGGGGTGGTATCACTGGGCCACATGATTCACCCCGCTCACCACCTGCCGAGGCGCCATTGATCACCCTGATAAAAGAGTCCGACCAGCTGAAGATGCCCTGGAAAAACAAGCAGGGCACCACAGCCCAGATCCTCATCTCCCCTGCCGGCACCAGCCTCGACAGGCTCGATTTTGCCTACCGGCTGAGCTCGGCGCCCATCAAGGGGGCCGGCCCCTTCTCGAAATTTCCCGGCTATCAGCGCATCCTGCTACCCATCAGCGGGGCCGGCTTCGTGCTCAACGGCCATCCCTACGCCACCTTCGAGGCGGCCCACTTCAGCGGGGATGACGACACCCACTGCGAACTGCTGAAAAAAGAGGTGACGGATCTGGGGCTCATCTATGATCCGGCCCGCCTCAGCGCCAACGTGCGGGTGCTCAACCTGCCCTTCCCGCTCACCCTCACCCTGGAAGCGGACAAGACCTATCTCTGTTACCTGTTGAGTGGCCAGCTCACGGCGGCGGGCTATCCCATGGCGGTCAACGAGACCCTGCTGATCAGCGGCGAGCAGAGCATCCACTTCGACTGCCAGAAGAAGAGCGCCATCGCCTTCTTTACCCTGCTGTCCAAATAGGCGGCAGGAGCAGGCCTGACCCCGGTCAGCGTTTGGGCGCCCGCCCGCCGCTGTCGAGACAGGCCTGCATGGAGTCGTAGGGGGTGTAGTGCTTGGTGCGGCTGTAATAGGTGCCGCCCTGGGGATGGCAGATGCCGTTTCTGCTCTTCTTGACCGGCGGCTCCGCTGCCAGCGCGATGGCGCATACCAGCAGCAGGCAACCGCTGATCACCCATTTCATGGCTTTCATGACGACCTTGCTTCCTCTCGAGCGGGCCCAGCAGGCCCGAAAGGCGCCTATTTTACCCGCTCACTCCTCCGTTCACCCGGCGCCGGATCATAAAACGGCGCGCGATAGTGCCCGCACTGACATCCAACCGACGCCACAAGCGGGCACAAAAAAGCCGGGCAGTGCCCGGCTTCTGGGTCGACAAGCGGTGTTTAGCCGACCTTGAAGGTGCCCTTCATCATGGCGAAGTGGCCGGGGAAGGAGCAGAAGAAGGTGAGATCTTTGCCGGCCAGGCCGTCGGTCTTGAAGGTGACGCTGGTGCTTTCGCCGCCGCCCACCAGTTTGGTGTGGGCCAGCACGCGCGGGTCATCCTTGGGCAGGTAGTTGTTGTCGGCACCGGCGCTCATGCCCGCGGTAGCCACGGCCTGATAGTCGGCGGTGTTGGCCAGCGCCCAGTTGTGGCCCATGGCGGTCACCGGCATCTTGCCGGTATGGTTCAGGGTCACGGTGACCTCTTTGCAGGTGGCCGGGACGCTCATCTCCTTGAGGTTGTACTGCATGGCATCATTGCCTTCGATGACCAACGCGCACTCATCGGCCAGAGCCGGGGCCGCCAGGGTGCTCAGAAACAGCAGGGTAATCGCCTTTTTCATCATCCTCTCCTTTGATTGGCAATAGATGGCAACACAATTGCCTGCGGGCTCGCACCATGGCTGGCAAACATGCTGTCAAAATCGACCTTATTCTACTCAACTGTCGTCATTCGGCTATGTCTTTAGCGCAAAGCTGCGGGTCAGGTCACCAGATTGCCCCCATTTTTTGTCTGGCCGAACCGGCCGCGCCGCCCACTAACCACTCTTTGTTTAATTATCCCCTGCACTTTTGTCCAGCCACGGCTCGCCCGCCGCCGCCCCCTTGGCTAAGCTGGCGACCCCGGCACGCTTGCGTCCCGTGCCATCCGTTTCAGCCAAAGAGATCCGTCATGCCGCTTCTTGCTCGCCCGGCCCACCGTGGCCTGTTGTTAACCCTGCTGCTGATGCTGACCGCCTGTCAACCGGCCCCGACCCAGACCCGCATTCAGGGCAAGACCATGGGCACCTTTTACGCGGTGACCCTGAGCGACCCCTTCCCGGGCGGCGAGCCGGCGCTGCAGCAAGAGGTCGATGCCCTGCTGGTGCGGATGAATTACGAGATCTCCACCTACGACCCGAACTCCCTCATCTCCCGCTTCAATCAGGGCAGCGGCCAGCCGCCCATGGCCATTCCCGCCACCATGGCCAACATCGTGCAGCAGGGAATCGACGCCGGCCATCTCACCTCAGGCAAGCTCGACGTCACCGTGGGCCCGCTGGTCAACCTGTGGGGATTCGGGCCGGACAAGCGGCCCGTCAAACGGCCCAGCCCCGAGCAGATTGCCAATGCCCGCCACAAAGTGGGCATCGACCGGCTGACATTGGTGCCCGAGGGAGATCATTTCCTGCTCGGCAAGCGCATCCCCGATCTCTACCTCGATCTCTCCACCCTGGGCGAGGGAGCGGCCTCTGACGAAATTGCCAGCCTGCTGGAGCAAAAAGGGGTGCACAACTACCTCATCGAGGTGGCCGGCGCCGTGCGCAGCAAGGGCAACAACGCCAAGGGCAAGCCATGGCGGGTGGCCATCGTCGAGCCGTCCGACCAGCCCGGCGCCTTCTCGGACGTGGTGATCCCCAACGGCATGGCCCTCAGCACCGCCGGCAGCTATCGCAACTACTACGAGCTCGACGGCAAGCGCTACTCCCACATCATCGACCCCGCCACCGGCCAGCCCATCACCCACAAGCTGGTCTCCGCCAGCGTCATCACCCCGACCGCGCTCGAGGCCGACGCCCTCGACACCGCCCTCATGGTGATGGGGCCGGAGCAGGCGATGGCCTTTGCCAAAGCGCACGGTCTCGCGGTCTATCTCATCGTCAAGACCGAGCAGGGCTTCGCCGCCAGCCATACTCCCCAGTTCGCCCCCTACCTGGTGGCCAAAAAACCATAAATCAGCAGCTATAAACCAGCCGTCATAAAAAGAGGCCCCGCACTGCGGGGCCTTGTTGTCTTCACGTCGGCGCTAGTCGATGGAATGCGCCGGGGCCACCGGTGGCTTGGCATCAGGCCAGTGACCACCGACCGGATGCTTTTATGCTACTCCCCACAGCCGGCCGAGTCGGCAGACGGGCGCGCCACCCGGTTGCCCGCCCCATAGAGGAGAAACACCAGCACGCAAATCGCGGTCATCACGGCGAACAGGGCCGGGCCGCCCCACATCTGCAACAGCCAGCCCCCCACCAGAGGCGAGAGCGCCCAGCCGAGCCCGGCCAGCGCGCTGGCCCCAAAGTAGCTCCCCTTGAGGTGGGCCGGTGCCATCTCGTCGATCAGCACGTTGAAGAGCGGGAACAGCACCGCCTCCCCCACGCTCAGCAAGAACACCGCCACCAGCCAGGGCCACAGCAGGGCCGGACTCGACAGGGCGAACAGCACCTGGGCGGACGCCATCAGCAGGATGGAGAACTGCAGCCGCAGGCTCACCCGCCAGCGCCGGGTCAGGTGCAACAGCGGAAACTGCAGGGTGATGATGGTCAGTGCATTGGTGGCCACCAGCAGGGCCACCAGGGTCTCCACCTCGGGGGCGCCGGCGCGGGTCAGGTACTGGATCAGCGGCGACTCCACCTGGGCGTAGACCAGCATCATCAGCAGGTTGGCGAGGATGAACAGCATGAAGGCCCGATCCCGCCCCACCACCCTGAGCATGGCCCCCAGGGTGAGGCCCGCATCCGGCCGGCCAGCGCACTCGCGGCGAAAACCGAGCAGGAAGGCGATGCCGAGCAGGCCATAGCTGGCGGCCGTCACCACGAAGGTCTCCTGGCGCGCGCCGAGCCCCACCATGACGCCGATGAGGGGCCCCACCCCCGCCCCCACGTTGAGCAGGAAGTAGCGCAGGTGCTGAGCCAGCTCCCGCTGCGCCTTCTCGGGCAACAGATCCCCCATCAGCGCCTTGCCCGGCGTGTCGATGAAGGCGTAGGAGAGACCCGAGCCAAACACCCCGAGGGCGATGAGCCAGAGGGAGTGGCCAAACCCTAGCAGCAGGTAGGCGCCGCACGACAGGGAGCAGCCGAGCAGCAGTATGGTGCGCCGGCCAAGCCGGTCGGAGAGCCAGCCGACGTAGAAGCCGATGAGGCAGGAGAGCACGGCCGCGCCGCCCAGCAGCATCCCGATGCCGGACGCCGAGAGATCATACTCCCGGTAGAGCAGGATCGAGAGAAAGGGCCAGACCATGAAGAAACTGGTGCGCACCATGAAGGTGCCCAGGATCACGATCCAGACCAGCGGAGGAAAGGGGGGCAGGCGCATGGGAACTCCTTGTCGCGCAATGGCAGCTGATCCGCAGGGGAAAGCATTCAGTGGTATCAAAAGACACCTGAGCGCACAATCCCCGTCCGGAAAAAAACCGCCCCAAGGGACGAGCTCAGCGGCCATCGGTGGGCGACTTCACCATCCAGGCAAGGCTGGCATGCGCCGCCGGCCATCCCCCTAGTCCCCCCTATTTGGTCCGGCAGAAGCCATGAATGACGGGGCTTGGCGGAAAAACCGCGGCAGCGCCCCATGTTCAATTGCCTGTCTGCGCGCTTTGGTGGCACACTTCTGTTATCCGCCCGTAGCGCCCTGACCAGACAGATGCAGACACCGGAATCCGAGCCAGAGAAAAAAGCCCCACCCAAACCGAAGCGCATCCTGCTGGTCAACGAACAGCGCTCCTTTCAGGTGATGATGAAGGCGATGCTGATCAACATCGGCATCAGCCGCATCACCTATGCCAACTCGGCCGAAGAGGCGAGACGGCGCTGCCAGAAAGAGACTTTTGACATCTACCTGCTCGATTACGAGCTGGGGGTCGGCGAGAACGGCCGCCAGCTGCTGGAGAGCCTGCGGGATCAGAAGCTCATTCCGCCCCAGAGCGTGGTGATCATGGTGAGCGGCGACAGCTCCCGCGCCATGGTGCTGAGCGCGCTGGAGGCCGAGCCCGACGAATACCTGATGAAGCCCTTCTCCCAGGAGCAGTTTTCGTTTCGCCTCAAACGTGCCCTCGCCCGCCGTCAGGCGCTGGAGAGCGTGTTCAGCGCCCTTGCCAAAGAGGATCTGCCCACCCTGCTCGCCGCCTGCGCCGAGCGGGCCGACGCGGTGCCGCGCTTTGCCAACTTCTGCCGCTGTCTGCAGGCCGACACCCAGCTCAAGCTGGGCCAGGCCAAGGAGGCCCGCAGCCTGATGCGCCAGCTGCTGGCTGGCCAGGAGAACAGCTGGGCCCGACTAACTCTCGGCAAGGCGTGCCACACCCTGGGGCTGAACGAAGAGGCGGTGAGCCACCTGCAGGCCACCCTCAAGAACACCCCGCTGATGGTGGAGGCCCACCTCTGGCTGGCAGAGTCCCAGCTCGCGCTCGGCAACGACGAACAGGCCCAGCAGGAGCTCAAGCGGGCGGTCGACATCTCGCCCCAGTCGGTGCAGCTCTCCCGCCGGCTGGCGGAGGTGTGCCTGCTGCGTCATGACTACGCCCAGGCCAAGGACGTGTTGCTGTCGCTGATCGACCTGTCGCGCAACTCCATCCATCGCACCCCCCACTACCTGGGGGCCTATATCCAGTCGCTGACCCTCTACGCCCTCAACAGCAACGACATCTACCACATCGCCAACCTGCAAAAGCAGGTCAACTCGGCCCTGTCGCGCATCCGCGATTCGCTGATGATGTCGGAGTTCAACTACCCGGTGTTCGAGCAGATCTGCCAGGCCCGGGTACAGATCGCCCTCGGCGAGCTGCTCAAGGGCAAGAAGATGCTCTATCGCGCCAACCAGAACTGGCTCGATCAGCCGGCCACCATGCCCCCCAGCCTGCTGGGCGAGACCATCCTCGCCCTCTATCAGCTCGGCGAATTCGAATATGCCGAGAGCCTGCAAGCGTTGCTGGCCGAAGACGAGGATCGGCTGCTCACCACCTGCATCCAGGCCACCCGCGACGACAAGACGGTGCTTGAGCGTCGCCAGCGCTACCAACAGCTCAACGAACTGGGTATCAAGGCCTATCAGAGCGGCGAGCTGGAGCAGGCGCTCGGCCACTTTCGCGAGGCGCTGCGCCGGGCCCCGGCCAATACCGGCGCCGCCCTCAACAAAATCCAGGTGCTGCTGCAGCTGATGCAGAAAAATCGCAAGAGCCCGGAGTTTGGCGCCGAGTGCAAGGAGACCCTGGAGGTGCTGGACGGCATCCCCCTCAATCCGGCCCAGCAGGATCGTTTTCGCAAGCTGCGTCAGGAGTTTACCCAGCTCAGCTGACCAGGGCCCGCTCGCCTATGCTGATACTGACTCGGCAAAGGGAGGAGAGTGGCGATGGCCATGTGTCGATATCTGGTGGCGGACGGTCGCCACTGCAGCGAAGAGGCGGGGGACCATGATCTGTGCCGCTGGCACGATCCCCACGCCAATCATCAGGATCCCCACACCGCCCGCGAGCTGGAGCACTACATCCAGCAGGGCGGGCTGTGTCACGGCCTGCAACTGGCCCGCGCCAATCTGACGGGCCTCAACCTGGTGAAAAAAGGGGCCCCGCAGGGGTTCCTGCTGGAGCAGTGCAACCTCTACCGTGCCAATCTGCAGGGGGCCCACCTCTACGGCATTCGCATCAAGGGCGGCAGCCTGATGAAGGCGGATCTCAGCGAAGCGAACCTGCACTGCGCCACCCTCGACGACGTCAACCTGCTCGGCATTCGCTGGCACAACACTCGCCTCGACAACCTGGATACCGGCAAGCGGCTGATGCAGGAGCGGCGCGGCCGCAAGGAGCGCGACCCGGTGCAGGCCCGTATCTGGCTGAAGGAAGCCGAAGAGACCTACCGGGATCTGCGCAAGGCCTCAGAGGCGCAGGGCATCTTCACCATGTCCGGCCGCTACATCCAGCAGGAGCTCACCATGCGCCGGCTGCAGCTGCCGTTCTGGTCGACCCAGCGCTTCACCTCCTGGATCGTCGATCTGTTCTGCGGCTACGGCGAGGCCCCCATGCGGGTGGTGCTCTTCTCCCTGCTGCTCATCTTCATCTGCAGCATCTTCTACTTCTTCTTTGGCCTGAGCTTCAACGGCAACCACCTCATCTACCGGCCCGGCGCCCCTTTTCAGCAGAACGCCATCTTCCTGCTCGAATGCCTCTACTACAGCGTGGTGACCTTCACCACCCTGGGCTATGGCGACTTCACCCCCATCGGCCTCTCACGGCTCTTCGCCGCCTTCGAGGCCTTCACCGGCAGCTTCACGCTGGCGCTGTTTGTGGTGGTGTTTGTCAAGAAGATGACCCGCTGAGCCCGCTGAGCCCGCTGCGGCGGGCGGCCCGCCCCGGATGTGGCTCCTCGCCTTCACTTGCATCCACGGCGGATTCCTAGTCCAATAGCCACTTATAAAAATGACATGAGCATCCCGGACATGAAGATCATCTCTTTCAATATCAATGGCCTGCGCGCCCGCCTGCACCAGTTGCAAGCCATCATCGACAAGCATCAGCCGGATGTGATCGGCCTGCAGGAGATCAAGGTACACGACGAGGCCTTCCCGCTGGCCGACGTGGAGGCCATGGGCTATCACGTAGAGTTTCACGGCCAGAAGGCCCACTACGGGGTGGCCATCATGAGCAAGCAGAAGCCGGTCAAGGTGGAGAAAGGCTTCCCCACCGACGATGAAGAGGCCCAGCGCAGGATGATCATGGCCACCTTCGAGCGCGAAGACGGCTCCCTCATCAAGGTGATGAACGGCTACTTCCCGCAGGGTGAAAGTCAGGATCACGAGACCAAGTTCCCGGCCAAGCAGAAGTTCTACGAGGATCTGCAGCACTATCTGGAGACCAACCACACGCCGGATGACCAGCTGGTGCTGATCGGGGATATGAATATCTCCCCCACCGATCTCGACATCGGCATCGGCGAGGCGAACCGCAAGCGCTGGCTGCGGGATGGCAAATGCTCCTTCCTGCCCATCGAACGGGAGTGGATGGAGCGGCTGAAAGGGTTTGGCCTGACCGACACCTTCCGCGCCGCCAACCCCACCGAGTGCGAGCGCTTCTCCTGGTTTGACTACCGCTCCAGGGGCTTTGACGAGAACCGTGGCCTGCGTATCGACCTCATCATGGCCTCCGACGCCCTCAAGGACACCGTGACCGAGACCGGCATCGACTATGAGCTGCGCGGCATCGACAAGCCTTCGGATCACGCCCCCATCTGGGCCTGCTTCGCCTGATAACGGCAACAGAGGGGGCATCTGAAGCCCCCTCTGTGACCAAGCCCCCACTTCCCCCGCTTTTTCCTTCTTATAATTCCCTCCGGGTCTCCAGCTCCCCAGCAAGGTCACGATGCAGGGTCTGCCAGACTGACACAAATTGTCGCGGCCCCCTCCGCAACTGCGCGATCGACACCGACAACTTTCAGTGTCGAGCAGCCTGGGTTCAATATTCGTGCTCTATCATTAGAAAACTGTCAGTAATCCAATGAGTTAAATTTGTAACCATGCAGTTAACCATGTTCATGAAGAAAAAGGCTGGGCGCGGCAATCGCGCACCATCCCACAGGAGTGTGATGATGAAGGTGCAATACGTCAGGGAAGAGATGTTCAAGCGCGGCTGTATCGCCCTGGCACTGGCCAGCGCACTGACCGCCTGTGGTGATGAACCGGCCACCGGAGCCCAGGCACTGCCGCCGATGCCCGTGGTGGTGGCCGAGGTCAAGCTGACCGACGTGCCGATGACCACCGAAATGGTGGGCGAGACCGCCGGCTTTCGCGAAATTGACGTGCGTTCCCGGGTGAGCGGCATCCTGCTCAAGCGCACCTACATCGAGGGGCAGCCGGTCACCGCCGGTCAGGCGCTGTTCCTGATCGACCCCGAGCCCTACAAGGTGGCGCTGGAGCAGGCCAAGGGCACCCTGGCCCAGGAGCAGGCCCGCCTCAACAAGGCCCGCGCCGACCGTGATCGCATCATCCCGCTGTTCAAGCGCCAGGTGGTGAGCCGCAAGGACTATGACGACACCATCGCCAACTACGAGGCGGCCATCGCCAGCCATCAGGCCGCCCAGGCCAAGGTGAAAGAGGCCGAGCTCAACCTCAGCTACACCCAGGTCACCGCCCCCATCAACGGCATGGCGAGCAAGAGCTCCCAGTCCGAGGGCAGCCTCATCTCCACCAGCGGCGAAAACGGCCTGCTCACCACCATCACCCAGTTCGATCCCCTCTACGTCAACTTCTCCTACTCGGAGCAGGATCGCCTCAACTTCGAGAACTCGGTGAAAAAGGGATTGATTGAGGCCAAGGATGCCACCAACTGGCGCACCCACATCCGGCTGGCGGACGGCTCCGTCTACCCTGAGGCAGGCAAGCTCAACTTCTCCGACAGCCGGGTCGACCCGCAAACCGGCACCATCCGGGCCCGCGCCATCTTCGACAACAAGGACGGCGTGCTGCTGCCAGGCCAGTTCGTGCGCATGACCATCGATCTGGGCACCCGCAAAAATGCCATCTTGGTGCCGCCGCGCGCCATCGTCCAGTCCCAGGCCGACCGCATGGTGATGGTGGTGGACAAAGAGAACAAGGTAGTGCCCCGCCCGGTCAAGCTGGGTTCCGTGGTCGACAGCGGCGTACTGATCGACAGCGGCCTCGAGCCCGGTGAGCGCTACATCGTCGAGGGGCTGATGAAGGCCCGTCCCGGCGCCGTGGTCAAGCCCGTCACGGCCTCCGAGATGAAGGCGATCACCGGCAAGATGGTCGGCCAGAACGCGGCCAAGTAAGGAGTTCGTATGTTTTCCAAGTTCTTCATCGAACGCCCCATCTTCGCCAGCGTGATTTCGATCATCATAGTGCTGGGCGGGTTGGCGGCGATGCGATCGCTGCCCATCGAGCAGTACCCGCAGATCACCCCGCCGGTGGTGTCGGTCACCGCCTTCTATCCGGGCGCCACCCCCGAGGTGATCTCCCAGACGGTGGCCGCGCCGCTCGAGCAGCAGATCAACGGCGTGGAGCGGATGCTCTACATGCAGTCGGGTTCGGCCTCCAACGGCCAGATGAACCTCAACGTCTACTTCGAGATCGGCACCGATCCGGATCAGGCCACCATCAACGTCAACAACCGGGTCTCGGCCGCCATGGCCCAGCTGCCGGAAGAGGTGAAGAAGCAGGGGGTGACGGTCAAGAAGAAATCGACCTCGATCCTGCAGGTGGTCACCCTGCAATCGCCTAACGGCACCTTCGATACCACCTACCTGTCGAACTACGCCCTGCTCAACATCATCGACGAGCTCAAGCGCATTCCCGGGGTCGGTGACACCACCCTGTTCGGCGGCACCGACTACGCCATGCGCATCTGGCTGCGGCCGGATCGACTGGCCCAGCTTGAACTCACCCCGAGCGACGTGATCGGCGCCATCCGCGAGCAGAACACCCAGTTCGCGGCGGGCAAGATAGGCGCCCAGCCCACCACGGCCCCCATCGACTTCACCTACACGGTGCAGACCAAGGGACGGCTGGAGGATGTGCGCGAGTTCCAGAACATCATCATCCGCTCCATGCCGGACGGCTCGAAGATCCGGGTCAAGGACGTGGCCAGGGTAGAGCTCGGCGGCAAGGACTACGACCTGCTGGCCAAGGCCAACGGCAAGCCGGCCATCGGTATCGCCACCTATCTGCAACCGGGCGCCAACGCCGTGGCGGTGGCCGATCAGGTACACGCCACCATGCTGCGCCTCAAGGAGCGCTTCCCGCAGGACATCGAGTACCAGATCCCCTACGACACCACCGAGTTCGTGAAGATCTCCATCGAGGAGGTGGTACACACCCTGTTCGAGGCGATCGTGCTGGTGTTCGTGGTGGTCTACCTGTTCCTGCAGAACTTCCGCGCCACCCTGATCCCCTGTATCGCGGTGCCGGTGTCGCTCATCGGGACCTTCGCCGGCATGCTGGTGCTGGGCTTCTCCATCAACCTGCTGACCCTGTTCGGCATGGTGCTCGCCATCGGTATCGTGGTGGATGACGCCATCGTGGTGCTGGAGAACGTCGAGCGGATCATGCAGGAGAAGAAGTGCTCGCCCAAAGAGGCGGCCATCCTAGCCATGCAGGAGGTCTCCGGCCCGGTGGTCGCCATCGTGCTGGTGCTGTGCGCCGTGTTCCTGCCGGTCGCCTTCATGGGCGGCATGACCGGGGTCATGTACAAGCAGTTCGCCATCACGGTGGCGGTGTCGGTGGCCATCTCAGGTCTGGTGGCGCTGACCCTGTCGCCGGCCCTTTGTGCCGTGTTGCTCAAAGAGGGCCACCACAAGCCGGCCCGCTTCTTCGTCTGGTTCAACAACGCCTTCGACGGCCTCACCCGCCGTTACGTGCGCGGTGTCGCCTTCCTCAACCGCCGGGTCGGGGTGGCGTTCACCATCATCGCCTTCATCCTGGTCTCCATCTACGGCCTGCTGATGAAGGTACCGGGCGAGCTGGTGCCGAACGAAGACCAGGGCTACCTGCTCTCCGCCGTCATGCTGCCGGATGCGGCCTCCCTCACCCGCACCCAGGCGGTGGCGAACGACTTCGACCAGATGGCGATGGCCAACCCCAACGTGAAGGACGTCATCACCTTCTCGGGCTTTGACATCCTCTCCAACGCCATCATCAGCAACAGCGGCATCAGCTTCATCACCCTCAAGGACTGGAGCGAGCGGCAAGGTGCCGGGCAGGACTCCTTCTCCCTGGCCAAGACCTTCCAGGGCATGAGCCTGATGGGGCTGGCGGACGGCTTCGTCGCCTCCTTCAACCCGCCCCCCATCACCGGCATGTCCACCACCGGCGGGCTGGAGGCCTACCTGCAGAACCGCAGCACCGGCAATGCCCAGTCCTTCTCGGCCGAGGTGCAGCGCTTCCTCGAGGCGGCCAAGCAGCGCCCCGAGTTCGCCAGCGTGACCAGCACCTACCGCGCCAACGTGCCCCAGGTCTATCTCGATCTGGATCGCGAGAAGGCCAAGGCACTGGGGCTGCCCATCAACGCCGTGTTCGACACCATGCAGGCCACCTTCGGCCAGGTCTATGTCAACGACTTCAACCAGTTCGGCCGCACCTATCGGGTGCAGTTGCAGTCCGAGGCGGACTACCGCGCCAAGAAGAGCGACATCCGCAACGTCTATGTGCGCTCCGACAAGGGGGAGATGATCCCGCTCAGCAGCCTGGTGACGGTGCGTGATGCCACCGGCCCCGAACTGGTGGAGCGCTTCAACATCTTCCAGGCGGCCAAGATCATGGCGCAGCCGGCGCCGGGCTACAGCTCCGGCCAGGCCATCGCCGCGCTGGAAGCCGTGGCCGACGAGTCCCTCGGCAACGACGCCAAGCTGGAGTGGACCGGCTCCGCCTATCAGGAAAAAGCGGCCGCTGGCAGTGCGGGCACCGCGTTCGGCTTCGGCATCGTGATGATCTTCCTCATCCTGGCGGCCCAGTACGAACGCTGGAGCCTGCCGTTTGCGGTGATCACCGCCGTCCCGTTCGCCCTGTTCGGCGCCCTGCTAGCCACCTGGCTGGTGGGTCTGACCAACAACGTCTACTTCCAGATAGGGTTGGTGACCCTGGTGGGCCTGGCGGCCAAGAACGCCATCCTGATCGTGGAGTTCGCGGTGATGAAGCACGAGGAGGGAATGAGTCTCATCGAGTCGGCGCTGGAGGCTGCGCGGCTGCGTTTTCGCCCCATCGTCATGACCTCGCTCGCCTTCATCCTCGGCTGTGTGCCGCTGGTCACCTCCAGCGGCGCCGGGGCGGCGAGCCGCCATGCCCTCGGCTGGCCGGTCATCGGCGGCATGCTGGCGGCGACCTTCATCGCCATCTTCTTCATCCCGCTGTTCTTCCGCCTCATCATGCGGCGCTCGGAACGCGCCAGCGGCAAGACGGCGCAACCCAAATCGTAAGTCGTGAGTCACAGCCCCCGCCATGCGGGGGCTTTTTTTTATCCGCCAGAGGGGACAACACCTCGCAGCCGGGCCCGAGCCGCGAGCGGGATCACGCGGCCGGTATCCTGTGGCCCACATATCTTGACCTTGCTCTCAAGGTAAGGTTTACAGTGCCCCCAGTCATTGTCAGGATTTTCCCCATGCTCGTAGCGAGATTGCCCATCGAACGCATTGCCCGGCTGCTGCTGGGGCTGATGCTCGTCTGCAATCTCACCCTCTGCATCGGCTGGCACGGGGTGGATGCCCTCAACGCCGCCATGACTCACGGCAATCAGGCCATGAGCGACAGCGCCATGCAGGGGCTCTCCTGCCACGGGGCAAGCCCGGATGCGGGAGCGCAAGATGCTGCCAGCCAGGAGTGCCAGATGCACGGCGGGCTCACCTCGACCGGCACTCCCGGCCTGCCGCTGCTGGCAGCCCTGCTGACCTTGCTCGCTCTGCCGCTGTTGCTGCTGCCCCTCGGGACGGCGAGCAGCGTGCTGGACAACTGGTTGCGGGATCCCTTCCTGCGATCCCGCGGCACCCACCCTCCCTCCTGGCCGCGCCGACACCTGATGTTGTCGGTGCTGCGCCACTAGAAAGATCTTCTCTCGCGGCAGCGGCAAGCCTCGGCTTGCCTGTTTTCTGCCGCCTTGCCTGACCCTGCGCCTTGGTCAAACCGGCCCGCTCGCAGGGAGCCGTGCGCGCTGACACAGCTGCGCCCCGTTTGCCGCCTCGTGGTGATGCCCTGCCCGCACATACCACCACTCCGGCGGCCTGACAGAAGAGAAGAGATACCATGTCATCCACCCCCGTTACCCGGTCTGCCTGCGTGCAGCCGTGCCAGCCCTCCGTTCGCCTCCCGCGCGCCGGAGGCTTGTCATGAACAAGACGTTGTTGATGTCCGCCCTGCTGCTGGCCCTCGGCGCCGGTGGCGGCTACTGGGCCGCCAAACAGACCACTGCTGGCCCCACTGCCAAGGAGAAGACGCCCCTCTACTGGGTCAACCCCATGGATCCGCGCGACAAGCGCGATGCTCCGGCCAAGGACAACATGGGGATGGACTTTATCCCCGTCTATGAGGAAAAACAGGGCGGCTCGCCGGGCACCGTCACCATCAACCCCGAGATCCAGCAGAACCTGGGGGTGCGGCTCGCCAAGGTGGAGACGCTCCCCATCCACCAGCAGATCGAGACGGTGGGCTACGTTGGCTATGACGAGGACCGGCTGGAGGCGGTCAACGCCCGCATGGCAGGCTGGATCCGCACCCTCGCCATCAAGAGCGAGGGGCAGCAAGTGAGCAAAGGCAGCCTGATCTACGAGCTCTACGCCCCGGATCTGGTCAACGCCCAGCACGAGTACCTGCTCGCCCTCAACACCGCCAACCCCCTGCTGCTGCGCGCCGCCGAGGGCAAGCTCAAGTCCCTGCAGGTGCCGGCGGATCAGATAGCGGCCCTCAAACGCACCCGTCAGGTGCAGGAGACGGTGCGCATCTATGCCCCCAGCAGCGGCTATGTCTCCGAGCTGAAAGTGCGCGAAGGCCAGTATGTGGAGCCCGCCGCGGCGCTCTTTAACATCAGCACCCTCAAGCAGGTGTGGGTGAGTGCCGAGGTGTTCGAGCGCCAGGCGGCCCAGCTGAAGGTGGGCGATCCGGTCACCATGGCCCTGGACTATGCCCCCGGCCGCCACTGGCAGGGCCGGGTCGATTACCTCTACCCGACCCTGGATGCCGCCACCCGCACCCTCAAGGTGCGGCTGCGCTTTGCCAACCCGGACGAGTTTCTGAAACCCAATATGTTCGCCAAGGTGAGCATTCGCACCGGGCAGGGCGAACCCCGGTTGGTGGTACCGAGCGAAGCGGTGATCCGCACCGGCAGCCAGGACAGGCTGGTGCTGGCGCTGGGGGATGGCAGCTTCAAATCGGTCGCCGTCACCCTGGGCCCCCAGTTTGGCGACAAGGTCGCCATCAAGGCAGGGGTCGAAGCGGGGGACAGTATCGTCAGCTCGGCCCAGTTCCTGCTCGACTCCGAATCGGCCATCGATTCGGACTTCCAGCGCATGACGGCGGTGCGCCCTGCCCAGGTGTGGACCCAGGGCGAGGTTGAAAGCATCGATCTGGCCAACCGCACCCTGATGGTCTCCCACCAGCCCATCCCCGAGTGGCAGTGGCCCGCCATGGAGATGGAGTTCACCGTCGCCGACGGTGTGGACATCAGCAAGCTGACCGAGGGGCAAACCCTGCATCTGCAGGTGATGCAGGAGGGGGATGAGTACCGCATCACCAGTATCCATCAGGAGCAGGCACCCGCTACTGACGGCGACGCCAAGCCTGCGGCAGATGAGATGGAGAAGATGGAAGGCATGGACCATAGCCAGCACGATATGGGAGCCAAGTCATGATCCCTGCCATCATTTGCTACCTTGCCGACAACCAAGCCCCGCTCTCTGCGCAACATGAGCAAGGAGCCAGATCATGATCCCTTCGATTATTCGCTGGTCCGTGGGCAACCGCTTTCTGGTGCTGCTACTGACCGTCATGCTCACCGCCTGGGGGCTCTGGTCGGTCAAGCAGACCCCGGTGGACGCCCTGCCGGATCTCTCCGACGTCCAGGTGATCATCAAGACGGCCTACCCGGGCCAAGCGCCCCAGGTGGTGGAGGATCAGGTGACCTATCCGCTCACCACCGCCATGCTGGCGGTGCCGGGGGCCACCACGGTGCGCGGCTACTCCTTCTTCGGCGACTCCTTCGTCTATGTACTGTTTGACGACAACACCGATCTCTACTGGGCTCGCGCCCGGGTGCTGGAGTATTTGAGTCAGGTGGCCCCCAACCTGCCCGCCTCCGCCCGTCCCCAGCTCGGCCCCGATGCCACCGGGGTGGGCTGGGTCTATCAGTACGCGCTGGTGGACAGAACTGGCAAGCACGACCTCAGCCAGCTCACCTCGCTGCAAAACTGGTTCCTCAAGTACGAGTTGCAGACGGTGGAGGGGGTCTCCGAGGTTGCCACCGTGGGCGGCATGGTGCGCCAGTATCAGGTGCGGGTCGACCCGGACAAGCTGCGCGCCTACGGCATCCCGCTCTCCCTGATCGAGACCGCCATCAAGCAGGGCAATCAGGAGACCGGCGCCTCCGTCATCGAGATGGCGGAAGCGGAGTACATGGTGCGCTCCAACGGCTATCTGAAAAGCGTCGAGGATCTGAAGCAGATCCCGCTCGGTACCACTGTGCGCGGCGCCCCGCTGCTGCTGGGTGACGTGGCGGATGTGGTCACCGGGCCCCAGAGCCGGCGCGGTCTGGCCGAGCTCAACGGCGAGGGAGAAGTGGTGGGCGGCATCATCGTCATGCGCTATGGCGAGAATGCCCAGCACACCATCGACGGGGTCAAGGCGCGGCTGGCCCAGCTGAAAAGCAGCCTGCCGGAGGGGGTCGAGGTCGTCACCGTCTACGATCGCTCCGACCTTATCCAGCGCGCCATCGACAACCTCTCCGGCAAGCTGGTGGAGGAGTTCGCGGTGGTGGTACTGGTCTGCCTCGCCTTCCTGTTCCACCTGCGCTCATCGCTGGTGGTGGTCATCTCCCTCCCTATTGCGATTTTGACCGCCTTTATCGTCATGCACCTGCAGGGGATCAACGCCAACATCATGTCGCTGGGGGGCATCGCCATCGCCATCGGCGCCATGGTGGACGGTGCCATCGTGATGATCGAGAACGTCCACAAGCACATGGAACGGGAGGCGCTCACCGACAAGAACCGCTGGCGCATCATCACCGAGGCGAGCATAGAAGTGGGGCCCGCCATCTTCTTCTCCCTGCTGATCATCACCATCAGCTTCCTGCCGGTGTTCGCGCTGGAGGCGCAGGAGGGGCGGATGTTCCATCCCCTCGCCTACACCAAGACCTACGCCATGGCGGCGGCGGCCGGGCTCGCCATCACGCTGGTGCCGGTGATCATGGGTTACTTCATTCGTGGCAAGGTGCTGGCGGAGCAGGCCAATCCGCTCAACCGCTGGCTAAGCCAGGGCTATGTGCCACTGCTCAAAGCCGTGCTGGCCCGTCCGAAAACCACCCTGGCCATCGCCGCCGTGGTGACGGTGGCGGGCTTCTGGCCGCTCAAATACCTGGGCTCCGAGTTCATACCGCCGCTGGATGAAGGGGACATCATGTACATGCCCACCACAGCAGCCAATATCTCGGTGGGCAAGGCACGGGAGATTTTGCAGCAGACCGACAAGCTCATTCGTACCGTGCCCGAGGTGCAGAACGTGTTCGGCAAGGCGGGGCGCGCCGAATCGGCCACCGACCCCGCCGATCTGGTAATGATGGAGACCAGCATCCAGCTCAAGCCCCGCGACCAGTGGCGCCCCGGCATGACCCCGGAAAAGCTGAAAGAAGAGCTCGATTCCCTCATCCGCTTCCCCGGCCTCACCAACGCCTGGGTGCCTCCCATCAAGACCCGCATCGACATGCTGGCCACCGGCATCAAGACCCCGGTCGGCATCAAGATTGCGGGGCCGGACCTCAAGGTGATCCAGCAGCTCGGCCAGCAGCTGGAACAGATCGTCGGCAAGGTGGAGGGCGCCTCATCGGTCTACGCCGAGCGGGTCGCCGGTGGCCGCTACGTGAAGGTGGATATCGACCGGCTAAAAGCGGCCCGCTACGGCCTCAACATTGCCGACGTACAGGCGGTGCTCGCCACCGCGGTGGGCGGCATGGAGGTGGGCCAGACCATCGAGGGGCGCGAGCGCTACCCCATCAACCTGCGCTATCCCCAGAGCTATCGCGATTCGGTGGCGAGCCTCGAGCTGCTGCCGGTGGTGACTCCGAGCGGTGCGCGCATCGCGCTGGCGGACGTGGCTCGGGTCTACATCAGCGACGAGGCGCCCATGCTGCGCAGTGAAAACGCGCGCCTCAACGGCTGGGTCTACGTCGACATTCGCGGCCGCGACATCGGCTCTTTCGTGGCAGAGGCCAAGGCCGAGGTGGACAAGCAGCTGGTGCTGCCGGCGGGCTACGCCCTCACCTGGTCCGGTCAGTTCGAATACATGGAGCGGGCCAAGGCGCGCCTCGCCTACGTGGTGCCGCTCACGGTCGCCATCATCGTGCTGCTGCTCTATCTGGCGTTTCGCCGCTTCCAGGAGGTGCTGCTCATTCTCACCACCCTGCCGCTGGCGGTGGTGGGCGGGATCTGGACCCTCTGGCTGCTCGACTTCAACCTCTCGGTGGCAGTCGGGGTGGGCTTTATCGCCCTGGCCGGGGTGGCGGTGGAGACCGGCGTCCTGATGCTGGTCTACCTCAACCACGCCTGGGATGACCTCGTGGCCAGCGGCAAGCCGGACCAGGCGGGCCTGCACCGGGCGGTGATCCACGGCGCCGCCCTGCGCCTGCGCCCCAAGATGATGACGGTGGTCACCATCATCGCCGGCCTCTTGCCCATCATGTGGAGCCACGGTACCGGCTCCGAGGTGATGCAGCGCATCGCCGCCCCCATGATCGGCGGCATGGTGAGTGCGCTGGTACTGACCCTGCTGGTGCTGCCCGCCGCCTACTACCTGTGGCGTAGCCGGCACCTGGGCGCGGCCGAGCACCAACCCGCCGGCTAACCCGGTGGCAGCGCCCTTTTTGACAACCAAGAATCTGAATCAACGACGAGGAAACACCATGAACTACAAGACGCTGACCCTGACCCTGCTGCTTGGCCTTGCCACCCACACCAGCCTGCTGGCCGAGGAGATGATGAACCATGCCGGCCACGACATGGGCCAGATGAGCCAGATGGAAGGCATGAACGAGATGGGCGAGATGGCGATGACCCAGGGGGTCATCAGCCGCATCGACGCGGCCAACGGCAAGGTCGGCATCAAGCACGAGGCGATCGACAACCTCAAGATGCCCGCCATGACCATGGTCTTTCGGGTGGCCGATCCGGCCCTGCTCAAAGATCTGAAAGTGGGGGATGCGGTGCGCTTTCACGCCGAGAACCCGGCCGGCAAGCTCACCGTGACCGCCATCCAGAAACAGTAAGCGGAGTCATTGCAATAAAAGACGGCGGGATCATCCCGCCGTTTTCTTTTACTGCGCCATCTACTGCGCCATCTACTGCACCATCCGCTACTGCACTATCCGCTACTGCACTATCCGCCGAGCGGCCTCCTCAGCCGTTCGGATAAGCCTGAGCGATATTCGCCTGAGCTATCCCGAGCAACTGAACAGACATGTCCTGCAATACATAGAGGTCGCGGCGACGGGTCCAGGGTTGATCGGATTGCTCGTCATACCAGACGGGTAGTTCGATCCCCTCCGGGGCATGGCTCGTCACCTTGCGGGCACGGCAGGTGATGATGCAGCGTTTGACGTGGTCGCGGTGACCGATGACGGCCGCCGTGCCGAGGGCGGCAGCCTCTCCACCGGCGTAATCCCTGACGATGGCCTCCACCACCCCGTCCGTGCTGAGGTAGACCAGCTTGCCCTCATCATCCCAGTAAGGCTCGATGGAGATGACATCCCGGGCCGGGATATCGGGATAGCGGGCCGAGTCGAGGAAGCGGGCGATCTCCCACTGCACATACATGGGCACCGGCTTTTGCCGATAGAGGGCCGCGCAGCAGGCGGCCAGCGCCTCGTTCATGGGGCCGGGCTCGGCCAGTTCATCCGGGTTGCCCGAGGCGTTGGGGCGGTTGCCAAAGGCAAAGGCGATGACGCAGTGGGCCTGGTCGATGGCGACCCGGGACGGGGTCATGTTGAAGCAGGCCTCCTCGATGAAGGGGGCCAGCTGGCGGGCCGTCTGCTCGTCGTGCAGCTCGGCGCTCAAGCGGTCGGTCAGGGTGGTGCGAAAATCCCCCGCACTCCCCTGGCTGTCATTGCTGCTGTTGCAGCCGGCGAGGGTGGCGACCAGGGGGGTACTCAACAGCCCCAGGGTGACTCTGCGTCTGTGCTTGTCCATAACGACTCCTTTGTTGATGTCCAGGGCAGAAAATCAACCCGTTGGAGTCCATACCGTACGGAAAAAACAGGGGGATAAAAGTCAGAAAGGGAGGCAGAGGGGCGCAACGTGCAGCACCTCACACTTCCCGGGCCATTCGCAAGCAAGCCCTTTTGATTCAATTGCTTGGCGTATCAGAAAAACAGGGAGCAGGGGGAAACCCGCCTGCGCCCCGTCACTGCCGCACCATCAGCCGCGGATATGGTCGATAAAGGCGTCGATCTGTTCGCGGCCGCAGGCCGGGTTCATGAAGACCGCCTTCTCCCCGGCGATGTAGGAGTACTTGCCGCGAGCGTCATAGTCGGAGTGAGCGATGGCCTCCACCCAGTTGGTGTAGAGCCCCACCTTGCCGCGCCCGGTAAACAGGCTGCGGTGGTAGTCGGTGTTGCGCTGCAAGCGCGCCTTGTAGGCCGCATCCGGGCTGCGCGCCAGCTCGAAGGCGAACTCGGCGTCGGGGTCCTGCACCCACTCGGGGTTGTAGATCTTGAAGCCCACGCTCGGCCCCTGGTTCTCTTGGGCCACCAGCTTGACGTTGCCGAGCTGGCTTAACCGGAAACGGAAGTAGTTGGCGTTTTGCAGGCAGTGGGCCAGCACGGTGCGATAGCCCTCCACCCCCAGGTAGTTGAGCGCCGCATAGGCACCGAACAGGCCGCTCGCCCCGCGGGAGCACTCGATGGTGGACTGCAGGTGGGTCTGGCCCTGAATGTCCCGCTCAAAATAGGAGAAGTTCTCCGGGTCGTTCTCCATCGCCTTGAGGTCATCCTGCTCCTTGATCATCACCAGGCTGGAGGTATAGGGCACATAGCCCCACTTCTGGAAGTCGACGGTGAAGGAGTCGGCGTATTTGAGCTCGGCAAAGCGGCTCACGTTGCGCTCGATCCCCGCCAGGGTGGCGCTGTTGATGGCCAGCGGGTTGGCGGCAAAGTCGTAGTCCAGGAAGAAGATCATCGACCAGCCGATGGCGGCATCCACGTGGATGTGCGGCTTGACCGCCACCTCGAACCGCTCGCAGAGCCGATCCCGCAGCTCGACCACGGGTTTCACCTGGTCCACCCCGAAGGTATCGGTAGTACCCATGGTGAGCATGATGGTGGGCACCACGTGCTTGAGAGCGAAGCAGGCGGTCAGGGTACGTTCCAGGTGGTCGAGATCGATGTCGTTGTTCTCGCCGACCTGGATGCGGATGGTCTTGTTCTCGATGTCGACCCCGAGCAGGGAGAGGTTGGTGATGTTGGAGTAGTGGCCGCCCTGGGAGTTGATGATGCGGTAATCCTGATAGTGGCCGAGCCCCTTGTGCTTGGCCTCCGGCAGGCTCTTGCGGATGCCGAGCAGGTAGCCATAGAGGTTACAGAAGGTCCCCCCCTGGGTGAAGATGCCGGTGGCGCGGGCCGGATCGTAACCCGCCAGCAGCGCTATCTGGCGCACCACCTTCTTCTCCAGCTCCTCGGCCACCCCGGCATACTCGGAGTAGACCAGATTGGGGTTGGCGAGGATCCCCATCTGGGCGCCGTAGATGGCGGGATCCGCCGACATGGTGATGACGTTCTCGACGCTGGAGGGGTTCTCCCAGTCTTTGGACAGGGCGCCGGCAAACAGCAGCTCGGCCATGGGCTCGCCCGGGGTGCGCATGGTGGCCGGCACCGGCATGGTCTCGCACAAGTCGGCGAGGCGGGCGCGGCCATCAGGCCAGGCATTGAGCCGCGCCGCCGGGGCCAGACCGCGGGCGCGAAACTCGTTGAGGGTGGCAAAACCGGGTTCACGGAAGACCGGCCAGAGATCGGGGTGGCGCGAGAAGAAGTTGGCTTTGACTGTGGCAAAACGACGTTCGAATTCGGGGTGGATGGCGTTGACGCCTTCATCTTTCAAATAGACCAAGTCACTCATTTTTATACCATTAGTACAGCAAATGTGCAGTCCTTATACCCCCGGGTCGCCGTTTGAAACAGCGACAATATCTAATGGCCTCCCCTACTTTTTGTCATGCATGAGGGCGGACGGCGGCTGGCAAAAAGGCGCCTTTCGGGCGCCTCTTTTGATTTTGTGATCCACCCGCCCCATCGGCGAGAAAAGCGTCAGCGCAGCGCCGCCAGCAACCAGCGAGAGAGCTCCTCCAGCTCGGTCTCCCGGGCCGCAAACTCGCTGCGCCACTGGCGCAGCAGGTCGTCGAGGGCATCGGCGCGGTAGGCCGTGCCGGGCAGCCGCGCGGCCAGCGCATCGAGCGGTGCCGGATCCAGGCTGTCGCTGAAGATCTGCGCCCGCCCGATCACCCCTTTCTCCACGTCAAAATGCAGCTCCACCCCGCCCCAGCCGAAGCGCTCGTCCAGCTGATGGCTAAAGGCGGGGGCATGGCCGAAGTTCCACTCCCAGCTGTGCTGGCGGGCGAAGGTGTCGGCAAAGCCGGGCAGATCGGGCATCTGCTCGGGAGAGATATGCTCGGGCTGCACCCGTTCGCCGTAGTGGCTGAAGAAGGCCTCCTGCAGCGCCTCGCTCACCTGTTGGTGATCGATGCCCGGCAGCAGCTCGCAGAGGTTGGCCACCCGGCTGCGCACCGAGCTGATGCCCTTGGCCGCCAGCTTCTTGGGGTCGGGATTGAGGTAGTTGGCGAGCCGGCCGAGGTCGGCGTCCAGCAGCAGGGTGCCGTGGTGAAAGCCGCGATCATGGGTCTCCCGATAGGCCGAGCCCGACACCTTGCGCTCCCCGTCCTGAGTCGCCACCAGCAGATCGTTGCGCCCGGAGGCGAAAGCCTCGACCCCGAGCCGCGTGAGCGCGTCCAGCACGATGGCGGTGGAGATGCTCTTGTCATACTCCGGCTTGCCCGCCATGAAGGTGAAGCAGCTGTTGCCAAGGTCGTGAAACACGGCGCCGCCGCCGCTGCTGCGCCTGGCCAGGGTAACCCCGTCCTCCTCCATGCGGCGGGTGTTGCACTCCTTCCAGGGATTCTGGGCCCGGCCGATCACCACGGTATTGGCGTTGCGCCACAGGAACAGCACCCGCTGGTTCGGATCCATCTGGCGGAAGATGCACTCCTCCACCGCCAGGTTGAACAGGGGGTCGTGAGAGTCGGACAGCAACAAACTCAATCGGGACATGAGAAGGCCTCATCGGGATGGAAGAGTCGCTATCATAACACCGGGGTCGACAGGATCCGGCCCCCCTTCTGCCTGTTTCGGCTCGTTACTGACTGATAACGCAACAAATGAAAGATCGACACAATCTGACAGCAACATAAATGTATCCGTTGATACGGCGACACAGGCTGACGCATTGCGCTGAAAATTAAGTAATCACTCACTGATATTGAGGTAAACGGCTGGCAAATACGATTAAAATGCGACCGTTTTTATTGGTCATATGGCTCCGTAATTATTCGCATAATTGCCAAAAATACCGAGCAGGAAAGCCAAATGTGATGAGTGACACAGAAATCTTTTTTTCTGTCACACATCCCCCATTCCAGCGCCCTTTCGCCCCCTTGCGGGCAACAAGGAATTGTTTGACTCTAGGACTGACCCCCGTCTCCCGAGAGGAATGAGTATGAGTGTCGTAAATTCCTCCCTTCATCGCCTGCTCCGGTATCTGCCCATGCTTGGTTCAGCGATGTTTTGCACCCTTTTCTCCCTGCCATCCAAGGCGGTGGACAAGATAGTGGTGCAACTGCCCTGGCAACATCAGTTCCAGTTTGCCGGTTATTACGCGGCCCAGGCCAGAGGCTTCTATCGAGATGCCGGGCTGGATGTCACCTTGCGACCCGCCGTCACCGGCACCAATGTGGTCAACGAGGTGATGTCGGGCAATGCCCAGTACGGGGTCAGCGGCAGCGATCTGCTGCTGGCGCGCGCCAGTGGCCAGCCGGTCGTGGTGCTGGCTTCCATGCTGCAGCATTCCCCGCTGGTGCTGCTCACCCTGGAGCGGCCCGACATTCGCCAACCGGCGGATCTGGCAGGCAAACGGCTGATGCTGGAGCCCGGCTCCCAGGAGCTGCAGATCTACCTCAATCGCCATGCCCCGCCGGGCAGCTGGAGCAAGCTGCCCTATGAACAGGGGCTGAAGGCGCTGCTCGCCGGCCAGGTGGACGCCATCAGTGCCTACAGCACCACCGAGCCCTTCTATCTGGCCCGGATGGGGATCCCCTATCGGGTGTTCTCCCCCCGCAGCATCGACTTCGATTTCTACGGTGACAACCTGTTCACCTCGGAGCGCGAGCTGAACAACCGGCCGGAGCGGGTCTACGCCTTTCAGCAGGCGAGCCTCAAGGGGTGGCGCTATGCCATGGAAAACCCGGCCGAGATGATCAACTGGATCATGGAACAGTACCCAAGCGGTTATGGCCGCGAGCAGCTGGAGTTCGAAGCCAGTGCCACCCGGGAGCTGATGCAGCCAGATCTGGTCGAGCCCGGCTACATGCAGCCGGAGCGCTGGCAGCAGATCGCCAGAAGTTACCTCGAAGCTGGCCTGCTCTCGGCCCTGCCAGACCTCGAGCACTTCCTCTACAACCCGGATCGGGAGCGGATCCGCCAGCAGCGCCAGCTGCTCGACAAGAGCGTGGCGGTGGCCATGCTGGTGACCTTCTCCCTGCTGACCCTGCTCGGCATCTTCTGCTACCTCTACCTGCGCCTGCGCCAGGAGGCGCGCGACCGCCAGCGGCTCACCCGCGAGCTGGCCCAGAGCGAGCAGCACTACCGCTTCGTGGCGGAGAACAGCGCTGACGTCATCTGGACCATGGACACCGCCACCCTGCGCTTTCGCTACGTCAGCCCTGCCATTCTGCCGCTCAGCGGTTACGAGGCGATCGACGTGCTGACCCTCCCCATCAGGCAGCTTATTCCGGAAACATCCAGAAAACAGCTGCGCGCCGAGCTGAGCGGTTCCCTCGCCGCCTGGCAACGCGGCGACCACGAGCAGACCCGCTGCGTCATTCGTACCCAGCTGCGTCACAAAGAGGGACATCTGGTGGCCACCGAAACGGTCACCACCCTGCACGGCAACGAGCAGGGGGAGCCGGAGGCGATTCTGGGGGTGACCCGCGACATCACCGAGCGGGCCGCCCGCGAGGAGATGATGCGCCGGCTCGCCTTCTATTATCCCCTCACCAACCTGCCCAACCGCCGGCTGCTGCAGCAACGGTTGAAGGAGGCCATGGAGAGCGAAGCGCAGCTGGCTCTGCTGTTCATCGATCTCGACCACTTCAAGCCGATCAACGACACCTTCGGCCACGAGACCGGCGACGTGCTGCTCAACATGGTGGCGGAACGGATGCGCCACTGCGTGCGGGAGCGGGATCTGGTGGCACGGCTGGGAGGGGACGAATTCGTGATCCTGCTGCCCGACACCGGGGACGAGGCGCTGGCGGTGGCCGACCATCTGCACCAGAGCCTGCGCCATCCGTTTCGCATCGACGAGGAGCAGGAGCTGCGCATCTCCAGCAGCATAGGGGTGGCCCTCTATCCGGAGCACGGTACCGACCCCAAGACCCTGATGCACCACGCCGATCAGGCCATGTACCAGGCCAAGGGCAGAGGGCGGGGCCGGGTCTGTCTGTTCACCGCCGGGCTCGATCCGGAGCAGGGCTCGCTGGTGTGGCAGAGCAGCCACGAATGCGGCCATCCCCGCATCGATGCCGAGCATCGTCAGCTGTTCGTGCTGACCAACCGGCTGCTGGAACACATGAAGGATCACCAGGAGCACCCGGCCCTGTTCCTGGAGTGCATGGAGAGCCTGTTCGACGTGGCCCGCCACCACTTCGCCTTTGAAGAGCAGATGCTGGCCGAACTCGGCTACCCGGAGCTGGCCAGCCACCAGCAAGACCACCAGCTGTTGCTGCAAAAAGCCAGCCAGCTGATGACCGCCGCCAGGGCGGGCACCTTGGGCAACGACGAGTTGCTCAACTTCATCATTCAGGAGCTGGTTGTCGGCCACATGAGCCAGGCCGATCGGCGCTACTTCCCGCTGATGAAAGGACGCTGACCCAGCGCCCCAGCCACCTGAACGAGTGAAACGAGAAGGGCCACCGAGGTGGCCCTTCTGTCATTGTGTGCCCGGCTGGTCTGCCGCGATCGCGACCCCAGGGCGCGACATCAGGCTGTAGTAGAGCAGCGGGATCACCACCAGGGTGAGCAGGGTGGAGACCAGGATCCCGAAAATCAGGCTGATGGCCAGCCCGTTGAAGATGGGATCATCGAGGATGAACAGGGCCCCGATCATGGCCGCCAGCGCGGTCAGCAGGATGGGTTTGGCCCGCACCTGTGCCGCTTCGATCACCGCCTGTTCGAACACCACGCCGCTCGCCCGCTGCTGCTCAATAAAGTCCACCAGCAGGATGCTGTTGCGTACGATGATCCCGGCGAGCGCGATCATCCCGATCATCGAGGTGGCGGTAAACTGGGCCCCCAGCAGGGCGTGGCCCGGCATCACCCCGATGAGGGTGAGCGGAATGGACGCCATGATGATGAGCGGCACCAGATAGGAGCGGAACTGGGCCACCACCAGCAGGTAGATGAGGATCATCCCCACCCCGTAGGCTAGCCCCATGTCGCGGAAGGTCTCATAGGTGATTTTCCACTCCCCGTCCCACAACAGCGCCACCTCTCCCAGCTTGTCGGGCTGCTGTACGTAATACTGGGGCAGCTCGATATCGGCGCCAGCGCTAAACATGCCGTAGAGCGGGCTGTCGGTATGGCCGCCCATGTCGGCCACCACCATCACCATGGGCTGCATGTTCTTGTGCATGATATAGCCGGGGGCCAGCTCGTCACGGCGGCTCACCAGCTCGGACACCCGGATGAGCTGGCCGCTCTGGCTGCGCACCTTGAGGGCCAGCACGCCCGCCAGATCCCGCTTGTCGCCGGGGGCCAGTTCGATGCGCACTGGCACCGGATACTTGGCGCCGTGCCCCTGCAGCCAGCTGGCATCCTGATAGCCCACCCCGCCATTGAGGGTGTTCACCAGCTCCCCGAGATCGACCCCGAAGCGGGCCGCCTTGCTGCGGTCCACCACCAGCCGCCACTTGGGTTGTGGGTCGGTCAGATAGATATCCACATCCACCAGATCCTCGGTGGCCACAAAGCGGGCCTGTACGGCGCGAGCGGCTGCCTCACGGGCGGCCTGAGTCGGGCCATACACTTCCGCAACGATGGGTGACCAGACCGGCGGGCCGGGCGGCACCTCCACCACTTTCAGGTTGCCCCCTGCCGCACTGGCGATGGCCTGCAGCGGCGCCCACACCGACTGGGCAATCTGGTGGCTGCTGCGATGGCGCTCATGCTTGTCCACCAGATTGACCTGAATATCCCCCACATTGGCGCCGCTGCGAATGAAGTAGTGACGCACCAGCCCGTTGAAGTTGATGGGGGCCGCGGTGCCGGCGTAGATCTGGTAATCCTTCACCTCGGGCACCTTGGCAAGCTCCCGCCCGACCGCCAGCAGGGTGCGCTCGGTCTGCTCCAGGGTCGCCCCCTCCGGCATGTCGAGCACCAGCTGGAATTCCGACTTGTTGTCGAAGGGGAGCATCTTGAGCACTACCCACTGCACCATGGGCATGGCGGCGGCGCCCGCGACCAGCAGCAGGATGGCCAGCCAGAGCTTGTGTCTCGCTCTCCTGGCGCCAGCGCCCATCAGGAAAGGGGTCATCAGCCGCTGAAAGAGGCCGGCCTTGGCCTCACCGTGGGCAACATGTCCCTCCTTCTTGAGCAGGTGGCTCGCCAGCCAGGGGGAAAAGATAAAGGCCACCAGCAGGGAGATCAGCATCCCCATGCTGGCATTGATGGGGATGGGGCTCATGTAGGGGCCCATCAGGCCGCTGACAAAGGCCATCGGCAGCAGGGCCGCGATCACCGTCAGGGTCGCCAGTATGGTCGGCCCGCCTACCTCGTCCACCGCTCCCGGAATAAGATCATTGAGGGCTCCCTTGCCCAGTCCGCGATGGCGGTGGATGTTCTCCACCACCACGATGGCGTCATCCACCAGAATGCCGATGGAGAAGATCAGCGCAAACAACGACACCCGGTTGAGGGTAAAACCCCACGCCCAGCTGGCAAACAGGGTCAGCGCCAGGGTGATGACGATGGCAACGCCCACTACCAGCGCCTCGCGCCAGCCCATGCTCACCAGCACCAGCAGCAGCACCGCCGTGGTGGCAAAAATCAGCTTGCCGATCAGGGTGTTGGATTTGGTCTCGGCGGTAACGCCGTAGTCACGGGTCACCGTCACCTCGACCCCAGCAGGAATGAGTCGATTCTTGAGGCTCTCGACCCGCGCCTCAACCCGCTTGGCCACCTCGACCGCGTTCTGGCCGGGCTGCTTGCCGATGGCCAGGGTCACCGCCGGATAACTGGCTTGCCCCTGCCCCATCCAGCTGCGCTGCACCGGGGTCTCCTCCCCAAGCGACACGCTCGCCACATCACCGAGATAGACCGGCTTGTCCCCCTGCAGCCCCACCACCAGCTCGCGGGCTTCTTGTTCACTTTGCAGGAACTGCCCCACCTGCACCTTGATCTCCCGGTTGTCCTGCACCACGGCCTGCTCGCTACCCACCTGATTGGCGGCGGCAAGCCGCTGGCTCAGCTCGCCCCAGCTGATGCCGTGGGCGCTGAGGGCCGCCGGATCCGGCATCACCCGCAGCACGGCACGCTGGCTGCCCAGGCTATAGATGTCGCGGGTACCGGGCAGTCGCTTGAACTCGGTCTCCAGCTCGTGGGCAACCCGGGTCAGCTCGGCGGCGCCCAGTTGCTTTTGCCACTCCTTGCTCCAGAGCGTCAGACTGACGATGGGGACATCGTCGATCCCCCGGGGTTTTACCAGTGGCTGGCCGACCCCGATCCCCTGTGGCAGCCAATCGCGGTTGGAGTCGAGCTGGTTGTTGAGATCGACGATGGCCTGTTCGCGGCTCACCCCTACCTTGAACACCACCACCAGCAGGGCGCCATCGGGGCGAGAGAACGAGTAGAGGGTATCGACCCCCTTGATCTGGGAGACCACCTGCTCGGCAGGGGTGGTGACGAGAGACTCCACCTCTGCCGGCGTGGCGCCCGGGAAGGGGATATAGACATCGGCGAAGGTGACATCGATCTGCGGCTCCTCCTCCTTGGGGGTCACCAGCACCGCAAACAGACCGAGCAGCAGCCCCACCAGCGCCAGCAGCGGGGTGATGGCCGAGCCCTGAAACAGCGCCGCCAGCCGACCGGCAGGCCCCATCCTCTCCTTGTTGCCGTTCAGCTCGCTACTCATGGGCCACCGCCTGCTGGCGAGCCCAGCCATCCGCCGCTACCTGATCGCCACTCTGGACACCCGCCAGAATGTCGCACTGCGCCCCCTGACAGTGACCCACCCGCACCGGCGTCAGCGCCCAGCCATCCCCCTGTTTGAGGTAGAGACCGCTGAACTCACCCTGCCTGAGCAGGGCCTGCTCCGGCACCTGCAACTGCTGACGCTCACCCTGCTTGAGCTGCACCTTGAGCCACATGCCGGGCAGCACACCCGCGGTTTGCGGTGGCAGGTCGAGGCGCAGCCTGAAGGCATGGCTCTGGCTGTCGGCATAGTTGAAGCGGGTCAGTTTGAGGGGGGTAACGGTGTTGCCATCCGGCAGCAGCACCTGCACATCCGCTGGCTGACTGGCGAGTGCGAGCGCAGATTGGGGCAGATCTACCTCCACCCGCAGCGCATCAAGGGAAAAGCCGGAGAGCAGCGGCGTGCCGGGTGCCACCGTCTCCCCCAACTCCACCAGCCGCTTGGTCACCACCCCGGCGTAGGGGGCCAGAATGCGGGTATAGCCGTAGGCCTCGCGGGCCTGAGTGAGGGCTGCGTCGGCAGCGTTTACCTCGGCGCGAGCGGCGCGATCGGTCGCCTGGGCATTGTCGAGCTGGGCGCGGGTGATCACCCCTTTGGCGATCAGCGCCTGAAAGCGGGCAAGCTGGCGCTCTGCCTCCACCTGCTGGGCCTGTGCCCGCGCCAGTCGCGCCTGGGCACCCGTGACGGCGGCAAACTGCTCCTTGCCGCTGATCTCCAGCAGGGGCTGCCCGGCGACGACTTCATCGTTCACATCCACCAGCATGCGGGAGACCCGGCCGCTGGTCTGGGCCGCCACCGTCCCCTGATGGATGGCACTGACGGTGCCATCCAGGGTAAGCCAGTCGGTCACCTGACGGGGAACCAGGGTCAGGGTCGCATCACCAGTCGCCTCGGCAGACCATGTCATCGGAGAGACAAGAGCGGAGGTCATGGCCAGCATGGTGGCCCCCAGCACGCGGATCTGTTCCATGATATTCCTCCTTCCCCGACAGCAGGGGCAATCCGTTCAGGCCGAGCGGGGGTGGCAGCGCTTCTCCCGCACCTTCACCCAAACCCGATCAACAAGCAAAATCCCGGCCACCATGGCAGCGACAAACAACAGTACCATGGGCTGGCCGCTGGAAATGAGACTCAAGCCTGGCCCCGGGCAGATCCCCGCCAGCCCCCAGCCAATGCCGAACAGGGCCGAACCCCCGATGAGGCGGCGGTCCAGTTTGGGGGCCGGTACGCTGGCCATGGGTTCCCCCAGCAGGCTGCGCTTGAGCGGTTTGACCAGCAGGAAGTAACCCGGCATGAACGCCAGCAGTGCCCCGCCCATGACGAACGCCAGACTGGGATCCCAGTGACCCGCCAGGTCGAGAAACCCGATGACCCGGGCCGGATCTATCATGCCGGAGATGGCAAGACCCAGACCAAACAGCAGACCCGCGAGCAAACTTGTCAACAATGCCATGATGATCAACCTGTTATAAAACGTGGTGGGTGAGAAAGACGGTGATGAAGCCGGCCGCCATAAAGGTGAGAGTGGCGACGATGGAGCGCAGGGAGAGACGCCCCATGCCGCAGATGCCGTGGCCGCTGGTGCAACCATTGCCAAGGCGGGTGCCGATGCCGACCAGCAGCCCGGCCAGCAGCACCAGCGGCCAGCCGGGCAGCGTGCTGAATGCCGGCATGCTGGCCCAACCCAGGCTCAGCGCCAGCCAGGCCCCCGCCCCCAATCCCAGCAAGAAGAGCAGCCGCCAGGGCGCCCTGTGTTGCAGCGCACCGGCCAGAATGCCGCTGATCCCGGCCACCCGGCCGTTGAACAACATCAGGATCAGGGCCGCGAGCCCCACCAGCATGCCGCCGCCCAGAGAGAGCAACCATTGGCTTTCCATCATCGAGATTCCTTATTTTCTGAGTGACAAAAATGGGTTTGCAGCGCCGCCAGCACATCGACGGCCGCCTCGCTCACCAGCGAGTAGTAGATCTGCTGGGAGACCTTGCGCGAGCGGATAAGGCCCTGGCGCTTCAATACCGACAGTTGCTGGGAGAAGGCGGATTGGCCGAGCTGGCTGTGGGCCAGCAACTCCCCGACCCCCTTCTCCCCCTCCACCAGCTGGCAGAGCACCAGCAGCCGCTCGGGATGAGCCAGCGCCTTGAGCAGGGAGGCGGCGGCTGTCGCGTGTCTGTTCATTTCGTTGAATTGGCTCATGGGAGTAAATTAGCAATTGTTGATATTTAGTTCTATTGTATAAAGCGACACTAAATTAGCAATGTCTAAATTAAATAGGGAGAAGGTCATGACGGTAGATAACGGAGTCAGAGTCGTCGCGGGCTGCATGTTGCTGCTCTCGCTGCTGCTCACCGCCTGGGTACACCCTGGCTTTGTCTGGCTGAGCGTCTTTGTCGGGGTCAATCTGATCCAGAGCGCCTTCACCGGTTTCTGTCCGGCCGCGATGCTCCTCAAGCGGCTGGGGCTGAAATAGCGTGACGGGTAACGAGGGGGAGAGCAGAAGGTGGAACGAGGGCGGTGAGGGTGCTCACCGCGCTTTCATCGTCCTGGCGGTAGCCAGCCGACCCCGATTATTGACAAACTTGTATCTAAATGTTGCTGAAAGGGTGATGAGGCTTTACCTCACCGCTCTGGATGAGTACCATCAGGCCGTCAATCAACAGCGGAGACCATCAGTGGGCAACTCATCAAGTGACAGTTGTAGACCGACCCTCGTCGTCGGTACCCGGGTCGCGAGCTAGCCGCAGGTCTTCCTCTGCCGCATGCTCGCAGCCCTGCGAGAAGCGGAAATCCACTCCCCTCTTCTCTTTTTTACACTTGACGTCAGGTGACCTGGCTTTGCCATGACACCTTGCCTGCATAGTTTCTGCTTCCCACAAGGAGGCTGCTATGCGTTTTATTTCAACTTTGTCCGTATCCAACCGGGCTCACCCCCTGCTGAGCAGACTGGGCCGCGGCTTGCTGCCGCTCTGGTTGCGCGGCAAACGGCGCCAGCACCACTACCGGCTGCAGATCCGTTGCGAGGATCGGGCCGACATGGAGCAGGTGCTGGATCTGGTGAACCACACCCTGCAGCCGGCGGGCCTGCAACCCCTGCAGTCCCTGCGACCCGGCCGCAGCGGCGGGCGGGAGCTGGTGCTCAACCTGCACTGCACCCCGCCCCAGCGTCGCTATCTGGTGCAGTTCGTGCATCAGGTGGGGGTACATCACCCGGTTCGCTGGGAGCTGCATCCCCGCCGCGACCCCGAACTCGTGCTCAATTGATCGTGCACGACTGATATCCGGGGCCAGCCATGCTGGCCCCTTTCAATCCGTTTCACCGCCCTGCCCGCCATCCTGGATGGACGGGCCGGGCGCCTCGTGCGTGTTTTTCGTCAATTCATGGCCTGCACGCACGGGGCCGTTGGCGGGGGGACCGTCCCCTCGCCCGCCTTCAGAAAGGCCATCGGCAACAGAAGGAGTACGCCATGAGAATGTGGCAGCAATTCGACATGATCTCTCTGCTCGACACCCTGGCCAGCCTGCTGCTGGCCTTCGTGCTGGGCAGCCTGGTGGGGCTGGAGCGCCAGTATCGCCAGCGCACCGCGGGCCTGCGCACCAACGTGCTGGTGGCGGTGGGCGCGGCCCTGTTCGTCAACCTGGCCCAGCGCATCTATGACCTGCACGGCGGTACCTATGGGGTGGTGCACGTGGTGGCCTACATCGTCTCCGGTATCGGCTTTCTCGGCGCCGGCGTCATAATGCGCGAGTCCGGCAACATCCGCGGCATCAACACCGCGGCCACCCTGTGGGGCGTGGCGGCGGTTGGCGCCGCCAGCGGGGCCGGACTGGCCATGGAGGCGATCCTCGGCGCCTTGTTCGTGCTGGCCGCCAACACCCTGCTGCGCCCGCTGGTCAACCAGATCAACCGCCGTCCGGTGGACAACACCGACACCGAGGTGACCTACCGGGTCACCGCCCTCACCCAGCGCGAGTACCAGAAGGAGGTGCTGCACTGGCTGGAAGAGATGCTGGAGCAGGCCAACTATCCCTTGAGCGAACTCGACATCGAGCCCTTCGGCGAGCGGGATCTGGAAATTTCGGCGGTGCTGCTGGCCACCTCCATCGATGGCGACGAGCTCGACGCCCTGATGGTGAAGCTCGGCATCCACCCCCACATCAAGCAGGTGTTCTGGCGCGCCAGTACCACCGACTGACACCAGACTCTGCCATTGAAAAAGCAAAAGCCCCGCCATTGCCGGCGGGGCTTTTGCTTTTCAGCATGCGGGGAGATCAGGCGACCCGGGCAGCCCGCTGACTGCGCCAGCGAATACGCGGATTGATCACCTGAGCTGTCTGGGGCGGCGGGTTGCCCGCAATAAGCTTTTGCATCAGTTCGAAGGTCGCCCGAGCCAGGGCCGGGCAATCTTGGGCCACCGAGTCGATGTGCATGGGGATGCAGTCGAGCAGGTCGTGATCGTCGAAGGTGCACAGCCGCATGCCCGTCTCCATCAGCCCCGCCTCGTTGAGGTAGCGCAGCACCCCCTCCAGCAGGGTGAAGGAGGCAGTGAAGAGCCCCTTGGGCGGCGCACCGAGCTCGGCCACCAGCTCGGCCATCAACTGATAGCCCGAGCTTGGCTGGTAGTCGCGGTGGCGCACCCGGGTCGGGTCCGCCTCCAGCCCGGCGCGGTGCAGCCCCAGCTGATAGCCCGCCAGCCGGTGGCGGCTGGGGGAGAGATCCAGCAGGCCGCCGAAGTAGTAGATCTCCTCGCCGCACTGGCCGGCCATCTCCTGCACCAGCTCGGCGGTGGCCTTGCAGGCATCGGAGATCACCATGGGCAGACGCGACTCGCCGATGTGACGGTCGAGCTGCACCACCGGCAGGCGGTCGTGAATGCGGGCATAGATATCGTCGCTATGGCCGCTGGAGGCGACAATCAACCCGTCCACCTGGCGGCTGATGAGGTTGTCCACCACCCGCTGCTCCAGGGTGGGGTCATCCTCGGAGCAGGCGATGAGCAGCTGGATCCCGGTCTCCCGGCAGTGCGCCTCGAGGGCGCGGGCGATACTGGCAAAGCCGAAGTTGGTAAGGTCGGGGATCACCAGCCCCCAGGTGTAACTGCGGGTCTCGCGCAGAGCGCGGGCATGAAAGCTCGGCTGGTAGTGGCACTCGTCCGCCACCGCCTGGATCCGCTTGCGGGTGTCGTCGGCGATGCGGTACTCCGCACTCTTGCCGTTGAGCACCAGACTGGCGGTCGCCTTGGACACCCCCACCAACTCGGCTATCTGAGCAATTGTGATCCGTTTCTTCTTCTCCACCTGGCCTCCCGGCAAACTGACACCGGGCTATTGTACTAGGCAGGCCGCCAGCGGCCAGTGATCGAGGCAAATTTTGCCGCCCGCGACCGGTTTGCCCGGCGCAAGCTGCGGCCCCGGTCCCGGGAAGTAGCGCGCCGACAGGGTATGGCGGCCGCCATCGACGAAACACTCGAGGCTGGATCGATCGCACAAGACGGTGATGCTGCCGCCCTGCCAGGGGCAGCATCGCTCCTCCCACTCTCCGCTCTGCCAGTTCAGGCGGCGCAGCACCAGGCGCCCCGGCCGCCAGCACAGCTCGGCCACGGCGCCAAACCAGAGGCTCCCCTCGCCGCACAGCGCCAGATCGAGCCAGGCCGAATCGATGGCCAGCCCCGGAAACTCACCGAGCTCCCCCTCAAAGCGGGTCTGCTCCCCCTTCAGTGCCGCCAGCTCAGCCACCGGCCGCTGGCTGAGCCAGTCGCCTTGCCAGAACAGCTCCCGCGGGCAGCTCATCTGGTGCAGCCAGCCATAGGGAATGGTGGGCTGACTCATCTCGTTCTCTTCGGGCAGTCCCAGCCAGCCGAACAGCAAGCGCCGCCCCTGGTTGTCCTGAGTGGTCTGCGGCGCATAGAACTCGAAGCCCCGGTCCAACTCGTGGAAAGCCCCGTGGGCGAAGCGCTCGCCGTCGAAGTCACCCGCCAGCCAGCCGCACTGGTAGAGGTTGCGATAATCCTCTCCCCGGGGGGCAATCCCCTGCGGACAGCTGATCAGCACATGACGATCTGCCAGGGGGAAGAGGTCCGGACACTCCCACATGTAACCAAACTCATCGAGCCCTCCGCGCCCACTGCCGGCGATGGGGCCCACCAGCGTCCAGGCATCCAGCGCGTCGCCGCGATAGAGCAGCACTTCGCCCTTGTCATCCAGGGTGCGGGCCCCCAGCACCATCAGCCACTGCCGGCCGTCGTGCCACACCTTGGGGTCGCGCACATGGCCGCTGTAGCCTTCAGGCAATTCCAGCACATGCCCCAGCTTGGCAAAGCCCCCCTCATCGTCGGCACGGGCCAGACACTGATAGGCGGTACGGCTGCCGTCCGGGTATTTGACGTTGCCGGTGTAGATGAGGGTCAGGCGCCCCTGCTCATCGCTCACCGCCGAGCCCGAGTAGCAGCCGTGGCTCTCATAGGTCTCGGTGGGCAGCAGCGCCACTGGTTCGTGCTGCCAGTGCAGCAGATCGGTGGAGGTGACATGACCCCAGCTTTTGTTGCGGTGCTCGCAACCGAGCGGGTTCCACTGATAGAAGAGGTGGTAGCGCCCGCCGTGCTCGATAAAGCCGTTGGGATCGTTGAGCAGCCCCACCGGGGCTGCCAGGTGCCAGCGCGGCCGATGGGGATCGGCCGCCGCCTTGAGCTGTCCGGCCAGCAACGACCGGACAATCTGGTTGAGAAGATCGCTTTCCTTCATCACTCCACCTTGTACTTGAGCAGGTAGGAGGCGGCGAAGGCGGCGCCAAAGGCGATCACCAGCCCGACGATGTAGTGGATGAGGCTCATGGGCTGGACAATGGCCATGCCGGGAATACCGGTCAGCCCCACCGCCGTCATGCCCACCTTGGCCGCCACCGCGTAGGCGCCGCCGCAAGCCCCGCCAAACAGGCCGGCCAGGAAGGGTTTGATGTAGCGCAGGTTGACCCCGAAGATCGCCGCTTCGGTGATGCCGAGCAGGCAGGACATGGCCGCCGGCACCGTGATGGCCTTGATCTTCACATCCCGAGTCTTGAAGTAGACCGCGAGGCAAGCCCCGCCCTGGGCCACGTTGGCCATGGCCCAGATGGGCAGCAGGAAGTTGACGCCGATCTGCGGATTGGCCAGCAGCCCTGCCTCGATGGCGTGGAAGCTGTGGTGGATGCCGGTGATGACGATAAGCGAGTAAGTGCCGCCGAACACCAGCCCCGCCAGCCAGCCGGCCTGCTCATAGAGGGCGCTCAGGCCGAACGAGATGCCATCCCCCAGCACCCGCCCGGCGGGGCCGATGAAGAGCAGCGCCACGAAGCCGGTGATGATGACGGTCAAAAACGGGGTGAGGATGAGATCGAGTGCATCGGGGATGCGCTTGCGCAGCTGCTTCTCCAGGTGCGACATGAACCAGACCGCCAACAGCACTGGGAAGACGGTTCCCTGGTAGCCGATCATGGCCACGTCCAGCCCGAAGAAGTCCATGGTCTTGAAGCCACCGGCCACCCCCCAGGCGTTGGTCAGCGCCGGGTGGGTAAGAATGCCGCCGAGGGTCGCACCCAGATAGGGATTGCCGCCAAACTCCCGCGCCGCCGTAAAGCCGATGAGGATCGGCAAAATGATGAAGGCTGCCGAGCTGAACATGTCGAGCATGACGAACAGGGCACTGTCGGCGTTGACCCAGCCATAGGTGCGCACCATGCCGAGCAGCCCCATCAGCAGGCCCGAGGCGACGATGGCCGGAATGATCGGCACGAAGATATTGGAGAGGGTCCGCGCCAGCCGCTGGGCCACATTGAGCTTGGCCGTCGCCATGTCGGTCAGCTCCGCCTTGCTGGCGGTGCCGGTCCCGGTCAGCGCCACGAACTCCGCATAGACCTTGTTGACCAGGCCGGTGCCGAAGATCACCTGGATCTGGCCCGCGTTGCTGAAGCACCCCTTGACCCCCTCCAGCTTGTCGATGGCGGCCTTGTTCACCTTGCTGTCGTCCGCCAGCACCAGCCGCAGCCGGGTGGCGCAGTGGGCGGCGCTGACGATGTTCTCCCTGCCCCCGAGCAGGGGCACCAGATCCTTGGCTATCGCACTGATATTCATATTCTTCCTCTTATGACCCGCCGCGCTGGCGGGCCCTTGTCACATGAGAGTAGGGGCTGTCGAGCCGGGCTTCTAGCCGCAGCTCAACAGCCGTCTGCGCCTGATCGCAAAAATTCATCCAGTTCGGAGCAGGTCGGCAGCGCCGTCATCGCCCCCTTGGCGGTGGTGGCAAGCGCCCCGCAGCCGTGGGCCTGCGCCAGGATAGCGGGCAGCTCGGCCAGCGTCGGCAGCGACGAACGCCCAGCCAAGGCCGCCAGCAGACCAGCGACGAAGGCGTCTCCCGCCCCCGTGGTGTCGAGCGGGGTCACTTTCGGCCCTACCCACTCCAGCTGCTCGCCACCCAGACGGGCCACCACGCCAGCCGCCCCCCGGGTCACCAGCACCAGCGCCGGCCCCGCCATGGTGGCGAGCCCCGCCGCCAGATCATCCAGACCGCTCAGCAGTTGCAGCTCCTCCACCGACAGCTTGACCACGTCCGCCCGCGCGATGGCTTCGCGCACCAGCGGCAGCATCTCGGCCGGGTTGCCCCACACCTCGGGCCTCAGGTTGGGGTCGAAGCAGACCCGCCCCCCGGCCGCCTTGATGGCCGCCATGGCCTGCAGGCAACTGGTGCGCACCGGTTCGTTGGCGAGCGCGATGGAGCAGGTCAGCAGCCACTGACCGGCGTCGAAGCGGGGCAACTCATTCGGGGTGAGGAACTGGTCGGCGCTGGGACGCACCATGAAGGTGAAGCTGCGCTCCCCCTCTTCATCCAGTGCCACCAGCACGGTAGAGGTGCGATGGTCAGGATCGAGCCGCAGCGCAGCGATATCCACCCCCTCCCCGCTCAGGGTGTCGGCCATAAAGCGGCCAAACGGATCACCGCCGACCCGGCCGATAAAGGCCGCATCGCCACCAAGCCGAGCCACACCGACCGCCACATTGGCAGGCGCACCACCCGGACACTGGAGGTAGTGCCTCTCCCCTTCCGGGATCAAGTCCACCACCGCATCCCCCATTACCCACACACGATTCGTCACCTTGCTACTCCACTGCTGCATCGGATCGACTGCCAAACCCGGACTCTGTTCTGTTAGCTGGCATTATCAGCTAAACCGTTTTAGCTAACCAACAGATCCCGGCACCAGCTGCCATTTTTGTGATCGGGATAACGAACTAGAACCAGGTTTCCATCTGCACGCCAAAGTTCCACTCACCGCCGGCGGTGAAGTTGCTCTGGCCCATGGCATCGTTACTGGCGTAGTGGTCGAGCTCGGAAGACCAGTCCATCCAGGTGGCGAATACCCGCAGCTCGGGCCGCTCGAAGAAACCGGCGGTCTGCGCCTTGAAGGTGGGGGCGAAGGTGAGCTTGGTGAAGTCGCCGCTCACCGCCTGGCGACCCTTGTAGCCCTTGGGATCCAGGTCCATGTACTGCCAGGTGGCCTCGTAGACCAGCTCGACGTTCTGGCTCAGCACCTGGGCCAGCCGGCCATTGAGGGTCACCCAGCGGTATTCGTCCCCCTTCACGTAGCGATCCTTGCTCTGCTCGGCCAGCAGGGCCGGGGCGATACGCCAGCGCGGGGCAAGATCGGTGGCACCAAACACGGCGACCCGCACCGCATCGGCGTCCGGCAGCAGCTCGCTGTCGGAGCCCAGCCCCTTGAGTTCGGCACCCAGGCCATGACCATACAGCACGGCCGCCTTGGAGAAGCCGGGGTTGATGCCAAAGAAGCTGTCGGCGTGGTAGGCCAGCAGGGTGTGCGCCCCCTTGTTCGCCGCTTCACTGCCGGCGCCGCCATCGTTGATGCGGGTCTCGTTGTCCTTGGCAGAGAGGCCGTTCACCATCCACTGCCAGTTGCCAACGCGGTTGTTCATGGTGAGGATGTAGCTCTCGATGTCGGAGAGGCCGCTGGCGCTGATGTCGCCGTAGTCGCGCCCATAGAGAGAGAAGTTGGCCTTCCAGCTGTCGGCCAGCTGCACGTCGTAGACACCGCCGCCGGTACCGGCCAGGAACACCACGTCCGAGTCGAGCCAGTGGATGTCGAAGTTGTCCCGGTCAAAGCGCTTGCCCGCCCACAGCACCGCATTCTTGAAGGGGCCGTCGAAGCTCGCCAGATTGCCGATCTCGGCAAAGACCTGACGGGTGTTGAGGCTCGAATCGCTGGCGGTCCAGTCGTTGCTGGTCTCCACCCCGTCTGCCAGCATCAGCTTGTAGCGGGCCCAGCTGCCATCGGCGAAGGTCTGGGTCTTCAGCAGATTGGCCTCCATGTAGGTGTCATCCTCGTTGCCAAGGCGACCCACGGCGCCGCCCACCGAGCCGGCCGGGGTGATGTAGGGGCCGCCGCGGCCCCCGTTGCCATTGCCGTTGACCAAGAGGCCCGAGCGGGCATAGCCGTGGAACTCGAAGCCCTGGGCCCCGGCGGTCTGCTTGTCCACCTTCTCGCTCTGGGCCTTGGCCACCACGGCCGTTTCGCGGGCTTCGTTTGCCTTGCTCTGGGCCTCATCGGCCCGCGCTTCGGCGGCGGTGGCGCGCGCCTCGGCTGCCTGCACCCGCGCCTCCAGCGCCGCCAGACGGGCCTCGATACCGCCCTCCGCCGCCCACAGCGGGCTGCTCATCCCCAATCCCAGCGCTACCGCCAGCGCCAACTTGTTCTTGCACATCGTCATCGTCCTCACCTGTCATCTGTTGCCCGGTCGGGCCTGTTGTTATCGACGACGAGAGCATAGCTAAACCAGTTTAGCTAACTCAATACGTCAGCTAAACCGTTTCAGCTACAGTGTGAGCGGGATAACATTCGTACAGCAGGAATTGGCGGAAGTTGTGAGGAAGATCCCTCATCGGGATCCACTCAATAAGCGGGGATCTTGCTAAAACAGAGGCAAAAAAAGAGCCGGCACAGGGCCGGCTCTTTATATCTGGGTCGCGAAAATCAGCTGGTCAGATCGTCGAAGAAGCGTTTCACCCCTTCGAAGAAGCCTTCCGATTTCGGCTTGTGGGTCTTGGCGGCGGCGCCGCTGAAGGACTCGTCCAGCTGGCGCAGCAGCTCTTTCTGGGACTCGGTCAGCTTGACCGGGGTCTCCACCACCACCTTGCACATCAGATCCCCCACCTGGCCGGAGCGCACGGACTTCACGCCCTTGCCCCGCATGCGGAACATCTTGCCGGTCTGGGTTTCCGGGGTGACCTTGAGCTTGACCCGGCCATCCAGGGTCGGCACTTCGATCTCGCCACCCAGTGCTGCCGCGGTAAAGCTGATGGGCACTTCGCAGTAGAGGTTGTTGCCGTCACGCACGAAGATCTCGTGCTCCTTGACGTGCACCTGTACGTACAGATCGCCCGCTGGTGCGCCGGCTTCCCCCGCTTCCCCTTCGCCGGAGAGACGGATGCGATCGCCGGTGTCGACACCAGCCGGGATCTTGACCGACAGAGTCTTGGTCTTCTGGTAGCGACCCTCGCCATGGCACTTGCGGCACGGATCCTTGATGATCTTGCCGCGACCGTGGCAGTGCGGGCACGCCTGCTGCACCGCGAAGAAGCCCTGACGCATCTGCACCTGGCCGGAGCCGTGGCAGGTAGGGCAGGTCTGGGCCGAGCTGCCGGTGTGGGCACCGGAGCCGTTACAGACTTCACAGTGGACCAGGGTCGGCACCTTGATCTCCTTGGAGACCCCGCGTACCGCCTCTTCCAGCGTCAGCTCCATGGTGTAGCGCAGGTCGGAGCCACGGGCCGGGCCACGACGGCCGCCGCCACGGCTGCCACCAAAAATATCGCCAAACACGTCGCCGAAGATGTCGCCGAAATCGGCGCCGCCGCCAAAGCCGCCGTGGCCACCGCCACCCTGGCTCTGATCCACGCCGGCGTGACCGTACTGGTCATAGCGGGCACGCAGATTGGCATCGGTCAGGATCTCGTAAGCTTCCTTGACCTCTTTGAACTTCTCTTCGGCCCCGGCATCGCCCTGATTGCGGTCAGGGTGATACTTCATGGCCAGACGCTTGTACGCCTTCTTGATCTCGCGTTCGTCGGCATCCTTGGATACCCCGAGCACTTCGTAGAAATCGCGCTTCGACATACTTATCCTGTTGCTATATCAGCAGTTACGCAGACGGGCGTTGGTCACCCAACGCCCGTAAATTCATTGACTAAGCCGATGGGCGAAGCCTGCTTCGCCCATCTGGGTCGGGCTTACTTCTTGTCGTCTTTCACTTCTTCGAACTCGGCGTCGACCACGTCGTCGTCAGCCTTGGCGGAAGAAGAGGACTGACCGGCATCAGCACCGGCGGCACCTTGCGCCTGAGCCTGCTGCTGGGCAATTTCCATCAGCTTCTGGGACGCTTCCAGCAGAGCCTGCTGTTTGGCTTCGATGGCAGCCTTGTCGTCACCCTTGATGGCGCTTTCCAGCTCGCTCAGCGCAGCTTCGATCTTGGTCTTGTCGTCGGCAGGCAGGGCTTCACCGGCTTCGGTGATCTGCTTGCGGACAGAGTGGACCAGACCATCAGCCTGGTTGCGGGTCTGTACCAGCTCTTCGAACTTCTTGTCCTCGGCCGCGTTGGCTTCGGCTTCGCGTACCATGCGTTCGATCTCGTCATCAGACAGACCAGAGGAGGCCTGGATGGTGATCTTCTGCTCCTTGTTGGTCTCCTTGTCTTTGGCGGAGACGTGCAGGATACCGTTGGCGTCGATGTCGAAGGTCACTTCGATCTGCGGCAGACCGCGCGGTGCCGGACGGATGCCTTCCAGGTTGAACTGGCCCAGAGACTTGTTGTCGCTGGCGCGCTTGCGCTCACCCTGCAGCACGTGAATGGTCACGGCAGACTGGTTGTCTTCGGCAGTGGAGAACACCTGGGACTTCTTGGTCGGAATGGTGGTGTTCTTCTCGATCAACGCAGTCATCACGCTACCCATGGTTTCGATACCCAGGGAGAGCGGGGTCACGTCCAGCAGCAGTACGTCGGTCTTGTCACCGGACAGTACGGCACCCTGGATGGCAGCACCCATGGCCACGGCTTCGTCCGGGTTGACGTCTTTGCGCGGCTCTTTGCCGAAGAAGTCGGCAACGGCCTTCTGCACCATCGGCATGCGGGTCTGACCGCCTACCAGGATGACGTCGTCGATCTCGCCAACGGCCAGACCGGAGTCTTTCAGAGCGACACGGACCGGCTCCAGGGAGTCTTTCACCATGTCTTCCACCAGGGATTCCAGCTTGGCGCGGGTCACCTTGATGTTCATGTGCTTCGGACCGGTGGCATCTGCAGTGATGTACGGCAGGTTGACGTCGGTCTGCTGGGCGGAAGAGAGCTCGATCTTGGCTTTCTCGGCTGCGTCTTTCAGACGTTGCAGGGCCAGCTGATCCTTGCGCAGGTCGATGCCCTGCTCACGCTTGAACTCTTCAACCAGGTAGTTGATGACGCGGTTGTCGAAGTCTTCACCACCCAGGTGGGTGTTACCGTTGGTCGCCAGTACTTCGAAGGTGGTCTCGCCTTCGACTTCGTCGATCTCGATGATGGAGATGTCGAAAGTACCGCCACCCAGGTCATAGACGGCAACCTTGCGCTCGCCCTTGACCTTGTTCACGCCGTAGGCGAAAGCCGCTGCAGTCGGTTCGTTGATGATGCGTTTTACATCCAGACCGGCGATGCGACCGGCATCCTTGGTAGCCTGACGCTGGGCGTCGTTGAAGTAGGCCGGCACTGTGATGACGGCTTCGGTCACCGGCTCGCCCAGATAATCTTCGGCGGTCTTCTTCATTTTCTTCAGCACTTCGGCAGAGATCTGCGGCGGTGCCATTTTCTTGCCTTTGACTTCTACCCAGGCGTCACCGTTGTCAGCCTTGGCGATGGTGTACGGCATGATCTCCAGATCGCGCTGTACTTCGTCATCTTCGAAACGACGGCCGATCAGACGCTTGATGGCGAACAGCGTGTTCTTCGGGTTGGTGATGGCTTGGCGCTTGGCCGGCTGACCAACCAGGATTTCGCCGTCATCGGCATAGGCAATGATGGACGGAGTAGTACGGTCGCCTTCCGCGTTCTCGATCACGCGAGCATGGTCGCCATCCAGAATAGCGACGCAGGAGTTGGTAGTACCCAGGTCAATACCGATGATTTTACCCATTTGACGAATCTCCAAATACTTTGAATAAACTGGCGAGGGGCTCGCCTTAATGCGTTAACGGCTAGGTGGGGGCTGCCAATCTGGCTTTCAAGCTCCCGGCATCAAATTTTTTGTGCCGCCGTGGCCTTGCATCCTATATGGGGTCGCAAGCCGCCGCTTCAAGCCCCGCCCTGAAAAAACCTGCCTTCATTCATTGCCATTGGCAGGATGAAGACCGGCCATCTGTGCCCCCGGCAACCACGCGGCCGGGGCACTTGCCAATAAAAAGCCCGCCGAGCGGCGGGCTCAGCACAGCGATGGGGCTCAGGCCGGGGCCTTGGAAACCATCACCATGGCCGGACGAATGACGCGGCCGTTGAGCTCGTAACCCTTCTGCATCACCGCAATGACGGTGTTGGGGGCAAGCTCGGCGTTTTCGATCATGCTCATCGCCTGATGGGCATTGGGGTCGAACGGCTGATTGAGCGGGTCCAGCGGATTGAGGCCGAACTTGCCGACCGAGCTCTGCATGGACTTCAGGGTCAGCTCGACCCCTTCAATCATCGGCTTGAGCGCCTCGTTTTCCTTGTCGGCCAGCTCGATGGCACGCTCCAGGTTGTCCAGTACCGGCAGCAGCTCGGCGGCGAACTTCTCCAGCGCGAACTTGTGGGCCTTCTCCACGTCCTGGGCCGCACGGCGACGCAGGTTTTCCATCTCGGCGACGGCACGAATGGCACGCTCGCGCTCCTCGAGGGAGGCTTGCTGGGCGGCATCCAGTTGTGCCTCAAGCTCGGCAATGCGGGCCTGCTCGGCTGTCACTTCACTGTCTACATCGGTCGGCTCGACTGGCTGGGCTTCCACTTGCTCCATCGCTTCAACCTTTTGTTCTTCGTGGTTCATGACATCTCCAATTCCGGGGTTACTTATTGAGGGCCCGACCACCCGGTTGAGCGACCGGACGGCAATGGGCCGACTATGTTGGCGCTATTATGGGGATGGATCCCCGGCTTTCAAGGGGAAAAGGGCGCCATTATCGCCAAGAGCGTGCGGTGGCGGACAATTTGGGGCTTTTTCCCGGCATCCGCTGCGGCCGGACCAGCCGGTGGCAGACAAATCCCCCCCAAAGCGCGGTATACTCCCCCCAATACTCATCCCAGACCCGACAGACTATGGATTCTCCGTTCAAAACCATCGCCCTGATTGGCAAACCCCACCACGAAGGGGCCAACCAGACCCTGACCGGCCTGCATCAATACCTGACCACCCGCGGTTTTCGGGTCCTGGTGGAGAGCCGGGTGGCCCATGCCCTCGGCATCATGGACGAGAACGTGATGGACCTGGTGCAGCTGGGCCAGCAGGCGGATCTCGCCATCGTGGTCGGCGGTGACGGCAACATGCTGGGGGCCGCACGGGTACTGTCGCGCTTCGACGTGGCGGTGATCGGGGTGAACCGGGGCAATCTCGGTTTTCTCACCGATCTCTCGCCGCAGGATTACCTGCTGCCGCTGGAGCAGGTGCTGTGCGGCCACTACAAGAGCGAGCACCGCTTCCTGCTGGAGGCGGCGGTCTATCGCCACGGCGAGCGCAAGTCCAACAATCTGGCGGTCAACGAGGCGGTGCTGCACCCGGGCAAGATTGCCCACATGATCGAGTTCGAGGTCTACATCGATGGCAGCTTCATGTACAGCCAGCGCTCGGACGGCATCATAGTGGCCACCCCCACCGGCTCCACCGCCTACTCATTGTCGGCGGGGGGCGCCATCCTCACCCCCAAGCTCAATGCCATCACGCTGGTGCCCATGTTCCCGCACACCCTGAGCAGCCGTCCCATTGTGCTGGACGCCGACAGCGAAGTGCGGCTGCTGGTCTCACCGGACAATCAGGACGACGCCATGCAGGTGAGCTGCGACGGTCAGGTGACCCTGGCGGTCCACCCGGGGGACGAGATCCTCATCAAGAAGAGCAGCCACAAGCTGCATCTGGTGCATCCGCTCGACTACAGCTACTTCCACGTGCTGCGCAACAAGCTCGGCTGGGGCAGCAAGCTGTTCTGACCCACGCTTGACGTTCCTGCACATCCTGTCGCAGGTCGACTCTTTACTGTATGGAAAACCAGTATATACTGGATGCATACACAGTAATGTTGGCCCATACAGGATGAGACCATGCTGACCCAGCTGACCGTCAACAACTTCGCCATCGTCAAGTTTCTCGAACTCGATCTGCAACCGGGCATGACCTGCATCACGGGTGAGACCGGGGCCGGTAAATCCATCGCCATCGACGCCCTGGGCCTGTGCCTGGGGGAACGGGCCGAGGCCGGCATGGTACGACCGGACAGCGACAAGAGCGAGGTCAGCGCCCGCTTCCTGCTGGACGGCAACCCGGCCGCCCGCGCCTGGCTTGCCACCAACGAGCTGGAAAACGAAGGAGAGTGTATCGTGCGGCGGGTCATCTCCGCCGAGGGGCGCTCACGCAGCTACATCAACGGCGTGCCCGTCCCCCTCACCCAGCTCAAGAACCTGGGTCAGCTGCTGGTCAACGTCCATGGCCAGCATGCCCACCAGATGTTGCTCAAACCCGACTACCAGCTCGCCCTGCTCGATGGCTACGCCGGCCACCATCTGCTGCTCGATGAGGTGCGTCGCCACTACCAGCAGTGGCGCCAGCTGCAGAACGAACTCAACCGGCTCAAGGCCGAGCAGCAGCAGCGGGAGGCCCGTCGCCAGCTCATCGAATATCAGGTGCAGGAGCTGGACGAGTTCGCCCTGCAGCCGGGGGAGTTTGAAGAGATTGAAGAGGAGCACCAGCGCCTGGCCAACGGCACCGAACTGATGCAGGAGTGCGGCGCCTGTCTCGACCTGCTCTATGACAACGAAGAGACCACCATCGCCGGCCTGCTGCAGACCGTCGTCGATCGGGCCGAGAGCCTGGTCGCCATGGATAGCCGGCTAGGCGACGTGCTCGGCATGCTTAACGAGGCGCTGATCGGGGTGCAGGAGAGCCACAGCGAGCTGCGCAATTATCTGGACAGGCTGGAGCTGGATCCCGAGCGTTTCAACGAGCTGGAAGCCCGCCTCTCCAAGGCCATCAATCTGGCCCGCAAGCACCACGTCAAACCGGCCGAGCTGGCCCTGCACCACCAGGAGCTGGCCGCAGATCTGGCCCGCCTCAACTCCGACGAGGAGCGCCTGGAGGGGATGGAAGACGAGCTGGCCGAGGCCCGCCTGGCCTTTGTGCAAGCCGCAGAGGCCCTGAGCCAGAGTCGCCAGCGCTACGCCGAGGAGCTCGGCGCCAAGGTGAGTGCCAGCATGCACGAGCTGGCGATGCCGGATGGCCGCTTCGCCATCGAGGTACGCCCCGATGCCCAGAGCAGCCTCTCGCCCCTTGGCATCGATCGGGTGGAGTTCATGGTCACCACCAACCCGGGCCAGCCCATCCAGCCGCTCGGCAAGGTGGCCTCCGGCGGTGAGCTGTCGCGCATCAGCCTGGCCATCGTGGTCATCAGCGCCCGCAAGGTCTCCACCCCCACCCTGATCTTCGACGAGGTGGACGTGGGGATCAGCGGCCCGACTGCCGCCGTGGTGGGGCGCCTGCTGCGCCAGCTGGGTGAATCCACCCAGGTGATGGTGGTCACCCACCTGCCACAGGTGGCAGGCAAGGGCCATCAGCACATGGTGGTCAGCAAGCACACCGACGGCAAGACCACGGAAACCCAGATGCAGGCGCTGGATCAAGGGGCCCGTCTCAACGAGCTGGCCCGCCTGCTGGGGGGAGACCAGATCACCGACAATACCCTGGCCAACGCCCGCGAACTGCTGGCCTGCTGAGACAAAGGCCAGCCATCTGCACGCGGGGCCCACGGTGAGGATCAGGGACCCCGCGTCACCCCGCCTGCTGGTGACGGCGGTTTGCGGCTGAGCAACTGGTGCATCATCACCATGCTGCCGTTGCCGCATCCTGAAGGGTCACCCCTGGTGCTTTGCACGGCAGGGCCTGCCTAACCGGGTTGGAACATCTTTGCCACTAACCAACCCGATGCCACGGCCTCACCCCTTTGCTTGTCCGCCTTCGCCTCTCCAACTCCTGCGGCATGAACCTTGCGGCGATTAGCGAGCCCGCCGGCGCTTGCCACGCGGCTATCTCCTCCCGCTTGTCTCCCTGTCCAGGCTTGCCTCCCTTCCAGTCCTAATCTGCTACCCTGGTCTGTCTCCCTGTCCTGCCCCCAGACAATTCAGCAGCAGGAGTGGGCCCCCCTTTGACCACAGGATTTCACCCGCCGCAGAGCGGCCTGCGCCGGTTGCCATGAGCGGGGACGGCGCATAGAGTGAAACCAGAGCGGGGGCCAGCCCCCTGTTTTCCCATTTGCCCCGCATACCTGATCTTGCCTCAGGTACGTCATCAACCGCAGGAATGGCACCATGCTCCACGTGTTTGGTCACAAGAATCCCGACAGCGACAGTATCTGTACCGCTCTGGTTGCCGCCGACTGGCTCAATCGTCAGGGCCGGGCGGCCCAGGCCTATGCCCTCGGTGAGCCCATTGCGGAAACCCGCTTCATTCTGGAAACCGCCGGCGTTGCCGCCCCGCCTCTGCTGCAGGGCAGCGTGGCCAACAAGGAGGTGTTCCTGGTGGATTTCAGCGAGCTGGAGCAGGGCCCAGAAGGGCTGGCTGAGGCGGACGTGCAGGGCCTCATCGATCACCATCGCATCGGTACCCTCATCACCCGGGGCCCGCTCGATGCCTGGATCCGGGCCGTCGGGTGCAGCGCCACCGTGCTGCTGGAGCTGATGGGCTATGACACCCTCTCCCGCGCCCAGGCTCGCCTGCTGCTGGGGGCCATCATCAGCGATACCTTCAGCCTCACCTCGCCCACCACCACGGCCCGCGACCGCGCCGCCGTCCATGCCCTGCTGCCGCTGGCCGAACTGGCGCTGGAACCCTTTGCCCAGACCCTGCTGGAACGCCGCACCCAGCTCGGTGACGCCCCCATGACCGAGCTGCTGGCCGCCGACGAGAAGGCCTACCAGATCGCCGGCTACCAGCTCTATGTCAGCCAGATCTGCGTGATGGATCCCGCCCAGCTGCACAGCCGCCAGGCCGAGCTGGAACAAGCCATGCAAGAGCGGCTGATGCAGGACGAGCTGGATGCCTATGTGTTGATGCTGACCGATCTCGCCCAGGGGGGCAGCCAGCTCTACTTCGCCAGCAACGGTATTCTGCCCGAGCAGCCGACGCATCTGGTTGGCGCCGTCAGCCGCAAGAAGGAGGGGCTGCCCTGGCTGACCCGCTATCTCTCCGGCGAGCAGATCTGACCCCAGGCGGCGGGTCGGCCTCTGCCGACTCGCCGCCCACTCCTCTTTTCAACCCCCTCACCACCTGCCTCACCGGCCCATTCACGGTGCTTTCCGACCAGGCAACTCATGCTTTGCTCACACTTTTACCGCCTCGTACCCCATTTTCCCGCCAAAACCCGGTTTTCCTTCATTTTCCATTCAACTCAATCTGTTATGATGATGTAAACGAACATGGCCTGGCGATGCATCACCGACACGAGGTGACGCCTGCCGCACAGAGAGCCAGGTTCGTGCTATGCGACACATAGCGGGCACACAGTGGTATGGGACAGGTCGTTTGTCCCGGGTGACCCGCGCCATGCCAAGGGAGAACTGCTTATGACCTCAACCAATATTGTGCTGTTGCTGGAAGGCAAGGATTACGAGCAGGAGACGCTGGCCAAAGCGAGTCAATTGGCACAAGCCATGGGGGGCGAGCTGACCCTGTTGCACCTGACCCACAGCAGCAAGATGCGCCGCAAGAGCCTGTCGCTGTCGGAAGAGGAGCGCAGCGCTCAGGGCACGCTGGATGCCAAGGCCATCATCAGCGAGCTCATCACCACCCTGCAGCACCCGGTGGATTACCAGTGTCTGGTGGTCGATGACGTGGTGCCCGACCTGAAACGCTGGCTGGCCGCCAACCCGACCGATCTGCTGCTGGTCGGCAGCCGCCACCACTGGATGGAAGGCTCCCTGGCCCGCCTGCTCATCTACAAGCTGCCGATCGACATCCAGATCTGCCACGAGCCCTACAGCGAGCAGCTCAAAGCCGTCGGTTGATGACCGGGGTGCCCACCCGTGAGGTGGGCACCCTGTTGCCAGCTCCCTTTCGGGGTCCTTCTTACCCCGCCATCCCCTGCTTGTCCTCCTCATAGCCCCGGCCTAATGACAAGGCTATCTACATGTTTCCTTACATATTCATCGCTGTTTTTTAAGCCTCGTTTGCTGCAGGATATTGCCCTTGCACGCCTTCGTTCGCTTCTTTCAGGTGAAACATGAACATAACTCCCCAGCAGAGAAAAATTGCCCTGCTCGCCCTCGTCCTCTTGCTCGCCATCGGCTGGCTGATCTGGCCGAGCAAGACGCCCGAGCCGGTGCTGACCGCCCAAGTGACCCGTCAGGATGTGGAGCAGACCGTGCTGGCCAGCGGGGTACTGCAGGCCATCGAGCAGGTGGACGTCGGTGCCCAGGTCTCCGGCCAGGTCACCTATCTCGCGGTGGAGGCGGGCCAGAAGGTCAAGCAGGGGGATTTGCTGGCCGAGATAGACCCGCTCATCGCCCAGAACAACCTCAAGACCGCCGAGGCGGATCTCGCCAGTCGCCGCGCCCAGCTCAAGATCAAGCAGGCCCAGCTCAAGCAGAACGAGCTGAGCTGGCGCCGTCAGCAGCAGATGTTCAGGCAGGAGGCGAGCTCGCGCGCCGATCTGGAGAGCGCCGAAGCCCTCCTGGCCGTGACCAGGGCCGAGCTGCAAAGTGCCCAGGCCGAGGTCGAGAATGCCCAGATCAAGGTGGAGCGCACCAAGACCGAGCTCGGCTACAACCGCATTCAGGCCCCCATGGATGGCACCGTCGTCAGCATTGTGACACGTCAGGGGCAGACCCTGGCCGCCAGCCAGACGGTGCCGACCCTGCTCAAGCTCGCCAACCTGGAGACCATGACGGTCAAGGCGCAGATCTCGGAAGCGGACGTCACCCGGGTCAAGGCCGGCATGCCGGTCTACTTCACCCTGATGGGAGACCCGGATACCCGCTACCACGGCACCCTGCGCACCGTCGAGCTGGCCCCCACCAACATCAACGAACAGGCCACCAGCACCACGGCCACCAGCAACGCCGCCGTCTACTACTACGCCCTGTTCGACGTGCCAAACCCGGATCACACCCTGCGGGTCGCCATGACCACCCAGGTCACCATAGTGCTCGGCGAGCGCAAGCAGGTGCTGACCATTCCGCAGACCGCCCTTGGCAAGAAGCTCGGTGAAAACGAGTACGAGGTCACCCTGCTCAAGGAGGACGATCAGAAGGAGACCCGCCGCATCAAGACCGGCATGAAGGACGACATCAAGATCGAAGTGGTCAGCGGCCTGAGCGAACAGGAGAAGGTCACCCTGGGTCAGGGCAAGCCAGCCAGCAACAATGACGTGGAGATCATGCTGTGAGCGAGCCGCTGATCCAGCTCAAGGGGATCGAGCGCCGCTACCAGAGCGGGGAGCAGGAAGTGACCGTGCTCCATCCGCTCGACCTCACCATCGAGGCGGGGGAGATGATCGCCATTGTCGGCGCCTCCGGCTCCGGCAAGTCGACCCTGATGAACCTGCTGGGCTGCCTCGATCGGCCGAGCAGCGGCCAGTACCTGTTTCGCGGCCAGGATACCGCCACCCTGGATGCCCTCTCCCTCGCCCGGCTGCGCTGCCACCACTTCGGCTTCATCTTTCAGCGCTACCACCTGCTGCCGCACCTCAATGCCGCCGCCAACGTGGAGATCCCGGCCGTCTATGCCGGTACGCCGCGGGCCGAGCGCCAGGCCCGCTCCCAGACGCTGCTCACCCGGCTGGGGCTCAGCGATCGCAGCCATCACACCCCGAGCCAGCTCTCCGGTGGCCAGCAGCAGCGGGTCAGTATCGCCCGGGCGCTGGCCAACGGCGGCGAGGTGATCCTGGCGGACGAACCGACCGGGGCCCTCGACAGCCAGAGCGGCAAGGAGGTGATGGCCATTCTCAAGGAGCTCCACGCCCAGGGCCACACCATCATACTGGTGACCCACGACATGGAGGTGGCCAGCCACGCCGACCGGATCATCACCCTGAAAGATGGCCGGGTGCAGGAGGACAGCGGCCGCAAGCCGGCGGCCGTCCCCGTGACCCCGACCGCCGCCCCTGCCGGCAAGGAAGGGGCAGGCCACGACTGGGATCGCTACCGGGAAGCGGCGCGCATGGCGCTGCACGCCATGCTGGCCCACCGCATGCGCACCTTCCTCACCATGCTTGGCATCATCATCGGCATCGCCGCCGTGGTGAGCGTGGTGGCGCTCGGTCAGGGGGCCCGCGCCAAGGTGATCGATCAGATCAACGCCATGGGCACCAACACCATCGACATCTTCCCCGGCAAGGATTGGGGGGATGAGAAGGCGGCCAGCATCCAGACCCTCAACAAGCGGGATCTCGACGCCCTGCTCGGTCAGCCCTACCTGGAAGGGGCCAGTCCCCAGATAGCCGCTCCCGGCCAACTGCGTTATCGCAACAAGACCAGCAGCGGCAGCATAGTGGGGGTCGGCAACGACTTCTTCCGGGTCAAGGGGATGAAGCTCACCAACGGCCGGTTGTTCGACGAGCGCGACATTCAGAACCGGGCGGCGGTGGCGGTGGTGGACGGCAAGACCATCGAGAGCCTGCTCGGCAAGCAGGATCCCGTCGGCCAGGTGGTGCTGGTCGGCACCCTGCCGGTGCGCATCATCGGTGTGGTGGAAGAGGAGACCGGGTTTGGCCGCAGCAGCCAGTCGGTGAACGTCTGGCTGCCCTACAGCGCCGTGATGAGTCGCCTCATCTCCCAGAACCACTTCAGCCAGCTCACCATCCGGGTCAAGGACGGGGTGCAACCGGCGCTGGCCGAGCAGGCCGCCATCGAGCTGCTGACCCAGCGCCACGGGGTGAAGGACTTCTTCACCTTCAGCAGCGACAGCATCATCAAGTCGGTGGAGAAGACCACCGCCACCATGACGCTGCTGGTCTCCGCCATCGCGGTGATCTCCCTCATCGTCGGCGGCGTCGGGGTGATGAACATCATGCTGGTGTCGGTGGTGGAGCGTACCCGCGAGATCGGCATTCGCATCGCGGTCGGCGCCCGCCAGTCGGACATACTGCAGCAATTTTTGATCGAAGCGGTGATGGTGAGCCTGCTGGGCGGCATGCTCGGGGTCGGCGTCTCCCTCTTCATCGGCCTGCTCTTCTCCCTGTTCGTAGAGAGCATCCAGATGCACTTCTCGCTCTTTTCCATCCTGATGGCGTTTGGCTGTTCCTCGCTCATCGGGATCCTGTTTGGCTATCTGCCCGCCCGCAATGCTGCCCGGCTCGACCCGGTCGAGGCGCTGGCGAGGGAATGACGATGTACCACTTATCCAAACTGGGGCTCTGCCTCACCCTGGCGTTCGGTCTCGGCGCCTGCAGCCAGCAGAGCAGCTATCAGCGGCAAGAGCTGGCGCTGGTCGACCACTGGCAACAGCCGGACGACGGCCTCACCCGGCAGCAGGCCGGACCCTGGTGGCAAGGCTTCCACGACCCCGAGCTGGATCGGCTGATCGAGGCCGTGCTGGCCGCCAACCCGGACATGCAGGTAGCCGGCCTGCGCCTGCGCAGTGCCCTGCTCGGCGCCGATCTGGCCGACACCAACCTCACCCCCTCGGTCAATGCCGGCATCGGCGGCAATGGCACCAAGGATCTGAACAGCGGCAAGGCCAGCGGCAGCATGGGCCCCTCCCTGACCCTCGGCTACGAGGTGGATCTGTGGGGCCGGCTCGCCTCGGTACGGGATCAGGCGAGCTGGGAGGCCGAGGCCTCCGCCCAGGATCTGGCGGCCACCCGCCTGATGCTGATCGGCAAGGCGCTGGAGCAGTACTGGCAGCTGGCCTATCTCGGCTCGGCCATCACCCTCGGCCAGCAACAGCTCGCCAACTATGAGCGCGCCGAGCAGCTGACCCAGGCCAAGTACCGGGCCGGCGCCGTGACCCGGCTCGACCTGGTGCAGGCCAGCCAGCAGAAAGCCGGCAAGCAGGCGGAGCTCAGCTCGCTCCTGATGCAGCAGGAGCAGGCCCGCAATGCCCTGCGGCTGTTGCTCGGTCGCAGCAGCGGCCCGCTGGCATTCGAACCCAAGGCGCTGCCGACGGCCCCCATCCCCACGCTGGCGGTCGGCATTCCGGCCGATGTGCTGGCGCGGCGCCCCGACGTGCGCGCCGCCGAGCTGCGCCTGCGCAAGACCCTGGCGAAAGGGGACGAGATCCGCACCGGTTTCTACCCCACCCTGAGCCTGACCGGCGGGGCCAGCAGCAGCTCGGATACCCTGACCCAGGTGCTGCAAAACCCGGTGGGTACCCTGGGCGCCACGCTGGCGCTGCCCTTCCTCGAGTACAACAAGACCCGGCTCGCCATCGCGGGCTCCAGGCTCGATTACCAGATAGCCGAAGCGGAGTTTCGCAAGCAGCTCTACAGCGCACTGGTGGAGGTGGAAGATGGTCTGGCCGCCCGCCACCACGGCGAGCAGCGCCTGAGCTACCAGGCCGAACAGCTGGACTTTGCCAAGGAGGCGGAGCGGCTGGCCAGAGCCCGCTACCAGGCTGGCGCCACCGGGGTACAGCCCTGGCTGGATGAGCAGAACCGGTTGTGGGATGCCGAGCTCGCCCTGCTCGGCCAGCAGAAGGAGCAGCTCAACACCATGGCCAGGATCTACAAGGCACTGGGGGGGAGCGATCGCAGCTGACCCGCCTTGTCTCATGCCCTCGCACCGCGCGAGGGCATGAGGCATCCCCTTACTTCTCCCCTTGTGCGCCTTTTCCCCTCGACCAGGGTCTGACCGCTGGCGCACAAAGCAATTGATAATAATTTTCATTTAATGAAAAATGGGCGCCATTATCAGTCAGGAGTATGCCCATGTCCCAGTCCGCCCCGGTCAATCGTCCCCGTCTGCTCACGGTCAAGCACATTCAGGATGTGAGCCCGCACCTGCGCCGGATCTGCCTGACCAGCCCGGAGCTCGCTGACTACCCCTTCACCTGTGGCGGCGCCCATATCAAGATCATGCTGCCCCAGCCGGGCCAGGCCCATGCCGTACTGCCCACCCCCACCCCGCAGGGGCCGCGCTGGGAAGATCCGAGCCAGCGCCCCATCATGCGTACCTTCACCATTCGCGCATTTCGCCGCGAGGCGCTGGAGCTGGATATCGACTTCGCCCTGCACGGCGATGGCGGCCCCGCCAGCCGCTTTGCCAACGAGGTCAAGCCAGGCGACCTGCTGGCCATCTCGGGCCCAGGTGGTCCGGACCCCATGCTGCAGCCTGCCAGCCACTACTACATGGTGGGGGATCTCACCGCCCTGCCCGCCATCAGCGCCATGGCCGAGGTGATGCCCGCCGATGCCCGTGGCCACATCGCCCTGCTGGTGCCCTATCAGGAAGATGTGCAGGATCTGTCGCTGCCCGCCGGGGTGACCCTGCGCTGGTTTGTCGGCTCCCCTGAAGAGACGGCGCCGCTGGTGGAGTACTTCACCTCTCTGCCGCTGGAAGAGCAACAGAGCTACTTCTGGTTCGGCGGGGAAGAGGGATTGGTGGTCCCCATGCGCCGCCACGTACGGCGCACGCTCGAGGTGGATCGCACCCGGGTCTACGCCGTGCCCTACTGGCGCCATGGCAAGGATGAAGAGGCCTATCACCATGCGCGTCACGACGTGATGGACAGCTGAATCAGCTGATTTTCCCCTGAAATATCAAGCTCATGGTCTACCGGCCATGGGCTTGATTGCCATTGGTGCAATGCCACCCGCCTGCTCTCCCCCCCATTCTGGTATGCCGCTCGGTTGTGCTTGCATTTGCGGCCGACAACAAGATAATGATAATCACTCTCAACAATAACAAGTGATGACGCCCCATTGCAGCTCCCTCGTCCGGGTCCCGGTGTGGAGTGCACGTCATTCACTCCATTTGCACAGCAAGGTAATCCAGATGGCAGTCTTGAACTCGGTAATGCGCGCCTTCGCGGTGGAGGCTCTCCCCACTCCTGCCGACCTGTTGGCACTTCACCCCTGTCCCGCCGACCTGGCAACCCGGATCGATCAGCACCGTCAGCAGGTTCGCCAGATCCTGAGCGGGGAAGACGATCGCCTGCTGGTGGTCATCGGTCCCTGCTCCATTCACGATCCCCTCGCCGCCCTCGATTACGCCCGGCGGCTGGCAGTGCTGGCCCACGACTATCGGGATCGGCTGCAGATAGTGATGCGCACCTATTTCGAGAAGCCCCGCACCACGGTGGGCTGGAAGGGGCTGGTGTTCGATCCTCATCTGGACGGCAGCAACGACATAGGCCATGGCCTGCAACTGGCACGCCAGCTGCTGCTCGACATCAACCGGCTGGGGCTGGCCACCGCCACCGAGTTTCTCGACACCACCAGCTTCCTCTACCTGGCCGATCTCATCAGCTGGGGAGCGATCGGCGCCCGTACCACGGAGTCACAGGTGCACCGGCAGCTGGCTTCGGCCCTGCCCTGCCCCATCGGCTTCAAGAACGGTACCGATGGCAACATCCGGGTGGCCATCGATGCCATCCAGGCCAGCGAAGCCTCCCACCTGTTTACCACCCCCGGCAGCCAGGGCGGCATGGTGGTGATCAAGAGTGAGGGCAACCCGGCTGGCCACATCATCTTGCGCGGCGGTACCCGCCCCAATTATCACCAGAGCGACGTGGAAGAGGCGGCCGAGCGGCTGGCACGGCAGGGGCTCACGCCCCGACTGATGGTGGATTGCAGCCACGGCAACAGCCAGAAGCTGCACAAGAACCAGATCCGGGTGGCAGGAGAGCTCTGCCGCCAGCTGGGGGAAGGCAGCGATGCCATCGCCGCCGTCATGGTCGAGAGCTTCCTGCAGGGAGGCAGCCAGAAACCGGCGCCGCTGACCGAGCTGGTGTATGGACAGTCAGTCACCGACGCCTGCCTGTGCTGGGACGATACCCAGACCCTGCTCGCCATGCTGGCAGAGGCCGTCGAGACACGGCGCCAGCACCCTGGTCGGACACAACCGGACATCGCCCGCTGGCATGCCCAGCTGGCCAGTTGAACGACCATCAGCAATAAGGCTCCCACAACGGGAGCCTTATTATTTTGCCGATATTCCTGCCCTGTCGACCGCTCTGGTCTACCGATTAAATGACCAGCTCACTCTTTTTCCATGCAAAGTACGCTGACATTTGGATCCGGCTGGAATTAATAATATGTTGGCTCAGGTATTACCCACTGCAGGCCACAGACAAGCAGTTCCCCCCAGTCAGAGAAGATAACCACGCCGTAAAACTCGGCGGGTTGCGGAACAAAAATGAGGCGCGCCTTGCGACTGACTTAGTGCGTTTCCCATTGCCACATCGTCAGCCAGCTAATACCTGACGGGCTATATGAGTCCAGATATGGCTGACATTCCGATGATCACGATGACAACTAAAGCGCGCACAGGGAGCCATCGGTACGACCATCTGCAATTAATCATCCCATCATGGGGCGACCAATCGACGTGCAAAGTGACGGTCTGAATGCGACACAATAAGTGTCGTATCAGGGAAGTTGGGGAATTGACAGAAGATATTTTTGGTGAGCACAAATAATAATGCCGCCTCATGGGCGGCATCATTCATGACTGATCCCGTGGATCAGATCAGGAAATCATTCAGATCCTTGCCCAGTGCCACTTGTTCGGCAATGGCTTTCGGCATGCGGCCCTGACCGGTCCAGGTTTTCTCCTGGCCATCTTCCTGGTACTTGTACTTGGCAGGACGCGGGGCGCGCTTGCTCTTGGTCGCACCAGCAGCGGCAGCCGGGGCGGCGGCGCTGTTCAGCAGCTCACGGGGGTCGATACCGGCCTGCTGCAGCATTTCAGTGAACTCGCTCAGCTTGCGCTGACGCTCTTCCTGTTCGGCACGCTCTTGTTCAACAGACTCGGCACGCTCGTTATATACCAGCTCGAACTTTTCTTTTGCTTCTTGCAGCTGTTCAAACGGCAATTCACGGATGGCAGCGCGCAGGCTGCGAATGTTCAGCAGAACTTTCAGAAACTCGTTCATTACTTCCTCACAGAATTATTTTTGTTTGTCACAGGGATAACACAGCTTGAGAATAGCACGGCTGTTTGATGACAACATAATGATTTTATAGCCGCTGTCACTTTCTTAACAAAAAAGAGCGGCTGAATATACCGCTGACTTTATTCAGCCATTCCCCATTACGTCACACCAGCTCATCTTTTGCCATGCAATTCCCCATACCTGGTATGGCAAATAGCGCAGATGTACCCCGTTATATTTTCCATCACAGTTGCGACCGCTATTTTACAATTGGCCACGGTTGTTAAAACCTGACTCACCCACATGAGACTCAAGGTAGACGATTGACACTATATATTACCGGCAGCATCCGCTCGTTGCTGCCGGCAATGCAGCTCTGCAACCATGATCTGATCAGTCGCAGGGCGCTGGCGCCCTATTCCAGGATCAACCGCCGCCAGGGGCCGGTAATCTCGCAGTGGCCGGTTTCTGCCGTATTCTGCCACCCCAGTCGATGATAAAAGGCCAGCGCCGCCGTGTTGTGGGTCGCCACCTTGAGTGAGGCAGGCTTTTGAAAAGAGGCCAACCCGTGACTCAGCAGGGCCCGCCCCACCCCCTGCCCATGCCAGTCGGCCGAGATATACAGGTGGTGAACGAAGCTTTCATCTCCCCAGATGGAGACAAACCCGCAAGGCGCTCCCCCCTGCTCGGCCACCCAGATCTGCTCGCCCCGGGTCTGCTCGTCAAAATCTTCCAGCCTAAAATGAGCGGGATCGACCCAGTGAAACGTCTGCCGCCGCCCTTTGAGAAACAGCTGCGCCAGCTGGGGAATATCCGTCTCTTGCATGACTCTGATCATCAAAGCGTCCTTGTCATTGTGACTGCCTGACCCCACTCTCAATGGAACACAGGCACCATGTCAAATCGCACGGGCATAATAGTCTCCCGGCGATGGCAGGGGTGTGACACACCTCTGTCCATTTCATGAGCCATGGGACTATACTGCCTGAGTCCCATGTATGGATGGTTTGAGGCTCGCTGATTTATGGATAACAAGCAGATAGAAGGCAACATCTTTGTTCCGGCCCATATCGACGATGTCTGGCGCGCCTGGACAACCGAGAGTGGCCTGCGCAGTTTTCTTGCACCGGAGTGCCTGATGGTGCCCGAACCGAATGGTCCCTTCGAAATCTATTTCAGACCCGATGCCCCGCTGGGTGAACGTGGCAGCGAAGGTTGCCGGGTGATGGCCGTCATGCCCCACGACCTGCTCAGCTTCAGCTGGAATTTCCCGCCCTCCCTGCCCCACATCCGCCTGCAAAAAACCCAGGTCAGCCTGCGGTTCGTTCCGGAAGGCCAGGGCACCCGGCTCTACTTTCTGCAAACCGGCTGGGCCAACGACCCGGACTGGGATCAGGGCTACGCCTATTTTCGCGAAGAGTGGCTGGAAACCAGCCTGCCGCGCCTGCAATACCGCTTTACCCACGGCCCCATCGACTGGAACAACCCGCCGGACAAGCAGCAACTGAAATCCCTGGCTCAATAAGAGCCCATATAAAGAAGAACACCGCCAACTGGCGGTGTTCTTCTTTATGCAAGGTTGGTGCAGACGGGCTCACAACAGGGCGGCACCGTAGCGGTTGGGCAGAGTCGAGCCTTTTTGCAGCTTGAAGAAGAGCAGGATCAGGAAACCCAGCACCGGAATGGCCCCCACCAGCAGATACCAGCCGGTGCGATTGGTGTCGTGCAAGCGGCGTACCCCCAGCGCCACGGTCGGGATCAGCGTCAGCAAGCCATATACACCCAAGGGATAATTGAGCTGCTCAGGAGCGTTGAACGCCAGCGACAGGGCAACGCATATCACGGTATTGATCAGCAGGAACATGAAATATTCTTGGCGGGATGCCCGCCCGCTGAAATTGAAATAGTTTTTAAACGCATTGAAATACCAGTTCATAATTTACCTCTTGGCATTGCCAGATAGCTGATGGGTTGAAGGGTAATCTTCTCTTACAGTTATTGTTCAATATTCTAGTCAAAGCGAGTCACTTGAAAATATATTGATGAGCTGCTATCCGGCAATACAATAAACATTATTAAAAACTATTAACGGGCAACCTCGCATTGCACACTGGTTACCAATACTGCACCAGCCCTCCACTGCCCGCAGCCGGCTGGCCAGCAGCGCCTGACACGGCAGCACCGCCAGACTTGGTACTGCAATGGAGCGGTATGCATATAACCACTTGATTTTATGCATTTTAATAGTTTTTAACAATGTTCTCTCGTTGGCCCCAACTGGACCGGCCAGTTACTCTGCAGGCCACAACATCAGGTTATAACCCCTCCTGGTTCACAGGATTTAAATATGCGAACATGCTTGGCATTGATGATCTCATCAAGCCTTCCCAGCACCCGCCACCAGAATATAAAAACCCATCATGCTCTTGTTGGAGCCACTGATTTGGGGCTGCTGCCGCCCTCGAATAGTACGCTGACCATTATCATAAAAATAAGATAAATGATGACAGCAACAATTCTTTCAATCGCAATAAATTAAATAGTGAACAGGGAAGTGAAGCTACTGCCACACTGGCTGAATATGTATTTCAGCTGGTCGATGGTTGGCAAAACGAGCATGGCAAGCACGCCTTTTTTACCGTCTGACACCTTCTTCGCGTGTCACTTCAGTGGTGCTGGCACCTTGTTCGGCATGTATGTAGTCCATTGAGCAGCACCATCCTGCCACGGGGCGAGCGCTTGTTCATCCAGTGCCCGCCCCTTGCCTTTCACACTCGTGGGGAGCCAGCCTCTGCTGCTCCCATCTATCCCTTGACAAGGGGGGGCGCCCCCGTCAGATTTCACTCTCTACCTATTAATAAGCAACATCATCTGCGAGACGATCACCGCGCCATGGATCCGGATCACGCCCCTCACCTGCATGCCTTCGGTCGCTTTGTTCTGGATTCGAAACAGCTCACCCTGACCCGCTCCCAGGATGGGAACCTAACCAGCGTGCGTGTGTCTGCTGCGGAGGCACGACTGCTGTACTTCTTCCTGACCCATGCCGGCAGCCTGCACAGCAAGGAGACCCTGCTCACCATCGGTTGGGACGGACGACCGGTGAGCGCCAGCTCCCTGCCCGTGGCCATTGCCAACTTGCGCCGCTATCTGGATACCCCGGAGCAGGAGGCGGTGATCCGCACCTTGCCCCGCCAGGGCTATCTGTTGATGTTGTCGCCCGCCGCCATGCAGCCCATCCCCACAGCCAGCACGCCCCCCCTGAGCGAACCTGCTGCCGACCCAGCGCTCTTGCCGGAGGCGGGCGAGCCTGTCGCCACCGAGCCCGTTGCCGCTTCCCGGGATACCGGGCCCATCCCTTTGCCACGCTGGCAACAACGTCTGCTGCTCGGGGTGATGGGGCTGTTTCTCGCCTTGCTGCTGCTCACCGGTCTCTACCTGAGCGCGACCTGGGTCTCGGTGCGCTGCGAACCGGTCGGTCAGGGCACGCTCTGCCGAACCCAGAAAGCGGCATCCCGTCTGCCCACTCCGGCTGCCGGCGAGATCTGGCTGATGGTCGGGGAAGATCAGGCCAAATTCGAGGAGAAGAAGCCATGAGACGCGCCGCTCTGATCCGCCTGCTCTTCGGGCTCAGCGCCACCGGCATGGTGCTGGCGGGCCTGGTGCTCATCAACAGCCTGGGCTGCAACTACGAGATGCATCTCTCCTCCAAGGAGGCGGATTACTACGCCGTCTGCCGGGCGGGGAAGTTCACCGTCATCGAACGCGACCGCTACACCAAGGCGAAGTGGATGGTGAGCGCCTATCAGGCGGTGCTCGGCAACCAGCTCATCTTCCTGGTGACGGATCGCACCCTCATCGAGCGACCCGACAAGCAATCGGCGCTGAGCGACATCAATCAGGTGGAGGGCACCTTCAGCATGCCTCTCAACTACGGTTGGCAGATGATCACGCCAGAGCAGATCGCTATCTTCCAGCACTCGCCCCACCCCGAGCTATTGCAGGGTCACTTTGAGGGCTGGCTCGACTTCTACCACAGGTTCTGGCCGGCCACCCCGCTGCGGGCGCAGTAACCACTGACTCGCAGCCTGTGCTCACAGGCGACTTAGCCGCAAAACAACAAGGCCACCCAGGGGTGGCCTTGTTGCTATGGACTGCCTGGCAATCACACCCCCAGTCGATCGCGCAAGGTATACCAGGCGGCGCCGGCGGCGGTGAAGGGGATGCGGAACAGGCGGCCACCCGGAAAGGGGTAATGGGGCAACTTGGCGAATGCATCGAAGCGCTCCGCCTGACCGCTCAACACCTCGGAGAGCAGCTTGCCCGCCAGATGGGTACAGGTGACGCCATGGCCGCTGTAGCCCTGCATGTAGTAGATGTTGGAGCCGATACGGCCAAACTGCGGCAGACGCGACAGGGTGAGCAGGAAGTTGCCGGTCCAGGTGTACTCCACCTTGACGTCCGCCAGTTGCGGGAAGGTTTTCAGCATCTTGGGGATGATCAGCCGCTCGATGTCCGCCGGATCCCGCGCCCCATAGACCACGCCACCGCCATAGATCAGCCGGTGATCACCGGAGGTACGGTAGTAGTCGAGCAAGTAGTTGCAATCTTCCAGGCAGTAGTTTTGCGGCAGCAGCGAGCGGGCCCGCTCCTCCCCCAGCACCTCGGTGGCGATCACCTGGGTGCCGCAGGGCATGCTCTTGCCGGCCAGCTCAGGCACCAGATTGCCGAGATAGGCGTTGCCGGCCACCACCACGAAGCGCGCCTTCACCGCCCCCTTGGCGGTCTTGACCAGCGCAGGCGTGCCCGGGGTGATGCTGATGACGGCAGACTGCTCGAAGATCTTGCCCCCCTGCAAGCGGATGGCTTCCGCCTCCCCCAGCGCCAGGTTGAGAGGGTGGATGTGGCCGCCGCTCTTGTCGAGCAGGGCACCGACGTAGCGATCGCTCGCCACCACCTCGCGCACGCCGTCGGCATCGAGCAGCTCCAGCTTGTCGTTGCCCCACTTCTCCCAGCGCGCCTGCTGCGCCTTGAGCTCGTGCAACTGCTTCTCGGTCTCGGCGGCAAAGACACCGCCCTCCTGCAGATCACACTGGATGTTGTAGCGCTTGATCCGCTCGCGGATGATCTGGCCCCCCTCAAACAGCATGGAACCGAGCAGCCTGGCCTGATCTGGTGGGCAGTTCGCTTCTATGGTGTCGATGTCACGGCTGTAGGAGTTGACGATCTGGCCGCCGTTGCGACCGCTGGCGCCAAAGCCCACCCGGGCCGCCTCCAGCACCACTACCGAATAGCCCTTTTCCACCAGGTGCAGCGCGCTGGAGAGGCCGGTATAACCCGCCCCGATGACACAGACGTCGCACTCCAGCTGTTCGGTCAACGTCGGATAGGGCGCGTGTTTGTTGGCACTGGCTGCGTAGTAACTGTTTACATGTTCGGTCATGATCCCTGTTTCCTTACCGGTTCTTTTCCCAAACGAGACGATGTCTCGGCACTAGAAGTTGGCCGGGGTGTGGGCGCTGACGATGCGGCAGACCTGCCCCGACGGATTGCTGAAACTGTGGGGCTCGCCCGTGTCGATCACGTAGCTGTCCCCGGCGCTGAGTGGATAGGCCTGGCCCGCCACCGTCAGGATCACAGATCCCTCCAGCACGGTGCCCACCTCCTCCCCCAGATGCGTGACCTGGCCGCCGGTGTCGGTACCGGGGGCGTAAGTCTCCAGCATGAAGCCGAGCTGGCGGCGGTTGTTGCCGTTGTGCACCAGCTTCATCGAGACCCCCTGGCTGCCCAGCTCGATCAGCTGCTCGGCCTTGATCACCACGCTCGGCGTACCGCCCTCCTCTTCCGCGAAGAAGCGCGACAGCGGCAGCTCATAGACACTGAGCAGTTTTTGCAAAGAGGCCACCGAGGGGCTCACCTTGTCCTGCTCTATCATGCAGATGGCGCCATGGGTCAGCCCGCTCAGCTCGGCGACCCGTCGCTGGGAGAGCCCGAGCCGCCGGCGGGTCGCCGCCAGACGCTCGCCCATGCTCTGCGCCACGCCCTTGTCCGTCATGGGGTTGTCGGTCATGGACTGCCAGCGCGTCTCGCCCTGTGGTTGCTGCATTCGGCCACCTCCCTGTGTGCCTGTCAGGTGCCAGCTGGGCACCCGGTTAAAATAGCGAGTCAATCCAACCGGCCTGTTTGTTATCCTGCACAGTGCATACCGTTCATTATTTTGCACACCCTGCACCGCAAAAACCGGTAAAATCGCTCCAACAGCTCCATTTCTAGCATGCAAGACACAGTTTACTCAAATATATTTAACACTTGAAAAACATTTCAGCTCAATTTATGGTCTTCCTGTGCTTATTATTCTATACGGTGGCGGCACAGGATGAGCCGGCCCCCTGACCCACAATCGAGGCTTGCTATCTATGTCAGCATCACAACCCGCACTCTCCCTGATCAAATCCCTTGCCTATATAGATGGCCGCTGGTGTGAAGCCGGCGGCGGACGCCGGTTCGAGGTGCACAACCCGGCCACCGGTCAGGTCATTACCCAAGTGCCCGACATGGACGAAGGCGACACCCGCCGCGCCATCGCCGCCGCCCACGCAGCCCAGCCCGGCTGGGCCGCGCTCACCGCCAAGGAGCGCAGCAACCGGCTCTACGCCTGGTTCGAGCTCATCATGGCCAACCAGGAGGAGCTGGCCCGCATCATGACCTGCGAGCAGGGCAAGCCGCTGGCCGAGGCCAAGGGGGAAGTGGCCTATGGCGCCAGCTTCATCCAGTGGTTCGCGGAAGAGGGCAAACGCGCCTACGGCCGCACCATTCCGGGTTTCTCCAGCGATCGCCGGCTGGCCACCATCAAGCAGCCGGTCGGGGTGGTCGCCGCCATCACCCCCTGGAACTTCCCCATCGCCATGATCACCCGCAAGGCGGGCCCGGCGCTGGCCGCCGGTTGCACCATCGTCATCAAGCCGGCCGCCGAGACGCCGCTGTGTGCCCTGGCGCTGGCGGCGCTGGCAGAGCAGGCGGGCATCCCGGCCGGGGTCATCAACATCGTCACCAGCCATCAGGCTGCGGCGGTGGGCAACGAGCTGTGCAACAACAAGACGGTGCGCAAGCTCTCCTTCACCGGCTCCACCCGCATCGGCAAGCTGTTGATGCGCCAGTGCGCCGACACCATGAAGAAGCTGTCGCTGGAGCTTGGTGGCAACGCCCCCTTCATCGTGTTTGACGACGCCGATCTCGACGCCGCCATCGCCGGCGCGCTCGCCTCCAAATACCGCAACGCCGGCCAGACCTGCGTCTGTGCCAACCGCATCCTGGTGCAAGCCGGCATCTACGACGCCTTCGCCGAGAAGCTCACCGCCGCAGTCAAGGCCTTCAAGGTGGGCGACGGCATGAACGAGGGCACCCAGATAGGCCCGCTCATCAACCCGGCCGCCGCCAGCAAGGTGGCCGAGCTGGTCAAACAGGCCACCGCCGCCGGCGCCGAGCTGCTGCTGGGGGGCGAAGCCCACCCCGCCGGCCCGCTCTTCTACCAGCCCACCATTCTGGGCAAGGTCGATAAAACCAACCCCATCCTGCAGGAGGAGATCTTCGGCCCGGTGGCGCCCTTGGTGCGCTTCGAGACCGAAGCCGAGGCCATCGCCCTGGCCAACGACACCCCCTATGGTCTGGCCGCCTACTTCTATGGCCGCGACATCGCCCGCGTCTGGCGGGTGGCCGAGCAGCTCGAATACGGCATGGTCGGCATCAACGAGGGGATCATCTCGACCGAATTGGCCCCCTTTGGCGGTATCAAGGAGTCGGGCCTCGGCCGTGAAGGGGCGGCCGAGGGGCTGGAGGAGTACCTCGAGACCAAATACCTCTGCTTCGGCGGCATCCGCTAGGCAGCCACATCTTGCGCCGGCGGCCGGGCCTGCAACAGGGGCCCGCCACCCGCCGGCGCAGCCATATCAGTTCACAAGGACGAAGTGAGTGCTCCCAAGGGGCCTCGCCACATTGAGACAGGGGCCCCCGGCCCCTCAGGGAGGAAAGATGAGTCAGTCAGCATCAAACAAGGCGTGGCAAGCGCGCCGCGAAGCGGCCGTGGTCAATGGCGTCGGCACCCTGCTGCCAGTGTTTATCGAGCGGGCGCAAAACGCCGAGCTGTGGGATGTGGAGGGCAACCGCTACATCGATTTTGCTTCCGGCATCGCCGTGCTCAACACCGGCCACAACCACCCGAAAGTGGTGGCGGCGGTACGCGCACAGCTGGAAAAATTCAGCCACACCTGTTTCCAGGTCACCCCCTACCCCGGCTATATCGAGCTGGCGGAAAAGTTGAATGCCCTGGTACCCGGTCCCACCCCGAAGCGCACCCTGTTTCTCTCCACCGGCGCCGAGGCGGTGGAGAACGCCATCAAGATCGCCCGCGCCCACACCGGCCGCAGCGGCACCATCGCCTTCAAGGGGGGCTTTCACGGCCGCACCATGATGGGGATGGCGCTCACCGGCAAGGTGGTGCCCTACAAGACCGGCTTCGGCCCCTTCCCGGGAGAGGTCTATCACCTGCCCTTCCCGAGCGACTACCTGGGGGTGAGCGAGGCCGATGCGCTGGCCGCGCTGGATCTCTGCTTCAGCGCGGATATCGAGCCGACCCGGGTCGCCGCCATCATCATCGAGCCGGTGCAGGGAGAAGGGGGCTTCTACCCCGCCTCCGCCAGCTTCATGCAGCGCCTGCGCCAGCTGTGCGATCAGCACGGCATCCTGCTCATCTGCGACGAGATCCAGAGCGGTTTCTGTCGCACCGGCAAGACCTTCGCCACCGAATATGCCGGCATCGAGCCGGACATCATGACCCTGGCCAAGAGCCTGGCTGGCGGCTTCCCGCTCTCCGCCGTGGTGGGCAAGGCGGAGGTGATGAACGCCGCCAAGCCGGGTGGTCTGGGCGGTACCTATGCCGGCTCCCCCATCGCCTGCGCCGCCGCCCTGGCGGTGCTGGAGGTGATTGAAGAGGAGCAGCTCAACCAACGGGCCCAGGCTCAGGGCGAGCAGATCAAGGCCCGCCTGCAGCAGCTGGCGGAGCGCTTTGACTGCATCGGTGACATCCGCGGCCCCGGCGCCATGGTGGCCATGGAGCTGGTCAAGCAGCGCGATGCGGCCAGACCGGATGCCGACCTCACCAAGCGGCTGGTGGCCGAGGCGGGCAAGCGTGGGCTGGTGCTGCTGGCCTGCGGTGTGCGTGCCAACGTCATCCGCTTCCTGGCGCCGCTAACGGCCTCGCCGGCCCTCGTCGACGAGGGGCTGGATCTGCTCGAGCAGGCCCTGCTGGCAGCCCAGGGCTGATCAGAACCGCAACATCCGCTCATCAGTGCAAAAAAATGCGTTTTTGCCCCCTTGATATGCTTGTCAAGGGGGCAACACGAATGCACAATGCGCCGCCGCAATAAAGGACCGACCACTTGCTGAGTCAGGTTCTTTTTTTGCGGCAAACAAATCCACAACGAGGCCGGAACCGACCGGAAATGATAGCGAGATGGATTGCCATCTCACGACACCCGCTTCTCTAGTGAGGAACACCATGGGGTATTTCACTGCTTTCCTGCCGGCCCACGCCGGTCTGCGCCGCGTCTCTGGCGCCCCCTATGCCCAGGTTGATACCGTCAGCCTGATCCCTTCGGCCCGGATTGAGGGGAAAGCACAATGAATGCCCAACCCGTCGGCCTGAAAAAAAGCCTCAAACTGTGGCACGTGGTCATCATGGGGCTGGCTTACCTGACCCCCATGGCCGTGTTCGACACCTTCGGCATCGTCACCGAGATCACCGAAGGGCATGTGCCCACCGCCTACCTGTTCGCCCTCATCGGCATGCTGTTCACCGCCATGAGCTACGGTCACCTGGTACGCAAATTTCCCTCGGCAGGCTCCGCCTATACCTATGCCCAGAAGGTGTTTCACCCTTACGTGGGTTTCATGGTGGGCTGGGTCTCTCTGCTCGACTACATGTTCATGCCGATGATCAACATGTTGCTGGCCAAGATCTACATGGAGGCCCTGTTCCCGAGCGTGGAACCCTGGACCTACATCCTCGGTCTGGCCACCGTCATGACCCTGCTCAACCTGCGCGGCATCAAGCTGGTGGCCAACTTCAACAGCCTGATCGTCATCATGCAGTTCAGCATCATCGCCGTCTTCATCGGCCTCATCGCCTGGGGTGTCTACCATGGCGAGGGGCTCGGCACGGTGGCGAGCAGCCGTCCCTTCTTCTCCGAGCACATGAATGTGGCCCCTCTGCTGACCGGTGCCTCCATTCTCTGCCTGTCGTTCCTCGGCTTTGACGCCATCACCACATTGAGCGAAGAGACCCCGGACGCCTCCCGGGTGATCCCCCGCGCCATCGTGCTGACGGCGCTGATCGGCGGCGTGCTGTTCATCTCCGTCTCCTACTTCCTGCAGCTGTTCTTCCCGGACATCTCCCGCTTCCAGCAGCCGGATGCGGTGCTGCCGGAGATCGCCCTCTATGTGGGTGGCAAGCTGTTCCAGGCGGTGGTGCTGGTCTGCACCACGGTGGCGGTGCTGGCCTCCGGGCTCGCCTCCCACGCCGGCGTGTCGCGCCTGCTCTACGTGATGGGGCGGGATCGCGCCCTGCCGAGCCGCTTCTTCGCCTACGTTCACCCGACCTGGCAGACCCCGGCCCTGAACGTGCTGCTGGTGGGGGTACTGGCCCTCTCGGCGGTGTCGTTCGACCTGGAGATGGCGCTGGCGCTGATCAACTTCGGCGCCCTGGTCGCCTTCACCTTCGTCAACCTAGCGGTGATCGCCCACTTCTACGTCAAGCTCGGTCACAACAAGACGCTGCGGGACCATCTGGTGTTCCTGCTGCTGCCCCTGTGCGGGGCCGCCTGCATCGGCGTGCTCTGGCTCAATCTGGAGCCGGCCTCCTTCGAACTGGGGCTGATCTGGGCCGCCCTCGGCGCCCTCTATCTGCTGCTGCGGCTCACCGTGTTCCGGGTCCAGCTTCGCCGGCCCGAAACCGACGCCTCTTAAGCCTTCTTTGTGTTCATAGCGCCCGCCCTCTGCGGGCGCTTTTTTTTTACCCCTGTCAGCCCTGCGCAACAGCCTTTTTCGCGCGTGACCTGCGTCGCTGCAGCCCCCGTCAACACTGGCTGCCAGCCCGGTGCCGCAGCCCGACCTGACCCAGGTCAACAAAATCCCCCGACCGGGGCTTTTTTGCTTGTGTCCTCCCCCCCCTGAGGGCACAATACGCCGCCCCTGAGAGCCGATGTTTTTTGCAGCATCGGTTCTTCGTTTTTTAGGGGAAAACCACATTCACCAAGAGGCCGGACTTTGTACCGGAATTGATATCGAGATTGCCAGGCAATCTCCCGACGTTGTGAGGAAAAACATGGGGCATTTCACTGCTTTCCTGCCGGTGCCCGCCGGCGTACGCCACCCGTCTGTGCCGCAGACCGGCGTCCCCTGTGTCCAGCGACGCGCTGCGTCCCTGATCCCGTCCCCCTTCGCCAACCTGGCGATCGCAGAGGAGAAAGCGTGATGGCCGGTGCCAAGCTGCTCAAGACGCTCACCCTCTTCCAGGTAGTGGTGATGGGTCTGGCTTACCTCACACCCATGGCGGTATTCGATACCTTTGCCATCGTCGGTGACATTACCGAAGGCCGCGTCGCCACCGCCTATCTGCTGGCGCTCGGCGGCATCCTGCTGACCGCCTTCAGCTACGGCCATCTGGTGCGCCGCTTCCCCTCCGCGGGCTCGGCTTATACCTATGCCCAGAAGGTGTTCACCCCCTACATCGGTTTCATGGTCGGCTGGTCCTCCCTGCTCGACTACATGTTCATGCCGATGATCAACATCCTGCTGGCCAAGATCTACCTGACCGCCATGTTCCCCGGCGTCGAGCCCTGGATCTTCATCTTCGGTCTGGTGACCGTGATGACCTTCCTCAACCTGCGCGGCATCAACCTGGTGGCCAACTTCAACGGCGTCATCGTCTTCATCCAGCTCGCCATCATCACCGTCTTCCTCGGCCTGATGGGCTGGGGCATCTATCACGGTGAAGGGGCGGCGACCCTGCTGAGCAGCCGGCCGTTCCACTTCGAGTCGGCCGGCATGGTGCCGCTGTTTACCGGCGCCACCATCCTCTGCTTCTCGTTCCTGGGCTTCGATGGCTTGAGCTCGCTCTCCGAAGAGACCCCCAACGCCGGCAAGGTGATCCCGCGCGCCATCGTGCTGACCGCGCTGATCGGCGGCATCATCTTCGTGGCCGTCTCCTACTTCCTGCAGCTCTACTTCCCGGATCTGGCCCGCTTCAAGGAGCCGGACGCCGTGCTCCCGGAGATCGCCCTCTACGTCGGCGGCACCCTGTTCCAGAGCGTGGTGCTGGTGTGCACCACGGTGGCGGTGCTGGCCTCCGGCATGGCCGCCCACGCCGGCGTATCGCGCATCCTCTACGTGATGGGGCGCGATCGGATGATCCCGGAGCGGGTGTTCGGCTACATCCACCCGAAATTCCGCACCCCGGCCATCAACGTGCTGATGGTGGGCGCCCTGGCGCTCTCCGCGGTGTCGTTCGATCTGGACATGGCGCTGGCGCTGGTGAACTTCGGTGCCCTGGTGGCCTTCACCTTCGTCAACCTGTCGGTCATCGGCCAGTTCTGGGTGCGCGAGAAGCGCAACAAGAGCCTCAAGGAGCACCTGCTGTTCCTGGTGCTGCCGCTGCTGGGCGCCGCCACCATAGGCGCGCTCTGGATCAACCTGGAGCAGAGCTCGCTGGAGCTGGGCCTGATCTGGGCCGGCCTTGGCGTCACCTACCTGTTCCTGCGCCTCGCGGTGTTCCGCATCCCCTTCCGTCAGTACGAAGAGGCGGCCGACACCCAGTAAGGGCGACGAGCAGACGCACAAATGCAGAAGGGGAGCCATGGCTCCCCTTCTTGCTGTGCACGCCGCGCTCGCGGCCCCACCCAAAGCAGGCAGGCTGATCAGCCCTGATTGATCACCGCAGTGGCGGCCGCCTTGAGCGGATCCTTGGCCACCGCCTTCACATCCTGCTGGGTCTGCTTGAGCTGCTGGCCGGCCTGATTGACCTTCTGCTGGGTCCCCTGCAGCTGGCTCTTGCCCTCTTTGAGGCCGGCAGTTTTCTGGTCCAGCACGTCCTGGGTGTTCTTCTTCACCTCGGCCTTGGCCTTCTCTTTCTGCTGGCGCACCAGCTTGTCGGTGTCGCAGTTGCCCTTGACCCCCAGGGTCGCATTGAGCGCCTCGTTCTTCACCGCCTTGTCGAGGTTGCACTCGGATTTGAACACGCTCGCCTGCACACCGGCAGACAGCAGACCCAGGGACAGACACAGCACCCATGCACGCATAACAACATCACTCTCGTTGAGGGAAGGAAAGGGGGCAGCATAGCGCCCTGGCTCCCGGCTGCAAGCCGCGCGGGGGATCTGTGGCCAAACCGGCCGGGATCCCGGCCAGCTCCGACACCTCCTGTCCAATGGACCCCGCCGTCCATGTCATCAAAGCATCACAAAAGTGTCACTTTGTCATATTTCTGTCATGGAGCCTTGGTCTAATGCGCCCGTCCATTTTCACGCAGACTGTCCCAAGAGGCTTCATGCACAGCACCCCATCTTTCGCACAACAGCAGACCCGTCGTACCGGCCCACTGTTCAACTGGCTCGCTGTCATCACTCTGATCTACCTGATCCTGGTTGCCGTCGGCGCCGTCTCCCACGGCTTCAAGGGCTTCTCCGGCGGCGCCGAGGGCGCGGCCCAGATCTTCGCCTTCGCCAGCAACCCCTTCGTCGCCCTGCTGCTCGGCATCCTGGCGACCGCCCTGGTGCAATCCTCCAGCACGGTGACCTCGGTCATCGTCGGCCTGGTGGCCGGCGGCCTGCCCATCGGCATGGCCATCCCCATGGTGATGGGCGCCAACCTTGGCACCACCATCACCAACACCATCGTCTCCCTCGGCCATATCCGGGATCGGGGCGAGTTTCGCCGCGCCTTTGCCGCCGCCACCGTGCACGACTTCTTCAACCTGCTGGCGGTGTTCATCTTCCTGCCGCTGGAACTGATGTTCGGCCTGCTGCAAAAGAGCGCCGAGGCGCTGGCCGACCTGCTGGCGGGCTCCGCCGACATGTCGATGCAGGGGATGGACTTCATGAAGCCGCTGCTCGCCCCGGCCCTCACCTTCATCGACGGCCTGGTGGCCTTCCTGCCGGGCAAAGGGCCCGCCATCGCCACCATCTGCATCGGCATCCTGCTGATCCTCGGCTGCGTCACCTGGCTCGGCAAGGTGCTGCAACGGGTGCTGGTGGGCCGTGCCAGGGATCTGCTGCACCGGGCGCTGGGCCGCGGCCCGCTGACCGGCATCGCCTCCGGCACCCTGGTCACCGTGATGGTGCAGTCCTCTTCCACCACCACCAGCCTGATGATCCCGCTGGCCGGCGGCGGCGTGTTCAGCACCCGTCAGCTCTACCCTTTCACCCTGGGCGCCAACATCGGCACCACCATCACCGCCCTGCTGGCCGCCACCGCCATCAGCGGCGCCGGTGCCAAGCTGGCGCTGACCATCGCCCTGGTGCACGTGCTGTTCAACCTGTTCGCCGTGGTGCTCATCTACGGAGTGCCCTGCCTGCGCGAGCTGCCGGTCAAGGCGGCCGAGGGGCTGGCCCGGGTCGGCAGCGAGAACAAGCTGCTGGCGCTCGGTTACGTGGCGGGCCTCTTCTTCGCCCTGCCCGCCCTGATGATGGTGGCCGCCAAGTAACGACAGGGGCCGGGGGATGCGCTGCGTCCCTCGGCTCTGGCTCTAACTCTGGCTTTGCCCGTCCAGTCACATCTTGCCGCCCGCCGGCTCGCCCTCGCCCCCCGGCTGGGATAAGATGCCGCTCTCACTGCCCTCTCGGCATTTCACGACATAGGGATACCCGATGAAATTCGTTTTGATCGCGCTGCTGGTTGCCGGCGTCGCCTACTACTTCTACTCGAGCAGCAACAACAAGAAGCAGGCCGTGGAAAACGTGCGCAAGGGCGCCGAGTTCCTCGCCGCCAACAAGGAAAAACCCCTGGTGACCACCACCGCCTCCGGCCTGCAGTATGAAGTGCTGACCCCGGGCACCGGCACCGTTCACCCCACCGCCAGCAGCAAGGTGAAGGTGCACTACGAAGGCAAGCTGCTGGATGGTACCGTCTTCGACAGCTCGGTCGCCCGCGGCGAGCCCATCGAGTTTGGTCTCAACCAGGTGATCGCCGGCTGGACCGAAGGGGTGCAGCTGATGGTGGAAGGGGAGAAGACCCGCTTCTACATCCCCGCCAACCTGGCCTACGGCGATCGCGCCGCCGGCAAAATTCCGCCGGGATCCGTGCTGATCTTCGACGTGGAACTGCTGGGTATTCAGTAAGTTGTTGATGGCAGGCCTGTCGCCTGTTTGATCCCCCAGGGCCGGCCATTGCGCCGGCCTTGTTATTGGTTCCCCCCTCCTTCCCACCCATAACTATCAACCAATAGTGAACAGTTCTTATTCATTTCGCTGGATTGTTAACTTCATTGTCGGGGCAGATAATGACCATATCGTCAGTGGCATGTCGCCCTGACCCAGGGTTTTCGGTGCGCCGCGCACCGGCACAACGCATATGGAGTCTGTCATGTCTATCGCCCCCGTCTGGTTCATCTCCCATGGCGCCCCGGATCTGGTTCTGCGCGACCAGCCGGCGACCCATTTCCTCAAAAATCTGCGCCTTGGCGATCTGAAGGGGCTGGTGGTCATCTCGGCCCACTGGTTTACCCGCAGCGAGCTGCAGATTAACGTCGAGCCCAACCCGGCCTTGATGTACGACTTCTACGGCTTCCCCGAGCCGCTCTACCACATCCGCTGGCCGGCCAGCAGCCCGCTCTGGCTGCAGGAGGCGGTGAGCGATCAGCTGCTGCTGGCGGGCCTGCCCGCCGAGCCGGTGCGCCGCGAGCTGGATCACGGGGTCTGGTCACTGCTCTCGCTGATGGATCCCGCCAGCAGCGTCCCGCTGGTGCAGCTCTCCATCCCGGCCAGCTTCACCCCGCACCAGCTGTGGCAACTGGGGGAGGCGCTGCAGCAGCTGCGCGCCCAGGGGATCGGCATCCTGGCCTCCGGCGCCATCACCCACAACCTGCGGGCGCTGGGGCCGGAAAACTCGCCGGTGCCGGGCTGGGCCCGCAGCTTCGTCAACTGGCTGGAGCTGACCATGAGCGAAGGCGATCGGACCGCGCTGGAAGATTACCGGGCACGGGCGCCGGGGGCGGTGGAATCCCATCCCCACGACGATCACCTGCGTCCGCTGTTCGTGGCGCTCGGCGCCGCCGGCCAGGACAAGCCCGTCAAGCTGCACGACAGCTGGGATGGCGGCAGCCTCTACATGGGCTCCTACCGCTTCGGTTGAGCCCTGGCAGTGCCAGACAGCGCAAGATGGCGGGTCGCTTCCCGCCATTTTTTATGGCGCCGGCACTGACAAACTGCTGATTAAAGGTTCATTGTCCGCCGCTCTTCGGTAGAATCGCCGCTTTCGATCACCATCTGACCAGCGGGAGGGGCGCAAGCCGGCAATGAACCTTATTCGACCCCTGCTGCTGCTCTGTCTGCTGTTTCCCCTCTGCGCCCAGGCGCTCACCCTGCACAGCCGTCACTACCTGCAGAGCAGCCCGGCCCCCACGCAGGCAGCCGAACAGCAGTGGCTGGCCCGGCACCAGCTGCTGCGCGTCGGTGTGCTGCGCCACGACTACCGCCCGTTCGCCATGACCGGGCCGGACGAGCACTTCGAGGGGATCTCCGCCGACTATCTCGACATCGTCGCCAAGACCCTGCAAAAGCCGGTCGAGCTGCGGGTGTTCGACGACAAGCGCAGTGCACTGGCGGCGCTGCGGGCGGGGGGGCTTGACCTCGTCAATCTCGGCAACCTCAGCCTGAGCGGCGCCGACCAAGCGGGCATCGCCCTCAGCCAGCGCTATTTCAGCAGTGCCCCCGTCTTCTCGGCGCTCGCTGCCGAACAGGGCCCGCTGCTGCTGCCGGGCCAGCGGGTCGCCACCGTGCAGGGCTATGTGGACGAGGCCGCCTTCAAGCGCTACTACCCGGATCTGGTGCTGGTCAACTACCCCTCCAACGTGGCGGCCTTCGATGCGGTCTTCTTCGGCCGCGAGCCGCTGCTGCTAAGCGACCCCCACTCCCTGCACTACCTCAACAGCGAGCGCTTCGACAAGATCCGGCAGCGCAGCCAGGCGCAACCCGCCATCGCGGCAGACGGCTTTCGCTTTGCGGTCTCGGCCGACAGCCCCCGGCTGCTGGCGCTGCTCAATCACGCCCTGGCGGGGGTGAGCGACATTACCCACAGCCTCATCTTCAGCCAGTGGAACGGCCCCATCCGCGACATCGTCGAACGCCCCAGCGAGCTCTACAGCGCAGAGGAGCGCGCCTGGCTGGCGACGGCCGGCCCAGTCAGGGTGTGGTTGATGGACGATCTCTATCCCTACGGGGTGCGCGACTACGACAACCAGCTCACCGGCATGTCGGTGGAGATGCTGGAGAAGATCAGCCGGCGCTCCGGCCTGCGCTTCGAGTTCGTCAGTTATGGTTCGGAGCTGGCGCGCAACGAGGCCCTGCTCAGGGGCGAGCTGGATCTCATCGGCGCCATCTCCCGCCCGGTGGCCGAGAGCTACCGGCTGCGCCCCTCCCTGCCCTATGCCACCGACGACATCTATGTGCTGGTGGCCCGCAAGGGGGATGCCTTGAGCGGCGATCTGGCACAGCTCGCCGGCAAGCGGGTGGGCAGCACCCACTACAACCCCATTGCCAGGCGGCTCGACAACAGCCGGGTGAGCTATCTGGAGAGCGCCGACGAGGCGATGGCAGCGGTCGACGACGGCCGGCTCGACGCCGCCATCGTGCCGCTCTACTTTGCCCAGCATGCGGTGGAGTGCGGCCGGCTCAGCCAGATCCGCATCGCCGGCCCCGCCGACAACCACCCCATCCGGATGGGTTTTGCCAGCCTGCCGGGCAACCGGATGCTGATGGATGTCATCGACAAGACCATCCTCTCCATCGCTCCCAACGAGCTGGCCACCATGAGCTACCAGTGGCGCAACCGCAAACTGCCGGCCCCCACCTTCATGGAGCGCAACGCCCCCTACTTCTACCTGCTGCTGGCCGGCCTGTTCGCCGTCGCCCTGCTGCTGCTCTATCGCAACCGCATGCTCAACCGGCTGGCCCGCTCGGAGCAGGCCTCCCGCCGCCAGCTGGAGGAGCACGTGCGCTTCATCGAGGCGCTCGGCGAGAGCCTGCCCCACCCCATCGTGGTGCGCGACAAGGGCGGCAAGGTGATCCTCTGCAACAGCAAGTACCTGGCCATCCTCAACGCCCCCATCGAGCGGGTGCTCGGCACCTCGTTTGCCGAGGGACTCAAGGGGCTGCTGGGTGCCGAGGCCATCACCACCCTGGAGCAGGATTTTCAGCAGGTGCTGCAAAGCGGCAGCCCCATACTGTCGGATCGCATCTTCAGCCAGCGCGGCCCGCGCCAGTTCGTCTACCACTGGATGGTGCCCTACTTTGACTACCGCGGCGCCATCAGCGGGGTGATCAACGGCTGGATCGACATCACCGAGCGCAAGACCATGGAGGAGGCGCTGCGCCGCGCCAAGGAGCAGGCCGACCGCGCCAGCCGCGCCAAGAGCGACTTTCTGGCCACCATGAGCCACGAGATCCGCACCCCCATGAACGCCATCCTCGGCATGCTGGAGCTGGCGAGCCAGGATCCCGCCCTCGCCCCCTACACCGGCGAGCAGCTGCGCATCGCCTCCGAATCCGCCAACGGCCTGCTGGATCTCATCGGCGACGTGCTGGACATCTCCAGCATCGAGTCGGGCCAGCTGACCCTGGCCCCCGAGCCGTGCGAGCTGGCGCCGCTGCTGCAATCGGTGGCCCGTGCCTTTGCGGGCATGGCCGAGCAGAAGGGGCTCAACTACCGGGTCGAGCTGGATCCCCTGCCGCGGGTGCTGATCGACGGGCCGCGCCTGCGCCAGATCGTCTTCAACCTGCTCGGCAACGCCATCAAGTTCACCGAGCGGGGGGAAGTGAGCCTGCAGGCCAACCTAGTGGGGAGCGCGGAGCAACCCCAGCTGCACCTGCTTATTCGCGACAGCGGGGTGGGCATCGCCCCCGACAAGCTGCCCGGGCTGTTCAACCCCTTCTACCGCGCCCACGACCCCTACCAGTTCGCCGGCACCGGTCTTGGTCTCAACATCGCCCGCATGCTGTGCCAGCTGATGGGGGGCAAGATAGCGGTCAGCAGCGAGCTTGGCGCCGGTACCGAGCTCAGGATCCGGCTGCCGCTCACCCCGCTGGCGCCGGAGCTAGAGCCAAAGCCAGCGTGTGAGCCGTTGCCTGCATCCCTCGATGCCGAGTCGGCCATGGTGCCCTCCCCCAAGCGGCCATCCCCCCCTGCCGCCGCCGGCCGGTTACGGGTGCTGGTGGTGGATGACAACCACGCCAACCAGGTGCTGCTGCGCCAGCAGCTCAAGCACCTGGGCCACGAGGTGAGCGTGCGCGGCAATGGCGCCGAGGCGCTGCGGGCCATCCAGAATCAGGACTTCGAGCTCATCATCACCGACTGCCAGATGCCGCTGATGGATGGCTTCGAGCTGACCCGCCGCCTGCGCGCCCGCGGCCACACCCTGCCCATCTGGGGCTTTACCGCCCACGCCACCGCGCGCGAGCGGGAGCGCTGCCTGGCCGCCGGCATGGACGAGTGCCTCTACAAGCCCATCGGCCTGGCCCGGCTGCGCACGGCCCTCGCCAGCCTGGAGCAGAGCGGTGCCAGCGCGCTAAGCCCGGTCTGATTATCTGGGCCGGATGGCGCGGGCTGTGCTCCCGCCGTATCCGCTCCAGCCGTGTCCGCCCCATCCGTGTCCACCCCAGTCCTGCCAGCCCGATCTCCGTCACACCCTCGCATGCTCACACCGGCCCTCAGCGCCTTCGGGCTGGAGTCTGCCAGCGGCAGGGTGTGTAATAGCCGTTTGTGTTTGGCGATGACCCGGAACCCCATGCAACTCAAACCCCTTCTCAAGGGGCGCTTTCAGCCCCACTGGCAAGCCGGCCACGATCTCATCGAACAGGTGGTCAGCTCCTGCATCACGGAGCGGCGTCTTATCCCCGAGGGGGAGCCCCTGATGCGCCAGGGCGAACCGCTGCGGGATCTGGTGCTGGTCAAGAGCGGCCGCATCGCCATGGGCCACACCGCCATGAATGGCCGCCGCTTTCAGCTCGGCACCCTGGAGTGCGACCACCAGCTCTTTGGCGAGATGGAGTTCTTCACCGGCTACCGCTGCCAGCTCGACATCATCGCCGAGGAGCCGCTGGAAGTGGCCCGCATCGACGGCGAGCAGCTGGAGCAGGCGCTGGTCGCCCACCCCAAGGTGGCGCTCTTCTTTGCCACCGCCATTGCCATCGACTATCAGGACACGGTGGATATCTTCACCTGCCGGATGCTCTACCCCATCAGCTACAACATCGCCCTCGACCTCTATCACAGCCACTGCCACCACAACCCGGTGAGCGGCTTTCGCAAGGGGTATCAGGAGGCAGAACGCTTCGGCACGACCGACCGGGTCTACCGGCGGGCGGTGAAAGAGCTGATGGATAAAGGACTGGTGGCGCGCGGTGAGGAGGGGTTGCGGATCCGCGATCTGGCGGGGCTCAAGGCCTTTCTGGAGCAGCCATAAGTCGCAGGCATCAGTTGCCGGTTAAAGACAAAAAAGAGGGGCGGTCGATACCGCCCCTCTTGCTGTTTACTCCCCCGCTCAGGCCAGACAAGGCTGCGGCCGAGCCATGCGCAGCGACGCTACCAGCATGGCGAGGATCACGCCATAGATAAGCGGGATGGCGTACATCACCGCCTGCAGGCCGATCACCTGCTCAAACAGGGCGCTGATGGCCGGGCTGAACATGGCCCCCGCGCTGCCGCTGATAAGGATGTAGGAGACGTTCTTGCTCGATGCCTGGCGCACAAACGACACCCCGTAGGCGATAAAGGCGTTGTAGAGGGCGGCGCAGACAAAGCCGTAACCGTAGGTGAGGTAAGGCAGCTGGCTCAGGTTGTCGGTGGTGACGATGAGCGCCGTCATCCCCATCGCCAGCGTGATGATCACCAACAGGAAGGTGCGGATCGCAATGCGGGTCACGATAGCGGTGGAGACCAGCGCGCCGAGCAGGGCCGCCGTCCAGTACTGGGTGATGATATTGCCCGCCTCCTCGAAGGGGATGCCGAACTTGTTCTTCACGAACATGGGTGCCCAGGTGAGGAAGGTGTAGAGCGCCAGCATGCCGAGAAAGAGCCCCAGCCCGCCGCTGATGATGCCGAGGTTCCACTCCGAGTGCTCGTTGCCAGCGCTCTCGCCGCCCGCCTCGCAACTGCGGAAGTTGGTCAGCACCGCCACCAGCATGGTCGCCAGCGCCACCACGCCCACCGCCAGATAGCTCCAGCTCCACGCCATGGCGTGAGTCAGGGTGTAGGTGGTGATAAGCGGAAAGACCACCCCGGCCACGTTGAAGGTGGCATCCTGCACCACCAGCATGGTGCTCTGCATCCGCGCCTGCCAGACGCTCACCACCAGAGTCCCTGCAATGCAGAGCCCCACCCCGCCGCACAGGCCAATTACCGTCATGGCCGCCATCACCACATAGAGCGAGCCGGTCAGATGGAGCGAAGCCGCCGCCAGCGCGATCAGGCCGTAGCAGAGCAGCGTCATCCGCTTGAGGCCCACCTTCTCGATGAGGAAGAAGGCGGCAATGGTGCCCGCCAGCGCCCCGCCGTTGAGCAGGGAGAAGATGGAGGCCACCTGATTGACGTCGGCGCCGAACTTGGCGGCGATGGGGTCGATCAGCATGCCGAACTGGGTCGCAAAACCGGCCATCACGAAGTTGGCCAGGAAGCTGATGGCAGTGAGGGAGAGCTTATTGTTCATATTGGATCTCTCTTGGGGTCAGGGTGCGTGCAGGGTTGGGCGGGCCGCGGCGCTTACAGCGCGGTGTGCAGCGCCAGCTCGATCATCTGGTTGAAGGAGAGTTGCCGCTCTTCGGCTGTGGTCTCTTCACCGGTCAGGCAGTGGTCGGAGACGGTCAGGATGGCGAGCGCCTCGATCCCCTGCTGATGGGCCAGCCCGTAGAGACCGGCCACCTCCATGTCGATGCCGAGCACGCCGAACTTCTCCAGCGCCGGAATGAGGTTTTCGTCCGGATCGTAATAGAGGTCGCCGGTGAAGATATTGCCCACCTTGACCGGAATCGCCTTCTCCTGCGCCTTGGTAAACGCCTTGTGCAGCAGGGCGAAGTCGGCCGAGGTGGCCATCTGGTAACCGGCGCTGCGCTTGGCGTTGGTCGGGGAGTCGGTGCCCGCCGCCTGCGCCAGAATGACGTCACGCATCTGCACGTGGCGCTGGGTCGCCCCCAGACTGCCGATGCGGATAATGCGCTTGACCCCGAAGTCGTTCACCAGCTCGTGGGCGTAGAGCACCATGGAGGGGATCCCCATGCCGTGGCCCATCACCGAGATGCGCTGGCCGTTGTAGTAGCCGGTGTAGCCCAGCATATTGCGCACATTGGTCACCTCGCGCGCATCGGTCAGAAAGGTTTCGGCGATATAGCGAGCCCGCAGCGGGTCCCCCGGCATGATGACGGTCTCGGCGAAATCGCCCGGGTTGGCATTGATATGAGCGGTCATTATTGTTGTGCTCCAGTTTGACTCGTGTGGATGAGGGCATCCTAGCCCCCGCCCCCTCGCCCCTTGCAGGACAAAAGTCCTGTTGCCCCGATCGAGATCCCAGTTCCGGCAACTTCTCCGGGGCCACCCCACGAGCCCCCCCGTCGCCGCCGCTTGTTGGCTCTTAATCAGCCCTGCCCTTGCTGCAAGCGCCGTGTCACTCGATCTGCAATAGCGCCCCAGCGCCCCAAAAAGCGCGGGGGGCCTGATGGCCCCCCGCAAACACACCGGATGAGAAAATGCCTTACTTGGCGGCGCTATCCTTCACGCACTTCTGGACAAAGCTGTTCTTGGCCGCGCCAGCCAGCTTCTTGTCGGCCGCCGCCTTCTCGCACTTGGCCGCCGGATCCACCGCCGCGCCCGTCTTCACGCACTTCTGGATAAAGCTGTTCTTGGCCGCTCCGGCCAACTTCTTGTCCGCGGCGGCTTTCTCGCACTCGCCGCTCGCGGCGCCAGCGGCATCTTTCACGCACTTGCCGACAAAGCTGGTCTTGGCGGCGCCGTTAAGCTTTTTGGCTGCGGCCTGCGCCTCGCACTGCAACTGGGCTGCGTCGTTGGCAAAGACCGGATTGGCCAGCAGCACGCTGCCGCAGAGCAGGCCGAACAGGATGGTACGCTTCATGGGAGATATCCTCTCTATCTAGTGATGTGTTTGCATGGTCATATTTGCATGACGATGTGTTGCAAATGGCTGTGATGGCAACAGCTGATTGTTGCCGCAGATCCCCCGCCTCGCCACCCTGGGAGACGGGCACAGGGCAACCGTCGCCCGCACTATAGCGCCGATTGCCCGCGCGGGATTAACCCCCGCCAGCCCCTTCTCAGTGGCAAGCCTGCCACCCTCTTCCCCACCACACCCACCAACCCCAATAAAATCAAGGGCCATGGGAATCCAGTGCCCGCTCCGTACGATTTGTTAAGACAGCGTAAAAAAGGCGATTTTTCTGATAGTTACGTCACTTTTTGACTGGTGCGACCAGATTCGATTGGCTTATCATAGCCATCCGGTGCCTATTGCTGCGATGGGCTACTGCCCCCCGCTGGTTAATGGAGCATTTTGGAAGCTGTAATCCACGGGCGGTAGCGTAGGGTTTTGCACAGTGATTGATGCAGTGCGTAGGTTGGCGCTGAGCGCTGCGAAGCCCAACATATGAGATTTAAATATAAATATTTTAAATTTCGTACAAAAAAACCATTTATATCTATAAATACAATAACTTAGCCTTGGTCGTTAAATATGTTTAAAAGCATCACTATAGAAAATTTCAAATCATTTAAAGATGAGCAGAAAATAAATCTGGCCCCAATAACTCTACTCTATGGACCAAACTCTTCAGGTAAAAGCTCAATTATTCAGATGCTAATGCTAACAAGAGAAACATTAAAAAGTAGAACTTTACATGCAGCCCCTGTATTTTCAAGTGACAATTTTGACCTAGGTTCATACAGCACTGTAGTACATAAACATGATTTAGATAAAGACATTCATGTAACCATTGAATACAATAGTACAATCGATGCTCAAGAACATATTTTAAAGACATCTAATAAACCCATCTTTGGAAATCATGACATAAGAAAATTAGATTTAACTTACTCTTCTTACGAGGATAAAAATCGCAGCATTGATTATTTGAGTTCATTGTCATTTTCTTGTTGCCAGAACCGAAGTCAACATGAACTAGTAAGTTTCATCATAAAAAACAGAAAGGAAAAGCGATTCGGTTTAGAACGTGAATCTACATTTTACATCGACAACGATGGTCAGGATAAATTAAGGAAATTCATTTACTCTAGAATAAGCAAAACTAATAGCAGCATATCAGAAAGCCAACTAATAAGAGCTCTATCTGAGGATTTGAATCTATCTCCTGATATAAACTTACCAATTTATTCAATTTTCCAAGATGGTGGAGAACACCTTAACTATATATTTAGCCAGATATTTTCAGAGAGTAAATTTAAACTTGATGATATAAAATATCTGGGTCCTCTAAGAAGTCCCCCGAAAAGATTTTATAGCAGTATTAATGACGGAGAAAAAAACATTGCTTTGAAATTAAGTTCAGACAATGGTTATTTAATAGAAAAAATAAATTTCTGGTTCGATAAGTTTGAAATACCTTACACGTTAAGTGTCGAAGAAATAGGCAATTCTGTCACTGGCAGAATACTATCAATACAGCTGATTGATCGACGGACTGAAACGATTGTAACCCCTGCTGATGTAGGCTTTGGGATTGGACAGGTTTTACCTATAATAATAGAATCGGTAGTAAATAAAAACGCCACCATTTGCGTTGAACAACCCGAAATCCATCTACATCCACGATTACAAGCTCATTTGGCAGATCTATTTATTGAATCAATAAAAAATAAAAATCAATGGATAATTGAGACTCACAGTGAGGCACTATTGCTTCGCCTTCAACGAAGGATAAGAAATAAGAGCAATGAAATAAATAATGAGTCAGTTATTGTTTCCTATGTTAACTGTGATAAGTCAGGAGCTAGAGTCACAGAGTTAAAAATGGACAGCGATGGAGATTTCCTTGTCCACTGGCCTGATGGATTCTTTGAAGAGCGATTGGTTGAGCAATTTGGTAAATAATCATGATAAATGACTTTCATTTCAGCCATACCTTTTTAACCTGTGATTCATTGAATGTATCCATTGTAAGTCATTCTATAATTGAAACTTGGCAAAACTATGGGTGTTTAATTTCCCCGGAAGGAGAAATTGAATCATACAAAGAATGGCTTGACTACATTGATCCTAAGTTAAGTGCTCAATGGAAAACAGCATTCACATATTTTCTACAAAAAAACATGTTAAAAGAATATAAGCCTGTATCAGGCTTTGCCGATGCCCAAGGCTGTATGGAGTATTTTAAAACATTAATGATACCAACTATAGTTATTAATCAACTAGAGCTCAATAAATTAGAACTAAATAATGGAAGACATACTGTTAATGAATTTGTGGAAATTGTTAATATTAATAACCTGAATGAGTCACAATATTTTGAAAAATCTCGCTCCTTATCCCACCAAGGAATCCCAGAAGGAGATGACATTAATGTGGTATGGAACGAAAGATTTGCACCAATAGCCAGAAACACAAAAAAAATAACTATTATTGATAGATATTTGTTTGAAAACTTTGAACGCGACCTACCAAATAAGAAGCCTGCCATAGAAAAATTCATTGAACTTCTGAGCCAATGTGATGGGAAATTCGCAATAACCATATATTCAGTTGGAGGGAGTAAGTTTAGTGATATATATAATACAATAACTACCTATATAGATCGCACTCTTTCAAAAAAGGCATTTTACAAGAAATCAATATCATTACTTGAGATTAATTCATGTGCTGAAGAAATCTTTATGAGAAAAGCTCATGATCGATATATCCAGTTTGATGCTTTTACTATTAGGCTAGGTTCCGGAATTTCTATTTTTAGAGATTATCCAATAAGTGCATGTTCATTTGATTTTTATAGGTATACACATGAGAACTTATTTAACTCAGCCTTATCTAGCATGAGTGGGAACAGATTGTGGCGATATAATGCTTAGAAATCCAGCCGCCTTATGAGGATAATATGAAAACCTTACTTTTCTGAGCGAGACATTCCACAGCTGACTCATAATTTAGTTCCTATCCAATCAATATTGCCGTTCAATCCAAAACCCAGTAAGAAACTCGAAAGAGTGGGACGCAAACAGCAGCTCGAACTTGAGCCACCTCTCCCAATCCAGAAAAACAAAAATCCCCCGATATCGGGGGATTTTTTATGGCTGCCATTCAACACCCGGCTATCTTGCTTAACCAGTCTTACTCAACCAAAAACGCCCTTAACCGGGCAAACTCCGCTGGCAAATTAACGGAGAGCAGCGGCAGTTCGGCGTGTTTGGCCAGCGGGCCGGGCAGTGGCACATCGAGATTAAGGATCTCGTCCACCGACTCCTTGAACTTGGCGGGATGGGCGGTGCAGAGGAACACCCCCACCTCGTCATCAGCCAGCTGTTCACCCAGCAGATCCCAGGCAATGGCGACGTGCGGCTCACACAACTAGTTCTGTTGCAAAGAGGAGTGAGTACTGAACCTGTTACCCTCCTCCCCATCCAACCAATACTCCCTTTCAACCCCCACCCCGGCCACAAAGTCGGGATCGTGGGAGACCAGCAGCAGGGAGCCCGGATAGTCGGCCAGCACCTGAATGAGCAGCTGGCGCGAGGGGTGATCCAGATGGTTGTCCGGCTCGTCCAGCAGCAACAGGTCGGGCCGTTGCGCCAGCACCATCAGCAGACCCAGCTTTAGCCGCTCGCCGCCGCTCAGACCATAACAGGGCATCAGGGCGCGATCGCCGCGCAGTGCGATACCCGCCAGTCGGGTTCTTGCGTCACTCTCGCAGAGCGTTGGCGCCGCTGCCAGCAGGTTGTCCAGCGGGCTGAGGTCTCGCGCAATCAGGCTGAGCCCCTGATCAAGACACGCCATCCGGCCATTGATACGAAAGCTGCCCGCCTCGGGCGCCAGCTCACTGCGCAGCATCTGCAGCAGGCTCGACTTGCCGCTACCGTTGCGACCGGCCAACAGACAGCGAGCCCCCCGCTGCAGCACCAGATCTACCTGCTGACCATGCCAGCGCCCGTGGCGCGCCGCCGTGATCACCAGCGGCTGGGCCGCCCCCTTGCGATCGCTTTCCGCCGGCCACTGCATGACAAGCGGCTGCACCGCCGCCAGCGCGGCTACCGCCTCGGCGCGCGCCTCCACCTGGGCACTGTGGCCCCGCTGGTGGCGATCCAGTACCTTGCCAAGGGATTTGCCTGCCTGTTCCGCTTTGAAATCGAGCAGGATCTTGGCCTGGGAGCCGCGCTCGCGCCGCCCCTGACTGGCTCGTCTGGCCGCCTGCTCACGCACCTTTTGCACGCTGCGTGCCGCCGCCTTTTCACGGCGCTCCGCCTGCGCCAGCCGTGCGCTGCGGGCAACCTGCAGCTCGGCCTGCTGCGCCAGAAATGCCTCAAACGAGAGGCTGGCGCTCTGCAGCCCCTGCTCGCCCAGCTCTAGAATCTGGCAGGTCTGATTGAGCAGACGCCGGTCGTGGCTTACCAACAGATAGCCACCACTGTGGCTGGCCAATCGCTGGCTCAGCCACGCAATACCACTGGCATCCAGGTGGTTGTCCGGCTCATCGAGCAGCAGAAAGTGAGCAGGCCTCGCAAACAGTGCCAGCAGGCGCAAACGGGTAAGCTGGCCGCCGCTCAGGGTGCTGACCGGGGCATGGGCATCGAGTCTGAGGCCCGCCTCTGCCAGCAGGTCGGCAAGATCGCTGCGCAGGTTCCAGCGATCAGCCAGCCGCTCGAAATCGTCCAGGGCGCAGCTCCCCTGCTCGATGCGCTCAAGGGCCCGCAGCGGCTCGCCCCAACCGATAAGGTCGGCCACATTGGCTGCGCCGTCATGAGCCTGAGCGAGCGCAAACTGGGACAACCAGCTGATGGGGGTCAACCATTCGATCTTGCCAGAAGCCGCGCGGCGCTGGCCCGCCAGTAGTTCGAGCAGCAGGCTCTTGCCGATGCCGTTGCGGCCGATCAGGGTGCAGCCCGCAGCGGGCAAAGTGAAGGTAAGGGGCGCAGTGCAGGCGCCGAAGGGCAACTGCAAGGCGTTGATATGACATGCGATATGGGTCATCTGAACTCCTGTGGGCCAATGCGGGAGCCGCAGGCCAAGAGCCAAGCCAAATGACAGGGACACGTGTCCACAAATGGGAAAACAAACAAGGAATCAGCATCAACCTGTCACGGTAAGACGCACCCGATCTCCCAGGCGGGAGAGGAATCAAAAGCGGGGTGCGGACAGGTTAAATGCGCATCGGAGGAAGTACTCATATATCAGAAGAGCCAAGAGGCTAACCCGACGTATGCTGGTTGGTCAACCACTTAACCGGACCGCCAATCCTGTTATCGCAACCAGCCGTTCGAGGACTATCGCGCTCATCGGGCCACAATTCAGGATGATCGGAAATAAAAAACATCCCGTCCGAAATGAGTTGCCACGGATCTAATCAGTAGAAGGCCGGACGTCGGCCCCCACCGCTGCCAGCAACGCAGTGCCATAGGAGTTGTCTATGGTGCAGCGCCACTGCCCATCGGCCTCCTTGCGAAACACATAGGTGGCGCGGCGGGTTTCATCAGTCAGGCCCCCCTGGCCATCGGGGTAATTGAGCCGGGTCTCCATGATCACCAGCGCATTGTCGGCCCCCTCGATCACCTCCATGGCGCCCTGCTCCACCTTGAGCTGCCCTTGAAAGTAATCCGAGATGGCAGTAAAGGCGCGGCGGATGGCGGGAATGCCGCGCACCACCATGCCGGGCTTGACCACCAGGGCGGCGTCCTCGGCGTAGAAGGCCATCAGGGCGTCGAAATCGCGCCGGGAAATGGCGGCGTCGCAGGTCTCGATAAGAGTACGAAGGGGATGCTGACTCATCTTCACTCCTTATGGGGCGGCTTGCCCGCCCTGTCACGGATAAAAAGCAACGGATAGAAAAATCCCCCGAGCTCGGGGGATTGGCAATCAACTTAACCGAGCAGGAAGGCTCTTAGCGGGGCAAACTCCGCCGGCAGGTTGTGGGACAAGAGCGGCAGTACGGCGTGCTTGGCAAGCGGGCCGGGCAGCGGCACGTCCAGCCCCAGGATCTCGTCCACCGACTCCTTGAACTTGGCGGGATGGGCGGTACAGAGGAACACCCCTACCTCGTCCTCACCTAGCTGCTCACCCAGCAGATCCCAAGCGATGGCGCCGTGGGGCTCGCACAGGTAATCCAACTGGTGCAGGCGTTTGAGCGCATCGCGGGTCTGAGCGTCGTCACGCATGCCCGAGCCCAGGGTTTCCAGCGCCCAGCCGTTGCGGCGGCACAGCTCCTCTACCCGAGGCCAGTTGTTGGGGCGGCTCACGTCCATGGCGTTGGAGAGGGTCGCGACCGTCTGCTGCGGCTCCCACTGACCGGATTTGAGGTAGCGCGGCACGGTATCGTTCGCGTTGGTGGCGGCGATGAAACGCTTCACCGGCAGCCCCAGCGCCTTGGCGATAAGGCCTGCGGTGAGGTTGCCGAAGTTACCGGACGGCACGCTGATGACCGCCTTGGCACGATCCGCCTTGGGCAACTGGGCCAGCGCCTCGAAGTAGTAGCAAACCTGGGCCAGCAAGCGGCTGATGTTGATGGAGTTGGCGGAGTTCAGGCCAATCGCCTTTTTCAGCGCCTCGTCATCGAAGGACTGCTTCACCAGCGCCTGGCAGGCATCGAAGTCGCCGTCGATGGCGATGGTGCGGATGTTGCCCCCTAAGGTGCAGAACAGCGCCTCCTGCAAGGGGCTTATCTTGCCTTTGGGGTAGAGGATCACCACCTCGATCCCCTCCAACCCGTAGAAGGCGTGGGCCACGGCGGCGCCGGTGTCGCCGGAGGTGGCGGTGAGGATGGTGATCTTGTCGTTGGTTCTAAAGGCCGCGAGGCACTGAGCCATGAAGCGGCCGCCGAAGTCCTTGAACGCCAGAGTCGGGCCGTGGAACAGCTCGAGGGCATAGGTACCATCTTTGAGTTTCACCAGCGGCGCCGGGAAGGTGAAAGCAGCCTTCACCAGCTCGTGCACCTGAGGCGCGGCCACTTCGTCCCCCAGCAGGTGACTGAGGATGCGGGCGGAGCGCTCCACCAGCGGCAGATCCAGCAGAGCATCCACATCGGCCAGCGGCTCGAGCCGCTCGGGGAAGAACAGACCCTGTTCGCGGCCCAGACCCTGACGCACCGCCTGGGCGAAGCTCACCTGTTCACTCTTGTCCTTGATATTGTAAAGATTCATAGCTCGCTTCCTGTTACCCGTGCCCCGGCCATGTCGAGTTTGCAAACCCGGGCAAATCCATCTTCGTTCTGCACGAAATGTGCGTCCATCCAGTCTTTCATCCGCTCGGCCTGGGCCAGATCCTTCATCACCACGAACACGCTGGGGCCCGAGCCCGAGATGCCGGTGGCCAGTGCCCCGTTCTGGGCGGCCTGGGTCCGCACCTCGGCAAAACCTTCAATGAGCGCCGCGCGGTAGGGCTCGGCAATCACGTCTTTGAGTACGCTCGCCGCCAGCCCCTCCTGCCCGGTGTAGCTGGCATGCACGAAGGCGGCCAGCCGGCGGCCATAGGTGAGGCAATCCTGGCGGCGATACTGGGCCGGCAAAATGGCGCGGGCGGCGGCGGTCGAAACCACTGTGCCCGGATAGCAGACCACCCAGTACCACTGCTCAAACACCGGAATGCCCTGGCTGATGACGCCGTGCTCTTCCAGCACCAGCTGCATGCCGCCCAGATAGCAGGGGGCGACGTTGTCGTAGTGGACGGAGCCGGAGATCTTGCCTTCCATCTCCCCCATCAGCAGCAGCAGGTCGTGTTCATTGAGGGGCGCGCCGTGAAAAGCGTTGAGCCCTTCCAGTGCCGCCACCACGCTGCAGGCGCTGGAACCCAGGCCCGAGCCCACCGGCAGGTTTTTCTCCAGCACCATCTCGAGCGGCTTGAGAGCAAGGCCGCGCTTCTCCAGCGCCTCGCCATAGGCGAGCCAGCAGTCATGGAGGATGTTCTTTTTCGGGTCAGCCGGCAACTTGTGGGCGTAGCGGCCCACGGAGGAGAGGGCAAACGGCACATCGGCAGCCTTGACCTGAACGCGATCCCCGAGCAGAGAGCCATCTACGGGGGCGAGCGCCGCCCCCAGTACATCGAATCCCACGCTCAGGTTGGCACTGGAGGCGGGGGCATAGGCCACCACGCTGCTGCTCTGGTACATGTCTGAACTCATGCTTACAACTCCTGCTTCCAGTTCTGGGTACGCAGCACGTCGGCAAAGACGCCCGCGGCGGTCACTTCGGTGCCGGCGCCATAGCCGCGCAGCACCAGCGGGATCGGCTGGTAGTAGGTAGAGAAGAAGGCGAGCGCGTTCTCCCCGTCTTTGACCTTGAACAGCGGCTCGTCGGCACCGACCGCCTTGATGGCGACCTTGCACTTGCCACCCTCGATGGAACCCACGTAGCGCAGCACCTTGCCGTCACGCTGGGCAGCCGCGAACTGGTCGCGGAACCAGCCGTCAGCCTCCGGCAGGCGGGCCATAAAGGCTTCCACATCGCCACTCACATCAAAGCCGGGCGGCAGGGCCTGCTCCACTTCCACGTCGGAGAGCTCCAGCGCCATGCCGGCCTCACGAGCCAGGATCAGGAGCTTGCGAGCCACGTCCATGCCGTTGAGATCGTCGCGCGGATCCGGCTCGGTGAAGCCGTTGCCACGGGCAATCTTGGTGGCGTCGGAGAAGGCCATCCCCTCATCCAGCTTGCCGAAGATAAAGGAGAGCGAACCGGACAGCACGCCGTCGAAGGCGCGCAGCTTGTCGCCGGCCTTGATCAGGTTCTGCAGGTTCTCGATAACCGGCAGGCCGGCGCCCACGTTGGTCTCGTACAAGAACTTGCGACGGGTCTGGCGGGCGGTGCGGCGCAGCGCCTTGTAGTAATCGAGCGACCCTGTGTTGGCCTTCTTGTTCGGGGTGACCACGTGGAAACCGGCGGCGAGGAAGTCGGCGTACTGGACGGCGATGGCCTCGCTGGAGGTGCAATCGACGATCACCGGGTTGATGAGGTGGCTCTCTTCCACCAGCTTTTGTACCGCTTCCAGGCTGAAGCTGTCACGGGCTTCCACCAGCTGTTCACGCCAGTTGGCGAGGTTCAGCCCATCCTTGTTGACCGCCATCTGGCGGCTGTTGGCGATGCCCACCACCCGCAGGCCTGTGCCCTGCTCGGCCAATACCGGCTGCTGGCGGGCAATCTGGTCCACCAGGGCCGCGCCGACACCGCCGACACCGACCACGAAGAGATCGATGAACTGCTGGCTGCCGAAGAAGTTCTGGTGGCAGGCCTTGATGGCTTCCGCCACCTTGCGATCCCGCACCACCGCAGAGATGGAGCGCTCGCTCGAACCCTGGGCAATGGCGACGATGTTGATGGAGGCTTGCGCCAGCGAGGTGAAGAAGCGGGCCGCCATCCCCTTGGAAGTGCGCATGCCGTCACCGATCAGGGAGATGATCGCCAGATCCTGCATGATCTCCAGCGGATCCAGCAGCTGGTTCTTGAATTCGAGCTCGAACTCGCGCTCCAGCACCTTGCGGGTCTTGTCGCAGTCATAGCTGTGGATACAGAAGCTGACGCTGTACTCGGAGGATGACTGGGTGATGAGGACGATGCTGACCCCGGCGCGGGAGACGGCGGAGAAGATGCGGCCGGCCATGCCCACCATGCCCTTCATGCCGGGGCCGGAGACGTTGAACATGCACATGCCGGAGAGATCCGAGATGGCCTTCACCTTCAGGTCGTCATCCCCCTGCTCGACACCGATGAGGGTGCCCGGCCCCTGCGGGTTGAAGCTGTTCTTGATGAGGCAGGGAATGTGGAACTGGGCCACCGGCGCGATGGTTTTCGGGTGCAGTACCTTGGCGCCAAAATACGAGAGCTCCATCGCCTCCTTGTAGGAGAGGGTTTTCAGCAGATAGGCGTCCGGCACCAGGCGCGGGTCACAGTTGTAGCAGCCCTCGACGTCGGTCCAGATCTCGCAGCACTCGGCATCGACGCAGGCGGCCAGCACGGCTGCGCTGTAATCCGACCCGTTACGACCCAGCAGCACGGTCTCGCCCTTGTCGCTGCCACCGGTGAAGCCCGGCATCAGGTAGAGGCAATCGGAGCGCAGGCCCTTGGCGGCAAAACGCAGGCGGGAGGCTTCGATGTCGACGTGAGCCTCCAGATAACCGCCGTCGGTCACCAGCAGTTGCTCCGGCACTATGACGTCCAGCTCGAGGCCGCGCACCCGCAGCAGATCATGCATGAAGGCGATGGAGAGGTTCTCGCCCCGGCTCAGGATGCGGGCCTGCACGTTGTCCGGGCAGAGCCCCAGCAGGCGGATGCCCTGCATCAGCCGCTCCACCTGATCCAGTTCGCTGGTCAAGCGAGCCTGCAGCGCCTTGTCATCCAGCGCCGGATAGGCTGCCTTCAAGCCGGCCAGCAGGCGGGAGAAGATACCGTTGATCTCGAACAAGGTGCTGCTGGCATCCATGCCGCGGCTGGTCTGCTCTACCAGTGCCACCAGGTGGTTGGTCACCTTGGCCGGTGCCGACAGCACCAGGGCAACCTGGGATTGGCCGTGGGTATTCACCGCAATATCGGCGACCCGTAAAAAACGTTCTGCATCGGCCAGTGACGACCCGCCAAACTTCAACACTCTCATCGCTTTCTCTCCCTGTGATCTTTGCAAATTTGCCCGAAAATGGTTCTGAAAATCATCCAACAAAAAGGCCCGTACTGGGTGGGTACGGGCCTTTTCTGATTTCTGTGCTTGTTCGTCAGCGCATCAACCGGCCCCAGTGCCACCTGTGGTGGTACCGGTAATAATGGTGGTGGTGATGACGTTGGTGAATAACTGCATGACGAACACTCTTGAACGAAGCTGGCTTTTAGCAATACCGCGCCGGGCGCAGCGCTGTCAACCTAAACCTCTTTGCCAAGTTTGCGGGCAAGGTCTTTGCAGAGCAGGTGGAGCATATTCAAATCCCGCTGCGGCAGCATGGGCACTCGGTCCATCACCCATTGATGTAGTTTTTCATCCTGTGAAACTCCGAGTTCACCGAGAATTTCTGCTGTTTTGCTTTTCAGCACCCGAACCTGTCCGGCGTTATCAACATTTTCTGCTAGCACCTCGGGCTCATCGAGCAACTGGCTCAGCTCGTAGGCGTACAGCATGATCGCCTGCCCCAGGTTCAGGGACGGGTAGCTCACCTTGAGCGGCAGATAGCTGATGAGGTCGACCTGGGCCAGCTGCTCGTTGGAGAGTCCCGACTCCTCGCAGCCAAACACGATGGCGACCTTGTCCAGCGACGGCTTGGCCTTGATCTGGTCGCGGATCTCGGCCGGCGTGAGGTAGTGCTGATAACGGCCGCGCTGGCGGGCGGTGGTGGCCACCACCAGATCCATGTCGGCCAGCGCCTCTTCCAGGGTGTCAAACGCCTCGGCCTGGGTCAGGACCTCCTGCGCACCGTGGGCCACCCAGCTCGCCTCCTCCTCTTCGTGCACCCGGCTTGCCACCAGTCGCATGGCATCAAAGCCCATGGTTTTCATGGCGCGGGCGGCAGCGCCCACGTTGGCCGGGCGGGCGGGGGCCACCAGCACAAAATAGAGTTTCATCGGGTTTTCTCCTGGGCAGGGCCGAACGCGCAAACGGCAGCGGATCATCGGCAAAACAGGGGCGCAATCTACCGTTTTCACCCGAAAATTGCCACTTGAACAGACGTTTGAATGTTGCCATAGTGGCCGGGAATGTGAACAAATTGCAGCCAATCCCAGGCGCCATCGGCCCGACAGATCACAAGGAAGAGAGAGATGCAGCAGCCATTGGAACAGGCCGTCGCCGAGACGATTCTGCAACGCTTCGAGTCGTTTTACAGCCGGTTTCTCGAAATCACCCAGGGCAGCAAGAGTCGCTTCGAGAACAGCGACTGGCTTGGGGTGCAGCTCGCCGGGCGCGAGCGCATTCGCCTCTACGATCACCACGTCGGCGCCACCACGGCACTGATCAAGCAGATGATGGGGGCTACCCTGCCGAGCCAGGCCCTGCTCAAGCAGGTGAAGGGGGCGTTCAGCGATCTGCTGCCCAAGTGCGAGAACTTCGAGGTGGCGGAGTCCTTCTTCAACTCCGTCTATCGCCGCATTTTCCGCCATCGCAACATTCGCGACGAGAACCTCTACATCCACCCGTTTCGCAGCCGGGGAGAGCACCCCGACCTGAGCGCCCTGCTGCGCATCTATCGCACCGATCTCGCCCACCTGCCACAGACCCTGAGCCAGCTACTGGGGGATTACAGCTTCACCCTGCCCTATGAGGACAAACAGCGGGATATTGTCGACATCCAGCGCCATCTTGCCGAGAACGGGCCGGCCATCCTGCACGATGAGCCGTTCGCCATCGAGCTGCTCAAGGAGGTGTTCTACCGCAACAAGGGGGCCTATCTGGTGGGGCTGATCCGGGTCAAGGGGCAGGTTTTTCCCTTCATCCTGCCGCTGCTCAGCACCGGCCAGAGCATCTATGTGGACACCGTCATCTTCGAGCCTGAGCTCGCCTCCATCGTGTTCGGCTTCGCCCGTGCCTACTTCATGGTCTATGCCCCCGTGCCGGCGCTGTTCGTGCTGTTTCTGCGCCAGATCATGCCCCACAAGCCGGATTACGAGATCTACAACGCCATCGGTTGCCAGAAGCACGGCAAGACCGAGCTCTATCGCCACTATCAGCAGCACCTGGCCCAGAGCCGGGAACAGTTCGTCATCGCCCCCGGCATCAAGGGGATGGTGATGAGCGTGTTTACCCTCCCCTCCTATGACGTGGTGTTCAAGGTGATCAAAGACGAGTTCACGCCCCCCAAGGATGTGAGCCACGAGCAGGTGAAGGCGAAGTACCGGTTGGTAAAGCAGCACGACCGGGTGGGTCGCATGGCCGATACCCAGGAGTTCACCAACTTCGAGTTTCCTCTCGATCGCATCTCGCCGGAGCTGTTGGCCGAGCTCAAGACGGTGGCCCCCTCGGCGCTGACCCTCACCGACGACAAGCTGGTGATCAAGCACCTCTACACCGAGCGCAAGATGATCCCGCTCAACCTCTATCTGGACAAGGCGGACGAGCAGCAGACCCGGCTCGCGCTGGAGGAGTATGGCAATGCCATCAAGCAGCTGGCGGCGGCCAACATCTTTCCGGGCGACATGCTGTTCAAGAACTTCGGGGTCACCCGGCACGGTCGGGTGGTGTTCTACGACTACGACGAGATCTGCTACATGACGGAGTGCAACTTCCGCCAGATCCCGCCGCCGCGCTATCCCGAGGATGAGTGGAGTGCCGAACCCTGGTACTCGGTGGCCCCCAACGACATCTTCCCCGAAGAATTCGCCACCTTCTTGCTGCAAAAACCCCAGGTGCGCGACATCATGATGCAGCTGCACAAGGAGCTGTTCGATGCCAACTACTGGAAGATGCTGCAAAGCAACATCAAGGAGGGGGTGTTCGAGGATGTCTATCCCTATCGGCGCAAGAAGCGCTTCAAGTTTCAGCGGGGGGGCTAGCCTGTCCGGGAGCCCAGTTGCAAAAGGGAGTGCAAATAGCAAAAGGGACGCCGTGGCGTCCCTTTTGCGTTGGGCCGTCAGCTCGCGCTACGACAGCCCCTGACAAAACCGTCAGTTACTTGGCGGCAGGCATGGCGTCGAAGGTGAGCAGCGCCGCCTTGTTGGCGTCGCTCAATACCAGCTGCTGACCGCTGATCTGGAAGCTCGCCACTTTCTCCAGCTTTTGCAGATAGAGCATCTCCTTGCCGGCCAGATCGCCCATGCACATCATGCGGGTCGAACCCATGGGGCCCAGCGCCAGCACGCCGTCACCCTGCTGGGTGATGGCGCCGAAATAGCGGTTGCAGCCGCCCTTGCCCGCCACCTTGTCACCGGCGACTTGCAGGGTAAAGGTGTCGCCGCTCGCCCCTTGCAGTTGCCAGGTGGAAGCTTGCAGTTGAGTCAGCTTGGAACCAGTTGCCATGGCGCAGCCTCCCAGGGCCAGTACGGCCAGCAGAGTCAGTTTTTTGTTCATGGGTTCACCTCTTGATATCAGCAAAATAGGGGAAGAAACATGGTGATGGGGGCCTGTGTATCATGAGAGCGGAGCAAATCAAAACTGTTTTATTGTGATCGGGGTTCCCTTTACTACCAGCTGGCATGTGCCATGCTTGTATTCCTGTTCCGGACCCAGGGAGGGGAAAAGAATGGTTCATCGCGGCTTTCCGGGGAAGGCCGCCTTGATTTTCAGAAAAAAGTATTCTGAGTCCCTAAATCCATATGCCATACGCTTTATCACTTTGATCTTGTTGTTCACCCCTTCCAGCACACTCGTGTGCATCGGGTAGTTTGCACTCGCCAGGATCCCCCGCATATATTTCGATAAATTTCGACCAAATCGTTGCAGCGGCGCTAGCCCGCTTTCCTTCACCTGCCGCATCCAGCTCCGCCATCGTCGCCATCCTTCCCACACGCTCGGCGCATACCAGATGCCCTTCAACGCCTCTTTCAGCACGTACACCATCGCCAGCGGTTGATTCGCCGCCAACAGCTCCTGCAACTTCACATCCTGTTTTTCACTCAGCTTCGCCCGATTACGTAGCAGCAACCAACGCGCACTTTTGACCACTTTTCGCGCCGGTTTATCGCTTTTCAGTGCATTCGCCTGCTCCACTCGCACCCGGTCCACCACCTCTCGGCCATAGCGAGCCACCACGTGGAACAGGTCGTAGACCACCTCCGCCTGCGGGCAGTGTTGCTTCACCTCCAGGTCGAACGCCGTGTTCATGTCCATCGCCACCGCCTCAATCTGCTGGCATCGCTCGCCGAGCTGCTCGAAGAAGGGACGGATAGCGGCCCGGCTGTTGCCGTGCCCCACCCACAGGACGCGGGTTCGCTCGGCATCCATGATCACGGTGGCATAGCGGTGTCCCTTGTGCAGGGCAAACTCATCCATCACCAGCCGCCGCACCTCCCCAAGTTCGATGGTGCCCACACTGGTCTGCAAACGGCGCTTGTCGATCTCCTTGATGGTGTGCCAACCGACCCCGGTGAGCTGGCTGACATGGCGGATGGGGAGGTACTGAACGAGCGCTTCAATCCAGCACTGCATGCGCCGGGTGAGGCGGGAGCCAGAGGGGAGCCAGTCGATATGTTCACTGACGCGACCACAGCGCAGACAGTCGACGCGGCGAACAGGCAGTTGTAACCAGACTTGTCGGTCAAATAGGTCTCGCTCACGCACCCGGCGGATACGTTGGTCGTGGATCAATGGCGTGGGTTGCAGGCATCGGCGACAACGGGGCAACAGGTCGGCGCGAGGCTCAAGGGTAAACAGGGTGTGATGGTTGGCAGAAAGCGCTTGGGCGATGACGGTATAACCTGGCCAGAAGGAGGCAATATCAATATGATGCACGGCGACAGCAGGGTGATGGTGGTGGTGTGTTTGGAGACAGCCAGTTTACCAGCACCCTGTCTGTCAACTTCCACTTCCCCAAGATCCCGCGAAGAACCAAAAGAATGGTCAAATCATCCGTCATCGCACTCGTCTCATGCCTCAGCCTTACCGCCCAGGCCGCCGACTGGGATTTCCTCAAGAACGACGCCAACAGCCAGCTCTACGTCAAGAGTTACTCCGGCGTGCTGCTCGACAATCAGGCTCATCACAACGACAGTTTCGATCTCTGGCTCATCAATACCGGCTATCAGTATCCGCTGCACGATGGCGTCAGCCTCTACATGGAAGCAGGCCCGGCCATCGGCCCCAGCAGCGAGCAATCGGGCTACAACCTGAGCTCGGGGGTGCGCTATCAGCTCTCCCCCATGCTCAACATCGGCAGCCAGCTCAAACAGCTGGAAGTGAACAAACCCAGCACCCTGCTGGAGCTCAACACCAGCCTGCTGCTGACCCCGCAACTGGCCATCACCGCCAATTACGGTGTCAGCGCCTTTAGCACCGAACAATCCCTCAGCGTCGGGGTCGGCTTCAACTTCTAGCGGGATCAGATCAGCCGGGTGGCGCTCACCAGCACGCCGTTGAGATCGGCGTAGACGTAGTCACCCGGATGTATGGTCACCCCGGCAAACGACACCACGGCATCCAGTTCCCCTTGTCCCCGCTTCTCGGTTTTGACCGGACAGGGCGCCAATGCCTTGACCCCCAGCGCCAGTGTCGCCAGCGTGCCCACGTCGCGCACGGCGCCGTAGATCACGATGCCTTCCCAGCCCTGCTCCGCCGCCTTGATCGCCAGCTGATCGCCGAGCAGGGCGCGGCGCAGGGAGCCACCGCCATCGATCACCATCACCCGCCCCTGCCCGGGCCGGTTGACCAGCTCCCGCACCAGGCTGTTGTCCTCATAGCAGGAGAGAGTGACCGCCTGGCCGTGAAACAGCGCCTTGCCACCAAAATTTTGAAACAGCGGCTCCGCCACCTGCAGAGCATCGCCGTACTCGTCACAGAGATCGGGCAGTAGATCCAGCATCATAAGTCTCCTTCCATGGACATGAATTCGCTCATTCTTTCATCAAGCAGAGTCCCTGACAATCCAGTGGGATTCAATTCTGCCCAGATGGTGTGGCTCCCCCATCAGCAACACTGGCAGCAGCCACAGTTCCCCCTGTTCCACCCAGTAGATGGCATTCTGGCTAAAGCGGGCCGCCAGCCGGATGGCCTCGCTGCGCGTGGAGGCCAGCAGCAGCGACGACTCCTGCCAGCTTTCATCCAGCGAACTGCCCCGACAAGGCCCCATCACCTGCCAGCGAGGAACCGCCGCAATGGCCCGCCACAGGGCCCACTGACGGCGGGTATTGCGACGCATTCCCAGCTGGCGACTGGCAGGATTCCAGGCCGTCACAATGGCGTAGGCAGGCCATTTCGGCGCCGAAAAGGGTGCAATAAAGCAGATTTTTCTGTAGTTTTCCCACAAATTCATGTCAACCACATGTTACATTCCATTACATTTTATAGGGGCGAAAATGGGGGCAACCCCAAGTATCATGCTGTGAACTCAGGGTTTGACCTATATCAAACCAGAGTTAAAAAGTTGCTATCTGACGGCAAAGAGTGTTGTTATGCGCCTGTTAACTGATAAAATGCAGCCACTTTTGTAATGGACTACCTTTCCAGGCTTCTCTCGATCAGACTTATTGAGAGCCTATGTGTGGCACAGGGATGTTTGCCAACGCTGATGCCAAATTCGCGATAATCCGACCTGACATTCATACCCAGGATGACGTAATAAATTTTCAGGACCGGTCGGGTAACGCCAAAGAGTGTTAAAATTTAGATAACTAACTGATAAGAATCTGGGAATACTCATGCAAACACCACACATTCTGATCGTCGAAGACGAACTGGTCACTCGCAATACTCTGAAAAGCATCTTCGAGGCAGAGGGCTATATCGTGCTCGAAGCCAACAATGGCGACGAGATGCATCAGGCTCTGACTTCCCACACCATCAATCTGGTGATCATGGACATCAACCTGCCGGGCAAGAATGGCCTGCTGCTGGCACGCGAGCTGCGTGAGGACGACAACATCGCCCTGATGTTCCTGACCGGTCGCGACAACGAAGTGGACAAGATCCTGGGTCTGGAGATCGGTGCCGACGATTACATCACCAAGCCGTTCAACCCCCGTGAGCTGACCATCCGTGCCCGCAACCTGCTGAGCCGCACCATGAACGTGGCCGCCGGTGGCGAAGAGAAGAAGCTGGTGGAGCGTTACCTGTTCAACGGCTGGGCACTGGACATCAACAGCCGCGCCCTGGTCAGCCCGGCTGGCGACATGTTCAAGCTGCCGCGCTCCGAGTTCCGCGCCATGCTGCACTTCTGTGAAAACCCGGGCCAGATCCAGACCCGTGCCGAGCTGCTCAAGAAGATGACCGGCCGTGAGCTCAAGCCCCACGACCGCACCGTGGATGTCACCATCCGCCGTATCCGCAAGCACTTCGAGAGCGTCAACGACACTCCGGAGATCATCGCCACCATCCACGGCGAAGGCTATCGCTTCTGCGGCGAGCTGGAGCAGGAGTAATCCTCCCTCCTCCCGAGTTGAAAAGGCGCCGTTGGCGCCTTTTCCATTTCTGTGCCTTTCAGGGTGGCCGAGCTGACACTATCGCCGGCATCAAAAAACAGACAACAAAAAGCCCACTCGCAGGAGTGGGCTTTTTGCATGAAGGCTGGAGCGGGCAGCGGGAATCGAACCCGCATCATCAGCTTGGAAGGCTGAGGTAATAGCCATTATACGATGCCCGCCTGGCATCAAAAACTTGCTTGGTGTGATGGGGAAACCCCACAACAGACAGCCGTTTCGGCTGGGGTGACAACGGCCTTGACCATTATCTGGAATTTGGAGCGGGTGATGGGAATCGAACCCACGTATGCAGCTTGGGAAGCTACCGTTCTACCATTGAACTACACCCGCGTCAGGGCCTCTACTATATGCATTTTGCCGCCGAGCGCAATCACCTCGATACGGTTTTTTACCGTAAATCAATCTGTTCGACCAACTAATGAGCAGCGCGCCGCTTTTTCAATCAACCGTTTTCACAAGCCGGAATTTACAAGGTTGCCAAGCCTGGGGGGCGAGGATAGTCTTGCGCCACTCGACGCGAGGATGGTGGTAATGGATAAAAAAACGCAAAAACGACTCTATGGCTGGTTGCGCAATCAATCGAGCCACGGCCGGCGCTGGATCGGCCTCTCCATCGGCTTTGGCCTGGGTCAGGGTATCCTGATGGTGGCGCAGGCCTGGCTGCTGGCCACCCTGCTGCACGGTTTCATCATCGAAGGCACCACGCCGGCGCAATCCATTCCCCTCTTCATCGCCCTGCTGTTGGTGACCCTGACCAAGGCCGCACTGGCTTATGGTCGCGAGGTGGCCAGCTTCAAGGCCGGCAGCGCGGTGCGCCAGGCCATCCGCGAGCTGGTGCTCACCCGCCTCGGCCGCTTGGGACCGGCCTACATCCAGCGTCGACCGGCCGGCAGCTGGGCCAGCCTGCTGCTGGAACAGATTGAAAACATGCAGGATTTCTTCTCCCGCTATCTGCCGCAGATGGCGATTGCCGTGTTTATTCCGGTGGTGATCCTGGTCGCCGTGTTCCCGGTCAACTGGGCAGCCGGCCTGATCCTGCTGGGCACGGCGCCGCTCATTCCGCTGTTCATGATCCTGGTGGGGGTCGGCGCCGCCGATGCCAACCGCCGCAACTTCCAGGCGTTGGCCCGTCTCTCTGGCCACTTCCTCGATCGCCTAAAGGGGCTGCGCACCCTGCAGCTCTTCATGCGCACCCAGGCGGAAGGGGATGCCATTCGCGATGCGTCGGAAGATTTTCGCGAACGCACCATGGAGGTGCTGCGCCTTGCCTTCCTCAGCACCGCCGTGCTGGAGTTCTTCGCCGCCCTCTCGGTGGCGCTGGTGGCCGTCTACTTCGGTTTCTCCTATATCGATCACCTGAACTTCGGCCACTATGGCAGCAAAGTTACCCTGTTTACCGGCCTGTTCGTGCTGTTTCTGGCCCCCGAGTTCTATGCCCCGCTGCGCGAACTCGGCGCCCACTACCACGCCAAGGCGCAGGCCATCGGCGCCGCCGAACAGCTGCTGGAGTTTCTCGAAGCCGAGGTGGCGGAACCCGCCTCAGGCCATGCGCCCTTCCATGCCGACGCCCCCATCAAGGTAGAAGCCAAAAGCCTTGAAGTGCTGAGCGCCGAGGGCAAGGTGCTGGTCGGCCCCATCGACTTCACCCTGGCGTCCGGCTCGCGCACCGCCCTCATCGGCATCAGCGGCGCCGGCAAGAGCTCGCTGGTCAATGCCCTGCTCGGCTTTGCCCCCTATCGCGGCGAGCTCAAGGTCAACGGCCAGGAGCTGGCCAGCCTCGACATGAGCCAGTGGCGCCGCCAGCTGGGCTGGCTCTCCCAGAACCCGCAGCTGTTCCACGCCTCGCTGCGCGACAACCTGTTGCTGGCTAACCCCTCCGCCAGTGACAGCGAACTGGAGGAGGCCCTGAAACGGGCTCAGGCGTGGGAGTTTGCCATGGAGAAAGGGCTCGACTATGCGGTGGGGGATCAGGCCGGTGGCCTCTCGGTCGGCCAGGCCCAGCGCCTCGCCCTGGCCCGTACCCTGCTCAAGTCCACCCAGCTGATGGTGCTGGACGAGCCGACCGCCAGCCTGGATCGCCACTCCGAGCGGGCCATCATGACCACGCTCGAACAGGCCGCGGCAGGCCAAACCCTGCTGATGATCACCCACCGCATCGACCAGCTCACCAAGATGGACCAGATCCTGGTGCTGGAGCGTGGCAAGCTGGTGGAGCAGGGCAGCTTCCAGCAACTGAGTACCGCGCAGGGGCCGTTCGCCCGCCTGCTCTCCCAACGTAACGAGGGTTCTCTCGATGACTGATCTCTTGCCGTTTCTGCGCCTCTATCGCCAGCACTGGCTGAGCCTCTCCCTCGGCCTGCTGCTGGCCCTGGTGACCCTGGTGGCCGGGATGGGACTGCTGTCGCTCTCCGGCTGGTTCCTCTCCGCCGCCGCCGTTGCGGGGATGGCGGTCGCCAGTCGCGACACCTTCAACTACATGACGCCGGCTGGCGGGGTACGCTTCTTCTCCATCATCCGCACCGCCGGCCGCTGGGGTGAGCGGGTGGTGAGCCACGACGCCACCTTCCGGGTGCTGACCCGGTTGCGGGTCTGGTTCTGGCAAAAGCTCTCGCCACTCTCCACCGGCGCCCTGGCAGGCTTTCGCCAGGCGGATCTGCTCAACCGGCTGGTGGCCGACATCGACGCCATGGACCACGTCTACCTGCGGCTGGTCACTCCCATCGGTGCGGCCCTGCTCAGCAGCGCCGGTCTGGTGTTCTTCCTCTCGCTGTTCGATGCCGACCTGGCCCTGATACTGGGCGCCATCCTGCTGTTCGGCATGCTGGCCCTGCCGCTGGTGTTCTACTTCCTCGGCCGCCACCCCGGTCGCCAGCTGATCGCCGAGAAGTCCAACCTGCGTACCCGTCTGGTGGACTATCTGGATGGCCAGGCCGAGCTGCAGATGTTTGCCGCCGCCCCCCGGGCGCGTGACGAGCTGCAGCAGGCCGAACAGGCGCTGATCCAGGCCCAGGCCCGCATGGCCCGGGTGAGCGGGCTGGCCAACTGCTCGGTGCAACTGCTGAGTGGCTGGACCCTCACCCTGATGCTGTGGCTGGCCGGTCACGGGGTAGCAGGCGCCGCGCCGGATCCCATCACGGCGCTGATGGTGTTCGCCACCCTGGCCAGCTTCGAGGCGCTGATGCCGCTGGCCGGTGCCTTCCAGCACCTCTCCACCAGCCTCACCTCGGCCCGCCGCCTCAACGAGATCCTGCAGGAGGCCAAGGCCCCCGAGTGGGGCCACGAACAGCGCCACGCGCCACAGGGGGCGTTGCAGATAAGCGACCTCTACTTCAGCTACCCAGGCAACCCGCAGCCGGTGCTGCGCGGCTGCACCCTGCAGTTGCAGGCCGGTGAAAAACTGGCGCTGCTGGGCCAGACCGGCTGCGGCAAATCGACCCTGATGGGACTGCTGACCCGCGAATGGAACCCGCAGGCCGGCAAGATCCTGCTCGATGGCAAGCCGCTCACCGACTACAGCGAAGGGGCGCTGCGCGCCTCCCTCTCGGTGGTGAGCCAGCGGGTGCACCTGTTTGCTGATACCCTGCGCGGCAACCTCAAGCTGGCCGCCCCCCATGCCAGTGACGAGCAGCTGGTGCAGGTGCTGACCCAGGTCGGCCTTGCCAATCTGCTGGAAGATGACAACGGCCACAGCGACAGCGGGCTCGATGCCTGGCTGGGGGATGGCGGTCGGCCGCTCTCCGGTGGCGAGCGCCGCCGCATCGGCATCGCCCGCGCCTTGCTGCACGACGCGCCGCTCTGGCTGCTGGATGAGCCGACCGAGGGGCTCGACAGCCAGACCGAGCGGGAGATCATGGATCTGCTGTTCAAGCTGGGGGCGGATCGCACCCTGCTGCTGATCTCCCACCGTTTGCTGGGGCTGGAGCAGATGGACCGGATCGCCCTGATGGAAGAGGGGCAGATCCGCCTCTGCGCCCCCCATCAGACGCTGCTGGCGGACGACTACTACCGCAGCCTGCATCAGCGGCTAGCACCGGCCTGATGAGCAACGAGAGAGGGGCGCCCGGTGCGCCCCTCTCTCATGACACCGGGCCAGTCATCTTTGCCGGCAGCGTGCAGCTGCACGGGCAACACACGGCCGGATCCTGGTCACACCCCGCCCATACGGCTAAAAATGGGGCTGGTCGACACCGTCGACTGGCCCCTATAATGGCTCCTTCGTTATTCCACAAGATGCCGACATGGAGCGCCTGCGCCTTGCTACTGTCCTCATCACCGACACAAGATACGAGACGATGAAACGCCTGATCCTGATGATGCCCCTGATTGCCTCCGGCTGCGCCGACTTTGCCTTCAACAGCAATCTGGACAAAGAGAACTTCGACGAGTACTTCAAGCCGGGCAGCGTTCAGATCTATGAACAGGGCCAGCTGGCCGATCTCAACTACCTCTATCTCGGCACCGTCGAAGGGGAGTCCTGCCAGAGCGATGCCAAGCAGCCGATCCCCAACGCCGGCGAGGCCCGTACCCTGGCTCGCCGCCGCGTGGCCGACATGGGTGGCAACGGCGTCACCTTCGACAAGTGCGCCGAATTCAGCGACACCCCGGGCTGCCTGAAGCAGGTGATCTGCTACGGCCAGGCGCTGAAAGTCGCCACCGAGAAATAAGCGTCAACGGTAAGGAGCCTGCATGGCACTGGCCATCGTTCGCCTCGGCACGCCCCGCCTGCCCGACGAGGGACTGCGGATCGGCACCGTGCGCCGCCCGCCCCGTGGCGTGCCCAAAACCGAGTTTGCCAGCCAGGATTGGTACGACGTCTGGTTCCCCAATCTCGCCCCCAGCAACGACACCATGAAGCTGGGCCAGGCTGCCGCAACGCCCGCCCAGTGGAGCGCCTTTTGCAAACAGTACAAGGCCGAGCTGGCGACCCCTGCCGCCAGACACGATCTGGCGCTGCTGGCCGCCCTCTCCCACACCACCAACCTGTCGGTGGGCTGCTACTGCGAGCAGGAGTCCCGCTGTCATCGCGCCATCTTGCGCGAGCAAATGACCGCTGCCGGCGCCGCCATGCGGGCTGAATAGCAGTGCTCACACCAGACAGAAAAGGGCATCTCTCGATGCCCTTTTGCTTTGCTGCCACACTTGCTGGCCGCTACCAGACAAGCTGACGCAGCCGCGTCTCCTGCTCGGCGGTGATGCCGGCGGCCACCACGGCGTCCGGCGCGCCGGCCAGCCACTCGGCCACGTCCGCCACCGTCTCCTCCAGCGGCCGAAAGTTGAGGCCCTGCACGATGGCCGCCTCGGCACTGATGCGGCCATAGCCTGCATACTCGGGCTGCTCATTGGGCAACAGGGTCGGATAGCTCTGCCAGGGCTCAACCCCGGCGGCCAGCAGCGCGGGCCAGGGCGCCCACTCCGGCGCGATCGAGGTCGCAGGTGCCAGCCTGGCGGCCAGGCGATCCACCCAGTCGTTCAGCGCGATACCGGGCTTGACCAGATTGAAGATGCCGCTCAATTGCTGCTCGGCGGCCCGCAGCACGAACTCGGCGCAGTCGCGCACGTCCAGATATTGCAGCCGGTCTTCCCCCTGCCCCGGCAGCAGCCAGGGGCCGCCCTGCTGCACCCGCTTCACCCACCAGGCCAGTCGGCCGGTGGGATCATGGGGGCCGCACAAGACACCTGGGCGCAAAACGCAGAGCCGCTCGCCCCAACGGGAGCGGTACGTGGCCTCGCACAGCACCTTGAGGGGGCCGTAATCCTCCGGCATCTCCCCCTCGGCAATCTCGTGCAGCGGCGCCGACTCGTCCTGCCCGGGCTGGGCGAAGTCGCGATAGACGCTGATGGTGGAGATGAAGATCAACCGCTCGCAGCGCCCGAGCAGGGCGGCCGAGAGGCTCGCCGCCTGTTCGGGGCGATAGCAGCAGGTGTCGATGGCCAGATCCCAGCTTCCCTGATAGCGATGCAGCGGGGTCAGGTCCTGATCCCGGTCCCCCTGCAGCTGGCTGAGCTCGCGCCAGTCCGGATGCTGGCGTCGGCCGCGATTGAACAAGGTCACCTCGTGGCCCCAGTCCAGCGCCAGCGCCGTGAGATGGCGCCCCAGAAATCCGGTGCCGCCGATGATCAGCAGTTTCATCCCTGTCTCTCCTGTGCGGCGCGGCCCCTCTCCTGTGGTCACGCCGGTTGTAGCGAGCCGCCCTGCTGGCGGACGCGCCGTTCACTCATCCTGCGCCCACCCTACGCAACTTGGCGGCGCGATACAGCCCCGAAGCGGCCGGGATGCGAGCGGGATCACGGCAAGCAGGCAGCCACCGGCCGGCGGGCAAGCCTGCGTTTTAAGGGCCGCTGTGCTACATTGCCGGGGTTTTCAGTCAGGATCCGCCATGAAGTTCGAAATCGACACCCTGGGTATCATCCGCTCTCCCTACAAGGAGAAGTTCGCCATCCCGCGCCAGCCCGGTCTGGTCAAATCGGCCCGCGCCCGCCTCGAGCTGCTGCCCCCCTACGATCAGCCGGACGTGCTGCGCGGCATCGAGCAATTCTCCCACCTCTGGCTCAGCTTCGTGTTTCACCAGACCATGGCGCAGGGCTGGCACCCGACCGTGCGCCCGCCACGGCTGGGCGGCAACGAGCGAGTCGGAGTATTTGCCACCCGCTCCACCTTTCGTCCCAACCCGCTCGGTCTCTCGGTGGTCGAGCTGCACGGGGTCGGTCGTGAGCGCGGCAAACTCTGGCTCGAGCTGGGGGCGGTGGACCTGCTCGATGGCACCCCCATTGTCGACATCAAGCCCTACATTCCCTATGCCGACAGCCTGCCGGATGCTCGCGGCGGTTTCGCCCCCGATGCCCCCACCCCGCCGCTGGCGGTGAGTTTCAGCCCCGAGGCGGAGCAGCAGCTGCAACCCTGGCTCAAGGCCCACCCCGAGCTGCGCCTGCTGGTGAGAGAAGTGCTGGCCCAGGATCCCCGCCCCGCCTACAAGAAAGGCAAGCCGGATGACAAGGAGTACGGCGTCAGGCTGTTTGACTGCAACGTGCGCTTTCGCATCAGCGAGCCCAGTTGCCAAGTGCTCGCCATCGAGCCGGCCCAGTGAGCCAGCCATAAAAAAAACCACCCGCCCGGGTGGTTTTTTGTTGCTTGCCGCTGCTCGGCCCCCCTTACAAACGGGTGAGCAGCAGGCTGCCAATGGAGTAGCCGGCGCCGAACGAGCAGAGCACGCCACGCGCCCCGGCGGGAAGGTCGCCGTTGTGGAGGTGGAAGGCAATGATGGAGCCTGCCGAGCTGGTGTTGCCATAGCTGTCGAGAATGACCGGTGCCTCCTGCTGGCTGGCATCGTGGCCGAGCAGCTTGCGGGCGATGAACTGGTTCATGGTCAGATTCGCCTGGTGGAGCCAGAGCCGGCTCAGGGAATCCGCCGACCAGCCCTGCTCGTCGAGCTGGCCGGCAATCTGGTCGCACACCAGCGGCAGCACCTCCTTGAACACCTTGCGCCCCTGCTGGCGGAACAGCTTGTCGTCGCTGTAGCGGGTGCGCGGGCTGAGTCGGTTCAGGAAGCCGAAGTTGTTGCGGATGTTGTTGGAGTACTGGGTCACCAGCTTGCTGGCCACCAGTTGCCAGGGGTTGGCCGCCTGGCAATCGGCCTCCCGCTCCAGCAGCACGGCGGTACAGGCGTCGCCGAAGATGAAGTGACTGTCCCGATCGCGGAAGTTGAGGTGCCCCGAGCAGATCTCCGGATTGACCACCAGCGCCAGTTTGGCGCTGCCGGCCGCCAGCATGTCTGCGGCGGTCTTGATGCCGAAGGTGGCGGAGGAGCAGGCCACGTTCATGTCGAACGCCATACCGCCCGCCCCCAGATAGTGCTGCAGCTCGATGGAGAGGGCCGGATAGGGGCGCGGCATGTTGGAGGCGGCGACAATCACCAGATCGATCTCGCCGGGCTCGCGACCGGCGGCGATCAGCGCCTGCTCGGCGGCGGCCACCGCCATCTCCACCATGATGGAGGGCTTGTCATCGGGCCGCTCAGGCAGCAGCGGCTGCATGATGTCGGGATCCAGCACCCCCTCCTTGCTCACCAGATAACGGCTCTTGATGCCGGAGGCCTTCTCGATGAACTCACTGCTCGAGTGCTGCTTGGCGGGCAACTGGCCGGCGTCGATGGCGGAGGCGTTCTCCTCGTTGTAGAGATCCACGTACTGGTTGAAGGCGGCCACCAGCGCTTCATTGCTGACGGCAAAGGGAGGGGTATAGAGGCCTGAGCCACTGATCACGATAGAGGTCATCTTTGCTCCTCGCCGGGTTCACTCCCGGCTTGTTGGTCTGTTCGGGTAGAGAGGGTCACAGCTGGTCGATGGCCGCAGCCAGACCCGCCAGGGTCAGCGGGTGCATGCGCCCGCCGATCAATTCGTTCATCAGCTTGATGGAGGGGTGCCAGAGCCACTCCCGGCGCGGGGTGGGGTTGATCCACACCAGCTTTGGAAAGTGCTGCTGCAGGCGGGCCAGCCACACCTGACCGGCCTCCTCATTCCAATACTCGACGCTGCCGCCAGGCCAGGTGATCTCGTAGGGGCCCATGGTGGCATCCCCCACCAGGATCACCTTGTAGTCGCTGCCGTAGGTGCGCAGCAGGCGCAGGGTATCGAAGCGCGCCTCGTGCCGGCGGGCGTTGTCCTGCCAGACGAAGTCGTAGAGACAGTTGTGAAAGTAGAAGTACTCCAGATGCTTGAACTCGTGGCGCAGGGCCGAGAAGAGGCGCTGCACCTCGGCCACGTGGGCATCCATGGAGCCCCCCACATCGAAGAAGACCAGCAGCTTGACCCCGTTGTGGCGCTCGGGCCTGAGCTTCACATCGAGCCAGCCCTGTCTGGCCGTGCTCTGGATGGTGTCGTCGAGATCCAGCTCGTCGGGATTGCCCCGGCGCACCCAGCGCCTGAGCTTGCGCAGCGCCAGCTGAATGGCCCGCTGGCCGAGCGGCGAGTCGTCGCTGAAGTTGCGGTAATGCCTTGCCTCCCACACCTTGACCGCCTTGCCATGCTGGCCCTCTCCCCCCATGCGGATCCCTTCCGGGTGAAAACCGCCGTGGCCGAACGGGCTGCTGCCGCCGGTACCTACCCATTTGTTGCCGCCGGCGTGACGCTCCTTCTGCTCGTTCAAGCGCTGGTTTAGGGTCTCCAGTAGCTGGTCGAGCCCGCCGAGGGATGTGAGCAACGCCTTCTCCTCTGGGCTCAATAGCCGCTCGAACTCCTGGCGCAACCACTCCTCGGGCAGGCTCTCCGGTAACAGGGGGATGGCGGCCAACCCTTCGTAATACTCGGCGAAGGCGCGATCGAAGCGATCATAGTGAGCCTCGTCTTTCACCAGCAGGCAGCGGGAGAGCTGGTAGAACTCGTCCATGTCGAGGCTGGCCAGCCGGGCTGCCAGCGCCGCGTGCAAGTCCAGCAATTCGCGCAGGCTGCAGGGGAGCTTGTGACGGCGCAGATGGGTAAAAAAGTCGATCAGCATGGGTCAGCTGCCGCGTCTGGCCAGAAAAGCGAGCTTCTCAAAGAGATGCAGGTCCTGCTCGGTCTTGAGCAGGGCGCCATAGAGGGCAGGCACCAGTTTGCCCGGCTCGCGGGTGCGCATCGCCTCGGGGGCGATATCGTCGGCCAACAGCAGCCGGATCCAGTCCAGCAGCTCCGAGGTGGAGGGCTTTTTGCGCAGCCCCTCTACCTCGCGCAGCTCGAAGAAGAGATCCATCGCCTCACCGAGCAGGCTCTCCTTGAGGTTTGGGTAGTGGAGCTTGACGATGGCCTGCATCTCGGCCTTGTCGGGGAAGCGGATGTAGTGGAAGAAGCAGCGGCGCAGGAAGGCATCCGGCAGCTCCTTCTCGTTGTTGGAGGTGATGATGACCACCGGCCGCTGCTGGGCCTTGATGCGCTCGCCGGTCTCGTAGACGTCGAACTCCATCCGATCCAGCTCTTGCAGCAGATCGTTGGGGAACTCGATGTCCGCCTTGTCGATTTCATCGATGAGCAGCACCGGGCGCTGGTCGGCGGTGAAGGCCTGCCACAGCTTGCCCCGACGGATGTAGTGGCTGATCTCCCCCACCCTGGGGTCGCCAAGCTGGGAGTCACGCAGCCTGGCCACCGCATCGTACTCATAGAGTCCCTGCTGGGCCTTGGTAGTGGATTTGATGTGCCAGGCAATCAGCTCGGTGCCCAGATGGCGAGCCACCGCTTCAGCCAGCTCGGTCTTGCCTGTGCCGGGTTCCCCTTTGATAAGCAAGGGCTTTTCCAGCAAGATGGCGGCATTGACCGCCATCTTGAGCGATTCAGAGGCGAGATAGCGATCGCTTCCTGCAAATCCCATAACGTCCATTCCTTTGACGATGAGAGACCTTTTTGAGATCGAGGCCCCAATAAGAAAGAATAAGCTCTATATCTTGTAATAACATATTGTTATAACAAATCGTCACTTCTCATTCAGAAACCACAGGGTAATCTTGTTTCATCGCCGTAACAAACAGGGATAGCACCATGAGCAAAATTTTTGAGGACAACAGCCAGACCATAGGTCACACCCCGCTGGTTCGTCTCAACCGTGTTACCAAGGGCCGCGTGCTGGCCAAGATTGAGAGCCGTAACCCGAGCTTCAGCGTCAAGTGCCGCATCGGCGCCAACCTGATCTGGGATGCCGAGAAACGCGGCGTCCTGACCAAGGGCAAGGAGATCATCGAACCCACCAGCGGTAACACGGGTATTGCTCTGGCCTTCGTGGCCGCCGCCCGTGGCTATCCCATCACCCTGACCATGCCGGCCACCATGAGCCTGGAGCGCCGCAAACTGCTCAAGGCACTCGGCGCCAATCTGGTGCTGACCGAAGGGCCGCTCGGCATGAAGGGGGCCATTGCCAAGGCCAACGAGATCCTCGAATCCGAGCCGGGCAAATATGTGTTGCTGCAGCAGTTTGAAAACCCGGCCAACCCGGAAATCCACGAGAAGACCACTGGCCCCGAGATCTGGGATGCCACCGATGGTCAGGTGGATGTGTTTGTGGCAGGCGTCGGCACCGGCGGCACCATCACGGGTGTCTCCCGCTACCTGAAACAGACCAAGGGCAAGGCGGTGGTCTCCGTCGCCGTCGAGCCGAGCGAATCGCCGGTGATCAGCCAGCGTCTGGCCGGTCTTGAAATCAAACCCGGTCCCCACAAGATCCAGGGAATCGGTGCCGGCTTCATCCCGGGCAACCTGGACCTGACCCTGCTGGACCGCGTCGAGCAGGTGAGCAGCGATGATGCCATCGAGATGGCTCGCCGCCTGATGGAAGAGGAAGGGATCCTGGCCGGGATCAGCTCAGGCGCCGCCGTGGTGGCCGCAGCCCGCCTCGCCGAACTGCCGGAATTTGCCGACAAGACCATCGTCGTCATTCTGCCGAGCGCCGCCGAACGTTACCTCTCCAGCGCTCTGTTTGCCGGGGTGTTCAGCGAGCAGGAACTGCAGCAATAAGTGATCGGATTATTTCAAAACAACGGCGCTCCCAGGAGCGCCGTTTCTTTATGGGCTAGACTGAGCACTTGGCAGCGCCAGTCGACCCCTTATTTTTCGGGGTAAAATAACAAGCAACCCAGCGACAAAAAAAGCAGACATTCTGTGATAAATCTCATATCCTGTGCCGCGTCACGAGGTGTTTGCCGACTAGGTATCACAAAGTAACAAAGTGTTATTTTTCGTTATAAAATAATTTCAAGCCAGCATTGACGCGGCTTGTAGAGCGATAACGGAAAAGAGTTGAGGCAGACACCGAATACTGCACAGAAAATTGACCTGGATTAAACCATTGCAGGTCTGATTTCGTTACTTTACAACATATCCATACTGACACGGTGCGAGAAGGAAGCGTCAAAAGCGTCCCTCACACCAAAAAATATCAATAATATGGGGTGAAACCATGTACGAGAAGTCTGTTGTTATTACTGCTGAAAACGGCCTGCACACCCGTCCGGCAGCTCAGTTCGTGAAAGAAGCCAAAGAATTCCAAAGCGAGATCACTGTGGTCTCCGGTGGCAAATCCGCCAGCGCCAAGAGCCTGTTCAAGCTGCAGACCCTGGGCCTGACCAAAGGCACCAACGTGACCATCCAGGCCGACGGCCCGGACGCTCAGAAAGCCGTTGAGAAGCTGGTTGCCCTGATGGACGAGCTGGAGTAATCCAGCTTTATTCCTCCCCCACAGTCGTTTTAATAGGAAGGATTATGATATCTGGCATTCTTGCGTCCCCCGGTATCGCATTCGGCAAGGCGCTTCTTCTGAAAGAAGATGAAATCGTTATCAATCAGGGCAAAATCGCTGCCGAACAGATTGATGCCGAAATCAACCGCTTCCTCGAAGCCCGCACCAAGTCAGCCGCACAGCTGGAAGCCATCAAAGAGATGGCCGGTCGCACCTTCGGTGAAGAAAAAGAGGCCATCTTCGAAGGCCACATCATGCTGCTCGAAGATGAAGAGCTGGAAGGGGATATCAGATCCTTCATCAAAGACAACAAGGCCACCGCTGACAAGGCCATCTACGAGGTCATCGAGCAGTACGCGAAGATGATGGCCGAGCTGGATGATCCCTATCTGCGCGAGCGCGCCACCGACTTCCGTGACATCGGTACCCGTCTGGTCAAGAACGTACTGGGCATCGCCGTTGTCAACCTGAGCACCATCGACGAAGAGGTGATCCTGGTCGCCAAAGACCTGACCCCGTCCGAAACCGCTCAGATTAACCTGAAATACGTGCTGGGTTTCGTCACCGACATCGGTGGCCGTACTTCCCACACCTCCATCATGGCCCGCTCCCTGGAGCTGCCGGCCATCGTGGGTACCAACGACATCACCGAGCGCGTCAAGAATGGTGACGTGCTGGTGCTGGACGCGATCAACAACCAGATCATCATCAATCCGACTGCCGAACAGCTGAACGAAGCCAAGCAATTCCAGGCCCAGTTCCAGGCCGAGAAAGATGAACTGGCCAAGTTGAAAGATCTGCCTGCCATCACCCTGGATGGCCATCAGGTCGAAGTGTGCGCCAACATCGGTACCGTCAAGGATACCGAAGGTGCCATCCGCAACGGCGCCGAGGGCGTGGGTCTGTACCGTACCGAGTTCCTGTTCATGGACCGTGACGCGCTGCCGACCGAAGACGAGCAGTTCAAAGCCTACAAAGAAGTGGCCGAAGCGATGCCGGATCAGCCGATCATCGTGCGCACCATGGACATCGGCGGCGACAAAGAACTGCCCTACATGAATTTCCCGAAAGAGATGAACCCCTTCCTGGGCTGGCGTGCCGTGCGGATCTTCTTCGATCGCGCCGACATCATGCACGCCCAGCTGCGGGCCATCCTGCGTGCGTCTGCCTTCGGCAAACTGCGCATCATGTTCCCGATGATCATCTCTGTCGAAGAGTTCCGCAGCCTGAAGGCTACCGTAGAGACGCTGAAAGCCGAACTGCGCGCCGAAGGCAAAGCCTTTGATGAATCCATCGAAGTGGGTATCATGATCGAGACCCCGGCTGCTGCCGTGATGGCTCATCATCTGGCCAAGGAAGTGGATTTCTTCAGTATCGGTACCAACGACCTGACCCAGTACACCCTGGCTGTCGACCGTGGTAACGAGATGATTTCCGCCATGTACAACCCGCTGTCACCCTCCGTCCTGACGCTGATCAAGATGGTTATCGATGCATCCCACGCCGAAGGCAAGTGGACCGGTATGTGTGGTGAACTGGCTGGTGACGAGCGTGCCACCCTGCTGCTGCTGGGTATGGGTCTGGATGAGTTCTCCATGAGCGCCATCTCTGTACCGCGTATCAAGAAGCTTATCCGCAACACCAACTTCGAAGATGTGAAGGCCATGGCTGATCAAGCGCTGAGCTTTGCCACCGCCGCCGAAATCGAAGCCTGTGTAGATAACTTTATTAAGCAGAAGGCAGTCTGCTAAGATCGGCTGCAAACAGCGACAATCATCTCTAGGAGCTTTTACTATGGGTCTGTTTGATAAACTGAAGAAACTGGTTTCCGATGACAGTTCTGATACCGGTGGCATCGAAATCTTTGCCCCGCTGTCAGGCGAAATCGTACCGATCGAAGATGTGCCCGACGTAGTCTTCGCCGAGAAGATCGTCGGCGACGGCATCGCCATCAAGCCGGCTGGCAACAAGATGGTTGCGCCGTGCGACGGCACCATCGGCAAGATCTTCGAGACCAACCATGCGTTCTCGCTGGAATCCGACTCTGGTATCGAGCTGTTCGTTCACTTCGGTATCGACACCGTTGAGCTGAAAGGCGAAGGCTTCAAGCGCATCGCCCAGGAAGGTCAACAGGTCAAGCGCGGTGACACCATCATCGAGTTCGATCTGGCCGTTCTGGAAGCCAAAGCCAAATCTACCCTGACTCCGGTGGTCATCTCCAACATGGACGAGATCAAAGAGCTGGTGAAGATGACAGGTGCCGTGACCGTGGGCGAGACCCCGGTGATCCGCATCAAGAAATAATGCCGCATGGGCCCAGCGCCCGTCGCTGCAACAAAAAACCGAAGCCCAGGCTTCGGTTTTTTTATGGGCGTTTTCCGGCTAGGCCCTGCCGAATACCACCCGGTTGCGACCGTTGCTCTTGGCCTGGTAGAGCGCCTTGTCCGCCACTTGCAGCAGGCTGTCGCTACTATGGCCATCGCCTCGGGTGGCACAACCCAGACTCATCGTCAGGGAAAAACTCTGCCCCTCCCACGCGACCACATGGTCGACAAACTGCCGGCGCAACTGCTCGGCTCGCTCGACCACCTGTTCAGCGTCCACCCCAGGCAGGATCAACAGAAACTCCTCCCCGCCCCAGCGGGCCAGATGCTCTGCGGGCTGCAGCTGCCGCGCCATGATGCGCGCCACCTCGCACAGCGCCGCATCCCCGGCGGGATGACCGTAGCGGTCATTGATCTGCTTGAAGTGGTCGATATCGCACAGGATCACCGAGAAGGGCGCCCCCTGCAGCCAGAGCGCCTGCAACTGCTGGCCAGCAGCACGCCGGTTGCCAAGCTCGGTCAGCGGATCGGTACAGGAGAGCCGGCTCACCTCCTCTATCATGCAGTGCAGGTCGTGGATGTCGCGCAGCGTCACTATGTGCCAGCCCGGCATGGCATCCGCCGTCAGCTGGGCCGTGATGGTAAACCAGCGCTGCTGGCCGCTCTTGCAGTAGAGACTGGCGTTCATCTCGGCCACCGCCGCGCCGTTGGCCAGGCTGGTCATCACCGCCTGGTTCCAGCGCTCAATCGCCTGGGCCCTGCTCTCTTCATCGCGATAGACGGTGGCAAACCAGCTGGCCATGTCGGGTAGATCCGTCAGGTCATAGCCCAGCTGAGTCACGAAGGCCCGGTTCACGAACCTGTGATGGCGGGCCGGGATCTCCGACAGTCGAGTGGGTATGCTGCCCAGCGTCTCGCTGCAGGCGGATTCCGAAATCAGGATCGGAAACGGGATCACGTCGAAGGAGCGAAACAGGATCTGCTGCAGCTCGGTCAGGATCACAGGATCGGTGATGTTCAAGGTAACTCCCTTACCAAGGTATCGTTCAAAGGTAAGTGAGCGCTGATCGCGGGTAAAGCGCTCATTGCGCGACTCTGACCGCCTTGGTCGCAGCATTTTCTCCCGGCTGCCACTCCTGATAGGGGCCGTGAATGGCGGAGTAGATCTTGTCGAGCTGACCGGAGGCTCTGAGCCGCTCGATGGACTGGGTCAGGAAACGGTCGACCGCATCCCCTTTCGGCCCTTTGGGGATGATGAACACATCGTCGAACTCGCCAAAATAGACCCGATGGATATTGGTCAGCCCCATCTTGCGCAGGGTGAAATCCGCCTCCTCCTGCGCCCACAGAAAGGCATCGATGCGGCCCCGGCTCAGCTTGCCGAGGGATTGCTCGAGCGAGAGGGAGCGCTTGACCGAGAAGGGCCAGAAGTCGGTCACCCCCTCGATGAGCAGATCCCGCTTGGTGTACTCGTAGCCCAGCACCATGGCGGGAGTAATGGGCGCCGCACTGTTGCTGTAGAGCACGTGGGTCACCTTGCCAAAGGTCGCCGAGCTGAAGCGATAGGGCAGCATGGACTCGTCGATGTAGGGATTGCGCAGCGCCGGCAGGTTGAAGTCCGCCTCCCCCACCACCACGCTGCGGGTGGCACGGGACATGGGGTAGACCATCACGCTCACCTCCACCCCGTCATCCAGCCCGGCGATGGCCTTGACCAGGTCGACGAAGGGACCTGTGCCGTTGGAATCGATGAGCCCCGGCAACAAACCAAGATAGGCTGAAAAATGAGTCGGTCGGCCAGGTTCTGCCGCAGCCAGCCGCTCCTCGTCGACCCCCGTCATCCCCAGCAGCATGGCCAGCAGCATCAAGCCTGCCAGCACGCCCACCCTCAGATGCTTCATGATGCAACCCCTCACCACCCTGGCCGGCATGGCCCTGTTGATCAGAAGCATAGACTCGGCACAGAGTGTGTCGGACGAGTTGCAAATAAGATGTTAAAAAACACACCGAGATCAAGGTTTTGACACATCTGCGCGGTAACATGAAAAGGAATGGTGCGGGGGCAGGATGCCCGATGCGACCACCCTTGATGCAATGCGAGCCCTGAGAAGGATATGAGCATGTTGAAAAATACCGAACAACGTTATGGCAGCCTGAGCATAGGGCTGCACTGGTTGACCCTGCTGCTGATGATCGCCGTCTATGCGCTGATGGAGTTCAGGGACATCTTCCCCAAAGGGTCGGCTGGCCGCGACCTGATGAAGGAGTTTCACTTCATGGTGGGTCTGCTGATCCTGGCGCTGGTGGTGGTGCGCCTGCTGGTGCGCGCGGGTAGCCCCTCACCGCGCATCGTGCCCGAGCTCTCCCCCCTGATGCTCACGCTGGCCAAGCTCGCCCACCTGGCGCTCTATGGCTTCCTGATCCTCACCCCGCTGCTGGGCTGGCTGCTGCTGAGCGCGGGCGGCAAGCCCATCCCCTTCTTCGGCCTGGAGCTCCCCGCCCTCATCGCCCCCGACGACGGCCTGAAGGGCACCATCAAGGAGCTGCACGAGACGCTGGCCAACATTGGCTATGCCCTGATTGCCCTGCACGCGGCGGCAGCCATCTACCACCACCATGTGCTCAAGGACAACACCCTGACCAATATGCTGCCCGAACGGCGCAGTTGATCCCTTGCCAGCAAAGAGGGGCGTACTCGCCCCTCTTTTGATCAGGCCTGTTTGGCCACAACCTCGGCAGCATCGACAGCCTTGTTTTTACCTTCAGGCTGCAGTTGCTTGACGTTGCCCTTGCTCTCGCCCTTCTGCTCCTCCTGAGATTGGGACTGGCCGACAAACTGGCCTCCTTTGCGGATGGAGAGGCTCCCGCCCTTGAACAACCCCTTCATCTTGCCGTTTTCGAGGGTCTCTACCTCGCTCGAGGCACAAGTGCCATCCAGAGTGCCATTGATGATCACGTGAGCCGCGCTGACATCCCCTTCAATCCGGCCACCTTCCATGATGCGTACCGTCCCGCCGTTCAGCAGCAGCGTCCCGACGAACTGGCCATACACATCCAGATTGCCCTCCACCTGCAACTCGCCCTTGAAACGGGCCCCCTTGGCGATCACCGTGGTCGTGCTCCCCACCCCGACCACCTCAGACTCATTGCGCTTTCGTCCAAACATCTTGGTTTTCTCCACCATCAACAGCAGCACCATCAGTAGCAACGGCACTATGGGTAATTTGTAATATGCAGATCCCGCCACATAGAGCAGCAACGCCAGGCCCCAGCAGAACCAGATGAGATACAGCGCGTCACTGCGTGGCCGCATCGCGATGCGAGCCAGGATCCTTTCAGGCATCAATGTCATTGACCATTCCCTCTTGCGGGCAGATGGATGCAAGACCGGGGTCAACCCCTCACTCTCGTTTCCCGCGATACGCGGGCATGGACCTAGCTCAAGCGACCAGATTGCCGAAACACTGAAACAAAAAAGCCCCGCCAGAAGGCGGGGCCGCGATTAATCAGCAAACCTAAGCAGGATTCAGGGCAACACCACCCGGCTTTCGCCTCCGCCGAGGGCCTCCACCCGCACCTGCACGCCGATCCGCTCCACCAGGGTCTGCACGTGGGAGATGACCCCGATCTGGCGGCCGGCCGCCTGCAGGGAATCAAGGCTTGAGAGCGCCAGATCCAGGCTGTCGGGATCCAGGGTGCCGAAGCCCTCGTCGATGAACAGCGATTCGACCTGGGTCTGACGCGACGACAGGCTGGAGAGGGCCAGCGCCAGCGCCAGCGACACCAGGAAGCTTTCGCCACCGGAGAGAGAGTCCACCGAGCGCACCTCATCCCCCATGTCGAGATCCACCACCTGCAGCGCCAGATCGGTGCCGGGCACCCGCTCCAGTCGATAGCGAGGGGAGAGCTCGGCAAGCTGGGCGTTGGCCTCCAGCAGCAACCGCTCCAGGGTGAGGCTCTGGGCGAAGGTACGCAGCTTGGCGCCGCTGGCCGAACCGATAAGGTCGGAAAGCCGCTGCCAGTGATCCGCCACCGCCTGCTGGGCGGCCAGCTCCTCCTGCAAGGTGCCCGCCTTGAGGGCCGCCGCCTCTGCCTGGGCCAGCGTGCTCTTGCACTGGAACAGCTGCTCGTCGAGGGCACGGCAGTGTGCCTCCAGCGCCGTCAGCCGGCTGGCGAGTTCCGGCGGCGTCAACGCGGCCAGCTCGGGGTGATGCTCGCGGTAACGATCCCGCTTGCTCTCCTCCAGCGCCAGCGCCCGCTGCCGCTCGGTCAAACGGGTACGCGCCTCGGCGCGGGCATCCTCCAGCGCCTGCAAGGCGGCGCGTCGCGCCTTGAGCTCATCCGGGCTCATGGCCAGCAGGCGGCGCAGGTCGTATTCGGCGATGCCGAGGCTGCTGGCGTGGGCAGCCCAGCGCCCCAGCACCTCCCGCCGCCGCCGGCTGCTCACCTGCTTCTCCTGCTCCAGATGGCTGAGACGGGTCTTGAGCTCGGTCTGGCGCTCACGCAGAGCGCGGGCCGCCCCCTGCATCATCTCCAGCTCGCTGGCCAGCTGCTGCAGCCGCTGCTGCCAGCGGCTTTCGACCAGGGTAATTTCCTCGCCCCCCAGACAGGTGCCGCGGCTGGTGACCAGCCCCTGCCGTTGCTGTTCATGCTCCTTGTAGTCGCGCTCGAGCTTGTGCAGCAGCTCGCGCTGGGTCTGCAGGCGCGCCTCCTGGGCGCTCAGGGCCGGGGTGAGGCTGGCAATCTCGCCGGTCAGCCTCTCCCACTCGCTCTGGCCGTGCAGCCAGGCCTCGCAGGCCCGCTGCCACTCGCGCCACTGCTGGCTGCCCAGCCATTGACGCCAGGGCTGGCCTCCCATCTGCTCGTCGAGCCGGCTGCCCCCCTGCTCAAGGCGCTGGCGCAGGGTCGCTTCCTGCTCGCCCATCCCCTTCACCTCCCCTTCCAGGGCGATGCGCTGGCGGTCGGCCTCCTGCCACTGCTGCTCGAACTGCTGGTGCTGGCTGGCCAGCTGGCTCAGCTGCTGGCGCACGGCCTGCAACTGCTGCTGCCCCTGCTGGGCCTCGCGCAGCTGCTGCTGGCTGCGGGCCAGCCCCTGCTCCAGACTCTGGCCGCGGCCGAGCAGGGTACCCATCAATTCGTTCCACTCGATCGTGCTCTGACGTAGCGGCAACGGATGGCCCAGCAGTTCGGTACCGCCGAGCTGCTGCCAGCGCTGGGTCAGCTGCTCGGCACGCGTCTCCAGCTCAGGCAGATGTTGCTGGCGCACCGCCAGCTGGCGGGCCAGCTCCTGGCGCTCGCTCTCGCACTGAATGTATTGGTGATTGAGCCGCTCCCACTCGAGCTCGAGGCTGCGGACACGCTCCGCCAGCTGCCCCAGAATACCCGCCACCTGTGGCTGGCTCTGGTGATAGGGGTGCTCCTCGGCGCCGCAGAGCGGGCAAGGTTCACCGTCGCGCAGAATGTGGCGATGCTGCTCGAAACTGGCGATGGCGCGGGACTGCTCCAGCGCGTGACGCGCCTCGTCCCGTTGCAGGGCGAGCCGCTCGCGGGCCGGCGTCAGCTCGTCGCCGAGGATGGCCAGCTTGCCGAGCGCCTGCTCCAGCTGGGCGATCTCCTGCTGCAGGCGACCATGCTGCTCGCCGTGATTGCGGCCATAGTCGGCCAGCTCCAGCAGCTGGCGCAACTGGCCCAGCTGCTCGGCCTGCCCTTGCCACTGCTCCTGCGCCTTGGCCAGACGCCCCTCCCACTGCTGCTCCTGCAGCTCGTGCTGTTGCTGCTGCAGCCGCGCCTGCTCGTGCTGCCAGTAGTCGCGCTCCTGCTGCCCCTGCTCCAGCTGGTGCTGCAACTGCCTGAGGGCGCGCAGCTTGTGTTCACGCAGGGTAAGCAGCTGCTGCAGCCTGTCGGCATCCTCGGCCCAATCCTGCATGGCGGTGAGCAGGGGCTGCCACTGGCGGGCCACCGGCGCCAGCTCCTTGTGCTCCTCAAGCCAGGCCCCCCACTGCTGGTGCTGGACCTTGAGCTGGTCCACCTGCTGGCGCTGCTGGCGCCAGCCCTGCTCCAGGGTGAGCTGCACCTCCCGCTCCTGCACCCCCTCCTGCTGGATCTTCTGCAATTGCTGCTGCTTTTCCCGAATGCGGGTGTCGAGTTCCTGCGCCCGTTTGAGTTCGGGTTGCAGGGCGCCCCACTCGCGCTCGGCGGCGATCTTCTCCGCCAGCAGTTGCTGTTCGGTGAGGGCGCTCTGCTGGGTCTGCTCCTCCAGCTTGCCAAGTTCGGGACCAAGCTCGGCCAGCGCCTTCTCCTGCTGCTGCACCTCCAGGGTGAGGCGGGCCAGCTCGTCGTGATCGGCGCGGGCCACCTGGGCCTGCTCGGCGCGGGCGAACTCCTCCCGCTCGGGGGCGGCCGCACCGTGGGCCGCCTCGGCCGCGGCAAGGGCCGCCTCTCCCTCCTGACAGGCCTGCAACTGGGCGGCGATGCGGCCGTTGAGATCGCGCAAGTCCTGCATCAGCTGCTGTTGCTGCTGCTCGTGCTTGAGGCTGGTAGCGAGGCTCACCTGCTGACTCACCCACTGCTCGCGGGTCGCCTCGTCCATCAGCGCCACGTCGCCGAGCCGCTGGCCGATGGCGGCCAGTTTCTGCTGCTCCTCCCGCGCCCGTTCATGGGTCTGAATCGAGATGGCGGAGTAGAGCTCGGTGCCGGTCATCCGTTCGAGCAGGGCCGAACGCTCGTCGGCGCTCGACTTGAGGAAGGCGGCAAACTCCCCCTGCGGCAGGATGACGGCGCGGCGAAACTGCTCCCAGGAGAGCCCTACCAGCTCGTCGATGCGATCCTGCAGCTCCCGCTTGCTGCCACTGAACACCTGACCCGACACCACGTCGGTCAGGCTGCGCTCCTGGGCCTGAAAGCGCCCCTCGGCGCGGTTGCGGGCCCGGCGCACCGCCCAGCGGGCCAGCCAGATGCGGCCGTCACAGCCGCGAAACTGCACCTCGGCGAAACCGCTGGCATGGCCGCGGCTGAGGATGCCGCGCACGTCGTTGGCCTTGAGCTTCTCCTCGTCGTCCATGCGGCCCACTTCGGCCACGTTCTTGCGATTGGCGATAAAGCGCGGCATCTCGTCGTAGAGTGCCAGACAGATGGCATCGAGCAGGGTACTCTTGCCGGCGCCGGTATTGCCGGTGATGGCAAACAGGCCGGCGGCCCCCAGGGCGCCACCAGCAAAATCGATGGTGAATTGACCGGTCAGGCTGGCAAGGTTCTCACCACTCAAAGAGAGGATCTTCATACGCCACACGCCTCCATCCATACCGACCCGATATCGCGCATGCTCTTGCCCCCATCAGCCCGGGTATTGCCGGTGATGGCAAACAGGCCGGAAATCCCTAGGGCGCCACCGGCAAAGTCGATGGTAAAGGGGCCGGTCAGGCTGGCCAGATTCTCCCCTGACAGCGACAAGATTTTCATTGGCTAGACTCCTTCACCTGCTCCAGAATCTCTTCAAACGACGCCACCAGCTCGGCCTCCGGCTCCCCGTCGAACTGACGCTGATAGCAGAGGCGAAACACCTCGGTGGGGGAGAGCTCATCGAGCCGGCGCTGGCCGGCACCATCCGCCAGCCCCTGGCCCGAGCCCTGATAACTGGTCGTGATGCGGGCAAGGCGCACCGGCTTGTCACCGATGGCGGCCAGCACGCGCTCGCGGATGCGGGCCTCGGGTTTGGGCAACAGCAGCCGCACCTCGAGGAAGGGCTGGGCCTGCTGCGGGCAAGCGGGCAGCGCCAGCGCCTCGATGGCCTGGAGCGCCTCGTCGAGGCCGCTCTGGGGCAGCCGGATCATCTCCACCGCGCGGGGCACCGGGATCCGCTCAAGCCGGGCCAGCTTGCCCCCCTCAAACGTCACCTCCAGCACCTGATGGTTGTAGTTCGCCTCGGCCAGCGAGAGCGGCAGCGGCGAGCCGCTGTAGTGCACCCCCTCGGCCGGGCTCTGGGCCAGGTGCAGATGGCCCAGCGCCGTGTAGTCGGCGGCGGCAAATAGCTCGGCGGGCAGGGCATGCTGGTTGCCGCCGAGCACCCGCCGCTCGGAGAGCTCGGAGAGCTGGCCCGCCGCCAGATAGGCGTGGCCCATGGCGATGAGCGCCTGATCCGGATGGCAGCGCGCACGCCCCTCGCTCAGCACCGCCTCATAGACCTGGCGTACCCCTTCGATCAGTCTGTCCTGTCCCTCGCTGAGCCCGTCGGGGCGCAGATCGCTGCTGCGCAGAAACGGCACGGCGGCGCACCAGGCGGCCACCTCGCCATCCTTGCCTCGCAGCGGCACCAGCAGACGCTCGGTCTCGAGCCGCCCCTCGTCGTCCCGGCTGATGCTGCCCACCAGATGCAGGTCGAAGGCGCGCAGCAGCTCGTGGGGGGCATCCAGCTTGGAGGGGGAATCGTGGTTGCCGCCGATCAGCACCATCTCCAGTGCCGGGTGCTCGGCGCGCAGCCGCGCCAGAAAACGGTAGAGTTGCTGCCAGGCGCTGGCGGGAGGATTGGCGGTATCGAACAGGTCGCCCGCCACCAGCAGGGCGTCGATGTCGCGGCGCTTGATGGTGTCGGCCAGCCAGTCGAGAAAGGCGTCGTGTTCAAAACGGCGATCGTGGCCATGGAGTTGATGGCCAAGATGCCAGTCGGCGGTATGCAGGATCTTCATGAAAAACGGCTCGTATGGAGGAGGTGTCAGCGGCACCCGATGCAGACAAGATGAGGATATGCCTCCCCTTTTTCAAGCCATACCCGGCGCGGCCGGCAGATTCAGGCGGGTTCGCAGCACATCTGGTACTGGGGATGACCGGTGAGGGGATCGGCCACCTCCCCCTCGATCACGAAACCGTGGCGACGATAGAAGCGCACCGCCAGATCGTTTTCCACGAACACCCGCGCATGCAGTCGGGCCCCCTTGGATTTGGCCTCCTGCAGCAGGGCATGGCCCACCCCCCGCCCCTGGCGGTCGGGGCGCACGAACAGGGCCGCCAGGTAATCATCCACCAGCGCCATGAAACCGAGCAGCTCGCCGCGCTCCTCGAACACCCAGATGCGGGCGTGATCGAGATAGCGGGTGCGCAGATCTTCCTGGGCCTGCCACCAGCAGGAGGCATCGACAAAGTCGTGAGCCTGCAGGGAGGCCAGCAACCAGATTTCAACGATCTCGTCCATGTCGTCGGACCGACTCGCCCTCAGCATATTGGTATCCTTGTTAACAACCTGAACATCCGCAGTCTAGGGGAGTTTGATGACGGCTTTGGGGACGAATATGACTCCCTGTGAAGTCGATCGCCCTTTATTTAACAAGAATGATTGGCTGATCACAAAGCGCCTCTCTAGTACAATGCCCGCCGGACAATCTATGAGACCGAGGACGCCATGTGGTTTAAAAACCTGCAGATTTATCGCTTTACCCGCCCCTTCGAGCTGACCGTCGAGCAGCTGGAAACCCAGCTGGAAGCCTGTGCCTTCACCCCGTGCGGCAGCCAGGACATCTCCCGGTTCGGGTGGGTCAAGCCCCTTGGCAAATTCGGCTCCACCCTGACCCACTCCGCCGCCGGCCACATCCTCATCTGTGCCCGCAAGGAAGAGAAGATGCTGCCCGGCACCGTGGTCAAGGAGATGCTGGCGGAGAAGGTAGAAGCGATCGAGTTCGAGCAGGGCCGCGCCCTCAAGAAGAAAGAGAAGGAAGCGCTCAAGGAGGAGATCCTCCACACCTTGCTGCCACGCGCCTTCAGCCGCACCAGCCAGACCTTCGCCTGGATCAATCCGGCCGACAACCTGATGGTGGTGGACGCGGGATCCGCCAAGAAGGCGGATGACCTGCTGGCCCTGCTGCGCAAATCCATCGGCACCCTGCCGGTGGTGCCGGTGGCCCTCAAGAACCCGCCCGAGATCACCATGACCGAGTGGCTGAACGAGGGCAACCTGCCCGCCTCCTTCACCCTGGAGGACGAGGCCGAGCTGCGCAGCGCCATGGAGCACGGCGGCATCATCCGCTGCAAGCAGCAGGATCTGATGACGGACGAGATCAAGAACCACCTGGCCAACGACAAGCTGGTCACCAAGCTGGCCCTCAACTGGGGCGAAACCCTGAGCTTCGTGCTGGGGGACGATCTCTCCATCAAGCGCCTGAAATTCAGCGAAGAGCTGCGCGAGCAGAACGACGATGTCACCAGCGAAGATCCGGCCGCCCGTCTGGATGCCGACTTCGCCCTGGTCACCGCCGAGCTGGCCCAGTTCATCCCGGCCCTGTTTGCCGCTCTGGGCGGTGAAGAGCAGTCCATCTAAGCGAATTGGCTCAGCCTGATTGCAAAAAACCGCCTCCGGGCGGTTTTTTTATGGGCGTACGCCTGGCGTGACTTGTTGATAGATGAGTAACTTGTTGATCTGATTCAACAACTTGAGTCATTAGCGCCAATCGTGACATAGTCGCCCTTCATGCTCATAAAACAGACAAGGAGAGTGTCATGTTGCGCAAACCACTGGGGCTGGCCATCGCCCTCGCTCTGCTGGCCGGCTGCGCCGCTCAGCAGAGCCTGCAAGCGCCCCCCGCCCACACCCTGATCGCGCCGGAGGCCGCCAGCGGCTGGCAGGACAAGCAGGGCTGGCAAGGCCGCGACTTCATGGTGGCCGCCGCCAACCCGCTGGCGGTGGAGGCAGGCTACCAGATGATCCAGGCCGGCGGCAGCGCGGTGGACGCCGCCATCGCGGTGCAGCTGGTGTTGACCCTGGTGGAGCCGCAATCCTCCGGCATCGGCGGCGGCTCCCTCATGCTGGTGTGGGATGGCCAGAAAGTTGCGGCGGTGGATGGCCGCGAGACGGCCCCCGCCGCCGCCACCGATCAGCTGTTCATGAAGGATGGCAAGCCGATGGCCTTCTACGACGGCGTGGTGGGCGGGCGCTCGGTGGGCGCCCCCGGCACGGTGCGGGCGCTGGCGCTGGCCCACCAGCGTTACGGCAAGCTGCCCTGGGCTGCGCTGTTCGAGCCCGCCATCACCCTCGCGGAGCAGGGATTCGTGATAAGCCCGCGGCTGGCCGCGCTGCTGGCCAAGGATCCCTATCTTGCCAAGGACCCGGACGCGCGGGCCTACTTCTATCAGGCCGACGGCAGCCCCAAGCCGGCGGGCAGCAGACTGACCAACCCGGCGCTGGCCAAGGTGCTGCGTACCCTGGCAAGCCAGGGGCCGGACGCCTTCTATCGCGGCCCGCTGGCCGAGGCCATGGTGGCCAAGGTGCACGCCCACCCGACCAACCCCGGGGTGCTGAGCGCGGTCGATCTCGCCAGCTACCGCGCCAAGCTGCGCGATGGCCTCTGCTTTGACTATCGCCAGAGCCGGGTGTGCGGCTTCCCGGCCCCCTCGTCCGGCACCCTCGCCCTCGGCCAGATCTTCGGCATGCTGGAGAGTCGCGACATGGCGGCCCTCAAACCGGTGCAAGGGGAGCAGGGCCAGCCGGCCGCCTCCGCCGAAGCGATCCATCTCTACAGCGAGGCGGCGCGGCTCGCCTTTGCCGATCGCAACCAGTACGTGGCGGACAGCGACTATGTGGCGATCCCCGTCAGCGGCCTGCTCGACAAGCACTATCTGGCCCGGCGCGGCGCCCTCATCGGCGAGCGCTCCATGGGCCTGGCCAAAGCGGGCACCCCGCCGCTGGCGCCGGCTCGCGGCCAGGATGCCACCCCGGAACTCCCCTCCACCAGCCACGTCTCCATCGTCGACAAAGCGGGGATGGCGGTCTCCATGACCAGCTCCATCGAAGACGGCTTCGGCTCGCGGCTGATGGTCAACGGCTACCTGCTCAACAACCAGCTCACCGACTTCTCCTTCACCTCACTGGACGCCGCCGGGCTGCCGGTGGCCAACCGGGTGGAGCCGGGCAAGCGGCCGCGCTCCTCCATGTCCCCCCTGCTGGTGTTTGACAAGAGCAGCGGCGAGCTGGAGATGAGCCTGGGCTCGCCGGGGGGCTCCGCCATCATCAACTACGTGGGCAAGACGTTGCTGGGCACCCAGGATTGGGGGCTCAACCTGCAGCAGGCGATCAATCTGCCCAACTTCGGCAGTCGCAACGGCCCCACCGAGCTGGAGGCGGGCCGCACCCCGGCCGCGGTGGTCGAGGCGCTCAAGGCGAAGGGGCACGAGGTGGTGCTGAGCGAGCAGACCTCGGGCCTGCAGGGCGTGCAGCGCAACGCCGATGGCTGGCTTGGCGCCGCCGATCCGCGCCGGGAGGGGATCGCCAAGGGCCAGTGAGCTCGGCTACATCTGCACTCGGAACCCCACGCAGTGAAGCGGCCGACCGGCCGCTTTTTTGTGCTCCTCCCTCCTCCAGCTGCGACCAGAAAAACCATCACCGATTGATTACTGTTGCCAGCCTGACCGCCAGAGAAGCGCGCTTTCACCTCAAAACAGCCACTTATACAGTTTTAATCGCAAATTAAGTCTTAAATGTGGATAAATATTGTTTTTCTACCAAAAACGTATTATTTTTCAACAGAAACGGCAACTGTTGTCCCCCAGACACACCCTCTGTGCATGCGGCCAGCATCTGTCTCTTTCGCCCCCTGCTCATTGACAGCTGCCCTCTTCGCCCGCGCGGTGATCTGGTAGCCCCCTGACTGCCATTAGCGAGGTGACGACATGGACCACTCCCTTCCCCTGATTACCACTCTGGTCGGCGGCTTCGTGCTGGCCTACATCCTCGGCATGTTTGCCCAGCGCCTCAAGATCTCCCCCATGGTGGGTTATCTGGCGGCCGGGGTGATCTCGGGCCCCTTCACCCCGGGTTATGTGGCCGACATGAAGCTGGTGCCCGAGCTGGCGGAGCTGGGGGTGATCCTGCTGATGTTCGGGGTGGGGCTGCACTTCTCCTTCCGCGATCTGATGTCGGTGAAACGGATCGCCATCCCTGGCGCCATTGCCCAGATCGCGGTCGCCACCCTGCTCGGCATGGGGCTCTCCTCCCTGCTGGGCTGGGATCCGGTCGCCGGCCTGATGTTCGGCCTCGCCCTCTCCACCGCCAGTACCGTGGTGCTGCTGCGGGCGCTGGAGAGCCGCCAGAATCTGGAAACCCTGCAGGGGCGCATCGCCATCGGCTGGCTCATCGTCGAGGATCTGGTGATGGTGCTGGCGCTGGTGATGCTGCCGATCATCGCCGACATCCAGTTTGGCGAGCAGACCCTGAGCTGGCAGAGCATAGCGCTGGATCTGGGCTGGACCCTCGGCAAGGTGAGCCTGTTCGTGGCGCTGATGATGGTGGTGGGCAGCCGCTTCATCCCCTGGCTGCTGGCCCACACCGCCAGCACCGGCTCGCGTGAGCTGTTCACCCTGGCGGTGCTGACCTGCTCGCTCGGCATCGCCTTCGGCGCGGTCAAGCTGTTCGGCGTCTCCTTCGCCCTCGGCGCCTTCTTCACCGGCATCGTCATGAACCGCTCCGAGCTGAGCCACCGCGCCGCCAACAACACCCTGCCGCTGCAGGACGCCTTCGCCGTGCTGTTCTTCGTCTCGGTGGGCATGCTGTTCAACCCGGCGGTGCTGCTGACCGAACCGCTGGCGGTGCTGGCCACCCTGTTCATCATCATGTTCGGCAAGTCGGCGGCGGCCTACGCCATCGTGCGACTGTTCCGCTACAGCCGGCGCACCGCCCTCACCATCTCCGCCAGCCTGGCCCAGATCGGCGAGTTCTCCTTCATCCTCATCGGGCTGGCCATCGTGCTCAAGCTGGTGCCGGAAGGCGCCCGTGACCTGATCCTGGTGGGTGCCAGCCTCTCCATCATGCTCAACCCGCTGGTGTTCAACGCCGTCGAGCGCTACCTGGAGAAACACCCGGACGCCGACAACGCCAAGGTGCTGGCCGAGTGCAAATGCCCGGCGGTGGAGATGAAGGCCCACACCATACTGGTGGGCTATGGCCGGGTCGGCCGCCTGCTGGTGAACGGCCTGCAGCAGGCCGGGCGCGAGCTGGTGGTGATCGAGCAGGATCCGCACCGGCTGGAGAGCCTGCGCCAGGCCGACATTCCCCACGTCAACGGTAACGTGGCCGATGACGAGGTGCTGTGCCGCGCCGCCATCACCGACGCCAGCTGGCTGCTGGTGGCCATCCCCAACAGCTTCGAGGCCGGTGAGGCCATCGCCCAGGCCAAGCTCATCAACCCGACGATCAGGGTGATCGCCCGTGCCCACAGCGACGACGAGGTGAGCTTCCTCACCAAGCAGGGGGCGGACAAGGTGATCATGGGCGAGCGCGAGATAGCCCTCGGCATGCTGGCCCAGGCCACCGCATAAACCGCCATTCAGTGAACCAGAGGGGCCTTGGCCCCTCTTTTTATGCCTCTTTTTACACCCGCGCTTCTTGGTGCCCGCGAGCCTCCCCACCCATGCCCGCCAGTGTCTCACGGCGATATGGCACAATTTGACTCCCTTTGTCAGCCCCCCAGGTCAGGGCGGCGTGCCGCCTCTGCGGCGGGCACGCTGCGCAGCTTCCCCTCGCCAGCACAAAGCTCCAGCGGTTACCCCCAGCGGGGCACAGTAGACAGCAGATCCTGCAGCGGCCCCCACCGGACGGGGGTAGGGTCGCGCCAGATGGGCAAATTCGCCGGTCAGCCACCTTGGCTAGACTGGGCCAGTCGTCTTATGACACCCACTTGGCACACATGCCTGCAACTCACTCTGGAAGGATCCGCTATGAAACCCTTGTTGACCGCCCTCTTGCTCCCCCTGCTGCCCCTCGCCGTACAGGCCGCCGAGCCCGTCTGGATCACGGTCGGTGCCGACAGCGGCGTCGAACTCAAACAGGTCAAGGCCAAGCTGGCCCCCCTGTTCAGCGCCAGCGGCGCCCCGGTTCAGCTGGCCCAGGTCGAGGCGAGCGAGCTCGGCACCCTCTCCCACCTGATGCACGAAGGGCACCAGCGCTGCGGCGGCTATGTGGTGCACAGCACCCTGGCCGACGCCCTGCAGAGCATGGCCCAGCCCATCAGCCAGAACCTGTTCAGCGCCCCGCCGCTGACCCAGGGGGCCAGCGTCAACCGGCTGCTGCCCTATCTGGATCAGGGCAACATAGTCGGCACCATCAGCCAGCTCGCCAGCTGGCGCAACCGCTACTACACCACCACCACAGGGGTGCAGTCGGCGGACTGGGTGGCCGGCCAGTGGCAGACCCTGAGCGCCACCCTGCCCTGGGCCAGCGTCAGCCGGGTCAAGCACAGCGGCTATCCGCAACAATCCGTGGTGCTGACCCTCAAGGGCAGCCGCTACCCGGACGAAGTGGTGGTGCTCGGCGGCCACCTCGACTCCACCGCCGGCTCGGCTCCCAACAGCCGCACCCTGGCCCCCGGCGCCGATGACGATGCCTCCGGCATCGCCACCCTGACCGAGGTGCTGCGGGTCATCGCCGAGCAGGGCCGCCAGCCGGAGCGCACCCTGCAGTTCATCGGCTATGCGGCGGAAGAGGTGGGGCTGCGTGGCTCCAAGGATATCGCCACCCGCTACAAGGCGGCCAACACCAAGGTGCTGGCGGCGCTGCAGCTGGACATGACCAACTATCAGGGCTCGGCGGAAGATATCGTCTTCATGACCGACTACACCGATAAGGGGCTGACCGGCTATCTGGCCCAGCTGCTCGACGCCTATCTGCCCCAGATCCGCTATGGCTATGACAGATGTGGCTACGGCTGCTCGGATCACGCCTCCTGGCACAATCAGGGCTACCCGGCCGCCATGCCGTTCGAGTCGCGCTTCAACGACTACAACCCCAACATCCACACCGCCCAGGACACCTTGCAAAACTCGGATCCCTCGGCTGCCCATGCCCTCAAGTTCGCCCAGCTGGCCACCAGCTTCGCCATCGAGATGGGCAAGATAAACTGAGCCGCCAAGGCGAGGTGACACACCTAAAACAAGAGGGAGGCCAGGCCTCCCTCTTTTCGTCTCTGCATCTGCCACTCAGGGCTGTCGATGCGCCCCGTCAAGCAGGGGATTCGGGCGCGGCCAGCCTTGCTGCGCGCGGGCCGTGGCGGCCTGGGTCTGGTGCATTTCAAGGCGCTCGAAGGTGCGCAGCGCGCCATCGCGGGGAGCGGGATCCGCCGGCCAGCAGCTGGCGGGCAGCGCCTGCACGCCCAGCAGGGCAACGGACAACAGCAACAGATAAGGGGCCATCTTGCAGCACTCCGGTGGCAGCAGAGTGTCTATTCTTGTCGAGGACCGATGACGGCTTGATGACGGGATGGGATCGTCATTTTACAACATCTGACGAGGCGGGCCGGCGCCGAGATACATATGGCGACATTTATGCCAAATCTGCGCGGACCAGTTAATTTATGCCCTAAAAAGTAGCCAAGAGGAAAACGTTATCCCTGAAAAGAAAACGTTATCTGGTCAAAACGTTGTTTCTGGATCATAAAAAGTATCCAAAAACTGGTGTATATTGCACGGCGGAAACTCCTTAACCATGAAGACTGACATGAAAAAGACCAAAATCGTCTGCACCATCGGTCCCAAGACCGAATCCAAAGAAATGCTGGCCAAGATGCTGGACGCCGGCATGAACGTCATGCGCCTGAACTTCTCCCACGGCGACTACGCCGAGCACGGTGGTCGCATCAGCAACCTGCGCGCTGTCATGGCCGAAACCGGCAAGCACGCAGCCATTCTGCTGGACACCAAGGGTCCGGAAATCCGTACCATCAAGCTGGAAGGCGGCAACGACGTTGCCCTGGTCGCTGGCCAGACCTTCACCTTCACCACCGACCAGACCGTGGTTGGCAACAAAGACAAAGTAGCCGTGACCTATGCCGGTTTCGCCAACGACCTGCGCGTCGGCAACCGCATCCTGGTTGACGATGGCCTGATCGGTCTGGACGTCATCGAGATCACCGAGCGCGAAGTCATCTGTAAAGTACTGAACAACGGCGATCTGGGCGAGAACAAGGGCATCAACCTGCCGGGCGTCTCCATCAAGCTGCCGGCCCTGGCCGAGAAAGACAAGCGCGACCTGATTTTCGGTTGCGAGCAAGGCGTTGATTTCGTTGCCGCCTCCTTCATTCGCAAGAAAGAAGACGTGCTGGAAATCCGTGAGCACCTGAAAGCCCACGGTGGCGAGAACATCCAGATCATCTCCAAGATCGAAAACCAGGAAGGCCTGGACAACTTCGACGAGATCCTGGCAGTCTCCGACGGCATCATGGTTGCTCGTGGCGACATGGGTGTCGAAATTCCGGTTGAAGAAGTTATCTTCGCCCAGAAGATGATCATCGAGAAGTGCAACAAAGCCCGCAAAGTGGTCATCACCGCCACCCAGATGCTGGACTCCATGATCAAGAACCCGCGTCCGACCCGCGCCGAAGCCGGCGACGTGGCCAACGCCATCCTGGACGGTACCGACGCAGTCATGCTGTCCGGTGAGTCCGCCAAGGGCAAATACCCGCTGGAAGCCGTGACCATCATGGCCACCATCTGCGAGCGTACCGATGCCGTGATGCCGTCCAACCTGTCTGCTGCCAACGACAGCAACAAGCTGCGCATCACCGAAGCGGTATGTAAAGGCGCGGTAGAGACCTCCGAGAAGCTGGACGCCCCGCTGATCGTGGTTGCCACCGAAGGCGGCAAGTCTGCCAAGGCCATCCGCAAGTACTTCCCGAAAGCCTGGATCCTGGCCATCACCACCAACAAGAAGACCGCTGCCCAGCTGGTACTGACCAAGGGTGTGGTTGCTCACGTGGTTGACAGCATCGCCTCCACCGACGATTTCTATCGCATCGGTAAAGAAGCGGCGCTGGCCAGCGGCATGGGTCTGAAGGGTGACGTGGTTGTCATGGTCTCCGGTGCCCTGGTACCGAGCGGCACCACCAACACCGCTTCTGTTCACGTTCTTTAATCGGAACTGAACAAGCTGAAAACGGCGCCTGCGGGCGCCGTTTTTTTTATCTGCCCCCCTGCTGCCCATTCCTGCCCGGTGTTAGAATCCACGCGGATTTAATCCAAGTGGGAAATCTCCCAAATATCGCGTAATAACCCGGAAGTTTTATGCTCTCAACACGCTTCAAAAGAGCCTCGGCCACCCTGTTGCCGCTGCTCTGCTTACTCGTCAGCCTCTGCGCCCCGCAGGCCATGGCGCAGGATGTGCCCTCACGTGCCAGTGTGCAGCGGGCACTCGATGCCCTTGGCAAGTCTGATACCCTCACCGTCAGCCAGCAGGCCGACCAGAAATTCCTGACCGACACCCTCACCCTGCTCGACAGCATCGAGAAGGAGAAGAGCAAGGCCAAGAGCCAGAGCGAGCGCATCCGCTCCCTGCCGGCCGAGCTCAGGGACATCAGCGCCAAGCTCGATGCCCTGACCCAGAACAAGAGTGCCGAGCAGATCAAGAGTGAATACGCCAGCATGAGCCTGAGCGAGCTGGAAAGTCGCCAGCCCGACGTCATGGCCAACATGCAGGATGCCCAGGAAGCCCTCGGCACCATCGGCAGCCAGATCACTAGCCTGCAAACCCTGCCGGAACGGGCCCAGGCCCTGATGAGCCGCGCCTATCAGCGCAGCCAGGAGATCCGTACCCGCCTCAACGCCGGTGATGGGGTGAGCAGCGCCGAGAAGATGAAGCTGGGCGCCGAGCTGGCCTTGCAGGAGCTGCAACTGGCCAACCTGCAACAGCAGCTGGACAACCGCACCAGCATGCAGGATCTCGCCGTCAAGCAGCGCGACTACCAGAGCGCCCGCCTCGCGAGCGAAGAGCAGAAGCTGCAACTGCTGCAAGAGCAGAGCAGTGCCAAGCGCCTCGGTGACACCGAGAAGACCGCCGAACAGACCGGCGAGCTGGTCGCCGCGGATGACAATCCGCTGGTACAAAAAGAGCAGGAGCTCAACCATCAGCTCAGCCAGCAGCTGGTCAGCGCCACCACCAACCTCAACTCGCTGGTACAGAAGAACCTGCAGGCCAAGAGCTGGCTGGAGCGCGGCACCCAGACCGAGCGCAACCTCAACGAACAGGTGCAGATGCTCAAGGGCAACCTGCTGCTGTCACGTATTCTCTACCAGCTCTATCAACAGCTGGAGTCGTCGCCTTCCACGCTGGTGAAGAACCTGGAAGAGCAGATCGCCGACCTGCACCTGGCCCAGTTCGAGCTGAGCCAGCAGCGCGACCAGCTGTTCCAGAAGACCCAGTATCTGGACAACCTGATCGCGAACAGTAGCGAGCCGGTGAGCGAGGAGGACAGAACCAGCCTCTCCAAGCTGCTCGACACCCGCATCAGCCTGCTCGACCAGCTCAACCGCCAGCTGGATGCCCAGCTGACCAACGCCATCAGCCTGCAGCTGACCCAGCAGCAGCTGGCGCGGATCTACTCCTCCATCGAATTTACCCTGCAGCAGCACATCTTCTGGGTGAGCAGCAACAAACCCATCGATGGCAAGTGGTTCATCAACTGGCCGGCCCAAGCCTACAAGCAGGCCTCCGACTGGGTGCTGAAACCGGACTGGAGCGGCTGGGGCGAGATGCTGCTGCCGGTCTCCCTGCTCGCCTTCCCGCTGCTGCTGGTGGGCGGTCTGCTGATCTGGAAGCGCCCGGCGCTGGTGGAACGGCAGAAGAAGATCACCAAGGATCTGGGGCGTTTTCGCCAGGACAGCCAGTGGCACACCCCGCGTGCTCTGCTGTTTACCGTGCTGCAACGCCTGCCGGGCAGCCTGTTCATTCTGGCTGCCGGTCTCTGGCTCACTTACTGCGGCCTGCTCAGTCCCAAACTGATTTTCCAGATCACCCTCAATCTGGCGCTCGGTTACCTGGTGTTCAGCGTCTATCTGGCGGTGATGCGGCCGGGCGGCATTGCCGAGACCCATTTCCGCATTGCCAGAGCCGAGCTGCAGGCCAAGCGCACCAGCATGCGCTACCTGTGGGTACCCTTGCTGCCGCTCATCATGCTGTCGACCAAGGCGGTGGTGGAACCCTCCTCCCTTGGCAACGACGTGGTGGGTCAGGCGCTGACCCTGGCCCTGCTGGGGCTGGCCGCCTATCTGGTGTTCCCCATCTCCCGCGCCCGTATCAAGGGCGAGGCGAGCATGCAGCAGTCCATCACCGCCATCGCCCTGGCGCTGGCACCGGTGGCGCTGATGGTGCTGGTGGGACTGGGCTACTACTACACCGCCCTCAAGCTGACCGGCCGGCTGATCGAATCCTTCTACCTCATCATCATCTGGAGCCTGGTCTACCGCACCGCCCTGCGCGGGCTGGAGCTGGCGGCCCGTCGTCTGGCCTATCGCCGTGCGGTGGCCAAGCGCGAGCACAAGTCATCGGAAGATGCGGAAGGGGGTGAGTCCATCGAAGAGCAGCCCATGGATCTGGAGGATGTCAGCCAGCAGTCCCTGCGCCTGACCCGCACCGTGCTGCTGCTGGTGTTCGGCGTCGCCTTCTACTGGCTCTGGTCCGATCTGGTGGCGGTCTTCTCCTACCTCGACAGCATGGTGCTGTGGCACAAGAGCGTGGGCTCCGGCGCCAATGCGGTGCTCTACCCCGTCAGCCTGAGCGATGTGCTGACCGCCATCTTCATGCTGGGAGCGGCCTGGTCGCTGGCCCGCAACCTGCCAGGTCTGCTGGAGGTGTTGGTGCTCTCCAAACTGCGCCTGGCCCAGGGCACGGCCTACGCCATCACCACCATGCTCAACTATGTGCTGATCGGGGTCGGTACCCTCACCGCCCTCTCCCTGATGGGCATGCAGTGGGACAAGCTGCAGTGGCTCGCCGCCGGTCTGACGGTCGGTATCGGTTTCGGTCTGCAGGAGGTGGTCGGCAACTTCGTCTCCGGCATCATCATCCTGTTCGAGCGTCCGGTGCGGATCGGTGACACCGTCACCATCGGTACCTTCTCCGGCACCGTCTCCAAGATCCGTATCCGCGCCACCACCATCACCGACTTCGACCGCAAGGAGGTGATCATCCCCAACAAGGTGCTGATGACCGAACGGCTGATCAACTGGTCGCTGAGCGACACCGTCACCCGGGTCATCGTGCGGGTGGGGGTGGCCTACGGTTCGGATCTGGAGCTGACCCGTACCCTGCTGAAACAGGCGGCGGACGACAACAGCCGCGTCTTGAAAGACCCGGCCCCCATCGTCTACTTCCTCACCTTCGGCCCCAGCACTCTGGATCACGAGCTGCGCTTCTTCGTGAGCGAGCTCGGCGATCGCAACCCGGCGGTGGATGAGCTGAACCGCAAGATCGACGCCCTGTTCAAGGCCAACGGCATCGAGATCGCGTTCAACCAGATGGACGTCTACATCAAGAACATGAAGGGCGAAGAGCAGAAGGTGGAGTCCGACTCAACCCAGCCTCCCGCCCTGCCGGGTGCCCAGCCGGTCTAAGGCGGCACGCCATCCCACTCGAAGGCCCCGCAAGGGGCCTTTTTTATGGTCGGCCGCCGGCCACCCAATCTGGTTTTGTGACGTGCCGGCCAGAATGGGACACCGTTTGCCGCTAGCCTGAAGCGCTTATCCCCTGCTCGCCGACCTGCCAATCCGGGCCGGCCGCGATACACTGAGGGGCCAACCCCCACATTTGCCAAGGTGCGCCAATGAGTTCCCAACCCTCTCTGCTCTCTTTTCTCGGCTCCCCCCTGCTCGGGGTAGCTGCCACCTATGTCGACCCCGCCAACAAGGAGACAGGCGTCTACATCTGCGGGGTCGAGATCCAGGCCGGCGACGAGCTGTTGCTGAGCTTCCCCAAGGGGCATCAGCTGGCGGTGGGGGAGAAGATCACCCTGCATCTGGACAACCGCACCGGGGTCGACGAGTACGATGCCTCCTTGAGCGTCTACCGCGTCTCCTACAAGGGGGTGATAACAAAAACCGCCTCGGACAAGGTGCAGGTCACCCCGCTGCAGTTCGAGCTCTGGTACGGCAACCGGGTGGTCTATGGCTTCGCCCGGCCGGACTATCAACATCCGGCCGATGAACGCCCCGCCTGCGAGCTGCCGGTCACCCCGCTCACCGGCCTGCCGGTGCCTGACCTGCGCGAAGTGGAGAACAAGATCGGGGTGCTGGTGACCCGGGCCCAGTCCCAGCCGCACACCACTGTGCTGGCGTTTCTCTCCTCCGATGAGGACGATATCTTCTTCATCACCTTCCCCGAGACCTTCAAGTCGCAATTGCTCAAGCGCGACGGGCGCTGCCACTTCGCCATCGACTCGCGGGCGGTGTTTACCTACACCCGCGCCATCGAGTGGAACTACACCATCATCGCCGCCGATGCCTACCAGATCCCGCAGGATCACCCGCTGTTCGAGCCCATCCGTGCCGCCTTCGTGCAGAAGAATCCGTGGGAAGTGGGCTTCTTCAGCCACCCGCAAGTGGAGCTCTACCACCTCAAGGCCCGTCAGGTGGTCTGCCCGGGGCGGGCAAAAGAGTAGGCCAGAGCGGGCCCGAAAGAGGATAAGATGACCGCCGTTGCCCATGACAAGGAGTAGAGAGCAGATGCAGCAGGTCGTTTATGTGGCGAGCCCCGCCAGCCAGCAGATCCATGTGTTTGCCCTGGCCGGGAGCGGGGAGCTCGCGTTATTGCAGGTGGTCGACACCCCGGGCCAGGTCCAGCCGCTGGTGATCAGCCCGGACGGACACTGGCTCCATGCCGCCGTACGGCCCGATTTTGCGCTCATCAGCTACCGGATTGGCGTGGATGGCCGGCTCAGCGAGCCGAGCTCGGCGCCGCTGGCGGGCAGCGCCTCCCACACCGCCATCTCGGCCGACGGCCGCTTCCTGCTGGCGGCCTCCTATGCCTTCAATCATGTCACCGTCTCCGCCATCAGAAGCTCCGGGCGGGCAGCGCCGCCCCACCAGCAGCTCGACGGCTTGCAGGCCGCCCACTCGGTCACCCTGCTGGCCGCCGATGGCCAGGGCGAGCAGGAGGTGCTGGTCGCCTGCCTCAAGGAGGACCGTATCCGCCGCTTTGTGCTCTGCCGGGAGGGTCGGCTGCGCCCCCATCCGCTGGGGGATCTGCAGACCGCCAGCGGCGCCGGCCCGCGCCATCTGGCGCTGCACCCAAGCAATGGCGACCTCTATTGCCTGAACGAGCTCGATTGCACCATCAATCGCTACCGGCGCAGCGCCGACGGCGAAATCACACTGTGCCAGAGCCTGGAGATGCTGCCCGCCGGTTATCAGGGGGAGTACTGGGGGGCGGATCTGCACGTCACGCCGGATGGGCGCTTTCTCTACAGCAGCGAGCGGGCCAGCAGCCTGCTGACCCAGTTCGCCATTGCGCCGGATGGCGAGCTTGGCGTGGTCGGCCACTTCCCCACCGACACCATGCCGCGCGGGTTTGCCATCGACGGGCAGGGCCGCTGGCTGCTGGCGGCAGGACAATCCTCCCACCAGCTGGCGCAGCACCGCATCGATCCGGCCAGCGGCGCCCTGACCCTGCAGGCACGCCAGCCGGTGGGCGAAGGGGCCATGTGGGTGCGGGTATTGACGCTGGCGCCCTGAGTCCTTAGCCCTGAACCTCGGGCCCGGCGCACCGACAAAACAGAGAGGCCACCCTGGGGTGGCCTCTTTTTCATCATCTCAATGCAAGTCAACGCAGGGATTTAATCCTTGGCGCTCTCCATGGCCCCCTCTTCGGAGTGCTGGGGCAGGATGAGGTTGAGCAGGATGGCGGCCACCGAGGCCAGACCCACGCCCGCCAGGGCGAAGTCACCGATCTTCATCTCCAGCGCACCGACACCCACGGTCAGGGTCACGGCCACGATGGCGATGTTGCGCGACAGCCCCAGATCCACCTTGGACTCCACCAGGGTCTTGAGACCAATGGCGGCAATGGATCCGAACAGCAGCAGCATGATACCGCCCATCACCGGCATCGGGATGGAGGTGAGCAGGGCGTTGAACTTGCCGAAGAAGGCCAGAATGATGGCGAACACCGCGGCCCAGGTCATGGTGACCGGGTTGAAGTTGCGAGTGATCATCACTGCGCCGGTCACTTCGGCATAGGTGGTGACGGGGGGACCACCGATGAAACCGGCGAAGCAGACGCCGATGCCGTCACCGGCCAGGGTACGGTGCAGACCCGGGTTCTTGGTGTAATCCTTGCCCGTCACACCACCGATGGCCAGCACGCCGCCGATGTGCTCGATACAGGGGGCGATGGCCACCGGCAGCATGAACAGCGCCGCAGCCCAGTTGATCTCGGGGGTCACGAAGTGGGGCAGCGCCAACCAGGGGGCATTCACCATGCCATCGAAGCTCACCTGACCCATCAGCACGGCGGCCACATAACCGGCGATGACGCCGGAGAGGATGGGAATGAGCTTGATCCAGCCCTTGCAGAACACCGCCGCAATCAGGGTCACCGCCAGCGAGATACCGGCCAGGGTCAGCGCAACCGAGGCTGGCACGACCTGTTCACCACCGGCGCGGCCCATCGCCATGTTGCAGGCCACCTGGGCGACCGACAGACCGATCACCATGATCACCGGACCAATCACCACCGGCGGCAGCAGCTTGTGCACGAAGCCCATCCCACGCACGCGAATGAGCGCGGCCAGGATGAAGTACATGAAACCGGCGGCAAACAGACCGAACATGGTGGAGGGCAGGCCCCAGGTCTGGGTGGCGTAAATGATGGGGGCGATGAAGGCAAAGCTGGAACCGAGGAAAATCGGGACCTGGCGGCGGGTGCAGAGCTGGAACAGCAGGGTGCCCACACCGGCGCCAAGCAGGGCCATGGAGGGGTTCAGTCCGGTGAGCAGGGGCACCAGAACCATGGCACCGAAGGCGACAAACAGGATTTGCAGCCCGGCGACACTTTGCTTGACTAAGGAAAACATGGATGTCCTTAATTTTTTGATAACTGACAGGGATATTTGACACTTTTCAGTTATCACAAGACTTTTTCAAGGCACTGAATGAGCCATTCGGCGTCATTTGTTGCCTCTTACTGCTTGGGGAGGGCATGAAACTGGCTTTTTAGGCGGGATTCGTTGCTACAAGCATCGAGGAAGCGATTTTACGCACTTTTATGGCCGACGCCAATCGTTTTTCCACGCTGTTTTGTTGTCAGGTGTTGCCCCTGCCCCGCCACCGCCCCCCTCTATACTTGATGGCGTGAACCCAGCCGGACAAGGAGTCCCCCATGTCACTGCCCGCTTTCAAGCCCAGCCAGCGTCGACTGCTGGTGGGCTCGGCCATCGCCCTGGCCCTGTTTGCCACCCCGCTGAGCTATGACTTCAGCCACCATCAATGGCAGCTGAATCAGGCCTATGCCAAGTCCTGTTTCGTGGCCGGCACCCGCATCCTGATGGCCGACGGGGAGGAGCGCTCTATCGAGACCCTGCAGGTCGGTGAGCGGGTACGGGATCAATATGGCCACAGCAACCGGATCCTGGCGGTCGAACGGGTACTGCTGGGAGCGCGCAGGCTATACGGGCTCAACCGGCTGGCCCCCTTCTTCACCGCCGAACACCCCTTTCTGACCACCCGCGGCTGGGCAGCCATCGCCCCGGCCATGACCCGCACCGAGAACCCGACCCTCGCCGTGCTGCCGCTCTTTACCGGCATGCATCTGCTGGGTTGGTCGGAGCACAGCAGCGCAGGCAACCTGGCGCTGGCCCCGCACCCCGCCCCGCTACTGGTGGAGTCCCTCTGCTGGCTTGACGCCCCGCCCACCACCGCACTGTTCAACCTGATCCTGGATGGCAGCCACAGCTATGTCGCCAATGGGCTGATCGTTCACAACAAGGATGGCGATGGCAGTGGCGGCGGCAGTGGAAACGGTGGAGGAGGAAGTAGCGGCGGAGGCGGTAGCGGTAGCGGTAGCGGTAGCAGTAGTGGAGGCAGTGACAGCGACGGCGGTGGCAGCAGCGGTGGAGGCAGCGACAGCGATGGCGGCGGCAGCAGTGGTGGAGGCAATGACAGCGATGGCGGCAGCGATAGTAGCCATGGTGGTGATGACAACGGCGGTGGGGAACACGCCGGCGGCGACCAGCATGCAGGGGGTGATCGGCATGCCGGTGGTGAGCAGCATGGCGGAGGGGACCGCCACGCCGGCGGAGATCGTCACGGTGGCGGGCGTGGCCTCGGCAACGGCCTCGACGACAACGGGGTAGACGCCGTCGATGCCAACGGCAACGAGATCCGGGGCGACGGCACGGTCGACGACCACGGGGTAGACGCCGTCGACGCCAATGGCAACGAGATCCGGGGTGACGGTACAGTCGACGACAACGGGGTAGACGCCGTCGACGCCAATGGCAACGAGATCCGGGGTGATGGTACGGTCGACGACAACGGGGTAGACGCCGTGGATGCCAGCGGCAACGAGATCCGGGGCGACGGCACGGCCGACGATCGCGGCCAGACCCTGACCGATGCGCAGGAGCAAGCACTGATCCAGCAAGGGTTCAACAGCAAGGTGCAACCATGAGCCGTTATCTGCTGATCTGCCTGGCGCTGTGGTTGTCCGCCTGTGCCACCCAGCCAGCCGCCCCGCTCTATCACCAGATGGACAAGCAGGATGTGGCGCTGGCCAATCAGGCGCTGGCCGAGGCGCTGCAAACCCGCCCCAAGGGCCAGAGCCTCACCTGGTTCAACTCCGCCAACCGCCACTCAGGCAGCGTCACGCCGCTGCGCACCTTTCGCCATTCCAACGGCCTCTGGTGCCGCGACTACCGCGAGCAGCTCTACATAGGCCAAGCCAGTCAGCAGTGGCAGGACACCGCCTGCCGCAGCAAGGCGGGGCACTGGCTGCCGCTGCGCAGCTGACAGCTCAGGTAACAAAAAAGGAGGGTGGCCATGGCCACCCTCCTTCTATTGCAACTGCAAGCTTGCAGCCATCATACCCGGCGATAGGGCAGATAGACCGGCTCCCACATGTGGTTGAGAATATGCTGCTGCAGATCCTGACCGATCAGCGGATGGGAAGGATCCCGCCGCACTATGTCCTTGAGCACCGCCGTCGCCACGTGCACCGAGATGTTGCGCAGCTCGCGAATGCGCGGATAGACGGCCCCCTTGGCCAGGTCCACCTCGCTCACGCACTCTGCCAGTGCAAAGGCGGCAGTGGTGAAGATGTCCGGCGTGATCTCGCGGATCTGGCTGACGATGGCCGCCAGACCCACCCCCGGGAAGATGAATACGTTGTTGCCCTGACCGACCCGGAACTCCTGCCCCTCGTAGTGCACATCCTTGAACGGACTGCCGGTGGCGACAATGGCCTTGCCCTGGCTCCAGCGATAGATGTCGTCCGGCAGCGCCTCGCAGTTGGCTGTCGGGTTGGAGAGCGGGAACACCATGGGGCGCGCGCAGTGTTTTTGCATCAGCTGCACGTGCTCCTCCTTGAAGGCGCCGCCCGAGCCGCTGGTGCCCAGCAGCACGGTGATCGGCACGTGGCGCAGCACGTCGGTCAGGTTGGCCTTGCCGGGCACCTCGGTGTCCCAGCCGGCCAGCAGCAGGCCCGGCTTGGCGTAGCGGCGCTTGTACTCGTCGAGCCCCTCGCGGTTGTCACACACCAGCCCCTGGGTATCCAGGATGTAGATGCGATCGCGGGCCGCCTGCGGATCCAGCCCTTCGCGGATCATGCCCGCGCAGATCTGATCCGCCACCCCGACCCCGCCGGCTCCGGCGCCATAGACCAGGTAGTTCTGCTGGCCCAGGGTCTCGCCCTTGACCTTGACCGCCCCTATGATGCCCGCCAGCACCACGGCCCCGGTACCCTGGATGTCGTCGTTGAAGGACGGCAGCGACTGCTGATAGCGGGAGAGATTGTTGAAGGCGTTGGATTTGCTGAAGTCCTCCCACTGCAGCACGGCGTTCGGGAAGTGGCGCTTGACCCCGGCCACGAACTTGTCGATGAAGTCGTCGTACTCCTTGCCGCGAATGCGCTTGTGGGGCTGACCCAGGTACATGGGATCATCCAGCAGCGCCTGATTGTCGGTGCCCACGTCGAGCGCAATGGGCAGGCAGCAGGCGGGGTGAATGCCGGCGGCCAGGGTATAGAGGGAGAGCTTGCCGATGGGAATGCCCATGCCGCCCACCCCCTGGTCACCGATCCCCAGGATCCCCTGGCTGTCGGTCACGACGATGATGCGCACCGATTTGGCATCCAGCTGACGGGCCAGGGAGCCCATGTCATCGACGTTCTTCGGGGTGATGTAGAGGCCGCGCGCCTTCTGGTAGCGGTGGCTGAACTCCTGACACGCCTTGCCCACGGTCGGGGTGTAGATGATGGGGGTCATCTCCTCCACGTGGCGCGCCAGCAGGGCATAGAACAGGGTCTCGTTGCGATCCTGCAATGCCCGCAGGTTCTGATACTTCTCGATGTCGCTGCAGGCGCTCAGAAAGCCCTGATAGACCCGATCCAGCTGGGCTTCGAAGGTTTGCACCTGGGGAGGCAACAGGCCGTCGAGCTCGAAGTCGGCGCGCTCCTGTTCGGTAAAGGCGGTACCCTTGTTGAGATTGCGATCGTTGAGCAGATCGGTGCCAGTCAGTGCAACGGGGCGAAAATCTTGTCCCTGTGCATCTTTCCACAGCAGATATTGTCCGGTAGCCATAGTCATTCTCTTTGATTTACGTGAAATTGCCGTTCGGCAGGAGAGCAAGACTCATAATGAAATCAATCATATGACGTTTGCCTGTTTAGTTTTGTGAGCTTGGGCATACCCTGCGGCCAAAATCCGCGCCAAGGCGGATGATGGTCTCATACCGGCCACGCGCCACAGAGAGCGGCCAACTATGCTCAACAGCAGGCCACCGGCAGGGAGAGGTTCCCGGGGGCAGGAGAGAACAAACAGATGAGTGAAATCCTGATCGTCGATGACATGGCATCCAACCGCTACATCTTGCGCAGTCTGCTGGAAGAGGCGGGTTACCGGGTGCGGGAGGCCACCGACGGCCTGCAGGCGGTGGATGCCGCCACCGAGTTCCCCCCCGATCTGGTGCTGATGGACATCAACATGCCGGTGATGGACGGTTACGAGGCGTGCCGCCGCATCAAGCAGTTGCCGGGCCAGTGGTGCCTGCCGGTACTCTTCATCAGCACCAATAGCGGGATCGGGGCGCTCGAGCAGGCCTTTCAGGCCGGCGGCTGCGACTATGTATCCAAGCCGTTCCACCAGCTCGAGGTGCTGGCCCGAGTGCAAAACCAGCTGCGCCTCAAGGATCTGGGACGCCAGCAGGCCAAGGTGCAGCTCTACCAGAGCCTGTTTCAGCTCACCGCCGGCATCGCCCACGAGATCAACACCCCCATCGGCATCGGCATCACCGCCTCCAGCCTCATTCACGGCGCCGGCGATCTGCTGGCCAGCGCGGTGCAAAACGGCATGCTGGGGCAGCGCCTGCTCCAGCAGCAGCTCACTGACATCAAGGAGGGCACCGAACTGGTGGAGTCCAGCCTGCGCCGGGTCGCCCTGCTGGTGACCCGCTTCAAGGAGCTGACCCGGGATCAGACCGAGCTGCCCGCCACCCCCTTCGCCGTACAGAAGAGCCTGCGCAAGCTGCTGCAGGCCTTCACCCCCGAGTTTCTCATCGCCCGAGTCAACGCCGAGCTGGGCGGCGAGGAGGTCACCCTGACCGCCCCCGAGTCGCTGTTTCTCGACCTGGTGCAGGAGCTCATCAAGAACAGCATGGAGCACGCCTTCAAGGGGCCGGGGGAGCATCGCCTCACCCTGCAGGTGGAACGCGCCGGCAGCGAGCTGCTGCTGATCTATCGGGACAACGGCCCCGGCATGGCGGCCGAGCAGCTGGTCCACCTGTTCGAGCCCTTCTTCACCACCCTGCGCGGTGACGCCCGCCACTGCGGGCTGAGCGCCTGTCGCATCCACAATCTGGTGGAGAACAACCTGCACGGTCAGCTCGCCGTCACCAGCCCGCCCGGCGAGGGACTCTGCTACCGCATCCGGCTGCCGCTGCAGCCGCCGCTCTGAGCGGCAGACACAAAAAAGGGGCGCCGCAGCGCCCCTTCTCTTTCATCCTGATGTCGCGGTCAGCCTCAGCCTGACTTGCCTGCCTTGGGCTCGTCGAGCTGGTGCTTCACCTCTTCATACCAGAGATCGTGGTGCTCCTTGGCCCAGGTTTCGTCCACCTCGCCGCTGATCATCCCCTCCAGCGCCCCTTCCAGCTGGAACAGGCCCATGTAGATATGGAAGATGAAGCCGCAGATGAGGATGAGGGCCCCGACGATGTGGATGAAGCTGGCCCACTCCATCTGGCGGCGCAGCTGGCCGAAGATGGGGAAGTCCAGAAACAGCCCGGTCGCCACCACGATGCCGCCAAACCAGATCAGCAGCCAGAAAATGGCCTTCTCGCCGCCGTTGGAGAAGCCCGCCGAGGGGTGACTCCCCTTGTGGGGCCCCAGCATGCCGCCCGCCTTCATGAACCAGCGCACGTCCACCATGTTGACGATGTTGTGGCGAAACCACTTGATGAGCACTCCCATCAGGCAGAGGAAGAAGAGCGGCCCCACGTAGTTGTGGAACACCTTGGCGAACCAGATCCAGTTCTCCCACACCCCGATGCTCACCACCGGCTTGATGAAGTGCTTGCCGTAGATGATGGCCAGCCCCGACCCGGACAGGGTCAGGAACATGCCCGCCGTGGTCCAGTGCAGCGCCCGATCCAGCCGGCTCCAGCGCTTGAGCTTGCGCCCGGTGCGCGGTTTGGAGAGCTTGGTCGGCCCCACCGCCCAGTACATCAGGCCACACATGGCGAGCGACCCGAAGATGGCGATGGCACCGAGCGGCGACACCCACTTGGTCTTCACCTCGAACCAGAGCTGGCCCGGCACCGAGATGAGCACCCCGTGCTCCGGCGAGCGGGAGGTGGTCACCCCCTCCTGCCCGTCCTTCACCGCCCGCCAGTAGTCGGCGCCGGCAAAGCCGACCGCCTCTTTCTCGGCGTCGGCGAAGCTGGCGGTACTCACCAGCAGCAGGGCGGCAAACAGGGCCATTAGCCAGGTTTTCATGCCGCCCCTCCCTTGCCCGCCTTGCTGGCGTCGTAAAACAGCTCTTCACCGCTACCCCAGCCCGCTTCCTTGGCGCCGCGATAGGCGACCCGCTCACGGAAGATGTCGGAGATGACCTGCGCGTCCCCCGCCAGCAGCGCCTTGGTGGAGCAGAGCTCGGCACACATGGGCAGCTTGCCCTCGGCGATGCGGTTGGCACCGTACTTCTGGCGCTCCGCCTCGCTGTGATCCTCTTCCGGGCCACCGGCACAGAAGGTGCACTTGTCCATCTTGCCCCGATCGCCAAAGGCGGCGGTCTTCGGGAACTGGGGCGCCCCGAACGGGCAGGCAAACAGGCAGTAGCCGCAACCGATGCAGAGATCCTTGTTGTGCAGCACGATGCCGTCGTCGGTGTGATAGAAGCAGTCGGCCGGGCAGACCGCCATGCAGGGGGCGTCGGTGCAGTGCATGCAGGCGACCGAGATGGAGGTCTCCCCCGGCAGGCCGTCGTTGAGGGTCACCACCCGGCGGCGCTGGATGCCCCACTCGAGGGCATCGTCGTTCTCGTTCTTGCACGCCGTCACACAGCCGTTGCACTCGATGCAGCGCTTGGTGTCACACATGAATTTCATTCTGGCCATGAGATCAGGCTCCTACTTGGCGAAAACGGCACAGGGTGACCTTGGTCTCCTGCATCTGGGTAACCGGGTCATAGCCATAGGTGGTGACTATGTTGACCGACTCCCCCAGCACATAGGGGTCTGACCCTTCCGGATATTTGGCGCGCAGATCCTGGCCCTCGAAGTGACCGCCGAAGTGGAACGGCATAAAGGCGAGCCCAGGCTTGACCCGCGGGGTCACCAGCGCCTTCACCTTGACCCGGCCCCCTTCCGGCCCCTCCACCCACACGTCCTGACCGTCGCGCACGCCGACGTCGTTGGCATCCGCCGGGTTCATCTCGACGAACATCTCCTGCTGCAGCTCGGCCAGCCAGGGGTTGGAGCGGGTCTCGTCGCCGCCCCCCTCGTATTCCACCAGACGGCCGGAGGTGAGGATGATCGGGAACTCCTTGCTGACGTCCTTCTCCTGCACCGAGGCGTACTGGGTCGGCAGGCGCCACAGGCTCTTGGCATCGGGCCAGGTGGCGTAGTCGGCCAGCAGATCCCGGCGCGGGGTGTAGAGCGGTTCGCGGTGCTTGGGCACCTGATCCGGGAAGGTCCACACCACGCAGCGCGCCTTGGCGTTGCCATAGGGCACGAAGCCGTGCTTGATGGCCACCCGCTGGATGCCGCCGGAGAGATCGGTCTTCCAGTTCTTGCCCTCGGCCTCCTTCTTCTCTGCCTCGGTCAGCTCATCCCACCAGCCGAGCTGCTTCAGCAGATCGGCTGTGATCTCGGGATAGCCGTCTTCCACCTCGCTCCCCTTCGGCCAGGAGTCTTCGGCCAGCAGCGAGACGCCTTGGTATTCGATACCGAAGCGGGCGCGGAAACCGCCGCCCCCTTCCGACACCGGAATGCTGGTGTCGTAGAGGATGTGGCTGCCGGGGTGCTTCATCTCCGGGGTGCCCCAGCAGGGCCAGGGCAGACCGTACACTTCGCCACTGACCGGGCCGCCCTCGGCCTTGAGGTTGGTCTTGTGGAAGGTGTGCCAGTTCTGCTGGTGCGCCTTGAGCCGCTCCGGGCTCTGACCGGTGTAGCCCACGCTCCACATGCCGCGGTTGTATTCGCGGGTGATGTCTTCCAAGAGCGGTTCGTTGTTCTCCACCTTGATGTGCTTGAACAGCTCATCGGCAAAGCCAAGCTTCTTGCTCAGCAGATACATGATCTCGTGGTCCACCTTGGATTCGAACAGCGGCTCGACCACCTTGTCGCGCCACTGCATGGAGCGGTTGGTGGCGGTGACGGAGCCATAGGTCTCGAACTGGGTGGTGGCCGGCAGCAGGTAGACGCCGTCGGTGCGATCGTTCATGACGGCGGCGACCGTGGGGTACGGGTCGACAATCACCATCATGTCGAGCTTTTGCATCGCCTTCTTCATCTCGGGACCGCGGGTCTGGGAGTTGACCGCATGGCCCCAGTAGAACATGGCGCGGATGTTGGAGCCCTGCTCGATGAGATCGGCGTTCTCCAGCACACCATCCACCCAGCGAGAGACCGGAATGCCGTTGTTGTTCATCGGCAACTTGCCGTTGTAGGCCTTGTTGTCAAAACGGGCCTTGATCCACTCGTAATCCACGTCCCACACCCGGGCCCAGTGCTTCCAGGAGCCCTCTTCCAGCCCGTAGTAACCGGGCAGGGAGTCTGAGGTGACGCCAAAGTCGGTGGCGCCCTGCACGTTGTCGTGACCGCGGAAGATGTTGGTGCCCGCCCCGCTTTTGCCCACGTTGCCGAGGGCCAGTTCGAGGATGCAGTAGGCTCGGGTGTTGTTGTTGCCGGTGGTGTGCTGGGTCCCACCCATGCACCAGACCACGCAGCCGGGGCGGTTGTCGGCCAGCAGTTTGGCGGCGCCATGAACCTGCTGTTCGTTGAGGCCGGTCACCCGCTCCACTTCGGCCGGGGTCCAGCGCGCCACCTCTTTTTGCACCTCGTCCATGCCGTAGACGCGGGTGCGGATGAACTCTTTATCTTCCCAGCCGTTCTTGAAGATGTGCCAGAGCATGCCCCAGATAAAGGCGACGTCGGTGCCCGGACGCAGGGAGAGGTACATGTCCGCCTTGGCGGCGGTACGGGTACGGCGCGGGTCGACCACCAGGATCTTGCAGCCGTTGCGCTCTTTCGCCAGCAGGATGTGCTGCATGGCGACCGGGTGGGCCTCCGCCGGGTTGGAGCCGATGAACATGATCGACTTGCTGTTATGCATGTCGTTCAGGCTGTTGGTCATGGCGCCGTAGCCCCAGGTGTTGGCGACCCCGGCGACCGTGGTGGAGTGGCAGATGCGCGCCTGGTGATCCACGTTGTTGGTGCCCCACAGGGACGCCATCTTGCGAAACAGGTAGGCCTGCTCGTTGGAGTGCTTGGCGGAGCCGAGCCAGTAGACGCTATCGGGGCCGGACTCCTTGCGAAGACGCAGCACTTCATTGCCCACCTCTTCGATGGCCTGCTCCCAGCTCAGGCGCTGCCACTTGCCGCCCACCAGCTTCATCGGGTACTTGAGGCGACGCTCGCCGTGGCCGTGCTCGCGCAGGGCCGCTCCCTTGGCGCAGTGACCGCCGAGGTTGAAGGGGTGATCGAAGGCCGGCTCCTGACCGGTCCAGACGCCGTTTTGCACCTCGGCATAGACGCCGCAGCCCACCGAGCAGTGGGAGCAGATGGTGCGTTTCACCTCGACCGGCACATCGGCGGCCACGGTCTTGGCCTCGGCCCGCTGCATCATGGCTGGCGCCAGCCAGCCGGCGGCCACGGCGCCGCCGGCCACCAGACTTGAGTTGACCATAAAGGCGCGACGGGTCAGCCCCTGACCGCGAGCGGCCCCATTGCTTTGCAAGCTGCCCTGCTCGCCCGCCTGGGGCTGCTCGGCACGTTTCGTCAGTTTCATGAGTTCTCCTTCACTGAGTCGGCTCAGTCGGTGCCGCGCAGGGTGCGATAAAAGTCGTGAACATGGGGGGTCTCCCGATAGCCCTTGTCCGGCGCGGTGTCGTGGGTCAGCACCTCCTTGCCCACCACCCGGCCAGTGGCACCGGCCAGCACGCCGATGGTGGCAACCACCCCCACCCCCTTGATCAGATTGCGGCGGGACGGGTCTTTCAGTTGTTCATCGCTCATCTTTCTGTGACCTCTGTTGTTATGGTCGGCTGCGGTGAGCCGGTTTTGCTATGAGTGGGCGGCGCAGCGTCATGGCTGCGTCACCACCGGGCTGCCAAAGGGCAGGCGCAGTTCCTGTTCCAGTTTGAAAAAGTCTTCGGCAAGCGCACCGACCGCCCGGTAGAAGCTGCCCCCTTTCGCCTGTTGCTGATCGCGGCAGCAGGCCAGTACCCAGGGGGCAAGGTGGCGCTCATAGAAGCGGTTACGATCCGGGTGCTGCTCGGCAATCAACACCGCCATCACCTCACAGAGGGCGGCCAGATGATCTTCCGGCTCACACACTCCGCTCTGGCGCTCGAAACCGAGCGACTGCAGGTCTGCGCGCAGCACTGCCAGCGGCAGCTCCATCAAAGAGCCGGTGAGATACCAGGAGGCAAACGGCACGATTTCCCCGCGCCCCAGCCCGATAAAGAGATCCTGATACTCCTCGGCAAGCTCATTCTCGTGGTGGCTGCTGGCCGCCAGTTGCACCAGCCCCAGCCCTCTGGCAAAGGGGCCGGGCATGGCCTGCAGGCCTTGCAGCCAGGCGAGCTGTTCGCCACGGGGGGCGGCGCGCCAGAGGCTCGCCAGCAGGGCATACATGTCGGCGCTATTGCGATCCAGGTCGGTCATTGCCGGCGCCTCCGGGTAGTCATTGCGTTGTTCAGTCATCAGAGCCCCCTCACACCTTGAGCTGGGAGACGGGATCCGCCGCCAGCGCCGCAAACACATCCTTGACCCGGCACTCCTCGCACATCAGCAGCCGCTGGGCGGCCTCGTTCTGGAAGTGGGAGTGACCGGCCAGTTTTTGCTGGATGCGGCGGATAAGGGAGGCTGGCGCAAACGGCTTGGCGCAGCGAATGCAGCAGGCCGCCTCTTCGGCTTTGAGGCTCTGCACGGCGCGGCGCGCCTCGGGCACCGGTTGCAGGCGGGGCACCAGCACGATGGCCTGCTCGGGGCACGCCTTTTCGCACATGCCGCACTGGATGCAGTCCTGCTCGATAAAGTTGAGGCCGGGGGCATGGCCCACCGCATGCAGGGCGCGGCTTGGGCAGACCGCCACGCAGCCCATGCAGAGGGTGCAGTCAGCGTCTTTGAGCTCCACGCTGCCATAAGGGGCGCCGTGGGGCACCGCCAGCGGCTCGCGGCGCCCTTCGTTGGCTTGCCAGAGCGCATCGAAGGCGGCAAACAGGTTTTCCCGCTTATCCCCCTTGAGCGGCTTGTCCAGCAGAGCAAGGGCCGGCTCACCGGAGAGCGGCTTATCTTGCTCGGCATCCGGGTTAAACAGGCCGATGCGATCGGCAGCAAGACCGGCGCTGGCCAGCAGCACGGCTGCGCTCGCCAGCTCCCGCTCCACCAGCGCCCGCACACTTGCGGGGGCATCGTCGCCCAGTGCGATGCGCACCGCGCTGGCGCCATAGGCAAGGGCAGCGAACCAGCTCTCGATGCCCAAACTCGCGCTCTCCTCCACCCAGACCGGCAGCCAGTTGGCGGGCAAACGGGTGAGTTCGGCTTCCACCCGTTCGCGCTCACTTTCACTGGCGATCAGCAGTTGCGGCGCGTCGCCCCCGGCTTCCCGGTAGTGCTTGAGCAGGCGGAAGAGGTAGTCGCCGCTGGTGTTGGCGTCGGGCTGGTGATAGCCAATCGCCCCGGTCGGACAGGCCGAGGCGCAGCTGCCAAAGCCCTGACAGAGATGGGGATCGATCTGGATGCGACCATTGACAGGCTTGAGCGCATCGGTCGGGCAGACATCGAGGCAGCGGCTGCAACCGGGCACGCCGCGGGCGGTAAAGGCACAGGCCTCGGGGTCGAGGCGAAAATAGCGCGGCTTGTCGAAGATGCCGGTCAGCGCACAAAGTTCGGCGAGTCGTTCGGCCAGGTCAGCGTCATCGGAAAGATGCAGATAGCCGACTGGCGGGCGCTCCAGCGCAAACAGCGGGACGCGGCCCAGATCGGCCACCAGATCGAAACGCGGTTCGCCATTTGCAGCGGCCTGCTGAGTAAAACAGAGCGCCGCCAGAGAAATACGTTCACCCTGACCATTGAGGCCGGTGAGCTGGAACTGACCGAGATACCCGGTCAGGCTTGGCTCGCGCAGGGTCAGGGCATCCAGGGCGGCGGTAGCCTCGAAGATGGCCTCGAGATCCGCCGCCTCGGCGTCATAAACGGATTCGGTCACCAGCAGGGTCGGCATCACGCCTTGGGGCAGCAGGCTGGCGGCGCGGCGAATGCAGTCTTCCGGGCCGACCAGCAGCAGGCGCCCCTGACTCTGGTAGGAGACGGTGGCCGGGATCAGGTTGTCGGTCTTGACCGTATGCTGCAGAGCATGGGCGCGGGCATGTTCGTTGCGCGCGGCCACGCCATCGGCGGTCAGAGTTGCGACGGATGTTGTTATGGGTTGTTCGATGCTCACATGCACTCCTGTGCGCGCCACCTCGTGGGATGGCGTGCTTGTTGGTCAGCTGGGAGAGCAAGAGCCGAGCCAACTCCCCCAGGAAAAAAGTGACTGGCAGGGAGTCAGGATCCCAAATGCTCCATTCCCCCACCCTTGGTTGGGACATTTTGTCCATCATGGTCAACCAAAATGTCCCGATCGTCGGTGGGGTTTTGAGAATGGTTATCAGCCAACCTTTGCGGTTCGCTGGTTATGGCCGTGGCGGCCACCGTCGCCGGTTCGGGTGCGGCAGCGGTTGAGTGAGGGGCTTCGCCATCGGGCGCCGTCGCCTGCTCCACCAGCCAGTTGCGCAGCCCGGCGCTCAGGGCCGCTGGCAGCAATTCGGGCTGGCTGAAATCCTGGGTGTAGTCGTCGAGCCCATCCGGCTTATGGCTGCGAAACATGGCGCGCAGCGTCTCCTTGTCGGGGAGTGCTGGCTTCTCTGAAGGGGCCGTCTTGAGCTCTGATCCGCGCTGCTTGGCTTCTTCAATGGGGAGAGGATCATCACTCCCCTTGTCAGTGCTGACTACGCTGCTATCCAGCGCAGTATCTGGTATTTCACCTTCGCCACTGCCTTCGATAGGGGTCGCAAGCGCCTCAGGAGTAGCCTCTTCTCGTGGCTGCAATGGCTGATGCTTGCGCGCCTCACTCTTGCGAGATGACCAGCGCTTGAGGAACTCACTCATGGGCGCTGTTTCCGGCCTTATTTCCGGCACTGGCTCCGGCGTCGCTGCCACGCTCGCGGCCATCGGGGCCGGTGGCCTTGACGGCGCCACAGCTGGCTTGATCCTGGCTATCGACACCCAGCTGATCCTGCGCCCGCCCCTTGCCCTTCTTGCCCTTGCGACGGGCCTCCAGCAGCTCGCCGTGACGACCGATAAAGGCCTCCACCCAGGCTTGCAGCGCTTCGGGCAGCGGGTAGGAGAGCACCTGCCGCTCGCCATCCATATAGGCGGCGGCCACGGTCTGGCTCAGGGTGAGGCCATCGGCCACAAAGCCATTGTCTACGCGGCTTCCGGTGACAAAGAGGCGGGGCGAGCCGGAGCTCAAATTAAAGCGATAATCCCCCCGCTCATCGCGAAACAGGGTAAGGGGCAAGGCGCCGGTCGCCTCGGGCTCGGCGGGATGGAGCGCCGCTATCTCGAAACGGCGGCTCTGCCAGCGGCCAACCTGGCTGTCGATGGCCTTTAACTCCAGTTGCAGCCAGCGCTGCGGGGGCAAGGTATTGGTGGTGTCTTGCACTGTCACGGCTCCCATCAGAAGGTCTCTGCCGGGCCGCCCTCCCCCGTGATCCACCCCGTTCGGGGCGGGTTACGGCAGGAGATTCAGGGCAGCCACGGCCATCAATGGGATAAGACATAGCAAGAGTGGGGCCAAGGCAGGTTTGGTAGTTGATGGTGGCTTTGATACGGGTTGGGTCGTCGTGCGGGATATGGGTTGGCACAGGCGTAGGTTGGTGCAGAGCGCAGCGAAGCCCAACATGCGGAGTAAGAGTAATCCGCCAGAACCTAATCGACAGGGATAGCAATAATCGAATAACACCAAATTATCCGATTACTGCCTTGCTTAAAGCGCTGGGCTTCACTTCGTTAAGCGCCAACCTGCGGTTCAACCAAATATGAGAGATTATTCATTTCTTTATTTTAAAGACCATCTTGTGATTTTGACTATCACTTCGATAATCAAAGCTATATTCGTTGATTGGATATGATATCCCATTCTCATTAAAGTCCTGACAACTTATATTCCCCCACATATCTTCAAAACAGATAGAAAATAACTTTACATCTAGCTTTAGGTCACTTAACAAGTATTTACCCAAGCTACTCTTAGACAACGTATTTGATATACCAGACAAGAACGAAAGCTCTACATTATTTGATATATGCTCAGAGTCACACTCAATACCTATCCATTTGTGAATGGTAAATTTAACATCACTATACTTGATGCCATTTACACATACATCATTGCTTTCTAATGACCTTGTGTGATTATTTAATGCAAGGACAGCTTGAATTAATGCTGCAAATTCAACCCTTCCCATTTTTGATAGTGTCTGCTCATCTAATATCATGCCTCTCAAAATCTCAGCGACATCCTCCACTTTTAAATCAGACATGCTACTTTGGCACATTTCAAACCATTTTCTGTTACTAATGAAATCCTTAAGGTATAACTCTTCGGATGTTTTATAGTAATAACTCTTATTGGAAGTACATAGCACTGTAATAGATGGGTTTACAAAAAAATCTTTTTTATTCTCCATATTATAATAACGCAATAACTCACTACCTTTTATATCTGTTGAAAATGAAAACAATACTGTAGGTGATGAACCTCCAATAGTCTTGAAGTTGGTAAATTTTCCTAATGTGGTTCTTAGCTCATTGGCATTTAATTTCGTCTTAACTTCAAATGCATATTTAACAGCTTCTACAGGACGAAAGATAAATCATTTTTTATATATGGCGGTAATATTTCATCATCATATATGATGATATCTGTTTCATTTGATTGTTCGTTTATTGCATTTTCGATGATTCCTCGTGTTATCCGATATCTTTGAGGAATAACATCTTTGATTAAAGAAGACAATTCACCTTCATTTAACCCACCTTTTATACCATTATGGACAATATCTTTGTTGACTTCAAAACCGCCTTTGAGATATTTTATTTTTTCATTTATTTTTTTAGATATTATCGCCATAACTCCCTCATATAAAAGCACGAAAAAATATGATATTTTTCATTTTGACGAAATATATCGTCAATTCTAATAAAAATCCATCTGAAATCTTACGTTAAAATATTAAATAGCCATATAAACAGTCAAAAAATACACCTAATACAGAAATAATATTTCTTTCCCCTGTTGGAACAAAACTTGCTGTGCCCCTCCCCTTAGATCCCGGCAACCGGTCGCGAGGGGCCCATGACACCGACCTTTATCAAAAGCAATGCTGCCGCCCAGCTCACCATGGCCGTCGAGGTGATGGATGAGCAGGGGCAGCTGCAAACCCGCCAAATCGCCTGTGAGCGGCCACTGACGGTCTACCTCAACTGGAAGGAGATCGTAACCCTGATGACTCTGGGGGCACGCCCCGAAGCGCTGGTGCTGGGTTATCTCAAAAATCAGGGCTTTATCGAGGACATCGGGGCCATCGAGTCGGTGATCGTCGACTGGGAGAGCGAGGCCGCCGCCGTGGTGAGCAGCCAGCAGGCCGCCGATCTCGACAAATCCTTGGAGAAGAAGACGGTCACCTCCGGCTGCGGCCAGGGCACCATGTATGGCAGCGTGATGAAGAAGCTCGAAGGGGTGGTCTTGGCGGCGCCGGAACTTAAACAGAGCACCCTCTACGCCCTGCTCAAGGCGCTGTCGGCCCATAACGAAACCTACAAGATGGCGGGCGCCGTGCATGGCTGCGCCATCTGTCGCGGCGCTGAAATCCTCTCCTTTGTCGAGGATGTGGGGCGCCACAATGCGGTGGATACCCTGGCGGGCGAGCTCTGGATGCGCGGCGAGGCTGGCCACGACAAGATCTTCTACACCACCGGGCGGCTCACCTCGGAGATGGTGATCAAGGTGGCGCAGATGGGCATTCCGGTGTTGCTGTCGCGCTCCGGCGTCACCCAGATGGGGCTGGATCTGGCCCGCCAGCTCGGCATCACCATGATTGCCCGCGCCAAGGGGCGCCACTTCGAGGTATTCAGCGGCCACGACCAGCTGGTGCTGGACGAGAAGCCGCCGGTGCTGGCACCCAGTTCGGCCGGTCGCGGGATGCGGGATTAAGCCATGAACGAGTTGATGAGTACCCAGCAGATCGCGCTGTATCTCGATCAGACCAGCCAGAGGGTCAAACGCAAGCCATGAACGAGTTTATGAACGTGAAGCAGGTGGCCGAATACCTCGATCTCAACGAGAAGAAGGTCTACCAGCTCGCCAACGAGGCGCGCATCCCTGCCACCAAGGCGACCGGCAAGTGGCTGTTTCCGCGATCCCTGCTCGATCGCTGGCTGCTCGGCAGCTGCCACGAGGGGGTGATGAACGACCGCCTGCTGCTGGCGGGCTCCGACGATGTACTGCTCCACTACGCCAGCAGCCGGCTGGCCCAACAGCTCGGCACCCAGGCACTGGTGGGCTACACCCCGTGCGGCACCCGGCAGGGGCTGGCGATGCTGGCGCGCGGCCACGTGGATTTGTGCGCCATCCACTGGGGCCAGGCCGAGGAGGCCCACCTGCGCCACCCGGCGCTGGTGCAGCAGTATCAGGGCCACCGGCAATGGGTGATCGTTCATGGATTCAGGCGGGTGCAGGGGCTGGTGCTGCGCCGGGGCTTGCAACCGAAAGAGGCGAGACAGGCGCTTGACTGGCGCTGGGCCATGCGCCAGGAGGGGGCCGGCAGCCAGCGCGCCCTGCAGGAGTGGTTGCAAACTCAAGGGGAGTCGCTGACCCGGCTGGAGCGCACCCTCGAGGTCAACAGCGAGCGGGAGCTGGCCGCCGCCATCAGCCGCGGCGATGCCGACGTCGGGCCCGGTGCCCAGAGCACCGCCACCGAGTTCGGCCTCGACTTCATGCCGCTCTCCCAGGAGTGCTTCGATCTGGTGATGCCGCAGGGGGTCTTCTTTCGCACCCTGCTGCAGCAGCTGATCGGCTGGCTGCAATCCCCCGAGGGGCGCGAGCTGGCGGCCCGCCTCGGCGGCTATGACCTGACCCAGAGCGGCAAGCTGGTGTGGAGCCCGCAGTAAGTATCCCCTCACTCGCCCGTAAAAAAGCCCGCCAGTATTGGCGGGCTTTTTTGTGCCTGAAGTGGTTAAGACAGCTTGTCGTCACCGGCCTCACGCCCTTCCTCATTGAGGGCAATGCGCACCCTTCAAGTTCGGCGGGCTTTTTTGTGGCTGGCGTGGTTAAGACGGGTGGTCGCCACCGGCATCACGCCCCTCGGCGTTGAGGGCGATGCGCCACCCCTCCAACCGGGCGCGCTCGCCGCCGCTGGCCAGCTGGGCGTGGCTGCGCAGGCGGATGGTAAAGCAGCTGCCCTGCCCCGGGGTGGAGTCTACCAACAGCTCCCCGCCCCAGCGGCTGATGATGCGGTGGCTCAGGGCCAGCCCCAGCCCGGTGCCGGTGGCGCGGGTGGTGAAGAAGGGGTCGAAGATCTTGTCGATGATGGCGGCCTCGATGCCGCTGCCGTTGTCGATGACCCGTACCTCGGCTCCCTGCAGGGCCCCGGCGTCATCCAGCCAGTCGCGGCTCTCGACCCGGATCTCCCCCTGCTCCCCCAGCGCATGGCTGGCGTTGACCAAGAGGTTGATCAGCACCTGAAGCAGCTGCTGGCGATCCGCCTCGATGGGCTGCTGGGCCCTGAGATCGGCCACCAGGTTCACCTGTTGCTGGCGCAGGGCGGAGCGCACCAGGGTCAGGCTCTCCTCTATGATGGGGGTGAGGTGCTGCCACACCGGCGCCGTCTCGTAATCGCCGGGGCGGGAATATTGCAGCAGGCTGCGGGTGATGGCGCGAATGCGCTCGATCTGGGCCAGCACCAGCACCAGCTCCTCGCTCACCGGCGCGGCCGCCTCCCCCAGCTCCAGTTTCATCAGCTCCACGTTGCCGAGGATCACCGCCAGCGGATTGTTGATCTCGTGGGCCACCCCGGCGCACAGCTCGCCGAGGGCCGCCAGCTTCTCGCTGATGAGCAACTGCTGGCGGGCCTGGGTCAGCATGTGGATGTGGTGCTCGAGCTCGGCGGTCTTCTGCTCAAGGCTCCGGGTGCGCTCGGCCACCTTCTGCTCCAGCTCGTCGGCGCTGCGGGCCAGCTGCTGCTGGTGCGCCGCCTGCTGGTCCAGCATGGCGTCGAACTGGCGACCGAGCTGGGCCAGCTCGTGGTCGGGGTCGAGGGCCAGCACGCCGATGCGGGCCGGCTGACCCGCCTGCACCTGGCGCACCACCTTGTGCATCCGCTCGATGGGGGTGAACAAGTCCCGCGCACCGCGATAGACCAGCAGGCCGGAGAGCAGCAGCAACACCACCACGCCGGAACCCAGCTCCAGCAGGTTGGTGAGGTAGGTGCGGATGATGGGCCACTCGAGAAAACCGACGTAGAGCATGCCGATGCGCTCGCCATTGACCCCCAGCAGCGGCTCGTAGCCCGACACATACCAGGCGTCGTGGACAAAGGCGCGGTCAATCCAGGGCTCACCGCGCCCCAGCACCTGCTCGCGCACCGGTGCCGACACCCGGGTGCCCACCGCCCGCCCCAGCTGGCGACTGCTGCTGGCGGGCACGTTGGTGCTCACCCGCAGATCGCCGAGAAACAGGGTGACGGTGCCGATGCTGCCGGCCGGCAGGGTGTTCTTGGCGAACACCTGACCCTTGAGCTCATCCACCAGCCGGGTGCTGCCGTTGATGAGCTCGCCCCCCTCCAGCACGCCCCAGAGGCTGCCGTCCCGCCCCATCACCGGGGTCAGCGAGAGGCTGACCAGGCCACGGGTCTCCTGCCCCGCCACCGGATCATATTCCCGCTCCAGCACGGCGCGGCTGGCCAGCGCCGGCGAGAGCGCCAGCAGTTGCTCCCGCGACCAGACAACAAAGTGGCTGACGCTGCGCCCGGCGGCAAGGGCCGCGCGATCCTGCGCTGGCAGCAGATCCAGCTCGCTGCCGCTGCGCAGGCGCAAAAAATCGAGGCCGTAGTTGGCGGCCAGCGGCATCACCCATTGGCGCAAGCGGGCGGGGGATTCGCGCAGTTGCAGCTGGAAGGCCCAGGCATCGCGCAGGTGTTCGAGGTGCTCGGCCTGGCGCTGCTGCTGCACGCTCACCGCGTGGTGGGCAACGCCAAGGTCGCTGCGCACCGTGGTGAGCAGGTTCTGCCAGCTGTAGGTGAGGGTCCAGTAGAGGGTGAGCCCGATCATGCCGGCCAGGGTCAGCATGATGGGCACCGAGGTGAGCAGCAGCAGACGCCAGCGCACCTTGGTTCTGAGCAACCCGGGGATCTGCGCCAGCCTCATGACTCACTCCGACGGCAACGGACGAGCCGGCTCATTCGATGGCCCACTCCTTGAACTTGCGCTCCAGGGTCTTGCGCGCCACCCCCAGTACCCGGGAGGCGGCCGACTTGTTGCCATCATGGCTCGCCACCACCTGCAGGATGTGAGCCTTCTCCACCTCGGCCAGCGCCCACTCCAGCGGATAGCCCTCCTCGCTCCGTGCCGACTCGGCCGGCTTGGCGCTCTGCCAGTATTCGACGGGCGGCTTGCCCAGCAGCAGGCAGCGCTCGATGAGGTTGCGCAGCTCGCGCACGTTGCCAGGCCAGGGGTAGGCCTGCATGGCTACCACGTCCTCGTGGGTCCAGTGCAGGGCGCCCATGCCCATCTCGGCGGTGAGCTGGCGGGTAAAGTGGTGCACCAGGGCGGGGATGTCGTCGATGCGCTCGCGCAAGGGGGCCACCGGCAGCGCCACCACGTTGAGGCGGTAGAAGAGGTCTTCACGAAAACGGCCCGCCTCCACCTCCGCCTTCAGGTTGCGGTTGGTGGCGGCGACGATGCGCACGTCCACCGAAAGCTCCCGCTCGGCCCCCACCGGGCGGATGGCTTTTTGCTCTAGCGCCCGCAGCAGGGAGGCCTGCATGGCGAGTGGCATCTCGCCGATCTCGTCCAGAAAGAGGGTGCCCTGGTGGGCGACCCGGAACAGGCCGTCGCGCCCCTTGCGGGCGCCGGTAAAGGCCCCCTGCACGTGGCCGAACAGCTCGCTTTCCAGCAGTTCGGGCGCGATGGAGGCGCAGTTGAGCGGCACAAAGGCCCCCATCCGGCCGGAGAGTTGGTGCAGGGCGCGGGCCACCAGCTCCTTGCCGGTGCCGGACTCCCCCTCCACCAGCACGGCGGCGTTGGAGGGGGCGACCCGGGCGATCAGCGTCTTGAGCTCGCGGGTCTTGGCGCTGTCGCCGATCAGGGTGGGCGGGAACAGCTTGCTCACCTCCCGGCGCAGCAGCAGGTTCTCCCGCTCCATCTGGCGGCGCTCGATGACCCGGTCCACCGCCTGCACCATCTGATCCAGGTTGAAGGGTTTGAGAATGAAGTCGCTGGCGCCGAGCCGCAGCGCCTTGAGGGCGGTCTCCATGTCGCCAAAGCCGGTCATGAAGATGATGTCGCTGCGCCGGGTAGCGGGGTCGATGGCCTCGTGCCACTCGATGCCGGAGCGCCCTGGCAGGCGGATGTCGGCGATGATGAGATCAAAATGCAGGCGGCAGCGCAGGGCTTCGGCCTCCTCCACGCTGGCGGCCGTCTCTATCTGGGCGAAGCGGCGAGCCAGCGCCTTGGCGAGGAAGCTGCGCATGCCGGGTTCGTCGTCGACGATGAGCAGGGAGAGGGCGGACCAGCGGCTGGCGGGTGCAGTCATGAAAAAAGTACCTCAGATTCGACAAGGTTCCGGGATTGTCCCACCGACCTTATAAACTGTGGGACATTTTGTCGCTAACCGGCCCCAAGTGCCAACTCCGTTTATTAAAAGCGACGGTGCCATCACGCAATTAGTGCACTTAACCGACTGTTTTCACATTAAAAACCGGGCCAAACAAGGCACGCGGCCAGCTTGGCACCCTGCTTGCTTAGTCCTGCCCTCTCTCCATCACCGGGTACCCTGACATCATGATCACAGCCACAGTGCGCAAACGCCTCGCCCTTGCCCTCTCCTCCGCCCTGCTGCTCAGCCTGCCGCTCTGGAGCGCTGCCAGCCATGCCGAGACCAAGGCCCCCATCCGCCTCGCCACCACCACCAGCACCGAACAGTCCGGCCTGCTGGGCTGGCTGCTGCCCCAGTTCACCAAGGAGACCGGCTACCCGGTGCAGGTGATGGCGGCCGGTACCGGCCAGAGCCTGAAGATGGGCGAGAACGGCGACGCGGATCTGGTGATGACCCACGCCCCCTCTGCCGAGAAGGCCTTCGTCGAGGCGGGCTTCGGCATCGAGCCTGAGCACCTGATGTACAACGACTTCGTCATCGTCGGCCCGGCGAAAGATCCGGCCGGTCTTGGCAAGCTGCACGACGCCGCCAAGGCGCTGCAGGCCATCAAGGAGCAGGGGCAGACCTTTATCTCCCGCGGGGACGAGTCCGGCACCCACATCAAGGAGAAGACCCTGTGGCAGGCAGCCGACGTCAAGCCCGAGTTCGCCGGCTACAAGTCCATCGGCCAGGGCATGGGGCCGACCCTGACCATGGCTTCGGAGCTGGGGGCTTACACCCTGACCGACCGCGGCACCTGGCTCGCCTACCAGAGCAAGCTGGATCTCGCCGTGCTGCTGGAGGGTGACAAGCGCCTGTTCAACCCCTACCAGGTGATCCTGGTCAACCCCAAGCGCTACCCGGATCTCAACACCGAAGGGGCCCGTACCCTGAAGAACTGGCTGGTCTCCCAGCACGGCCAGCAGCTTATCGGTGACTTCAAGGTGGCCGGCCAGCCGCTGTTCGTGGCCGACGCCAAGCCGCAGTGATGCCAAGGCCGACCCTGTTCGAGCTGCCCCTGGCGCCCCTCGCCACCTTGAGTGACGGAGGCGCCCGGTGCCGACCCTGATCGAAACCACACTGGCGGCGCTGGCGCTGCTGTTCAGCGGCGATGCCGAGCTGTGGCAGGTGGTGGGGGTCTCCTTCTCGGTATCGGGCCTCGCACTCGGGCTGGTGCTGCTGCCGGCCCTGCTGCTCGGCTTCGCGCTGGCCTACCTGCCGATCCCGGCCCGCTGGCTCTGGCTCTCCTGCATCAATACCCTGCAGTCGGTGCCGACCGTGGTGATTGGCCTCTTGCTCTACATGCTGCTGTCGCGGGCCGGCCCCTTCGGCGACTGGAAGATGCTGTTCACCCAGCAGGCCATGGTGGTGGGGCAGATGCTGATCGCCTTTCCGGTGATCGCCACCATGGCTCACGCGGCGTTCGTGCAGAGCGATCGGCGCGCCTGGGAGACCGCCCGCACCCTGGGGCTCTCCTGGCCCAGGGCGCTGCTCGGGCTGATGCGCGAGTGCCGCTTCGGCCTGTTGGCGGCGGTAATCGGCGCCTTCAGCCGCATCGTCACCGAGGTGGGCTGCTCCATGATGGTGGGGGGCAACATTTTGCACTTCACCCGCAACATCCCCACTGCCATCGCGCTGGAGACCCAGAAAGGGGCCTTCACCCAGGGGGTGGCGCTCGGCATAGTGCTGCTGGCCCTGGCCCTGCTGCTCAACCTGTTGCTGACCGCGTGCCGTGGTCACAGCTATCTGAAGAACTGACCATGGCGCAGCGCACTGTCATCCCTAGCCAAATGCTGCTGACCCCCTCTCTGTCGTGGTCACGGTTATGTGAAGAAGTGACCATGCCCCCACCGTCCATCCACCGGAGTACGCCATGGCCCTGACCGCCCACCAGCTGATGATGCGCTTTGGCGAGCGCGACCTGTTCCAGATTGAACAGCTCTCCATCGCGGCCGGCGACGCCATCTGGCTGCGCGGGGCGAACGGGGTGGGCAAGACCACATTGCTCAAGATCCTGGCCGGCCTGCTCACCCCGACCCGGGGCCACACCAACCTCCCCTCTGGCTGGCGCGGCAAGCTCGGTCAGTGGCTCAAGCGCGATCCGGGGCCGGGCCGGGTCACCTACCTGCACCAGACCCCCTACCTGTTTGATCGCAGTGTGCACGACAACGTGGCCTGGGCCCTCGGCCATCGCGCCGCCGACGAGGTGCGGGTGTTCGAGGCACTGCGCCGGGTCGAACTGGAGAGCCTGGCACGCGAGCACATCAGCATTTTGTCTGGCGGCGAGCGTCAGCGGCTGGCCATGGCCCGCGCCTGGGCACTGCAGCCCGCCTTTTTGCTGATGGACGAGCCCACCGCCAATCTGGATGCACATTCGGTTGCCCTGATGGCCGCCATGGCGCAAGATCTGCGGGAACAGGGCAGCGGCCTGGTCATCATCAGCCACCAGAGCAACGATCTGACCGACCTGTGCGAGCGGCAATGGACCCTCGCCCGGGGCCGGCTGCACGAACCCACTCCTTTGAAAATCATCGAGCGACATGACCTCAAACAGCGAACCTCGTACTGACCGCTTTCCCGTCTCCGCCGTGGTGCTGGCCGGCGGCCGTGCCACCCGCATGGGGGGCGCCGACAAGGGCTGGGTCGAGTTGGCGGGCCGCCCGCTCATCGACCACGTGCTTGACCGACTGAGGCCCCAGGTGGACGAGATCCTGATCAACGCCAACCGCAGCCAGGCCCGCTACCAGGCGCTGGCCCCGGTCATCGGTGACGACAACCCCGACTATCTCGGCCCACTGGCCGGCATGCAGGCAGGCCTTGCCGCCGCCCGCCACGACTGGGTGCTGTTCGTGCCCTGCGACGGCCCCGCCCTGCCCCGCGATCTGATGGCGCGCTTTCGCGCCGCCCTGACCCCGGCGACCGAGCTGGTGGTGGCCCATGACGGTGACTGGCTGCAACCCGTGGTCGCCCTGCTGCACAAATCCCTGCTCCCCTCCCTGTCCGCCGCGCTGGCCGAGGGAGAGCGCAAAATCGATATCTGGTTTGCCCGCCACCAGATGGCGGTGGTGAGCTTTGCCGACCAGCCGGATGCCTTCATCAATCTCAACAGCCCGGACGAGCTGGCCGCCTACGAGACGCGCCTGCCAGACGCCACGACCGGACAAGGAGCCACCTCATGACCCCGGCCCCCACCCTGCCCCTGCTCGGCTTTGCCGCCTGGAGCGGCACCGGCAAGACCACTCTGCTCGAGCAGCTCATCCCCCTGCTGGTGAGCCGCGGCCTGCGCCTCGGGGTGCTCAAGCACGCCCACCACGACTTTGACATCGACCAGCCGGGCAAAGACAGCCACCGCCTGCGCCAGGCCGGTGCCTGCCAGATGATGGTGGCCTCCCGCCGCCGTCACGCCCGCATCATCGAGACCGATCTGGGTGAGGCCGATTTTCGCGAGCTGCTGGCCAGCTTCGATCAGCGCAGCCTCGACCTGCTGCTGGTGGAAGGGTTCAAGCACGAGCACTTCCCGAAAATCGAGCTGCACCGCGCCGCCATCGGCAAGCCGCTGCTGTTCCCAGACGATCGCGACATCATCGCCGTGGCCAGCGACCAGCCCCCAGAGACCGCCCTGCCCCGGCTCGACATCAATGATCTGGAGGCCATCGCCGACTTCGTCTGCGCCTACCTGGCGCAGAGCCGGCAGCAAGAGCAGGCACCGGGGGCCGGTTTCCTGTCGGTCGAAGGGGCGCGCCAGGCCATTCTTGACGCACTCGAGCCTGCCACCCGCAGCATCGACCTGCCGCTCGCCCGCTGCCACGGCGCCGTGCTGGCGGAGGATCTCGTCAGCCCCATCAATGTGCCGCCCCACGCCAACTCGGCGATGGACGGCATTGGCCTGCGCAGCGACGATCTCGCCGCCGGCCGCTGGCAACTGGTGGGAGAAGTGCTGGCGGGCCAGCCGCGCAGCGAGCCGGTACTGGCGGGCGAGGCGGTGCAGATCATGACGGGCGCCCCGCTCCCCCCCGGCGTCGACACCGTGGTGATGCGCGAAGAGACTCAGATTGAGGGTGAGTGGGTCAGCGTCAGCGCCCCCGTCAAGGCGGGGCAGAACGTGCGCCAAGCCGGGGAAGATCTGGCGCTGGGCGCGGTCGCCATCGCGGCCGGCACCCGCCTCGGTGCCCCTCAGCTCGGGCTTGCAGCATCCCTTGGTCAAGCCCGGCTCAGCGTGCGCGCACCGCTCAAGGTGGCGCTGTTCAGCACCGGCGACGAGGTGCAGGCACCGGGCGAGACGCTCGCACCCGGCCACATCTTCGACAGCAACCGCTTCACCCTGATGGCGCTCATCGCCGGGGCCGGCTGCGAGGTGATGGACCTTGGCATCATCCCCGATGATCCCGTCATCCTGCGCCAACAGCTGGCACAGGCCGCGGCCGACGCAGACCTGGTGCTGAGCTCGGGCGGGGTGTCGGTGGGCAATGCCGACTTCATCAAGCAGGTGCTGGCCGAACTTGGCCAGATCGCCTTCTGGCGCATCCAGATGCGGCCGGGCCGTCCACTCGCCTTCGGCAAGCTGGGGCAGACCCCTTTCTTCGGCCTGCCCGGCAACCCGGTGGCCGCCATGATCTGCTTCCTGCAATTCGTCGAGCCCGCCATCGCCCGCCTGCAGGGCCGGGTGTGGCAGCCGCTGCGCCTGTCGGCGCTGGCCGAGCAGCAGATGAAGAGCCGGCCGGGACGCACCGAGTTCCTGCGCGGCATCTTCCATCAGGATGCCAGTGGCGTGCTGCGGGTTCGCACCACCGGGCCGCAGGGCTCCGGCATCCTCAGCTCCATGAGCGATGCCAACTGCCTGATTGAAATCGTCCCCGCCCAGCCAGCCATCGCGGTCGGCGAGCGGGTCTGGATCCACCCACTCCAGGGACGAGTGGCCTGATACCGGTGTCCACCCCGCCGGGCGTGGCGGGGTGGCTGCCCCCATGAAATCCGAGGCTTGTCCCTTGCGCCTGAATGCCCCCCTCTCCCGACTCGATCTGTTGATCTACGGTCACTACCGCATCGTCCACGGCCTACGCATCGCGCTCGCCTTCATGCTCACCTTTCTGCTGACCCGCGAGCTCAAGCTGCCGGAAAGCACCTGGCCCCTCATCACCCTGGTGGTGGTGATGGGCCCCATCTCGTTCTGGGGCAATGTGCTGTCGCGCGCCCTGCAGCGGGTGGTCGGCACCATCTTCGGCGCCAGCTGCGGGGTGGTGGCGCTCTATCTCGAGCTCTACTCCCTGCCGCTGATGCTGCTGTGGTGCGGCTGCATCATGTTTCTGTGCGGCTATCTGGCACTCGGCAAGCGCCCCTACGTGGGGCTGCTCATCGGCATCACCCTCGGCGTCACCATGGGGGCCATGCCCGGCGACATCGAAACCGCCCTGTGGCGCAGTGCCGACGTGATCCTGGGCTCATTGCTGGCGCTGCTGTTTTGCAGCATCTATCCCCAGCGCGCCTACAGCCACTGGCGGCTGCAGATGCACGACACCCTGCAGCAGGCCCAGCGGCTCTATCACACCCACCTCTCCCCCAACGTGCTGGAACGGCCACGGCTCGCCCACAGCCACGCCAGATTGCTCTCCAAGATGGTGAGTCTGCGCCCCCTGCTCACCCCGGCCGTCAAGGAGACCCGCCTTGGCAGCGCCCTGTTCGAAGCGATCCAGACCACCATGCGCAACACCCTCTGCACCCTGGAGATGCTGGCCAATACCTACTGGCGCGATCGCCAGAGCCACTTTCTGATGCAGAGCACCCCGGAGCTGCGTGCCTGCCAGCAGGCGACCGAGGTGCTGATGAGCGAGCTGGCGCTGATGCTCAAAAGCGGCGAGCTGCAGGGCTCGGAGCTGGCCATCAGCCGTCTGCAGGAGGCGGCCGGTAGAGTGCGGATCGACGCCGGCGGCGAGGCCGCCATCAGCGGCTATCTGTGGCTCAACCTGCAGCTCACCGAACAGCTCACCCACCTGCGCCGGCTGCTGGGCCTGGTGATGCACCCGCCCCGCAGTCAGAGCCACCCATAGCAAAACGCCCCGCTTTGCGGGGCGTTTTCGTTAAAAGGCCAATGACTTGAGGCCCAATATGGCGCCAACATTAACTGGCGTTTGCCAGCGGCTGCTCGAGCGGGAGGTAGAGGGAAAAATCCTGGATCCCCGCCTGCAGGGCAGCAAAGCAGTCCGGATCAATCGCTGACCCCAACGTCTCGGCCATCATCTCCAGCGCCTGGGGCACCGGGATGGCACCGCGATAGGGCCGTTTGGCAGTGATGGCATCAAAAATGTCGGCCGTGGTGATGATGCGGGTCTCCAAGGCTATCTCGTCCCCTTTCAATCCTTTGGGGTAACCCTTGCCATCGAGGCGCTCATGGTGCGCCCCTGCCACTTGCGCCAGCTCCTCGAACGCCCCGATGCGACTCAGGATCTCCTCGGTATAGGCGGCATGCATCTGCACGGCGGCCCACTCCTGCGCATCCAGCTTGCCCGGCTTGTCGAGAATGGCGTTGCTCACCCCCAGCTTTCCCACGTCATGGAGCAGGGCGCCGCGCTTGAGCCAGCGTCGCCGCTGCTCGGACAGGCCCATCTGGGTAGCGAGGATGTCGGTATAGAGCGCCACCCGGCCACTATGACCGGCGGTGTAGGGACTTTTGGAGTCCACCACTTGGCCGAACGCCGCCGCGATCTCGTCCAGATAATCTTCATCCAGAGCGACTTCCCCCTGCCCGGCCGGGTGAACAAACACCCACTCAGCCAAACCGGGATCCGCCAGTCCTTGCCAGAAGTCGTCATCCGCCAACGCTTCAAACTCGCTAACCAATTGAGGATCAAACCAGCTGCCACTGCGCTCACGCAGCTCTTTGAGGGCTGCATCTGGGCCAGCTGCGGCGTGAAACACATCCACCACCTGGCAGAGCAGGGCAATGCGGGAGAAGAGCGGAATCGCGTCACCGGCCAGTTGCAACGGTCGACCTTTGCCGTTCCAGTGCTCGTCCAGAGAGAGGATGCCGGCGGCGACCTCTTCACTGAACCGCAGCTGGCGAGCAATGTCCGCCCCCCGATGACAACGGGTCTGGATCAGTTCGTTGGCTATCTGATCGCCGTTGCGAAAGATATGGAACAGGCTGCGAAAACGCCCCAGCAGGTCCGCCTGCAGGCCGGTATGGCCCAGCGGCCTTGTTGCTCAAATCGGGGAACTATCTGTCATCTCGGTGATCTGATCCTGTAGCGCAGTCTCCGAGAGCATCAGATGGGCAAGTCCAAGCACAAGATCAGCAACTGGCAGCAGTACAACCAAGCCTTGGTGCAACGCGGTTCGTTGACCATCTGGATGGACGAACAAGCCATTAAGCAGTGGCATTGCCTGGTCCACCATGGCCGCCGAGGGAGAGGTTTCCACTACAGTGACACCGCCATTGAGACGGCCCTGATGCTAAAAGGCTTGTTCAAGTTGCCGCTGCGGGCGCTAGAAGGCTTCATTAACTCGTTGTTCCAACTGATGGCGGTGCCTTTGCAGTCGCCGGACTATAGCTGTATCAGCAAGCGCGCCAAGACCGTCGACATCAAGTACCGCCTCCCCAGCCAAGGCCCGGTGGCTCACTTGGTCATTGATGCCACCGGCCTCAAGGTCTATGGCGAAGGCGAATGGAAAATTCGCAAACACGGCAAGGAGAAGCGACGAGTGTGGCGCAAGCTCCACTTGGCGGTGGATGCCACAACCCATGCGGTCATCGCTGCCGAAGTCAGCCTGGAGACGGTGGCGGATAACGAGGTGTTACCGACGTTGCTCAACCCCTTACGACGCAAGATAAAACAGGTCAGCGCCGATGGTGCGTATGACACCAAGGCCTGTCATGCGCTACTGAAGAAGAAGGGGGCGAAAGCCACCATACCGCCGAGAAAAAATGCGGCACCGTGGGAGGAAGACCATCCCCGCAACGAGGCGGTGACGGCGCTCAAGGCCGGTGAACTGAAGCAATGGAAGAAAGACTCCGGCTATCACCAGCGCTCGATAGCCGAGACCGCCATGTACCGGTTCAAGCAACTCATCGGGCCAACGCTGAGCCTGCGGAACTACAACGCCCAGGTGGGCGAAATCCTGGCTGGCGTGAAGGTGATGAACAAGCTGATAGGGCTTGGTATGCCTGTTCGCCAGCCAGTGAATTGAGTGGTATCAACGGGTTGGGGAACGGCCATCCAGCGACGGATTTGATCAACAACGCCTGGCCCAGCACGAAGTTGACCACCTCGGAGAGGGAGCCATCCACCAGCTTGAAGTCGCGTTTGAAGTGAAGATCGTCGGTGAGATAGAGCTCGCAGATACGGGCCGCATTGCTGCTGCACCCCAGATCCTTGAGCAGCAGCATGTAATAGAGATCATGGCGCTGCCGGGCATCCAGCGCCAACCGCTCGGCCAGCCGGGAACCTATCCAGCAACAGCGAATGCAGTGCCCTCTTGGTTGCCCCTCGGTCATGTCGAGTGCATGACTGAGGGAACCAATCAACTCTGCCAACCGCAATCCATTCACCGTCATAGCCTGCTCCCTTGGACATCATGGCGATCTTGCCTGCTGACTAGATATACCTTATCCAGAGAGGAATAGATCTGGATTCAGATGAATTTACACCTCGGCGCTGCCAGTCCGGGCTTTTTCCTCCAGCTGGGCCGGCGTCAGGGTCGACACCAGCCGGCCGTCGAAGTAGATGTCCAGCAACGCGCCGCGCTTCTCGCCACGCATCAGGCTGCTGCGCCCGTCCAGGTAGTGCACCTCCATCTGGGCGGTGCGCTCGTCCGGGTAGCTCACCTCCACCTCGCGCACCCCTTGCGGCAGCATGGCCAGCGGCACCTTGTTGAGGGACGGATCCAGGTGCTGATTGACCTTGATCAGGGCGTCCAGCTTCTGATCCACCAGCGCAGGCGACTTGCCGGTGATGGGGTTCTTGCCAGACCAGAATTCGATGGTGTTGAACACGAACAGATCGGCGGTGGCCGCCAGGCCGTAGACCGGCGAGAGCAGGACGAAGACCCCGGCCCGACCGTAACGGTTGTCCACCACGCTGAGGTTGCCCTTGGTCACCATGGAGGAGAGCCCCATCTGCCCCATGCAGCCGCTCAGCCCCACGCTTGCCACCATGCCCGCCAGCAGCGCCAGTGCCCTGCCCTTTCTTCTCGTTGCCATCGTCTTCGCTTGCTCCAGAAATAATGAGGCGGCAAGCCTAAACAGGCCGCCGCCAGCGGGCAATTCACAAGCAGGGCGCGATACAGCGGGGGTTCAGACTGGGATATCGACTGCTCACCATTCATACAGCCTGTCGAAATGACGGTCAGGGTGACAGCCCGCTTCTGGCGAGACAGGCACCCTGACCGGTATCAGATGGAGAGGCTGGAGACGGTCGCCGAGACGTTGTTGGCCTCCTCCCGGATCTCCGCCATCACCTCGTTGACCTTGTCGATCTGCTGCTTGCCGAGCTCGGCGCTGCCGGCCACCCTGGCCATGTCATCGGTCACCCTAGCGGTCAGCTCACGGTTCTTCTGCACCACCTTGGCTATCTCGTCGGTAGAGAGCGACGTACGCGCCGCCAGCTGGCGTACCTCATCGGCCACCACTGCGAAACCGCGCCCCTGATCCCCGGCACGGGCCGCCTCGATGGCCGCATTGAGGGCCAGTAGATTGGTCTGATCGGCAATGCTGCTGATGGTGGAGACGATGGCCTCGATGCTCCTGGACTGCTCGTTGAGCTGGTTGATGAGCAGGATGGTCTTGTCCACCTGCTCGCTGATGAGCGACGAGGTGTCCACCACAGAGCGCAGCAGATCCGCCCCCTGCTCGGCACTGCGCAGGGTCTCCTGCGCCGTGGCATGAGCCACCTGGGCGGCATCGCGCACCGCGTGGCTCTTGGTGACCCGCTCGGTGATGTCGCTGGCAAACTTGATGACCCGGCTCACCTTGCCGCTCTCGTCGCGAATGGGGTTGTAGGTTGCCTCCAGCCAGATCGCCTCGCCGTGGCTGTTGCGCCGCAAGAAGAGCCCGGACTTGAACTGGCCCTGTGCCAGCTCCTCCCAGAAGCGGGGGTGCTCTTCATAGAAGGCGTCATCACAGAACATGCGGTGATTGCGCCCCTTTATCTCGGCCAGTGTGTAGCCGACACAGCCCAGGAAGTTGGGATTGGCCGAAATGATGTCGCCATTGGGGGTGAACTCGATCATCGCCAGCGAGCGTTCCAGCGCCTTGGTGATCGCCTGCTGGCTCAGCAGTTGTTGATGCTTGTCAGTAATATCGCTGGCGATCTTGATCACCTGGGTCACCCGCCCCTGCGACTTGACCGGGAAGTAGCTTGCCTCCAGCCAGACCACCTCGCCCCGCTTGTTGAGGCGCGAGAAAATGCCGGACTTGACCCGGCCCTGCTTGAGCTGGGCCCAGAACTGCTGGTAATCGGCAGAGCGAGCCAGCTCCGGGCTGCAAAACATCCGGTGGTGCTGCCCCTGCAACTCCATCGCGCTGTAACCCATCAGGTTCAAGAATGGCTGGTTGGCCTCCAGGATCTCGCCATCCGGGGTGAACATGATGGTTGCGATCCCTTCCTTGACCGCCTCCACGAAGCCCTGGGATTCGGCCAGCTGCGCCTGGCAGGCCTGCAACTGCGCCTTCAGCTTGTTGTTGAACATGGATGTCATACCTCTGTACTGACAAGGTGGAAAAGGGCACAAGACTCGGTGCTGGGTGAACCGTCACGAACCTGTTGAGGCTGATCTTAGTTGAGCACCGTGGTGCGATCAGAATTTGGCCGACATTTTGCCACAGCCGGCGAGGGGCTCGCAGTGCCGCCTGCGTCTGATAAGTGCAAGGCCCGGCGAGGGATCACCCGGGCTGCCACTCCAGATAAGCCGGATTGGCCACAAAACCGATCCGCTCATAGAGCGGGCGTCCCTCGTCGCTGGCGTGCAGCCAGACCCGGCCCAGTTGCTGCGCTCTGGCATAGTCCGCCATCTGACCCAGCAGGGCGCCGGCCAACCCCTGCCGGCGGTGGGCCGGCAGGGTATACATGTTGAGCAGATAACCCTCCCTTCCCGCCAGGTTGCCGGGATAGGGCGGGCGCACGAAGAGGGCCAGGGTCGCACTCGCCACCACCTCGCCATCCACTTCCGCCACCCAGGAGCGGGCGCTCTCCTCGGCCTGCGCCGTGCTGAAGTAACGGCTGGTCGCCTGCCAGAGATCCAGGTCGGCCAGCGGTTCGCTCAGCTCCCCCACCTCGCAAAACAGCGCCATGCGCAGGGTCACCAGCGCGGGAATGTCTGTCTGCGTTGCCTGACGGATGATCATCGGCGCTTCTCCTTTTGACGCTCGTTGAGGTGAACAGGCTCCCCGCATGCGCCTGATCAAAGCGCCAGTGTGGATACTTCACGCCCGCCTGGCAAGGCGCCACTGGTCCCAGGCCAGCGGCCCCGCGCCCCAGACGACCAGGGTCAGCAGCATCCAGCCCCACAGCTGGTGATCGTAAAAGCCGCCGGCCCAGAGAGTGGGATAAGAGATCACCGCCACCATGTTGAAGGCAAACAACAGGGCGGCGACCGGTCGGGTAAAGAGCCCGACCAGCAGCAGCACCGGCAGCAACAGCTCGGTGGCCGTGCCAAGCCTGGCCGCCCACTGCCAGGGCAGCAGGGGCACCTGATACTCGAACTCGAACAGATAAAGGGTGCTGTCCCAGGCGCTCAGCTTGAGCCAGCCGGAACGAAAGAAGGCCACCGCCACCCAGCACCTGGCCAGCAGCAACAGGGCGCCGCTCAGCCACCAGGGAACGGCGGGGCCCACCGGTTGCATCAGTGTCCGCTTGTGATTTGTCATCGTATTTACTCCAGCGTTGAGGTCACATCGACCAGCAGGCCCAGGGTGACGAGGCGGGTCAGAGACTCTGCAGCCTGCCAGTCCTGCTCCAGCAGGGCCGACAGAGCAATGCCCTGGCGGCAGCCATCCAGCAGACGCCACTCTCCTTCGCTCAGGCTCAGCGGCAATACCCGACAATCGGGCTGTTTCTTGAGGGCGAGCCAGGCGGGAGCCGCCAGATCCTGCACTGTCTCGCCCTCGTGCAGGGCCATCTGCCAGAGGGCATCAACCGGGTGCGGACTGTCGAACAGACACAGATCGCAGGCCGGGCTCAGCACCAGCGTCTGCCAGGCCGCTGGCGGCAAGGCGGCTACCCGCTCGGCCGGCCAGTGGCGCTCCTCGGCTGCCAGCAAACTGGTGCGCTCCAGTGCCCACTCGAAGCGGGCCAGCTCCCCCAGCCAGGGCAGATTTGCGGTGGTCGGCAGCCGGGCAAGCCAGTCGCCAAAGCCAGCGCCGTAGTGCATCACGCTCCCTTCGTAGAGGGGCTCTGCCAGCACGAAGCCGCGCGCAGCGGCGTCGAAAAACGCCTCCCCCACCATGGCTTTGACGGCTGGATAGCTGCCCGCCAGTACCTCGCCAAGGCTCAGGATGAAGTGGTTGCGATAGACCTGCAGCACGGCATCCGCCGTAAAGAGACGGGAGTGGATGTGGGGCAGGATGGCCTCGCTCTGGCCAAGCAGCCCCTCGGCAAACTGCTGCTGCCGGCGAGCCAGCTCAGACATGGGCGGCCTCCGGCACAAGATGGGTGGCCATGGCGGCGTCCAGCATGGCGCTCGCGCGCTCGGCCTCTGCCAACAGCACGGGGGGCGGCGGGATCTCGAGGTCCCACTCGATCAGGGTGGGAATGGCGCGCTGGCGGCAGATCTCGTCATAGAGGGCCCACACAGGTTCGCTCACCGGCGCGCTGTGGGTGTCGATATAGAGGTGCCCCTGCGGCAGGGACTGATCGGTAAAACCGGCCAGGTGAATTTCGCCTACCGTAGCGATGTCGATGGCAGCCAGATAGTCGCTGCACGCAAAGCCATGGTTGAAGGCACTGACATAGAGGTTGTTGAGATCGAGCAGGATGGCGCAGTCGCTGCGCCGCTGCAGCTCCGCCAGAAACTCCCACTCCGGCATCTCCCCCGCCAGTTGCAGGTATGAAGAGGGGTTCTCGATCAGCAGCCGGCAGCCGAGCGCCTCCTGCACCTGCATGATCTTGTCGCTCATGTTGAGCAGGCTCTCCCGGGTATAAGGGACCGGCAGCAGATCGTTGAAGTGGCGCCCCCCAATGCTGCCCCAGCTGAGGTGCTCCGAGATGCGCACCGGTTTGATGGCGCGGGCCAGCGCCGAGAGGCTGGCGAGGTGATCAAGGTCGAGCCCATCGGCCGAGCCCAAGGACATGCCGACGCCGTGCAGGCTGACGGGATAGTGCCTGGCCAGCTCGCTCAGCACCTGAAAACCCCGGCTGTGACGTTCAAAGTAATTTTCGCTGTGCACCTCCAGCCAGCCAACCGCCGGCAGGGTGCGCAATATCTCGTCGTAATGGGGCGTGCGCAATCCAATACCAATTAAGGGGTTCATCGCAAAGCCTCGCTGCAAACCAGCCAAAAGAAGGCCACGGTGCCCCTGAGGCAACACCGTGGCACCCAGCCTTACTTGGGTTGCAGCGAGCCGCCTGCCAGCTTCTCGCACAGCCCCTTTGGCACCACCACGAAGGCGTCACCTTGGGCATCCATCTTGGCGGTACCGGCGCAGGAGCTGGTCTTGGTCGCGCAGTCGTTCTTGCTCGCCTTCACCACCCCGTAGCACTTCTCCTTCTCATCGGCCGCCATGGCAGGGGCGGCGACGAACTGGGCGCCGAGGGCCAGCAGACCGGTCATGGCGGAGGCGATGGCTGTGCTCTTTTTAACGTTCATTTTCTGTTCCTTCTGATTGTGTGTGGTGTGCCCGATCGGTCACGACCGGATGCCCTCCATAGAACCGGAGCGCCGGCGAATTGATTTCAAAAAAAATGCAAAATCGGCACATCTATAAAAAGCACAATTGGCAACAGACTGTTTTTAAAGGGTTATTTCATTCATCTTTCAAATGCTCTTTCACCATGAAGATGTGCACTGCGCCACCCTGCCGCCGCCAATCCCAGGGATGCAGGCAATAAAAAACCCCGCCAGAGGGCGGGGTTTGATTGGCACGATACAACCGTGCGGGCATCGGCGGCCGATACTTAATGACAAAAAAGACAGCCGCAGCTGTCTTTTTCAATTGAAACCTGACTTAGTAGAAGATCCGCTCGCCACGCTCGCTCATCTTGAGCCATACCGGCTTGGTGCTGGTCTTGTTCCAGATCCGGTGCAGATAGCTGTAGAAACGGGCCCGATCGCTGCGAAACAGCATCACGGGGAAGGCCAGCATACCCACCAGCAGCACATAGATGCGACGAAGAATTATCTGAGTCAGGGAATAGGGATGAAACATGATAGAACTCCTTACTGGTAAGACCACTGAGCAAAGATTACTCCACAATTTGTAGGATTACTACACCAAGATTCCCATTTTTTTGCAAAAAGATCCCTTAAAAGCCTTAAAGTGAAATTGGGTTACATCCATTAACTTACAGGCAACAAAAGCTGGCAAAGCAGCTCCCGTCGACCAGATTTAATGAGTTGGCACTCAAGATGGAGTCGGTGCGATGAAACCCGCAGAAATGGCGATCATAGGGATACTGGGCCTGCTGCTCTGGTCGGAATGGCAGGATTGGCAGCTCAACCAGGCCGACAGCATCACGCTGGCCTACAAGGGTGCGCCCACCGTCAGCATGTGGCAATGCGGCCAGTTGAAACAGAAGATGATGGATGTGACCGAACACTCGGCCGAAGTGCAGTTTCAATACCGGGGACAGGACCTGACGCAGGTCAACCGCTATCTGGAGCGGGAGTGGCAGCAGCAAGGCTGTGAGCAGCTGTTGTTGCAGCAAGGATATTGAGCAGAGTCATCCACACCGGGCTGGCGTGATGGAAATGCGTTATGGGATGAAACAGGAAGAAGATGGAGGCACGTTCCGGAGTCGAACCGGACTAAACGGATTTGCAATCCGCTGCATAACCGCTTTGCTAACGCGCCATGCTGACAAGGCATTGCCTTGAAAGTGATATCCATGATTGGTGCCATGGAAGATTGGAGCGGGAAACGAGACTCGAACTCGCGACCCCGACCTTGGCAAGGTCGTGCTCTACCAACTGAGCTATTCCCGCCTGTACTGCTTGCTGCCAGTTGCCTGACAACGAGGCGCATTATACGTACCCCGAGCGCGGGCACAACCCTTTTTTCGCACTTTGAGCCCTTTCCCGTGCTGTTTGCTCAGGGTTTAGACGGCTTGCCCAAAAAATCCGCACCAGGCTGTGACCCCACAGGCGAATTTGAGATAAAGTCATTGAAATGATTAGCCTTTAGTCAGAGACTTGCTGCGGTTAGTAACCGGATTCTCAATTGAAAATCACCCGATGAAATGGATCTTCAAGCCCCGTGGGCTCAGGCCGCAGCTGATGCTGGCATTTTTCATGCTAGCCATGGTGCCCTTCCTGGTCGTCACCCTGTTTTTCCTCTATAGCCACGGCAAGGATCTCACCACCCAGACTTCCAACCATCTGGTTTCCGTTCGCAACATCAAGAAGAACCAGCTGGAAGACTATTTCGGCAACCTCAAAGAGCAGATCATCAACTTCTCCCAGCAGGATTTTGCCGGCAACAGTATCGGTCGCTTCTATGGCTTCACCGGTGCCTTCGAGAAACTCGGCACCACACCGCAGGAGGCCCGCGCCCGTGCCCAGGCCCGCTATGTGCCGGGCTCCTGGGATCAGCTGCAAAAACCCGACAGCACCAGCGACATCGAACCCTCCATCAGCGCCCTGATCCTGGCGGACGAGATGTACGGCCGGGTGCACCAGCGCTTTCACCGCGGCTACGCCGACATGGTGCGCAAGTCCAACTACAGCGACATCTTTCTCATCGATCTCAACGGCGACGTGGTCTATTCGGTCACCAAGCACGCCAACTTCGCCACCAACCTGCTCTCCGGCCCCTACCAGTCGAGCGGACTTGGCAGCACCTTCGCCAAGATCAAGCGGCGCCTCGACGGTGGCCAGAAGCCGCAGCAGATCTTCGAGTTCACCGATTTTGGCCGCAACGAGCTGACCGGCCAGGTGGTCGCCTACATGGCGGCCCCGGTTATGCAGTACGACTATGTGCGCGGCGTGGTGATCTTCGAGCTGCTGCCTGACAAGCTCAACCAGATCATGGCGGAGCGGGAAGGGCTCGGCGAGACCGGCGAGACCATCCTCATCGGCCCGGACAAGCGGATGCGCGCCAACGCCTGGCTGGCGCCTGAATTCAGCGTGGAGAACAGCTTTCGCCCCAACTTCCGGCCGCTGCAGACCCCGCTGGTGGTCAAGGCACTCTCCGGCGAGCAGGGGGTCGGGCTGTTTCGCTCCTACCACGATGACGAGGTGCTGGCCGCCTACACCCAGGTGAAGGTGTTCGACACCGAGTGGGCCTTCATCGCCGAGATCTCCACCAGCGAGGCCTATCGCCCCATCCGCCAGCTGGAGACACTGGTGATCCTGCTGGGGGCCGGCTCATTGCTGCTGCTGATCCTCTTCTCCCGCTGGCTCTCCCACTCCATCACGGCGCCGCTGCGCTCCCTCACCGCCGCCGCCGAACAGGTGGCCGACGGTGCGCTGGATCACCCCATCGCCATCGAACGCACCGACGATGACATCGACCGGCTCGCCCAGGCGTTTCGCCACATGCAGCGCTCGGTGAAGGACAAGATCGAACTCATCGAACGCCAGACCCAGGAGCTGCAGCAGCAGGTCAAGCTGACCCACAAGCAGAACCTCAGTCTGCAGCAGGCGGACAAGCTCAAGGATGAGCTGCTGGCCAACACCTCTCACGAGCTGCGCACCCCCATTCACGGCATCAAGGGGATGGCCGAATCCATGCTCGCCAGCCAGCAGGACTTGACCGAAGGGCAGCAAAAACAGCTGGGGCTCATCATCAAGAGCGCCGACGGACTGGCCCGGCTGGTGGACGATCTGCTCGACTACCACCAGATGCGCTACGGCCAGCTGGAGATCCACCCCCAGCCGGTCTCCTCCAAGGGAGTCATCCGGCTGGTGCTGGATCTCTGCCAGCACCTGGTGCAGGCCAAGCCGCTCACCCTGGTGGACATCAGCCCGGTGGAGCTGCCGCCGGTACTGGCCGACGAACAGCGGCTCGAACAGGTGCTCTACAACCTGGTGGGCAACGCCATCAAATACACGCCGCAGGGCAAGGTGGTACTGAGCGCCCTGGTGGAGGGCAATTTCCTGCGTATCAAGGTGACCGACACCGGCATCGGCATAGCCCCGGATCACCTGGAGCACATCTTCGAACCGCTGGTGCAGATGAGCCCGGAGGTCAGCAAGCAGGGGGCCGGCCTCGGCCTCTCCATCACCCGCCAGCTGGTGCACCTGATGGGGGGCGAGCTGTTCGTGGAGAGCGAGCCGAGCGTCGGCTCCACCTTCGCCTTCACCCTGCCGCTCGCCAGCGGCAAGGCGGGCAGCCTGACCCTCGACAGCCGCCAGATCGAACACCAGCTGGTGCGCCAGCAGCCGCTGATCCTGCCGGACTGGGAGAGCGATGACCTCCCGCCTCCCCCCGAGGATGCCCCCCTCATCCTGGTGGTGGACGACGAGCCCATCAATTTGCACATACTGCGCCACCTGCTGCAGCCCTGCGGTTATCGCATCCTACCCAGCAGCGACGGCCACGATGCGCTGGCCAAGCTGGCTCAGGAGCCGGTCGACCTCATCCTGCTGGACGTGATGATGCCCACCCTCTCCGGTTTCGACGTCTGCCGCCGGCTGCGCCAGCAGCACCCGAAGGAGAAGCTGCCGGTACTGCTGCTCACCGCCCTCAACCAGCCCAAGGACATCGAGGAGGGCTTCAACGCCGGCGCCAACGACTATCTGGTGAAGCCCTTCTGCAAGGAGGAGCTGTTCGCCCGGGTCAGGGCCCTGCTGGAAGCGAGCGCCGGGCGCGCCTCGCTGGTGGAGAACCGCTTGCTCAAGCAGGAGATAGAGCACCGTCTGCTGCTGCAGGAGCAGCTGCATCAGGATCAGGAGCGACTGCTGGCCCTGCTCGGCGAAGGGGCCGACCCCATGGTGTTCATCGATGGTCAGGGCACAGTGCTGTTCGCCTCGCGGGCACTGGCCCGCCTGCTGGGCCAGGAGCCGGAAGCCATGGAGGGGCAACCGCTGGACGACTGGCTGGCCAGCCCGCTGACCAGCCAGTGGCCCGATCTGCACGATCGGGGGGAGCAGCAGCTGGCGTTTCTGGTGGCCGGCCAGAAAGACGAACTCAATGCCCGCGCCCTGCCCATCAGCCTGGGGGGCCAGGCCGCCTTCGCCCTCACCCTCAGCACCGAGCTGCGGCAGGACGAGAACCGGGTAATGGCACTGGAGAACGCCCTCAAGAGCCTGTCACGCCAGGCCATCATCGAGGATGGCCAGCTGCTGGGCGAGCTGAGCCGGCTGGGCGGGGAGTTCCGCTCGCTCGCCGACGACCTCATCCGCCAGCAGGATGACGAGCCCCTGCGCCGCGCTCTGGTGGACACCATGCGGCTCACCCTGGATGCCTGGCAGCAGAGCACCGGCAAGGGCAAGATAGTGCTGGCGGAGAAGAGCAAGCTGTGGCGGGTCTACATGGACCGCTCCAGCCCGCAGACCCGTACCCTCGACAAGTACCTGAGCCTGGATACCCTGCCCAAGGCGCCGCGCTGGAAGACGGTGGTCGCCACCGTCGAGTACGTGCTCAATCACGGCCCGCTCAACGAGGTCCAGCGCCAGCAGCTGCACCACAGCGCCCAGACCCTGCGCCAGCTCGCCAACCGCAAACCCTGATATCCACCGCCCAATCTGCGCCCTGGCTCACACTTGCCGGGGCGGTTTTTTTTTGTGCAGAATTAAGCCTTCGCCATACGTCAAAACGAGAGCCGATCCAATTCACACAATTGTCATGGAAGGTCGATTGACAGGGACTTATTACGCTAAAGCAATTAACATAACCTAATGATTTAAATCGAGTTAAAAGCGATTTTGACGAAATTGACGTGAGGGCGTCGATTTTTACGATATCGACGTTCTGAACAGTTGTTGTTTTCCTGTTAACTCTGCTTTGCTAGGGACGTTGGATGACACAACTACAAGGGTGCAAAACCTGGCCAACATTGAGGGCCGACCTCCCCAGCATGCGAAGTCGGTGCTCAAATCCAAACAAGGAATATAAATAAGAAAGGAAATAATATGCTTGCCAAAGTATCCAAAATCTCTACTGCTGTAATGCTGGGCACCATGATGCTTGCCGGCGCTGCCGGCAACGCCATGGCGGCCGACAACAAGACGGTGCTGACCCTGGTCGCACAACAGGAGACCGCGTGGGTCAAGAACTTCAACCCCTTCCTGCAAGCGGGTCTGTTGCACACCACCCGTCACTTCATCTATGAACCGCTGGTGATCTTCAACGATATGCAGGGTGGCAAACCCGTCTATCGTCTGGCCACCCACTACGAGTTCAGCAAGGACCTCAAGTCCGTCACCTTCGATCTGCGTGACGGCGTGAAGTGGTCGGACGGTCAGCCGTTTACCGCCGATGACATCCTGTTCTCCTTCAATCTGGTCAAGGCCAACAAGGCGCTGGACGAGCGCTCAATCTGGACCCAGATCAAGAGCGTCGAGAAGCTGGCCCCCAACAAGGTCAAGTTCGAGCTGACCGACGTCAACACCAACGTGGTGAACGATCTGGTACTGGTCCCCATCGTGCCTGAGCACCAGTGGAAGTCGGTGAAAGATCCGGTCGCCTTCACCAACGACAAGCCGGTCGGCACCGGTCCCTTCACCGAAGTGGACAACTTCTCCGCCCAGCTCTACACCCAGTGCCGCAACCCGCACTACTGGGACAACGCCAACCTCTCCATCGACTGCCTGCGCATGCCGCAGATGGCCACCAACGACCAGGTACTGGCCGCCGTGATGAAGGGTGACGTGGACTGGTTCGGCTCCTTCGTGCCGGACATCGAGCGCCTCTACGTCGGCAACGATCCGAAGAACAACAAGTACTGGTTCCCGGCCTCCGGCACGGTGGCGTTCAACGTCAACTTCCAGGCCAAGAAACCGGGCAACCACGAAGCCTTCAACGACATCAACTTCCGTCGCGCCTTCTCCATGGCGATGGATCGCCAGTCCATGGTGGATATCGCGGGCTACGGCTACCCGACCGTCAACGAGTACCCGTCAGGTCTGGGCAAAGCCTTTGACTCCTGGAACAACCCGGAAGTGGACAAGAAGTACGGCAAGTACAACAAGTTCGATCTGGAAGGCGCCAAGGCCCTGCTGAAGCAGGCCGGCTACAAGGATTGTGACGGCGACAAGTTCCTCGACACCCCCACCTGTCAGAAGATCGAGTTCAAGGTGCTGGTACCGAACGGCTGGACCGACTGGGTCAACACCGCACAGATCGGCGTGGAAGGGCTGCAGGCACTGGGTCTGAACGCCAAGACCGCCACCCCGGAAGCCACCGTCTGGACTGAAAACCTCATCACCGGTGACTTCGACGTCGCCCTGCAGGGTTACTTTGCCGGTGCCAACCCGCACAAGTACTTCGAAACGGCCTTCCACTCCCGCAACATGGGTGAGCGCGGCAACCGCTTTGCGGCGCCCCGCTACAAGGATCCGGCGCTGGACAAGCTGATCGACGACTTTACCCAGACCGCCGATGCCGCCAAGCAGAAGGAGATCATGTTCGAGATCCAGGACAGGGTTGGTGCCAACCAGACCATCATCCCGGTGTTCAACAACCCGACCTGGTACGAATACAGCACCAAGCGTTTCCACGGCTGGTTCAGTGCCGACAACCCGGTCGCCAAGCCGCAGGTTCACCCGGACACCCCGGAGCGTCTGCTGCACGTGTTGTCACTCAAGCCGAACAGCTAATCAATCCCGGCCCCCCTGCGGGGGGCCCTCTTCCCCGCCCATCCCCCTTTTTCCCGGCACTGCCGGGGTTGGGGTAACTATGCCCGGCGCGGGGCGGACCAGCAGTAAAAGGTATCATCATGGGATTCATACTGAGACGCTTTTCCTTCTATCTGGTCGCCTTTCTGGTGGCCGCCACCATCAACTTCCTGCTACCCAGAGCCATGCCGGGAGATCCCGTCTCCGTCATGTTTGCCCGGGCCGGCGCCATGATGGAACCCGCCGCCCTGGAAGCCCTCAAGGCCACCTTCGGGTTCGTGGACGGCCCCATCGGCACCCAATTTCTCACCTATGTGAAGAGTGTCTTCACCTGGGATCTCGGCACCTCGGTGCGCTACTACCCCCAACCGGTCGCCGACGTGCTCGGCCGCGCCATCGGCTGGACCCTGTTCCTGGTGGGCACCTCCACCATTCTGAGCTTCTCCATCGGTTCCATCGTCGGTATCTTCGCCGCCTGGCACCGGGGCGGGCGCATGGACAGCTTCCTCTCCCCGCTCACCCTGGTGATGCAGGCCATTCCGCCGGTGGTCATCTCGCTGCTGGCGCTCTTCCTGTTCGGGGTGAGCCTGGAATGGCTGCCGATTGGCTACGCCTACAGCCCGGAGATCAAGCCTGACTGGGGCTGGGAGCACATCAAGAGCATCCTGACCCACGCCATCATGCCGGTGGGCACCCTGGCCATGGTGCAGGTGGGGGGCTTTCTCATCACCATGCGCAACAACATGATCAACCTGCTCGGCGAGGACTACATCACCATGGCCAAGGCCAAGGGGCTCTCCAGCAACCGGGTGATCTTCAACTACGGCGCCCGCAACGCCATCTTGCCGAGCGTCACCGCCCTCTCCATGGCGCTGGGCTTCGTCATCGGCGGATCCCTCATCACCGAGGTGATCTTCAACTACCCGGGACTGGGTCTGACCCTCTATCAGGGCATTCTGGCCCGCGACTACCCGCTCATTCAGGGGCAGCTGCTCATCATGACCATCACCATGCTCAGCTTCAACTTCCTGGCCGACGTGCTCTACGTCTTCCTGGATCCCCGTCTGCGTACCGGAGGCAAATAAGATGCGCATGCCGACTATTCTGAAAATCCTGCTGGGCAACAAGAAGGCCGCCTGCGGCCTCTTCATCGTGGTCAGCTTCGTGCTGATGGCGCTGTTCGCCCCGCTGCTGGCCAGCTACGAGCCGACCAAGCGGGTCTCCCGCCCGCACCAGCCGCCCAGTGCCGAGTACGTGATGGGCACCACCCGCATGGGTCACGACATCTGGGCCCAGTTCACCAACGGCGCCCGCATCTCCCTGATGGTGGGGTTCGGTGCCGGCATTCTGGTGTGCGCCCTCGCCATCACGGTCGGCATCACCGCTGGCTACTTCGGTGGCGTCATAGACGAGTGCCTCACCTTCCTGATGAACGTGGTGCTGGTGATCCCCAACCTCCCCTTGCTGCTGGTGCTGGCAAGCTTTATCGGGGAGGCGTCACCGACGGTGATCGCGCTCATCATAGGCTTTACCTCCTGGGCCTATGGCGCGCGCGTCATCCGGGCCCAGACCCTGGCGCTGCGCGAAAAAGAGTTCGTCATCGCCGCCGAGGTGCTGGGCGAGCCGGCCTGGCGCATCATCCTGGTGGAAATTCTGCCTAACCTCATCTCCATCATCGGGGTGAGCTTCATCGGCTCCATCATCTACGCCATCGTCACCGAGGCGACCCTGGAGTTCCTCGGCCTGGGCGACCCCACCGTGGTGAGCTGGGGCATCATGCTCTACAACGCCCAGACCTCCAGCGCCATCCTGGTCGGCGCCTGGTGGGAGATCCTGGCCCCCTGCTTCGCCATCGCAACGCTCGGTGCCGGCCTGGCCCTGCTCAACTTCGCCATCGACGAAATCGCCAACCCGCAGCTGCGCTCCCACAAGGGGCTCAATCGCTGGAAGAAACTCGCCGCCCCCGTCACCACGCCGGTGCCGGCCGTACAGGAGAAGACAGCATGAGATCGCAACAACCCCTGCTGTCGGTACGCAACCTCTGCGTCGACTACATCACCGAGAACGGCGACGTGCGCGCCGTCAACTCGGTCAGCTTCGACATCGCCCCCGGTGAAGTGTTCGGCCTGGCCGGCGAGTCTGGCTGCGGCAAATCCACCGTCGCCTTCTCGGTGGCGCGGCTGCACAAGCCGCCCGCCTACATCAGCGCCGGCGAGATCCTGTTCAAGGGGGAGAACATCCTCCACTACGGCGACGAACGCCTGCGATCCTATCGCTGGCAGCAGGTGTCGGTGGTGTTCCAGTCCGCCATGAATGCGCTCAACCCGGTGCTGCGCATGGAGGAGCAGTTCTGCGACGTGCTGCTGGCCCACAACCCGGGGCTGACCCGCTACGAGGCGATCAAGCGCGCCCAGGAGCTGCTCGCCATCGTCGACATCCACCCGAGCCGGCTCAAGGACTACCCGCACCAGTTCTCCGGCGGCATGCGCCAGCGGCTGGTGATCGCCATCGCCATGGCGCTCAACCCTGAGCTGCTCATCATGGACGAGCCGACCACGGCGCTCGACGTGGTGGTGCAGCGGGAGATCCTGCAGAAGGTCTATGCGCTGAAAGAGAAGTTCAACTTCTCCATCCTGTTCATCACCCACGACCTCTCCCTGATGGTCGAGTTCTGCGATCGCATCGGCATCATGTATGCCGGTGAACTGGTGGAGGTGGCGCCGGCCAAAGCGATCCTGACCGCGCCGCTGCACCCCTATACCAAGGGGCTCGGCAACTCCTTCCCGCCTCTGCACGGCCCAAAAACCGTGCTGGAAGGGATCCCGGGCACCCCGCTCAACCTGCTGGAGGTGCCGGTGGGCTGCCGCTTTCAGGCCCGCTGCGCCAGGGTGCACGAGCGCTGCCGCCAGCAGTACACCAAACTGGCCGAGATCCGCCCCGGCCAACAAACCGCCTGCCACCTCTATGAGGCGCAGGATGAGCAACAAGATCCCCTGATCTATCTGGACAAGGCCGCTGGCTGTTAAGGATGTCTGTCATGCAAATCGCCCAAACCGACGCCCCCATCATCGAAGTCCAGCACCTCTACAAGGACTTCCCCGTCAACTCCAACGCCATCAAGAGCGGCAAGATGCGGGCCCTCTCGGACATCACCTTCAACCTGCACCGGGGCCGCGCCCTGGCAGTGGTGGGGGAGTCCGGCTCCGGCAAGAGCACCATCGCCAAGATCATCGCCAAGATGTACAAGCTCTCTGGCGGCCGCATCCTCTATCGTGGCCGCGATCTGGAGGAGTTCAACAAGGGCACCGCCCTGCTCGACTACCGCCAGAGCGTGCAGATGGTGTGGCAAGATCCGTTCGGTTCGCTGAACCCGACCCACACCATCTACCACCACATCGCCCGTCCCCTGCTGCTGCACAGCAAGGTGATCGACAAGAAAGATCTGCCCGACATGGTCTACGGCCTGCTGGAGAAGGTGGGGCTCACCCCCGCCAAGGCCACCGCGGCCAAGTACCCGCACCAGCTCTCCGGCGGCCAGCGCCAGCGGGTCAACATCGCCCGCAACCTGGCGGTGGAGGCCGAAGTGGTGCTGGCGGACGAGCCCACCTCCATGCTCGACGTCTCCATTCGCATCGGTATCCTCAACCTGATGGAGCAGATGAAGGATGAGCTCGGGGTCTCCATGCTCTACATCACCCACGACATCGCCACCGCCCGCTACGTGGCCGAAGATCTGGCGGTGATGTACGTGGGGCACATGGTGGAGTGGGGCGAGGTGGACGAGATCCTGCACCACCCCCAGCACCCCTACACCCAGCTGCTCATCTCGGCGGTGCCGGACCCCGAGAAGAGCATCCACGCCGAGCTGGAGGGGGGCCGCAAGGGGGAGATCCCGCTCTGGACGCCGGAGTCCTGCGGCTGCCCGTTTGCCGGGCGCTGCAATCAGGCGATGCCCCGCTGCAAGGAGACCCTGCCCCCCATCAGCAAGCTCGCCGACAACCACTTCGTGCGCTGCTACCTCTACCAATGACAGATTGGCCGGACACGGCGTCCGGCCACGCCTCGCCACGGGGCCGTCAGGGCCCCGCAATGTGCCTCGCCACGCCAGGCGAGCCACAGGAGTAAGACGTTGATGGAACTCTTGATCAATCAGGTGGGTTACCAGTGCGACGGGGAGAAGATCGCCCTGTTGCAGAGCGACACCGACCTCGATATCCGCGGCCACCTCAGGCTGCTGCGCCAGGATGACGAGCGCATCCTGCTGGAAGTCCCGCTGCAGCCGGCCGGTCAGGTCGAGGGCTGGCAGGGCCGCCACTACTGGCGCGCCGACTTCTCCCCCTGCAAAGAGCCCGGCTACTACCGGCTGGAGGCCCTCATCCAGACGGGCGCCAAGGAGCGCATCGTGCGCACCGCCCCCTTCACCATCGGCCAGGAACTGCTGGCGAGCCGCTGCCTCTCCGACGTCATTCACTACTTCAAGGGGCAGCGCGCCAGCGGCACCTTCGATCGGGCCGACCGCAGTGCCCGCCTGTTTGGCAGCGACCAGCGCAAAGACGTGCACGGCGGCTGGTATGACGCCAGCGGGGATGTGAGCAAGTACCTGAGCCACCTCTCCTACGCCAACTACCTCAACCCCCAGCAGACCCCCATGGTGGTCTGGGCCCTGCTCAAGTGCCGCGAGCTCTTGGCCCCGCGCCAGGACATCGACGGGGTCAACCTCTGCAAGCGGCTCAACGACGAGGCGCTGCACGGCGCCGACTTTCTCTGCCGGATGCAGGATGAGTCGGGCTTCTTCTACATGACCCTGTTCGACAAGTGGAGCAAGGATCCCGCCCAGCGTGAGCTGTGCGCCTACGCCACCCAGCAGGGGCTCAAGTCCGCCCACTGGCAGGCCGGTTTTCGCCAAGGGGGCGGCATGGCCATCGCGGCGCTCGCCCGCGCCGCCCGCGAGAGCGTCAGCGGCGACGTTGATGCCAGCCGTTACGCCGAGGCGGCCCGCCGCGGCTACCTGCACCTGCGTGAACACAACCTGGCCTATCTGGATGACGGGGTCGAGAACATCATCGACGACTACTGCGCCCTGCTGGCCGCCATCGAACTGACCCGCACCTTGGGCCCCGAATGGCTGGCAGAGGCCAGAGTGCGGGCCGACAAGCTGTGCGCCCGCCAGCGCCCGCACCCGGAGCTCGGCCACTACTGGTCGGCCAACGAGGATGGCTCGCGCCCCTACTACCACGCCGCCGAGGCGGGCCTGCCGGTGCTGGCGCTGCTGGAATATCTCGCCATCGAACCGGATCCGGCGCGCCAGGGGACGGCCCAGCGCGTCATCGAACAAGCGCTGGCCGCCGAGCTGGCGCTTTGCGCCCGCCCCGGCAACCCGTTCGCCCTCGCCCGCCAGTATGTGAAGGGGGTCGATGAGGCGCCTCGGGTGAGCTTTTTCATGCCCCATCACAACGAGTCGGGCTACTGGTGGCAGGGAGAGAACGCCCGGCTGGCGTCGCTGGCCGCCATGGCATTTGCCGCCGCGGCCCAGCTGCCGCGCCAGTGCAAGCCGCTACTCACCTTCGGCCAGCACCAGCTCGACTGGATCCTGGGACAGAATCCCTTCAATGCCTGCATGCTGGCGGGCCATGGCAGCAACAACCCCGCCTACACCGCCGGTTATCCCAATGCGCTGGGGGGGATCTGCAACGGCATCACCGCCGGCTTCGATGACGAGGCGGAGATCGCATTCATTCCAGAGGCGTACAAGGATCGGCTGGATCAGAACTGGCGCTGGGGCGAGCAGTGGATCCCCCACGCCGCCTGGTTCGCCCTGGCCATCACTTGGCAGAATGCGCAGGGAAATGGAGGTCGACATGATTGAGTACTGGGTCGGGGTCGATGGCGGCGGCACCCACACCCGTGCCCGCATTCGGGATCGGGCCGGCAAGCTGCTCGGCGAGGGGCGCGCCGCCGGCTCCAATCTGGAGCTCGGCATCGCGCTCGCTCACGGCAACGTGCTGGCCGCCATCGAGCAGGCCCGTATCGAGGCCGGCCTGGCTGAGGATGCCCAGCAACGGATGGGGGTCGGGCTGGCGCTCGCCTCCGCCGAGCTGGCCGACTGCTATCACGCCATGCTGACCATGCCCTTCCCCTTTGCAAGCGTGCGGCTCACCTCCGACGCCTTCGGTGCCTGCCTGGGCGCCTTTGGCGGCGAAGAGGGGGCCATTCTCATCGCCGGCACCGGCTCGGCCGGGCTCATCTATCGCCACGGCCAGCTGCACACCTGCTCCGGCCGCGGTTTTCCCATCTCGGATCTGGGCAGCGGCGCCTGGCTGGGGCTGCGCGCCATCCAGCAATCCCTGCTCTGCCACGACGGCATCCTGCCCCCCAGCACGCTGGCCATCCGCTTGCTCGATCACTTCAAGCGGGATCAGGCCGAGGTGGTGCGCTGGGCCGCCCGCGCCATTCCCGCCGACTACGGCCGCTTCGCCCCCTGGGTGTTCGATGCCGCCAGCGACGGCGACGAGCTCGCCTGCCAGCTGCTGGATGAGACCTGCCAACAGCTGGCTACCCTGCTGGAGGGGATGCGCCAGCTGGGCGCCGACCGGATAGCCCTGCTCGGCGGCATCGGCATGCGCCTAGCCCCCCGCCTAGCGCACCTGCCACTGGTCAGCCCCGCTGCCGACGCGCTGGAGGGGGCCATCCTGTTTGCCCGCTCGGAGGCCTACCCGTGTCTGCATCCCTGAACCTGTCCCCATCCACTCCACCCCAAAGTGCGGGCCTGACCCCGGTCTGCCCGCTGCGGGGGGTGCCCATGTCAGCCCTTCGGCTCCCGGCCGGGGTTGACCAATACCACAAGGACGCTGTCTGGCTGTTCGTCCCCTTCACTCCATCAGAGGAATTTTCATGTCTGCACCCCTGATCCACACCCAGGTCGACCGACGCGACGGTGACGACGTCTGGTTTCGCTTCAGCCTGAGCCAACTGCCGGATGCCCCCTGGAAACTCCACTTCTGCCTGGCCCGCCACATCGACCCCGGCTCGGTAGAGGGGGGGGAGCTGGAGCGCCAGAGCGGCAGCTACAAGGTCTTGATCCCGCAAACGGGGGCCAGCGAGCTGTGCTTCTGCTGTCGCAACACCCCCATCAAGCGCCTCTCCGACATGCCGCGCGGCTTCTTCCTGAGCCTGCCCCAGGCCAACGGCGGCCCCCAGCTGATGCCGGTGGAACTGACCGGCGAGGAGCTGGGCCTGCCGCAATCCGCCGCTGCGGCGCCGGATCTACCCGAGGTGGAGCCCCTCGCCGGCATCGTGCCCCAGCCGGATCGGCTGTTGCTGCTGGAGGGCAACTTCCGGCTGGCGGAGCGCGCCCACGTCAGCGGCCCGAGCCCCCTGCTCGGCCCGCTGCTGGCCCACTTCAACGAACTGACCGGGCTCGCGCTGGCGCAGGATCACGACGCCGAGATCCGGCTGGTTGAAAGCGGGCTGGGCCCGGAGGCCTACCGGCTGACCATCACCCCGGAGGAGATAGTGATTGCCGCCAGCGGCGAGGCGGGCTGGCGTCACGGCCTCGTCAGCCTGGCCCAGTGGTATCTGCAGCACGGCGAGAGCCTGCCCTGCATCGAGCTCAGCGATGCACCGCGCTTCGGTTTTCGCGGCATCTTTCTCGACTGTGCCCGCCACTTTCACTCCCTCGCCACCCTCAAGCGCCTGCTCAAACTGATGAGCCTCTACAAGTTCAACCGCTTCCACTGGCACCTGACCGATGACGAGGGGTGGCGACTCGAGATCAAGGCCTTCCCCCAGCTGACCGAGCTGGCCGCCTGGCGCGGCCACGCCCTGCCGGTGGGGCCCCAGCTCAGTGGTGGCCCCGAGCCCTACGGCGGCTACTACACCCAGAGCGAGGTGCGCGAGCTGGTGGCCTACGGCGCCGGGCTCGGCATCACCATCATTCCGGAAATTGACATCCCGGGTCACTGCCACGCCGCCATCAAGGCGCTGCCCGAACTGCTGGTGGAGGAGGCCGACCGCTCCCGCTACCTGTCGGTGCAATATTTTGACGACAACGTGCTCAACCCGGCGCTGCCCGGCACCTACCGCTTCCTAGAAGCCGTGATGGACGAGGTGTGCGAACTGTTCCCTGGGCCGCTGGTGCACATGGGAGGGGACGAGGTACCCGCCGGGGTCTGGACCGACAGTCCCGCCTGCCAGCAGCTGATGAAGCAGCAGGGGTATCAGGATTGCCGCGAGCTGCAGGGCCACCTGCTGCGCCACTGCCAGCAGTACCTGGCCGGCAAGGGCAAGCGGATGCTGGGCTGGGAGGAGATTTTGCACGGCGACAAGGTGAGCCGGGACGCCACCATCTTCGCCTGGACCAGCTTCCAGGCCGGGCTCGACGCGGCCACCGCCGGTTATCCGGTGGTGATGGCACCGGCCCAGCACCTCTATCTGGATCTGGCCTGGAGCCAGGACATCCATGAACCCGGCCTCTACTGGGCGGGTACCCTCAATCTGGCGCAGGTCTACGCATGTGACCCGGCCCCAGCCGATTTCCATGCCAACGATAACATCCTGGGGGTGTTGAGCCCCTTATGGTCGGAGCTGATCACCTCTCGCGATCGCCTCGACTATATGTTGTTCCCGCGCATGCTGGCGACCGCCGAGGTGGCCTGGAGCGATCCCGCCCGCAAGGCGTGGGAGCACTTCGCCGCCCGTCTGCCGGGCCAGCTGCAGATCCTCGACCAGCTTCAGGTGCGTTACCGGGTACCACAGAGGTAGTGTTATCTTTTTTCCTTGGCGGCCCGATGGCCGCCTTTTTTTTACGATTCGCCAACAAAACATCAACTTGCCCCTACCATTCATCCGCCATTGTTGGCAAAATTCAGCCCCCTATGAAGCCGGTCTGCCGCCTGCTGGCGCGAGCCTGCAGCCACCTCCAGATCTGCCACAATAACAACGACAAAGTTATCAACAAGAACATCGGAGCGTATTCCTATGGCCCGCAGAGACGTCCATACCCTGGACAGCGAAGTGGAGTTTCCTGCCGACGAACAACTGGTTTCCACCACGGATCTGCGCGGGGTGATCACCTACGCCAACCCCGCCTTCTGCCGCATCGCCGGCTACCCCGTCGAGGAGCTGGTCGGCCACAATCACAACCTGGTACGCCACCCCGACATGCCCAAGGCCGCCTTCGCCGATCTCTGGGCCCGCCTCAAGGAGGGCAAACCCTGGCGCGGCATGGTGAAGAACCGCTGCAAGGATGGCCGCTACTACTGGGTCGATGCCTATGTGACCCCCATCTACGAGGGCAACCGGATCAGCGGCTACCAGTCGGTGCGCTGCAAGCCGGATCCCCAGCTCAAGCGCATCGCCAGCCAGACCTACCAGGCCCTGCTCAAGGCGGAGCGCGGCACCAGCAGCCGCCTCCCCTCCCTCACCCGTGCCCGCCTGCCGCTGCTCGCGCTGTTGCTGCTCGGCCTGCTGGGCTGGGCCGCCAGCAGTCAGGGCCCGACGACCGCCCTGCTGATGTTGCTGCCCCTGCTGCTCATCGGCGGTGCCTACTGGCGCGAGCTCTTTGCCCTGCCGCTCTATCTGCAGCAGCTGGGCCGCGAATATGACAGCCTGACCCGGCTGGTCTACTCAGGTGACGGCCCCGGCGCCATCGCCGACTTTCACATCAAGATGCTGCAGGCCCGCATCCGCACCGTGCTGGGCCGGGTCAACGATGCGACCAATCCGCTGCAGACCCTGGCCACCAACCTGAAACTGGCCTCCCATCAGGCCTGCCTCGACATCAACGAGCAGGATGCCCAGACCCAGCAGATGGCCGCCGCCATGACCCAGATGGCCAGCACGGCCCACGAGATTGCCCGCAACATCCAGGACTCCAACGGTCAGGTCAGCGAGGCCCGCAGCCGCTGCCAGCACACGGACAAGCAGCTGGCCCAGACCGAGCAGCGCATCGAGCAGCTCGCCAGACAGGCGGAGCTCGCCTTCAACTCGGCGGTGGAGCTGGCCAGCGAGTCGGAGCGGATCGGCAGCGTGATGGGGGAAATCCAGGGCATCGCCGACCAGACCAACCTGCTGGCGCTGAACGCCGCCATCGAGGCGGCCCGGGCCGGCGAGCAGGGGCGCGGCTTTGCGGTGGTAGCCGACGAGGTGCGTACCCTGTCGACCCGCACCCACAAGGCGACCGAGCAGATCCAGGGCAGCATCCAGCAGATCCAGCACACCCTGGGCCGCTGGAAGGGGATGATGCAGGAGAACCTGCAGCAGACCCGCGAATGCGCCGAGATGACTCGCCAGGGCTCCAGCAGCCTGCATACCGTGCTGCAGGAGATCGAGCTGGTCACCGAGTTCTCCACCCAGATCGCCGCCGCCGCCGAGCAGCAGCAGACGGTGGTGGAGGACATCAGTCGCAGCATCAACCAGATCTCCGAGTACTCCCACGCCAACAGCCAGAAGATGCAGGAGGTCGACGACTCCAGTCAGGAGCTGCTGGAGCGGGCCAAGCAGCTCAAGGGGCTCAGCCAGACCTTCGGTTGACACATTTGCCAGCCACCCGACAGAAGCGCCACAATGGCGCTTCTGTCGTTATTGACGAGTGATCCGGATGAGAATGGAATCGACCCCTGCCCCGCTGAACAAGGTTGCCCGCATCGAGGCGATCCTCGCCCTGATCCCGGCCGGTCGCGTGGTGAGTTACGGCCAGGTGGCGGATCTTGCTGGGCTGCCCGGTCGGGCCAGGCTGGTGGGCAAGGTGCTGCGGGAGACCGACAAGGTGCTGCCCTGGCACCGGGTGCTGGGCGCGGCGGGCACCATTTCACTGCCCAAGGGGTCGGCAGGCTTCGATAAACAGGCGGGATTGCTGCAGGAAGAGGGGGTGCCCGTGATTGGCGGGCGGGTCAGGATGCGGGAGTGGCAGTGGCAGCCCGACCTCGCCGAGCTGCTGTTTCTCCTGCCCTTTTGACGATGGCGGCCCGCCTCACCGGGTGATGGGGGCCAGGATCTCGTCGCTGCGCACCTGCACCGGGATGGTTTCGTACTCCCGCTGCAGCAGCACCAGCAGACTCTGCTTGTCTACTTCCAGCACATAGGCGGTTCCTTCCCGGGTCAGACAGGTCATTCCCGGCCGGATCTCGTTAATCTCCATCACAACCTCCGTGTCCAGCGCTGCCATCCTTGCAGCGGTTTCAGTATACCGCCATCCGAAAACAAAAAGGCCCCTGCGAGGGGCCTCTTTCATCAGAGTGTGAACTGCGCTCAATCACGCCTTCTTCGACTTGGCCAGGCTCTCCTGCCACTTGCCGTTGTCGTAGTGCGCCGTCCAGCCGGTCGCCTTGCCGTTGACCTCGGTCATCACGTACTGCTCCTTGGTCTTGCGACTGAAGCGCACGATGGCGGGGTTTCCGTCAGGATCTGACGCCGGGGCATCGGCCAGATACTGGTGCTTGGGCGACAGACGCTCCTTGAAGCGCTTGAGCTCTTCCACCAGCGGCGCACGGGTCTCGCGGGATTTCGGGAAGTTGCTGGCAGCCAGGAACAGGCCGGCCGCCCCGTCACGCAGCACGAAGTGGGCGTCGGACTGGGTGCACTTGAGCTCCGGCAGCGGGACCGGGTCTTCCTTCGGCGGTGCGATATCACCGTTTTTCAGGATCTTGCGGGTGTTCTTGCAGGTGTCGTTGGTGCAACCCATGTACTTGCCGAAGCGGCCGTTCTTGAGCTGCATCTCGGAGCCGCAGCGGTCACACTCGATGCTCGGCCCTTCGTAGCCCTTGAGCTTGAACTGGCCTTTTTCGATTTCGTAGCCATCGCAATCCGGGTTGCGACCACAGACGTGCAGCTTGCGGCTGTCGTCGATGATGTAGGCATCCATGGCGGTGCCACACACGCCACAGCGGTGCTTGGCACGCAGCGCCTCGGTTTCGGCCTCTTCACCGTCGGTGGCGGAGACGAACTCGTCGGCGGAGACCAGGTTGATGGTCTTCTTGCAGCGCTCTTTGGGCGGCAAGGCGTAGCCGGAACAGCCGAGGAACACCCCGGTGGTGGCGGTACGGATGCCCATCTTGCGGCCGCAATCCGGGCAGTCGATGTCGGTCAGCACCATCTGGTTGGCACGCATGCCCCCCTCTTCCGGCGCCTTGTCCGCTTTCTCCAGCTCCTGGGTGAACTCGGCGTAGAAGGCATCCAGCACCTTCTTCCACTCCAGGCTCCCTTCGGCGATGCCATCGAGCTTGTCTTCCATCTTGGCGGTGAACTCGTAGTTCATCAGCTCGACGAAGTTTTCCACCAGCCGGTCGGTGACGATCTCACCCATCTTCTCGGCGAAGAAACGGCGGCTCTCGACCCGCACATAACCACGGTCGACGATGGTGGAGATGATGGAAGCGTAGGTAGACGGACGGCCGATGCCGCGCTTCTCCAGCTCGCGTACCAGCGCCGCTTCGGTGAAGCGGGCGGGCGGCTTGGTGAAGTGCTGGCGCGGATCCAGCTTGACGAGTTTGAGGATCTCGCCGACGGTCACCGCCGGCAGCTGGCTGTCTTCGCCCTTGCGGCCCATCGGCGGCAGCGCCTTGGTCCAACCGGCGAAGCGCAGGGTGCGACCGCGCGCCTTGAGCTCGAACTCACCCGCCTTGACGGTCAGGGTGGAGGAGTCGTACTGGGCCGGCGTCATCTGACAGGCGACAAACTGACGCCAGATGAGGTCATAGAGCCGCATGGCGTCGGGCTCCATCCCTTCCAGCATCTCGGCGGTCACCAGCACGCTGGAGGGGCGGATCGCCTCGTGGGCCTCCTGGGCATTGGCCTTGGCGCCGTACAGGTTTGGATCGCTCGGCAGGTAGGCGGCACCATACTGCTCGCCGATGTATTCCCGCACCGCCTCGACCGCCTCTTTGCTGAGGTTGGTGGAGTCGGTACGCATGTAGGTGATGTAACCCGCTTCATAGAGACGCTGGGCCATCATCATGGTCTTCTTGACCCCGAAGCTCAGCCGGGTAGAGGCTGCCTGCTGCAGGGTGGAGGTGATGAAGGGGGCGGACGGCTTGGAGCCGGTCGGCTTGTCTTCCCGGTTCACCACCTTGTAGTCGACCCCTTCCAGGGCGGCCACGGCGGCGAAGGTCTCGGCCTGGGTCACCGGCTTGAAGTCGGCGCCGTTGCGGCTGACCACTTCCATCCGCAGATCGCTCTTGTCGGCGGTCAGCAGATCGGCGTTGAGATCCCAGAACTCGACCGGTACGAACGCCTTGATCTCACGCTCTTTATCGACGATGAGGCGCACTGCGACGGACTGTACCCGACCGGCGGAGAGGCCGCGGGCCAGCTTCTTCCAGAGCAGCGGAGAGACCATGTAGCCTACCACCCGGTCGAGGAAACGACGGGCCTGCTGGGCATTGACGCGGTGAATGTTCAGCTCGGATGGCTGGGCAAACGCCTCCTGGATGGCGGTCTTGGTGATCTCGTTGAACACCACGCGCTTGTAGCGGCTATCGTCGCCGCCGATGATCTCGCGCAGGTGCCAGGCGATCGCCTCTCCCTCTCTATCCAAGTCGGTTGCGAGATAGATGGTGTCGGCCTTCTCGGCCAGACTCTGCAACTCGCTGACCACTTTTTCCTTGCCGGGCAAAATCTGGTAGTTGGCCTGCCAGCCTGCGGTCGGATTGATCCCCATCCGTGAGAACAGGGTATTGCGATCCTTGGCAGCCTTCTCTGCTTCGCTCAGCTTGATGCCGCGAATGACAGGTTTTTTGGGCTCGTTGCTGGCGCTGCCGCTGGTGGGCAGATCGCGCACATGACCGACGCTGGATTTCACCACGTAGTCCTTGCCCAAATATTTGTTGATGGTCTTGGCCTTGGCCGGAGACTCCACTATGACCAGTGATTTGCCCATGCTGTAACTATTATCCTCATTGCACCCGACGGGGTTGGTGTGCGGTTTTGTGGGGCTGTATAAGAGATTTGACGGGAAAAAGCAATCTTGTGAGCAAATTTGCCCGGCAGCCCGAACCACTTTGTTTCTTTATTTATTAATGCGAAGCCGAGCCGCGGGAAGCAACCGCTTTTTTATTTTTATGCTATATCCACCCTCTTTTTATATTTGAAACGACATAACCAACCGCTCTTGTAACATAACAAACCAGTTTCGTTATCAGCTTGTTACAAAAGACAAAATCTCCTTATAATGGCTGCATCCCGCAGCATTGTGCGCGGAAGGAACCGCTACCCATATAAAAATCGAAAGGATGTACTCAATGAAGCACTTCGAGGTCAACTTCGACGGCCTGGTCGGCCCGACTCACAACTATGCCGGCTTGTCCTATGGCAACGTCGCCTCCCAGAACAATGCCAAGGAGGCGTCCAATCCGAAGGAGGCGGCCAAGCAGGGTCTGCGCAAGATGAAGGCACTGACCGAGCTCGGCATGACCCAGGGAGTGCTGGCCCCCCAGGAGCGACCGGATCTCGCCACCCTGCGCCGCCTGGGCTTTACCGGCAACGATGCCAGCGTGCTAGCCCAGGCCGCCAAGCAGGCCCCCGCCGTGCTGGCCGCCTGCTATTCGGCCTCCAGCATGTGGACCGCCAACGCCGCCACCGTCTCCCCGAGTGCCGATACCCAGGATGGCCGCATCCACTTCACCCCCGCCAACCTGACCAACAAGTTTCACCGTTCCCTCGAACCCGAGGTGACCGGCCGCATCCTGCGCGCCGTGTTCAACAACGACCGCCACTTCTATCACCATCAGCACCTGCCGGAGAACGACCACTTCGGTGACGAGGGGGCCGCCAATCACACCCGGCTGTGCCGCGCCTATGGCGAGTCCGGGGTCGAGCTGTTCGTCTATGGCCGCAGCGCCTTCGACGTCTCCCAGCCCGCCCCCAAACGCTACCCGGCCCGCCAGACCCTGGAAGCCAGCCAGGCCATCGCCCGCCTACACGGCCTGGGGGACGAGAGCGCGGTCTTCATCCAGCAGAACCCGGACGGCATCGATCAGGGGGTGTTCCACAACGATGTCATCGCGGTGGGCAACCAGAACGTGCTGTTCTTCCACCAGCAGGCGTTTCTCAATACCGCCTCGGCGCTGGCCGAGGTGCGCACCAAGTTCGGCGACGGCGAGCTGCACTTTATCGAGGTGCCGACTGCCGAGGTGTCGGTGCAGGATGCGGTGAAGTCCTATCTGTTCAACACCCAAATCCTCACCCTGCCTTCCGGCGAGATGGCGATCATTGCCCCCACCGAATGTCGCGACAACCCGGCGGTGTCCGCCTATCTGGCCAAGCTGGTGACCCTGGGGACCCCGATCAAGGGGGTGCACTACATGGACGTGAAGCAGAGCATGCGCAACGGCGGCGGCCCCGCCTGCCTGCGGCTGCGAGTGGCCATGAACGACACCGAACTGGCCGCGGTCAACCCGGCCTGCCTCATCACCGACAGCCAGTTTGCCCGCCTCGATGGCTGGGTCGATCGCCACTACCGCGACAGCCTGGCACTGGATGACCTACGGGATCCGGCGCTGGTCATGGAGTCCCGCACCGCGCTGGACGAGCTGACCCAGATCCTCAAGCTCGGCTCCGTCTACCCGTTCCAGCGCTGAGACGCGCCATCGGCCTGCAGCGCCGACCCCATGAAAAAGCCGGGCAAGTGCCCGGCTTTTTTATTTGGTTTTACGTTGCCCTGACTCAGTGCCAGGGGCCCTGCTGCCACAACCGACCAAGACCGGACTCCAGCGCCACGGCGGCCTGCTGACCGAGCTTCTGGGTCAGGCTTTTTGGCTTGCTGTAGCGAATGCCGACCACCTTGTGCTGGCTGGCCTGGGCCAGCAGATAGTCATCGCTGGTGCAGAGGCTGTCCACCAGCCCGAGCTGCTTGGCCTGGCTCGCCAGCCAGTGCTCGCCGGTGGTGACGCTGTCGATGTCGAGGTTGGGTCTGTGCTCGGCCACGAATGCCTTGAAGCGCTCGTGGATGGCGCCCAGCTCCTCGCGAAATTTCTCGCGCCCCTGATCGTCGTTCTCGCCGAACATGGTGATGGTGCGCTTGTACTGACCGGCGGTGTGCATCTCGAACTCGATGTCGTGCTTTTTGAGCAGCTTGTTGAAGTTCGGCAGCTGGGCGATCACCCCGATGGAGCCGACGATGGCGAACGGCGCCGCCAGGATCTGATCCGCCACGCAGGCCATCATGTAGCCGCCGCTCGCCGCCACCTTGTCGATGGCCACGGTCAGCTTGATGTCACGATCCCGCAGTCGCTGCAACTGGGAAGCAGCCAGGCCGTAGCCGTGTACCACGCCGCCGCCGGATTCGAGCCGCAGCAGCACCTCGTCGCCCGGCTGGGCAACCCCTATCACGGCGCTCACCTCTTCACGCAGGGAGGCCACCTCCTTGGCATCCATGCTGCCGTGAAAATCGATGACGAACAGCCGGCTGCGGGCATCTTCGCTCTTGGCCCGCGCCTTGTGTTCGGCCTTGCGCGCCTTCTCCAGCTGCTTGCGCTCCGCCTTGCCGGCCAGCGCAGCCTGCAACTGGTGACGTCCCTGCTCCAGCTCGCTGGAGAGATCGGTCACTACCAGCTCCCCCTTGCGGGATTTGGGCTGGCGGCTGCTCACCACCATCAGGATGACGGCGCCGATGGCGAGCAGTAGGGTGAGGGTCTTGGCCAGGAACAGGCCGTATTCGGTCAAAAATGCCACTTGATGCTCCACTGGTGTGCCCCGGGGGGACGATTTTTTCACATTCTAGGGAGTTTGCCCGGTGTGCGCAAAAACTCTGCGTCAACCCGTCAAAAATGCCAATCGACAATCACAACCCCTCTGATTTATTCACATTTTTGCCATCTCATACTGGTCAAACGCCGTGCGGGATCAGTACACTTGCCCCTCTATTTGCCGCGCGCATCTGCCACGAATTGTTAACAGGAGTTGTCATGTTCAACTATCAGGCCCCCCGGGATCTGCTCAAGGACAAGGTCATTCTGGTCACGGGTGCCGGTGACGGCATCGGCCGCGAAGCGGCGCTCACCTATGCGGCCCACGGCGCCACCGTGATCCTGCTCGGCCGCACCAGCGCCAAGCTGGAGGCGGTCTACGACCAGATTGAGGCGGCCGGCCACCCGCTGCCCGCCATCGTGCCGGTGGATCTGAAAGGGGCAACCAAGAGCCACTACCTTGGCATGGCCGAGACCTTCGCCCAGCAGTTCGGCCGCCTCGACGGCGTGCTGTTCAACGCCGGCCTGCTCGGCACCCTGTCACCGTTCGAACACATCCAGGAGCAGGAGTGGGACGAGGTGATGCAGGTCAACGTCAAATCCGAATTCCTGCTGACCCAGGCGCTGCTGCCGCTCATCCGCCAGACTGCCAAGGAGCAGGGCGATGCCTCCATCGTCTACACCTCCTCCAGCGTGGGCCGCAAGGGCCGCGCCTACTGGGGCACCTATGCCATCTCCAAGTTCGCCATCGAAGGGATGATGGAAGTGCTGGCGGACGAGCTGGAAAATACCGGTGTGCGGGTCAACACCCTCAACCCGGGCGGCACCCGCACCAAGATGCGGGCCAGCGCCTTCCCGGCCGAAGATCCGATGAACCTCAAGACCCCGGCCGACCTGATGCCGCTCTATCTCTATCTGATGGGCGCGGACAGCCGGGGCAAAACCGGCCAGACCTTTGTGGCCCAGCCCAAATAAATCAACAAAATAACCGCAACCCTGCGCCGCATGGGGTTACATTCAATAGGGTGCCGTCGGCACCCTGTTGCAACATCCGCTCCCTTATCAGGTTGAGATATGTTTCGTCCCAAGAGCACGTTTGAGCAATGGCGGATCTTTCAGGCCGTGGTGGACTGTGGCGGCTACGCCCAGGCCGCCGAGGCACTGAACAAGAGCCAATCCTCTCTCAATCATGCGGTAGCCAAGCTGCAGCAGAGTCTGGGTGTGGCTCTGCTGGAGGTGAGAGGGCGCAAGGCGGTATTGACGCCGGCGGGTGAGATCTTCCTCAAGCGGGCCCGTCAGCTCAGCCAGCAGGTAGAAGAGCTGGAGAATCTGGCCAACAACCTGGAGCGGCAGTGGGAGCCGCAGATCAACCTCTATGTGTCGGTGTTGCAGCCGCGCGATCGACTCTATCGGGCGCTGGCCCACTTCTATCCCCGCAGCCGGGGTTGCCGGGTCAATCTGCACGAGCGCATCCACTGCCACTTCAACGCCCTGCAGGTGGGGGATCTGATGCTCTCCGAGCACCTGCCCCACGATCGCACCGGCCTGCCGCTGGACGAGGTGTGCCTGCTGCCGCTCTGCTCGGCCGAGCACCCGCTCGCCACCCAGGGGGGCGCCATCGCCGCCGAGGAGCTGGCCAGCCACAACCAGATCAGCCTGCATCCCCCCATTCACCGCTCGGTGGACTGGAACGACGCGGACGACACCGGCTGGAAGGCGACCCACTACCACGAGGTGATCGCCATGCTCAAGCTCGGCCTCGGCTACGCCTGGCTGCCGCGCCACCTGGTGCAGGAAGAGCTGACAAGCGGCGCCCTGGTGCCGCTGGATCTGGCGAGCGGCAACGAGCGCCACCTCTATACCTATCTGCTGACTCCGTCGGCCGACGCCCTGGGCCCGGCCACCGAGCTGCTGCTGCGCTGCCTGCGCAACGAATACCAGAACGACAACGACCGCTAGAGCGCCTCCCCGCCGCCATCAGACATTGAGGCGGGCCGACCCGCTCGCCTCACCCCCTCCGCTTTCAGACGTTCGGCACCCGCCAGCAGGCGGCCAATGCCAGCAGCGCCAGGCCCATGGCCACCATGAAGACCCCGTGGAAGCTCCAGATCTCCGCCACAGTCCCGGCGATAGCCCCCGCCATGATGGAACCGGTGCGGATGCTGTTGGCGAACAAGGTGGTCGCCACCCCGGCGCGACCCGGCATCAGATCCTGGAAGTAGGACATGCCGATGCCGGCGACGATGCCGATGAAGATGGCGTTGAGCAGTTGCAGCGCAATGAGGGCATGCTGGCTCGACAGGGTCACCAGCCCCACGTAGAAGCCGACTCCGGCCAGCACCGCCAGCAGCATCATGGGGCGCTTGCCAAAGCGCTGGGTGTAATGGCCCGCCAGCAGCATGAAGGGGATTTCGAGGGCCGCCGCCGTGCCCATCAGCACCCCGGCCAGCTTCTCCTCCAGCCCCAGCTCGCGGGTGATGTAGAGCGGCATGTTGATGAGGTACATGCTGTTGCAGGTCCACATCAGGGTGGAGGCGATGAAGAGCGCCCGCACCGACGGATCCCGCCAGCTGCTGACCCGCTCCACCTCGCTGTCCATCACCGGCAACGGCAGCGAGGGCAGCCAGCGCCACACCACGAAGGCGCAGAGCAGATAGGCCACTGCGGAGGCGAGGTACATCACCTCGAAGCCGTAGCCGATGGCCAGCGCGAAGGCGATGGGCGGCCCAATCACCCAGGCCAGCGAGAACTGGGCCCGCAGCACCGAGCTGAACATGTCGGCCCGCTTGTTGCGGCTGTCGGCGTATTCCCGTGCCAGCGCGAACAGCTGGGGGCTGGCGGTCGCCGCCAGGCTCGCCAGCAACACCCCCAGGCTCACCAGCAACCAGTACTGCCGGTTCCAGGCAAACAGCAGGGAGAGCACCACGCCGGCGAAGCAGCAGCGCAGGATCAGCCGCTTGCGATCCCCCTTGTTGTCGGAGCGATGGCCCAGCCACTGGCTGATGAGGATGCCGATCACCGCGTTGACGGTATAGAAGAGCCCCACCAGGAAGGGGCGCACCTGCACCTCCTCGGCCAGGAACAGGCTCAAGGTGGGCACCTGCAGTGCCACCGCCACCCCGGTCATAAAGGTCACGGCCAGAAAAGAGAGAGAGACGGGATCCGTCCTGTTGCGAGCGGCGGTCAGCAAGCGCATAGAATTACCACTGATTGGAGGGAAGAAAACTGGCCAAAATTCGGCAAGTGCATGAAATGGCGTCGCTTATTTTATGTCATTATCAAGAGCCACCTCAAGGCTTGCGACCCCGTCCCCGACCCCGTACAGTGAAAGCCCACTGGCCAGCATAAGGATTTCACATGTTTGATTTTGACCGGGAAATAGATCGCAGCGGCACCATGAGCCTGAAATGGGACAAGTACAAGGGACAGGACGTGCTGCCCATGTGGGTTGCCGACACCGACTTCGTCTCCCCCCCTGCCGTCATCGAGGCCCTCACCCAACGGGTAGCCCACGGCATCTTCGGCTACTCGCGCCCCTCTCCCCGGCTGATCGAACTCATCATCGCGCGGCTGGCCAGCCGCTATGGCTGGACCATCCAGCCCGAGTGGATCGTCTTCCTGCCTGGGGTGGTGCCCGGTCTCAACCTCGCCTGCAAGGCCTGGAGCCAGCACGGGCGCGGCATCATCACCCCCAAGCCGGTCTACTACCCCTTCCTGCAGGCGCCGGGCTTCAACGACCGGCCGCTGCTCACCGTGCCCATGGTGGAAGAGGCCGGTCGCTGGGTGCTGGATATCGAGGAGCTGGAGCGCCAGGCGCCGGCGGCGGATCTGCTGCTGCTGTGCAACCCGCACAACCCGGGCGGCACCGTGTTCACCCGCGAGGAGCTGCTGGCCATCGACGCCATCGCCGAGCGCCACAACCTGGTGATCTGCTCCGATGAAATTCACTGCGACCTGCTGCTGGACAAGGACGCCCGCCACATCCCCTACGGCGCCATCAGCCCGGCGGCGGCCGAGCGCTCGGCGGTGATGATGGCCCCGAGCAAGACCTTCAATATCGCCGGGCTCTGCTGCTCCTTCGCGGTGGTGCCCAATGCCCGTCTGCGCCTCAAGCTGCAGCAGGCGATGCGCGGCATCAGTGCCGACGTCAACCTGCTGGGCTTCGTGGCGGCAGAGGCGGCCTACGAAGGCGGCGAACAGTGGCTCAGCGAACAGCTCGACTACCTGGCCGCCAACCTGGCCCTGATCGAACAGGCGGTCGCCCGCTGGCCCGGTATCAAGCTGGCGCGCCACCAGGCCACCTACCTCGCCTGGATCGACATGAGCGCACTCGGGCTGGACGACCCCATCGCCTTCTTCGAACAGGCCGGGGTGGGGCTCTCCCCCGGTGCCCAGTTTGGTGACGGCCAGTTCGTGCGGCTCAACTTCGGCTGCACCCGAGCTCGCCTCGTCGAGGCGCTGGCCCGCATGGAGAAGGCCATTCTGGCGCGCTGATCACGCGCTTTCTCCCCCATGGCCTCGCCATATGGGCCGTGGCGGGGCCGGCAGCAGCCGGCCCCGCAATATATTGAAGTCAGCCAGATCCGTATCCGATCGCAATAGGGTATATTTTGGCGACATGCCGCCACGGCCCCGCAACCCGGGATGTCGATGGCGCCAAGTACGGTACAGTGCCGCCACCAGCAGCTGGCGCGGCGAATGCCAACCGGGATGGGCCAGCCCCATCCCTTTTATCAGCCATTGATCCGGTTCACTATGCCCCAACCAGCCTTGCACCCTCTGCCGACTCTGCTTCGCCGCACCCTGCCATGGCTGGCGGCGGCCCTGGCGCTGCCCCTGCAGGCAGCCACGCCTGCCTATCTCACCATCGGTACTGGGCCGCTCAACGGCGTCTACTACCCGACCGGTGGCGCCATTTGCCGGCTGCTCAATGAAGAGACGGCCAGCCATGGCCTGCACTGCTCGGTGCAGAGCACCTCCGGCTCCCTTGCTAACCTGAAGGCGCTGCATCAAGGGAAAGTGCAGCTGGCGCTGGTGCAGTCCGATGTGGTGCACCATGCCGCCCACAGCACCGGCCCCTTCATGGATCAGGCGCCCGACGACCAGCTGCGCAGCCTCTATCGGCTTCATCAGGAGTCGCTGACCCTGCTCGCCAGCGCCAACAGCAACATCAACACCCTGGCCGACATCGAGGGAAAACGGGTCGATCTGGGCAACCCGGGCTCCGGCGAGCACATCACCAGCCAGGCCCTGCTCGATGCCATGGGCTGGCAGGCCAAGAGCTTTGCCCCCGTCATCCCCGCCGCGGCCAACAACCGGCTGGAGGGGCTCTGTGACGGCACTCTGGACGCCGCCTTCGTGGTGGCAGGCCACCCCAACCAGGCCATCGGCGATCTCACCGGCCGCTGCAAGGCACGCCTCATCCCCATCGAAGGGGAGCAGGTCGACGCGCTGCTCAAACAGCATCCCTACTATCAGCGCAGCCGCATCGGCGCCAACCTCTACCCGGGCCAGCCGAGCGGCGTCAACACCTTCGCCGTCACCGCCGAGCTGGTGGCGCTGGCCAGCCTGCCGGAGGACGAGGTGCGCACCGTGCGCGACGTGTTGAGCGGGCGACTCAAGCAGTTCACTCGCCTCCATCCGGCCCTCACCGCCCTCACTCTGGAGGGGATGCAGGGCGAGGCGGAAGTGCCGCGCCACGCCGGCATGGCGGATGCCGCCCCCACCCTGCAGCCCGAAGCCCTGAACCCGGCTCCGGCCACCTCGGAGGCCCTGGCAACCTCAGCGGCGCAGCCCACCGAAGTGGAACACCCCGCCGGTGAGGATGCGAAACAACCTGCCGGCGAGACGGGCGCCCCCTCCCCGGAAGGTACGCCCGCCACCTCGTCCGGGCAGACCCCTGGCGCCCTGCTGCCAACCCCCTCGGCAGCCACAACTACCGAGCCGGGCGCAAGTAGCGTGCTCGAAGGGGCCGCCGTGGAGCAGGGCGGCAAGCTGACGGGCACGGCCGCGCCAAGCCCCTCTGCCGTGATGAGCGGGGAACAACCCGCCTCGCCGGCCCCCGCCGAACCGGCATCGACAGCACCGGCACCGGCCACACCAAGCGCCGCCTCACCGACCGGCAACGGCGTGCCAGCCAAGTAAGACCGTCAAACAGCCACAACGACAGAGGCCACCCAAGGGTGGCCTCTTTTTGTTTCGATATTGGGTGGGCTCAAGCCCTGGCGTCCGGCAACGGCTGCGGGCGCTGGATCTCCTGCTCCACCCAGTGCAGCAGTTGTTTGATGGCCCGCGACAGCACCTGGTTCTGGCGCACCACGTACCCTAAGCTAGTGCCGGGAAAGTCGGTGAGCCGGGTCACCGGGGCAGTCAGCTTGAGCCGCGGGTGAATGGAGAAGTCCGGCACTATGGCCACCCCGAAACCCGCCTCGGCCCAGTCGAGCTGGGCATCCACGCTGCCCACCTCCATGATGCGGCAGCTGGGCAGACCGAGCAGCGGCAAAGAGGGGTCAATGAGCGCCCGGGTGCGGGTGTCATGCCCCAGCAGGATCAGGGTCGGCTCGTCGAGGGGATCGCTCTCCCCCGCCTTCGCCCGCGCCTGCCAGCGGGCGAGACCGTGGCCCAGCGCGCACCAGGTCACCTGCTGCAGCTCGGTGTAGAACAGCGGCTCGCTGCGCTTTTGCGCCATCACGAAGCCCAGATCCGCCTTGCCCGCCTTGACCAGCTCCGCCGCCTGATCCGAGGTGGTATTGAACAGGGTGAGATCGATGCCGGGAAACTCCTGTTTGAAGCGCTGAAAGGGCTGAATGAGCAGCAGGCGCGAGATGATGTCGCTGGCGGCGATGGCCAGCGTCCCCTGACTCAGCTGGTTGAGGGCGTTGAGGTCGGACTGGCAGAGCTGCAGCTCGGCGATGGCGCGCTCGGCGCTTTGCAGCAGCCGCTCGCCGGCCTGGGTCAGCCGAAACGGGCTGCGCTCGATGAGTTTGACCCGGGTGGCCTGCTCCAGATTCTTGAGGTGCAGGCTCACATTGGGCTGGGTCATGTGCAGTTCGGTAGCGGTCTGGCCGAAGTGCTGCAGCCGGGCCAGGGTGACGAAGGTGTGCAGCCAGTGAATATCCAGCATGGGGATCCTCTTGTGCCGCCACGGCCGCACGGGCCCCTGACAGGGATGCCGGCATGGCAGCGGGGCGGTTTGCCGATAAATTCACCGTAATTATATGACTCTCTTATCGGAATTATAAAGATAATTAATTTTTCTAATCCTCCTGAGCCTCCTAGGATGATCGCCTAACGTCTTAGGAGAAAGAGTCATGTCGTCTATCGTAGTCGTAGGTGCCAACTGGGGTGATGAAGGCAAAGGCCGCATCGTGGATTATCTGGCAGGCCAAGCAGGCGCCAGCATTCGCTTCCAGGGCGGCAACAACGCCGGCCATACCGTCGTCAACGACCTTGGCACCTTCAAGCTGCACCAGGTTCCGAGCGGTGTGTTCAACCCGGATTGCCTGGTCGTGCTCGGCCCTGGCATGGTGATCAGCCCCGAGAAACTGACCGTCGAGCTGGACGAAGTGAAAGCCTCCGGCGTCACTCCCAAGCTGGCCATCTCTGATCGCGCCACCCTCTGCCTGCCGCTGCACGCCATGGAAGATACCCTGGAAGAGCAGCGCCTGGGCGACGGCGCCTACGGTTCCACCCGTCAGGGCATCGCTCCCGCCTATGGCGATCGCGTCATGAAGAAAGCGATCCTGGTGGGCTGGCTGAAACAGCCGGAAGTACTGGTCGAGCGCATTCAATTCTTCCTCGACTGGAAACTGCCGCAGCTCAAAGCGCTCTACCCGACCTTCGAATTCAACCAGACCGCCCAGGAGATGGCCGACTGGCTGCTGGAAGTGTCCGCCCCCTGGATCGACTCCGTCTGCAACGTCAGCATGCCGCTCAAAGCGCTGCAGGCCGAAGGTAAGACCCTGCTGTTCGAAGCCCAGCTGGGCGCCGGCCGTGACCTGATCTACGGCGAATACCCCTGGGTGACCTCCTCCCACGTTTCCGGCGCCTATGCCGGCATCGGTGGCGGCCTGCCGGGTCTGCGTCCCGAGCGCATCATCGCTGTCGCCAAGGCGTTCAGCACCTCCGTCGGTACCGGCACCCTGCTGACCGCCATGGAGAACCAGGACGAGTTCCGCAAGATCGCCAACGAGTTCGGCGCCACCACCGGTCGTCCCCGTGACGTCGGCTACTTCGACGCCGTTGCCACCAAGAACGGTGTCGAGCTGCAGGCTGCCAACGAAGTGGCGCTGACCAAGCTGGACTGCCTGACCGGTCTGCCGGATCTGAAGATCTGCGTCGCCTACGAAGGTGCCCACACCGAGAACCCGATCTGGCCGCAAACTGCCGGTCTGAAGCCGGTTTACGAAGTGATGGAAAGCTGGAGCGAAGACATCACCGGCTGCCGTACCTTCGCCGAGCTGCCCAAAGCGGCTCAGCAGTACGTACTGCGCATCGAAGAGCTGCTGGGCGTACCGGTGCCGATGGTCTCCGTCGGCCCGGGCCGTGACGAGATGATCCTGCGCTAAGTCGCGTAATCAGCTGTCAGCACAGTAAAAAACCGGCATCCATGATGCCGGTTTTTTTATGCCCGGACGCGCCACCACTCTTTCGCAGCGCTCACCATCAATCAACACAACGACTCATGTCATGGCAGTAAGCAGGTCACTTTGAGCGGTTTGGTCACTCACCTTCTCCCCCTCTTCGCTAGACTGATCCCATCATCCACCGAGGAGCCTCACCATGAAGATTGCCAAGCGTACCACCCTGCTCTCCCTGCTGTGCGTGGCGGCCCTGCCCGCCAGTGCCATGACCCTAAAGAGCAGCGACATCCACGAAGGCCAGCTGATGGACAAGGCCTTCAGCTTCAACGGCTTTGGCTGCAGCGGCGACAACCGCTCGCCCCAGCTGAGCTGGCAGGATCTGCCGGCCGGCACCAAGAGCGTCGCCATCACCGCCTATGACCCCGACGCCCCCACCGGCAGCGGCTGGTGGCACTGGCTGGTGGTGAACCTGCCGGCCAGTCAGAGCGAGCTACCGAGCAACGCCTCCGGCAAGCTCAAGCAGGGGCTGGAGCTTAAGACCGACTTTGGCAGCCAGGGTTACGGCGGCCCCTGCCCGCCCGCCGGCCACGGCATGCACCGCTACCAGTTCACCGCCTGGGCCCTGCCCCAGCCCCTGGAGGTGAAGGCAGACACCCCGCCCGCCATGGTAGGCTACATGCTCAACAGCATGGCCCTTGGCAAGGCCACCCTGACCGCCACCTTCGTCACCCCCTAGGAGCCAGCCGGATGAGCACGCCACTGCTGCAACTGCACCACTATCTCGGGATCCGCCAGCAGCCGCTGCACCGGGTGCTCATCTATGCCCCCACCATCATCTGGGTGGAGCAGGGTCACAAGCAGTTGTGGTGGCAGGAGAAGCGTCTGGCGTTCGATCAGGCGAGCTGGCTGCTGATCCCGGCCGGTCACCAGCTCACCTTCGTCAACCAGCCGGAGCAGGGCAAGTTTCGCTCCCGCGCGCTGACCCTGCTGACCCCGCCCCCCGTCGAATGGCTCAGCGCCGCCCAGGCCGGCCCGCTCAGAGAGCCGCGCCTGACGGTCAGTCCGGCACTGGCCTTCTGTTTCGAGCTGGTCTGCTCCATGGCGGATCGGCGGCTCAATGAGGCCACCCAGGCCCAACTGCTGCAGGGTTTTTATGCCGAGCTGCAGGCCGCTGGCGGGCTCGATCTGCTGTTTCCCGCCCACACCATGACCCTCGGCGAGCGGCTGGCCCGCTACCTCGGGGTGGAGCCGGGCGCCGATCACACCCTGGAGGGGGTCGCACCGCACTTCGCCATGAGCCGTGCCTCCATGGCGCGCAAGCTGGCCGCCGAGGGACGCAGCTTTCGCCAGCTGCTGACTCAGGTGCGCATGAGCCACGCCCTCACCTTGCTGCAGCAGGGTCTGGCGCCGCTGGAGACGGCCCTCGCCTGTGGCTACGACTCCCCCAGCCGCTTTGCCGCCCGCTTCAAGCAGGAGTTCGGCCTGACCCCCTATCAATACCTGCGTACCTGCCCCTCCTCCCTCTCGCTGACTGCCGCCAGACAAGTAAAAAGTTACTAAATATCGAATTATGTAACCTCGTGTAACCGGGTGATCCGGCTCACACCAGCCCCTCCTGCACTGTGACGCAGCGCCAATAATCCCGTCAAAATCACCCTATAATGGCTCTCGCAAACGCTTTCACTAAAATAAACACTAAAAAACACCTTCCTTAACCTACAAAAACTGTCATTGGAGCGAGAGATGTTTCGTAAAAGTTTACTATCCGTCACCCTGAGCGTTGCCCTGTTCGGCCTCACAGCCTGCAACGGCAATGACTCCAGCAGCCCGGCCGCCCCCAGCGCCACCCTGGCGAACCAGTATCAGAACGTGATCGACCGCAGCGGCACCCCGCTCCAGTTCCGTGACTTTGACAGCTACTCCAACCTCAAATACAACCCGCTGCTCGATCTCGGCGCCTGGCACGGCTTCCTGCTGCCCGCCAGCGACAGCGAATGGGGTGGCTTTACCGGCCCCATGGTCATCGCCGAGGAGTACAGCCTGTTCTTCGCCAGCGAATTGGACAAGCTGACCCTGAGCGACGAGAGCGGCCGCGCCTTCCCACTCACCAGCGCCAACAAGCAGGCGCTGTACGCCATCCCGGGGGCGCTGGTGCAGCGCTTCGAATTTGACCCCTTCACCCTAGAGCTGGAGCTGCGCTACGGCGATGCCCGCACTGCACTGGTTCGTACCCGTCTCATCAACCACACTGACACCCCCCTCACCCTCAAGCTCAACTGGCAGGGGGAGCTGCTCAACCAGTGGGATGCCAACAAGACGGTCGCCGAGCAGTACCCCGCCTGGACCCGCACCATCAGCCAGACCGAGCGCGGCGTGGCATTCCAGTTCGGCAAACTGCGCAGCACCTGGAACATCATGCAAAGCGGCAGCGCCAGCTACCGCATCGATCGCACCCTGCCCAGTCGCACCACCCTCGACGAGCAGGGGCTCGGCTACGTGAGCGAGGCCAGCCTCACCCTGGCCGCCAAGGGCCAGCAGGATATCTACACCCTGCAGAGCTATGTCCACAGCCGTGCTGACGCCGACCGCTTCGAGCAGAGCCGCCAGGCGCTGCTGGCCGACCCCGCCAGCCATTTCGGCGACTCCATCCGCCGCTGGGAGGATTACCTGGCGCGCGGCCTCTCCAATCAGGGGATCCCGGAATCGGAACGGCGCATCGCGGTCAAGGCGATGGAGACCCTCAACGGCAACTGGCGCTCACCGGCCGGTGCCATCCTGCACGACGGAGTGACCCCCTCCAACACCGCCCGCTGGTTCGACGGGGTCTGGGCCTGGGACAGCTGGAAGCACGCCTACGCCATGGCCCACTTCAACCCCGAGGTAGCCAAGAACAACGTGCGCGCCATGTATGACTACCAGATCCAGGCCGATGACCCGGTCCGGCCACAGGATGCCGGCATGGTGATCGACGCCGTCTTCTACAACAAGCTCGCCGATCGCGGTGGCGACGGCGGCAACTGGAACGAGCGCGACACCAAGCCGCCTCTCTCCGCCTGGGCCATCTGGGAGATCTACAGCGCCACCCAGGACAAGGCCTTCATCGCCGAGATGTATCCGAAGATCCAGGCCTATCACGACTGGTGGTATCGGGCGCGGGACAACAACCGCAACGGCATCATCGAATATGGCGCCACCCGCCACGTCGAGCACAACGACGAGTTCGGCAACATCACCTTCAAGGTGCAATACCCGACGGGAGCACCGGTCGGGCTGGATCTGTCGAGCTGTACCGATGAGGGAGATGGCTGGTATGGCTGCGCCGGCATGGCGCTCTATCAGCAGATATTGAGCGTTGGCGGCTACGCCGACATGGATATCGGCGCCCAGCACGGCGCCGGCTGGGAGTCCGGCATGGACAACGCCGCCCGCTTCGGCTTTATCGAGCCGGATCAGCTCAAGCGCTATGCCGACAAGACCTATGGCGGCGACATGGCCAAGGCGCGCCAGGACTGGAACGTCTTCTTCTTCGAAAACCATCAGGACGACGGCAGCCTCATCGGCTTCTCCATCGATCAGGAGTCGGTGGAGCTCAACGCCTTCCTCGCCAAGGAGAAACGCATCCTGGCCGACATGGCCGAACTGCTCGGCAAGCCGGACGAGGCGAGCCGCTATCGCGAAGGGGCAACCCAGCTGGCCGGCTATATCAACAGCTGCCTGTTCGATGAGGCCTCCGGCTTCTATTACGACCGCCAGATAGCCCAGGGGGATCTGCCCGACGCCAACGGCTGCGTCGGCAAGCTGTTGACCGCCCGCGGCCGTGGCCCGGAAGGGTGGAGCCCGCTCTGGGCCGAGGTGGCGGACAAGGAGAAGGCGGCGCGGGTACGCGAGGTGATGCTCAATGCCCAGGAGTTCAACACCAAGGTGCCGCTCGGCACGGCGGCACTGACCAACCCGGCCTACGACCCCGACATCTACTGGCGCGGCCGGGTCTGGCTGGATCAGTTCTACTTCGGGGTGAAGGGGCTGGAGAACTACGGCTATCGCAGCGATGCCCAACAGCTCGTCAACAAGCTGTTTGCCAACGCCGAGGGGCTGGCGGGCAGCGGCCCCATCCGCGAAAACTACAACCCGGAGACCGGCGCCATGCAGGGGGCCAGCAACTTCAGCTGGAGCTCGGCCCACCTCTACATGCTCTATCGCAACTTCCTGAAAACCGAGGGTTGATCCCTCTTTGCAGGAATGAGCAAACAAAAAGGCCTCCGCAAGGGAGGCCTTTCTTATGGCGGCGCCGGTGGTGGCGACTTACTTGACGGTCACCCGGGCAAACTTGCGCTTGCCGACCTGGTAGACGGCGGTGCCAGCACCGATGAGTGCCTTGCCATCGTCCAGCTTCTCGCCATCAACCTTCACCGCGCCCTGCTTGATCATCCGCAGCGCTTCGGAGGTGGTGGCCACCAGATCGGCGTCTTTGAGCAGGTTGGCAATGGCCAGACCTTCGCCTTCCAAAGCCAGCTCGACTTCCGGCATTTCGTCCGGAATGGCGTTCTTGGAGAAGCGCTGGGTGAAATCTTCGTGGGCCGCTTCGGCCGCCGCCTCGTCGTGATAACGGGCGATGATCTCTTTGGCCAGCCAGATCTTCACGTCGCGCGGGTTGAGGGTGCCGGCAGCGATACCTGCCTTGAACTCTTCGATTTCAGCCAGCGGACGGAAGGAGAGCAGTTCGTAGTAGTTCCACATCAGATCGTCGGTGATGGACATGATCTTGCCGAACATCTCGCCCGGGGCATCGTGCACGCCGATGTAGTTGGCAGCGGACTTGGACATTTTCTTGACGCCGTCCAGGCCCACCAAGAGCGGCATCATCAGCACGCACTGGGTCGCCATGCCGGCATCTTTTTGCAGCTCGCGGCCCATCAGCAGGTTGAACTTCTGATCGGTACCGCCGAGCTCGACGTCCGCCTTCAGCGCGACCGAGTCATAGCCTTGCAGCAGCGGATAGAGAAATTCGTGAATGGCGATGGACTGGCCGTTGCTGTAGCGCTTTTTGAAGTCGTCGCGCTCCATCATGCGGGCCACGGTCTGCTTGGCCGCCAGCTTGATCATGCCGGTCGCGCCCAGCTCGCTCAGCCAGGTCGAGTTGTACTCGATGCGGGTCTTGGCGGGATCGAGGATCTTGAACGCCTGCTCGGCATAGGTGAGGGCGTTGTGCTTGATGGCCTCTTCGGAGAGCGGCGGACGGGTGGCGTTCTTGCCGGAGGGGTCACCCACCATGGCGGTGAAGTCACCGATCAGCAGGATCACTTCATGGCCCAGATCCTGGAAGGTCTTCAGCTTGTTGAGGATCACGGTATGACCCAGATGAATGTCGGGAGCCGTCGGGTCCATCCCCAACTTGATGCGCAGCGGGCGCCCTTCCTTCAATTTGGCGACCAGTTCTTCTTCCACCAGAATTTCTTCCGCTCCGCGCTTGATCTCGGCTAGCGCCACCTCGAGCTGGGACATTTTTTGACTCTCCAATCACGATTCCACAGGGCCAGACATATTACTGGAATGGCGGGCCAATTGGAAAGGCGGTAAACTCCGACATTCTTCCCGGCTCAACTTCGTCTGCTTCTCATGGTCATTTGGCACGCCTTCAACTCTCTCCCTCACTGGCACCGAAAAATGGTGCTGATCCTGAGCATCATGGTGATGATGCTGGCGGCCTGGCCCAGCGAACAGGCGGTCGCTACCCGGGTCGATGACAACGGCAACGAGCTGGCCATGGAGCAGCAGGTCGACGAGGAGGCGCTGCTGGCCGAAGCCAAGCCCGTCGCCCCGCCCAAGCCGAGCTACATCACCAAACAGGTGAAGGTACGCAGCGGCGACAACATGGGGGTCATCTTCCAGCGCCTCGGCCTCAGCACCACGGATCTGCACCTCATCGACCAGCTCGAGGGCACGGATACCCTGCGCCTGCTCAAGCCAGGCCAGGAGCTCACCTTCAAGCTCACCAAGGACGGCGAGCTGCACAGCCTCTACTACCCCCACAGCCTGGAGCAGGCGCTCAAGGTGAGCCGCAAGGCCGACAGCTTCGTGGCCAGACCGGTCAAGCTCGAACTCGACACCCGCGAACAGGTGGCCAAGGGCGAGATCCGCTCCAGCTTCTGGGGCGCCGCCGTCGACGCCGGCATGACCGAGGATCAGATCATGGATCTCGCCGCCATCTTCGGCTGGGACATCGACTTCGCCCAGGACTTGCAGCCGGGCGACAGCTTCCGGGTGGTCTACGAAGAGAAGTATCAGGATGACGAGCGGGTTGCCTCCGGCGACATCCTGGCCGCCGAGTTCGTCAACCAGGGTGCCACCTATCGCGCCGTGCTGAACGAGGACGGCAACTACTACACCCCGGATGGCAAGGCGATGCGCAAGAGCTTCCTGCGCGCGCCGGTCAACTTCAAATACATCAGCTCCAACTTCAATCCGCGCCGGCTGCACCCGGTCACCGGCAAGGTGCGCCCCCACAACGGCATCGACTACGTGGCGCCGGTGGGGACCCCCATCATGGCGGCGGGCGGCGGCAGCGTGGTGGCCGCCGGCTACAACCAGTTCAACGGCAACTACGTCTTCATCAAGCACGCTGGCAACTACGTGACCAAGTACCTGCACCTCTCCAAGCGCACCGTCAACAAGGGGCAGCGAGTCAAGCAGGGCCAGACCATCGGCCTGCTCGGCGGCACCGGCCGGGTCACCGGCCCACATCTGCACTATGAGTTCGTGGTGGGCGGCGTGCACAAGAACCCGCGTACCCTCAACCTCCCCCAGGCGGAGTCTCTCAGCGGACGGGCGCTGGCCAACTTCAAGGCGCAGGCCATGCCCCAGCTGGCCAAGCTGGACAGCCCGGAGCTGCAGCTGGCCCAGAACAAGCGGGCCAACGGCGGCAGCTGAGCCACCATGCCAGAGACCCACAAGGAGCAGTCATGAGCGAGCGTTATATAGGCTTGATGTCCGGCACCAGAATACGGCATGGGATCGAGGCCGCTCCCTCTCTCACGTACTTTTTCCCGACCTGCAAGTAAGGAAGCCCCATGACTGAACGCTATATAGGCTTGATGTCCGGTACCAGAATACGGCATGGGATCGAGGCCGCTCCCTCTCTCACGTACGTTTTCCCGCGCTGCAAGTAAGGAAGCCCCATGACTGAACGCTATATAGGCTTGATGTCCGGTACCAGCATGGATGGTATCGACGCCGTGCTGGTGCTGATCGAGGGGGATGAACTGCGGGTCGAGGCGGCTCTCAGCCACCCTTGGCCCACCGCGCACGAGCTGCACGCCCTCTGCACCCCGGGCGACAACGAGATCGACCGCATGGGGGTGGCCGACAACCTGGTCGCCCGCGAGTTTGCCGCCGCCACCCACGCCCTGCTGGCCAAAGCGGGGCTGACTCCCAAAGATATTCGCGCCCTCGGCAGCCACGGCCAGACCATCCGCCACCGCCCCCAGCTCGGCTTTACCCTGCAGATCGGCAACGCGGCCCTGCTGGCGGCGCTGACCGGCATCGATGTGGTGGCCGACTTTCGCACCATGGACATGGCCCTCGGCGGCCAGGGGGCGCCGCTGGTGCCCGCCTTCCATCAGGCCTTCTTTGCCCACTCCGGCGCCCTGCGGGTGGTGCTGAACCTCGGCGGCATCGCCAATATTTCGGTGCTGCCGGGCCAGGCGGACGGCGTCTATGGCTTTGATACCGGCCCGGCCAACACCCTGCTCGACGGCTGGTATCGCCGTCATCACCCCAAGGGAGCCGGCTACGATGCCGGCGGCCAGTGGGCGGCCAGCGGCCAGCTTATCCCTGCACTGCTGGAGCAGTTGCTGGCTCACCCCTACTTTACCGCCCCCCACCCCAAGAGCACCGGGCGGGAGATGTTCACCCTCGACTGGCTCGATGGCGAGCTGGCCGGCCACTCCCATGCCCCGGCGGATGTGCAACGCACCCTGCAGGCGCTCACCTGCCACAGCATCGCCCGCCAGCTGCCCGTACTGGCTGATGCGCAGAGCCGGCCCGAGCTGTATGTCTGCGGCGGCGGCGCCCACAACGCCCCGCTGCTGGCGGAACTGGTCAGCCTGCTGCCCGGCTGGCGCATCGCCAACACGGCCGAGCTGGGGATCGCCCCCGACTGGATGGAGGGCGCGGCGTTTGCCTGGCTGGCGCAGCGCTTTATTCACCGTCAACCCGGCAACCTGCCGGCTGTCACCGGTGCCAGCCGCCCGGCGATACTGGGTGCCCTTTATCCTGCCTGAGTCAGGCCTGCCCCAAGGCGCTCCCTGAACAAGGAGGGCAACCTGCCCTCCCATACGCCGGTGCCAGCCGCCCCACCGTGCTGGGTGCCCTCTATCCCGCCTGAGCCAGACCTGGTCCAGACCCAATAAAGCAGGGCCGTCACGCGACGGCCCTGCTTTATTTCCTGCCTGATTTCCTGCCTGATTTCCTGCCTGATTTCCTGCCTGATCTGCCAGTTCCTCTTGCGAGGGGCGTGACGCTATTGGCGGCTCACCGCCTCCAGCAGGGTAGTGGCGGCCAGCTTGCCGAGCGGATTGCCGGCCAGCGGGCTGTCACCGGTCAGCAGATTGCGATCCCGGCACACCTCCCCCGAAATGCCGCTGTTGACGATCTCAAACCCCATCCCCTTGAGCCGCTCGCCAAACTTCCAGGTGAGCCGACCCGGCATGTAGCCGATCGCCGGCGTCTGCTCATCCAGCGCATCGGGGAAGGCGCAGATCCGGTAGCCGGCGAAGGTGTGCGGATTGGCTACCGCCAGCAAGGCCGCCGGCCCGTGGCAGAGGGTGATGATGAAACGCTCGTGGGCCATCGCCCACTCCAGCAGCGCCTTGACCTCGGCGCTCTCGGGCAGTCCCAGCAGGGCGCCGTGCCCGCCGGGAATGAACACACCGAGGTAGTCCGAGTCGGGGGCCTGCACCTGGGCCAGCAGATCCGCCAGTTTGGCGGGCTGGCGGAACTGCCCCTGGTATTTGCCATAGAGCCCCACCACCGCCTCATCCTCCGTCGGCATGGCCCACCACTCGAACTTGACCGGATTGCCCGACAGGGTGGCCACTTCAAAGGCAAAGCCCGCCTTGTCGAGGTGATACATGGGCAGCAGAGTTTCCACCGGATGGTTGCCGGTAGAGAACAGGGTGCCGTTGTCGGTGGGCAGATAGCGCTCATCGGCCCCGATCAGCAGGATCTTCCAGCGGCCACCGCGATAGGGGGCGGGATAGTCGGCCCCCGCCAGATCCGACTTGCGCGAAGTGAACTGGCTCAATGAATAGGGGGAAGGGAAAAAGGCATTCTGCTCTGCCGGATCCGGGGTCGGTTGCTTGTCGTCAATCAGCTTCTCGGTCATGGGACTCTCTCCATCATGGGTTGACTCGCTCTCACAGTATTGGCTGCCAGGGGCCGGGTAAATGCGCAGCGCCCTTCCCTCTGACAGGGCGCTGACGCACGACGCCCGCGCACTAAGGCCATGTTCGCAGCGCTGAAAATATATGGCATATGCCGGGTGGCGTCCTGCCCGCCTGGTTGCCGCATCCGGCAGTGAACAGCGCCCCTCATTTCCATCCGCTCCTGCCACCCCAGCTTATTACCATGCAGATGGGCTGAATGTTATTTCAATGGCTCTCTTGCGGCTCACTTCAGGCATATTTTTGGCCTTATGAAAAGCCCTTCACCAGGCCGAAAAATAAATAGCTATGCAAAACCGGGATAATATCCTGCAAGTTGGTCAGAATCATTAACCTGGGATTTACAGCTGGTAACCTGAATCGACGCCAATAAAGGTGCCATCAGCCGTCTGCATGGCAAAAAGTGGGAGCCCCATCACCTTTACTGGCCATTCTGGTCATGCATTGAATAGCAAAGTGAATATATTTCACTCTGTTGAGCCACCTCATAGAAACCGGATCCCGGTTTGCATCCGCTGGCGAACGCCCCCTAGAATCCTCCCGTCTGAATCATCAAGCCGATTTATTTCTCCCTTATCCGTTTGCACGCGCCGGCGGCACCGGCACAAGGCTTTACACAGTGATGACCATGGTCCCCTGCCCCCGTCGCCCTGCGGCGGGAACGGGCAACTGTTGCCGCCATCATGGGTATCGCCCTGCGTGGCACATTGGCCAGGGAAGAGCAACGCGGCCTGACCCTACATCAAAAACGAAAAAGGAGTATCGCCATGAGTGGTACCATCATCAAGTCAGCCAGAAATACCGCCAATGCACCGCAGGATCTGAGCCCCAGCACCCAGAGCGTGGCGTTCTCCCACTACAACAATATCTCCGCCCAGCTGCCGGTCGACCCGAAAACGGGCGCGCTGGTCGCAGGGGATATCAAGGCGCAGGCCAGACAGTGCCTCACCAATATCAAGGCCATCGTCGAGAGCATCGATCATGTGATGGATGACGTGGTCAAAATCACGGTGTTTCTCAAAGAGATTGCCGATCTCGACGCGGTCAACGCCGTCTATCGCGAGTTCTTCCCGCGCCTGCTGCCGACCCGTACCGTGCTGGCGGTGGCCGGTCTGCCGCTCGGCGCCGCCGTGCAGATGGACGCGCTCATCTCCAACGGTGAAGGCACCTTCCCGCAGGCTCCCTGCCCCTTGCTGAAGCTCTCCCGCAACAGCGACAAGGCGCCGCAGGATCCGCTCTCGACCCATACCGTCGCCTTCTCCCACTACAACAATATCGGTGCCCAGCTGCCGGTCGATGCCGCATCGGGCCAGCTGGTCGCCGGTGGCATCCAGCAGCAGGCGGAGCAGTGCCTGCGCAACATCAAGCACGTGCTGGAGAGCATCGATGTGCCGTTTGACGATATCGTCAAGGTCACCGTCTATCTGACCAGCCTGGCCGATCTGGACGCCGTCAACGAGGTCTACACCACCTTCTTCCCGGACTCCGCCATTGCCCGCGCCGTCGCCTACCTGCCGGCGCGCAGCGTGATCGTGGCCTCCGCCCTGCCGCAGGGCGCCCGGGTGCAGATGGATGCGGTCATCTCCCACGGTGACGGCACCCCGCCACAGCTGGTGGAAGACAGACACAATCTGGTGATCAGCGCCCGCAATACCGACAAGGCGCCGAGAAGCCCGCTGCACACCCAGACCGTCGCCTTCTCCCACTACAACCACATCGCCGGCCAGCTGCCGGTTTGTAATGACCCACTGAAATCCTGCTCAGGTCATAATGAGTGGAGATCACAGACATGAGCATCACGATGGACGAAGAAATCAAACGTTGGACGGCCAAGCGCAAGTCCGCCTTGGTCATGGAAATCATTCAGGGCAAGACCACCGTCGCCGAAGCGGCTCGAGCCTTTGATTTGCCGCCCTCCGAGATTGAAGAATGGGTAGATGACGCCAAACGGGGCATGGAAAACGCCTTACGGGCCAAGCCACTGGATATTCGCGAGCAGTACGAGAAGCAGCTCAAGGAACTCCAGGAAGCTTATGGCGAGGCCATGCTGGAGTTACGCGCCAGAAAAAAGCTGGCCTCCCTGCTGGGCGAGGACGACAGATAGTCGCCGATGTTCAGCAGGGATTACGCGCAGAAGGTATTGATGTCTCCGTCAGCAAGCTCTGCCGCTGGTTTGGCCTGCCGCGTCGTAGTTGGTACTACCGCAGCGTCAAGGCCGCGCCCAAGCTTCAGGAGCATCTGGTCACCCCGATCAAAAACATGATTGAGGAGAACCCATCGTTCGGTTACCGGACGGTTGCAGCCCTGTTGGGGTTCAACAAGAACACGGTACAGCGCATCTTCCAGCTCAAGGGCTGGCAAGTTCGCAAGCGTCCGGTTGGGTTTCGCCCCCGGATCCAGGCCCTGCCTTCGGTGGCCTCAGCGCCCAACCAACGCTGGGCGACGGACCTATGCCGGATCTGGGCTGGTCGCGATGGCTGGTGTTCCTTGGCGCTGGTGATTGATTGCCATACCCGTGAACTACTGGGATGGCATCTCTCGCGCAGTGGTAAATCGAAAACGGCCGAGGCAGCGCTGGAGCAAGCCTTAATTGCTCGCTTCGGCAGCTTGGGACGAGTTGCATCGCCGTTTTTGTTACGTAGCGACAATGGGTTGGTGTTTACCAGCCGCAACTACACAGCACTGGTGAAGAGCTATGGGTTGCAGCAGGAGTTCATCACGCCGTACACGCCGGAACAAAACGGCATGGTCGAGCGGGTGATCAGAACGCTCAAGGAGCAGTGTGCCCATCGGCAGAGGTTCGAGACCTTGCAGCATGCCAGTCGGGTGATTGGCGACTGGATCCAGTTTTACAACCAGAAGCGTCCTCACCAGGCGCTAAAGATGAAAACACCGGCGCAGGCCTATGCCGAAGCCGCTTAGTTGTGCAGGAACGGCTGGGTCATTACAGGTTGACCTGGCTACCGGCAAGATCCTGACCGGTTGTGTCAAGGAGCAGACCGCCCAGTGCCTCGGCCATATCAAGACCATCGTCGAGAGCATCGGCCACGTGATGGACGATATCGTCAAGGTCAATATCCAGGTGAAGAACATCGCGGATCTGACAGATGTGGATGCCATCTACACCAAATACTTCCCGGCCTATCTGCCCGCCCGCACCGTGATTGGTGTAAGCGAGCTGCCCGCCGGCGCCCTGGTGCAGATTGATGCGGTGATGTCCAACGCGGAAAGCACCCCGCCGCAGGTATAAGACATGCCCTGAATAATAAAAAGAGACCGGCTATATGCCGGTCTCTTGTTTGGTAACAGGGAGGGATATTATTTTTATGGCATCGACGCAGATGCGCGAACATTCGATGACGCTTCGCCAATCGAACCTGCGGGCCAATAACAGGCTATCGAATATGGTGCTTTAGTTCAGCTTCCCACTGTTTGAACAATGTAAAGTCACTCTCGGCTCGACTCTTGGCAGCCGTGAACCATTGCACTCCTACCTCATCAGAATGTCTGAATTCCAACCTGAACTCATACTTGGTACTTATCACCAGTGCCAGACATGCACCAATCAAAAATGCAATAGCAGGAAGAATCCATGTAATAACCTGACCTTGTGCATCCGTTGGCACGAATATGAACAGTAAACTGGAAGCAAGGGCCCCCAATATCATCATATTGAGTATTTTGTCTTTCCAGGAAAGGACCCTAACCTGTACGTTCGATATTCTTCCCAGATCGTAGCTGTCCTTATTGACTTGTAGTTTCTGTGCTGACTGATTGATGACAATGGAACAAGACATGGGAAACTCCATTTCAGATATACGTCACATGACATTTTTATAATCAAGAACTCTTCATGAAAAACTGACCGCCATCCCGACAACCCTGCTGCATGACACCAAGCAGCCAGCAACCATCAAATAGCCCGAACGTTGCTAACCAAGCTTGTTCAATGGACGCTACCGAATATTGGTTTATGCCTTGTAATGACGGGGGTAAGCCGCCCAGCATGGTATCGTATGACGCCAAACTTGAAAGCAAATTCAAAAGAAAAAGCGAGATTGATCAAGTAATCGATCTGAATACCTCCCGTATTGGCTCACACGCTATTTCGTCATACCCAAGCAGCCATAAAAAACGCCCCCCATCTTGCGATGGAGGGCGTTTTATCGTTCCGGCTATTGAGTCAGATTGACCCAATATTCAGCGATTACAGGGATTCAGCAGTCGCAACCACGTTTTCCACGGTAAAGCCGAATTCCTTGAACAGCAGCTCGGCCGGTGCAGACTCACCGAAGGTGGTCATGCCGATGATCTTGCCGCCGAAACCGACGTACTTGTACCAGTAGTCGGCGATGCCGGCTTCGATGGCCACACGCTTGGTGACGGAGGCCGGCAGGACGGACTCTTTGTACTCGGCAGATTGGGCATCGAACACGTCGGTGGCCGGCATGGAGACCACGCGCACGGCACGGCCCTTGGCAGTCAGCTGCTCATAGGCGGCAACGGCCAGTTCCACTTCGGAACCGGTGGCGATCAGGATCAGCTCAGGCTTGCCGGCACAATCCTTCAGCACGTAACCACCCTTGGCGGTATCGGCCAGTTGCTGGGCGCTGCGGTCCATCTGGGCCAGGTTCTGACGAGAGAAGATCAGCGCAGTCGGGCCGTCGGTACGCTCGATGGCGTGCTTCCAGGCGATGGCGGACTCAACCTGGTCACACGGACGCCAGGTGCTCATGTTCGGGGTCAGACGCAGGGAAGCGATCTGCTCGACCGGCTGGTGAGTCGGGCCATCTTCACCCAGACCGATGGAGTCATGGGTGTAAACGAAGATGGCGCGCTGCTTCATCAGGGCGGCCATGCGCAGGGCGTTGCGGGCGTATTCCATGAACATCAGGAAGGTGGCGCCGTAAGGGATGAAACCACCGTGCAGGGCGATACCGTTCATGATGGCGGACATGCCGAACTCGCGTACACCGTAGTGGATGTAGTTGCCGGAGGCATCGTCGTTGGTCAGGGACTTGGAACCGGACCACATGGTCAGGTTGGACGGCGCCAGGTCGGCAGAACCACCCATGAACTCCGGCAGCAGCTTGCCGAAGGCTTCCAGCGAGTTCTGGGACGCTTTGCGGGTCGCGATCTTGGCCGGGTTGGCTTGCAGGGTTTCGATGATCTTGGCGGATTCAGCGGCCCAGTTGGCCGGCAGTTCGCCAGCAGTACGGCGCTTGAATTCGGCAGCCAGGGTCGGGTGAGCGGCTTCATAGGCGGCGAACTTGGCAGCCCAGTCGGCTTCCAGTTTGGCGCCCTTCTCCTGACCGTTCCACTCGGCAGCGATGTCGGACGGGATAACGAACGGCGCGTGGTCCCACTTCAGGAAGGCACGGGCGGCGGCGATCTCGTCGTTGCCCAGCGGTGAGCCGTGGCAGTCGTGAGAACCGGATTTGTTCGGGGAGCCGTAACCGATGATGGTGCGGCAGCAGATCAGGGTCGGCTTGCCGGTCTCGGCCTTGGCGGCTTCGATGGCGGCGTTGATCGCTTCCGGGCTGTGGCCGTCAACGGCGGCAATCACGTGCCAGCCGTAAGCTTCGAAGCGCTTGACGGTGTCGTCGGTGAACCAGCCTTCCACGTGACCGTCGATGGAGATGCCGTTGTCATCCCAGAACGCGATCAGTTTGCCCAGTTGCAGGGTACCGGCCAGGGAGCAGGCTTCGTGGGAGATACCTTCCATCAGGCAGCCGTCGCCCATGAAGGCGTAGGTGTAGTGGTCAACGATGTCGTGACCCGGCTGGTTGAACTGCTCGGCCATGGCCTTCTCGGCGATCGCCATGCCGACGGCATTGGTGATGCCCTGACCCAGCGGACCGGTCGTGGTTTCAACGCCCGGCGCGTAACCGTACTCCGGGTGACCCGGGGTGCGAGAGTGCAGTTGGCGGAAGTTTTTCAGATCGTCGATGGAGAGGTCATAACCGGAGAGGTGCAGCAGGGAGTACAGCAGCATGGAGCCGTGGCCGTTGGAGAGAATGAAACGGTCGCGGTCGGCCCACTTGGGGTTGTTCGGGTTATGTTTGAGGTGGCTGCGCCACAACACTTCGGCGATATCCGCCATTCCCATGGGGGCGCCCGGGTGACCGGAGTTGGCTTTTTGAACGGCATCCATACTCAATGCGCGAATGGCATTGGCAAGCTCTTTACGAGAAGGCATCTGTATCTCCTGCGATTGCTTCATTTGATGGCCAAGATTAAGGCGCGTTATTGTCCCAGCAGGGGGCGCGGCGTGCAAATATTATCTGGGCGAATAAAGTGGCTTTGGGAGCTCAATCGCTTTTCTTGACGGGGCAAACGATTGAGCCGTAACCGCTTTACACCCCAAATGGGGTAAAGCGCGGATCTTGTTCGGCCAGGGGGCGGTAAAACCAAAATAGTGCTGGCAATCGAGGGGGGCGCTAACTAAAATGGACGTCCAGATGTAGATACCTCTACAATCATCCTATCATCACCCGGTTATTGCTGCGGCGATAACCCCAGACAAGCTGAGAATCCCATCATGGCAAAGCTGTTTACTTCCGAGTCGGTCTCCGAAGGCCATCCCGACAAGATTGCGGACCAGATCTCCGATGCGGTCCTGGACGCCATCCTCAAGCAAGACACCAAGGCCCGTGTCGCCTGCGAGACCCTGGTCAAGACCGGCATGGTCATGGTGGCCGGTGAAGTAACCACCACCGCCTGGGTAGACATCGAGCAGATCGTGCGCGACACCGTGCGCGACATCGGCTACACCCACTCCGACATGGGCTTCGATGCCGACTCCTGCGCCGTGCTGAACGCCATCGGCAAGCAGTCCCCGGACATCAACCAGGGCGTTGACCGCAGCGATCCGCTGGAACAGGGCGCGGGCGACCAGGGCCTGATGTTCGGCTACGCCACCAACGAAACCGACGTGCTGATGCCGGCCCCCATCACCTACTCTCACCTGCTGGTGAAGCGTCAGGCTGAAGTGCGCAAGAACGGCACCCTGCCGTGGCTGCGTCCGGATGCCAAGAGCCAGCTGACCTTCGCCTACGACGACGCCGGCAAGATCATCGGTGTGGATGCCGTGGTGCTGTCTACCCAGCACGCCGAATCCATCAGCCACAAGGATCTGGTGGAAGCGGTGCGCGAAGAGATCATCAAGCCGGTGCTGCCGGCCGAGTGGGTCAACAAGGACACCAAATACTTCATCAACCCGACCGGCCGTTTCGTCATCGGCGGCCCGATGGGTGACTGCGGTCTGACCGGTCGCAAGATCATCGTCGACACCTACGGCGGCATGGCCCGTCACGGTGGTGGCGCCTTCTCCGGCAAGGATCCGTCCAAGGTTGACCGCTCCGCTGCCTACGCCGCCCGCTACGTGGCCAAGAACATCGTCGCCGCCGGTCTGGCCGATCGCTGCGAAATCCAGATCTCCTACGCCATCGGCGTGGCCGAGCCGACCTCCATCAGCGTCGAAACCTTCGGCACTGCCAAGGTCGCCGAGGATCTGCTGGTCAAGCTGGTGCGCGAGCACTTCGAACTGCGTCCGTACGGCCTGATCCAGATGCTGGATCTGAAGCGCCCGATCTACCAGGCCACTGCCGCCTACGGTCACTTCGGTCGCAACGAGTTCCCGTGGGAACAGACCGACAAGGCCGAACTGCTGCGTTCCGCCGCCGGTCTGTAAGCGTCACGCTTGTGGTATAAAGGGGAGCCTGGCTCCCCTTTTGCTTGTCCGCCATTTGCCGAGAACCCGATGTCCGCCACCGCTACCCGCCTCGATCCCGCCCTGCACGATCAGTTGCTCGCCCGTGTCGACGCCTGTTTTGTGCAGGCCGAAGCGCGCCTTGGCCGCCCCTTTCCCCGCCCGCAAGTCCATTGCAACATGCGCGGCCGGGCGGCAGGGTCGGCGCGGCTGCAAACCTGGGAGCTGCGCTTCAACCCGGCCCTCTACCAGGCCAACCAGCGGGCGTTTCTGGCCGAGGTGGTGCCCCACGAGGTGGCCCACCTGCTGGTCTATGCCCTTTGGGGTGAACATAGCGGCGAAGGGCGCGGCAGATCGCGGGTACTGCCTCACGGCCGCCAGTGGCAATCGGTGATGCGGGCGGTGTTCGGCCTTGAGCCCAGAACCACCCACAGCTTCGATCTGGCGGTACTGGCGCAGCCGACCATCCCCTATCGCTGCCTCTGCCAGCAGCATCAGCTGTCGGTGCGCCGCCACAACAAGGTGGTGCGCGGCGAGGCTCGCTACCACTGCCGCCGCTGCAAGCAGCCGCTGGAGCGGGTTGGCTCGTCGCTGTAAGCCAGCCGGTGTCGCGTCCCTGTGCTAGGGTGCCTCTCTGCTTTTTTCCGCCAACCATCTCATTGCCAAGGATCACCATGTTTCGTCCCCTGCTCTCTCTCGCCCTGACCCTGCTGGTCAGTCTGCCCCTGCATGCCCAGACTTTTCGCGCCGCCAAACAGGATCTGAACCGCCTCTATCAGGATCACCCGGTCACCTTCTATTGCGGCTGCAAGATTGACTATCAGGGCAAGAAAATGAGCCCGGATCTGGCCAGCTGCGGCTATGAGCCGCGCAAGCAGCCCAAGCGCGCAGCTCGCATCGAGTGGGAACACGTGGTACCGGCCTGGGAGTTCGGCCACCAGCTGCAGTGCTGGCAGCAGGGCGGTCGCAAGAATTGCGGCAAGAGCGACGAGTTCAACCAGATGGAAGGGGACATGCACAACCTCTTCCCCGCCATCGGCGAGGTGAACGGCGATCGCGCCAACTTCCGCTTCTCCGACTGGAATGGCACCCCGGATCAGTACGGCCAGTGCCGGATGCTGGTGGACTTCAAAAATCGCCAGGTGCAGCCGCCCAAGGGGCCGGTACGCGGCCAGATCGCCCGCGCCTACCTCTACATGAGCCAGCAGTATGGGCTGCGTCTGGCGGCGCAACAGCGTAAACTGTTCGAAGCCTGGGACAGGCAGTACCCGGCCGACGGCTGGGAGTGCGAGCGCAACCGCCGCATCGGCAAGCTGCAGGGCAATACCAACCCCTTTATTGAAAAGCAGTGCCGATAACCCCATCTATGGACACAAGGGATTTAAAATCCCTCTTCTTGAACCAGAGACTGACACTGAGCCATGCGCATTCCACGTATCTATGAACCGGCCGCCCTGCAGGTGGGCCAGACCCTCGCCCTGTCGGAAGACGGTGCCAACCACATCGGCCGGGTGCTGCGCATGCAGCCGGGTCAGCAGCTCGAGCTGTTCAACGGCGACGGCAACCAGTACCCCGCCACCATCGCCAGCGTCGGCAAGAAGTCGGTGGAAGTGACCATCGACAGTTGCGACACCCGCTCGGTGGAATCCCCGCTGGCCATCCACCTCGGTCAGGTGATCAGCCGCGGCGACAAGATGGACTTCACCATCCAGAAATCGGTGGAGCTGGGCGTCACCTGCATTACCCCGCTCTTCTCCGAGCGCTGCGGCGTCAAGCTGCCGGCCGATCGGCTGGAGAAAAAACGCGAGCAGTGGCAGAAAGTGGTGATCAGCGCCTGCGAGCAGTGCGGCCGCAACGTGGTGCCCGAGGTGCGCATGCCGATGGAGCTGGACGCCTGGCTGGCGGAAAAGACCCAGGAGCTCAAGCTCAACCTGCACCCGCGCGCCCCTTACAGCATCAACACCCTGCCCGTTCCTGAGCACGGCGTGCGCCTGCTGATCGGCCCGGAAGGGGGCTTGTCGAGCGACGAGATCGCCCGTACCGTGCAGGAAGATTTCAAAGAGATGCTGCTGGGGCCGCGGGTGCTGCGCACCGAAACCGCCGCCCTGACGGCGATTACTGCGCTGCAATGCCGCTTTGGCGATCTCGCTTGATACCATCGGCCGCATCGATCAGCCCCATGGCAACCTCGATGCAGCCGCAAGCGGCCGATTACGCTGCGCTAATCGAGCCTACAACCCCATCGAGCCATTAAGAAGGAACAGCGGATGACCATTAAACTCGGCATCGTGATGGACCCCATCTCGGCCATCAACATCAAGAAGGACTCCAGCTTCGCCATGCTCGAAGAGGCGCAAAAGCGCGGCTACGAGCTGTTCTATCTGGAGATGAAAGACCTCTACATGGAGGCCGGTCGCGCCTTCGGTACCATGCGTCCGCTCACCGTCAAATATGACTATGCCGACTGGTACACGCTGGGCGAGGTGGTGGATCAGCCGCTCTCCAGCCTGGACGTGATCCTGATGCGCAAGGATCCCCCCTTCGACACCGAGTTCATCTACGCCACCTACATGCTGGAGCGGGCCGAGGATGAGGGCTGCCTCATCGTCAACAAGCCGCAGAGCCTGCGCGACGCCAACGAGAAGCTCTACACCGCCTGGTTTGCCGAGCACACCCCGACCACGCTGGTGACCCGCCGTGCCGACAAGCTGCGCGCCTTCCACGCCAAGCACAAGGATGTCATCCTCAAGCCGCTGGACGGTATGGGCGGTGCCTCCATCTTCCGCATGAAGGAGGATGACGCCAACGTCGGCGTCATCATCGAGACATTAACCTCTCACGGCAGCCAGTACTGCATGGCGCAGACCTATCTGCCCGCCATCAAGGATGGCGACAAGCGGGTGCTGGTGGTGGACGGTGAGCCGGTGCCCTACTGCCTGGCCCGCATCCCGGCCCAGGGGGAGACTCGTGGCAACCTGGCGGCCGGCGGCCGTGGCGAGGCGCGCCCCCTGAGCGAAGCAGACTGGGCCATCGCCCGTGCGGTGGGCCCGACGCTGAAAGAGAAGGGGCTCATCTTCGTCGGTCTCGACATCATCGGCGATCGGCTGACCGAGATTAACGTCACCAGCCCGACCTGCATCCGCGAGATTGAAGCGGCCTTCGACGTGCACATCACCGGTATGCTGATGGATGCCATCGAACACCGGCTGGCCAAGGCCTGAGCCAGCCACAGTTAAATTGCTGCTCGCTCTAGTGAGCGAGCGGTAATAAAAAGAGGCGGCCCCGGGGCCGCCTCTTTTCTATCCTGTCTCAGCCCCGTCAACAGCGGAACTGCCCCACCTTTACCTTGAGTTCGCTCGATAGCTGTTCCAGCTCGTGGCAGCTCTGGTTCAACTGGGAGGCGGCCTGTGTCGACTCGCTGGCGATGTGGGCGATATTGACCACATTGCGGCTGATGTCCTCGGCCACCTTGCTCTGCTCCTCCGCCGCCGTGGCGATGTGGGTATTCATCTCGTTGATCACGTTGACCGAACTGACTATCTCGCCAAGCGCCTGACCACAGGCCAGCACGGTGCGGTTGGACTGCTCCACCTGATCCAGCCCCAGCTCCATGCTGGAAGCTGCCTGGGTGGCCCCCTGCTGCAACTTGACGATGGTCTTGCCGATCTCCTCGGTGGAGCGCTGGGTACGCTGGGCCAGGGTGCGTACCTCGTCGGCCACCACCGCAAAACCCCGTCCCTGATCACCGGCCCGCGCCGCCTCGATGGCGGCGTTGAGCGCCAGCAGGTTGGTCTGCTCGGCGATGCCGCGAATGGCATCCATCACGCTGCTGATATTGCGGCTGTCATCGGCCAGCTGGGTGATCATGGCAGCGGTGTTCTGGATCTGGGACGACAGCCCGGACATGCACTGGATGGCGTCCGCCACTATCTGGTGACCGTGCCGGGCACTCCCGTCGGCATGGCGCGCCGCATCGGCAGCATTGTTGGAGCTGTTGGCCACTTCCGCCACGGTCGCGCTCATCTGGTTCATGGCCGTCGCGGTCTGATCGGTCTCGGCCTGCTGCTGGGCGAAGCGCTGGCGGCTCTCGACGCCGATATGGGCCAGCTGGGCCGACTCCCTGGCAAGCTGCTCCGCCATGCCGTTGATCTGGGTGATGAGCTCGCGAAAATGGCATATCACATCGTTGAGGGAGTGGGCCAACCCGCCCATCTCGTCCTTGCGCAGCACCGGTGCCAGTTTGCTCAGATCGAGATCCCTCTGCATGCCGCGCAAGATCCCGCCCATGGCAGCCAGGGGCTGGCTGACGCTGCGCCCGGCCCACACCCCGAAGAACAGGATGCAGGCGCCGCCGACCACCAGCAGCAAGATAAACAGCCGGTTGAGCTGCACCCTGAGCCCGTTGAGCTCGGTCATGTTCTTCTCGGCCTCCTTCAGCTGATACTCCACCAGGGCGCTGATCCCGTCGCTGACCGGGTCGATCACCCGATAGAGCGGCATGATATGGGCGGCCAGCTGACCCTGATTGCTCCCTTGCATGTCGGCCAGGATCTGCATCACCGCCTCAATCTCCCGGTCTGCCGCCGCGAACAGCCCCTGCATCTGGTCGGCTTCCCGCTGCTCGGCCTGGCTCATCGGCTGGCTGCGGTAGCCCTGCCAGATGCGCTTGATCTCCTGCTGAGCGGCGCTCATGTCCGCGCGCGATCTGGCGGGGTCAAAGCCCCCCACATTGGCCTTGTTGGCCGCATCGATCACCTTGACCGCGTAGAGATCGGCGATCTGCTTGAGCTCCTTGAGCTGCACCACCTCCCCCTGATACATGCTGTTCATGCCAGCCATCAGCTGGGACATCGCCTGGATAGCCCCGATCACCAGCAGCACCAGTGCCAGCAGGGGTACCACACAGCCCAGGATCAACTTCTGTCTGATCGAAATACCTTCCATGGTGTTATCTCCATCCTGACTGCGGCGGGGAACCGGCCCGCAAGCGGTAAAAAGCGGTTTTGCCCGCCTCGGCGAACTGCCATAATTGACCCAAATACCTTTGCAATATTTGGCCCATATGCAAACACTGCAAAATCACTTCCTGCTCGCCATGCCGAGCCTCTCCGATCCCTATTTCGAGCGTTCGCTGGTCTACCTGTGCGAACACAGCGAAGAAGGCGCCATGGGGCTGGTGGTCAACATCCCGGTGGACATGTCGCTGGATGCCATGCTGACCCAGCTCAAACTGGCGCCGCCCCCCAGCCCCGAGCTCAAGCAGCCGGTGCTGCAGGGAGGGCCGGTGCACGCCGACCGTGGCTTCGTGCTGCACAGCTTCCGACCGGGCTTCAACTCCACCCTGCAGGTGGGAGACGAGCTCATGGTCACCACTTCCAAGGATATATTGGAAACCCTCGGCACCGAGGAGGCCCCCGCCCACTGGCTGGTGGCGCTCGGGTATGCCGGCTGGAGTGCCGGCCAGCTGGAGCAGGAGCTGGTCGACGGTGCCTGGCTGGTAATACCGCCCAATCCGGATCTGGTGTTCAAGACCCCGATCCATCAGCGCTGGCAGCAGGCCGCCGCCAGCATAGGGGTCAACCCCATCCATCTATCCAGCGACATCGGCCACAGCTGATGCCGTTTGCCACGCATTTTGCGAGGCATTTTGAGGAATCAATGCAATGTCATCACGCAGTATCATGGGCTTTGACTACGGCACCAAAAGCATAGGGGTGGCCATCGGTCAGGAGCTCACCGGCACGGCCCAGCCCCTGCGCGCCATCAAGGCCAACGACGGCATCCCCAACTGGGACGACATCGACAAGCTGCTCAAGGAGTGGCAACCGGATCTGCTGGTTGTCGGCCTGCCGCTCAACATGGACGGCACCGAGCAGGAGATCACGGTGCGGGCCCGCAAATTCGGCAACCGGCTGCACGGCCGCTTCGGCAAGCAGGTGGAGTTCAAGGACGAGCGGCTCACCACCACGGATGCGCGGGCACGACTGTTCGAGCGGGGAGGCTATCGGGCGCTGGAGAAAGGCAGCGTGGACGGGGTCTCCGCCCAGCTGATCCTGGAAGCCTGGATGGAAGAGCAGTACGGTTGACAGCCGGGGGAGAGGCAGGTTAATCCCGCCCCTCCCCATGCCTGCATCAGGCCTTGGCCTGTTGCGAGAGCAGATCCTCCTCTTCTTCACCCTGACCGGCATGCATCATGCGGTTGAGCCAGGGCACCATCAGCGCCATCACCACCGCCACCAGCAGGGTCACCAGCCCAATCTTGCCAAACACGTCCGTGTAGATGGGCAGGGTCTGCAGCGGATCGGTCACCCCTTGCGGCACGGCGGTAAAGGTCGCCACATAGCCCCCCAGCAAAGAGGCCATCGCCTGGGTCAGGAACCACATCCCGAGGATGAAGCCCATCAGCCGCTGCGGCACCAATGCCGCCACCATGGCCAGCCCCAGGGCGCTGATCATCAGCTCTCCCAGACTCTGGAACAGATAAATGAGCACCATGAACCAGGGTGAGGTGAGCCCCTGAGCATCGGCAAACCAGATGCCGGAGGCCGCCGCGGTGAGAAAGCCGAGGGAGCAGAACAGCATGCCCAGAGTGAACTTGAGGGGCATAGTGAGATCGCGCCCCTTGCTGCCCAGCCGGGTATAGATCATCGCCAGCACCGGGCTGCCTACCACCACCCAGAAGGGGTTGAGCGCCTGGAAGCTGATGGGGTTGACGCTCATCCCCAGCATCTCGTGATGCATGTTGTTGATGGCAAAGAAGTTGAGCGAGGTCGGCATCTGGGCGTAGAGCACGTAGAACACCACGGCTTCCAGCATCAGCACGAAGGCCACGTACATCTTGTTGCGAGCCACCGCATCGAGCTTGAAGGCCTCGCGAAAGAAGAAGATCACCACGGCCAGGGTCACCGTCATCAGCACCATGTTGGCGATCACCACGTGGTGCATCAGCCAGGCGCAGAAGAAGACCAGCGCCACCGACCCCAGCAAGACCAGCAGCAGCTTGCCGTAATCGAGCGGCAGATGGTCGGGCTCGGAGCCGATGTCCCTGACCATGTGACGACAGGCGAAGAAGGTCAGCAGCGCGATGACCAGGCCCACCCCGCACAGGTTGTAGGTCACCGTATAGCCGTAGTGATCGGCGATGACCGGCGCCAGCGACAGCGAGATGAGCGAGCCGATGTTGATCGACATGTAGAACAGGGTGAAGGCCCCATCCAGCCGGGGATCGCCGCGCTCATAACACTTGGCGAGCAGGCTGGCGGGGTTGGCCTTGAACAGGCAGTTGCCGACCGCGATGGTGCCCAGTGCATAGAAGATGAGGTCGGGATTGTAGATGGACATGCCGGTCATGAAATAGCCGATGACCAGCACGATGGCCCCCAGCACCATGGTGCGTTTGGTGCCCAGCACGTGGTCGCCCACATAGCCACCCACCGAGATGAGGCCATATACCAGCGCCGAGAAGGCACCGAAGGTGATGAACGACTGCTCCTGTGAAAATCCCAGCTGCTGGACGAAGAACACCGCCAGGATCCCCTGGACGCCGTAATAACCGAAGCGCTCCCAGAGTTCGACGAAGAAGATCATGAAAAAGGGTTTGGGCTGTTGCAACAACCCGGTCGGGGCCGATGGACGCATGCTAACCTACCTGTCTTGGTGTTTTTTATTGGTGTGATATGGGGCCGCCGCACGGATAAGTGTGCGCGGGCACCTCTGTCTGTGGTGATCACCACTGCGCTCGCAGCGGCGGATGGTCAGCTGGCAGGGCTGGGAACAAGCCGGATGGCTCCTGACACGATAAGGTGGGGGATCGGGCGACTTCATGCCCGGCACAATATTCCGCAGGCGTTTGGCAACGGGCTGGCAGCTGTTTGCCCCCGTCATCGCACACCCGACAATCTCGCGACAATTGTAAAAGCCGAAAAATCGACAGATGGCATGATAAGACACTACTATTAACGCAAACCAATAGCCGATCACACTTCACTTGTTGAAATAGGTGAAGTTTTCTAATGAAACCACATTAGTTTTATTGGTGCAAACGGATCTGTTTTCCCGCTACCAACCCTCTATGCATAAAAAAACGCCGGACTGGCCGGCGTTTTTCTACATGGTGTTGGCGACCCGTGGGCCGTCCGCCAAGTGCGGCGGATCAGGGGGCCAGCTGGCTCAAAATGGCATGGGCCGCGCTGACTCTGGCCTCGTTGGGGTAGTTGCGGTTGGCCAGCATGACGATGCCGATCCCTTTGGCCGGCACGAAGGCCACATAGGCACCAAAGCCGTTGGTCGAGCCGGTCTTGTTGTAGAGTCGCGCCCCCCCCGTCTCTTGGGACGCGGCAACAGGTTTGACCGGGTTGGCATTGTAAATCACCGCCGAGGAGTTGCCCGCCAGCAGCGTCTGCTCGCTGACGGGATAGGTGTAACTCTCCCAGCCCAGCCCCTGGGTCATCTCGCCGACCGAGTAGCGCCCTTGGTGGGTCAGGGAGATGGCCTGCTGCAACGCCTTGTCATCAACCCCGCTGATATTGGCCTTCACGAAGGCGAGCAGATCCGCCGAGCTGGTCTTGATGCCGTAGGCCTCGTCGGCCAGCATGCCGGGATTGACCCTGATAGGCTTGTCCTCCTTCGAATAGCCATAGGCATAACTCGCCATGGCCTGCTTCGGCACATCGAGATAAGTGTGATGCAAGCCGAGCCCGGGCAGCAGGGTCTGCTCCATCAACTGGGCAAATGGCTGCTGCAGGCTGCTCGCCGCCAGATGGCCGAACAGACCGATACTGGGATTGGAGTACTGGCGATGGCTGCCCGGCTGATAGGCCGGCGTCCACTGGCGATAGTAAGACTGCATTTGTTCGACCGATTCCACCTCGTCGGGGAATTGCAGCGGCAGCCCGCCGGCGCTGTAGGTGGCGAGCTCCGCCATGGTGACGCCATCGAAGGCGGAGCCCTTGAGCCAGGGCGCGTGCCGGCTCACCTTGTCATCCAGCCCAATCCCCCCCTTGACCACGGCGTAGGCACCAAGGGTGGCGGTATAGGTTTTGCTGACCGAGCCAATCTCGAACAGGGTCTGCTCGCTGACCTTCTTCCCGGCCGCCATATCGGCCAGCCCGTAGTTGAAGTAGTGGGCCTGCCCCCCCTTCAGCACGGCGACCGCCATGCCCGGGATCCTGTGCTGCTTGAGCATGGGGCGGATGGCGTCATCCACCACAGCGTTCAGCGGATCGACGGGGGCCGCCAGGGAAAGCGGGGCAAGCAGCAGGGTGCCGAGGGCCAGCAGTGGCAGGGATCTGGTCTGTTTCATGGCAAAAATCTCAGTATGTTCAGGAGCTGTCAGCCTAACCGACCTGCGTGTGCCGGGCATGAGCCTGGGTGAAGTCTGTGTGAAGTCACCAGCCAAATCATCCAGATTCAATGAGTTATCCATGACTTGCCCCTCTTGCCCGGCCACGGGCGTATAAGCTGTAGGGGCGGCATCACACAGGGAGGCGCACGTGCAGACACAACCACAGATAACCCGGCTGCTGACGGCACTGGAGCAGGTGATCCTCGGCAAGCCGTTGCAACTCAAGATAGCCCTGGTGACCCTGCTGGCCCGTGGTCACCTGCTGATCGAGGATCTGCCCGGCATGGGCAAGACCACCCTGGCCCATGCCCTGGCGCAGGTGCTGGGGCTCGACTGCCGGCGGGTGCAATTCACCGCCGATCTGCTGCCGGCCGATCTGCTGGGGCTGCAGATCTTTGATCCCCACCAGCAGCAGTTTCGCTTTCATCCTGGCCCCGTCTTTGCCCAGGTGCTGCTGGCGGACGAGATCAACCGCGCCAGCCCCAAGGTACAGAGTGCCCTGCTGGAGGCCATGGCCGAAGGCAAGGTGAGTATAGAGGGAGAGAGCCACCCGCTGCCCTCCCCCTTCTTCGTCATCGCCACCCAGAACCCGGCGGATCAGGCGGGCACCTACCCCCTGCCGGAATCCCAGCTCGATCGCTTCGCGGTGCGCCTCTCCCTCGGTTTTCCCACCCCGGAAGCGGAGCGGCGACTGCTGCGCGGGGCCAGCCAGATCGCGCCCCTCGAACGGCAGCTGAGCGCCGCCGAGCTGGCCGCCCTGCAGGCCGAGGCGGAGCAGATCCACCTCTCCGATGCCAGCCTCGACTACCTGTTGGCGCTGGTGCAGCAGAGCCGCTTCGACGCCGACCTGCCGCAACCACTCTCGCCCCGCGCCGCCCAGACCCTGCTGGCGGTGAGCCGGGCCTGGGCCCTGGTTGCGGGCCGCCGCTTCGTCAGCGTGGAGGATGTGCAGGCAGTCTTCCCCTACGTGGCCGAACACAGGCTCAGGGGCAGCTTCGGGGTGCAGCGCGGCGAAGCCTGCCCGCTCAGCCAGCGCCTGCTGGCCCGGGTCGATCCGGATCGCCCCTGATGAACTGGCGCCAGCGCAGGGCCAGGTGGCAACAAGGCTGGCTGGCCCGGCGCATCCCGCCGGCCCGCCAGATCACCCTGCAGGGGCGCTGCCTGTTCATCCTGCCCACCCGGCTCGGCCTCTGGTATCTGCTGGTGATGCTGGCCATCTATCTGCTCGGCACCAACTACCAGAACAACCTGGTGTTGCTGGTGGCCTACGGCCTCGGCAGCCTGTTCATGGTCACCATGTGGCTCACCCACCGCAACCTGCTGGGGTTGTCTCTGCTGGGGGGGCCCACCGTGCTGGGAGAGGCGGGCAGCCCCCTGCCCATGCCCATCACGGTGCGCAGCGAACGGCCGCTGCAGGCACTGCAATTTTCCCTCAATGAAGGGCGGCTTTGGCTGGCGCAGGTGGACGCGGTGCCCCAACCCCTGCTCCTGCCGGTGCTGGGCCCCCGGCGCGGACGCCTGCCGCTGGAGAGGCTGCGGGTGGAGAGCCGCTACCCCCTCGGCCTGTTTCATTGCTGGACGCTGCTGGACCTGCAGCTGGAGGGCTGGCTCGCGCCGGCTCCCGAGTATGGCCCCCTGCGCGGGGAGACCGCGACCGATGCAGCGGGTAGTCGGGGGCAGCCTACCCCGGCTTCGATGGGGGATTTCGACATGCTGCGGGCCCACCAGAGCGGGGAGCCGCTGAGCCGGGTCGCCTGGAAGCAGCTCGCCCAGGGACGCGGCCTGCTGGTAAAGCAGTTCTGCGAGCCGGGGCAGGATGATACCCACCTCAGCCTGCCGCGGGTCGGCGGCCGGGATCTGGAGCAGCGGCTGGCGGTGCTCACCTGGTGGTGTGATGACTATGCCAAGCGGGGCATTCCCTTCAGCCTGACGCTGGCGGCCCAGACGCTCGGGCCGGACAGCGGCGCCGCCTTTTTACAGCGCTGCCGGCTGGCGCTGGCCCGCGTCGATACCGTGGAGTCACAGCAGGAGGTCGACCTCGATGCTGCTCGATAACCGGCGCCTGCTGCCGCTGCTCGCCCTGCTGCAGCTGCTGCTGATCCCGGCACTCTGGCCCCAGCTGCAACTCTGGGTGGTGGCCGTTTCACTGCTCACTCTGGGCATGCGGGCCATGATGCTGTGGCGGGGCTGGCGCCCGCCGCCCGCTGCCGCGCTGGCACTGCTGGCCATGCTGGGTGTGGCGCTGCTTGGCTGGCAGTGGCGCCAGCTCGGCACCCTGCCGGCCCTCATCAACCTGCTCTGGCTCGGCTACGGCCTCAAGCTCATCGAGGTACGGCGAGAGCGGGATGTGGAGCAGGTGCTGCTGCTCGCCTTCTTTCTCGTCGCGCTGGCGCTGGTGCAACGGCAAAGCATGGGGTGGGCCCTGGCGATGACGGGGGCGCTCTGGCTGGCGGTCACCACGCTGCTGGCGGCGGTGCAGCCCCTCGGCCAGCGACTGTGGCGCCGTGCCGGGCTCATCCTGCTGCTGGCCATCCCCCTGCTGCTCACCCTATTTCTGCTGCTGCCAAGGCTGGCGCCGCTGTGGCAGATGCCGAGCAGCAGCCGCGCCCTTTCCGGCCTCTCGGAGGAGGTGGCCCCCGGCGACATCAGCGAGCTGGTCAACTCCTCCGAGCTTGCCTTTCGCATCACCTTCGCCGCCGCCCCGCCCCCGCCGAAGGAGCGCTACTTCCCGCTGATGCGCCAGGAGCTGTTCGATGGCCGGCGCTGGTTGCTCAGCGACCAGGTGCGCCGCTGGCAACAATCCCAATCCGTGCAGATGCTGCCGGCGGCCAACCCGGCGACGCCGCTGCCGGCCGGCAGTTATCAGGTGATCGCCGAGCCCCAGCGCCTGCGCTGGACCCTGGCCCTGGCCGACCCCGAGGTGTTGAGCGGCCCGGTCACCTTGAGCCCCCTCACCACCCTCTATCGCCAGGATCGGGGGGATGGCCGTGTCAGCTACCGGGTCAGCACGGCCGCCATGGCGCCACCTGCCGATGACGCTGCCCGTCACCTCAACCTGCAGTTGCCCGCCAGTGGCAACCCCAAGGCCCGGGCCCACGCCCTGGCGCTCAAGGCCCGCCATCCGGCGCCAGAGGCGCTGGCCGCCGCCCTGCTGGGCGAGTTTCGCCAAGGCGACTTCTACTACACCCTGCAGCCGCCGCGGCTGGGGCAAGACGGGGTGGATGATTTTCTGTTCGAGAGCCGGCGCGGCTTTTGTGGTCACTACGCCACGGCCACCGCCTTCGTGCTGCGGGCGGCCGGCGTCCCGGCCCGGCTGGTGACCGGCTACCTCGGCGGTGAGTGGAATCCGAGGGGCAACTATCTGGAGGTGCATCAGTTTGATGCCCACGCCTGGGTGGAGTATCTGGATGAGCAGAACCGCTGGCAGCGGCTCGATCCCACCGCCGCAGTGGCCCCCCAGCGCATCGAGGGGGGCATGCCGGCGGCCCTTGGTGGCGAGTTCGCCGCCGCGGACCCCCTCTCCCTGCAGCGTTATCGCAACTGGGCTCTGCTCAACCAGTTGCGCTGGTGGGGGGCCAATCTCGATTACCAATGGACCCGCTGGGTGCTCAACTATGATGCCGCCAGCCTGTGGCAGCAGCTGGGACAACGCTGGCCGGTGCTGGCCGGCCATACTCACTGGCTGATCCTAGCCGCCCTGCTGGGGGTAGCCAGCCTGGTAGGCGGCCTGCTGATCTGGCGCGGCCCGGCTCCACTGCCCCTGCGGCTATGGCAGCCTCTGCGCCGGCGCGCCGCGCGCCATGGCTGGCAGCCCTTGGCGGGGGAGAGCCTGGCCAGCTGGTGCGAGCGCCTCGCCGACCTCAGACCCTTTCTCACGCGGCCGCTGCAACAGGGCGCCTGGCTCTACCGGCGCTGGCGTTATGCCCCCTTGTCGGCGGCGCAGCGTCACCGCACTCTGCGCCAGCTGCGACGACGGCTGCGCCAGATCTGCCGGCGCTGGGATGCCTACAGCTGACGGCGGTGAAAACGACGCCCAAACGAAAGGGGAGCCAGTTGCTCCCCTTGTTGTCAGACAACGGCGACTGCGAGGCTTATGCCTGCTTGCTGTTTTGCGCCGGATTGTCCCAGATCCCCTCTTCCAGCTGGCTGCGGATCTCGGGGTACTTGTTGGCGTCGAAGGTGGGCACCTTGCCCAGCTTGAGCTGGTCGTTGTAGTCCCGCGCCAGCTTGATGGCCACCCCGGAGAGCAGCAGAATCGCCACCAGGTTGACGATGGCCATCAGCCCCATGGAGACATCCGCCATGGCCCACACGGTCGGCAGCTCGCCCACCGAGCCGAACATCACCATGCCCAGCACGAACATCCGGAACAGCATCAGGCCGCCCTTGTGGTTGTGCTCGAGGAACACCAGGTTGGTCTCGGCGTAGGAGTAGTTCGCCACGATGGAGGTGAAGGCGAAGAAGAAGATGGCCGCCGCGATGAAGATGTTGCCACCGCCACCGATCTGGGAGGAGAGCGCCCTTTGGGTCAGCTCCACCCCGGTGATGCCGGAGCCCGGTTCAAACTGGCCGGACATCAGGATGATGGCGGCAGTACAGGTACAGATGACGATGGTATCGAGGAACACCCCCAGCATCTGCACATAGCCCTGGGAGGCCGGGTGCGGCGGATAGGGCGTCGCGGTTGCGGCGGCGTTGGGAGCGGAGCCCATACCGGCTTCGTTGGAGAAGAGACCGCGCTTGATGCCGTTGATCATCGCCTGGGAGATGGCGTAGCCCAGCGCACCGGAGCCGGCCTGCTCAAGACCGAAGGCAGACTTGATGATGAGGCTGAATACCCCCGGCAGCTCGCTGATGTTCATGGCCACCACGAACAGCGCCATCAGGATGTAGGCCAGCGCCATGAAGGGCACGACCAGCTCGGCGAAACGGGCAATGCCGCGAATGCCGCCGAAGATGATGAGACCGGAGAGAACCACCAGCGCCAAACCGCTGACCCAGTCGGGGATGCCGAAGGCCACGTTCATCGCCAGGCTGATGGAGTTGGCTTGTACCGCGTTGAACACCAGACCGAACGCCAGGATCAGGCAGAGCGAGAACAACACCCCCATCCAGCGCATGCCGAGCCCCTTCTCCATGTAGTAGGCGGGGCCGCCACGGTAGTTGCCGTCCTCATCCTTGACCTTGTAGAGCTGGGCCAGGGTGCTCTCGACGAAGGCGGTCGCCATGCCGATGAAAGCGATCAGCCACATCCAGAAGATGGCACCCGGGCCACCCAGATAGATGGCCACCGCCACCCCGGCCAGATTGCCGGTACCCACGCGGGCGGCAAGGCTGGTACAGAGGGCCTGGAAGGAGGAGATGCCGGCGTTGTCTGATTTGCGGCTGTTGCGCAAGACGGAGAACATGTGGCCGAAGTGGCGGATCTGGATAAAACCCAGGCGGAAGGTGAAGAAGATGCCGACGCCGATGAGCAGGTAGATGAGCACGGCTCCCCACATCAGGTCGTTAATCATTGCGATCAAGGTGTCCATATTTCTCTCGTTGTTATCACATCCATGGTCAGTCTGCGCTGACCCCTTGCTGTCTGTTTCTGAATTTGCGGTTCACTAAAGGGGCGGAATCTAGCATAGCGAGGGAGTTCAGAATAGTGATCGGGATCACTGCGGAAACAAAAAACGAGCGATCCAGTGCATTAAAGCTTCATTTAACTCGCAAAATTTCAACAAAACTGAGAATCCAATCAATCAGCCGACAAATTAGACCCAAAAGAGCACTTTTTGGCAATTATCTACATAGAGGTAGAGCAAGCAAAGAAGGGGGCAAACCATTACGCAAGCGTTTATCCATCCGGGTAGCCAAAACCCCGTTGTTTCGCCAAACGTTTTACACGTAATAAAATTTCAAGAGGCTGATCGGACAATTTGTGTGATCGATGCCACAAAACCGATAATCAACCAAAAAAGTTGTTTTTGGCGGCCGCTAAATTCACTCCGGCAAAAAGGATAAAAGTCGTTTTTTATCAAATACTTTTAGCCACTCTTTCCCACTGCGGCCAGGGAGTGGCTGATAAGCATACAGCCCCCCCTATTGCAGGATGAGCCACATCCGTATTAATTAGGCAGGCAATGACGATGGGGCACACCCATCGCGCTTTTCTGAGCCTGAGTCGCCGGGATTTTGTAATTTTATTTCAGAACTGTCGTCTCATGCCCGCCACCCCCGAGCCAGCACCCTTTGCAAGAGAGTGCGCCCTCATAAAGAGATGATATTTGCCATGGCCGATAAATTAACCCAGCTGAAAGCCCTGACCACAGTTGTCGCCGACACCGGTGATATCGAAGCCATCAAGCGCTACCAGCCCATCGATGCCACCACCAACCCCTCTCTGGTGTTGAAGGCATCCGAGATCCCCGAATACGCGGCGCTGATCGAAGACGCCATCAACTGGGCCAAAGCCCAGAGCCAGGACAAGGCGCAGCAAATCATCGACGCGGGCGACAAGCTGGCGGTCAACATCGGCCTGGAAGTGCTGAAAATCGTCCCGGGCCGCATCTCCACCGAAGTGGATGCCCGTCTCTCCTTCGATACCCAGGCCAGCATCGCCAAGGCCCGCAAACTGATCCGTCTCTACAACGAAGCCGGCATCAGCAATGATCGCATCCTGATCAAGCTGGCCTCCACCTGGGAAGGCATCCGTGCCGCCGAGGTGCTGGAGAAAGAGGGCATCCAGTGCAACCTGACCCTGCTGTTCTCCTTCGCCCAGGCCCGTGCCTGTGCCGAAGCCGGCGCCTTCCTGATCTCCCCGTTCGTCGGTCGCATCCTCGACTGGTACAAGGCCAAGCACAACCGTGACTACACCGCCAGCGAAGATCCGGGCGTGGTTTCCGTCACCTCCATCTACGACTACTACAAGCAGCACGACTACCCGACCGTGGTCATGGGCGCCAGCTTCCGCAATACCGGCGAGATCCTGGAACTGGCCGGCTGCGACCGTCTGACCATTGGCCCGGCCCTGCTGGAAGAGCTGAGCAAAACCGAAGGCGCCGTGGTACGCAAGCTGAACTACACCGGCGAGCGCAAAGCCAAACCGGCTCCGATGACCGAAGCCGAATTCCGCTGGGAACTGAACCAGGACGCCATGGCCCACGAGAAGCTGGGCGAAGGCATCCGCATGTTTGCCATCGACCAGGGCAAGCTGGAAACCATGCTGGCCAGCCGCCTCTGATGAGAGCCGTCATGAGCCGATGAAAACCGGGTTCCCGCAAGGGAACCCGGTTTTTTTATGGGCGCCGGACCCTTGTCATGTGTTCGTCACGAAAACGTTTTATTTTCAATGCCGTTATGTTATACGGATGGTGAAAACGAGAATAACCAAGGAGGGAGCCATGGAAATGTTCAACTTCGAATATGACGATGTAGTTGAGCTCGGTTCACGTAGCCGCGGGACAACGGGAAAGAAACGTAAATGGCGTGAGATTGAGGCGTTGAAAGACAAGCACCGCCTGCAGAAGGAGCTGCAATCCATCGACATCGCCTACGAAGGTCTCTCAGACGAGATCGAACTGTAAAAACAAGGCCCCGGTTAACCGGGGCCTTGTTTTTTAAGAGAGTGTCACCCCTCAGGAAGAGAGCGGCAGCGACAGGCGCTTGGCCAGTGCCTGAAAGTGCTGGCTGATCTCGGGCCCGAACAGGGGATCCCCGATGGCGCGGTTCTGCCAGATCTGTTCGAGGTGACGCCAGTCATCCTCGGTCAGCGAATCGCGCAGATGGGGGAAGATGACCCCCTCCTCGTAGTTCATGTGCGCCTCCTGCAGCGCCACGAACTGCTCCAGCTTGGCGGTAAACTGATCGAGCGGGATCACCGCATCCATCAGGATCATCTCCACCATCTCCTTGAGTTCGGTGCCGGCCTCCAGCAACTTGGCATGCTCAGCCTGCAGCCGGTTGGCGACGTCCCCCTCCACGACCCGGTACTTGAGGTAGTAGTCATAAATGATGTCTTCCTTCGGATGGTGATACTTGTCCGACACCTCCCTCAGGTAATCCACCACATCGCGGATCAGGAAATAGCTGACCCGCTGTTCGTCGCGAATGGCGGCGAGCTTGTGTTTGAGCAGATCCAGCAACCTGGCGATGTTGAGATGGTCCTTGTGCAGACTGGCTAGCATGGGCACTCCTTGCGCTGAAATGAGACGATCCTGTTTCGAGTATACGGTCATTTATCGCGCCAACTTTGCACTCAATCAAGTCATCTGTAGACAAAACAGCGGGTAACGCACAATGCCGCCCCCCTGTTCATGCCCCCGCTCGCCAGCCGTCGGGCCCCTTACTCGCAGACCGAGTGCCAGTTGATGGGGCTCATCCCCTGCTGGCTCAGCAACCGGTTGGTTTCGGAGAAGTGGCCGCAGCCGATGAAGCCGCGATGAGCAGAGAGCGGGCTGGGATGCGGCGCGCTCAGCACGTGATGACGCTGCCTGTCGATGAAGCGCCCCTTCTTCTGGGCATGAGCGCCCCACAGCAGGAAGACCACTCCCTGACAGCTGGCATTGATCTGTTCGATGACCCGGTCGGTGAAGGTCTCCCAGCCCAGATGGGCATGGGAGTGGGCCTGGCCCGCCTGGACCGTCAGCACGGTATTGAGCAGCAGCACTCCCTGTCTGGCCCAGGACTCCAGAAAGCCGTGGTTGGGTGTGACAAAACCCGGCAGGTCCCGCTGCATCTCCTTGTAGATGTTGACCAGCGAGGGGGGCGTGCGCACCCCGGGCAACACCGAGAAGCAGAGACCGTGCGCCTGATTGGGGCCATGATAGGGATCCTGACCCAGGATCACCACCTTGACCTGATCCAGCTCGGTCAGCTTGAAGGCATTGAACACGTCGGTCGCCGGCGGATAGATCACCTTGCCCGCCTCCCGCTCACTCCTGACGGTCGCCAGGGTCGCCTTGAAATAGTCCTGCTCCTTCTCGGAGCCAATTACATCAGTCCAGGTCTGCACCCCAATCTCCTCATTGAATCTGTCCGGATGGACGCCCTGTTACCCCGTGCAGGGTCACACCGCCTGATGCGGGTCGGCACGCCACCATCCTCGATGAATACGGCGGGTTTTGCGGCATGAGGCTTGGCCCATGCCGGGCCATGCGAGCCAGCACGCCGCCATCCTCGCTGAATGCGGCAGGACATGGTGCTGGGCCAGTGCTGGCGTCACCATGCCCTCATTAATGCGGCAAGGGGCTCAGGATAGGGGGCCAGCCCCCGGGACGCAACCTTGGCACCCTCTTCCGAGTCCCCTTGCCCCCGAATGGCAACTGCATGGCAACCGCGTGCAACGACCCCATTCACCCAGTGCCCCCGGCCACTGCGGGCAGCGGGGTCATGGTGACCGTGGCAATCAGCGGCTCGGCTGAGGCAACCTTATATAGATGTGTGAGCAGCAGAGGGAGGGCAAACCTGGCCCAGCCACCTTCACCGCAGGCTTGGCCCCGATGCCCCCACAGGGGAGATGAGATCGGCTCATGCATGACACAAACCTTAAAACATGTAGTTAAATTACTAGATTTAATTAATAGAAGATGCATAATTTAGATATCTTACATAATCAGAAAAATGACCTCTTTTTGATTAATCTCAATAATTTAATCCCTTCCAGCTCGCGCAAACCGCGCATTTTTTGATTTAGATCAATTTTCGTAATATTACCATCGTGGTATATATGACCCAACAAAGTAAAGGTGTAAGGCAAGGGCCCTTTAAATCATCCCGGTGGTTTAAATACATCAGGGTAATTTCCTTACAGTTGAATCCGCTTTCCTATGAGGAGTCATACCATGATCAAGGGCATCCAAATCACCCAGTCTGCCAACGCCGCTCTGCTGAACTCGTTCTGGCTGCTGGACGAAGAGAAGCAACAGGCTCGTTGCATCTGCGCCAAAGGCGATACCTTCGCCGCCGATCAGGAAGTCAGCGTCTCTGACCTGGGCCAGTTCGAATACCGTGAACTGCCGGTACAAGCCGAGCCGGCTGTCGAAGGTGGCCAGCACCTGAACGTCAACGTCCTGCGTCGCGAGACCCTGGAAGATGCCATCGCCAACCCGGAAAAGTACCCGCAGCTGACCATCCGTGTCTCCGGCTACGCCGTGCGCTTCAACGCACTGACCCCGGAACAGCAGCGTGACGTGGTGACCCGCACCTTCACCCAGAGCCTGTAAGTCGCTCTGCAGCAACCGGTATCATGAAAAACGGCCCAAACGGGCCGTTTTTTTTATAGCTTGAATTCACCCACCCGCGCTCGCCGCCCTTGAACGACAGACTGGCAGCGCACGGTGCGGGCATCGGCGGCTCAATGCTGATCCAGCTTGACGGCTTGCGGCGGGTTGCTCAGCGCCTCGTGCATCTGCTGCTCATCGAGCTGATCGCAGTAACGGGCTACCACCAGGGTGGCCACCCCGTTGCCGATGAGGTTGGTCAGGGCGCGGGCCTCCGACATGAAGCGATCGATGCCGAGGATCAGCGCCAACCCGGCCAGCGGCAGGTGGCCCACCGCCGAGATGGTGGCCGCCAGCACGATGAAGCCACTGCCGGTCACCCCGGCGGCCCCTTTCGAGGAGATGAGCAGCACCACCAGCAGGGTGATCTGCTGGAACAGATCGAGCGGGGTGTTGGTGGCCTGAGCGATAAAGATGGCCGCCATGGTCAGATAGATGGAGGTGCCGTCCAGGTTGAAGGAGTAACCGGTCGGGATCACCAGCCCCACCACCGACTTCTTGCAGCCGAGCGCCTCCATCTTCACCAGCATGCGCGGCAATACGGATTCAGAAGAGGAAGTTCCCAGCACGATCAGCAGCTCTTCCCGGATATAGGAAATAAAGCGCAGGATGCTGAAGCCATTCGCTCTGGCAATACTGCCCAGCACCAGGAAAATAAACAGCAGGCAGGTCATGTAGAAGCAGGCAATTAATTGTCCGAGCTGAACCAGCGAGCCGATACCATATTTTCCGATGGTAAAGGCCATCGCGCCAAATGCCCCAACCGGTGCCAGCCGCATGATCATGTTGATGATCCCGAAAATAACCTGGGAGAAGCTGTCGATGACATTGAATATCACTTTGCCCTTCTCGCCGATATGATGCAGGGAGAAGCCGAACAGCACTGCAAATAACAGCACCTGCAGAATGTTGCCGCTGGCGAAGGCGCCGATCACGCTGCCCGGGATCACGTCCAGCAGGAAGGGGATGATGCCCTGAGCCTTGGCCTGCTCGGCGTAGGCGGAGATGGCGCTGGCGTCCAGCGTGGCGGGGTCGACGTTCATGCCCGCCCCCGGTTGCAGCAGGTTGACCACGCACAGCCCGATGATGAGGGCGATGGTGCTGACCACTTCAAAATAGAGCAGCGCGATGGCGCCGGTTTTACCCACCGCTTTCATGCTCTCCATGCCGGCAATACCGGTCACCACGGTGCAGAATATAACCGGAGCGATGATCATTTTGATTAATTTAACGAAACCATCCCCCAGCGGTTTCATGTCCGCACCGAGGTCGGGATATATATGTCCCAGAATGACCCCGAGGGTGATCGCTAACAACACCTGAAAATACAGGCTGCTGACTATTCTTTTCTGCATTCTTAACGTCCTGTCAATTTAATGAGATGTGTCATGGCAGAAATACGCATGCAGCAATCCGTGACGAAATAGTGTTATTTCGCCCGGTTCGTGCCGTTCCCTCATCACAACAGGAGCTACTTTCCCATGTTAAAAAAAACAATTAATAGACATCAATCACACAACAGATTTAACAACATTAACACCACGGAAACCTGGCTGTATTTATTCTGTGATTGATTTATGCTGGCCAGAGAAATAAAAACAGACCGCAAACAAAAATGCCCCGCAGTGCGGGGCATTTTTATTGGGCAAGCAAAGCCGGACTTAGATGGAAGTATCGAGCGGCTCGAAACCCTTGATGAGATCGTCGATGGCCTTCATCTGCTTGAGGAAGCCTTCCAGCTTCTCCAGCGGCAGCGCGCTCGGGCCGTCGCAACGGGCAATCTTGGGGTCCGGGTGGGATTCAATGAACAGACCGGCCAGACCGACCGCCATGCCGGCACGGGCCAGCTCGGTCACCTGCTCGCGGCGACCACCGGAGGCAGCGCCCATGGGATCGCGGCACTGCAGGGAGTGGGTTACGTCGAAGATGACCGGGTAGCCGCCGGTGCTCTTCTTCATCACACCCAGCCCCAGCATGTCCACCACCAGGTTGTCATAACCGAAGTTGGCACCGCGTTCGCACAGGATCAGACGGTCGTTGCCGCACTCCTCGAACTTGTCGGTGATGTTCTTCATCTGGCTTGGGCTCAGGAACTGCGGCTTCTTGATGTTGATGACGTTGCCGGTGCGGGCCATGGCCTCCACCAGATCGGTCTGGCGCGCCAGGAAGGCGGGCAGCTGGATGACGTCGACCACCTCGGCCACCGGTTTGGCCTGATGGGGCTCGTGCAGATCGGAAATGACCGGCATGCCGAAGGTCGCTTTCAGCTCCTGGAAGATCTTCATCCCCTCTTCCAGACCCGGACCGCGGTAGGAGTGGATGGAGGAGCGGTTGGCCTTGTCCCAGCTCGCCTTGAACACGAACGGGATACCCAGCTTGGAGGTCACTTCCACGTACTTCTCGCACACCGCCATCGCCATGTCGCGCGATTCCAGCACGTTCATGCCGCCGAACAACACGAACGGTTTGTCGTTGGCGACGTCGATGCCATTGACCTTGATATTCTTCTGTTCCATCTCAGGCTTCCTTAGGTAAAAGGGCTTGCAGGGCTTGAATCCACATCCGGCCGCGCTGCCCAGGGCAGCGCGGCCTCGATACTCGTCGGTTGCATCTCCCAGGCCTTGCATGCAACGGCATGGGACTCTTCATTCGGCCAGGGCCTCGCCATGCAGCGGGGCCGTTACCCGCCCCTCAGTGGAGGGGCTTGGGGCTCAGATCCAGCGCGGCCAGCTGGGCCTTGAGCACGTCGGCCACCGGATCGTCCGGGCACTGTTCAATAAAGTATTCAAAATCGTCGGCGGCAAAGCGCGGGCAGTCGAGCTGCTCGTAGATGAAGCCGCGATCCCGCGTCTCCAGCGGGTCGCCGGGCTTCATCCGCAGCAGCAGTTCGCTGCAGCGCAGCGCCTCGGTCATCCGGTCTTCCCGCAGCAGGGCACCCTTGCTGACGTTGAGCAGCCGCTCGATGATCTCCCACTGGCCGGCAGGCTGCAGGTGATCCGAGCTGAGGGTGGCCAGATTGCCGAGGGCCCCGCGCAGCAGCAGCTCGATGTGGTGCAGGCTCAGCTCGTCGCCGGTAAAGGGGTCCACATAAACCTCCCCCTCACTGCCGGCAAAGCTCACCAGGAAGTGGCCGGGGAAGCAGATCCCCTCCACGTCCAGCCCGAGCTTGCGCCCCAGCTGAATGATGAGGATGCCAAGGCTGACCGGAATGCCCTGCTTGCGGGCCAGAACCTCGGCCAGATCGCAGTTGGCCACCGAGAAGTAGTCCTGCCAGTCGCCGTGAAACCCTAAGGTCTGGTAGAAGCCCTGCAGCAGCTGGCGGCGCACCTGATCGCAATCCCCTTCCTCGATGGCCTCGTCCAGCCAGGCGTCGAGCCGGGCCAGCTCCGCCGTCCCGCGGCCGCTGATGCCATGGATCTCGTCGCTCACCGACAGCGCCAGCTCGGCGATGTCATGGGCTTCGAAATCGGTCCATTCGTCTACGCGTATCATCGTCATCATCCTTAACCGAACAGGCTGGCCTGCTTGTAGACGGCCAGCTTGGCGATGAAGAAGACCCTGCCGAGGGCTCCCAGAAACGCAAACCAGCGGATGCCGTTACTGCGGGCCAGGCGCAGTGCCATCATGGCCAGAAAAGCCACCACCAGGATGGCGGTCAGCTTTTCGCTGAGCCAGGGGGTGGCGTTGTTGAGCGGGTTGAGATCCAGCACCATGCACAGCAGCACGCCGGAGAGCACCACCAGGCCGTTGAGCCAGCCGCTCAATCTGAGGGTACGGGCGCTGGCGGCGCGGCTCGAGCCGGTCTGCAGCCAATAGAAGCGCAACATGAACATCAGCACCGCCAGGCCTATCAGCAGCAGGTGCAGATGTTTGATAGCAAAATACATAACGTGTCCTTGAACAAAGGCAGGCCCGGCCTGCCCGTCATCATCACTGAGCCAGCCGCCCCAGGGTCACCCGCTCGTTATCGCCGTAATCGCGCACGGTTTCCACCTGAAGGTAGCCCTGCTGCAGCAGGAGTTGACGCACCGCCTCCCCCTGCTGCCAGCCATGCTCCAGCAACAGCCAGCCACCCGGCAACAGATGGGCCGGCGCGCCTGCCACGATCAGCCGGATATCCGCCAGTCCCTGCTCGTCCGCCACCAGGGCGGAGCGGGGCTCGAAGCGTACATCCCCCTCATCGAGATGCGGATCCGCCCCGTCGATGTAGGGCGGGTTGGAGACGATCATCGCAAAGCGCGGCGCCTTGCTTGACGAGGGCGCGACCAGCGGCTCAAACCAGCTGCCGTCGCGCACCTCGATGGGCAGACCGAGGGCGGCGCTGTTGGCACGGGCCAGGGCTGCCGCTGCCGGCATCCTGTCCACCGCCCATACATCGGCATCCGGTCGCTCCGACTTGAGCGCCAGTGCAATGGCGCCGGTGCCGGTGCCCAGATCCAGCACGGCGCAAGGGCCTGCTGGCAGCCGCGCCAGCGCCTGTTCGACCAGCACCTCGGTATCGGGGCGCGGGATCAGGGTGGCCGGGCTCACCTTGAGCGGCAGTGACCAGAACTCCCGCTCGCCGATCAGGTGGGCGATGGGTTCGCCATTGAGACGGCGTTCGAGCCAGCCCTGCAGGGTCGCCTGCTGGGCGGCATCGAGCTCGCGCTCCGGCCAAGTCATCAGGTAGCTGCGCCGGCACTCCAGCAGATGGCAGAGCAGCGCATCGGCATCGGCGCGGGGGGATTCCCCCCCTGCCAGGGTCGCCATGATGTGGGCGCGAGCCTGCTGGATCTGCATCAGTTGCTCTCGGCCAGGGAGGCGAGCTGATCGGCCTGGTACTCCTGGATCATCGGGCTGATGACGCAGTCCAGGTCCCCTTCCATGATCTCGCCGAGGCGATAGAGGGTGAGGTTGATGCGGTGCTCGGAGAGGCGCCCCTGCGGGTAGTTGTAGGTGCGGATACGCTCGGAGCGATCCCCCGACCCCACCAGGTTGCGGCGGGTGCTCTGCTCGGCGGCGCGGTGGCGCTCATCCTCGGCCGCCTGCAGGCGGGCGGAGAGCACCGACATCGCCTTGGCGCGGTTCTTGTGCTGGGAGCGCTCATCCTGGCACTCCACCACCAGGCCGGTGGGCAGGTGAGTGATGCGGATGGCGGAGTCGGTCTTGTTGACGTGCTGACCACCGGCCCCGGAGGCGCGGAAGGTGTCGATCTTCAGCTCCGAAGGGTTGATCTCGATCTGCTCGGCTTCCGGCACTTCCGGCAGCACGGCGACGGTACAGGCGGAGGTGTGCACCCGGCCCTGGGATTCGGTTTCCGGCACCCGCTGCACCCGGTGACCACCGGATTCAAACTTGAGGCGACCGTAGACGTGCTCGCCCTCCACCTTGGCAATTACCTCCTTGTAGCCGCCATGCTCGCCGTCGTTGCAGCTGACGATGGAAACCCGCCAGCCCTGGCGCTCGGCGTAGCGCGAATACATGCGAAACAGATCGCCCGCAAAGATCGCCGCCTCGTCACCGCCGGCACCGGCACGGATCTCCAGGTAGCAGTTGTTGTCATCCTTGGGGTCGCGCGGCAGCAGCATCACCTGCAGCGCCTGCTCCTGCTCCTCGAAGGTCGCCTTGGCCAGCGGCAGCTCCTCCTGCGCCATCTCGCGCAGGTCGGCATCATCCTCTTCCAGCATCTGGCGGGTGGCGTCCAGGTTCTCTTCGGCCTGGCGGAATTGCTGGAAAGCGTGAACGATATCTTCCAGCTGGGCATATTCCCGGGTCAGGGCGCGGTAGCGATCCTGATCCGCGGCCACGTCCGGCTCGCCGAGCATGGCCTGTACTTCTTCGTGGCGCTCGATGAGGCCTTCCAGCTTTCTGATCAGTGACGGGTTCATAAATCTTGTGTTCTCGATGGAGGACGGGACGACCGGCTGGTCGCCCCAAAACTATGACTCTTGTGACAACCCCAGCACCTGGCGCAACTGGGCCAGCTGGTGGTGATCCCCCTGGGCCGCGGCATGGCGCAGGGCCTGGGTCGGTGCGTGGATCAACTTGTTGGTGAGGCGGTGGGCCAGCGCCTTGAGCGCCTGCTCAGCATTCTCGCCCTGCTGCAGGGCCAGCAGGGCGCGCTGCAGCTCTTCGTCGGCCACCTGTTGGGACTGGTGGCGGTAATCGCGGATGAGATCCACCGAGTGCTGGCTGCGATACCAGCCCATGAAGTCGTCGCGCTCTTCCTGCACGATGAGCTCGGCCTCGGCGGCGGCCCGTTTGCGGGTCTCGAGATTCTGCTCGATGATGCCCTGCAGGTCATCCACCGTGTAGAGATAGGCGTCCGAGAGCTCGTCCACCTCCGCCTCGATGTCGCGGGGCACGGCGATGTCCACCAGGAACATGGGCTTGAAGCGGCGGGCCTTGAGGGCGCGCTCCACCATGCCCTTGCCGATGATGGGCAGCGGGCTCGCAGTGGAGCTGATGACGATGTCCGCCTCGTGCAGGTAGTCCGGGATCTCTTCGAGCGTCATCACCTGGGCGCCGAACTCCTCGGCCAGCAGCTGGGCCCGCTGCAGGGTGCGGTTCGCCACCATCATCTGGGTGACGTTCTGCTCGCGCAGGTGGCGGGCCACCAGTTCGATGGTCTCGCCGGCGCCGACCAGCAGCACCTTGGTCTGGGAGAGATCGGAGAAGATCCGCCGCCCCAGGCTCACCGCGGCAAAGGCCACCGACACGGCGCTGGCGCCAATCTCGGTATCGGTACGCACCCGCTTGGCCACCGAGAAGGATTTCTGGAACAGCCGCTCCAGCGACCCCTTCACCGCCTCGGACTGCTGGGCATGGGCGTAGGATTGCTTGATCTGCCCCAGGATCTGCGGCTCCCCCAGCACCAGGGAGTCGAGCCCGCAGGCCACCCGCATCAGGTGGCGGACCGCCTCCTCGTCCTGATGCTGGTAGATGGCGGAGACCACCTCGGCCGCATCCAGACCGTGGAAACGCTGCAGCCACTGCAACACCTGCTCGCCCTGCCCCTGCGCCAGGCTGCAGTAAAGCTCGGTGCGGTTGCAGGTCGAGACGATCACCGCCTCGCTTACACCGGGTTGGGCGACCAGCTCACGCAAGGCGCGATCGATGCAGTCCGGGCCGAAGGCGACCCGCTCCCGCAAGGCGACACTGGCGGTGTTGTGGTTGATTCCGAGGGCAAGCAAACTCATGAGTGGGCGTGGATCGTATCTGTGCGCTGGGAGTAAAGGCTGCCAATTGTACGAGAAAGGGTAAGTCTTTAAAAGCGATACGGCCGCCCCGTATACTGTGGCAAATCACCTTTTCCGGAGCATGACCTTGTTGTTGCGTCTTTTCACCCTTGGCTGCCTGCTGTTGCTGGCCGGTTGCGCCACTACCCAACCCCAGCGTGATCAGGTCAACTGGCAGCAGGAACGTACCCGCCTCGAGCAGCTCAGCCACTGGCAGCTGTCGGGCAAGATGGCCATTATCACCGCCCAGCAGAAGGGCAGTGCCCGGGTCAACTGGCAGCAGGATGGCGACGACTACCGCCTCAACCTCACCAGCCTGATCGGCACTCACATCCTCGAGCTCTCCCGCAACAAGGGCGAGATTACCCTGATCGACAACGAGGGCAACCCGCACCAGAGCCAGGATGCCGAGGCGCTCATCTATCAGCTCACTGGCTGGAACATTCCGGTGGCCGGGCTGCCGGAGTGGATCAAGGGCTTGCCGGGCCAGGCCGAATTCGAGCTCAACCCCGACCGCAGTCTGGCCAGCGTGCGGGACGGTCAGTGGCAAATCGTCTATGACGACTACCGGGATCAGGACGGCTACCGCCTGCCGCACCTGCTCACCATGACCGGCCAGGGCAGTCGCCTCAAGCTGCAGATCAACCAGTGGACCATAGCCCGCTGATGGCGGCCATCGACAAGGACTCCCCCATGAGCGCCATGCGCTGGCCGGCTCCGGCCAAACTGAATCTCTTTTTGCACGTCAACGGCCGTCGCCCGGACGGCTACCACGAGCTGCAAACCCTGTTCATCTTCCTCAACCACGGCGACTGGCTCGAGTTCGATGTGATCCTAGGAAGCGACAAGCTCACGTTGAGCCCGGCCATTCCCGGCGTGCCCGACGAGCAGAACCTGATCATCCGTGCCGCCCGCCTGTTGCAGGCCAAGCTGCCAAGCCCGCAGGGAGCCCATATCCGGCTGGAGAAGGTGCTGCCCATGGGCGGCGGCATCGGCGGCGGCTCGTCGGACGCCGCCACTACCCTGGTCGCCCTCAACCACCTGTGGCAGGCCGGTTTGAGCGAAGACGAGCTGGCCGAACTCGGCGTGCAGCTGGGCGCCGACGTGCCGGTGTTCGTGCGCGGCAAGGCCGCCTTTGCCGAGGGGGTCGGTGAACGGTTGCAGCCGGTCGAGCTGCCGAGTGCCTGGTATCTGGTGCTCAAGCCCGATTGCCATGTGGCGACCGCCGCCGTGTTCCAGGATCCTGACCTGCCCAGAGATACCCCGAAAATGGCATTGCACAATCTGCTGGAAGGGGAGTGGAAAAACGATTGCGAATTGCTGGTGAAAAAGCGCCACCCCGAGGTTGCCAATGCGCTCGGCTGGTTGCTAGAATACGCGCCGTCAAGAATGACGGGCACAGGAGCCTGCGTCTTTGCTCAGTTTGAAGACGAAGTGGCTGCTCGGGAAGTGTTGGCAAAAGTGCCGAAAGGATGGGATGGGTTTGTCGCCAAGGGCGAGAACATATCACCACTCTTCGCTGCATTGCAACAAGTCAGTGATTGGGGTATCGCCAAGCGGTAAGGCAGCGGGTTTTGATCTCGCCATTCCTAGGTTCGAATCCTAGTACCCCAGCCATCTCCTGAACATCGAACAGGGTATATCGATTCACCTGCCGCAGCAGTCTTGCCGGGAGTGCACACTCCCCCTCGCCGGTTGCAGCACCCATCGTTACCCTCTCGTTGTCGGGAGGTCACTGGTCATCATGGATGACGGGGCGTCGACCAGCACGACGCTCAACCGACTTGCCGCATGCAACGTAGGCACCTGGCCTGAAAGCAGCCTATAGTGGTCTGACCCGTCAACTTGATAAATCGTTTGCCCCAAAACGATAAGGGTCTGAATAAGACTCCCCACATACTGGATGCAACCCCGAGGTTTCAAACCGTGCCTGACATGAAGCTGTTTGCTGGTAACGCAACGCCGGAACTAGCCCAGAAGATCGCAGATCGCCTGTTTATCAAACTCGGCAATGCTGCCGTAGGTCGCTTTAGCGACGGCGAGATCAGCGTACAGATCAACGAGAATGTACGTGGTGGCGATATCTTCATCATTCAATCCACCTGTGCCCCGACCAACGACAATTTGATGGAATTGATCGTGATGGTGGATGCTCTGCGTCGTGCTTCAGCTGGCCGTATTACTGCCGTTATTCCCTACTTTGGTTATGCCCGTCAGGACCGCCGCGTCCGCTCCGCCCGTGTTCCCATCACCGCCAAGGTCGTCGCCGACTTCCTCTCCAGCGTCGGTGTGGATCGTGTGCTGACCGTTGACCTGCATGCCGAACAAATCCAGGGCTTCTTCGACGTCCCGGTCGACAACGTGTTCGGCAGCCCGGTGCTGCTGGAAGACATGAAGTCCAAGAACCTCGAATCCCCCGTGGTCGTGTCGCCGGACATCGGCGGCGTGGTACGTGCCCGTGCCATCGCCAAGCTGCTGGACGATACCGACATCGCCATCATCGACAAGCGTCGTCCCCGCCCGAACGTCTCCCAGGTCATGCACCTGATCGGTGACGTGGCCGGCCGCGACTGCATCATCGTCGACGACATGATCGACACCGGCGGCACCCTGTGCAAAGCCGCAGAAGCCCTCAAGGAGCGCGGCGCCAAGCGTGTATTCGCCTACGCCACTCACCCGGTCTTCTCCGGTTCCGCCGTGGAGAACATCAAGAACTCCGTGATCGACGAACTGATCATCACCGACTCCATCCCGCTCACCGCGGAGATGAAGGCGGTCGACAAGGTCAAGCAGCTGACGCTCTCTTCCGTGCTGGCCGAAGCCATTCGCCGCATCAGCAACGAAGAGTCCATCTCTGCCATGTTTGAGCATTGATAGACCCTGTTGTGACAAAAACCGCCAGCTGGCGGTTTTTGTCTTTTTAGTCCCAGTTACACCCGGTACTGCCCTGCCCCGTCGCAGGTTAAGGATTGTTCCATGAATCGCTTGCGCCCGCTGCTGCTCCTTGCCTTCTGCAGCTTCCTGTTCGCCTGTCAGCCCGGCAATGAAGGCCAGCCCTTCGTGCTGACCCTGGCTCACATGAACGACACTCACTCCCAGTTTGACCCGGTCAACGCCGAGCTGAAGGGGCCCATCTTTGGCAAGCAGGGGGAGACCGACACCCTCTACACCCGCTTCGGCGGCTATCCGCGCCTGCTCACCATGGCGAAATCCTTCCAGGCCGATGCGCTGGCCAAGAACCAGCCGATCCTGCTGCTGCACGGCGGCGATGCCTGGCAGGGCAGCGGCTACTTCAAGCTCAACGAGGGGATGGCCAACGCCGAGCTGCTGAGCCAGTTCGGCCTCGACGCCATGGCCCTTGGCAACCACGAGTTCGATCTCGACAACCAGAAGCTCGCCCGCTTCATCCAGGGAGTCAACTTCCCGGTGCTGGCCGCCAATCTGGACACCCGCGACGATCCGGATCTGCGCCACGCCGCCAATCTCAAGCCGTTCGTCATCTACGCCTTCGACGGCAACCAGAAGAGCCCGGTCAGCGATCTCAACAACCTGCCCCAGGGCAAACAGCTGGTCGCCGTGATGGGGCTGGTGCTGGAGGACATGGCCAACATCTCCCCCAACGTCGGCAAGCTGCGCTTTGGCAACGAAATCACCTCGGCCCAGGCGACGGTGGACCTGCTGCGCCAGCACGGCATCAACCAGATCGTGGCGCTCACCCACATCGGCAACCAGCGGGATCTGGCGCTGGCGGCCAAGGTGAACGGCATCGACGCCATCGTCGGCGGCCACTCCCACAGCCTGCTCGGCGATTTTCGCAACATCGGCTGGGGCAACACCGGCGAGTACGCGGCGCTTGTCACCAACCCGGACGGGGTCGGCATGACCTGCGTGGTGCAGGCCGGCTCCTATGCCCAGGCCATCGGACTGGCTCAGGTGAGCTTCGATGCTCAGGGCCGGGTCATCGCCTGCAAGGGCCAGAACCAGCTGCTGGCCAGCCGCGACTTCTTCGCCGATCCCGCCCGCAAGCAGGCACTGGACGAGGCCCGCGGCAAGCAGGCAGCCAAGTTCATCGACGCCCAACCCAATCTGGTGACCGTGGATGAGGATCCCCGCCTGCGCGGCATCATCGACAGCCACTACAAGCCCGCCCTCGAGCAGGCCTTCGGCCCCGTCATCGCCACCCTGCCGGCCGCCCTGCAAAATGCCCGTCGCCCCGGTGACAACGGCAGCGACAGCCACGGCTCCGACGTCGCCCCGCTGGTGGCCGAGGGTCAGTACTACTGGGCCAATACCCCGGCGGTGCAGGCGCTGACCGGCGGCCCGGTCCACTTCGCCCTGCTGGCGGTGGGCGGCGTGCGCGCCGATCTGCCGGCCGGCGAGCTGCGCGAAGGGGATGCGGCGCTCACCCTGCTGCCGTTCAAGAACCAGCTCTCGGTGCTCACCCTGACCGGCGCCGACGTGCGCGCTCTCTTGACCGAGACCATCACCGCCACCCTGCCCGCCAGCGCCCACGCCGGCAAGTTCCCCTACGGCGGTCACCTGCGCTACACCTTCACCGAGACCACGCCGGGCAAGCGCGGCACGCTGACCCAGCTGCAGTGGCTGGACGCTGACGGCCAGTGGCAGGATCTGGTGGATGCGACGCGCTACCGGGTGGTGATGAACGCCTACAGCGCCAACGGCAACGACGGCTGGCAGGTGCTGGCCCGCGCCCAGGCTCAGCACGCCGAGCGCCAGGATCTCGCCTGGCAGGATGGCAAGTTGACGGCGTTCCCGGTCGAGCGGGTGGAGCAGAGCGGCGATCAGCTCAGCGCCCGCTATGCCGCCGGCCATCAGCTTGACTGCAAGGCAAGCGGCATGGATTGCGGCACCGACGCCGCCTCCTTCGTGCAGTATGTGCGCGAACAGCACCCGACCCTGACGGCACTGGCGGAAGAGACAGTCACCCTGGTGCGGGCCGCCCAGTAAGTCGGCTCTGCCACCGGCAAGCCACACCACGGGCCCCACGCTGGGGCCCGTTTTGCTGCCGTTGGCCACCGGTTCTCCCGCTTTTCCCCGGCACTGGCCGAGCTTTGGTTGAGTGATCGCCAGTCGGCGGCTAGAATATTGCGTCCCATTGCCCTGGGCAGTCGGCCCATTGCAAGCAGCGAGTGAAGAAATCAAGCGTGACAAGCCAAATCAAACTGATCGTGGGTCTGGGCAATCCCGGCCCGGAATATGCCAAGACCCGCCACAACGCCGGGGCCTGGTATGTGGAGCAACTGGCACGCTGGCACAACGTCAGCCTGCGCGAAGAGCCCAAGTTCTTCGGCCACACCGCCCGCATCCAGGTGGATGGCCAGGATGTGCGCCTGCTCATCCCGAGCACCTACATGAACCTCTCCGGCAAGGCGGTGGCCGCGCTGGCCCGCTTCTACCAGATCGAGCCGGAAGCCATGCTGGTGGCCCACGATGAGCTGGACCTGCCCCCCGGCATCGCCAAATTCAAGCAGGGCGGCGGCCACGGTGGCCACAACGGCCTCAAGGACATCATTGCCAGGATGGGCAACAACAATAATTTCTTCCGGCTGCGGCTGGGGATAGGTCACCCGGGCGCCAAGGAGCTGGTCGCCGGTTTCGTGCTGACCAAGGCCCCCAGCAGCGAACAGAACCTGATCGACGCCGCACTGGACGAGTCCCTGCGCGCCACCGACATTCTGTTCAAGCAGGACATGACCAAGGCCATGAATCGTTTACATAGCTTCAAGGCCGAGAAAGTCTGAATACAGATGCCTGACACGCGTCAGGATCGAACAATATGACGGGTTCGCCCAAGAACCTGTTCATGCTCTGTAACGAGAGGTTGTCAGCAAGGTAAAGCGCAGCGCAGGAACCGGAGCGTATAGTCATACGTGAGGATTCCGAGCAGCACATGAGCCTTGATCACAGCCTCGCAGCAAGAGCGTGGACAGGTTCTGCGGCCCTCACACAGCATCCATCAAGTAAGGTAACAATCCATGGGTTTTAAATGCGGTATCGTGGGCCTGCCCAATGTAGGCAAATCCACCCTGTTCAACGCGCTGACCAAGGCCGGCATCGAAGCCGCCAACTTCCCGTTCTGCACCATCGAGCCGAACACCGGCGTGGTACCGATGCCGGATCCCCGCCTCGATCAGCTGGCGGCCATCATCAATCCGCAGCGCGTTGTGCCGACCACCATGGAATTCGTGGACATCGCCGGCCTGGTGGCCGGTGCCTCCAAGGGTGAAGGTCTGGGCAACCAGTTCCTGGCCAACATCCGTGAAACCGAGGCCATCGGTCACGTGGTGCGCTGCTTTGACGACGAGAACATCGTCCACGTCGCCGGCAAGGTCTCCCCGGCTGACGACATCGAGGTGATCAACACCGAGCTGGCCCTCTCCGACCTGGATGCCTGCGAGCGCGCCATCAACCGCCAGTCCAAGCGCGCCAAGGGCGGCGACAAGGATGCCAAGCTGGAAGTGGAAGTGCTGGAGAAGATCAAGGTGGCACTGGAAAACGGCCAGATGATCCGCGGCATGAAGCTGGACAAGGATGAGCTGGCCGCCGTCAGCCACCTCAACTTCCTGACCCTCAAACCCACCATGTACATCGCCAACGTGGCGGAAGATGGCTTCGAGAACAACCCCTATCTGGACAAGGTGCGCGAGATCGCCGCCGCCGAGAATGCGGTTGTGGTGGTCGTCTGCTGCGCCATCGAGGCCGACATCGCCGAGCTGGACGATGCCGACCGCGCCGAGTTCATGGCTGACCTTGGCATCGAAGAGCCGGGCCTGAACCGGGTGATCCGCTCCGGTTACGAGCTGCTCAAGCTGCAGACCTACTTCACCGCCGGCGTGAAAGAGGTGCGAGCCTGGACCATCCCGGTCGGCGCCACCGCTCCGCAGGCGGCCGGCAAGATCCACACCGACTTCGAAAAAGGCTTTATTCGTGCCCAAACCATCGCCTTCGAAGACTTTATCACCTACAAGGGTGAGCAAGGTGCCAAGGAAGCGGGCAAGATGCGCGCCGAAGGGAAAGAGTACATCGTCAAAGACGGCGATATCATGAACTTCCTGTTCAACGTCTGAGTCAAATAAGCCATTTCACAAGATTTCATCAGATTACTCTGAAGTCCTAAAATAGCGTAAAAACCCCGGAATACCGGGGTTTTTACTTTCTAGAGATTGCATAAGGCTACTCTACCTTACCATCTCAAAGTGACTACATTGGTGTATACAAACATTGAACTGAATGACGAATGGTGTATATGATAATCCTATCATTCATCTTCTCAGATCCCGTAATACCATGCTGACAGATGCCCACTGCCGTGCTGCTAAGCCAAAGGAGCAGCTTTACCGCTTGAACGACCTACGTGGCCTCTACCTTGAAGTGAAGCCCAACGGAGTGAAAGCTTGGCGTTACCGCTTCAAGCTCGCGGGCAAGGGCTCATGGTTTGCACTCGGCGATTACCCTCTCGTCAGCTTGGCCGAGGCACGTGCCAAGTGCGATGAGGCACGTAAGCTGGTCAAACAAGGGATCAATCCCGTTCAGAACCGGCAGCTGGAGCGCCTAAAACGCGAGCACGATTCCGCCAATACCTTTGAGGCAATAGCTAAAGAGTGGCTAGCTCTGCGGGACTGGGAGGAGGTCACCAAGAAGCGTCGCCTGGATATGCTGGAGCGGGTTGTTTTCCCCAGCATCGGTAAGCTACCGGTAAGAGACATAACACCAGCTCACGTTCTCGATATCCTAACTAGGACAGTGAAGCGTGGCGCACCGACAGTTGCAGCCGAAGCAAAGCGCACCATGTCCGGCATTTTCGAGCTGGCGGTTGCAACCCTACGAGCAGATACCGATCCGGTATGGCCTGTCCGGAAGGCACTACCTGCCAACAAGACGCAGCATAAAACCGCACTGACTACTACGCAGATCGGCAAGCTGCTCAATGACTTCGACAACCACCGCTGCGGCTATCAGGTCAATTTCTGCATACAGTTGATGTGGTGGACACTGGCACGACCGAGCGAGGCGGCAGAGGCGGAATGGACCGAATTCGATCTCGACGCAGCGCTTTGGACGATCCCAGCCCGGCGTATGAAAGCCCGCCGCGAGCATGTGGTTCCACTACCGGCCCAGGCTGTGCAAATGCTGCACCGCCTACATGCTATCAGCGGCGACAGAATCCACCTGTTTCCCGGCAGGGATGACCGAAACAAGCCAATGTCGGTACACTCGATCCGACAGGCGCTCAAGGTGCTGGGCTGGAGCGGCACTTACAGCCCGCACGGCACCAGAACCACGGGCAGCACCCGGCTGAATGAAATGGGCTATCGCCCGGATGCCATTGAGGCGCAGCTTGCCCACGCGGAACCCAACTCGGTGCGCCGCACCTATAACCATGCCACCTACCTCGAAGAGCGGCGGGGCATGATGCAGGCATGGGCGGACAAACTCGAACTCTGGAAGCAGGAGGCTCTCAATGGCAAAGGCTAATGAGCGGCGTCGGTTCCGCTTCGCACTGGTGAAAAGCATCCTGCGCTGTGAGTCGGTCAGGAAGCTGCCACGTGACCACAAAAAGCCGCTTTTCCGGTGGCTGGCAAATGGCTGGAGCATCACCGATACCCCGCCCGATACATCGCGTATCCGGGCGCTTGAAAAGGCTGCGTCCGATGCGCGTCGACTGCGGGCTGCGCTTGGCCGTCTCGATGCAAAGGACGCCGCCAGCCTGGACTTCAACTACAGCCAGACCATCCCGCTCTCAACCCGTCTGTACGCCCTGGAGGAACTGGCCAATGATGCCGATACGCTGGCCCGCGTCATCAAGGGCGAACAGGCGGACATCGTGCGGCTGCGGAAACGACAGACGGCGAAAAGCATTGCCAACACGCTTTCCATGTTCAGAATCCCGTTCAGCACGCGCAATGACTGGGATGTGGATGAGCGCAATGTGACGACTGCCATGCGCTGCGTGATGTTCGCCATGCTGGAAGCCGATGTGAAGAAGCTGCATTGGGGTACAGCCGCCGCCATCGTCAAGCTGGGCTTTCAGATGCTGACCGATCCTGACGAAGAGAAGGTGGTGTTTTCAGAGGGAAGAATATCAGTTACGGCAGAGGAAGCGGAGATTGCCCGGCTTCTCATGCGTGAGATGCCAATCTTCAATAGCATCAAGCTGGTGGAGTAACGGCAAGACTTCCGCTGGGCAGCGCAATAGCCTTATCATCTTGAAAAATAGCGGATAAGGTAAGCAGGCTTCATGCAGATTCGGGTACAGACCTACAAGGGAAAGGACGGACACCCCAAGCCGGGCAAGTCCGTTTCTCTGCTGCGCTACGCCTATGACCCAGAGAAGCGGCGCTCCAAGCAGGTCATCATCGGCACGGTAGATCGCTGGGCAACGGCACTGCCGCCCGAGATTGCGACCATCCTGACTGACGCCGAGCGCGAAGAATTCAGGGAGTGGGCTGCGGAGAGAGACCGGCAGCTTGCCGCACTTACCCAGAAACATCATCTGCTGCACGTCGCCGAACATATGGGATGGGCGGCAAAAGCACTGGCTGCCGGAGTGGAGCCAGTCCAGCCCGGACGGATTTGGGATGCACTGGACGTGCTGGCAAAAGCGCTTGAGAAGGCTGGGCACCCAAGGCCGGTTCGAGCACGCGGGCGTCCGTCGAAGAGCGAAACGCCGACGCCGGATGATCTCCTTACCAGCCCCTACGATGATCCGATGCTGGCAGCCGAGCAGGAAGAGATATATGAGCGGATGGCGGCACTGCCGGATTTCACCGCTGATAAAGGCGTATCCAAAGCCAAGCACAAGAGTAAGCGGTGACGTACATCTGGAGCCATTTTTGTGGCCGTGGTACTTCTCCTCATGATTGACTGGCCAATTGCATGGCACCAGTCAGCGCTATGCGCAGCGGAGACAAAAAGCTCTTCTGCCAAGGTGTCTGAGCTGAATACCGCAGCGCCTGTGCCAGAGCATAAGAATCTACACATCTTTTTGAATAATATTTGACCAGCCAAAAATAAATTTTCCGATCCTGGAACTGATCCAAGGATCACCGATCTATCTATGCAGTCATCTTTCACCGGCTGCACATTTATGGGACTCTTTACTGAACTCGAATTACCCTGCAATCTCGAACCCCGCTTACTCAGGCGGTACGAAACCTTGGTCAAAGAGCATACCATTGTGAATCCATCTAACGCTCCGGGCGTCAAAGCCCTCGCCAATCATCAACAGGCCTGGAGTTTCACTCAGGCGGCTTGGCGTTTCTTCAACAATGACAACGTCACTTTTCCTATGCTGGCTGAGCCATTATTTGCTCTGGCCCGTGAGGCTGCAACAACGTCGAATAGCCCCTTTTTATTAGTGGCCCATGACTGGTGCCGCTGTAATTTTCGTAAGCATAATAGTAAGTTAGACAAAACCCAGATGTCGCATGCACTGGACGTCGGCTATGAGTTACAGGCTTCTTTGCTGATTGATGGCTCGTCGGGGAAGCCCTTGGCTCCGCTTGGTGAATCTGGTCTCTAGCCGTGGAGTGTATCAGTGCCATGAGGTCACGCCTCAGCCTACACAGGGGCATCTTGACGAGCTGGTCGAGCGTATTCATCGGCAAGACCAACTGGGGCTGGACAAGCCCTTGGTACATATCATCGACCGTGAGGCGGACTCCTTGCCTCATCTGCGGCAATTGATGAACACGCGCTGGCTGACGCGCTGCAAAAAAGATTCGACCCTGCTGCATGACGGTAAGAGCAAACGGGTAGAGCAGATCGCTAGCTGTGTACCCAGTGAGGTGATTGGCAGGGTATCACTGCGAGGCCGCGTTGGGTTTCTGTTTGTCGGCGAAACGCTCGTCAGCTTAAAACGCAAAACAGAATCGCGTCCAGATGAACTGGTCACAGCACGGTTGGTGTTGAGCCGAGTCGTGGATGAAGCAGGCAAGGAGCTGGCCAGTTGGTATTTACTGAGCAATGTAACGGAGGTCAGTGCCCGGGAGATAGCACAATGGTATTGCTGGCGCTGGAACATAGAGTCATGGTTTAAGTTACTGAAATCAGACGGCTTTCACGTTGAGAATTGGCAGCAAACCAGTGGCGAGGCGGTATACCGTCGCCTACTGGTGAGCAGCATGGCTTGCACCTTGGCCCTCAAGCTGTATCAAGATGAAAGTGAAGACGCGCAAGAGCTGAAACACTTTTTGATCAGACTGAGCGGGAGAGTCACCAAGCGGTCGAAACCGGTCACGTTGCCCGCACTCCTTGCCGGTTTGTATCAATTCATTCAGATGCAGGAAGTAATGAACACCTATACCCCGGAAGAGCTACAGAGGCAGGCCAAGATAGCCAGTCGATATTTTGGTTAATGTGTATAGGGTTTGAGCTAACTTGTGTAGATGCCTATGCACTCAGGGCGCGAAGACAGTAATCCAGAGCAGGCCGATCAGCAGACTTCCCGCTGACCTTCTCTTCGTAGATGTCGGCACACCCGGCACGGGTCAAAGCATCCCGTTGTAGGTCGAGCCGCTGGTCATCCGTCGAAACGCGGGCGTAACCAAGACGCTTTCCCATACCTTTACCAAGCGTAGATAAACAGACGGATATTCTTACACATAAAGGCCGATTCCACACGGGCTTTATGGCCGCTGCTCGGATGCCTGAGAAACCACCGTTTTATGAACACTCGCCGGGCACGATGAAACACCAACAAATCCCGCTCACTGCCTGCCCTGCCACGCCTTCACGGCCTCGGCCTGCGTTGCATCCAGCCGTGGCAGGGCACGGTCTATCAGGTCATGGACGGCCTGCTTGTCGATCTCGCCGGGCATCCAGTCATCCAGCGCCACAAAGTCCGGCGACAAGCCACGCATCGCGGCCGCCAGTACCAAATCGGCACATGCACGAGCATGGCTGGCCGCGTAGGCGGTGCCGCCCTCGAACCTGATTCCCAGCGTTCGCAAAAGCTCGCTGGCCTCGTAGATACCAGCGTCCCCGAGTAGGGCGGTTGTGTCGGTCAGACACCCTGCGCCCGAAATGAACGAGCGCGAACGGTGCCGCCGCTCGCGCTCGAAGGTCTGCCAAAAGTGCCAATCGCCCGTTCCGGTCGCTGACGGCAGATTCAGCGCCGCCATGCCGCCGATGTAGCGCAGCGGACGCAGAGAGGTTGCCGGGATCACGCCATGTCCTCGCGGGCGTTGCGAAACTGGCCCATTGCCTCGGTTAGCCAGTAGGCCGCCTGATACTGCGGCCACGCTGCAAACTCGGGGTCGGCTGCGCGATGCTGGACACGCTCATAGAGCGTGCGCACACGACCAGCGACGGGGCCGCCCGGCTGCTCGATGATGGCGTGCAGCAGCCCGGCAAATGCCCCGCGGTCACCGCGATTGATGATCTCGTCGATGCCTGCGAGTGACCCCAGCGGATCGCCGGAAAGTCTAGCTGACTTCATCAGCCCCCCTGCCGCATCCGCTGAAAAATGGCGATGCGCTGGCCGGTCGATGGGGCACTGTCCCCCTCTCGCCAGTCAGGCATTTGCACGTCATCAGCACTGATGCCCGCTGCCAGCAGCAACTCGGCCAGCGCCACCGCGTCGTGATGACTCACCACACGCCCGTCGCTGAGGTGTGCAATGAGTTGCCCGCTCTCGCTGGTAATCGTCACCCCGGAATCGAACTCCCCGGCCCAGCCTGCCGCCGCTATCTTTTCTATGTCCTCAATCGACATGGGTGTCCCCGGCTGCGCCTTGCCATCGAGGGCATGGATAAAGCCGTCGATGGTGCCGGTTGCCTCGCCCTCGGCCCCCAACTGTCGATCCATCGCTCGGCAGACCCAGCGCACAAAAGCCTCCCAGCCTTCCCGTGTGATGACGTCGCGCCCCTCATGCTGGAAAAAATACTGATCGCGCTCAGTCGTCGGCCATGTCCACCGCAGCAATCGCTGCCGCAACTCAAACGGCACACGATCCACATACACGCCATCCCTGTCGCCAAACTCGTGAAAGTAGGCTGTCCGCGAAAACAGGAGAAATTGCAGGCTGTTGAGTTTGTCGATTGCCATGTCAGTCATACCGCCTTGTCACCCAAATGGGCAGCTCCAGCGGCAGGCTGACTTCGCCACGCTCGCGGGCCTGCAACTGCGCCCGCGCCCATTGGCCGTCTCGCTCCATCTCCGCCCGCAAAGGCAGAGGATAGGCGTCCTCGAACTGCTCCCGGTCGAACGTCAGCCCGCCCACGTCGAGCCGTTCGGGCATTGGCCGCTCATGGCCGCCCTCGCGCACCACCAGCACGCCGCCGCGCTGGATGATGTAGAGGGCGTCTGGGTCGGCATCCATGCGGGCAGGTGAAGCCATCACGAAGTCAGCTCGATTCTCATCGAACGTCCAGATTCTCATGTGCCACTCCCCTTGATCGGCAGAAGATGGCGGCGGGAATGTGGCGGTATTGTGGTGATGTGCCACGGTGTCGCCACCATGCTCACACACAGCCGCCACAGTATTACCACTGTCCTACCAACATCCCGCCACCATCGTTCCACCATGTCACCACCTTGTTACCGCCATCATTGACACCACGCCGCCACCGTCCTTCCACACTGTCACCACCATTGCCCCGCGCAGTCAGAGCGGCGGCGCAGCATCGGGATAGCCTTCCTGCTGCGATTTCGGGTCGGCATCCTTCGTGGCCTGTTCTTGCATGTTCCGCCGATCTTGCGCGGCCATACCGTTCGCGCAGGCGTGGGCGAACATGTCCGGCGTCATCCCCTGATCTTCGGCGGTATCCATGTACGCCACGAACTGCGCCTTGAGTCCAGCCAGAGGGGCAGTCAGTTCGGTCAAGCTGAGGCCGTAGTCAAACTGGGCGGCTTGCATGAATGCACGCTCGAACACAGCCCAGCGAGGGTCATCATTGCTGCATTCCGGCTGGGCCGCATCAGCCTCCTGTGCTGCGCGCAACTCAGCCAAGCGGCGCTCCAGGTCGGCCAGCGATTCCTCAACACGCTTGCGCTCACGCCCGAGCCTGTGCTCGGCGTTCCGGGCAAGGATGGCGCGGTTCAGGTTTCCCCAATAAGTGTCGATCCCCTGACGCTCTAATGCAGTAGCAGCGGCGCCGATGTGCACACCGGGCTGGCGATCAAGCTCTTCGGCGGCGGCCGTGTCGCCGCGTTCCAGCGCAACCTCCCGCTGCACTGACAGCGTGCGGTGGTCCCACCGTTCATCCAGACCAGCCAGCTCCATGTGCTTGTTGCCAATCAGCGCCCATTGTTCGCGCCAGTAGCGGAGCGTTTTCGGCCCTAGCTTGCGGTCGATGAACTCTCTCCCTTTGATCTTGGAGAAGCCATCTGACGTCAGTTCCCGCGTCGCCATCAGCAGGTGCGCGTGACTTCCTACGACGCCCTTCGCGGAGCCATCCCACGTTTTCGGATCGTCGCCGTGAATGGCAAAGTCCACAGGCAGCCCGTGCCGGTCGGCAACGCTTTGGGCAAGGTCGCGCACCAGGGCGATTTCCTGCTCCGGGGTGAGGTGATGCGGCAGGGCAACGATGAACTCGTGCGCCAGCCGCGCATCCTTCCGCACCTCTGCTGCCTCCACCGCATTCCACAGCGCCTCGCGGTGGTTGGCCCACGACGGCGCACCGGGTGGCAGGATGATTTCCGTGTGACCGACCCGGCACTTGCGCGTGTAGTCATGAACTTCGCCGGTGCGGTAGTCCGTCACGATGGAGCCACTGCGGTAGGCGATGGCGGCAGTCGCCGAAAATCCGTGCCCCTGCTTGGCGGCGTCCCGCTTCTTTCCTTTGCTGCCGCCATCGCGGCTGATGTAGTTCAGCTCCAGCCGGTACATGCCACCACCTCCATTGAAAACCCGTTGGCACCGCTTCCCTCGCTGAATGCAGCTTGAAGGGGGTCAAGGGGCACAGCCCCTTGCGCAGGCGTCGCGCAGCGATGCGTAACTGCACTGTTGCGGCTGGCGCAACAGATGAAAACCACCACCATCTTGGCCCCATGCGAGGCGCACGAGACACGCGAAGATGATACCGCCAAGGTGCGTTTTTGTCCTCATTAAATAGCATTTATTGGCAGCACCACTGTAAGTTGAAAACCCAATGGCGGCACGTCCGCAGTTGCTCGCACACGACGAGCATCAAAAAATAATTTACATGCCGGAATGGACTATAGTCCCCGCAAATAAAGGTCTACAAGCACAATCGCTGATTGATTCAGGGGCGCTTCGAGAGGCGTTTTGCATGGAGCATAGACCATGATCCGAGCGCAGCGACACATCTTGACGCAACGCTATTGCTAACTGATAGTTCGCTTTGAGACATGCCAAATGGAGCAGAGCAAAAGTGCAGCAAGCAGAGGAGCAGAAGCGCGGCAGGGGAAGGCGTCCGGCAAGCGAGCTGGAAGAGAAGCGCGAGCGCGAAATCGCCGCATTGGCAGCGGCAGTGGCGAAACAGCAGCAGCGGCTTGAAGAGCTGAAAGAGGCTCAGCGGAAGGCCCAGAAGTCTGCGCGGCGCACCTACCTGAATCAGCGCAAGTTCGCGGTCGGTGGTCTCGCACAGATAGCCGGGCTACTGGAGGCCGACCCCGGTTTCGTGCTCGGCCTCATGCTCGAAGCGGCGGAACAGCGCGACCGCGATGGCACTTGGCCCAGCGCGGTATTCGAGAAATACAAGCGACGAGGTGATGAGGTACTGGCCGCCCGTGCCGCCGCCCGCAAGGGCCGCAAGCAGACCGATGACGACGATGAAGACGACACTGGAGTCGAGGCCGTTGTCGCGCCATCTCAGGAATCCCGCTATCAGGAAGGAGCATCCTAAATGGCCGCCGCCATGCCTTTCTCACCGTGCGAAGATGCCACGTCTTGCACAGATCACTCCGTTGATATGCTGCGGTCGATCTTCGGCCCGGTCATTGATGCGCTAGTAACTGGAGCAGACCCGGATACCGTCAGCGCCGCGAGCAACGTGATCGCGACGATGATGTCGTTTTTCAACTCCGGCATCCTGATCGTTGGCACGCTCATTGTCAGCTACGTCGCGGCAATACGCCGAGCGACGCGATGGTGAAGCACCTGCACTTCACCTACGGCACCGCCCAACGCGACGAGGCCCGCGCCAAGGCATTCGCACAGGATGCATCCAAGGGCACCTTCAACCCCGGCCAACTCCCGTCCGCCTTCAACCAGCAACAAGGAATCGGCTGGAAGACCGACCCGGCCCCGTATTTCTGCGCGACGTTCCCAATTCACGACGGCAACCCGCAGCACTACCCGATTCTGGGCAAGGATACGAAAGAGCAGCACGCAATCCTGTTCGGCAGCGTGCCACCCGGTGGCGTGACCCCGAACGTCAAGTTCGAGCCTGCTCAGGTCGCGGCGGCGAACGCGGACGCAGCGCTGGCCGCAGCCGAAGGCAAGTCGCCCGCCGAATGGCTGTCGGACAAGGACGGCTACGGCTCGCTACCGACCGCGCCCATCGGCGGCTATCAGACGATGAGCACCCAAGAGATGCTGCTGACTGAGGCGGGGCGTCGGCTCAGCGACGCTGAGTGGAATAACAACGTCACCAAGGTATCCAGTCGGGCACTCTGGTCGGATTACGTCCATGCCATTGGCGTCAGTAACGTCATGGCCGAAGCCATCTACCGCAAGAAGGAGCGTGTCGAAGCTCTGCTGGCCACCTACACGTCGCAGAAGACCGAGCGGCTGCGGCGTCAGGCTCAATCAGCACATGAGCGGGCGCAGCGCGGCGGCGTGTCGCGCTGCATCCAATAGTGAAGGAGGGCAACATGTTTGTGTTTCTGCACCCAGACGTAATGGAACGACTCTGCATAGAGAAGGATGAACGTCAGAGGTTTGTCCAGGCGATGCGCTCGTGCCCCGGCGTGATCTTGGAGTTGCTGCCGTTCGCGCCACGAATACGCCGGCCAGAACCTCGGATCGTGCTGATTCCGTCGAGTTGCCGACGACAGCGGGAATACCGCCGTGAGGAACTGGTCATCTACTGCGACCGATTCGATCTCGTCGAGAAAATCACGCTGCTGGCGTACATCTCGATGCTCCAGATGCGGATCGAGCAGGAGGTCATGGAGGGGCAGTAAGCCTACCCCTGTCAGGCTTTCACGATAGCGGCGGCAGCAACAGCCGCCGCTTCGTTGTCGGGAGCCTCACGCGCCCACCAGGCTGGCTGGGCGGCAGCACTCGACAGCGCCCCGGCTGCCCACAATGCCAGTTCCTGATCGCCCAAATTGATAGCCTGAGTGAACACCGCGCCAAGCTGCCGCAGCTCGTCGGCCAGTTTCTGATATTCGGCGGCGGTCGGCATCAGTCACCCCGGCCCTTTTTGACTCCCTTCGGCGCAACGCCTGCCGCAGCCAGTCGCTCTTCGAGGCTGGCAAGCTGCCGCTGAACATCGCCAGCCGTGGCAAGCTGGCCTTGCAAGTCGATCACCTGCTGCTCGGCTTTGGCGAGTGCAGCACGAGCTTCCCGCAGTTCGACCTCCATGCGCGTTGCGTGCTCCGCACGCTCTTCCAGTCGGCCAGCCTTCAATTCCAGTGCCCGGTTCGTCTCACGCAACGCGGCAAGCTCATCGGCACGGGCAGCGTCCTGCGCCTCCAGCCGGGCGATTTCCTCGATCGCCTCGGCCAGTTCGGTCTTCATTGCGCTGACTCGGGCCTCGGCGTCCTTGCGCACCGCCTCGGATTCCACCCGCGCCTGCTGGGCAACCTCGGCGTAGATGCTGCGCACGAGGTCTGCCCCGCGTGCCAGCAAGGCGTCCGGCACTTCTACCGCAGCTTCTTCGCCTTTCTCGCGTCGAGCCTCCCAGTCGGCCAGCATCGGCTTGAGCGTGGTGAATGACCCGCCGACGCGCTGCTGGATCAGCCGGAAGGTGGGCTTGCCGCCTGCGGCGATGATGGCATCAGCGGCGGCATCCACCGCCTGTTGAGTGACGACCTGCTGCATGGCGGCCTCCTTCTCATCGTAGCATCGTAACGTGTTACGTTATGATAACGTAACGATAAGAAAAAACCAAGAGGAGACAGCCTTCGCTCCCTCCGGTCGCTGCGCGTCCGCCCGTGGACAACCTGCCCGCCCACAGGTCGGCCCGCCGCTGGCGGGTACGCAGGTATGCCCACCGGCTCCCTTGCCGGGGCTACTCGTCATTCAAAGAATGACAGGGGCTACTTGGGGTCGTCTCAGAAAACGGAAAATAAAGCACGCTAAGCGTGCGTGGAGGCTGGCACCCAGCGGTACAGCGTCGGAATGGACACGCCGAGGTTCTTGGCCACGTCCTTGGGCGGCACCCCGCTGGCCAGCAGCTTCTTGGCCGACTCGATCTTGCTGTCGGTCATCTTCGGCTTGCGGCCGCCTTTGCGGCCGAGCTGCTTGGCGACTTCCAGCCCGGCGCGGGTGCGCTCGACGGTCAGCTCGCGCTCCATTTCGGCAAGGCTCGCCATGACGTGGAAGAAGAACCGCCCGGATGGTGTGCCGGTGTCGATGGAGTCGGTGAGGCTCCTGAACTGGACACCGTGCTTGTGCAGATCGCCGACCAGATCGACCAGTTGCTTGACCGACCGGCCCAGCCGGTCGAGCTTCCAGACGACCAAAGTATCGCCTTCGCGCAGCATTTCGAGCGTCTTGGCCAAGCCAGGCCGGTCTGCCCGCGTGCCACTCACCTTGTCCTCGAAGACCTTTTTACATCCGGCCTTGCTCAAGGCTTCGCGTTGCAGCTCCAGGTTCTGATCCTGCGTCGAGACGCGCGCATAGCCAATCAACATGGCTTGTCTCGCGCCCGGTCGATGCGTTCCTGCATCGCCTGCATCACTTCTTCGTGGGTGTACGATCTGGCGTTGGCGTCGGTGGCTTGCCGCAGGGCTTCCTCAACCTCGCGCGTCATCCGCTCGTAATCCTCCGGCCACAGCGCTTGCTCCATGCGCAGCGACGCCTGACCCAGCAGGTGCAGCAGGCTGAACAGCCGCATGTCGTTGGTGGCGACGATGCGCTCCCGAATCTGCTCCTGAATAGCTTCGCTAGCCCGATGCGCTTGTGGTGTGGCAGTCCCCTCGTAGTCAGCGGGGAATTCCGCTTCCTCGGCAATCCTTGCCCAGGCGCTGGCCAGCGCCTCGATGGTTGACGTGCTCATTTCCGCCGCTCCTGTGCTCTTTGGCGAATCAACCGGCCAAGGGGCCTCGACGCGAAAACCAGCAGCATCACGCCTATCGGATACCAGGTCGAGAAGACCACCAAGGCATCGAAGGCTGGCCGTCCGGTGTTGGTAGGCAGTACGGCGGTCACAGCCATCAACCCGCCGACCGTCCAGATGATGCGCCACACGTAGGGCATCACGCGGGGCACGTAGCCGTCATCGAAAGCGGTCTGGTAGTAGCGGCGCAGGCCGCGCTCGGCAAGCGCCTGGCGCTGCCGCTCCGACAGCGCATCCGTCCGGCCATACCAGCGCCGGAATGGTGGACAGCGCAGCAGCAAAGGGGTGAAGAGGATCATCACCGCCACGATCGCGACACCCCACGCCATGACGGCGCCGGCATCGGGCCGCTTGGCGTTCTCGATCACGGGCGCGAAGACGCCCGGAGCACCGATCATCCAGAACAGCGCAATGTGCTGATGGAAGGAGAGCTTCATTTGCTCATCCACTTGCGCAGCAGGCGCTTTTTCAGGGAGGCGCGTTCTTGCGGGTTGCGTCCCTTGTGATTGGCGATGCGATCCGCCGTGGCGGCCTGGCGCTTGACGGGCCAGTAGGAGCGGCCATCCTTGCCCATCGACCAGACGCTGCTGGCCTGGTTTTCCAGCAGGGGCAGATGGGCGCTCAGGGCTTCGGGCGACGCGCTGGTCAGCGCCGTGCGCTCACGGGTGCGCCAGCGCTGATGCCAGAGCTTCTTGTCCTCGCGCTCGCTGCCGCAGGTCGTGTGCCCGACGATGGGTGTTTTGCGGCGGCTGCGGCTCATAACGTAGTGGTCTCCAAGAACATTCAGGACTGATCCCAGGCGTCGATGGTCAAGACCTGATCGGCAGGACAGGCGGCTACGCGGTCGGGAACTGGATGGTGTTCAGTCTCATGCCGACCCCATTCGATTGATCGCGTCGCTTGCGGCACGCTGCGACGCAAGGAGGTTTGCGACCTGGTTTAGCAGCCGTGTCCGCTGCATGTCTGTTACCTATCTCCCCGACCGCTCATTGGACCAACTCCAGAGATTGGGCTCTATCGCTCAGCCAATACGAAACCGGCATTGGCTGATGCCACAACCGAGACGAACACAAATGGCTCGGTACCTGTATTTCGCGCCCCGTGCACTTGGCCCGGTCTTGCCACGGCTATCTCACCTTCCCTGAGGGCACGAACAATCCCATTGCCCTGAAAGTAATCAGCCATTCCCGACAAAACAGTCCACGTGTCTTGGCCGTGAGGATGAATGTGAGCCGCAATTTCCTGCCCGGGATGGACATGCCAAACCACGATAATTGAGTCTCGGGTTTCAAGCACAACGGAACGAATAGGCTCGCCTTCGGACGGCTGAACATACTCGGCTACAGAAAATATTCTCGATTCAACAGTCATCGGAGATCCCTCTTTCACAGTGCCCCCAGACAGGCTGGATATGAGTTCTAACTCGAATTTGAACGGGAGGCTGGTCGTGCGGTCGTGCAGTTGCCGATGAGCGTGTCGGCTGCTGCCTCCTTGCCCACCAGCGAACTCACGTCCGTTGCGGCCATCCAGAAGGTCTTGCCCGAGCGCGGCTCATAGGTCGCGGGATCGAACACGCCAGAGGGGCCGAACATCGGCGGCTTGATTGGTCATGGCTCCATGCCTTTGTCGTTACGGTCTTCATCGTCGGCATCCTGACGCACGGCGGGCAATTGCTGGAGCAACGCCGGCAGCCATTCCTGTACCGTCTCCCACACCACATCGAGGTTGATGTCGAAATAGCCGTGAGCCATGCGATTACGCATATTGCGCATGCTGCGCCACGGCACGTCGGCATGCGCCTGGGTGAACTCGACGTAGCCATCCATCACCTTTGTGGCCGCCTCGCCGATGACGATCAGGCTCATGATGACGGCCTGCTGGGTGCGCTTGTCGGCCAAGAAGTCGTCCTTGGCCATCCCTTCCACGAAGCTGCGCGCATCGGTTGCGGCCTGCTGAATGTGGTCGAGGTAATCGGGCAGGCGGTTCTCGCTCATATCGGTTGCGCCTCCGCGAGCACCTTGGCCCGGAACTTCGGCGGCAGGTCGCCGGGAGTCAGCAGATCGACGTCAACGCCGAGCAGCGATTTCAGTTCTTCTTCCAAATCGCCCAAGTCCAACAACGTGGCACCGGGCAGCGCATCGACCAACAGGTCGAGGTCGCTGCCATCCCGGTCGGTGCCATGCAGCACCGAGCCGAAGACGCGCGGGTTCGCGGCGCGAAAGCGGCCTACCGCTTCACGCACTGCGCTTCGCTTCATGTCAAGCACAACAGACGGTCGCATGCGCATCCTTTCTTATCGAAACTCGTTGAGATGATATGCAATCAAGAATAGAATTTCAAGAACTATTTTCGAGAATCGCAATGCCTTGATTCCCGTGCCGCGCCGGTTGCCTTGGCGGGCTTGTCACAAACCTACGTTTTCAAGAAGAAGGAAACCGCATGCCCCGCCGTTCGATCCTCTCCGCCGCCGAGCGCGAAAGCCTGCTGGCGTTGCCGGACACCAAGGATGAGTTGATCCGTCACTACACGTTCAGCGAAAGCGACCTCTCCATCATCCGGCAGCGGCGCGGCCCGGCCAATCGGCTGGGCTTCGCGGTGCAGCTCTGCTACCTGCGCTTTCCCGGCGTCATCCTTGGCGCTGATGAGCCACCGTTCCCGCCATTGCTGAGACTGGTCGCCAACCAGCTCAAGGTCGGCATCGAAAGCTGGGACGAGTACGGGCAGCGTGAGCAGACCCGACGCGAGCACCTGGTCGAGCTGCAAACGGTGTTCGGCTTCCAGCCGTTCACGATTGGCCACTACCGGCAGGCTGTCCAGTTGCTGACCGAGCTGGCCATGCAAACCGACAAGGGCATCGTGCTGGCCAGAGCCTTGATCGAGCACCTGCGGCGGCAGTCGGTCATTGTGCCCGCCCTCAACGCCGTCGAGCGGGCGAGCGCCGAAGCGATTACCCGCGCCAACCGGCGTCTCTACGACGCCTTGGCTGAGCCGCTGACGGACGTGCATCGCCGTCGCCTCGACGATCTGCTCAAGCGCCGCGACAACGGCAAGACGACGTGGCTGGCCTGGCTGCGGCAATCCCCGGTCAAACCGAACTCGCGGCACATGCTGGAACACATCGAACGCCTCAAGGCGTGGCAGGCGCTCGACCTGCCCTCCGGCATCGAGCGGCTGGTTCACCAGAACCGGCTGCTCAAGATCGCCCGCGAGGGCGGCCAGATGACGCCCGCCGACCTGGCGAAGTTCGAGCCGCAGCGGCGTTACGCGACCCTGGTGGCGCTCGCCATCGAGGGCATGGCCACCGTCACCGACGAAATCATCGACCTGCATGACCGCATCCTGGGCAAGCTGTTCAATGCCGCCAAGAACAAGCATCAGCAGCAGTTCCAGGCATCCGGCAAGGCGATCAATGCCAAGGTGCGGCTGTTCGGGCGCATCGGCCAGGCGCTGATCGAGGCCAAGCAAGCGGGCCGCGATCCGTTCGCCGCCATCGAGGCCGTCATGTCCTGGGATGCTTTCGCCGAGAGCGTCACCGAAGCGCAGCGGCTCGCGCAACCCGAGGACTTCGATTTCCTGCACCGCATCGGCGAGAGCTACGCCACGCTGCGCCGCTACGCGCCGGAATTTCTCGACGTGCTCAAGTTGCGGGCCGCGCCCGCCGCCAAGGACGTACTCGACGCCATCGAGGTGCTGCGCAGCATGAACAGCGACAACGCCCGCAAGGTGCCCACCGACGCGCCGACCGAGTTCATCAAGCCGCGCTGGCAGAAGCTGGTGATGACCGACACCGGCATCGACCGGCGCTACTACGAACTGTGCGCGCTGTCGGAGCTGAAGAACGCGCTGCGCTCCGGCGACATCTGGGTGCAAGGCTCGCGCCAGTTCAAGGACTTCGAGGACTACCTGGTGCCGCCCGCGAAATTCGCCAGCCTCAAGCAGGCCAGCGAATTGCCGCTGGCCGTGGCCACCGATTGCGACCAGTACCTGCATGACCGGCTGACGCTGCTGGAAACGCAGCTCGCCACCGTCAACCGCATGGCGCTGGCCAACGAGCTGCCGGACGCCATCATCACGGAGTCGGGCCTGAAGATCACGCCGCTCGATGCGGCGGTGCCCGATACCGCACAGGCCCTGATCGACCAGACGGCGATGATCCTACCGCACGTCAAGATCACCGAATTGCTGCTGGAGGTAGACGAATGGACGGGCTTCACCCGGCACTTCGCCCACCTGAAGTCAGGCGACCTGGCCAAGGACAAAAACCTGTTGCTGACCACGATCCTCGCCGACGCGATCAACCTGGGCCTGACCAAGATGGCGGAATCGTGCCCCGGCACGACCTACGCCAAGCTGGCCTGGCTGCAAGCCTGGCACATCCGCGACGAAACCTACGGGGCGGCACTGGCCGAGCTGGTCAACGCGCAGTTCCGACATCCCTTCGCCGAGCATTGGGGCGACGGCACCACGTCATCGTCGGACGGCCAGAACTTCCGCACCGGCAGCAAGGCCGAGAGCACCGGCCACATCAATCCGAAATACGGCAGCAGCCCAGGGCGGACGTTCTACACCCATATCTCCGACCAGTACGCGCCGTTCCACACCAAGGTCGTGAACGTCGGCGTGCGCGACTCGACCTACGTGCTCGACGGCCTGCTGTATCACGAATCCGACCTGCGGATCGAGGAGCACTACACCGACACGGCAGGGTTCACGGACCACGTCTTCGCGTTGATGCACCTGCTGGGCTTCCGCTTCGCCCCGCGCATTCGTGACCTGGGCGACACCAAGCTCTACATCCCGAAGGGCGATGCCACCTACGAGGCGTTGAAACCGATGATCGGCGGCACGCTCAACATCAAGCACGTCCGCGCCCATTGGGATGAAATCCTGCGGATGGCCACCTCGATCAAGCAGGGCACGGCGACGGCCTCGCTGATGCTCAGGAAGCTTGGCAGCTACCCGCGCCAGAACGGCCTGGCCGTCGCCCTGCGTGAGCTGGGACGCATCGAGCGCACACTGTTCATCCTGGACTGGCTGCAAAGCGTCGAGCTGCGCCGCCGCGTGCATGCCGGGCTGAACAAAGGCGAGGCGCGCAACGCGCTGGCCCGCGCCGTGTTCTTCAACCGCCTGGGGGAAATCCGCGACCGCAGCTTCGAGCAGCAGCGCTACCGGGCCAGCGGCCTCAACCTGGTGACGGCGGCCATCGTGCTATGGAACACGGTCTATCTGGAGCGGGCCGCGAACGCCTTGCGTGGCCACGGTCAAGCCGTCGATGACGGCCTGTTGCAGTACCTGTCGCCGCTCGGCTGGGAGCACATCAACCTGACCGGCGATTACCTCTGGCGCAGCAGCGCCAAGATCGGCGCGGGCAAGTTCAGGCCGCTACGGCCGCTGCAACCGGCTTAGCGTGCTTTATTTTCCGTTTTCTGAGACGACCCCTGGCTGCGCGCCTACGACTTCACGACTGACCGCGGCGCCATGGCGCTCAATGACTACGCCCGCTCCAACGACCCCTTTACACGGGTCGGCCGGCAGCAGGTCGCTGTCGACGTCTCCAGCGTCATCCGCGCGTCCCCGGACAGCTTCCGCGTCGCCTGGGTCGAGCGCCGATACGAAAATGGCCAGCTCGCCGAGACCACGCGCTGGACCGCGATCCTGACGATCGTCGTGCAGATCCCCCGAAACGCCGACCGGCTCAGGGCGAACCCGCTCGGCATCTACGTCAACGCCATCAACTGGTCACGGGAGCTTGGGCAATGAAGCCGTATTTCCGTAAAGCCGGAAACCCGGCTTCACACACACACGTACTCCCGGCTCTCCGTAGAGCCGCATTCCCGGTCGTTCTGCTAGCGGCGACCGCGCTCGCGGGCTGCGCGACCACCAATCCGCCGCCGGAGATTTCCTACGACAATGCGGCTCCGGCGGTGCAGACCGTCGATCCACCCGCGCCGGTCACCGTGGTCGAGCTGCCCCGGCCGCTGCCGCTGCCTGGCCAATTGCAGCGTGTGGAGGAGACGCGGCGTGCCCCGGAGCCTTCTAATCCGACCGCTCGCGTCAACCAGGCAAACGAGGCGGCACGAGTCCAGCCGGTGCGCGACGGCTTCATTAACTCGATGCAGGTCTACCCGTGGACTCAAGGGGCGCTTTATCAAGTCTATACCGCCGTCGGGCAGATCACCGACATCGCGCTCCAACCCGGGGAGCAGCTTGTCGGCGCAGGCCCGGTGGCCGCCGGCGACACAGTGCGCTGGATCATCGGCGACACCGAGAGCGGATCGGGGGCAACGCGCCAGATCCACATCCTAGTAAAGCCCACCCGCGCCGACCTGATGACAAACCTCGTCATCAACACCAACATGCGCACCTATCACATGGAGCTGCGCTCGACAGAGCGCACCTATATGGCGTCGGTCTCATGGCAGTATCCGCAAGACCAGCTCATTGCGCTGCGCCGTCAGAACGCCGAGGCGCAGGCGGCCCAGCCGGTGGCGAGCGGCGTCGATCTCGCGAACGTCAACTTCCGCTATGCGATCGAGGGCGACCGTGCGCCGTGGCGGCCGCTGCGCGCCTTCGACGACGGACGCCAGGTCTTTATCGAGTTTCCGCGCGGCATCGGTCAGGGCGAGATGCCGCCACTCTTCGTCGTCGGCCCCGAGGGCAACACCTCTGAGCTCGTGAACTATCGCGTTCGCGGCCACCACATGATCGTTGATCGTCTGTTCGCGGCTGCCGAACTTCGCTTCGGCTCCGGCCGCGAGCAGAAGCGCGTCAGGATCGTCCGCACAGACGGGAGGCCGACCTCGTGAGCGAGAACCCGCCCCGGATTGAGGAAGTGCCGGACGACGATGCGCAGCCCCTGACCGGCGAGCCGGTCGGGCCTGCGCCGATGCGGCTGCGGGCCGAACCGCCCCGCGTCACCCGGTTGTCGCGGAAGGTTCTCGCCGGCCTCGGTCTTGTCGCCAGCGTCGGGCTCGGAGGTGCGCTGATCTACGCGCTTCAGACCCGCGACGCCGGTCGGCCGAACGACGAACTCTATTCGACCGAGAACCGCTCGACCGCTGACGGACTGGCCGGCCTGCCGCGAGATTACAGTGGCGTGCCACAGCTCGGTCCCCCTCTTCCCGGTGACCTCGGCCGGCCGATCCTTAGTACCCAGGATCGCGGACAGCCGGTGCCCACACCCGGGACGGCCACGCCCAATCCCGGCATCAGCCCGGAAGAGCAGCGCCGCCTTCAGGAAATCGAGACCGCGCGCACCAGCCGTCTCTTCTCCGGATCGGAAAGCCGGGGCACACCCGCTGCTGCGGGAGCTGCCCCAGCGCTCGCGCCGGTGCCGGATTTGGCGAGCATTGGCCTCGCTCCGCCGCCCGCCACGCCCTCGGCGCAGGACCGGCAGAACGCGTTTCTGAACGCCGCGGCCGATCGCAGGACGGTTGCGCCCGATCGCGTCGCTGCGCCAGTATCGCCGAACGTCCTTCAGGCGGGAGCAGTGATATCCGCGGCGCTGATCACCGGCATCCGATCCGATCTACCCGGCCAGATCACCGCGCAGGTCACCGAAAACATCTACGACAGCCCAACCGGCCGTATCTTGCTTGTGCCGCAAGGCACTCGTGTGGTCGGGCAGTACGACAACAACGTGCAGTTCGGCCAGAGCCGAGTCCTGCTCGTCTGGACTCGGCTCGTCTTCCCGAACGGGCGCTCGATCGTTCTCGAGCGCCAGCCTGGTGCTGACGCTGAAGGGTTCGCCGGGCTGCAGGATGGCGTCGATTACCATTGGTGGGATCTGGCCAAGGCTGCGGGATTGTCGACACTGCTGAGCGTCGGCGCCGAACTCGCGGTCGACAACGACGATCAGCTCGTTCAGGCGATCCGGAACGGTGGGCAGGACACCATCAACGACGCAGGGCAGCAGATTGTGAGGCGTCAGCTCAACGTCGCGCCCACGATCACTATTCGGCCCGGATTTCCCGTGCGCGTTCTCGTGACGCGAGACTTGGTACTGGAGCCATATGGAGGGTGATGATGTCGAAGCTTAAGCTAGGCCCCATCGCGGACGACAAGCCGCTTAAGGTACAGGTCGAGCTACCTGCAGCTCTCCACCAGGACCTTGTTGACTACGCCCACCTATTGGGCCGAGAGCAAGGTCAGTCCGCTGTTGACCCAGCTCGGTTAATCGTCCCGATGTTACAACGGTTCATCGCGACAGACCGTGGCTTCGCCAAAGCCAGGCGAACGTTGACGCCGGGGAGCGCCGATTAATCCGTGGTCCCCGCTCTAGAGGGGGTGTCGAAACACTTCAGCAGCAGCGGCAGAGTCGGGTTGTCGTTGTCACTGGAAGAAATTATAGCGGCCGTCGGCGCCCGCGCCGATGGGAGCGGGATCAACGCGATATCCGGCCGGTAGATCACGCTGGTGATGGTCAAGCCGAAGCCCTGTTCGACCATCGTCAGCAGGGTTTCTCGGCTGACTTGTTGGATCGAGAGTTGAACCGCTCCGTCTCCGGCGCCCACCATGCGCCGGAGTATGCCAGCGAGCTCACGCCCAGCGCCATCCGAGCGAACGAGGAAGACTTCGTCACAAACGTCCTCCCACGACAGCTGTGGCCGTGCTGCCAACTCGTGAAGCGGGGACAATGCCACGAACAGATCTGGTTCGCAGAGACGTCGAACTTGGAACTGAGGGCTCTTGCTCGCACTCAGGCTGATTGCTGCGTCCAGTAATCCGCGCTTCACCCCCAAAGTGTTTTCTTCTGAAGTGCCTTCCTCAAGCTTTACCTCGATCGTCGGATGTCTATTTCTGAATGCCGAGAGAATGTTGATGATCGGGCACGCCGGGAACGCTTCAAGCATTCCAAACCTCACGAGCCCGGTCTTGAGTTTCCGCGCGGAGCGGATCTCCGTTGCGGCGTTACGAAGGTAGCGCGCTCCCACCACCGCTTGTTGAAGGAAGCGCTCACCTTCTGGAGTCAGCCCTGCCCCCGCTCGCGTACGCTTGAAGAGAGAAAAGCCAAGTTGGCGCTCAAACAGCTGCACACGTCGGCTGACGGTGGATTGCGATATCGATAGGCGCTCCGCCGCTCGGCGGAAGCTGCCGGCCTCGGCGACCTGAACGGCGTACTTCAGGTATCGGAGATCAAGAGTCAGGTCGGGCATGAGACCCGTCCGATCATACCGGCGGTCTCATCGGCGAACCGCCTGCGCCCGGTGAGCGGCACCCATGCACGTCCACTTTCATCGAGCCCACCCCCGCTAGCGCCTGGGGAACGAGCACGTCCGTTGATCTCAGATGTGGAATCCGAGCTGAGCCCCTCAATGAGCATGACCATGTCCGAATCTGTCATAGATGCATGCGGCGGTCATACATTTTCACACGCTTGAAGTCTATGCGCGAAGCATATATTCTTGCGGTATGGAGCCTGAGGTCGCCAAGTACCATTTAGGTGCACTCGCGTTGGCCGTTGCAGACAGCATCGCCAGTGTCTCGGCCTCGTTTTCACCAAGCGGCCCGGGGACCGCCGTGATGGTGTTACTCAGCATGGAGCCCGGACTGCCGATCAGCGTTTTGGCTACCTCGATCGGGCTTTCTCATGCCGGGACGGTGCGATTGATCGATAGGCTCGAGCGCGAACAGTTGGTGGAACGACGAAGACAAATCACCGACAGGCGGGCGCGCTTCATTCACCTCACCAATTCGGGGAAGAAGATAACGGACGCCTTGCTCAAGGCACGGGAGCAGGTGATCTCCGAATGTATTTCGCCCCTGTCGCCCAATGACCTCGACATTCTAGGCATGCTGTCGGAGCGGCTCCTTGTGGCAAACGGCTTCGACAAAGATGGCTCGGTCAGCCTTTGCCATCTGTGCGGCTACAGCAGGATCGCGCCTTCCCGTGGTAAAGCTAAGCCGGGGCGCTCGCCACGCTGGAACGTCGCATCAGAAGGCTGACGATATGATCAGGCAGGCTTGAAATAATGGGATCGTTTGCGCTCGAACTTCTTCTATGCGTACTTGCCTTCGGGTTCGGATATGCGGCGAACCAAGGCGGAACCTGTTTAGTGGTGGCCGCTCATGAGTTACACAGAAGACAGCCGCCGAAAATGTTCGTCGGATTTCTCGCAGCGTCGGCAGCGGCAGGCCTGGTTGCGGTCCCGATAGTCTGGACGGGAACACTGGGCGCAACACTCGCACCCTCGACCAGCATCAATTTCCTCCTGCTCATCGGCGCCATCGCCTTCGGCCTCGGCGCACTCATTAATGACACATGCCTGCTCGGATCGCTGGCGCGGCTTGGGGATGGGGAGATGCGACTTCTAGCTCTACCCTTGGGATTAACGATTGGTATCTTGGCTGCCGACCATGGCAGGTTCGGCTACGATTCAACATGGCCAAGCTTAATCTCCAAACCGAGCGCAACAGGCCTCGTTACTCTCCTAGCCTTCCTAGTTGTGCTCGTGCTGGCACTCGTTTTCGTTTCCACGAAGAGCGTTCTGCGAACAAAGCCGGGTTGGTCGTTCGGCGCTTCGATGATTGGACTCGGTATCACTGGCGGACTTCTATATGCACTCTCGCCGGCCTGGACCTTCGCAGACGTGATTCAACGCGCCCTTCCTCTCAGAATGTCCCCGGCCGGCGAGGTCGCGCTCACTGCGGTGATCTCTTCGATCGCAGGCGCCCTAACCGCCTCCTTTCGCCAAGGCAATCTGCGTCTCCAACTGCCGACAGCCAATGGCATTCTGCGATCTGTCGTCGGCGGCACATTGATGGGTATCGGCATCGCGCTCATACCCGGCGGGAATGATGGGTTGATCCTCGCAGCGGTTCCGACTCTTTCACCTGGTGGGATAGTCGCCTACCTTCTGATGACGACGACAATCGTCTTCGGATTTGCAGCGCGTGGTAAGTTATTCCGGCGCTGCCTTTCACGGCCATGATAAGGGCAACAGAGGACTTGCCCTCCTGACATGAGCATTTATCCCGACCGGGAATATCGGCTGACTAGCTCGTATGCCTTTGCAGGCCCTTGGACCATGATGACCACTTCAAAGGCCGCCGGCCCCAGAATCCTGTAGGTTGCATGGTAGGTGTCGTCTCCGCAGGCATAGACGCCACTCGCTTCCAACCCGGTATCCGTCCGCGAGAAACTCAAGCTGAGGAACTGCGTCCCGATATGAGGTCCGTCTGCGAACTCGACGACAACACTGTCCTCGCTCAAGCGATAGCGATACTGCCGGCACGCGGAGAATACTCTGCCATCTGCCAGTGAGAGAATGCCGCTCTCTCGATAAGCGAGCGCGCCTTCGCCGATCGCTGCTACGATTTCGGTGGGCATGGTTATCTCGTCCAGGGCCGCGTCCATCCGTACAGGCTGGACGTTTGCCAACGGGCTATAGGCCCACCCGGAGCGCCAGCCCCATCAAGTCAAAATCCCGCAAAGGTCGCGCGTTTGCTGGGTAAAGGCATCGCCGATGAGGATGGCTTCGTGAGGCAGCGAAGCGCGAGCCAGCCGCTCGACATATCTCGCTTATTAGTATATGCGTCGCGCATATACTGCAACGCCTGCCCGAAGCACGTAGACGACGTTCGTGACGTTCCCACGGGACCACTGTTGAGGAATTTTAGATGAGCATTTTCGACCGTTATGAATTTCTTGTCCCCGAGCACGGTCGGAGGGATCTTGGCCTGCTTAGATGGGCTCTCGTGATCGTATTTCTGTGGTTCGGCGCGATGAAGTTCACAGCGTACGAGGCCTATGGTATCGCCCCGTTTATCGAACACAGCCCGATCATGAATTGGCTCGGCATGTTCGGGACGCAGGGGCAAAGCTATTTCATCGGCGTTATCGAGTTATCGACCGGTCTCGTTCTGATCCTTGGTGCATTTCGTCCACTCTTCTCTGCGCTAGGCGCACTAATGTCAGCAGCGACCTATCTGATCACGCTGACCTTTTTCATCACCACTCCAGGTGTCGCGGAGCAGACTGCCGGCGGCTTTCCTGCGATTTCGGCTGCACCAGGGCAGTTTCTACTGAAGGACGCAGTTCTGCTAGCGGCGTCCCTCGTGCTGCTGCGTGCTTCGGTCCGCCACAGAGGGGCGCTTGTGCTCTCGTGACTGTGGTCCTCTCGTGACGGCGGGCGTGCAAATCCTGCAGAACCTCCGCGGGGCATGGATGCTCCGTCGCGATATCGAGCCCGGAGGCGCTCAGCTGCATGGCGACGCGGTCTTCGCCCGTTTCGCCGCAATCCCCGACGTCGTGGAGCACGGACTGTTCCTCAATGGGATTGATACAATCGTGATCGCGCGCGGTGACACGATGGAAGTGCGACGCCGGGGGCAAGCTAGGTCTCGCTGATCTGCACCTGCGCGGCCTGGATGACAGCGCTGACGCGGAGTGATTCTCGGGCGCGACCTACGGCGATTCCGAGCGAAAAGGCTTGCCCTATAGCCGCCAGGTATCAACGGTTCCGCGGCCTTAACGAGCCGGACCCGTTTTTTTCGGCGCGCTCGATCAGTCGAAATCCTCCGAAACCCTTCTAAAACAGGACATTTTCCACAAGCCGCGCGGAGGAAGAGGACCACGGTATGGCTTGCTGTCTATGCTCCGCGCACATATAGATGTGGCAATGGATGGACCTCGAGATCGAAACATTTTCGGGGCGTTCGCACTCATGATCAGCGACGACATCGTTCGCGCTAGTTCATCGCGGGCGCCGGAAGCTGGACCCGCCGCCTCAGCGCTGGCGTTGCTCGCGCACAAGCCCGGGCTCTCGATCCGTATGCTTGCGATCGGGGTGGGCCTTTCACATGCTGGAACTGTTCGCCTGGTGGATAGATTGGTAAGCGAGGGATTGATCGAGCGTAGGGAGCATTCGACAGACGGGCGCGCGCGATCCCTCTATCTTACTCCAACTGGCAAGGTCGCGAGCGACGAGGTCCTGGCCTCGCGCGATCAAGTGATTGCCGAAGGGCTATCGATCCTTAATCCAGACGAACTGAAAACCTTATCGGACATCGCTGAACGCGTTCTCCGAAATCGCTTGGAAAACCTCGAGCAGTCATACCGCATCTGCCGCTTGTGCTGCTACGAGGGCTGCACGAACTGCCCCGTCGATGCCGAATTGCATGAGCGAGGTGTGGACCGCGAGAAGAACGACGACGCGTAGGAGACTCGCAATTGCGGCAGCTCAACGCTGCTCAGATGGCGGGGCTTCATAATGTCAGCGAGCCTACCATCAGCCGCATTCTTTTGGCTACGCGTCAAGCCGGCCGATCGGGCATGGCGGTCTCATTCTAATATGTCGGTGATCGCCCCACTTTTAGCCGCTCAATTGATCGGAACGCGGTTTCGGAAGCGGCCGTTCAAACCACTCGCTGCATTCCCATTTCTCTATGTCCGATAGGTAGTTTCGGGGAAAAGCAGTCGGGAACAGGTTTCGGGAACGCATGCTCCGGCAGGAGCGCAGCGCGCGTCCCAAACGCGTTTTCCCGGTAGAGCTTCCCAATCGGCAAAGTGCGGGCCACCTCAGACTGCGAACGCGAAAAACCGCCTGGCTGGTCACTCAAGGCAGGGTAACGACGATTTTCGCTGCGGATACACCCGCCTTCAGGGCTTCCAAGGCAGCCTGGAGCATTTCAAGGCCCTGGCCCACGATCTTCGCCGGAGGGGCGGGGACGAACGTGCGCGCCGCGAGAGCCTGCGGCAGGAATTCGCGGTAGATCATTGGACCAACCTCGTCATCCTTGAGGCTCGTCCCGGAGATGTGCGTCGCCTCGACTCCAAATGAACGCTCGTCGGGCGGGGCCAGCGTCGCTGCCACCCGGCGCGAGCCCTCGCATCTCGCAACTACGGCAAAACAGTCTTTCATGTGACCGGTCGCGTGAAGCGTTCCAGCGAGACTGCGCCCGCGCATTGCCTCAATCACGTCTTCCACGATGGCTGGACTCGAGTGGTCAAGAACCTCGCTTGCACCCAGCTCCTTCAACAGGCCGACGTTGCGCGCCGAAGCGGTGGCGACGCACCTGTAGCCCGACGCCACCGCGAGCTGGATGGCGTTGCAGCCAACGCTCGACGATCCACCCCAGACCAGAACGACCTCTGGACGCGCGGTCGGCGAGTGTAACGGTGGCGCGAGAGCCAACTGTGTCCGTCCGTAGAGCCCGCTTGCGGCGGTGCCAAGGCCAAGCGGGAGGACTGCCGCATCAGCGAAGGCAATGTTGTTGGGGATCGGCGCCGCCATGTGGTCCAGCACGATCGTGTGGTGCTGGAACGCACCCTGCGCAGGTTGATTTACGGTTGTCCCGACCGCCTGTCCGATGACTCGATCGCCGACCTTGAACCGCTCGACCGCGCCACCGACCGCCGCGACCTCACCGGAGACGTCGCTGCCGAGAATCGCGGGATAGTCGAGCCATGGCAAAAGCGCGACGTCCTGCAGAATCCAGTCGAGTGGGTTGATCGCGATGGCCGCGTTGCGGATCAATATCTCGTTCGCCGCCAGATGCGGCAGAGCGGTGACACCGATCCTCAGTGGCTGCCCCGGCGCTTTCTGCCAGGCGGCCTGATTAGTCACGGTTTCGGTCATCATCAACTCTTTCTGTCAAGTATTACAGCTGGGCGTTCGTCTGAGCGGTCCAACCGCCAGGTCGGGCGCACGAAGTGGCAGCTATAGCCCCCAGGATAGCGCACCAGGTATTCTTGGTGCTCTGGCTCCGCCTCCCAAAAGGGTTCTTCTGGGTTGATCTCCGACACGACCGGGCCTGGCCAGCTTCCTGATGCCTCGATTTCCGCGATGGTTGTGAGGGCGACTTCCTTCTGCACTTCGGTGGTGTAGAAAATCGCCGATCGATAGCTCGGACCGACATCGCTGCCTTGTTGCTCGTAGGTCGTGGGGTCATGTATCTGGAAGAAGAGTTCCAAGAGCGAGCGATAGGCGAGAACGGAAGGGTCGAAGGTCACTTCCACTGCTTCCGCATGGCCGTAATGTCTCGCGTAGGTCGGATCAGGCATTTCTCCGCCTGTGTAACCGACACGCGTCGAAATGACTCCCCTGGCTCGGCGCAGCAAATCCTCCATGCCCCAGAAGCAGCCGCCTGCGAGAATTGCTCGCTCTGTCGCGGCCGCCCTATTGCCGGTAGGCGATTGGCTCACAGTCCGTTCGCCCTCCTCCGTGTGCGCCACGGTCAAGCCAGCCTCGCGGGATCCGCAGCCTGACTGGCGCTCAAGAGCTCGGTCTGCACGTCCGAACCCCGGATGAGACTCAGATCGACGGGACACCGATCAGCGATCGCGAGGATCCGAGCGCGCTGATCATCACTCAGCGGCCCATCGAGGACAATGGTGCGGGTGAACCGGTCGGGTGGCATCATGTCCGGCACCTTCTCGTGCTGCACGGTCGTGCTCGCCCGTTCGAGCGGAAAGCCCTTGCGGTTCGCATAGAGACGCATCGTCATCACCGTGCAGGCTGCGAGGCCGGCAGATACGAGTTCGTAGGGAGATAGTCCGGTCCCGAGGCCACCGACCGATGCTGGCTCGTCGGCGAACAGAGTGTGCTCGCCGCTGCGGACCTTGAGCTGGAACGTCCCTGCAAGAGTTTCGGTGGAGACGACGCCCTCCGCAACCTCGACCTGCGGAAGATCCGCGCTGAGTGGTGGGAGAAAGCGGCTCGCCCAAACCGCCACCATGGCCGCGGCGTAGTTCGCGTCCGCGACGTCGGTGAGAAGGTGATCCGCGTTGTCGAGCGAGATGAAGCTTTTAGGGTGCCTGGACGCGACGAAGATGCGCGACGCGTGGTCGATGCCGACCACCTGATCCAGCGGAGAGTGCATGACCAGCACCGGCCGTCGCAGGGAGGCAATGGCCTTCTCGACGTCGATCCCCTCAACCGCCTCAAGGAACCCTCGGCGAATGAGGAAGGGCCTACCGGCAATCTCCACCGAGGCCTCGCCCTCGCTCGCGATGGTGTCCAGATCATTCGGTCCGAAGAGGCGCAAGATATGCTGAAGGTCGGCCGGCGCACCAATCGTCGCTACCGCCGCAATATCAGGCATGTCGGCGGCGGCTACGATCGCAGCGGTGCCACCCAGGCTGTGCCCGACGAGGAGGGACGGTGACATGCCCGCCGCCGCCATCGCATTTGCGGCGGCCCGAAGGTCCTCGACGTCCGACGCGAAGTTCACAGGTTCTCCCGTCCCACCGCCGATCCCGGTCCCGGCGAAATCGAACCTCAAGACCCCGATGCCCGCACGCGACAGCGCGCGCGAGATGTGAACAGCGGCGCGACTGTCTTTCCCGCACGTGAAGCAGTGGGCGAAGATCGCCCAGCCCCGCGGCGTCCCTTCCGGCGGTTCGAGGTGCCCGGACAGCGGAGAGCCAGCCCCACTGACAAACGTAAATGATCTTCCTGCCATGTCCATCAAACCTCCAGCACGCGGCTTGGCGGTTGCGCTCTCAGAACCTTCGACGGAGCTGAGCGGAGCGCACCGCCAACCGGTAATCGTCATCTCAGGCTATCATTTATATGTCTGGCGCATATAGACAAGCCCCTATACCATGATTATATGCGCCAAGCATACTTCTGCGACCTGCTTTCCAAAGGCGGTCTCACGGAAGAGGTATCAGTCAGGCGCGTGGGCCAAAGGACTATGGAACTCAATCAAGTCAGCTATTTCATCAACTTGGCCGAGACGCTGAATTTCACAGCGGCCGCTCGCTTGAGCGGTGTGTCACAGCCAAGTCTGACCCGCGCGATCCGCCGCTTGGAAGATGAGCTTGGCGGGCCGCTGATCTATCGCGACGGGAAGAACAGCCGCCTGACTGGCCTTGGCCATGACGTCGAGGCAGAATTCCGGCGCATGGTGGTCGCGATGAAGAGCGTTCGCAATCACTCGGAGCACTGGGCGATGGGGGGGCACCGCGTGCTGGATGTCGCCGTCGCGCCCACCGTCGGACCAAAGGAATTTACGGCATTCTTCGAGAGCGCATTGGCGGAGATGCCATCCATCGAAATCAAGCTGCACTCGCTCCAGTCGAACGAGGACACATCGGAGGTGCTTTCAGGAAAATACCACGCGTGCATCATGCCGCGTGAAACAAGACCGGAACGCAAGCTGGATGTGCATCCTCTATTTCGGGAGCGCTTCGTGCTCGGCTGTTCTGCAAACCATCCCTTGGCTGCCAACGAGATCGTGCGCGGCGAAGACCTGCTCGAGTTTCCTTTCGTCGATCGCCTGAAATGCGAGTTTCGCGATCGGATCCTCGATCACTTCGCGCGACGGGACTTGCTCATGCGACCTCGCTTTCGATCAGATCGCGAGGACTGGGTGCAACGGGTCGTCGCTGACGGCCACGCCATATGCATTCTTCCGGAACGATCGCCGACCGTGCAAGGCCTCGTCACTCGGCCGATCGACGGATTTGTCTTGGAGCGCGAAGTCGTGATCGCGACAGTATCCGGCTCCACGGCAACGGTCGAGATACGGAACATCGCGCAGCTGGCAGCCCGGTATGAGTGGAACTGAATCACGACGTGAAGAGCTTCGGCGCTATGGAAACTATACGCGCAGCGTATTGGATAAATCTGGGGCGCACTGCTATAGTCGGCGCAATGACTGCAAAGATAAATGACAGTGTGTCGAGCTCTCTAGATTAATTATTGGAGACTATCATGAAGTTTGAGAAGTCACAGGCAGCAGTTGACCGCCTGACCCCCGAGCAACGCCGGATTACCCAGGATTCGGGGACCGAAAGGCCCTTCACGGGTGAGCACAACGACAACAAGGAGCCTGGCATCTACGTCGACATAGTGTCGGGAGAGCCGCTGTTCGCTTCAACGGACAAGTTCGATTCGGGTACTGGCTGGCCCAGCTTCACCAAGCCGATCGTTCCGGCAAACGTGAACGAGGTGCGGGACAGTGCACACGGCATGGTCCGGACGGAGGTCAGGTCGGTACACGCCGACAGCCATCTGGGCCACGTTTTCCCGGACGGTCCTTCCGACCGCGGCGGTCTGCGCTACTGCATCAACTCTGCGTCCCTTCGCTTCATCCCGCGCGACGAGATGGAGTCCGAGGGATACGGTGAATATCTCGATCAAGTAGAGGAGGCTTAACATGCATCAGCGCGCTGTTCTCGCAGGAGGATGTTTCTGGGGCATGCAGGATCTGATCCGCAAGCGGCCCGGCATCATCTCGACCCGTGTGGGTTACACGGGCGGCGATATTCCGAACGCCACGTATCGTAATCACGGCACGCATGCCGAGGGGATCGAGATTGTCTTCGACCCGACAGTGACGAGCTACCGGCACATCCTGGAATTCTTCTTCCAGATCCACGATCCGACGACGCTGAACCGCCAGGGCAATGATCGTGGGCTCTCCTACCGGTCGGGCATCTATTATGTCGACGAGGAGCAGAAGCGCGTCGCCGAGGATACGATCGCCGATGTGGATGCCTCGGGGCTGTGGGATGGCAAAGTGGTGACCGAGGTCCAGCCGGTCGGCGAGTTCTGGGAGGCCGAGCCCGATCACCAGGATTATCTGGAGAAGCGGCCGGGCGGCTACACCTGCCACTTCGTCCGTCCCGACTGGGTTCTTCCAAAGCGGCATGAGGCCGGCGATGTGAGCCCTGCGGCCGGGGCTGCAGCGGAATAGGCTTCGCTGCCGTTAGTGCCGCGCCGATCCGGTTCGCAACCTCCGACGACCGCGTCAATCGACGCGGTCGTCGAACCCGGCCTTGAAGCAGATCATTCCATTCAGCCGCCGTCGCAGTGCCAGGATCCAGATATGACAGACCTCTCCTCCTTTCCCATCACGCAGCGCTGGCCAGCATCTTATCCGGATCGCTTGCAACTATACGCGGCCCCCACGCCCAACGGCGTCAAGGTCTCGATGATGCTGGAGGAGACTGGCCTGCCGTATGAGCCCCACTTCGTCGACATCTCGAACAACGAGTCGAAGGATCCAGCGTTCGTGTCGTTGAATCCCAACGGCCGCATACCCGCGATCATCGATCCGGCTGGCCCTGACGGCCAGCCCATTGGCATATGGGAAACCGGTGCGATCCTCATCTATCTGGCCGACAAGACGGGGCAGCTCATCTCAACAACACCCGCCCAGCGGTACGAGACTCTGGCCTGGGTGTTCTTTCAGGTGTCGGGCGTTGGGCCGACCTTCGGACAGCTAGGCTTTTTCCTGCGATTTGCCGGCAAGGACTATGAGGACAAGCGACCTCGGCAGCGCTTTGTTGATGAATCCAGGCGTCTTCTCGGGGTCCTGGATCACCGGCTGGAGGGCCGCGAATGGATTGTCGATGATTACTCGATCGCGGACATTGCGACGTTTGGCTGGGTGAATGCGCTGGTCGAATTCTACGCAGCGGGCGACATCCTCGGCCTAAGCAGCTATTCGAACGTGCAGGCATGGCTCGAACGCGGGCTGGCGCGACCGGCTGTACAGCGTGGCCTGCGAATTCCTGCGAGGCCTGCATGACCATTATCGCCGCATATTATTACAACGAAGGTAAGCGAGTCCGTGAAATCAGGCTCGATGAGCACGTCGAACTAAACGAGAATCGCTCGGGCTTCTGCTGGATCGCGCTTAGCGAGCCCACCGCAGACGAACTCAGCGCGATCCAGACGACGTATAACCTCCATCCTTTGGCGATCGACAACGCCATGCACCCGCTGTGCCCGCCCAAGCTCGAGGTCTACAACGATGAGTTGTACGTCGTCGCCCAGACCGCCGAGCTGGTCGGCGACCGGATCAGCTACGGCAAGATGGCGATCTTCACCGGTCACAATCACCTTATCACCGTGCGGCACGGCAATGCCGGAGCGCTGGGCAAACTTCGGGAGCAACTCGAGGCATCGCCGACGCAGTTCGGCAAGGGTGTCGACTATGTGCTGCACGCGATCTTGCACCGAGTGGTCGACCAGTATCTGCCCATCTTCGAAATGATCGAGGACGACGTCCTGGCGATGGAGCGACGGTCGCTGCACGATTTCCTCGGGCCAGAAGAGGTGGCGCGAATCTTCGAACTAAGGTCCGAACTCACGCGGTTCCAGCGCACGCTCGGGGCTATGGCCGAGCTGGTGCGAAAGCTCGTTCGCGGCCACTTTCCCTGCATCAGCGCCGAAATGACACCATATTTCCACGACGTCGCGGACCATGTCCACCGCGTGCAGTCCATGGTCGACGGCCTCCTGCTTATCCTGTCCACGGTCTTCGAGGCCAGCAGCCTTCTGGAAGCGCAAAGGATCGGTGTGGTCACTCGCCAGCTCGCGGCCTGGGCGGCGATCTTGGCGGTCCCGACGGCGATCGCCGGAATATATGGCATGAACTTCAAGCACATGCCGGAACTGGACACGCCATATGGCTACTTCGTCGTGCTCGGAGTGATAGCGGTGTTCTGCCTTCTCCTATTCATGCGCTTCAAGAAGGCCAAGTGGCTATGAGTAACGCACTTCGCGAGCTTCTCCGTCCGCCGAGTCACAGCGCGCTTTGTGCGCGAGCGTGTCCAATCCAGTTCAAGATGAAGGTGCTTCCATGACCTCCCAGGTGACCGACGTTCTAGAAGCAGTCCAGTCATTCATCGCCAAAGGCTATGACCGCGAATACCGCGTCAAGGACGGCAATCTCGTCGATCTCGAACTAGGGTCAACCCTCGATGCATGCAGCATTCGCGTCGATGCGGCGTTGCGCCTCGAGAGCGGGGACGACGGCGAAGATGCCTCCAACATCTACGCGATCACCGATCCGGCGACAGAGCATAAAGGCCTGTTGATCGACGCCTTCGACGTGTTCCACGAAATCTGCCCCCGCGACTTGTCCGAGCGCCTTGTGGCGCATCGGGAAACAGCACCGGCAGGTGACCAGGACGCGCCGAGCAAGCACGGACTACGGAAAGTCTACAAGAGCGAGTTTCACAGCGATCCCGAGCGTTACGTTCTGCGCGAGGGCTTTCCAGACTTCCCGCCATGCCCTTTCGGCCAATCCTTCAGCATCCTCGGCTTCGATACCGCCGAGCAGGAATATGTCTGGCTCGTCACGAGCATCATTCGAGATCCTCGGCTGATCAGGGTTCCATACCAGGGCGAAGACGTCATCAGCGACGAATAGCGGTGTCGCTTAGCCGGAAAGGCTGGCCTTCCTGGCCCACACATCTGCAGGCTGAACTTTAAGAACATCGAAAATTAGGAGGTGATTATGGACTGGAACAAGGACCACATACGAGAAACTATGCTCTTGCTGGAGACAGCAGCGTTGCACAGCGCTCGCGAAAACTACCTGGACTATGTCTCTACCGCTCGGCTCGATCGGAGCGAACCGCTCGAAAACGACGAACTAGCTCAGGCCGAGGTCGCGAGCGACTTCGCTGAAGCGCTCGATGACACGCTCCATGACTACGCCAATAAACTCGAAAAGCTCAGGACGATCGATTTCGGCCCCAAGTTGGCCGTCAACGAAGGCGCTGTCGTCAAGCTGTCCGGCCGCCACTTTGTGATCGCGGTGTCAACGAGCAAGTTTACCTGTCAGGGGCGTGAGCTCATGGGCATTTCCACGATGGCGCCGATCTTCGAAGCGATCGAGGGTGCCCGAGCCGGGGAGACCGTGCAGTTCAACGGCCGGGACCTCACCGTAGAAGACGTGGAATAAAGCCCTCCACCGCAGCCGGCGCGCTAGTGCCGAACGCCCTGCATCTCTTTCTGCATGCATACGGTCACTTGCAGCCGCGTTGACCTGGCTCATCAAAGGCAAACTCATGACAACACCTTCATTCTTCATCACCCCCGGATACGGGACGCGCCTGCATGACGCGCTTCATTATTCTCAGGCAATGCGCATTGGTGACCGCGTGGAGATCTCCGGACAGGGCGGATGGAACGACGATCTCGTCATTCCGGAGTCGATTGAGGAAGAGATCGAGCAGGCGTTCAAGAACGTGGAACGGACGCTCGCGACCGCCGGAGCACGCTGGCCGCATGTGGTCCACGTCAATTCCTATCACGTCGGTGGATTCCCTCCCGTGATCAACGAAACAATGGCCAAGCTGTATCGCCACTACATGCCCGACCGCGCTCCAATCTGGACGCAGTTGGGAATCGAAGCGCTGGGGCTTCCAACCATGCGTATCGAAATTCGCGTAACAGCTATCATCGCCTGACCCCGCGGTTCGTGCAGGCGCCGTGCCGCGCTAATCCCGCACGCCCTGCGCCCGCTTCTCCATGCATATCATCGTATCGAGAGATCCGGTTATCATCGGCGTGCTCGGAGAACGGGGGGCCGCCTTGGCCTGGTTGGCGCGCCTCGGCTGCCTGCGGGCGATGGCCAGCACTGCCAGGAGCGTGAGCAACGCCGCCGCATAAAGGAACAGGCCGCCAGGGCCGACGATATTCATTGCAGCTGCTCCTATTAGGGGGCCAGCGGCTGTCCCGATCCCGTTGAGCAACAGAAGCCCGCGCGCGGTGCCGAGTAGCCGACCGGCCGGAAGATCGTCGTTTGCGACGGCGAGACACAACGAATAAATCGGGATGCCAAAGCCGCCGAACAGCGCACCTGCCGCAAGGAGCAGCGGCAGAGGCGCTTCCACCGCCAACGCTACGCCGATGGCAGACGCTGCGGACGCCAGCGCCGCACCGGCGATGACAAGATTCCGGGGCACTCGATCCGAAAGCCAACCGAGTGGCCAATGGAAGGCGAGCGTTCCACCAAGAACCGCAGCCATGAAGGCGGAGATACCGCCCACATCGAGGCCGATGCTCTGGGCGAAGTTCGCGCCCATGCCCCAGAAACCACCGATAGCCAGGCCGGCCAGGAAAGCGCCAGCCGCAGCGAGAGGTGATACGAGGACGAGGTCCCTGAACGCGACCCATTCCTGTTCCACCTGGGCCGGCGGATGACTGGGCAGCAAGGTGATCGGAACCACCGCCGCTGATATCAGCAGCGACACGATGAGGAACAATGTCACGTCGGCGGGCGGTGCGATGTTGAGTAACGCCTGCCCGATTGCCCATGAGCCCATAGAGACAACTCCGAATATCGACAGGAGCTGCCCGCGTGTGGATGGCAATGCGTGGGCGTTGGTTGAGCCAACTCTCCGTTGCGAGGATCATGCCCGCGTAGGCGAAGCCGGTAATCAGGCGAAGCGGCATCCAGGCGATCGGCTCCACGAACGCCACATGGAGAAGGGCGGTCATCGAGGCAATGGCCGCGAAGCCGGCGAAGGTTCTGACATGTCCCACGGAGACGATGATCGGTGGCAACACGAGCGCGCCGATCGTGAAACCCGCGAAATAGAAGGACATCATCGCGCTGATCGCGCCGGTCGAGAACCCCTTATGGCCGGCTCTCACGATCAGGAGCGTGCTCAGCAGGCCATTGCCCAGCAGCAGAGCGGCGACGCTCAGCAGCAGCGCCGCCACCGGCGCGAGAACGAGGCCGCGCTTGCCCGCCGACCTCATGGTATCCATCGCCGGGCTCGTTCTCGGGCCTGACTTGAGGGTTGATACTCTGCCGCACTGATGAACTGGTCGAATGCTTCGCACCAGATGACGACCGTGTTGTAGTCACGGACATCGATGCCGGCAGGCACCTCGACGATGAAGCCGTTGAACGTCTTCACATCGCCCACGCGGACTGATCTGTCCTTGATTAGGAGAAAGGCCTCCTTCGTGTCGACGAAACGTGGTGCGAGGTAGAGCTTGTAGTCGGGACCAGGGGCGAGGCGCCCGATATGGGCGATACGGTCGCGCGAGACCCGGATCTCGCCTTCCCCCCAGTGAAGCAGGTCGCTGCCTTTGAGATCGCGGGCCAGACGCCCTGCGTAGAGCGTCTCGGCTGAGATGGTCCGCAAGGCCGCCGCGTCCGGGGCCTGGGGGGCGGTCAGGATCGGCAGCGTGTAGACACCGCCCGCGAAGCCCATGGCGAGCATCGCGAGATGGGTGGCAATCAGGATGACCCAGCGCCGCATCGGTTACACCAGCTCCAGTCCCTTCACGAGCTGATCGGCGTCGAGATGGAAGTCCGAGAATACGATGCGGCCGCCAGCGTCCATCACGGAGAACCAGGGCGTTCCCCGCGTGCGGTAGTCCTCCATGAAGGTGGGAAGCGTCGCGCCGGCAGGTGGCTCGTCCTGACCGAACGCGACAGGAAGCGCATACTTGAGCTGGTTCACGCGCAGCTTCTCGAAGGTGTTCTCATCCGCTCCTTCGAAGACGGTCTGGATCACCGCGAAGCCCACGCCCTTGGCGCTCAATGCACCATGCAACCTTTGTAGCGTCGGAAATCCATGCAAATGGCAGCCACGGCACCAGTGCTGGAAGGCGAAGAGGACTTTCGGGCCGGTGCCGAGATCCGACAGCTTGAGCGGCGCGATGCTTTCTCCATCCGCGCCAATCCATCTCTGCACCCGCAGCTCGGGGGCTTGTCGTTCGTCGACGCTCATCTGATCCTCCAATTCCGATGCAGAAGTCCGATGAGTGGTCGCGTGTGGCGATGGCACGCGAACCTCACCGCCTTGATCCCCTACAGGTTGTAGGATGCGAGTTCGCCGACCGATACCTCGTGGCCAGCCCCGCCGTTCTTCCGTCGGTGTGTCACCGCCGCCCCTCAATGACAAAGGCGCGATAGCGGGAACCGGCAAAACGGTGCGCAGCGATGGTTTGGTAGGCGGGGCTATGATACCAATCACGGGCGGCCTGCATCGTCGGGAACCGCAAAATTACGGCCCCTTCGACGGGCGGCCCCTCCAAATGCTCCATCGCGCCATAAGCGGCGAGAAAGGTTACGTCGTGGCCATCGAACGATGGGCCGACGCCTGCAGAATAGGTTGCGAGTTCTTCCGGATCGGTGGTTTCTTCGCGGGTGAAGACGACGAACGCTTCCATCTTAAAGTCTTTCATAAGGTCGCATCTGCAGGCCACCGCCGCTGGCGATGGCCTTAAAGTCGTCAGGCTGGCAGCTCGAACCCGATTTTCGTGAGTGCCTCGACGCACGCATCCTGATCCTGCTGATAGTTGCCTCCGGAGATGCCGATCCCGCCGATCAACTTCCCGTCTTCCAGGATCGGATAGCCTCCGCCGACAGCGACCATCCGGGGGCGATAGGCCAGCGGCGCCACTTTTGGATCGTTCGAAACATAGTCGTTCCAGACATGGGTGGGGTACCCAAACGAGGCGGAACTCCAAGCCTTGTCGATGGCAACATCGACGGTGAGAAACGGCGCGTCATCAGTGCGCTCGAACGCGCGCAGGTTACCGGTGGCGTCGACGACGGCGACCGCAGCCGGGATGCCGATTGTACGTGCCGCGGCGATCGCCGCGTCGATGAGGGCGACGGCGGTTTCGCGGTTGATCGAGGCGGTGGCAATGGATTTCGTCATGAAATTTCCTTCGCCGTGGCGTAATCCGTCCGGCGTTCTTGAGGTTAGAAAAGACGTTCGGCGGTGGCAGTCATCAGAAGCCTTCGAGGACAATCTTGCCTCTTGCCGCGCCACTTTCGATCAGTGCGTGCACCGTCTTCAGATTGGCGGCATTAATTGGCGACAATTTTTCGGTTAGCGTCGTGCGAATTTTGCCGTCGTCCACCAGCACCGCCAGCGAATTGAGGATCTTGCCCTGCTCATCCATGTCGGGCGTGCCGTAGAGCGACCGTGTGAACATCAGCTCGTGGTGGATCGACACTGCCTTGCGCTTGAACAGCATGACGTCGAGCGCCTTGGGATCGTCGATGAATCCGAACCGTCCTTGCGGGGCGATCAGTTCGGCGATGTCGGATGCATGCTGCTCGGTATGCGTGGTCGAGAACACGAAAGCGGGAGCGCCGATGTTGAGCTCGGCAATCTGTGGCGCGAGCGGCCGAGAGTGGTCGATGACATGATGAGCCCCAAGCCCTTTAACCCACTCCTGGGTTTCCGGCCGAGAGGCGGTGGAGATGACGATGAGATCCGTGCGCTGTCGAGCGATCTGGATGGCGATCGACCCGACCCCACCCGCACCACCGATGATGAGGATCGCCGCCGCCCCGGGAACGGGCTTCGTCACGTCCAGGCGATCGAACATGGCTTCCCAGGCCGTCAACGTCGTGAGTGGCAGCGCCGCCGCTTCCGCCCAGTCGAGCGACGCGGGTTTACGACCGACGATCCGGGCGTCGACGAGATGGAACTCCGCATTGGTGCCAGGCCTTATGAGCGATCCGGCATAATAGACCTCGTCGCCTACCGCGAACTGCGTCACGTCGGGGCCGACCTCTTGCACGATCCCGGCCGCATCCCATCCCAGCACTTTCCAATCGCCATCAGCGGGCGGCGTGCTGCTGCGGATTTTGTAGTCGACCGGGTTGACCGAGACAGCCTTCACCTCAACCAGGATATCGCCTCCTTCAGCGACAGGCCGAGGCAGATCAATGTCGACCAGAGAGGCGTCCTCGGCGATGGGTCCCGGAACCTTGTAACCAACGGCTTTCATCGGTGTCTCCAGCTTGCTGTATCCTGAAGTCTTATCGATCAGATCGAAATTTCTTCCGAAATATACTCAGGATTTAAAGATTTCGCGTGTCAGACTATGAAGGTATGCGCGCAACATATCCAATAGCGGTACGACATAGTTTCCATACCTCGGAGCCGGATTCAGAAGTTTATCGAAAATAGCGGTTTATTGCTGTTCGGCGGGTGAGCATCCGGATGGAGGCGATAAGCGCCCAAGCGGTTGAGGAGTCGACCTCTCAGCGGTCGCGTTGGCAGGGGCGATCTCGCCCGCCGGTCTCACACCAACGTTGGCAAGCGACGGCGTCCGCTCGAAATCCGCTGACGGGGATACGCCTGCAATGCCGATTCGAAGCTATCGAAACTATAGCTACAGGGTATTGGGAAATCATACTGGACTGACGCTATAGTCTTCACGCATAACCACGACTCAAAATGGTCCAACACTTTTCTCTACGCTAATAGGGGAGCCCGCAGAATTCGGAAAAAATCGTACGCTAAGGTTTTCCGGGCATCCGTAAGGGCCGAAACTTCCCGTCTTCCAGTCTGCGGCTCTGCCGCCAGACGTAATCGCCGGTTCATGTACAGGACCTTAAGCGGCGAGTCCATTTAAAACGCCTTCCAAGGTCCTGTTCTGTATCGACTTTCTCTGCTTGGTTCGGCAGGCGTTCTTGGCCAAATAATCGGCAGCCCATTCCAATCTTTCCCTTATTTCTGTCAGCGCCCTATGGGCCACTGCTTCCAATAGCGGTAGCCACCACGTCGCACTGTTCTTCGACGCTTTCAGCATCGATAGCGCCCCACTCATCACACTCTGCGCGACCCGTCTCTTCATCACCAGCGACAGCAGGCTCGTCCACACCAACCCCTCGGCAATCGCTTTCTCGCCCGTCACAAACCCCTTGAGCCGGTTGTGCGATTTCCACTCTTTAAATAACAACTCCACCTGCCAACGGCAGCGATACAGGCTCATCACCTGCTCTGCTGACCATGCTGCTCGCGGTAGGTTCGTCATCCACAGACAGAACCGCTTTTCCTCAGCAAACCAGCGCCGGATCAACCGGTACTCGACCTGGCCGGACTTCACCACCATATCCAGTACCTCGGCCCGACAGCGTCGCCGTCCGGCCTCTCTCAGAGATAGTCCCGCCAGCTTGGGTACTTCCCGTCCATCACCGCGCCAGGCTTGGATTATCTTGGGGTTCAGGCTTTTCGTGCCGCGCACCAGATAAAATCCGCCAGCGTCGTTCACCTGCTCAAACCAAGCCCTGTCAATGTAACCTGCGTCAGCCAGCAGCAGGCAGTTGGTCAGCGTGTGGGCTTCAGGCAGAAATTGCCGTTCCCCTGCGGTATCGGCAGACACACTCATGCACAACGGGCTCTGCTCCGACAGTGACATGGTCATATGGCACTCGATAGCTGCCGGACTGATGGTCTTGAACCGGCCGGGAAAATCAGCAGCAAGGCGCCGATGCACCGCAAAGGAGGTGCCATCGTGCAGTAACACCTGCTTGAACGCGCCGAGGGAGGCTGCTTTGAGTTGATGGTCGATACGCAAGGCGATGGCCCGCTCGACCAGGGCTTTCATAAACAGGGCAAAGCTCTCTTTGCGCAGCTGATTGTGAAACGGTTTGTAAGAAACCTGATGGGTGTTTACCAGTTGCAAGGCATTGAAATGGCGGTGTAAACCGGCAATGTCATTGACCTGGTCGCCTCCCATGGCCCGCAGCAGTGCAGGTACGAGCATGGCTGGGGTAATGGCACGCTGACGCAGACAAAACTTGCAGAGCCGAGCAATGCGCTCGAGTGCGGCGGGAGCCAAGAGTTGCTCCAGATAGTAATTAGCGTTGATAATAGTCATAGGCTTCGCGCGTGTTGATTTTGTTTGGCGATAAAATCAGATCACAAACGAAGCCTTTTTTATATCTATTTCAATTGGTTGCCGCTAAAGATCCTGTACATGAGTGAGGGTTATGGTGGCTATATGCTGGATATTGCTATTCAGATGACAGCCATATGGGGAAGATTACAGGCGCCTGAAATAACAGCAGAGTATGGAGTGACTACCACGGCTGGAGGTTGGCACGGGCTGATCCCCTCTCCCTTTGGGAGAGGGTTAGGGTGAGGGGAGCTGGCTGACCGGGTGTAGCAACCAGGCGGCATTACACCGCTGAATCTTCAGTTATTGAAATTCCACGCGATCGGCAGTTCGACGTCGAAGATAAGTGCATCCCCGTCGAGGCGAAAGGCCAGGCTGGTCTGGTGCTGGTCGTATTCGTTGATAATCAGGCAGCTCTCGGCGAAGTTGGACTCGTAGTTGATATGGGCCACTCCTTCACGGCCGTCAGCGAGTTCGATGCTGAGCACCCGCAGCGGGTTCTCCTGACTGAGGTTGACCCGGGTGTCCCCCACGTCCACCAGCCGTTCCAGCAGAGGGAAGAAATCTTGTCTGTGGGTCGTTATGGCCTGGGTGATGGCCTGCTCCAGCTCAGCCTGGGTGGCGAAGGGGCCGCCGAGTGGGTAGCGGGTCTGGATCCTTTCCTGAGTCATTGCGTTTCCTCCTGAACTGAGATGTGGCAACAGTTTGGCCGCTGCAGTGACCTGTCATGTACAGGATCTTTAGCTACAACCAATTGAAATAGATAGAAAAAAGGCTTCGTTTGTGATCTGATTTAATCGCAAAAAAAAACCGACACGCCCGAAGCCATGACTATTATCAATGCAACCCAGTACCTCAAGCAACTTCTTAGCTCTTCTGAACTCAACCGGATCGGTAAATTTACCGGTTTTTGTCAGCGACTCCGGGATATCCAGCCTGCGAGACTACTCCCGGCTCTGCTCTCAGGGCTTGGTTGCGACAAGGTGGATGGTATTGCTGGTTTGCATCGCCATTTCAATGCGTTGCAGCTCCATGATACTGACCAAATAGCGTATAAACCCTTTCACAACCAGTTACGCAAGCAGGGTTTTCCCTTGTTCATGCGCGCACTGGTTGAACGAGCCATCGCCTTACGCCTCAAGGAGTGTCTACCGGACGCCCACGGACTGGCAGGCTTTGAGCAGGTACTGCTGCAGGACGGGTCGTCATTCGCGTTACATCCGCAATTGGCAGAACATTTCCCGGGCCGATTCAATAAGCACAGCCCCGCTGCGGTAGAGTGTCATATGACCATGTCCTTGCTGGACCAGTCGCCGATATCGATGAGTATCACGGCGGATACCGAATCGGAGCGCAAGCATCTTCCGGCCGCAAATTCGTTAAATAACAAACTGTTATTGGCGGATGCCGGTTACATCAGCCGCGAGTACTTTGCTGATGTGACCAAAGCCAAAGGAAGCTATCTGGTCAGAGGGAGTCAAAATCTCAATCCCAAAGTACAGGCAGCTTACCGACAGGACGGCAGGGAAATGCCCAAGTTACTCGGAAAAAAGCTCAAGGATATCGATCGGAGAAGCTGCAGAGCCGAGGTTCTGGATCTGGATGTGAGTTCGGGAAAGTATAAATATCGACTCATAAGACGTTGGTTTGCAGAGGAAAAACGGTTCTGTATATGGATGACCAATCTTCCGCGTGAGCGATGGCCAGCCGAGAAGGTGATGGCATTGTATCGTTGCTGTTGGCAGATCGAACTGTTGTTCAAAGAGCTGAAATCACATAACCGGTTGAAGGCGTTCGCGACACGACAAAAAGCGATAGCGGAAGGCTTGATCTGGGCTAGTTTGCTGGCCTTGCTGGTCAAACGTCGGCTGGCGCTGACGCTGATTGGCAGCGCGGAGTTATCGATGCTGAAGATTGCCAAAAACAGCGCGCTTTGGTTAATGCCGATATTGGCGAGCATCATCCATGGTGCGTGGCAGGAAATAACAGAGAAGTTGGAGTGGGCAATGGTGTATTTATCCAAAAACGGCAAAAAGAGTAGGCAGAGAAAATCCAAGCAAAACAACACGTTAGACGGTATTATTAATTCGCTTGCCGCTTAAGGTTCTGTACATGATCGCCGGTTAGGTTGATGTGCTCCCAGCCCAGCGGCGACAGGAATTGCAGCAGCTCGCCGTCCACCGGCTTGCCGGCCTCGACCAACCCCTGGGTGGCGCGTTCCAGGTACACCGTGTTCCACAGCACGATAGCCGCCGTCACCAGGTTGAGGCCGCTGGCCCGGTAGCGCTGCTGCTCGAAGCTCCGATCCCTGATTTCCCCAAGGCGGTTGAAGAACACCGCCCTGGCCAGCGAGTTGCGCGCCTCACCTTTGTTCAGGCCGGCATGCACGCGGCGGCGCAGTTCAACACTTTGCAGCCAGTCCAGGATGAACAGCGTGCGCTCGATCCGGCCCAGCTCGCGCAGGGCCACGGCCAGTCCGTTCTGGCGCGGGTAGCTGCCGAGCTTGCGCAGCATCAGCGAGGCGGTGACGGTGCCCTGCTTGATCGAGCTGGCCAGGCGCAGGATGTCGTCCCAGTGGGCACGCACGTGCTTGATGTTCAGGGTGCCGCCGATCAGCGGGCGCAACGTCGGGTAGGCTTGCACGCCCTGCGGCACGTACAGCTTGGTTTCGCCGAGGTCGCGGATGCGCGGCGCGAAGCGGAAGCCTAGCAGGTGCATCAGGGCAAAGACGTGATCGGTGAAGCCGGCCGTGTCGGTGTAGTGCTCCTCGATCCGCAGGTCGGACTCGTGGTACAGCAGGCCGTCGAGCACATAGGTGGAATCGCGGACGCCGACATTCACCACGCGGGTGCTGAACGGCGCGTACTGGTCGGAGATATGGGTATAGAACAGCCGTCCCGGCTCGCTACCGTACTTCGGGTTGACGTGCCCGGTGCTCTCGCCCCGGCCACCCGCGCGGAAGCGCTGGCCATCGGAGGATGAGGTCGTGCCGTCGCCCCAGTGGGCGGCAAAGGCGTGGCGATACTGGTGGTTGACCAGCTCGGCCAAGGCCGCCGAATAGGTTTCGTCGCGGATGTGCCAGGCTTGCAGCCAGGACAGCTTGGCGTAGGTCAGGCCGGGGCTCGACTCGGCCATCTTGGTCAGCCCGAGGTTGATCGCATCACCGAGGATTGCGGACAGCAGCAACGTCCTGTCTTTGGCCTCGGCCCCGTCCTTCAAGTGGGTGAAGTGGCGGCTGAAGCCCGTCCAGTCGTCCACGTCCATCAGCAGTTCGGTGATCTTGATGCGCGGCAGTAACTGGCTGGTTTGGTCGATCAGCGCCTGCGCCCGATCCGGCACCGCCGCATCCAGCGGGGTGATTTTCAGCCCTGACTCGGTGAGGATGGCATCGGGCAGCTCGTTGTCCTTGGCCAGGCGGGTGACGGTGGCCAACTGCTCGTCCAGCAGCTGCAAACGCTCTTCCAGGTACTGGTCGCTGTTCGGGTTGATCGCCAGGGGCAGGGCCTGCTCGCGCTTGAGTGCGGCGAACTTCTCGGCCGGCAGCAGGTAGTCGTCGAAGTCGCGGAACTGCCGCGAGCCCTTGACCCAGATGTCGCCGGAGCGCAGGGCGTTCTTCAGCTCGGACAGGGCGCAGATTTCGTAGAATTTCCGGTCGAGGCCTTCCGGGGTGATCACCAGCGGCTTCCAGCGCGGCTTGATGAAGGCCGTGGGTGCATCGGCCGGCACCTTGCGCAGGTTGTCGGCGTTCATCTCACGCAGGGTCTGCACGGCTGCCAGCACGCCTTGCGCGGCCGGCGCGGCGCGCAGTTCCAGCACCTCCAGCAAGGCCGGCGTGTAACGGCGCAGGGTGGCGAAGTTCTCGCCGACCAGGTGCAGGTGGTCGAAGCCTTCCGGCCGGGCCAGCAGCTCGGCCTCGCTGACGCTCTCGGTGAACTCGTCCCAGGGAATCACCGCCTCGATGGCGGCATAGGGGTCGCTGCCGCTTTCCTTCGCTTCCAGCAGCGCCTGGCCGATCCTGGAGTACAGGCGCACCTTGTCGTTGATCGCCTTGCCCTGCTTCTGGAACTGCTGCTGATGCTTGTGCTTCGCGCCGCTGAACAGCTTGACCAGGATGCGGTCATGCAGATCGACCAGCTCATCGATCACGGTCGCGGTGCTCTCCAGCACCACGGCGGCCAGGGTCGCGTAGCGGCGCTGCGGCTCGAACTTACCGAGGTCTTTGGGCGTCATCTGCCCACCCTCGCGGGCCAGCTTGAGCAGGCGGTTCTGGTGGATGTGCCGGCCCAGGCCTTCGGGCAAGTCCACCAACTGAAATGTCTTCAGCCGCTCGATGTGTTCCAGCATGTGCCGAGAGTTGGGTTTCAGCGGTGCCTGGCGCAGCCAGGTCAACCAGGTGATGCTGCTGCCGGCCTTGAGCTTCAACAGCTCGTCCAGCTTGGCCCGATGCGAGTCCGTGAGTGGTTCGACCAGGGCGCGGTAGACCCGCCGATTGGCTCGCGCAATGGCTTCCGAGCAGGCCCGGTCAATCACGCTCAGCGCCGGCAGGATGCGTCGTTTCTGCCGTAGGCTCTCCAGGGCCTGACCGGCCAGCAGCAAGCCTTTGTCGGTCTGCTGGGCCAGCTCGGTTAGCTCGCGCACCAGGGCGCGGAAGTCGGACAGGCCGAACGGGGCCAGTTGCAGGTAGGTGCGCAGTTCCTGGGCATGCTCGCGACGGGTCACGTCGCGCTCGCCGTACTTTGCCCAGCTCGCCGGCTCGGCCTGGACTTGCTTCGCCACCCACAGGATGACCGGCTCGGGCAGCTCGCTGTCGGTTCCCAGCGCGTAACCGGGGTAGCGCAGCAGGCAGAGCTGCACGGCGAAGCCGAGGCGGTTGGCGTCGCCGCGTCGCTGGCGGATCAGCGACAGGTCGGAGTCGTTGAAGGTGTAGTAGCGGATCAGGTCATCCTGGCTTTCCGGCAGCGCAAGCAGGGTGTCCCGCTCCGTGGCCGAGAGGATCAAGCGACGCGGCATGTGTCAGTCGTCCGTGCGGAGGTACTGGTAGAGGGTTTCCCGGCTGATGTTGAACTCGCGGGCAAGCTGCGCCTTGGGCTCGCCGGCCGTCGCTCGCTGCCGCAGGGTAGCAGCCTGCTCATCGGACAGGGCTTTCTTGCGGCCCCGGTACGCGCCACGCTGCTTGGCCAAGGCGATGCCCTCACGCTGCCGCTCGCGGATCAGGGCGCGCTCGAACTCAGCGAAGGCCCCCATCACCGACAGCATCAGGTTGGCCATCGGCGAGTCCTCGCCAGTGAACACCAGGCCCTCCTTCAGGAACTCGATGCGCACGCCGCGCTGAGTCAGCTTCTGTACCAAGCGACGCAGGTCATCGAGGTTGCGGGCCAGCCGATCCATGCTGTGCACCACCACTGTATCGCCTTCGCGGACGAAGCTCAGCAGCGCTTCGAGCTGGGGGCGCTGGGTGTCCTTGCCCGATGCCTTGTCGGTGAACACCTTGCTCACCTGGGTTTGTTCCAGCTGGCGTTCCGGGTTCTGGTCAAAGCTGCTGACCCGGACGTAGCCGATGCGGTGCCCCTGCACGATGTCTCCTTGGTTGAAGGCGGCTTAAGTGCACTTTCTGTTCCGTTGTGCCTCAAAGCCCATTTCTGTCAGGCTGAAATCTATAACCTTCGCGGGCATGTGTCAAAAAATGGGAAAGCAGACTCTATTCTGACGAAGCGGCGCGGCCCTGCCTGACATCAAGTTAGGGTATGCCTCAATCTGACGGCGGCGAACCGCAAGCGTTCAGTTCGGCGCTCGTTTCGGTCGCGTTGCTTGCCCGCGCCTGGAAGCGTTGATAACACTCCAGCCCGCAGAAGCGCTCGACGTACTCCGCACCTTCCGGTGTGAAGGCGGCGTCGAGCGGGATTTCCTTGCAGCACACGCAGCAACTGGTGGCAGTCGGATCATTTGCATTCATGGTGGCACCCCTCCATTGACTGACAAAGGCGGCGAATGCCGCCGCCGGCACTGGCTTGGCGAACAGGAAGCCTTGCCCCGTATCGCACTCCGCTTGCCGCAACAGCGCGAGACTGGTCGGCGTTTCCACGCCCTCGGCCACCACGTCCATTCCCAGCCCGTGCGCAAGCTGAATCACGGTGTGCACGATGGTCCGGTCGCGGTGGTCGTCGGCGAGTCCGGCGACGAAGGACTGGTCGATCTTGAGCTTAGTAATCGGGCAGCACTTCAGGTGTTGCAGACAGGAATACCCCGTCCCGAAGTCATCGGCAGCGAAGCGCACACCGATCTGTCGCAAGGCTTCCAGGGCTGGGAAGATCGCCGGATTGCCGAACGCGACCGATTCGGTCAGCTCAATTTCCAGATACTCGGCAGGCAACTCGGCGTCAGCCAGCACGCCCTTTACCCACCCGTCGAAATCCGGTCCTACCTGGCTCGCCGAAACATTGACGGCGAGCCGGAACGGTTGCCATGCCAGCATCCGCCATTCGCGCATCTGGCGGCAGGCGGTGCCCAGCACCCAAGCGCCGATTTCAGGCATCAAGCCGGACGATTCGACCACGGGCAGGAACTGGCCCGGCGGCAAAAGTCCGAGCTGCGGATGACGCCAGCGCAACAGGGCTTCCGCACCGACAATCTGGTCACTGCGCAAATCGACAATCGGCTGGTAGTGCAGCTCAAACTGCCCGCGCACAACCGCCTGCGCCAATTCGGTCGCCGTCCATCTGGCGGGCAGTGATGTGCTCACGATCTTTCCTTGAAGACCCGCAACAGCCGCGTCACGGACAGGACAAACAAGCCGGTCAGCGTGATGGCTGCAATACCCCAATGCTCCCCGATGAACGCGCCGGCCGTCGTCCCCGCGAGCACCACAGCGAGAATCGGCAAATGGCAGGGACAGGTGAGCACGGCCAACGCGCCCCACAGGTAGCCGGTGAACGGCTTGTGTGTCTCGGTCGGCAAGCGCTCGGGGCTGTTCATGGCAGACTCTCCGCATGCTGTACCAGCTCGGTCGGCATGGTGGCCAACTGCACCTCCAGATCGGCCAATGCTTCGCGCCGACGTTCGACGAACTGGCGCAGCACGGCAAGCTGCGCGGCCGCTTCGTCGCCGTCCGCGGTATCCAACGCCCGGCACAGCCGCGCCAGCGCGTCGAGACCGATACCCGCTTCGAAAGCAGCCCGCACGAAGCACAGCCGTTGCAAGGCCGCATCGTCGAACAGGCCGTAGCCGCCAGGGGTGCACGCCACCGGCCGCAGCAGTCCGCGCAGCAGGTAGTCGCGCACGATGTGCACGCTCACCCCGGCATTAAGGGCCAGCCGGGACACCGTGTAGGCGTTCATCGAACACCTCCTTTTTCTCACCCGGCGCAGCAGGAAAGCTGCTTCACATCCTTGTTAAAGGTCTGCGCCGCGAGCTTCAGTCCCTCGACCATCGTCAGATAGGGGAACAACTGGTCGGCCAGTTCCTGCACGGTCATCCGGTTACGGATGGCGAGTACCGCCGTCTGGATCAGTTCGCCGGCTTCCGGCGCGACCGCCTGTACGCCGATGAGCCGTCCACTACCTTCCTCGATGACCAGCTTGATGAAGCCGCGTGTGTCGAAGTTGGCGAGCGCACGCGGCACGTTGTCCAAGGTCAAGGTGCGACTGTCGGTCTCGATCCCGTCGTGCTGGGCCTCTGCCTCGCTGTAGCCCACGGTGGCGACTTGCGGATCGGTGAACACCACGGCAGGCATGGCGGCAAGGTTAAGCGCCGCGTCACCGCCCGTCATGTTGATCGCCGCACGGGTGCCGGCCGCTGCCGCCACATAGACGAACTGAGGCTGGTCGGTGCAGTCGCCGGCCGCGTAGATGTCCGGCGTGCTGGTCCGCATGCCGACGTCGATGACGATAGCGCCTTGCAGGTTGAGCGCGACGCCTGCCGCGTCCAGCGCCAGGCTGCGCGTGTTGGGCGAGCGACCGGTGGCGACCAGCAGTTTGTCGGCACGCAGCTCGCCGTGCGCCGTGGTGAGCACGAATTCGCCGCCCTCGTGCGCGACCTGGCTGGCCTGGGTGTGCTCCAGCACCTCGATCCCTTCGGCGCGGAACGCCGCCGTGATTGCCTCGCCGATGGCCGGGTCTTCTCGGAAGAACAAGGTGCTGCGCGCCAGGATCGTGACCTGGCTGCCCAGCCGGGCAAAAGCTTGCGCCAGTTCCAGCGCCACCACCGATGAGCCGATCACCGCCAACCGCTCGGGAATGGTGTCGCTGACCAGCGCTTCGGTGGAAGTCCAGTAGGGTGTGTCTTTCAGGCCGGGGATCGGCGGCACGGCCGGACTCGCGCCGGTGGCGATCAGGCAACGGTCGAAAGTCACCACACGCTCGCCGCCGCCATTGAGCTGCACGGTCAGGCTGTGGCCGTCCTTGAAACGGGCTTCGCCGTGCAGCACGGAGATGGCGGGATTGTCATCCAGGATGCCTTCGTATTTGGCGTGGCGCAGTTCATCGACGCGCGCCTGCTGCTGGGCCAGCAGCCGCTCGCGCAAGATCGTCGGCGGTGTGGGCGGCATGCCGCCATCGAACGGGCTTTCTCGACGCAAGTGGGCGATGTGAGCAGCGCGGATCATGATCTTGGACGGCACGCAGCCGATATTGACGCAGGTGCCGCCAATAGTGCCGCGCTCGATCAGGGTGACGTGCGCGCCTTGCTCGACGGCCTTCAGCGCCGCCGCCATCGCCGCGCCGCCGCTGCCGATAACGGCAATATGCAATCCGCCACCATCATCACCAGCCTTGTCGCCGCTACCTAGCCATTCGCGCATCTTGACGAGCAAGCCGCCGCCCACCGGAGGCACGAGCGCGTCGGCGAGCGTGGCCCGATAACCGAGTCCGGCCACGGCGGCAGTCAACGCGTCCGGCGATGTGCCGGTCTCGACGGCGAGCTTGGCGCTGCCCTTGGTATATGAGACATTCGCCGACTGCACGCCTGGCACTTTCTCCAGGGCTTCCTTGACATGCACTGCGCACGAGTCGCAAGTCATGCCGGTGATTTTGAGGGTGGTCATTCATCGTTCCTTTTCTGTGTTGGCCGCTGGCTCACGCCGTCAGCCGTGTTTTGCTGGGAGTTCGCAGCCATCCGGCCCGCAGCGGCGATTTGCCGGTGAAACCAAGTCCCAGATCGACACGCCGATCATCAGGGCCAGGCCGGTGTATACGAGGCGCGCTGTCCACCAGTTGCCAAGCAACCAGACGGTTCCGGCGAACACGATGGCTGGCCCGATCATGCCGAGCAGGCTGCGGTGCCATTGCCGATGACTGAGCCAGCCCAGTGCATTCGCCAGCAAAGCGACGACGGCGAACAGCGGCAGCAGCGTGAAAATGAACAAGCCTTCGTATTCCTGTAGAAAGCCCAGCCCGATGGCCGCGCCCAAGCTGGCGATGGCCGGAAAACAGGCGGCGCAGCCCATCGCGGAAACCACACTGCCAAGCGCGCCGGCCTTGTCGGCAATGCGTGTGATCAGTCCCATGATCGCCCCAGGGTCGGGTTCAGTGGCTCACTGCTTGACGCTGGAGGGATAGCCCGCGTCCCCGGTTGCCTTGGTCAGCTTCTGCACACTGGTCTTGGCATCATCGAAGGTGACCACCGCTTCGCGGGTCTCGAAGGTCACGGCAACTTTACTGACGCCATCGACCTTGGAAATCGCCTTCTTGACGGTGATCGGACAGGCCGAGCACGTCATGCCCGGTACGGACAGCGTGACGGTCTGGGTAGCGGCCCACACGGGGGCAACAACGGCGGCGAGGGCGAGGGAGGCAAACAGTTTCTTCATGGTGAACTCCGATCAGTAGAAAAATGGCATGACATAGGGAAATCCGAGCGCGACCAGAACCAGTACGGCCACGACCCAGAAAATGAGCTTGTAGGTCGCTCGCACTTGGGGAATCGCGCAGACCTCACCCGGCCTACAGGCTTGCGCAGGGCGGTAGATGCGCCGCCAGGCGAAGAACAACGCCACCAGCGCTGCGCCGATGAAAATCGGGCGATACGGCTCCAGCACGGTCAGGTTGCCGATCCAAGCCCCGCTGAAGCCCAAGGCGATCAGAACCAGCGGCCCGAGGCAGCAAGCGGAGGCGAGGATGGCGGCCAGCCCGCCGGCGAAGAGCGCGCCGCGCCCAGTTTGTGGTTCAGACATGCGCTTGTCCTTTTGGATTTAAATTGGATAGCGTAACCTTACTTCCGTACTCATGTACGGAGTCAAGCGATATGGAAAACAATTTAGAGAACCTGACCATTGGCGTTTTTGCCAAGGCGGCCGGCGTCAATGTGGAAACGATCCGCTTCTATCAGCGTAAGGGCTTGCTGCCGGAACCGGATAAGCCTTACGGCAGCATTCGCCGCTATGGCGCGGCGGATGTGACGCGAGTGCGATTCGTGAAATCGGCCCAGCGGCTGGGCTTCAGCCTGGATGAAATAGCCGATCTGCTGCGGCTCGACGACGGCACCCACTGCGAGGAAGCCAGCAGCCTGGCCGAGCACAAGCTTCAGAACGTGCGCGAAAAGATGGCCGACCTGGCGCGCATGGAAACCGTGCTGTCTGAACTGGTGTGCGCCTGCCATGCGCGGAAGGGGAATGTTTCCTGCCCGCTGATCGCGTCGCTACAGGGCGGAACAAGCCTGGCAGGGTCGGCTATGCCTTAGCGTGCTTTATTTTCCGTTTTCTGAGACGACCCCTACTTGCTGACGCCTCGCTGCGCTCGTTGTCGGCCAGCCGACAAGGCTGGGAAGGCTGCGCCACCCCCACCTTGACGACCGGCTCTGCTAGAAAACAGCCGGAGCGGCTCACGGCGCGTTTTTGTTGCAGGCAGTAGGTCAGCACGGCTCCCGCTGAGAAAACGCCATATCGGGCGACTCGGGGCGCTTCTGGTGAGATTCCAGCGGAGGGGCAGGGTCAAGGGGTTGGTGCGGCCCGCAGCCCGAAGGGCGAGGACACGGCCCCTTGACGCTGAACCGCAGCGGACAGCCTGTGTGAGTGGGGGCAGGGACTAAGGGCGCAGCCCGCCACCCCTGCTCCCCGAGCCTCACGGCGGCGAGTGGCCCCCGGCAGGGCCGCCGGAGGCACATTGAAAACAGCCGACGCCAAGTAGCCCCTGTCATTCTTTGAATGACGAGTAGCCGTAAGGAGGCCGGTGGGTAACGGCTTGCCGTTATCCACGGGCGGACGCGCAGCGACCGGAGGGAGCGAAGGATTGCCCACAGCCGAAGAGCGGCGGCTACTAGGTTTTATAAATACTAGAAAAGCCTAAAAGCAGAACTACTAGGGGCGGTCTCTCCATTTTGCTGAATCCCCGTCCCAGTGGGGTTTACAGGCGATTTCGCACGTCGGTCTTGACTAGCGATGTCACGTAAAACGGCTAGTGATGTCACGTGCCAATGACTAGCGATGTCACGTGGACAACTTGCAGGAAAGCCGCCAAAGCCAGTTCTGGCAAGGGTTTTCAGCCTTGCTAGTGATGTCACGTGGACAACCTGGAGAACTCACAGGCTTATACCTTCTTCTTGGTCGCCGTGATGTGCAGACGAGCAGGGGTGAGGATCAGGTGCTCTTTCGTTTCCTCGATGTGGTTCCGAGCATCGGGATAGAACAGCAGGGCTTCATTTAACCGGAGCCGGAAATTCGTCTTGAAGTTGGCCAGCCCCTTGGGAGTATTCGCATAGCCAGAGCCGAACTGCATCATCAATCCAGCCCACGGCACCTGAGCAAGCCGCTTGCCGCCCTTGATTGTCGCCACGTTCAGACTGAACATGCGGTAGACCAGCCATGTGTAGATATCCATCGCCAGAGGCGACTTCTTGAGTGCTTGCAGTGCCTCCATCCTGATCGGCACCGGAGCATGGGTCTGGCTCTCGAAGAAATCGGTGCTCAAGGTGATTGAGCTGTCCCATAGTCCGGGCTGCTCAGTATCGCGGGTGTTCCAGAAGAGGAACGCCCGCTTGGCGATCAGGATGTTTTCGATGCCCAGCGCATCTCCGTCCGCGCCGCTGACGGAGATCAGCGAGCGGACTAGCCGCAAGCTCTGGTCACGCACTCGGGCGATGTACCGGCCATCGTTGTGCAGATCGAGTTTTTGCAGGAATTCCGCCTGTGAGCGCCCCAGCGATAGCTCTGGACTGCCAGTGCGGACGGCTTCTGTACACATCCACGCCAGCAGCAGGCGCGGCAGCCCGCCATAGGGCACGCCATACTTGGGGTTGGCTGTGATGGAAAGGGTCAGCTTGCCAGTGCCTCGCTCAAAATAGTTGCTCTTGGGGTCTGTGTGGGGGAGCGTGGCCTGCGCCAGAAAGTGCGCGATGTAGCCTGTCGCACCTGCGCTGCGGGCCTGCTCGATCTCCATCTCCACGGCTTCGTCGATCAGGTGGCGCACCCGTGGAGTCAATGCATGGGCGGCGTCGTGCTGCTCCGCCTGCTTTATCACCTCGGCGGCTTTCTGCCTGATCCGCTCCAGCGGATCGCGCTTGGGCGTGGCTTCTGCCACGCCAGCGTCCAGCAAGCTGCCCAAGCTGCGCATCGTCGAATCCTGACCCTTGGCCTGCGGGATCGCGGCGATCAGGGATAGACAGCGTTGTTGCTGGCGGCGCGGGCGGCAGCGGCCTTTTGTTCGAGCCACGCGTCAATCTCGTGCTCAAGCCAGCCGACGACACGCTTGTTGATCTGATACCGATCCGGTATGGCCTGTCCGGAAGGCACTACCTGCCAACAAGACGCAGCATAAAACCGCACTGACTACTACGCAGATCGGCAAGCTGCTCAATGACTTCGACAACCACCGCTGCGGCTATCAGGTCAATTTCTGCATACAGTTGATGTGGTGGACACTGGCACGACCGAGCGAGGCGGCAGAGGCGGAATGGACCGAATTCGATCTCGACGCAGCGCTTTGGACGATCCCAGCCCGGCGTATGAAAGCCCGCCGCGAGCATGTGGTTCCACTACCGGCCCAGGCTGTGCAAATGCTGCACCGCCTACATGCTATCAGCGGCGACAGAATCCACCTGTTTCCCGGCAGGGATGACCGAAACAAGCCAATGTCGGTACACTCGATCCGACAGGCGCTCAAAGTGCTGGGCTGGAGCGGCACCTACAGCCCGCATGGCACCAGAACCACGGGCAGCACTCGCTTAAATGAAATGGGCTATCGCCCCGATGCCATAGAGGCGCAACTTGCCCATGCAGAACCCAACTCGGTACGCCGCACGTACAACCATGCCACCTACCTAGAAGAGCGGCGAGATATGATGCAAGCGTGGGCGGACAAACTCGAACTCTGGAAGCGGGAGAGCGCAGGTGAAGTCAGTCGAGCACAGTGAGTACCTGCCCGACACAGAGGCAGGGCGCTCATTATTCAACCTGATTACCCATGATTAGCAGTCAGTTACCACGAACTATACTGATCTTACGTACAGTTATCGAGGTGCGAGATCATGGCCAAAAGCAAAGTCCAATTCCAGAAAGGCTACAGCCTGTTTGATTTTTTCAAGGACTATGGCACTGAAGCGCAGTGCGAAAACGCGCTGCTTGCTTGGCGTTTTCCGAACGGTTTCATCTGTCCTGAGTGCGCCAACAAGACCTGCTGTCGCCTGAAAAGTCGGCCACGCGTGCTGCAATGCAATAACTGCCGTCACCAGATGTCATTGACTGGAAACACGATTTTTGCAAACACCAAACTCCCACTGACCAAGTGGTTTCTGGCGATGCAGCTGCTGTCACAGACCAAAACTGGCTTGTCAGCGATGGAGCTAAAGCGCCAGTTGGACGTCAAATATGACACCGCCTGGATGCTCAAGCACAAGCTGCTGCAAGCCATGAAAGAGTCCGATGACAAGCAGCCCATCAGCGGCATCATTCAGCTCGATGATGTCTACTGGGGTGGAGAGCGCCGTGGTGGCAAACGAGGTCGCGGCGCGGCAGGCAAGACGCCGTTTGTGGCAGCAGTAGCCCTGAACAAGGAAGGGCATCCAATCAAGATGCGGATGACGGTGGTCGATGGTTTCAAAACCAACGTCATTGCTGATTGGGCAAAACGGCATCTTGCTAGTGGTAGCGCGGTGATATCCGATGGATTGGCCTGTTTCAAAGCGGTCAAGGAGGCCAATTGTGAGCACCTGGGTGTTGTCACCGGGGGCAACCTTGATTTGCTGGATCATCCGGCATTCAACTGGGTAAACACGATGATAGGGAATGTGAAGAACTCGCTGCGGGGCAGTTGCCATACGCTCGGAGCGAAGCATTTACCAAGGCATCTTGCGGAATACTGCTTCCGGTTTAATCATCGTTTTGACCTCAAGAGCATGTTGGTTGAATTGGGGCATGCAGTCGTGGCAAGCCCTCCGATGCCATATCGGCTCTTGAAGCTGGCTGAGGGTCATGGGTAATCAGGTTATTCAAAGAGCGCCTGATTGACAAAATTCAGCAACATCATGATTTCAAGGTGCTGCCAGGCAAAATTCAGTCGAGCTTCTTTGATGAGTTAGCTGCACTCCCCCTCTTCGGCACCAACAACTGTTCAGTGGAGACATATAACCCAAGGATACGCGGACTCGAAAAACTGGCCGACAGTTATCGCAGGGTCGCCAACAGCATTGCCCTGCTGTCGGAAATAGATGAACTGGTCATCGATGATGCGTTCCAACACAGCATGCCTTTGCAACAGCAAAAGAACCTGATGCGACAATTGGCTGCTCAGGTTGATGGCCTGATAGGCGCTATGCGCCAGACGCCCTCCGGCACGTCTGAGCGTTTTTTGCTAAGACTGCAGGGAGCGAGCTTGTTGAGGCAATTAGACTAGCTGGGAGTTGCCTGCAAGATCAATAATGACTTTCACAAAACCATCCAAGATGATGTGGCGCACCACGAGGATGGCGAGAGCACACAGCCCTTTCTGCCGGATTTGGCGCAGAGCATGACACTTGCCATGCTCTGCGCCATGCTGGTTCTCTTCAACAATGGCCAGGTCGTTGAATGGAGCTACTGCCGCAGACTGCTTCAGGAGGGAAGAAAAATTCTAACCCCCTGAGATAGGGGGCTGATTTGCACAATAGCCCGAATGTAACAGCCACGATGGTCTGAGTATCAAGCCACTGGATCTTTGCTTGTACTATTCGCAAAAGACGCTGTGCTCATTAGATTTACCACCATGCTGCGAGTGCTCTAAACCACCCATTACCTGGGGCTTGTTATCAGGCTCATCATCAGAGAACGCCGCCCGGATCTTTTTGATTGCCTCAAGCTCTTGTTCTTGAAGGCCGCCATCCCAAATTTCGATTTTCAAGATAATTCCCGATTTATAATTTCGTTAGTTACCTGCTAGTACCACGAACAACACCCAAACAAATGGCTCAATCTTTTACCGCCACGCGTGTTGCCCCACCGTGCTGCGTGACTCTGGGTCGGCACCGAAGCTTTACTGCCCCTTTGGAAAATGACTCGTCGGTTGCTTTGCTTGACCACACGTAAGCCTCTCCAGCTTTCAACTGTGCCATTCGTTCAGGGGTCAGGTTGCCAAGCGCAGCGTTCGCTTTCTGGATGTGCTTCAGCCAAGCAGGAGAGTTAAACTTGTGCATGATGATCTGACTAGATAGCTCGATCAGGCTTACCGGCACAGAGGGCGGGTCTTGGCTCGCCACCATGATGCTGACGCCCTTATGCCGCATTTCTCGCACCACTTCGATGAGCCCGGCCACTAGGTCAGGGCTTTCGATGTACTTGTGAGCCTCATCAAACACCACCAATTTGTTGAAGCTTCGCCCATCGATCCGAGCATCTGCAAACAATTGCAGAAGCACGACAAATAGGCCGAGAGCCTCGTCCTTCTCGATGAATTCGTCTCGCAGGTCTACGATGATCAGTCGGCCTGGTCTCACCACTTCAGTGAGCGAGGTGCCGTCATTAATGTACTCGGCGGCCAAGTCGAGACGCATCCGAGCCAGTTCCTTGAGGTGGTCGGGTACCGACGACGCATCGATCCCTGCACGCAAGCCCTCAAGGGTGATGTCATCGCGCATCGCTTTCATGATGCGCATGATCTGACGGATGTAGGTGGCCTGATTACCCACAGCACCCATCAAGAACTTCCAGTGCGAAGCTTTCAGTTCTGATGCAGAGAACTGCAAAGGTCGCACCTCAATATCCGGGTATTCTGCTTGCCGCTCTTCAATCTTGTCCGCAGGTACAAGGAGCAAGACATCCGCAAGCGCCTTCGGCTCTGCACCATAAACATCTTTTAGCGCACGAACCTGATCTTCCACATTATTGGCACCTACCATCGATGTGAACTCGGGCTTGTAGTCCATGGTTGGGCTGTAGTGAAAAATCACTGTAGAGAGCGGTTCGGGCAAACAGTTAATACCAGGGATCGCCAACGAGGCCATCTCCGCAACACTTCCCAATGTATAGCTCTTGCCGCCGCCTTGAACACCAAACAAGCTGATGGTGTGAGTCTGATTAAGATCCAATGCAACTTTTCGTCCTGTTACCTCACCCAGCAGGCCGTATTGTGGCGTCGCGCCTGTCGCTCCAAGCATGATGTCATAGGTAACCTTGTAATTGGGGGGATCGCATTCCTGTGGCAGAACTCTCGCAATAAACTCACTTTCGGGGGTAACCACATCTGAGGCCGAAACGGACACAAGCGATTGTGCCGACTGTGAATCCGGTTCCTCGTCTTCCACAGACGAAGATGTGGACTCAACACTTGGAGACTGAGCGGCTGTAATCGACTGGCTGGCATCCTGCACTACAGAGACAAGTTCTGGTTCTGACTCATGTACTTGCACACGGGAAACCACTTCGGGCTGTTTGTAGATAACCCGAGGGCTGTCATCCCAAGCAAGAGTTCTATCTCGCTGAGGACTAAGAAAAGCAGCCGTCTCAAGCGTGGGAACGGCCGGAGCCAACTCCCTACGGCGAAGCAGATCGAGCGTCACCTCTCGAGCCATGTCGCCAGAGCTCATAGACTCGAGGCTGGCCAGAGTATCGGTGTCCGTCACAGCCGACTCCACCAACTGCCGAATTAGATCACTACCTATACGATAGAACTCGATGCCATTCTCATGCTCTGCTGGCTCAGTACCTGGTTTACTGAAGTCAAACACTACGGCGCTTCGCGTAAACTTCAGCGTGTAGGGGCTTTCATCTAGGTGTCGCAAGAAGTAATGAGCTTCTTTGGCCACCTCAGGTAAAACAACACCATAGCGTTTTGATCGATCCAGATAGAAACCCAGCAATGCCACAAGATCTCGATTTTTGATTGGCCGATCAGGACGGTCCACCTCGGCCATCTTGGGATCAAAGTGGTAGGCTAACACTCGCTCCGACTGAGCAATCTGATCCGCGATCGAAGCCTTCAACTGTATGTAGGCCGCCACATCCCCCACCTGACTGTAACACTTAACTTCGACCAGTCTGCAAGTCACCTCTCGGCTGGCAGGATCAAGATCGAACAGGGCAAGGTCGGTCCGACGGAAGCAGACTTCATCTCCCATCTCCTCTGCGCTCAACTTCAAAGCCTTATAAAGCTCCAGATGCGCATCCAATGGCACCACGACTTGGTTCTGGAAAACACCTTGGTGTTCCAGGAACAATCGTGACAACGCAAGCCCCATCGCTTCGGCACGCTGAGACGAAGAGGACAACAGCTTCAAGGCCAACCGTCCGGACAGCGAGCGCAGCTGATCTAGCATCACCAAGGCATGTCGGCCTGTGTTGGGTAAACCATACTCACCCAATATAGGTACTAACAAGGACTCAAGCTCGGCAACAGATCGTGACGTAATTGCCAAACGGTGGCTCATCGCGTTCGCCATATCGGGAGAATGATCAATCAGATAGTCAGGCCGCGTGGCGTGCCGTCGATGGTCAAAGAACTCAATCCCCAAGTTCCGATCGATCGTTATTACCCAGTCACTGACCTCGTGGACCTGATGCAGTATGGCTCGCTCGTTGGCGGACAAACTCAATGCGACCACAGGACGTGCGTGTGGTAGGTATTGGCTACGAGCTACCGTCGCCACAGCGATAGATACTGCTCGAGAAATGCTCCCCATAAGATCGGATAGCGCCTCAGCCCCACTCAAAGGCTGTGCGACACCATGCAGTGGACGACGGAGCCAAGTGATAGACTGTTCATCTTCCAGATAGTCCACCGCAAACGGTTGAACAAGACCGTGGACAAAAGATGAGTCATCGCTGTCCTGAACATCAACAGCGCGAATTTCCTCCGCCGGGAATAGGTCAAACAAGAATGATAGATGTGCTGCGTGCAGATCCGGGGCATCGCGAAACTCCTTGATCGCCCGTATAGCCAACCGCAACTTGGGGTGCAAATGACTGTCGGTCGGTGTCGAAAACGCGTCTGCCTCTTTGGCGTTGGTTCCTGAGTCTGGAGACAAAAGATCCAGCAATGCTTCTCCTGTTGATGGGCTTGCTGGATCAAGGACAAAGAGGCGGATATCGTAACGCAGGTCGGCAAACTCAGGATGCCGCTGGAGTGCCAATAGCACCTCGGCTAATGCCCCTGCTCGCCCGGCATTGAACGCATTGATCGTCAAGGTCTCGACATATGGATGCTGCACAAGATAACGCTGCACGCGAGCAGCCAGATACGCACTATCAATGGCGGCGCCTCCGATAGCAGGTTCAGGTAAACCGAGTGCGGCGCATACCTCACCAATCAGCCCGCGAGGATCTTTCTCATCAGTTGCTGCGTACAATGACCAGAATGGATTGATATTGTCCACCGCCAGCGCCGTCCGTCCCAGCTCCTCGCCAAATGGAACGACTGGAGGGAAAGCCGCAGGAGCAAGCTGTTTGAGCACCGCATCGCGGGTGGGAACAACGAACTCCTTACCGCTCAACCGGCTTTGCTCCATCCATGTCTGCCCGAGATGACTCCAGGTGGCATGCCAATTAGCACGCAACGGATGCGTTGGCCCTAACAGGACGGCATCGCGACGCCTGCCTTGGTAGTCTTCTAACACCAAAGCTACTGAATCGAGAGTGAGTAAACATCGAAGCTCATCCATTGCCTGCCGCGCAATGGCAGCATCAGTAGAGTTAGAGCGAGTGAGCACCGCATTAATCCAAGCCAGGTAGGCATCTGCATAGTTTTGGGCCGATACCTGAAGATCTAGAAAATTGCAGGCTTGCATGATGAACCGCTTTTCACCATTCAAAACGGAGGAGAAAAACTCCGTTCGAGCCTCTCGGAACCTCGTCACCTCGTCGGATTCTGGCCATTTGAACGATGTCGTAGATCGTGTGGCAACCCCAGTAGCATTTATGGAAAGCCTCAGACGGTTTAGGCTATCAGGCTCATCAAGAAAGGATCGCTCCAGACTGGCCAATTGGCTAGACACGAGAACATTCGCTTTCCCCTCTTTACCCAAACGAATTTCCAAGGTCTCACCGCTAGCCAAAGCCTTGCTACTGCGAGTCACCCATTCGCAGTCGATCACAGTAACAGAACCTGGATCGCGATCTTGGGCGACAGCCGCAAAACGCGCACGCAGCAACGCATGCATCAAGCTTGCCTCGCGCGGGACAGCACGTTGTGGAGGCTCTACTTCGACCTCGTCATCGGTAACAACGTAAAAGAGATCACTCTCGTTAGGACTGGCATATGTCTCCGATGCATCACTATTAAACCGAACAGGATTACCTTCACCATCTGCGAGCGGAATGCGATCACCATCTTCAGTTTCTGCATACACACGTACGTAGTGCCAACCTTCCTCCCAATCGAGTTTGCCAATCGAAGAGAAGGCAATCGAGCCTGAGTCCTTGCCCTTAGCCCACGCCGCCTTACGTCGCCGCAAACCAGTCGGCCCGTTGTCACGCGACACGACCTCTGCCACAAACCGGGACAGCCCCTCCACTTTGGAAGGCACGGGATCAACCCGGAAGGAGACACTGAACTTCTTAAGCCCAGTTTTAGAAATTGGTAATACCTTGTGTCCAATCAGCTCGGCTAATCGAGGGTCATCGTTGTCATCTTTCACCACCGGCAGATCCGGCAGCACAACGTCACTGATATAAATAGAGTCCGGATTGACGCCACCATCCTCGAACAGCCATTTGTTAAACGCTAGGGGCCAATTCACACGATCGCGAACAATAGCTTGAGTCCAATCTCTGGGGTTGGAGACGCCTACACGTGAGAGGAACTCGCCCAATTGCTTGCAGAACAAGGGGTCTCGCAACTCCAACTCAAGGGCTCGCACACGCTCAGTCTTGGTTGACCAGGTGATATGCTCGACACACTCACGGTTGCGAGCCACCCTAATCGGTGCACGCTCTGCTTGCTGGAACAGCTCAAAATCTGGCACCAAGGCCAACTCAAACAGTGCAGCCCCCATAGCATCAGGATCAAATTGATTAACTTGACAGGTAAGCAGGTAGCGCGCCACAGCAGCATCGTCTGCATACCACCAACGGGAATCACGTCGTCGCAACTCACTCAAGCATGCTTCTACGGCTAATCGCAAATTAGCGGGGATCTGAGCAATCAGTTGTACATTCAGTTCCGCATAGACACCATCAACCGCAACGTCTTCAAACGTTGCAACGCCAAAAGAGTCTTCGGCCGAAGCACGCAGATCGTTCGGCACGAATACCAACAACGGGGGGCGAAGTTCTTCATTAGGAAGCGGGTTTCGTAGTTCTACCAGCTTGGTGCTGCTGACAGCGAGGTCCGGCGCCCTCTCTCGCAAACTGTCGTCAGCTAGAACAACAATATTTGCTGACGGCACGGCAGCCCGTAAGCCACCAGCTAGGCGGATCATTAGGTCTCGCTCCAAGTCGGTGACCCGCATGCAGTGTCCAAGGTCACGGGTGGCAAGCAGTTGAGACAACTTGGGGAGTAATACCGATTCAAGAGCCGCATTTAGTTCTTGATTAGTGAGTTCACGCAGTCCCTGGCTCATACACCTGATCCTTCCGTTCTTTCTGCGATTGTGTAACGAGGTACGACGGTCTGAGTCACATAGGCATCAGAAAGGTCTCGATAGAAACCAATTTCGCGAAGGCGCCCTGTGAAAGCTTGAACATTACTTCGCAAGGCTTTCCGTTCTTCGATGGTTGGCGTAGTAAACCCCTCACCAGGAGGTAATTGATCGATGTAGAGACCGTAACGTCCACGGAGGAATGCTAATAGATCATCAATCCGCATCTCCCCGGTGAAGTATCCCTGCTCACCACCAGGTCGTAGTACGGCAATCTGTAGCAGCACCTCTAACAGGCGGCTCTCAAGCACAAATCTCCGAGGAGCATTTCTCGCGCGGGTCTGAGCCAGAAGTGCTCCCGACTTGTTTTTCAACATAGTCGCGTCCAGCGACTCGATAATGTACTTCCGGTGAAAGGATCCACGCAGAGCGACAAGAATTTCGATGTAGGTCTCGAAGTCCGAGAGCCCCATTTTTGTAATAGCCTCGATCTCGGTTTCCAGCCCCGCATCACCTTCGGACAAGGACTCCAAAAGCCCGGCCAAACGTTCACCGAAGAATTTGTCACGTTCTTCAGCGAATGGCTCACCTTGCAGACCATACAGCTCACCCACCGAGAACACCGAATTCAAAGGGCGGATCAACTTGCCTCGTCGAACGAGATGCTCCGAGAATTCGTCCAGCTTCTTGGCTACGAAGTACGCACGAACAAAGCCGGGAATGCGCCGATAGTAGCCGTCAGTGCTGCGCTCAGCCAAAACAGCTGTTGGCGATTCCGCACCGCCTGACAGGTCAACAAACAGACCGAGCTTATAAGGGCAATCACTCTGAGGCTCGCGTTGCTCGCGGGGCTTCATAGGGCATACCGATTCGGCGCACAGCGAGTTTGCGCCCTCAAGCTTCTGCCAGGCAGGCAGTAGCTTGAGCAAGCGAAGATGATACAGAGCCAAATGGAATGACAGCAGCACCTTCAGGTACTCCACCATCACCGAGCGCGGCATGAAGGGCTTGTAGAACAACAGTCTCTGGATATCCTCTGCCATCAGGTCGGCTGAACCGATACACACGGGTGCAAAACGGTCACCGCCTGAGCGCGTGTCCGCAGTATCCTTTCGTTGAGACAAAAAGTGCAGAAGGGTTGCGGTCTCGATATCCGTATTAGTTTTATCGTTAAGCTCGCGAGTCAGCTTGTCAAAGCCGTCAAAAAAAAAGCTTTTTAAATGTTCGATAGCCTTGTGACCAGCAAGATGGCGAGCATGATATAGCATTTGATACAGATGCTGAGCCGCACCATAATCTCGCGAATGTTTAGGATTACGGAAACGGTAGGTATATCCATGCAAGGGGCGAGGGCCTGCCACCGCAGCATTCTTTTTCCCCCTGTTGACTATGTCCATCAGGTGCGTCTCCACCCAGCGTTCCACTATGTCTCGGTGCTGAGTGAAGCCCAAGAACTTATCGCTGGCATCGAGAATGTCATCTACAAATTTCTCCACCGTCAGTTCTCGCTTATCGCGAAAGACGCTGGGGTAACCACCATGCTCCAAGCGCTCAAATAGTCCTGTCAGTACACGGTCCATTTCGATGGTCTTGAAATCGAGATAACTGATCTTAGGAAGACGAAACTCCCTATCCTTCTTCTGTAATGCCATCAGTTCCCCCTGACGCCGCTTTCTGCGACTTCTTCTTGATACAAGCCTGATACCACCCCTTGCAGTAAACGCATCTCAACGCGACCATCGTCATGGCGTGCTAAACGATAAAAATCGTGGCCAGTAGTAGTCAGTAATATTTCCCGATAAGGCTGTGCATTCAGGCTGTTCTTGAACACCCCAAGGCAAAGATAGAAGCCCTGCATTTCTTCAACGCTAGGCCGATAGCCTTCATTTAGGCGCATCAGCATCTCAAACACATCAAGGTTGATGATTAACTCACTGGTAATAGCACCAACACCTTGCCCCTGAAACTTCAGGAGTAGACCTGTCGGTAGGTGCTCAACGAAACGAGCCTTGGCTGCAAAATCCAGGACTTGAAGTCCGAAACCCCCGACAGGGAAGAGGCGGTAACTACGCACAGTTCCATGTTCAACCTGGCGTAATTGCAACGCCAAGCTGCTACCCAACCGCTCTGGACGTTGTAGCCCTTCACCTCGGTTAATCGCATGGAGGATTTCGCGGGTGACGTCCTCAATGGATGTATCACCTCGCACTATCTCCACCATGCGTTTAGCTGATCGATACGGCAGCATCTTTTCCCAACTGGCATCGCGTCGCTCGAAGAAATGCTTGCGGCGAGCCATGGCCACATACTCGCGATGCTTACGAGCCCGCTGTCGAACTGTTGAGTCAGATAGACCTCTGGGCAGGTCACCGAACAAGCGTTTCAATACCTCGAAATCAAATTGACCTCGACGCTCAAAACGGAACAAAGCACGATCATCAGGCTGAACAAAGTCCAACCCGCGGTCGAAACAAGGATCCTCCTGCTTGCCAACATCAAGCTCACGCAAAAGTGTAAGCAGACGATCCGAGGTGATGTCGCCCCCCCCCATCCAACTATTGAAGTAAAAGCTGCCGGCTACATCATCATGCTTACCAGCACTGTAGAGGGCATGAATCTCGCTACAGTCGCGGTTGCCAATCAACATGAAAGAGAGAGCTGAACGCAGATCTCGCATCGTGATATGCAAGCGTCCACGGAGGTGTGCCATCGTGTACAGAGTTTTTAAGCGTTCCAGAAGACGCGGGCCTGCGATCTCATCTTGAAAACTCCGTGCGTTGTGTAATGCGTAGCAACTGTTCTTCAAGTCGCATTGTTCACAAGCTGACCAGTTACTGGGCTGCACTATGCTTCGCAACGTGCGTTCCAAAATGGACCCACCATCAACATCAGCCACAACACTTCGCAGGTTGAGGTTCACCACGGCTACACCAGACTCAGCTTCACCGGTTGAGAAAGCACGACGAACGAGCGCTGTAAGTGCCGGAAAGTCTTGCTCATTGGTTGCCAAAAAATCGACCAACCGACCTTCATTAATCGCAATCAACCGAATCTCTTGTGGCTTCCATGCCTCGGCATTGCTGCCTTTAAATGGGGCCAAGAAGTCCAATAAAACCTGGTTGTTGTCCTTGTTACCTTCATCCTGACTGCCGTCATAGTTGATCAAGTAGCGCTTATCAGCCAACGCCAGTTCACTACCATTGGCAAAGTCACGATTAGCTGAGCCACCTCTGGCTTCAACTTCCTTCTCCAGACGTTGTAAAAATGCCGTCTTGCCATCGCCAGCGTTACCCGAGATCAGCACGAGTCGGAATTCACCCTGCAAGACAGCAGGTAGCAAGGCGCGATCTAACTCGGTATCAACATAAGTCGATACCCCCATGGCATCCATGCCCCGAGTTCCGGCATTGCTTCGACGGCTTTGGCTATAAAGAGTCCGAAGGTATGAGACAAAATTATTACTGTTTGGGTCAGAGCTCGACAGAACAGCATGGCCCGTTCGTACCGATGTTGGCATAACGTTCAAGTTGATAGGTTGAATGCGTCGAGCATGACGCACTTCTGTCAGTGCATCCCGAAAATCAAGCGCAGTGTGATAACGCTCAGTCCGGCGAGGGGCAATGGCTTTTAATACCACATTCACCAACTCCGGTGCCAAATCGGCAAAACCAGATTGCTCACGCGGATCGGGGGCTGGTTTATTGATAGGAGGTTCTGTGGTATCCCATGGATAGCGGGAGGTCAGCGCCTCGTACAAGGTCAAGCCTAAGGCATACAAGTCACGGTCAGCGCGCTCACCATTGTGCGGAATGACCTCAGGGTCAAAGTCAGGCGGCAGATAGCGCCTGGAGCCCCCACCTCGTGACTCTTTGTCATCGGCTCGGACCGAGACATTAAAATCGATGATCTTGGCGCCTTTTTGAGTCCACAAGAGGTTGCGAGGCTTGATGTCACAGTGATGGAATCCTTGAGCATGCAAGTGAACAAGACCCTCGATCACCTGCTTACCTAGCTCTAGTGCGTCCTCGGGTGACAACAAACGATCGTGGATCATATCGCCAACATCAGATCCCTCTACATACTCGAACACAAGGAAGGGAATATCACTACCAGGGATGACATCCGCATCCAGTACTCGAACGACATGAGGGTGCTCGGGAATGAGAACAAGGTTGCGGTATTCCTTTTTCAATCGATCCAGGGTCGAGTACCGATCACTGATAATCAGTTTCACCGTACGTGCCACATCTCCCAAGGTATCAATCACTTTGTAAACCACACCAAAACTACCGCGTCCCAGCTTCTTTTCGATGATGAACTTATGAGTCAACCGGTAGCCTGCAGCCAAGTTTAAGTAGTCAGGTTGATCATCGCTGGTTGCCGTCGGTTCAGACCTAGGCATTTCGACTGCGTTGACCACAGGTTGTGTTGCGGGCTGCAACAAGGTATCCAGTGCAACTAATGCGGCCGAGGCTGAAGGTCTATCGTGTGCCTCGAATGCACACAGGCTCTGTAACCAGGAGTCGAACGTATCGTTCAATTCTGGTCGGAGATCAGAGGGCTTATTCAGGAACTCAGCTGAGCGATCCCATACCGTACTCGGTTCACCTGCAAACGGTCGTTCCCCGGTGAACAACTCATACAAAATAACGCCTGCTGAAAAGATATCGGATGCGGCAGATGCCGCACCTGGTTCCTGGTACGCCTCTGGTGCTACGTAGGCTTTCTCCACCAGATCGACGATATCCGTCGCAATTGTCAGGCTACGGTCAACTTCGGGTTTGGCAAAATCAAAGTCCGTAATACGGGTTGTACCATCCTGGCCGATCAATATTGCGCCCGGCGTAAGGTTGCGGTGTAAAACGCCATGTCGGTGAGCATGAGCCAGTGCAGCCAGCAGATCTTTGGCGACACGCCATTTTTGATCTGATGTTAGTGCCAACTGTGGGCGTGCCAGATGAATTGTGAGGGCTTGGCCAGGGGCATCCTCAAGGATCAGGATGAAAGACTTGTCGTCATCGGTCGGGAAGAAATCTCGCGCCGCCACGATGTTGGGATGCAGAGGCAACTTGGACAGTGCCCGGTAAGCATTAGCAATGCGGTTAGTCTGAGCCTTGCGCTCGTCTTCAGGCAGATAGGGATCCGCTTGGTAAACACGCAAGCGAGCTGTTCCTCCGGCGAAAGCATTTTCGGCTCGGAATTCGGTATAGACCTCTGCAGCACCTAGCTTTTCTTTAACTTGCCAATGTCCAAACTGCGGCACGGCCGAGGCAGGCTTTACCACCTTCAGTGCATGCAGGATCAAGCTTTGTTGCTGCAGGATGTTTTTAGAAAAGCGAGCCGGAATGCGTGTGGCATCCTTGAAGTAGCGCTCGGCATCCTTCAATTTCACCACCCGACCCACATCGATCTGTTGGCGATCGATCAAGTGCGCATCTGGCGCGGTGAGCAAGATGGCAGCATCGACATAGATATCATCTAACTCGTTTCGACCAGGATGAGACTGAGTGATCAATCCCTTGACCGTTCGGGCATGGCCACGCAGTTTGCTTAATGGTGAAGGGAATGGAGCTCGCCCTTCCGGGTACCACTTGTTGCCATATACATCGATGGAACCGCGTGTACCCTTCACGTCAATAAGGAACAGGGCATGTGGTGTCAGTAGTGCAATATCGATTTCAAAACGCTCGCCATGGCGCTCGATTTCAAAGTTATGCAACAGAATATAGTTTTCTGGCAAGCGATCCCGCAGGTGGGCGATTGCTGCGCGTTCTGCATCATTGACCGGGTGGCCTACAGGAATCACTTTGGCCATCAAGCATCCCCTCTAATCAACTTCTCAACTTCTTCTCTCGCTTTGTCTTCCAAGTGAATTGCGCGCTCACGCTTAGACCAAGCTTCTAGAATACGATCCCCGAATTCACGCCGCTCCGACTCTTCAAGCCATGGTATTAGCAAGTTCTCAACGTCGTGTGGATGTATATGCGGAATAGATCCGCCTATGGGGGTTCGCACCAACAACCTATAACCAGCAAAAGTCGAGAGAAATGCAAACAAATATGCCGCATCAGACGGATGGTCTAGGCGAACCTGAATTTGAAGATCGGTCGCGGCACAATTGTCCATTGAGCCGGACGTCATGATGCATCGACCAATCAGACCGCCGATTTGCCCAAACCCCTGAATAAGCACCCAGTTGGGCTCTAGGACACATTCAGATATATTTGGAGTCTTCGGGGAAACAAAATATATAGGCTTCGGCGCTATTGAAAAAAGCTCCGATCCTGTAATAAATCCATAACCCCATTCGGGTCCATCGACCTTGATGCGCCTGAACATTCCAGGTTTAACAACCTTCGCGACGTCTGCAATCTTCCTATGATCTAAAGACGTGACTCTCTTTTCGATCTCTTGCACTTGCGCATCGTGATAGGTGGCTTCGAGTCGGCCTGTCGACAACACTTCGTTGACCGACACGGAGAATCCCAACTTCTTGGCTTTATACGATTGGAGGTCTTGCTCGCGCAGATTCAATCTTTCCGAGAGTTCCGCTTTTACGTCCTCGATTTCTGCTGATGCGCTTGCTCGGTCGTCCGACGCTTGATCAACCAAAGAGGCGATATAGCGCTCTTGATCACCGGAAAATCTGGGAATTGGAACAGACGCAATATGCTCGGGTTCGATATGCTGAATGATTGCGCCATATGTTCCAGAAACGACAAGCGGAACGCCGAAGCTGCTGGAAAGGAATGCAAACAAGTAACCAGGTTCAATTTTTTCGGCATCCGGAACAACTCTTAGCACGTGCTCTGAGCAAGCCAAACCCTGCATGTCTCGACGGGAATACGCCATGCGACCGATTGTCCCCGACCTAGTTACTAGGACCCACTTCTCGCCAATAATGAATAGTGGGTTTCTGTCTATTTGCTTTTTAGATAGCAGCGGCAAGTATGACAAGTCGACGTTTTGAATATCTGAACTACCGAGAAACGGCACGCCAAAATCGGGGGCGTCAACCCATAAACGGCCTTCGCGGCCTGCATGAAAAATTCTCTCGGTCACCTCTGAAAGAGGCTGTTTCACGGCATTAAGTGTTCGCAATAGGTCGCGCGACTCAAGCGCGCCCGACATATATGGGTTGCAATCCAAGCGTCGGCCACCTTCGTTCAGCCAACCAGACTTAACGATACGGGCGTTTTTAAAACTCGCGAAGGTCATACTTCCCCTCCTATCGGAAACCATGCCTGAAATGTTGCATGCATCTCCGCAAACGCAGCATCAGTACAGCCTGCGATCGAGATACGTTCAGCAAGCTTCTCGTAAATTGCCGATGAGCGCGGCTGTCTGGTCTGCCTTAGTATCCACTCTGCCGCCTCCTTGGGCCGTGGCGGTTTCACCGCATCAAGCGGCCACCACCCGGTATCAGCCAGGTGTTGACGAAGGTTTCTTTCACCTCGATAACCCAGAACCGTTGCCACATGCGGTTTGTCCTGCCACAGCCAATTTTCCAGCTCCGGATCTATGGCAATCACTTTGATCGCATCCGCCAACCAGCCGCTGGCAATCAAGTTGCCCGTGATGTGGTTCACTATGACTTGCTTGCCAGGTGAGCCCTCCCATTCGCAATCCAGTACCACCAGAGCCCGATGATGACTGTTCTGGTAGGGGCGCAGCAGTTCATGGCCTTTGGTGTAAACACCGGGATCGTTACCACCTTCATCAACAAGGAGGTCAGCACCTACATCCGTATTGATTTCGAAAGGGGAACAGCCGAGGCTAAGGTGCCAGCGGTCACGTTTGAAATAACCACGGAAAGTGGCGGCCATATTACTGTCGGCCACCAAGATGACACAGGGGCGTTTGTTCATTATCCCAATACCCCCGCCGCAAACAGGCTGCCCAGATCGATACCCCCTCGCCACTCCTGCAGACGCGGGTGATCGGTACCGGCAACCATCTCAACGCCCGAATCATTGGCAAGTCTGGAGCACACTAGCTGATCGAGCTTGGCGCGAGCCAGCACCACGGGCGAATGCGATGAGACCCAAACCTGACTGTCATACATGGATGAGAGCGATTGCAATACGGCTTCGATGGCACGGGGATGAATACCGTTTTCAGGCTCCTCGGTTACCAGGATGGCCGGTTGCTTACGAAGGTATGGCAACAGCGTCAAGGTAAGGATGCGCAACGTGCCGTCTGACAAGCCCGGTGATGGCACCTTGTAGTCACCTTTATAGCTGACAACAAAGTACGCATGGTGATCGTCTTCTCGCTCGCGAACGTCGATATCGGTCACCTGGGGTAACGCCGTTTGAACGTGAGCAATCCAATCGGCATAGCGTTCACTACGATAGTTGGTAAGCGCTTCGTCTAGCGCACCTTCTCGCTTTAGCTCGAGTGCCAGCCACGGGATGTTTCGGCCATTCGCGGTAATCACTTTGGGTTGACCAGGTGGACAGGCTTGACGGAGCGCCGACCAATCAGGATCCAAAAAAACAGCCTCCGTGGTCAATAAACCATGTAACCACCGGGCGGCAGGGTAGCCTGCCTCAGATTCGAAGAGTACTCGAGGCATGGCTAACAGGGTGTCAGGCAATCCCACTTTGGCTGAGTTTGCCTGGGGCGTTTCTGGCGTAAATTCAGATTCATAGCCAATTTCGCGTTTTAGCGTGAGGTGCCAGTGCTTATTCGCTCCCGCATAGATACCATGAAACCCAGCCTGACGGCGGTCTGGCCCATTGGATTCAGGAAACATAAACAAATATTCGTAAGCAACCTGCAGGGATTTATCAACACCAATCCGTAAACCAATCTCGTAACGAATGTGCGTCGGCCACTGGCTGCGGTCTTCTTGTAGAGCTTGACGGGTACGTTCGCTACGTTTTTTTGCAAACATGCCTTCCAGCACTTTGGATTGCACCATGTCTGGTAAGCGCGCTTCAACGGCCAGTGAAAAATCGTCACCACGACCAGCGAACACCAGTTCATTCAGACTGCTGGCGCGCGCCGGATGTTCAGGCCGCCGCTCCATGAAGGGAGCGGACACGTTATTGGCGCGCAGTAACTCCCCTAGCAGCACAGGGAGATCAAGCAGGGTCGTTTTGCCTGAGCCATTGGCGCCGACAAGAACACGAAACTCGCCGACATCAACACCTAAACGTTCAAAGCAGCGATAGCGAGTAGCTTCCAAACGAGTGATCATTTGCATGGCTCCGGATGCTTGGCTCGGAACTCGGCATAAGCTTTGGCGATCTCCGGCAGGTCATCATCAAGAATGCGCTCTTTGCGATGCAGAGTACGCACCTGCAATCCACCACCGATACGGACTTTCTCTTCGTAAGTCACATCCACCAGTATCTCTTCACCATTTGGGTGGCGCTTATATAAGGTGTTTCCTCGTCGATCAAACCCGACTTTCTCAGCAACAGCCATAAACACCGGGTAGTCTTTCTTCTGGCCCAGGTCTTCTGCTTGGATCACTTCCGCAGGCTTACGCTTGAGGAAAAGCAGACTAGTGAGAATATTAACGTTGGCTTCGACGATGAAAGACTCGACCGGTAAATCAATACTCGCCAATACCCAGCAATGCCGAAGTATCCAATAGCGGATATATTCGTCTCCAGGATTACCCAAGATACCATCGGGTAGGACTATCCCCATTCGCCCACCAGGTTTGAGCCATTTGACGCAACGCTCAATGAACAACACTTCAGGAGATACGGCCGGTTTGATAGTGTTGCTCATCACAAAACCATCACCCTGTCGATCCCAGCGGCGAGCCAGTTCATATTGCTCCAAGATGGTCTTCTCAGTGACCGGAATATCTGAGCCGAACGGTGGGTTGGTCATCAGCACATCGATCGTGCCAAGAGGAATATTCTCTTTTGCCGGTTGAACACCAGGCAGATGCCCCATCGGAAACTCAAGAGAGTTCATATGGTACAAGTGACCCAAGGAGTTACCTGCCATCATCACGTTCATTTGTGCAGCACGAACTAAGAATGGATCAAAGTCAGCACCAAACAGGTTCTTGGCGGCGTAGTTAGCAAGCCGATCACGAATAGAGATAAACTCTTCGGTATTTTCGCTACCTGCGCTGATGCGTTTTTCTTCGTGGAAGACCTTGTTCAGATAGTTCAAGGTCTCAACCAAGAAGCCCCCCGTACCACAGGATGAGTCCAGTACACGCTCGTGTTCTTTGGGAGCAAGCATTTTTACCACCAGACTGATGGCACCGCGTGGCGTGAAGTACTGACCGCGATCACCACGCAAATTGGTACCAACAATCTCTTGGTAAGCCGTTCCCTTGGCATCAACATCAGTACGACCAAAGTCATAACGGGCAAGCTCAGAAACGATAAAAGCTAACGCGCGATCAGACAGCGTTATCTCTTCGTTACCTTTGAATAAGCCATCATATTTCTTTTTGACTCGTTCAAAGAGAGGTCTGATCCTGGCTCGGATCGCCTTTTGGCCATAGGGTTCAAATGGTTCGAAAGGGCCAACGTAAAATACGCGAGCTTCGTTGGGCTGCTGCTCATCGAACATTTTACAGAATATTAGATACAAAAATTGCCAGAACGCGGCGTCTTTTGGCATCCCTTCATTACCGTGGATATAGTTGTGGCAACGACGAAAAGCCGTGCGCAACATCACCGGATCTGCTCGTCGCATTCTCCCAATGGAACGCCCTTCGACACTGAATGTGTCATCGCCCATAGGCCAATCACCGATAGGAATCAGATCGGTGTCGAAACGGCTAACCTCCTTTTTGAAGAAGAAGAACTCAAGACCATTAGTCCAGAGACCGTAATCACAGCTTTCAACTTCAGCCATGACGACGTCCAACAGCTCGAACTCCTTGCGTGCCTCGTCAGGGTCACGCATCCGGTAAGCGCCTTTAGTACCAATTTTGGGTTCTTTTTCAACAACGACCATGCGATACAAGTTATCGACGGTATGAGGCTGCCCTGGCTTGAAAATCGCAAGATCGAGTTTACGGTTCTTACCCTGAGCTTTAAGTTTGAAGTCAGGCTCGATGTCTTCGGCTGCAATGCCGTACTCGTGAATGATGGCTCGCGCAATGCGCTGACGAACCTGCTCCTTATCACTATCTTTTACTGGTTTGCCAGTGATGTAATCAAAGATCTTCCCTTCTTCTAGCGCACACTCAGGGGCTTTGCTCACTTGAGCCTGGTCGTTCATCTTGTCGTTTTCCTGATCGGAGCGCTGCTTATTCACTACGAGGCTCCTTGTTGTCAAAATCATCACTACTAGAGGCGGCTCCACCGGCTCGCACCCATGCATCAACGTCTTCTTTTTTGAATTTCCAGAAGCGTCCAACCTTGTGCCCAGGCATGCCTTTGGCTGTTACCCAGGTGTAGATGGTGTCTTTGGCAACACCAAGGTAGTCAGCAATTTCATCGACAGAGAGCCAACGATCTTCCATAGAGACATCCAAGCAAAAATGTATCCCAGCGTTTGGGGGTATCAAACAAGAGTCTACGCCAAGCAGAACCGTCCTGGTAGGGTTTAAACGGGTTTAAACGGGTTTTATCGGGAGATGGTTCCTACTACTGATGGTCAATGTAACTACAATGGGTGTAGTGCCACATTGCTGCCAACCTGTAACCACATTATCACCACCATCCTTGCCACAATCCCAACACTCTATGACCACAAACCTGCCACACTGTTACCACCGTTGTACCACAGTGTTCACACAGTAGATGCCGTACTAATTTGATCGCATTGACAAATTTTCTGGTCACAAATAGCCCATTCTCCGTTACTCCCTACTCTGGGCGCATGATAGGCAATAACAATCAAACGGGTTGGAATGTACGTAATCAGAAACGAGTTTTTTGGTATCTCACTTTGCGCCCGAACAACAACAGTCGCGGGATGAACGTACCGCGACTAACGGAAAGCACGTGCGCTTCTGTAGGGAGTAACGGAGCATGTGACCAGTGCACGGCTATTGCGATCAGTGTGAATCCGGTTGGAAACTGTGGTGATTGAGATCAGCACCTCGTTGTCCACTAATTTTGGCGGCATGGCCGCACTGTAATCCGAATGCAGCCAAGCGCACTGGAAACAATCCAGGCATTTGTGAATATGAACACATCAAAAAACACCCATATGAGTACAATAAACAGCCTCATTGTGTTATTCCATTTATAAACAATGAGTTAATGCGGTTTTTGCATCATAAATTCAATTTTCTATCGGGATAACTGAAGACATGGATATGAAGTTGACACCCTTCCTTTTGGCTTGTATCGGTATCACTGGTCTAACTGGTTGTGCAAATGAATTAAAAAAGGTCAACGATACCTTGGCGGGCGTAAACCAGGTATTGGCAGCTCCAGCTCAAGGAGCAAATGCGGTGAGCAATAGCAATACCCTATCCGGCGCACCAACTGCTCAACCTACTGCAGCTCAGATCCAAGCGTTGGACATACAACTCAAGACCGCTACAACAGACAAAAATCTTTTGGCGGCAAGAGCTGAGGCTGAACCAACTATCAAGAAGGTTATTGGCACATTAGCCTGCTTCCCTGACACCAACCCAGGTAAATACCTAGGCCCCTATCTGATGGAGGGGGTGTCTTATAGTGTATTGGCGCCGATGAGTGGTATGCACTATCACCCGCAAGAGCAGTGTCTGAATGTTGCGCGGCTTGATAATTGGTCTATGCCTGCGAAAAATGCCATTGCATTCCGCGGGGTCTATGTGTCTGGCGCAAGCGATGAAAGCAAAGAGTATCGCTACGAACTGGTCAAACAGTCAGATGGGGCCTGGCTTTTCAAACGCGCAGGATTCTAACTGTTCGGGGGGCGACGCCCCCTGATTAACGAGATGTTTTGTCGATCATTTTATCTTTTTGCCAGGAAGCTCCGGCGGCTAATGCCTCTTCTTGACTTGCATAGGTTTTGTTCATTCCACAAATAGTTCGATGCGACGAGTCGCCACCATAAGCAACCCATAACTCCCAGGCTCCTTCTTGATCCTGACTGGGTATTGCAGCGTAAGGTTGATGACCTAGAACCCTTATCGCCACATCCAGCTCAGGCCTTATCGTCAGCTCCCCTGAATAAACCGATAAGGTTCCACACCGAATGTCATTGTTCTTCATTCATCTTGCTCCAGATCTCATGCAGCAGAGCCCTGCTATCACGATAAATATCTTTGGCTCTAGCTTCGCTTGGCCCTGCGATATTAAGGATCTCAATCTGGTGTTGTTGCAACCAAACGCAAAATCCGGGGTACTGTTCATTAAAAGGACGATCTAACGCCCACTCGAAACAAGGTTTACTCAATTGAAGTACGAACCTCTTCGTGAGCAGACTGCCGCCAATCAGCATATCTCGGTAGACAATCAGGGTGCCCGAGCTATCTTGCACATTGCGTTTAGTTCGCTGACTGTACCCCGGCGATTCTGTTTCTTGCAGAACATATTTAGGATCAAGCACGCCGTCCGCAGCTTTGCGCCCTTGGGGACACCAACCACCATGCTTGATCCTATTGGCGATGGCAAAATCCAACGCTGCACGATCTACTCCAGTTTGCCCACCTGATATAACCTGTCTTATCGGCTTCACTTGCAACTCTCCAGAGCAGATTGCTAACGCGAACCTATTGTGTTGCCAAATTACGTATCCAAAATCGACGATCATCAACCGTGAAGTTAGGATCATACCCGACCAGCGTCAGCAAGGATCCAACATAATAAAGTCCAAACTGGTTCATCAACCACTGCTCCATAACAGGATCACTTGGCAGCTTACTGTAGGGTGGCACAGGCCCCTCGCCGCGAACTTGGCCAGTGGTATCTCCAGATATAGAGAAACTTTTCCAAGTCAATACAAAGTTATTCGATTGCTTGGGCAACTCTGATGCGCAGAGCGATACCTTGTCAAATCGCTCGGAACGCTTGGCATCATGCCAAAGTACAGCATCGAATTGGATACAGTCGCTCGCCTTGAGTTTTAGACTGCGGGTTAAGGTCATTTGATCGGCAGGGATCTGCAGATTGTTGATCACCACCTTGGGCCATTCTGGCGCACGACCATCTGCTGAAAGGTTTTGTCGCAATGCATTGTGGAGTTGTGTTCGCAATATGCTATTACCTACAGAGGCTGTTATGGGTGCCATTTCACTCTGACTTGAACCAGTGGTTTTGCCGAGTCTGTTCAACGAATTGAACGCACCTTGCATATCAGTTGCAGCGCAGCCAGCTAACAAAAATGGTAAAAGCAGTACACTTGAATGTATTTTCATCGCAATCCCTCGCAAGAGTTTAATTGTTGAAGATGGCACTAAGCCGCGCACACCAGCTTTCAGCTGCTCGACGACTCATCGGAAAATAGAGCCGTGGCTGCAGAGGATCAGCCACTTGCAGTTCAATAGCGAAATTCTTTGCTCGCACAGTACGCTGGAAAGTTGGGACGCTCATGCCGCTAGCATTGACCTGACGACTCCCCCCATTCATCTCCATGCGCTCAACTTCACGCCAAGTCATTTGCCATCCGAGCAACCAAGAAAAGTCATAGATGCGCCAGGTTTCGTCGACAACCGAACAGACAGCAAGCTTGCGATGGGAGCAGTCGAAAACCACGAAACCAGGAGCGGGGTAACCAAGAAGATGGCCGGCATCGAATAGAAGACCCAGTTCAGCGTTGATTTTGGCGACCAGCGCTTGGCAGCGCGATCGAAGGTAGGCCAGAAAGCAAAAAGATAACGTAAAGATCGCAAGCGAAACCAACAAATAGAACATGGACTCACTGGTCAGCAGCCCCAAAATCGATTCCTGCGACGAGCGCGCGGGACCGAAGCCAAACGCAGCCAGCAAAAGAATCAATGTAAGACCAACACTAGCAAGACCAGAAAGCCCTGCGACAGGAACAGCTAGAGCTGCAGCAACGCCCAATCCAGCCGTTTTCCAAACACTCGCCATATCTGCTCCCGCATTGCTACTCATATGGTTCATTCTATGTCGAGAGAAAAGAAATGTCACTCATAGAGGGTGCACTTATAGAGCGTGGCCTTATAGCGAGGGTACTCATAGAGTCAATTCTCTTTAAAAAGAGAGAAATATGGCCCTCGATCCCAGAGTACGTTTCGGCTTGAAGCTGATTGAAATAAGAAAGACCAGAGGTTGGTCACAGGAGCGTTTGGCGCTAGAAAGTGGTCTTGCCCGCAGCTATCTGGGCGAAGTCGAGCGCGGCAAGCGCAACATTGCGCTGCTCAATATATTCAAACTGGCCGAGACACTGGAGGTTGAACCATCAGTGTTGTTCGAGGCTCCAGCTGTCGAGCAGCATTAATCTCGACCGTAACATCGTTACGTTATCGTAACGATGCTGACCGCTCCTGATAACTTGTCTTTTCTACTCCCCTACATAATTGATGCTGCGCGTCATCCAACTGCTACTGACTTGAAGTAGAGCTCAATAGCGAAAGGGAATAACGAAACCTCGACAGGATTTCCACAGCAGCACAGGTTCAACTACTAGTTTTTAATAGATACTAGAAAAGCCTAAAAGCAGAGCTACTAGGAGCCGTTCCCCCATATCGCTGAATCCCAAACCCAGCGGGGCTTGCAGACGATTTTGCAACATCTGAAGCGGGAGCGATGTCACGCGAAAGCGGGAGTGATGTCACGTAAGAGCGGGAACGGTGTCACGTGAATAAGTTCGGTAATCTTGCTCTAACCCAGTACTGGCGGGGCTTTCAGTGAGCGGGAGTGATGTCACGTGGATAACCAAGAGAACCTACAGGCTTATCGCCTCTTTTTGGTGGCTGCGATATGCAGACGGGCTGGAGTGAGGATCAGATGATCCTTGGTTTCCTGAATGTGCCGGGCTGCCTCGGGATAGAACAACAGAGCCTCTTTCAGTCGTTTTCGGAATGACTTTTTGAAGTCTCGCATCCCTTGTAGCGTATCGGCGTAACCAGAACCAAACTGCATCATTAAGCCAGCCCATGGCACCTGAGCAAGCCGCTTGCCGCCTCTGGCTTCCGCCACGTTCAGGCAGAACATGCGGTAAACCAGCCATGTGTAGATGTCCATTGCCAGAGGCGATTTCTTGAGTGCTTGCAACGCCTCCATCCTGATCGGTACGGGAGCGCTAATCAGCCGTTTGAAAAAATCCGAGCTTAAGGTAATCGAGCTTTCCCATCCGCGCTGTTCCGCATTGCAAACGTTCCAGAAGACGAACGCCTCTTCGGTGATGAGAATATTTCTGACGCGCCCATCTAAGCTGTTGACGGAGATCGTTGAATGAACTAGACGCAAGCTCTGATCACGCACTCGAGCAATGTACCGACCATCATTGTGCAGATCGAGTTTTTGCAGGAATTCAGCCTGCGAGCGCCCCAATGATAACTCTGGACTGTCGGTTCGGACAGCTTCTGTACACATCCACGCTAGCAGAAGACGCGACAGCCCACCGTACGGCATCCCGTACTCGGGATTGGCTATGATTGAAAGGGTCAGCTTACCCGTGCCACGTTTAAAAAAGTTGGTCTTGGGGTCTGTATGAGGAAGCGTGGCCTGCGCCAGAAAGTGCGCAATATAGCCTGTCGCACCTGCGCTGCGGGCCTGCTCTAGCTCAAGCGCCAGAGATTCATCTATCAAGTGACGAGCCCGTGGTGTCAAAACACAGGTATCTTCGCTCCGTTCCCAATCAGAGAGCCCCCCCACCCCAGAGGGAGTCGGCCCCGCCACTTCGAGTTCACCCTGCTTAGCTACGCAATCCGCAGCTCTTGCATCCAGCAAATAATCTAGGCTGTACACCAATGCAGCTCCCCAAACCTTGGCCTGCGTAATTGCAGTACTCAGGGGGAAACAAGGGTTTTGCTAGTAGTGCGAGCAGCAGAAGCCTTCTGCCCAAGCCATGCATCAAGCTCATGCTCCAACCATCCCACAACCCGCTTGTTTATTTGAATAGATTTAGGGAACGTCGGATCATCACGGGTGATTCGCCAGAGCGTTACATCATTGATGCCGCCAAGCTTTTCACACACAGCCTTGCGGCGTAAAATTTTCATAGCCTTTCCCTTCCTACATATTGAAAGTCGATGCAGGAAGTTTCAGATGGCAGACCAGTAGTGGTCACGGATTCCCAACCGCTAATTTTTGCAGCCCAAAATCCGAATCGGGTCATACATGGGATTCAGCACTGCTTTAATCATCGACTAAAGCAGTAGCCACAAAAGTGTATATAAAAGTGACTACAAACCAACAGCAATGATGACAACCCCTTTTATCATAAGACTTCGACGCCACATTTACCGTTCAACGTCTAATCCCATGAGAGGCCAGCATTTGCTGGCCTCTTTTTTAACTGGCCAAGGCTCGTATCTGCTGGCAAATGTCGTAAAAAAAACCAGATTGTTGGGCTTTTGCACGACAGCGACCAATAACTCGCCAAACGCACCCAAATTCGGTTTTTCAAACAAAAAAAGGGTTGACGCCCCAGAGCCAGATACGCATAATTCGGCCCGCACAGTGACGAGGCAACGAGGCACTGGAAGCAAGGTTGGCTATGTAGCTCAGTTGGTTAGAGCATCGCACTCATAATGCGGGGGTCACAGGTTCGAATCCCGTCATAGCCACCATCTCTAGTTGGGGTATCGCCAAGCGGTAAGGCAGCGGGTTTTGATCTCGCCATCCCTAGGTTCGAATCCTAGTACCCCAGCCATTATTTCAGTTGTCGACATTTAGATGTCGGTGACAGGTCAAGGGAAGCAGTGATGGGTGTTGAGCTCGTCAATGTGCCCAGGTTCAAATCCTGGTATCCCGGCCATTTTTCAAAGATGTTTGATAGACTCTGTCAGGCATCGCTGTTGGGGCATCGCCAAGCGGTAAGGCAGCGGGTTTTGATCTCGCCATACCTAGGTTCGAATCCTAGTGCCCCAGCCATTTTTAAAAGATGTTTGATAGTCTCTGTCAGGCATCGCTGTTGGGGTATCGCCAAGCGGTAAGGCAGCGGGTTTTGATCTCGCCATCCCTAGGTTCGAATCCTAGTACCCCAGCCATTATTGTGTTCTCTTCCACACCGTGGTTGACAACAAACGGCTATGTAGCTCAGTTGGTTAGAGCATCGCACTCATAATGCGGGGGTCACAGGTTCGAATCCCGTCATAGCCACCATTTTTAAAAACGTTCCTTCAATCATCTGATTGCAAAGAACACTGTTGGGGCATCGCCAAGCGGTAAGGCAGCGGGTTTTGATCTCGCCATACCTAGGTTCGAATCCTAGTGCCCCAGCCATTTTTGCTTGTATTCGACGCGAGTCGTGCACAAGACGGCTATGTAGCTCAGTTGGTTAGAGCATCGCACTCATAATGCGGGGGTCACAGGTTCGAATCCCGTCATAGCCACCATTACTCCTGCGGAAGTGGCGAAATTGGTAGACGCACCAGATTTAGGTTCTGGCGCCCTAGGCGTGAGAGTTCGAGTCTCTCCTTCCGCACCATCAAAAGCAGTACCAAACAGACCAGCTCAGGCTGGTTTTTTTGTATCCGGCGTTTGCCGTTCTCCTTCCCCTCTCCATCTCATCGCACGCCGGCAACCCCTGCCATGTATCAACGGCTGCGTCTTGTGCTCTCCTCTACGACGGCGCTGATGCCCGGCTCCCGCTTTATTCATCCCTCTTCATGTCAGAGTACTACGGGCAATAAAAAGGCGGCCCGCAGGCCGCCATGTCGTTTGCTGTCGTCAGAACGGGAAGAACCAGGGAATGGTGATGACGCTCACCACCATCACCAGCAGGGTGAAGGGCACGCCGATACGCACGAAGTCCACGAACCGGTAGTTGCCGGGGCCCAGCACCAGGGTGTTGACCGGCGAGGAGACGGGCGTCATGAAGGCCGCCGAGGCAGCGATGGCGATGGTCATGGCGAACGGATAGGGGGAGATCCCCATCTGCTGCGCCGTGCCCAGCGCAATCGGCGCCATCAGCACCGCCGTCGCGGTGTTGGAGATGAACAGCCCTATGATGGCGCACAGGGCGAACAGACTGGCCAACATCACCCGCGGCCCCATATCCCCTACCGCCGAGATCAGCGCGCCGACGATCAGATCCACCCCGCCGGTCTTTTGCAGCGCCAGCGCGAACGGCAGCATGCCGACGATGAGGATCAGGGTCGGCCAGTGGATGGACTTGTAGGCGCTCTCCATGTCGATACAGCGGAATTTGCCCATCAGCAGGCAGGCGATCAGCGCCGCGATCACGTTGGGCACCGGATCGGTCACCATCAGGGCGATCATCACGCCGAGGCAGATGAGGGCGTGAATGGCCTGGCTGCGGGCCGGCGCCATCTCGTCCACCTCGGCCGGCAACCCCAGCAGCAGGAAGTCGCGGCTGTGGGTCTGCAGCAGGCGGATCAGGCTCCAGTTGCCCACCACCAGCAGGGTATCCCCCAGTTGCAGCGCCTCGTCCACCAGCTTGCCGCCAAGCGCCTCGCCAGCGCGGCGAATGCCCACCACGTTGAGGCCGTAGTGGGAGCGAAACGCCACCTCGCGGATGCTCTTGCCGAGCAGGCGGGATTCGGGGATGAGCGACACCTCCGCCATGCCCACCTCCCGCGCCTGATCAGAAAAATATTCGCCGCGCAGGATCATGGGCTCGAGTCGTGCCTCGCTGCAGAACTCACGCACGTCCACCTCGGGGTCGGACATGTCGATGAGCAGCACATCCTTGGCCTGGAACTCGGTCACCCCGGAGACGGTGACCATCACCCGCCGAAACTTGCGCCAGCGCTCCACCCCGATGACGTTGGCGCCGTAGCGGGCCCGCAGTTGCAGCTCGTCCAGAGTCTGGCCGATCAGCGGTGAATCGGGCCGGATCGCCAACCGGCGCGCCCGGCCAGCCAGCCGGTAGTCGCGAATGAGATCGCGCATGGTGCTGCGCCCGATCTGCTTGCTCTTGCCCTCCTCCCCGTCACGCACCAGGGAAGTGCGCATCAGCAGCATGTAGAGGATCCCCATCCCCAGGATGATGACCCCCATGGGGGTGAAGCCGAAGAAGCCGAAGCCGTGGATGTTGTGGCGCATCAGCTCGCTGTTGACCACCATGTTGGGCGGCGTCGCCACCAGCGTCATCATGCCGCTGATGAGGCCGGCAAAGCCGAGCGGCATCATCAGCCGGCCGGCCGGGATCCCCATCCGGTTCGCCACGCTCAACACCACCGGGATGAAGATGGCCACCACCCCGGTGCTGCTCATCACGGCCCCCAGCAGGGCGACCGCCACCATCAGCAGCACCAGCAGGCGAGTCTCGCTGCTGCCGGCCACCTTCACCAGCGCATCCCCCACCTGATAGGCGATGCCGGTGCGCACCAGCCCCTCCCCCACCACGAACAGGGCTGCAATCAGGATGACGTTGGGATCGCTGAACCCCGCCAGCGCCTCCGGCAGGGTCAGGGTGCCGCTCAGCACGAACAATATGATGATCAGCAGGGCAACCACGTCCATGCGGACCTTGTTGCTCATAAACAGATAAATGGCGCCCACCAGCATGCAGAGGACCCAGACCAACTCGGAATTCACACTTGCTCCTTTTGTTCAGCTCCACCCCGGCCGGAGCGGATTCCATCAGACCACAGCTCATTTCTCCCCGATTTGTTACATATCAATAAAGGGGCAGGGCATCATCGCATATCAGGGCGCCATCGGGGGCCTAAAGTTGCCCCTGCTGTTTCTCCATTCTTTGAGGTGGCTCGGCCCGGGTCGGACAAAAGTCCTGCCAGCCTCCCCCCGTCGCCCCTAGAATAGGCCCGGTTAACGCCCCCAATTTTCAAAGGAAACGAAAATGAGCATATTCGAGTGGTTCAGCATCAATCACACCCTGGTGACCATACCGCTGGGCGGTGGTTACGCCATGTCGTGGATTGAAGCCGTCGGCACCCTGTTCGGGCTGGCCTGCATCTGGTGCGCCAGTCAGGAGAAGACCATCAACTACCTGTTCGGACTCATCAACGTCAGCCTGTTCGCCATCATCTTCTTCCAGATCCAGCTCTACGGCCTGTTGCTGCTGCAGCTGTTCTTCTTCTGCGCCAACCTCTATGGCTGGTACGCCTGGACCCGGCCGGCCAACGCCCAGGGGGACACCCTGCAGATCCGCTGGCTCAGCAAGTCCAAGCTCATCGCCACCGCCGCCGTGAGCGTGCTGGCCATCGCCCTGCTGACCCGCTACATCGACCCGGTGTTCGCCGCCCTGGCCCGTACCTCGGTCGCCCTGCTCAACCTGTTTGGCGCCAATCTCGCCACTCCTGAGCCCTCCCCCGATGCCTTCCCCTTCTGGGATGCCAGCATGACGGTGCTCTCCGTGGTAGCCCAGATCCTGATGACCCGCAAGTACGTGGAGAACTGGATCCTCTGGGTGGTCATCAACATCATCAGCATCGGCGTCTATGCCGCTCAGGGGGTCTATGCCATGTCCCTTGAGTACCTGATCCTGCTGTTCATCGCCGCCAACGGCACTCGCCTGTGGATGGTCAGCGCCAAGCGCCCGCAACAGGAAGCGATCGTATGAGCCTGCTGCCCCATCTGCAATGCCGCCCGGACCAGATCGCCGAACGGGTGGTGCTGTGCGGCGACCCGGCCCGGGTTGACCGTATCGCCGGCCAGCTCGACGAGTGTGACGTGCTGGGCCAGCACCGGGAGTTTCGCCTGATCAACGGCCGCTACCGGGGGCTGCCCGTCACTGTGTGCAGCACCGGCATCGGCGGCGCCTCCGCCGTCATCGCGCTGGAGGAGCTGGTGCAGGCGGGCGCCCGCTCGCTCATCCGGGTCGGCTCCGCCGGCGCCCTGCAGCATGAGGTCGCGCTGGGGGATCTCATCGTGGTGGAGGGAGCGGTGCGCAGCGAAGGCGCCTCGCTGGCCTACCTGCCCCCCGAGTACCCCGCCTGCGCCGACATCCGCCTGCAGGCCTCCCTGCTCGCCCATCTCGGCGCCAGCGGCCAGCCTCACTGGCACGGTCTGGTGCGCTCCCACGACAGCTTCTACCGGGATGACGAGCAGGAAGTCTGTCGCTACTGGCACCAGCGCGGGGTGCTCGGGGCGGACATGGAGACCGCCTCCCTGCTCGCCGTGGGACGCCTGCGCAAGGTGCGGGTAGCCGCCGTGCTCTGCAACGTGGTGGCCTTCGAGCAGGACGTGCAAGCGGGGGTGAGCGACTACGCAGCCAGCGAAGCCGCCATGATGACCGGCGAGCGGCTGGCCATCGCCGCCGCCCTCCACGCCCTGACGCAATAGACCGGGTCTGTCGGGGCCGCAACGGCCCCGGCAAAACGTTAAGCCCGGCACATTCAGAGGCGCCAAAGCTGGCATCCAGCCTGCGCTCTTGCTAGCCTCATGGCCCTCGTCAAGCCGGGCCTTCACCATGCAGCAACAACCCTATCCGCTCGGTCGCTTTCACGCCGAGCTTGCCGCACTCGAACCGCGCTTTGCCGCGGCGCTGGCAGACTGCACCCTGTTTTCGCGCCGCTATCTGCCCGGTGACCCCATCATGCGCCAAGGGGAGTTGTGCGAGCAGCTCTATCTGGTGGCCCAGGGCCGGATTTCCCTCAATAGCGCGGTCCACTCAGGGCGGTTGTTTCAGCTCGGCGAGATTGAGTGCCACCAGCAGATCTTCGGCGAGATGGAGTTCTTCAGCGCCACCCCGGTGCAGTGGAGCGTGGTGGCCGAGACCGAGCTGGACGCCGCCGTCATCTGCGCCGACAAGCTGGCCAAACGGCTGCTGGCCGAGCCCGAGCTGACCCTCTTCTTCGCCGCGGCGCTTGCCAGCGACTATCTGGATACCCTGGACATCACCACCAGCCGGCTGCTGCACCCCATCGCCTACAACATCGCCTTCGAGCTGTGGCGCGAGCGCCAGCGCACCCCCATGCTCGGCTCGCGCAAGCGGGCCCACGAGGCGGCGCGCTTCGGTACCACCGAGCGGGTCTATCGGCGCGCCCTCAAGGAGCTGATCGAACAGGGCATAGTCGCCGACGGCAGCGACGGCCCGGTCATCGCCGATCTGGCCAGGCTGCGCGCCTACCTCGACCTTTGATTTCCATTCACCCCATTTCGATTCACCCTGTCAGGAGAGTGCCATGTCTACCTATCCCGAGTTCACCTTCTTCAGCCGCTTCGTCGCCGACATCCAGGCCGGCCGCAAGACCATCACCATCCGCGACGAGAACGAGGCCAACTGGCAACCCGGCCAGCGTCTGGCGCTGTTCACCAACCCGGAGCACCAGCCCTTTGGCACCATAGAGGTGCTCTCGGTCAAGGCGGTCGCCTTCGATGAGCTCAATGACGAACACGCCCGCCAGGAGAACATGACCCTCCCCGAGCTCAAGCAGGTGATCCGCGACATCTACCCCGCACTGCCGCCACTCTATGTCATTGAATTCAAACTGCTTGCCTGAGCCGGATTTGGTCTTTGCCGAGCGATGTGTTAATAGTGTCCTCTTTTGAATCAGAGAGGTGACCCGAGTGTTTGAGATAGCGAGCCTGCGAGAGGGCATGATGCACGGGGTCGAGCTGTTCCAGCTGCTGCTGGAGATCATCTCCATCGCCTGCGTGGTGATTGGGCTGGGCAAGACCCTCTGGCTGGCGGCGCGGGTGCGGGATCACGAGCCCGGCTTTCCCCATATCCGGCTCTGTTTCGGCAGCTGGCTCATTCTGGCGCTGGAGTTCCAGCTCGCGGCCGACATCCTGGCTACCACGGTGGCGCCGAGCAAGGAGGAGCTGATCCGCCTCGCCATCATCGCGGTGATCCGCACCTTCCTGAACTACTTCCTCGGCAAGGAGCTGGAAGCCCAGACCGAGCGCCAGCAAGACAAGGCAGAGCGCCAGCAGGAGCAGCGCAGCGAGCAGGCCAAGGCGGCCCAGTAGCCAGTTTCCTTGCACTGCATCAGCAAGAAGTGCCAGCCATCCCGACCACCGCCGTGGCTCGGGATGGCCCAGTTGTGACCCTCCCCTCACTTTTGGCAATCAGCCAACTATGGAACCCTTTTCAAGCCTTTCCCCGCTCTGTCGAGGGCCCGCGCATCTGCGTAAGATAAACCATCACGTCCCCCAACCGGCCCAGCTGATGAACCCGCGACCTCTCCACACACCCGACATCGACCTCGATAGTTGTGTTATCTACCAGATCTATCCCATGAGCTTTCAGGACAGCGATGGCGACGGCATGGGCGACATCAACGGCATTCGTCAGCGTCTCGGTTATCTGGCCACCCTGGGGGTCGATATGCTGTGGCTCACCCCCCTCTATCGCTCCCCCAAGCGGGACAACGGTTACGACGTGGCGGACTACCGCGCCATCGACCCCGCCTTCGGCACCCTGGCCGAGATGGAGCAGCTGGTAGCCGACGCGGCCGCTCACGGCATCGGCATCATGATGGATATCGTCGCCAACCACACCTCCACCGAGCATGAGTGGTTTGTGCAGGCGCTGGCCGGCGATCCCCGCTATCAGGGCTATTACGTGTTTCGCGATCAGGCCTTCGTCGATGCCCACCCCATTACCTCGATTTTTGGCGGCAGCGGCTGGCAGTATGTACCGGCGCTTGATCGCTACTACCTGCACAACTTCGATGCGAGTCAGGCCGATCTGGACTGGGACAACTCGGCGGTGCGCGCCGAAATGGCACAGGTGATCAACTTCTGGCTGGGTAAGGGAATCAAGGGATTTCGCTTCGATGTGATCGACATGGTGAGCAAGGATTGGGGAAGACTTGCCATGAGCAACGGCCCGCGCCTGCACGACTATATCCGCGAGCTCAATGCCGAGAGCTTCGGCGGCCAGGAGATCATCACCGTGGGGGAGACCTGGGGAGCGGACCTTGCCCATATGCAGAACTATTCGAACCCCGATGGCAGCGAGTTCAGCATGGTGTTCAACTTCGAGCATCTGGGGCTCGGCAGTGACAAGTGGACCTCCCGCTTCGACCCCCTCGCCTTCAAACGGGCCATGGCCCGCCACCAGCAGGGGCTGCACGGGCGGGGCTGGAACAGCCTGTTTCTCGGCAACCACGACCTGCCCCGCGCCGTCTCCCGCTTTGGCGATGACAGCCCTAAGTGGCGTGAAACCAGCGCCAAGCTGTGGGCCATGGTGCTGCAGCTGATGCAGGGCACTCCCTTCATCTATCAGGGGGAGGAGCTGGCCATGACCAACCGCCACTGGCAGCCGGACGAACTGCGCGATGTGGAGGCGATCAACTACCGCGCCAGCCAGGCGGGACTGGCGCCTGCCGAGCTGAGTCGGCGGCTCGATGCCATCGGCCGCGACAACGCCCGCACCCCGATGCAGTGGGACGCCGGCCCCCACGCCGGATTCAGCACCACCACGCCCTGGATTGCCCTCAACGCCAACCACGTCGAGATAAACGCCGCCGAGCAGCTGGCCCGCCCCGACTCGCCGTTTCACTGCTATCGCCAGCTCATCGCCCTGCGCAAGGCTTACCCTGTCGTTCGCCACGGCGGTTTCGAGCTACTGGATGGGGACGACCCAGAACGCATCAGCTATCGCCGCCGCTGGCAGGATCCGGCAAGCGCAGAGCGGCACACCCTGCTGCTGCTCGCCAACCTCACCGAGCACCCCCTGATCATGCCGCACTTTGATCAGGTGGAGGCAGGTGCCACCCTGCTGATGAGCAACTACCCGGGGCAACCCGCCGCCACCTTTGCCCCCTATCAGGCGGCCGCCTGGCTGCTGCGAGCAAGGGAGTAACGGGCAGCGCTATCCCTCGCTCTATCCCTCGCGCCATCCTCCGCCACGGGAGGCGGCCCCTGCCCCCCGATGATTCCCCTCCCCTGGGCGGTCGATACGCCCCGGTGATTTACTCACTTAAAAACTTCGCATTTTCAGGCCCGCACCGCCTTGCCAGGCAATATCCAACCACGGCTCGCTATCGACAATTGAAATAGTTCAACACCCTGTTTTTATTGGCAATAACTGCCATCAAAAACGACGTTTTTATCATCAAGCGGCGATATTAAGCGCTGTTTAGTCAGGGTTAAAAGTCAATTCAGATTTGCGCCCTTGTGGTTCTTCGCCGGCTCCTTATGGTTTCCATCCGAAGCGTGCGGCACGGCGCCGCACGCCGACGTTCAGGCTCGCGGGCACTCTCCCGCCATAACAACAGGAAATCATCATGCGCAAAACCGGCGTGGCACTCGCCCTCTCCACCCTCTTCTGGTTCCACTCGGCCATGGCGGCCCCTCTGATCTTCCCGGACGATCCGACCCTCACCGACGGCCAGCACTCCCCCGCCCTCTCTCGCAGTTTCCAGCTGGCTCAGGACGATCTGGGCAACCGGATCCACCAGCTCCACCTGCCCCTCCAGACCGAACCGGAACTGGTGGCCGAGCTGGAGCAGATCGGCAGGGAACAGGGGTTCTCGGTCAGCACCCACGCTGACATGTACACCTGGACCGAGGACAACATGTGGCTGTCGCGCGATGGCGCCCTCATCTTCCGCCCCCGGGCACCGCTGGCCAACAAGGGGCGCTACCACGCCTTCGTCACCGCCCTGACCGAGCAGAGCCCGGAGGCCGAGCAGGAGGGGCACCACAGCCTCGGCAGCCAGGATTCCCAGGGGCTGGATGATTACATGCTCTCCCAGGCCAACACCTTCGCCGAGGCGCAGGGGCGCGAGCTCATCCCCACCTTCTCCATCATCGATGGCGGCAACATGCTGACCGGCCAGCGAGCCGACGGCACCCCCTATGCCCTGATCGGCCGCGATGCCCTGCTGCAGACCACCCTGCACCACAGCCGGCTGGACAGTGAGCGTATTGCCGCTCTGCAGGAGAAGATGGAGCGCGACGGCGAGTTTCGGCTGCAACTCAGCGAAGAGGAGTGGCTGGGCAGACCCAATACCTTCCAAAAGGGCCATGACACCGAGGTGGACCTCATACTGCTGGAGGCGGCCAACCTGCTGCCGCAAGGGCTGGATGAGCCGCAGCGCCACGCCTTTGCCAAGACCGCGCGCGCCAAGGCCGAGCTCGCCAAGTACGAAGTGGACGGGTCAACCCGGGAAGCGGCGGAGCAGCGGATGTTTCTGAGCCCGCAGCAAGGGGAGCGGATTGCCGAGCGCTATCGCGCCATCCATGGCCAACCGCTGCCGGCCTCCTTCGATCTGCTGACCCGCCTCAAGCAGGAGTACGCCAGCCTGGTGGTAACCGCCGAGCTTCACTCCGAGTTCAATGATGAGCAGATAGCCCAGGCACTGCCGACGCTGGCGGCTGATGCTGCCACCCTGGCCCGGCTGGGTCACATGTTGCAGGCCGGTGGCTACCAGCGAACAGGGCTGACTGGCGCCGAGCAAGATCATCAGACCCGCCGCTTCCTCGCCATGATGGCCATCAGCCAGCGCCTGATGGCGCAGGAGCTCAAGGTGGCCGAACGGGATCTGGTGATCCTGGCCCAGCCCGGTTTCCACCTCGACATGGCCATGCGCCCGCTGGCCGACGGTCGCATCTTGCTGAACGATCACGGGGCCAGTGCAGCGCTGATCGAACAGGTGCTGGCCGAGGACGGCAGCCTCAGCGAGAGCGAGCGGCAAGCACTTCGCCAGAGCGTGACCGACCTGCGTCAGCAGAGCGAGCGCTGGCACAAGATCCACGCCCTCATCCGCCAGCAGTTGAGCGATGCCGGCCTGACCCCCATCGCCACCCCTGGCGTGTTCAGCGTGGGCAAGCGGCCGGTGAACTGGATGAACGGCATCATGGGCACCCGCCAGCAGCCCTTCTACATCACCAATGCCACCAGCATCGCCCCCCTCAATCAGGCATTCGCCGCCTGGCTGCAACGCGAGGTAGCCGGGCTCACCCCCTATTTCGTGGGACAGGCTGCCAGCAACCGACGAGACGACTTGAACCAGGCGGAAGCCCTGCTGCGCGGCAGCGGCGGGCTGGACTGCATCACCCTGCACCACGAGTAGGGCAAACCCCTCTCACGGGCCGGCATCGCATCAGGCCGGTCCATTTCCCAACGCCAGATCCAAGGGAAATAGTGGTGGCAGAGAGCCGCCAAGATGATTCAAAAGGGCTCCTTCGGGAGCCTTTTTTTGATACCGGTAAGCGTTACCCTCCGCACCATGACCCTGTCATCCCGGCCATGAAACACTCTCGCATCGCCCGACGGCGCAAATTTATTTGCTGCTTGATTATTTATTGACGGGGCCGGATCGACCCGTTTTGCGCCCGATCCAGTTAATCGAATTACCCTCAACAACCATCCCGCCCGCCCCTCTGCCGGCTTGTCCCCGTCATCGGCCGTGAGCCGCCATCCCGCGCCGCCGCTGCCTTCGGCCTGATTATTTATCCCGTTTGTTCCGCGTTAATTTCCACTCTTACTATGACGACGACCTATCCATGGCCGGCTGATCGCAGCGGTCATTCAAACTGGCATAGCAAGTGGGCAATTCATGATCACCACAGACGGAAACAACGCGGTCGCCTCGGTGGCCTACCGTACCAGCGAAGTCATCGCCATCTACCCCATCACCCCCAGCTCCAGCATGGCGGAGCAGGCGTCGGCCTGGTCGAGCGAGCGGGGCCTGAACCTGTGGGGCGACGTGCCACGCGTGGTCGAGATGCAGTCGGAGGGCGGCGCCATCGCCGCCGTCCACGGCGCGCTGCAGACCGGGGCGCTGGCGACCTCGTTTACCTCGTCCCAGGGCCTGCTGCTGATGATCCCCAACCTCTACAAGTTGGCGGGCCAGCTCATTCCCTTCGTACTCCATGTGGCGGCGCGCACCGTGGCGACCCATGCCCTGTCGATTTTCGGCGATCACTCGGACGTGATGGCGGTGCGCCAGACCGGTTGCGCCCTGCTCTGCGCCAGCAATGTGCAAGAAGCCCAGGACTTTGCCCTGATCGCCCAGGTGGCCAGCCTCAACAGCCGACTGCCCTTCATCCACTTCTTCGACGGCTTTCGCACCTCCCACGAGATCGCCAAGATAGTGCCGCTCGATGACGACACCCTGCGCGCCCTGCTGCCCGCCGAGGCGATCCGTGCCCATCGGGAGCGGGCGCTGACCCCCGACAAGCCGGTCATTCGCGGCACCGCCGCCAACCCGGACACCTATTTCCAGTGCCGGGAGGCCACCAACCCCTGGTATGACGATGGGTATCGCCATGTGAGCGAGGCGATGAACGCCTTCGGTGAGCGCACCGGCCGCCACTACCGGCCGTTCGAATACGTGGGTCACCCAGAGGCCGAGCGAGTGCTGGTACTGATGGGGTCCGCCATCGGCACCTGCGAGGAGGTGATCACGCAGCTGATTGCACAGGGCGAGAAGGTGGGGCTGGTGAAGGTACGGCTCTACCGCCCCTTCTCGGCCGCGCACCTGCTGGCGGTCATTCCAGAGAGCGCCCGCAAGATTGCGGTACTGGATCGCACCAAGGAGCCGGGCGCCCTGGCCGAGCCGCTCTATCTGGACGTGATGAGTGCGCTGGCCGAGGCGGTCAGCCGAGGGGATCGTGCCAGCCTGCCGCGGGTCATTGGCGGGCGCTACGGCCTCTCCTCCAAGGAGTTCAACCCGGCCTGCGTGCAGGCCATCTTCGATGAGCTGGCGCTGGATAACCCACGGCCGCGCTTCACCGTCGGCATCTTCGACGACGTCACCGGCCTCTCCCTGCCGCTGCCGACGTTGGATCCCGGCATTGGCAACCAGCACAAGCTGGAGGCACTGTTCTACGGCCTTGGCAGCGACGGCACCGTGTCGGCGGCCAAGAACAGCATCAAGATCCTCGGCAACCACACCGACCTCTACCCCCAGGGCTACTTCGTCTACGACTCCAAGAAGGCGGGCGGCCTCACCGTCTCCCACCTGCGGGTCGGCGAGCGGCCGCTGCAGTCGGCCTACCTGGTGGACGAGGCGGACTTCATCGGCTGCCACCAGTGGCAGTTCATCGACATGTACCAGATGGCGGAGCGGCTGAGGCCCGACGGTATCTTCCTGCTGAACACCCCCTACGACGCCGATCAGATCTGGCAGCGGCTGCCCCAGGAGGTGCAACAGGCCCTGCTCCAGAAGCGTGCGCGCCTCTACACCATCAACGCCGCCAAAATTGCCCGCGAGTGCCAGCTCGGCAACCGCATCAATACCGTGATGCAGATGGCCTTCTTCCAGCTCACCGCCATCATACCGCCGGCAGAGGCGACCGAGCTGCTGCGCCAGACCATCGCATCGAGCTATGGCAGCAAGGGGCTGACGCTGGTGGAGCGCAACTGGCAGGCCCTGGCTGCCACCTGCGAGGCCCTCGTTCAGGTGCCGCTGCAGGCGCTTGACCCCGCCAGCCACCAGCGTCCCCCCGTGGTATCGACCAAGGCCCCCGACTTCGTGCAGACCGTCACCGCCGCCATGCTGGCGGGGCTGGGTGACAGCCTGCCGGTCTCCGCCTTCCCGCCGGACGGCACCTGGCCGGTGGGCACTACCCGCTGGGAGAAGCGCAACATCGCCAAGGAGGTGCCCATCTGGCAGGCAGACCTCTGCACCCAGTGCAACTACTGCGTGGCGGCCTGCCCCCACTCCGCCATCCGCGCCAAGGTGGTGGATAAGGAATCGCTGGAGGGTGCCCCCGCCACCCTGGATGCACTGGATGTGAAGGCCCGCGACATGCGCGGCCAGCAATACGTACTGCAGGTGGCGCCTGAGGATTGCACCGGCTGCAACCTCTGCGTCGAGGTGTGCCCGGCCAAGGATCGCACCGAGCCGAGCCGCAAGGCGATCAACATGGAGTCCAGGCTGGATCACCTCGAGGCCCAGAAGGCCAACTACGACTTCTTCCTGGACTTGCCCGAGCGCACGGCCGAGCAGCTGGAGCGCATCGACATCCGCACCTCCCAGCTCATCTCGCCGCTGCTTGAATACTCGGGTGCCTGCTCCGGCTGCGGCGAGACCCCTTACATCAAGCTGCTGACCCAGCTCTACGGGGACAGGCTGCTGATCGCCAACGCCACCGGCTGCTCCTCCATCTATGGCGGCAACCTGCCCAGCACCCCCTACACCACCAATGCGGACGGGCGCGGGCCGGCCTGGGCCAACTCCTTGTTCGAGGACAACGCCGAATTTGGCTTGGGCTTCCGGCTCACCGTGGATCAACATCGCGAGCGGGTACGCCGCCTGCTGGCGAGCCTGGGGGACGCCGTCCCGGCCGGGCTGCAACAGGGGCTGCAAGACACCAGCCTGCCGGTCTCCGAGCAGCGCGCCCATATCGAGCAACTGCGCGACCTGCTGCAGGGGCGCACCGACGCCGCGGCCCAGGAGCTGGCCCGTGATGCGGACTACCTGGTGGAGAAATCGGTCTGGCTCATCGGCGGCGACGGCTGGGCCTACGACATCGGCTACGGCGGGCTGGATCACGTACTGAGCCTGGGGGAGAACATCAATGTGCTGGTGCTCGACACCCAGTGCTACTCCAACACCGGCGGCCAGCAGTCCAAGGCCACCCCGCTCGGCGCCATCACCAAATTTGGCGAGCAGGGCAAGCGCAAGGGGCGCAAGGATCTTGGCGCCAACGTGATGATGTACGGTCATGTCTACGTGGCGCAGATCTCCCTCGGCGCCCAGATGAACCAGACGGTGAAGGCGATTCAGGAGGCCGAAGCCTACCCGGGTCCGTCGCTCATCATCGCCTACAGCCCCTGCGAGGAGCACGGCTACGATCTGGCCCAGAGCCACGAGCAGATGAAGCAGCTGACCGCCACCGGCTTCTGGCCGCTCTATCGCTACGACCCGCGCCGCAGCGAGGAGGGCAAGGCGCCGCTGGCACTGGACTCCCGGGCCCCCAGCGCATCGCTGGCCGAGACCCTGCAGCAGGAGCCCCGCTTCAAGCGCCTCGAGCGCCAGTTGCCGGAAATCGCCAGCCAGCTCTATCGGGAGGCGGAGCTGGACGCCAACCGCCGCTTCGCCTGGCTGAGCCAGCTGGCGGGCAAGGAGGCGCCAGCCCAGGAGTAGCAACGCAAACCCACCAACAAACAGGGCTCCCCATGGGGAGCCCTGTTGCTATGTCGCCGTGACGCCATCAGGCGTGGATGCTGGCCAGCTCGTGGCGTTTCAACGCCAGCAGGGTGATGAGCAGCGCGGCGGTGGCGATCAGCGCCATGCCGATATAGGTGGCGCTGAAACCGGGTGCCAGCTCGGCCGGACTCAGGCTGGCCAGATTGTGGCTGCTGCCCGCCGGCAGGGCGGAGTGAAACAGCACGGAGCAGATGGCCACCCCGACCGCACCACCCAACTCGCGGCCGAAGTTGAACAGCGACATGCCGATGCCGCGATCTTCCCGTGGCAGGGCGTTTTGCACCACCACCGACAGCGCCGGCAGCACCAGGCCCAGCCCCAATCCGGCAAACCCCAGTCCCAGTCTGGCCCAGACGTCGAAGTGGATTTGCCAGAGCGCCAGCGCCGACAGGGCGAACCCCACCACCACGAAGCGCCGGTAGTAGCCGGTGCGGCCGATCAGCTTGCCGCCGACGAAGGCCCCCGCCGTGATGCAGACCATGAAGATCACCATGTAGAGTCCGCTCTCGCTGGCCCCCATTCCCTTCTGCCACTGCATCTGCAGCGGCAGATAGACCAGCACGGCGAACATCAGCAGCTGCGAGGCCAGCGCCAGCAGCACGCTCACCAGATAACCGGGCAGCCGGGCCAGGTGGGCCGGCAGTATGGGATCGTGAGCCCGCCGCTCCACCAGGATCAGCAGCAGCAGGGCCAGCGCCAGTCCCGCCGCCAGCCAGATGGCGGGCAGGGCGGTCTCCGGCGAGAGCAGCAGCAGGCTCAGGGTGGTGACGGTGATCAGCAATGCCGCCCCCTTCCAGTCGAAGCGACTGTGGCGACGCACATTGAGGTGACCCAGGTTGCGGTTCACCAGCCAGAGCGCGAGCGCCCCGAGCGGCAGGTTGATCCAGAAGATCCAGCGCCAGCTGAGCTGCTCGGTGAAGTAGCCGCCGAGCAGGGGCCCGGCGATGCTGGAGACTGCATAGACCGCCGAGATGTAGCCCTGATACTTGCCCACCTCCCGCGGCGGTATGCTGTCGGCGATGACGGTGAAGGCGAGCGCGATCAGGCCGCCGCCCCCCAAGCCTTGCAGCACGCGGGCCGCCAGCAGGGTCGGCAGATCCTGGGCCAGGCCGCAGGCCACGGAGCCGGCCAGAAACAGACCGATGCCGATGTTGAGCATGCGCACCCGGCCGAACATGTCGCTCAGCTTGCCGTAGATGGGCAGGGCGGCGGTGGCCGCCAGCAGGTAGGCGGTGACCACCCAGGTAAGGGCGGCGCCGGCGTTCAGCTCGGCCCCTATGATGGGCAAGGGGGTGGTGACTATGCTCTTTTCCAGTGAACCCAGGGCGATCACCAGGGCCACGCTCGAGAAGATGGTTTTTGGGGACATATGACGGGCTCGCTCATTTGAAAATGCCGGGATCTGCAACGCAGAACTTATTATTGTCTCATAAATCATCAGCCGATGGCCAAAACCGCCCCTGAGCGGCAAGCATGACCCCGGTCGCGGCATTGCCTCCTGCATTCTGATAGGCTGGCTGTTCACCCCCCAAGAGGAAGCAGTCCCATGTCCGAGCAGTTCCGGTTTGAGCAATACGATGCCCTGATTTTCGATATGGACGGCACCCTGGTCGACTCCATGCCCCTGCATCTGGATGCCTGGGAGGAGACCAGCGCCGAGTTCGGCCTGCCCTTCGATCGTGCCCAGCTCAATGAATTCGGCGGCATTCCCACCCGCAAGATAGTCGCCATCCTGGCCGAGCAGCATGGGCTGGATATCGATGTGGACGCCTTCACCCGGCGCAAGGTGGCACTCTATCTTGAGCATATCGACAAGGTCAGCGTGTTTCCCACCATGTGGGAGCTGGTCAAGCGCTGCCACGGCAAGGTCCCGATGGGCATAGGCACGGGTTCATCGCGCGAGCACGCCCTGCACATCCTGAAAAACACCGGTCTGGATGCCTATATCCCCGTGCTGGTCAGTGCCGATGACATCGACAACCACAAGCCCCACCCCGACACCTTCCTGAAAGTGGCCGAGCTGCTCGGCGCCAACCCGGCCAACTGCCTGGTGTTCGAAGATACCCAGATCGGCCTGCAGGCGGGCCGCGCCGCCGGGATGGAGACGGTGCTGGCGCTGGAGGGGGTGCTCTACCAGCGCTAGGCCACACTGCCCCTGCCACCAATGAAAACGCCTCCACAAAGGAGGCGCTTCTATATCTCGAACCATTGGCTGGATGTTCTCAAGGCCATGTGATGCGGATCACACCTAGACCTGTGCTCATTGTACCAATACAACTTTTATATAGGTCAATCGATATTTTTATTTAGGCTCCGCTTTCTCGATGATATACCATGCATCTGAACTGTCATGTCCAGGTAAGTCTTGCTCCCATCCTTCTAGCAGTATTAGTGGATTAGATAAAACAAACCTATCCAGACTAACTTTATCCATGACATAGTCACGATTAAAAAAGAACTTCACACCACCACACGCACTATGAAATGCGTCTAAATCTCTGGGACATAATGAGTATTTTCATGTTTATCAAACCAGATGACCTCAGAACTTTCCCTTACATTTTCGTCAGCCACTCGGAAAGCTGCTTCTCGTACTGAAAGGTTGACGCTTCATCATTCCATCACGAAATCCTATAATATCTAAACAGCTCTGCAAGCTTACCTTTTGAGTACTCCCCCCTCTGACCAAACTGACTTTCAATTACTTTCCTATTATCTACAAGAGCGTTCGGCACTTCAGTTGTTTGGCTTTTCCCTGCAAGATTAATAATTGTTTGCAATATTTCGCAAGCGGTAGACTCATCATCTTCCATGATTAAAAATTCGACAGTTTCACTTATAAAACAAAATGCTTCAGATGGACTCATTTTGCCGATGGCATCATCTCTAAACTTTTCAAAAAACCACTCATCTTCTATGGAATCTGAGCTCCAATGCTGAATAGCCTCATTCAGTGCATCACGATAAGACATAATCAATCCCTAATTTCGACACCACCCAAAACATCCTGACATTACATTCAAGAAGAGTTCTAACTTCTCCGAGATCATTATCTATACTTATGAACATATTAAAAATAAAAATATAAATCAATGCACTTCTACATACTCTCTTCAAAAAATCTCGACTACCCACACAGTCAAGATTTTAGATCTACCCATGTCTGTATAAAAATTTGCACATCAAATACCCACAAAGACGAAATTCGTCACCATACCTTTCTTATTTATTATATAAGCATCCTGCTGTCTCCCTTGCCTTCTTTATAACACTACGCAACTAACACCTTCACCAGCTCTGGCTTCCCTATTCCGACGAACCCTGACTCTGGATCATCAAAAGCACCAACCATTTTAAGAACTAGACCATTACTTTCAACAATCTCGTGCAATAACCTTGTATCTATCAATTCACTAGTATTCCACCCTCGGCATATTAATGCATGAATTTCAAACTCTTCTGGCACAGCAATAAGATAGGAACATGATTCCTCCTCCATCAAACTCACCACTGATTCAATTGACAACTCAGATAATTGAGCAGCACCAAATAACTTCAACTTTCTGTCTGATTCTACTAGTTCTTCCAAAAAGTGAGCTGCGTGGCTTATCTCTACCCCTCGTTCCTTTAATCTCTTAAAAAGTTTCTTGTGTCTTATAATCCGTGTATCACTTTGCCAAACTGAGTCACCAACAACACACCACAATTTAAATCTAGGTATTTTCTTTACAAGAATACTAAAAATAAATCTTAAAACTATAATTCGCGCTTCAAGGCGATTTCGAGAAGGTAGCTGCCATCGAACAGCAGCTACCTTCAAATTAACCATTTGAGAATTTTCACTGAGATTGTACGTTTCGTTTTCTTTTGAAACATCCATCGTGCTTACAACATTAATATTAGTCATCAATGTATTCACCAACCTCGTCATTCAAGTGGGCCATCTATTTTCATGATCGCCATGGGGCCTGTTCATGATCTCCAGTATTATCACTGATTTTACCGTTCTGATATTTATCTCAGGCCCAATATCTCATGTTGCAACGCACCTTCTTTGCAACCCCCGTCGCCTCTATGTATTGCTGACAACGTTAGCTGCACTCGCCGTTTATTCGGTAGCCTTGGTGTTGATGGAACCAATATGAAGGATCTTGGCTCCTGAATCCAGCCCTGGGAGAGGGAAGCTCTGCCGATACTACTCAAGGGCAGCGCCTCATACATCACGCTGAATGCTATACAGTCAGGCATCAACCAGATTTTCAACAACACCCAACCAACTCGACTACAGCTCCCAGCAATGGGGAATGGAGACATCTTGCCATTATCACAGTGATCTTTCTTTTCGTGAACTACTTAATTGATAACTATATCTACACAATCATCGCAACTCTTTGCAATGTCATTTAATCGGAGGTTACATATCCAACATCAAACAGACCTAATTCTTTTTTATCCTTTGATTGATACCGAACGGTCGTTTTGTCAACCCATCTAATATCACCAATACGAGCATTAAATATAAATTCATCCGGCTCTTCAGAGAAGAGATGTTCCTTAATAAGTGCTCTACCATCCTTATCTTTTATCACAATGAAGCAATTAAATATTTCTTCATCATGACTTACCACCAACTCAGCTGACATGTTTTTATTCCGACTCAATTTACTTTTAATAGTATATATATTGACGAAATTTTCTCGAATAACTCTCTCGTACGCTTCATGAAAGGGGCTCTTCGGCCATCCTTCCATATCGCACAATGAAATAAGTGAGCTATATAGTGCATCAAGAAGAAACCTTTTCTTGGCGATTATATTCAACCCCTCAAAATAGTCAAAATCGAACGTCTTATAATACTTAATCACTGAGCTACTTGACTCAGTGGTACCAACTCTTTCATCTGGCCCACAAAGTTTTACAACAACCCTATAAATACCATCTGTTTCTATAGGAACAAAGTTGCGCTCAAAATGGGCACACACACATCTGCTAAACAGCGTGAATTTTCGTGCCAAACCAAGTTCAAGTTTAAATGCCCACAAACTAAATTCTGTCAGTTTCATATTCATACAAACCTATATTGTTTGGCCTTTTTGATCTGGCAGTTCATACCCGGGTTGGCGTATGCCTTCTTCAAAGTGGATTTTTCCTTCCCTGGATATTGCTCCAAATTCAGTTGATGAGCCATCATCTTCAAGTTGAGAATTGACTCCATGGGAAGCACTACTTTCATTAAGTCACTGACCGCTGATGTCTTTCTTTTCACTATCGGTGTCCGTATCTTGAATCAGATAGAGAAACTGATTTTAAGTACTCATAGTCGCATCTCAGTGTACTTCTTTTCAACTCAGCTGGTTTCTCTTCCTTGACTGCAACACTAGTAGCCCCCCCCCAGCAAGCTGATACGAAGGCACCTTGCATCATCACGGTTATTCTTATTTTCCGAACAACGTCATTGACAAGGTATCTGATACCAGTTCGAGTGCTGGCAACATGCTCAGCAGATAATCGGCAAGATAAGATTGTGAGCAATCTTGACATACATAACTTTTCTGCCGGGTGTAGGCTACCCTCAAAAAATGCATAAATATCATTCATGATTGATAACTCAAGATAACACTTCCATCACCTTTTCTCGGGTATGGGTGTAGTGACGTTTATTAGCAAACCACATTTTCTTTAGTGTTGGAATATCCAATAAGGAAGTCAGATCTCCATCTTCAATGGTTGTGTCCCCTATAAAGGTGATACTCTCCAATGATTGGCTGTGTGCAAGTGGCCTCAAAGATTTAACTTTCCCACAGTCAATTAATACAATCTCTTTGAGGTTTTTTAGTTCACTCAGAATAGCTATATCATAAACTCTTTTACAGTTTTCAATTTCTACAATCTCTATCTGTTGACACTTATCTATGCCTGAAAGATCTTCTAGCTTAGGACACTCGGCCAAATCTAGAATAGATAACGAGCTAAGTTCTTCTATCCCTGACAATGATTTTATTTTTTTGGAGGTTAGTTGTAGACGTCTTAATAAAGGCATCCTATTAAGTTCTGTCAAGTTTTCTGACGGATAGTTAACAATATTTAGCAGATTCAATTCATCACAAGAGAAAATCGTCTTCGCTTTAGGCCTCCACAGCACCTTAAATACTTTTAATTCTTTTAGCTTGGAAAAGTCTGGGGCCTTCGTAAACTCACACTGTAATCCTAAATATTCAAGATTACTGATAGACTCTAATGGAGTGATATCCTTGACACCCCAAGAATAAATTTCAACACCAGAAAGACACGTCAAATCACTAATAAATGAAATGTCATTTCCACTCCAGCCAGCGGATTGACTTAAACGGAGTACTGAAATGTTTTCTTTATCGATTAAAGATTTAAAATCATCCGACCAAGGAGCTGTCAAGACAAGGCAACGTCCCATTCCATTTTCAACCTCATCGATAAAATACTTGTCATTATTTATCAAGGAATTAGTTCCTGTTTGGGCCAATGGGGACAACTTTTTTGATACGTTTTATAGAAATGGGCAAGCATACCACTCATGGTTCTTAATTCGATGTTCCTCCGCCTACTCTTCATCTATCTTCCAAGTAGAGCCCTGTAACATGAACATATTGATTGCAGCCTAGCCAACTTTTACACTTATCTTAATAACCATAGGCAACAAATGCTTATCGAAATATCAACTGACTCTAATCAATCATAATAGCCATTTTCAAAGACAATAATACTTTCAGCAGGTGATGACGTGTTGTCATCTACATCAGGAGCGTATGCACCTATGCCCAACACATGAGATGTTAGCGATTCAGACTCTACTTCTAGACCTTTGTCTTTATCTGAAAGATACTTTATCAAATCCTTGAAATGAATTTTTAGCAAGTCCATTTCTTCGAACTCTGGAACCGCTGGTTCAGTAAACTCTATCGCCTCCAAAACTCCAGAGGAGTTGTAATATGCGAACACGCCTAAATTCTCAAAGTAATCACATGGGAACACAGACTCCTCCGTTCTTTTAAAAGAATCAAATACTCCGCCTAATAATAATCTCACTTGTTCAGGAGTCATGCCAAACTTGATTTTTCCTGCCCCCACAAAGGGGATGATTAAAAATCTCATAAAATACCCTCAGTTAAAAATCAGTCATAGGCTATAGACACAGTTCAGCATTTAAGTTTGGCATCATCTGTTTAATGGAATATCATTTTCAATGATGCATACAAAATGACTCTATTTGTTCCTTTGGGTAAGCGCTTAGCCCGACAGGGCACCACACAACAGCAATAATTTGACCGTATTTAACCCAAAATAAAAACGCCCCAGGCGGGGCGTTGTTTTCATGGCGGCCATTACATGGCGTTGGTGGATTCGAAGATCTTGTCGGCCGAGGCTTCGACGAATCCTGGGTAGAGTACGCCGTCGGCCTGCGGGTAGCGCAGGGCAAACTCGTAGAAGCAGCTCGGGATGGTGCGCACGCCGTCGGTGAAGGCCACGTCCGCCTTGTCGGCCATGGTAGACGATTGCTCCAGCATCACCTGCGGGTCCCCTTTCACCTCGCCACCCACGCCATTGAGCACGAAGCCTGCGGCCTTGAGGGCGGCGTTGACTTGCTGGATGGTGTCGAAGTCCTTCAGGCGGTTGATGTTGACGGTGAAGTGGTTGGCACGATAACCCCAGGCCGCCATCCAGGCCGCATACTCGCTCTCCGCCAGCAGGGTCTGGTAATCGGCCCAGGAGACCTGCCAGGGAGCGCCGGCATAGAGGAAGGCCTGGGTGTCGGTCAGGTGATCGGGCACCTGAGCCGCCAGCTTGTGGATGATGGCCTGGGCTGCTTCAGAGAGCTCTTCCACCTTCAGCTCGCTGATGAACACCTTGGGCGCGTCCGGATCTTGATGCTCGAAGTGCTTGGCATAGAGCTTCTTGGCCTTGAACACGTACTCGCCCTTCTGCTCGTAGCCGAGCGCCAGGAAATGGGCGGCCAGCTTCTCCAGCCCCAGCTTGGGCAGGTTGTAGGTGCGAAACGCCACGTGGTCGTTGACGATGGGCTCGCCGCCCCCCAGCAGTTGATGAACCTTGTGGGCACTCGGGGTGACTTGAATGTAGTTATCCCACAAATGACCGAACAGGGTGTCGATATCCTTTTGCATCTCTCTTTCCTTTGATTGCGGGTACAGACAAGGGCACCAGTTCAGTGCCCCTTTTATTGTCGTGGTCAGGCGCTGGCGCCAACGCAGAGAGCGCCCGCCTTTGTCTTGCTTAGAACGTCAGACCGGGAGACAGCTGATCCGGCATGGCGGCCTTGCTGTCTTCGACGGAAGCCACCGGATACGCACAGTAGTCGGCGGCGTAGTAGGCGCTCGCCCTGTGGTTGCCGGAGGCGCCGATGCCACCGAACGGCGCGGCACTGGAAGCGCCGGTGATGGGCTTGTTCCAGTTGACGATGCCGGCGCGAATGCGCTTGAAGAAGTGCTGCCAGTCCGCCTCGCTGTCGCCGAGCAGGCCGGCCGAGAGGCCGAAGCTGGTGGCATTCGCCTTCTCGATAGCGGCATCGAAGTCGTCGTAGCGAATGAGCTGCAGCAGCGGGCCGAAGTACTCTTCGTCCGGCAGCGCGCTGACCGCGGTCACGTCAATGATGCCCGGGGAGACAAAACCGGTGCCCGCTTCCAGGTGCGTGAGGGTGAGCAGGCTCTCGCCACCGAGGCGCTGCAGGTTGGCTTGCGCTTCGACCATGCCGAGCGCTGCCTTCTCGCTTATCATGGCGCCCATGAACGGCTGCTCGGCGGCGTCATAGAGGCCGACCTTGATCTGACCGACCACCGCTACCAGGCGCTTGACCAGGGCATCGCCCCGCTCGCCGCGCTCGACAAACAGGCGACGCGAGCAGGTGCAACGCTGGCCAGAGGTGATGAAGGCGGACTGCACGATGGCATGGACGGCGCCATCGATGTCGCTCACGTCTTTCACGATCAGCGGGTTGTTGCCACCCATCTCGAGGGCCAGGATCTTGCCCGGCTGGCCGGCAAACTGCTGATGCAGGAAATGGCCGGTACGGGACGAGCCGGTGAAGAACAGGCCGTCGATGTCCGGATTGCCGGCCAGCGCCTTGCCGGTGTCGACCTCGCCCTGCACCAGGTTGAGCACGCCCTTGGGCAGTCCCGCCTCCTGCCAGATCTTCAGCATGGCCTCGGCCACCATGGGGGTCAGCTCGGAGGGCTTGAATACCACGGTATTGCCGGCGATCAGCGCCGGCACGATATGGCCGTTGGGCAGGTGGCCCGGGAAGTTGTAGGGGCCGAACACGGCCACGACGCCGTGGGGCTTGTGGCGCACGAACGCCTTGGCACCGGGCATGGGGTTCTCCACCGTGCCGGTGCGCTCGTCATGGGCGCGGATGGAGATGGCGATCTTGCCCTGCATGGCGGCCACTTCGGTGCGGGTCTCCCACAGCGGCTTGCCGGTTTCGCGGGCTATGGTCAGCGCCAGCGCCTCCTTGTGCTCGCCGAGCAGGTCGGCGTAACGGCGCACGATGGCCAGACGACCCTCGAGGGCCAGATCGGACCAATGATAGAAGGCATGGCGGGCGGCCTTGACGGCGGCCTCCACCTGGGCGGCACTGGCGGCCTCCCCTTGCCAGATCACCTGATTCTTGGCCGGGTCCTTTGATTCGAACGGCTTGCCTGCTCCGGCCAGCCACTGACCGTCAATAAACTGAACTAACTGGCTCATCCTTCACTCCCTGTGGTTCGCAGGCAGCCTTGGCTGCCTGTTTCATATGCGGTTTTACTGCTGATATGGCTCAATCGAGATCGACGGCGCGCACCATGTCGCCATCCTGCACCTTGAGTGCGGCCGCCATCTTGGGCGGGATGATGGCCTCGTGCTTGTCCAGATCGACCCGGATGTTGCCGTAGCAGGCACGGTAGTGCTCGTAGCGGGTATTGCAGACCAGATGGGTCTTGCCACCGATGGGCTCACCCACCAGCACCCGCAGCTTCTGGCTGCGGCGCACGCTGCGAATGTTCTTCACGTCGCACTCGACGGTGGGGCCGGCATCGAAGATGTCAACATAGCCGCGATTCACGAAGCCTTCGTCCTGCAGCATCTTGATGGCCGGGCGGGTCTTCTCGTGGGTCTGACCGATGACGGCGCGCGCCTCGTTGCTCAGCAGATTGACGTAGATGGGGTACTTGGGCATCAGCTCGGCGATGAAGCGCTTCTTGCCGATGCCGGTGAGATAGTCGACGGTGGGAAAATCCATCGAGAAGAAATGCTTTTGCAGCCACTCGTAGAAGGGGCTGTGACCATCGGTATCGGAGACGCCACGCATCTCGGCGAAGACGGTCTCGTCAAACAGCTCGGGGTGTTCGGCCATGAACAGAAAGCGGTGCTTGGAGAGCAGACGGCCGTTGAGCCCCTCGCGGGCGCATTCGCGCAGAAACAGGGTGCAGAGCTCGGAATTGCCGGTGTAGTCGTTGGAGAGGGTGAGGGTTTCCACGACGTTGTAGATGCCGAGCTTGGGGGAAGAGTGGACCACCTTGCCGATGTGATAGTTGTAGAACGGCTGGGACAGGCCCACGGCCGCATCGATGGCGCAGGTACCGACCATTTCGCCGGTCTCCAGATCCTCGGCGACGAAGAAATAGAGGCAGTCACCCTTGCCCGCAGGCTTGTCCGAAAAGGTCTGGGTGGAAGCGTCTATCTTGCGCTGCAGCAGTTCATCGTTGACGGGCAACGAGGTCATGCCGGTGCCGGATTCGATGGCACAGGTCTTGAGACCGGCAAAATCTTTTTGCTCGATGGGACGGATAACCAACATAAATGACAACTCCCTTTCATTGACGACAGGTGGGGTCCCGGCTCCTGCCGGGAGGGCTCCCCACCTCAATTTGGATCAGGCGTTAACCACCTGGGCAACCGCTTTCTCGAACCGGGCCAGCCCTTCCTTGATGTCCGCTTCCGGAATAACCAGCGACGGCGCGAAACGCACCACGTTGGTACCGGCTACCAGCGCCATCAGACCCTGATCGATGGAGGCCAGCAGGAAGTCACGGGAGCGGCCCTTGTAGTCGTCGTTGAGCACGGCGCCCAGCAGCAGACCCTTGCCGCGCACTTCGCTGAAGCAGTGGTACTTGGCGTTGATGGCCTCGATCCCTTCGCGGAACAGCTGTTCGCGCTGCTTGATGCCATTGAGCACTTCCGGGGTGTTGACCACGTCGATCACCGCCTCGGCCACCGCGCAGGCCAGCGGGTTGCCGCCGTAGGTGGAGCCGTGAGTGCCCACTTTCAGGTGGGAGGCGATGTCGGTGGTGGTCAGCATGGCGCCGATGGGGAAGCCGCCGCCCAGTGCCTTGGCGCTGGTGAGGATGTCCGGCGTGACGCCCAGACCCATGTAGGCAAACAGATCGCCGGTACGACCGACGCCGGATTGCACTTCGTCATAGATCAGCAGGGCGTTGTGCTTGTCACACAGCTCGCGCACCCCTTTGGCAAACTCGTCGGTGGGACGAATGATGCCGCCCTCGCCCTGCAGCGGCTCCATCACCACGGCGCAGGTATTGTCGGAGATGACGGCAGCCAGCTCCGCCAGATCGTTGTAGGCCACGTGGGTGATGTCTGCGGGCTTGGGACCGAAACCATCGGAGTAGGCAGCCTGGCCGCCGACGCTGACGGTAAAGAAGGTACGACCGTGGAAACCCTGGTGGAAGGCGATGATCTGGGTCTTGTGGGCACCGAATTTCTCGATGGCGTAGCGACGGGCCAGCTTGAGAGCGGCTTCGTTGGCTTCGGCACCGGAGTTGCAGAAATAGACCTTGTCGGCAAAGGTCGCGGCGACCAGCTTCTTGGCCAGGCGCAGGGCCGGCTCGTTGGTCATCACGTTGGAGAGGTGCCACAGCTTCTCGCCCTGGGTTTTCAGGGCCTCGACCAGCTTGGGATGGCAATGGCCCAGGCCATTGACGGCGATCCCGCCGGCGAAATCCACATACTCACGGCCTTCCTGATCCCAGACACGTGACCCTTCACCACGCACCGGGATGATCTTGGCGGGCGCATAGTTGGGAACCATCACTTCATCAAACACTTCACGTGTCACTGCCAACAACTCTGACATATTGCTCTCCTTCGATCTGGCGACAGAATAATCCACCGCCCAAAAGTTAAATCCATGTAAACACATCGGCATTGTCACAGAAAAAAAGCTAAAAGTCTGCAACAAAGCGCGTTACAGGGAACAATGTTCGACTGCCCGTGAGATTTTAGGCAACCGCATTGCATAACGGCTCAGGGGGTGTTGGCAAGAGATAATTTGGACAGGGAGGGAGGTGAATAAAGTGTCAGGGAAAATATTTTTGGCCTCCTTTCAATTCTGGGAGGCCGATCACAACTATTCAGGGATTAGCCAAAAAATTGGCCAGCAACTGATGACCCTGCTCGCTCAGAATGCTCTCCGGATGGAACTGAACACCCTCTATATTCAACTGCTTATGGCGCAGCCCCATGATCTCGTCCGGGCTGCCATCGGCATGTTCGCTCCAGGCGGTGATCTCGAAACAATCGGGCAAGGTATCGCGCTCCACGATGAGCGAATGGTAACGAGTGACCCGCAGCGGGTCGTTGAGCCCCTTGAATACCCCCTCGCCGCGATGGCGAATGAGCGAAGTCTTGCCGTGCATAACCTGACGGGCGCGCACCACCCTGGCACCGAAGGCCTGCGCCAGTGACTGATGGCCGAGACAGACGCCGAGAATGGGAAGCTGGCCGGCAAAACGGGAGATGGCCGCCAGCGAAATACCCGCCTCATTGGGGGTGCAGGGACCGGGAGAGATCACCAGATAACGGGGAGAGAGCCGGGCAATGGCGTCCAGCGTCAGCTCGTCATTGCGCTTCACCACTACCTCCTGTCCCAGGGCTCCAAAATATTGCACCAGATTCCAGGTAAAGGAGTCGTAGTTATCGATCAACAACAGCATGGGTCAACCAGGGCAGAGAATTAACGATCCAGATAGCGACCCTGTTCCATTTCACGCTCGCGCTGGCACTCGGCCAGGTAGATGGCGGCGGCGATGGCAGGGGTTTTGTGGTGCTTGTCGATGGCATTGGAGACCATCAGTTGCAGGGTATTGAGGTTTTTGGCCTTGCGAAACTTGCGCAGCCAGTGACCCTTGTCACCCAACTCTTCAATCGTGGTATTTGATTCGACAGACATGCTAACTCTTGGGGCAGACGCCCGCGTTTGAAATTGGAAGATGAAATAACGAATAGCAGGTCGGGTAAAACAAAGAAAGCCAGGCAAATACCCAGCTCTCTTCTACTACACCTTCCCAGTATGTCAGGCTCGAGGAACGAAGCCGACTACATCATATACGCTGGCCAGGGTTTTTTCAGCCCTTTCCCGCGCCTTTTGTGCACCGGCCGCCAAAATGGCCTGCAGATGAGCCTCATCCTGACGCAGCTCGTGGAAGCGGGCCTGAATCGGCTCCAGCAGGGCGACCACGGCCTCGGCGGTTTCGGTCTTGAGATGACCGTACATCTTGCCTTCGAAATGCTGCTCCAGCTCGGGGATGGAACGGCCGGTCACCCCGGACATCAGGGTCAGCAGGTTGGAAACCCCCGGCTTGTTTTCCGGATCGAAACGCACCACCGCCGGCTCGTCGGAGTCGGTCACCGCGCGCTTGATCTTCTTGACGATCTGCTTGGGATCTTCCAGCAGGCCGATGAAGTTGGCCTCGTTGTCGTCCGACTTGGACATCTTCTTGGTCGGATCCTGCAGGCTCATCACCCGGGCGCCTTCGGTCGGAATGAAGGGCTCCGGCAGGGTAAACACCTCGCCGTAGAGGTTGTTGAAGCGGGTGCAGATGTCGCGGGTCAGCTCCAGATGCTGCTTCTGATCGTTGCCCACCGGCACCTGATTGGCCTGATAGAGCAGGATGTCGGCCGCCATCAGCACCGGATAACCGAACAGGCCGACGTTGACGTTGTTCTCGAAACGGGCGGACTTGTCCTTGAACTGGGTCATGCGCGACAGCTCGCCCATCTGGGTGTAGCAGTTCAGGATCCAGCCAAGCTCGGCATGCTGCGGCACGTGGGACTGGATGAACACGGTGCTCTTGGCCGGATCGATGCCGACCGCCAGATAGAGGGCGGCGGCGTCCAGGCAGGCCTTGCGCAGGGCAGCCGGATCCTGGCGGGTGGTGATGGCGTGCAGATCGACGATGCAGTAGAGGCAGTCGAAGTCATCCTGCATGTTGACCCACTGACGCAGGGCCCCCATGTAGTTGCCGATGGTCAGCTGGCCCGACGGTTGGGCCCCGCTCAATACGATAGGTTTAGTCATCAGAGTGTTGATCCTTGTTATTCGGCCTGCCTGGCCAGCTTATTCGGCCAGCAGCGCGTCGAGCTGGGCAAACTGTTCGCATACCCAGTCCGGGCGGGAATCTGCAATGGGACGGCCATAGTTGTAGCCATAGGTCAGTCCCACCACCTTCATGCCGGCAGCCTGGGCGGCCAGCACGTCATTTTCGGAGTCGCCCACCATCAGGGTGCGCGACGGGCTGACGCCCAGCTCGTGACAGGCCAGCAGCAGCGGCTCCGGGCTTGGTTTCTTGACGGGCACGCAGTTGCCCCCCAGCCAGAGTGCGAAACAGTCGCCGATGCCGAGGGCATCGAGGATCGGCTGCACGAAGTGACTCGGCTTGTTGGTCACGATCGCCTGCTGGTAACCCAGCGCCTGCAGGCGACGCAGGCTCTGCTCGACCCCGTCATACATGGCCAGCCCTTCCAGCAGGCAGGCCTGATAGTGACGGTCAAACAGCGGACGGGCGCTGGCAAACAGCTCGGGCGCCGCGCGATAGTCCAGCGCACGCTGGATCAGCTTGTCGGCACCGTTGCCGACCCAGGTCCGCACCACGGCCTCGTCGGCCTCGTCCAGCCCGAGTTCGGTCAGCGTACGGTTGACCGCCAGCGCCAGTTGCGGGGCACTGTCGATAAGGGTGCCGTCCAGATCGAACAGCACCAGGTCAAAATCACGTTCAGCGTTTGACATGAGAGAGCTCCGCCCGCATCTCGTCGATCACCGCCTTGTAGTCCGGACGACTGAAGATGGCCGAGCCAGCCACGAACATGTCGGCACCAGCCTGGGCAATCTCACGAATGTTGTCGACCTTGACCCCGCCGTCGATCTCGAGGCGAATGTCGCGGCCGCTCTCGTCGATGAGGCGGCGCACCTGGCGCAGCTTGTCGAGGGTACCTGGGATGAAGCTCTGGCCACCAAAGCCCGGGTTGACCGACATCAGCAGGATCACGTCCAGCTTGTCCATCACGTACTCCAGGCAGGTGAGCGGCGTGGCCGGGTTCAGCACCAGACCGGCCTGGCAGCCCTGCTCCTTGATGAGGCCCAGGGAGCGGTCGACGTGGTCGGACGCTTCCGGATGGAAGGTGATGAGGGAGGCACCCGCCTTGGCAAAATCGGGAATGATGCGATCCACCGGCTTGACCATCAGGTGCACGTCGATGGGGGCTTCGATACCGTAGTCACGCAGGGCCTGGCAGACCATGGGGCCTATGGTCAGGTTGGGCACATAATGGTTGTCCATCACGTCGAAATGGACCACGTCGGCACCGGCGGCCAGCACCTTGGCGACATCGTCCCCCAGACGGGCAAAGTCGGCGGAGAGGATCGAGGGGGCAATCAGAAAGTCTTTCATCAGCGTCATCCATTGGCAGCGTGGCAGAAAAAGCGGCGCAATTTTACCGCAAATGGACGCTGAAAACGACCCGCACACGGTACGGAAAAAGCGAACACCATCATCACCGCAAACGGGCGCCGAAAACGACCCGCACACGGTACGGAAAAAGCGAACGTCATCATCACCGCAAACAGGCACTGAAAACGACCCGCACAGGGCACGGAGAAAGCGAACGCCGTCATCGGCCGCGGCAGACATAAAAAACGGCACCCCGAGGTGCCGTCTGTGTCAGCCGAGTGGCGCCAGTTCGGCGTCGCTCGGGTAGTAGCCCTGCTCCGGCTCGATGCCGGGCGGATAGAGCGCCAGCAACTCGGCCACCTTGTTGCGGGTGCCACCGTTGCGACTGATGGTGCGCTTGACCAGGATCTCGTCGAGGCGGGCGCCGCGATAAAGCTCGCGGGTCAGCTCGATGTCATGGTTGCTGATGAGCACGGGCACCCCTTTGCGCGCCGCGGTGTGGCGGGCCAGCCTGGCCAGCACGGCCTGATCGTCCAGGGTGAAACCGCCGGCCGAATAGGTGGTGAAGCTCGCGGTAGTGGAAAGCGGAGCATAGGGGGGATCGCAATAGATCACCCAATCCTCTTCGGCGCGCTGGATGGCATCGGCATAGCTTTCACAGATGAAGGTCGCCTTCTGCGCCTTCTCGGCGAAGGCCCACAGCTCTTTTTCCGGGAAATAGGGCTTCTTGTAGGAACCGAACGGGACGTTGAAGCCCCCTTTCTTGTTGTACCGGCACAGGCCATTGAAACCGTGTCGATTCAGAAACAGGAACAGCAGGGCGCGCTCGAAGCTGGTGTCGGTCTGGTTGAACTGGGTACGCAGCCGGTAATAGGCCGCCTTGTGGTTGTGCTCGGTCACGAACAGCTTGCGCGACTCAGCGATGAACCGATCCGGCGTCAACTTGAGATGATTGTAAAGACCGATCAGATCCGGATTGATGTCGTTGAGCACATAGGCGTCGTAGTCGGTGTTGAGAAACACGGACCCGGCCCCGACGAAGGGCTCCAGCAACACACGCCCGGCCGGCAAACGCTCGGCAATCTCTTCAACCAGGGAGTATTTTCCCCCGGCCCATTTTAAAAAAGCGCGTGTTTTTTTCATGGAAATCCGGTGTTAAGAAGGCATCGACCAAAAAAGGGGGACGATTCTACCCCCTTCCCGGCCAAAATGGCTATTGCTTCAACTCTTTTTGTACCTGCGCAAACGACTTGGGCCAGGGTTGACCCTTCAGCAAGGCGGGCGACAGCTTGCGAATGGCGGCCTTGGCCTGGTTGCTGCTGGCGTAGTCCCCCTGCAGCACCACGTACCAGGGGCTGCCGCGGAACTTGGTCTGATAGACCCAGATCTTACCGGCCAGACCATTTTCGGCCACGAACTTGTCGACCGCCTTGGTGTTGCTCGCGCCCATCAGCTGGATGCTGTAGTGGTTTCTGGGCTTCTTGTTCAGAGTGGCAGCGGGGGTCAGCGCCACCTTGGGAGCAGGTGCCGCCACCGGTTCAACCGCGACTGGCTTGACCACCGGCTTGCTGGCTGCTGACGTGGGTTGGGCCTTGGCGGTGTTTGCCGGCTGGGCAGTCTGAGCAGTGGCATTGGGTGTAACAGCCTTCTCGGCGGAGGCCCCCTGAGTGGCCGCTGCTTGCGAATCGGCGCCGGTCAGCTCATCCACCACCGCAGTGGGCAGGGCGCCGCTGACGTTGGGCTGCTTCATCAGCTTCTCGACCACCTCGTCGGAGATCACCACCCGGCGCCCTTCGTAGTTGGTCGATTCGGTGGTCACGGTGTCGCTCTCCACCGCCTTGGGCAATACCTTGGCATCCGGCTGCCAGTCGCGTACCACGCCGCTGGGATTGCTGGCGGTACCATCACTGGCCGCACTCTGGCTGCCGTTCTGACTGGTGTTGCTGCCGCCGATGGTCAGCGGATCGCCACCCGAGACGGGGATAGGCAACGCCGTGGTTTGGGTGGGCTCGGGGGCAGTACTCTTGCTGTCGCCGCCAAACAGGGCCGGCAGCAGATAACTCAGCGCCAGCAGACCGCCGGCCAACAGGGCCAGCAGGGTCGCAATCTTCTTGACGGGCAACTCGGCCTGACGTTTCTTGGACCTTCTGTCGGTCATGATATCCTCCAGTAACTGCATGATGGTGGACGGATGTCCATTTGCCACTTTCAGGATCTCTTCCACTTTCGGCTTGGGCAAGAGGGCTGTCGGGATCTTGAGCTCTTTGGCCTTCTCATACAAGAAGATGCGTTGTTCGGGCGCGCCAAGCGGCGCGACTTCCAGCTCCAGCGCGGGCATGGCCCGCCCTTTCAGCTGCGCCTTCTGATTGCGACACCAGACGTCACTGCCGGAGAGCACGATGGCCAACTGATGGGGGATCTTCAGGGTATCGTTGTGACGACACAGGCTCCACAGTTCGCCGACCAGCTCGGCAGGCAGCTCATCCGCCCGCTCGATCAGCAGCAGCAGGGTGGCGGGTTTGCCTTCCAGCATGCGGAAAAAGCTGTCTGCCAGCGCATCCTGCGGATTGAACAACGGCCGGGCCACCACCTGGGGAAGCAACAGCTGGCGCACGTCCACCATCTTCATGGCAGGGCTGCCAATCAGGCTGACGACCCGCACTTTTTCCGGCAGCGCTCCCAGCAGGGATTCGCACAACGTGCCACGGCCACTGCCGGGTTTGCCGGAGAGAAAGATAAAAGGATGATTGAATTCAATCAGATGCAGCAGCCGGTCAACCAGCTGCCGCTGGGAGGGAAATTTCAGCAGTTTATTCGTCACGACCAGACTCGATCACCGCCAGCAGTTCAGCATCGGAGACATCGGCCACCACCTGGGCATGACCTATGCCGACCGGCAGCACCAGACGCAATTTGCCTTCCAGCACCTTCTTGTCGCGGCGCATGTGACGAATGAAGGCCGCAAAATCCATCTCTGGCGGCGCCTGCACCGGCAAATTGGCCGCCAGCAGCAAGGCCCGGATACGATCTACCTGTTGCTCGGTCACGTCACCACGGGCCAAGGCGGTATTGGCGGCCAGCATGGTGCCTGCCGCCACGGCTTCGCCGTGCAGCCAGTTGCCATAACCCTTCTCGGCTTCAATGGCATGGCCAAAGGTGTGGCCCAGATTAAGCAGGGCACGCACACCGTGTTCGGTCTCGTCCTGGCCAACCACATCGGCCTTGATCTCGCAGCAGCGGCGGATGGCATAAGCCAGCGCGGCCGGCTCCTGCGCCTGCAGACGGAACATGTTGGCTTCGAGCCAGCAGAAGAATTCGACATCCCAGATGATGCCGTATTTGATCACCTCGGCCATGCCGGCGGCAAATTCGCGGGCAGGCAGGGTCTGGAGGCACTCGGTATCGATCACGACGTGTCTGGGCTGATAGAAGGCCCCGATCATGTTCTTGCCGAGGGGATGGTTGACGGCAGTCTTGCCACCAACGGAGGAATCAACCTGGGAGAGCAGTGTGGTAGGCACTTGAATGAACGGAATGCCACGTTGATAGCTTGCAGCAGCGAAGCCGACAACGTCCCCTATCACACCGCCACCCAGGGCAATCAGAGTGGTATCACGACCATGGTTGGTTTCCAGCAGAGCGGACATGATCCGCTCAAAGGTAGCCAGGGTCTTGTAGGCCTCGCCATCCGGCAGGATCAGGTGTTCAACCTGATAGCCCGACAGCAACTGGACAATCCGCTCAAGATACAAGGGCGCAACCACTGTGTTGGTCACAATCATGACCCGCTTGCCCTTGATGGTTTGCGTCAGCACCTCTGCATGCTGCAACAGACCTGCGGCTATCTCGATGGGATAGCTGCGTTCACCCAGTTCGACCTTCAACCTTTCCATGGACGTCCTCTATTATTACATGCCGATCAACTTAACGATTTGATTGGCAACAACTTTAGCGCTCTGGTCATCAGTCTGGATGACAAAGTCAGCCACTTCTTCATACAGGGCGTTGCGTTCTTGTGCCAGACGCTCGAGTACTTCGCGCGGCGGCTCTTCGGTTTGCAGCAAGGGGCGACGCTTGTCTCTTTGCGTACGTGCCAGTTGCTTCTCAATGGTGGTTTCGAGGTACACCACGATGCCGCGAGCAGAGAGCTTGTTGCGTGTTTCACGGCTCTTGATGGCACCGCCACCCGTCGCCAGCACGATACCCTGCTGTTCGGAAAGGTCACCGATGACCTTCTCTTCGCGGATCCGGAAACCCTCTTCGCCTTCAACATCGAACACCCAGCCGATATCGGCACCACTGCGGCGCTCAATCTCATGATCTGAGTCGAAAAACTCCATATGCAGTTGTTCTGCCAGATGTCTACCTATGGTGCTCTTGCCCGCACCCATGGGACCTATCAGGAAAATATTGCGTTTCTCAGCCATGTCTTTTCGTTAGTAATTACAAACTGTACGACCCCGACAAACTCTCGATCGGGGTACCTATGAACCTTATCTTGCGATGGATCAGGAGGGGGATTATCTCAATAGAAATCAGGACTGGCAACCGCAGCCCTTACGCCCCAGCCTCATTGGGGCGTAAGGTTATATGTGTTTTACCTTCACATGTAAAGTCTTCAGAAGGCGTCGGTGACTATCTTCGGCGTCACGAAAATCAGCAACTCGCGCTTTTTGTTCTCGCTGGTTGTCTTGCGAAACAACACCCCCAGACCCGGGATATCGCCCAGCAGGGGCACCTTGCTGACGTCGCTCTTGATGGTCTGTTGATAGATGCCACCAAGCACCAGGGTCTCGCCATTGTTGACCAGCACCTGGGTAGTGATGGACTGGGCGTTGATGGAGACGGCATCACCGGTACCGGTCGGCACGGTTTCACCCTTGGTATCCTGGGTCACGGTCAAGTCCAGGATCACCCTGTTGTCGGGGGTGATCTGCGGCGTCACCTTGAGGCTCAGCACCGCCTTCTTGAAGGTGACCGAGGTTGCCCCGCTGGAAGAGGACTCCACATAGGGGATCTCGGTACCCTGCTCGATCAGCGCCGGTTTCTGGTTGGCCGTGGTGACCCGGGGACTGGCGATGATCTCGGCCTTGCTCTCTTTCTCCAGTGCCGACAGCTCGAGATCCAGCAAGGTACCATCTGCCAGCCGCGCCACCTGGAAGGCCAGAGTGCCAGCGGCGTTGGTCACCGGCAGATTGACGTTAAGCCGATCGTCCACCCCAGGTCGGGTGATGGTCGAGCCACCATTGTTGTTGCCGGAACCGTCATTGCCCTCGATGGTGCCCGAGGTACTGTTGCCGTGCCCATCGTTTTTGGTTACCCCCCAACGCACCCCGAGCGCCTCGTCAAAGCCGTCATCAATGGTCACCATGCGCGCCTCGATCACCACCTGCTTGACCGGAATATCCAGGATATCCAGCATCCGCTTGATGTTGCTGATGACGTCGGCAGTGTCCTTGACCACCAGCACGTTGGTCCGCTCATCGACACTCACCGCCCCCTTGGACGAAAGCAGTTTGGTGCTCTCGGACGAGAGCAGCGCCGCCACTTCGGATGCCTTGGCATAGTTGATCTGCAGATACTCGGTATAAAGCGGTGCCAGGTCGGCGACCTGGTTGCGGCTCTCCAGCTGCTGTTTCTCGCGAGCGGCAATCTCTTCGGCCGGTGCGACCAGCAGGATGTTGTTGTCCAACCGCTTGTCGAGTCCCCGCACCTTCAAGATGATGTCGAGTGCCTGCTCCCAGGGCACCCCGTCCAGCCGCAGGGTGATGTTGCCCGACACCGAATCCGTGGTCACCAGATTGAGGTTGTTGAAATCCGCGATGAGCTGCAGCACGGTTCTCACCGGGATATCCTGGAAGTTGAGAGAGATGGGTTTGCCCTGATACTGCTTGCCGGCAGTCGCCGCGGTGCGCTTTTTCACCTCGACGATGAACATCTTGTCCGCCTGATCATAACGGTAGTCAAACTGGCCGTTGACCGAGAGTTCGAACAGGGTGTCGTTACCCTGGCGGAACACCTCAACCTGAGAGACAGGGGTAGCAAAATCCTGCACGTTGATCAGATTAAGCAAATCGTCCGGTACCCGGGTACCGTGAAACTTGGCAAGCACCGTCTGGCCACGGCTGCTGACGTCAACGGCGGCGGAGCTGTTGTCCAGCGTCACCAGAAATTCCCCCTGCCCGTCCTTGCCACGCCTGAAATCGACCCCCTTCACGGAATTGAAATAGGCACCGCTGGCCGCGGTCTGTGGTGATGGCAAGACTGGCTTGCTGGCCACGGGCGCAGCCACTGGAGCGCTCTGGCGAGCAAGCTGCTGACTGTTGATCAGGGCGGACGAGGCTGTCGGCTGGGTATTGATAAGTGCAGACGAGGTCGGCTGGGGGGCCACCAGCCCGGAGGATGCTGTGGTGGCTGGCAGCGGCATGGCTGCTTTTTCTCCCAGTGCCACCAACAACTTGTTGCCCTGCTGATGCACCTGATAGGGGGGTCAGTTGATCGAGGGCGATCTTGATATCGAGACCTGCCCCCTTGCCCTCGACCTTGAGGTTATCTACCCCCTGCTGCTTGATGGGCAACGGGTTCACGTTGAGCGCTCCCACCGCCCCAGGCACATGCAGCAGCAGCTGATTGGGTTCATAGGAGAGACGATCGGTAAATCCGCTGACCGGTTCACTGAAGCTCAGCTCCAGCAACAACTGATCGGCCATCAGCGGATTGACCTTGACCTCCTGCAGGGTTGCCACGGCCCAGGCCTGGCTCCATGCTCCGGCGCAAAACAGCAGGGTAACTCGGGCTACCATACCTATTGTTGTTTTCATCGCATCATCCCTGATTATCGTTTTGCTTCAAGATTGGCCATGCCCAGCTGAGTTTCTCGGGTCACCCAGCATCCTTTGCCATCCGGTATAGTCTCAATCAAATCCACGTAGGTGTCAGTGATCCTGATCACCCGTCCCTGATCCAGTCCCATATGTTGATTGAGACCCACCCGGATGGATTGACCATCAGGAGTCCTGATCAAGGCCCACAACTGTCCCTGCTTGCCAAGTGAGCCCTGCATGCTCAGGCTGGCCAATGAATAGCGCTCCAGTACTTCTTTCTCTCTGTTGGCCACGATCTGGGCGCAATCCGGCTTCACCTTGGCATCCACCTTTGCACTGCTGGTTTCAGGCTGGGGGGCGATGAAGGGGCTGCGCTGATCGCTGAGGTGATAAGCCATCGGGGAAAAGGGTTTGATTTCGGGAAGAGGCTCGATGGGTACTGGTTTTCTGGCCTTGGTTGCGGCCACATAGTTGTCCATGTCGTCCTGCCCACCGCAGGCGGTCAACAACAGGGCAGGCAACAACACGCAGAGTAGCTTCATTTGGTCTGCCCCACGGTTTTGCCATTGTATTTGTAGGTTTTGGCCAGCATCGACATGGCAATCATGTCACCCTGCTCCTTGCCCTGTCCCAGCGTGAACGATTCCAGGATGACGATACGCGGCAAGGCCGCCATGTCGGCCGTGAACTTGCCTATCTCATGATAAGTGCCCACCACTTCGATTCGCATGGGCAGCTCGGTGGAGAACTCGTGTTTGATCTCAGGTTCCCAATTGATGCGATTCAATTTGAGCCCATTGTCGGTAGCAATGAAACTGATGTCATCCAGCAATCCGGCCACTTCGTGAGTATTGGGCAACTGCTTGAGCTGGGTATCCACCAGCTGTTCAAGCTGCACCATCTGAGTCTTGTATGCACCGAGGTTGGCAGCCAGCATCGCCTTGCTCTCGAACTGCGCCTTGAGCTCGGCCTCCTTGTTGGTCTCCTGGGTCAACAGGGTCAGTGAGTTGGCAATCACGTAGTAATAGATGGCTCCCCCCAGCAAGGCACAGAAGAACAGGATGAAAATCCCCTTGGCCAGCTTGGGCCAACTGGCAATGTTGTTGAGATCCAGTTCGTTGAGCTGTTGTAGATTCATTGCTGCCCCTTAGTCACATCGACCGTGGCACCTGCCGCACCTGCGACCTGGAACATCATGGAGAACTGGCTGAGCGAAACTGGCGCCACATCGGCCGCAAAAATCGTGCTGATCTGCGACTGCCCCAACCAGCCGGAGCCGTCGATGCGACGCATCATGCTGGCTACCCTGCCATAGGCCTCGGTCTTGCCATTCACATCTATTTGGTTGTTCTGCAAGGCAAGCGTATTGAGGTAAACCCCGTTGGGAACCAGCGAAGGCAACTGGTTGAATAGGCGAACCGGCAGATTGCGGCGCATCTGCAGGTGTTCGATCAATTGCATGCGGTCGATCAACTCCTTGCGTCGCTCCTTGAGCAGGCGGATCTCGCCAAGCTGGGCATCGAGGATAGTCATCTCCTGCAGTAAACGCTGGTTGCGCTGCTGCTGATGGCCTATCTGCTGCTCCACCAGCCAGTCGGCAGCAAAGCCGAGTGAAGCCGTAATGGCCATGAAGATGCCAAGCATGACCCCGAATTGCTTCTTCTGCCGCTGGGCCCTGGCCTCACGCCAGGGCAGGAGGTTTATATTTGACATGGCGTGAAGCTCCTCAATGCCAGACCCAGCGCCGTCATGAACTTGGCACCGTGGACCGCCCCCTCCCCTTTCGGCTTGCCGAACAGAGCAAAGGGATCAGGATGCAATACCTCACAGTTCAACTCGCTGCCGACCTGGGCCGCCAGCCCGGGCAGCAGACTGCCACCGCCGGTGAGCACCAGTCTGGAAAGCTCCCTGTGCCCGGAAGAGCTGCAAAACAGCTGCACGTTCCGCCTGACTTGCTGCAGCAGAGCATTCATATGGGGCAGCAACACATCCAGTTCGTGATCAACTGGCAGATTGCCCTGCAACTTGGCCTGCTCGGCATCATCCAGCGACAGGTTGTAGAAGGAGGCCAGCGCCTGACTATATTGATCGCCACCGAAGTTTTGCAGACGTGAGTAGATAACCTCTCCCTTTACCAGCGCAGCAAAGGTCATGGCGCTCGCTCCGATGTCGATCACGCCGACCGGTTTCTCCCACTCCTGCAGCTCCGGCAGGCAGGCAAGCACGGCGCGGCCCAGCGCGTGGGCGCCCACATCTACCACCTTGGTGGTCATGTCGGCTTCCGCCAGCGCAGTCACCCGCCCGCTCACGCTCTCGGTGCGGGCCGCACTCAGCAACACTTCGCGGCGCTCCTGATCGTTGACCTTGCCCAGAATTTCAAAATCCAGGCTCACTTCATCTAGGGGAAAGGGAATGAGTTGCTCGGCCTCGAGCTGAACCTGATTCTCCAGCTCGTTCTCACCCAGAGCGGCATCCACCTGAATGACTTTGGTGATCACGTTGGAACCGGTGACGGCAGTCGCAACATACTGGCTGCTGCCCGAGATGAGGCGCTTGAGGGCCTTGAGAGACTGGCTGACCCGCTCGATATCCTGCAGCTGATAATCGACCAGAGTGCCTTTGGGAGTGGCGACTTCGGCCACCGATTCGAGATGCAGCTTGCCGGGACGACCGGTAATGGTCACGGCCTTGATGGTCTGGCTGCCAAAATCAATACCCGCCAGAGGAAGCAGAGAACCTTTGTTGAATAGCCCAAACATATACACATCCATGCGTTATTGGGTTTTAGGATTGATTGTAGGACAGCTAATCAGAAGATGATGACTTAACTCATCCTAAATGCTCTATCTATCAATGTCATAAAGTTTATGCCGAAAAGTGATACAACTCGCTTTCCGGCTGCCCCTCGCCTCCCCTTGGTTATTGAGCCACAGAATGCTAACCTCCCGCCTCTTCTCGAGGAGCCGGGCAGCCGTCAGGAAAACCTCGAATTTCCGGAGGCAAAAGGGCTATACTCTGCGCCCGTTGGCTAATTTTAAGACGATTGGTAGTTCTTCCATGCTGAAATGGCTCGTACGCCTGTTTATTGTCATGATGCTGGGTGCTGTGCTGGGTGTTGCCAGCCTCATCGGTATCTACTTCTACATCAAGCCCCAGTTGCCGGATGTGACCGCGCTGCGCGACGTCAAGCTGGCCACCCCGATGAAGGTGTACAGTCGGGATGGGGAATTGATCTCCCAATTTGGCGAAATTCGTCGCATCCCGCTGCATCTGGACGAAATTCCCCAGTCGATGATCGATGCGGTACTGGCGACCGAAGATGCCCGTTTCTATGAGCACCCGGGGATCGACCCCATCGGCATCATTCGCGCAGCCACCGTCTGGGCCGTCTCCGGTCAGGCTCGCCAAGGTGCCAGTACCATCACCCAGCAGGTCGCCCGCAACTTCTTCCTGAGCAATGAAAAGACGCTGGTGCGCAAGATAAAAGAGGTCTTCCTGGCCTGGCGCATCGAGCAGAATCTCTCCAAGGACGAGATCCTGCAGCTCTACCTCAACAAGATCCCGCTCGGCTACCGGGCATTCGGGGTCGGTGCCGCCGCCCAGGTTTACTTTGGCAAGGAGGTCAAGGACCTGACGCTGGACGAAATCGCCATCATTGCCGGTCTGCCCAAGGCGCCATCCATGCTGAACCCGATCCGCTCGCCGGAGCGTGCCTTTGCCCGTCGCAACGTGGTACTTGGCCGCATGCTGGAAACCGGCAAGATCACCCAGGCCCAGTTTGACGAAGCGTCCAAGATGCCGGTCAAGGCCCGCTATCACGGTGCCGAGATCACCTTGAATGCCCCTTATCTGGGGGAGATGGTGCGCCAGAAGATGGTGGAGCAGTTTGGTGAAGATGCCTACACCATGGGTCTGCACGTCTACACCACAGTCACCGCCAAGCGCCAGCGCGCCGCCCGGCTGGCCTTGCTCGACGGCGTCTTCGACTACGACACCCGTCATGGCTACAAGGGCGTGACCGCCCAGCTGTGGAAAGCGGGCGAAGCCGATTGGGATTATGACAAGATCATGGCCCATCTGGCCAAGCAACCCACCTATGAGCCACTGATGGCCGCCGTCGTCACCAAGCTGGCTGACAAGAGTGCAACCATAGTGCTGAAGAACGGCAAGCAGGCCGAGCTTGGCTGGAACGGCATCAAGTGGGCGCGCGCCTTCATCACCGATGACCGTCAGGGCTTTGCTCCCCGCTCGGCCCGCGACATGCTGAAAGTGGGCGCCCAGATCTGGGTTCGGGAAAAGGGTGAAGAATTGCTGCTCTCCCAGATCCCCGAGGTCAACGCCGCCCTGGTGGCCATGAACCCGCAGGATGGTGCCATCGAGGCGCTGGTCGGCGGCTTCAGCTTCGAGCTCTCCAAATTCAACCGGGTCGATCAGGCACGCCGCCAGATAGGCTCCAACATCAAGCCCTTCCTCTATGCCACCGCGCTGGAACAGGGCTACACTCTGGCCTCCCTCATCAACGATGCGCCGATCAACCAGTGGGACCCCTCCAAGGGCCCCATGTGGCAGCCCAAAAACTCCCCGGCCATCTATGAAGGTCCCACTTCCCTGCGCCTCGGCCTCGCCAAGTCGAAGAACGTGATGTCGGTGCGCCTGATGCGCGCCATCGGGCTGGATACCTACATCGACGGCCTGACCCGCTTCGGCTTTGCGCGCGATACCATCTCGCCCAACGAGTCGCTGGCTCTGGGTGCCGCCGAGTTCACCCCGCTGGAAGTGGTGCGCGGCTACTCGGTCATGGCCAACGGCGGCTTCCAGGTCACCCCCTACTTCATCACCGAAGTCACCGACAGCTTCGGCGCGCCTCTTTATCAGGCCAACCCTGCAGCCGCCTGCCGTGACTGTGGCGTGCTGGCCGCCGCCGGTCTCGACAGTGCGGATGCCTATGCCAATACGGCGCCGGACTGGAAAGCCCAGTGCCCCATCGATCCGGTGGTTCCTGGCAACATGGCACCGCAGACCATCAGTGCCCAGAGCACCTTCCTGGTGACCGACACCCTGACCACCGCCATCTGGGGTGGCAACGGCTGGCGCGGTACCGGCTGGCGGGCGGCACGTGACCTCAAGCGCCACGATATCTCCGGCAAGACCGGGACCACCAACGAATCTCGTGATGCCTGGTTCTCCGGCTATACCCCGAATCTGGTCGCCACCTCCTGGATCGGTTTTGACAACCACCAGCGTGGTCTGGGCCGGGCCGAATTTGGCGGCGGTGCCGCACAGCCCATCTGGATCGACTTCATGAAGACGGCGCTCAAGCAGGTGCCTGAGCGCAAGATGCCGGTACCGGAAGGGATCATCACGGTGCGGATCGATCGTGAGACCGGCCTGTTGACCAACCGAACCGACGGCAGCAGCATGGAAGAGTTCTTCAAGGAAGGCACCGAGCCGACCCGCTACGCGACACAGAGCTCGGATGGCAATCAGGTGTACGGCGGTGAGGGCTCGCCCACCGATGGCCCCGTCTCCACCGACGATATCTTCTAAACCACAGCAGAAGATAAAAAAACCGGCGCAATGCGCCGGTTTTCTTTTTTGTGGCCTTGTCGTAGCGATGCGCAGTTAGCCAAGCAGGCTCTGCATCAAGCGCGAGATACGAGCGGCCAGCTCGTTGAAGCAGGGCCGGCGCACCGAGTAGTGGCGATAGAGCAGCGCTATGGTACGCCCAGGCACAGGGTCTATCACCGGCCGATAGCTGACGCCGCCCTCTTCGGCATTGGCGGGCACGGCAAGCCTGGGTACCAGCGTCATGCCGCTGCCGGCAGCCACCATGTTGCGCAGCGTTTCCAAACTGGTGCCCTTAAAGCGCTGATCCTCGCCGATACCGGCGGCGAAGCAGAATCCCATCGCCTGATCCCGCAGACAGTGGCCATCGGCCAGCATCAGCAACTTTTTGCCCTTGAGATTGCTGAGCGGCACCGCCTTGGCCTTGGCCTCCGGGTGCTGTTGGGGCACCGCCAGCCACATGGGTTCCTGATAGAGCGGGATCGAACCAAACCCGTCCATGCCCTCCAGCTCGGCCAGGATCAAGCAATCCAGCTCCCCCTCTTCCAGCCGCTTGAGCAACACCTGGGTCTGCTCTTCATAGAGGTAGAACTCCAGCTTGGGAAAGTGCTCGCGCAGATCCTGAATGATGTGAGGTAGCAGATAGGGGCCGACGGTAGGAATGAAGCCAATATGGATTTCGCCAGACATGGGCTCGGCAAAGTGCTGGCCGATGCTCTTGAGCTCGCGCACCTCTTTGAGCACCTTGCGGGCCTGCTGGGCCATGGCATCGCCAGCCGGGGTAAACAGCACCTTGCGCGAAGTACGCTCGATCAGGATCACCCCGAGTTCATCCTCCAGCTTGCGCAGCTGGCCGCTCAGGGTCGGCTGACTGACGAAGCAGCGCTCCGCCGCCTTGCGAAAGTGCTTCTCCTCTTCCAGCGCCACCAAATACTCGAGATCGCGAAGGTTCATACATCCAGAATCCTGCCAACCAATGGGGTCATTAGCATGCCCAAGAACGGCGGAGCGAACAAGGGATGGAACAAGAGGGAGAGTCGACAGGCCGATAAAACAAGGCGGGCCCGGATCCAGGATACGGGCCCGCAACAGCGAGCATCCAACCCGCCTTACACCCGGAAGCGGCGTACCATCTCCTGCAATTGGGTCGCCAGGTGATTGAGGTCGTTACAGGCCTGTGCCATCTGGGTTGCACCGGCGGCCACTTCCTCGGAGGCATGGCTGATATTGACCACGTTGCGGTTGAGCTCTTCACTCACCGCCCCCTGCTCTTCGGTGGCGGTCGCAATCTGGATATTCATGTGGGAGATGCTCTCCACCGAGCCGCTGATCTCGGAGATGGAGGCCCCCGCCTCCCGCGCCGTGCTCACGGTGGAATTCATCATGTCCTGGCTTTGCTGCATGGTGGTGCCGGCCTGCTCGGCCCGCTGCTGCAGTTCGGCGATGATGGTGTTGATCTGGGAGGTGGAATCCTGAGTCCGCTTCGCCAGGGTACGCACTTCGTCGGCCACTACCGCAAAGCCGCGGCCCTGCTCGCCGGCCCGGGCCGCCTCGATGGCGGCGTTGAGCGCCAGCAGGTTGGTCTGCTCGGCGATCCCGCGGATCACCTCCAGCACCATGCCGATGTTGCGGCTGTCGTCGCCAAGCTGACGGATCACCACGGCGGTGCTCTCGATGGCGCCGGCCACCTGCTCAATACGCTTGATGGAGTCGTTGACGGTGCGAGCCCCCAGTTCGGCGGTGCTGCTGGCGGCACTGGCTGCGCTGGCGGCATCGCTGGTGTTGCGGGACACCTCCTGCACCGTGGCCTGCATCTCGTTCATGGCGGTGGCCAGCTGGTTCAGCTCGTGCTGCTGGCTGTTCATGTTGTTGGCGGACTGGCGCGCCACCGCGCTGATCTCTTCGGCTGCCGAGCTCAGTTGCACCACGGAGCCGGAGACTTCGCTGACCAGGGTACGCAGGTTCTTCTGCATCTCGCCAAAACCCTTGGCCAGTTGCCCCAGTTCGTCGTTGTTGAACTGGCTGGCATCAAGATGAGCCGCCAGATCGCCGGCTGAGACCTTGCGGGTCTGCTCCAGCAGTGCCATGACCGGATTGCGGATCTGGCCGGTCAGCAGCCAGGCCACTACCACCACGAACAGGACGGTGACGAGGCTGACGATGATGCTCATGGTGCGCGAGCTGCTGTAAAGGTCGGCCACCGACTTCACCATGCCGTCGGCAATCTCGTTGTTGATCTCGCGCAGACGGTAGGATTTGGTACCCACTTCTTCCAGGGCAATCCGGGTCTCGTTCTTGCGCAGGCTCTTGACCTTCTCCAGATCCCCGTTGGAAAACGCAGCCACCAGCTCCTCGTGCACCGAAAAATACTTGGCGCCAGCGGCCACCAGCTGTTCGTAAGTCTGCTTCTCCTCATCGGTGCTGAAGGGCAACGAGCCATACTTTTGCGCCGCTGCGTCAAACTCCTGCTTGGCCTTGTTGAAGGTGACGGTGCGTTCGCTCACCTCCTGGGCATCCTTGTTGAGGCCACCAATCACCTGCGCCAGTTCGGAACGACGGGCATCGAGAATGGCCACATGCATCTGGCTGGCATAGCGGGTCGATGGCAACAGGTTGCCCGAGATGGTGGCGGTATCGGCATAAAGACGGGACAGCTGAGTGATGGAGAACCACGCCAGCCCCACCACTAGCAGGGCCAATACGGCAAAACCGGCGCTCAACTTCTGACCTATAGACATATTTTTGAACATGATTGGTATCCTTGGCGGCTAGACGCAAGCCCGTGGCCTCAAACGCCCGGGCTATCCCCATAGAGCATAGCGCGATGATCGCAAGCGGATGATTTTCAAACTGTCCGCTACTGAATATATCGTCCCGCCAGGGGATAGCATGAGTGCCGGACAGGTAGGAAAAATCTGCAACGAGCACCTCGGGCGCTGCGCATCCGCCAGCGGATACGACCTGTAGTTCGCTCAACGATTCATCATGAGCTGGATCTGGCGAGCAAACGCCTCTGGTTCACCCAGGAAGGAGGAGGCGGACAAGGGGGTCACTTTGTCGCCCTGCACCAATCCCAGAGTCGGGTAGCCCTGCCCGCCGAGGCGGCGCATCCAGCGCTGGCTGTCGGCCAGATGACTCGCCAGGTCGGCCTGCTGGTAGGCCTTCACAAAATCATCCGCGCCAATGTTCTGCTCCGCCGCCAGGCTGGTCAGATGCTCGAGCGAACCGATCCAGATGCCATCGCGATAGTGGGATTGCTGGATGCGGTGTAGCAGGCTCAGACCGTTGCCACCCAGGGCCGTCACCGCCAGGATGGCGCGGATGGGCTGCTCCGAATCGAGCAGCAGACCATCGCGCAGCAGCAGCTCGTTGAAATAGCGCTCGCCGAAAGGCTGGCCGGTCAGCGCCTGGATCCGCTCGTCATGGGGACGGACGTAATCACGCAGGGCCTGGCCCATCGCCTGCCTGCGCCCGCCAAGCCAGAGACCACCGGCGTGCAGCTCGATGCGCAGTTCCGGGATGGCAGCCGCAGCCTTCAACAGCGGGGCGGCGCCGTAGCACCAGCCACAGAGGGGGTCGTATACATAATGCAGAGTCGTTTCGTTCATATCATTCACTCGTTCATTCGGCTAAAAAAACCGGGCCCTCGGGCCCGGTAAAAAACACAGGGAAGTAGGCGTCAGGGGGTTACCACTTCATCTCGCCGGTGTTGACCTTGGCACCGATGGCCAGACCGTCGTCGACCGGCAGGGACGGGTAAGCCTTCTTCAGAGCTTCAATCAGCTGGCCGGAATTCTTGGCTTTGGCCAGCTCCTGCTCAAAGCGCTCTACGTAGTCACGGGTGAAGGTCACGGCGGCGCTGCCCTTGGGAGCAGTCCCCAGGAAGTGACCCGGCACCACGCGCTCGGGCTTCAGTGCCAGCAGATTGTTCAGCGCCTTGACCCAGTTGCTGCGAGCAGCCTTGGTCTGGCTGTCAGCCATCCACACGTGCACGCCGCTGTAGACCGGTACGCCACCAAACGCCGTCTTGATGGACGGTGCCCACAGGTAGGCATTCGGGGTGTTCATCTCTTTGATCTCGATCTTCTCGCCATCCAGTGTCAGATGGCTGGCCGTCATCACTTGCGGCACGGTCAGGCTCTTCGGTGCACCCTTGCCGAGGATGGGACTCCAGTAGCTCAGCTTGGCGTCCTTGGTCTGGTTGATATGGTCGACCACATGCTGGTCTGCCAGTACCTTGACGTCCGGGAAGGCTGCCTTGATGGGCTCCAGACCGAAGTAGAAGTCGGGGTCACCGGCACTGATATAGACGGTGGTCAGCTTCTTGCCGCTCTTCTTGATCATGTCGACCAGCGCCTGGCCGTTTTGCACATCGAACTGGGCATCGATCAGGATTGCTTCTTTGTCGCCGGTCACCAGGGAGGAGGAGACCGGGAAGATTGCCTTCTCGCCCGGGTTGTAGACGGTCACGGTGAGCGGGGCGGCCATGGCGGCACCGCTCAGCAGGGTGGTGGCCAGGGTCAGGTTGCGGATCAGGGTGTTGTTCATCGGGTATTCCTCATCAAGTCATCAGGGGTTCATCAGATGGACACAGTTTATTGGATCGATTACGGTACAAATACAGCATAATAAGCGCATCACTGTTGCATTAATCGAGCATATAGAGAGTCTGAAATGGATCGACTGACCGCATTGCGGGTCTTTGTCAGCGTAGTCGAACAGGGCAGCCTGAGCGGCGCCGGGGAGAAACTGGAGATGTCGCGCGCCATGGTGACGCGCTACCTGGCGGAACTGGAGCAGTGGATGGGGGCACGGCTGCTGCACCGCACCACTCGCCGGCTCAGTCTGACCGGCCCTGGGGAAGAGGCGCTGAACCGGGCCCGGGCCATGCTGGCGCTGGGGGAAGAGATGGAGCAGATCGCCGTGCGCGGCGACGAGGCCCCCAAGGGGCAATTGCGCATCACCAGCAGCTATTCACTCTCGGAAGCCTTGCTGGTGGGCGCCGCCAACGACTACCTGGCGCGCTTTGCGGGCACCGCCATCGACATTCTGCTGCTGGACCGCACCGTCAACCTGGTGGAGGAGCGGATCGATCTCGCCGTTCGCATCACCAATGACCTCGACCCCAACCTGGTGGCCCGCCGGCTCGGCACCTGTCACTCGGTGGTCTGTGCCAGCCCGGCCTATCTGGCCAGGCACCCGACCCCGCACAAGGTGCAGGATCTCGCCCTGCACAACTGCCTCACCTACACCTATTTCGGCAAGAGCCTGTGGGAATTTCAGGGACCGGACGGACCCGAATCGGTACCGGTGAGCGGCAATCTCAGCGCCAACATCTCCAACCTGCTGCTGGAGGCGACTCTGGAGGGGGCCGGCATCAGCCTGCAGCCCCGCTACTCGGTCCAACCCCACCTCGATACCGGCACCCTGGTGCCGCTGCTGGCGCAGTGGCAGCCCAAGCGACTCGGCGTCTACGCCGTCTACGGCACCCGCAAGCAGATGTCACCACTGTTGCGCAGCTTCCTCGACTTTCTGGTGGAACGCATGGCCATCGACCCCATGTGGCGAGAGTAGCGGCGGGAATAAGAGACAACGCAAACATGCGAAAGGGGCCGGCAGGCCCCTTTCGCGCATATGTCACACCCATTCGTTGGCGTCAGGCTTCGAAGCCAGTCAGCGGGGCTTCGGCAGGCGTCTCCTGTGTCACGTCCAGATAGATATCCCGGTAGGCCACATAGATGGAGTAGTTGAGCGCCGGGATCACCACCAGCAGACCCACCAGCATCAGCGCCGCACCGAACAGCATCAGGATGGCGGCAACCACCCCCCACCAGAGGAAGGGCCACATGTTGGTCAGGCAGCCTTTGAAACTCAGTTTGGCCGCCTGCAGGATCCCTACATCGTGGAAAAAGATGAGGGCGGGGGCGAAGGTGATGGCCATCAGCACCGGGATCAGCAGCGCCAGCCCCAGCAGCAGACAGAGCAGCAGCGCCTGGGCCTGGGCCGCCGTCACCACCAGAGATTCGGGCTCCTGGGTCAGCAGGGAGGTGAGCCCCCACATGGAGAGCAGTCCCAGGCAGATGAGGCCGATCAGGCTGAACAGGGCCAGCACCAGCAGGCCCCCCAGCATCAGCGGGGTCAGCTTGTGGCGAAAACCGGAGAAGAAATCGGCAAAGCGCAGCGGATTGCCTTCATAACCGTGACGGGCCACCGCCACCCAGCCGGCACCCCAGACCATGTAAAGCAGCTGGGAGATGAGGCTGCCCGCCGGCAGACGCTCCAGCAGCAGACCGACCGCAAACCAGATGAGGACCATGGCGACACTGACCCCCATCCCCTTGTTGAAGACATCGAAACCGGATCGCACCCAGACCCAGCCACGCCCGATGGGGTGACGAGCAGGTTCTGCGCGCAGGGGGGACAATCCATTCATAACATTTCCTCGGTTCAAAACGGCTGGTTGCCGATTCTAGAGCCATGGGCCGACTGACTCAATGGCGGGTCACCGCCGAGGCCAGTTTTGCATGTCATGGCTGCTTGTATCAGACGTTACGGTTATCATAAGAGACCCCTTTGCAAGGGGCATTCACTTATTCAAGAGAATCCAAGATGCGTACATCTCACCTGGCGCCAATTCTGCTGGCCTCCCTGTTGCTCAACCTCTGGCAGTGGCAGACCGCCCCTGTCGCACCTCAGCCGGGATCCGACACCGCCAGCCCCGCCAACAGCCCGTCACAATGCGATTCGGCCACCAGCCAGAACAGCGGCCAGAGCACCGGGCAGAGTCTGCTGGCCAAGCTGCCCGGCAAGGGAAGTCAGAACGAGCCCGCCCCCGCCCAGGAGGTGCTGCCTCCCAACCCCGAGCTGGAAGCCGCCATCAGCCAGTGGAGCCAGTCGAGCGAAGGATCCGTGCTGATTGAGCGGCTCTATGACGCCGAACAGGGCAGCCAACTCACCACCGTCTTCGACCGGCTCGACATAGTGGAAGACGTGCGCGGCCAGGTCCAGGAGCAACTGCGCGAGCTCTATCGCCTCGGTTTCGACCATCCCGATGCCTATGAGCAGGAGAGCCAGCGCATCTGGGGCAACCTCAGCAACCTGCTGGGGGAGGATACCCGCACCCGGCTCGAACAGGAGATCTACTCGGGCGATACCAACCGCCTGCTGGAGATCCAGGGTCGCCTGGCGGAGCACGGCGAGCTGCTGGCACCGGCCCAGCGCCAATCCCTGACGCGTCTGCTGAGCGAGGCGAACCAGCAGCTGGCCCAGCAGGAGAGCGGTGATGCCGGCACCTATCTGGAGAACCAGCGTGCCTATACCCAGCGGGTGCTGGAGAGCAGCCGCAGCTTCCTCAATCCGGATCAGCTCAAGGTGGTACAAGACATGCTGGAGCTGGACCTGGTGCGCCAGGAGGTGTCGGTCCAGATGGAGGCCATCTACCAGCGCTTCCAGCCAGCGTCCTGATTTCGTTACCGTTTCGTTTTAGTCAACCCAGCCTGGAATCATCATGAGAGTCGTTTGTTGTCTATTGTTGCTGCTGGCCAGCCAGTCCGCCCTCGCCGAGGGCTTCATCAGTCGCCTGCTCAACCACCCGGTGCCGGGGGGCGTCGCCGTGGTGGCGCTCGGCAGCGAGGCACAGGCCCCGACCGCCCGCTATCAGGGCAAGCCGGTGCTGGTGGTGCGTGAAGAGGGCAAACGCTGGATTGCCATCGTCGGCATCCCCCTCAAGAGCCAGCCCGGCGCCCACCAGCTGCAGGTGAGCGATGGCCGCACCCTCGGCTTCACGGTCGGCACCAAGCACTACCGGGAGCAGCACATCAAGCTCAAGAACAGCCGTCAGGTCAACCCGCTGGCCGAAGACATGACCCGCATCAACCGCGAACTGGCGGAACAGACCCGCGCCTACCAGACCTTCAGCCCGACCCTGCCGAGCAACCTGCTGTTCGACAAACCGGTGGACGGCCCGCTCTCCAGCCCGTTCGGGCTGCGCCGCTTCTTCAACGGCGAGGAGCGCAACCCCCACTCCGGCCTCGACTTTGCGGTCGGTGCCGGCACCCCCATCAAGTCGCCGGCGGCAGGCAAGGTGATCCTAATCGGCAACTACTTCTTCAACGGCAATACGGTGTTCGTCGATCACGGTCAGGGCCTCATCAGCATGTTCTGCCACATGTCGAAGGTCGACGTGAAGCTGGGCCAGAGCCTGCCCCGCGGCGGCATCGTCGGCCGGGTCGGCGCCACCGGCCGAGCCACCGGTCCCCACATGCACTGGAATGTCAGCCTCAACGACGCCCGGGTCGACCCCGCCATCTTCATCGGCGCCTTCAAGCCCTGAGCGGGTGAACTGGCTCCCGCAAGTAACGTACTCAACATCAAAAAGGCAGCCGAGGCTGCCTTTTTGATGGCCGAATGACGACATGTCAGGCGGCGTGCTGGCGTGCCTCCTTGCGCATCGCCCACCACATCACCAGCACCAGCACAGTGCTACAAGTCGGCAATGCCAGCCAGACGCCGGATACCCCCCACAGGGAGGAGAAGCCCCACAGGAAGCCGCCGATCAGCACCAGCTTGCCGCCGGTGAGCAGGGAGGCGATGCGGGCCCGGTTGATGGCCTGGAAGTAGGTGGCCCCCACCAGCAGCAGCCCTTCCATCGGCAAGCCCCAGAAATAGAGCCAGATGCCGAGGCTGGCCACCGGCAAGAGGGCCGCGTTGTCACCGGCAAACAGGTAGACCACCCCCTCCGGCCACAGATAGAGCGGCAACATGCCGCACAGGGCCACCAGCAACGTCACCCCCAGCGCCAGGTTGCGCACCCGCAGCACCCGCGCCCAGTTGCCCGCCCCGGCGTTGAAACTGGCGATGGGCTGGATGCCCATGGCGATCCCCTCGAAGATGAGATAGAAGAAGGCCTCGCTGTAACTGATGACGCCGTAGGCCGCCACGTGCAGCGAGGTGCCCACCGCCAGCAGCGCCTTGTTGTGCAGCGCCAGCACCACCGACAGGTAGAGGTACATCAGAAAGCTCGACACCCCGAGTCGCAGCGTCTCCCCCATCAACCGCCAGTCGGGTCGCAGGGTGTCCCAGCCAATGCGCAGCTGGCTGCGCGGGGTGAAGAAGTGCCACAGACAGAGGCCGCCGGTCACCGCCTGGGAGAGCATGGTTGCAATGGCGGCACCCGCCAGCCCCCAGGGGATCACCGCCATCAGCAGGTAATCGAGCAGCACGTTGAGCACGCCGCCCCCCACCAGGATCCAGGTGGTGAGGCCGGGTCGCCCGTCGTTGCGCAGCAGGGCGGTAAACGCCATGGAGAGCACCGCAAACACTCCGAGCCAAGCATACCACTGCAAATAGGCGAAACCGGCGTCAAAGATGACTCCCTCCGCCCCCATCCAGATCAGCATGGCCTCGCCGTAACGGATGCCGATTAAGGCGAGCAGCCCAGAGGCGATGAGCACCATCACCAGCGCGTTGCCGACGATGTGGCGGGCCCTCGCCTGCTCCCCCTTGCCCAGATAAAACGAGGCGAGCGCCGAGGAGCCCATGCCGATCAGCGCCCCCACCGCATAGAGCACGGCGCAGATGGGGTACGCCAGCATCATGCCGGCCAGCCCGTCCTGACCCAGAATATGGCCGACGAAGATGCCGTCTATGGTGACATAGATACCGGTAACCAGCATGGCGGCCACGGTCGGGGTGACGTAGCGCCAGAACAGGCGGGAAAGAGGGGCCGTGCCCAGATCGACTGCGGACATAAAATGCTCAACGGAGGGAAAAACGGCCAGAATAATAGCCAAAGCGGGCCGGGAACGCCCGTTATTTATGTTACAAATCATTAATATGGAAAACTTTACCCGCCCCGGCCCCTGCTTTAGGCTAGGGCGACCTCACCTGAACGGAAACGTGCGCCATGTTGCAACGCCTGCTCTGCCTGCTGCTCTCTCTCACTCTCCTCACTCCCCTTGCCCAGGCCGATGACGCCATCACCCAGGTGGAAGAGCTGCTGCAGAGCGTGCCCAAGACGGACACCCCGGAAAACCAGAAGTTGCGGGAAAGTTACCAGCAGGCGCTGCAGTTTGCCCGGGAGGCCCAGCGTTATCGCGAGCAGGGCAAGGCCTATCAGCAGATCCTCATCGACTATCCCAAGGAGTCGGCCCGCCTCAAGGAGAGCCTGCACAACTACCAGCCCCAGCCTCGCCCGGCCCTCTCCTCTCTGAAGGAGGAGGCGCTGCGCCAGGCCATCGGCCTGAGCAGCAACCGCCAGCTCAACCTGCGCAAGGAGCGCCAGGGGGTGATGGACAGCCTCAACCAGCTGGAGAGCACCGGCCAGGAGTATCACCTGCGAGTCGACGAGCTGCGCAAGCAGTTGCAGCAGACCCGCGCCCTGCTCGACCGGCTCAGCTTCAGCAGTGAATCGGATCGCCTGCAGGATGCCCAGCAGCTGGTCACCCGTCTCAAGGAGCAGAGCCTCTCCGACCGGATCCAGATGCTGGAGCTGGAGCAGCTCTCCGCCCAGCAGCGCAACGATCTCGGCAAGCTCAGGCTGCAGGAGCTCAACCTCGCCATCACCGACGAGGATGAGTGGCAGACCAGCCTGCTCAACCAGCAGAACCAGCTGCGCCGCGACAAGACCGAGCAGGCGCTGGCGGAGAGCGAGCGGCTGCGCAAGCAGCTCACCTCCGACATGCCGCTGCTGCTGGAGCAGCAACAGCAGAACCAGGCGCTCTCCATCCAGCTCGGCGCGCTGGAGGATCAGATAGAGCGGGTGCAGGATGAGCAGCGGGTGATCGACAAGAACCTGTCGAGCCTGAACGACCTGGTCAACTCGGTGCGCGAGCAACTGGAGTGGCTGCAGATCAGCAACGCCTACGGCGAGAACCTGCGCAGCAAGCTCTCGGATCTGCCCGCCTACTTCCCCCTCGACAAGCTGGAGTCGGCCATCGTCAACGCCCGCATGGCCAAGTACCAGTACGAGACCGAGCAGGACGCGCTCAAGGATCCGCGCCAGATGCGCGATCAGCTGCTGGCCACCGACGAAGTCGCCCTCGATCGCGCCCAGCAGGCGGTGCTCGACAACCTGCTCAAGGCCCGTCGCCAGCTGCTGACCCGGCTCAACGACGCCTCCGACAGCCTCATTCAGGAGCAGACCCGGCTCAAGCTGCTCTACAGCCGCCAGAACAGCAAGATCGACGAGATCCGCGAGCTCAGCGCCAGCCACCTGTTCTGGATGCCGGACGTGCGCCCGCTCACCCCGGCCGTGCTGCTCGGGGTACCGGCGGCCCTCGGCCTCGCCCTCAACCCGGTCAACTGGCTGCAACTGCCCCAGGCCATCGCCGAGAACAACCCCATCACCCTCACCTTCGCCGGCATCGGCATCCTGGTGCTGGCCTGGTGCTGGTTCAAACTGGCTCGCCACCTGACCCACTACAGCCAGCACATAGCGCCCCGCATCGGCAAGGTGACCCAGGACAAGTTCAGCCTCACCAGCCGGCTGCTGATGCGCTCCCTGCTGGCCTCCCTGCCGCTGCCCGCCATGGTGCTGATGGTGCGCGGCCTGCTCGACGGTGCCTGGCAATATCCGTTCGCGGTGGCGGTGGCCCGCGGCCTCGGCGAGATCTGGTTCCTGCTGCTGGCACTCTTGATGGCCCGTCACCTGACGCTGGAGAAGGGGATCCTGATCCTCCATTTCCGCTGGCAGAAAGAGCGGGTACAGAAGGTGTGGAGCCAGTTTCGCACCCTCTTGCTGGTGATCATCCCGAGCTTCTTCGTGCAGGGCATGGCCAACAGCTATCAGGAACACGCCTTCTACGACTCCCTAGGCCGACTGGCCTTCATCGTCGGCGCCCTCTGGCTGCAGCTGTTTTTCGCCCGCCTCAACCGGGAGCGGCTGCCGCTCACCTGGGGCCAGGCCGACATGACCAAGCCGCACCTGCTGCACCACTTCATCTGGAACAGCCTGATGCTGGCCCCCTTGCTGGCGGTGATCGGCTCTCTGCTCGGCTACTTCTATACCTCCCGCATCCTGCTGCGCCAGCTGGAGCTGAGCCTGCTGATGGGGCTGGGCTGCCTGCTCGTCTACTATCTGGCGCACCGCTGGATGCTGATCCAGCGCCGTCGCCTCGCCTTCGAGCGGGCCAAGAGCAAACGGGCCGAGATCCTGGCCCAGCGCGGCCGGGAAGAGGGGCATGACGAGCTCAGCTCCGAGATCCCGGACGTGGTGGAAGACACCGAGCTGGATCTGGACACCATCAGCGCCCAGTCGCTCGGGCTGGTGCGTACCCTGCTGATGCTGGGCTTCACCATGCTGGTGGTGGTGCAGTGGTCCGAACTCAACTCGGCGTTCAGCTTCCTGCGCAGCATCGAGGTGTGGCAGGTGAGCAGCAAGATTGGCGGCATCGAACAGCTCTCCGCCATCACCTTGCAGGATCTGATGCTGACGGTGTTTACCTTCATCCTGACCGTGGTCACCGCCCGCAACCTGCCGGGCCTGATGGAGCTGACCCTGCTCCAGCACCTGAGCCTCTCCCCTGGCACCGGCTTTGCCATCACCACGGTGACCAAGTACATAGTGCTGGTGGTGGGTGCGCTGACCGGCTTCTCCATCCTCGGCATCGACTGGTCCAAGGCGCAGTGGATGGTGGCGGCCCTCTCCCTGGGCCTGGGTTTCGGACTGCAGGAGATCTTCGCCAACTTCGTGTCGGGCCTCATCATCCTGTTCGAGAAACCGATCCGGCTCGGCGACACCGTCACCATTCGCGAGCTGACCGGCACCGTCACCAAGATCAAGACCCGCGCCACCACCATAGTGGACTGGGACAGGAAGGAGATCATCGTCCCCAACAAGGCCTTCATCACCGAACAGTTCATCAACTGGTCGCTGTCAGACGCCATCACCCGGGTACGGCTGCGCATCCGCATCGGCCTGACCCAGGAGCCCAGAAAGATACAGACCATTCTGGAAGAGTCGATCCGGGCCTCCACCCTGGTGCTGGAGACCCCCTCCCCCGAGGTGTTCCTGATCGAATTCACCGACTCGGCGCTGATCTACGAGATCCGGCTCTATGTGAACAGCATGGATCACCGCATGCCCATCACCCACGAGGTCCACTCGCTGGTGCTGGAGAAATTGCAGCAACAGGGGCTGGGGCTGCCGCACCAGCAGATCGACATTCGTCTGAGCCGGGCCTGAGCAGGCACCACAGGAGTACATCATGCAGATCATTGCCCATCGCGGCGCCAGCGGACTGGCGCCGGAAAACACCCTCAAGGCCATCCGGCTGGCACTGGCGCTGGGCGCCGGGGCCATCGAGATCGACGTGCAACTGGCCGACGGTGAATTGTGGGTGTTCCACGACCGGCGGCTGGAGCGTTGCACCGACGGCAGCGGCGTGTTGACGGCCCAGTCGCGCGCCTATCTGGCGAGCCTGGATGCCGGTGAGGGAGAAGGGATCCCGACCCTGTGGCAGGTGATGAAGGCGATTGCCGGCCAGGCCGAGCTGCATATCGAGCTGAAAGGATCACAAACAGCCGACGAGGTGGCCCGACTGACCCGGCGCGCCGAGGCCGAGCTTGGCTTCGCGCCCACGCAATGGGTCGTCTCCTCCTTCCACCACCCGGAGCTCGCCCGCTTTGCCACCCTGCGCCCCGACATTCGGTTGGGGGCGCTGACTTCCACCATTCCCCTCACCCTCGCCAAGTTTGCCGCCGAGCTGGGGGCCTGGTCGCTCAACTGCGACGTGGATTTTGTCGATCAGGTTCTGGTGCAGGATGCCCACGACCGCGGGCTCAAGGTGCTGGTCTATACGGTCGATGAACCCGCCGATCAGGCGATGCTGGCCGCCATCGGCGTCGATGGCATCTTTACCAACCGGCCGGACCGCTTCCTGCCGCCGGCCAAAAACGGACTCATTGTGCCAGGGGGAGTTCGATAACCGCTGATTTAAGCTATAAATTTAAAGGCGCACCGGGATACAAAAAGTTCTACTTTGGCCGATACAGTGTTGGCCCATAACAATAAAACCACACATCGCAGACTGACGCTCACAAGGATGTAAACATGAACTTATCCATCAAGAACAAGCTTGTCCTCGCCATCGGGGTCATTATCCTGGTCATCACCGGCCTGCAGGTCTGGTACAACACCACCCAGCTGAGAAGCGAAACCCAGCGCCTGATCTGGAGTTTCATCGACGACAGCTCGGCTGCCAATGTGAAAGGCATCTCCCGCTGGCTGGATGCCCGCATCAGCATGGTCACCTCCACCAAGGAGGCCTTCGCCAAGGAGGACGAACCCATCAGCCACCTGGCCCAATCCATGAATGCCGGCAACTTTGACCTGGTCTACGTCGGCACCAAGGATGGCAAGATGATCCAGAGCAAGCCGACCAATCTGCCAGCCGGCTATGACCCTCGTCAGCGCCCCTGGTACAAGGATGCCATGGCCGCCGGCAAGCTCGCCATCACGGCCCCCTACGCCGACATAACCACCGGCCAGCTGATCATCACCATCGCCGAGCCCTTCACCCGGGGCAATACCCAGGGGGTCATCGCCGGTGACGTCTCCATCGACGCCCTGGTACGCGATGTGCTGGCCATCAACTCGGAAGGGACCTACGCCATCCTGGTGGACAGCAACGGCACCATCATTGCCCACCCGGACAAGGAGCTGGCCCTCAAACAGGCGACCGCCATCTCTCCCGAGCTGACCGCCGCCAAGGTCAACGAGCTGGCCCATGACAACACCATCTCCGAGATGGAGATCAGCGGCAAACCAAGCGTGTTCGACCTGACCGAGATCCCCAACACCAACTGGTATTTCGGCATAGTGGTTGATGAAGCAGTCGCCTATCAGTCCGTCTCCCGCATGGTGACCTCCGCCCTGCTGCAAGGTCTGCTCACCATCCTCATCGTCGCCGGCTTCTCCTATGTCGCCATCAACGGCTCGCTGGCCCCGCTGAAAACCCTGGGCGAAGCGATTGCCGATCTCTCCCGCGGCAACGGCGATCTGACCCGCCGCGTCAAGATCGAGCGTGAAGACGAAGTGGGCATCGTCGCCAAGCACGTCAACACCTTTATCGACCGGATCCACGTGATGGTGCAGGACATCTCCAACTCCTCCGGGCAACTGAACCAGCAAGCCAAGTCGTCCCACAACATGGCGGAAAAATCGAGCCAGGGTCTGGCTCGCCAGCAAAACGAGATCTCCCAGATCGCCACCGCAGTACACGAGATGTCCGCCACCGCGGTGGAAGTGGCCAGCAACGCCGAGCAGACCGCCGATGCGGCCCGCAGCTCTTCCAGCAGCTGCGAGCACGGCAAGCAGGTGATCGCCCGCAACCAGCGCTCCATCACGGATCTGGCCACTCAGGTCAAGCAGGCTTCCGGCATCATTCAAGAATTGGAAAAGAACGCCCAGGAGATCAACACCATCCTCTCCACCATTCAGGGCATCGCCGAGCAGACCAACCTGCTGGCGCTGAACGCCGCCATCGAAGCGGCCCGGGCCGGTGAACAGGGTCGCGGCTTTGCGGTGGTGGCCGACGAGGTGCGGGTGCTGTCCCAGCGTACCCACAGCTCCACCGTCGAGATCCGCAGCATGATCGAAACCCTGCAGCGCAACACCCAGGGCGCCGTCAGCACCATGCACGAGGGTCAGTTGCTGGCCCAGAACAGCGTGGAAGATGCCAACGATGCCACCCAGGCACTGGAGCAGATCACCGCCTCCATCAACCAGATCTCCGACATGGCCACCCAGATCTCTAGCGCCGCCGAAGAGCAGCGGGCGGTAACCGACGAGGTCAGCCGCAACATCCAGGCGGTCAAGGATGTCTCGGACGAGCTGGCGGTCGATGCCGACAGTTCGCGCCATCTGTCTGAACAACTTAAAAATATTTCAGGTGAACTGAGCAATCAGGTCGGCATGTTCCGGATCTGATCTGCCGAAATCAAAGGGGCCACACAGGCCCCTTTTTTTATGAAAAAATGCTTTTGTTTCAATAGTTATTACCACATCAACCATCGGGACTATGGGGATGGAAATCCCCATACGAAACGGTATCTCGTCATAAAGCAACGCATCAAGGTCGACATTCGGATTAGTTTTTTGAACTCAAGCACAGTATTTTTCTATCCGTGAATAATTCTTATTAAATATTTTTGATAAAAAACTTAAAAACTTTATGGGTAATACCTAAAAAGAGAGGTGTTTCTCATTTTTTTGAAAGAAAACTACGTATAATCCTGAGCTTAAAATAACCATAGCAATGACAGCGGCTGATACCGATAACTGAAGGATGGCGATAATTACGGCGTTTTCATCCAAGGAATGGGGTGATTTTGATAAAAGTCACCATTGCCAAGCACTAAAACAAACCAGTTTGACTTGCATCAAGCCTGAATTTTTTTCATAGAGCAAAATCGTGCCCAGCAAATCTATCCCTAAGGAGGCAGATGTGGATATTATCAAGACCGATGTCGCCATCATCGGTGCTGGTGGCGGTGGCCTGCGTGCCGCAATCGCCATAGCAGAAGCCCACCCGGAGCTGGAGATCGCCCTGATCTCCAAGGTCTACCCGATGCGCAGCCACACCGTGGCCGCAGAGGGCGGTGCCGCCGGTGTCGTCCGTGATGATGACTCCCTCGAAAACCACTTCAACGACACCGTATCCGGTGGCGACTGGTTGTGTGAGCAGGACGTGGTCGACTACTTCGTCAACAACGCCACCAACGAGATGATCCAGCTGGAGCACTGGGGTTGCCCCTGGAGCCGCAAGCCGGACGGCAAGGCCAACGTGCGTCGTTTCGGCGGGATGAAGATCCCCCGCACCTGGTTCGCGGCAGACAAATCCGGTTTCCACATTCTGCACACCCTGTTCCAGACCTCCATCAAGTACCCGACCATCAAGCGCTTTGACGAGCACTTCTGCATGGATCTCATCGTGGAAGATGGCCGCGTCCAGGGCGTGTTGACCTTCGACATCCAGAACGGCATCACCCGCTTCATCCAGGCCAAATCCGTCATTCTGGCCACCGGTGGCGCCGGCCGTGTCTATCGCTACAACACCAACGGCGGCATCGTCACCGGTGACGGCATGGCGCTGGCCTACCGCCACGGCGTGCCGCTGCGCGACATGGAATTCGTGCAGTACCACCCGACCGGTCTGCCGGGTACCGGCATCCTGATGACCGAAGGTTGTCGTGGTGAAGGCGGCATCCTGCTCAACAAGGATGGCTACCGCTACCTGCAAGACTACGGTCTGGGCCCGGAAACCCCGGTCGGCCAGCCGAAGAACAAGCACATGGAGCTGGGTCCGCGCGACCGTCTCTCCCAGGCCTTCTGGCAGGAGCAGCAAAAAGGCCGCGTGATCCAGGGCCCGATGGGCGATGTGGTTCACCTCGACCTGCGCCACCTCGGCGAGAAGTACCTCAAAGAGCGTCTTCCTTTCATCTGCGAACTGGCCAAGGCCTACGTGGGTGTGGATCCGGTCAAAGAGCCGATCCCGGTACGTCCGACTGCCCACTACACCATGGGCGGCATCGAGACCAACGGTCAGTGCGCCACCCGCATGCCGGGTCTGTATGCCCTGGGCGAGTGTGCCTCCGTCGGTCTGCACGGCGCCAACCGTCTGGGTTCCAACTCCCTGTCCGAGATCGTGGTATTCGGCAAGGTAGCCGGTGAGCACGCCGGTGAGTTTGCCAAGACCCAGCAACACGGCAACACCCAGGCACTAGCCGCCAAGGCCGAGGCTCTGATCAAGCAGCACCTCTCCCTGCTCGATATCGACGGCACCGAAAACCCGGCCGATATCCGCAACGAGTTGGGCATGTCCATGGAAGCCGGGGTCGGTATCTACCGTACCGAAGAGCTGATGCAGGGCACCATCGACAAGATCAACGAGCTGAAAGCACGTTACAAGAAGATCAAGATCAACGACAAGTCCTCGGTCTTCAACACCGACCTGCTGTACGCCATCGAACTGGGCTACATGCTGGATGTGGCCGAAGCCATGGCGCACTCCGCCCTCAACCGGAAAGAGTCCCGCGGTTCCCACCAGCGTCTGGACGGTTACGAAGAGCGTGATGACGTGAACTTCCTCAAGCACACTCTCTCCTTCTACAACGGTGAAGGGGCCCCGACCATCGATTACTCCGATGTGAAGATCACTAAATCCCAACCGGCGAAACGCGTGTACGGTTCCGAGGGTGAGAAACAAGACGAGGCTAAGAAGAATGGCTGAGATGATCGAAATTGAAATCCTGCGCTACCGTCCCGAGCAGGATAACGAGCCCTGGATGCAGACCTTCCAGGTGCCCTACCTCAAAGAGATGTCCCTGCTGGATGCGCTGCAATACATCAAGGATCATCTGGACTCTACCCTGAGCTTCCGCTGGTCCTGCCGGATGGCGATCTGCGGCTCCTGCGGCATGATGGTCAACGGTATTCCCAAACTGGGTTGCAAGACCTTCCTGCGCGACTACCTGCCGGGCAAGATGACCATAGAGCCGCTCAACAACTTCCCGATCGAGCGCGATCTGGTGGTCGACATGTCCGACTTCATCGAGAAGCTGGAGAGCATCAAGCCGTACATCATCCCGGCCGAGCCGCGCAGCCTGTGCGACGGCGAATACACCCAGACACCGGCTGACATGGCGAAGTATCACCAGTTCTCCATGTGCATCAACTGCGGTCTGTGCTACGCGGCCTGCCCGCAATATGGCATCAACAAGAAGTTCACCGGTCCGGCAGCACTGGCGCTGGCCTATCGCTACAACGCCGACAACCGCGACAGCGCGTCCAGAGAGCGGATGAAGATCATCAGCCAGGATGAGGGCGTCTGGGGTTGTACCTTCGTGGGCTACTGCTCCGAAGTGTGCCCGAAAGGCGTGGATCCGGCGGCAGCCATCCAGCTTGGCAAGGTCGAGAGCGCCAAGGACTACATGATCGCCATGTTCAAGCCAGATTGAGATCAGGAATGAGACCATGAACAACACCAATAGCAAACGTAAGCCTTACGTCCGCGAAATGAAGAAAGACTGGTGGCTGAAGAATGCCTTCTACACCGGTTACATGATCCGCGAAGGCACCAGCATCTTCGTCTCCATCTACGCCGTCGTGCTGATGTGGGGTCTGTTGCGGCTGGTACAGGGTCAGGAGGCGTTCAACGGCTGGCTGGAATCCCTGCAAAGCCCGATCGCCATCCTGTTCCATGTCATCGCCCTGGCAGCTTGCCTGTTCCACGCCAAGACCTGGTTCGCACTGGCCCCGAAAGCCATGCGCATCTTCCGTGGCGAAGACCTGGTACCGGAGAAGCCGATCGTCATCGCCCAGTATGTGGCGCTGGCGGTGGTATCCCTGCTTGTCCTGATCATCGTGGCCTGAGGAGAAAACCATGAGACGTTCTGACGAACCCAGTTATTGGTGCCTGTTTGGTGCCAGGCTGTCACTCAGAAACGTTGGCCACGATCTCTCAATCATGATTTGAGGAAAAAATATGAGACGTTCTGACGAGCCTATATATTGGGGACTGTTTGGTGCCGGTGGCATGGTGGTTGCCATGCTGCTGCCGGTCATTGTCCTCATCACCGGTCTGCTGGTGCCCATGGGCATCATGGACGTGGAGACCATGAGCTACGAACGCGCACTCGAGTTCGCCAGCTCCTGGTGGGGTGCCTGCATCCTGCTGGTGATCATCGCCCTGCCCATCTGGCACGGCATGCACCGTATCTACCACGGCCTGCACGATCTCGGGATCCACACCACCAAGCTGCACCACTATGTGTTCTATGGCTTCGCCTTCCTGGTGTCCGCCATCACTCTGGGTCTGCTGATGGTACTGGTATTCCAGTAAGCACATCCTGACGCAATGACAAACCGGGCCAAGTGCCCGGTTTTTTTATGGCCCCTCGGCGGCTCAGACCGCAGCCCGATAGCGGGCATGCTCCCTGGATGTGCCAAGGCACTCAGCAACGTTCAATGCCAACTATCAGCCACGTCACCAGAGCGTCGGCGCCGATTCACGGCCATTTTCCGCGTAGTAGAGCGACGGCAGAAACTGCGCCAGATAGCTGAACTCGCTGTAGCAGTGGCGCATCAGGTTGAAGCCGATCTCGTCCGGCACCTCGTCAAACGGATTGACGCAGGCCTTGCCCAGCAGGAAGCGGCTGCGCAGCACACAGCCATAGGAAGTATCGCGCGCCAAGTGCAGCATCTCGCCATCCAGCGGCGCCCCCTGCTCATCCAGCGCCACCTCGTCGCCAAAACCGATGCGGGCGCAGATGGCGGCAGAGAGAGCCTGCGTCTCCCGCGCCTCCTGCAGCGGCTGCGGGGCGAACACCTCTTCGGCGCCATGAAACTTGAGGCGGGCCGCCACTGGCGGCAGTTCGGCAAGCCACTCCACCGCCGCTATGCTGGCCCCCACATAGCGCTCCCCTTTTTTCCAGTGATGATCCCAGCCCCGGTGCTCGACGTGGTCGTGCGGGTGCCACCACCTGATGTGCTGGGTCGTCTCGAAGAAGGTGAACCACCAATCCAGCATGCGCCCCTTGCAGCCGTGCAGATCGGTGCGGATGGCGACCGTCAGCAGGCCGTCGGTGCTGCGGGTCAGGCCCATTTCCAGGCGCAGCGGCTGCGGCCTGAGCAACTCGTTGATGTCATTGACGCCCCAGGGGGCAAACAACGGGGAAGTATCCATGATGAGACTCCAATAAATTAGGAAACGAATTTCGTTTCTTAATTTACGCTATGCCTGTATGCTGGGTCTGTCAATGCTTTCCAGGAGTCAATCATGTCACAGCAAACCGATGAAGAAACACGCTCACGAGGCCGCCCGCTTACCCCGGAAGCCGACCTGCGCGCCGCCCTGGCCGAGGCGACGCTGACCTTGTTGCTCAAGGGGGGCTACGGTGCTGCGACTGTGGATGCGGTGGCCAAACAGGCGGGAGTTGCCAAGAAGACCCTCTACCGCTTTGCCGCCAACCGCGACGAGCTGGTGGCGCAGGCGGTGCGCAGCTGGACCGATGCCTTTCAGCCGGCCTTCGAGCAGGATGCTGCTCACCCAGGCGCGCTGGGGGAGATGCTGGAGCAGGGCTTGCAAGCCATTGCCAGCCAGGTGTTGAGCGCGCAGGCGGTGGGCATGTTCCGGCTGCTGCAGCATGAATTCGCGGGGCGCGATGCCCTGCTGGCGGCCTATCAGGAGAACGGCATTGCACGCGGCAGGGCGACCCTGGCGGCGTGGTTGCAGCGCCAGCAACAACTGGGCTGGCTGCGCGAGCTGGACACCGCCCAAACCAGCGATCTGTTGCTGGCGATGACCATGGCGGAGCCGCTGCGCCAGATGGCACTCGGCTTGCTGGCGCCGGGCAGCGACATCCGCGCGCGCATCGCCGCCGCCGTAGCCCTGGTGCTGCCCGGCCTGGTGCGAGGGTAAAACCCCCTCGGCAAGGAACCTGCGCCACGGCAACGGGCGAGATGACATCCGAGCGCGGAACCTGCCGAAGAGCCGCCAGTCAGCCCCATCACCACCATAAAAAAACCGGGCGCCAGGCCCGGTTGTTGATGGTGGTCACTCTGTCGGCGGCAAAAAGCGGCGCATCACCTCGTCGCTGTAACCGCTGTCCTGGAACTCGATGAACACCTGGTTGAGGCGGGTCACCAGCTCATAGGCCCGTGGCGATCCCTTGCTCACCAGCAGATAGAAGCCCTTGCGGCTGGGCAGGGCGAGGTTGAGCAGGCCGCTCTCGCTCTGGTAGATGCCAAGGCCGATACCGCTCATCAGCGGCTCAATCTCGCTGGGCAAGAAGTCGCAGCGATCGCGCCCCAGCATGTCCAGCGCCTGCTGCAGCTGCTTGACCCGGCGCGGCTCCAGCGCCAGTCCGTAAGGGGCATAGTTGTAGCCGATCACCCCGCACACCCGGGAGCGATTGACCGTCTGCAGATCGGGCGCCTCGGGGAAGCGCCGCTTGAGGTAGAAAAATCCGAGGTGGGTGTAGTAGAGCGGCACGCTGTAGAAGGCATATTCCGCCCGCTCCGGCTTGTAGCTGGCATCCCAGGTCAGCTCGCACAAGCGGTTCTGGCGATAATCGGCCAGCTCCTGCTGCACCCGCGCCCAGGGCAGGTAACGGATCTTGTAGGGCAACCCGAGCTTTTTCAGGGCCTCGAGCACCTGGGTCGTGGCGGAGCCGGTAAGACGGCGGGTGTCGGGCACGCCATCCTTGCGCTCCCAGTAGGTGAAGGGGGCCCACTCGTTGCCCTCCCCCAGACAGATCTGCACCTCGGGCTGGGCCGCCTCCACCAGCCCGGCCAAGCCCCATCCCAGCAGCAACAACATGGATCGCGTCATCGTCTCCCTCCTTCGCTTCCCTTGCAGCTTAGTTCAGGTAGGGATGATGCTCCCCGTCAGGGTGCCCCCTCCTGCCACAGGGCCAGCAGGGGCGCGGGGATGGCGCCGTAGCGCAAGGTCGGGGTCTGGTGCCAGTCGGCCAGGCGCTGCAGCGCTTTGGCCAGATCCTGCGCCAGGGTCCGGGTCACCCTGACTCCCGCCTCCAGATAGAGGCTCTTTATCTCGAAGATCCCCTGCTGGCGATGGGCCTTGGCGTCCATCCTGCCCACCAGCTTGCCGCGATGCAGCAGCGGCAGCACGAAGTAGCCGTACTGGCGCTTGGGCGCCGGGGTGTAGCACTCGATGCGATAGTCGAACTGGAACAGCTCGCTGGCCCGTTTGCGATCCCAGACCAGCGGATCAAACGGCGACAGCGCCGTGGTGTGGCTGGCCTTGAGAGTGCCGGACTGGGCCTGGGCCAGCTCGTCTGCCAGCGAGGCGTGCACGAAGGCGCCGTGCTGCCATCCCTCCACCCGCACCGGCAGCAGCTCTCCCTCGTCCGCCAGCTGATGGAGCAGGGCGTCGTATTTGCCGCGCCGCAACCGATAGTAGTCGGCCACCCAGCCGGTCTTGACCAGCCCCAGCGCCCGGCAACTGGCCCGCACCATGTCTCTTTGTGCCTGTTCCAGGCTCGGCAGATCCCGCTCATCGCGCCACTCGGGCATCACCCGCTCGGCCAGGTCGTAAACCCGCTGGAAGTTGCGCCGCTCGCGCACCATCAGCTGGCCCGCGGTAAACAACACCTCCAGGTGGCGCTTCTCCGGCTTCCAGTCCCACCAGCCGTTGCCCTTCCCCTCCTTGCGTTCAAAATCCGCCGCCCGCACCGGGCCGTGCTGGCGAATGCGCGCGATGATCTCGCCAATCTCCTGCTGATGGGTGGCGAGCCAGTTGGCCGAAAACTTCCAGCCCATGGCGGCGGGATCCAGCATGCGGTGGCGCAGCAGGCGGTAATCCTCGCGCGGCACGAAGCAGGCCTCGTGCGCCCAGTATTCGAAGATCTCGCCATCGGCCAGCAACTGCTCCAGCCAGCGCGGATCGTACTGCCCCAGCCGGCTGAACAGCACCAGATAGGGGCTGCGGGCCACCACCGAGATGGTGTCTATCTGCAGCAGCGCCATGCGGCGGATGGTGGCCAGCAGGTCGGCCGCTCGCGCCTTGCCACGGCGCGGCGTCAGCAGGCCCTGGGCCGCCAGTTGCAGATGACGGGCATCCTGCAGTGAAAGATGGGGAATCGACATGACGAACCACTCCTTGGTATCGGGGGACGGGCGGCTGGCGGCGCCTGGGGCTCAATGCAGGGAAACAGGCAAGCGGGCCACGCCAATCAGGCCATCAGCATGCCCAAGCCGCCGCCAAATGAAAATGCCCGGCTCAGAACCTGTTCACGATCTGTGACGAGAGGTCGTCAGCAAGGTAAAGAGCAGCGCAGGAACCAGAGTGTATATAAATACATGAGGATTCCGAGCAGCACATGAGCCTTGATCACGACCTCACAGTAAGAACATGAGCAGGTTCTCAGGGTTTGGTGATGACCGCCACATCCACGTGGGGAAACTCGACCTGCGCCTGCCAGCGGGCTGCCAGGGCGCGAAAGGAGGCCTCGGCGAAGAAGACGATGTGGGTCGGATCGTGGCGGTAGCGCCACTGCCGAAAGCGCTCGTCCCCCAGCACCCGCTGGGTCTGCAGCACCAGCAGACCGCCGGGCTTGAGGCAGCCCCACAGCCTCTCCAGCACAGCGCGCGGGGTGGCGATGTGCTCGATCACCTCGGTACTGGTGATGAAGTCATACTGCTGCGCCAGCAGCTCGGGCTCGTCGGCATAGAACTTGTCGTAGCCCGCCATCTGGTAGCCCGCCTCGCGGCCCATGGCGATGAGCGCCGGGCCCGGGCCGCAGCCAAAATCGAGGCCGCTGGCCGGCGGGGGCAGGCGGCGCTGCACCTCGCCGAAGGCCCGCTGCAGAAACTGGCGATAGCGGGGATCATCCACCTGGTTGTCGTGGCCGTCATAGACCGCCTTCTCACGCGCGGGATCCAGGTGCTCGGCCGCATCCAGCCAGACCAGCTCGCAGGCCCGGCAGCGATGGTACAGCTTGCCGGCCACCGGCAGCTCATAGGCATCGGCGGCGCAGCAGAGCGGGCAGGATAAGGGGGGCATGGCATCTCCTCTCGAAAGCGGGGCGGTCAAAAGTGGCCGCAGCTTGCCTGCCCGTCTGGCGGCTGACAAGGTTTTTGTCCGGCTGCTCCGTGTTCGGGTCGCAGCTTTACCTCTCTTTTCAACCAGTTGCCTCTGTGTGAAACAGATTTTTTACCTCTTAAGGGTTTCTTAAGTTTGCCCCTTTAGTCTGATGACAATCGACAAGAAGGAGCCATCCATGACCACCGACATTCAAGCCCCCTATCGGCTGACGCTGGCCGATACCCCGCAATAGGTCATGGCACTGCAAGGCTACATCCAGGCCGCCTACAGCCAGGAGTTCAACGCCCGCATTCCCCATTTTCTGCCCTGCCTGCTCGGCCTCTACCGGGCCGACGGCCTGCTGGTCGGCGCCTGCGGTCTCAAGCTGGCCGGCAGCGAGCGCCTCTATCTGGAGCAGTATCTGGAGCAGCCCATCGAGGCCGCCATCGAAACCCGGCTCGGCGCCCCCGCCCGGCGGGATCGCATCGTCGAGGTGGGCAACCTCGCCTGCAGCGAGCCCGGCAACGCCCGCCTGATGTTTGCGGCGCTCTGCCGCCTGCTGTGCGACAACGACCTCGATTATGTTGTATTCACCGGCACCGCCAAGCTGCGCAACAGCTTTCACCGCCTCCACCTCACCCCGGTCGAGCTGGCCCCCGCCCAGGCCGACAAGGTGGGTGACGACGCCAGCGCCTGGGGCGCCTATTACCACTGCCAGCCCAAGGTGATGGTCGGCGATCTCGGCCTCGGACGGCAGGCACTGGTTCAGGGCAGCCTGCTGCTCTCCCTGCTGGCGCCCATGCCGTCCCTGTTCAACTGCCCGCATCGGAGCGCCTTATGATGCTGTTTGACCAAATCGCCTACTTTGCCCGCCAGACGCCCCACAGCCCGGCTCTTGCCAGCAGCCAGCACAGCCTCAGTTACGAGGCACTGTGGCAGCAGTTGCCAGCGCTGGCCGACCGTCTGCAGATGGCCGGGATCAGCCGGCTGGCGCTGCAGCTGGACAACGGCCTGCCCTGGGCGCTCATCGATCTCGCCTGCACCATGGCCGGCATCGTGGTGATCCCGATCCCCCACTTCTTCAGCCTGGAGCAGCAGGAGTGGCTGCTGGAGAGCAGCGGCGCTGACGCCCTGATCGGCCCCCACCATCCCGGCTGGCAGGCCAGCGATCCGCTGCAACTGGCGGTCGGCGAACTGCCGCTGTGGCGCCGCACTCCTGCCCGGTTGCCGCCTCTGCCGGCCGGCACCGCCAAGATCACCTATACCTCCGGCACCACGGGTCAGCCCAAAGGCGTCTGCCTGTCGCTGGCCCAGATGATGGCGGTCTGCGCCTCACTGGCCGAGCGGGTCGCCCCGGCCAACGTCGAGAAGCACCTGACCCTGCTGCCGCTCACCACCCTGCTGGAAAACCTGACCGGCCTCTACGTGCCGCTGCTCACCGGCGCCAGCAGCCGCATCCCTTCGCTGGCTGAGCTCGGCTTTGCCGGCTCCAGCAAGCTGGACCCGGCCACCCTGGCCCAAGCTCTGCTGCGCTGGCCCACCCACAGTCTGGTGCTGGTGCCCGAGCTGCTGCGCCTGCTGCTGGCCCTGTGCAGCGCCAACCCGGCGCTGGCCGAGCAGCTGGCCGGCCTGCGCTTCGTCGCGGTGGGCGGCGGCAAAGTCTCGCCCGAGCTCATCAGCCGGGCCCGCAAGCTGGGGCTGCCGGTCTACGAGGGGTACGGCCTGTCGGAGTGCGGCTCCGTCGTGGCCCTCAACGGCCCCGACGGCCACAGCCTGGGCAGCGTCGGCCAGCCACTGCCCCACTGCCGGGTATCGATCGCCGCCGACGGCGAGATCCTGGTGGAGGGAGCCGCCATGCTTGGCTATCTGGGCAGCGACGAACCGGCGCCAGCACGGGTCGCCACCGGCGATCTTGGCCACCTGGATGATGAGGGCTATCTGCACATCACCGGGCGCAAGAAGAACGTCCAGATCACCGCCTTTGGCCGCAACTTCTCCCCCGAGTGGGTCGAGGCGGAAGCCCAGCTCTGCCCGGCCATCGCCCGTATCGTGATCTTCGGCGACGGCCAGCCGGCCAACGTCGCCCTGATCCAGCCACTGCCCGGCGCCGATGCCCAGCTGGCCCAGCAGATCGAGCAGCTCAATCACCGCCTGCCCGACTATGCCCGCATCCATCACTGGCTGCCGGTGGCGCTGGATCAGCATCCGGAGCTGCTGACCGCCAACGGTCGCCCCCGTCGCGAGCGGATTTATCACCACTTTTCCCGGCAGATCAGCCAATGCCTTACAGGAGAGACCTCATGAGCTTCTATCAAGTGCTGCAACAAGCCACCGCCCCGGCCCGGGAGCATCTGTTCAACGCCCCCATCATAGAGGCGTGCCGCAAGGGGGAGATCTCCCGCGACATCTACCTGCGCTTCCTCTCCCAGGCCTTCTATCACGTGCGCCACACGGTACCGCTCTTGATGGCCACCGGCGGCAAGCTGGGTCAGGAGTATGAGTGGGTGCGCGGCGCCATCGCCGAGTACATCGACGAGGAGTACGGCCATCAGGAGTGGATCCTGAGCGACATCCGCGCCTGTGGCGGCGATGCCGAGGCGGTGCGCCACGGCCAGCCCGAGCTGCCCATCGAGCTGATGGTGGCCTTCCTCTACGACCAGGTACAGCGCGGCAACCCCATGGGGTTCTTCGGCATGGTCCAGGTGCTGGAAGGCACCAGCGTCGCCATCGCCCTGACCGTGGCCGATCAGCTCAAGGCCGGTCTCGGCCTGCCCCCCCAGGCCATGAGCTACCTGAGCTCCCATGGCGCGCTGGATCAGGAGCACCTCAAGTTCTTCGAGTCCCTGATGAACCGGGTAGAAGCCCCGGCCGATCAGGCAGCCATCATTCACTCGGCTAAGGTGGTCTACCGCCTCTATGCCGACATGCTCTATCAACTGACGGAAAACCAGACATCATGAAGCTTGAAGGAAAACTCGTGCTGCTCACGGGCGCCAGCGGCGGGATCGGCGAAGCGCTGGCCCAGGAGCTGGCGGCCCAGGGGGCGCGCCTGTTGCTGCACGGACGCAGGGCCAGTGCGCTGGAGCGGCTTCGCAAGGAGCTGCCGCACCCAGAGCGCCACCAGACGGTGATCGCCGATCTGGGCTCGCCCCAGGAGCGGGCCAAACTGCTGCAGCATCCGGCGCTGGACGAGGGGCTGGACGTGCTGATCAACAACGCCGGTTGCAACCAGTTTGCCTGGCTGGAGGATCAGAGCAGCGAGCAGGTCGAGCGCCAGCTGCTGCTCAACGTCGAGGCGCCGATCCAGCTCACCCGCATGCTGCTGCCCCGCCTGCGCAAACCGGCGGTGATCATGAACGTCGGCTCCAGCTTCGGCGCCATCGGCTACGCCGGCTACAGCGTCTACTGCGCCAGCAAGTTCGCCCTGCGCGGCTTCAGCGAGGCGCTCGGCCGCGAGCTGGAGGGTACCGGCATCCAGGTGCTGCACTTTGCTCCCCGCGCCACCCGTACCCGCCTCAACTCGGAGGCGGCCTACGAGATGAATGCCGAGCTCGGCACCCACACCGACAGCCCGCAGGACGTGGCCGAGGAGGCCGTCATCGCCCTGTGCAACGAAACCCGCCGCAGCTGGCTCGGCTGGCCGGAGAAGCTGTTCGTGCGGCTCAACGGCCTGCTGCCCGGCCTGGTCGACCGGGCGCTGGCCAAGCAAAAACCCATCATAGAGCGCTATGCCCGCCACGCGGCGCCCGCTGCCGGCAACGCGGGGCACACAACTTCCGTCATGACAGAGAAGGAACGTTAAGATGAAGCACGCCACTTTCCGCCCCCGTTTCACCCACGGCGCCCTCCTGCTGCTCATGCTGGGCTCGGGGATGGCCCAGGCTGCCGACACCCTGCCCGTCATCCAGCAGCAGTGGGCCGTCTGTCAGTATCAGCAAACCGGCAAGGCCAAGGAGAACTGCCTCGAACAATTGAGCAGCCAGGCCGATCAGGCCAGCGCCAAGGAGGCCTTTCGCACCGACCTGCTGATCTGGTCGGCCATCGTCAAGAGCACCTGGGCCGGCGCCAAGGGCGGGCTGGGGGCGCTGGGTCTGGTCAAGGAGGCCAAGGCCAAGCTGGAGATCGCCCTCAAGCAGGACCCCAAGGCACTGGACGGCTCCGCCTACACCAGCCTGGGCTCGCTCTACTATCAGGTACCGGGCTGGCCGGTGGGCTTTGGTGATGACGAGAAGGCCGAGCAGCTGCTCAAGCAGGCGCTGGCCATCAACCCGACCGGCATCGACCCTAACTTCTTCTACGGCGACTTCCTGCTGGATCAGGGCCGCAAGGCCGAGGCCAAGAGCTATCTGGAGAAGGCGCTGAGCGCCCCGCCCCGGCCGGGTCGCGAGCTGGCGGATCAGGGTCGACGCATCGAGATCCGCGATCGCCTCGACAAGCTGTAAACCCAAGTCGGATCAGAGCGCTATTTAAACTCTGCCCACCAGCTTGCATACTGGTGGGCAGCGTCTTTTGAGGTTCATCGCGGCTTTCCGGGGAAGGCCGCCTTGATTTTCAGAAAAAAGTATTCTGAGTCCCTAAATCCATATGCCATACGCTTTATCACTTTGATCTTGTTGTTCACCCCTTCCAGCACACTCGTGTGCATCGGGTAGTTTGCACTCGCCAGGATCCCCCGCATATATTTCGATAAATTTCGACCAAATCGTTGCAGCGGCGCTAGCCCGCTTTCCTTCACCTGCCGCATCCAGCTCCGCCATCGTCGCCATCCTTCCCACACGCTCGGCGCATACCAGATGCCCTTCAACGCCTCTTTCAGCACGTACACCATCGCCAGCGGTTGATTCGCCGCCAACAGCTCCTGCAACTTCACATCCTGTTTTTCACTCAGCTTCGCCCGATTACGTAGCAGCAACCAACGCGCACTTTTGACCACTTTTCGCGCCGGTTTATCGCTTTTCAGTGCATTCGCCTGCTCCACTCGCACCCGGTCCACCACCTCTCGGCCATAGCGAGCCACCACGTGGAACAGGTCGTAGACCACCTCCGCCTGCGGGCAGTGTTGCTTCACCTCCAGGTCGAACGCCGTGTTCATGTCCATCGCCACCGCCTCAATCTGCTGGCATCGCTCGCCGAGCTGCTCGAAGAAGGGACGGATAGCGGCCCGGCTGTTGCCGTGCCCCACCCACAGGACGCGGGTTCGCTCGGCATCCATGATCACGGTGGCATAGCGGTGTCCCTTGTGCAGGGCAAACTCATCCATCACCAGCCGCCGCACCTCCCCAAGTTCGATGGTGCCCACACTGGTCTGCAAACGGCGCTTGTCGATCTCCTTGATGGTGTGCCAACCGACCCCGGTGAGCTGGCTGACATGGCGGATGGGGAGGTACTGAACGAGCGCTTCAATCCAGCACTGCATGCGCCGGGTGAGGCGGGAGCCAGAGGGGAGCCAGTCGATATGTTCACTGACGCGACCACAGCGCAGACAGTCGACGCGGCGAACAGGCAGTTGTAACCAGACTTGTCGGTCAAATAGGTCTCGCTCACGCACCCGGCGGATACGTTGGTCGTGGATCAATGGCGTGGGTTGCAGGCATCGGCGACAACGGGGCAACAGGTCGGCGCGAGGCTCAAGGGTAAACAGGGTGTGATGGTTGGCAGAAAGCGCTTGGGCGATGACGGTATAACCTGGCCAGAAGGAGGCAATATCAATATGATGCACGGCGACAGCAGGGTGATGGTGGTGGTGTGTTTGGAGACAGCCAGTTTACCAGCACCCTGTCTGTCAACTTCCACTTCCCCAAGATCCCGCGAAGAACCTCTTTTGAGGGGAATAATAATGCGGATCCTGTTGGTGGAAGATGATGTGATGCTGGGCGACGGCATGGTGGATGCCCTGCGCAGCAGCGGCTACACGGTGGACTGGCTGCAGCAGGGGCTGCCCGCCCTGTCAGTGCTCAAGAGCGAGGAGTTTGCCGCGCTCATTCTGGATCTCAACCTGCCGGACATCGACGGCATCAGCCTGCTGCGCAAGCTGCGTCGGGAAGGCCAGACGCTGCCGGTGCTGATCCTCACCGCCCGCGACGCCCTGGACGACCGGGTACTGGGGCTGGATGCCGGCTCCGACGATTACATGGTCAAGCCGTTCGCCCTGCAGGAGCTCAACGCCCGCCTGCGCGCCCTGGTGCGGCGCAGCAAGGGCCAGGCCCAGGCGGTGCTGGAATACGGCGAGCTGCAGCTCTATCCCGAGTCCCAGCAGGTCACCTATAGGGGCGAGCCGGTCAAACTCACCCCCCACGAATACAAGCTGCTGCAGGAGCTCATCACCCAGAGCGGCCGGGTGCTGAGCAAGGATCAGCTGCAGCAGAGCCTCTACGGCTGGGACGAGGGGGCCGAGAGCAACGCGGTGGAGGTGCATATTCACCACCTGCGCAAGAAGTTCTACAGCGACCTCATCCGTAATATCCGCGGGGTCGGCTACATAGTCCCCCAGCTTGAACAGGCCCAGCGCCGGGACCACCGGGCATGACGCGTCCCCGCTCCATCCGCCGCTTCCTGCTCTCCGGCATCCTGGCGCTGGTCAGCGCCAGCCTGGCCATCAGCGCCCTCATCGGTTATCTGGAGGCCAACCACGAGATGGAGGAGCTGTTCGATGCCCGTCTCGCCCAGTCCTCCCGTATCACCAACCAGCTGCTCAGCCGCTATCTGGAGCAAAATGGCGAACTGCCCGCCAACGGCACCGTCTATCAGGACTGGGAGCAGCACAACCCGGATCAATGGCAGAAGGACACCAGCTTCAACCTGCGGGGAGAAGACAGGGAGCTCACCCCCTTCGGCCACGAATTCGAGCGCAACCTCTACTTCCAGCTGCTGAGCGAGCAGGGCCACATACTGCTGCGCTCCCCCAGCGCCCCGAGCCAGCCCCTCGGCGCCCTGGCCCCCGGCTTCAACAACGTCACCAAGGACAACCACGAGTGGCGCACCTTCACCCTCTACAACCAGGACGAGCACACCTGGCTCATCGTGGCGGAGCGGGATGACGAGCGCAGCGAGCTGGCCAGCAAGATGGCCACCCTGGCCATGCTGCCGCTGCTCATCACCCTGCCCTTCCTGCTCGGCCTGCTGTGGTGGCTCATCTCCCGCGGGCTGGCGCCGCTGCGGCAGCTGGCCCAGGCCATCGGTGAGCGCCACCCGGCCAACCTGAGCCCGCTCACCCTGAAGATCCGGGCCCAGGAGCTGACCCCGCTCACCAACGAGATCAACCGGTTGATGCACGCGCTTGCCGACACCATAGAGCGGGAGAAGCAGTTCACCAACGAGGCGGCGCACGAGCTGCGCACCCCGCTGGCGGTGCTGCGCATCCACAGCGAGAACGCGCTGGCCGCCGAGGATGCCGAGAGCCGTCAGCACTCCCTGCAGAAGATGCTGCTGGCGCTCGATCGCAGCGATCGGTTGTTGCGCCAGCTGCTGACCCAGGCTCGCATCGACAACCAGCAGGGGCTGGAGCTGACCGAGCTCAACCTGAACCAGCTGCTGCAGGGCACCCTGGCCACCCTGGCCCCCATCGCCCTGAAAAAGGATCAGCAGCTGTCGCTGGAAGGCACCGAGCAGCTAACGGTAATGGGGCAAGCCACCCTGCTGGAGCTGATGTTCAGCAACCTCATCGACAACGCCCTACGCTACACCCAGGCGCAGGGCGAGATCGCGGTCGAGGCGCGCCCGGAGGGACACAGGGTCAGGGTCGACATTCGCGACAACGGCCCCGGCATCCCCACCGCCGCCCTGTCGCGCCTGTGCGAGCGCTTCTTTCGGGTGAATCCCCAGCAGGGGGACGGGGTCGGCCTCGGCATGGCCATCGTCTCGCGCATCGCCCAGCTGCACGGCGCCGATCTCGACATCCACAACCGGCCGGAAGGGGGGCTGGAAGTGAGCGTGCTGCTGCCCGCCCCCTCCCGCCCAGTCTGATCATCACCATAAAAAAAAGCTCTGTCCCAGTTATGTGTTGAAAGGCTAACCTTGAAGTAGGTCATCACCTTGAGGGCCTCCACCATGGATACCCAAGCCTTTCAACAGCTACTGTCCCTCTTCCCATTACTCACTTTGCGTCAGCGTCGTCTCGCGCAACAGGAACTCACCACCCCTCACCCCATCACCTCGTTGGCCACTCAACTTCCCGCATGCCAATGCTGCCCTCACTGCCAGGCTGAGGCCACACTGCTGGCTCCCTGGGGCTGGTCTCGAGGGCTGCGCCGTTATCGCTGCAAGCAGTGCTTGCGCACCAGTTCCGTTCTCACTAACACGCCTCTCGCCCGACTTCGCAAGCCACAATGCTGGGAAGACTATGCACAGGCCCTCATCGACGGTCTGACCGTCCGGCAGGCGGCGCTCCACTGCGGGGTCGGTAAAAACACCGCCTTTTTGTGGCGTCACCGCTTCCTGAAGGCCATGGCTAGCCACCAGGCGGTACGGGAAGAGGGTATCATCGAGGTCGATGAGACCTTCTTCCTGGAGTCATTCAAAGGACAGCGCGGATTGCCCCGCCCGGCCCGCCATCGTGGAGGTAAAGGCCGTACCCGAGGCACAGGACCGGATTACATCCCGGTGATGGTGGTGCAAGACCGAGCAGGCCACCTGGCCGATTTCCAGTTGGAGCAGCTGAATGCCAGGGCAGTGAAGGCGGTGCTTGAGCCGCTTATCGCCCCGGATGCCGTCCTGTGCAGCGATGGTGCCGGGGTGTATGCGAGTTTCAGCGAGGGACTGGGGATAACACACCAAGTGGTGCGCAATCGAGCGGGAGAGCGGGTGGTGGGTGCATATCACATCCAACATGTGAACGGGTACCACAGGCGATTGAAGGAGTGGATGGAGCGGTTCCATGGGGTCGCGACCCACTATCTGAGGAATTATCTGGGTTGGAGGAGGATGTTGGAGCGCTATGGGCGGGAAGTGAATATCTCACGTTGCTTGCATGAGGCGCTGGGGCGCCCCATGCAACACGTAATTGGGACATAGCCTAAAAAAACGGGGGCCAGGCCCCCGTTTTTTTATATCGTTCACTTCCCTCAGCGACAGCTCGGCTGCACCGTGAAGGTGCGGCTCGAATCCACCGCGCCGAGATCCGCCAGCAGGCGGCGCCCCAGCAGCACCGGATAGATCATCTTGCTGCGATCGCGCAGGGTGAACCACTCCTCATACACCTTGTCACCCAGGCAGATGGACATGGTGACCGTGGGGCGCTGCTCCATGCCGCCGGCGCCACGCACCGTCACCATGTGCTCCACCGGTCGCTCCAGGGTCTGGCTCACCTGCCGGTCGGTGTTGGCATCGGTCACCTGCAGGGTAAAGCGTACCCAGGACTTGCCGTCACGCTTGAAGTGGCGCAGATCCCGCGCATCAAGCGAGGAGGTGAGCGCCCCGGTATCCAGCTTCATCTTCACCGCCACCCCGCTCGGCATGATGAGTCCCTTCTCAATCCAGCCATAAACGGCGGGATCGGAGGCAGCCCGAGCCGCTCCCGGCAGGGCGAGACCGACCAGCAACAGCAGCGGCATCATTCGCAATCCGAACATCTTCACTCCTTGTCAGGGCAGGGCCAACGCTGGCCCGAACAGCCCAGAGTGGGGATGGAAAAGGCGGCTGTCAACTGGTGAACGTGGCCGCCTCACCGCCGCCAGCGCAGACATGACGCGTGGCGTCAGGATCACACAGAAGCTTGCCAAAAGGGATTCAATCGGGATACTCCAAATGGACGGACGAGGCGAGATAAACGGGGCTGGATGAAACCCAAGGCTGCGCTCAGGTTGTGACGCCAAAGGCTACCACAACGCTGAGTGAATTATCAGTCTTGTTCCGACGGGATTTTTGCCTACACTGTTGTAAACCGGAGGGCCTGAAAACCACCGGTTTTTTTGCGCCTGCCGAAAAGTTGCCACTGCAAAGTGACCTATCAAACAAGGCTCAATAAGGAATTCGTAATGCGTATCGAAGAAGACTTGAAGCTCGGTTTCAAGGATGTCCTGTTCCGCCCCAAGCGCTCTACTCTCAAGAGCCGTTCCCAAGTCAGCCTGACCCGTCAGTTCACCTTCAAGCACACCCAGACCCAATGGCAAGGGGTGCCCGTCATCGCCGCCAATATGGATACCGTCGGCAGCTTCGCCATGGCGCGTACCCTGGCCAGCTTCGAGATGATGACCGCAGTACACAAGCACTACAGCCTTGCGCAGTGGCAAACCTTCGTGAGCGAAACCGACCCGGCGCTGCTGGGTCATGTGATGGTCTCCACCGGCACCTCCGAGGATGACTTCACCAAGACCCGCCAGATCCTGGCCATGTCCAGCGCCCTGCGCTTCATCTGCGTCGATGTGGCCAACGGCTACTCCCAGCACTTCGTCGAGTTTCTGCGCAAGATCCGCGAAGCCTGCCCGAACCACGTCATCCTGGCGGGCAACGTGGTCACCGGCGAGATGGTGGAGGAGCTGATCCTCTCCGGCGCCGACATCGTCAAAGTGGGCATAGGCCCGGGCTCGGTCTGCACCACCCGGGTCAAGACCGGGGTCGGCTACCCGCAGCTCTCCGCCATCATCGAGTGTGCCGATGCGGCCCACGGTCTGGGCGGCCAGATCGTCGGTGACGGCGGCTGCACCTGCCCGGGGGATGTGGCCAAGGCGTTTGGCGGCGGCGCCGACTTCGTGATGCTGGGCGGCATGCTGGCGGCCCACGAGGAGTGTGGCGGCGAAATCGTCGACGTGGATGGCGAACCCTTCATGAAGTTCTACGGCATGAGCTCCTCGAGCGCCATGGACAAGCACGCTGGCGGCGTCGCCGAATACCGCGCCTCCGAGGGCAAAACCGTGCTGCTGCCCTATCGCGGCCCGGTCGAAAACACGGTGCGTGACATCCTGGGCGGAGTGCGCTCCACCTGCACTTATGTGGGTGCCAGCCAGTTGAAAGAACTCACCAAGCGCACCACCTTTATCCGGGTACGCGAACAAGAGAACAATGTCTACGGCAAGGAGTAAACCTGGTTCATCTGCTTTACCGCCAGCTTAAAGAACTGCACAAAGCGCACACCACCTTTATCCGGGTGCGCGAGCAAGAGAACAATGTCTACGGCAAGGAGTAACCTGCCGCAGCCACCGTCACGCGCTGACGGTTAGAAGCCAGCCAACCGGTGTGCTACCCTGCGCACCGGTTTTTTTGTATCTGGATGCCCTGACATGACCAGCCCCCTCCCCCCGTTTGACTGGGATATCTTCTGCTGCGTAGTGGACAACTTCGGCGACATCGGCGTCACCTGGCGGCTGGCCCGCCAGCTGAAACAGGAAGGCGCGCTCCCAATCCACGGCAATGAGGTCCAAGTGCGGCTCTGGGTGGACGATCTGGCCAGCTTCGCCCGCATCTGCCCGGGGCTCGACCCCGCGCAGGATAGCCAGTGGGTCGATGGCATCCATATCCAGCACTGGCACGACACCCTGCCGGCCGACACCCTCCCGGCCAGGGTGGTGATCGAGGCCTTTGCCTGCCAGCTGCCCGCCCCCTTCATTGAACGAATGGCCGAGCAGATGGCGAGCCAACCCAGGCCCCCTTGCTGGATCAACCTCGAATACCTCTCGGCCGAATCCTGGGTCGAGGATTGCCACGCCCTCGCCTCGCCCCAGCGGGTCGGCAACCAGAGCCTCAACAAATACTTCTTCTTCCCGGGCTTCACGGCCAGAACCGGCGGTCTCTTGTGCGAGCGCGGCCTCATTAGTGATCGCGAGCGCTGGCAACAGGATGAAGCCGGGCTTGCCGCCTACTGGGCCAGCCTCGGCCTGCCGCCCAAACAAGAGCACGAGCTGCGGGTCAGCCTCTTCACCTACGAGAGCGCCGCCCTGACCAGCCTGGTCGAAAGCTGGTGCCAGAGCGCCACGCCCGTCACCCTGCTGCTGCCGCTCGGGCGCTCCCTCAACGACGTGCTCACCGGCGCCGGGCTGGCAGCGGCCATTCCGACGGCCAAGGCAGGGGCACTGCTGCAGGCGGGCAACCTCACCATCAAGCTGCTGCCGATGACCAATCAGGCCGGTTACGATCGGCTGCTGTGGAGCTGCGATCTCAATCTGGTGCGCGGGGAAGACTCCTTCGTGCGGGCCCAGTGGGCCGCCCGCCCCTTCCTGTGGCACATCTATCCGCAGGAAGAGCAGGCTCACATGGTCAAGCTGGACGGCTTTCTCGACCACTATCTGGCAGAGCTGCCCCCCGCCACCGGCCAATGGCTGCGCGGCTTCAGCCACGCCCTCAATCAGGGGGAAAACTGTCGCGATTGGTGGGCGCAATGGCCGGAACACGCCGCGATATGGCTGCAACATGGGCGACCTTGGTCACAGAAGCAGCTCAGGGATGGGGATCTCGTCACTCGGCTGGTGAAATTTTTAGAAAGCCGTATATAATCTGGCAGTTTTTATCTGCCCGTATACGAACAGGAATTTTTACATGAAAACCGCACAGGAAATCCGCGCTGGTAACGTCGTCATGATCGGTACCGAGCCGATGGTGGTCCAGAAAGCCGAATTCAACAAATCCGGCCGTAACTCCGCCGTGGTCAAGATGAAGCTGAAAGGCCTGCTGAACGGCAGCGCCACCGAGACCGTATTCAAGGCCGACGACAAGCTGGAAGTTGTTCAGCTGGAACGTAAAGAGTGCACCTACTCCTACTTCTCCGACCCCCTGTATGTCTTCATGGACACCGAGTACAACCAGTACGACGTCGAGAAAGACAACCTGGGTGATGCCCTGAACTACATGGTTGACGGCATGGAAGACATCTGCGAAGTGACTTTCTACAACGAGAAAGCCATCTCCGTAGAACTGCCGACCACCATCGTTCGCGAAGTCGAGTACACCGAGCCGGCCGCCCGTGGCGACACCTCCGGTAAAGTGACCAAGCCTGCCCGTCTGAAGGGCACCACCTACGAGCTGGCCGTTGCCGCCTTCGTAGAGATCGGCGACAAGATCGAAATCGATACCCGCACCGGTGAGTTCAAGCGTCGCGTCAACTAAGTTGACCCCTTGAATCCATGGTGAAAAAGCGAGCCTTCGGCTCGCTTTTTTTATGAGTGCACGACGCCACCCGGCTGTATTCAAAGCGCAAACATGGCTAAATGGGCAAGCTGGTTTGTGCCATCCTCCGGAGCGCCCCATGACATCTCTGCATAAAGGTCTGTTGCTGCTGTTGACCCTGGTACTGCTGATCCTCTCCGGCTGGCAACCCTATGACAGGGCGACCTGGTTGATGGAAGTCGCCCCCGTGCTCATCGCCATGCCGCTGCTTGCCCTGACGCACCGCCGTTTTCCGCTCACCAGCCTGCTCTATCTGTGCATCACCCTGCACGCCATGGTGCTGATGCTGGGCGGCGCCTATACCTACGCCCGCGTCCCGCTGGGATTCGAGCTGCAGCAGTGGCTCGAGCTCAGTCGCAACCCCTATGACAAGATTGGCCACTTCTTTCAGGGCTTCGTGCCCGCCCTGGTGTGCCGGGAGATCCTGCTGCGCGGAGGTTATGTGCAGGGCCGGCGCATGCTGGCGTTTCTGGTGGTCTGCGTGGTGCTCGCCATCAGCGCTACCTACGAGTTCATCGAGTGGGGGGCCGCCCTCGCGCTCGGTCAGGGGGCGGATGAGTTTCTCGGCACCCAGGGCGACCCCTGGGATACCCAGTCCGACATGTTCTTCGCCCTGATTGGCGCCGTCACTGCCCTGCTGCTGCTCTCCTCCCTGCACGACCGCCAGCTGGCCGGGCTCGCCAGCACCGATCGGCCGTCACCCTAGCGCTGCCACTTCCCCCTTCAGAAAACCGGCTTGGTGCCGCTAACCCGAGTAACCGGGGGAGCGCACTATGGCCAGATTGTTTTTATCACTGCTGTTACTGACCCTGCTGGCAAGCAACCCCTTGCAGGCCAGCGAGGGCACACCGCTGACGCCGCTCGACTACTGGCAGAACAACGACTGGCAGGGGCTGCCCAACAGCACCCAGATCGACAAGCAGACAGTGCTGTTCGCCAAGCACGACAGCGACAGTTATGTGGGGCTGGCCATCCTTTTGCCCGACTGGCAGCGCAGCGGCCAGCTGTGGCAGCTGACCCGGGCCCTCGGCCGGCTCGGCTTCGACACCCTGCTGCTGCTCCCCTCGCCCCAGCAAACCGAATTGGACCCCGCCGCCGAGAAAAAGCAGCAGGCCATCGACGACTTTCGCAAGCAGTTCGCCACCCGTATCAGCAAGCTGGGGGATGCCAAGCTGCAGGAGGGGGGCTTCAAGCTGATACTGGCGCAAGGCACCGGCGCCGCCTGGGCCACCAACCTCATCGCCAGCGAACAGCTGCCCGCCCCCGATGCGCTGGTGCTGCTCGACGGCTTCTTCCCCGACCAGCAGAGCAACCAGATCTTCGCCAAGGAGATCGCCCAGGCCACCATGCCGACCCTCGACCTCTATCAGGAGGATGGCGGACGCTGGCCATTGCTGGCCGCCGAGGCGCGCAGAAGCGAAAGCCGCCGCAGCCACAAGCTCAACTACCGCCCCTACGCCCTGCTGGAGCTGGACGAAACGCCGACCCGGATCCAGGGCTGGCTCACCCACCTCGGCTGGCTCTGACCCGAAAAATGCCGCCTGCCTCACATCCGGCGCGATTGCCAAGCCATTGATGCGCAGCAAACTGGCCCTCGGTCGCCGATGTTTGGCATCATGAACGCCTCAACGGCAGGAGGCTCCATGCAGCAAATTGTGTTTCTCGACAGCGATACCCTGGATACCGGCATCACCCTGCGCCACCCCGATTTTCCCCATCACTGGCAGAGCTACCCGAGCACGGCTCCAGAGCAGGTGGTGGAGCGACTCAAAGACGCCAGCATCGCCATCATCAACAAGGTGCGCATCGGCGCCGCCGAGCTGGCCCAGCTGCCGGACCTGAAACTCATCGCGCTGGCCGCCACCGGCAGCGACAACGTGGATCTGGAGGCGTGCCGCGCCGCCAACGTCGGTGTCTGCAACATCCGCAACTACTCGGGCCCCTCGGTACCGGAACACGCCATGGCGCTGATGCTGGCCCTGGCGCGCAACCTCTTCTGCTGGCGCCAGTCGCTGCTGGAGGGGCGCTGGCAGCAGAGCGGCCAATTCTGCTTCTTCGATCACCACATCACGGATCTGCACGGCAAGCGGCTCGGCATCATCGGCAAGGGGACGCTCGGTCAGGCCCTCGGCGAGCGGGCCAGGGGGATCGGCATGGAGGTGCGCTACGCCCAGAGCCAGGTCGGCGCCAGCCACGACGAGGATCGGCTGCCGCTGGACGAACTGCTGCAAAGCGCCGATGTCATCAGCCTGCACTGCCCGCTCACCCCCTATACCCGCAACCTGATTGGCGAGCGGGAGCTCGAGCTGATGAAGCCGGGCGCCCTGCTGATCAACGTCGGCCGCGGCGGTCTGGTGGACGAGGAAGCCCTGCTGCGGGCACTGGCCAACGGCCGCCTCGGCGGCGCCGGTTTCGACGTGGCGAGCGTCGAGCCGCCGCCTCCCGACCATCCGCTGATGCAGGCGCTGCAGTACCCCCACTTCATCCTCACCCCCCACGTGGCCTGGGCCAGCGAGGAGTCGATGCAGCGCCTCGCCGATCAGCTGATCGACAACATCAACGCCTTCGCCGAGGGGCGCCGCCAACACCGGCTGGTGTGAGCGGCAAGCCAAGCCAAACAAAAGAGAGGGGCCTGTCGGCCCCTCTCTCATTGCTGGCTGCGATCAATCATCGTCGTGCCATCTGTGTTTCTTGTGCTTTTTGTGTTTCTTGTGGTGCCTGTGCTCATCGTCGTAGTAACGGTCGTTGTTGCTCTTGTGGCCATCGCCAGTCTTGGCACCGATGGCGGAGCCACTGGCCCCGCCCACACCGGCCCCGATCAGCTGACCCGTGCTGCCACCCACGCTCTTGCCGATGGCCGCGCCACCGAGCGCCCCGACGGCGCCACCAAGGGCCGCTTCATTCTTGTTGCCCTTGTTGGCAGTGGCGGCGCCACCGGCCGCACCGCCCAGTGCCGCCCCCACCAGGGCGCCGGTATCACCGCCCAGCTCCTTGCCGATCATGGTGCCGGCCACGCCACCCGCACCGCCACCGAGGATGGTATTGAGTGTCTCCGAGGCCTGCGCTGCGCTGCTGACCAGCAGCAGTGAGCCCAGCAGGGCCAGGGCGCTCATGCCACGCTTGTTCATCTCCATGGGGTACTCCTGTCAAACCTGATTAATTTCCCCGAACTATACGATTCCCGCCAAAGGGCGCCACTGTCGCAGGAGAGCGACACCGCCTCCCGCGCCGCCTGTGATATCGATCAATTGGCTCATAAGATATTGAATCTAAATACGTAAATGAGATCGCATGGAAATTGGGCAGCGAACGGTGCCGGGGCCCACCGAGCGGCAGCGGTCGCTTAGCCGTTATCCATATGACAGGATCTGTCAGCACCCTGCTCCTGCCGGGTCCGCTCCGTCAAAGACCAGCCATCGCGCCCCAGCCGCTTGCTCCGATAGAGACACTCGTCGGCCCGCTCGAACAACAGCACACCGTCATCCGGGCTGTGAGCGCCGCCCACGCTCAGGGTCACTGCCTCGCGAAACTCGCGCCACTGCTGATTGCGCACCCGCGCCAGCAGCCGGGTCAGCCCGGCCTCCAGCTCGCTGCGCGACCAGGGCAACAGGGCGGCGAACTCGTCGCCCCCGATCCGGTAGACGCAGCCACTGCCCAGCTCCGCTACCAGCAGCTCGGCGACCCGGCAGAGCACGCCGTCCCCCACAGTGTGCCCCCAGTTGTCATTGATGCGCTTGAAGTTGTCGACGTCAAACAGCAGCAGCCAGTGAGGAGTGGCGCTCTCCTCCAGTTCGCTGCGACGCTGGGTGAAGGCCCGTCGGTTCATGATGCCGGTGAGGGGGTCGTGCAGCAGGGCATCCTGCCCCTGCAGAAAGCTGGCCCGCACCTGATCTATCTCGCTCAGGCTGCTGTGCACGAACCAGGTCTTCAGCTGGCAGGGAGTCAGGGTCGGATCCCGCACTATGCCGGTCAGCGAGCCGGCCACCAGCGCCTGCTCCTGATTGAACACCCGCACCAGAAAGTTGATGCTGCAAAACCAGATGGCAAACAGCGAGAGCAGCGGCAGCACCACCATCAGCAGGGCCTCCTCGAGGCCGTCGTGAAACAGCTCGGGCGGCAGATAGATGTTGAGATCCCAGTCGATCCCCTCCAGCTCCCGGCGCAGATGGCGGCCATGCCAGATCACCTCCAGTTCGCTGCCCACCACGCCCGCCGTGGTCACTGGCGGCTGATAGAGCGCCATGTTGCAGCCCACCACCAGTTCATCTCCCCCCCGCGAGCTGATGTAGATGGCCGCCTGGTTGCGGCCCATGGCCCTCTGCAGTGCCTGCTGGATGGCGTTGAACGACATGTCGACCATCAGCAGGCCAAGCAGCTGACCATCCAGCCCCTTTACCCGCTTGATCAGGGTCAGGATCTGCTTGTCCGAGCCGTACTCCTGATAGGGACCCAACCAGATGAGCTCATCCCCCGGCATCGACAGCGCCCGATACCAGGGCCGGTTGGCGGCACGATACTCGGCCGGCTGCTGCCAGGCCGGGTAGCTGCTGATGCGGTCCGTCTGCGGGTTGTAGAAGTAGATGTAGTGGCTGTCGCGCTTGATCTGGTGGGCAATGGCCCAGAGCGGGTTGTCGGCCGGCTCGCCGCGGGCGATGGCGGCCTTGTCCAGCGACGCTTCCAGCACCGCCAGCTGACGCTGGTTGGCCAGCACCAGCTCGTGGATCAGGGCCGCATCAAGGGAGGAGAGCATGTGGCCGTAGCCGGCCACCGTCTTGTCGATGCTGCGCAGATAACTAGCCGTCGCCAGGGCCAGGGTCACCACCAGCACCAGGGTGCCCAGCAGCAGGGTCAGCGAGGTCAACAGGTAGTAACGCCGACTAATCAACCATTGGATCATCAACACCCCGCAAAAAATTCTGTAATGCGAGGATTCTATGGCGGTCGGACAGAATCATTCATTGATTAAAATCAGCCGCCCTTCGGCTAACTGACAAAAAACATATAAACGTGATACTGCTCATCCATGCCGTGGATATGTATATCAACAAAAAGTAAAAACAGTGACCACTGTGCGTTGACGGCTAACCAGGAAGGGGGTGTTATAGTCTATAGCTTGAACAATCGGAGCCGGATGGCCTTGCCAAGGACCACCGAAGACGATTCCCTGTCAAACAAAGGAGATGTTATGAGCAGTCCGTTTATCGAACAGATCAAAGTACGTCGTACCATCTATGCCCTGGGTGACCAGGTTTCCCATACGCCGGAGCAGCTGACCACTCTCATCCAGGATGCCATCAAGCACAGCCCCTCCTCGTTCAACTCCCAGAGCTCCCGCGCCGTCATCCTGTTTGGCGCCCAGCACCACAAGCTGTGGGACATCGTCAAGGCGGAGCTGAAGAAGATAGTGCCGCCGGAAGCCTATCCCCAGAGTGAAGCCAAGGTGGACGGCAGTTTCCGCGCAGGTTTCGGCACCGTGCTCTTCTTCGAGGACACCGACGTCATCAAGGATCTGCAGCAAAAATTCGCCCTCTACGCCGACAACTTCCCCATCTGGTCGGAACATGCCACCGGCATCGCCCAGTTTGCGGTCTGGACCACCCTAGCCCAGGAGAAGATCGGCGCGTCCCTGCAGCACTACAACCCGCTCATCGACCAGGCGGTACACAAGGAGTGGAACCTGCCTACCAGCTGGCTGCTGCGCGCCCAGATGCCCTTTGGCAGCATCAAGCAACCGGCCGGTGACAAGACCTTCATGGACGACGCCGCGCGTTTTCGCGTGTTCAAATAAGCGCGTCGTCCACCATCCAAGCCCCCGCTCGACGGGGGCTTTTTGTTGTCAGGCCAGCAGCGTCAGCTGCAGACCCGCCGCCTCCTCCGCCACGCTTACCTGGCGCCAGTCCTGGATCAGGGCGCTGATGTTCGGATCCAGCCGCTGCCTGCCTCCCACCTGTACCACACGGCAACCCGCCCGCAGGGCACTGGTGATGCCGGCCGGCGCATCCTCGAACACCAGGCAATCGGCCGCCGCCAACCCCAGACGCTCGGCCGCCAGCAGATAGGGCTCGGGATCCGGCTTGCCATGCACCACATCCTCGGCCCCCACCAGCAGGGCGGGCAACGGCAGAGCGGCGCTGCGCAATCGATGACGGGCCACCCGCTGGCTGGCGGAGGTCACCAGCGCCCAGCGCTCGCTTGGCAGATCCGCCAGCAGAGCCCGGGCCCCGGTAATGGCCTCCGCCTGACCGGTGTGGTTGATCTCCAGCTCGTCGAGCAGGGCCACCTCCTGCGCCATGTCCAGTTGCGGGGCCAGGGCTCGGAGCACCTCTCGCGAGCGCACCCCGTGGCACATGGCCAGCACCGGCTCGGGCGCCAGCTGATGACGGCGGCACCATAGCCGCCATACCGTCTCCACTTCGCCGGTGGAGTGCACCAGGGTACCATCCATGTCCAGCAGCAGGGCGCTGGCCCGCAGCACAAGCCGGCTCATGAACCGACCCCTGCCAGGCCGGGTTCGCTCCCCGCCAGAATGTCGCCGAAGGCCCGCCGCTGGGCCGCCTGTTCATAACAGGCCAGCGCCTGTTCGGCATTGCTCGCCCACACTTGCAAGGGGCCGACCGCAAAGCCCTGCTGCAGCAGGCTGGTAAGCAGTTCCCCCGTCTCCGGCGCAGCCAGCGGCTGGGCCAGTACCAGGGTTCCCTTGATCAAAAACAGATAGCGTTCGGCAGGCATGAGATGACTCCTTGTGACGGATCGGATGGGGCCAATGGGGCCCGCTACCAGACCATTAGAACAAGGCGATTAGATAATTTATAATCACAAAACGGCCACTTTAGATAACCATATGGAATGAAATTCGATCTGAAGCAACTGCAGGCATTCGTCACCCTGGCCGACACCGCCAACTACCGGGAGGCCGCCAACCGGCTGTTCATCACCCAGCCGGCCCTCACCAAGCAGATCCAGGGGCTGGAGCAGACCCTCGGCAGCACCCTGTTCAATCGGGGTCGCCACGGCGCCGAGCTGACCGCCATCGGCGCCCAGCTGCTCACCCAGGCGAGCGCCCTGGTCGAACACGGCAAGGGCTTTGAGCGCCATGCCATGGCGTTGGCCAGCGGCATTGCCGGGCGCCTCAAGATTGGTTTCGGACTGTCGAGCTTCGCGCTGGCACCGGCACTGGTGGCCAGCTTCAAGCAGCAGGTGCCCGAGGTGATGGTGCATCTGCAGGACATGACCTCCGCCATCCAGCAGGAGCGGCTGCTGTCGGGCCAGCTGCAGCTTGGCTTCATGCGCCGGCCCCAGGCGCCGCAGCTGCAGGAGCACAGACTGCTGACCGATCGGCTGGTGCTGGCGGTGCCGACCCTGATGACACGGCCGGATCCGGCCGCCTTCGATGTGGAGCAGGCACTGGCCAGCCAGCCCTTGCTGCAAATGGTCGGCCACCGCTGTCCCGGCCTCAGCCAGCAGATCGCAGGCTTCCTCGGCGCCAACCGGCTGACCGGCATGATCCAGGAGGCGGAGGATATCCAGACTCTGGTGGCACTGGTGGCCGCCGGCATCGGCAACGCCATCCTGCCGCGCAGCGTCAGCTTCATCGCCGGCCCGGACGTCACCCTCTACCCCTTGTCCGGCCCCTGCTCCGAGTGGGAGATAAGCCTGGTGTGGAACCCGGAATTTGCCGATCCCATCCGCGATCGCTTCGTGCAGCTGGTCATCGATGCCCACCCGGCGCCGCAGCCAGCCCTGCCGGGTCGCTGATGCGATAGGTTCAGGGAGTCGATATCAGGGGACAGGCGAGGTATCGCCACGGGGGGTGTGGCAATCGAGTATCAGGCGGCCGGCAGCGCGCTGCAGCTGACGCAGTGGCAGCGATTCTTGCCCCCCTGCTTGGCCAGATAGAGCGCCATGTCGGCGGCGGTCAGCAGCTCCTCTTCCGAGACGCGGGCCTGCTGCGGCAACAGGGTGGCGATGCCGACGCTGGCGCTGAGTCGAAGCCCATCCGCCCCCGGGATCAGCAGCTCGCCGATGCCGGCGCGAATGGCCTCCCCCATGCGGGAGGCGGCCTCGTCCCCGGTGTTACCGAGGATCAGGGCAAATTCGTCGCCGCCGAAGCGGCACGGCAGATCGGTGGCCCGCTGGCAGAAGGTGCTCAGCAGCTGACCCACCTGCTGCAAGAAACCGTCCCCCACCTGATGGCCGAAGTGGTCGTTGCACAGCTTGAAGTTGTCCAGATCCAGCATGATGAAGGAGATGGGGGTCTGTTCGCGCATGCTGCGCCGCCACTCGTTGTGCAGAAAGCTGTTGAACAGCCGCCGGTTGGCCAGCCCGGTCAGCGGGTCGTGCAGGGAGAGGTAGGCCATGTCCAGCTCCTGCAGCTTGCGTTCGGTGACGTTGATGTGGCTGATGGTGTAGAACTCCACCTCGATGCCGGGGATGGCGGAGACTCGCATCATGAACCAGCGCTGGGTATCCGGGCTGTGACAGGGGTACTCCAGATGAAAGTGCTGCTGCTCGTGGCGCAGTACCCGCCGGATCCCCTCGGCCGCCATCTGGGCCAGCGGCTCCACCGAGTTGTCGCACACCCTCAGATAGTTGACGCCCAGCCAGTCGTACCCCTCCGGCATGCCGTTCTGTTCGGCGAAGCGATTCCAGGCGAGATTGGTGTAGTGGATGACGCCATCCCGATCGATCACCGAGATCTGCTCCTCCAGCGAATTGAGCAATGCAGACAAGTATTGCGCCCGATCGGAGAAGTGAAACAGTGATCCCTGAAAATAGTCCGCCATGACCCTGCTCCTCACCCGACAACGACGCACCGCACCTGCCGCAACCACAACAGTAATGCCGGCGTTCCGTCCATGACGAAGGGGCATCGACGGCCATGGCCCGCCCCCGGCCTGCAAGATAAAGATAGATGATCAATCACTTGCATCCGCCCATCCCTCGTTAGTGGCCGCACCACTGGCTTTCACAAGGAATCCCGTTCCCTCTTCCTCTGCCATCCATCTTGGTATTAGGGCAGTTTTGCAAAAACCAGGTCGCCTCCTCGCAGGAGGTCATCTGGGAGCAGTACTGCCGACCGTCGCACTGACGGACGAAGGTGGGCGCCGCCTGCGGGCTGTCTGTGCTGTCCGCCGCCGGCTGACTGAAAGAAGAGGTTGGCGAAGGCGAGACCGACTCGGCCGAGAAGCGGGAGTAAATGGAGAAGATCCCGGCCAGCACCAGCAGCGGGATCAGCTTGCCGCGCCAGTTGCTGCGGCGTCGATAGACGGGGCGCGGGCGTGCCCTGGCTGGCGTAGGCCGCTCCCCGGTCACAGCCTGCCTGCCCACAGAAGGCGCTGGTTGGGCGCCTGCCAGCGACAGCGGCCGATCCAAAAAGAACACCTGCTCGGCCCTGGGTTTGCCATCCTGGCCAGTGCCAAGCAGATAGGAGACCCGCTCGCCAATCTTGGGCAGCGAGCCATCTGACTGCAGCGCCGAGATGTGCACGAACAGCTCGGCTCCTTTTGGCTCGCCATCCCCCTGCTCGGGGGCGATAAAACCAAAGCCGCGCGCCTCGTTCCAGCGCACGATCCGTCCCTGATAACGCATGCCCTCATCCTTGTGGCCATCGATACTCGCTTCATGTTGCCCAAAATGGCTGCGGCCCGACAGGGGGCCGCAGACAAAATGTCAAAACAGTGAGCAAGCTCCGCCTGCGGGCGGGATCAGGCCAGCTGAGCCACCTTGCAGACCTCGGCGATGCGGCCGAGCATCCGCAGCGAAGCATGGTGCTCAGTGGCATCCGTCGCCGCGCAGGCATCCTCCAGAATGGTGATGGCGTAGTCACGATCATGACCCTCTCGCGCCGCCGCCTGAATGGCCCAGCTGGTACTCACCCCGCACAGATAGAGGTGGTCGATGTGGTTGGCCCGCAGCGCCGGCTCCAGCGCGGTGCCGTAGAAGGGGCTGACCCTGGGCTTTGTCAGCACCAAGTCGCCTGGCTGCACGTCGAGGTCGGCGTGAAAGTCGGTGCCGCTATCGCCAAGCGAGAGCGTCCCGAACTGGTGAGCCCGGCCAAACATGGGCGAGCCCTTGGGTTGCAGCAGATAGTGCGGGTCAAAACCCACCTTGATCAGCACCACCAGCCAGCCGTGGGCGCGGGCATTGGCCAGCGCCTGATTGGCGTGCGCGATGGCGTCCTGTTCCAGCACATGGGCCGCCGAGGCGGCGATGCGCCCGTCCGGGTGGGCGATGTCGTTGATGAAATCGATCACCAGCAATGCCTTGTTCATGCTGCCTGCTCCCTCATGATGGCGCCGCGCGCCTTAAACCAGCCCCAGCGCATAGCGTAGCGCCATCTCCTTGAGCGGGCCCGCCTTGTCCGCCAGATTGAGGGCCAGGTTGCGCGCCAGCTTGAGCGGGCCTATCTCGTTGCTGAACACCCCGTAGAAGAGATCCATCCCCGACTGCATCAGCAGGTTGTCGGGGCGGCGGCGCCGCTCGTAGCGCCCGGCCAGCCCCAGCTGATGCCAGTCGGCACCAGCCCCCTGCAGCAGATCGCGCCAGCAGGCGACATCCTTGAAACCGAGGTTGACCCCCTGCCCCGCCAGCGGGTTGATGGTGTGGGCGGCATCGCCCAGCAGCACTACCCGGCCGGCGTGGTAGTCGTTGGCGTGGCGGCGCACCAGCGGGAAGCTCCCCTTGGCCGTCACGGCAAACCCGCCGAGCCGGCTCGGGAAGTGGCGGCGCACCTCGGCGGCCAGCCCCTCGTTGCTCATGGCGGCCAGCGCCCGGATACGGGCCGGACTGTCATACCAGACCAGGGAGCCATGCTGGCCGGGTAGCGGCAAGAAAGCGCGCGGGCCACTCGGGGTGAACTGCTGCCAGGTGATGTCTTCCTGTTCGAAGTCGGTGTCGATGTTGATCAGCATACAGTGCTGGCGGTATTCAAAGCGCGACACCCCGATGCCGGCCAGCTTGCGGGTGTGGGATTCGGCGCCGTCGCACGCCAGCACCCAGCGGGCGGCCAGCTCGCTGCCATCATCCAGGGTCAGCACCGCCTCATCCGCGCTCTGGTGCAGGCTCGTCACCGCCGCCGGGGTGTGGGTCTGGATGTTGGGGAAATCTTCCATGCGTCTGAGCAACGCCAGCTGCACCAGCCGGTTCTCGATGATGTAGCCAAGCTGGGGCAGGCCGAGGTCGGCGGCATTGAAGCAGGTGGCGAAGCCATCCAGCTCCCAGGTTTCCAGCCGGCGATAGGGGCACAGCCGCATCTGCTGCAGATGCTGCCAGGCGCCAGCCTGCTCCAGCAGCGCCACCGAAGCCTGACTGATGGCGGAGACCCGCAGATCCAGCGGCTGCTCGGGGGCGTATTGCTCCGGCAGCCGGGTCTCGATGACCCGCACCGACAGACCCTGCGCCGCCAGCAGACAGGCGGTGGCGGCGCCGACCATGCCGGCCCCGACGATGGCGATATCACACTGTTCCATAACTTGATTCCTGCAAGGGGTGAGCCCGGGCAAGGGGGAAACGCAGCCGGACCGAATGACCACATGATACCGCAAGGGGCGCCGGGAAACAGTGAAGGGTGTGGAGAATTAGTGCGCCAAATCAAGGAGAAAGCCGATGGCGACCGGAAGCCCGCCGGCGGCGCTCCGGCAGTGGCCGGCTGGATATTCGCTAGGCAGTCTCCGGATTGCGGAGTAAAATGCCCGGTCCTTTGACCATGCCGCATTCAAAACAAGTCAAGAGAAGCAATGAGCAAAAAACTTCACATCAAAACCTGGGGTTGCCAGATGAACGAGTACGACTCGTCCAAGATGGCCGACCTGTTGGATGCCAGCAATGGCTACACGCTTACCGAAGAGCCCGAAGAGGCAGACGTTTTGCTGCTCAACACCTGCTCCATCCGCGAAAAAGCGCAGGAGAAGGTGTTTCACCAGCTGGGACGCTGGAAGAAGCTCAAGGCAAACAAACCCGGTCTGGTGATCGGCGTGGGCGGCTGCGTCGCCTCCCAGGAGGGGGACAACATCCGCACTCGCGCCCCCTATGTGGACATCGTCTTCGGCCCGCAGACCCTGCATCGCCTGCCCACCATGATCAAGCAGGTGCAGGAGGGGCGCGGTGCCCAGGTGGACGTCGCCTTCCCGGAAATCGAGAAGTTCGACAGCCTGCCCGAGCCGCGTGCCGAAGGGGCGACCGCCTTCGTGTCCATCATGGAAGGCTGTTCCAAATACTGCTCCTTCTGCGTGGTGCCCTACACCCGCGGCGAGGAGGTGAGCCGTCCGCTCGACGACGTGCTCTATGAAATCGCCCAGCTCGCCCAGCAGGGCGTGCGCGAAGTGAACCTGCTCGGCCAGAACGTCAACGCCTATCGGGGCCCGACCTTCGACGGCGGCATCTGCACCTTCGCCGAGCTGCTGCGGCTGGTGGCCGCCATCGACGGCATCGATCGCATTCGCTACACCACCAGCCACCCCATCGAGTTCACCGACGACATCATCGAGGTCTACAAGGACACCCCGGAAGTGGTCAGCTTCCTGCACCTGCCGGTGCAGAGTGGCTCCGACCGCATCCTGACCATGATGAAGCGCCCGCACACCGTGCTGGAGTACAAGTCCAAGATCCGTCGCCTGCGCGCCGCCCGTCCCGACATCACCATCAGTTCCGACTTCATCGTCGGCTTCCCGAACGAGACGGACGAGGATTTCGAAGCCACCATGAAACTCATCGAAGAGATCAACTTCGACATGAGCTTCAGCTTCATCTACAGCCCGCGCCCCGGTACCCCCGCCGCCGATCTGCCCGATGACGTCGACATGGAGGTGAAGAAAGCCCGCCTGACCCGCCTGCAGCACGTCATCAACAACCAGTCGATGCAGATTGGCCGCGCCATGCTGGGCTCCACCCAGCGCATCCTGGTGGAAGGGCCCTCCAAGCTCGACCCCATGCAGCTGTGCGGCCGCACCGAGAACAACCGGGTGGTCAACTTCGAAGGACCGCATACCCTGATCGGCGGCTTTGCCGACGTGGAGATCACCGAGGTGCGTCCCAACTCCCTGCGCGGCAAATTCCTGCGCGGCGAGAACGAGATGAACCTGCGCATCGCCACCGCCCCGAGCGAGATCCTGGCCCGCCGCCCGGACAACGTACCGGACCCGCTGGGCGTGGCCGCCTTCACTCCCCACTAATCTGTTCACCCCATCCGGCCCCGGCCGGATGGGATCGCGTCAAGACGAGGACACTTTGAGCCGACACATCTCGACCCTGAATCTGCATCTGGAACCCGCCGACAACCAGCGTCTCGCCAGTCTGTGCGGTCCGTTCGATGACAACGTCAAACAGCTGGAGCGCCGCCTCGGCGTCGAGATCAGCTACCGCGACAACCACTTCCAGCTGCTGGGCAAGCAGGCCCAGGTGGAGGCGGCCGCCGTCATCCTCAAGCACCTCTATGTTGAAACCCAGCCGCTCAAGGGTGGCAAGGTGACCGACATCACCCCCGACATGGTCCATCTGGCCATTCAGGAGTCGCGGGTGCTGGAGCAGGATGACGAGCCGGCGCCGAGCATCCCCTATGGCAAGGAGGTGACGGTCAAGACCAAACGCGGCCTCATCAAGCCGCGCAGCCCCAATCAGGCCCAGTACATCGCCAATATCGTGCGCCACGACATCTGCTTCGGCATAGGCCCTGCAGGAACAGGCAAGACCTATCTGGCGGTGGCGGCGGCGGTGGACGCGCTGGAGCGTCAGGAAATTCGCCGCATTCTGCTGACCCGTCCGGCGGTGGAAGCGGGCGAGAAGCTCGGCTTCCTGCCCGGCGATCTCTCCCAGAAGGTGGATCCCTACCTGCGTCCGCTCTACGACGCCCTGTTCGAGATGCTGGGCTTTGAGCGGGTGGAGAAGCTGATGGAGCGCAACATCATCGAGGTGGCGCCGCTCGCCTACATGCGAGGCAGAACCTTGAATGACGCCTTTATCATCCTGGACGAGGCCCAGAACACCACCACCGAGCAGATGAAGATGTTCCTGACCCGCATCGGCTTCAACTCCAAGGCGGTGGTGACCGGCGACATCACCCAGGTAGACCTGCCCCGCAACCAGAAGTCGGGCCTGCGCCACGCGCTGGAAGTGCTGCAGGATGTTGACGGCCTGTCGTTCAACTTCTTCGAATCCAAGGACGTGGTGCGCCACCCGGTGGTGGCCCGCATCGTGCAGGCCTACGAGGCGTTCGATGCCAAACAGGCGGCCGACAAAGCTGCCCCCCACACCAGTAAAGAGAGTGCCCAATGAGCGTGACTCTGGATCTGCAACTGGCCAGTGCCAGCACCGACGGCCTGCCGAGCGAGGCCCAGCTGCAGAGCTGGCTCGATGGCACCATTCTCGGCTTCCAGCAGGAGGCCGAAGTGACGGTGCGCATCGTCGACGAGGCGGAGAGCAACGAGCTCAACCTCACCTATCGCGGCAAGGACAAGCCCACCAACGTGCTCTCCTTCCCGTTCGAGGCCCCACCCGGCCTGGAGCTGCCGCTGCTCGGCGATCTGGTGATCTGCCGCCAGGTGGTGGAGCGCGAAGCCGCCGAACAGGGCAAGCCGCTGATGGCCCACTGGGCCCACATGGTTGTGCACGGCAGTCTGCATCTGCTAGGTTATGACCATATCGAGGACGACGAGGCCGAAGAGATGGAAGCGCTCGAACGCGACATCATGCAGGAGCTCGGTTTCGCCGATCCTTATCTGAATGACGAAGAGTAAAGAACCGGATGGTCATCGTCTTGAAACAGCCGACGCCCATCCTCATATAGCCACAACGATTTCAAGTGTGTTCATACGAGTAACCAAGAGAGAAAATGACCGACGATCACCCTAGTACCGGCTCGCCGAAGAAAACCTGGCTCGACAAACTCAGCCAACTCTTCCAGGGCGAGCCAAAAGACCGCAACGATTTGGTGGAAGTGATAGCCGACGCCGAAGAGCGCGATCTCATCGATCAGGACACCAAGGACATGATCGAGGGCGTGCTCGAAATTGCCGAGCTGCGCGTGCGCGACATCATGATCCCCCGCTCCCAGATGGTGACCATCGAGAAATCCCAGCCAGTGGACGAGATCCTGCCGGTGATCATCGAGTCGGGTCACTCCCGCTTTCCGGTGATCAACGAAGACAAGGATCACGTGGAGGGCATCTTGCTCGCCAAGGATCTGCTGCCGTTCGGGTTTGGTGGCCACCATGCCAGCGAGCCGCTGCAGCTGGAGAAGATCCTGCGTCCCACGGTGATCGTCCCCGAGAGCAAGCGGGTCGACCGTCTGCTCAAAGAGTTTCGTGAAGAGCGCTACCACATGGCCATCGTGGTAGACGAGTTCGGCGGCGTCTCAGGTCTGGTGACCATCGAGGACATCCTCGAGCTCATCGTCGGCGAGATCGACGACGAATTCGACGACATCGAGGATGAGCCGGACGAGATCCGCCGCATCAGCAAGCGGGTGTTTGCCGTCAGCGCCCTCACCGAGATCGAAGATTTCAATGACTTCTTCGGTACCCAGTTCAGCGATGAAGAGGTGGATACGGTGGGCGGTCTGGTGATGCACGCCTTCAGCCACCTGCCCAAGAAGGGCGAGGAGATCGAGCTGGAAGGCTACCTGTTCAAGGTGATGCACGCCGACAAGCGCCGCCTGCAACAGCTGCAGGTGAAGATCCCCGACAACCATGTCGCGGCCCAGTCCGAGGCCCAATAAGCCTTGCTCCGTGCCAACAGCGCCCCGCCCGTCGGGGCGCTGTTCATTTGAGCGCACACCACCTCTGCTTCCCACCGTTCAAAGGGCCCGCCATCGCCCTTCTATCCCCTCGCTTCGGGCCGTCGGCCGGGAGGCTCGCCGTTGACCGCCTTTACGGGTTAAGATACCGGCCACTCAACCCATTGCAGTTCAATCCGAGCCTTATCGCCCGTGAAATTACAGCCCGTGAAATCAAAACTCCTGACCAGCCTGTTTGCCATGGCCTCTGGCGCCATTGCCGTGCTCGCCTTCTCGCCCTTCAACTACTGGCCACTGGTGATCCCCTCCCTGCTCGGTCTCTACGCCCTGCTGGACAAGGCCAACCCCAAACAGGCGGCCTGGCGCGGCTTTGGCTACGCCATGGGGCTGTTTTTGCCGGGGCTGTGGTGGATCCACGTCAGCATGACCATGTTCGGCGGCATTCCACTGCCGGTGGCCTTCGTGCTGCTGGCCGGGCTGTCGGCCTATCTGGCGCTCTACCCGACCCTGGCCTGCTGGGCCTTCGCCCGCTTCTTCAGCGGTCGCCACTGGAGCCGCTGGCTGCTCGCCTTCCCGGCGCTCTGGCTGATGGCCGACTGGCTGCGCGGCTGGGTGATGACCGGCTTTCCCTGGCTCTGGTTCGGCTACAGCCAGATTGACGGGCCGCTCAAGGGCTTTGCCCCCATCCTCGGCGTGCAGGGCATTACCCTGGCGCTGCTGTTGACCGCCTCCGCCCTCTGGCTGCTCTGGCAGAGCCGCAAGCCGGCCTGGCTGCTGGTGCCGGTGGCCCTGGTGGGGGCCGCCCAGGGGCTGATGCAGCTGAACTGGGTGACCCGCGGTGAACCGGTCAAGGTGGCGCTGGTGCAGGGCAACATCGAACAGTCCCTCAAGTGGGATCCGGAGGCGCTGGTGCCGACCGTGCGCAAGTATCAGGATCTCAGCCGCGAGAACCAGGACGCCGACATCATCGTCTGGCCGGAATCGGCCATCCCGGCCATCGAAAAGGAGATGGGCAACTACCTGGAGAGCCTGGACAAGGCGATGAAGGTGAACGATACCGGCCTGCTGGCGGGGATCATCCACTACGATCTCGAGCAGCAGCGCTTCTTCAATACCGTGCTCGGCATGGGGGTGCAGGATGCGGAAGGCAAGGAGTCCTACTACTACCAGCACAAGAACCGTTACTACAAATACCACCTGCTGCCCATCGGCGAGTTTGTGCCCTTTGAAGATCTGCTGCGCCCCATCGCGCCCTTCTTCAACCTGCCCATGTCCTCCTTCAGCCGCGGTGACGAGGTGCAGCCGAATCTGATCGCCAAGGGGCTCAAGTTTGCCGCCGCCATCTGCTACGAGATCATCTTCCCGGACGAGGTGCGCCGCAACGTGCAGCCTGATACCGACTTCCTGCTGACCGTCTCCAACGACGCCTGGTTCGGCACCAGCATCGGTCCTTGGCAGCACATGGAGATCGCCCGCATGCGCGCCCTCGAGCTGGCTCGCCCGCTGCTGCGCGACACCAACACCGGCATCACCATCGTCACCGAGATCGACGGCAGCATCATCGCCCAGATCCCGCAGTTTGAGGCCGGCGTGCTGCGCACCGAGGTGCGTCCCGCCCACGGCGAGACCCCCTACCTGCGCTTTGGCAGCTGGCCCATATATGGCATCGCCGCCCTGCTGCTGGCGCTGGGAGTGGGGCTGCGCCCCCGCGCCCACCCCTGGGCGCGCAAGGGCTGACCCAGTCGTATAACCCGATAAATAAGAGAGGCGCCCTTGGGCGCCTCTCTTTATGGCTTGGCTTATGGCTTGGTACTGTCTGACTGCTTAGGGAGAGAGTGGCTCACGGTGATACTCATCGGCCCCGCACTCGGGACAGGTGCCGAGCTGCTCAGGATGTAGCACGGTATGGCGCCACTCGCAGTGATCGCACACCAATACCCCGAGCCCCACCCAGTCGCCAGCCCGGTAGACCCCCTTGTGCTCCAGCTCGTCCGCCAGCTCCTGCCACTCCACCTGGGTGCGGTCGGTCACGTCCGCCAACCAGGACCAGGCGGTGTCTTTGAGTGCCAGCATGAAAGCGGACTCCTCCACCTGCTCATCCTTGCGCCCCTCGTCATAGTTGCCCAGATCCCGCTTCACATACTCGGCGATCAGCGCCAGCTCGTCCTGGGTCAGATCCCCGGCCGCCTCCAGATAAGCCTGCACCTTGGCGATCATCCGGTTGAGGCGCTCCCCCTGGAACTGTTCTGTCTCTTGCCACTGCTTTTGCAGCTCAGCAATGAAGGCTTCGTACCCTTTTTGACGTTTGTCCATGGCCGTTACTCCTCTACTGAACCCTGATCAGGCCCGGCTTAAGGCCCGAGGGACGCTGGCGGTTGTTGCCGCCGCAGGATATGGGTATTCTATTGCGATTTCCCAGCTGATTTATCTATCCATTTCACAGATCCGGATGTCACCAATGCAAGAGCAATACGTTCCCCAATCCATAGAACCAGCAGTGCAAAAGCACTGGGATGCCAAGAAAACCTTCAAGGCGGTGGAGAAAGTAGACAAGGAAAAGTTCTACTGCCTCTCCATGTTCCCCTATCCGTCTGGTCGTCTACACATGGGGCACGTTCGCAACTACACCATAGGTGATGTGATCTCCCGTTATCAACGCCTCAATGGCAAGAACGTGCTGCAACCCATCGGTTGGGACGCCTTCGGCCTGCCGGCGGAAAACGCCGCCATCAAGAACAACACGGCACCGGCGCCCTGGACCTACGAAAACATCGAATACATGAAGAACCAGCTGAAGATGCTGGGTCTGGGTTATGACTGGGATCGCGAGCTGGCCACCTGCAAGCCGGACTACTACCGCTGGGAGCAGTGGTTCTTCACCAAGCTCTACGAGAAGGGTCTGGTCTACAAGAAGACCTCCTCCGTCAACTGGTGCCCGAACGACATGACCGTGTTGGCCAACGAGCAGGTGGTGGACAACTGCTGCTGGCGCTGCGATACCCCGGTGGAGCAGAAAGAGATCCCCCAGTGGTTCATCAAGATCACCGACTACGCCGAAGAACTGCTGAACGATATCGACAACCTCGAAGGCTGGCCTGAGATGGTCAAGACCATGCAGCGCAACTGGATTGGCCGTTCCGAAGGGGTCAACATCAGCTTCGCCATCGAGGGTCAGACTGAGCATCTGGAGGTCTACACCACCCGTCCGGACACCTTCATGGGCGTGACCTATGTCGGTATCGCCGCCGGCCACCCGCTGGCGCTGCAGGCAGCCGAGAGTAACCCCGAGCTCGCCGCCTTTATCGAAGAGTGCAAGAACACCAAGGTGGCCGAAGCCGAGCTCGCCACCATGGAGAAGAAGGGCATGGCCACCGGCCTCTACGCCATTCACCCGCTGGATGGCCGCAAGGTGCCGGTCTGGGTCGCCAACTTCGTGCTGATGAACTACGGCACCGGCGCCGTGATGGCGGTACCGGGTCACGACCTGCGCGACCATGAGTTCGCCACCAAGTACGGCCTCGAGATCAAGCCGGTCATCAAGCCGGTCGATGGCGAGCTGCCGAACGTGATCGACGCCGCCTACACCGACAAGGGCGTGCTGTTCAACTCAGGCGAGTTCGACGGCCTCGAGTTCCAGCCGGCATTCGATGCCATCGCCAGCAAGCTGGAGAGCCTTGGCTGCGGCAAGCGTACCGTCAACTTCCGTCTGCGCGACTGGGGTGTCTCCCGTCAGCGCTACTGGGGTGCCCCCATCCCGATGCTGACCCTGGCTGACGGCACCGTGGTGCCGACCCCGGAAGACCAACTGCCGGTACTGCTGCCGGAAGACGTGGTGATGGACGGCATCCAGAGCCCGATCAAGGCCGACGCCGAGTGGGCCAAGACCACCTACAACGGTCAGGAAGCGTTCCGCGAGACCGATACCTTCGACACCTTCATGGAGTCCTCCTGGTACTACGCCCGCTACTGCTCCCCGGACTACGACAAGGGCATGCTGGATCCGGCGGCGGCCAACCACTGGCTGCCGGTGGATCAGTACATCGGCGGCATCGAGCACGCCTGTATGCACCTGCTCTACGCCCGCTTCTTCCACAAGCTGCTGCGTGACGCAGGCCTGGTCAACAGCGACGAGCCGTTCAAGCGCCTGCTCTGCCAGGGCATGGTGCTGGCCGACGCTTTCTACTACAAAGACGAGAAGGGCGGCAACGTCTGGGTCAGCCCCACCGACGTCAAGGTGGAGCGTGACGACAAGGGTCGCATCACCAAGGCCATCGACAATGAAGGCCGTGAAGTGATTCACTCTGGCATGACCAAGATGTCCAAGTCCAAGAACAACGGCATCGACCCGCAGCTGATGGTGGAGCGTTACGGCGCCGATACCGTCCGTCTGTTCATGATGTTCGCCTCGCCCGCCGAGATGACCCTGGAGTGGTCCGACTCCGGCGTCGAGGGTGCCCAGCGCTTCCTGCGCCGTCTGTGGCGCATCACCTTCGAGCACGTCAGTGCCGGCGTAGCTCCCGCACTGAATGTGGCGGCACTGAGTGCCGATCAGAAGGCCGTGCGCCGCGAGCTGCACAAGACCATCGCCAAGGTGAGCGACGACGTGGGTCGCCGTCAGACCTTCAACACCGCCATCGCCGCCATCATGGAGCTGATGAACAACCTGGCCAAGCTGGGCAGCGACGAGCAGGATCGCGCCCTGATGCAGGAAGCGCTGGAAGCGGTCGTGGTCATGCTCTACCCCATCACCCCGCACATCGGCTTCGAGCTGTGGAAGATGCTGGGCAAGGGCGACGACGTGGATCACGCCGTCTGGCCGGTGGCCGACGAAGCGGCCATGGTCGAGACCGAGAAACTGGTGGTGGTGCAGATCAACGGCAAGATGCGCGGCAAGCTGACCGTGCCGGCTGAAATCAGCCAGGCCGATGTCGAGAAACTGGCCATGGCCGATGCCTCGGTCCAGAAGTTCACCGACGGTCTGACCGTGCGCAAGGTGATCTACGTGCCGGGCAAACTGCTCAACATCGTGGCCAACTGATGCCATGCCGCCTGGCCATGCAGACTGACCGTCTGGTTGCCAGGCGGTAACAGCAAACGGATGATAACGGCGGGCCCTGCGCCCGCCGCTCTTCACTTCATGCAAAGAGGATTTTCTATGGGCACCACCCTCACTCGCTGGCTGACCATACTGCTGACCGGTCTGCTGCTGCAGGCCTGCGGTTTTCAGATGCGCGGCACCGCCATCCCGCCCGAGTTGATGACCATGAAGGTGGTCGGTGACAACAAGAGCGATTTCTATCGACTGGTCACCACCCGCCTCAAGGCGGCCGGCGTGCAGCTCGCCGACAAGGAGGGCATCCCGGTGCTGACCCTGTCCGGCGTCGGCAGCACCAGTCAGGTCGCCTCCGTCGACTCCATCGGCCAGGCCCGTGAATACGTGCTGGGCTACAACACCCAGTTCACCGTCTCCATGCCGGGCAAACCGACCCAGGTCTTCCCCATCGCCTTCAACCGCAGTTTCCTGAACAAGCCGGACGCGGCGCTTGCCTCCTCCCGCGAACAGGAGCAGCTTGGCAAGGAGATGCAGGAGCAGGCCGCCAACCTGGTGATCCGCCAGCTTAGCCAGGTCAAGTTCTGATGCACGTATCTTGATGAGAGTTCGTTGATGAGAGTCTATCCCGAGCAGTTTGCGGATCACCTCAAAGCAGGGCTCAAGCCCTGCTATCTCATTTTTGGGGACGATCCCCTGTTCAAGAATGAGCAAGCCATCGACCGTGCATCCTTCCCCCTCAACCAGGCCAGGTTCTGATGCGGATTTACCCTGAACAACTCGCGGACCATCTCAAAGCAGGGCTCAAGCCCTGCTATCTCATTTTTGGAGACGAGCCCCTGCTCAAGCTGGAAGCCATCGACGCCGTGCGCCAGGTGGCGCGCAAACAGGGCTTCGATGAGCGCCACAGCTTCGTGGTGGAGCAAGGGCTGGACTGGAATCAGGTCTACGATGCCTGCCAGGCCATGAGCCTGTTCTCGGCCCGCCAGATCATCGAGCTGGAGCTGCCGGCCAAGGTCGACAAGGAGTTGGCCGCCCGCATCAGCGAGATCGGCAAACAGCTGCACCCCGACCTGCTGCTGGTGCTGAGCGGTAATCGCCTCAACCAGACCCAGATGAAGGCAGCTTGGTTCGACAAGCTGAGCCAGAGCGGCACCTATGTGCCGGTCAACCACCCCGAGCCCCGCTTCTTTCCGCGCTGGATGAGCGCCCGCTTCCAGCGCTTCGGCCTCAAGGCGCTGCCGGATGCGGTCAACTTCATGTGCCACTCCTACGAGGGCAACCTGCTGGCCGCCAGCCAGGAGATAGAGAAGCTGACCCTGCTCTCGCCGCCCCAGCCCATCAGCGTCGCCTATCTGCAGGAGACCATCATCCGCCACGCCCACTTCACCCCGTTCCAGCTCATCGACACCCTGCTGGAAGGGAAGGTGAATCGGGCCCAGCGCATCCTGCTGGCTCTGCGCGCCGAGGGCACCGAGCCCGGCATGCTGGCCTGGGCCCTGTGCCGCGAGCTGGAGCAGCTCACCGAACTGGCGCTGGCGGCCAGGGCCGGTCAGCCGCTGGTGGAGCACTTCTCCCGCCTGCGCATCTGGCAGAGCCGCCAGCAGCTCATTCAACAGGCGCTGACCCGGCTGCCCTTTGCCAAGCTGCAGCAGTTGTGGCAGCTGATGGCCCGGCTCGACGACGCCCAGCGTCGCTTCGATACCGAGCAGGCCTGGCTGATGCTGCAGACCCTCGCTCTCGGTTTTCGCGATGGCACCCCCTTGCCGCTGGCGGGATCTGACGCATGAGCCAGCCCGTCGACATCCCGGCCGTCACCGGAGGGGGACCCATGTTGCAGCCGCCCATCGGCATTCTGGGGGGGACGTTCGATCCCATCCACATCGGTCACCTGCGCCCGGCCATCGAGGCCCGCGATGCCCTGGGCCTGGCCGAAGTGCGCCTGCTGCCGAACCATATTCCGCCCCACCGGGCCAGCCCCTTCTGCTCAAGCGAGCAGCGCCTGGCCATGGTCGCCCTGGCAGCGGCGGAAAACCCGGGCTTCGTGGTGGATGAGCGGGAGCTCAAGCGGGACACCCCCTCCTGGACCATCGACACCCTTATCGAGCTGCGTCATGAACTGCCGGACACTCCGCTCTGCTTTTTGATGGGGATGGACTCCCTGCTCGGCCTGCCGAGCTGGCATCGCTGGCAGGAGTTGCTCGATTACGCCCACCTGGTGGTGAGTACCCGCCCCGGCTGGCAGCCGGACTACCCGGCCGAAGTGGCCGAGCTGCTGGCCCGCCACCAGAGCCGGCAGGTGGCAGATCTGCATCGGCTGCGTCACGGCCGCATCTGGCTGGCGGACAATCTGCCGGTCGAGCTGTCGGCCACCCGCCTGCGGGCACTGCTGGCAACGGGCGCGGATCCCCGCTATCTGCTGCCGCCGTCGGTGGCACAATATATCCGCCAGCAGGGGCTGTACCGGCCGGCATGAACCCGATCGCGGCCGGCGGTTGTCCGGCACGGATCGCGCACTATAGTGATCAACAGGGGGCGAGTTTGCCAAGCGGGCACGGCCCCTGTTCCACTCCCCTTCGCCGCACTGGGAAACGGGAGTGACCATGATATAATCCGCCGCCCTCACGCCGTGAAAGCGCGCCGGAATACAGGAGAGACTCATTGCAAGGTCAAGAATTGCATGCCTTTATCGTCGACAAGATCGATGACATGAAAGGCCGCGACATCATCACCCTCGATGTACGCGGCAAATCCAGCATCACCGACACCATGATCGTCTGTTCCGGCAACTCCAGCCGTCACGTCAGCGCCATCGCCCACCATCTGGCCAGCGAGGCCCGCCATGCCGGGCTCGATCTGCTGAGCGTGGAAGGCCAGCTCACCGGCGAGTGGGTACTGGTGGATCTGGGGTCGGTGATCGTGCACGTGATGCAGGATGAGCATCGCGACTTCTACCAGCTGGAAAAACTCTGGAGCGGCACCGCTCAAGTGAACGCGCAATAACCGAGTACAAGTGTCATAAACGATGAAGATCCAGTTGATTGCGGTGGGCACCAAGATGCCCGCCTGGGTAGAGCATGGCTTCGAAGAGTATCGTCGTCGTTTCCCCAAAGACATGCCGTTCGAGCTGGTCGAGATCGGCGCCGGCAAACGTGGCAAAAATGCCGACATCCCCCGCATTCTGCAAAAAGAGGGAGAAGCCATGCTGGCGGCGGCCGGTCGTTCGCGTATCGTGACCCTGGATATTCCCGGCAAACCCTGGACCACCGAGCAGCTCGCCGTGCAGCTGGAAGCCTGGAAGCTGGATGGCCGCGACGTGGCCCTGCTGGTGGGCGGCCCCGAAGGGCTGTCGCCCGAGTGCAAGGCTGCGGCCGAACAGAGCTGGTCGCTGTCGCCGCTGACCCTGCCCCACCCGCTGGTGCGGGTGCTGGTGGCCGAAAGCCTCTATCGCGCCTGGAGCATTACCACCAATCATCCGTATCACAGAGAGTGAACCATGCGTTATTCCAGCATCACCCTCGCATACCCGAATCACAGAGAGTGAGCCATGCACTATTCCAGCATCAGCATCCCCCTCTCAAACCAGAATCACAGAGCGTGAGCATGCACATCTGCACCCCGTTTCTCACCTGCTCGACAGTCATAAGGTAGCGGCATGCTGAAGAATCGCATCGAGATGCGCGACCACAGCGCCGAGGGTCGCCTCTTCTTCCGACGTACCCTGGTCGCCTACATCGGCATGATAGTGCTGATGCTGGTGTTGCTGGGCAACCTCTATTACCTGCAGGTCGAGTCTTACGACACCTACCAGACCCGCTCCAACGACAACCGCATCCGGGTGGTGCCGGTGGCGCCACCGCGCGGCCTCATCTATGACGCCAACGGCGTGCTGCTGGCTGAGAACCGCCCAGTCTACAGCCTGGAGATAGTGCCGGAAGAGACCAAGGATCTGGAGAAAACCGCCGACGAGCTGATCGCCCTGCTGAAGCTGCCGGAGGGCACCAAGGAGAAGTTCCTGGCCGAGGTCAAGCGCCAGCGCCGCTTCAAACCTGTTGCCCTGTTCGAGAAGCTGACCGAGTATCAGGTCGCCCTCTTCTCGGTCAACCAGCACAACTACCCCGGGGTCAGCATCGAGGCCTACCTCAAGCGCTACTATCCGTTTGGCGACACTCTCACCCATGCGCTGGGCTATGTGGCCAAGATCAACACCCGCGACGTGGAGCGCCTCGACAAGGAGGACAAGCTCGCCAACTATGCCGCCACCAAGGACATCGGCAAGCAGGGGGTGGAGAAGTACTACGAGGATCAGCTGCACGGCGTGGCGGGCTACCAGGAGGTCGAGGTCAACAACCGCGGCCGGGTGGTGCGTACCCTCAAGTTCCAGCCGCCCGAGCCCGGCAAGGATATCTACCTCAACATCGACATCCGCCTGCAGCTCAAAGCGCAGGAGTTGCTGGCCGGTCGCCGTGGCGCCATCGTGATGATGGATCCCAATACCGGCGCCATTCTGGCCATGGAGTCGAGCCCGAGCTATGACCCCAACCTGTTCGTGACCGGCATCTCCAGCGCCAACTACTCGGCGCTGCTCAATGATCCGGCAAGGCCGCTGGTGAACCGCACCACCCAGGGCATCTATGCCCCCGCCTCCACCGTCAAGCCCATGATGGCGGTGATGGGGCTCAACGAGGGGGCCATCACCCCCAACTACCGCTACTTCGGCGGCCCCAGCTTCTCTATCCCCGGCACCACCAAGAAGTTTCGTGACTGGCGCCGCTGGGGTCACGGCTGGCTCGACGTCTACCGCGCCATCGAAGTGTCGGCGGATACCTACTTCTACGATCTCGCCTACCGGGTCGGCATCGACAAGATCAACAGCTACATGACCAAGTTCGGCTTCGGTCAGTACAGCGGCGTCGATCTGTACGAGGAGACCAAGGGGGTGATGCCGTCACGCGACTGGAAGATGGCCCGCTGGCGCCAGCCCTGGTATCAGGGTGACACCATCTCCATCGGCATCGGCCAGGGCTACTGGAGCGCCACTCCGATCCAGCTGGCCAAGGCGATCAGCATCCTGACCCAGAATGGCCACGACGTGACGCCGCACCTCCTCAAGAGCACCGCCTCCATCGATGGCGTGGTCAATGCCCCCATCAACCCGAACATGGCCATCCAGACCAAGAGCGACAGCTACTGGCAGGTGGCCAAGGACGGCATGTGGCGGGTCATCAACGGTCACGAGGGAACCGGTCGGCGCGCCTTTGCCAACACCCCCTACAAGGCGGCGGGCAAGTCCGGTACCGCCCAGGTGGTGGGGCTGAAGGAGAACCAGGTCTACAACGCGGCCACCACCAAGGTGGAGCACCGCGACAACGCCCTGTTCGTCTCGTTCGCCCCGTTCGAAGCACCCAAGGCGGTGGTCGCCCTGGTACTGGAAAACGCCGGTGGCGGCAGCAGCATGGCCGCCCCGGTGGCCCGCCAGATGCTGGACGCCTACCTGCTGCCACCGGAGCCGCAACTGCCGCCGGCGCCGGCCAAGAAGCCCCAATCTGAAGAGGTCGCTCCTCATGAGTAATTCCGCTCGCCAGCAGAGCATCTGGTACAAGCTGCACATCGACTTGCCGCTGCTGCTCGGCCTGCTGACCCTGATGTCCCTCTCCATGGTGGTGCTCTACTCCGCCTCCGGCCAGGACGTCGACTCCATCGTGCGCCAGCTGGTGCGCGGCGGACTGGCGTTCGCCCTGATGATCGGCATGGCCCAGCTGCCCCCCTCCCTCTATGCCCGCTGGTCGGTGCCGCTGTTCGTGGTGGTGGTGCTGCTGCTGGTCGCGGTGGACGTGTTCGGCCATATCGGCAAGGGGGCCCAGCGCTGGCTGGACCTCGGCTTCATGAAGTTTCAGCCCTCCGAGGTGATGAAGCTCTCCATGCCCATCATGGTGGCCGCCTGGCTCAGCCGCCACTCGCTGCCACCCAAGTTCAGCCACCTGGTGCTGAGTCTCATCATGGTGCTGCTGCCCACCCTGCTGATCGCGGCCCAGCCCGATCTCGGCACCTCCATCCTGGTGGCCGCCTCCGGCTTCTTCGTGATCTTCCTGGCGGGGATCAGCTGGTGGCTGATCGGGCTGGCGGTGCTGCTGATCTGTGCCTTCATGCCGGTGCTCTGGTTCTTCCTGATGCACGACTACCAGCGCCAGCGGGTGCTGATGCTGCTGGACCCGGAGAAAGACCCGCTCGGTCGCGGCTATCACATCATCCAGTCCAAGATAGCCATCGGCTCCGGCGGCGTGTTCGGCAAGGGCTGGCTGCAGGGCACCCAGTCCCAGCTCGAGTTCCTGCCCGAGCGCCACACCGACTTCATCTTCGCGGTATTCAGCGAGGAGTTCGGCCTGGTGGGCGTGGCCCTCCTGCTGGTGATCTACCTCTACATCATCAGCCGCTGCCTGTTTATCTCCATGCAGGCCCAGAACAGCTTCGAGCGCCTGCTGGGCGGTGCCCTGACCCTCACCTTCTTCGTCTACGTGTTCGTCAACATGGGCATGGTAAGCGGCATCCTTCCGGTGGTGGGGGTGCCCCTGCCGCTGGTGAGCTATGGCGGCACCTCCATGGTGACCCTGATGGCCGGCTTCGGCATCCTGATGTCCATCCAGACCCACAGAAGGCTGCTCGCCTGATGCGACTGGCCGGTTTGCTGCTCTCTCTCGTTGCCCTCACCGCAACGGCGGCCGTCGAGCCCCCGGGGCTCGCCCGGCTCGCCGAGCAGCAACAGGTGCCGCTGGCCGAGCTGCAGGCCGCCGCGGCCCAGGCCAGCTTGCGCCAGGAGGTGCTCGACACCATCAGCCGCCCCTGGGAGGCCAAACCCTGGCACCGTTACCGGCCACTGTTCATCACCCCGGAGCGGATCCGGGACGGTGTCGACTTCTGGCAACGCCACGCCGCCACCCTGGCGCGGGCCGAGCAGACCTACCAGGTGCCGGCCTCCCTCATCGTCGCCATCATCGGCATCGAGACCTTCTACGGCCGCCAGATGGGCCGCCATCCGGTGCTCGACAGCCTCTATACCCTGGGCTTCCACTACCCGGAGCGGGCAGACTTCTTCGCCAAGGAGTTTGCCCAGCTGGTGCTGCTTGCCCGGGAAGAGAAGTGGCCACTCACCCGCCTGAAGGGCTCCTATGCCGGCGCCATGGGCATGGGCCAGTTCATGCCCTCCAGCTATCGCCACTACGCGGTCGACTTCGACGGTGACGGCAAGCGCGATCTGTTCGCCAATCCGGTGGATGCCATCGGCAGCGTTGCCCACTATTTTGCCGAGCACCAGTGGCGCTGGGGGGAGTCGCCGATCGAACCCGCCTTGATCGGGCTGGCGCCAGTGGGTACCCTGCTGGGGCCTGCCCCCGAGCTGACCCAGACCTGGGCCGAGCTGGCCACCGCAGGCATTGAACTCGCCACCCCGCTGGCACCCGACACGCCGGTGAAACTGCTGGCATTGGAACAGGCCGATGGACCGGAATACTGGGTCGCGCGCCACAATTTTTATGTGATCACCCGCTATAACCGCAGCCCGCTCTATGCGATGGCGGTGCATCAACTCAGTCAAGCAATCCAGGACGCGTATGCATTACAGCCACAAACTTCTCCCGCTCAGCCTGACCTTGTTGCTGGCCGCCTGTAGCAGCCAGCCGGAGCAGCTTCCCCCGCCTCCCGAACCGATCCAGCCGGAAAAACCCCAGGTCATCGAGATCCCGCAGGCCACCGGCGCCATCCCGCGCCCCGAGCCCCTGAGCGCCAGCGGCAACCGGGACTATTGGATAGGCAAGCAGAAGAACGAGGTGTGGCGCGACATCAAGCACTACAGCGAAGAGGGCACTGCCAGCTGGCTGGCGCAGGATCTGGACGGCCAGAAGACCGCCAACGGCGACGTGCAGGACAGCAAGCTGTTCAGCGCCGCCCACCGCAACCTGCCGCTGCCAAGCTATGTGCGGGTCACCAACCTGGACAACGGGCTGGAGACCATAGTGCGGGTCAACGATCGCGGCCCCTTCGGCAGCGACCGGCTGATCGATCTCTCCCATGCAGCCGCCAAGCAGCTGGAGATGGTGGAAGGGGGCGAGGCTCGGGTGCGGGTCGAGCTCATCAACGACACCCCGGACCAGATGGTGATCATGGCCCCCATGAAGCCCATCGAGATGACACCGACCACGCCGGCGGCCGCGGCCTCCGCCGCTCAGGACGGCTTCGTCGGCCAGCCCACCGAACTGGCCATGGCTACACCGGCTGCCGCCGAACCGGCCCCGGTCGTCAAACCCGCCAAACCGGCAGCGGCCAAGGCGGCCGCGCCCGCCAGCAGCGGCGAGGGCAAGATGATCCAGGTGCTGGCCAGCGGCTCGCAGGCACGGGCCGAGGCGATGGGCAAGGTGATGACCCAGCGCCATGGGGTGCCCTACCAGGTGGCGGCCCACGGCGCCATCTTCCGGGTCCTGCTGGGACCGGTCCCCGCCGCTCAGCAGACCGCCCTGCTCGAACAGATCCGTCAGGGAGGGCTGGAGCAAGCCTTCATCGTCCCCTGATAGGGAGTGGCTCAGCCAGCATGAACCACCGCCAGCCGCCCGCCATCACGTCGTTTCCCGGCGTGATGGCGGCAACGGATGGATAAAAAACCAGGCCAGATGGCACGTCGGGCTTTGACCGACGGTCGCTTCTGGTATAGTGAAGCCCGCATTTTTAACTTGGGTTACCCCAACCAGGCTCCAGGAATTTCAAGATGTCCAAATTTGCCCGTTCAGTTATTCTGGCCTCCCTGATAAGCGCCACCGCTCAGGCCAACACGCCTGTACCGACCCCGAACGCCAACCCCGTGGTCGTTCCCGCCGCGCCGGAGATCTCCGCCAAGGCCCATATTCTGATCGACTACTACTCGGGTCAGGTGCTGGCCGAGCAGAACGCCGAAGAGCGTCTGCCGCCCGCCAGTCTGACCAAGATGATGACCTCCTACATCATCGGCCAGGAGCTGCTGAAGGGGAACATCAAGCGCACCGACATGGTGACCATCAGCCAGAACGCCTGGTCCAAGAACTACTCCGACTCCTCCAAGATGTTCATCGAGGTGGGCAAGCAGGTCTCGGTCGATGATCTCAACAAGGGCATCATCATCCAGTCCGGCAACGACGCCTGCGTCGCCATGGCCGAATTCCTGGCCGGCAGCACCGACTCCTTCGCCAGCCTGATGAACAGCTGGGCCGCCAAGCTCGGCATGAACGACAGCCACTTCATGAACCCGCACGGACTGGATGCGGAAGGTCACTACAGTACCGCCCACGACATGGCGCGCCTGGGCCAGGCCCTGATCCGCGACCTGCCGGACGAGTACAAGATCTACGCCCAGAAGTCCTTCGTGTTCAACGGCATCACTCAGCACAACCGCAACCGTCTGCTGTGGGATCAATCCCTGCAAGTTGACGGCATCAAGACCGGCCACGTCAGCCAGGTCGGCTACAACCTGGTCTCCTCCGCCACCAACAACGAAGGCATGCGCCTGATCGCCGTGGTGCTGGGCGCCAGCAGCGAAGCCTCCCGCGCCGCCGAGAGCAAGAAATTGCTCACCTACGGTTTCCGTTTCTTCCAGAGCCTGACCCCGTACAAGGCCGGCACCGAGCTGGTGACCCAGAAGATCTGGATGGGCGACAAGTCTGAAGTGAAACTGGGCGTCGACAAGGACGTCTCCGTGCTGGTCACCCGTGGCCAGGGCAAAAACCTCAAGGCTGACTTCCAGCTCGAAAGTGAGCTGAAGGCACCGCTGGCCAAGGGCCAACGGGTCGGTACCGTGTTCCTCAAGCAAGGCGACAAAGAGATCAAGCAGGTTCCGCTGGTCGCCCTGGAAGAGGTGCAGGAAGGTGGCCTGATGAGCCGTCTGTGGGATTACCTGGTGATGCTGGTCTCCAGCTGGTTCAAGTAACCTGCGCACAAACCTGACCAAACAGCGGCGCCAACAGGCGCCGCTGCTGTCTTTTGCGGTCGGGCCAGTCAATAACCCTGCAATCTGCAGGTTCCGCCGACTGACGATTTGTGGTAAAAAGCAGCACCTCCATGCCTCGTCTGCCAGACCGGACCTTGATCCCGGCCTGGGCAATGCCCATATACACTTGAGCAGTGCCCGCCACAGACGGGTAGATGGCGGCCCTGATGGGCCATCGGCCACTAGCCACAAGCGATGAAGTCGTCCCGTGACGACACCAAAAGGTGAGTAAATGAATACCAAGTTTGATGAACTGCTGGAGTTCCCCTGCAAGTTCCCGTTCAAGGTGCTCGGCGTTGCCGATCCGGCGCTGCCGGACATGGTGGTGGAAGTGCTGCAGCAGCACGCCCCCGGTACCTACAGCCCGACCGTGCAGCCCAGCTCCAAGGGCAACTACCACTCGGTCCGGGTCACTGTGACCGCCCAGAGCAAGGAACATATCGAAGCCATGTATACCGCACTCGGTAACATAGAGCTGGTTCGCTACGTCCTGTAAGTCGCCTCTCTCGCCCCGCCACCGGGGCGACTGATTATTTGCCAGCCGGCTGTCATGGCCGCGCTGGCCGACCCAAGCGCCTGTCAGTGAGGAAAGATGTCACTCCAAACCCCCGCCGAATCACCATCGTCAGCCCCCCGGCTGCTGGTCAGACAGCTGGGCCGCCGTCCCTACCAGCCGGTATGGGATGCCATGAAGGCCTTCACCGACAGCCGTACCCCCGACACCCCGGACGAGTTCTGGGTGGTGGAGCACGATCCCGTCTACACCCAGGGTCAGGCCGGCAAGGCCGAACATCTGCTTGCCCCCGGCGACATCCCGGTGGTGCAGAGCGATCGCGGTGGCCAGGTGACCTATCACGGCCCCGGCCAGCTGGTGCTCTACGTGCTGGTGGATGTGCGCCGCAGCAAGTTGACGGTGCGCGAGCTGGTGACCTGCCTCGAGACCGCCATCATCAACACCCTGGCCAAGAGCGGGATTGAGGCTTATGCCAAACCCGACGCCCCCGGCGTCTACGTGAAGAACCAGCTCGGTGCCTCGCTGCAGACAGAAGCCAAACTGGCCTCGCTCGGCCTGCGCATCCGCAAGGGCTGCTCGTTCCACGGCCTGGCCCTCAACGTCAACATGGACATGACCCCCTTCCTGCGCATCAATCCGTGCGGCTATGCGGGCATGGCCATGACCCAGACCAGCGCCCTGGGCGGCCCGCAGAGCGTGGCCGAGGCGCAAGCGATGCTGGTGGCCGAACTGGCCAGCCTGATCGGCTATGAGACGATCACGAATACCGAAGAGGCGGCATGAGCGAGCCCATGCTCCCTGGCCATGAGGGCACCGAGATGACCCTGGTGGCTATCAACCAGACAATAACAAACACCGAGAGTGAATCATGAGCAAACCCGTTCGTATGGAGCCGGGCGTCAAGCTGCGCGATGGCGACAAGATGGCCCTGATCCCGGTGAAATTCATGCCGGATCCCAACGAGGAAGTGCTGCGCAAGCCGGACTGGATGCGGATCAAGCTGCCGCCGTCGAGCCAGAAGATCGAGCACATCAAGAGCACCCTGCGCAAGAACAAGCTGCACTCAGTGTGTGAGGAGGCCTCCTGCCCCAACCTGGCGGAGTGCTTCAACCACGGCACCGCCACCTTCATGATCATGGGCGCCATCTGCACCCGTCGCTGCCCCTTCTGCGACGTGGCCCACGGCCGCCCGCTGGCGCTCGATCCGGACGAGCCGAAGAAGCTGGCGCTGACCATCAAGGAGATGGGGCTTAAATACGTGGTGATCACCTCGGTGGACCGCGACGATCTGCGTGACGGCGGTGCCCAGCACTTCGCCGACTGCATCAAGCAGATCCGCGAGCACAGCCCGCAGACCCGCATCGAGATCCTGACCCCGGACTTCCGCGGCCGGATGGAGCAGGCGCTGGAAGTGTTCCGCGAGACCCCGCCTGACGTGTTCAACCACAACCTGGAAACCGCCCCGCGCATGTACCGGGTCGCCCGTCCGGGTGCCGACTACAAGTGGTCGCTGGAGCTCTTGCGCCGCATCAAGGAGATGCACCCCCATGTGCCGACCAAGTCCGGCGTCATGATGGGTCTGGGCGAAACCAACGAAGAGATCGTGCAGGTACTCAAGGACTTGCGCGAGCACGGCGTCAACATGCTGACCCTGGGCCAGTATCTGCAGCCGAGCCGCCACCACCTGCCGGTGAAGCGCTACGTGCCGCCCGCAGAGTTCGACGAGCTCAAAGACGTGGCCATGGGGCTGGGCTTTTCCCACGCCGCCTGCGGTCCCTTCGTCCGCTCCTCCTACCATGCGGACCTGCAAGCCAAGGGCGAAGAGGTGAAATAACCTCGCTCCCCCTGGTCAAAAAAGAGCGCCCCTGGGCGCTCTTTTTTATGGGGCCGGCCGCAGGCGGACGCCGTTCCAGCTGCCGACCACGACCAGCGCCGTTTGCACTCACTTCGCCGCCGGGTTAACGTGAGCCTCCCTTCTCCCCTTGAGTGATCTGCAGGATGCCGACACCGCTTATCCGCTTGCTGCCCATGAGCGAGCAGCACTACCCCGCCTATTGCGCCTGCTTCATCGAGGAGTACGCGCAGGATCTCGCCAGCAACCAGGGCCACGACCTCGCCACCGCCCGCCACAAGGCCGAGGCCTCCTTGCAGCGCTATCTGCCGCAAGGGGTGGCCAGCACCGGCCACCGCCTGCTCTGCATCCTGCCCACAGAGGAAGCGGTTGCCCCCGCCGAGGAGGAGCCACTGGGTTATCTCTGGCACGCCATCGACAGCGACGGCGCCGCCACCTTTATCTATGACTTCTATGTCGCGCCGGCCCACCGCAGCCGGGGGATCGGCAAGGCCGCCATGGCACTGCTGGAAGCCGAGCTCAAACGCAGCGGCATCCGCCAGATCACCCTGCGGGTCGCCCACGACAACCCGCGCGCCCTGGCGCTTTACCAGGAGGCGGGCTTCGCCATCACCGGCTACAACATGGCCAAACGGCTGGGTTGAACGCCTTGTCCCGCCCTTGTACTACCCGGACAGGGGCATGCCACCACCCGGCTGGCGCTGATATGATGAGGCCGCCCCGGCCTGCGTCGCTGCGCACGCCCTGTTTGTTCCCTGTCGCCCCGTTTCAGGATCCTGCTTATGTCACACATCCGCGTCTTCATCGTGCACGGCTATACCGCCTCCCCCCACTCCCACTGGTTCCCTTGGCTCAAGGCACGGCTCGAAGCCCGCGATATCCGGGTCGAGGTGCTGGCCATGCCTGACCCCCACCATCCGCAACCCGCCGCCTGGGACGCCGCCATGGACAGCCTGGTGCGCGATCACGATGAGCGGACCTTTCTGTTGGGCCACAGCCTCGGCTGCATCACCATCTTGCGCCAGCTGAGCCACCTGCCCGCCTCCTGCCGGGTGGGCGGGATCCTGCTGGTATCCGGCTTCGATCAGCCGCTGCACACCCTGCCTGAGCTGGATCCCTTCATGACCCAGGGTTACGACCCGGCCCACATCATGGCGCTGGCGCCCCGGCGGGTCGTAGTCGCCTCCCGCGACGATGCCATCGTGCCCTATCGCTACTGCCAGCATCTGAGCGAACAGCTGGCCGCACCGCTCTACAGCCTGGAGCATGGCGGTCACTTCCTCGACCGGGACGGTTTTTTGGAGCTGCCGCTGGTACACGACCGCCTGCTGGGGATGATCGAAGACCAATAGATAACAAAACGGCCACTTGCGTGGCCGTTGCAACACTCAGCAGGCTAGAGCGAGATGCCGGAAAAAGACATGAAGCCTAGCGACATCAGCCCGGCCACGATGAAGGTGATGCCGATGCCGCGCAGCCCCTCCGGCACATCCGAATACTTCATCTTCTGGCGCAGACCGGCGATGGCGACGATGGCCAGCAGCCAGCCCAGCCCTGAGCCCGCTCCGTACACCACGGATTCGATGAAATCGTAATCCCGCTGGGCCATGAACATCACCCCGCCGAAGATGGCGCAATGCACCGTCAGCAGCGGCAGATAGATGCCGAGCGCGTGATAGAGCGCCGGGAAATGTTTGTCCAGCACCATCTCCATCACCTGCACCAGCGCCGCCAGCACCCCGATATAGACGATGAAATCGAGAAAGCTCAGATCAAACTCGCCGAGGAAGGTACTCTCGGGACGCAGGATATGGCGGTAGATCAGGTTGTTGAGGGGAATGGCGATCACCATGACCACCAGCACCGTCATGCCAAGGCCAAAGGCGGTATTGATGTTCTTGGAAACGGCCAGGAAGGTGCACATGCCAAGGAAGAAGGCCAGCGCCAGGTTTTCGACAAAAATCGAGTGAATAAAGAGGTTTACATAATAATCCATCGGGTCGGCTCACAACGTGTACGGGGCGGGAGCCGCCTTCACGCTCGCCGACGGGCAGGCACGAAGACGGTGCAAGGAGGGCACCGGACCGCACGGGCATGCCTTCGCGGCTGACATCGATCAGCGAGGGAGCAAGCCTTGGGCGGACGGGCGCTCAGCAAGCAGCCGTATACGAGTCGCTGTGGCAGAAACGAAATTGCAGGTGATGGCAGCTCAAGCGCCACCGGTGCAGATAACCGAAGTAGTCGCTCAGTTGTCTGAGGTAGATGAGGGGCAGGAAGAACAGCAGGCCGCAGAGCAGGCCGAGGATATCGTGCTGGAACCAGGCCAGCAGCACCTGATAGAGCTCGGCTTGAGCGGTCCCTTCCAGCCGTCGCCCCTGCTCGAAGCTGAGCCGCCACTGGCCGCCCGGCGGCAGGCTGACGCTGTTGACCAGCCCGGGATCGGCCGGCTCATGCAACTGCATCGAGGCGCCCTGGCCGACCGCGGCCTGACGTACGGCTGCACCGACCTCTGCCGCGGCGAAGGCGGCAAGCCACAGAAGGCAGGCGATGGCGAGGGCCATCGGCCAGGTCGAGCGTCGGCCAGCGGGTGACAAGCGGGTGACAAGCGGGGAGTCCCTTCTTTAAAAGAGGATTCAGCGAGGCCGAATATATCACAATTCATCTTTTTATTGAATTTGAAACCCTGCAAACACCCACGAATTGATACTAAAAACCCTCGTTATCAATAAAGCCGGCAATTAAAAACCACAATGAGCGCAAGGAGCATCCTCTTTGCCCTCACTGTGACCCTCACGCCTGCACAAAGGCCGGGTGGTAGCACACTTCGCCACGGGGCATGGCAGAGCCGAACGAGCGGGCCATGAAATACTCGGCCGGCACGCCGGGCAGCATCAACCCCGGCTCGGACACGAAGCCGAAACGGCCGTAGAAGCCGGGATCCCCCAGCACCACGCAGCCGGCCGCCCCCATCCCCTTGAGCTGTGCCAGACCCGCGTCCATCAGCCGTGAACCCAGCCCCCTGCCGTGCAGCGCAGGAGAGACCGAAATGGGGCCAAGACCATACCAGTGCGGGCTGCCATCACTGATGGTCACCGGCGAGAAACAGAGGTGGCCGACCACCCGCCCCTCCTGCTCCGCCACCAGCGACAGGCTGAGTGCCCCGGCCAGGCGCAAGGCCCGCACGATCCGCTGCTCGTTGTGATCGGTATGGGGCGCATTGAGGAACGCGGCCACGGTCAGTGCCTCGATGGCGTCATGATCGGCGCCCGTTTCGGGCCGAATGAGGATGTTCATAGGTTTTCTCCGTTTGTTCTCTTGCAATGGATGACCTGATCAGGCTGCCTGCAGGCAGCAGATCACATAGCCGTAGCTGCCCAGGTATTGGCGGTGGATGGTCACTTCCCGGCTCAGATCCTGCCAGGCGGGGCTATCCTCCAGCTCGGCGCGATGGCGCGCCAGATTGCGCTCGATGGGGTCCAGATAGTTGTGCCAGGCCCTTTGCGGCAACGGGGTGTGCCACAGGCAGCGATAACCCGCCTCTTGCACCGTCTTCAGCAGGCCCGCCAGCGTCTGCATGGCGGGATAATCCCGCTGCCAGAACGCCAGCGCCTCCTCTGGCGGCGTGTCCGTCAGCCATACCAGGTCGCTCAGCACCAGGCAGGCCGCAGGGCCGGCAAGGTACGGCCGCCATGCTTGCAAGGCGTTGGCCACCCCTATGGTGTAGGCGCTCCCCTCGGCCCAGATGAGATCTGCAGGGGCCAGGTCCGCCGGCAGCGCCGCCATGTTGGCGCACAGGGTGGTGACCTGACCAAGCCCCGCCGCACTGGCGCTGCGGGCCACGGCGGCCAGCGCCTCCTCGTCCAGATCGATGGCCACCATGGTGGCGTCCGTCACCTGTGCCAGCGCCAGGGTGGCGGCGCCGCGCCCGCAGCCCATGTCGAGGATCCGGCGAGGCTGGCTGGGCAGCGCGGCAAACTGCTGCTGGGTGAAGAGGCTATCGCCCGGCCCCCAATAGCTCATGCCATCCAGCAGCAGCTTGAAATCCCGGATGTAACGCTCATGTTCGTTCATGTCTTTGCTGAGCCACTGCAGGTGGTAACGCTCTTTTTCACTGAATCCCTGCTTCATCACCCAAGCAAAGTAGGCCTGCGGGGCTTGATGTTGCAGTTGCCGCTGCCAGGCCTTGAACTCGTCGCCGGAGTGCGCACGCAAACCGGCGAGATCCGCCAGCAGATCCCGGGCGCGCTGCATCTGCGCCAGCTCTTCATCCAGCTCCCTGACCCTGGCCTTCAGCGTTGCCTGCTCCAGCTCGCCCGCTAGACAGGCGAGGCACTGCTTGAGGCTGAGCCCGCCGGCCTGCAGGGCCTGTACCATCCGCAGCCGCTGCAGATCTTCATCGTCGTAGTGGCGATAGCCGTTGGCGGCTCTCGTGCCCGCAATCACCCCCAGCTTTTCGTAATAGAGCAGGGTGGAGCGGGCCAGGCCGCAGCGCCGGGCCAGTTCGGATATTTTCATGACAACCACTCGCTGAGGGGTCTGTGACTCGATGAAGGGAAGCTTAAACTGTGAAGCAATAGACGGGTCAACGACAACATCCGGGTTCACACCATAAAGAAACGGCCACCCTGAGGTGGCCGTCATCGGCAGCAAGAGAGACTCGCGGGATCAGAGGCCGGCGGCCTCCAGATGCTCCACCAGCAGCTGCACGCTGCGGTTGCCGCGCCACTCGTTGACATCGAGCCGGTAGACCAGCCGCACCCGCTTCACCGAGGCATCGGGCCAGCGCTGCAAGTCGACGCCAAAGGCGATGGCATCCACCGCATGGCCGGAATCCGTGGTCAACATCATCTTGAGGTGCTTCTCCCCCACCAGTCGCTGCTGCACCAGCACGAATTCGCCATCGAACAGCGGCTCGGGGAAGGCCTGGCCCCAGGGGCCGGAGGCGCGGATCAGCTCCGCCAGCTCCAGACTCAGTTCATCGGGCAGCAGCTCGCCATCGGTGAGCAGTACCCCGGTCAACAGCTCAGGGGTCACCAGCGCGCCGATGACCGCCTCGAAGGCCCGGCCAAAGGCCTCGATATTGGCCTTGGGCAGGGTCAGTCCGGCCGCCATGGCGTGACCGCCAAACTTGCCCATCAGGCCGGGGTGGCGGGTGTCGAGCAGTTCCAGCGCATCGCGCAGGTGCACCCCCGGGATGGAGCGCCCGGAGCCCTTGAGCTCGGTCTCGCTGCTCTCGGCAAACGCGATGACCGGGCGGTAGTACTTCTCCTTCACCTTGGAGGCCACCAGCCCCACCACCCCCTGATGCCACTCGTCCCGGTGCAGCACGATACCCGACGGCACCTCGCCGTCACGAAAACGGATCTGCTCCAGGGTGGCCAGCGCCTCCTGCTGCATCCCCTGCTCGATCTCCTTGCGCTCCTGGTTGAGGCTGTCCATTTCGGAGGCGAGCTGGCGTGCCAGGTTGATGTCCTCGCTCAGCAGGCAGGCGACCCCGAGCGACATGTCGTCGAGCCGGCCCACCGCGTTGAGGCGCGGCCCCAGCGCAAAGCCGAGATCGGCGGCGCACAGGCGACGCCCGTCGCGGCCCGACACGTCCACCAACGCCTGGATGCCGGGGCGGCAGCGGCCAGCCCGGATCCGCTGCAAGCCCTGATGGACCAGGATGCGGTTGTTGCCATCGAGCGCTACCACGTCGGCGACGGTGCCAAGCGCCACCAGATCCAGGTAATCCGCCACGTTGGGCGCGCGCAGCCCCTGGCGCTCATACCAGCCGCTCTGGCGCAGCTGGGTGTTGAGGGCCGCCATCAGATAGAAGGCGACCCCGACCCCGGCCAGCGACTTGGAGGGGAAGTCGCAGCCATGCTGGTTGGGGTTCACTATCGCATCGGCATCTGGCAGCTCCTGGCCCGGCAAATGGTGATCGGTAACCAGTACCTGCATGCCGGCCGCCTTGGCCGCCGCCACCCCGGCGATGCTGGAGATGCCGTTGTCCACCGTGATCAGGAACTCGGCGCCACGGGCTACCGCCAGCTCGACGATCTCCGGGGTGAGGCCATACCCAAACTCGAAGCGGTTGGGCACCAGAAAATCGATGTGACGACCACCCATGGCGCGCAGGGCCAGCACGCACAGCGCCGAGCTGGTGGCGCCGTCGCAGTCAAAGTCACCGACGATGAGAATGCGTTTTTGCGCCGTCAGCGCCTCGGCCAGCAGCGGCACCGCCTGCGCCATGCCAAACAGGCGCTGGGGCGGCAGCAGCTGGCTGGCGCTGCGCTCGAGCAGAGCGGGATCTTCGACCCCGCGACTGGCGAAGATTTGACGAAGCAGCGGGTGCAGGGTGGCGGGCAGATGGGAATCATCAACTCGCGGACGACGACGGATTTGCAGGGGCATTGATGTGATCCAGTATCTTGAGCAGTTGTTCAGGGCTCTGATAACCACGCACCAGGTCGCCATTTGGCAGGACCCAGCTCGGCAGCGCCTTGATCCCGAGCCACTGGCTCAGGCCGATATGATGGGCAAGGATCTCATTACAGCCGGTCTCAGGCAAACGATCACTGAGATCCAGTGCACCGAACTGCCGGGGATCGCACCAGCGCGCCTGCGCCTCGGCCAGATCGGCAAAGGTGCCGAGCACCGGCAACAGTTGCACGCTGACCCCCCTCGCCTGCAGGACCGGCAACTCTGCCAGGGTGGTGCGACAGCTGCTGCAGGCGAGATCGGTGAACAGGGTGACGCGATGGCGCTCCTGCTCGGCCCGCAGCTGTACCCGCCGCTCGCCGATCTGCGCCAGGGCCAGTTGCCGCTGCTGACGCAGCCCCAGCATGGTGAGGTTTTTCATGTCGTGGGCCAGATCCAGCATGGTGCCCTGCAGCACATAGTCGCCCCTGGCGTCGGTATAGAGCAGCCCCTGGGCGGTGCCCAGCATGTAGAGACCGGGCATGGGGGTCTCGTCCACCAGATAGACCTGTACCCCGAGCCGTTGCTCTATGGTCTGCTTCAACAGTTGGGGATCCATCCCCGCGCTGGCGGCAAAAGAGCCCAGCAGCATCATTCCCAGCAGTAAATACTTCACTCTTTTACTCACTTGGCATGAACGAATGGACTCACAAGGTAACTCAGTGAATATTCTCTCCTCAACCGCTTAATTATCGATTGATTAATAAGCAGGGCCGCAAAAAATCCCGATCTGACAGGTTGCCAATCGGGCAAAGGCCCAGCAAGCTAACCGGGACGACAGGAAACACGACGGTCATCCTCTGTTTTCCTGAAGCTTTATTATTCAAATACCGGTACGGCACTGGCCGTACCTTGCCCATTTTTGGAGGGGAAAATGAGTCTGATTCAAGAGTTCAAGGCCTTTGCGTCCAGAGGCAACGTGATCGACATGGCGGTCGGTATCATCATTGGTGCCGCCTTCGGCAAGATAGTCTCCTCCTTCGTCGGGGACGTGATCATGCCACCCATCGGCCTGATCCTGGGGGGCGTGGACTTCAGCGACCTCGCCGTGACCCTGAAGGCCGCCGAGGGGAGCACCCCGGCCGTGGTCATCGCCTACGGCAAGTTCATCCAGACCATCATCGACTTCCTGATCATCTCCTTCGCCATCTTCATGGGGCTGAAGGCCATCAACACCCTCAAGCGCAAGCAGGAAGAGGAAGCGGCTCCGGCCGGCCCGACCAAGGATCAGGAGCTGCTGACCGAGATCCGCGATCTGCTCAAATCCCAGCAGGGAAAATAAGCGCCAGCTCCTGTCGTGTATTTGAAAAAAACCGCCTTCTGGCGGTTTTTTGTTGCCGGTCAGGCGCGCGGATGGTGCTGGCCGTGCAGCGCCTTGAGCCGCTCGTTGGCCACGTGGGTGTAGATCTGGGTGGTGGAGAGATCCGCGTGGCCCAGCAGCATCTGCACTACTCGCAGATCGGCGCCGTGGTTGAGCAGATGGGTGGCGAAGGCGTGGCGCAGGGTATGGGGGGAGAGCTCGCCCTGGATGCCGGCGCGCTGGGCATAGAGCTTGATGCGGTGCCAGAAGGTCTGACGGGTCATCATGCGCGCCTGCTTGGAGGGGAACACCACGTCCGAACTGGTGCCGCCGAGCAGCAGGGTACGCGCCTCCCGGTAGTAGCGCTCCAGCCAGTACACCGCCTCCTCCCCCATGGGGACCAGTCGTTCCTTGTTGCCCTTGCCGACCACCCGCACCAGCCCCTGGCGCAGGCTGACATGCTCGGCGGTCAGCCCCACCAGCTCGGAGACCCGCAGCCCGGTGGCGTAGAGCAGCTCGAGCATCGCCTTGTCCCGCAGCTCCAGCGGCTCGTCCACCAGCGGCGCTTGCAACAGCGCCTCCACCTCGGCTTCGCTGAGATCCGATGGCAACTTCTTGGGCAGCTTGGGCCCCTCCAGCAGCACGGTGGGGTCGTCGCTGCGCAGCTTCTCCCGGTTGAGATACTGGTAGAAACGGCGCAGGGCCGACAGGAAGCGGGCCGTGCTGCTGGCCGCAAACTGCTGGTCCACCCGCCAGGCGAGATAGTGCTGGATGTCGTCCAGCCCCGCCAGCAGCAGGGAGCCGCCCTGCTCGTCGAGCCAGAGGGCAAATTTTTCCAGATCGGTGCGATAGGAGCTGACCGTGTTGTCGGAGAGACCCCGCTCCAGCCAGAGGGCGTCCAGAAACGGCTCGATCAGGGGATGGGATTCAGACTTGCTCATGGTGCGCCGCGCTCAGGGGAAACATGGCCCATTGTAACGTGCCGACCCACCGCCGCCGCAAGTTGCCGTTGTCCATCGCCCGCCAGGCGGTGAAGCGCGCCGGGCAATCTGCTAGACTGACGCCCTCCCCCGGGCGCCACCCTGCGGTTGCCCGCTCCCATTGCCGACTGCGATCAAGAGAAGAGCGATGAAGATAGGTTTGTTTTACGGCTCTACCACCTGCTACACCGAGATGGCCGCCGAGAAGATCCGCGCCCTCATTGGCCCCGAGCTGGTTGATCTCCACAACATCAAGGATGTGCCCCTCACCCTCATGCAGGAGTACGACATCCTGATCCTGGGCATCTCCACCTGGGACTTTGGCGAGCTGCAGGAAGACTGGGAATCCCGCTGGGAAGACATTCAGGATGTCGAGCTGGAAGGCCGCATCATCGCCCTGTTCGGCATGGGCGATCAGCTGGGTTACGGCGAATGGTATCAGGATGCCCTCGGCCTGCTGCACGATCAGCTGGTCCCCAAGGGGGTCAAGCTGGTGGGCTACTGGCCCAACGAGGGGTACGAGTTCGATGCCTCCAAGGCGCTGATCGACGATGGCCGTCACTTCGTCGGGCTGGCGCTCGACGACGCCAATCAGTACGACCAGACCGAATCCCGCATCGAGCAGTGGGTCGACCAGATCCTGAGCGAGATCCACGAGCTGCTGTGAGCCAGCAACCACACAGGGTTGCCTGATACAACTGGCGATGGCCCCCAGCCATCGCCCTCTCCCCGCATGGCATGACGACGACGGCCTGGTGAAAGGCCCCCTTGAACAAACGTCAGCGGCGACGCTTCCCTGACTACCGGCGGCTGGGTGTCGGGCCGCCGGGCGCATAAATCGCACCGATTTTCTCAATCGGTATCATCGCATGACGCTATAGCGACTTTTTTGTGCTGGTCTGCAACAATGGAAACGGTACCCCATAACAATCACAGCCGGGTATCGGAAGCAAACGGACAGACCAGAATAAGGAAATTCTATGACCCCATTCTCCCTGTTGGCCCCCGCCATCGCCCGCGACGTGCTCGATCACGCGCTGGCGCTGGGTGCCGACTTCGCCGAGCTGTTTGTGGAGCGCAAGCGCCGCAGCCAGCTCAGCCTGCTCTCCAGCCAGATAGAAAACATCAGCGGTGGCCTCGATTTCGGCATCGGCGTGCGCCTGTGCTACGGCCACAAGGTGCTCTATGGCTACACCAACCTGGCCAGCCGCGATGAGCTCTTGCGCATCGTCAGCCTGCTGGCGGCCAAGGACCGGCGTGACCCCGTAGTGACCGCCACCGCCTTCGATTTCAGTCGCCTGAGCGATCGCAACCCGGTGGCCTTGCCGCTGTCGGCCGACAAGCTGCTGGAACAGAAGATCGCCTACCTGCACGCCATGGATGCCGCGGCCCGCGCCGAGAGCACCAAGGTGAGCCAGTTTGCCGGCAACGTGCTGGGCTGGGAGCAGGAGGTGGAGATCTTCAACAGCGAAGGGGTGCAGGTGAGCGATCGCCGCCACTACAACCGCATCATGGCCCAGACCATCGCCGCCCTTGGCAGCGAACAGAGCGTGGGTTACGAAGCCCCCGGCGCCATGATGGGCTGGGAACACGCCGCCGGCGTGGATCCCCGCGAGCTGGCCCTCACCGCCACCCGCCAGGCGCTGGTGAAACTGGGCGCCGCCCCCTGCCCGAGCGGCAAGCTGCCGGTCATCATGGAGAGCGGCTTTGGCGGCGTCATCTTCCACGAGGCGTGCGGCCACCTGCTGGAGACCACCTCGGTGGCCAAGAAGGCCTCGGTGTTCCACGACAAGATGGGCCAGCTCATCGCCAATCCGGCGGTCAGCGCGGTGGACGAGGGGCTGCAGGGCAACGCCTGGGGCTCCATCAACGTCGATGACGAGGGAATGGCGACCCAGCACACCCAGCTCATCAAGGATGGCGTGCTCACCGGCTTCCTGGTGGACCGGATGGGGGCCCTGCGCACCGGCTACGCCCGTACCGGTTCCGGGCGGCGCGAATCCTACAAGTTCGCGCCAGCCTCGCGCATGCGCAACACCTACATCGAGCCGGGCCATCACAGCCTGGACGAGATGCTGGCGACCGTGGAGCACGGCATCTATGCCAAGCGGATGGGGGGCGGCTCGGTGCAGCCCGGCACCGGCGAGTTCAACTTCAACGTGCAGGAGGCCTACCTCATCGAGGGGGGCAAGATCACCCGGCCCCTCAAGTCGGCCACCCTGATCGGCACCGGCCCGCAGGTATTGAAGGAGATCTCCATGGTGGGGCGCGATCTGGCCCTCTCTGCCGGCATGTGCGGCTCGGTCTCCGGCTCGATCCCGGCATCCGTCGGCCAGCCGCCGCTCAAGGTTGACAACATTCTGGTGGGGGGGAATGCCTGATGAGCCAACTCGACATGAACCAACTGCTTGCCCGCCTGCTGGACCAGGTCGCCGATCTCGGTGCCGAAGCGGACATCATCGCCAACCAGGACAAGGCCTTCTCCCTCAAGGCCGACAAGGGCGAACTCAGCGAATACAAGGTCACCAGCAGCCAACAGATCGGCATTCGGCTGATAAAAGAGGGCCGGGTCGGCATCGCCTATTCGGAGTCCCTCGACGAGTCGGCACTGGCCGCCATGCTGCAGGATGCGCTGGATGCCAGCCGCTTCGCCAAGGTGGACCCGGATCAGACCATCGCCGTGCAGCAGAGCCGGCTCACCACCGACTGCGCCGAGATCAATCAGCCCGACACCACCCCCGTGGAGGAGAAGATTGCCCTGGCCCTGCGCCTCGAGTCGGACATGCTGGCGCTGCCGGACGTGACCGGCGCCCCCTACAACAGCTTCTTCGAGGGAGAAGGCCGGCTGTGGCTCGCCAATAGCCAGGGCAGCCTCTGCCAGCATCAGGCGTTCAGCGTCGGCTGCTACAGCTCCGCCCTCATCGAGCGCGACGGCCGTCAGTCCATGTTCTCTCAGGGGCAGTATGAACGCCGCTTCGATGCGCTGGACAGCCAGACCCTGATCCGCCAGATCCACGCCGTGGCCGACGGCCTGCTGGCGGGAGAAGCGGTGCCGAGCGGCCACTACAGCGCCATCTTCGACACCAATGCCCTGGCCAGCCTGCTCGGCTGCTTCCAGGCCGCGCTGTCGGGCAAGTGGGCCCAGCAGGGGATCAACCCCTGGCGCGACAAGCTGGGCCAGTCGGTGGCCTCCCGCTGGCTCACCCTGGAGAGCCGGGCCTATATGCCAGGCGGCATGCACATCAAGGCCTTCGATGGCGAGGGTGCCCCCACCCGGGATCTGCTGCTGATCGGCGAAGGGGAGCTCAGAACCCTGCTGCACAACAGCGCCACCGCCCACCACTTCGGCCTGGCCAGCAACGGCTCGGCGGCGCGCAGCGCCCGCAGTGCGCTGGACGTCAGCCCGCGCCACCTGGTGTTCGGGCTCGGCCCCCACAGCGAGGCCGAGGCGCAAGGCGGCGAGTACCTGGAGCTGGTCAAGCTGGACGGCCTGCACTCCGGCGCCGATGCGGTGAGCGGCGACTTCTCGTTCGGCGCCTCCGGCTTCCTGTGCCGGGACGGCGTGCGGGTGGCGCCGGTGCGTGGCATCACGGTGGCGGGCAACTTCTATCGCCTGCTGGGTGAGCTGGAAGCGGTCGCCAACGTGCTGCACCACGACGATGGCAAGAGCTTCTATGCCCCGCTCATCCGTTTCGGCGGTCTAAGCATCGCCGGCAAGTAGCCACCGATGGATGACCAGGAGCATCATGCTCCTCCATCCGTCCGCTTCGGCGGGCTGAGCATTGCAGGCAAGTAGCCGCCGATGGATGACCAGGAACATCATGCTCCTCCATTCGTCCGCTTCGGCGGGCTGAGCATTGCAGGCAAGTAACTGTATATCGTGGGGAAAAACCCTCCAGTTCCCCACCCAAAAGCGGCGCCATCAGGCGCCGCTTTTTTAGCTCTGGCGCCCCTCATGGGCTGCTCCTAACCTCTAGGAAGCTGCCTGCGAGCTGCCGCCAGAGGCCGTCAGCAAGGAACAGAGCCGCCGGTCGCATCGGCCGGAACATGCTGGAGATCACCAAGATGGACAATACCTTGGTCTGGGCCGACATTCCGACACGGGATCTGGATCGCGCCATGGCCTTCTACTCGGCCCTGCTCGACGTGCCGGTCACGCCGATACAGGAGGAGATCCGCTTCGCCATGCTGCGCCACGATGGCAACAACGCGGCGGCCTGTCTCGGCCCCATGGACAAGTACCACCAGCCGGGACACACGGGCCCCCTCATCTACCTCGCCCTTGGCAAGCGCCTGCAGGAGGCTGAACAGCTAGTGCCCAAGATCGGCGGACGGGTGCTCGAGCCCCTGCACAGCATCGGCAGCGGCCATGGCTCCCGGGTCATCATCGAAGATACCGAGGGCAACTGGCTGGCCCTCTACGCGCCTCCCGCCAGCTGATGACCGGTGGCAGAGCCAGAAACAACAACGGCGACCTCATGGTCGCCGTTGTGCATTAGCCTGTCTCCCCGGTCATCAGACCTGCGGGTTGAGACGGGTCGGCATGCCGGTACGCTGTTCCAGCACCTGCTTGACCACATTGGAGTCGCTGTCCATGTGGGCGATGAAGCGGGTGGTGGCCTGGGTCATGGGCAGCGGCACGGAGGCGGTGGAGTTGAACTCCTCCTCGTTGCGTGACAGCGGCTCGTGCACTTCCATGTAGCGACCGCCATCCGGCTCGACCGTGGTCTTGACCGGCTGGTTGACGAACTGGACGCGAGTGCCGACCGGCACGTTGTCGAACAGGTACTTGATGTCGTCGGCGCGCAGACGCACGCAGCCGCTGCTCACCCGCAGACCGATGCCGAAGGTGGCGTTGGTGCCGTGAATGGCATACAGGTTGCCGATGTAGAGCGCGTGCAGGCCCATGGGGTTGTCCGGACCGGCCGGCCAGACCGCCGGCAGGGTCTTGCCCTGGGCGGCGTAGCGGCGACGGATGTTCTCGGTCGGGGTCCAGGTCGGGTTGGCGCGCTTGCGCTCCACCTTGGTGATCCAGTTCTCCGGGGTGTTGACCCCCAGCTGGCCGATGCCGATGGGCAGCACCTGCACCACGTTCTTGCCTTTCGGGTAATAGTAGAGACGCATCTCAGCCACGTTGATGACGATCCCTTCGCGGGGAGCGTTGGGCAGGATCAGCTGATGGGGGATGACCAGTTTGCTGCCCGCCTTGGGCAGGTAGGGGTCGACACCCGGGTTGGCTTCCATGATGTTGGTCAGACCCAACTGGAAGTCGGAGGCGATCTGCTCCAGCGGACGGTTGTCCGCGGGTACCACGTACTCCTGGTTCTCACCGATCAGACGGCTGTTGGCTGCAGGCAGCTGGTATTCAACGGCGGCGGCCTGCTGGCTGACCAGCGCCAGAGTACATAAAAGAGCCGAAGCGGCAGTGCGAAGGGGATTCATAAAATTCCTGTGTGGTTTCCTGTACCAAGTTGGCCGACGGCCATTTCATCCTCGGTCTGGCCCGTGACGAGTCACCTTGCGTCCGAGGTCGATTACCGAGCGCGCATTCTTTCCTGAGTCGACCAAAAATTCAACGTCGGGATCGCTCTTTTTGCATGAAAAAGCGCATCCGGCGCCGCTGACGCCGCCTCTTGTCACCCTTCCCACCCTAGCAGCCACAAACTGAGCGCAAGCTGAACAACAGGGAGGCCATCGAGCCCCCCTGTTTCATCACGGGATCACCCTTGCCCGCCGAGCAGGGCCGTCACCGCCCCGGCGATGGCGGCGCGGGCATCGAGCATGGCCATCTCGTCGGCCAGCAGCCGGGCCCTGGCCCGATAGCGCGGCTCGTGCACCAGCTTGCGCACCGCCGCCGCCACCGCGTCCACCGTCGGCTCGTTGCTGTGCAGATTGATGCCGGCACCGCTCCACGCCACCCGGGTGGCCACCTCCGCCTTGTCCTCCCCGGTGCCCGCCACCACCAGCGGCACCCCGTGGGCCAGCGCGGCCTGTACCGAGCCATAACCACCGTTGGTCACCAGCACGGCGGCGCGGGGCAGCGCCAGCTCGAACGGCACGTGTTCTGTAACGATGGCATTGGCCGGGACGGCGGCGCCCAGCCGCGCCGGATCCCGCCCGCCGGTGGTCAGCAGCAGTTGCAGCTCGTCGCCGGCCAGCCCCAGCATGGCCGGCAGCAACAACTGCCCCAGATCCACGTTGGCCAGGGTGCCCTGGCTGACGATGACCAGCGGCCGCTCATCGAGCCGCTCCCACCAGGGCGGCGGCGTCAGCTCAATCCGGGGTGGCAGCAGCGGGCCGACATAACGGATCACCCCCTCCAGCTCCGGTCGCTCGTATTCAAAGCCGGCGCAGGAGAGCTGCAAAAAGGCATCGGGGGCCGTCACCATCACATCGGTGAAGGGGGCCGTCAGCGGCGGCGCCCCCGCCTCGGCCAGCGCGGCATCGAAGCTCTGCTGTACCTCCCTTTGCAGTTGCCGGGTCGGCTCATCGAGCCAGGGCAGCTCGCCAAGGGAGCGGCGCAGCTCGGGCGGAATGCGCGGGCCGTAGAAGATGGCGTCCGGACTCGAGAAGGAGACCGGGTTTACCCCCAGCATCAGGATCGGCACCGGCCGGCCATAAGGCTGCTGCAACAGCGGCAGTACGCCGTAGAAGCCGTTCTCCACCAGCAGCAGATCCACCCCCTTTGCCGCGATCAGCGCCCGCAGATGGCTGTCGTGCTGCGCCATGGGGGCGGCGAAGAAGCGCTTGAGCGCCAGCGCCATCTGGGCGGTACCGCTCAGGCTGGCCCGCTCGGGGAAATGCCGCTCCAGCGCCCGGTAGTCAAAGTCCACCTCGGGGGCGAAGGGCACGAATTCGGCGCCGGCTGCGCGGATGCGCTGCTCGAACAGGGCACCGCACAGCATCAGCACTCTATGCCCCTGCGCCACCAGCAGACGGGCCGCCGCCAGCATGGGATTGACGTGGCCCGGGGTGGCGGTGGCCGCCAGCAAAATGGTCGCCATCACGCCGCCCCTTGCGGCGCCAGCGCCGGGTTGAGGCAGACCGGGCTGGCCTGGATGTGGACCCGCTGGATGTGGCGCGCGGAGCGGGCGGTGAACCCCTCGCGGCCGTGCAGCAGGCCGAGGTTGTCGGCGATCACCACGTCCCCCCTTTGCCACTGGTGGGCATAGAAGTAGCGCGGGTCGTAGAGCCGCTGGTGCAGATCCTGCAGGAAGGCGGCCTGCTCGGCCGGTGCCACCCCCTCAATCTCGAGGGCATGCTGATTGAGAAAACGCACTCCCTCGCGCGGCGGCTCGTTGTAGCGCAGCACCGTCTCGCCGCTCACCGGGTGGGGCACCAGCAGCGGCGAGCGCACCTGGCCGCCGTAGTGCACCACCTGCTTGATGCGATAAGTGATGTGCACCCGCTCCCAGCGGGCCAGCCGCTCGCCGTCGAGCTCGCTGAGCAATTGGCGGGTATTGATGAAGGTGGTGTGCCCCCCTTCGTCCGCCGCCGGCGCGTGCACGCAGTGAAACAGCTGGAACTCGGGCAGGGTCGGCTTGTACATGCCGTCCCAGTGCAGCGGCACATAGCTGGAGTCGAAGATGTGGTCGGTGGCGTTCTCGTGCTCCTTCACGTCCAGCACGGCGCCGAAGGGCCACATCATGATCTCGCCCCACCCCTCGCCGTAGCGGGTCAGCCGCTCGGGATCGGTGAAGCCGGACTCGAACCCGCGCAGGATCAGCACGCCGTGGCGGCGGGCCAGCTCGCGCAGCGCTTCGATAGCCAGGCTCTGCACCGGCTGGGCGCTGCGGGCCGGTTCAATCAGCAGGCCGAACGGGGCCTGTGGCAGGATGCGGCAGCGCTCGCCGCCGAGGGTAACGATGGATGCAGTCATGGGAAACTCCTCAGGCGGCGGCCTGCTTGCCATTGATCAGGTAGTGGCTCGGACGGCCGTGGATGTGGACCAGCTCATGCTCCATCGCCAGTACGTCGCGCCGCTTCATCAGCACGAACTGGCCATCCAGGTTGGCCGCCACCCCGTGCCAGGGGGTGAGCCAGTCATCCCGGGTCGGCAGCATGTGGATGCCCATCTTCAGGCTGTGGCTCGCCTGGGGATGGATGGAGAGACGGATCGCCTCGGGGAAGCGCTCCGCCAGCAGGTTGCCCCAGGCGCGGCTGCGCTGGATCACCGCATGGGTGCGCGCCTTGGCATCCCGCTGCAGCGCCGTGTTGGAGAGCGGGGTGTCGGGCAGCTGGCTGTCTTCATAGAGGAAGCGGGTCATGGCGCGATAGAGGCGAATGCCCTCCTCGGTGCTTCTCACCTCTTCCGTGATCTGTGCCAGCGGCTCGGCATAGCGTTCGACCAGTTGCTCGCGCAGGGTGTCGAAGTCGCGGCTGGCGCAAAACTCGGCCATGCCAGCCACCATCCCTAAGTGGAAGACCCCGAGGTGGGTCGCCCCCAGCTCCAGGATCAGCTGCTCGATGTGGGCCTGATAAGCGTCGATGGCCGGGTCCGCCACCCGGATGAGGTCACCGAACACGTGGCCGTCCGAGCAGATGAGGATCCGCATGCCGGGCGCATAGTGCAGCTGGATGCGCTGGCAGAGGTGATTGAGAAAGCTGAGGGAGAGCCGCTCCGCCATGTCCGGCAGGGTGCCCAGCACCTTGTTCGGATTGGGTGACTTGGTGGGGAAGGCGGGCAGCACGCAGGTGATGGCCTCGCCCCGCTCGATGAAGGCCTGCAGACGGGGGATCTGGATGGCGGCCACCTCGGCTTCCTCCTGCTGCCGATCCAGAATGGGATCGGGGAAGCGGCGGCGATAAGGCAACAGCTCGGCAAATATATTTTGGGCAATATGATGGGAAGATAAACCACTCATTATTCCGGCTCCTTTGGCAGGATTAAAATCAATAAAGATGACTCTTTATCAATGCGTCCAGTCTCTGTCGTTATTATTTTTGTATCCGTTTGCTACCCAAACGAATCGAGAGGGGACAGTAGCCGAGATGAAGTCAGGCTATCAATTCGCCATTGATGTAAACAGATTCAACCCGCAGCGAATAATCTATTTCGCATAAGTTAAGCTGAACTATGCATATGAATAAAAACAGATTTTATTTAAATTGATGCGTATCAAATATCACCAGTCAGAAAAGTTCCCCAACCGCTTTATTATTCAGTCACAAATTGACTCGTGAATTATTTAGCACAACTTAATAGTGATATTTTTTCATGGCGGCAATCCTGACCATTTCGCTGTAAATATCGCAAATAATTATCCAGCTACATATTAAGCAGACAAACAGAGTGCAGCCACCGCCGCGCAAGAGGGGGAATGACCGGGCGAAATGACGCGTCGCAGATCTGCTGCGCCATCGCCATGCGCTTTCATGGTGGCGACCCCGACCGGGGCCGCAATGGCTCACAGAGAGCTCCGAGCCGAGCCTAAACGCTCCCTAGATAGTCGAGGGCCGCCTGCCAGCCCATCTGGTAACCCTGCTCCAGCCGCCCCCGGTCGGTGGTCATGCGGCCGACCCGAAAACCCGCTGGCGGCACTATGACCCGGATGCGGCAATCGGCCGGCGGCTGGCGGATGAAGTCGATGGCATCGTTGTAGCTTTGATGGCGCGACAGGCTGGCGCGAGCCAGGGCCGGCGTCTCGCGCAGCAGGTAGCGATGCAGGGCGGGCAGGCGCGGCGCCCGCTTGCGATAACCCAACGGGCGGGAGAGCACCACAGTGATGTCGCGCGCCCCCTGCTCATAGGCGTGGCGCACCGGAATGGAGTCGGCCACCCCGCCGTCCGTCATGGCCTCCCCGTCGATGCGCACGAAGTCCCGGTAGACCAGCGGTACCGAGCAGGAGGCCTTGATCTGCTGCTCCAGCTCGGCGGCATTGGCCTTGAGGTAGGCGGCCTGGCCGTCCGCTACCCGGGTGGTCACCACGGTCAGCGGCACCGGATTGGCGGCAAAGCGCGCCAGATCGAGCCGGCACTCGCGGATGGTGATCGCCCACAGCCAGTCGAGATCGAGCCAGTGGCCACCGCGCAAGAACTTGGCCAGGTTGATGAACTCGGGACGGCAGGAGTAGTCGGTGATGACGTTGTGGTTGCGCCCCTGCTGACCGGCCAGAAAGGCCGCCAGATTGACCGCCCCGGCCGATACCCCGATGCAGTGATCAAACGCCGTGCGGCCCTTGGCCAGAAACGCATCCAGCACCCCGGCGGCGAAAATGCCGCGCATGGCGCCCCCCTCGACCACCAGGGCCGTCTGTCGCCGACTCATCTCGCCTCCCCGTTTTGCTCTGTGAATGGTCTCACACTTTGGCCCATTCAGAGCCCGACTGTCGGCCGGGATCCCTATAATGGGCACGCCTTCGCTCCCCATGAGCAAGGTATAACTTATTGATGCTACGGAATATTACAATGAAAAATATCAGCAAGTCCCTACTGGCCGCTGCCATTTCCCTCGGATTGATGGCAGGCTGTAACAGCCAAAATGACTCCGAGACCCCGACCCCCATGGTTCGCTTCGCTACCTTCAACCTCTCCTTCGATCGCACCGCTGCCGGCATGCTCGCCGGTGAACTGGCCCTCAGTCGCACCGAGCAGGATGCCCTGCTGGCCCGCCTCGCCGACGGCACCTTGAGCGGCGCCGAGAAGACCAAGGCCCTCGACGTGCAGCAGATCCGCAACATCGCCGAAATCATCCAGCGCACCCGGCCGGACGTGTTCCTGCTCAACGAATTCGACAATGACGGCAAGGGCAGCGACACCACGGACCTCAAGGCCTTCAACGACAACTACCTGGCCCATGCCCAGCACGACGAGGTGAAGGCCATCAGCTACCCGGTGCTGCAGAACTTCGCCACCAACACCGGCCTGATGAGCGGCCATGACCTCAACCTGGACGGCAAGATCAACAACGGGCCGGACGACGCCTGGGGCTTTGGCAACTACCACGGCCAGTATGCCTTCGCCGTGATGTCCCAGTACCCCATCGATACCAAGCAGATCCGCACCTTCCAGAAATTCAAGTGGAAGGACATGCCGGGCGAAGTGAACCCGGTCATCGACGACTGCAACAATGCCAAGGCGCCGATCCCGGCCGGCCGCCAGTGCGGCGATGCCTGGTATGACGACGCAGCCTGGCAGGCCTTCCCGCTCTCGTCCAAGAACCACGCCGACGTGCCGGTGCGCATCAAGCGCGGCAACAAGGAGGAGGTGGTCCACTTCCTCATCTCCCACCCGACTCCGCCCATCTTCGGCAACGCGGCGCGCCACAACGTCAAGCACAACCGGGCCGAAGTCGCCTTCTGGCAGGATTACGTGGAGACCGCCAGCTACATGGTGGATGACGCCGGCAAGGCCGGTGGCCTGCCCGCGGGCGCCAAGTTCGTCATCGCCGGCGATCTCAACGCCGATCCCCAGATTGGCGATGGCGACCTGACCGCCATTCAGGACTTGCACAACCATGTACTGGTCAACCAGGCCGTCACCAACGGCGCCCTGATCCCGGTCAGCCAGGGCGGCCCCGAGTGCCTCGCCAGCCAGCCGGATCAGTGCAAGCGCAACAACAACCGCCCCACCCCGGAGCGCATCACCAGCAGCAGCGGTCTGCAGCTCGACCACGTGCTGCCCTCCGCCAACCTGAACGCGGTCGCCTCCGGCGTGTTCTGGCCGGCCAGCTTCGAGCCGGGCTACCATCTGGTGTATGACGCCAAGCTGGGCATCGCCAAGGGAGTCAGCTCGGATCACCGCCTGGTATGGGTCGACTTCAAACTGTGACAGTGACGCAGAGCAGATAAGCAACGGGGCCCACAGGCCCCGTTTTCATTGGATCGTCATACCAGCTTCTCCACCCGGGCCGGCAGCCCCTGGCGCGCCGACGAGCCGATGGCCCAGTCCACCAGGGGGTAGCGGCCATGGCGGCTGGGATCCAGCACCGCTAGATCGTTGAGGTTGACCCCGGCTCCGCGCAGCGGATTGGCAACCACTTTCTGGCCGTCTATCCAGTGTTCCCGCGCCCCCAGCTCCTTGTGGCCGAAGCCGTGCTCGATGGCGATGGCATCGGCCTGCACCCCGGCCACGCACTCGGCCACCCCGATCACGCTGCCATCCGGGGTGCTGACCCGCACCCTGTCCCCGCTCTCGATGCCCAGCTGCGCCGCCGTCTGCGCATTGAGCCGCACCCGGTTGCTGGGGTTCACCTGGCGCAGGCGATCCGAGCCGATGCTCATGGAGCTCATGGTGTGGGACTTGTAGCTGGTGAGCAGCAGCGGCCACTGGGCCGGCTTGAACGCCTCATTGAGCGGCGTGCCGTCCGCCAGCTGGGGGCGGAAGAAGCGCGGTGTGCCACTCAGGAACTGCCCGCTCTGGCTGTGACGGCGGCTGCCCACCTCGGGGTTCCACAACATCAGCGGCTTGGGCCAGCGCTTGCTCGGCTGACCGGCTGCATCGCGCCCCTTGGCCGCCGGCTCGAAGCGCCCGCCGCGAGCGAAGAGATAGGCGGCGCGGCCCGCCTCCTCCGCACTCAAAGTGGCATTCAGCACCGGCAGGATCCGCTCCACCCCGGACCAGGCGAGATCCTCAGGATCTATGGCAGGCACCGGCTCGCCGAGATAGGCGACGTTGGCCGCGCCGTAGAGGGAAAAGTCCGCCGCCCGGTTCAAGCCGTGCACCTTGCCATCCGCCCCTTTGAGCGCCCCCTCGCCAAAGCCCGGCAGCCCCAGCCGTTTGGCCACCGCGATAAAGAAGGACTCCATGCAGACCGGCTCCCCCTCGGCAGTCTTGGCGACACGGGGCTCCACGATGGGCCAGCGACCGGTGGAGACCTTGGTCATCACCCCGTGCCAGGCGGTGGCCCAGCCCCAGGATTCGTAGGTCAGGGTGTCCGGCACCAGGTAGTCCGACAGCGCCGACGACTCGTTGATGAAGCTGTCGATGCTGACAATGAGCGGCAGCACGGCAGGGTCCTTGAGCTCTTCGCCTATGGCCTTGCTGAGCCCGGCCTGGCCGTAGAGGGGGTTGCCCATGTGATTGATCCAGGCCTTGAGCCGGTAGGGGTAACCGTTCACCGCAGCGGTCAGGTGCTCGCCGAGCAGAGGGCCGGAGATCGGGAACCAGGGCTCTTGCGCCGGATAGGGGTTCAGCCCCGCCTCGCGCTTGCGCCTATATTCGGAAGTTTTCTCGTAGGGGAACTTGGAGCGCGACAGGAAGACCCCGGCGGGCTTGACCATGCCGGGGAAGCTCGCCAGATCGTAGCGCGGCCCCGCCCCGAAGGGATCGAACTTGCTGCCGCTCGCCACGGCGCCGCCCCGGGCGTTGAGGTTCCCAATCATGACGTTGAGCATCATGATGGCCCAGGCCGAGTAGAAGCCGTTGGCGCTCATGGTGCCGCCGTGGGAGACCACCGCCGCCCGGGTGCCGTGGCTGGTGAACTCCCGTGCCAGCGCCCCGATATCGCTCACCGGCACGGCGCACTCGGCGCTGTATTGCGCGAGAGTGTGCTCCCGGCACGCCTCGGCCAGCAGCTGGAAGCTGCTCTTCACCATCAGCTCCCCCTTGGGGCCCTGAATGAGGCGATCCACCCAGAGGTTGGCCCGCTCGCACTGGCCGGCGGGTCTCGGCTCGCCGCTGCTCGCCTCCTCTACCAGCATGGCGTCCCCCTCCCCATAGGCCTCCCCCTCAAAGGGCAAGCCAAGATCGCTGGCCCGCAGCATCTGGCCGAAGCGTGGGTGGGACTCGTCGCAGAGCACCAGGTGGCTGGCGTTGCAAAAACCGCGATAGCCGGCCCGCTCGGCCGCCTCGGCATGGGGTGCCGTCAGGAAGGGTTCGGCGTAGCGTTGGTTGTCGATGATCCAGCGCAGCATGGCCATGGCCAGGGCGGAATCCGTGGCAGGGCGGATGGGCAGCCAGCGGTTGGCGGGGGCGGAGGGCATGTTCACCGTGTTGGGCAGGCTGGGGGCCACTACCACGTAGGAGAACGGCTTGCCCGGCCGCGCCCGGTTTGCCGCCAGCTGACGGGACTGGCGCTTGAAGGGATTGCCCGATTGCTGGGGCGAGGTGCCCATGAACAGCAGGAAGTCGCTCTCGTCCCAGTCCGGCTTGAGGTGGGCGTTCTTCTCCAGATCGTCCAGCAGGGCGCCGGCCCCGACCCGGAATGACAGGCCGCAATAAGCGCCGTGGTTGGCGAAGTTGCGGGTGCCGAAGCTGTTGAAGGTGAAGCGCTTGATGAAGTGATCCCGCCCCTCGTCCGAGGCGTTGCTCACCAGCAGCTGGTTGGCCCTGGGGCCGTACTCCGGGTTGGCCGGGTCGAGCGGCTCGGCGAGGTTGCGAATGGCCCGCAGCCCATCAACCTGGCCCTCGCCAAACAGATCGCCCCCCTCCACCACCTCGGCCACCAGCTGCTCGAAGGGGATGCTCTGCCAGCGGCCGCTGCCACGGGGCCCCACCCGCTTGAGACAACGGGTGACCCGCTGCGGGCTGTCGAGCTGCTCCAGCATGGCGTTGCCCCGGGCGCAGGCGGTGGAGCGCCCGTCCAGCCCCCCTTCCTGGTAGCCACTGGTTGCGAGCAGCGCCTGCTTGACCGGGGTCTTGAAGTCGATGTGATGGCGGGCGGAGAGGGGGTGATAGGGGTTGCCGAGGATCCGCACTATCTGGTCACGTTCGTTGTCGATGCGGGCCCGTACTCCGCACAGGGTCCAGCAGCCGAGGCACATGGTGTTGGCAACCCGCTGGGCCGGGTTGGGGTGCAACTCCCCCTGCTCGTCAACCCGGTACTCCACGGCCAGCGAGTTGCCATGGATGGGATCCCGGGTCAGCTGGCCCGAGCTGCCGGTGGCGAGGCCAGTCGCCACCTGCTTGAGGGTGTCGCTGTAACCGGCGACGAACAGCCCGGTGCCGCCGGTGATAGCGGCGCCCTTGAGAAACTTGCGTTTGCTGTGATCCATCAGAGTGCCTCGCGTGCAAAAGTTGTGGATGCCTTGATGGCGGGGGAAGCAGAGGGGTGCACCAGCTCCGAGAGGGCCACCAGCAGGGCCAGCAGCAGACCGAAGGTGCCGAGAATGCCGAGCACACCGGCCGGGCCCCAGGCGATTTCATAGAGATAGACGCCGGCCCCGTACTTGGGCGCGAGCTGCCCCTGAATGAGCACCAGCCAGCGCAGGCCCCACATCAGGTGCAGCCCCAGCAGCGCCAACCCCCAGAGTGACAGGCGGGCAGAGATCCTTCGCCGCACCAGCATCAGCAGACCGGCCAGCCCCAGGGTCAGCAACAGCCAGTGGGCCGCCAGGTGCCAGCTCGGGTCGAGCCGATAGAGGGCTGCGGCCTCTGCCGCCGAGGCGCCGCCCAACAGGGCCCAGCCCAGCAGGGAGAGCGCCAGCAGGCCTAACGTCCAGCCACTCTGGCGCAGCAGGGTCGACTCGGTCTGGGCACGCCAGCCCGCCAGCAAGCGGTTGAGCAGCAGCAGGGCACTCTGGGCCCCCAGCACGGCGCTCAGGGTCAGCAGCCAGGGCAACCAGGGGGTATGCCAGAGCGGGCGCGCCGCCACCGCCATGGTCTCAAGCCCGGTGTAGAGGGCGATGCTGAGCCCGCTCAGGGCGGCCAGCAAAGAGAGGGGCCGCAGCCAAACGTGCCCCGACCAGCTTCCCAGGCAGAGCAGCCGGGCAAGGCGGGCTATCTTGTCCCCTTCTGCGCCGCGCCGGGCCAGGGCAGGACTTAGCAGCAGCCAGCCGAGCAGCATGGAGAGTAGGCTGAACAGCGGCAGCAGATAGGCGCCATACCACATGACGGAGCCAACGCGCGTCTGGGCGTAGAAGTGCCAGGCCCGGGCCGGCTGGTGCAGATCCGCGGTCAGGGCGATGGGGGCCACCAGCCCGGCCGCCACCATCAGCACCGCCGCCAGGGTCTGCAGCCGCGGGTCCGGCGCCTTGCGCCACAGCTCAAACGCGCCGAGCCAGAGAGCCCCGTAGGCGAGGCCGATGAGAAAGAAATATTGCACCGCCCAGGGCAGCCAGGTGATGGGCTGAGCCGGGGCCAGCAGTTCGTTAATGACCATGGGCTATCTCCTTGCCATCGTCGGTGAGCAGGGTGCGCAGGGCCGGATTGCCGTCGACCTTGCTGACGAAGGCCTCGTCCATGCCGAGATAAAAGACCCGCGGCTGGGTATTGGCCTCGGGCTTGAGCACCTTGAGCGCCGGCTCGTGTTCGCGCAGCAAGCGGCTGATCCGGCTCTTGGGATCGTTCAAATCGCCTATGATGCGCGCCTCGCCGACACAGCTCTCCACACAGGCGGGCAAAAGCCCCGCCTCCAGCCGATGGGCGCAGAAGGTGCACTTGTCGGCGGTGTTGGTCTCGTGGTTGATGAAGCGGGCATCGTAAGGGCAGGCCTGCACGCAGTAACCGCAGCCGACGCACCAGTCGTTGTTGACCACGACGATGCCGTCATCGCGCTGGAAGGTGGCGCCGGTGGGGCAGACATCGAGACAGGCGGGCTCGGCGCAGTGGTTGCACAGCCTCGGCAGCATCAGGAGGGAGGCGGGAGCCGCGAGGGCGGCCACGTCGCTCACCTCGTACTGGCTCACCGTGGTGCGAAACTGGCCGAGAGGGGGCTGGTTTTCGATGGTGCAGGCCACGGTGCAGGCCTGACAGCCGACGCAGCGGCGCAGGTCGATCAGCATGCCGTAACGCTTGCGCCCGTCCCCCCGGCTGATGGCCGCTCGCCCGTTGCGGGGAGCGGGAACGGACTGCGCCTGAACCTGGGTGACGGGGATCAGGGCCGCCCCTGCGGTGAGGGCGGCGATCCCGGATAACAATCGGCGCTTGCTGGGCTCCATGGCGTCTTTCCTTCTGCTGAGCTGGCTTGAAAGGGGTTGGGCCGATTGTCCTCAACGCAGGAAGTCGCCTCTATTGTGGTTTTCCACATACCGGGAGCCGGGTTGATCCAGCGCAATAAAAAATGCCCCAGCCCTGCTGAACTGTGACCGGGGCGGCGTTTGCCACCCCTCCCGGCCCCGTTCGCGTGCAAGCGCACGTCCCGGTGATAGACTGCCCCCTTTGCACCGAGAGGAAAGCCCCCTGCACGCCCCAGTTCCCTTGCCCCTGCTCAGCCTGCTGCTCTGGCTCGCGCTGTCAGCCCTGCCGCTGCGGGTGCAGGCCGCCCCGACCCCCTCTGCGCCAGCGCCGGCCCGACAGGAATCCGCGTCATCCCAGGCCACGCCGGTGCAGGCCTTGGCCGAGCCGATACGCATCGGCGTGCTAGCAACCCGCGGCCCGGCCCTGGCCAGAGCCCAGTGGCAACCGCTGTTGCGCTGGCTGGCACAGCGGTTGCCCGGCCATCGCTTCGTGCTGCATCCGCTGGGGCTCGATGAGCTGGCCGAGGCCGTCGCCCGCGAACACCTCGATTTCGTCATCACCAACCCGGGCCAGTCGGTGAGTCTGGCGCGCCAGTATCCGCTGGCCTGGCTCGCCACCCTCAAGAGCCCGGCCGGGGGAGACAACCTCGCCATCGGCGCCGCCCTGGTGGTGCCCGCCCGGGCCCCCTACCGACACTGGCGTGACCTCGAGGGGCAAGCGGTCGCCGCCGTCTCGGAGAACGCCTTCGGCGGCTACCTCGCCTATCGCTTCGAGGCGGGCGAACAGGGGGTCAGGCTGGAGCGCTTCTTCTCCACCGTGCAGTTCACCGGCTTTCCGCTGGACCGGCTCATTGAGCGGCTGGCGGCAGGGGAGGTGGCCGCCGCCATCGTGCCGGTGTGCCAGCTGGAGCGCATGGAGCGGGAAGGCAAGGTCGCCAGGGGAGCGTTTCGGGTGCTGGACGATCAGGCGCCGGCCGGCTTTGGTTGCCAGAGCTCGACCCGGCTCTACCCCAACTGGTCCTTCGCCAAGACAGAGCGGGCCTCCCCCGCGCTGGCGCTGGCGGTGACCCGCGCGCTGTACGATCTGCCCGCTGATAGCGAGGCGGCCATCGCCGCCGATTCGGCGGGCTGGACCGTGCCCACCAGCGAGCTTGCCATCGACCGCCTGCTCAAGGCGCTGGATCGCCACCCGCTGCAGGGCCCCTGGTGGCAAGCGGCCTGGCACTGGCTGCGCCAGCATCAACAGTGGGGCTGGGGCGCCCTGGCGCTGGTACTGCTGCTGGGGGGCCACCACCTGCTACTGCAATACCTGTTCAACCGCAGCCAGCGCCGGCTGCTCAAAGCCCGCCACCAGCTTGAGCAGAAGGGACGCCAGCTGGCACAGGCCAGACGACTCGCCGAACTGGGTGAGCTGGGCGCCAACGTGGCCCACGAGATCAATCAGCCCCTGACCGCCATCGCCAACTACAGCCAGGGGGCACTGCTGCGACTGGACAGATTGGCACAGGATCCGGCCCAGGTTGCCGCCCAGGCCTCCCTGCGTCAGGCCCTGGAGCAGATAGGGCTCCAGGTCCAGCGCATCACCCAGACAGTCAACCGGCTCAGAGCCAGGCTGCAAAAGCGCCCTCCCCGCTTCGCGCCTTGCGACCTGCCCACCCTGGTGGCGGAGTTGCACCCCCTGCTGGAGCAGATGCTGGCGCCGCTCGACGTCGCCTTCACCCTGCACTGGCGGGGCCAGCCACGCCCGTTACCTCTGGACGGCACCGGGATGGAGCAGTTGCTGGTCAACCTCATCAAGAATGGCGCCGAGAGTGCAGCGAAGAGTGCGGCGCAGAGTGTAGCGAAGAGAGCGTGCGCAGCTGTTCACTCTCCTGCTAACCCCCCTATGCAAGCAGCGGCACAGGAGCCTGCCCGGGTCGAGCTGTTGATCGCCTTCGAGGCGCAGAGCCTGCTGCTGGAGATCCGCGACAACGGCGCCGGCCTGAGGGTCCCCGCGACCGAACTGCAGCAGGCGTTTTACAGCGACAAGCCCGATGGCATGGGGCTGGGGTTAGCCATCTGCCGGGAGGTGGTCGAGAGCCATCGCGGCCAGTTCAGCCTGGAGAACCTGAGCCCCCAAGGCTGCCTGGCCCGGGTCACCCTGCCCGTGCCGCCACCGGAGGATCCCGCCTCAGCCACCCCCACCCACCCGCCGACACCGAGGAACTGAGATGACGTCCCCTGCCCGCCCCCCGCTCTATCTGGTCGACGACGACGAGGCCGTGCTCGACTCTCTGCGCTTCATGCTGGAGAGCTGCGACGAGCGGCCGCTGTTCAGCTTTGCCGATGGCGAGCGCTTTCTGGCCGAGGTCGACCTGCACCAGCCCGCCTGCCTCATCCTCGACTGCCGCATGCCGGGGCTGTCGGGCCCCGAGGTGCAGCAGCGGCTGAAGGCGGCCCAGAGCCCCATCGCCATCCTGTTTCTCACCGGCCACGGCGAGGTGCCGCTGGCGGTGGAGTCCCTCAAGCAGGGGGCGGTGGATTTCTTGCAAAAGCCGGTGCAGCTGGCCCCCCTGCTCGCCGCCATCAGTCGGGCCGAGCAGGCGACCCTGAGCGCGGCCACCCGTTTCGCCCAGCTGGCCGCCTATCAGCGGCTCACCCCGCGCGAACACCAGCTGCTGCAGCTCATCGCCCGGGGCCACAAGAATCAGCAGATAGCGCAGGATCTCTGCATCTCGGTGCGCACCGTCGAGGTGTGCCGCGCCAGCCTGATGAAACGTCTCGAGGTCGATTCCCTGGCCGAGCTGATGCTGCTCTATGCAAACGTCCATTCAGTCCCCTGAGCCAGGCCACTAGCCAGGCCATTAATCCAAGCCGGGAGAGTGACCCACTTGCCGGGCCTATGCCCATCCCCATCGGCCGCACAGGGGATGCCTTTGGCTCAGGGTGCCGGCAAATCTGTGCGCAGGCGCGCTATTCCGGCGCCCGCGGCTTGCAGCGCAAATCGGGGTTTGCTAATACTCCGCGTCCATTGGATGAGCATCCCCTTTCGAGATAGTGTGCCGTGGCTTTCGAACAATTCGCGCTCGTGATATCTCTCTTCCAGCAGCTCTGCGTCTATCTGGTGATCGCCTGGCTGCTCTCCAAGACGCCGCTGTTCATGCCGCTGACTCAGGTGACCCTGAGCTGGCCCCACAAGATCCTCTGCTACCTCATCTTCTCCGGCTTCTGCGTGATGGGCACCTACTTTGGCCTGAGAGTCGAGGACTCCATCGCCAACACCCGCGCCATCGGCGCCGTGCTCGGCGGCATCGTCGGCGGCCCTGTGGTGGGGCTGCTGGTGGGGCTGACCGGCGGCATCCATCGCTACTCGCTGGGGGGCTTCACCGCACTCGCCTGCACCTTCTCCACCATCGCCGAGGGCCTGCTCGGCGGCCTGGTGCACCGCCACTTCGTCGCCCGCCACCGGCTCGACCTGCTGTTCAGCCCCTGGGTGGTGGGATCTGTGGCCCTCATCGCCGAGCTGATGCAGATGGGGATCATCTTGCTGGTGGCCCGACCGTTTGACGACGCCGTCCACCTCATCGAGAACATCATCGCCCCCATGCTGGTCGCCAATACCCTGGGGGCCGCCATGTTCATGCGGATGATCCTCGATCACCGCGCCATGCTGGAGAAGTACTCGGTCGCCTTCTCCGCCCGCGCCCTCAAGATCGCCGAGCGGGCGATGCGGGTGCTGGACAAGGGCTTCACCCAGCAGACGTGCCAGCAGATGGTACGCATCCTCTACGAGGAGACCGGAGTGGGCGCGGTGGCCATCACCGATCGGGAGAAACTGCTCGCCTTCATCGGCATCGGCGAGGATCACCACCTGCCGGGCACCGCCATCAACTCGGCCCACACCTTCAAGGCGATCCAGCACAACGAGGTGGTCTATGCCGACGGCAACCTCATCCCCTACAGCTGCAACCTGCATCCCCAGTGCCGGCTCGGCTCCTCGCTGGTCATTCCGCTGCGGGGGGAAGAGGGGTCGGTGGTGGGCACCATCAAACTCTACGAGCCCAAGCGCAAGTTCTTCTCCTCCATCAACCGCACCCTGGGGGAAGGGATAGCCCGGCTGCTCTCCGGCCAGATCCTGGCCAGCAAGTACAACGAGCAGAAGCGGCTGCTGGCCCAGTCGGAGATCAAGCTGTTGCAGGCGCAGATCAACCCGCATTTTCTGTTCAACGCCCTCAATACCCTGGCGGCGGTGATCCGGCGCGATCCCGAGGATGCCCGCACTCTGGTGCACCACCTCTCCACCTTCTTTCGCAAGAACCTCAAGCGCCAGGGGGACGAGGTGACCCTGGCCGACGAGCTGGAGCACGTGAACGCCTATCTGCACATCGAGCAGGCCCGCTTCGCCGAACACCTGAGCGTGCAGATCCAGATTCCCGAGCCGCTGCTGGAGTACCGGCTGCCCACCTTCTCCCTGCAGCCCATCGTCGAGAACGCCATCAAGCACGGCATCTCCCAGATGTTCGAGCCCGGCCGACTGACCCTGACGGCGCGACAGGAGGACGAGCAGCTGGTGCTGGAGGTCTGTGACAACGCCGGCCTCTATCAGGCCAAACGGGAGGAGAGCGGCCTTGGCATGAACATAGTGGACCGGCGCATCAAGGCCCGTTACGGCGCCGAGTACGGGGTCACCATTCACTGCGAGCCCCATCAATCCACCCGGGTGAGGATCACCCTTCCCCTGCAGGAGAGCCCATGCTGACCGCCCTTATCGTCGACGATGAACCCCTCGCCCGCGAGGAGCTGCGGCTGCTGCTGGAGCAAGCGGGCAATATCCGCCTGCTGGGGGAGTGCGCCCACGCCATGGAGGCGCTGCCCGCCATCCATCGCCTCAAACCCGACCTGCTGTTTCTCGACATCCAGATGCCGCGCATCAGCGGGCTGGAGCTGGTGAGCATGCTGGACCCGGACTTGCGTCCCCACATCGTCTTCATCACCGCCTACGACGAGTTTGCCCTGCGCGCGTTCGAGGAGAATGCTCTCGACTACCTGCTCAAGCCGGTCACCAGCGATCGGATGAACAAGGCGCTGGAGCGCATCCAGCGACTGCTTTCGCCAAAAGGTGAGCTGGCGGGCCAGCCGCTGCCGGATCCGACCCGCATCGCCCAGCCCCTGCGCAGCATCCCCTGCAGCGGCCACAACCGCATTCTGCTGCTGCCCCTTGGCGAGGTGGAGTTCGTCCACAGCGATCTGGTCGGCAACAAGGTGGTGAGCGCCCAGCAGCAGGGCACCACAGAGCTGACCCTGCGCACCCTGGAGGAGAAGACAGGCTTCGTGCGCTGTCACCGCCAGTACCTGCTCAACCCGGGCCAGATCCGCGAAATTCTGCTGCTGGACGGCGGGCTGGCGGAGGTGGTGACCCAGGGCGGCCACAAGGTGCCGGTGAGCCGCCGCTACCTCAAGCCCCTCAAGGAGCTGCTGGAGATCCCCTGAGGAGCGGGCCACTCACTCCGCTCCTGCTCTGCCCGTTACCACTCACCCGCTTGCCGCGCCTGCCGGCTCATCCCTCAAACCGCTCGGGGCCGCTTTTCTGCCGCTCGCGGGCGGCCCTCTGCCACTGACCTTTTCTGCGCTCCCCTTTCCCTGCCGCCTCGGTAGAGTGCAGCCTGAGCCCGGCCAGATTGGCCGCAGGAAAAGGAAACTCCGTCATGCAACACGCAATCACCTTCGTCATTGCGGCCCTCTGCATCCTCGCCATCGCCTATCGCCTCTACGGCGTGTTCTTTGTGCGCAAGGTGCTGATGGCCGACGACAAGCTGGTCACCCCTTCCCACCAGCTGGAGGATGGCAAAAACTACGTGCCAACCAACAAGTGGGTCAACTTCGGCCAGCACTTCGCGGCCATCGCCGCCGCCGGCCCACTGGTGGGCCCGGTCCTGGCGGCCCAGTACGGCTACTTGCCGAGCTTTCTCTGGCTGCTGATCGGCTGCGTCATCGGCGGCGCGGTGCACGACACCGTCGTGCTGTTCGCCTCCATGAAGCATCAGGGCAAGTCCCTCTCCGAGGTGGCCAAGGCCGAGCTCGGCCCCATCGCCGGCTGGTGCACCGGGCTCGCCATGCTGTTCATCATCACCATCACCATGGCGGGTCTCTCCATGGTGGTGGTGCACGCGCTGGAGCGTAACGCCTGGGGCGTGTTCGCGGTGTTCATGACCATCCCCATCTCCATGGTGGTGGGAATTTGGCACAAGCTGACCGGCAACCTGCAAGCCGCCTCCTGGGTGGGCTTCATCGCCGTGCTGGCCTGCGTCTTCTTCGGTCCCTACGTGCAGGAGAGCGCCTTCGGTGCCTGGCTGACCCTGCGCGCCGAGACCATCAGTCTGGCGCTGCCCATCTACGCCTTCTTCGCCACCGCGCTGCCGGTCTGGCTGCTGCTCACCCCGCGCGGCTACATCTCCAGCTTCATGAAGATCGGCGTGTTCGGCGCTTTGGTCATCGGCGTCATCTGCATCAACCCGGAGATCCAGTTCCCCGCCATGACCCAGTTCGTCCACGGCGGCGGCCCGGTACTGGGTGGCCCGGTCTGGCCCTTCATCTCCATCACCATCGCCTGTGGCGCCATCTCCGGCTTCCATGCCTTTATCGGCTCAGGTACCACCCCGAAACTGGTGGACAAGTGGAGCGACATCCTGCCGGTCGCCTTCGGTGCCATGCTGGCCGAGTGCGTGGTGGGCGTGATGGCGCTGATCGCCGCCACCGCCCTGCACCCGGCCGACTACTTCGCCATCAACGCCACTCCGGAGGCCTTCGCCAAACTGGGGATGCAGGTGGTGGACTTGCCCTTCCTCTCCCAGGAGATCGGCATGGATCTGAACGGTCGCACCGGCGGCGCCGTCACCCTGGCGGTGGGCATGTCCTACATCTTCACCAAGGTGCCCTGGTTCAGTAACCTCGCCTCCTACTTCTTCCAGTTCGTGGTGATGTTTGAAGCGGTGTTCATCCTGACCGCCGTCGACTCCGGCACCCGGGTCTCCCGCTACCTGATCCAGGACTTCTTCGGCGAGTTCTACCCGCCCCTCAAGCGCATCGACTGGATGCCGGGCGCCATCGGCGCCAGCGTGCTCGCCTGTGTGATGTGGGGTTACCTGCTGATGTCCGGCGATATCGGATCTGTGTGGGCGCTGTTCGGGGTCTCGAACCAGCTGATGGCCTCGGTGGGTCTCATCATCGGTGCCACCATCATCCTGCGACTGGCCAGCAAGCGCCGCTACATGCTGACCTGCCTGATCCCGCTGGCCTACCTGTTCGTCACCGTCAACTACGCCGGTTACTGGATGGTCAGCCACGTCTACTTCAACCCGGAAGCCAAGGGCTACAACCTGCTCAACGGCGGCATCTCGCTGCTGATGCTGGGGCTGGGCGCCGTCATCCTGGTGTCGGCCATCCGCAAGTGGATTGAGCTGTGGAAGCTGCGCCAGCAGCCCGAGTTCCGGATTGCCCCGGCCAGCGCCAGCTGACCCATCCGCTGCAACCACAAACCCCGGCATGCCGGGGTTTGTTGCATCTGGCGGTCAAAAAACGGCCTCATCAGGGTACATGGCGCCATCGATCACAGAACCCGAGCAGCGATCGGGCTAGAATGGGGGCTTCCGTCACCCGGCCTGGGGCCGGTGACCTCTTCGCGCTTTCACTTATCGAGGACACGCTTCATGGAACTGCTTCTTCTCAGCAACGGCAAAGCCACCGAATGCCCGGGCCTGCTCGGCTGGGCCCGGGATCGGGTGCAGACCCTGCTCGCTCGCAAACAGGTCAAGCGCATCCTGCTCATTCCCTACGCGGTGATCCGCAGCGACTGGGATGCCCGCGCCCTGGAGCTAAGCGAAAGCCTGGGGGTGGAGGCTATCAGCATCCATCAGTTCGATGACCCGGTGGACGCGATCAACCATGCCGACGCCATCTTCATCAGCGGCGGCAACACCTGGCGCCTCAACCAGCTGCTGCACGAAAACGGCCTGGTGGTGCCCATCCAGCGCGCCGTGCGCGAGCGGGGCGTGCCCTATGTGGGCTGGAGCGCAGGTTGCAACGTGGCAACCCCCAGCATCCGCACCACCAACGACATGCCGGTCTGCAGCGCCGCCGTGCTGCCTGCGCTGGGGCTGTTCCCGCTGCAGATCAACCCGCACTATCTGGACGCCAGCATCAGCGGCCACATGGGGGAGACCCGCGACGAGCGCCTGGCCGAGTTCTGCGCCATCAACCCGAGCGAACACGTGGTGGCTCTGCGCGAGGCGAGCCTGCTCCAGATAAGCGGCGAGCACATCGAATACTGGAGCGCCCGCGGCGAAGGCTTCAAAATCTTCAAGCACGCCGAGACCACCCAGGAGTTCAGCACGGCCGCGCCGCTGGCCGAGCTGACGCCGTTTCGCCCGCGCGGCTGAATGGCGCTGACCAGCACAGAACCCACAGGGGCGCAGGATGTCGCCCCTTTTTTCGCAATGAAGGGAGGATGAGATGAAGAGCAGGACTGAACACGACAGCTTCGGCGCGATCGCCGTGCCGGCCGATCGGCTGTGGGGGGCCCAGACCCAGCGCTCCCTGCAACACTTTGACATCTCCGGCGAACGCCAGCCGATGGCGCTGATCCACGCCCTGGCCCGCATCAAGTCAGCCTGTGCCAGGGTCAACCACGCCAACGGGCTGCTGCCCGCCCGCACGGCGCAGGCCATCATGAGCGCCGCCGACGAGATCCTGTGCGGCCAGCATGATGAGGAATTCCCGCTGCGGGTATGGCAGACAGGCTCAGGCACCCAGACCAACATGAACCTCAACGAGGTGCTGGCCAACCGGGCCAGCGAGCTGCTCGGCGGCACTCGTGGCGAGGGGCGGCTGGTGCACCCCAACGACGAGGTGAACAAGAGCCAGTCGAGCAATGACGTCTTCCCGAGCGCCATGAACCTGGCGGCCGTCACGGCCATCACCCAGCACCTGCTGCCCGCCCTGGCGACCCTGAGCACTACCCTGGCCGGCAAGGCGGCGGCCTTCGACGACATCGTCAAGATAGGCCGCACCCATCTGCAGGATGCCACCCCGCTCACCCTGGGGCAGGAGTTCTCCGGCTGGGTCGCCCAGCTCGAGCAGGGGGAGCGCCATATCCGGGCCTCCCTGCCCCATCTGTGCGAGTTGGCGCTGGGGGGCACCGCCGTCGGCACCGGCCTCAACACCCCGCCCGGCTTCGCCGACGCGGTGGCCGCCACCCTGGCCGAGCAGACCAGCCTGCCGCTGATAAGCGCCCCCAACAAGTTCGAGGCGCTGGCCGCCAGCGATGCCCTGGTCCATGGCCACGGCGCCCTCAAGACGCTGGCCGCCTCCCTCATGAAGATCGCCAACGACGTGCGCTGGCTGGCGAGCGGCCCCCGCAGTGGGCTGGGGGAGCTGCTCATCCCGGAAAACGAGCCAGGCTCCTCCATCATGCCCGGCAAGGTCAACCCGACCCAGTGCGAGGCGCTCACCATGCTGTGCGCCCAGGTGATGGGCAACGACGTGGCCATCAACATCGGCGGCGCCAGCGGCAACTTCGAGCTCAACGTATTCAGGCCGATGATCGCCCACAACTTCCTGCAGAGCGTGCGGCTGCTGGCGGACGGCATGCAGAGTTTCCACGACCACTGCGCCGTCGGCATCACCCCGAACCGGCCCCGCATCGACGAGCTGCTGGCCCGCTCCCTGATGCTGGTGACGGCGCTCAACCCCCATATCGGCTATGACAAGGCGGCAGAGATCGCCAAGCGGGCCCACCATGAGGGGCTCAGCCTGCGGGAGGCGGCCATCGCCTCCGGCCACCTGACGGCGCAGCAGTTCGATGCCTGGGTGGTGCCGGCCGACATGGTGGGTCGGCGCGGCGGCTGAGCCAGCCCGAAGGGAAACTCGAGATAAAAAAGAAGCCGGACTGCGCCGGCTTCTTTTTTCATCAATGAGTCAGGGTTTGATCAACTTGCTCAGGGCATCCAGCTCGCGCTGGGCGGCCAGCAGCTTGGTCTGGGCCTCTTCCAGCTTGGCCTGCTTCTTGGCGATCTTGTCGGGCTTGCCCGTCACCCTGGCGTTTTGCAGCTCGACCAACCGTTCGTTGACCTGCTCCTTGAGCTCGGCCACCCGCTGCTGCTGCTCCTTGAACAGGCCGGCGTCAGTACAGTGAGTCTCGATATTGCGCAGGGCCCGCTCCAGCCCGGCGACCTGATCCGCATTGCCGTGCGCCTTGGCAAACACCAGCTGATCCTTGACGGCCTGCTGGCGCGCCTTGCAGCCAACGGCCTCACTGCCATAGGCCTGGCCGGCCAACAGCAGCATGCTCATTCCGATAACCTTCCACATAACGACCTCGTTCCCCTGTCATGTTTGATGGCCGCCTATCAGACCGTACTCGGCCGGCCGGGTCAAGGCGCGGGCAAACCGCTACGACAGAGTTTGTGCGACATCACGCCAACCGGGTGCCGATGGGCCTACAATGGCTACTTTCATGAAGGAGTCTGTTATGAATCAAGAGATTGTCATCATCGCCAACGGCGCCCCCTATGGCAGCGAATCCCTGTTCAATGCCCTGCGCCTGGCCATCGCCCTGCGCGAACAGGGCGGTGCCAACCTGAAACTGTTTCTGATGTCAGATGCGGTCAGCGCCGCACTGGCGGGCCAGGCCCCGGCCGAGGGCTACAACCTGCGCCAGATGCTGGAGATCCTGCTGGCTCAGGGGATCAGCATCCGCCTTTGCAAGACCTGTACCGATGCCCGTGGCATCACGGCGCTGCCGCTCATCGAGGGGATCGAGATCGGCACCCTGCCGCTGCTGGCCCAGTGGACACTGGCGGCCGACAAGGTGTTGACCTTCTAGCAGTGCGAGAACCGGGCGCAGGCATTGATCTGCAACAATCCTGCGCCATTTGAAAACCTGTTCACAGCTGTTAATGTCTACACTGTCAGTTAGATAACAACGTGCGCGCTTTCATTTTCGTTCAGGGAACTGCCATGAATCCAACCGAACAGACTCTGCTGGAACAAATGCGGATCACCGAGTTCGAAATCGCTCATCGCAAGGAGCTGTTGCTGCTGGATGAACGGGATTTCGCCCTGCTCGCCAGCTACCGTCCCAAAATCGAGCCCCACATCGACGCCCTGGTCGACAAGTTTTACACCCTGCAGACCGGGATCACCGAAATTGCCCTGCTGATCGGCGACGCCGATACCCTCACCCGGCTGCGGGCCGCCCAGCGCCGCTACATTCTCGATCTGTTCAGCGGCCTGTACGACCTGGAATATGTCAACAACCGGCTGCGGATCGGGCTGGTGCACAAGCGGATCGGGGTGGAACCCAAGCTCTATCTGGCCGCCATCAACACCCTCAAGGGGCTGCTCATCGAGGATATCTTTACCCAGATAGACCATGAGCCGGACCGCATCACCATGCTGACCGCCCTCGACAAGCTGTTCCTGTTCGATATCACCCTGGTGTTCGAGACCTATATTCGCAGCCTGGTGTCGGAGATAGAGTCCTCCAAGGAGAAATCGGAGATCTACGCCAAGTCGCTGGAGGAGAAGGTGCGCGAGCGCACCCAGCAGCTGGAGGAGATGAGCCGGATCGATGCCCTCACCGGCCTGCTCAGCGTGCGCCATCTGCAGGAGAATCTGACCCGCACCCTGCGTACCTGCCAGCGCCGCTCAGAGCCGGTGGTCATCGCCTATCTCGACATCGACGACTTCAAGCAGATCAACGACAGCCAGGGCCATCAGCGCGGGGACGAGATCCTGCGCATCGTCGGCGACTGCATTCGCAAGGTCTCACGAGCGGAGGATTGCTGTTTCCGTTACGGCGGGGACGAGTTCTGCCTGATCCTGCCCAACTGCAACGAGGAGCAGGCCAGAGACGTCTACCTGCAGCGGCTGACCCATGCGCTGGCCGAGCAGATCAGTGACGTCACCCTCAGCATCGGTCTAGTACAGACCGGGCCGCTCCAGTTCGACGAGGGCAACAGCCTGATCCGGCTGGCCGACGAGCGCATGTATGCCGCCAAGAAGGCGATGAAGCAGGTCAACCAGAACAGTACCCACTGAGGTTCAATCCTGCCTGACCCGAATCCGTGCCGGGCGCGCAATGCGGGCGCCCCACTCATAGAGCAGGAAGGTAAACAGGCAGAGCACCGCCATCAGCACATAGAGTGCCTGACCACCCCACACGGCAAGGATCCAGCCCCCCAGCAAGGCACCGAGGGCACCACCCAGCCCGGCCAGCGCACCGGCGCCGAAGTAGCTCCCCTTCAGGTGCGGGGGCGACATCTGATCGATCAGCACGTTGAGCAGCGGAAACAGTATGGTCTCCCCCACGCTCAGCATCAGTACCGCCCCGACCCAGTGCGACCACTGCTGCGGATCCCCCAGCGCAAACAGCACCTGAGCCCCCAAGAACAGGGTGATGCCGACCTGCAGGCGCACCTTGCCGGGCCAGCGGGCAAGCAGATGTAGCAGTGGGAATTGCAGCAGCACCACGGTCAGGGCGTTGGTGGCCACCAGAAGGGCGATGAGGCTCGCTACCTCTGGCGTCCCGGCCCGGGTCAGGTATTGCACCAGCGGTGAGTGGAACTGGGAATAGACCAGGTTCATCAGCAGGTTGGCCAGCACCAGCAGCAAGAAGCCCCGGTCCAGCCACAATACCTTGATGGCCGCACGCAAGCCCAGCTCGCTGCCGTGGGTCGCCACTATCCTGCTTTGTGCAAAACCCCAGAGGAAGGCTGATCCCAGCAGCAGATAGCTGCCACTGAGCAGCAGGAAGGTCTGCTGCTGGGCACTGATGCCGAGGGTCACCCCCAGCAGGGGGCCGAGAGCCGCCCCCAAGTTGAGCAGGAAGTAGCGCAGGTGCAGCGCCAGCTCGCGGGCCTTGGCCGAGGCCAGGCTGTCGGCCATCAGCGCCTTGCCGGGCGCATCGATGAGCCCGGAGGAGAGGCCGCTGCCGAGTACCCCGAGTCCGAGCCACAGCACCGAATGGGAGAAGCCGAGCAGGCCGTAGCAGAGCACCGAGACCAGACAACCCGCCAGCAGGATGTTGCGCCGCCCCAGCTTGTCGGACAGCCAGCCGCCATAGAAGCTGACCAGGGTGGAGATGGCCGCAGTCGCCCCCAGCATGGCGCCGATGGCGGTCGCCGAGAGGCCATACTCCCGATAGAGCAAGATGGAGAGAAACGGCCAAACCATGTAATAGCTGGTGCGCACCATGAAGGTGCCCAGGATCACGGTCCAGACCAGGGGAGGAAACTGCCTGAGGAGGGCCCACGACATCACACTGCTCCTTGTTGCCCGTCGTGCGGGAAGCCTTTCGTTATAACAAGAGGTCTCAAAAGAGACAACATCAAGCCGCAAATATAAAAAAAGCCGACCCTGAGGTCGGCTTTTTCACGGCTCGGCGGCTTATTCGGCGGCCGGCTCTTCGACGGCGGCAACAGCCGGCTCGGCTGCGGCTTCGGTCGGGGCGTTCGCTTCCTTGATGGAGAGACGCACGCGGCCCTGACGGTCCACTTCCAGTACCTTCACCTTCACCACGTCACCGATGGTCAGGTGGTCAGCCACGTTTTGCACGCGCGCGTCGGTGATCTGGGAGATGTGCACCAGACCATCTTTGCCCGGCAGGATGTTGACGAAGGCACCGAAGTCAGCCAGACGCACAACCTTGCCTTCGTAGATGCGGTTCACTTCGATCTCGGCGGTGATGGCCTCGATACGACGGATCGCTTCCATGGCAGCTTCGTTGGCCACGGCGGAGATACGTACAGTACCGTCATCATCCAGCTCGATGTTGGTGCCGGTCTCTTCGGTCAGCGCACGGATCACGGAACCACCCTTGCCGATCACGTCCTTGATCTTCTCAGGATTGATCTTGATGGTGTGGATACGCGGGGCGAAATCGGAGATCTGGGCACGCGGTGCCTGGATGGCTTCGTCCATCACTTTCAGGATGTGCAGGCGAGCACCACGAGCTTGCTTCAGGGCAATCTCCATGATCTCTTTGGTGATGCCTTCGATCTTGATGTCCATCTGCAGTGCGGTCACACCTTCGGTGGTACCGGCAACCTTGAAGTCCATGTCGCCCAAGTGATCTTCGTCACCCAGGATGTCGGACAGCACGACGAAACCTTCTTCTTCCTTCACCAGACCCATGGCGATACCGGCAACGGAGGCCTTGATCGGCACACCGGCATCCATCAGCGCCAGGGAGGAACCACAGACGGAGGCCATGGAGGAGGAGCCGTTGGATTCGGTGATTTCAGACACCACGCGAACCACGTACGGGAACTCGTCGGCGCTCGGCATCACGGCAGCAACGCCGCGCTTGGCCAGACGGCCGTGACCGATTTCACGACGTTTCGGGCTACCCATCATGCCGGTCTCACCGACGCAGTATGGCGGGAAGTTGTAGTGCAGCATGAAGCGATCGGCGCGGTTGCCGGTCAGCTCGTCGATGTTCTGGGCGTCACGCTCGGTACCCAGGGTGGCAACGACCATGGCCTGAGTTTCACCACGGGTGAACAGGGCGGAGCCGTGAGCACGCGGCAGTACGCCGGTGGCGACGGACAGGGCGCGGATCATCTCCGGATCGCGACCATCGATGCGCGGCTCGCCACGGACGACGCGACCACGGACGATGCGGCTTTCCAGGCTGTGGAACTCTTCGCCGATCTTCTTGGCATCTTCTTCCACGCCGGAAGCGATAACTTGCTCAACCACACGAGCCTTGATGGCACCGATGGTTTCGTAACGCACGGCTTTCTCGGTGATGCGGTAGGCTTCACCCAGCTCGGCTGTTGCCAGCTCGGCAACCTTGGCTTTCAGCGCTTCGTTGACGGCAGGAGCAGTCCAGTTCCACGGCTTGGTGCCGACGTCAGCAGCGAATTCGTTGATGGCGTTGATAACGGCCTGCATCTGCTCGTGACCGAACACCACGGCACCCAGCATCACCTCTTCGGAGAGGATGGCCGCTTCGGATTCAACCATCAGCACGGCGTTGGCGGTGCCGGCAACCACCAGGTCCAGATCGCTCTGCGGCAGTTCGGTAGTGGTCGGGTTCAGCACGTACTGACCGTTCATGTAACCCACGCGGGCTGCACCGATCGGGCCGCCGAACGGGATACCGGAGATGGCCAGCGCCGCAGAGGCACCGATCATGGCAACGATGTCGGGAGAAACGGCCGGGTTCACGGACATGACGGTGGCAACCACCTGAACCTCATTGAGGAAGCCTTCCGGGAACAGCGGACGAATAGGACGGTCGATCAGACGGGAGATCAGGGTCTCGCCTTCGCTCGGACGGCCTTCACGACGGAAGAAACCACCCGGGATACGACCAGCAGCATAGGTACGCTCCTGGTAGTTGACGGTCAGCGGGAAGAAATCACGGCCGTGATCGGCCTCTTTCTTGCCAACTACGGTCACAAATACGCAGGTATCGTCCATGCTGACCATGACGGCCGCAGTGGCTTGACGGGCCATCACTCCGGTTTCCAGAGTGACGGTGTGTTGACCGTACTGGAATGACTTTACAATAGGATTCACGTGAATTTCCTTTTTACAATTTGGCGCTTTAAATTCGCGTGCAAGTATACTTGATTCGATGCAAAAGGTAAGCAGCGACACAAATTCTGTGAGGGCGGCAACAGCCTGACGCGCAATAAAAAAGGGGAACCCGGAGGTTCCCCTTTTTCGCAAAATCTGATGGTCGATTAACGACGCAGACCCAGCTTGGCGATCAGAGCAGCGTAACGCTGAACGTCTTTACGCTTCAGGTAGTCCAGCAGCTTACGACGCTGGGAAACCATGCGCAGCAGACCGCGACGACCGTGGTGATCCTTGGAGTGCTCCTTGAAGTGACCTTGCAGATGGTTGATCTGGGCAGTCAGCAGGGCAACTTGCACTTCGGGGGAGCCAGTGTCGTTGGCGCAACGAGCGTTGTCAGCAACGATTTGAGCTTTGATCTCAGCATTTAGAGACATGGTATTACTCCAGTAGAGTGTTTAAAGGTTCACAGCCAATCTCTAATTCAGCCGTGAAATGAGGGCGGTATCATAATCGTCCCCGTCACTTTTCGCAACGGGAAAGAGCCACAACGGCCAACACGCGTCGATACCGCCTGAGGATCACTCCTCGTCGTGTTCGTCGTGATAACGCACCAGACGCTTGGGCGCCACGCGCCCCTCGTCGTCGATCTCGCCCACGCCGATGAACTCGCGCTCCGGACCGACCGTCATCCGCACCTGACCGCTCTGCGGCGCTCCGGCGACCTGCACGGCCTGGCCCTGGTTCACATAGGCGGCCACGGCGGCCAGCATGTTCACCTCGGGCAGGCTTGCCACGGCGGTGTCCATCGGCAGCAGCAGCGGATCCAGCTGCTCGCGCGGCGGAATGCTTTCGGCCTTGGCCTGCTCGAAGATGCACTCGAGCTGTTCCAGGGTCAGCATCCGCTCATAGGGATAGCTGGCCACCTGGGTACGGCGCAACTGGGTGACGTGCGCGCCACAGCCCAGCACCTCCCCCAAGTCGTCCACCAGGGAGCGGATGTAGGTGCCCTTGCTGCAGTGCACCTCCAGCTTGACCTCATCCCCTTCGAAGCTGATGAGCTTGAGCTCGAACACCGTGATGGGGCGGGCTTCCCGCTCGATCTCGATGCCTTCACGGGCGTACTCGTAGAGCGGGCGACCGTTGTGCTTGAGGGCGGAGTACATGGACGGCACCTGCATGATGGGGCCGCGGAACTGGTCCAGCGACTCGATCAGGGTACCCACGGCCACGTTCACCGGCCGGGTGGAGACCACCTCGCCATCGGAGTCGCTGGTATTGGTGCGCTCGCCCAGCTTGGCGGTCACCTCGTAGCGCTTGTCCGCTTCCAGCAGATACTGGGAGAACTTGGTGGCTTCGCCGAGGCAGATCGGCAGCATGCCGGTTGCCAGCGGGTCCAGGGCGCCGGTGTGGCCGGCCTTGGCGGCGTTGTAGATCCGCTTGACCTTCTGCAACACATCGTTGGAGGTCAGCCCGGTCGGCTTGTCCAGCAGCAGGATACCGTGCACGTCACGGCCCTTGAAACGACGTCTACGAGACATCTCAGGCGTTATCCTCAGTAGTTTCATCCGGCGCGGCATCGTCTTCTTCACGACCGGATTCGGCCATGCGACGCTTGTCTTCACGGATGGTGTTGGTCACCAGGTTGGAGAGACGCATCCCCTCGACCAGAGTCTGGTCGTAGAAGAAACGCAGCTCGGGCACGACCCGCAGACGCATGGCGCTGCCCAGCAGGCTGCGGATGTAGCCAGCGGCTTCCGTCAGCGCCTTGAGCCCTTCCTTGATGCGCTCGGCATCATTTTCCAGCTGCAAGAAGGTGACATACACCTTGGCGTAATTGAGGTCACGGGACACTTCCACATCGGAAACAGTCACCATGCCGATGCGCGGATCCTTGACCTCGCGCTGCAGAATGAGCGCGATTTCACGCTGGATCTGCTGTCCGACCCGACGGGTCCGGCTAAATTCTCTGGCCATATTCTATCCTGCGATAAAAGGGGGCCGCGGCCCCCTATTTAATCTGACTCCAGCCTTACAGAGTCCGTTGAATTTCAACGGTCTCGTAAACTTCGATCTGGTCGCCTTCGCGTACGTCGTTGTAGTTCTTGACCGCGATACCACACTCGTAGCCGTTCTTGACTTCGTTGACGTCATCCTTGAAGCGACGCAGGGATTCCAGCTCGCCTTCATAGATAACCACGTTGTCGCGCAGAACGCGAATGCGGTTGGAACGCTTGACCACACCTTCGGTGACCATACAGCCGGCCACGGCACCAAACTTCGGTGACTTGAACACGCTGCGCACTTCGGCCAGACCGATGATTTCCTGACGGTACTCGGGGGCCAGCATGCCGCTCATGGCCTGCTTCACTTCGTCGATCAGGTCATAGATGACGGAGTAGTAACGCAGATCCAGGCTCTCGGCCTCGATGACCTTGCGTGCAGAGGCATCGGCACGGACGTTGAAGCCCACCAGGATGGCGCTGGACGCGGCAGCCAGGGTAGCGTCGGTCTCGGTGATACCACCCACGCCGGAACCCACGATCTTCACCTTCACTTCGTCGGTGGAGAGCTTGACCAGGGCATCGCAGATCGCTTCCACGGAACCCTGTACGTCGGCCTTGATCACCACGTTCACTTCGGACACTTCGCCCTCGGTCATGTTGGCGAACATGTTTTCCAGCTTGGCCTTCTGCTGGCGAGCCAGCTTGACTTCGCGGAACTTGCCTTGACGGTAGAGCGCCACTTCACGGGCTTTCTTCTCGTCACGCACGACAGTGGCTTCGTCACCGGCAGAGGGAACGCCGGACAGGCCGAGGATTTCCACCGGCAGGGACGGACCCGCTTCCTTGATCTCGCGACCCAGCTCGTCACGCATGGCACGGACACGACCATATTCCAGGCCGCACAGCACGATGTCGCCCTGACGCAGGGTACCTTCTTGTACCAGCACGGTAGCAACCGGACCACGACCCTTGTCCAGGAAGGACTCGATCACGACGCCGTTGGCCATGCCGTCAACCACCGCTTTCAGCTCCAGTACTTCGGACTGGATCAGGATGGCTTCCAGCAGGTCATCGATGCCCTGGCCGGATTTGGCGGAGACATGGACGAACTGGCAATCGCCACCCCAGTCTTCGGACATGACGTTGTAACGGGCCAGCTCGGTCTTGACGCGATCCGGATCCGCTTCCGGCTTGTCGATCTTGTTGACCGCCACCACCAAGGGCACTTCAGCGGCCTTGGCGTGCTGGATGGCTTCGATGGTTTGCGGCATCACGCCATCATCGGCAGCAACGACCAGCACCACGATATCGGTGGCCTTGGCACCACGAGCACGCATGGAGGTAAACGCCGCGTGACCCGGGGTATCCAGGAAGGTGATCATGCCACTGTCGGTTTCGACGTGGTAAGCACCGATATGCTGGGTAATACCACCGGCTTCGCCCGCGGCAACCTTGGCTTTACGGATGTAGTCCAGCAGCGAGGTCTTGCCGTGGTCAACGTGACCCATGATGGTCACGACCGGCGCGCGCGGCTTGGCTTCGGAGGTCTCGTCACGATCGGACAGTACCGCCTCTTCCAGCTCGTTCTCGCGGCGCAGCACCACCTTGTGACCCATCTCCTCGGCGACCAGCTGAGCGGTCTCCTGGTCGATCACCTGGTTGATGGTGGCCATGGCACCCATCTTCATCATCACCTTGATGACTTCAACGCCCTTGACGGCCATCTTGTTGGCCAGGTCGGCCACAGTGATGGTCTCGCCGATCACCACGTCGCGGTTCACCGCGGCCGCCGGCTTGTTGAAGCCGTGCTTCATGGCGTTCGGAGTGGCAACCTTGCCACGCTTGCCCTTGCGAGCACGCGGGTTGCGCGCATCGCGATCGTCTTCACGACGACCGGCCTTTTTCGGGCCCTTGGCAGCAGCGGCAGTGCGGCGGCTGGTCTCTTCCTTACGATCCAACTCATCTTCAGCCGCCTGAGCGTGCTTGTTGGTGGTCAGATGGTAATCGCTGCTCTCTTTGGCGCGAGCGGCTTCTTCTTCAGCCCAGCGGGCTGCGTTCTGTTCCGCCATGACACGAGCCTCTTCGGCTTTCTTCGCGGCGAGTTCCTCAGCCTTGGTCAAGGCTGCTTGTTCTTGTTGGCGCTTCAGTTCTTCTGCTTCGCGCTTGGCCATCTTTTCTGCCTCTTGCTGAGCTGTGCTACCGGCTGCTTTGGCGGGCTGTTGAGCCTGTCGAGCCTTTTGTTGTGCCTCGATCCGCGCCTTTTCCTCAGCTTCACGACGAGCCTGCTCAGCCTCACGGCGAGCCTTCTCTTCAGCGTCGAGACGGGCCTTCTCTTCGGCCTCGCGACGAGCTTTTTCTTCTGCTTCCAAACGCGCTGTTTCCTCGGCTTCCGCCTGGCGCTGTTCATCTTCCAGCGCCGAACGTCTTACATAGGTGCGAGACTTGCGCACTTCTACCTGCACTTCCTTGTTCTTGCCGCCAGTCCCCTGAACACTGATGGTGCTCTTGGTCTTGCGCTGCAAGGTCATGCGGGCAGGTGCGGCGACCTCGTCACCTCCATGCTGTTTCTTCAGATGGGCCAGCAGTGTCTGTTTCTCAGACTCGCTGACCATGTCGTCGGCCTTGCTCTTGCTGATACCGGCATCGACAAACTGCTGGAGAAGACGATCAACCGGTGTGTCGATGTCAGTGGCAAGTTGTTTGACTGATACTTCTGCCATTCATTTTCCTCCGTTTGATCTTACTCAGACTGCTCTTCTCCGAACCAACAGATATTACGAGCAGCCATAATCAGCTCACCGGCTTTCTCTGCCGTCAGCCCTTCAATATCAGCAAGGTCATCGATGCCTTGCTCTGCCAAATCTTCCAGGGTACCGATGCCGCGAGCGGCCAGTGCGTACGCCATTTCACGGCCAAGGCCGTTCAGATTGAGCAGTTCTTCGGAAGGTTCTACACCTTCAAAGGATTCTTCTTTGGCCAAAGCCTTGGTGGTCAGAGCATCCTTGGCGCGTTTGCGCAGCTCTTCCACCATGTCTTCGTCCAGGCCATCGATGGCCAGCAGCTCGTTGACCGGCACGAAAGCGATCTCTTCCAGAGTGGAGAAACCCTCTTCCATCAACAGGCTGGCGAAATCGTCATCGATGTCCAGCGTGCTGGTGAACAGCGTCAGGATGCGGTCGTTCTCGGCCTGGTGCTTGGCACGCATGTCCTCGACGGTCATCACGTTCAGCTCCCAACCAGTCAGCTGGGAAGCCAGACGCACGTTCTGACCGTTGCGACCGATGGCCTGGGCCAGGTTGGCGGCTTCCACGGCGATGTCCATGGTGTGGTTGTCTTCATCAACGATGATGGAGGCCACATCGGCAGGCGCCATAGCATTGATCACGTACTGGGCCGGGTTGTCATCGTACAGCACGATGTCGGCGCGCTCGCCGCTCAGCTCGGCGGAGACCGCCTGAACGCGGGCACCACGCATGCCGATACAGGCACCGATCGGGTCGATACGACGATCGTTGGTCTTCACCGCGATCTTGGCGCGGGAACCCGGATCACGGGCTGCGCCCATGATTTCGATCATCTCTTCACCGATTTCCGGTACTTCGATGCGGAACAGCTCTTTCAGGAAGTCCGGGCTGGAACGGCTGACGAACAGCTGGGAACCACGGGCTTCCGGACGCACGGCGTAGAGCAGACCACGGATGCGGTCACCCGGGCGGAAGGTCTCGCGCGGCAGCATGTCGTCGCGGAAGATCACGGCTTCGGCGTTGCTGCCCAGATCCAGGATCACGTTGTCGCGGTTGCTCTTCTTGACCACGCCGCTGATGATGGTGCCTTCCTTGTCCTTGAACTGGTCAACGACCTGGGAACGCTCGGCTTCGCGCACTTTCTGCACGATGACCTGCTTGGCAGTCTGGGTGGTGATGCGGTCGAAGGTGACAGAGTCGATCTGATCTTCAACGTATTCACCGATCTGGATTTCTGGCTGCTCGATCTGGGCAGCTTCCAGGGTAATCTCGGCGTAGGGGTTTTCCATCGCAGCTTGATCTGCAATGACGACCCAGCGGCGATAAGTGTCGTAGTCACCGGTCTTGCGATCGATCTCGACCCGAACTTCAATCTCGCCTTCGTATTTTTTCTTGGTCGCTGTCGCCAACGCGGTTTCCAGAGCCTGGAAAATCTTCTCGCGGGGTACCGCCTTCTCGTTGGAAACTGCGTCAACGACCAGCAAAATCTCTTTATTCATATCCGATAGCCTCGTTAACCAAAGTTCGGCACAATGTTCGCTTTTTGGATATTGGTGAAAGCCAACACTTCGTCCTTACCATCTACCGTCAGGGTGATCATGTCGCCCTGCACGGCTTTGATTACGCCTTTGAACTTGCGGCGGTTGTTTGTTGCCATCCGAAGCGTTACCGCCGCCTCTTGGCCAACGTATTTTTCGAACTGGGCAACCTTGAACAGGGGACGATCCAGACCCGGGGAAGACACCTCGAGGTAATACTCCTCGGTGATGGGATCTTCGACATCCATGATGGCGCCAACCTGATGGCTGACCTCAGCACAGTTCTCGACGCTCACGCCATGCTCGCCGTCGATATAGACGCGCAAGGTGGAGTGTTTACCCGCACGGATAAACTCAATACCCCACAGTTCAAAGCCCAAGGCAACGACAGGAGCCTCGAGCAGATCGGTCAAACGTTGTTCCAACGTAGCCAAAGTCACCCTCCGAAAAAACAAAAAAAGGGCATAAAGCCCAGATAGAAATTGGTTCAGAGTAAATTGCACATAACAAAAAGCCCCGATGTCAAATCGGGGCTTGGCGCTTTACCCTGATTGTCGCCTCGCAGCGACCGCCTTCCTGAGCGTAGGAAATGCGTGAAATTTGGTTGCGGGGGCCGGATTTGAACCGACGACCTTCGGGTTATGAGCCCGACGAGCTACCATGCTGCTCCACCCCGCGTCCGAAATCGTGCGAGATTATAGCCACTTCACCCTCGTCACACAAGACTGACTGGCTATAATACACCCGGTTACCCGGGCTCACTGCTTAATTGGTGCCGTGGGCGGGACTCGAACCCGCACACCCTAGAGCACTACCCCCTCAAGATAGCGTGTCTACCAATTCCACCACCACGGCAAAACTCTTACTCGGGAACGTCAGTGTCTTTCTTGACTGGCGCTTTGCTCTGCTCAACCTGTTGGGTTTGTTGCAGATTTTCCCATTCACTACCCTGTTTGACCTTGTTGCTGGACATAGAGCCAAGCACCAAGCTAATCAAGAAGAACAGAGTAGCCAAAATCGCTGTTGTGCGGGTCAGGAAACTGCCTGAACCACCGGAGCCGAATACGGTATTCGATGCCCCTGCGCCGAAGGAGGCGCCCATGTCAGCCCCTTTACCTTGCTGAATCATCACCAGACCAATCAGAGCCAGTGACACCAGCAGATAAACGACCAAAAGAATCTCGTACATTTAACTTGCACCCTTTGCCGCTTCAACAATTCCTAAAAACGTCTGGTCATCGAGACTTGCTCCGCCAATCAGGCCGCCGTCAACGTCGGGCTGGGCAAACAACTCTCTCGCATTGGTCGGCGTCACGCTCCCACCATAGATGATTCTGACTTTCTCACCTATGACCGGAGTATCCTCCGCCAAGCGACCACGTATAAAGGAATGAACCTCTTGTGCCTGCTCGGGTGTGGCGCATTTACCTGTACCTACAGCCCAAATCGGCTCGTAGGCGATGATAGCATTATCGAAAGCCATCGCGCCATTTTTCTCTATGACGATGTCCAGCTCTTCGGCGATCACCTCGAAGGTTCTTCTCGCCTGCCTCGCCGCCCCTGATTCACCCAAACAGAGGATGGGAATCAGACCTGCCGCTCTGGCTGCCGCAAACTTCTCTGCGACGATAAAACTGGTCTCACCAAAGAGACGCCTGCGCTCGGAGTGCCCTACCAGTACGTATCGACACCCTGCCTCGACCAGCATCTGACACGAGATTTCTCCCGTGTAAGCGCCCTGTCTGTGCTGGCTCACATTCTGAGCCCCCAACTTCATTGTCCGCTGCTCACCGAGCAGTGCGGCCGTAAAGTCGAGATGCACATGGGATGGACACAAGACCACGTCTACTCGTTCATCAACATCCTTCAGACATTGACCAGTAAACTGCTCTAACTGCGACCTACTACCGTGTAACTTCCAGTTGGCGGCTACAAACGGCTTGCGATGTCCCATCGGCAACTCCCTTGCGAAAGCGGGGCTGATAATATCCAGAGGATTGTCAGCTGACAAGCGCTATTTTCAAATTTTTGAATCGTTTGAACAAGATACAACCAGGGCGGCTTAAAAGCCGCCCTTTTTGTTCATTAAAACGCCGATTCAACCTGTTGTGCGATGCGTTGGGCCATATCACGCACCTGCTGTTCATGTTCCCCTTCCACCATCACGCGGATCAGGGGTTCAGTGCCGGATTTGCGCAGCAGCACACGACCACGACCAGCCAGCTCCTGTTCCACCTTGGCCACTTCCTGCTGCACGGCGTCGGCCGCCAGCGGATCCTTGCCTTCGGCAAAACGCACATTGACCAGCACCTGCGGGAACTTGTTCATGCCGGAGCGCAGCTTGGCCAGCGGCATCTCGGCGGTGCAGATGGCTGTCAGTACCTGCAGGGCGGCGACGATGCCATCCCCGGTAGTGGTCTGATCCAGGCAGATGATGTGACCGGAGTTCTCGCCGCCGATGCGCCAGCCCTTCTCGTTCATCATCTCCAGCACGTAGCGGTCACCCACCTTGGCACGGGCGAACGGGATGCCGAGGGTCTGCAGCGCCAGTTCCAGACCCATGTTGGCCATCAGGGTGCCCACCACGCCGCCCTTGAGGCGACCGTTGCGCAATGCATCGCGGGCGATGATGTAGAGGATTTCATCGCCGTCGATGATATAGCCGGTGTTGTCCACCATCACCAGACGGTCGCCATCACCATCGAAGGCCACCCCCAGATCCGCCTTGCACTCCAGCACCTTGGCCGCCAGGGCTTCGGGGGCGGTCGAACCGACACCGTCGTTGATGTTGAGACCATCCGGGCTGCAGCCGATGGCGATCACTTCTGCCCCCAGCTCGCGGAACACGGAAGGCGCAATGTGGTAGGTGGCACCATGACCGCAGTCCACCACCATCTTCAACCCTTCCAGGCTCAGATTGGAGGGGAAAGTGCTCTTGCAGAATTCGATGTAACGACCGGCGGCATCGTCGATGCGCAGTGCCTTGCCCAGCTCGGCGGACTCCACGCACTTCAGCTCGTGGTCCAGCTCGGCTTCGATGGCCATCTCGACTTCGTCAGGCAGCTTGGTACCATCGGCGGAGAAGAACTTGATGCCATTGTCGTAATAGGGGTTGTGGGAAGCGCTGATGACGATGCCGGCTTCGGCCCGGAAGGTGCGGGTCAGATAGGCGACGGCCGGGGTGGGCATGGGGCCCATCAGAATGGCCTTGAGACCCGCGGCGGACAGGCCAGCCTCCAGTGCGGACTCCAGCATGTAGCCGGAGATGCGGGTATCCTTGCCGATCAGCACCTTGCGAGTCCCCTTCTTGGAGAGCACCTTGCCCGCGGCCCAGCCCAGTTTCATCACGAAATCCGGGGTAATCGGGTATTCACCCACCTTGCCGCGTACACCGTCGGTGCCAAAATACTTTCTTGCCATTGTCTGTTCTCGTTTTTTTATTTGGATATGAAATCTTGTCCCGTCATGACCATCCAGCCGGTACGCAAGGCATCCATGGTCGCTCGCACATCGTGCACCCGAATGATCCGGGCACCGCGCTGCATCCCGATGAGCGCACAGGCCAGACTGCCGGCCAGCCGTTCATCAACCGGGCGGCCAAGCAGGTTGCCTATCATAGACTTTCGCGACATACCGACCAAGAGCGGAAGCTGGTAATCGAGCAACTTCTCCTGCTGCGCAAGCAGCTGATAGTTGTGTGCGAGCGTCTTGCCGAAACCGTAACCGGGATCCAGCAACAACTGCTCCCTCTCTATTCCCGCTGCCAGGCAGGCGGCGATCCGCTCGTCGAAGAAAGCCCTCACCTCCCCCAGCAGATCGTCATAATACGGCTCTGCCTGCATGGTTCTGGGCTGCCCCTGCATGTGCATCAGGCACACCGGAACGTTGGCAACGGCGGCCGCGGCCAGGGCCCCCGGCTCGAGCAGGGCTCGTACGTCATTGATAAGATGGGCACCCGCCGCGCAGCCTTCCCGCATCACCGCCGCCTTGGAGGTATCCAGGGAGATCATCACCTCCAGCTCGGCGACCATGCGCTCCACCACGGGAATGACTCGGTCCAGTTCCTCCTGCTCGCTCACATCGGGAGCACCGGGACGGGTCGACTCGCCACCGATGTCGATGAGGGTCGCCCCCTCCGCCACCATCTGGCGCACATGGGTCATCGCCCGCTCCAGCTGATTGAAATGACCGCCGTCGGAGAAGGAGTCCGGTGTCACATTGAGGATCCCCATGACGTGGGGACGTTCGAGGGAGAGGCTGAGCCCCTTGCTGGTTAGCTGCATCGTTACTTCCGTTGACATAAAGAAAAACCCCGGGGCCAGCCCGGGGTTTGTATCATCACGATTTATTTGGCCGGCAGATCGTTGGCCTTGTCGATATCGACATCAGCCACCTGCTCGGTCTCGGCTACCGCCGGCTTGGCCTCTGCAGCAACCGTGGCACCGCCTTGCGGGGTATCACCGTGCTCATCATGCCAGTTGCTGGGGGCACGCACTTCGCGGCGAGCCATCAGATCGTCGATCTGCTTGGCATCGATGGTCTCGTACTTCATCAGCGCATCTTTCATGCTGTGCAGCACGTCCATGTTGTCCAGCAGGATCTGCTTGGAGCGGGCGTAGTTGCGATCGATGACCTGCTTGACCTCGGCATCGATGACGCGCGCAGTATCATCGGACATGTGCTTGGCCTTGGCCATGCTGCGACCGAGGAACACCTCGCCATCTTCTTCCGCGTAGAGCATGGGGCCGAGACGCTCGGACATACCCCACTGGGTCACCATCTTGCGAGCTATGTCGGTGGCGCGCTCAATGTCGTTGGACGCACCGGTCGATACCTTCTCGGCACCGTAGATCAGCTCTTCCGCCAGACGGCCGCCGTACAGGCTGGAGATCATGGACTCCAGATGCTGCTTGGAGTGGCTCCAGCGATCCTGCTCCGGCAGATACATGGTCACACCCAGCGCACGACCGCGCGGAATGATGGAGACCTTGTAGACGGGGTCATGATCCGGCACCAGACGACCAATGATGGCGTGGCCGGCTTCATGATAGGCCGTCATCTCCTTCTCGGACTCTTTCATCACCATGGAGCGACGTTCCGCGCCCATCATGATCTTGTCCTTGGCCTTTTCAAACTCGGCCATGGAGACCACTCGACGGCTCTCGCGGGCCGAGAACAGGGCGGCTTCGTTGACCAGGTTGGCCAAATCGGCACCGGAGAAACCGGGGGTACCGCGGGCAATCAGCGCCGGATTGACATCATCTGCCAACGGCACCTTGCGCATATGCACTTTCAGGATCTGTTCGCGACCACGCACATCCGGCAGACCGACCACGACCTGGCGGTCGAAACGACCCGGACGCAGCAAGGCGGGGTCCAATACGTCAGGACGGTTGGTGGCGGCGATGACGATGATGCCTTCATTGCCTTCAAAACCATCCATTTCGACCAGCATCTGGTTCAGGGTCTGCTCACGCTCGTCATGACCACCGCCCAGACCGGCGCCACGCTGGCGGCCGACCGCATCGATCTCGTCGATGAAGATGATGCAGGGAGAAGACTTCTTGGCCTGCTCAAACATGTCGCGTACCCGGGAGGCACCGACACCCACGAACATTTCGACGAAATCTGAACCTGAAATGGTAAAGAACGGCACCTTGGCCTCGCCCGCAATGGCCTTGGCCAGCAGGGTCTTACCGGTACCGGGAGGACCAACCAGCAGCACGCCGGTGGGGATCTTGCCGCCCAGTTTCTGGAACTTGCTCGGATCGCGCAGATAGTCGACCAGCTCCTTCACCTCTTCCTTGGCCTCGTCACAGCCAGCCACGTCGGCAAAGGTGGTCTTGATCTGATCTTCACTCATCAGGCGAGCCTTGCTCTTGCCGAACGACATGGCACCCTTGCCACCACCGCCCTGCATTTGACGCATGAAGAAGACCCAGACACCGATCAGCAACAGCATCGGGAACCAGGAGATGAAGATGGACGTCAGCAGAGACGGCTCTTCCGGCTTCTCGCCCATCACTTTGACATTGTGATTGAGCATGTCGTTGAGCAGCTGGGGATCCGGCGCCGGGATGATGGTGGTGAAGCGTTCACCGGTGCGCTTGACGCCATTAATGACCTTGCCATCCATCCGCACTTCACGGATCTGCTCTTGGGTCACTTCTTTAACGAAGCTGGAATAGTCCAGCTGGCGACTGGTGGTATCGCTGGGGCTGAAGCTATTGAACACCGACATCAACACGACGGCGATGACCAGCCACAGGATTAGGTTTTTCGCCATGTCACTCAAATCAGTAACCTCGCAGACTGACAGTTAACGATGAAGGTTAGGGTACTACAGTTTAAAACCGGTAGCCACAATGTAGACTTCTCGTGAACGGGCACGAGACGAGTCTGGTTTACGAATCTTGACGGCAGTGAAAAGTTTACGGATTTCATTGAGATAGATATCAAACCCCTCCCCCTGGAACACCTTGACCACGAAGCTGCCGTTGGCCCGCAGGACCTGGTTGCACATGTCCAGCGCCAGCTCGACCAGATACATGGAACGGGCCTGATCCACCTGCTGGGTACCGCTCATGTTGGGCGCCATGTCGGACATGACGACGTCAACCTTGTCCGGACCTACCCGTTCAAGCAGAGCGCCCAGTACAGTTTCCTCCCGAAAGTCGCCCTGAAGGAAATCGACACCGGCGATGGAATCCATCGGCAGAATATCGCAGGCGATCACTCGCCCCTTGTCACCGACCTGGTCGATGGCAAACTGGGACCAGCCACCGGGGGCCGCCCCCAGATCCACCACCGTCATGCCCGGCTTGAGCAGTTTGTCCTTGCCCTGGATCTCGTCGATCTTGAACACGGCACGGGATCTCAGTCCCAACTTCTGGGCTTTTTTGACGTATTGATCGTCAAAATGCTCTTTTAACCAGCGGGTTGAACTGGGGGAATGTTTTTTCTGGGTCATGATCGTCGACTTTAAAAAACCACAAGGGTTATTAGTATTAAGGGCTAAGTGGGGGTAGAATACGCCCCTTTCAACCCTGACTTATGAAGAAATTGCCATGATTCTCAACAATAAACAGAAACAGTACCTCAAGGGCCTTGCCCACAGTCTGAAGCCGGTCGTCCTGCTGGGACAACACGGTCTGACCGAAGGTGTGCTGGCCGAGATCGATCTGGCGCTCAACCACCACGAGCTGATCAAGGTTAAGGTTGCGTCTGAAGATCGTGAGATGAAACAGCTGGTTATGGATGCCATCGTCCGTGAAACCGGCGCGGTGAAAGTACAGAGCATCGGCCACGTGCTGACCATCTATCGTCAGGCCAACGAGCCGAAAATCCAACTGCCCCGCAAGTAACAGGAAAGAGCATCGCTCTTTCCTTCATTTCCCCTCTTCCCAAGTCGCTTGCCAAAGTAGTCGCCAGGCCCTTAACCTGCGATGAATACTCGTGGATACCCGCTATGGATCACCATCAGATTCTCACCGAAGATGAACTGGCCATGCTACGGGACTTGGGAAGCGATCAGGAGACGGCCGCCGGTCAATCCCTGAGCGGTTATCTCGCCACTCCCCTGCTAGGCCTGCTGCAACGCGCCGACCAGCTGGTGCTGGAAGCCCGTTTTGCCGGGCATCAGCTCCGTTTTCCGCTGCGCTTCACTCAAGGGGATGATGGCTTCGTCGAGCCACGCATCGCCGCCCCCGTCATCAAGGAGCTGGGTTATCCCCATCCGCGCACCTGGCGGCTGGACGAGCAGGCCAGCTTCAGGATGGATGAGCACGAGTATCTGGTGCACAGCCTGTCGCTCGATGGCCTGGTCGTCGAGGGCCTGCCGCCCGGGCTGGCTGTCGGCGCCACCTTGACGGGCAGCCTGCTCATTGAAGATCTCGCCCCCCTGCCGCTCAGCGCAGAGCTGGTCAGGCACATTCATCGTCGCAACGGCATTCAGGGCTGGGCACTGCATTTCCAGATGGCCAAAGCGGACCTTGAACTGCTGCGCAACTGGATGTTCCAGCGTCATCAGGACGCCTTCACCCAGGCTTACCAGCCCCGCTAAATACAAACAGGGGAGCCGGGGCTCCCCTGTTCTGGCATCCACCTACCTCAGAGGTAGGCAACTTCCAGGATCTCGTACTCCACATCGCCTGCCGGCGTCTTGACGATGGCCACATCGTCCACTTCCTTGCCGATCAGGGCACGGGCGATGGGGGAATTCACGGAGATCATGTTCTGTTTGATGTCCGCCTCGTCGTCACCCACGATACGGTAGACCACCTCTTCTTCCGTCTCGCTCTTGAGCAGAGTCACGGTTGCCCCGAAGATGACGCGACCATTGTTGGTCATCTTGGTGATGTCGATCACCTGGGCGTTGGAGAGCTTGCTCTCGATTTCCTGGATACGGCCTTCACAGAAGCCTTGCTGCTCGCGGGCAGCATGGTATTCGGCGTTTTCTTTCAGATCACCATGTTCACGGGCATCTGCAATCGCTTCGATAATCTGCGGACGCAGCTCGGTCTTGAGATATTCGAGCTCTTCACGCAGCTTTTCAGCGCCGCGAACAGTCATCGGAGTATGATTCATAGTCGAAACCTGGGTTGCTTGAAAAGAGAAGCTGCGGCTATCAGAGAGAGCCGCAGCTGTCGGTTCGGATGAGGCATCTTAATATGAAGCCGGCACAAAATCCATGTCAGTCCCTGCGAGCGGGATCGCGCTTTCTCATCAGAATTTGCCGGAACTATTTCTGCTCCTGCTTCTGCTCCTGCGCGCTGATCGGGGCTGACACCGTCGGTTTGCCCTGCATGATGGAGATCTCCACCCGCCGGTTCATGCGCCGGTTTTCCGGGCTGGTATTGGGCACCAGCGGCTGGGAATCGGCCATGCCCTGTACCACCAGCCGGCCGCCATCGAAGCCAGGCACCTTGATCATCTGGTGGGCGACCGCCACCGCTCGCTGGGAGGAGAGCTCCCAGTTGGACTGGAACAGCTCATCCTCGGTGGCGGCATCATCGGTGTGACCCGAAATGGTGATCTCGCCGGGCACATCCTTGAGCAGGGCCGCCACCTTGCGCACCACCGGCCAGAACTGGGGCTGCAGGAAGGCAGACCCCGCCGGGAAGGCCGCTTTTTCCCGGATCCGGATGATGATCTGCTGGCCCAGCGCCTCCACTTCGATGGCGCCATCCTGGATCTGCGCCTTCATCTGATCCGCCAGCGCCTTGGCCAGCGCGTTGGACTGCTCCTGCTGTTGTTGTTTCTGCGCCTCCTGCTGAGTGTCGCCCCCCACCAGTTTCTCTTCACTCTTGTCATGACCGCCGGCCTGATCGGCATCGCCGGGCTGGAAATCCAGCTCGGTCTGGGTCATGTCCATGGTCTGCTGCATGATGGTATCGATGGGGGTCGGCTCCGGGCGACCCGGCCTGAACTCCTGGGCGATGACGGAGGTTCCCTTGGGGATGTCCTTCACCTCGAGAATATTCTGCACCCCGAACGCCTTCTCCATGGAGCCGGCAATCTGCTTGAACTTCTGCACGTCCATCTCGGCAAACGAGAGCAGCAGCACGAAGAAGCACATCAACAGCGACATCAGGTCGGCGAAGGTTCCCATATAGCCGGGCAGACCGGGAGGTGGGCATTTGCACTTTGCCATGCGCGCTCCTATTCCGTCCCGTTGTTGCGTTTGGACTGGTTCAGGTAGTTCTGCAGCATGGCCTGGATCACCCGCGGGTTCTGGCCATCCTGGATCCCCATGATGGCGTCGAGGATCAGGGTACGGCTCAGCTGCTCCTCACCGCTGCGCAGCTCCAGCTTGTCGGCGATGGGGATGGCGATCATGTTGGCCTCGATCGCCCCGTACAGGGTGGTGAGCAGGGCCACCGCCATGGCCGGGCCGATGGACTTGGGATCGCTCATGTTGGCCAACATGGCCACCAGCCCCACCAGGGTACCTATCATCCCCATGGCAGGGCCGAGATCCCCCAGGGAGCGGAACACCTTGACGGCGATGACGTGGCGCTCCGAGGTCAACTCGATATCCTTCTCCATCACGGCCCGCACCACGTCGGCGTCATGGCCGTCCACCAGCATGTCGATGCCCTTCTTCATGAAGGTATTGGGGATCTCCGCCGCCTCCAGGGCCAGGAAGCCCCCCTTGCGGGCCGCGTCCGCCAGCTCCACCGCCTTGGCAATCAGGTCATCGAGCTTGTCCCCCTTGTACATGAATGCCTTGCCGGCCACCTTGAACGCCATCAGAAACTGGCCGAGGTTGAACTTCATCATGCAGATGAACAGAGAACCCAAAATGGTGATATAGACCGAGGGCATATCCACATACATGCTCATGGGGCCACCCAGCAGCATGCCGTACACCACCACCCCGAACCCCAGCACTATGCCTATCAGACTGCCTAAATCCACATCCCTACTCCTGTCAGCTGAAATTTGTTGTATCTGCAGTTTGTTGAATTTTCTGCTATTGGCTCATCAGCGGCAAGGGTTGCCACAATTTTCCCCGCTTGGAAGATGGCTTATTATCGGCCACTTTTCCGAGAGTTTAAGCCGACGGCATTTTTCTGCCTCCCCCCTGCCCGTCGTCGATGTTAAGATAAGCCGTTTTTTTCAATCCCCGAGGATGGACATGGCCAGTAAAAAAATCGACCGCCTGAGTTTTGATGCCACTCTGGAAGAGCTGGAAACCATAGTTCATCAACTGGAACAGGGCTCTCTGCCGCTGGAAGAGGCCCTCAAGCAGTTTGAGCAGGGCATTTATCTGGTGCGGGCCGGTCAGCAGAAGCTGGAGCAGGCCGAGCAGAAGATCCAGATCCTGCTGACTCAGGCCGATGGCAGCGAGCAAGCCGTCCCCTTCCAGCCAGAGCAAGGAGAGGAGTGAGTGACGCTGGACGATTTTTCCCGCCTGCACCGGCAACGTATTGACGACTGTCTGTCTGCACAACTTGAATCCTTGCCCGCAATGGCCCCCCGCCTGCGCGATGCCATGCGCTACGGCCTGCTGCTGGGCGGCAAGCGGGTGCGCCCCTTCCTGGTCTACGCCGTCGGCGAGATGCTGGGCGTAAAGAGCGAACTGCTGGACGGCCCGGCCGCCGCGGTAGAGTGCATCCACGCCTACTCCCTGCTGCACGACGACCTGCCCGCCATGGATGACGACGATCTGCGTCGCGGCCAGCCGACGGTGCACAAGGCCTTCGATGAAGGCACCGCCATTTTGGCCGGCGATGCCCTGCAAACCCTGGCCTTCACCATTCTGGCCGATCACCCGATGCCGGATTCGCTGCTGGCCAACCGGGTACGGATGCTGAGCCGGCTGGCCCGCGCCTCGGGTTATCTCGGCATGTGCGGCGGTCAGGCGCTGGATCTGCAGGCGGAGGGGCGCCAGATTTCCCTCGCCGAGCTGGAACAGGTACACCGCCACAAGACCGGGGCTCTCATCGAGTGCGCCGTGGCGCTTGGCGCCCTGTGCAAGGCCGACGTGGATGAAACCACCCTGAGCGCGCTGCAAACCTATGCCGCCGCCATCGGTCTCGCCTTCCAGGTGCAGGATGACATCCTCGACATCACGGGCGATACCGCCACCCTCGGCAAGCGGCAAGGTTCCGATCTGGCGCTGGAAAAGAGTACCTATCCGGCGCTGCTGGGGCTCGACAATGCCCGTGAGCTGGCTCGCGAACTGCATGGTAAAGCCTTAACAGCCTTGCAATCTTTGCCCTACAATACCGACATTCTGGAAGCGTTTGCCGATTACATCATCGAGCGAACCCACTAAACGCTGGATAACAGTAACAATATGAGCGTTGATATAAGCAATTTCCCCAACCTGGCCCTCGCGGATACGCCGGTCGAGTTGCGATCCCTGCCCTTCGAGCGACTGCCCGTGCTGTGCAACGAACTGCGTGAATATCTGCTGCGTTCGGTGAGTCGCTCCAGTGGCCATCTTGCCTCCGGGCTCGGCACCGTCGAACTGACGGTGGCGCTGCACTACGTCTACAACACCCCGTTCGATCGGCTGGTGTGGGACGTTGGCCACCAGGCTTATCCCCACAAGATCCTCACCGGTCGCCGCGATCGGATGCAGAGCATCCGCCAGAAAGACGGTCTGCACCCCTTCCCCTGGCGCGGTGAGAGCGAATATGACGTGCTCTCGGTCGGCCACTCCAGCACCTCCATCGGTGCGGCGCTCGGCATGGCCGTGGCGGCCGAGAGCGAAGGGCTTGGCCGCAAGGTGGTGGCGGTGATCGGCGATGGCGCCATCACCGCCGGCATGGCGTTCGAGGCGCTCAATCACGCCGGCGATGTCCACAAGGACATGCTGGTGGTGCTCAACGACAACGAGATGTCCATCTCCGAAAATGTCGGGGCGCTCAACAACCACCTGGCCCGCATCATGTCTGGCAAGCTCTACACCACCATCCGCGAGGGTGGCAAGAAGGTGCTGGCCGGCCTGCCGCCGGTCAAGGAGCTGGCCAAGCGGGCCGAGGAACACCTCAAGGGAATGGTGGTGCCCGGCACCCTGTTCGAGGAGTTCGGCTTCAACTACATAGGCCCCATCGACGGCCACGACATCAACGCCCTGGTCGAGACCCTGCGTAACATGCGCAACCTCAAGGGGCCGCAGCTGCTGCACGTCAAGACCAAGAAGGGCAAGGGCTACGAGCCCGCCGAGAAGGACCCCATCGGTTATCACGGCGTGCCCAAGTTCAATCCGGACGAGTGCACCCTGCCCAAGGCGAGCGGCGGCAAGCCGAGCTTCTCCGCCATCTTCGGCCAGTGGCTGTGCGACATGGCGGCCAAGGATGAGCGGCTGGTCGGCATCACCCCGGCTATGCGCGAAGGCTCCGGCCTAGTGAAGTTCAGCCAGCAGTATCCGGATCGCTACTTCGACGTGGCCATCGCCGAGCAGCACGCAGTCACCTTCGCCGCCGGTCTCGCCATCGCCGACCAGAAGCCGGTGGTCGCCATCTACTCGAGCTTCCTGCAGCGTGCCTACGACCAGCTGATCCACGATGTAGCGCTGCAAGAGCTGCCGGTACTGTTCGCCATCGACCGGGCCGGTCTGGTGGGGGCCGATGGCCCCACTCATCAGGGGGCGTTCGACATCAGCTTCCTGCGCACCGTGCCCAACATGGTGATAATGACCCCGTCCGACGAGAACGAATGCCGCCAGATGCTCTACACCGGCTACCAGTGCAACGGGCCGGCGGCGGTACGCTACCCCCGCGGCAGCGGCACCGGCATCCAGGTCGAGAGCGAGATGCAGGCGCTGGCGCTCGGCAAGGGCCGCATTGTGCGTCAAGGAAAGGGCACCGCCATTCTGGCGTTCGGCACCCTGCTGCAACAGGCCAAAGCGGCAGCCGAGGCGCTCGATGCCACCCTGGTGGATATGCGCTTCGTCAAACCGATGGACGAGGCGCTGGTGCTCTCCCTGGCCGCGACTCACGATCAGTTCGTCACCCTCGAGGACAACGCCATCATGGGCGGCGCGGGCTCTGCGGTGAACGAGCTGCTGATGCGCAGCAAACAGTGCAAGCCGCTGCTCAACCTCGGCCTGCCGGATCGCTTCGTCGAACAGGGTACCCAGGAGGAGATCTACGCTCTGCTGGGGCTCGATGGCGCCGGCATCCAGCGCAGCATCGAACAGTGGCTGCAGGCTTGACCCCTCAGCACACAGCAAAAGGGCGCCGTTATGGCGCCCTTTTTGTTTGTCTGTCTCGTTGGTTTATCTGTGACCATCAGCCCTTGTAGAGCTTGGGATTGAACACATCCCGCAGCCAGTCACCCAACAGGTTGATGACCAGCACCAGCACCACTAGGCAGATGCCCGGGAAGGCGGTGATCCACCAGGAACCGGAGAAGATATAGTTGAAGCCCACGCTGATGAGCGAGCCCAGCGACGGCTGATCCACCGGCATCCCCAGACCGAGGAAGGAGAGCGCTGCCTCGCTCATGATGGCGTTGGCCACCTGCACCGTGGAGATGACCAGGATCGGCGACAGGCAGTTGGGCAGAATGTGGCGGAACATGATGCGCGGGGCGCGAAAACCCATCACCTTGGCCGCTTCCACATACTCCTTCTTCTTCTCCGCCAGTACCGAGGCGCGCACGGTTCGGGCGTACTGCGGCCACTCGGCGATACCGATGATCACCACCAGCATCAGGATGGCGAACTTCGAGTAGAACTCGGAACCAAACGTCGCCTGGAAGATGGCGGAGATGATGATCGCCACCATCATGGTGGAGAACGACAGCTGCACGTCGGCAAAGCGCATCAACAGGCTGTCGATGCGACCACCGAAGTAACCGGCCATCAGCCCGATGACGATACCGAGCACCAGCTGCAGCGCCACCGCGAACAGACCTATGGTCAGCGAGATGCGGGCGCCATAGAGGATGGTGCTCCAGATGTCGCGACCCTGGTTGTCGGTACCGAGCCAGAAGCGCTCTTCGCCTCCTTCCAGCCAGGAGGGCGGCAATTCGGCATCCATCAGATCGAAGCTGGTCTGGTCATAGACATTGTACGGGGCCAGCCAGGGTGCCAGCAGCGCCGCCAGTACGAACACCACGAACACCGCAAAGCTGAACATGGCTACCTTGTCCCGCAGGAAGTAGTAGACGATGTCGGAATTTTTAAAACGAGCCCAACGGCTTGGGCTTGCAGTCACAGCATTGGTCATCTGTTACCCCTTGGCGGTCAGGTTGACGGTCGGGTTGATCAACCCGTAAAGCAGGTCGACCAGGGTGTTGGTCACCACGAAAATGAGCCCGACGAAGATGACGTAGGCGGTGATGAGAGGCGTATCGACCCGGTGGATCGCCTCAAGGAACAGGAAGCCGGTCCCCGGCCACTGGAACACGCTCTCGGTCAGGATGGTGTAGGCCACCATGGTACCGATCTGCACACCACCGACGGTAATGACCGGCAGCATGGTGTTCTTCAGAGCGTGGCTGTAGTAGACCTTGTTGTTGTCCAGCCCCTTGGCACGGGCGAACTTGACGTACTCGGAGGAGAGCTGCTCCAGCATCTCGGAGCGCACCAGCCGGATGAACAGCGGCAGCATGATGGAGGAGAGCGCCACGCAGGGCAGGATCAAATGCTTGATGCCGTCCCAGGTGAAGAAGCCCGACTCCCAGCCCAGCAGGTTGTAGGTCTCGCCGCGGCCATAGGCCGGCAGCCAGCCCAGCTGGATGGAGAAGAGGTACATCAACATGATGGCGGTCAGGAACACCGGGATCGAGATGCCGATGCTGCTCCCCGCCATGATGATCTTGGTCGGTATGCTGTGCGGGCGGATCGCCGAGTAGACCCCAAGCGGAATGGAGACCACCACGATGATCAGCGCAGCGCCAAACACCAGCTCAAGAGTAGCCACCAGCTTGTCGAGGATAACCTCGAGGGCTGGTCGCTTGAAGAAGTAGGAAGTACCCAGATCCCCGTGTACCGCGTTCTTCAAGAAGCGGCTGTATTTGACGAGGAAAGGATCGTTGAGGCCCATCTTCTCGCGCAATTCGTGGCGCTGGGCTTCGGAGACGGATTGTCCCACCAGCTCGCGCAACGGATCCCCCAGGTTGTCCTGGATGGAGAAGGCGACCAGGCTGATGACGAACATCACTATCACGGCCTGATAGAACCGTTTCAGCAGGAATGTAAACATGCTTGTCCTTCTACGTGGCCTGTGTCATGGCACAGGCTTCTGTTAGCAGGCGGGGTGGCCGGCTGACCACCCCGCCCCGTCCTTCCTTGCAACCTTCGCTTACTTGCCGACCACCAGGTCGCCGAAGTAAGGGAAGTTCATCACGTTGACCACCGGCTTGATGTCGGCGTTCTTCTTGGCGCCGTAGGCCAGATCTTCCCAGTGCAGCGGCACATAGGCAGCGTCGTCGATCAGCATGGCTTCGACCTTCTTCAGCATCTCGGCACGCTTGGCCGGATCGGTCTCGGCGTTGGCCTGCTCGACCAGCTTGTCAGCCTCGGCGTTGGCATAACCAGCGCAGTTGTACTGACCCATGCCGGTCTTGGCATCCTTGGTGAAGGTCAGGAACTCGAAGAAGTTCGCACTGTCTTCGGTGTCGGAGTGCCAGCCGATCAGCTGCATGTCAGCGGCGCACTTGTCAAACTCAGGCCAGTACTGGGCCACCGGCATGGTCTTCAGATCCACCTTGATGTTGATCTTGGCCAGCATGGCGGAGACGGCCTGGGCAATCTTGACGTCGTTGACGTAACGGGCAGCCGGGGAGATGAAGCTCATCTTGAAACCCTGCTCATAGCCGGCTTCCTTCATCAGCTGCTTGGCCTTGGCCAGATCATACTGGGGCTTGAGCGCCTCGTTGTGACCGGCATAGCCTTTCGGGCTCAGCTGGCCGGCAGGGGTGCCGAAGCCTTTGTTGATCTTCTCGACGATGCCCACCTGGTTGATGGCGTAGTTGATCGCCTGACGCACGCGTTTGTCTTTCAGCGCCGGGTTGGTGTTCTGGTTCAGCTCGATGATGATGGCGCGGGTACCGGACAGGGTCACCAGCTGGGTGTCCTTGCCGTTCTTCACGCGCTCCAGATCGTTCGGCGCAACCGGGTAGATCACGTCCACGTCGCCACCCAGCAGGGCCGCCACGCGGGTGGCGTCTTCCTTGATGGGCACCACGGTCAGGTTGTCGACGTTGCCCTTGGAGGCCTTGTCCCAGTAGTTGGCGTTGCGGGTGTACTCCAGCTTCACACCCTGCTCGCGGAACTTGACGCTGAACGGGCCGGTACCGGAGACGTGGGTGGAGGCGTAGGAGTCGCCGTTCTTGACGATCTCGGCCTTGTCTTTGCCAGCCTCGGTCTTGCCGGTATAGAACTTGGAGTCCATCGGGAAGATATAGGTGACGGTCTGCAGCACCAGCGGGAACGGCTTGGCGGTGACGAGATCGACGGTGTACTCATCGACCTTCTTCACTTCGGCGATGGGGTCGAAGATGGCCTTGAAGTCAACGGAGGACTTCAGACGGTTGACGGTCCACACCACGTCGTCGGCGGTGAAGTCGTTGCCGGAGTGGAACTTGACGCCCTTGCGCAGGAAGAAGCGCACGGTCTTGTCGTCGATGCGCTCATACTTCTCGGCCAGACGCGGCTCGAATTTCAGGTCCTGGGTGTAACGCATCAGCGGATCGAACACCAGGTGGGACATCTCCAGGGTCTGACCGGAGAGCTGCTCCTGCGGATCCAGCGAGGTGGCGTCGGAGGCGACGGCGACCTTGATGTCGACGGCGGAAACGTTAAAAGCGAAACCGGCGGCAAACAGCGCCAGGGCAATCTTGGATAATCCTTTCTTCATGTCTTTCTCCATGCTTTTGGCTTTTTATTGACACTTTTTTTGACAAGCAGAGCGGCGGGCCGCCCCTTTCCTAGCTTGCGATTTCCAGCCCCTCGCGGGACATTCCCTTGAACTCCGGCATGAGGGAGATCAGCTTGCGGCTGTACTCATGCTCGGCATTGGTAAAGAGTTTCTCGGTCTCCGCCACTTCCACCAGATGACCGTGCTGCATTACCCCGATGCGATCGCACATCTGGCGGATCACCGGCAGATCGTGACTGATGAACAGCATGGTGAGGCCAAGCTCCTGCTGCAGATCCTTGAGCAGGTTGAGGATCTGGGCCTGCACCGAGACATCCAGCGCCGAGGTGGGCTCGTCGCAGATGAGGAAGCGTGGCCGGGTCGCCAGGGCGCGGGCAATGGAGATGCGCTGACGCTGGCCGCCGGAGAATTCGTGGGGATATTTGACCCCGGCACCACGGCCAAGACCGACGTGATCCAGCAGATCCCCCACGATCCCCTCAATCTGGCTCTCGCTGCCGGCCAGCTTATGAAAGCGGATCGGCTCTGCGATGATGTCGCGCACCTTCATGCGCGGGTTCATCGAGGAGTAGGGGTTCTGGAACACCATCTGCATCTGGCGACGCAGCGGGCGCCGCTCATGCTCACCCTTGAGCGCGGTCAGATCGATCCCCTCGAAGAAGATCTTGCCGGTATCGGGCGGATAGAGGCCGGTGATGGCACGGGCGATGGTCGACTTGCCGGAGCCAGACTCCCCCACCAGGCCGAAGGTTTCACCCTCGAAGATCTCGAAGCTGATGTTGTTGCAGGCCCGCACGTACTGGCGGCGGCTCGGGAACAGGGAATCCTTGGTGACGAACTTCAGATCCACGTTTTCCACCCGCAGCAGCGCCCCTTCATAGGCACGCTCGTCCTGACTCTGGCCAAGCCAATGGGTCTTGAGATCGATGCTGGTATCCGCCGCACCGGCGTCCTCGATATAGGAGACCAGCGGGAAGCGCACCAGCTTCACATCCGAGCGGGGCACCGCCGAGATGAGGCTGCGGGTATAGGGGTGGTTGGGGCGACCCAGCACCTGTTCGGTGGTACCGAACTCCACCAGATCGCCGCGATACATGACCGCCACCTTGTCGGTGACGTTGGACACCACACCCATATCGTGAGTCACCAGCATGCAGCCCACCTGCCGCTCTTTACAGAGGTTGCGGATGAGCTGAAGGATCTGATCCTGAATGGAGACGTCCAGCGCCGTGGTCGGCTCGTCGGCGATGATGAGCTCGGGATCGCCACAGAGGGCGATGGCAATGACCACCCGCTGGCGCATGCCGCCGGAGAACTGATGGGGATACTGCTTGATGCGCAGCTCAGGCTGCGGGATGCCCACCGCAGCCATCAGGGAAAGCGCCTTGGCAAAGGCCGCCTCACGGGTGAGGTCGGTATTGGCCAGAATGGTTTCAACCAGCTGCCGTTCGACGGTGAACAGCGGGTTGAGGGAGGTCATGGGGTCCTGGAAGATGAAGCCGATGCGCGACCCTCGAATGGCCCGCATCTCGTTCTGGCTCTTGCCGGAGATGAGTTCGCCATTGAGATAGATGTCGCCACGGGCGATACGGCCAGGGGGGCTCAGCAGGTCGATGACGGCGTTGCCTATGGTGGACTTGCCGGCACCGGATTCGCCTACCACACCGACTATCTCCCCCTTTTCAACGGAAAAAGAGAGATCCTTCACTGCGGCCAGCACCCCGTAGCGGGAGGGGTACTCGATCCGCAAGTTTTTCACTTCGAGCAAGGACATGTTTACCTCTGCGGGGGACATCCGTCCCAAATAATTCGTCCGTAAATCGGCCGCAGATGCCGGTCGTGCCTTGGGGTGATCTTGAGTGCTTGATATGACTGCAAAACGCTCAATCCATGAGACAACGAAACCAGCGATCCGGGCGGGTTTTTTGCATTTTTTTGGAATAACCCGCGAGTAACTTAGACGGTTTGGCGGCGAGTGTAAATGATCGGGTTATACAATTTCGCAATACTTTGCTCAGTTAGCAGCCAAGCCAGTAGTTATAAATCATGACAAGCATCACATATACAGACTATATGACCGATAAAATGCATTACTAGTGCTTTTACTTTCAACAATGGCGTAACAGGCGGGAATATTCACTATTGACACAATAGTCTTAAGCTTCGAATGAGTAGTGAATATTTATGTGAAATGATTTTTTAACGGCAGCATATGCCGATGAATGAAAACTAAACAGAGATATATAGGGGGATGCCAGCATGGCGCTCCCCCTTGCTGTCACCCTCAACCCAGCCAGTATGCCAGCGATTGCATACAAAACAGGGCGAACAGGCCGGCGATGAGATCGTCCAGCATGATGCCGAGGCCGCCATGGATACGGCGGTCGAACCAGGAGATGGGCCAGGGCTTGAGGATGTCGAACAACCGGAACAGCACGAAGCCGGCCAGCACCCACTCCCAGCCGGTCGGGGCCGCTATCATGGTGACCCCAAAACCGATCACCTCGTCCCAGACGATGGCGCCGTGATCCGGCATGCCGATGGCATCGGTGGCGCTCTGGCAGATCCGGATGCCCGCCACGAAGCCCACTATCAGCAGCCCGATGAACCAGGGCGTCGACAGACCGCTCACCAGCAGGTAAAGGGGGATGGCGGCGAGCGTCCCCATGGTGCCCGGCGCCTTGGGCGAGAGGCCGGAGCCAAAGCCCACCGCCAGAAAGTGCAGCGGATGCTTCAGGTTCAGCCGCTTCAGCTCGGGCTTTATCATCAACAGACTCATGCGAAGTGGTCCCACCCTTTCAGTTCCAGCGCCACCGTTTGTTCGCCCCGCAGATAGTCGATACCCGGTTCGCCGGCAACGATGCGGCCGATGCGGGTAAACTTGACGCCGCAGTTGGCCAGCGCCGTGTCCAGCGCGCCGCGATGCTCCTCCGGCACGGTGAAACAGAGCTCGTAGTCATCGCCACCGGCCAGTGCCAGCTGCCAGCCATCCTGTTCGCTCACCGCATCCTGCAGCACCGGCGAGAGCGGCAGCAGATCGAGATCGATCTGGGCCCGCACGCCGGAGGCCTTGAGGATATGGCCGAGATCCGAGGCCAACCCGTCGGAGAGATCCAGCGCGCTGCCAGCCAGCCCGCGCAGGGCCTGTCCGGCCAGAATGCGGGGATGGGGATGGTCGAGGCGCGGCAGCACGGCCGCCAGCTGGTTCTCGTTGAGGGTTCGCTTGGCCAGCAGATGGGAGAGCGCCAGGGCGGCATCGCCCAGGGTGCCGGTCACATAGACTCCGTCCCCTGCCTTGGCGCCGCTGCGCAGCAGGGCACGGCCAGCCGGCACCGACCCTTTCACCGATACCGTGATGGAGAGCGGGCCGCGGGTCATGTCGCCGCCCACCAGCGCCACATTGTAGTATTCGGCAAGCTCCAGGAACCCTTCGGCAAAACCGGCTACCCAGGCCTCGTTGATGGTGGGCAGGGTCAGCGCCAGTGAGACCCAGCGCGGCTCGGCACCCATGGCAGCCAGATCGGAGAGATTGACCGCCAGCGCCTTGTAGCCCAGATCCACCGGATCCATGTCGGGAAAGAAGTGGACGCCGCTCACCAGGGTATCCGTGCTCACCGCCAGCTGGGTGTCGGGGGGCAGGGTCAGCAGGGCACAATCATCTCCAGGGCCCATCACCACGTCCTTGCGGGCGTGGGGGACCTTGAAGTACTTATCAATCAGCTCGAATTCACCCATACAGTAAAAAGCCAGCAATAAGCTGGCTCCTCTCTTAGATGCTGTTGACGGACAGCAGGATCAACGCTTGTTCAGCGACTTGATCACCTTGTCCAGTACACCGTTGACAAACTTGTGGCTGTCATCGGCAGCAAAGGATTTAGCCAGCTCGATCGCTTCGTTGATGGCCACGCGCGGCGGCACATCATCACGACGGGTCAGCTCATAGGTCGCCAGACGCAGGATCGCCTTGTCCACCATGTCCACTTCTTCCAGCGGACGGGAGAGGAAAGGTGTGAAGACCTTGTCCAGCTCGTTGCAGTGGAGGGCTACTCCGAACAGCAGATCGCGGAAGTAGTTCAGGTCCACCCCCTTGGTGTCCTGATCGATCTTGAACTGCTCTTCGATGTCGCCCACGTTGGCCTTGGTCATCTGCCACTGGTAGATGGCCTGGGTGGCACAATGGCGGGCCTTGCGGCGCTCGGACGGTTTCAATGCATTTCTCCTCGTTACACGTCCAGCTGTTTCAGGACGTTGATCATTTCGAGCGCGCTCAATGCTGCCTCTGCACCCTTGTTACCCGCCTTGGTACCGGCACGCTCGATGGCTTGTTCAATGTTTTCAGTGGTCAGTACGCCGAAGGCAACCGGAATTTCATATTCCATCATTACCTGGGCCATGCCCTTGCTGTTCTCGTTTGCCACCAGATCGAAGTGATAGGTGCCGCCACGGATGACGGTGCCCAGCGCCACGATGGCGTCATATTGACCACTCTTGGCCAGCTTCTTGATGGCCAGGGGGATTTCGACTGCGCCCGGCACTCGCACCAGGGTCAGGTTGCTGTCCTGGACTTGACCTTGACGCTTCAGTACGTCTACCGCACCGTCCACCAGGCTTTCGTTGATGAAGCTGTTGAAACGGGCAACGACAATAGCAACGCGCGCCTCAGGAGCGGCGATATTTCCTTCGATAACCTTCATGGGAAATCCTGTCTCTGTGCAATCAAAAGGGGCCGGAGTCAAAAGTGCGCACATTCTAGCACAAAGGGGAATCGGACAAAAACATGCATCACAATTCTGGCAACGACAGCACAATTGACTTTTTGCTTAACTGATCCGACCTGATAATAATACGCCACCCTACTACGGGTTAAAATAATAACACCAAGGAGTTCAGTATGTTGGATTTCAAACGCAGTGGCGTCGCACTCGCCTGCCTGCTGCCGCTGGCTGCTCAGGCCGATGCTGGCAGCCCGCGCATCATCGGCGGCAGCGCCGTGACAGCCCCCAGCTGGATGGTGGCCGTCGGCGAAGTCGTCAACGGCAATTGGAGCAATTTCTGCGGCGGCACCCTCATCGACAAGCAGTGGGTACTCACCGCAGCGCACTGCGTCGCCGAGGCCCAGTCCGGCCCCATGGAAGTGGCCATCGGAGTGAGTGATCTCAGCCGCCCCCACCTTCGCAGCAAGGTAGACCAGGTGCTGATGCACCCGGAGTATTACGTCAACCTGCTGATCAATCTGGGTTATCGCGACACCCCGAACGCCTCGGATGTGGCCCTGCTGCACCTTGCCACGCCCGTTACCCAGGCACCGATCGCCATCGCCGACCCCGTCATCAAGGATACCTGGCAGCAGAACACGACCATGCTGCATGCCCTGGGGTACGGTGGCATCGACCCCAGCGCGACCAAAGCCAGCCCGCAACTGCTGGCGGTGGATCTCGCCTATCGGGGAGACCGGGACTTCTGGTACGGTGACCCGACCACGACCCATATCTTCGCCGGCAAGCTGGCCGGTCAGGACACCTGCAAAGGCGACAGCGGTGGCCCGCTCACTTATGGTGGACAACTGGTCGGCGTGACCAGCTACGGGGCCTTCCCCTGCGCCACCGGCAGCGCCGGTGGCTATGTCTACGCCCCTGCCTTCAGTGACTGGATCGCCGAGCAGCAGCAAGGCGTCACCCTGACCACGGTCCGCGGCCTGATCCTGCCTTCAGGCACCAGTGGCTGGGCCGACTACCTGCTGGCCAACCGCAGCAACCAGGCGGTCACCCTGAGCGGCATCTACAGCGATGCCCCCGCCATGAGCAACGGCTGCGCCGCCCGTCTGGAAGCGGGTCAAACCTGCACTCTGCGGCTTCGCGCCGATGGCAACAATACCATCGGTACCCTTCGCGTGCAGGGCGTTGAACTCACCGCCACCAATGAACAGGGGGCGAGCCAGCGCCTTGAAGGGGCCTTGATCAGTCTTACCAGCGAGCCCACCAAGACTCCGGATACCACCACGACCACCACGACGACCACTTCAAGCAGTGGCGGTGGTGGCGCCACCGGATTCGCAGCCCTGTTGCTGCTGCCGCTGGCCTGGTTGCGCCGGCGCCGCTGAGGCAAAACAACAAGGGATGACCGAGGTCATCCCTTGTTTCATCTCCGTTTCATTACATCAGGCTTATTCGCCAACGTACTCCACCACTTCCAGGCCGAAACCGCCGAGGGCGTGGTACTTCTTCGGTGAGCTCAACAGGCGCATCTTGCCCACACCCAGCGCCTTGAGGATCTGGGAACCGACGCCGACCCGGCGCGAAGTGCCCTGCCACTTGGCCCCTTCCGGTGCCAGCCCCTTGTCCGCCGCCTCGAACCCCTTGACCCGGGCCAGCAGCTCGGCGCCGTGAGCTTCCGCCCCCAGGATCACCAGCACCCCGCCTTCATCGGCGATGCGGGCCATGGATTTGGGCAGCGGCCAGCTGCGGGCGCTATGGCGATCGGTCAACAGCAGATCGCTCAGCACGTCGTGCAGATGGACTCGCACCAGAGTCGGCTGTTCGGCCTGAACCTCACCCTTTTTCAGGGCGAAGTGCACCTGGTTGTCGATGGTGTCGCGGAAGGTGATGAGGTCGAACTCGCCAAACTCGGTGGGCAGCTTGCACTCGGCCACCTTCTCCACCGTGGTTTCGTGCTGGTTGCGGTATTCGATGAGGTCGGCGATGGTGCCGAGCTTGATGCCGTGCTGCTCGGCGAACAGCTCCAGATCAGGGCGGCGCGCCATGGTGCCATCTTCGTTGAGGATCTCGACGATGACGGACGCCGGCTCGTAACCCGCCAGCCGGGCCAGATCGCAACCGGCCTCGGTGTGGCCGGCGCGGGTCAGCACGCCACCATCCTGCGCCATCAGCGGGAAGATGTGGCCGGGCTGCACCAGATCGGCGGCCTTGGCGTTCGGTGCGACAGCTGCCTGCACGGTGACGGCGCGGTCGGCGGCGGAGATGCCGGTGGTCACCCCTTCGGCCGCTTCGATGGTCACGGTAAAGGCGGTGGAAAACTGGGCATTGTTGCGATCGACCATCAGCGGCAGCGCCAGCTGCTTGCAGCGATCCCGGGTCAGGGTCAGACAGATGAGCCCCCGGCCGTAACGGGCCATGAAGTTGATATCTTCCGGGCGGACACAGGAGGCGGCCATGATGAGGTCCCCTTCGTTCTCCCTGTCTTCGTCATCCATCAGGATCACCATCTTGCCAGCCTTGATATCGGCAATGATTTCCTGGGTCGTGCTTAGCGCCATGGGCTACTCCATCAACATGCTGCGGGGATTGAGCCAGTCGGCTCGGCTTGATACTGCCTATTGTGCTCTAGATGGGGCACAGGAGGCCCCATTTCAATCGGCGCGGGATCACAGAAAAGCGTTTTTCCCGCCGAGGGGCCATCACAGGAAACCGGACTGGGCCAGCTTTTCCAGGGTCAGGGTGGAGGCGCTGCTCTCCTCACGCTTGCCCGTCATCAGCCGCTCCAGATAGCGGGCAATCTGATCCACCTCGAGATTGACCCTGTAGCCAGCTTTCCACTGGGCGATGGTGGTCTCCTGGGCGGTGTGGGGCACTATGGTCAGCCGGAACAGATCCCCCTGCACCGCATTGACGGTGAGGCTGATGCCGTCCACCGCGATCGAGCCCTTCTCGGCGATGTAGCGGGAGAGCTCGCCCGGCGCCTTGATCCAGTACTCGATGGCGCGGCCGCTGGCGGACTTGCTCTTTACCTCGCCGATGCCGTCCACATGGCCGGAGACCAGGTGGCCGCCAAGGCGAGAGGTGGGCATCAACGCCTTCTCGAGGTTGACCCGATCCCCCACCCTGGCGGTGGCGAAACCGGTGCGGGAGAGGGTTTCCAGCGACACGTCGGCGGTATAGCTCTTGTCGCCGAGCGCGATCACGGTGAGGCAGACGCCGTTGGTGGCGATGGAGTCACCCAGCTTGACGTCGCCAAAGTCCAGGGTCGGTGCGTGCACGGTGAGGGCCATGTCCTCACCCTGACGGCGCAGCTCGGCCAGGGTTCCCACCGCTTCGATAATTCCGGTAAACATGCAGATCACCTTGCTGATGACGGGGGCGGCACGGCCCCCTTTAACATTGATAAGTCAGGCCAGTCTGGCCGTAATGCGGATATCCGGCCCCACCATGCGCACATCCTTGATGTTGAGCTTGGGCGCCTGGAACAGCCGGGTCAGCCCCGGCAGGTGGAACAGGCCGCGCCCCTCATCCCCCATCAGTTTGGGCGCCTGATAGAGTACCAGCTCGTCCACCAGCCCCTTGTCCAGCAGGGCGCCGCACAGCCGCGGTCCCGCCTCCACCAGCACAGAGTTGACGTTCTGCTTGGCCAGCAGCATGAACAGGCTGACCAGATCCAGCTTGCCATCCAGCAGCGGCACTTCCAGCTGCTGCACCCAGGCGGGCCACTCACCGGATGCCTTGTGGCGAGCCAGCAGTACCGGGCCCTCGCTCTGGAACAGCGGCAGATCCGGGGTGAGCCGGTTTTGCGAATCGACGATGACCCGCAGCGGCTGGCGCAGAGTCTCTTTGGGATAAGCGGCCTTGACCGAGGTAGGCAGCTCGTCCCAGCGCACGGTGAGGGAGGCGTTATCCGCCAGCACGGTTTCGGCGCTGGAGAGCACCGCATCGTGGCGGGCCCGCAGTCGCTGCACGTCGCGACGCGCCTCCGGGGAGGTGATCCACTGGCTCTCGCCGCTCGCCATGGCGGTACGACCATCCAGGCTGGCGCCAAGCTTGACCGTCACCTGCGGAAACGCGGTGCGCATCCGCTTGAAAAAGCCCGGGTTGAGCGCTTCCGCTTCGCTCGCCAGCAGGCCGAAATCGGTCTTGATGCCGGCCTCGGAGAGCATCCGCAGGCCGCGCCCGCCCACCTGAGGGTTGGGATCCACCATGGCGGCGACCACCCGGCTGACACCGGCCTTGATCAGCGCCTCGGCGCAGGGCGGGGTGCGGCCGTGATGGGAGCAGGGTTCCAGGGTCACGTAGGCGGTGGCGCCGCGGGCGTTGTCACCGGCGGCATGCAGGGCGTACACCTCGGCATGGGGCTCGCCCGCGCGCTGGTGCCAGCCCTCTCCCACCACCACGCCGGCCTTCACCAGCACGGCGCCGACGCAAGGGTTGGGGGCCGTGGTGTAACGGCCGCGGCGGGCCAGTTCGAGGGCCCGGCTCATCCATTGGTAATCGTCTTGACTAAACATCTGGGCTCCTCTAACAGCACATCCAGGCTGACGCAATATCGTAGGTTCGATTAGCGCAGCGTAATCGAACGCGGCAACCTAGTTTGGAAGAAAAACTTACTTCTCCAGCTTGGCGATCTCTTCACCAAACTCGCGAATATCTTCAAAGCTGCGATAGACGGAGGCAAAGCGGATATAGGCCACCTTGTCCAGGCTCTTGAGCTCGTCCATCACCAGGTTGCCCACCAGCTGGGAGGCGACTTCGCGCTCGCCGGTGGCGCGCAGGCGGGACTTGATGTGGTTGACAGCCTTTTCGATGGCCTCCATGCTCACCGGCCGCTTCTCCAGCGCCCGCAAGATGCCGGCCCGCAGCTTGTCTTCGTTGAATGGCTCGCGCGAGCCGTTGGATTTGATGACGCGGGGCATCACCAGCTCGGCCATCTCGAAGGTGGTGAAGCGCTCGTGGCAGAGCAGGCATTCGCGACGGCGGCGCACCTGATGACCTTCGGCCACCAGACGGGAATCGATCACCTTGGTATCTACCGCACTACAGAAAGGGCAATGCATCGGACCTCCGGCGTTGACGGAAAAGGGCGCCGGCCCCGGGGGCTGGCTCTAGGCCGGCCAGTGTAGCACGGCCATCCGGAACCGGTAAAAGCCCGTGGAAACAAGGGACGGCATACACCCAGACGGCCCCTGGCTCAGTCATCATAAGGCAGGGTATCGGGGTCGCAGCCCTCATAATCGGGTTCGGGATCGACGGCAAAGCGACGCGCCTCGATATGGCTGTGACCCAGCAGCAACGCCTTGCCCACCCGGTGCATGCCATCCATCACCCGACCGGCGCTGTCCAGCAGGATGGGATAGGCGAGATCGGCCGCCATCATCAACTGGCAGTGCTCCACCACGCTGCGCACCGTGGGGCGGGCGGCGTCATGGCCGTACCAGTGCAACTGATCGAGCTCGGCAATGTCGCCGAGCGCCACCGCCTGCACCGGCAGATCGCGGCTCAGTCGTACCAGCCGGCGCACGTCCCAGGCCAGCAGCCCCTGTTCGCTGGCGCGAAAGTGGTACTGGGCACGGATCGCCTGCCTGAGCGCCGCCTCCAGCGCCAGGTCTTGCTGTTCACTGGCCATGGTCAGATTGCCTTGCCCGCTATGCTCTTCGCCCTTCAGCGTCATCAGGCCCTCCTGTGTTGCCAAACGCCACAAAAAACAATGCCACCCGTGGGTGGCATTGGTCTCAAACCGGGTGAGGGCCCTTATCAGGCATACACCGGGAAACGACGGCAGATATCCAGCACCTGTTCACGTACGGTGGCCAGCACGGCATCGTTGTCGTGATTGTCCAGCACGTCACAGATCCAGTTGGTCAGCTGGATGGACTCGGCTTCCTTGAAACCACGGCGGGTGATGGCCGGGGTACCGATCCGCACACCGGAGGTGACGAACGGGGAGCGCGGGTCGTTGGGCACGGAGTTCTTGTTGACGGTGATGTTGGCTTTACCCAGCGCAGCGTCGGCCTCTTTGCCGGTCAGCTCGCGGCCGATCAGGTCAACCAGCATCAGATGGTTGTCGGTACCGCCGGAGACGATCTTGTAGCCGCGCTCGATGAAGGTCGCTGCCATCGCCTTGGCATTCTTGACGACCTGAGCCTGGTAGGTCTTGAACTCCGGCTCCAGTGCCTCTTTGAAGGCCACCGCTTTACCGGCGATGACGTGCATCAGCGGGCCACCCTGACCACCCGGGAAGACGGCGGAGTTGAGCTTCTTGTAGAGCTCCTCGTCGTCAGCGGCGGAGAGGATCAGACCACCGCGCGGACCGGCCAGGGTCTTGTGGGTGGTGGAGGTGACCACGTGAGCGTGGGGCACCGGGTTCGGGTAGACACCAGCGGCGATGAGGCCTGCCACGTGGGCCATGTCGACGAACAGCCAGGCACCGACCTTGTCGGCGATTTCGCGCATGCGAGCCCAGTCGACGATGCCGGAGTAGGCGGAGAAACCACCGATCATCATCTTCGGCTTGTGTTCGACGGCCTGACATTCCATGTCGTCGTAGTCGATCTTGCCGGACTCGTCGATGCCGTAGGGGATGATGTTGTACAGCTTGCCGGAGAAGTTGACCGGGGAGCCGTGGGTCAGGTGACCGCCGTGGGCCAGGTTCATGCCCAGCACGGTGTCGCCCGGCTGCAGCAGAGCCATGTAGACGGCGCTGTTGGCCTGGGAGCCGGAGTGCGGCTGCACGTTGGCGTAGGTGGCACCGAACAGCTCTTTGGCGCGCTCGATAGCCAGGGTTTCAACCACATCCACATACTCGCAACCACCGTAGTAACGCTTGGAGGGGTAACCCTCGGCGTACTTGTTGGTCAGCTGGGAGCCCTGGGCTTCCATGACACGGGGGCTGGTGTAGTTCTCGGACGCAATCAGCTCGATATGCTCTTCCTGACGACGGGTCTCGTCTGTGATGGCCTGCCACAGCTCTGGATCATAGCCGGCAATGGTCATGTCACGTTTCAACATCCGTTTCTCTCCTGAAAATCGTTTGCGCGATAGGTGAAGTGGGCAGGCGCATTGTAACGTGAGCCGGATCAAAGAGACAGTCCAACCACCCAAAAATTTGTTTAAAAAATGTAAAATGTGTCGCGAAATTCACAATGACCATGGCCCCCAATCGGCTGGCCCGTCATCGCCCGACACCCACGCCAGCCGTGCCATCCCCTGTCACCGCTCGGGCAACATGACCGGGCCCGGACTGGCCGAACAACCAAAACCAGAGCCAGATCATGGATATAGCATTTACTAACAGATAACATCTTTAGCTGGCACAGCGGTTGCCCGGCATGCGCAACAACGACGCGACCGGCAACGGAAGGGCCCTCTCATCGCATTCGGTCAACTGCTGCTCACGTCATCCCCTTGCCTCTTTGCACCGCAGACCTCACGGGAGTAAGCCATGCTGGATAACCTGATGCTGTTTCTGATTATTTCGGTATTCGCGCTGTTCTATTGGATCTACTATACCGGCACTCGCAAGAGTCCCTTTGTCACGCAGTGGGATCAACTGCCCACCCGCGAGCAGTATCTGGCAGCGCACCCGGAAGCCATCGATGGCGACATCATCTTCTGCATTCATTGCGGCCACCATCAGCAACTGGATGTGGGCCTGGTGCACCAGACCGATTTCCGGCGCCAGCATATCTGCACCCGCTGCAAGAAGACGCTCTATCGCGAGGAGCTCTGACCCATCAGCCAAGGATCCGCAAGATGACATCATTGACCGCCAGCTGCCTGTGCGGCGCCGTCGCCCTGAGCCTGCCCGACCGCTTCGACTACCTGGGCAACTGCCACTGTTCCGAGTGCCGCAAATTTTCCGGCGCCGATTACGCCCCGGTGGGCGGCCTGGATGGTGCGCTCGTCACCATCACCCGAGGAGAGGAGGCCATCAGCCGCTTCCAGAAATCCCCCGAGACCACCCTCGCCTTCTGCCGCCACTGCGGCTCCAGCCTGTTCAGCGAGAAGCGCAGCAGCGGCAAGCTGAACCTGCGCCTCGGCATTCTCGACACGGCGCCGAGCCAGCGGCCCGGCTTTCACATTTTCGTCGGCTCCAAGGCCCCCTGGCACGAGATCACCGATGAGCTGCCGCAGTTCGAGACTCGCCCCACCGCCTGACACCGTCGCCGACATGCCCTGAAAAGGCCGCCTCTGGCGGCGTTTTTCCCGACTTGTTCGGCGGATTGTCACCTATGGGTTAACTTTTCTGCCAAAGCCGTTAGAATCGGGCTCAGTCTGCTTCCCGCTTGCCATCCACGGAGGAAAAATGCAGGAATTTCTGGCCACTAGCGAACGTCGGGCCGAACTTTACTGGTGGTTTGCCACCCTGTTTACCGCCCAGCTCAGCGACGAACAGATCGCCGAATACGACAGCTATGATGTGCGAAGCTTCCTGAAGAGCCTCTCCACGCTCGATCCGATGCGCCCGGCCGTGGCCGAGCTCAATGACGCCATCGCCCGCCTGCTGGTGCGCCCCGAGCGGGCCAACGCGCTGGCCGGCGACTTCCATGAGCTGTTCCTGGCCAACGACGCCGTCTCTCCCCATGAATCCGCCCACCAGGACGCCGCAGCGCTCGAGCGCATGCAGGCGCGACTGAGCCGGCTCAATATCGATGTCAGCGCCAAATACCAACAACCGGTCGATCATCTGGGGGTCGAACTGGATCTGATGGGCAATCTCATCATCCGCGCCGCCGAAGCCGCCAGCGCCGATCTGCGCGAACAGTGGCTCGGCGAGCAGGAGGCCTTGCTGCACGGCCATCTGCTGGCCTGGTTCCCGCATTTCGAGCGCGCCTGCCGCGCCGCCGATCCGTTTGGCTTCTACGGCGCCAGCGCCCGCCTGCTGGGGGTCTTCCTCACCATGGATGCCAACTACCTCAGCCTGGTCAAACCGGCGCCAGCCGCCGACTGAGTTCGACATGAAGACGGCCCTGCTGCTGATCGCCTGCTGGCTGCTGGCCCTGATCCCGCTGGATCAGGGCCTTACCCCCCTCGTGACCCTGCTGTTCAACCCGGACCGCGTCCTCTACGGTACCGCCCAGCTCACCGGTTTCGCCGGCATCCTGCTGACCCTCTACCTCGCCAATCTCGGGGTGGAGGTGGTGCTGCGCCGCCGCTTCCAGATAGCGGGCATGCTGGCCCTGCTGGCCGCCTGGGTCGACTTCATCAACAGCAGCGGCAGCGAGGCCCACTGGCTGCTGCTGCTCGCCCTGGCGCTGCCGTTTCACGGGCTCGGCCTGCTGGTGCTGGTGCGCGGCATCCAGGCCTTCGGCCGCCAGAAAGGCTGATAAACCACCAAAAATATTACAAATCATGACAGCCCGATCCGCCCATCCGCCCTTGTCACAAGGGCAGACCCTCAATTGCTGGTAACATTCGCTTACATTCAGCTCCCGTTCAGTTTCGCCGCAACCGTTATAGTGCCGCTCCTTTTCCAACCAATGCAGGAGCATCAGCATGCCTCCACAGGATGCACGCATCACGGGTCTCGACCTGTTGCGAGGGCTCGTCATCTTCATGGCCGTCTTCGAGCACTACACCGGCTACCTCAACTACTGGTATATCGACTTCTTCAACCGGGAACACGCCCTGTGGGACAGCTTCTATCTGTCGCACAAGGCGATGGCCGGCCAGCTGCTGCCCATGGATCACACCACGGCCCAGGTCTCGGCCTGGCTCATTCCCTGGGTCAGCCAGATCTACCTGGCACTGGCCGCCTTCAACCTCAGTCGCCGCGATCAGGCCAGTTTCAGACCGCAGCTGGGCGGCAAGCTGGTGCTGTTCGCCAGCATCATTCTGGTGCTCTATGTGGAAGGGCTGGTGATCGCCCCCAACTTCGGCGAGGCCATCTCGTTCTATCCAGTGATGCTGTGGATGTGTCTGCTGGCGCTCTTCTCGCTGGTCTATGCCTGGTTCGGCATTCGCGGCATGCTGCTGCTGACCCTGCTCAGCCTGCTGCTGGATCAGCTCGGCGTGCAGGATCTGCTCGGTCACATCGACAGCTGGATGAAGCTGCACGTGCACCCCGACTACGAGCTGGATGCCCGCCTCGACCTCTTCATGGCCAGCGGCTGCTTCGGCTTCCTCTATGGCTGGTGCTGGCATCAGCGGCCCCAATGGCGGGATCGCCTCAACGCCCTGGTGCTGACGCTCTCGCTGCTGGCGCTGGCCGTCTATCTCATGTTCGGCGAGACCAGCACGGTCGAGCTCAGCGATATCTACGCCAACGAACACGAACTGGCGATGGACATGGTCGGCCGCGCCGGCATCTGGGGCATGGAGTTTCTGGTGATCGGGGCCGTGCTCTGGCTGCATCAGCGCAACATCCGGCTGTGCTGGCGACCGCTCAACTGGATCGGCATGTACTCGCTGACCGTCTTCATCTTCCACAAGAGCATCTTCGTGCACCTGTGGGGCCCGCTCTTGCTGTGGTGGACCGCCCGTCAGGGCACCATCTTGCCCAACAACTTCGGCCTCATCATGGCGCTTAGCGCCACCAGCGTGCTGCTCATCTATGCCTTCCAGCGCTCCGGCATCATCTGCCACCTGATGGGCATGCATCAGGACCGGGACTGGGCGCGGCTCTATGGCAAATAAGTGCTGGCTGCCGCTGCTGTTCCTGACCCTGCCCCTGTCGGCCAAAGAGCCGGACAACCAGTGGCAGCTGGGCGGTCAGTGGCAGCTCGGCAGCAATCAGGCGGGGGTCCGCGCCGATGCCAGCATGCAGTTCTGGCTCGCCTATGAGCGGGAAACCCAGGTCGGCCTGCTTTTCGCCGATGGCCAGAGCGCCGGGCTGGCCTTGCCGCTCTACAAAAAGAGCTTCTTCGCGGTCGGCGTCGCCCCCATGCAGGTGGTCGATCGCAACCGCTTCAGCGCCTTCTGGCGCCTCGGCTGGCAACTGGACGACGATCACCAGCTCACCTTGGGCCAGCTCTATGACGTCAGCGGCCGTTATGGCCAGCTCTGGTACATGGAGCACAGCCTGCCGCTGCCGGCCGAGATCTCCCTCAACCTCTGGCTGACCCGGGGCAGTCAAGCCCACATGGCCGCCTATGGGGCAAACGAGGGCCTGCGGGACTGGGGAGTCACGCTGGAACGCAGCTGGCGCTGGCAGCAGTGGCGCCTTGGCACCGAGTTCGGCGCCAAGCAGTGGCTCATCAAGGAGCACGACTGGCAACCGATGATCAACCTGACCCTGAGTTATCACTTCAGCTGGTAACACCGCAAAAAGGGGGCGAATGACGCCCCCTCTCTTCCCTCCAGAATGCTTCATGCCATACTGACAGCAGCTTAAATGACAAAGAAGTCAATTCAGGAGTACGCGATGGGCGAAGAGACTTTCAATGCCATGCCGGATCCACCGCTGGCGGGGCAATTGAACATGAACGAGCTGCAACAGCTGTTCGAACTGGCCCCGTTTGGCATAGGTGTGTTTGACCGCCACTTCCGCTGCCGCAGCGTCAACCAGACCCTGGCCGATCTCAACGGTCTCTCCCGAGAAGAGCACTACGGCAGATACCTGCGCGAAATCGTCCCCACGCTGGCTCCGGTGCTGGAACCCCTGTTCCAGCAGATCATCAGCAGCGGCATCCCCCGGGTCGAGCTGAACCTGAGCGGCCATACCGCGGCCCACCAGGGCCGGCAGCGCCACTGGCAGGCGATTTACAGCCCCATGCTGGACGAACAGGGGGTGCCCGACCGCATCCTCACCATAGTGCGGGACGTCACCGAGCAGGTCGAAGCACAGCAGCGGCTGCAACTGGCCATGAGTGCCGGCCAGATCGGGGTGTGGGAGTGGCATGTGACGGAGGACAGGCTGCAGTTTGACGGCCAGGTCGAGCGCCTGCTCGGCACCACGGCCAGCCAGTTTCAGGGGGGGATGGAGCAGTTCATCAAGCGCTTCGACCCGCTCTCTGGCGAGCAGTTCAGGGCGGCGGTCAACGGCACGGCCCCCATTCACCTCACCCTCGGCTATCTCGGGCCGGATCAGTTGCGGGGCTGGGTCGACATTCACGCCGATCACGTGGCGGCCACCGACCATCAGGGGCGGCGCATCACCGGGGTGATCCACGATGCCACCAGTCGCTGCAACCAGGAGGACAAGCTGCGCCAGGCCAACGTGGTATTCGAGACCGCCGCCGAAGGCATCATCATCATGGATGGCCAGCGCCAGATCATCTCGGTCAATCCGGCCTTTTCCAGCATGACTCAATATGAAGAGGCGGAGATCGTGGGCAAGTCGCCGGAGGCCATCATGCATCCACGCCGTCACACCGACATCGATTATCCCTGGCATACCCTGCTGCCCGGCAGTCACGCCTGGCATGGCGAGATGATGTGCCTGCGCAAGGATGGCGGCTACTTCACCTCCTGGCAGCATGTCAGCGCCGTGCACGACAGTCGCCACAACACCACCAACTACGTCATCGCCTTCTCCGACATCAGCGCCATTCGCAAGGCCGAAGCACAGCTCAATCACCTCGCCTATCACGATCCCCTGACCGAGCTCGGCAACCGCAACCTGCTGCAGGAGCGGCTGGAGCTGGAACTCAAGACAGCCCAGCTCAACCACCAGCAACTGGCCCTGCTGTTCATCGATCTGGACGGCTTCAAGCTGATCAACGACACCCTGGGCCATCGCGCCGGCGATGAACTGCTCAAGCTGCTGGCCGAGCGGATCCGCCGCGTCCTGCGCCACAACGACGTGGCCGCCCGGCTCGGTGGCGATGAGTTCCTGGTGCTGATCCCCTTCTTTGAACGGCCACAGGAGCTGGAGCGGCTCGCCGAGCAACTGCTGGCCAGCCTGCGCGAGCCGGTCGAACTCGACCACGAGCGGGTGGCCGTCTCCGCCAGCATCGGCATCGCCCTCTATCCGGAACACGCCACCAGTCCGGATACCCTGGTCAGCGCCGCCGACAGCGCCATGTACGAGGCCAAGAACCGGGGCCGCAACGGCTATCTGTTCTATACCCCGGACATGACCGAGCAGACCAAGGAGCGAATGAGCATGGAGCAGGGGCTGTTCAAGGCCATCGAGCAGCATCAGCTCTGCGTCCTCTATCAGCCCATGACGGAACTCGCCAGCAACCGCATGAGCGGGCTGGAGGCCCTGCTGCGCTGGCAGCACCCCAGCGAGGGCATGATAGGGCCCACCCGCTTCATCCCGGTGGCCGAGGAGTGCGGGCTTATCGAGCAGATCGGCGAATGGGTGATGCGCACCGCCTGCCAGCAGGGACAGGCGTGGCTGGCCGCCGGACTGGCGGTACCCAGGCTGTCGATCAATGTGTCGGTGCGGGAGATGCGCTCGGCAGGTTACGTGGAGCGGGTCGCCGCCATCCTGGCCGAGACCGGCTTTCCGCCAGAGAAGCTGGAGATAGAGGTCACCGAGAGCATCATCCAGCGAGTCGATCAGAGCCTGCAGCTGTTCAGACGCCTGAAGGCGCTGGGGGTACAGATCGCCATCGACGACTTCGGCACCGGCTTCTCATCCTTGAGTCTGCTCAAGAGCCTGCCCATCGATCGCATCAAGATTGACCGCACCTTCGTGCAGGCACTGCCCGATGACAAACACAGCCGGGAGCTGTGTCGTACCATCATCAACCTGGCCGACAGCCTGGGCATGGTGGTCACCGCCGAAGGAATCGAGACCCAGGCCCAGCGCCAGTTTCTGCAGTCACTGCACTGCCAGGAGGGGCAGGGCTATCTGTTCAGCCACCCGCTGGCCGAGCCCCATCTGGCCGAGCAGCTGGACTCGCGCAAGGGCGCCTGGTGCTAGCGGTGTGCCGGGATCCGCGCCGCGCCAGTGGCGCAGTTGACGCTCATCAGTTGAAGGTCAGCCTGGCATCCCACCCTTCGTCCTGCTGCCGGCGTGACTCTTCCAGCAACGAGTCCTGCGGATAGGAGGATTTTTTCTCTTCGAGGGTGACGGACACCGACGGCTTGCGCGCCAGCCAGGCCTCGCTCAACTGGCCGCTGATGTGGTCCCGCAGGGATGGCGAGGCGGGCTGTGCCGGTGTCAACGCAAGGTCGTTGGCATGGGGGGCGGCCAATGCCTCATCGGTGGCCTGCGGGGCCTCGAACTGCCAGAGGGAGGAGCACAATAGCAGGGTCAACATGGGACTATCTCCGTCGATAAAACGACGTTTTTACCCAATCAGCGATTAATTGTCATCGACTCGACTGTAAGCGGATGTTGCCATCTATCCAAAAGTCTAATTGCCCTCCCCCGCCAAAGGTATAAGTTGTTACCTAATCATTACAAGAATGTATTCAAAGGAGTGATACATGAGCGAGAGCAAGGTCTACCCGGTCAAAGCCCACATCAGCAACGGCGCCCTGCTGGACAAGGCAGGCTATGAAGCCATGTACCGGGCCTCGGTGCAGGATCCGGATGCCTTCTGGGGCGAGCAGGGCAAGATCCTCGACTGGATGAAGCCCTACACCAGGGTCAAGAACACCTCCTATGATCCGGGCCACGTCTCCATCAAATGGTATGAAGACGGCCTGCTCAACGTCTCTGCCAACTGTCTGGACCGCCATCTGGCCCAGCGCGGCGACAAGGTCGCCATCATCTGGGAAGGGGACAACCCGGCCGAAGATCGCAAGCTCACCTACCGCGAGCTGCACACCGAGGTGTGCAAGTTTGCCAACGTCTTGAAGGCGCAGGGAGTGCATCGCGGCGACGTGGTCTGCCTCTACATGCCCATGGTGCCGGAAGCCGCCATCGCCATGCTGGCCTGTACCCGCATCGGCGCGGTGCACAGCATCGTGTTCGGCGGTTTCTCGCCGGAAGCCCTGGCCGGTCGCATCATCGACTCCGGCTCTTCCATCGTCATCACCGCCGATGAAGGGCTGCGCGGCGGCCGTCCGGTGCCGCTCAAGAAGAACGTGGATGAAGCGCTCACCAACCCGGAGACCAAGGTCAACAAGGTGATCGTGCTCAAACGCACCGGCGGCAACATCGCCTGGCACAACCACAGGGACATCTGGTGGCACGACGCCGTCGCCACCGTCAGCGCCGACTGCCCGCCCGAGGCGATGGGGGCCGAAGATCCGCTCTTCATCCTCTACACCTCCGGCTCCACCGGCAAACCCAAGGGGGTGCTGCACACCACCGGCGGCTATCTGGTCTATGCCACCCTCACCTTCAAGTACATCTTCGACTACCACGAAGAGGACATCTACTGGTGTACCGCCGACGTGGGCTGGGTCACCGGCCACTCCTATCTGGTCTACGGGCCGCTTGCCAACGGCGCCACCACCATCATGTTCGAAGGGGTGCCCAACTACCCGGTCACCAACCGCATGAGCCAGGTGGTGGACAAGCACCAGGTCAGCATCCTCTACACCGCCCCCACCGCCATCCGTGCGCTGATGGCCAAGGGCAACGAGGCGGTAGCCGGCACCTCCCGTTCAAGCCTGCGCATCATGGGGTCGGTGGGCGAGCCCATCAACCCGGAAGCCTGGGAGTGGTACTACCGCACCATAGGCGAGGAGCGCTGCCCCATCGTCGACACCTGGTGGCAGACCGAGACCGGCGGCATCCTCATCAGCCCGCTGCCCGGCGTCACCGATCTCAAGCCAGGCTCGGCTACCCGTCCCTTCTTCGGCGTGCAGCCGGCGCTGGTGGACAACATGGGCGAGCCACTGGAGGGGGCCACCGAGGGCAACCTGGTGATCACCGACTCCTGGCCGGGCCAGATGCGCACCGTGTTTGGCGATCACGAGCGGTTCGAGCAGACCTACTTCTCCACCTTCCCCGGCCGCTACTTCACCGGCGACGGTGCCCGTCGCGACGAGGATGGTTACTACTGGATCACCGGACGGGTGGATGATGTACTGAACGTCTCCGGTCACCGCATGGGCACCGCCGAAATTGAATCCGCGCTGGTTTCCCATCCCAAGATCGCCGAAGCGGCGGTGGTGGGCGTGCCGCACGAGATAAAGGGTCAGGGCATCTACGCCTATGTCACCCTGATCGCCGGCGAGGAGCCGAGCCGGGAGCTGCATAAAGAGGTGAAGGAGTGGGTCCGCAAGGAGATCGGCGCCATCGCCACCCCGGACGTGATCCACTGGGCCGAGGGGCTGCCCAAGACCCGCTCCGGCAAGATCATGCGGCGAATTCTGCGCAAGATCGCCACCGGCGAGACCGACAGCCTGGGGGATATCTCCACCCTGGCGGATCCGGGCGTGGTAGACAAGCTGATCCGCGAGAAGTCGGAAGCAGCCTGATCCTGACTGCGTTCCTGCCTCCAAAGCCGGCCTCGAGCCGGCTTTGTCGTCTTTGCTACTGAGCGTTTCAACAACGCACCAGTTAGCGCAAAAAATAGACAGATGTAGAGATTAGACCAGTAAAATGCTGCTAATTTTCACGAAATCAATATAATTGCGAAATCTGTGTGCCAGTGCACACCGATTTGCGCAGAAAATGACTAGATTTCTGATAGTCCACAAGATGGCTGACAGATAGCAGCATTATCATCGAGGATGTACTCAATATGTCGCAAAAACACCGAATTCTCCTGCTCAACGGGCCGAACCTGAACCTGCTGGGCAAACGGGAACCGGGCATCTACGGCAGCAAGACGCTCGATGAGATCGTCGCCGATCTGACGCACAACGCCGGCGAACTCGGGGTCACACTGGAACACCTGCAATCCAATGCCGAACATGAGTTGGTCGGCCGCATCCACCAGGCCATGGGTCAGGTGGATTTCATCATCATCAACCCGGCCGCCTTCACCCACACCAGCGTCGCCATCCGCGATGCGCTGCTGGGTGTGGCCATCCCCTTTATCGAGGTTCACCTGTCCAACGTCCATGCCAGGGAACCCTTCCGTCATCACTCCTATCTGTCTGATGTCGCCAAGGGGGTCATTTGTGGGCTGGGGGCCGATGGCTACCAATTCGCTTTAACCGCGGCCGTGCACCAGTTGCGCGCGGCTTGATAATCACTGATCAGATAAAGAAGAAAGAGAATGCTAATGGATATCCGCAAAATCAAGAAGCTGATTGAACTGGTTGAAGAGTCCGGCATCGCCGAACTGGAGATCTCCGAAGGTGAAGAGTCCGTTCGCATCAGTCGCAACTTCTCCGGTCAGGTGACCGCTGCTCCGCAGATGATCATGCAACAAGCTGCCGCCCCGGTTGCCGCTCCTGCCGCCGCACCGGTTGCTGCTGCCCCGGCTGCCGACGCCATCCCGAGCGGTCACCTGATGCGCTCCCCGATGGTTGGCTCCTTCTACCGCTCCTCCAGCCCGGAAGCCAAGCCGTTCGTGGAAGTCGGTCAGCACGTCAATGTCGGCGATACCCTGTGCATCGTCGAAGCCATGAAAATGATGAACCAAATCGAGTCTGACAAGGCCGGTGTGATCAAAGCGATCCTGGTTGAAAATGGTCAGGCCGTCGAATTCGACGAGCCGCTGTTCATCATCGAATAAGGGAAGTCGCCACCCATGTTGGACAAAGTAGTCATCGCCAACCGCGGTGAAATTGCCCTGCGGATCCTGCGCGCCTGTAAAGAGCTCGGGATCAAGACAGTGGCCGTTCACTCCACCGCCGACCGGGAGCTCAAGCATGTGCTGCTGGCCGACGAAACCATCTGTATCGGCAAGCCGGCCAGTACCGACTCCTACCTCAATGTGCCGGCCATCATCGCCGCCGCCGAGGTGACCGGTGCCGTCGCCATCCACCCGGGTTACGGTTTCCTCTCCGAGAACGCCGACTTCGCGGAAGTGGTCGAGAAATCCGGCTTCATCTTCATCGGCCCGCGCGCCGAGACCATTCGCCTGATGGGTGACAAGGTCTCCGCCATCGAGGCGATGAAGAAAGCGGGCGTGCCCTGCGTACCGGGCTCCGACGGTCCGGTCGACAGCGATGCCAAGCACAACGCCGCCATCGCCAAGCGCATTGGCTATCCGGTGATCATCAAGGCCGCCGGTGGCGGTGGTGGTCGCGGCATGCGCGTGGTGCGCAGTGAAGCCGAGCTGTCTGCCGCCATCGCGCTGACCAAATCCGAAGCAGGCCAGTTCTTCAAGAACGACATGGTCTACATGGAGAAGTACCTGGAGAACCCGCGCCACATTGAAATTCAGGTGTTGGCAGACGGCCAGGGCAACGCCCTCTATCTGGGCGAGCGCGACTGCTCCATGCAGCGTCGCCACCAGAAGGTGGTCGAAGAGGCGCCGGCACCCGGCATCACCGAAGAGATGCGCAAGTTCATCGGTGAGCGCTGCGTACGCGCCTGTATCGAGATCGGCTACCGCGGTGCGGGCACCTTCGAGTTCCTGTACGAGAACGGCGAGTTCTATTTCATCGAGATGAACACCCGTATCCAGGTTGAGCACCCGGTCACCGAGCTGGTCACCAGCGTGGATCTGATCAAGGAGCAGCTGCGCATTGCCGCCGGTCAGCCCCTGTCGATCACCCAGCAGGATATCCGCATCCGTGGCCATGCCATCGAATGCCGGATCAACGCCGAAGACCCGGCCACCTTCATGCCGTCTCCGGGCCTGATCCAGCGCTTCCACGCGCCGGGCGGTCTGGGCGTACGCTGGGATTCCCACATCTACGCCGGCTACAAGGTACCGCCCTACTACGACTCCATGATCGGCAAGCTGATCTGTTACGGTGAAAACCGTGACGTCGCCATCGCCCGCATGCGTCAGGCGCTGGACGAGCTGGTGGTGGAAGGGATCAAGACCAACGTCTCCCTGCAAAAAGAGATCATGAAGGACGAAAACTTCCAGCACGGTGGGACCAACATCCACTACCTGCACAAGAAGCTCGGTCTGTAAGGATCCTTGACGAAGACCGCCATGTCGGTGGACGTCGGCTCCGCAAGGAGCCTCTGTTGAAAAAGGGCCATGGCGACATGGCCCTTTTTTGTTATCCTTGCGCCCCTCAAAATTGTCGGATGCCAAGGTGAATCGTTTCGCGCTCGCTCGCCGGGAAGCAGCCCTCTGCCTGCTGCTGACCCTGCTCTACTTCCTTGCCTGGTATGGCACGGCCTATTTCATCCCCGCAGAGATCGAATGCTGGGACATGCCGCTCTGGTTCCTGCTCAGCTGCATCCTGATGCCGCTGCTGTTCATCGTGCTGTGCGGCCTGATGGTGGATCGTCTGTTCGTGGACATCCCCCTCGACTCCCCTCCCCTCGATGCCAAGGAGCCTTCCCATGAATCTTGAGCTGATGCTGCCGCTGTGCATCTATCTGGTGCTGGTGCTGGGAGTCGGCTTCTGGGCCAGCCGCCACCGGGTAGGCGGCGACTTCGTGCAGGAGTACTTCATCGGCAACCGCAGCATGGGCGGGCTGGTGCTGGCCATGACCCTGGTGGCTACCTACACCTCTGCCTCCTCCTTCATCGGCGGGCCGGGGGCGGCCTACAAGATCGGGTTGGGCTGGGTACTGCTGGCGATGATCCAGCTGCCCACCGTCTGGCTCACCCTGGGGGTGCTTGGCAAGAAGTTCGCCATCATCGCCCGCCGGGTCAATGCGGTGACCATCAACGACATGCTGTGGGCCCGCTACCAGAGCAAGGCGGTAGTGGTGCTGGGCTCGGTCACCATCATCCTCGCCTTCATCGCCACCATGGTGGTGCAGTTCATCGGCGGCGCCCGTCTGCTGGAGACCGCCACCGGCCTCAGCTATCAGCAGGGGCTCCTGCTGTTTGCCAGCTGCGTACTGCTCTACACGGTGATCGGCGGCTTTCGCGCCGTGGTGATGACCGATGCGCTGCAGGGGATCATCATGCTGATTGGCACCGGCGCGCTGCTGGCGGGCATTCTGGTGGCCGGTGACGGCCTGCCCAACCTCATCCACCAGCTCAAGGTGATCGATCCCAAGCTGGTGAGCCCGCAGGGGGCCGGCGACCTGCTGACCCAGCCCTTCATGCTGAGCTTCTGGGTGCTGGTCTGCATCGGGGTGGTGGGGCTGCCCCACTCGGCGCTGCGCTGCTTCGGCTATCGCGACAGCAAGGCGCTGCACCGCGGCATCCTCATCGGTACCATCGTCAGCGCCTTGCTGATGTTCGGCATGCACCTGGCCGGCGCCCTGGGCCGCGCCATCCTGCCCGGCATGGACAGCCCAGACAAAATCATGCCCTCCCTGATGATGGAAGTGCTGCCCCCCTGGCTGGCCGGGGTCTTCCTGGCGGCGCCCATGGCGGCCATCATGTCAACCATCGACTCCCAGCTGATCCAGGCCTCCGCCACCCTGGTGAAGGATCTCTACCTCAACTACCTGAGTCCGGAGAAGGCCGGCCAAGAGAAGCTGGAGGTGCGGGTGCCGCGCCTCTCCCTGCTCTGCACCCTGATCCTGGGCACGCTAGTGCTGCTGGCGGCGCTGCAGCCCCCCGAGATGATCATCTGGCTCAATCTGCTCGCCTTCGGCGGCCTGCAGGCGGTGTTCCTGTGGCCGCTGGTGCTCGGCCTCTACTGGTCGCGGGCCAACGGCCCGGGGGCCCTGGCCAGCATGGTGTGCGGCATCCTCTGCTACGCCATCCTGAGCCAGTGGGAGATCAAGCCGGCCGGCCTGCACGCCATCGTGCCGAGCCTGGCGCTGGGGCTGATTGCCTTCGTGCTGGTCAGCCTGCTGACCCCGGCCCCGAGCCAGCATGTGCGGCGCTTGTTTGAGCCGCAATCATCGATGGATTAATAAAGGGTTCCGAAACTATCCCAAAATGGGTGTTTTACGGGTAAACTGTGCGCCATGTCACAAAATGCCGCACCCTTATGCCCGTACAGAACGCCAGACAGATCCTGACCCAAGCCCTGCAGCGACTCGGCTACGCCCTGTTGCTGCCGGTCTCCATCCTGCCGCTGGCCGCGCTGCTCTATCGGCTCGGCCAGCCGGACGTGCTGGATCTGGCGGTGCTCTCCCTCACCGGCCGCGCCCTGTTCAGCCAGATGCCGCTCATCTATGCGGTGGCCATCGCCTTCGGGCTGAGCCGCCAGGGTGAAGGCACCCAGGCGCTGGCCGGTGCGGTCAACTTTCTGCTGCTGAGCTCGGCGCTCGGCACCCTGGCCCCCGGCCTGCACAGCGACATGATCTGCGGCCTGCTGGCGGGATTGACCACCGCCATCGTCTACCCCTGGCTCAAGCGCCACCCCATGCCCCACTGGCTGCGGCTGGTCAACGGCGATTTCACCAGCCTGCTCGCCTCGGCGCTCACCTGTTTGCTGCTGGCCTTCCCCCTCGCGCTGCTCTGGCCGCTGCTGGAACAGGGCATCACCCTGCTCGCCTCCGAACTGCTCACCACCCCGTTCGGCGCCTTCTGCTACGGCGTGCTGAATCGGCTGCTGATCCCGCTCGGCCTGCATCAGGTGCTGGGCAGCCTCATCGGGCTGGGGGAGAGCAACCTGCAGGCGCTGGCCAGCGCCCAGCCGCTGCACGAAGGCTATGTGGCCGGGCTCTACCCCATCATCATGTTTGGCCTGCCGGGCGCCTGCTTCGCCATCTGGCTGCACCGCCAGCGCATGCAGCGATTGCCGCAGGGGGGCTTGCTGCTCACCCTGGCGCTCACCTCGGCGCTGGTGGGCATCACCGAACCCATCGAGTTCCTGTTCGCCTTCACCGCCCCCTGGCTGTTTCTGGCCCACGCCCTGCTGACCGGCCTGTCGCTCGCCACCTGCAGCGCGCTCGGCATCAAGGTGGGCAGCTACTTCTCCGCCGGCCTGCTGGATCTGGTGCTGAGCTACCACGCCGGCGAGCACAGCTTCTGGCTCATTCCGGTCGGCATCCTGTTCTTCGTCGCCTACACCTTGCTGTTCTATCAGCTGCTGGAGCGCACGCCCCTCAGCCTGCCGAGCAAGCCCATCGCCCCGGAACACCCACGCCTGGCCAGCGTCGCCCCCTCCGATCCCCAGATGCTGGCGATCCAGTACCTCAAGGTGCTGGGCGGCATGGACAACCTGCAGGCGATGAGCGTCTGCCTCACCCGCCTCAGCCTGCGGGTACGCGATATCTCGCTGGTGGATCAATCCCGCCTGCTGGGGCTGGGCTGCCTCTCCTGGATCCAGCTCAACGACCATCAGCTGGTGCTGGTGCTGGGCCCCAACGCCAGCCTGATCGAGGGGCAGATCCGCATGCTGGCAGAGCGCCAGTCGGTGCCGCTCGGCCTCAAACCCAATCAGGAGTCCGCCGGCCAGAGCGGCTGGTAGCCTCAGGCAAACGGCAACCGCTCCGCGACAAAGTCCATCAGGCTGCGCAGGGCGGGCGCCAGGTGCTCCCGGCTCGGATAGATGAGGTAGAAGGGGTTGGCCGGAATGGGGTGACTCGGCAGCACCTTCTGCAAGCGTCCCGCCGCAAGATCCCCCTCGCAGACGTGATGGGGCAGCAGGGCGATCCCCCCCTCGTTGATCGCCAGCTCCCGCAGCGCCAGCAAGCTATTGCTCAGACAAGCCCCCTGCGGCCGCCAACCTCCCTCCTGCAACGGCCACACCGGCAGCGACGTGTGCACCAGGCAGGCGTATCGCCCCAGCTCGCTCAGCTGTTGCGGCGTGCCGTGGGCCGCCAGATAGGCGGGCGCCGCCACCAGATGCCGAGGTACCTGACCGATGCGCCGGCAGATCAGGCTAGAATCTTTCAGCGGTGCCGCCCGCAGCGCCAGATCGTAACCCTCCCCCACCAGATCGAGCTGCTCATCGCAGAGGGTCAGCTCCAGCACCACCTCGGGGTAGAGAGCCCGAAACTCGGCCAGGATCCGGCCGAGCAGCAGGGTGCCGGTCGCCTCCGGTGCGGTGATCCGCACCCGGCCGGCCGGGGCCGCGCGCAGCCGCGCCATCGCCAAATTGGCGCTGCGGGCCAGCGCCAGCAGCGCCCGGCACTGTTCCACATAGACCTCCCCCTGCGGGGTCAGGCTCAGCCGGCGGGTGGTGCGCTGCAACAGGCGCACCCCGAGCTGGGACTCGAGCCGCGAGATCTTCTGGCTGACCGAGGATTTGGGCATGCCGAGCAACTCGGCCGCCCCGGTAAAACTGCCCTGCTCCACCACAGTGGCGAACAGCCCCATCAGCTCCAGTTCGACATTGTTCATATATTCAAACAGTCTTTACCAATTACCCATCTTAATCTGAATAATCAACCAGACTAGAGTGGCTGGCAATCCCCATCCAACCGATTTGAAAGGAACTGCCATGAAAGCCATCGCCCTGACCCACTATCTGCCGAGCGATCACCCCCACTGCTTCATCGAAGCCAATCTGGCCAACCCGACGCCGGGCCCGCGCGACCTGCTGGTGCGGGTCAAGGCCACCTCCATCAACCCGGTCGACACCAAGGTACGAGCCCCCAAGGCCAAGGTCGAGAGCTGCCCGCGGGTGCTGGGCTGGGACGCCGTGGGCGAAGTGATCGCCGTCGGCCGCGAGGTAACCCTGTTCAAGGCGGGCGACCGGGTCTGGTATGCCGGCGACATCAGCCGCCCCGGCAGCAACAGCACCCTGCAACTGGTGGATGAGCGCATCGCCGCCCTCGCCCCCACCAGCCTGAGCGACGTGGAAGCCGCGGCCCTGCCGCTCACCGCCATCACCGCCTGGGAGACCCTGTTCGAGCGCATGGGCCTCACCCGCGAGAGCAGCGGCAAGCTGCTCATCATCGGCGGCGCCGGCGGGGTCGGCTCCATCGCCATCCAGCTGGCCCGCCAGCTCACCGGCATGGAGGTGATCGCCACCGCCTCCCGCCCCGAGACCCGGGCCTGGTGCCTGCAGATGGGGGCCCATCAGGTGGTGAGCCATCACCAGTTGCAGGAGGAGCTCACCGCCCTCGGCATCACTCAGGTGGACGCCATCTTCTGCACCAATGCCACCGAGCAGCACTGGGATGCCATGGCCAGCCTCATCAGCCCGTTCGGCCATATCTGCACCATCGCCGAATCGAGCGTGCCCTGGGACCTCTCCCTGCTCAAGAGCAAGAGTGTCACCTTCAGCCAGGAGTTCATGTTCACCCGCTCCCTGTTCCAGACCCCGGACATGATCGAGCAACACAACCTGCTGGGACTGGTCGCCGCCCTGGTGGACCAGGGCGTGGTCAAGACCACCCTCAGCAAGGTGGTGGCCGAGCTGACCCCGGCGACCCTGGCTCAGGCCCATGCCGAGGTGGAAGCCGGCCGCATGGTGGGCAAGCTGGTGATCGACATGAGTCGGTTCGGTAACTAATCCCTTATAGGTAAAAACTGCACCATCATGGGGTGAACTCACCAGTGGCAAGCCCCATCACTGCACAGCTCACATCAGGCAACAGACAGTCACCACGCAGCATCACCATAAAAAGAGCCAAAAAAAGGGGCCATCCCGCCGGGATGGCCCTAAATACCTGAACGTTGGGGTAACAATCACACACATATCCTTATGCAGGACCTCTGTATCTTTGCAGCTAGTGTGCCAATCCCGCCCGCCTCCCCGCTTACTTGCCACATTACCCCCTGCCAGCGGGGTATGCAGCCCCCGGCCACTCTGCGGGCAAAAAAAAGCCACCCGAAGGTGGCTGAAAAAGATGACGGAACTTTCCTAGAGCAAAGCATTCAGCGGGAACAGGTTGCTTCCCGTCACCCAATGAGGAATACATGAACCGTGCCAACTCGGCAAAGTCCCCATCCTCCACCACACTGCATGGGCAAACCACGACAGCACACGCCCATGATGATAGAATCCCGCGGTTTCACATTTATGAAGAGTCGACGCCATGCCCTGGATACAAATTCGAATCAACGCCACTGCCAAGACCGCAGACAAGGTGAGCAACATGCTGCTGGGGCGTGGTGCCCAGGCGGTGACCTTTATGGATGCCAAGGATGTGCCCGTCTATGAACCCATGCCGGGTGAAACCCCGCTGTGGGGCGAGACCGAAGTAATGGGGTTGTTCGACGCCGAAACCGATCCGGCGCCCACCATCGCCTTCTTCCAGCAGATCTTCGGTGAAGACGTGGGCTACAAGGTGGAGCAGCTGGAAGACAAGGACTGGGTGCGCGAGTGGATGGATCACTTCCACCCCATGCAGTTCGGCGAGCGGCTCTGGATCTGCCCGAGCTGGCGCGACGTGCCGAACCCCGATGCGGTCAACGTCATGCTGGACCCGGGTCTGGCCTTCGGTACCGGTACCCATCCCACCACGGCGCTCTGCCTGCAGTGGCTGGACGGGCTGGATCTGGCCGGTAAAACCGTGGTCGACTTTGGCTGCGGCTCCGGCATCCTCGGCATCGCCGCCCTGAAACTGGGCGCCGCCCGGGTCATCGGCATCGACATCGACCCGCAGGCCATTCAGGCCAGCCGTGACAACGCCGAGCGCAATGGCGTCGCCGATCAGATCGAGCTCTACCTGCCGGCGGATCAGCCGCAAGATGTCGAAGCGGACGTGGTGGTCGCCAACATCCTGGCCGGCCCGCTGCGCGAGCTGGCACCGCTTATCGCTGGCCACGGCAAGGCGGGTAGCCTGATGGCCCTCTCCGGCGTGCTGGAAAGCCAGGCGCCGGAGCTGGAGACCATCTACGGCCAGTGGTTCGAGATGGACCCGACCGCCGTCAAGGAAGAGTGGTGCCGCCTTTCCGGCCGCAAACTCGGCTAAGTCATCGACACAGCCGTTGCCAACGGGGCTCCCACACGGGAGCCCCGTCTGTTTTCAACCCGCCGGCAGCAGCCACCTCTCTGGTACGGCCAACCAGCACCATCCATACCCGCACTGCAATCAGTGCTCATTTGACCACACAGACTCCCCCGTTTCCGGTAGGATAGGCCGCCAGCCCCCCTTGTGACACGGAGTGCTTATGCGGATTGCCATACTGGATGACTATCAGGATCAGGTGCGTCATCTGCCCTGCTTTACCCGCCTGGCGGGCCACGACGTCACCATCCTCACCCAGAGCGAACCTGACCCCGAGTGCCTTGCCGCCAAACTGACAGGGGTGGAGGCGCTGGTGCTGATCCGCGAGCGCACCCGCATCGACGAGGCATTGCTGCGCAGGCTCCCCTCCCTTCGGCTCATCAGTCAGACCGGCAAGATCAGCCAGCATATCGACCCCCTCCTGTGCCAACGCCACGGGGTGGCCGTCGCCGAAGGCATCGGCAGCCCGGTGGCGCCCGCCGAGCTCTGCTGGGCGCTCATCATGGCTGCCTCCCGCCACCTCCCGGCCTATTGCCATGCCCTCGCCCAGGGGCAGTGGCAGCAATCCGGCACCCTGGGGCTGGGCCGTACCTTGCAGGGGCTGACGCTCGGCATCTGGGGCTACGGCAAGATTGGCAGACTGGTGGCCGGTTACGGCCGGGCCTTTGGCATGTCGGTGCTGATCTGGGGCAGCGAGGGCTCCCGCCAGCAGGCCGAGCGGGATGGCCATGCCAGCGCCTCCGACAAGGAGGCCTTCTTTCGTGACGCCGACATCCTCTCTTTGCATCTGCGCCTGCACGAGGCAACCCGTGGCAGTGTGACCCGCGCCGATCTCGCGCGGATGAAGGCCGACTCCCTGCTGGTCAACGTCAGTCGGGCGGAGCTTGTCGAGCCGGGCGCCCTTTATGCTGAACTCTCCGCCAACCCCACCCGGCGCGCAGCGCTCGACGTGTTCGATGCAGAGCCTGCCACGGCGCAAAGCGAGCCTTTGCTGCGCCTGCCCAATGTGCTGGCCACCCCTCATCTCGGCTATGTGGAGCGCAACAGCTACCAGCTCTACTTTCAGGCCGCCTTTGACAACCTGATTGCCTTTGCCGAGGGCAGTCCGACCAATCTGGTGCTGCCCGTAGCGGGCCGCTGATCACGGTTATCCGGCGGCCGGACCGCTAACATGTAAACCCCATGCGCCACCAAGACAAGCCACAGGAGCCGCCATGACCGAGTACGACAAGATGATCGCCAGCCAGCCTTACAACTGCATGGCGCCGGAACTGGATCTGTTGCGCCGGGAGACGGCCCGTCTGTACCGCCACTTCAATCGCAGCGACGAGGAGGATGAACAGTTGGCGCTGCTGCAGCAGATCGTCGGCGAGCTGGCCCAGGGTGCCTTCATCTGCCCGCCCCTCTACTGCACCTATGGCCGCCACATCCACCTTGGCGAGCGCAGCTACATCAACATGGGGGCCACCCTGCTGGACAACGCCCCCATTCGCATCGGCGCCGAGGTAATGATTGGGCCGAACGTGCAGATCTACACCGCCGCCCACGCGCTGGATGCCGATGAACGGACACAGGGGGTCGAGACAGCACTGCCGGTCACCATCGAGGACAGGGTCTGGATTGGCGGCGGCGCCATCCTGCTACCCGGCGTCACCATAGGGCGGGAGGCCATCGTGGGTGCTGGAGCCGTGGTCACCAAAGACGTGCCGGCCGGCGCCCGGGTGGTGGGCAACCCGGCCCGCGTGCTGCCCGTCAAAGGCAAGGCGCAGGTGAGCTAGCAACACATACCGAGAACCATCCGTAAAAGGTGGGTTTGCCGGCTAAGGGGATTGGCATCTGAAAAAACGCCCATAAAAATGAAGGCCAACGCCATCAAGACCATGATGGCCTGTAAAAAGGTGGGTTTGCCGGTATCAGGGAGTTAAGGGAACCGACATCTGAAAAACACCCATAAAAATGAAGCCCAATGTCATCAAGACGTTGGGCTGTAAAAAGGTGCTACGGAATTGCGACTCTCATCGCAGAAAATTAGAAGGGGTCACCTTCTAAACTGGCACAGGGATATTAACGAGGCGCAAACGTTTTACATAGCGTAATAAACCAGGATTGAGAACGGCATCTCACTATTTAAAAAATTCCCTGCCTGCCACGGCCGCCCTCTTGGCAATCTTCCAAATATCAGTACAGCCCACCACCAGAAACAAAAAAGCCCTGACGAGTCAGGGCCTTGCCGGTAATAAGGCAGACTAGAAGCGGCGCACGAACTCGCTCACCGGCAGCTCGCGCAGCTTGCGGGCCTCCAGCATGGGGGTACCGAGGTAGAGGAAGCCCACCAGCTGATCCTCCGGTGTCAGTCCCAACCCTTCATTGATCTGCTCGTCGAAAATGAACCAGCCGGATCGCCAGATGCCGTTGAAACCCTGCGCCTGTGCCGCCATCTGCATCGCCATCAGGGCGCAACCGGCCGAGAGCTCCTGCTCCAGCTTCGGCACCTTGGGGTGCTCCTGATAACGGGTTGCCACCGCGATGACCAGCGGTGCCCGCAGCGGCGCCTCGCTGCACTTCTTGATGCTCTCTTCATCCTCGCCACGAGCACGGGCCGCCTCGGCCAGCAGCTTGCCCAGCCGCTCGCGGCCTTCCCCTTCAAACAGAATGAACTGCCAGGGAGTCAGGGTGCCGTGATCCGGCGCGCGCAGCCCCGCCTTCAAAATATTGTCGAGCACCTCGCCAGCAGGAGCGGGATCGGCGAGACGGCCACAGGAGTGGCGGTTGAGCAGCAGGGTGAGGGCATCCATGGGCAATTCCTTCTTGGGCAATGATGGCGCTACCTTAGCACAGCGCCGAATGAAGAAAACCCCTGATGCTCAGGGGTTTATCTCATTCATGATGGCGGGGAGAGATTAGATGACCGCCGCCAGTTCGGCGCCCTGTCGGATCGCCCGCTTGGCATCCAGCTCGGCGGCCACGTCGGCTCCGCCGATGATGTGTACCGGCTTGCCCGCCGCCTGCAAACCGGCCTGCAGCTCCTTGAGCGGCTCCTGGCCGGCGCAGATGATCACCTGATCCACCGGCAGACATTGCTGCTGTTCGCCCACCTGAATGTGAAGCCCTTCATCGTCGATGCGCAGATACTGCACGCCGGAGAGCATCTCCACCTTGCGGTTCTTGAGCACGGTGCGGTGGATCCAGCCGGTGGTCTTGCCCAGGCCGTCACCCACCTTGCTCTCCTTGCGCTGCAGCAGCCAGACCTGGCGCTCGGGGGCGTCGATCACCGGGGCCATCAGGCCGCCGCGCTCGCCGAGCTGCTTGTCGATGCCCCACTCCTTGAGCCAGTGATCGCGACTGCGATCCCCCTTGCCCTCTACCAGGTATTCGGCCACGTCAAAGCCGATGCCGCCGGCGCCGATCACCGCCACCTTCTCGCCCACCGGTTTGTGATCCCGCAAGACATCGAGGTAGCTCATCACCTTGGCATGCTCGATACCCGGAATGTTTGGGGTGCGCGGGCGGATGCCGGTGGCGAGGATCACCTCGTCAAAGCCGCCGCCCAAGAGGCTCTCGGCACTCTGGCGCTGGCCCAGATAGAGCTCGACGCCGCACTTCTCCAGCCGCTTGGCAAAGTAGCGCAGGGTTTCGTGAAACTCCTCCTTGCCCGGGATCTGCTTGGCGAAGTTGAACTGGCCGCCAATCTCGCTGGCCTGATCGAACAGGCTCACCTGATGGCCGCGCTCGGCGGCATAACAGGCAAACGCCAGCCCGGCGGGGCCTGCGCCCACCACCGCCAGCTTCTTGGGCTGGGGCACCCGACCAAACGTCAACTCAGTCTCGAAGCAGGCGCGCGGGTTGACCAGGCAGGAGGCCCGCTTCTGCTTGAAGACGTGGTCAAGACAAGCCTGGTTGCAGGCGATGCAGGTGTTGATCTCGTCCGCCCGGTTCTCGGCGGCCTTGATGACAAATTCGGGGTCCGCCAGGAAGGGGCGCGCCATGGAGACCATATCCGCCTCACCGCCCGCCAGAATGCGCTCGGCCACCTCGGGGGTGTTGATGCGGTTGGTGGTGATAAGCGGTACCTTGAGGTGTTTTTTCAACTCGGCGGTCACCCAGCTGAAGGCGCCGCGCGGCACGCTGGTGGCGATGGTGGGAATGCGCGCCTCGTGCCAGCCGATGCCGGTGTTGATGAGGGTGACCCCCACCTGTTCCAGCGCCTTGCCAAGGGCGATCACTTCCTCAAGGGAGGAGCCCTGCTCCACCAGATCCAGCATGGAGAGGCGGAAGATGATGATGAAGTCCGGCCCGACCCGTTCGCGGATGGCGCGGACAATCTCCACCGGGAAGCGCATGCGGTTTTCACTGCTGCCACCCCAGCCATCGGTGCGCTTGTTGGTGCGCTCGCAGATGAACTGATTAATGAGATAGCCTTCCGAGCCCATCACCTCGACCCCGTCGTAGCCCGCGCTCCTGGCCAGTTGCGCGGTGGCGGCGAAGTCGCGGATGGTGCCTAGGATCTGGCGCTCGCTCATGGCGCGCGGCTTGAACGGAGAGATGGGGGCCTTGAGGGCGCTCGGCGCCAGGCTGAACGGATGATAGGCGTAGCGGCCGGCATGGAGGATCTGCAGCGCTATCTTGCCCCCCTCCTGATGCACCGCACTGGTCACCTTCTTGTGCTTGGCCACCTGCCAGGGAAAGCTCAGCTGGGAGCCGTGGGGCACCAGCCGGCCACGCAGGTTGGGGGCGATGCCGCCGGTCACGATGAGGCCGACCCCGCCCCGGGCCCGCTCGCCATAAAAGGCGGCCAACTTGTCAAAGCCCCCCTTCTCCTCTTCGAGGCCGGTGTGCATGGATCCCATCAACACGCGGTTGCGCAGCTGGGTAAAGCCGAGATCGAGGGGGGTCAGCAGGGTCGGGTAACGGCTCATCATGAACTCCTTGTCGGGGCCGGGCTGGATGGCACCACGCCCATTCTCCACCGTCCGGACTCAAGCCCGGAACACGACGGCAGGATGGGTGGGCGGCTCACAGGGCCTCCAGTTAATTTTTTGTTATCAAACCGAGGCTAGAGTAAAGAATCGAAAATGCTTTTTCAAACAAATGTTTGGACAATTTTTCGGCGAACAGACGTATTCCGAACAACCGGGCTCCGATCCTGTCCAAGCGGAAATGGCATTTCACCGGCCAACTGGTTAATAATGGCGCTTCCCTCCCCATTAACAGGGCGATAACGCGACTATGTCTATTTTCAAAGGTCTGGGTTGGCTGTTTCGCAGCCTGTGGCGCCTGCTCAATTTCACCCGGCTGATGCTGGTCAATCTGCTGTTTCTCGTCGTGGTCTTGATCATCGTCTTCAGCGTCAGCCAGAAAGAGGCGCCCAGCGCCCCCATCGAAGGGGCCCTCACCCTCAATCTCTCCGGCGTGCTGGTGGAACAGCGCTCGCAGACCGATCCCACCGTGCAACTGCTGCGCCAGGTGGACAACAGCGACGAGCTGCCCAGCGAGATCGTCCTCTCCGATCTGCTGTGGGCCATCAAAAGTGCCAAGGATGACGATCGCATCAAGGCGCTGGTGATCAAGCCCCAGGGGCTGCAGGGCACCAGCTTCTCCAAACTGCAGGAGGTGGCGAGCGCCATCGATGCCTTCAAGGAGAGCGGCAAGCCGGTCATCGCCATGGCCGACTTCTACACCCAGGGCCAATATCTGCTGGCCGCCCACGCCGATCACGTGCTGCTCAACCAGAGCGGCGCCGTGGTGATCGAGGGGCTCGGCGTCTACCAGACCTACTACAAGTCGGCGCTGGAGAAGCTCAACATCACCCCACACGTGTTCAAAGTCGGCACCTACAAGTCTTTCGTCGAACCCTATACCCGCGACGAGATGTCCCCCGAGAGCAAGGAGGCGAACCAGCGCTGGCTGGATCAGCTGTGGCAATCCTATGTGGCTGACGTGGCCGAGCAGCGGGAGATCGAACCGGACGCCGTGGCACCGGGCAAGGATCGCTTCCTCGAGCTGCTGCGCAAGGCCGGCGGCAACGCCGCCAACTACGCCCTCGACAACGGTCTGGTGGACCAGCTGGCGACCCGCGACGAGATGACCCAGGCGGTGATCAAGGAAGTGGGCGAGAGCGATGACCACGGCTGGAAGGGCGTAGGCCTCAAGGAGTACCTGGCCGCCATTCCGAGCCAGTATCCCCAGAGCGGCAAGGATGAGGTGGGCCTCATCGTCGCCAGCGGCGCCATCATGGATGGCGTTCAGCCTGCCGGCACCATCGGCGGCGACAGCCTCGCCGACCTGCTGGCCGATGCCCGCCGCGACGACAAGGTGAAAGCCCTGGTGCTGCGGGTCGACAGCCCGGGCGGCAGCGCCTTCGCCGCCGAGCAGATCCGCGCCGAGCTGCTGGCCCTCAAGCAGGCCGGCAAGCCGGTGGTGATCTCCATGGGCAGCTACGCCGCCTCCGGCGGTTACTGGATCTCCGCCGATGCAGACAAGATCTTCGCCTCCCCCACCACCCTCACCGGCTCCATCGGGGTGTTCGGCATGTTCGCCACCATCGACAAGGCGCTCTCCCAGTACGGGGTGCACACCGACGGTGTCGGCACCACCGACTATGTCGGCGTCGGCCTGACCCGCGCCCTGCCGGAACACGTCGGTCAGGCGATCCAGCTGAGCGTGGAAGATACCTATCAGCGTTTCGTCGGCTTGGTGAGCAAGGGCCGTGGCCTGAGCCCGGAAGAGACCGAGAAAGCGGCCGAGGGCCGGGTCTGGACCGGTCAGGATGCCAAGGCGCTGGGACTGGTGGACGAGTTTGGCGATCAGGAGGCGGCCATCAAGGCGGCAGCCGAGCTGGCCAACCTCAAGGAGTGGCAGGTCACCCCCATCGAGCAGGAAGAGTCGGCCAAAGACAAGTTCCTGCGCCAGCTGTTCGACAGCAGCGCCCAGGTGCTGGCTTCCCACCTGCAGAGCTGGTTGCCGGCCGGGCTTGGCAAGGCGCTGGTGGAGGTAAACCGCAGCCTGGACCCGCTGACCCGCTTCAACGATCCGCAGGGCACCTACGCCCTCTGCCCGGTCTGTACGCCCTGATCGGCAGCCAACGCAAAAAACCGCCTTGGGGCGGTTTTTTTACATCTGCCTCAAGGGGCCCGAGTCACGCCAGCAGGCCGGATTCGTGCCAGTGGTGCAACTCAGCCAGCACCCGGGTCTCCCGCACCGTCCACTGGGGGCAAGGGCCCGCCAGCTGGGTCTTGTTGGTCTGCAGCGCCTCGGCCAGTTCGAACCAGCCAGGGGTGAAACCGAGCCTTATCTCGTAGGGCTGGGGCTGGGGTTCGCACCACGCCTCCCCCACCTGACAGAGGTAGTAGAAGGAGCGGATGCAGTAGGCGTCGTAGTCAGCCTCGCGGGCCGGCCGGTACTCCCGCGTCTCGCCGAGCAGGGCACCGACTGCCACCAGCTCGGCGCCACACTCCTCGCGCAGCTCGCGCGCCAGGGCTGTGCGATGACACTCCCCGTGCTCGATGCCGCCACCGGGAAACATCAGATCGCCGTTGACCCGGGAGTGCACCAGCAGCAGTTGATCGCCGCGCAGCACGACGGCCCTGACGGTGACCCGCTCCAGCTGGCGGCCATCGGTGTTGACCCGGCCGTGGGTAAGCCGGATGTCGAAGGGGTGTGGCCAGTCGCTGGCCAGAGATTCAATGTGATTCATCAGGGTTCAGGGACGATAGGTCCCGCTTTTCAGTTGTTCGACCAGGGTGGCGGCCTGGCTGTCCAGGCTCTCCTGCTCTTGCTTGCTCAGGGAGTGATAGAGGCTGAAACGGGTGGCCGACACCTCGGCCGCGTTCTGGAACGACTCGCTCACCTTGCCCCACAGATAGGCCTGCCCGAACTGCTTCTGGCCCATGTAGAGGGTGCTGAGGGAGGTGAGGATCCGGCCGTTGACCTGATCCCCTTCCCGGTAGAGGGAGAGGGCGTGCTGCATCAGCGCGATGGCTTTTTGCGGCTCGCTCTTGGCATAGATGCCGCCGAGCGCCAGTTGCAGCTCGGGCTCCTCCAGCACGGGTTGCCCCTCCAGCGCCAGAAACTGCTGGCGAGCCAGCTCGTTGGTGTTGTTGGTCCAGTGCCAGAGCAGCAGGTAGGGATCGTTGGCGTTGCGGGTGGCGGCATCGAGCTGGGCCAGCTGTTCGCCGGCCGCCAGCATCCCCTCCACCCGCGGGCTCTTCTGCTCGCGGGCCCGCTTGTACTCGATGTTGGTGGAGCGTTCGGCGCATTTGAGATAACGCTCCAGGCTGCGCATCAACTCGTACTGGCGCCGCTGCGTCCCCTCCGCCTGCAGGTAGTAGCGGGCCCGGATGATGTCGCTGCGCTCGTAACGACACCAGCCGTCGTCCACCAGATCCTCACAGAGGGCCGGGTAATTGGCGCAGATGTTGTGGATCCTGTCATCGTCACAGGCAGTGAGCAACAGGCCGCAACAGAGGCCAAACAACAGGGAACGAGCTGGAAAAGGGGTCATGGTTCATATCTTGTTGGTAACAATTGCAGCCCGCCATGGCCACCCTTGGCTAGCAAACAGATTACATATCCATTACAATGCGCGCGCCGTATAAGGCCGCGACTGCAGAATAATATAACGAAATATACACCCCTACACTGATCTGCATTCGACGAATTTCTATTTGCCCCAACAACGTGAAATAAAGGATCTGGTTAATGACCCACGAGCACTATCTGCAGGCGTGGCAGGAGAGCCAGGAGCTCGCCGAAGCCATGCAACCCTTGATCGGTCGCCTCTACCGCCAGCAGGGGATCGAGATCACCCTCTACGGCCGCCCGCTGCAAAACGCCTCCACCATCGATATCCTCAAGGCCCACCGGGTCGTTCGCCGCCACCAGGGAGCCCCCCTCCCGATCCAACAGAGCTTTCCCCTGCTGCAAGCCATCCTGGCCCTGAACCCGACCGCCGCCGAGATCGATCTGGGCAAGCTGGCCGTGGGTTACTGGCAGGATCACCAGGATGAAGCTGGCATCGACGACTACCTGCGTGCCAAGCTGGCACCGGCCCTGGGTCGCGGCGTGCCGGCCCCCACCGACGTGGTGCTGTACGGCTTTGGCCGCATCGGCCGTCTGCTGGCCCGGCTGCTGATCGAGCGCACCGGCGCCGCCAACTCCCTGCGGCTGCGCGCCATCGTGGTACGCGGTGGTCGTGACGGGGATCTGGAGAAGCGTGCCAGCCTGCTGCGCCGCGACTCGGTGCACGGCCCCTTCAACGGTTCCATCGAGGTGGATGTGGAACGCAGCGCCATCATCGCCAATGGCACCTTCATCCAGGTGATCTATGCAAACAGCCCGGCCGACATCGACTACACCGCCTACGGCATTCACGATGCGCTGATCGTCGACAACACCGGGGTCTGGCGCGACGAGGCGGGGCTGTCTGAACACCTCAAGGCGCGCGGCGCCTCCCGGGTGCTGCTGACCGCTCCCGGCAAGGGGGAGATGAAGAACGTGGTATTCGGGGTCAACCATGAGGTGATAGGTCCCGATGACAAGATCATCTCCGCCGCCTCCTGCACCACCAACGCCATCACTCCGGTGCTCAAGGTGATGCAGGACAAGTACGGCATCCGCCACGGCCACGTGGAGACGGTCCACTCCTACACCAACGACCAGAACCTGATCGACAACTATCACAAGGGCGAGCGACGCGGTCGCAGCGCAGCCCTCAACATGGTGATGACCAGCACCGGCGCCGCCAAGGCGGTGGCCAAGGCGCTGCCCGAGCTCAAGGGCAAGCTGACCGGCAACGCCATCCGGGTGCCCACCCCCAACGTCTCACTGGCCATCATCAACCTGTCGCTGGAACAGACCACCGATCGGGAGAGCCTCAACGCCTATCTGCAGCAGATGGCGCTGAGCTCGGCCCTGCATCGCCAGATCGACTTCAGCGCCAGCACCGAGCTGGTCTCTTCCGACATGGTGGGCTCCCGTTTTGCGGGCATCGTCGACTCCCAGGCCACCATCGCCGAAGGGGATAACTGCGTGCTCTACGTATGGTATGACAACGAGTTCGGGTACAGTTGTCAGGTAGTGCGGGTGATGGAGCAGATGGCTGGCGCAGTTCGCCAGGATCTGCCGGCCTGATCCCGATTCGTCATGGCTCAATGTGCAAGGAGAAGGCCGGATGTCGTTTCAACAAGGTGAGTTTCTACAAGCAATCAGGCAGATGCCCGCAGAGGTGTACGAGCGCCTCAAGACGGCGGTCGAGCTCGGCAAGTGGCCGGACGGCAAGCCGCTCACCGACGAGCAGAAGGCCACTTCCCTGCAGGCGGTGATGGCCTGGCAGGCGATGCACCTCGACAACCCCGAGCACATGAACATCGGTCGTGACGGCGAGATCGTGATGAAGAGCAAGAGCGAGCTCAAGCGTCAGTATCGCGATGAGGAAGAGATAGTGCGGGTCGACCTCAACCACTGAGTCTGACCCGCCAGGCCGCCCGCGGCGGCCACAGCAGAGAGGGGAGCCAATATGGCTCCCTTCTCTTTTTCCTGACATATCCCCCTCATCCCCGGCCCTTCTCCCGCCAGGGGAGAAGGGAGCAGGCTCGCACCTGTGAATAGTAAGCGGGCCACCTGCCGGCGATCTTCATGGCAAACCTCGCCACCTCGATCTATCCCCTCTCCCGCTGGGAGAGGGTTAGGGTGAGGGGGAAACCAGTCAGGGGGTCAGCTCACCACGCAGCGACAGCTGCATCAGCTCGCGGATGCGCGGCGCCGGCAGATCCTGGCTCAGCAGGAAGTGCAGCTTGGTGAGCGCCGCCTCGGCGGTCATGTCGAAGCCCGAGATGACCCCGGCCCGGGACAGGGCATTACCGGTGGCATAGCCCCCCATGTTGACCTTGCCGTGCAGGCATTGGCTCAGGTTGACGATGATGACGCCGCGGGCCGACGCCTCGGAGAGCAGCGCCAGCATGGCCGGATTCTGCGGCGCATTGCCCACCCCGAACGAGAGCAGGATCAGCGCCCGCACTGGCTGCTGCAGGATGTTGGCGATCACCTCGGCCGAGATGCCGGGGTAGAGGGTCACCACGCCGATGGGCTGGGGGGTGATGTCGTGCAGCACCAGCGGCCGCTCGGACGGCACGCCCAGCTCGCCCGCTTCCAGCGAGATGGCGATGCCGGCGTTGAGCAGCGGCGGGTAGTTGGGGGAATCGAAAGCGTGGAAGCCATCGGCGTGCACCTTCTTGCTGCGGTTGCCGCGATAGAGCTGGTTGTTGAAGAACAGCGTCACCTCGTGGATCGGGTAGTTGGCCGCGATGTAGAGGGCGTTGAGCAGGTTCTGCTGCCCGTCGGAGCGCAGCTCGGCGAGCGGGATCTGGGAGCCGGTGATGATCACCGGCTTGTGCAGATCTTCGAGCATGAAGGAGAGCGCCGAGGCGGTGAACGACATGGTGTCGGTGCCGTGCAGAATGACGAAACCGTCGTACTTGTCGTAGTTGCCTTTAATATCCTCGGCGATGCGCTGCCAGTCCGCCGGCGTCATGTCGGAAGAGTCGATGAGGGGCGCATATTCGTGAATATGGTAATCCGGCATCTCGGGACGATGGAACTCGGGCATCCGCGCCAGACAGTCTTCCATGAAGCCCGCCATCGGCACATAACCGTGGTCGGAACGCTGCATCCCTATGGTGCCGCCTGTGTAGGCGATGTAGATGGACTTCTTCACACCCTCTCCTCTTTGATGGGCACAACACCCGCGAATCGTGGCTAAGCCGGGGCGAAACGGCGGCATCGACTGCCCGCCGCGTTCGCCATGGGCCAAAAGCCCGCTCATGATAGCGCGCCGGGCCGCCGGCTCACATCCCACCAGTGCCGTCCGGCGGGCCTAAAACCGCCGAATTATAGGGACTGGCTCCCCAAATAACAGCCAAACAATGGCCTGCGGCCGGTATTAAACGGCGACTAACCCAATAGTGTTAAATGTCACAAGATACACCAAGAGTGACCATTTATCTGACAAATGTGGATATAAGTGGTGCTTTTTGCTACTATCCGCTCGATTTTTCATAAATCTCATCTGGAAGCCTGATCCGTTCAGGCCCGCACTGGTCCCATTTTTACGTGGGGCGGGGGCATGTCGCCCCTTCTTTGTTGGCACCTGAGCCACACTGTTTTTATCCCGGCTGAATCTGTGAGTCTGCATCAACGAAAGACACAGCCAATCAACATGGGAGTACTGAATGCTACAACTTGATTCCTACGCCACCCTGGTCGCAGCCACCCTGGTGTTGCTGCTCGGTCGTTTGCTGGTGACCCGAGTCGGGCTGCTGCGAACCTTCAACATCCCCAAGCCGGTTGCCGGCGGCCTGGTGGTCGCCCTGGTGCTGCTGCTGCTGCGCTCCACCCTGCAGATGGAGCTGCAGTTCGACACCAGCCTGCAAACCCCGCTGATGCTGGCGTTCTTCGCCTCCATCGGTCTCTCCGCCGATCTTGCCAGCCTCAAGCGCGGCGGCAAGGCGGTGCTCACCTTCCTGCTGGTGGTCACCGGTCTGCTGCTGGTGCAGAACAGCCTGGGCGTGGGTCTGGCGACCCTGCTCGGTCTGGATCCCCACATGGGGCTGCTGGCTGGCTCCATCACCCTCTCCGGCGGCCACGGCACCGGGGCAGCCTGGGGCGCCACCTTTACCGAGAAGTACGGGGTGCAATCCGCCGCCGAACTGGCCATCGCCTGTGCCACCTTCGGCCTGGTGCTGGGCGGCCTCATCGGCGGTCCGGTCGCCCGCTATCTGGTGAAAAAGGTGAAAGTACCCGGCGAGGAGCACAACCGGGATGACGCGCCGCAAGGCTTCGAGATGCCGGACATGGAGCGCCCGCTCACCACCTTCAGCCTGATCGAGACCCTGGCGCTGATCGCCATCAGCCTGAAGGGGGGAGAGATGCTCTCCGCCTACCTCAAGGGCGGCGCCTTCGAGCTACCGGTGTTCGTCTGCGTGCTGTTCGTCGGCGTGCTGCTGCGCAACGTGCTGACCCTGCTGAACTGGCATGAAGTGAGCGACCGCGAAGTCTCCCTGCTCGGCAACGTCAGCCTGTCGCTGTTCCTGGCGATGGCGCTGATGAGCCTGCGACTGTGGGATCTGGCCAACCTGGCGCTGCCCATCTTCGTCCTGCTGGCGGCCCAGACCGTGGCCATGGCACTCTACGCCATCTTCGTCACCTTCCGGGTGATGGGCAGCAACTACGATGCGGCCGTGCTGGCGGCAGGCCACTGTGGTTTTGGTCTGGGGGCCACCCCCACCGCCATTGCCAACATGCAGGCCATCACCCAGCGCTTCGGCCCCTCCCACCTGGCGTTTCTGGTGGTGCCCATGGTGGGCGCCTTCTTCATCGACATCATCAACGCCATGGTGATCAAGCTGTTCCTGGCACTGCCCTTCCTGTAATTCCTTTCCCGTCAGACGTCTATGAACAGAGCCCACCCCTTGGTGGGCTCTGCCATTGCTGCTCGCCAGCGGCACTACACCCCACCCTTCATGGCTGCCCGCTGCGAGACGCATAAACAAAAAGCCCCGCACTCGGCAGAGTACGGGGCTTTGTCATGGCGGCCGTGCTCGCCGCGTTCAAACACTTACAGGATAAAGGTCGAGACCTGCTGGTTCAGGTCGGTGGCCCGGCCCTTGAGGCTCTCGGCCTGATCCAGATCGCGCATGGCGGCGGCGGTGATCTCGTCACTCACATCCTTGATAGCGGTGGTGTTCTGGGTGATCTCGCCGGTCACCTGGGTCTGCTCCTCGGCGGCGGTGGCGATCTGACCTGCCATGTCGGAGATGAGCGACACCGCCTGGGTGATCTCTTCGAGCGCGGCGGCAGCGGCATCGGCGTCTTTCACGCTGTTGTCCGCCAGCCCCTGGCTGGTCTGCATCAGGCTCACCGCACGGGCCGTGGTCTGCTGCAGGGTCTCGATGGTGGACTGGATCTCCTGGGTGGAGTCCTGGGTACGGCGCGACAGCACCCGCACCTCGTCCGCCACCACCGCGAAACCGCGACCCTGTTCACCGGCGCGGGCCGCTTCGATGGCCGCGTTCAGCGCCAGCAGGTTGGTCTGCTCGGCGATACCCTGAATGGTGGAGAGGATGCCGGAGATGGCCTGGGCGTGGCGGCTCAGCTCGCCGATCACCTCGGTCGCCTGCCCCACTTCCTCGGCCAGACCGTTGATGGATTGACGGGTCTGGTTCACCAGCATCTTGCCCTGCTCACTGCTCTGGGCGGATTGCTGGGCCGCTGCGGCGGTGTTCTCGGCGTTGCCGGCGATCTCCATGGTGGCGCTCGCCATCTCGGTGACGGCGGTGGCGACCATGGTCACTTCCTGCTGCTGGCGCTGCAGCTCGTCCACGGCGGCCTGGTTGGTCACCAGACTGCGCTCGGCATCGGCGTTCAGCTCGTTGGCCAGCTTGCGGATATTGCCGATCAGCTGATGCTGGCTGCCGACGAAGCGGTTGAAGCTGTTGGCCAGCTGACCCACTTCGTCGTTGGTGTCGATCTTGATGCGCTGGGTCAGATCGCCGTTACCGTCGGCGATGCGCGCCAAGGCCTGGGAGACCTTGCTGAGCGGGCCGAGCAGCATGCTGACCAGCCAGGAGATGGCGAGGATGCTGCCCACCAGCACCAGCAGGGCCAGGCCGAGCTGGGTCATCAGCAGGGAAGAGAGCGGCGCCTCCAGGGTCTCCTTGTCCAGCACCAGCACCAGCTCCCAGTCGGTATCGGGGATGTCCACCGCCCACAGCAGCTTGTCGCGCCCTTCGTTGTCGAAGTAGGCCGGCACCAGACTGTTGCTGGTCTTGCTCTGCTCGATCAGGGCATTGGTCAGATCGTTGTCGATCTCGGTGGCTGGTTTCATCGCCTTGGCGGCGTCCTTGTAGGCTATGACGGTGCCATCCTTGTGCATCATGATGGCGAAACCGTCGGCCGGCAGCTTCATCTTGGTGACGTCTTCCACCAGCGAGGCGATGGAGAGGTCGCCGCCGACCACGCCGCCCTGAGCCGGCTGGGCCAGGGTCACCACCATGATGTTGTAGGCCACATCCAGATAGGGTTTGGTCACGATCAGGCCGCCCTTGCTCATGGCTTCCTGATACCAGCCACGGGAGCGGGGATCGTAACCGTCACGGTTGATGGAAGGATCGGAGTCATTCATCTTGCCGCCGCTCTCGCCAAAATAGGTGAGCTGGAAGCGACCGGAGACTTGCGCCTGTTGCAGGGCGTTGAGGGGTTCGGCACCGGCCTTGTTGCCGAGCGCCTGAATCACGTCGCGACGGGCCGCGAGCCAGTCACTGACACTGGCGGCCTGCTGGCTGCCGAGGCGTTGTACCTGTTCCTGACTGCCTTGCAGCAACAGGGACTTCTGGCTGGTATAGCTCTGCCAGGAGAGCAGCAGGATCACCAGCGACAGGGCGATCACCACCGACAACAGTATCTTCTGCTTGAGTGATAGGTTTTTCATCATGCGTTCTTCTTATGAGGTCAGGAACAGGATTTCCCAAAAAGTGCACAGCACTGCGTAGTTATTAACGACCCGTCGGCGCAAAACTAAACCGGAAAATGGGCCGGCGGGCGATATTTTCCACCGAGTTGGGGAAAACTGCACCAGAAATTGACTACGAGGCACGCACAAGGACAGCCGACCCTGTTTATTCCTTCCACAATTGGCTAGAATATCCCGTTTTTAAATCACATCGACCCCGAGAGTTTTCACGATGTTTGAAGTCAATCCTGTATTAAACAAGCTTAAGGAGCTGTCTGAGAGGACCGAGCTGCTTAGGGGGTACCTTTGACTATGACGCCAAGAAAGAGCGTCTAGAAGAGGTCAACGCCGAGCTGGAACAGCCGGACGTCTGGAATGAACCCGAGCGCGCACAGGCGCTGGGCAAGGAGCGCGTGGCGCTGGAAAACGTGGTCGGCACCATCGACACCCTGACCCAGGGCGCCGACGACGTGGCCATGCTGGTCGAGCTGGCCGTGGAAGGTGAAGACGAAGACACCTTCAACGAAGCCGTGGCCGAAGCCGACGTGCTGGAAACCAAGCTGGTGGATCTCGAGTTCCGCCGCATGTTCTCCGGTCAGCACGACCCCTCCGACTGCTACATCGACATCCAGTCCGGCTCCGGTGGTACCGAAGCGCAGGATTGGGCCAACATGGTCCTGCGCATGTACCTGCGCTGGGGCGATGCCCACGGCTACAAGCCCGAGCTCATCGAATGCTCCGAAGGCGACGTGGCCGGCATCAAGTCCGCCACCATCAAGTTCACCGGTGAGTATGCCTTCGGCTGGCTGCGTACCGAGACCGGCGTCCACCGCCTGGTGCGCAAATCCCCGTTCGATTCCGGTGGCCGTCGCCACACCTCGTTCTGCTCGGTGTTCGTCTACCCCGAGATCGACGATGACATCGACATCGAGATCAACCCGGCCGACCTGCGTATCGACGTCTACCGTGCCTCCGGCGCCGGTGGTCAGCACGTCAACCGGACCGAATCCGCGGTACGTATTACCCACATTCCTACTGGGGTCGTGGTACAGTGCCAGAACGATCGTTCCCAGCACAAAAACAAAGATCAGTGTATGAAGCAGCTGAAAGCCAAGCTCTACGAGCTGGAGATTCAGAAGCAGAATGCCGAGAAGCAAGCCCTCGAAGAGACCAAGTCCGATATCGGCTGGGGCAGCCAGATCCGTTCCTATGTGCTGGATGATGCGCGCATCAAGGATCTACGTACCGGCGTCGAAACCCGCAACACCCAGGCGGTACTCGACGGCGACTTGGACAAGTTTATCGAAGCTAGCCTGAAATCAGGCCTGTAAAAAAACAGAACAGCAGGAATCACCATGTCTGAACAAACCACTACTCCGGAAGTCGACCAAACTCTCGATCTGAACAACGAGATGCAGGAGCGTCGTTCCAAGCTGGCCGCCTTGCGCGCCCAGGGCAACCCCTTCCCCAACGACTTCCGTCGTGACAGCCTCTCCGGCGATCTGCACGCCGAGTTTGGTGACAAGAGCGCCGACGAACTGGCCGCACTGGGTAAACGGGTGAAGATTGCCGGTCGCATCATGACCCGCCGGATCATGGGCAAGGCATCTTTCGCCACCCTGCAGGACATGGCTGGCAAGATCCAGGTCTACGTCACCCGTGACGACCTGCCGGAAGGCTTCTACAACGAGCAGTTCAAGAAGTGGGATCTGGGCGACATCGTGGGTGTCGAAGGTACCCTGTTCCGCACCAACACAGGCGAACTCTCCGTTCATGTCTCCGACATTCGCCTGCTGACCAAGGCCCTGCGCCCGCTGCCCGAGAAGCACAAAGGTCTGACCGACCAGGAAGCCCGCTGCCGTCAGCGTTACCTGGATCTGATCGCCAACGAAGAGTCCCGCAAGACCTTCGTGACCCGTACCAAGGTCGTGGCCGGTATCCGCAAGTTCCTGAACGACAAGCGCTTCATGGAAGTGGAAACCCCCATGATGCAGGTCATCCCGGGTGGCGCCTCTGCCCGTCCGTTCATCACCCACCACAATGCGCTGGACATCGACATGTACCTGCGTATTGCTCCGGAACTCTATCTGAAGCGTCTGGTGGTCGGTGGTTTCGAGCGTGTGTACGAGATCAACCGCAACTTCCGTAACGAAGGTATCTCTGTTCGCCATAACCCCGAGTTCACCATGCTCGAGTTCTATATGGCCTACGCCGACTACATCGATCTGATGGATCTCACCGAAGAGATGCTGCGCACCCTGGCGCAAGACATCCTGGGCGACACCAAGATCCGTTACGCCAAAGAGGGCGAAGAGGGCCTGACCATCGATTTCGGTCAGCCGTTCCAGCGTCTCTCCATGGTTGACTCCATCCTGAAGTACAACCCGGATGTGACCCGTGACGATCTGGCGACCCTGGAGAAGGCCACCGCCGTCGCCAAACGCCTGCACATCGAGCTGATGAAGAGCTGGGAACTGGGCCACGTGATCACCGCGATCTTCGAAGAGACCGTGGAACACATGCTGCTGCAACCGACCTTCATCACCGAGTACCCGGCCGCCGTTTCCCCGCTGGCCCGTCGCAACGACCAGAACCCGGACGTCACCGACCGCTTCGAATTCTTCATCGGCGGCCGCGAGCTGGCCAACGGCTTCTCCGAGCTGAACGATGCGGAAGATCAGGCCGAACGCTTCCAGGCTCAGGTTGACCAGAAAGCCGCAGGCGATGACGAAGCCATGTTCTACGACGCCGACTTCGTGACCGCGCTGGAACACGGTCTGCCGCCGACTGCCGGTCAGGGTATCGGTATCGACCGTCTGGTGATGCTGTTCACCAACAGCCACACCATCCGCGACGTCATCCTGTTCCCGGCCTTGCGTCCACAAAAGTAAGAGCCGAAGAAACAGGGCCGCAGCTGCACAGCTGCCGTCCATGACAATCAAAACGCCCTGCAACCGCGGGGCGTTTTTTATGGTGGGCACAAGCCGGTGACGAACCTTCAAGACGCCGCCAGCTTGCCGCTTATGAGGCCACTGACAGCAGCCACTCCCCCTGCCACAAGGTGACGGCCTGACCCGCCATCAGCACCTGATTCTCCTGCAGTGCTAGTCGCAGCTCGCCACCGCGGGCCGAGATCTGACGGGCCCGCAGTTGCCGTTTGCCGAGCCGCTCGGCCCAGAAGGGCACCAGGGCGCAGTGGTTGGAGCCGGTCACCGGATCCTCTTCCACCCCGACCCAGGGGGCGAAGTAGCGGGAGACGAAGTCATGGTCCGGGTCGCTCGAGGGCGCCGTCACCATCAGGCCGCGACCGGGCAGCGCACGCAGAGCGTGAAAATCTGGGGTGAGCGCACGAACCTCCTCCTCGCTGGCCAGCGCCAGCAAGAACTTGGCGCCGGCCGCCAGGATTTGCAGCGGCTGGCAACCAACCGCCGCCGCATAGGCCGGATCCAGCTCGAGCGGCGCCGGGGCAATGCGCGGGAAATCAAGCCAGATCCACTCCCCTTCGCGCCGGGCCAGCAGCTCGCCGCTGCGGGTCTCGAAGTGGATAACCTCATCCTCTGCCACCGCCCCCGTCTGCCACAGTACGTGTGCCGCCGCTAGGGTGCCGTGACCACAGAGATCCACTTCCAGCTCGGGAGTGAACCAGCGCAACTGGTAGCGGGCATGGCCAAGGGGCACCAGAAAGGCAGTCTCCGACAGGTTGAACTCGGCCGCCATGGCCAGCAGGGTGACATCCGGCTGGCTCGGCCCCAGCGCCACTACCGCCGGGTTGCCGCCAAAGGGCTGCCGGCTGAAGGCATTGACATGAAACAAGCTGATGGTCGACATTCACGCTTCCTGTGTGGGTAATACGGGTTCATTCATCGCCCTTTATACCATGAGAGTCCTGTCGACCTGAGTCGCTTTGCGCCCCTCTCCATCACCGTTTTAATGCAGTAATAGAATAAAAAAGACATTTTTATTCTTTGTTGTTATCCATCACACCCCTTAACCTGACCAAAAATCAGACCATGGAAGACGTGTGTGATGCAATTGAAGGACTCCCTGACCAACCTGACTCCCCTCTCCGACGAGCAGCAGCGACAGCTGAGTCAGGCGCTATCGACCCTCAACACCCAGCAACTGGCCTGGGTCAGCGGTTATCTCTACGGTCTCTCCCAGGCAGGCAGCCAGCCTGCCGTGACCGGCGCAGCCGCTACTGCCCCCAGCGGCAATCTGACCATTCTCTACGGCTCCCAGACCGGCAACGCCAAGGGCGTGGCCAGCGCCATCAAGGCGCAGGCCGAGGCCCGTGGCCTGCCGGTGACCCTCACCTCCATGGCGGACTACAAACCCAAGCAGCTCAAGAAAGAGACCCATCTGCTGGTGGTAGTGAGCACTTACGGGGAGGGTGAACCGCCGGAGAGCGCAGTCGATCTGTTCGAGCAGCTCAAGAAGGGCAAGGTCGGCAAGCTGGAAGGGCTCAAGTTCGCCGTGCTGGGGCTGGGTGACAGCTCCTATGAATTCTTCTGCCAGACCGGCAAGGACTTTGACAGCCTGCTGACCAAGGCCGGCGCCGATCGGGTGCATGAACTCGCCAGCCTGGACGTGGATTATCAGGATGCCGCCAAGGCGTGGGGTGAACAGGCGCTCAATGCCATCGCCGCCACCCTCTCCGCCGGTCCCGCCGGCAGCAGCGTGGCCAGTGCGGTACAGCAGGCGGTCGGCCACAGCCAGTACAGCAAGGAGAACCCCTTCCCGGCCAGACTCTCGGTCAATCAGAAGATCACCGGCCGCGACTCGACCAAGGATATCCGCCACATCGAGATCAGCCTTGAAGAGTCCGGCCTCCGCTACCAGCCGGGCGATGCCCTCGGCATCTGGTTTGACAACGACCCCGCACTGGTGAACGAGATACTGGCGCTGGCCGGTCTCTCCGGCGACGAGGCCACCGCCCGCGGCAGCCTGCGTGAAGTGCTCAGCCGCGAGCTGGAGCTGACCCGCTTGCACGGCGGCTTCATCACCGGTCTTGCCGAGATCTCGGGCAACGCGGCGCTCAAAGATCTGGCTGGCGACAAGGCCCAGGTCAACGCGCTGGTGGCCTCTGCCCAGGTGGTGGATGTACTGAAACGCTTCCCGACCGCGCTCACTGCCGAACAGCTGCTGGGCCTGCTGCGCCCGCTCACCCCGCGCCTCTACTCCATCGCCTCCAGCCAGAGCGAGGTGGAAGAGGAGGTGCACCTGACCGTCGGCGTGGTGCGCTACCCGCAGGAAGATGGCACGGTGCGCAGCGGCGCCGCCTCCTCCTACCTGGCGGACAGGCTGGCCGAAGATGCCGAGGTACGGGTATTCGTCGAGCACAACGACAACTTCCGCCTGCCGTCAAACCCCGACACCCCCGTCATCATGGTGGGCCCGGGTACCGGCATAGCCCCGTTTCGCGCCTTCCTGCAGGAGCGCGAGGCCCAGGGGGCCGAAGGCAACAACTGGCTGTTCTTCGGCAACCCGCACTTCACCCAGGATTTCCTCTATCAGGTGGAGTGGCAGCGTTATGTAAAGAGCGGGCTGCTCAGCAAGATCTCGCTGGCCTTCAGCCGGGATCAGGCCGAGAAGGTCTACGTACAGCACCGCCTGCGGGAAGCGGGCCAGGAGCTCTACCAGTGGCTGGAAGCAGGCGCTCACTTCTATGTGTGCGGCGATGCCAACCAGATGGCGAAAGATGTGCAGGAAGCCCTGCTGGATGTGATTGCGGAACATGGCCACAAGAGCCGTGAGGAAGCAGAAGAGTATTTGAGCGAATTGCGTCGTGCCAAACGTTATCAAAGGGATGTCTATTGATGAGCAAACAAGTGATTCCGGGACCGGTGGAAGGACCGCTGGCCGACAACGAACGTCTGAAACGCGAGAGCGATCACCTGCGCGGCACCATAGCGCAGGATCTCACAGATCCGCTCACCGGCGGCTTCAACGGCGACAACTTCCAGCTGATCCGCTTTCACGGCATGTACCAGCAGGATGACCGCGACATCCGTCCGGAGCGCACCGCCCAGAAGCTGGAGCCGCTGCACAACGTCATGCTGCGCGCCCGCCTGCCCGGCGGCATCATCACCCCGGCCCAGTGGCAGGTGATCGACAAGTTCGCCGAGGATCACAGCCTGTACGGCAGCATCCGCCTGACTACCCGCCAGACCTTCCAGTTCCACGGGGTGCTCAAGCGCGACATCAAGATGATGCACCAGACCCTCAACAGCACCGGCATCGACAGCATAGCCACCGCTGGCGACGTGAACCGCAACGTGCTCTGCACCAGCAACCCGGTGGAGTCCGAGCTGCATCAGGAGGCCTACGAGTGGGCCAAGAAGATCTCCGAGCACCTGCTGCCCAAGACCCGCGCCTACGTGGAGATCTGGCTGGACGGCGAGAAGCTGGGGGGTGACGAAGAGCCGATCCTGGGTTCCAACTACCTGCCGCGCAAGTTCAAGACCACTGTGGTGATCCCGCCCCACAACGACGTGGACATCCACGCCAACGATCTCAACTTCGTGGCCATCAGTGATCACGGCAAGCTGGTGGGCTTCAACGTGCTGGTGGGCGGGGGTCTGGCCATGACCCACGGCGACACCAGCACTTACCCGCGCAAGGCGAGCGATTTCGGCTTCGTGCCGCTCTCCCACGTGCTGGAAGTGGCGGCCGCCGTGGTCAGCACCCAGCGTGACTGGGGCAACCGGGTCAACCGCAAGAACGCCAAGACCAAGTACACCCTCGAGCGCGTCGGCGTCGAGGCCTTCAAGGCCGAGGTGGAGAGCCGCGCCGGCATCCCATTCGGGCCGGTACGCCCCTATGAGTTCACCAGCCGTGGCGATCGCTTCGGTTGGGTTGAGGGGATCGACGGCAAACACCACCTCACCCTGTTTATCGAGAGCGGCCGTCTGCTGGACTTCCCAGGCAAGCCCCTCAAGACCGGCATGCTGGAAATTGCCAAGGTGCACCAGGGGGATTTCCGTCTCACCGCCAACCAGAACCTGATCATCGCAGGCGTACCTGCCGGCGAGAAGGCCCGCATCGAAGCGCTGGCACGCCAGTACGGCCTGCTGGATGACGGCGTGAGCGAACAGCGCAAGCAGTCCATGGCCTGCGTGGCCCTGCCCACCTGCCCGCTAGCGATGGCCGAGGCCGAGCGCATGCTGCCCGCTTTCGTCACCGACATCGAGGGGCTGCTGGCCAAGCACGGCCTGGCCGATGACGCCATCATCTTCCGGGTCACCGGCTGCCCCAACGGCTGCGGCCGCGCCATGCTGGCGGAGGTGGGTCTGGTGGGCAAGGCGCCGGGACGCTACAACCTGCACCTGGGTGGCAACCTCGAGGGAACCCGCATCCCGCGCCTGCACCTGGAGAACATCACCGAGCCGCAGATCCTGGCCGAGCTAGATGCCCTGATCGGCCGCTGGGCCAAGGATCGCACCGCGGGCGAGTGCTTCGGCGACTTCGTCATCCGCGCCGGCATCATAGCCCCGGTCATCGACTCCGCGAAGGACTTCTATGCAGCCTGATCAGACCGATACAGAGCGGCTGGCGCGCACCGCCGACGGCCGGCTCGACCTCGACGCCCTGCTGGCCTTGAGTCGCGAGGAGCAGGTCGAGGCGCTGGCCCCCCTCAACCGGCAGCTGGATGCCATGGGCGCCCCCGAGCGGGTGCGCTGGGCGCTGGCCAACCTGCCGGGGGAGCACGTGCTGTCATCGAGCTTCGGCATCCAGGCGGCGCTGATGCTGCACCTGATGAGCCGCGAGCGGGCCGACGTGCCGGTAGTGCTGACCGATACCGGTTATCTGTTCCCCGAGACCTACCGCTTCATCGACGAGCTGACCGAGCGGCTCGCCCTCAACCTCAAAATCTACCGGGCCGAGCTCAGTCCGGCCTGGCAGGAGGCCCGCTTCGGCCTCCTGTGGGAGCAGGGGGTAGAGGGGATCACCCGCTACAACCAGCTCAACAAGGTAGAGCCGATGGACCGCGCCCTGAACGAGCTGGGTGCCCGCACCTGGTTCTCGGGCCTGCGCCGGGAGCAATCCGGCAGCCGGGGCAAGCTGCCGGTGCTGGCCATCCAGCGCGGCCGCTTCAAGTTCCTGCCGGTGATCGACTGGAGCAACAAGGACGTCTTCTACTACTTCAAGGAGTTCGACCTGCCCTACCACCCGCTGTGGGAGCAGGGCTACCTGTCGGTGGGCGACGTGCACACCACCACCAAGTGGGAGCCCGGCATGAGCGAGGAGCAGACCCGCTTCTTCGGCCTCAAGCGCGAATGCGGCCTGCACGAGGAGAACGGCGAGAACGACGGCTCCGGCATCTGAGCCAGAGGGTCCACCCGCACGGCCTCCATAAAAAACGCCCGGCAACTGCCGGGCGTTTTAATTTTCGCAAAAGGGTGGCATTCCACCCCTCATTACTTGGCGGCGGCGCGCGCCTGGGTCAGCCAGTCGTTCACCAGCGCCTCGTGGCCCTTGAGCCAGGCGTCGGCGTGACGCTCCACGTCCGCCGGCTTGTTCTGCCCCTTGTTCATCAGGCCGTTCTGGACGTTGATGTCATTGAGCGGCAGCTTGACGATGGAGAACAGCCTGGCGGCTGCCGGGTTGGCCTCGGCGAACTGCTTGTTGGCGACGATGTGCATGGTGTTGACCGGGAAGCCGTAGTTCTTGCCGTTCGGCAGCCGGGTCTTGGCCGCATCAGGGCCGTCGGCGGGCACCTCCAGCCACACCACGTCCTTGCCCGGCACCAGCTCGCTGCTGAGCCAGTAGGGGGTCCAGGTGTAGTAGAGCACCGGCTTGCCGGCCTGGTAACGGGCACGGGTGTCCGCGATCAGCGCCGCGTAGTTGCCCTGCTTGTGGGTGACTGTCGGGGTCAGGCCAAAGCCGGCCAGATGACGGTTGATCGCCTCTTCGCAGCCCCAGCCCGGGTTGCAGCCCACCAGATCGGCCTTGCCGTCGCCATCGCCGTCAAACAGCGCCGCCAGCTTGGGATCCTTGAGCTGACCCAGGTTGGTGATGCCGTAGCGGGTCGCAGTCTGCTTGTCGATGAGATAGCCCTGGGCGGCCCCGGCCACATAGGTGCCCTCACGGAAGAACACCTTGTCGCCCCCCGCCTGCTCATATTTGTTGTTCTGCAGCGGGATCCAGTTGAAAGCGAGGAAGGTGCCATCCCCCTGCGCCACCGAGGCGTAGGCCACGTTGTAATCCACCTCCTGGGCCGGCTGGACGTCATAGCCGAGGCGCGCCATCAGCTTGCTGACCAGCAGGGTCTGAAAGCTCTCCTCCGGCAACGAGCTCTGCAGGGGCTGGACACGCACGCCCTCCCCCGGCAGCTCGGTGCTGGCCATGGCGAGCGGGCCGAGCAGTTGGGAGCTCAACAGCAGGGACCCCAGGGTCAGCGTCTTGGTGATGAGTCTCATGCATTTACTCCTTTGTAATCGATAGACTTGTCGCGGCCGAGCAGGCGCAGCAGCAGGGCGGCGGGGCCGCGTTGATACCAGCGGCCGGTACGGCTGCGATCCGGCTGTCCCATGGCCTGGGTCAGGCGGTCGAGCACGATGGCCAGCAGCACGATGCCGAGGCCGCCGATGGAGGCGAGCCCCATGTCGAGCCGGCCAATGCCGCGCAGCACCATCTGGCCGAGGCCCCCCACCGCGATCATGGAGGCGATCACCACCATGGAGAGCGCCAGCATCAGGGTCTGGTTGACCCCGGCCATGATGGTGGGCATGGCGAGCGGCAGCTGTACCTTGAACAGCAGCTGGGAGGGGCTGGCGCCGAACGAGTGGGCCGCCTCCACCAGATCGGCGGGCACCTGGCGAATGCCCAGCATGGTCAGTCGGATCATCGGCGGCAACGCGAAGATGACGGTCACCACCACCCCGGGCACGTTGCCGATGCCAAACAGCATGACGATGGGGATGAGGTAGACGAAGGCCGGCGTGGTCTGCATCGCATCCAGCAGCGGCCGGGTCCAGCGCGACAGTCGCTCGCTCCTCGCCAGCAGGATGCCGACCGGCAGCCCGATCAGCACGCAGAAGAACAGCGAGGTCAGCACCAGCGACAGGGTCACCATGGCATCGGACCAGGCGCCGATCAGCCCCACCACCACTAGCGAGAACAGGGTTCCCAGCGCCATGCGACCGTTCACCAGTTGCCAGGCGATCAGGGTCAGCAGGCCGATCATCAGGGTGGAGGGCACCGTCTGCAGCAGATGGGTCATGCCGCCCAGCGCCAGCTCCACCGGCGCACGGATCAGCTGAAACACGGGACGCAGGTTGTCCACCAGCCAGCCGATACCGCCCTCGACCCAGCTATCCAGCGGCACCAGCGCCTGCTGGAAGGGGTCCAGCCAGTCGACGGCGGCAGTGGTGTCGACCGCCTCGATCTGGTTCTGCCAGTCGGTCGCCTCAGTGTCGGTACTACCCCAGGGATCGGCAACCTCGGTGGCGGCCGCACTGGCCCCCCAGGGGTCGGCTGCAGCCTCGTCCGCACGCAGGGAGGGGCTCGCCAGCAGCACCAGGGCCAGCAGCCCGCTCAGTAAAAAATGGGGATTCATCCGCTTCATGCCGGGGTACTCCTGTCCAGGGTGTTCAGCAGGTTGGCCTTGGAGATGAGGCCCAGGTAAGTGCCATCCTCCTCGACCACGGGCACCTGACAGGGGGCGGCCGCCACCTGGCTGATCAGTTCGTTGAGGGCGGTGTCCGCCAGAATGGGCTGGATGTCTGCCAGCAGCGCCTGCTCCAGGCTGCCTTTGGCCCTGACCGCCTGACCGAGCGACTCCACCGAGACGACCCCGATGAAGCGACGCCGGCGATCCACCACGTAACCGAACTCCCGCTCCTGCTCCTTGAGCTGGCGCAGGGCGTTACCCGGCCCGTCGGTGGTGTGCTTCTTGATGAGCGGCATCTGCTTGCGGCTGGCCACATCGCGCGCGCTGAACACGTTGGCCAGATCCACCCCGCGAAAGAAGGCGCGCACATAGTCGTTGGCGGGCTGGTTGAGGATCTCGTCCGGGGTACCAACCTGCACCAGCTGGCCGTCCTGCATGATGGCGATGCGATCGCCGATGCGCATCGCCTCGTCCAGATCGTGGGAGATAAAGACGATGGTGCGCTGCTGGCTGGCCTGCAGCTTGAGCAGCTCGTCCTGCATCTCGGTGCGGATCAGCGGATCCAGCGCGGAGAAAGCCTCGTCCATCAGCAGGATGTCGGGGTCGTTGGCCAGTGCCCGGGCCAGGCCGACCCGCTGCTTCATACCGCCGGAGAGGGCATCGGGGAAGGCATCAGTCCACTGACCCAAACCCACCTGATGGAGCGCCTGACGGGCGTTCTGCTGGCGCTCCGCCAGCGGCACACCGGCCAGCTCCAGCCCGAAGGCGGTGTTTTCCAGCACGCTCAGGTGCGGCATCAGGGCGAAGGACTGGAATACCATGCTGATCTTCTTGCGCCGTACCTGACGCAGCTCGCTGTCGGAAATGGCGGCGATGTCCTCGCCATCGATCAGCACCTGGCCGCGGGTCGGCTCGATCAGCCGGTTGAAGAGACGCACTAGGGTAGATTTGCCCGAGCCGGAGAGGCCCATCACCACGAAGATCTCCCCTTCGTCGATGGCCAGATTGACATCCTGGACCCCCAGAGTCTGCCCGGTTTTTTGCAGGATACTGGCGCGGTCATGCCCTTTCGCCAGCAATTTGAACGCTTTTTCCGGCTGATCGCCGAAGATTTTGTAGAGTGATTTAACCTCGAGTTTGACTGTCATATTGTCCTTTTTTCTTGGCCGACGACTTGCCTGGCAAACCGTCGAACGTGAGCCAATTACTTTTAACACTAAGTAATTTTCAGCCAAAACAAAAGAACCAAAAGAGTCCAAACAAAAAGATAAAATCATAATTCATTGATTTTTAAGGGTTATTTAACACCATAAAAATTCATCAAAAGATGGTAAAAGACCCTGTATCAAGCCATGAAATGCAAATGAATTCAATCTAAACACCTGAACGATTGAGAAATAAAGCCGGGAAAAGGCCAAGAATATGCGCCAAACAAGGAAGGCACCTCGCGCATCTGACAATGGCAAAAAATAATTAGATGGCTAATGATTTTTTAGGTCCACTTTAGGGAGAAAAACAGACAGGGCGCAGGTCAATCGATACCCTGACCAACGGCTCCATTCATCCCTCGCGCGGCAGCTAAGGGCAACAAAAAGGCCCCTTGTGCAACACAAGGGGCCTTTTATCTGCCAGAGCGGTAACGTCGCCCGTCAGCGCCGCTGCCAGGTCTCGAAACAGTAGGAGTGGGGGTTCTTCTCGTCGGGCTGATGTGACTCACGCTCGATGCAGGACCAGTCGCCCTCGTCGAAGGCCGGGAAACGGGTATCCCCCTCCACCGCCAGATCGATGCGGGTCAGATAGAGTCTGTCGGCCCGTGGCAGCAGCTGACCGTAGAGATGACCGCCCCCGATCACCATCAGCTCGGCCACGTCGCTGCCGGCCAGCAACGCCAGCGCCGCCTCCACCGAATCGATGACCTCCACGCCGTCGGCCCGGTAGTCGGGGTTGCGGCTGATCACCAGATTGCGGCGGCCAGGCAGCGGCCGTCCGATGGATTCAAAGGTCTTGCGCCCCATCAGCACCGGCTTGCCCAGGGTCACCCGCTTGAAGTGGGCCAGATCCGCCGGCAAGTGCCAGGGCATCTGGTTGTCCAGCCCTATCACCCGATCGTGGGCCATGGCGGCAATCATGGAAATCATCATGGGGTCAACCTCTCGAACCGTCGGTCAGATAATGGGGCGGTTACGGTACACGACCAGAGAGGGGATCGCCAAACCGAAACTCAGGGCCCCCACGATAAACAGCGCCTTGAGGCCGTTTTCCACCGCGCTCTGGATAAGCTCCATGGTCACCCCGGAGATATTGAGCTCTACCACCGCGATCATCGCCTTGAACGCATAGCTGCCCGGGATCATGGGGATGATGGAGGCAACGCTGAACACCGGGCGCGGTGCCAGCAGCCGGCGCGACCAGTAGACGCAGACAAAGCCGACCGTGGTCGCCGCCGCCAGGGTGGCCCACTCGATGGGCATGCCCTGATGGATCAGCAGGGTGCGCAGGCTGTGAGCCAGCGCGCCGCCCATGGCGCAGTACTTCAACATCCGTGGCGGCACGTTGAACAGCATGGCAAACCCCACCGCCGGAATGGCCGACCAGAAGGCATCCTTGGCCAGCAGCCAGATGAAATCCATCATACCTTCCACCCCCAGATGCCGGTCACCGACATGGCGAGAATAATTCCTATCGCCGCGCTGATGGTCAGCAGGGTCGCCGTGCCCCAGCGGGCCAGCCCCATGTTGAAGTAACCCTTCACCATGTCGGAGACCGCGTTGATGAGCGGAAAGCCCGGCACCAGCAGCAGTACACTGGCCGCCATGGCGAGATAGGGCTGCGCCCCCCAGTTGAAGAAGGTGGCGCTGGAGGCGAGCAGGGTGGCAATGAAACCGGTGGCGGCAAAGTTGATGAGGGGGCTGTGGTGATGGCGGGCGATCAGCTGACGCACCCGCATGGCGACCGAGGCCGAGAAGCAGGTTACCAGGAAGATGGGCCAGTCACCGCCAAACAGCAGGCTGAAGGCGCCGCAGGAGAGTCCCACCATGGGCACCACCAGCCAGGGATGATAGTGAAACGGCACTATGGCATCGAGCCGCTGACGCACTTCCCGCGCCCCGATCAGCTCCTTCTCCGCCATGATGCAGATGCGCTGGATCTCGCACACCACCTGCATGTTGATGCCATGCTCGCGCACCCGCCGGGTGGTGGTGACACAACTGCCCTGATAGAGGCTGGTGAGCACGATGGCGCTGGAGGAGATGGCCATCTCGACGCTCTCCAGCCCGAGCGCCATGCCGAGCCGGACCGTGGTCTGCTCGATTATGCGACTCTCGGCGCCGAACTGGGCCAGCATCTGGCCCACCTTGACGATAATGCGGGTGATTTCCGTCTGCTGCTCCCGCGACAGCACCCGTCTTGGTGTGATACTTCTCATAATCCCTTCGAGTCGTAGCAAATTAAAAAAGTCTCGCCATATTAGCCTAACAATCGGCGCCATACATCTACACATATCACGCCAATAACCAAACTCAAATAAAATAAAAGGCGACACAAAAATACATCAAATGGATTACAAATCACGCCAAACTGTTCAACGTTCGTCAGCCGGCCTCACCCGGCAACTGCGCAGAATAACGGGAATATATTTCAATAATCACTCTGGAATAATATTATTTTTTCTTGCGGTAATAATCGCTGAAATAGAGGACATTGTCCTCCTTATATTCCGGCAGTGGTTCAGCGTAATCAGGACTATTGAGATGAACCATTTCACAACGCATGGAATAAAAGGAGTCGTGCATCATGGCGGCAATCCGGATGCAGCTGTCCAGGTTGTTTTTGGCCAGCTGACGCTGACAGTCGATGCGAAATTGCAGACCGCGCAGACGCATTTGCTGCTGCGGGCTGACCCGGTCGATCAGCCCCTCAATCTGCTGCTGCAGCAACTCGTCGAGCCGCTCGGGCTCCGCCACCGCCAACCGTTTCAAGGTATCAAAATCAGGCAACTCCATATGCCCTCCCGCGGCCAGCCGCTGCATGGTGATACTCAAACAACAACAATCGGTTCATATTTTCACCAATCGCATATGGAGTTATATAAGCCGAACCCCGCCGCGGTTCAATCTGCCCAGCCCGCTTTCCCCTCCTCTTGCGCCAAAAGATGACGGCACGGCGGGACCTCTGGCGGGTTATTCGTTATGGATCAACCGATTATTCCTGAATATCAATGGTGGGTTCGTTTATACATTTTTGGCACGGCAATATGCCGATGTTATGTCTTATTGAAAGGAGGCTGCCAATATGGTTTGCCATTTGACGCTCGCCTTCGCGCCACCATCCGGCTGGTTTAACATATCTTGCTGATTATGTTATTTTATTTGCCACTTATAGCGGCAACCAAGAGCAGACCATGAGCAAGGCAAGAATCGGTATCGTCACCGTCAGCGATCGCGCCAGTGCAGGCATCTATGAAGACCTGTCCGGCAAGGCCATCATCGACACGCTGAACGCATATTTGACCTCGGCGTGGGAGCCCGTCTATCAGGTGATCCCAGATGAACAGGAGCTGATCGAAGCGACCCTGATCCGGCTGGCGGACCAGGAGCAGTGCAGCCTCATCGTCACCACCGGCGGCACCGGGCCGGCCAAGCGGGACGTCACCCCGGAGGCCACCGAGGCGGTGTGCGATCGGATGATGCCGGGCTTTGGCGAGCTGATGCGGGCCGAATCCCTCAAGTTTGTGCCGACCGCCATCCTGTCGCGCCAGACTGCCGGCTTGCGCGGCAGCTCGCTCATCGTCAACCTGCCGGGCAAGCCCAAGTCGATCCGCGAGTGCCTGGATGCGGTCTTCCCCGCCATCCCCTACTGCATCGATTTGATGGAAGGCCCCTATCTCGAGTGCGACGAGACCGTCATCAAGCCGTTTCGTCCGAAGAAATAAAAGCTGGGCGGGGATTTGCCCCGCCCTTTGCTTATTTGCGGCCGTATACCTTGACCCCGGCCTTGCTCCCTTCCGAATTGCCGTACACCTCGATCCGCTTGATGCAGAGCCGGCTGCCGAGGGATTTCCACCCCGACTCCTGATCCTCTTTCAGATCCTTGTCGAAATAGAGGGTCTTGCTGCGATCATTGCCATAAAACACCTTGACCCGCTCCAGGGTCAATTCCCGCCCTGCCTTGACCATGATGGATTTGGTCGGCCGGCAGGCGAGCATGGGAATGATGGCGGGATGATCGCCGACCCCGAGCAGAATGGTCTTGCCCAGCCGAAATTCATCATCGGCCATGGCGGGGGCGGCCAGCGCCCACAACAAGCCGGATAACAGAACGCCCTGCAGAACGCGCAGCCGCGCGGCGGCACAAGAAAAACCAGATAACAAAGACATGATGCCTCCCGAAAAAAACGGGGGACATATTAATTCATCAAGGCTAAACCCAGCCTGTACCGGCGCCCTGCCAGGCAGGGCACCGATACTCAGGACCAGCGTTTGAAGATGAGGGAGGTGTTGATGCCGCCGAAGGCGAAGTTGTTGGACATCAGGTACTCCACCGCCAGCGTGCGGCCGCTGCCCACCACGTGATCGAGCGGGGCGCAGGCCGGGTCCGGCTCGGTCAGGTTGATGGTGGGGGCAAACCACCCCTCCTGCATCATCTCGAGCGCCAGCCAGGCCTCGATGGCACCGCAGGCCCCCAGGGTGTGGCCGAAGTAGCTCTTGAGCGACGAGATGGGGGTACGGTCACCGAAGATGGCGGCGGTGGCGTGGCTCTCGGCGATGTCACCGCGCTCGGTGGCGGTGCCGTGGGCGCTGATGTAGCCGATGTCGGCGGCCGTGAGCCCGGCCTGGGCCAGCGCCATCTCCATGCAGAGCTGCATGGTCTCCTGCTGGGGCTGGGTCACGTGGGCAGCATCGCAGTTGGTGGCAAAGCCCACCAGCTCGGCGAGGATGGTGGCGCCGCGCGCCTGCGCATGTTCCAGCTCCTCCAGCACCAGGGTACCGGCCCCCTCGCCTATCACCAGCCCGTCCCGCTGCCGGTCAAACGGACGCGGTGCCAGTTCGGGGTTGTCGTTCATCTGGCTGGTGGCAAACAGGGTATCGAACACCACGGCCTCCGACGGGCAGAGCTCCTCCGCCCCGCCGGCCACCATCAGGGTCTGGTAGCCGTGCTTGATCGCCTCATAGGCGTAGCCGATGCCCTGGCTGCCGGAGGTGCAGGCGCTGGAGGTGGGGATGACCCGCCCGCGCAGGCCGAAGAACAGCCCGGTGTTGACCGCCGCCGTGTGCGGCATCATCTGCACATAGGTGGTGGCCGTGATGCTGGCGGTGCTCTTGTCGTTGAGCATGACCCCGAAGGCGCGGATGGGGTCCGTGCTGCCGGTGGAAGAGCCATAGGCGATGCCGGTGCGCCCGTCAGTGAGCGCCGGGTTGTCCAGCAGCCCCGCCTGCGCCAGCGCCAGCTCGGTAGCGACGGTCGCCAGCTGGGACACCCGCCCCATGGCGCGGGTCTTCTTGCGCGGATAGTGGGCCGGCAGCGTGAAGTCCGGAATGGGGGCCGCCAGCCGGGTGTTGAGGCCGTCGTAGATGGCCCACTCCGGCATGTTCACCACGGCGTTGCGCCCCGCCTGCAGGCGGGCCCGCACGCTCGGCCAATCCTGCCCGAAGGCGGTCACCCCGGCCATGCCGGTCACCACGACCCGCTTCATACCATGCCTCCGTTGATGGAGATGACCTGGCGCGTGACATAGCCGGCAATGTCGGACATCAGGTAGGAGACCAGCCCGGCCACCTCGTCGGCCTGCCCCATCCGCTTGAGCGGGATCAGCTTCAGCGCCTCCGCCTTCACCTCTTCGTCCACCATGCCGGTGTCGATGAGACCGGGGGCCACGCAGTTGACCGTGATCTTGCGCTTGGCGAGCTCCAGCGCCAGCGCCTTGGTGGCGCCCATGATGCCCGCCTTGGCGGCGCTGTAGTTGACCTGGCCCCGGTTGCCCATCAGCCCGGACACCGAGGAGATGGTCACGATGCGCCCGCCACGGCGCAGGCCGATCATCGGCATGATGCAGGGCTTGAGCAGGTTGTAGAAGCCGTCCAGATTGGTGTGCAGCACCCCGTCCCACTCCTCGTCGGTGAGGGCGGGGAAGGCGCCGTCACGGATGATGCCGGCGTTGCAGACCACGCCGTAATAGGCGCCGTGCTCGGCCATGTCGGCCTCCAGTTGCGCGCGGCAGCCCTGCCGATCGGCGATGTCGAACTGGAGCAGGCGCCCCTGCCCACCGGCCGCCTGCAGGCTGGCCAGGGTGGCTTCGGCCCCGGCCCGATCGCTGTGGTAGTGCACCACGATGGAAAAACCGTCGGCCGCCAGCTTGAGGGAGATGGCGCGGCCTATCCCCTTGCTGGCGCCCGTGACCAATACGCTAGAGATCATGAAGCTTCCTCAGGCTAACAAATCGGACAATTCGCCGGGGCTCGGCTGGTAGGTGGAGAGTCGCGCCTGGGCGCACTCCTCCCCCGCCAGCAGGATCCGGCAATCAAAACTGGCCATGCCGCCGTCTTGCAACAGGCAGCACGCCTCGATGGTGAGCAGGCTACCGGCCGCAAAGGCGGGGCGCAGGCAGCGATATTTGCGACTGCCGAGCAGCATGCCGATACGCACCGGCTCGCCGCGCAGCCGCCCCTGCATGCCGGCCCAGGCGGCGATGGTCTGGGCCATCAGCTCGATGCCGACCCAGCCGGGCAGGTTGCCCTCGCCATCCAGCAGCAGGGCATGACGGGCACCGATGCGGGTCTCGCAGCGCGCCTGCTGGGCATCCGCCGCGCAGAGCCGGTCCAGCAGCAACATGGGGGCCTGGTGGGGCAACAGGGTCTCGATGGCGGGCAGTGAACTTGGCTCATTCATGGTGGACGCTCCCAAGCAGCAGGCTGACATTGTTGCCACCGAAGGCAAAGGAGTTGGAGAGCACCCGGGGCGCCGCCAGCGGCACCTCGCCGTTCACCAGCCGGATGGGCGCCAGCGCCGGATCCGGCGTCGTCACCCGCTGGGGCGGCAGCGGCAGAGCGCGCTCCAGCAGCAGGCAGGCGAGTGCCGCCTCGATGCACCCCGCCGCCCCCAGGGCATGGCCGGTGAGCGGCTTGGTGGAGCTGCAGGGCACCTCGGCACCAAACAGCCGATGCACCGCCTGACTCTCCATGGCGTCGTTGAGACGGGTGGCGGTGCCGTGCAGGTTGACGTAGCCCACCTGCGCCGGCGTCAGGCCCGCCTGGGCCAGCGCCATCTGCATGGCCGCCTCGGCGCCGATACCGTCTGGATGGGGCGCCGAGATGTGCCAGGCATCGGAGGACTCCCCGGCTCCCAGCAGCGCCAGCGGCGCAGGCATGCGGCTCAGCAGGAACAGTGCGGCCCCCTCGCCGATGTTGATCCCCTGGCGCACCTCATCAAACGGCTGGCAGCGCGCACAGCTGAGGGACTCCAGGCTGTCGAAGCCGTTGAGCGTGAGCCCGCACAGGCTGTCGGCGCCGCCCACCAGCACGGCGTCCACCAGCCCGGCCGCCAGCAGCCGCTGGCCGCTGATGAAGGCGCGCGCGCTGGAGGAGCAGGCGGTGGAGATAGTCCAGGCCGGCCCGGTCAGGCCGAGGTGGCGGGCCAAAAATTCCGACGGCGAGCCCAGCTCCTGCTGGCGATAGTCAAAGGCGGGCGGCACGGCCTCCCCGCGCCGGGCAGCCGCCACCGCCAGCTCGGCCTCACCGATCCCGGCGGTGCTGGTGCCAAGCACCAGCCCCACCCGCGCAGGGCCATGTGCCGCCAGCGCCTCGTCGAGGGCGGGCCGCACCTGGGCCAGCGCCGCCAGCAGCAGCTGGTTGTTGCGCGAGGCGTAGGGGGCCAGCGCCGCCGGTATGGCCGGCAACTCGCCCTCCACCCGTCCCACCGGGGTCTGGCGGCCATCCAGCAGCGGCGCCCGGTGGCGATCCAGCGGGCTCACGCCCGACAGCTGCCAGGCCAGCAGCGCCTCGGCGCTGGCATCACGCCCGATTCCCAATGCCGAGACGAGGCCATAGGCGGCGATATAACAGCTCATTGGCTCAGGGTCTCCAGTTGCAGGCGATAGTGGAATACGTGCTGCTGCAGGCCGACCGGCTCGCGCACGCCGTCGACGTCGCGGTAGCGGATCTCGGTGACCAGAGTGCCGTCGGGGGCGCGCAGCCGGCGCAGCGGCCCTTCGTCGCGCAGCGTCCAGCCCGGTGGCAGCTGTGGCTGCCAGCTGGCGAGCGGCCAGTAGCAGAGCATCACGTCCGCCAGCACCTGGCTCACAGGCGGCATGCCGGTAGTGAGCAGCGGGCTGAGCTGGCGAGTTGAAATCCCCTGCTGGTCATAGCGCACCAGGAACAGCCGCACCCCGCTCGGGGTCAGCCCCACCAGGGTCAGCTGGCGGCCGTCGGCCTCCAGCACCGTCATCAGCTGGTGAGTGCTCTCCCCCACGCTGGCGGTCAACAGCTGCTGGCGATAGAAGGGGGCGGCCAGCACGGGGGCCGGCAGCGTCATGACGGTCCCCTTGTCGAGATAGGCGGTGGGGGTCGGCTGGCTGCTGCAGCCTGCCAGCAAGAGAATGATAAAGGCGAACAGTGGTCTCATGGTTGCTCCTGCTCCCGGTGGCCCTGGCATGCCGGCTTGTCCAATCCCTGTTTATCCAGCACCAGAGGCGACAACAGGAAGGCGGTAAAGATACCGCCACTCAGCACCAGACCAAAGCCCGCGATGGCAGAGGTGTGGCTCAGCGCCAACAAACCGAACGAGAGCTGGGTGGTCAGGTTGGCCAGCAGGATGGCGAACATGGTCGAACGCTGGCGCAGGGGATCCCCACCGCTGTAAGCGAAGAAGAGGCTGTAGTCGATGCCGATGCCGAAGATGAGGCTCATGGCCAGCACGCCGAACAGGGTGAGCGGCTGGCCGCAGGCAGCCAGCAGGGCCAACCCCGACCCCAGCGAGAACCCGCTGATCAGCAGGATCCGCCCCCCCTTGCGCCAACCGAAGCGGGCCCACAGCAGCCCCCCCACCAGGGCGATCGCCACCAGCAGCAGTTCGGTCAGTTTGACCCGGTAGTGGGCGAACAGCTGGCTCCACTGATTGCGCGGATCCTGCCAGAACACCCCCTCCTGCCCCTCGGCCAGGGCCGCCACGGCAACTGCATCGGTCACGCCGTTGACCGGCAGCCAGAGCGCCACCCGGCCATCGGCCATGGTATGCCACAGCAGCCGGCTGCCCTCGCTGACCGGGCTGGCCAGCCACTGCTGCGGGGTCAGAGGATGCCAGGGGCGAGGCTCGGCCTTGACCGGCACCCCGGCCTGGTTGAGCCGCGTCACCACCTCCGGCAACAGGCCCGTGAGGGCGGCGTGATCCGCCTGCTGCCGCGCCAGCGAGGGTAGCCACTGGGCCAGTGACACGAAGCCCGTCAACTGACCCTCTGCCTTGGCCTCGGCCAGTTTGCGGCTCATGGTCTCGAGCCGCTGCAACGCCGTTTCACCGTCGGCCGCCGTCACCAGGAAGCCGGTCATGCCCCCCTGCTGGCCGGTGAGGCGCTGGATCTGCCGCTCCTGGGCCTGCAGCTCGACGGGCAGCGGTTGCAGGCGGGCGATGTCGTCATCGACGGCCAGCCGGCTCAAGCCCGCGCCGATCAGGGTCAGCCAGAGCAGGGGCACGCCCCAGCGCAAGAGACGCCACTCGCGCCACCATCTGAGCCAGAGCGCCATCGGCACCAGCACACGGGCCTCCCGCTGGGGCAACTCCCCGAGCCAGAGCGGGTACAGGCAGAGCACGGTGATGAACGACGCCGTCAGCCCCACCAGGGCGCACAGGGCCATCTGCTGCAGGCCGGGGAAGGGGGCAAGCCAGAGCAGGCCATAGCCGACCAGGGTGGCGAACAGCGCCATCGAGAGGCTGGGCAGCAGGCGGACACGGGTCTGGTGCGGGCTCTCCCGCCGGCCATGCAGGCGCCGCTCGGTCAGGAAGTGGATCCCGTAATCTATGATGCCGACCAGGCTGGAGCTGATAACCAGGGTAAACATGTGCACCTCGCCAAACCACAGCAGCACCGCCAATACCCCCCAGGCGAGGCCGACGGCGATGGGCAGCAGGGAGATCCAGAGCGCCCGCAACGAGCGAAACGCCAGCCACATCAGCAGCAAGACCCCGACCGTGGAGCCGAGCCCTATGGTGGAGATGTCCTGCTGGGCCAGCTCGCTGGCATGCTGGCTGTAGAAGAGGGTGCCACGGCGCAGCAGCTCCACCCCCGGAAACTCGGTCTTGAGGCGTTGTTCCGCCTCGTTGAGCCGGCTCAGCAGCTCGCTGTTGCGGGCAAGGTCGAAGGCCGACAAGTCCAGCTCGGCGCGCAGCAGGTACCACTGCCGCCCGGCCTCGTCCCGGCTGATCAGCCAGCCGTGATCGAGGCGCAGGGGGCTGGCCATCTGCCCCTGCACCGCGGCCCGGGTCAGCAGCAGGGGATCGGCCTGCCACTCGGTGCGGGAGACGCCGCCAAAGGGGCTGTAGATCTGGCCGAGCACCCACTGGCTCCAGGCCTCTGGCCCCGCGGCCAGGCGCGCCCGGCTGCCCTCGTCGAGGCGCTGCCAGCCATAGTCATAGATGAAACCTTGCCAGGCGGCGGCCAGCTCCGGCTGGGCGGCGCGCACCGCGCTGAGCTCGGGCAGGGACTGCAGGTCTTTTGCCCACGCCTGCGCCGCGGCCAGCCCATCCTGCCCTGCCGGCAGGCTCAGCATCCAGACCAGCTGCCTATCGACCTGACGCAACAAACCCTCACGCAAGGCGGGATCCAGCGCGGATCGCTCCTCGTGGGGCAGCAGATCCATCAGGCTGGTGTTGATGCGGCTGTGGGAGAGTTGCCAACCGAGCAGCGCCAGCGCCAACGCGCTGAGCAGCAGCCAGAGCCAGGAGAGCCAGCGCCAGGTGGTTTCAGCTTGCAGCAAGAGGGGCTCTCCTCGTCCCGGCGGGGGCGCCGCGCTGGCGCGTCATCGTGCTAGTGGGCAGCAAAGCGGGCCTGCTCCTCAGGGGTTAATGGCAGGGAGCGATCTTGCCAGGCCGTGAAGCGGATGCGGGTGCTGTCACCCTGCTTGTCGGCGATGAGCAGCTGATCCAGCTGCCCCTGCCCGCTCAGGGTGAGGCTGGCAAACACCTTGTCGAGCGGTGCCAGGGTCGGCACCAGCACCAGCTGCCAGCCCGCCTCCGTGCTGTCAAAATCGATGCTGAAGTAGCGGCTCAGAGTCGCCTCGTCCGAGCCGAACAACGCCAGCAGCATCTGGCTGAACTCCAGCAGCTGGGGGTTGTCGATGACGGTGGCGGGCTGGCCCGCCATCTGCTGCACCATGCGCGTCGGCGTCAGGACCAGGGTCAGCGGGAAGGGTTTCTGCTGCTGCCACCAGAGCCCCTGATCGCGCACCAGCAGCAGCTCGCCGGAGGCTTTGAGCGGCTGGCTCAGCCCCGCCACCTGCTTCTCCTGCTCGAAACTGGCCTGCTTGGCCTGGTTCAGGGCGAGCAGCTGCTGCACCTCGGCCCGGCTCAGGGGCGCCGCCAGCAGCGGCCATGTCAGCAGCAGGATCAGACTGGCCAGCAGCGGCCTTGTCAGCCGGCTCATTGGCTCACCCCCAGCTTGTCCAGCAGCACCTGGGGCGAGGCCAGACACATCTCGCCGCTCGCCTTGCTGACCGCCACCTGGATGCTGTAACCCTTGCTGGTGCGGGTGCCGCTCGCGGCGTCGCTCAGCAGGTAGTCGATCTTCAGGCGATTCTGGTACTCGGTCAGGGTGGCGCGCACCCGTACCCGCTGGCCGAAGCGCAGCGGCGCCAGGTACTTCATCCGGGTGTCGATGATGGGCCAGAGGTAGCCGGAGGCCTCCATTTGCGGGTAGTTGTAGTCGATGAGATCGAGCAGGGCGCAGCGGGCCAGCTCGATGTAGCGAAAGTAGTGGCCGTGCCAGGCAACCGCCATCATGTCCACATCGTGGAATGGGATGGTCACCTCGACTTCGGCGCTGATCTGCCAGGGTTCAGGCGTAGTCTGGATACGGCTCATAGTGAAGATTCCTGATAGAGGGGATAGTGACGCTGGCGAATGCGGGCGATCAGCGCCCTCAGCTCGGGCTCGAGCCCCCGATCTTCCAGCAGCGGGGCAAACTCGGCCCGCACCTGCGCGACCATGGCGGCCAGCGCCGTACCGAGCGGGCGGGTGAAGGGGGTAGGCCGGGCGAGACGCAGCTCGACACCCTGCACCGCCGCCAGCAGGCAGGCGGCCGCCACCTGCTCGGTCAGGGTCAGCACCCGCAGCGCATCACGCGCCGCTATGGTGCCCATGCTCACCTTGTCCTGGTTGTGGCACTCGGTGGAGCGGGAGAAGACACTGGCAGGCATGGTCTGCTTGAGCGCCTCCGCAGTCCAGGCCGAGACACCGATCTGCACCGCCTTGAAGCCGTGGTTGATCATCTGCCGCTCATCCGGCGCGCCGGAGAGGTTGCTCGGCAGGCCGCCGTTGAACTTGCTGTCCACCAGCTGGGCCAGCTGGCGATCCAGCAGGTCAGCCAGGTTGGCGACGGCCGCCTTCATGCTGTCCATCGCCATGGCAATGTGGCCGCCGTAGAAGTGGCCGCCGTGCATCACGTGCTCCTCCTCGCCGTCGATCAGCGGGTTGTCGTTGGCGCTGTTGAGCTCGTTTTCGATGAGCTGACGCCACCAGGGCAGGCTGTCGGCCACCACCCCGATGACATGGGGGGCGCAGCGCAACGAGTATCTGTCCTGCAGCCGGTTGCTGTGGCGCGGCAGCTCGCCGGCCACCAAGTCTTCCCTCAACCAGGCCGCGATCCCCTGCATGCCGGGATGCGGCTTGGCGGCAAACAGCCGCTCGTCGAAGTGGAAGGCGTTGCCACCCATGGCGACGCTCACCAGGGCGGTGATCCGGGTCGCCAGCCGCATCAGGTAATCGGTGCGGGCATAGGCGAGGCAGGCCAGCGCCGTCATCACCGAGGTGCCGTTCATCAGCGCCAGCCCCTCTTTCGGTCGCAGGGTAAGGGGGGTGACCCCCAGCTCCTGATAGACCTCGGCGGCGGGGCGCAGGCGGCCCTGCTGATGGAGCTCGCGCTCCCCCACCAGCACGGCGGCGACGTAGGAGAGCGGCGTCAGATCGCCGCTGGCGCCCACCGACCCCTCTTCGGGAATGCGCGGCACCAGATCCTGCTCCAGCAGCCAGCAGAGCCGCTCGAGCAAGGCCGGGCTGACCCCGGAGACCCCCTGCGCCAACGAGCAGAGCCGGGTCGCCAGCACGGCGCGCGCGGCATCGAGCTCGAGATCCGCTCCCAGCCCGCAGCCGTGAAAACGGGTCAGGTGCAGCGGCAGCTCAGGCACCAGCTCGGTTGGCACTGGCCGGGTCACCGAGTCGCCGTAGCCGGTGGTCACCCCGTAGATGACCCCCTCCTCGGCCAGCAGCCGGTCGAGAAAGTCGGCGCCCCGCTGGATGCGGGCCATGAAGGCGGGATCCGGATTCAGTGCGGGGGTGGCGCGCCCTTCGGCCAGCGCCACCACGTCCTCTATGGTCAGCGGCTCGGCGCCGAAGGTGACCCTTCTCATCTCACTCTTGTTCATCGGTCAGCTGCCAGAAATCAAAAAAGTTGAACCAGTCCAGCGGGGCCTGCAGGCAGTGATGCTGCAGGCGATCGGCATAGGCCTGCACGCGGGACGCAAGAATCTGCTGGCGCCCCTGCCGTGGCAGGGGTTGGCCGTCGGCAAAGGGCTCGAAATGTACCCGAAAGCGGCCCTGCTCCTTGAGGCCGAACATCAGGTAGACCGGGCAGCCCAGCACGCTGCTGAGCACGAAGGGCCCGAGCGGAAAGGGCGCCGGCGCGCCGAGAAAGTCGGCCCAGATCACCCGTTTCTCCCGGGTCACCGAGGTGCGATCGCCGACGATCACCACCCACTCCCCCCGCTCCAGTTTCTCCTTGAGCAGGATGGCGGTATCGGCCCCCAGCTCCTGCACCTGGATGAGATTAAGGTGCGAATCCGGATTGATCTGTTTGAGCAGGGCGTTGAAGCGGGCCGCATGGCGGGTGAACACCAGCGCATTGATGCGCAGCCCCTGCTTGCGGCTGCCCAGGGCGCGGCACAGCTCCAGATCGCCGAGGTGGGAGCCCAGCAGCAAAACCCCCTGACCGCTGTTGATGGCCGCCTGGTAGTGCTCCGCCCCCACCAGTTCCACCTCTTGCTCGGTGATGTCGCCGCGCCAGCCCGCCAGCTTGTCGAGCGCCGCCTCGCCAAAGCGCAGGAAGTGGCGAAAGCTCGATCTCGGCTCAGGGGGCAACGTCACACCGCTCGCATCGGCGAAGGACTCGAGGCGGGTCAGATAGGCTTGGGATGCCTGGCGCTGGGCCCGACCGGTCAGCCAGAAGTAGCCGATGACCGGGTAAAGCAGCAGGGAGAAGCCGCGCCGCCCCAGCAGGCGATAGCTGGTCAGCATGATCTGCATGCCGAGCAGCGATCCCCGCTCCGGGGTGCGCGACCAGTGGGTGCGCCGCTCGCGCCACAGCTGCGCCGCCCGGGCGCAGAGGCGGCGGGGCCAGCGGCCGATGCGCAGCAGCTGATCCCACAGCAGGCGGCACACCAGCCGGGTGTGCATCCAGGAGATGTCGCGGTTGTCGCGCCAGAGCTGGAAGTGGGAGCTGCCATCGGCGGGATAGATGACCCGGGTCGGTACGAAACGCACCGCCACCCCGGCCCAGTAGAGGCGCACCATCACCTCGGTGTCGAAATCCATCCGCCGACCCAGCGCCACCCGATCGAGCAGCGCGCAGGTGGCCGCCAGCGGATAGACCCGAAAGCCGCACATGCTGTCCTTGATGGCGAACGACAGCGTCTCGATCCAGACCCAGACATGGGTGATGTAGCGGCCGTAGAGGCGCCCCTTGGGCACGGAATCATCGTAGAGCGGGCGGCCGGAGACAAGCGCCGCCGGGTGCTTGCCCGCCTCGGCCAGCAGGGCCGGAATGTCCGCCAGATCGTGCTGGCCGTCGGCATCCACCTGCAGGGCGTGGCTGAAGCCGAGTGCATGGGCGCGGCGCAGCCCCGTCATCACGGCGCCGCCCTTGCCCTGGTTGTGGGGGTGGCGCAGCAGGGTGACCCAGGGGTAACGCGCAGCCAGCGCAGCCAGCTCGGCGGCGGCGACCGGCTCGCTGCCATCGTCGATCAGCAGGCAGGGCAGCCCGTATTCGGCCAGCCGTGCCAGCACGGCGGCCAACGGCCCGGCGTGGTTGTAACAGGGGATGAGAATGCAGGGCGTCATGGGATCAGTCGCACCCGTCCGCTGCTCGCCGGCTCATCGCCGAGCAGATAATGAAAGAGAAGCTGGCCCTTGTCCGCCTGCCACTGCAGGTGCAAGCTGCACTCGGCCCCGGGGCGCAGGGGGCGCTGGAACTTGAGCTGATCCACCCCGTGAAACGGCTGCGCCAGCTTGAGCAGGCTGGCGGCATAGTGCATCACCCAGTGGATCTGGGTCACCCCGGGCAGCAGGGGCGCACCGGGAAAATGGCCTGCAAACCAGGGCAAATCGGGATCGAGCCGCAGTTGCAGGCGCACCCCGTCGGCCAGCGTCTCGCAGGCCAGCACGGTGGGCAAGGTGTTCGCTGGCAGAGAGTCAACCGAGAGGCGCATCGAACAGCTCCTTGAGTTGTGGCCAGGGGCGCTTGCCCTGGGTGTTGACGGGCATCTGCTCGACCCGGCGCACGCTGCGCGGCAGGGCGACCGGCTCGAGCCAGGGACGCAGCTGCTGGCGCAGGGCCAGCAGGAAACGCCCGGGCCCCAGCTCAGCCCAGCGGGCGGCGCCCAATTCGCTCAGCACCAGCACGGCGCCGAGGATCTGGCGCTGGCCCTGTTGCAGCGGCAGCACGGCGGCTGCCTCCACCTCCGCCAGTGCCTGCAGGCGCGCCTCCACCTCGTCGAGGGAGATGCGCTTCTCCTCCAGCTTGACCACCCGATCCTGGCGGCCCAGCAGCTCGAAACCGCCCTCGTGCAAGGCGATGCGATCGGCGCAGGCCAGCCACTCCGCCGTCGGCAGGAAGGGGGAGCGCAGCAGCAGGCTCTGATCCGGGCCGACCCGCACCTCGACTCCGGGTAGCGTCGTCCAGGGGGTATGTACCAGGTGGCGCTGGCGCCAGCCGATGCCGCCGGTCTCGCTGCTGCCGAAGATCTCCACCGGCAGCTGACCGAGCAGCTGTCTGGCCTGCTGGGCATCGCCCGGCTGCAGGGGACCGCCGGAGGAGACGATCAGCCGGCAGCCCGCGGCAGCAATGGCCGGGTCGAGCCGGCTCAGAAACGCTGGCGAGGCGATCAGGCACCAGGGGGCCGTTTGCAGCGCCAGCTGCTCCGGGTAGTCGATGCTGCGGCGATCAAAGGGGAGACCGAGGCTGAGCGGCAACAGAATGCGAAACAGCAGGCCGTAGATGTGCTGGTGACTGACGCTGGCCAGCACCCGGGTGCCCGCCAGCCGCTCGCCCCACAACGCCATCTGCACCCGCAACTCCGCCTCCAGCTGGGGCCAGGCCTTGGGGATCGCCTTGGGCTCGCCAGTGGAGCCGGAGCTGAACAGGGTGAGCTCGAGGAGCTCGGGCGGCTGGACCGCCCCGTCTGCCTCCGGTTCGTCATCCGCCACCAGCAGCGGCAGCCTGAGCTGCGCCGCCGTGAGCGCCGTCCCCGGCAGCTCGCCGTCGGTGAGCAGGCCGTCGAACTGACTCTGCAGCGCCTGCAGACCGGCCAGCCGCTGATGACCCGGCAGGATGGCCTGGTGCCCGCCGAGGGCGCAGGCAAGCAATGCCTGGGCAAACAGCAGGCTGTCATCGAAACAGAGCGCCCAGCGCATGCTTGGCCGCTCTGGGCCGGCCAGACGGGCCATGGCCCACGCCAGTTGCTGGCTGCCGCGGCGCAGCTCGGCCAGGGTCACCTCGCCATCCGGGCCGAACGCCACCACGCTTTCGCCGTCCCGCTGCCAGATAGTTTGCAGCAGGGTCATGGGGCCTGCCTCTTGAGCAGGCGGCGGCGCACCAGATACTCAGCGCCCATCAGACCGCCCATCAGGGCGTAGCTGATGAGGCCGTTGTAGAGGCTCCAGAGCGCCAGATCCCCGTGCCAGATGGTGAAGGCCGCCAGCGCGCCGTTGATGACGAAGAAACCGCACCAGACCTGGGTCACCCGCCGGGTATAACCGATGGCTGCCGGCGGCAAAGCGGGATCCTGCAGGCGGGCCAGCCGCTCCACCAAGCTCATGGGACGGGTCAGGCTCCAGCCGAACAGGCAGAGCAGCGCCAGGCTCACCGCCAGCGGGTAGTAGAGCAGCCAGTGCCGGGCACTGAACAGGGCCGACAGCAGGGTCAGCCCCAAGCCGATGCAGGCCAGCAGGCGGCCCAGCCAGAGCCACTCCGGCAAGGGGCCGAGCCGAACCCGCCCCTTGAGCAGGCCGGGCAAGAGCCGCAGCGAGAAGATAAGCAGCAGACCGAGCAGCAGCGGGGTCTGACCGGCGTGGGTCAGCCCCCAGTAGACCGCCAGCGGGTAGAGCAGCAGGGCACCACCGGCCAGCCAGGAGAGCCAGCGCATCATGGCAGGGCACGCACCGGCATCAGGCGTCGGCCAGCAGACGCTCGACCGCATCCACCACGTCGTTTACGCTGCGCACCGACTTGAACTCTTCCGGCTTGATCTTCTTGCCGGTCAACTTCTGCAGGTGCACCACCAGATCGATGGCGTCGATGCTGTCGAGCTCGAGATCCTGATAGAGACGGGCCTCGGGGGTGATGGCCTCTTCGTCGACCTCGAACAGCTCGACGAGGGCAGCCTTGATCTGGGCAAAGATGTCGTCACGGGTCATGGCTCAGGCCTCCCCTTTCGACTGGGCCTGCACCAGGGCGACCAGGGCCGTGACGGAGGCAAAATGACGACGGGTGTTTTCATCCTCGGCGGAGAGCACGATGCCGTAGCGGCCCTTGATGGCAAGGCCCAGCTCCAGCGCATCGATGGAGTCCAGCCCCAGGCCGTCACCGAACAGCGGCGCCTGACTGTCGATGTCGTCAGGGGTGAGCCCCTCGAGGTTGAGGCTGTCGATGATGAGTTGTTTTATCTCTAGATGCAGGTCTTGCATAACTGTTCCACATACTGTCATTGGGGCCCCGGTTGCAGGGCCTGGGTGAGAAACCGGGTCAACTGGCGGGCGGCCAGCGCACTGCTCTGGCCGGTGGCGACCACCTCGTCCGCCGCCACTTGCTGCAGGAATTCTATGGTGAAAATCGGCTTATTTTCCGGGATCTTGAACCATTTGTCCTGCTTGGTAAGAAATCGGGTGCTGCAGTGGATCCGCACCAGTTGCAACGGCACCTGGCTGCGCACCGCCAGCTGGGCCGCACCGCGCTGCAGCTTGATGGGTTCGCCCGGGGTGGTGCGGGTTCCTTCCGGGAACACCAAGAGCAGGCCGCCCACCCGGATCCGCGCCTGGCACAGGGCCAGCAGATCCTCCCCTGCCACGTTGGGCAGGTAGTCGGCGGCCCGCACCACGCCGCCGATGAAGGGGTTGCGCCAGAGGGACTGCTTGACGATGCAGTCGCACACCGGCATCTCGGCCGCCAGCATGACGTAATCGAGCAGGCTGGGGTGATTGGCCACCACCAGGGCGCCGCGCAAGTGGGTGGGCATGCCGCTCACGCGGTAATCGAGCACTCCCCAGCCGCGCAGCACGCCGAGAAACAGCCGAAAGCTGTGGCGAATGGTGAGCTGGGCCAGGGTACGGCGCCGCTCGCCGCGCAGACAGAGCGCCAGCAGCGGAAACCAGAACAGGGAGAGCAGCAAGCCCCCCACCCCGAACAGGGTGAAGCCCAGAGCCGTGCCGATAAGTCGCCAGCCCCGGTTCAGCAACGCTGCCATCTCCACTCCTGACGGTCATCAGCGAGGATCAGGGTCGGCTCGCCTCGCAGCAGGGCACGCCAGCAGGCCAGACTCTGCGGCAGCGGGCGGGCGGCCGACGCGGCGGTGCGACGTGCCCCCGCACAGTGCCACTGGTCGCCCGCCGTCAGCACCAGCCCCAGCGCATGGGGTGGCGCCTCCTCCGCCAGCCAAGGGCGGTGAAACGCGGGCACCGGCCCCTCGAAGGCCACCAGCAACACCCGACGGGCACCGGCCTGCAGGGCGCAGACCGCTTCGGTCAGACCCGCCATCAGGCTGTTCTCCCCCGCGGCCAGCGAGGTCATGGGGATGGCGGCCTTGCCCTGAATGGAGCAGAGTCCGGCGGCAGTGTTGTGCACCGACATGGAGAAATCGGTGGGCGACAACGCCTGCCCGTCCGCCAACGCCTGCAGCAGGGTCATGGAGCGGGCCAGCTCGCCGTGGCGGCTGACGAAGACGGCACTGTCTGTCTGGTGGCGGGCCAGCAGGCTCAGCCCCACCTGCACCGCCAGCCGGGCCCCCTGACTCAGGCGGCGCGCCATCATCATCGGCAGCAAGGGGGTGGCGGGAAACGGCGGGTCGACCGGCCAGCGGCCCTGCTGCGCCCACGCCTGCCAGGCAGCCTCATCGGCCAGACCGGGTGACAGGGCCTGACTATCCAGCAGCGAGAAAGAGAGCATGTTTCGGGCAACCTGTCCTTACATCGATCCGACATTCCGCACCTGATTTAGGAATAAATTTGCCGATAGCGCTCACCCAATACCTCCAAAATGATCTGCTGGTCTCCTGTTAGCTCCGTTACTTGTGGCGGAGCTTCTCCCAGTCGATATTCATGGATGCCACCAAAGCGCAAAAAGATCCAACGGGCCGTCGGCTGCTGGGTCGGTTTCTTTTTCATATCCGCCACACTGCGATTCTGCTCCACTAATCCCTGCCGGATCCGGTGCTCCAACGCTGCGTAAATCATCAGGCTACAGGTCATCACCATGAGCAACGCTTCAATCCGCTCCGGCTTTTTCAGGTACAGTGAGGAGGTTAAAAACTCCGGGCTCTTGAGAAAACGAAAGCCCCGTTCGACATTCTGCTGCGCTTTATAGGTGGCCAAAAGTTCGGCCATGGTCAGCGTATCGCTGTGGTCATTGGTCGCCAGGATGAACACCCCGGTCTGGTTGCGGGCCTCTTCAACACAAGCCAGGCTAGTTGCCGCCAACCCAGTGATTTGAAACTGATGGCCAATTGGCTCTTCGCCACGCTTGGGTCTGCCACGTCCTGTATAAACGGGTTCACCTACCACTTCGGCATCCAGTTGCAGCAGCATCAAGCTGGCGGTAAAACAGCTCAACTCAGCTTGGGCATCCGCCTCACAAGCAAAGCGTCGGGCACACAATTTGGCGAAGGCTTTGAGCTCGCGGGTACTGTCTTTGAGCAGGTTTTTGGCCAATGTCTGCTGCTCGCGGTGGCTGGCTTGTTCGCTGCGCACCAGCAACCAACGTTGCGCGACCCCGGCATAATTCGCGTGTTGCCAACGGCCATGATAGCCATTGCCCAGAGCGGTCAGCGGTTGTGCACCTATGGTTGCCACGGCCTGCTTTGCCTCATTGAGAGTGACGGGCACCCGGGTCACAAATAGTTGCTGCTGTTGCGCCAGTAATTGCAAGGTATCGGCGCAGTACAGTGCGGCATCGCCGACCAGATAACGGCACTCCTGCGCGGCCTTGAGACTGCTCAAATGGCGACGAACGGTCTGGGCAAAGGCTTTGGTGTCATTACTATTGCCGCTCAGGGCCTGCATATAGACAGGTAGGCCAGCCTGATTTTCACAGATGAGCTCAAGGATCACTTGATTCAGCTCTGGCCGGTGATCACGACTATAACCACGCACCAGTTGCAGCTTACCGACCAGATCCCCATCGGCACAGTCATAGGCGCCATCGACGTGGAAGCTGGTAATATCGAGGTGCACTGCGGTGCTTTTGAGCCCCAGCCGCTCGACAACTTGCGCCGCCATCACCTGATACAAGGCGCTGACATCGGCCTCAAAGAGGGCATCGAGACAGCGACCGAGCACATCATCATTGAGGTCATCAGCACAGATCCCGGGGCCAATCAGGCGCTCAACCGGCTTGTTAGCGAAGAATTGCGGGAACATGTGCAGGGTGCTGCTGTGAAAGCCGAGGCCGTTCACTATCATGGCGACCAAGGCTTCACCATGTGAGACCTTGAAAGGCGGGGTTTTGGGGAGCAAGGCATCGATCATGCGGGCAATGCCCAGTTCCTGGCAGAGTGCGGCGACCAAACCAAGGTGATCGAGGTTACGGATCGAGATAGCGGGTGCGGCCATGATGATCTACCTGCAAAAGAGAGTAATAGATCAGAACGGCCGATCGCCGTCAAGCACTGAAAATAGCAAAATCAGGTGCGGAATGACGGATCGATGGGTGGACGCGAAGACGATAAAAGGCACTCACCCGGCGGGCAGTGCCTGCTCCACGACATTGAATGGCGTCATCGGCTTAATACCGGCGGATAATACCATTATTCATCAAAAATAATAGCCAGCGCAGATTATCAACCGCCTTGGTGATTGAAAATAAACTATTTGTGTTGTCTCATTGCCACGCCCAAATTGATGAATATCCTTCCCAAGGAAAATATTATGAAACTCATTAATAAAATATCCCTGCTGCTGGCCTGTGCCCTGCTTGCCGCCTGCTCCACCAGCCAGCCAATTCGCAATATGGCAGCCAATCCGGTGCCCTTCAATCTGACCGAAGAACAGGTAGCCAATGCCATTATTACGGCCGGCATCAGCAAGAGCTGGGTAATGCGCCAGGAGCAGCCAGGACTAATTCGAGGCCAGGTCAATGTGCGCCAGCATCAGGCGGTGATCAATATTCCTTATAGCGCTCGCGATTATTCCATTAATTATGTGAGCAGCGTCAATCTGGACGACAAAGGCAAGGGCAGCATCCACCGCAGTTATAACCGCTGGGTACTGGGTCTGAACCAGGCCATTCAGGCGGAACTCGCCCGCACCCAGAGCCGCTGATCCGGCAGGAGCCACCCCGTGAATCACTATCAGGCGGATCCCTACAACGCGCTGGAAGCCATCAGCGAGGCCCAGAAAATTGCCTTCGGGCCCATGCTGTTTCAGGCCAGCTGGTGCCTGCGTGAAACCGGGGTGCTGGCTTATCTCGAGACCCGCGGCTCGCAGGGTGCCGCGCTGGCCGACATCGCCCAGGCGTGTCAGCTCAGCGAATACGGCGCCGGCGTGCTGCTGGACATGGGGCTCGGCGGCGGGCTCTGCTATCTGAGCGAGGAGCACTATGTGCTGGGCCGGGTCGGCAAATACCTGCTGCACGACGCCATGAGCCGGGTCAATCTCGACTTCACCCAGCACGTCTGCTATCAGCCCCTCGCCCACCTGCTCGACGCCATCCGTGACGGCACCCCGGCCGGTCTGCAGGAGTTCGGCCCCTGGCAGACCCTCTATCCGCACCTGAGCGAGCTGCCCGAACCGGCCCGCCGCAGCTGGTTCGCCTTCGATCACTTCTACTCCGACTGGGCCTTCCAGCAGGCCCAGGACAAGGTGTTCGGCTACGAGCCGCGCCACCTCTACGATCTGGGCGGCAACACCGGCAAGTGGGCCATCGCCTGCGCCAGGCGGGATCCGGCGCTGCAGGTCACCATCCTGGATTTGCCCGAGCAGCTGGCGCTGGCCCGCTGCAACATCGAGGAGGCGGGGCTGGCGACGCGGGTGCATGGCCACCCGGTGGATCTGCTGCAGGCAGGCCCCCTGCCCGGCGAGGCGGATATCTGGTGGATGAGCCAGTTTCTCGACTGCTTCAGCCACGCGCAGATCGTCGCCATCCTGAACCGGGTCCGGCTGGCCATGAAACCGGACGCCCGGGTCTGCATCCTGGAGCTGTTCTGGGACAGACAATCCTTTGAAGCCGCCAGTTTCAGTCTCAACGCCACCTCCCTCTACTTCACCTGTCTGGCCAACGGCAACAGCCGCTTCTACCACTCCAAACAGCTGTACCAGTGCCTGCGCGAGGCCCACTTTCACGTGGAGGCCGAGCACGAGATCCCGGGGCCGGGCCACACCCTGCTGGTTGCCCGCCCGTTGCACACGAGGCCATAATGCCGCCATCGGCATGGAGATGATGATGAAACGAGAAGGAGCACGGCATGAGGCGTGACTGCATGACCCTGATGGCCCTCGGCTTGACCCTGGGCAGCCTGCTCGGCGGCTGCGCCGACATCAAGGAGGCGGGCAGAACCGTGGGGCACACCACTCGCAACGTGACCCGCGAGATTGGCCACACCACCCGCGACGTGACCCGGGAGATCGGCCACGGCACCCGGGATACCGTCAAGAAGGTCGGGGATGAACTGAGCAAATGAAAACAGGGGCCGCGGCCCCTGTTTTCATGGTGCTCATGACCTGGCTCAGTTGCCCCACATGGCCATCAGCTGAGACTCCATGGCCTCTTCCTGCTCATCCGGCAGCTCGGCGAAGAAGTCCAGTCCAGTCTGCTCCTCCACCGCATCCACCGTCACTATGTAGTCTGCCAGCTTGCTGGCCGACACGTTCTGCTGCGGCAAGATGAAGGCGATCGCCTCCTTGTTGGCCACATCCATCACCACCCGGTAATAGGCGTGGGGCACGGTCACGCCGTTGCCGATGGAGGCATCGGAGTTGGTGAAGATGGGGCCGGTGATCACATAGACATCCTGATAGGCGATGGCCCACTGCCGGGTCTTCTCCTCCAGGATGCGCCAGGCCCCCTGGTTGAGCGCCGGCAGCTGCGGGGTCATGTTGGTCAGCAGAAAGCTCTGCTTCATGGTGGTGGCGGTGGAGCGCATGTCCGCCGCCGGCGCCTGGTGGCCACGGTCATAGCCAGAGCCCTTGTAGTCGGCCAGGGTGGCGCGGAACTGCACCGGCACCTCCTTGTCCTCGGCAAAGGCATCCTTGCGCGGCACCTGGCCCTGGGCGCTGGCGGCCGTCATCCGGTAAGAGACCCAGTCAGAGACCTTGGTGTCGTAGTTGTAACCGGCGGCATAGCCGTCACGGCACAGCAGTTGACTGGATTGGCTGGGCACCCCGAGCTTGACGTGATCCTTGCATTGGAAGCCCGCCGCCAGGCTCGGGAAGGTGGTGAGAGTGAATCCGATAGCCAGAACTAATTTATTGATATTGTTCATTATTATGCCACTCCTTGTATTAGGCGGAGTGATTTGACACCAGGTCGGATGAGTAAGGCAATCGAACAAATTGTGAGCGTGTCGGAAATGTGAAGAGGGCTGCAAATCGGTAAAATCGCCGCCGCCAGCTGGGGGATTGTCATCCCTTTGTCATTGTGTAGTGCAGTAACTTCGAGAGGCTTATCAGATAGATAGGAACAAAAAAGCGGAGCCGGTGGCTCCGCTGCAATCATCACTCCCGCTCAGCTCTTGACCTGAGGCCTGGGGGTATCGGGTTGGGAGGGCGGCAGAATAGGCAACACTATCTGCGGCTGCTCGCCGGTCAGGCTCTTGAGGTAGGCGGTCATGTCGTCCGCCTCCTGCTCGCTCAGGGTCTGGCCGAGCTGGATGTCAGCCATGATCTGCACCGCCTCCTTCAGATCCCACACCGAGCCGTCGTGGAAGTAGGGGTAGGTCAGCTCGATGTTGCGCAGGGTCGGCACCTTGAACCAGCCGATGAACTGCTTCTCGCCGGTCACGGCGCCGCGTCCCTGGGCCGGGTTGTCGGTCTTGAACGGCTTGACCAGCCCCATCTTCTGGTAGGAGTTGCCGCCGATGGCCACCCCGTTGTGGCAGGCGGTGCAGCCCTTCTCCTTGAACAGCTGATAGCCCTTCAGCTGCTGCGCGGTCAGCGCCTTGGCATCCCCCTTCAGCCAGCGATCGAACGGCGCATTGGGGGTTACCAGGGTCTCCTCGAAGGCGGCGATGGCATCGGTCACCTCGTCGATGCCGAAGTCTGCCTTGCCGTACACGGCGCTGAACCGGGTCCGGTACTCGGGCAGGGTGTGCAGGGTTTCCACCGCCAGCTTGTGGGTGAAGGCCATCTCCAGCGGGTTCTCGATGGGGCCCGCTGCCTGCGCCTGCAGATCCTTGGCGCGCCCATCCCAGAACTGCACGAAGTTGAGGCTGGAGTTGAGCACGGTGGGCGAGTTGATCGGCCCCTCCTTCCACTTGTGGCCGAGGGAACTGACCTGGTTGTCTACCCCGCCGGTCGCCAGGTTGTGGCAGGAGTTGCAGGAGATGGCGTTGGATTTCGAGAGCCGCGGCTCGAAGAACAGCATCTTGCCCAGCTCGACTTTTTCCGGTGCGCTCACCTTGGCCGCTTCCACCGGCTGGATCGGCTCGTTCGCCCACCCCATCCCTGGCAGGCCCAGCGCCAGCAACAGACAATATTTATTCATTTTTTCTCTCTCCCTTGTGGCTGTGCATAACAGCAGCCTCAGCCTGCCCGGGAAAGTCTGTGCGTTATTTGCTCAAGATCAAATGAGACCAACAAAAACCACATTAAAAACAATGAATTAATATATTACAGACGGACTGGTGGCGGGGACTTGCGCGGCAAAAAAGAGCTGAATTCCGATGAGTGAATTATGAGCAAATTCATCTGCGATAACAGCCAATTAATTAGATTGCTGTCATTGAATAAAGCGATTATTCAATATGCAGGCGTGACCGCCCATTATTTAGATTCATATTAAATACATCATAAATATCGTCGGCGATCACCCAACCAATAATAAAAATACCGTCTGACCTTCTGTATCCCGCAATTCAGATGATGCCTTCCGTTATTTCCTCGTCAATGCAGGAAACGGATCGCCGTGCTTTTCAATCAAGATAAGGATGCATGATGAGAAAGTCCCTGTTGGCCGCCGCCCTGTTGCTCTGCCCCGCCGCCTTCGCCGCCACCCCCCATTGGGAATACAGCGGTGAGGCCGGCCCGGCGCAGTGGGCCAGACTGACCCCGGAATTTGGCCAGTGCGCGGGCAGCAACCAGTCGCCGGTCAACCTCGACGGTTTGGTCGAGGCCGAGCTGGCCCCGCTGCAGTTTCACTACCTGGCGGGGGGCCGCAGTGTCACCAACAACGGCCACACGGTGCAGGTCGACTATGCCCTGGGCAGCAGCCTTGAGCTCGACGGCATGCGCTTTGAGCTCAAGCAGTTCCACTTCCACGCCCCCAGCGAAAACCTCATCAAGGGCCACTCCTATCCGCTGGAGGGGCACCTGGTGCATGCCAACGCCAAGGGTGAGCTGGCGGTGGTGGCGGTGATGTTCGAGCCGGGCCAGGCCAATGCTGCCCTGAGCCAGGCCTGGCAGCTGCTGCCAGCCAAGGCGGGAGAGAGTCACGCCTTCAAGGAACCGATCTCGGCCGAACAACTGCTGCCCGCTAAACGCGACTACTACCGCTTCAGCGGCTCGCTGACCACCCCACCCTGCTCGGAAGGGGTGCGCTGGCTGGTGATGAAGCAGCCGGTGCAGGTGAGTCAGGGCCAGATCGACGCCTTCAAGGCGGTGATGCACCACCCCAACAACAGACCCGTGCAGCCGCTGCACGGTCGGCTGGTACTGCAATAACGCCCCCGGCCACTCACAAAGCCGAGATGAAAAAAAGAGGGCCCACGGGCCCTCTTTTTTTGTTGCAACAGCGGATCAAAGGCTGGCGGCGATGCGCGCCCCCAGCGCGGCATTGTTCAACACCAGCTGGATGTTGGCCGCCAGCGAGTTGCCGCCGGTCAGTTCGCACACCCGGGCCAGCAGGAAGGGGGTGGACTCCTTGCCCTTCACTCCCTGCTCGTCCGCCTCTCGCAGTGCCTGGGCAATGGCGGCATCGATGTCGGCCTTGGGCATGGCAAACTGGGTCGGGATCGGGTTGGCCACCACGGCGCCACCCGCCAGCCCCAGCTCCCACTTGAGGCGCAGCGCCTGCGCGATCGCCGCCGGGCTCTCGAGGCGGTAATCCACCTTGAAGCCACTCTCGCGGGTGTAGAAGGCGGGCAGCTCTTCGGTCTGGTAGCCGATCACCGGCACACCCTGGGTCTCCAGGTACTCCAGGGTCAGACCGATGTCGAGGATCGACTTGGCGCCGGCGCAGACCACGGCCACCGGGGTCTGGGCAAATTCCTGCAGGTCGGCCGAGATGTCGAAGGTCTCCTGGGCGCCGCGGTGCACGCCGCCGATGCCGCCGGTGGCGAACACCCGGATCCCGGCCATGGCAGCGATGATCATGGTGGAGGCCACCGTGGTCGCCCCCAGCCCCTTGTTGGCCAGCACGAAGGGAATGTCGCGGCGGCTGCACTTGGTGGCGGCATGACCGGCCCGGCCCAGCGCCTCCAGCGCCCCCTCATCCAGACCCACCTTGAGGCGGCCATCGATGATGGCGATGGTGGCCGGCACGGCGCCGTTGTCGCGCACCACCTGTTCGACCTGGCGCGCCGTCTCCACGTTCTGCGGATAGGGCATGCCGTGGGAGATGATGGTGGACTCCAGGGCCACCACCGGCTTGCCGGCAGCAAGGGCTTCAGCGACGACCGGTTGGATATCGAGGTAAGCGTTCAACATGGGTACTCCTCCAGCATGCGTTCAACGGCGGCCTTGGATAGGCCGGAAAAGACGGTATCGGAACAATTGACGGTGAGGGCGGCGCAACCGAGGGCGAACCGGGTTGTCTCCATGATGCCCTGCTCCTGCAACCAGGCGTGGGCCAGCCCTGCCATGAAGGCATCGCCGCCGCCGGTCACGTTGACGACCGGGCTACCAAGCACGGGCAGATGGCCCTGGCACTCCCCGTCGCTATAGAAAATTCCCTGATCGCCGAGGCTCAGGAACAGCCGCTGCACCCCGGCGCGGTGGAACCAGGCCGCCGCCATGGGCCAGGTGTCGGGCCCCGCTATGGTGAAGCCGCACAGCTGCTCCGCCTCGCTGCGGTTGGGTTTGAGGGTGTGGATGCGGTGCAGCCAGGGGCGGATCTTCTCCACCTTGGCCACCGAGACGGTGTCGACGAAGATGATGTGCTCCCCCTGGCGCTCGAACAGCCAGTCGAGGGTGTGAGTGGCGAGGTTGGTGTCGAGCACCCAGAGCCGGGCCGCGCCGAGAAAACCGCTCAAGGGGGTGAGCCGGGCCGGGGTGAGCTGCTCGATGATCGCCATGTCGTTGACGGCGCAGCTCATCTCGCCGCTGCCATCGTGCAGGCTCAAGTAACAGGAGGTCGCCTGGCCATCCAGCATCAGCACCTGGCGCACGTCGACGCCGGCGCGCTGGGTCACGTCCAGCAGGTGATGGCCGTATTGATCATTGCCCACCGCGCTCAGCAGCCGGGTGTCGGTGCCAAGCCGCGCCAGGTTCTCGGCGATGTTGCGCCCCACCCCGCCGGCCGAGGTACGTACCTTGCCGGGGTTGGAGTCACCGATGCGCAGGTTGTCGTGGCTGCAGCCGCAGATATCCATGTTGGCGCCGCCGATCACCACGGCGTAGGGCCCTTCCCGCAGCACATAACCGCGCCCCTGCACATAGCCCTGGCGCATCAGGCTGGAGATATGGCTCGCCAGCGCCGAACGGCTGATGCCGAGCCTGTCTGCCAGCTCCTGCTGGGCAATCATGGGGTCCTGGCGCAGCAGGGCGAGGATCTCTTGCTCACGTTCCGTCATAGACAAACATCCAGTTACAAACGTTTGTCCATTATTTCCGAAAAACGTTTACCCGCCATCGCCTCGTGCAAAAATTGTCGGCTTGCGCACAAAAAATCACCGGGCAAAACCCGGTGACAGGAAAACGGTTTTCAGATGGTGCCATTCACCCCAGCAACACCCAGACCTCGCCGGCACTGTGCATCACCGGCCAGCAGGCGACCCGCAATGCCGGGTCGTCCAGACAGCGACCATCCGCCAGGGCGTAACGCTGCTTGTAGAGCGGCGAGGCCACTACCGGCTCGCCATCGCAATCCCCCACCAGGCCGCGGCCCAGCACCGCTACTCCGGTCAGGGGATCCACCGCGTCCAGCGCATAGACCCGCTCGCCGAGCCGGAACAACGCCAGCGCCCTGCCCCCTAGCCAGGCGCTACGCCCCGCCTGCTCCGGCAGGGCCGCCAGCTCGCATGCCCGCAACCATTCACCATGCTCCGATGGCAACATATCGTCCTTGAGTCTGTTCATCTCAACCTCCTGCTCTTTATGGCTGCTGCCCAACTCACAGCTCCCGTTCATACCCTCTCCTTGATAGTGATGACTGGCTTGCAACCCGCTGGCCCCACTCATACCCTCTCCTTGATGCCGATGGCTGGTGTGCAACCCACTGACCCGGTTCATACCACCGCCTTGACAGCGATATCCGGCACCCACTGACCCCGCTCCTCCCGCCGTGGCGGCGTCTGGTCCTCGGGCCGGTTGACGAAGGCCTCGAACAGTTTGAGCTTGTCCGGATCCGCCAGGGTGCTCTTCCACTCGCACTGCCAGCTGCCGACTATCCCCTCCATCATGGCCTCCAGCTCGGCGCCGATGCCGAGCCGGTCCTCGATGATCACCGACTTGAGGTAGTCGAGTCCCCCCTCCATGCTCTCCATCCAGACCGAGGTGCGTTGTAGCCGATCGCCGGTGCGCACGTAGAACATCAGCAGCCGGTCGATGTAGCGGATCAGGGTCTGCTCATCGAGATCGGTGGCGAACAGGTCGGCGTGGCGCGGCCGCATGCCGCCGTTGCCGCATACATAGAGGTTCCAGCCGCGCTCAGTGGCGATGACGCCTATGTCCTTGCTCTGGGCCTCGGCGCACTCCCGGGTACAGCCGGAGACCGCAAACTTCAGCTTGTGAGGGGCCCGCAGCCCCTTGTAGCGGTGCTCCAGAGTCTGGGTCAGGGTCATGGAGTCCTGCACCCCGTAGCGGCACCAGGTCGAGCCCACGCAGGATTTCACGGTGCGTACCGACTTGCCGTAGGCCTGGCCGGTCTCGAACCCCGCCGCCACCAGCTCGCCCCAGATGGCGGGTAGCTGATCGACCCTGGCACCGAACAGGTCGATGCGCTGGCCGCCGGTGATCTTGGTGTAGAGGCCGTACTTGCGCGCCACCTCGCCGATGGTGATGAGACCGTCCGGGGTGATCTCCCCGCCCGGAATACGCGGCACCACCGAGTAGGTGCCATCCTTTTGCAGGTTCGCCAGGAAGGCATCGTTGCTGTCTTGCAGGGCGCGGTGGGGCTGCGCCAGCACGTGCTCGTTCCACAGCGACGCCAGGATGGAGGCGACCGTCGGTTTGCAGATGTCGCAACCCAGCCCCTTGCCGTGCTTGTCGCGCAGCGCCTCGAAGCTCTTCAGCTCGCCGACCCTGGCCAGGTGATAGAGCTCCTGGCGGCTGTGGGCGAAGTGCTCGCACAGCCCCTTGTCCGCCTCGACCCCGAGATCCTCCAGGGTCTGCTCCACCACCTGCTTGAGCAGGTTGCCGCAGCCGCCGCAGCCAGTGCCCGCTTTGGTGCAGCTCTTCACCGCCGCCAGCTCGTGATTGCCCGCCTTGACCGCGGCCACCACGGCCCCCTTGCTGACGTTGTGGCAGGAGCAGAGGATGGCGCTGTCCGGCAGCACCAGGGGCGCCGCCGCGCCGCCCGCCTCCCCCACCAGCAGGGAGAGCGGCGGCTGGGGCAGTGCCACCCCGTTCTGGTAGTACTGCAGCAGCCGCTCATAATCGGCGCCGTCCCCCACCAGGATGGCGCCGAGCAGCCGGCTCCCCTCGCCGTCGGTCACCAGCTTCTTGTAGATGCCGTTGACCCTGTCCAGCAACAGCAGCTCCTGGGCGCCGGCGGTGCTGGCGTGGGCATCGCCGATGGAACCCACGTCCACCCCCATCAGCTTGAGCTTGGTGGACATGTCCGCCCCCGCGAAGCGGCTCTCGCCGCCGCACAGGCTGGCCACGGCGGCCCGGGCCATCTGGTAGCCGGGGGCCACCAGCCCGAAGATGCGCCCCTGCCAGAGCGCGCATTCGCCGATGGCGAGGATGGCGGGATCCGAGCTGTGGCAGCCGTCGTCGATGCAGATGCCGCCGCGCTCCCCGACCGCCAGCCCCGATTGCCGGGCCAGGCCGTCAGCGGGGCGGATGCCGGCCGAGAACAGCAGCACGTCGGTCTCCAGATGAGAGCCATCCTTGAAACGCAGCCGGTGGCGGGCCTGCTCCCCATCCTCGATGCACTCGGTGGCCTTCTCCACCAGCACCTCGACCCCGAGCGCCCGGATCTTGTCCCGCAGCACGGCGCCGCCGCTCTCGTCGAGCTGCACCGGCATCAGCCTGGGGGCGAACTCCACCACCCGGGTGCTGAGCCCGAGCAGCCGCAGTGCGTTGGCCGCCTCCAGCCCGAGCAGGCCACCGCCGATCACCACGCCGCTGCGCGCGCCGGCGCAGGCATCGCGAATGGCGGCGAGATCTCCCAGGGTACGGTAGACGAAGCAGCCTTCCCGCCGATGGCCGGGAATGGGGGGCACGAAGGGGACCGAGCCGGTCGCCAGCACCAGTCGGTCGTAACCGAACTGCTCGCCACAGGCCAGGGTCAGGGTGCGGGTGTCTCTGTCCAGCACCTCCACCTCGGCCCCCAGCCGCAACGCTATGCCCTGCGCCTCGTACCAGGCGGGATCCGCCATCCGCAGCGCCTCCGGCGCCTTGCCGCCGAATACCTCGGAGAGGTGCACCCTGTCGTAGGCGGAGTCCGGCTCGGCGCCGAATACCGTCACCTCGAAGCGCTCGAGGCCGCCGGCTGCCACCAGCTGCTCGACAAAGTGATGACCCACCATGCCATTGCCCACCACCAGCAACCGCTGTTTCTCAATCCTCTCGGACGATTCGACGAAGTGATGATCGAGCAAATCCATGCCGTTACCCCCGTTACCCACCACCTGCACTCTCTGCTTGTTGTCCATATTTCTCTTCCTTGAATCGATGGGCTCAGGCCCGGCGCTGACTGCGAACTGGCTCGGCCACCTTGAGGGGAGTCACCTTGCGCTGCTTCTCGTAGAGGAAGCGCAGCACCTGCTGGCGCAGCTTGTGATAGTGACCATCGTCCGCCAGAGCCACCCTGTCTCTGGGCCTCGGCAGGTCCACGGTCAGGATCTCCCCGACAGTGGCACTGGGGCCATTGGTCATCATGACGATGCGATCGGAGAGCAGCACCGCCTCGTCCACGTCGTGGGTGATCATGATGACGGTGTTGCCAAGCTCCGCCTGGATCGCCATCAGCGCATCTTGCAGATGGGCACGGGTCAGGGCATCGAGGGCACCGAACGGCTCGTCCATCAGCAGCACCTTGGGGGAGAGCGACAGGGCACGGGCGATGCCGACCCGCTGCTTCATCCCCCCCGACAGCTCATGAGGCATCTTCTGGCTGGCGTGCTCCATCTGCACCAGGGAGAGGTAATAGTCCACCCGCTCCGAAGCCGCCCGCCGGTTCGGCTCCACCTGCCCCACCGCCAGCGCCACGTTCTGCTGGACGCTGAGCCAGGGCAGCAGGGCATGGTTCTGGAACACCATGGCTCGCTCCGGGCCCGGCCCCGCCACCTCGCGCCCGTCGAGAATGATGCCCCCCGTGGTGGGCTCCAGCAGCCCGGCCACCAGGTTGAGCACGGTGCTCTTGCCGCAGCCGGAGTGACCGATGAGGGAGACGAACTCCCCCCGCTCGATGCGCAGGTTGACCCGGCTGAGGGCCTCGAAGCGCCCCTGCTCCGTCTCGAACGAGATGCCGACGTCGCTTAACTGCAGATAACTCTTCATTGGCTCTTCTCCCGCCTGAATATGGAATTTGTTGTTAACGCAGCACCTGGCGCTTGTCCCAGGACAACCACTGCTGCAGGGCCAGCATGCCCCTGTCCAGGGCGCAGCCGATGAGGCCAATGGTGATCACCGCCACCATGATGCGGGCCAGCGAGGTCGAGCCGCCGCTCTGGAACTCGTCCCACACGAACTTGCCGAGCCCCGGGTTCTGGGCCAGCATCTCCGCCGCGATCAGCACCATCCAGGCCACCCCCAGGGACAGGCGAAGGCCGGTGAAGATCATGGGCAGGGCGCCGGGCAGCACGATGCGCCGCACGTGGGTCAGGAAAGAGAGCCGCAGCACCCGGCTGACGTTGTGCAGATCCCGGTCCAGCCCCGCCACCCCGACCGCGGTGTTGATCAGGGTTGGCCAGAGGGAGCAGAGGGTCACCGTCAGCGCCGAGGTGAGGAAGGACTTGGCAAGCCAGGGAGTGGGGTTGGCGTAGAGTGCGCTCACCACCAGGGTGATGAGCGGCAGCCAGGCCAGCGGCGACACCGGTTTGAGCAGCTGGATCACAGGGTTGGCGGCGCGATAGAGTCCCTGATTCATGCCGAGCAGTACCCCGCACGGGATGGCGATCAGGGTCGCGAGGCCAAAGCCGCACAGCACGGTGAGCAGACTGGTCCCTATCTGATCGAAGAAGGTGGGGCGCCCTGTGTAGGGGCGCAGCTTCACCTCGGCCGCCGGATCCGCGGCCAGCCGCTCGGCGTTGCGCACCCGCTGGCGCTCGAGGAAGGCGCTCGCCTTCTCCCGCTCGGCCAGGTGATCCTGACCCAGCGACCAGAGCTGACTGGCGGTAGCGAGCGGCCCCGGCAAAGTGCCCAGGCTGGTCTGCACCTGGCTCGCCCCCCACTGCCAGAGGCCGAGGAACAGCAGCACGCCCAGCAGGGGCTGCACCAGGGTTTTCCAATCCATGATTTTCCACTGATGTCGTTTCATTGCGCGTTCCTCGCTCATTGCACCCGCTCATCGCCCTTGAGGCCGATGGCGAACTGCTGCAGATAGGCGTTGGGGTGGCGGCCGTCGTAGATGAGGCCGTCGATGAAGCCATCCTGAGGGCCGCGATAGCCCTGCTCGCTGGCAAAATCGGGGAAGTCCTGCGCCTTGAGCTTGCCCTCGGCGATCAGCACCTCGGCGGCCTGGCGATAGACCTCGGGTTGATACACCGCCTTGGCCACCTGCTCGAACCAGGCGTCCGGCTTGGCCTCGGGGATCTGGCCCCAGCGCCGCATCTGGGTCAGGTACCAGATGGCGTCCGAGTAGTAGGGATAGGTGGCGTGGTGGCGAAAGAAGACGTTGAAGTCAGGCAGCTGGCGTTTGTCCCCCTTGGCGTACTCGAAGGTGCCGGTCATGGAGCTGGCGATCACCTGCTCGTCGGCCCCCACGTACTCGGGTCTCGCCAGCATCTTGGCCGCCTCGCGCCGGTTGCCGTTCTGTTCTGCATCCAGCCACCAGGCGGCCCGCAGCAGCGCCTTCACCAGCCGGACATGGGTGTTGGGGTGGCGCTCTGCCCACTCCCGGGTGACGCCAAACACCTTCTCCGGGTTGTTGCGCCAGATCTCCTGATCGGTGATGACCGGTACCCCGATCCCCTTGGCGAGCGCCTGCTGGTTCCAGGGCTCCCCCACGCTGTAGCCGGCGATGGTGCCCGCCTCCAGGGTGGCGGGCATCTGCGGTGGCGGGGTGACTGACAGCAGCACGTCCGCCTGGCGCTGGCCCGAGTTGTCCCCGAGCTTGGGTGCGTAGAAACCGGGGTTGAGGCCGCCAGCCGCAAGCCAGTACCTGAGCTCGTAGTTGTGGGGGGAGACGGGGAACACCATCCCCATGTTGAACGGCTTGCCCGCCTGCCGGTATTGCTCCACCACCGGCTTGAGGGCGGCGGCGCTCACCGGCGCCGGCACCTTGCCTGCCACCGGCTTGGGCAGTTGGGCCGCCATGGCTGCCCACACCGGCTTGGCCACCGTGATGGCGTTGCCGTTGAGATCCATGGCAAACGCCGTCACCAGTTCTGCCTGGGTGCCGATGCCGATATGGGCCGCCAGGGGCTGGCCCGCCAGCATCTGGGCACCGTCCAGCTCGCCGTCGATCACCCGATCCAGCAGGATCTTCCAGTTCGCCTGGGCCTCGAGGGTGACATAGAGCCCCTCGTCCTCGAAGTAGCCGCGCTCATAGGCCACCGCCAGTGGCGCCATGTCGGTCAGCTTGATGAAGCCGAGCTTGATCTCCTCCTGCTCGGGCGCCCCCACCGCGGCCAGCGCCGGCAGTGACAGCACCGCCAGCAGCATCCCCGCACATCCTTGTCGTCTGTTCATGCCATTCCCTCGCTCGGTTCCTGTTCCGGGCTCTCGCCCGCCTGCCTCGTTGCAGGATGACGACCAAAAAAAAGCCCCACCGATCCGGGATCGGTGAGGCCTCTTTGCCCTGTTGCCGGTGAAGCCTTGCGGCCTCACCACTGCGTCTTGTTCTGTCTGTTCGTTAATTCACTTTCCGTGCCAATCTGGCCGAACCACCGCTGGCGGGCCCTGAGCGGCTCGGGGCGCATCCTCTGCCCGTTTATGCGCCTCAATGAGGCGCAGTTGCACCAAAACGGTTTGCCAGTCCCTTCAGAACCGGTTCGCGATCTGTCACGAGAGGTCGTCAGCAAGGTAAAGAGCAGCGCAGGAACCGGAGTTTATAGACATAAATGAGGATTCCGAGCAGCACATGAGCCTTGATCACGGCCTCGCAGTAGGAGCGTGGACCCGGTTCTCAGGCGGGCAGTGCCAACAGCAGTTGCCGTGCCAGCTCCCCTAGGCTCAGGTGGCGGCTCATGGCGGTGCTGCGCATCAGCCGGTAGGCCTGCTCCTCGTCCAGCCCCTGATGGCGCATCAGCCGCCCCTTGGCCTGCTCGATCAGCCGCCGCTCCACCAGCTGCCGACGCAGTTCGCTCTCGGTCTGCGCCAGCGCCTGCACCATGGCCAGCTGGCTGCGGGCGAGGCGCAGCCACTGCTCGACCGGCTCCCGCTCGCCACACGGATGGGGCACCAGCAGCACCCCCTGCTGCAACAGGGCGATCTGGGGCTCGGTGCCGATCCGCTCGCAAAACAGCAGGCGCGGTACCCCGGGCCAGAGAGAGAGGCCGAGCCGCACCTCGGCACCGAACTGGCGACTGCTGATGAGCAGGGCATCTCCCTGCCCGTCCGGGCTCAGTAGCTGGCGAGCGTCGAGGATCCTGGGCTGATGGCCATACTGGCTGACCAAGAGGGCCAGCCGGTTGGCCTGACCCGGTTCGTCGGCGTGGATCAGCAGGCGGGAAACGGGGCCAGCGGGGCCCCCTGAAGTGAGAATGGTCATGGCGCTCCTTGCCAACGGCATTCGATTGGTCTGCCACCACTGTGGTCTGTCACCACAGAGGCAACATGAGCGCCAACTGTTTGAATATACCCCCTTTTTATTCCTCTGGAGGTAGTAGAGGTAGAGAGGGAACGGCGGCTCAGGCCACCCGCTCCAGCGCCTGTCCCAGCAGGCCCTGCAGCTCGGCCCGCAGGCGCACCACCTCCCCCATGATCATCAGCACCGGGCTCTGGCCGAGCAGGGCCAAGGCGGCCTGCGCCAGCCCGTCCAGCCGGGTCTCATGGACTTGCTGGCGGGCGCTGCAACCGGCCACCACCAGCGCCACCGGCAGATCCGGTGAGGCACCGGCCGCCAGCAACCCCTGCCGGATCTCGGCCGCCCGCTCCAGCCCCATGTAGAACACCAGGGTGTGACCGGCCCGGGTCAGCCCCTGCCAGCCCTGATAGTCGCCCTCGTCCATCAGGTGGCCGGTGACCAGGGTCAGGGAGCGGGCCAGCCCCCTGTGGGTCAACGGGATCAGGCTGCTGGCGGCGCAGCCAAGCGCAGCCGTTATGCCGGGCACCAGCTCGGCGGCGATGCCGTGGCGCGCCAGGTGCAGTGCCTCCTCGCCACCACGGCCAAACACCAGGGGATCGCCCCCCTTGAGCCGCACCACCCGCTTACCGGTGCGAGCCAGCGCCAGCAGCAGGGCGTTGATCTGCGCCTGACTCGGGCTCGGCTCGCCACAGCGCTTGCCCACGTCGAAGCGGGCCGCCCCCTGGGGAATGCGGGCCAGGATCTCCTCCCCCACCAGGCGGTCATAGACCACCACCTCCGCCGCCTCGATCCGCTGCAGCGCACGCAGGGTCAACAATTCGAGCGGGCCTGGACCGGCCCCTACCAGACTGATTTGGCTCATCACAGACTCCTTGTATCCCGTCTTAAGCGGTGGCGATAAAAACATGTTTGATCAACAGCTTGTCGATCTCTGGCAGGCAGGTGCCGCAGTTGCTGCCGCAGCCGAGCAGGGCCTGCAGCCCCGCCAGCTCGCTCACCCCCTGTCGCACGATGGCATCGACGATGCGCTGCTCCGACACCCGCAGGCAGGAGCAGATCAGCCGGCTCTCCCCCAGCAGGGCCACGTTCAGGGTCTGGCTCAGGGCCCCCGCCTGCAGCGGGGTGCCGAGCAGGCTCGCCAGCAGCTCAACCTTGATGTCCGGGCGCCGCTCCCCCACCAGCAACAGGCCATCGATGCGATCCCCGGCCAGCGCCACGGCGAGCCAACCCGACGCCAGCGGCAGTCGCAGCCAGCGCCCCTGGGTTGCCAGCCGCTGCCACAGGGCTTCGGGCGCCTCTGACCAGGAGGCCAGCAGGGTGCAGCTGCCCTCCGGCAACGGGCGCCTGGCCCACCAGTCCAGCGGCTCGTCCCAGTCTCGCCGACCGAGCCAGAGCCCCTGCCAACGGGTCGGCTGCGGCTCGGCCCGCACCCGGCCCTGCTTGAACATGGGCTGGCCGGAAAGGGGATCCACCACGGCGGCAATGAGGCGATTGACCGCCCCCTGACTGCACTGGCTGTCGGTCCAGTGCATGGGCAGGAAGGCCTCCCCCTCCCTGAGCCCCTCGTCCAGCCCGACCAGCAGCCGCGCTTCCCCCAGCTCGTTGTGAAGGCGCACCAGATCCCCCTCCTTGAGCCCCAGCGCCAGCAGGCTGGCGGCGCCGAGCCGCACCCTGGGCCAGGGCTCGGCCTCCTGCAGACGCGGCACGTGGCCGGTGCGGGTCATGGTGTGCCACTGATCCCGCAGCCGACCGCTGTTAAGCAACAAGGAGAGGCCCGCCGGCGGCTGCACCGCTTCTGGCTCGGGGGGAAAGAACTGAGCCAGGGGCAGCAGACGGGCACGGCCATCCGGGGTGGCGAAGCGCCCATCCTCGAACAGCCGGGCCCGGCCGCTAGGCCAGGCAGCGTTGACCGGCCAGCTCAGGGGCGCCAGCGCCTCGAACTCGGCGCGGCTGAGGCGGGCCAGCCCCGAGATGTCGAACTGGCGTTGCCCCTGATTCTCGAAACCCGACAGGGCTGCGTGCTCGCAGAAGATGTCGTGCTCGTGCTCATAGGCAAACCCTTCGCCGAAGCCGAGCCGGCGAGCCAGCTGGGTCAGCGCCCACCAGTCGGGCCTGGCCTCCCCCGGCGGGGGCAGGAAGGCGCGCTGGCGGCTGATGGTGCGCTCCGAGTTGGTGACGGTGCCGCTCTTCTCCCCCCAGGCGGCGGCGGGCAGCAGCAGGTGGGCGAGATGCGCCGTGTCGGTGTTGGCGGTCACCTCGGAGACCACCAGCAGCTCGCAGCGAGCCAGCGCCTCGCGCACCCGGTTGCCGTCGGGCAGGGAGACTGCCGGGTTGGTGCCGAGCACCCAGAGTGCGCGGATCTCCCCCCGGTGCACCGCCTCGAACAGCTCGACCGCCTTGTGGCCAGGGCCACCCACCATGGTCGGGCTCTGCCAGAAACGCTGCACCCGATCGCGCTCAGCCTCGCCAAAGCCCATGTGGGCCGCCAGCTGGGTCGCCAGCCCCCCCACCTCGCGCCCGCCCATGGCGTTGGGTTGCCCCGTCATGGAGAAGGGGGCCGCCCCCGGCTTGCCGATGCGCCCGCACAGCAGATGGGCGTTGATGATGGCGTTGGCCTTGTCCACCCCCTGGTTGGACTGGTTGATCCCCTGGCAGAACAGGCTGACGGTTTTGGGGGTGCGGGCAAACAGCCGGTAGAAGCCGAGCAGATCCCCCGGCGCCAGATCGCAACATTGGGCCACCGCCTCCAGCTGCCAGGCCGGATCGTCCAGCGCCGCCGCCAGCGCCTCGAAGCCGCTCACATGGCGCGCCACATAATCCTTGTCCCAGCCGTCGTGATCGAGCAGGTAGCGGCACAGCCCGTTCCACAGCGCCACGTCGCTGCCGGGCCTGAGGGCCAGGTGCAGGTCCCCCTGCTCCGCCGTCATGGTGCGGCGCGGGTCCAGCACCACCAGCCTGAGCTCGGGGCGCCGCGCCCGCGCCTGCTGCAGACGACGAAACAGCACGGGGTGGGTCCAGGCGGTGTTGGCACCGGTGATCACCACCAGATCCGCGAGCTCCAGATCCTCGTAGCAGGCGGGCACCAGATCCTCGCCGAAGGCGCGCTGATGGGCCGCCACCGACGACGACATGCAGAGCCGGGAGTTGGTATCCACGTTGGCACTGCCGAGATACCCCTTCATCAGCTTGTTGGCAACGTAGTAATCCTCGGTGGTGAGCTGGCCCGACAGGTAGATGCCGATGGCCTGTGGCCCGGATTCGGCCAGAATGGCGGTGAAACGCTCCGCCAGGGTATCCAGAGCCTGCTCCCAGCCGATACGCTGCCCCAGCCAGCGCGGATAGAGCAGGCGATCGGGGAAATCCAGACTCTCCAGCAGGCTGGCCCCCTTGACGCACAGAGCCCCCGCGTTGGCCGGGTGCCCCTCATCCCCCTGCAACTGCCAGTCATCCCCCTCCCGGCTCAGCCGGATGCCGCAGCCCACTCCACAATAGGCACAGGTGGTGTTCATTCCCTTGCTCCTCGTCGTCCGACTCCCCATCCCTGGGTCGCCGCTGCCATGGCCCATAAAAAAAGCGCCCGCCCCCGCTGGGGACGGACGCCTTTGTCCGGATAAGCCGCATTTACTCTCTCCTGGGATAACTGCAAACCCCGCGCCAGTATGCAAGGTGCGCCTGGACGGCGATCGGCACCGAGCGGCTGCGCTGGGACGGTGCAAGCGCCCCCTTGTTGGGCCCGTCAGGCGGGAGTGCATACCCAGGCTGGGCAAGGGGCGGCGCGGGAGTATAATGCGGCCGCCACAGAGGAGAGCGAGATGAGAGAGTCAGACCACGAATGCCTGCCACCACAGGGGGATGAGTCAGCACCGCACGGCGACGCAGGCTATTGCTGCATCGGGCTGGTCAACCCCAAGTCACCGGAGAACGTGGGGGCCGTGATGCGGGCCGCCGGCTGCTACGGGGCGGACGAGGTCTACTACACCGGCAACCGCTTCGAGCTGGCGCGCCGCTTCGCCACCGATACCAAGCAGATGGTGGAGAAGATCCCCCTGCTCGGGGTCGACGATCTGATGGAGATGGTGCCGGCCGGCTGCACGCCGGTGCTGGTGGATCTGATCGAGGGGGCCACTTCCCTGCCGGACTATGTGCACCCGGCGCGCGCCTTCTACATCTTCGGCCCGGAGGACGGTACCCTGGATCCCGCCCGCTTCAAGGCGGTGCAGGAGGTGATCTACGTCCCGACGCACGGTTGCATGAATCTCGCCGCTTCGGTCAACGTGATCCTCTATGACCGGCTGGCCAAGCAGCTGAGACGCTGACAAAAAAGCGCCTGAACAGGTAACCAGCCCCCGGCGCAGGGCGCTTTAGTTGCCAGGGGCTAGCCTCTGCTCCTGCTGTTTGATGAAATCGCGGTAATAGTCGTAGAGCTGGTAGCGCCGGTAGATCTCGGCCAGGGTACCGTGTCGCACCAGATTGACCATGCCTTGATCCCAGAGCTGTTGCAGGCTGCGCCCCTTCTCGGTATCGGCAAAGATGGGATAGGTCGGGACCCAGCGCAGGAAGATGCGCTGCATGTTGGCGGGAATGGAATCCGCCGAGTAGAGCACCCCGGCGGTCAGATAGTAGCGATAGCGCTCCTTGGCCAGCAGCTGCAGCGCCATGTCGTGGCTGTCGATCTCGTGCCAGCGCATGGAGACCGGTATGTACTTGTCAAAGGCCCAGCCCCGCAACCACACCACCCCCTGCCCGCTCAGACTGTGCTCCCCTTGCCACTGGGGCCGCCACTTCTTGAGCATCAGCACCGTCAGATCATCGGCCGAGGCGGGATGGCGGGGTTGCAGCACGCCGCTCACCTCATCCCGATAGACCCCCATCGCCATGTCGCCCCCTTTCTGGGCGATCACCGCCAGGGCCCGCTTGTAGGGCACGATGCGCGGCATGACCTGGTAACCGTTGGGCTGATAGATGGCCCGCACTATGTCCAGATAGACGCCCCTGCCATCCGGCTGGCAGAAGCCCGGCCAGTCATCGCAATAGACATAGAGGGGATCGGCCCGACCGGGCCAGCAAATCAGCAACGTCAATGAAAGCAACAAACGAATCATGTCTTACCGTTTCTCCGCAGGCGATGCCATTTGCAGCCGCGCCCAAGCCATTCCCCATGATATGAAGATCTGCCGGCAACGCACCTCTTTTTCCCGGTTTTGCGAGCGAGTCGAGGGTTATTGCCCGCTGAATCGGTATTATTGACAATAAGATTCATTAGTAACCCAACATAGGGGAGCCTTCATATGCCATCCATTAAAACCCTGCTCTGTCCGGTCGATTTTTCCCAGATGTCACAGGCCGTGCTCGACTATGCCGTATTCATGGCCCAGAGCCACAAGGCCGAACTCAAACTGGTCCACGTGGTGGATCAACTGCATGGCTTCGACAGCTACAAGATCCTGCACATGACTGCCATCGAGATCACCCATGAGATGGAGCGTCAGGCCAAGAGCCAGATGAAGGAGCTGATCGCCAGTCTGCCCATTCCTGCCACCTTCGAGGTGCGCTTCGGTCGCGCCGCCGACGAGATCGTCGTGCAGGCCAAGGAAGAGAAAGCCGACCTGGTGGTGATGGGCAGCCACGGCCGCTCCGGCATCAGCCATCTGCTGGTAGGCAGCGTGGCCGAATCCGTGGTGCGCCATGCCCCCTGCCCCGTGCTGGTGGTACGCAAGTAGCCGCCACGCTAGACTCACTGCAAAAGGCCAGCATTCGCTGGCCTTTTCTATTTGGGCTCGCGGGCCGGCCTCAGCCGTGGGCGTAGATGACGCTGCCCCCCTTGATGATGTCGATGATGGCCCTGGACTGCTCCTTGGGCAGTGCGGGACAGCCCCAGCTGCGGCCCAGTTTGTCATATTTGCGCAAATGGCGCGGGCTGGCATAGTCGGCGCCGTGCACCACGATGGCCCGCTTGCGGGCATTGCTGTTCTGGCCTGGGCTCAGGCCGTCGAGGCGCAGCGAATAGCCGTGCTTGCCCTGATAGGTCTCGGCGGTGCGATAGACCCCGAGCGAGCTCTTCATGGAATTGAACTGGTTGGAAAACTGGTTGGCAGCCAACTCGCCCGAGTTGCGACCATGGCTGACCCAGGTGTGGTAGAGCAGCTTGTGGCGCTTCACGTCGATGACGAACAGCCGGCGCATGGTCGAGGGTTTGCTGTAGTCGATAATGGTGAGAATGGGTTTGCGCTTGTGGCGCACGCTCTGGTAACTGGTGATGGCCTTGCGAAATACCTGTTTGTCGAGCTTGCCGGCCAGCCCCAACTGGCGGTAGAGATCCTGATCCCAGCTGGCGTGGCTGTTGCTGCTAAAGCAGAGCGCCCCCAGCAGCAGCGGCAACCCCAGCCAGAGCGCGCCCCAGCGCTTCATCCAATCTGTTTGCTTCATCCTTGAATCTGCTCCCGTTTTTGTGGCTAGCGCAGCGCTCAAAATATCGCCACACCTCGCTGGATAGTTATATGCAAGCCCCTGATAGCAGGCAAGAAAAAAGCAAAAAAATGCCGACCTGAGTCGGCATCTTCACACAGGCCCCAAAAGGCGTCAGGCGCGACTCAGATAGTCCGCCAATCCCACCCACTTGTAGCTGGTGAGCTCGGTCAGCCCCATGGGGCCACGGGCATGCAGCATCTGGGTCGAGACCGCCACCTCGGCGCCCAGCCCGAACTGGCCACCGTCGGTGAAGCGGGTGGAGGCGTTGACGTAGACCGCCGCCGAACCGGCCCCGTTGACGAAACGCTCGGCATTGGCCAGATCGTTGGTGAGGATGGCATCGGAGTGACCGGCGTTGTGCTCGCGCATATGGGCCAGTGCCTCGTTCACATCCGCCACCAGCTTGACTCCCAGGGTCAGCGAGAGCCACTCGGTATCGAAGTCTTCCGGGCCGGCGGCACGCAGGCTGTCGGCGCCCGTAAGCAGCGGCATGGCTTCGGAAGTAGCGACCAGGGCCACCTTGCGCTCGTTCATTAAGTCCACCAGCTGCGGCAGCAAGGTCGCGGCGACCTTCTCGTGCACCAGCAGGCTGTCGAGGGCATTACAGGCGGAGGGGCGCTGCACCTTGGCGTTGTCGATGACCGCCAGGGAGCGCGCCAGATCGGCGCTCTCGTCCACGAAGATGTGGCTGATGCCAAAACCGCCGATGATCACCGGAATGGAGCTGTTCTCCTTGCACATCTTGTGCAGCCCGGCGCCGCCGCGGGGGATGATCATGTCCACGTAGCGGTCGAGGCGCAGCAGCTCGCCCACCAGCGCCCGATCCGGGTTGTCGATGTATTGCACCGCATCGCGCGGCAGGCCGGAGGCCGCCAGCGCACTCTGGATCACCCGTACCAGCTCCAGGTTGGAGTGGAAGGTCTCGCGGCCTCCGCGCAGTATGCTGGCGTTGCCGGTCTTGAGGCAGAGGCTGGCGATATCGATGGTGACGTTGGGACGCGCCTCGTAGATGACGCCGATGACCCCGATGGGCACCCGGCGGCGGGAGAGGCGCAGGCCGTTCTCCAGCATCCGGCTGTCGATTTCGGCCCCGACCGGATCGTCCAGAGAGATCACCTTGCGCACGTCCGCCACGATACCGGCCAGCCGGGCCGGGTTGAGCAACAGCCGATCCAGCATGGCGTCTGACAAGCCCGCCGCACGGCCGGCGGCGATGTCTTTCTCGTTGGCGGCCAGGATCTGGTGGCTGCGCGCCTCCAGCTCGTCGGCGATGGCGGCCAGCGCCCGGTTCTTCTGCGCCGTGCTGACGGTGGCCAGCTGATAGGCGGCTTCACGGGCCGCCTGCCCCATTTTCTCCAGACTCATCTCTCTTCCCTTTGGTTCTTGCGGGGCCGCCCGATGGCGGCGTCCCCCCTTATCTTGATGTGTCGCTGCCCTTGCGTGGCAGCGGCTGGCGACTCACAGCAGCACCATGTCGTCGCGGTGGATGGCCACGGCGCCATAGCCGTAACCCAGCACCTGTTCGATGTTGTCCGAATGGACGCCGCGCAGCTTGTCCAGCTCCAGATGATTGTAACGGCAGATGCCGCGCGCCAGCTCGGCCCCCTTGGGATCGAGAATGCGCACCACGTCGCCACGCACGAAATCGCCCTTCACCGCCACTATGCCCTTGGGCAGCAGGCTGGAGCCCTTCTCCTGCATGGCAGCCACGGCGCCCTGATCCACCTGCACTTCGCCGTGGGGGGGCGGGCCTGCCAGGATCCAGCTCTTGCGCCCTTCCAGCGGCGAAGCCAGCGCCGGGAACAGGGTGCCGATGCGCTCGCCCTTGGCGAGACGGCCGACCACTTCCGGCATCTGGCCGGTGGCGATCACCACGTTGACGCCGGCGCGGCGCGCCACGTCAGCGGCCTGCAACTTGGTGGCCATGCCGCCGGTACCGAGCCCGCTGACGCTGTCACCCGCCAGCTTGCGCAGGGTGTCGTCGATGGTCTGCACCTCTTCGATGAGCTGGGCATCCGGGTTGGTACGGGGATCGGCGGTAAACAGCCCCTTCTGATCGGTCAGCAGGATCAGCAGATCCGCATCGGCCAGGATGGCGGCGCGAGCGGAGAGGTTGTCGTTGTCCCCCACCTTGATCTCGGCAGTCGCCACCGCGTCGTTCTCGTTGATGACCGGGATGATGCGGTGATCGAGCAGGGTGCGCAGGGTGTCGCGGGCATTGAGGTAACGCTCCCTGTCCTCCAGATCGGCGCGGGTCAGCAGCATCTGACCGATGTGCAACCCATAGAGGTTGAACAGATCCTGCCATACCCGGATCAGCTGGGTCTGGCCGACGGCCGCCAGCATCTGCTTGTTGGGCAGGGTTGGCGCCAATGGGGGGTGGCCCAGATGCTCACGGCCGGCGGCGATGGCCCCCGAGGTGACCACCACGACCCTGTGGCCGTGACGGTGCAAGGCTGCACACTGTCTGACCAGCTCGACCATGTGGGCACGATTGAGCTGGGAAGATCCCCCGGTGAGCACGCTGGTGCCCAGTTTGACGACTATGGTTCTGTTTTCCATGGGAGCAAAAAGGCTGAAATATAAGGAATCCCTTTATACCCACGGCCCTGTTGCCCTGCAAGGCAATTAACACCAGGGCAGCGGCGGGTGCAGGCAAAGCGGAGCAAGCGGCAAAGAAACGCCCCGCCAGCCGATGGGTGGCTGGCGGGGCGGCGGGTCATCAGGCGGCGGTGACGGTCAGCTCGTTGGTGACCTGCTCGGCGGGAGCGAGCTGGCAACCAAGCTGGTGCAGCTTGTCACTGATGAGCTTGTAGAAGTGGTTGAGGGTACGTTCGACTTCAGCCTGATGCTTCTTGGGCAGCGGCTTGTTGAGCCACTCCCCTTCGGCGTTGTAGAAGCCGACCTGATAGTGATAGCTGAAGCTGTGATCCTGCTGCTCCAGCACCAGCCACCAGCCACCAGCCCCAGAATTCCCGTTTGTCCGGCGCCGGCTTGGCGCTGACACAGACGGAAAGGCAGTCGAAACGGTAACGCCCCTCTTCACACAGGTCCTCACGTAAATAGGGGCCAATCGCGGCAAACTGCCTCAGCAGTCGCTTGTAGGTCACTCTTTCTGACATGTTAACCTCCCTGTTGAACAAGCCACATCACCCTGGGATGACGTTATATTTTAGCGCTATATCATGTACATAGGTGCTTCTTGAGCCAGTCGACCATCTCTTTCAACGCCTCGTCGTATACCTCCAGCAAGGGTTGTTTGTCGAACACCACCGCCTTGCCGTTGCGGCTGGCGGACGCCAATGCCCGGACATCCTGCTCGGGACAAATAAAATCTTTCTTGTGTCCAATACTCAATATCGGCACGGAAGTGCGAGTCCCCAGCAATCCTTGCGTCTTGAGTGAAAATACCTGGCACTTGGTACGCAGCGACTCCCACTGGGCCGCATCAGCCCCCAGCCGGTTGGCCAGCCCGTCCCGCATCATGCGCGGGCAGCGGGCAAACATCTCTTGATTGGTAAACACCTGATTGACGCCAGCGCCGATGCAAACCACGGTCCTGAGCTTGAACGGCTCGATGAAGGCGAGCCGTGCCGCCACATTGCCCGCCAGGCGAAAACCCACCATGGCGATGCGCTGGTGATCGACCCAGGCCACTTCAGACAGATGATTCAATACCGCCTGGTGCAGCCGGCTGGTGTCCTGCACCAGCGGCCAATGCTCGGCATAGCCAATGCCCGGCATATCGAGCGACAACATGCCGATGCCGTTGGGCTCCAGGCACTTGAGATAGAAATTGAGAAAGTCGACCTGCAGCGAGTCGATGCCGCCGCTGACGATGACCAGAGGCACCGGCTTGTCGGTGGTCGGCAGGTGCAGGTAGCCCTGAATGTGCTTGCCGCGAAACGGCACCTGCAGCTCCTTGAGCGGCACCTTGAACAGGCGTCCCGCCTCGCGGTAGGCCATGTTGCCGAGCAGCTGGGCCTGATCCGCCAGCTCGTCATTCTTCAGATGGGGGTAGCTGGCGATGGAGTAGTAGCGCACCGCCTTGAGCAGACTTTTCAGGGCCGCGGCTCGTTCGCCCTGTGCCACCAGCTCGCGACCCCGGTTGAAGTAGCGGCCGGCCAGCTGGCTCCACTCATAGACCCAGTTGCCGGGCACATAACCCTTGATGGTATCCAGGAAGCGCTCGTGGGTACGCTCGCCCTCTCCCATGGCGATGCAGGCCAGGGTCTGCTCCACCTCGACCGGGTCCGCCCCCTGCCAGGCCCAGGTCGGCCGGCGCAGCAGACGATACCAGCGCGATGACATGGAACCGTCGATGAAGGTCTCATCGACATTGTCATCCTGCTCCGCGACCGGGCTGGAGTTGGAGTTGGAGACTTCCGAGGTCTCCAGCACCTTTTTTACCCGGGTAAAGAGCTTCTCGGTCAGGTTAAGGTCGTCGTTCAAGTCCAAAGCTATTACTCATACTGTCATGCAATGGCTCCATCTTAACCACTTTTCCCGCCCGGCAGCCAGTTGCACCACAAAAAAACAGGGCTCCATATAGGAGCCCTGTGAAGCTGATTCGCTGCTTACTCTTCGTCGCAGATCGGCGTGGCAAACTCCAGCGCCATATCCCACGGCTGTTCGATCCAGGTGTCTTGCGGGATGGCGACTTCGAAGTCATCCAGCAGTTGCTCACCCATCGGCTTGGCGAAGATCGCGATGAACTTGGCCTTGGGGTAGAGCTCGCGGATCGCCTTGGCGGTGGTGCCAGTGTCCACCAGATCTTCCACCACCAGCCAGCCTTCGCCGTCACCCGCGGTGGTGGCGGCCTTCACGACCACCAGATCACGCTGGCTGTTGTGGTCATAGCTGGAGATGCACAGGGTTTCGACGTTGCGGATGCCAAGTTCACGCGCCATCAGTGCAGCCGGAACCAAGCCGCCGCGGCTGACCGCGATGATCCCTTTCCATTGGCTGACGGGCAGTTGACGACGGGCCAGACGGCGCGCTTCACGTTGCAGGTTGTCCCACGACACATAAAACTTTTTCGGCATACAATCGATCTCAACGAGTTATAAAAACAATCACTTAAGACTTGAAAACCCGTGCAGACGCACGTGATTTCGTTAATGCTGACGGCCCTTTTTCCCAAATTCGGCTTGCACCACGACCGCCTCGGGAGAAGACCCTCGGCAGCGAAAACAGATGCAATGGAAGCAGGATGGGCAGAGCTGGCGGTCATGTCACAGAGGGGGCAGGACCGCAGACAGGCTGTTGGGCGGGCATGATACCATCGTTTGCGGATAAATTGACTGGCAAACGTATGCGAAATGCAGGAAAAAAATCGAAGCAAGTCCGGCTGACTCCCTCTTTTCCCTCTCCCGGGCGACGCTCGCCGAGCAGCAGATAAAAAAATAGCAGGGGGAGGATGGATTCCTCACTCGCCTGCTGTTTTCGATCCGCCTGTCAGCCTGGCCGGCAACCGGCCTTAACGGCGGCTGGCGTAGGGGTTCGGATAGTTGAAACCCTGGGTATAAAGAGACTGGGCGAACCAATAGGTTGAATTGCTGCCTGACATCATAAACTCCTGATTGCTTAACAAGTTACGTACCTTAATGCGGGTTCAGATCCTTGAACGGACACTCGGTTCCATGGAGGCGCACTTGCTTTGCTTCGGTTCCCTGGAGGCATTCATCGTCATCCTGACGGGTGGCGAACCACGGTCGTTAATTTACCAGCCGGCGCCATAAACTCAATATTTTTGTGATGCGAGTCACAAATTTTCTTTTGTGCTGGTTCGCTTCGTCCATACCGGAGCTGTACGCTGCCATTCCCCCGCTTGCCAGCACAAGCCGCCCGCAATTTGCGCTGATCGCTCACATTTTTGTGTGATTGACTGTATTATCGTTATCCTCTTGCTCGCCCCGCTACCGGGGCCCTGTCATCTTCCGTGCTGGTAAGGAGTCCCGACGTGGCACAGCTTAGTTCTCTCTCTCCCAAACTGATTTGGCATTTCTTCGAACAGATCTGCTCCATCCCCCACCCTTCCAAGCACGAAGCCCAGCTGAGCGCCTGGATCGTCCAATGGGCACAAGGGGAAGGTCTGGCGGTCAAGCAAGATGCCGTCGGCAACATCATCATCAAGAAACCGGCCACGCCGGGGATGGAAAACCGCAAGGCCGTGGTGCTGCAGGCGCACATCGACATGGTGCCGCAGGCCAACGCCGACACCCAGCACGACTTCACCAAGGATCCCATCGATGCCTACATCGACGGTGAATGGGTCACTGCCCGCGGCACCACCCTGGGCGCCGACAACGGCATGGGCATGGCGGGCTGCCTGGCCGTGCTGGCCGACAAGACCATCAAGCACGGTCCGCTGGAAGTGCTGCTGACCACCGACGAAGAGACCGGCATGACCGGTGCCTTCGGCCTTGAAGCGGGCTGGCTGGAGGGCGAGATCCTGCTCAACACCGACTCCGAAGAGGATGGCGAGGTCTACATGGGCTGCGCCGGCGGGGTGGATGCCAATATCCGCTTCCCGCTGGAGCTGGTCGCCGCCACCGAGGGTGAAGGTTTCGAGCTGCTGGTCAAGGGCCTGCGCGGCGGCCACTCCGGGGTCGACATTCATCGCGGCCGCGGCAACGCCAACAAGCTGCTGGTGCGTCTGCTCAAGGCCGCCGAGCCGCTGGGCCTGCGTCTGGCCGAGATCCATGGCGGCACCCTGCGCAACGCCATCCCGCGCGAGGCCCGGGCCAAGCTGCTGGTGCCCGCCGCCAGCGTCAACGAATTCAAGGCCCTGGTTGACCGTTATACCGGCATCTACCAGAGCGAGCTGGCCGCCACCGAAGCCAACCTGACCGTGCTGCTCACATCCCAGGAAAAACCGGCCCAGCTGATGAGCGAGTCCCTGCAGGCCCGCCTGCTGGACTCCCTGATGGCCTGCCCGAACGGCGTCATCCGCATGAGCGATGCCATCCCGGGCGTGACCGAGACCTCCACCAACTTGGGCGTCATCAAGACCCAGGATGGCGAAGTGTACGTACAGTGCCTGATCCGCTCCCTCATCGACTCCGGTCGCGAGAGCGTCGAACAGATGACCCGCTCCCTGTTCAATCTGGCTGGCGCCAGCTGCGAGTTTACCGGCGCCTACCCGGGCTGGGCACCGAACGTGGACTCCCCGGTAATGGCGCTGGTACGCAACAGCTACCAGACCCTGTTTGGCGAGATGCCGAACGTCATGGTGATCCACGCCGGCCTCGAGTGCGGTCTGTTCAAGAGCGCCTACCCGGAGTGGGACATGGTCTCCTTCGGCCCGACCATCCGCGGCGCCCACGCCCCGGGTGAGAAGGTGCACATTCCGGCGGTCGAGCGGTTCTGGCAACTGCTGGTTCACGTGCTGGAACAGATCCCGGCCAAATAAACCCGCAGGCCAAGGCCGACCGGCCACACCACATACCCCGCCAGGTGCGGGGTATTTTTTTGCCTGCTCCCACCCTTGGCATGTTTCCCCTCGAAACCGCCGGACGGCTCTGCCGCCCCCATCCGTGGCTCATCCAGACCCGTCAGCCAGACCATCAGGTGTCAATCTGAGAGCCTGCTGAAACCGTCTCCATAAGCAACCTTGGATTTGAAAACCCTTTCTATGATTTATGTAAATTTACAACACAAAAAGTTGATCCAGCTCACAGAAGACCATAGGATCAAAGCGTGACCCAGGTCACAGATAACAAATCAACGACAGAGCAATGAGGTGAATATATGTTTGAGAATCTGGCAGTTCTGTTCCACCTGAAGGGTGTAACCAGCAAGAAAGGCGTCGTAGAGAAAGATACCTATGCGCCGGCAACCCGCAACTACTACTTCCGCTATGGCGCCTGATGCCGCCAGCGGGCAATTTCGTGAAAGCGTGATCGAACATTTAAGTAATAAAATTACAAAAACAGCAATCCACACAGCAGCCATCCCCTTGCGGGGGAGCTGTCCTGCCCTGGCCAGATGTTCCACGGCCAAACCTGAACTCCAACCATGAAGATGGGGCCCGCAGGCCCCATTTTTTATTCGCTGTTTCCCGTGCCATCTTGCTGCGATGCGGGCACCGGCATCATACCGCCTTTCCCAGGGGGATCGCCTCGGCCAGCGGCAACGGCGTGTGGCAGGCCACCTGATGATCGGCCCCGTCGCACGGCTGCAGGCTCGGCGACTTGGTGCGGCACAGCTCGCCGGCATAAGGGCAGCGTTGATGAAAGTGGCAGCCGCTCGGCGGCGAGATGGGAGACGGCACATCCCCCGTCAGCAGGATGCGCTGGCTGCGCCGACGCGGGTCCGGCACCGGAATGGCCGAAATAAGCGCCTGGGTATAGGGGTGGCGGGGTGCCAGATAGAGCGACTGGGCCTCGGCCAGCTCGACGATCCGGCCCAGATACATGACCGCAATCCGATCCGAGATGTGCTTGACCACCGACAGATCGTGGGCGATGAAGATGATGGCGAGGTTCATCTCCCGCTGCAGAGTGAGCAGCAGGTTGACTATTTGGGACTGCACCGACACATCCAGTGCCGACACCGCCTCGTCACAGACCAGCAGCTTGGGCTTGAGGGCGATGGCCCGGGCAATGCCGATGCGCTGGCGCTGGCCGCCCGAAAACTCATGGGGATAGCGATCCACCGCGCTGCCCGGCAGCCCCACCTTCTCCAGCAGCTCCTGCACCCAGACCCGCCGCTGTTCGGCGTTGCCCTTGCCGTGGATGACGAAGGGCTCCTCCAGGATCTGCCCCACCGTGTGGCGGCTGTTGAGGGATTCCGCAGGATCCTGAAACACGATCTGCATCTCCTGGCGCAAAGATCGCATCTCCTTGGGCGGGAGGTGGGTGATGTCACGCCCCTCGAAGGTGATGGTGCCGGCGGTCGGCTCGAACAACTTGAGCAGGGTGCGCCCCAGGGTCGACTTGCCGCAGCCGGACTCGCCCACCAGCCCCAGCGTCTCCCCCTGCTTGAGATCGAAGCTGATGCCGTCCACCGCGTAGACATGATACTTCTTGCGCAACAAGCCGCCGCCCAGCTGGAAGTGCTGCTTCACGTCGCGCACCGATAAAAGCGTCTTCATACGGCTAGCTCCCTCCAGTGGTGGCAGGCCACTCCATGCCGCTCGGCGAGCTGCTCGGTGGCCGGAATGGCGCTCACGCAGATCTCGGTGGCATGGGGACAACGGTTGGAGAAACGGCATCCGGCCGGCATCTCGTGCAGGGCGGGCACCTGCCCCTTGATGGTCTTGAGCAGGCTCTTGGGCTCATCTTCGAGCCGTGGGATCGAGCTCATCAGACCATGAGTATAGGGATGGCGCGGGTGGTCAAACAGCTCGAACACGTCGGCCTGCTCCACCGCCCGGCCGGCATACATCACCACCACCTCGTCGCACAGCTCCGCCACCACCCCGAGATCATGGGTGATGAAGATGATGGCCATGCCGGTCTGGGCCTGCAGCTCCTTCATCAACTCCAGGATCTGGGCCTGAATGGTCACATCGAGCGCCGTGGTCGGCTCGTCGCAGATGAGCAGCGCCGGCTCGCAGGCAAGCGCCATGGCGATCATCACCCGCTGGCGCATGCCGCCGGAGAGGTTGTGGGGATAAACGGCAAAACGCTGGGCAGGTTCGGGGATCCCCACCTTCTGCAGCATGGCGATGGCTGCCTCCCTGCGCTGGGCCTTGCTGTAGTCGGGACGGTGGAGGCGGAACACCTCCATCAGCTGATCACCGACTGTCTGCACCGGGTTGAGCGCCGTCATCGGCTCCTGAAAGATCATCGAGATGCGGTTGCCGCGCACCTTGTACATCTGATCCGGCGCAAGCGACAGCAGCTCCTCCCCCTGAAAGCGGATGGAGCCCGCCACCACCTGACCATGGGGCTTGGGCAACAGCCCCATGATGGCAAGCGAGGTGACGCTCTTGCCACAGCCGGACTCACCGACCACCCCCAGTGTCTGACCCGGGGCCACCTTGAAGCTGACCCCGTCGAGCACCTTGATCTTGCCGTCGTCGACGGCAAACTCCACCGCCAGATCGCTCACCTCCAGAATGGGGGCCTTGCTCTTGTCATCGCCCCCATGATCCCGGGTTTCGGGGTGAGGAGCCTGTGTGTTGGACATGACTGCTGCTCCCTTCTGTGCCATATCAATGACGCGCATAAGTCTTGTCGAGCAGGTTGATGGGCGTCAGCGCCTCCCCTGCCTCCTTGGCCTTCAGGGTCTCTTCCTTCACCTTGGGATCGAGCCAGAGCAAGCCGCCGCTGCTGTGAGGGTAGCCATCCATGGGCCAGTAGAGCAGATCCGGCGTGTTCTTGGTGGCGGGCACCTCGGGCAGCATCACGTAGCGCCAGCTGCTGGCCCGCACGTAGTTGAGCTGCACCCCGGGCACGAAGATGGCGAGATCATAGATACGCTGCTGGATCTGGCGAGAGAGCTCGGCCCGCTTGGCCATGTCGAACTCGACGTTGTAGGCGTCGATCAGCCCATCGAGCTCTTTGTCAGCCACGTTGAACAAATTGTTGGTCTGCGGCTTGTTGGCGTTGGCCGAGTGGAACGACTCCCAATACTGCGGATAGAGGCCGCCGCCGGCCCAGCCCATCCAGGCAGCCTCGTGTTTCTTCTCCAGCATCGCCTTGAAGCCGGTGGCGCCGTCCACCAGGTTGAGCTCCAGATCCAGCCCCGCCTTCTTGGCCTCTTCTTTGAGCACGGTCAACCGCTTGGAGTGCTCCTGGCTGGTGTAGGTGAGCGCCAGGGTCAGCCGCTCCCCCTTGTCGTTCTGCAGGATGCCGTCCGGCCCCGGTTTGCTGTAACCCGCCTTGGCAAAGTAGTCGCGCGCCTTGGCGATGTCGTAGGCCCGCTCCGGCAGCTGCATGTCGGTGAACTCGCCAAAACCCGAGCCGAAGGTGGTGGCTCTGTCGTAGTCGCCACGCAGCACGGTTTTAATCATCTTGTCGATGTTGAGGGCATACTGGATGCCGAGCCGCACGTTGAGGTCCGCCAGCTTGGGAGTGGCGATATTGAGATGCAGCCCTTGACCGCCCTGCTTGGTGTCGGTCATGGCCATCACCTTCTGCACATATCCCTGCTTGTATTCGGGGGTAACCGCTTTTTCATGCCACCAGTTGGGCAGGATCATCTCGAAGGTATCCAGCTCCCCTTTCAGGAAGTGACGAAAAGCGATGTTGTGATCGCGGATCACCTGCACCTTGATGGTGTCGAGGTTGAACCTGTGCTGGTTGTAGCGATCGTCCTTTGCCCACCACTCCTTCTGCTTGCTGAAGGTGATGGACTTGCCCTTCTTCACGTCGCTCATCACGTAGGGGCCGGTGGTGGGCACCACGGCCCAGTTGTACTGCTTCACCCAGTTGGGGGTGAGCTTGTAGTAGTGCTTGGGCTGGGGCCACAGCTCGGTGGTGTTGAGCAGGTCCAGCTTGGCCTTGCGGGTACCTGCCTTGACCAGAATGGTGTGGTCGTCAACCTTCTCCACTGCCACCACTTCGGTGGTGTAGTAGTTGTTGAACCAGGGCCCCTTGATGTCCTTGGAGCGCATCATCTCGTAGCCGAAGGTGTAGTCATCGGCAACCACCGGCTTGCCGTCCGACCACTTGGCGCGCGGATCCAGCTTGAAGTAGACGGTCTGGTTGTCCGGCGCGATGGCCCAGTGGGTCGCGAGCGACGGAATGGGGTTGCCGGTATTGGGGTGGAAGCTGATGAGCCTCAGCTGGTTATCCATGATGAAGGAGCGGAACGCGCCGTTGGAGTCCGGCCCCACAGTGCGAAACGTCAGTGGGAAACTGTCCACGAACATGGTGATGCTGCCACCCGGCAGCGCCTTGGGCGAGGCGAACACGGGGTCGGTGTCGTTGGTCTCCCATTTGAGATCTGCAGGCAGGCTGGCCGCCCACACCCAGGATCCGTTCACCAGCACAAAGAGAGCACCTATCCATTTCATTTTATTTTTCATGTTTGACTTCCAGGTCATACCCCTGCACTGGGGGCTTGTCGATTCAAGGGTGAGCAACCGGGGCCACAAGCCCGCCCCAGGTCACTGATAACGGGTAAATTTGCGCGGATCGAACGCCTCGCGGATCGCCTCGCCGATGAAGGAGACCATGATCAGCACCAGACTCACCGCTGCCACCACAGAGCTCACGATCCAGATGGCATCCAGGTTGTTGATGCCCTGGGAGAGCAGCTCCCCCCAGCTCGGGGTGGGCGGAGCCAGGCCGAAGCCCAGATAGTCCAGTGCCGTCAGGGTGGAGATGTTGCCCACCACGGCAAACGGCGCCAGGGTGACGATCATCATCAGGGTGTTGGGCAGAATGTGGTGGAAGATGATCCGCCCGGTGCCGGCCCCCTGGGCCCGCGCCGCCATCACGTAGTCCCGCGCCCGCTCCTTGTAGGTGAGGGTGCGCATGTACCAGGTGATGCCCATCCAGCCAAACAGCACGTTGATGGCCACGAACAGGCCGAAGTTGGGCTTGGCCAGCGACACCAGGATCATGATGACGTAGAGAAACGGCACCTGGGACCAGATCTCGATAAAGCGCTGCAGCACCAGGTCAAACCGCCCACCGAGGAAGCCCATCATGCAGCCGATGGTGACCCCGATGGCATAGCTGGCCACCAGCGCGATGAAGGCAAAGCCGATGGCGATGCGAAAGCCGTAGACCAGACGCGCCAGCACGTCGCGGCCGCTGGTGTCGGTGCCAAGCAGGTGGCGCTCGGCCAGGCTCGGCGCATAGGGTGGGTAGGCATCCTGCTTGAAATCCTGCTCATAGGGGTTCCAGGGCACCGGCGGCAACACCACCCAATCCCCCTTGCCATCGGCAGCGAATTTGTCTTTGAGCTGGCGATAATTGGTCTCGTACTCGTAATCGAGCCCGAACTGCTGACCCGGGATCACGTCGCCATAGGTGGGAAAATAGAGCTCCCCCTGATAGCTCACCATCAGTGCCCGACTGTTGACCAAGAGCTCCGCCAGCAGGGAGAGCAGCACCAGGGTGGTGAAGATGATGAAGGAGTAGTAACCGCGCTTGATCGATTTGAAACGCTTGAGTTTTTTTAAGGTGACAGGGTTCATGTTCACTCTCCGAACCGCACGCGGGGATCGACCAGGGCAACGCAGATGTCGGAGACGATATTGCCCACCAGCATCAGCATGGAGGTGATGGCCAGAATGCCCATCACGGTGGGGTAATCCCGCTCGACGATGGCCTCGTAACCGAGCAGACCGATGCCGTCGATGTTGAAGATGGTCTCGATGAGAAAGGAGCCGCCGAAGAAGACGGTGAGCACCGACCCTAGGTGACTGGCGATGGGGATCAGGCTGTTGCGCATCGCATGATCGGTCACCGCCTTGCGAAACGGCAGCCCCTTGGCCACGGCGGTGCGCACGTAATCCGCCGACAGGTTCTCCATCAGGCTGTTCTTCATGGTCATGGTGAGGATGGCGAAATCACCGATGGCGTAGGCGATGAGCGGCAGCAGGGCATGGGCGAACACGGTACGGATCTGATCCCAGCTGCTCTCCATGCCGTCAAACTCGTCCCCTGGGAAGCCCCCCATGGGCAGCCACTCCAGATGAAACGCGAACACTGTGATGAGGAAGATGCCCACCACGTAGGCGGGCAGCGCATAGGCCATGTAGATGAGCATGGAGCTGAGCGAGTCGAAGCGGCTGTTGTGCCTGAGCGCCTTGGCCACCCCGAGCGGAATGGAAACGGCATAACTGAGCAGAAAGGTCGCCAGCCCGAAGAAGGCGGTCACCGGCAACCTGTCCTTGATGAGGCCCCACACCGGTTCGTAATAGCGGGTCGATTCGCCAAGATCCAGCACCGCCAGCTTCTGCAGCCACTCCCAATAGGCGACCAGCATGGGCTTGTCGAGCCCGTAAAAGGCCTTGAGCTCCTCGATCTGCTCGTCGGAGAGCGCCTGCGCCCCCTTGCTGCCGCTGGAGCGGCCAGATTCGTTCTGAGAAACCTGGGCTTGCAGCAGCATGCGTTCGACCGGGCCGCCCGGCACGAAACGGGTGATGGTGAAGACGAGCAGGGTGATACCGAGAAACGTCGGGATGATCAAAAGCATCCGACGTAAGAAATACGACAGCATGGTGGAACCTCGTCCTTGTTGTTCTTTTATGGCCAGTCACATCCGGTGACAGGCCTGTCCTTCCTGGCATTACTCACTGGATAGCCAGTTATTGACAGACTATCCGCTCGGTCACTGTAAAAGCTCTGCAACAAAAATCAAGTAGAACGAAGGGCATGACATGCCCCTTTGGCAAACTGTGGAATTTACTGTGAGTTTTTTATGAAAAAGCCAACTTCAAGATAAAAAACTGCGAGATGAACAATTTAAATAACGTTTAAATTTTCAATCAAACCTACAAAAACAGCCTCACTAAAACATCTTTTACATATAAAACAACAGGATATGATAAATCAGAATTAAATCACCCATCTCTATAATGGGCAAGCTGAAATCCGGCTCGACAATGCAATCTGAACCTCAGCCGAACACGCTACCAAAACAGAAAATAATGCTAAAAAAGTCTTGGTTAGCAATATAAAAACTAGCGGGACATCCCCCTTATCGATAAGTTCAAAATTAATCAATAAAATGGAAACCACTCATTTTAACATCGATTTCACATCGTAAAATATCATCAAGTCAGAATAAACCGCTGCGAAACCGGAAGTATTAAAACATAGTCAGCTTATTGCGCCCCCCCTCCCCATCCACACCGCCTCAATTGACGTCAACCGTCAAAGCTTGATAAGCCTTACGCATCGCTCCAACGAGGGCGGTATGGAAGCAAACAAAAAAACAACCAGGAAGGATATAAGCGATGCTTAGGAAAAGCAGACTCTCTGCTGCCGTAGCGTTTGCCTTGGCGAGCGCGGCAGTAGTAGCCACCCCTGTTTTGGCCGAAGAGGGTCAAAACGTCGAAAAACTCCAGAAGATCAAGGTCACCGGCTCCCGTATCTCGCGCGTCGACGTGGAAGGTGCCACCCCGGTTGTCTCTGTCACCAAAGCCAAGATCGAACAATCCGGTCAGCAGACCGTGGCAGATTACCTGAAACAGGCCTCCTACAACTCCTTCGGCGGCGTATCCCCCTCCTCCGGCAGCTCCTTCCAGTCCCAGTCTACTGTTGGTCTGCGCGGTCTCGGCTCAGAGCGCACTCTGGTGTTGCTCAACGGCAAGCGCGTCGCCGGTTCTCCTACCATGGGTGGTACCTCCATCAACCTCAACACCATCCCCATGGCGGCTGTTGAGCGGGTGGAAGTGAACCTGGATGGCGGCTCAGCCATCTATGGTTCTGACGCCATCGGTGGCGTCATCAACGTGGTGCTGAAAGAGGGTTACGAAGGTCTGACCTTCCAAGGGCGAATTGGTAGCCCAAGCGAAAACGGCGGTGACGAAAAGAGCGGTTCCATCGTAGCCGGTATTACCGGTGAAAAAGGCTCCCTGATGACTGTCTATGAGCACGACAAGAAGGACATCATCTACAGCCGTGACCGTGACTACCTCGCCAAACAAGGTAACGAATCACCCAGCGTTTACGGTCGCAACGTGGAAGGCATCACAGGCCTGGACGGCAATGGCGATCCTATCTGGACATATGGCCCGCTGGCAGGTTCCACCAATCCTGATGGCACCTGTAAAGACCCCTTTGTAAACGCTGATGGTGGCTGTAACTTCAACTACGGCCAGGTTGCTGCCAAGACTGCCTCCCGCAGCCGTGACACCCTCTATGTAAATGGCCGCTATCACATCAATGACAACGTCGATTTCGTACCCCAGATCATTGGTTCCCGGGTCGAGAGCTTTAGCCGCTTTGCACCTGCTGCAGGCGCCTTTGCCATAGATCCTGCCAACCCGAAAAATGCGCAATTTTTCACCGACAACGGCCTGGATGCCGCGGCAACCCAAGGACTGGGCGAAGCTGCTTACGCCTACTACCGTTTCAACAACGTCGGTACCCGTGACAACTTGGTCACAGACACTACTGGCAGTATGAACCTCGGCTTTGAGGGCACCATCACAACTGAAAGCGTTGGTGACATGCAGTGGAATGCCGGCTACATGTACTCCAAGACAGACAACAAGGAAAACGGCACTGGCTATGTGCTGAAGTCTGCCGCCCAAAAGGCTATTGAGGATGGCAAGTTTGTCGGTGGTGAATTTGATTCCTCCACCACGGCCTCCATGGCCGCCGACACCAGCCGCCGTTCCACCATGGACTTCTACCAGTGGTATGCCGGTGTCCAGTGGGACATGGGAGAACTGCCGGCAGGGCCGGTCAGCTGGTACGCAGGTGCCGAATACAACGACTGGGTCTATGCCGACAAATACGATGCCCAATCGGAAGCTGGCAACATCATAGGCTCCGCCGGTAACTCCTCTGGTGGTGTTCGTGACGTGACTGCTGCCTACATCGAGTCCCTGGTACCCATCACCGATCAGATTGAGCTCAACGTCGCCGGTCGCTTCGACAAATACAGCGACTTCGGCAGTGCCTTCTCACCCAAGACCAGTCTGCGCTACCAGCCGCTGGACAACCTGATGCTGCGCACTTCCTGGTCTCGTTCGTTCCGGGCTCCCAGTCTGAGTGATCTCTACTCTGCAGACTCCTTCTCGGCCGACTGGGCCAAGGACTATGTCTATTGCGAAGCAAACGGTATCTCGGCTGCTGCTTGCCCCAACAAACAGTACGATACCACGCGGACTTCAAACGAAAAGCTGAAGGAAGAGACCGCAGACACCTGGAACTTCGGCGTGGCCTACAGCCCGCTGGATGACCTGAACCTGTCACTGGACTACTACACGGTCAAAATCACCGACGTCATCCAGCTGAACTCTCTGCAGTCCATCATCTATGACGAACTGAACAACGGCAGCTCCAGCAACATCACTCGTAACAGCCAAGGCAAGATCAAGGGCGCTATCGCTCCCATGGTCAACTTGGGTGAACTGAACACCAGCGGCCTGGATTTCAAGGCTGACTACAAGTACGACCTGAACGTGGCAACCATTCGTTATGACTTCGGTGGTACCTACATCCTGGAATACAAGGAAGGTCTTTATGCCGGTGGGCCGGTTGTAGACAAGATTGGCCAGAACGGCAAGCCGCAGCTGCGCTTCAACTCCGGTGTCGGGGTCAATGTGCCGCAGTGGTGGAACATGGACACCTACCTGAGCGCCAGCTACATCGACTCCCAGAGCCAGGACTACATTGCCGATACCGGTGAGGAAGTGGGTCATATCGCCTCCCAGACCACCTGGAACCTGAACGTCGGTGTGGATGCCCCCTGGGACGGCAAGATCCAGGTCGGTGTGAAGAACATGTTCAACGTAGGTCCGTCTCTTGAGAGCGATGGTTTCACCTACGACGAAGATGTGTACAGCATCGATGGTCGTATCTACTACCTCGACTACACCCAGAAGTTTTAATCCACTCCCGTTGAGATATAAACCCAAGCCGGCCCGGTCGGGCCGGCTTTGCCCAACGTCCAAGGAAGTTACGGAGATAGGGTAATCCTATGAAAACAAGGACAATTACAATGAAGAAAGCGCTCCTCGGCAGCCTGGTTTCTGCTGCCTTGCTGACCAGCTTCAATCTGAGTGCCGCCTCTGCCAGCCAGGCAGTGGACGCTCAAGCCGCCACCGACAATGCATCCAAAGTGTCCCAGCAGAAGATCGACAGCTACGCCGACTCTGCCGAATCCGCCCTCGCCCAGTACAAGGCCGCCCTGCGTCAGGTCGACAGCCTGCGTACCTACAACGAGCAGGTGGGCAAGATGGTCGACTCCCAGAGCAGCGAACTGGCCTCGATGCAGCGCCAGATCGCCCAGATCGATCAGACCAGCACCGAAGTGGTGCCGCTGATGCTCAAGATGATCGACTCCCTCGAGCAGTTCGTGGCGCTGGATCTGCCGTTCCAGAAGGTCGAGCGGGAGGATCGCGTCGCGGCCCTGACCGACCTGATGAACCGGGCCGACGTCACCATCTCCGAGAAGTACCGCAAGATCCTGGAGGCCTACCAGATCGAGGAGGGCTTCAGCCGCACCATCGAATCCTACAAGGCCAGCCTGGCCAAGGATGGCGGCGAGAAGACCTACGAGTTCCTGCGCGTCGGCCGCATCGCCCTGCTCTACCAGTCCCCGGACGGCAATGAGACCGGCATGTGGAACAAGAAGACCCGTCAGTGGGAAGAGTTGCCCCAGGAGTATCGCAGTGCAGTGGAACAGGGCCTTCGCATCGCCAAGAAGCAGGCGCCCCCCGCCCTCATCAAGCTGCCGGTTCAAACTGCGGAGAAAGCATCATGAAAGGAATCAAACTTGCCATCGCCTCGCTGATCGCGGGCGCGACCCTGCTCACCCTGCCGGTGACCGCCGCCGAGAAACCGGTGGACCTGAACGCCCTGCTCAATCAGGTCAAAGCCGCCAGCACCACCGAATCCCAGCTCAACAAGGAGCGGGAAGCCCGCTTCCTGGCCGACAAGAACGAGCAGGCCGCCCTGCTGGTCAAGGCCAAGGCAGAACTGGCCGCCGAAACGGCCAAGGGTGAGCGGCTCAAGGCCACCTTCGATGCCAACGACAAGCAGCTGACCGAGCTGACAGAGACCCTGCGCCAGCGTGCCGGCAACATGGGCGAGATGTTCGGGGTGCTGCGCCAGTTCGCCGGCGAGTTCAAGGGGATCTTCAACGCCTCTGCCCGCCGGGTCGAGCATCCGGAGCAGACCGCCCTGCTGACCCGCCTGGCCGAGAGCAAAGAGCTGCCCTCCAGCGATGACCTGACCGCCTTCTGGACCACCACCCTCAGCCGCATGGTCGACGGTGGCAAGGTCAGCCAGATCCCGGCCACCGTGGTCTATGGCGAGGGCAACCAGGCCGAGAAGACCGTCACCCAGATCGGCGAGTTCAACACCGTCTCCGAAGGCAAGTACCTGACCTTCGTGCCGGAGACCGGCAAGTTCGAACAGCTGCCCCGCCAACCCGACAAGGGGGTGCTGGAACCCATCGCCTACTTTGAACAGGGTGGCGGCGGCGTCAAGCCGATCTTCGTCGACCCGTCCCGCGGCGTGATCCTCTCCCTGCTGGTGCAGTCGCCGACCCTGAAGGAGCGGATCGATCAGGGTGGTGAAGTGGGTTACGTCATCATGGTACTCGGTGTGCTCGGTACCCTGCTGGCGTTGTTCTGCGGCGCTCGCCTCTCCCTCATCGGCGGATCCATGCGCAAGCAGCTGAAATCCGATCAGATTATCAAGGGCAACCCCATCGGCGAGATGCTGGGGGCCTACCAGAGCCATCGTGGCGACAACATCGAGGATCTGGAGTCCAAGCTCGACGAGATCATCCTGCGCAACGTGCCCAAGTTCGAGAAGGGCATCAGCATCATCAAGCTGATCGCCTCGGTCGCGCCGCTGCTGGGTCTGCTGGGTACCGTGGTCGGCATGATCGCCACCTTCCAGGCCATCACCCTGTTCGGTACCGGCGATCCCAAGCTGATGGCAGGCGGTATCTCCGAAGCCCTGGTCACCACCATGCAGGGTCTGGTGGTCGCCGTGCCCATGCTGTTCCTCTACACCATCGTACAGACCCAGAGCCGTCGTCTGATCCAGGTGCTGGAAGAGCAGAGCGCCGGTTTTGTCGCCCGCTACCAGGAACGTCTGCACGCCTCCAAAGCCGCAGCGTAAGGAGTCATCCATGTGGTTCTGGTTGATTGAAGAAGTCGAGTCGGTCCGCCGGTTTCTGGGATTGGGGGGCGACGTACTGGTCGCCCTGTTCTTCCTGACCCTGATGATGTGGGCCCTGCTGCTGGAGCGCTGGTTCTACTTCATGGCGGTCTACCCCAAGCAGGTGAAGCAGACCAAGGCCGCCTGGCTGGCCCGCAGCGATCACCTCTCCTGGTCCGCCAAGCAGATCCGGCGCGAGCTGGTCTCCCGGGTGGCCATGGCGGTGGACAAGGGGATGCCGGTCATCAAAGTGCTGATCGCCCTCTGCCCGCTGATGGGGTTGCTCGGAACCGTGGTCGGCATGGTACAGGTGTTCGACACCCTGGCCATCACCGGCACCGGCTCACCGCGGGCGATGGCCTCGGGGATCTCCAAGGCGACGGTACCGACCATGGCAGGCATGATTGCCGCCCTTTCCGGCCTGTTTTTTGTCAACCAGCTCGATCACAAGGCCAAGCTGGCGGTCGAGAAGCTGGAAGACAACCTGAAACACGGTTGATGCAGGATGCACTCCCCCGCCGGACCCGACTCTGGCGGGGGCACAGAACAAGCAAGGAGTTTTTGCCATGAGAAAACGTCACAGCGACAGCAGTGCTGATGAGGCGGCCATCGATTTGACCCCCATGCTGGACATAGTGTTCATCATGCTGATCTTCTTCATCGTCACCACCTCGTTCGTCAAGGAGTCCGGTGTGGAGATCAACCGCCCGAGCGCCAGCACGGCCGAGACGGTGAAGAAGGGGAACATCATGGTCGCGGTCCGTGAAAACGGCCAGGTCTGGGTCGACAAGCGCATCGTCGAAGTAGGTGCCGTGCGCGCCAACATCGAGCGGCTGCGGGCCGAAAACCCGGAGAGCGCCGTGGTGATCCAGGCCGATACCGAATCCCGTTCAGGTCTGGTGGTCCAGGTCATGGATCAGATCCGCATGGCCGGTGTCCAGAACATCTCCATCGCGGCGAGCAAGAGCAGCTGATGCCGGAGCGAGCACCATGAGATACCTGATATCGTTGGCGGTCTCCTGTGTGGTGGTGTTCTTCCTGTTTCTGGGAATGAACAAGCTCATCACACCGGATCACCGGGAGTTGGTGGAGAAGGAGGACGTCAGCATGACCGACTTCATCCGCATCAAGCCTCAGGAGACCCTGCAAGAGAGACAACGCGAGCTGCCCAAGCCGCCGCCCCCGAACCGGCCCCCTCCCCCTCCCGAGATGGAAGTGGCCAGCACGGATCGGCCGCAGATGGAGAGCTCGCCGATGGACATGCCCAAACTCGACATTCCGGTCAACATCGGTGGTGGCAACGCCCTCGGTGCCTACAGCACCGGCGGCGGTGGTGGTGGCATGGGTGGCAACAACGGCGCCATTCCGCTGGCGACCTTCGAGCCCATGATGCCTCGCAAGGCGGCGCTGGCCGGCCTTGCCTCTGGCAAGGTGCTGGTGGAGTTCACCGTCACCGAGCGCGGCACCGTCAGCAACGTGCGGATCGTCAAAGAGGATCCCCGCAGCTACGACCTCGGCAAGGAGGCCCGCAAGACCATCGCCAAATGGACGTTCAAGCCGGCCATGGTCGATGGCAAGCCGCAGGCCACCCGCATGCAGCAAGAAATCGAGTTTGCGGTCAACTAAGGAAGGTGGCGATGAAAAAGTTACATACCCTGATCCTCGCCCCGGTCGCCATGGCGGTGCTGCTCAGCACCGCCGGTTGGGCCGCCGAGCAGCCCGCCCTCTCTGATCGCGCCTATCGTGCGGTCAACAAGGCGCAGGCACTGATCACCGAGAAGAAATACGGCGAGGCCAATGCCAAGCTGCAGGAGGCGCTGTCCGGCGCCGGCGAGCGGGTTTACGACAAGGGGGTCATTCTGCAGACCCTGGGCTTCGTGGCGGCGCAACAAGAGAAGTACGGTCAGGCGACCAAGTACTTCGCCGATGCCATCGCCACTGGCGGGCTGCCCCAGCCGGTGGCCCAGCAGGTGCGCTACAACCTGGCCCAGCTCTACATGGCGGAGGGGAACTTCAAGGCCTCCATCAGCACCATGAACCAGTGGTTCGCGAACCTCGGCAAGGACGAGAAACCGACCCCGCACGCCTACATCACGCTGGCCAACGCCCATGTGCAGCTCAAGCAGTATCGAGAAGCCATTCCGGCGGTGGACAACGCGATCAAGCTCTCCGCGGGCAAGGCGCCGGAGTCCTGGTACCTGCTGAAGATGGCAGCTCACTACGAGCTGAAGCAGTACAAGCCGGCCACCGAGGTGCTGACCGCACTGGTCGACCGCTACCCGGAGAAGAAGAAGTACTGGACCCAGCTCTCGGCCATGCACATGCAGGCGGGCAACGATGCCAAGGCCCTGGCGGCGCTGGAAGGCGCCTACAACCTCGGCATGCTGACCGAAGCCAGCGAGCTGCAGCGCCTCACCAACTACCTGGCCTTCGCCGGCATTCCCCACCGCGCCGCCCGCGTGATGGAGAAGGCGATGAAGGAAGGGACCATCGAGAGCAACGCAGCCAACTACAAGACCCTGGCCAACTACTGGCACCAGGCCAAGGAGCTGGACCCGGCCATCGACACCCTGGCCAAGTCCTACAAGCTGGCCCCCAGTGCCGATCTGCAGTTGAAGATGGCGCGCATGATGATCCAGAGCAAGCGCTACCAGGATCTGGTGGCCTTCGCCGCCAAGCCCGCCGCCAACGCCAGCGGCGAGCAGCGGGCGGATCTGAAGTTCCTGACCGGGGTCGCCTATTTTGAGCAGCAAAAGCCGAAGGAGGCACTCTCCGCCTTCACCCAGGCTGCCCAGAACGGCAACGTCAGCGGCCGCGCCTCCCCCTGGATCAGCTTCTTGAAAGAGCAGCAGGGCGGCGCCGTCACCCAATAAGCAACCCTGGCGTACCAGCCCGGAGCATCTGTTCCCGGCATGGCACGCAATGACACCCGGCAGGACGGGCTCCCGCCCTGCCGATCAACAACAAGGGGATTACCCCGCAGATTGCCTTGGTGGCAATTGGCCGCTCCCCGGAGCGGTCTTTTTTATGCCCCTGCCTTTATTACCCCGCCATAAAAAAATCCGGAGCCTGGGCTCCGGATTGGGTCATTACCTTGCGAGAGAACAGGCCATGCAGAGTGCCGGCCTGCCTCTCAAACGGTCATCAGTAGCTACACACCAGTTTCCAGCTGCTATCGCCCGCTCTGAGCTCGCTGCTGGTGCGGCAGCTTGGACAACTCAGTAGCTGCATACCAGTTTCCAGCTGCCGTCGCCCGCCTTAGGCTCGCTGCTGGTCCACCAGTTGGCCTGCCAGACCGCCTTGTTGTTGGTCATACGATCACCACCGTTGGCGTGATCCCCCTGCGGCCAGGTCGGATAGGCCTTGTAGGCGGCCGGATTGACGTTCTGGCTGCTGCAGGTGCTACCGCCCGGGTTCTCACCGCCACCACTGCTGCCCAGCACGGCCTCCGGCAGGGTCGGGAACTCGGCCTTGAGACCCGCAGTCTGGGTGCCGCTGATGATGCGGATACCGCTCGGCACACCGGCGGCCGGCAGATAGTAGGTCATCGCCACTTCCACGTCGCTGCCCGGCGCCCACGCCTTCCAGGTCGGCAGCGTGAAGGCCGCCTTGTGGAAATCCTTCTCGCCCGCGATGCCGTCGGAGTTCTGGTTGCCGCCGCTCTCCACCACTTTCAGCCCCATCCCACTCTGGTCGGTGATGGTGTCGGAGGTGGAGGTGGGCACCAGGAACTCGATGCGGGTACCGCCCGGAATGGTCTGGGTCGAGTTGTTGGTGAGCTTCAGGGTCGGGTTGATCGGGTAGTTGGAATCCCCCTCCTTGAAGCCGGAGAGGCTCACCGCGATGTCGAGCTGGGCGGTTGGCGCCGCCAGATCGTTCTGCCTGGTGTCGTACTTGGTCGCCTTGGCAAACTTGTCGTAGGCGAGCGTGGTCAGGGTATCCCCCATGCCGTACTCGTTCTTGGCCGGATCGAAGGCGTAGTCACCCGCCATCTCCCAGAACATGACCCCGCCCAGGCCCCGCTTGATGATGTAGTCGAGCTTGTGGCCCATGGACTCTTCATCTTCGGTGGAGAGGAACACCTTCTTCTCTTCGTTCCACAGCCAAGGCGCCTGCGCCTTGTCATCGTAGTAACGCACGTACTTGCCCTGCATCACGTGAGCCGGGTTGTTGGGATCCAGACCCCAGGCCTGACCGTAGCTCGGCATGGTGGTGATACCCAGGCTGGCGGCGTTCTCCAGGTTCTTGGCGTGCCACATGGGCACGGCACCGCCGCCGATCTCCTTGCCGTTCTTGTCGAGATCGTGCCAGATGTTGTCGATGCCGACCGCCCCGTTGCCGCACGGAATGGTGCTGCCGCCGGTACCCGGCTGACAATCGCTCTGGCTCGGCAGTACTGCCTTGCCGCCCAGGCCGTGGGTGCCACCGCTGACCCCTTGCCAGCCGCGGGTGTAGTAAGGCACGCCCACGTTGATCTTGCCGGCCGCCAGGGCGCCACGGAAGTAGTGGGCAGACCAGGCCGCGTTGAGGTAGCCAATGCCGCCAAACTGGCTCTGGGTATAGACGCCCCAGTGGGCAAGTTCGGCATCCGCCTTGTTGTCGAACAGGGCGGCGTTGTGACCGACGAAGTTGTTCCAGGCGCCGTGGAAGTCGTAGGTCATCAGGTTGACGTAGTCGAGGTACTGGGTGACCTGGAAGTTCTCCATGCCGCGCAGCAGATAGGCCGAGGCCGGCGAGGCGATGGTCAGCATGTACTTGCGACCATCCTCGCTGCCGGCGCTGTCGAGCTTGCTGCGCAGGGTCTGCATCAGCACCTTGTAGTTGGCAAACAGCTTGCCGCGGCACTGGTTGGAGAGCGGGAAGTCGTTGGGGTTGCCCGCATCCTTCATGGAGGTGGGATACTCGTAGTCGACGTCGACCCCGTCAAAGCCGTACTGACGGATGAAGCTCACCGCCGAGTTGGCAAAGGCGTTGATGCCGTCGGTGTTGACCGAGCAGTCACCCTTGGTGGTGGCGGTATAGAAGCCGCGGGTATCGGCCCAGCCCCCCACCGAGATCAGGGTCTTCACGTCCGGATACTGCTTCTTGTACTTGGACAGCAGGTTGAAGTGGCCCTGGTAGGCGAACTCCGGATCCATCTCGGCACCCGGCACGCCGTCCCAGGTCATCTTGGTCGCCGAGTCATCCACCTTGATGGTGTGGCTCTGCTCGTCCACCGCCGCGAAGGCGTAGTTGATGTGGGTGATCTTGTCCCAGGGGATGTCGCTCACCAGGTAGGAGGGCAAGCCGTTCTTGCCGGTACGCCAGGAGGTGAAGTAACCGATGACCCGGCGGGCGTGGTCATCCCCCATGCACTCGTAGCCATCCGGACGGTAGATCTGACGAATGTCGCAGGAGAGATTGCCACCGGTGGGCGGCAAGGCGGCCTCTTCCACCTGCACGTCGACCTGGCTCGACTCGCCGCTCAGGTTCTCCTTGTCGGTCGCCACCAGCTTGAGGCCGGCCAGCCCCTTGCTCTGGGGCGTCCAGTTCACCTGCCAGGGGGCACTGGTGTCTTCACCCACTTTCTTGCCATCGACGAACAGCTCGACCTTGGCGACGTCGTTGTTGGCATCGGTGACGTTGCCGCTCACTGCCACGCTGCGACCCAGGGTCACCTTGGCGCCAGCGGCCGGGCTCGCGATGCTCACCTTGGGCGCCTCTGGCGCCACCACGGCGGCGACCTTGAAGCTGGAATCCGCTTCGCTCAGCACCTTGCCATCTTTATCCAGTGCCCGAGCCTTGAGGGCGTGGGCGCCGACACCGGCGGCACTCCAGCTGCCGTTCCAGGGCGAGGCGCTCGCCGTGGCCACCAGCTTGCCGTCGATGAGGTATTCCACCCGAACCAGCGCCGTCACCGGGCCGCTCAGGGTCACCGCCAGTGCAACGCTGGCCCCCTCGTTGAAACTTGCGCCGGCAGCCGGCGAGCTGACGGCTACGCCGAGCGCCGGAGGCGGCACGTCCCCGCCATAGAGTTTCCAGGCATCGGCCCAGACCACACCCACCCCGGGGGCGTAGTGATAGGGCGAGGCCCCGCACCAGCCGGAGTAGGGAAATTCTTTGCACTCATAGAGATTGCCGACGTTGCTGACGATGTCGCCGGCCTTGTAGGCGGTACCGGCCTGATAGGCGGGATAGGCGGCCTGTGCTCAGGCGGGCATGGCAGCCAAAGCCACCAGCATGGCAAGCCTGCTGGGCCTTAGGATCTGTTGCATATTGTTATCTTCCTTGTTTTGTCTTGGCATTGGTCACCAAGGCAAAGAACAAGCGCAACCTGCGTGATGGGCGCAGACAACTGGCAATGGACCTGCCACAAACGTCACCCTCACCCTGGGAAGCCCCGCTATCTGGATCGCACGATCTGAAGACCGGAGGCATTGCGTCCCGGCATCTCGACCGGTTTGCCCTTTACCTGGGTTCCGTGAGGAACAAGCCGAGTATAGGAATCAACCAGCCGAGTCTCAATCTTCATTCTCGAGGAAAAATATGTGGATGCCAGCCAGATCACATTTTCACTGATGTGACGAAATAACTGTTTTGTCATTAATTTCATACTGTTAGCCAAGTCAAAAAAACCGGCATTGCCCTCATTTGTATCCCCGTAATGTGCGTTGGCTCACTGGTATGACATGCCAGAAATGTGACAATGCGCGCCCTTGGCCAATGCGCCAAGGCTATGGAAACACTGGCAAAAAATAAAAAAGGAACAGTTATGAAAGGAACACGTACCCTACTGTCGCTGGCCGTGGGGCTTGCGCTCGCCTCCCCGTCCGTCTATGCCGCCGGCTTCAGCTGCCCGGCCGACAGTGCCCTCACCCCGATCCCGGTCATTCAGGGCAGCGGCGACAAGAGCCCGCTCATTCCCGCCGACAAGTTCGAAAGCCCCCAGAGCGTCATGGTCAAGGCGGTAGTCTCTGGCCTTGGCGAGAGCCTCAACAAGGGGTTCTACCTGCTGGATGTGCAGGGCGACGGCAACCCCCAGACCTCGGACGGCATCTTCGTCTTCCTGAACGACAAGAACTTCGCCAGCAAGTACCCGGACATCAAGCCGGGTGCCGAAGTCTGCCTGGAGGCCAAGGTCGAGGAGTATTACAACCACACCCAGCTCAAGCCGGTGTTTGACAGCGGCACTCCGCGCCTGCAGGTCGTCGCTCAGGGCTCCGTCCCGGCCGCCATCCCGCTGCGGGTGCTGGAAAACGAAACCCTGGCCCGGGCGCTGGAGCGCCACGAAGGGATGCGGGTACGGCTCGATGCCGACAGCGCGCTCAAAATCAGCCGCAACTTCAGCTATGACTACGCCGCCCGGCGCAACAACCTGGTGCTCTCCCACCAGGCACCGCTGATGAAACCGACCCAGCTGCACGATGCCGACAGCAAGGCAGCCAAGGCGCTGGCCAAGGCCAACGCCGGCAACCGGGTGTTCCTCGAATCGGACTTCAAGGCCGCCGACGGCAAACTGCCCTGGCTGCCGGCCTGGGAGCCGGAGCAGGGTTACCTGCGCATCGGCGATGCCCCGGTCAATCTGGACGCCATGGTGGGCTACAGCTACAACGAGTACCGGCTGATCGTGCCGCAGGATCAGGTGATCACCGCTGGCGATCTGCTGCGCACCAGCGACAACGACCGCCAGAGCGCCCCGGCCCGTGCCGACGGCACCGATCTGCGCGTCGGCAGCTTCAACGTGCTCAACTACTTCACCAGCCACTCCAGCGTGGGCGGTGCCCTCAACGTGCTGTGCAAGGATCAGGCGGATGCGGACAGCGCCAAGGGCTGCAACCGCGGCGCCAAGAACCTGGAAGATTTCCAGAAGCAGCGCGCCAAGATCGTCAACGCCATCACCGAGATGGATGCCGACCTGCTCGGCCTGATGGAGATGGAGAACAACGGCTTTGACAGCCACTCCGCCATCAGCGACCTGGTACAGGCTCTCAACGCCCAGCAGAAAGAGGCGGGCAAGCAGTACGCCTTCGTCACCCTGCCCAAGGCGCTGCTGCAGGGCGAGCACTACTTCGGTGGCGACGCCATCATGGTGGCCATGATCTACCGGCCGGCCAAGCTGGCACCGCAAGGGGACGCCAACGTCATCACCCTGCCGGTGCAGAAATACCTGGATGCCAAAGGGGTCGAGAAACAGGCCTCCCAGCGTGACTCCCTGGTGCAGACCTTCACCGTCGAGGGCAGCAAGGATCCGCTGACCCTGGTGGTCAACCATCTGAAGTCCAAGGGCTCAGGCTGCCTCGAGAACCTGGACGGCAAGGAGCCGGCCGATCTGCAGGGCAAGTGCACCGAGTTCCGGGTCAGTGCCGCCAAGGTGCTGGGCGAGGCGGTGAGCAAGCTGCCCGGTCAGGTGCTGCTGGTGGGCGACTTCAACTCCTACGCCCGGGAAGATGCGATCCGGGTGCTGACCGACTATGTGCCGACCGACGGCCAGCGCAAGATAGTCTCCGCCTCCCAGACCTTCCTCGGCGACCAGGTCTTTGAGCAGACCGGCAGCGAAGTGGCCAAGAGCTACGGCCTGGTGGACATGAACGTCAAGTTCAACAAGGAGAAGGCCATCTCCTACAGCTACGAGGCCGAACTCGGCACCCTGGATTATGCCCTCGCCAACCCGGCGCTGGCCGGCAAGGTGATCGCCGTGGCCGACTGGCACATCAACTCGTTCGAGAGCAACCTGTTCGAGTACGGCCGGGACTTCACCGGCGACATGATCAAGTCGGACAACCCGTTCAGCGCCTCCGACCACGATCCCATCATCGTCGACCTCAAGCTGAAAGAGGAGAGCAACGGCGGTGGTGGTGCCATAGGAGCCCTGCTGCTGGCGCTGCTGCCGCTGGCCTGGCGTCGTCGCCACGGCTGATGACCCGCCATCAAACCAAAAGCCCGCAGCGATGCGGGCTTTTTATTGGCCAGCCGGCACGACCGGTGAACGGAGCACAAAACAAAAAGGCCACCGCAGTGCGGTGGCCTTTTCTACTTTCGTTACGAAAGATGGTGGAGCTACGCGGGATCGAACCGCGGACCTCTTGCATGCCATGCAAGCGCTCTCCCAGCTGAGCTATAACCCCGATGTGTGTGAGTGATGTTGAGTCACTCTGAATTTGGTGGAGCTACGCGGGATCGAACCGCGGACCTCTTGCATGCCATGCAAGCGCTCTCCCAGCTGAGCTATAACCCCAAATTCGGTACTGAATGAATGGTTCTGGCGGCCATTCATCCTCAATAATGGTGGAGCTACGCGGGATCGAACCGCGGACCTCTTGCATGCCATGCAAGCGCTCTCCCAGCTGAGCTATAACCCCACAAAGGTCGGCCTGGGTGATACACACCGCACTGCCCTGGGCACTTCATTTCAATCAGGAACCTGGTGGAGCTACGCGGGATCGAACCGCGGACCTCTTGCATGCCATGCAAGCGCTCTCCCAGCTGAGCTATAACCCCTTGGATTCCAGATTGTTCGAGGAGAATTTGGTGGAGCTACGCGGGATCGAACCGCGGACCTCTTGCATGCCATGCAAGCGCTCTCCCAGCTGAGCTATAACCCCAACTCACCTCGGCGCTACCAAAGTTATCTCCGGCAACGGAGGCGCATGATAGGCACCGACCGCTTTGCTGTCAACCCAAAAATAACGCCGATTCGCGCGTTTAGTCAAAATTCAAGCAGTTAGCCGATTTAACCGGCAATGACACAGCTATCTCGCTGTTTTATGTCACAAAACAGGCCTTTGGCCAAAAACAAAGGCTATGTCCCAATTACGTGTTGCATGGGGCGCCCCAGCGCCTCATGCAAGCAACGTGAGATATTCACTTCCCGCCCATAGCGCTCCAACATCCTCCTCCAACCCAGATAATTCCTCAGATAGTGGGTCGCGACCCCATGGAACCGCTCCATCCACTCCTTCAATCGCCTGTGGTACCCGTTCACATGTTGGATGTGATATGCACCCACCACCCGCTCTCCCGCTCGATTGCGCACCACTTGGTGTGTTATCCCCAGTCCCTCGCTGAAACTCGCATACACCCCGGCACCATCGCTGCACAGGACGGCATCCGGGGCGATAAGCGGCTCAAGCACCGCCTTCACTGCCCTGGCATTCAGCTGCTCCAACTGGAAATCGGCCAGGTGGCCTGCTCGGTCTTGCACCACCATCACCGGGATGTAATCCGGTCCTGTGCCTCGGGTACGGCCTTTACCTCCACGATGGCGGGCCGGGCGGGGCAATCCGCGCTGTCCTTTGAATGACTCCAGGAAGAAGGTCTCATCGACCTCGATGATACCCTCTTCCCGTACCGCCTGGTGGCTAGCCATGGCCTTCAGGAAGCGGTGACGCCACAAAAAGGCGGTGTTTTTACCGACCCCGCAGTGGAGCGCCGCCTGCCGGACGGTCAGACCGTCGATGAGGGCCTGTGCATAGTCTTCCCAGCATTGTGGCTTGCGAAGTCGGGCGAGAGGCGTGTTAGTGAGAACGGAACTGGTGCGCAAGCACTGCTTGCAGCGATAACGGCGCAGCCCTCGAGACCAGCCCCAGGGAGCCAGCAGTGTGGCCTCAGCCTGGCAGTGAGGGCAGCATTGGCATGCGGGAAGTTGAGTGGCCAACGAGGTGATGGGGTGAGGGGTGGTGAGTTCCTGTTGCGCGAGACGACGCTGACGCAAAGTGAGTAATGGGAAGAGGGACAGTAGCTGTTGAAAGGCTTGGGTATCCATGGTGGAGGCCCTCAAGGTGATGACCTACTTCAAGGTTAGCCTTTCAACACATAACTGGGACAGAGCTATAAAAAAACCGGAGCCTGGGAAGGCTCCGGTTTCTCAGCACCGGGTGGCGGTATCACGACCGCGCACGGGATGTGGGTCAGTCACGCACATAGATGACTTCTACGCCATCATCGTCTTCGTCGTCCCACTCGTCGTCGTCCAGCGATTCATCAAACGCCTTGGAGGCGGCCAGCGCATCGGCTTCAGCCTTGGCCAGCTGGTTCTTGTGGTAGTCGTCCCACTTGAACTCCACCTTCTCGATGGCGTCTTTGGCATCTTCCGCCAGCTGACGGGGCATGGTGTCCAGCAGGTCCAGGATGTCGTAGCAGACCTTCTTGGTCCCTTCCTTGCTGATAGCAGTGATGGCGTAGACAGGGCCTTCATGATTGAGGGAGGTCTTGACGCGATCCATCACTTCCTGCGCCTCTTCTTCCAGGATCAGGTCCATCTTGTTGAACACCAGCCAGCGCGGCTTGCTCGCCAGCTCAGGGCTGTATTTTTCCAGCTCCCGGACTATGGTCACCGCATTCTCGGCCGGATCAGAACCATCGACCGGGCAGATGTCCACCAGATGGATCAGCACGCGGCAGCGCTCAAGGTGCTTGAGGAAGCGGATACCGAGGCCAGCGCCTTCGGCGGCACCTTCGATCAGACCGGGAATGTCGGCGATGACGAAGGAGCGGGAGTTCTCACCACGCACCACACCCAGGTTCGGTACCAGGGTGGTGAAGGGGTAATCGGCCACTTTCGGACGGGCCGCGGAGACGGCACGGATGAAGGTGGACTTGCCGGCGTTGGGCAGACCCAGCATGCCGACGTCGGCCAGCAGCAACAGCTCCAACTTCAGGGTGCGCACTTCACCCGGGGTACCGTTGCTCTTCTGGCGCGGAGCCCGGTTGACGGAGCTCTTGAAACGGGTGTTGCCAAGACCGTGGAAGCCGCCCTTGGCGACCAACAGCTTCTGCTCGTGGTGGGTCAGGTCACCCAGCAGTTCGCCGGTGTCTTCATCGCTGGCGCGGGTGCCGACCGGTACGCGCAGGATCCTGTCCTTGCCGCGACGGCCGGTACAGTTGGCGCTCTGGCCATTCTCGCCACGTTCGGCGGCGTGAAAACGCTCGAAACGGTAGTCGATCAGGGTGTTCAGGTTTTCATCGGCAACCAGATACACGTCGCCACCGTCACCGCCGTCACCGCCGTCCGGGCCGCCGTTCGGAATGTACTTCTCACGGCGAAAGCTCACACAACCGTTACCACCGTCACCGGCATCGACTCGAATCTGGACTTCATCAACAAACTTCATAGGTAACCGTCACCTTAATTCGAAAAACCGATACGCAATTATAGTGGTACAGACCCCTGCGGGCGATACGCATCTTGCCAAGCATGCCCTTTCAGAGCCAGGGTCAGCTGCGTGCCGTTTTTTCGTAAACTGCTGCAGAAAAACAAAAGCCCCGCCTGTTGGCGGGGCTTCGGATCCTTGCGGTCCGTAATTACTCAGCAACGATGCTAACGTACTTACGGTTCAGCGGACCTTTAACTTCGAACAGGATTTTACCAGTCGCAGTAGCGAACAGGGTGTGATCCTTGCCCAGACCAACGTTGGTACCGGCGTGGAACTTGGTGCCACGCTGACGAACGATGATGCTGCCAGCCAGAACTGTTTCGCCGCCGAAACGCTTCACGCCCAGGCGTTTAGCTTCTGAATCGCGGCCGTTGCGGGATGAACCGCCAGCTTTTTTGTGTGCCATCTATCGTACTCCTCTAATTAAGCGCTGATGCCAGTGATTTTGACTTCAGTGAACCACTGACGGTGGCCCGCTTGCTTACGGTGGTGCTTACGACGACGGAACTTGACGATAGTCACTTTCTCGCCACGGCCGTGAGCCACAACTTCAGCTACAACCTTGCCACCTTCAACGAAAGGAGCACCTACTTTAAAAGTGTCGCCTGCAGCAACCATCAGCACTTCGTTGAAGTCGATGGTAGCGCCAGTCTCAACGTTCAGCTTTTCCAGACGAACGATTTGACCTTCGGCCACACGGTGTTGTTTTCCGCCGCTTTGGAATACCGCGTACATTTGATTAACTCCGTAAAGGCGTGTCTTTTGCTCAAGGCCAGACACGCGCAAAAACCTATAACAATGGGCCGGCATTCTACGCAAATCGATTTGCTCAGGCAAGGCCAATTTAGCAAAAAGTTTATTTTGTGCGCATATCTGCCGCCGTGAACAAACGCTTAACTGTAACCCATTGTGAAATCGTGTAGAATCCCCGCCATTGCTAAAATCGCAGTCATCACTGCCGTCACGTTACGAGACTTATGGACCAACAGACTATCCGTGCGCTCTGTGCCGCCGACATGACGGCGGTCAATGAACTGATCCTGGCGAGACTCCAGTCCGATGTCAGCCTGATCAACCAGCTGGGTTTCTATATTGTCAGTGCAGGCGGGAAACGGATGCGCCCCATGCTGACCGTCATGGCCGCCCGCGCACTGGGATACGAAGGTGAAGATCACCTGAAACTGGCTGCCATCATCGAATTCATTCATACCTCCACCCTGCTGCACGACGACGTGGTCGACGAATCCGACCTGCGTCGCGGCCGGGAAACCGCCAACGCCCTGTTCGGCAATGCCGCCAGCGTGCTGGTGGGCGACTACCTCTACAGCCGCTCCTTCCAGATGATGAGCGAGCTCTCCAACCTGCGGGTGATGGAGATCCTCTCCGATGCCACCAATACCATCGCCGAAGGGGAAGTGTTGCAGCTGATGAACTGCAACGATCCGGATACCACCGAAGAGAGCTACATGACGGTCATCTACTGCAAGACCGCCAAGCTGTTCGAGGCGGCCACCCGACTCGCTGCCGTGCTGACCCATCAGGCCGCGCCCGTCGAGCAGGCCATGACCGACTATGGCAAGTATCTGGGCACCGCCTTCCAGATCATTGACGACGTGATGGACTACTGCTCCCAGAGCGACGAGATGGGCAAGAACGTCGGCGATGATCTGGCCGAAGGCAAACCCACCCTGCCGCTGCTGCGAGCCATGGAAGTGGGTAGCCCGGAAGAGCGCCAACTGGTGCGCGATGCCATCGAGCACCGCAACGGCATGGAACACCTCGACCGGATCCTGGCCATCCTCGACCGTACCGGCGCCCTGGAATACTCCCGCATGCGGGCTCGGGAAGAGGCCGACAAAGCCATCGCGGCCCTCGCCATCCTGCCGGACTCTCAGCACAAACAGGCATTGGCAACACTGGCCCACATGGCGGTGCAGCGCAGCGCCTGATGCCAGTCGCCAGACAATAAAAAAGAGGCCAAAGGGCCTCTTTTTTATTGTCTGGCAAACACAGTCTGGCTCACTCAGCACCATCCTCTAACGTACCAGCGCCCACAGAATAACGGCCCCGGCCACCACCAGACAGCCGCCGATGCGGCGCAGTTGCTCGGTGGGCTGCTCGCTCAGCAGCCGTAGCATCTGTTGCCAGGCGCGCGGCATCAGCAGCGGTCCCAGCCCCTCGAACAGCAACAGTAAGCCCAGCCCCATCAAGATGGATGTCAGCATCACCTCTCCTCTCAACCACTACGTCCACAAGCTGCCGGAACACCTGCAAGCCCCCGACCGCCAAACAAAAGGGCCTGAATCATCAGGCCCTTGGGTATCATTGCGACTCGCTTACTGCTTGCTGCCGTGCGGCGACTTGAGGTAGCGGAAGAACTCGCTGTCCGGCTTGAGGACCATCAGGTCATTGCCACCGGCGAAGCTCTTGCGATAGGCCTCCATGCTGCGCACGAAGCTGAAAAACTCGGGGTCTTTCTTGTAGCTGTCGGCATAGATCTTGGCGGCCTCGGCATCCCCTTCACCACGCAGCTGACGGGCGTTACTCTCGGCATCGGCGATCATCACGGTCACCTTGCGGTCGATGTCGGCGCGCAGGATCTCGGCCTGCTCGCGACCCTGGGAGCGATGCTCACGGGCTACCGCAGTCCGCTCGGCACGCATCCGCTGATAGATGGAGCTGGAGACTTCCACCGGCAGGTTGATCTGCTTGATACGCACATCCACCACCTTGATGCCGAGCTCGGAGGAGCGCGCCATCTTCATCAGGGCATCTTCCATCACGGTACTGCGCTCACCGGAGACGATGTCCTTGATGGTACGGTTACCGATCTCGGAACGCAGACCGTTGTTGATCTTGCGCTTGAGCAAGTCTTCGGCCTGGATCTTGTTGCCACCACCGGTCGCCAGGTAGTACTTGGAGAAGTCCTCGATCTTCCACTTCACGTAGGAGTCGATGATGAGGTCTTTCTTCTCGGACGTAACGAAGCGATCCGCCTGGCCTTCCAGGGTCTGGATGCGGGCATCCATCTTGCGTACCTGGTCGATGAGCGGCACTTTGAAGTGCAGGCCCGGCTCGTACAGGCGCGGCTCACCGGAGTCGACCCGCTTCACCTTGCCGAACTGCACCACGATGCCCTTCTGACCTTCATCGACGATGAAGACCGATGAGAAGCAGACCATGGCGGCCACAGCGATGACACCAATAGCTATCTTTTTCATCTATTAGTTTCTCCCTGAGCTGAAACGGTCGCCGCTACGCAGCGGAGTCGGAGTGGAGTTGGCCCCTTCGTTGGACGGCGGGGTCTGTTCCACCACCGGCGCACCTGCCGGACGGGTCGGTTGCACTGCGGTCGCCTTGCCGGAAAGCTTGTCGAGCGGCAGATAGATCATGCTGTTATTGCCAGCCGGCATGTCGACCACCACCTTGTTGGCCTGCTGATACAGCTCTTCCATGGTCTCCAGGTAGATACGATCGCGGGTCAGCTCGGGCGCAGCCTGATACTGGGGCAGCAACTCGTTGAAGCGAGCGACTTCACCCTTGGCCTTCAGCACAATCTGGGACTTGTAGGCTTCGGCCTCCTGCTCCAGACGCTTGACCTGGCCACGGGCCTTCGGTTCCACTTCACGGGCATAGGCTTCGGCTTCACGAATGAAGCGCTGTTCATCTTCCTGGGCGGAGATGGCGTCATCGAAGGCGTCTTTCACCTCTTCCGGCGGACGTGCCGGCAGGAAGTTGACGTCGACGATCTGCAGACCCATGTGATAAGGCTCGATGATGCTGTCGATCACCTGCCAGGTCTCCTGGCGCACCTTCTCACGACCGGTGGTCAGCACGTCATCCATCCGGGTGTGGCCCACCACGTAACGCAGGGCGCTGTCGGTGGCCTGGCTCAGACTCTCGTCGGCATTGGTCACGCTGAACAGATACTGCTCCGGGTCGACCACGCGATACTGCACGTCCATCTCGACCCGCACCACGTTCTCGTCCTGGGTCAGCATGAAGCCGGAAGCCGGCAGGGAGCGGACCGATTCCACGTCCACCGGGATCACCCGGTCGATGAAGGTCGGCTTCCAGCGCAGGCCGGGATCCACGTTGTGGGAGTATTCGCCAAAGCGCAGCACCACGCCCCGCTCGGCTTCACGAATGGTATAGAAGCCGCTGACGACCCACACCACTACCGCCACCACCAGAGCGATGGAGAGGCCAAACTTGCCTACATCGCCACCACCAGACTTGCCGCCACCGAGCAGACCACCAAAACGGCGGCTCACCTTGCGCAGCATCTCGTCCAAATCAGGGGGTCCCTGATTCTTGCCGTTGTTCCCCCAGGGGTCACGGTCTTTGCCGTTGTTACCAGGCTCATTCCAAGCCATCAGCGTCTCCATTAATACATGCGGATGGATATCATCTCTATCGGGCCATCAACCGTTGATGAAGCCAGCAAACATTCATCTCATCGACGAATCAATGCCTGATAAAGCGTTGTAAACTCTCACCTTCTTGTTTCATGAGGCGGTTCCAGTCAGCCAGTTGCAGGCGGACTTCCAACACAAAATCCCCCTCCTCGCTGAAACCTTCCTGCTCGATGCCCTTGAGGCGATAGAGCGCACTGCGCAATCTGGCGGCCGAAGGCGGCAACTGCAGGGTGTGGTGCACCATGGATCCGGCCAGCAATTCAGTCAGGGCCGTAAACAGGTCTGCACATCCTTCCCCGGTCTGGGCTGACAGCCAGACCCGCACCGGGCGCCCCTCTTCGTCACGCTCCAGCCCGACCGGATGTTCACCCAGCTTGTCGATCTTGTTGCAGATCATCAGCTGGGGTCGGTCATCGGCTTCGATCTCGGCCAGCACCTGCTGCACCGACTCGATATTTTCCTGCATCTGCTCATCGGCACAGTCCACCACGTGCAGCAGCAGGTCCGCTTCGCGGGTCTCCTGCAGCGTCGCCTTGAAGGCCGCGACCAGATCATGGGGCAAGTGTCGAATAAATCCAACTGTATCCGCCAGAATCACATCACCCACATCCTGGATCACCAATTTGCGCAGGGTCGGATCCAGGGTTGCGAACAATTGGTCGGCAGCATACACGCTGGCAGCTGTAAGTTGGTTGAACAAAGTGGACTTTCCGGCGTTGGTGTAACCCACCAGAGAAACGGTCGGCACCTCGTTGCGGTTGCGGGCACGGCGCCCCTGCTCCCGCTGTTTGGCCACCTTGTCGAGCCGACGCAAAATCGCCTTGATGCGCTCACGCAACAGGCGACGGTCGGTTTCCAGCTGAGTTTCACCCGGGCCGCGCAGGCCGATCCCGCCCTTCTGACGTTCAAGGTGGGTCCAGCCTCGCACCAGGCGAGTAGAAAGATGGCGTAACTGGGCCAGTTCGACCTGCAACTTGCCTTCGTGGGTACGGGCGCGCTGGGCAAAGATATCGAGGATCAGGCCGGTCCTGTCCACTACCCGGCACTGGAACAGACGCTCCAGGTTGCGCTCCTGGGCAGGGGTCAGGGCATGGTTGAAGATGACGACGTCGGCATCCAGCATCTGGACCTGGGACGCTATCTCTTCAGCCTTGCCGCTGCCGACAAAAAATTTGGCGCTGGGCGCACTGCGGCTGGTGGTGATCACCCCCAGCGCATTGACCCCGGCCGAGCTCACCAGCATCTTGAGCTCTTCCAGATCCTCCCGCTCACCCTCATCACTGAAGTTGACATGTACCAGAACGGCCTGTTCGCCGGCTTCATAACGGTCAAACAAGCGCTTGCTCCTTGACAGGAATCATGATGAATCTGGGTTGACGAGTCGCCTCGTCCTGGGATATCACGCCTCGGCTTCACCCTGCTCTTCGCCAGCCGCGCCCGGCGCATGCTGGTGGTGGTTGACGGCACGGGCCGGCACCACGGTAGAGATGGCGTGCTTGTAGACCATCTGGCTCACGGTGTTCTTCAGCAAAATGACAAACTGGTCAAACGATTCGATCTGACCCTGCAGTTTGATGCCGTTCACCAAATAGATAGAAACAGGAATCCGCTCACGGCGCAGCGCATTCAAAAACGGGTCTTGGAGAGATTGCCCCTTAGCCATCTTCTTTTCCTTATAGTTTGTTGTTTTTAAACACCGGATATCAATATAACAACCTGATTATACAGGAGTGTCAAGCCACTCCGGCACGGGCGACGACCCTTACCAGATTGCCAGACTCACCAGATTCCAACCAGGTCACATCAGACCAACCGCGCAACCAGGTCATTTGACGCTTGGCCAACTGGCGGGTGGCAACAATTCCGCGATAGCGCATCTCATCATACTCCACTTCCCCCGCCAGGTAGTCCCACATTTGGCGGTATCCCACGCAGCGGATGGAGGGAAGATCCGGGGTGAGATCGCCCCGTTGGTAGAGCGCCCTGACTTCCTGTTCAAAGCCGCCCTGCAGCATCTTGTCAAAGCGCAGCTCGATGCGCTGGTGCAGCACGGCGCGATCGCTCGGTGCGATGGCAAACTGCAGCACCCGATAGGGCAGCCCCTCCCCCTGCACCAGAGTCAGCTCGGTGAGCGTCTTGCCGCTGATGCGGTAGACTTCGAGCGCCCGGCTGAGCCGCTGCGGGTCATTGGGATGGATGCGGGCACCGGCCACCGGGTCGATGCGCACCAGTTCATCGTGCAGAGCCTGCCAGCCAAGGCGAGCCGCCTCTTCCTCGATGCCGGCCCGAATGACGGGGTCGGCGGAGGGCAGCGGAGAGAGCCCCTCCAGCAGCGCCTTGAAATAGAGCATGGTGCCGCCCACCAGCAGCGGAATCCGGCCGCGGTCGGCAATCTCTTTCATCTCCCGCAGCGCATCCTTGCAAAAATCGGCCGCCGAATAGCTCACGGCGGGGTCCAGGATGTCGATCAGCCGGTGCGGGGCTCGTGCCAGTTCATCGGCGGTCGGCTTGGCGGTGCCGATATCCATGCCGCGATAAATGAGCGCGGAATCCACGCTGATGATGTCGCAGGGCAGCGCCTGGCACAGTTCGATGGCGAGATCCGTCTTGCCGGAGGCCGTCGGCCCCATCAGAAAAATTGCAGTCGGCAAGTCAGCCACGTGAAAAACTCCCCTTGCATGGTTGCCGCCCGTGCGGCGCACCTGCAAAAAACTGGTTTATGGGTTCAAGAGGGGCATTCCCCTCAATGGCCATCGGCGAACTCGGCCAGCACGCTCGCCAGCGCCAGCGGGCGCACCATGCGAACGTCTGCCAGTTGGTCACTGAAATCGGCAACAAGTTCCGTCAACAGGCGGTTGGCCGTGGCAAAATCGTATACTTTTTCGCGACTTATCCCCTGCTCCACCAGCCATTGGCATAGTACTTCAGCCTGCTGGCCGGCATCACTGTCAGATCCGCTCTCGATCAGTTGCAACAATTCGGGTAATAAGCGCACCAGATCGGTCTGGCGCAGCAACGCCGGTACCCGAGTCAGGATCATGGTGTCGCGCCCGCCGCTTTTCAACTCCAGCCCCATCCGTTTGAGCAAACGATCCTGCTGTTCGACCAGCGCGACCAGATTTTTCGGCAGCTTGAAGGAGACCGGCAGCAGCAGTGGCTGGGCCGCCAGCCCCTGACCCCAGGTTTCCAGCAGCCAGTGGCGCAGCAGCAAGCGCTCGGCCCGCACCAGCGACAGCAGGGCCAGCCGGTTGTCTCGCTCCAGCAGCAGATAGGCCTGTTCCACCAGAGTCAATGCCCGCCACGTCCCCGCTTTGGCGGGCACGACAGCGGCAACAGGCGCGGTTTCAGCCTCTGCCAGCGGCGTACCCTGCACCGCCGGCAGGGTGGTGAGCAGCGATCCCATGCCGCGCATCGCCTCCCGGCTGGGGGGCTCGGGCGGCTGGTAGTTGCCGGCCCGCCCGGTACTGCTGCCTTCCCGCACTTCCCGGGCCGGCGCCCGGTAGCTGTGCTCGGCGCCATACCACTCGGCTCTGGGGGCCTGGCCCGGGTACTCGATGGGGGCACTGACCGGCAGCTCGACCAGGGTCTCGGCCAGGGGCTCGTCGCTGGCCGCCCCTGGTTGGCGCAGGGCAGTAAACAGCGCCTGGAAGATGAAGTCGTGGATGAGCCGTGCCTGATGAAAGCGCACCTCGTGCTTGGCCGGATGGACGTTGACGTCCACCTGGCGCGGATCCAGCTCGATGTAGAGCACGTAGGCCGCGAACCGGTCGGCCGGCAGCAGCTCGTCATAGGCCTGGCGGATGGCATGATTGATGAGCTTGTCGCGCATCATGCGGCCGTTGACATAGGTGTATTGCAAATCGTTCTGCGGCCTGGCGCCCTCCGGGGTCGCCAGCCAGCCCCACAGCCGCACGTCGCTGTGCTCGCTCTCCACCGCCAGCGCGTGGTGCATGAAGGGAGAGCCGCACACCGCGGCGAGCCGGCGCTCCTGCTCCGCCACCGTATTGGCGGCCTTGTACTGGCGCACCACCTTGCCGTTGTGGCGCAGGATCAGGGTGACGTCGAAGCGGGAGAGCGCGATGCGGCGCACCAGCTCGTCGATGTGGGCAAACTCGGTCTTTTCGCTGCGCATGAACTTGCGCCGTGCCGGAGTGTTGAAGAAGAGATCCACCACCTCTACTGTGGTGCCCACCGGGTGGGCTGCCGGCTTGACGGTGACGCTCATCTCGCGCCCCTCGGCCTGCGCCTGCCAGGCCTCACTCTGCTCCGCAGTGCGGGAGGTGAAGGTGAGCCGGGAGACCGAACTGATGGAGGCGAGCGCCTCGCCGCGAAAGCCCAGGCTGTTGATCCCTTCCAGATCGTCGAGGGTCGCCACCTTGGAGGTGGCGTGGCGCGACAGTGCCAGCACCAGCTCATCCTTGGCGACACCACCGCCGTTGTCGCGAATGCGAATGAGCTTGGAGCCGCCCTTGTCGATATCTATTTCGACCCGGTCGGCGCCCGCATCCAGGCTGTTTTCCACCAGCTCCTTGACCACGGAGGAGGGCCGCTCAACCACCTCACCGGCAGCAATCTGGTTGGCCAGAATCGGCGGCAATATACGGATTGGCATCGCTTACTCCTGCTGGTTGAACGGGGTGGCTGTGGCAATCGCCCCGGATGAGAACCGTGCCGCCGCATCACAGCCCACGCTCGTCTGGCTGGCCAGAACAGGGGACAAGGTTCGGATTGGCATCGCTTACTCCTGCTGGTTGAACGGGGTGGCTGTGGCCACCGCCCCGGATGAGAGCCACGCCGCCGTATCACAGCCCACGCTCGTCTGGCTGGCCAGCACAGGGGACAAGTTACGGATCGGCATCGCTGACTCCTGATGGTTGAAGGCGCGGGTAATCGGCGGGGCTCGATGACGGTTCACCGGGCCCGCCCCTGCCACCGGCAGGGACGAGCCCGGCGTCTCATACAGCGCTATTTTTGCGGAATATAGAGCACCTGCCCTATCTGGATGTCCCGCGACTTGAGCTTGTTGATCTCCACCAGCCGCGCCTGGCTGACCCCGTATTTCTCGGCGAGCCGGGAGAGGCTCTGCCCGCGGGTGACCACATGACGGAGCATGTTGGCCTTGTCGTTGCTCTGCACGCTGGCGACCGGAGCACTCGGCTCCTTGGCTGCCACCACGTAGGGCTTGATCACCCCGGCGCCGGACGAGGATCCGCCGACGCTGCTGACCGGCGCCCCGCCATCGCTGCTGCGATTCGGCTCGGTGGCCGGCATCCGGTTGGTCACCACCTGCTGTACCGGTTGCGCCGCCGGCTTGCTCACGGCGACCGGCTTGCTGGCAGGGGCGGGTCGGCTGACTGCCGCCTGCTTGTTGCTGCCCTGCCCCTTGCCGGTGAGCATGGCCCCCTTGGTCGGATGGGCCCGGTAATAGTTGCGGATCCCCTCGAAGATGGCGCGGGCCAGCTGATCCTGATAGCTGGCGGTGGCCAGCAACTGCTCTTCGGCGTGGTTGGAGATAAAGCCCGTCTCCACCAGCACGGAGGGGATATCCGGCGCCTTCAGCACCGCCAGACTGGCGTGCTCCGGTGCCTTCTTGTGCAACCTGGCCACCCTGCCCAGCGAGCGCAGGATCTGGCGGCTGACGTCATAGCCCTCGGCACGGGACTTGTCCATGGAGAGGTCGAGGAAGGTCTGCGCCAGATAGGGGTTCGGGTCCGATTCGGCCAACACCTTGCCGACGCCCCCCAGCAGCTCGCCCTGCTTCTCCTGTTTCTCCAGCCAGCTGCCCATCTCGCGGTTGGCGCGGTTGGTCGACAGTACCCAGACGGAGGCACCGCGCGGGGTCGAGTTGTGGAAGCTGTCGGCGTGCACCGACACCAGCAGGTCGGCCTTGGCCTTGCGGGCAATCTCGGAGCGCTTGTTTAGATCGACGAAATAGTCGCCGCGCCGGGTCAGCACGGCACGCATGCCGGGCTCGCGGTCGATGAGGGCGGCCAGCTTCTGGGAAACCGCCAGGGTTACCCGCTTCTCGTAGGTGCGACGCGGGCCGATGGAGCCAGGGTCTTCGCCGCCGTGGCCTGGGTCGATGGCGATCACCACCCCCTTGCCCTTGCCCCCCACCGGCGTGGCTTGCACCGCGGCGGAGGCCTTCTCTTCGTACGGCAGGTCGATCACCAGACGGTGGCCATAGGGTCCCGCCGGTGCCAGCGGGAACACCACCGGCTTAATGGTGGAGCTGAGATCCAGCACCAGCCGCAGACCGCCCTTCTCCAGCGGCGAGCTCTCGCGGATCTTGCGCACCAGCTCGCTCTTGTTCTCGATGCGGGCCAGATTGGTGACGTTGCTCGCCCCTTTCAGGTCGATGACCAGCCGGTCGGGGCCGGTCAGGGTGAAGTAGTTGTAATTGGGGGCGCTGCTCATGTCGAGCACCACCCGGGTGTTGTCCGGCGACGGCCACACCCGCACGCTCTTGAGCTGATTCGCCCAGGAGGGTAAGGCCAGCAGGGAGAGGGCAATAACAAGGATCAAGCGCACGTAGATGACAACCGTTCCAGAATGGCTTCGCCAATAGCGGTGCGGGCCTCTATCAGGACCTCGCGCTGCTCGTTTGCATAACTCAGGGTAATGTCGAGATCGGGAGCAGGCAGCCAGCCTTCCCCTTTCTCCGGCCACTCCACCAGACAGAGGGTATTGGCGCCGAAGTAGTCACGGATCCCCATGAACTCCAGCTCCTCCGGGTCGGCCAATCGATAGAGATCGAAGTGGTAGAGCTGCCAGTCGGCCAGCTCATAGGGCTCGACCAGGGTATAGGTCGGGCTCTTGACCTTGCCCTCATGCCCCAGCCCCTGTACCCAGCCCCGGGTCAGGGTGGTTTTGCCGGCCCCGAGAGAGCCGTGCAAGAACACCGTGGTTGCCTGCTGGCAGGCGTGGGCCAGTCGGCCACCCAGTGCCACTGTTGCTGCCTCGTCCGGCAGTGTCATCATCAACTGTTTTGCCATGTTCTTCTTTAGCTTGTTATGGTGTCGGGATTTACCAGTCGACGGATAAAGGGCAGCAGGTCCGATGCCAGCATGCCCCGCTCTCCGTCTGCAGCGGCCAGATCGGCCGCTTCGCCGTGGATCACGGCGCCCAGTCGGGTTGCCTCGGCGGCAGACCAGCCCTGGGCCAAAAGGGCGGCGATTATACCAGATAACAGGTCGCCCATGCCGCCACTGGCCATGCCGGGATTGCCCTCGTCGCAGAGCGCCATCCCCTTGCCATCGTGGATCAGCGTCCCCGCCCCCTTGAGCAGCACCACACCGCCGAAACGCTGCTGCAGACGCTGCACCGCGGCAAAACGATCCGCGGCAATCTCGGCAATGGTGCAGCCCAGCAGGCGGGCTGCCTCGCCCGGATGGGGCGTGAGCACCCAATTATCCTGATGACGGGGACATTGCGCCAGCCAATTCAATCCATCGGCATCCAATACCAGCGGCACCTGCTCGTTAACAAAAGACTCAAAATGGCACAGCCCCCACTCATCCTGCCCCAGGCCGGGTCCCACCACCCGCACCGAGGCCCAGCTCTCCTCGCCCCCGCCCTGACTGCCCATCAATTCGGCCTGGTAGAGGCTGGCGGGCAGATGGTCAGGATGCTGGCACACCCGCACCAGACCGGCGCCGGCCCGCAGGCAGGCACGAGCGGCCAGCACGATGGCCCCCTGCATCCCCACATTGCCCCCCACCAGCAGCACCTTGCCGTGGGAGCCCTTGTGGGACGAGCGCTGGCGCGGGGTCAGTCGGGGGTGCAGGGAGGGATAATCGATGCGCTCGGCCGCCACCTGCCACCCGGGCGGGACGCTGACGCCGAGGGGGTCGCAGTCGAGGTGACCGACGCAGTCCACTCCGTCGGCGGTGAGCATCCCCTGCTTGATGCCGATGAAGGTGAGGGTGCGGCTGGCGTGCACCACGGCCCCCATGGCGCAGCCGGTGTCAGCATTGAGGCCGGAGGGGAGATCCACCGATAGTACGGGCACCTGCAAGCCATTGATTGTTGCGACGATCTTTGTCATAAGCGGTGACAGCCGGGTATGGACACCGGTGCCGAGCAGTGCGTCGACCACCAAGTCCGGCGCCGGCAGCCGGTCGAGCTCGCCCACCTCGGCCGCCACCACTGCGCCCCCCGTCGCCAGCCACTCGTCGGCGGCCCGCCTGGCGTCCCCCGTCAGCTCGGCGGGATCCCTCAGTGCTATCACCTGGGGCTCCAGCCCCAACTGCCTCGCAAGGCGGGCCAATACATAGCCGTCGCCACCGTTGTTGCCGGGGCCGGTGAAGATCCACCAGCATCGGCTGTGCGGCCAATGGTGGGTGGCGTAGGTGCGCAGTGCCGCCCCGGCCCGCTCCATCAGGGTATAGAGTGCCAGCCCCTCGCGCTCGGCCCACTCCCGCTCCAGGGCACGGATCTGTTCAGCCCGCCACAGTGATTGTGGTAAACTGCGCACCTCTTTCCCGCTGATAGCATCCCCGATGATCTGTACCATGACGGCTCCTGGCTCTCATCCATTCATCCGGGCCAGCTGGCACCGGGCACATGATGCAGTATGACGGCAACCGCCATGCCCGTCGGTCAACCTTGGCAACAAGACCCCAGAGATGCGATACAGCATGACAGTACACCTCCATCCCGGTCAGCACCCGGGCAGGCAGACGGCCCCATGACCACCACCGAACTCCATCAACTGGCCCAAGATATCAAGCTCTGGGCGAGCGAGCTAGGATTCGACCAGGCCGGTATCACCGACACGGATCTCACCCTCGAGGAGCCCAGGCTGCAGGCCTGGCTCGATGCGGGCCATCACGGCAGCATGGATTACATGGCACGCCACGGCATGATGCGGGCCCGCCCCCACGAGCTGCTGCCGGGCACCTTGCGGGTGCTGTCGGTGCGGATGAACTATCTGCCGTTCGAGGCGGGCTTCGCCGCCACCCTGCGCGATCCCACCCTCGGCTACATCAGCCGCTATGCCCTCGGTCGCGACTACCACAAGCTGCTGCGCAACCGGCTCAAGCAGTTGGGGGAGCGCATCGAGCAGCGCTGCGAGGCGCTGGGCTGGCGCCCCTTTGTCGACTCGGCCCCCATTCTGGAGCGGCCGCTGGCGGCCAAGGCAGGCCTCGGCTGGGTAGGCAAGCACTCGCTGCTGCTCAACGAGTCGGCGGGCTCCTTCTTCTTTCTGGGGGAGCTGCTGCTCAGCCTGCCGCTGCCGCTGGATGCGCCGGTGGAGAAAGAGCAGTGCGGCAAGTGCGTGGCCTGCATCAACATCTGCCCCACCGGCGCTATCATAGCCCCCTACGTGGTGGACGGTCGTCGCTGCATCTCCTATCTCACCATCGAGAACGACGGCCCCATCCCCGAAGAGTTCCGGCCGCTGATGGGCAACCGCATCTATGGCTGTGACGACTGCCAGCTCATCTGCCCCTGGAACCGCTATGCCAACGCCAGCCCGGAGCCCGACTTCAGCCCGCGCCCCAATCTGCATCGCCCACCGCTGTTGACCTTGTGGGGCTGGAGCGAGAGCGAGTTTCTCAAGCACACCGAAGGCAGCCCCATCCGCCGCATCGGCTATCAGCGCTGGCGCCGCAACCTGGCGGTGGCCCTTGGCAACGGCCCGGCCAGCCCGCAGGTCATGACGGCCCTGCAGCAGGCGCTGGCAGCAGCCGAGCCCATGGTGGCCGAACATATCGAATGGGCGCTGGCCACCCTGGCCAAACGCCAGCAGGATGACAACAAAAAGACGCGCTTGCTGATCCGCTGCATCGAAAAAGGTCTGCCGGATCACGCATAGACGATCTGCCCCTTGCCGGATCGAAGCCATTTTTTCATGCTCTGCCGACGGTCGACGGTCGATCGTCGGCACTATAAAAGGAACAAGCTGATGCAGATGTTGGGAGTGGATATCGGTGGCTCGGGGATCAAGGGATGCCTGGTCGACACCGCAACGGGCGAGCTGATTGGCGAACGTCACCGACTGGTGACGCCGCAGCCGGCCACCCCGGCCGCCGTGGCTCATACCCTCAAGGCGCTGGTGGAACACTTCGACTGGAAAGGCCCGGTGGGCTGCGGCTTTCCCGCCACCATCCACAACGGCATCGCCAAGAGCGCGGCCAACATCGACAAGAGCTGGATTGAGACCGACGTCGCCCACCTGTTCGCCGACGTGACCGGCCAACCCTGCCATGTGCTGAACGACGCCGATGCGGCCGGCCTGGCCGAGATGCGCTTCGGGACCGGCAAGGATCGCAGCAAGGGGGTCATCATCCTCATCACGGTCGGCACCGGCATCGGCACCGCCATATTCGTCAACGGTCAGCTGCTGCCCAACACCGAACTGGGTCATCTGATGCTGGAAGGCATGGTGGCGGAGCACTACTGCTCGGACGCGGTGCGCAAGCGCGAGGATCTCTCCTGGGGCCGCTGGGGCAAGCGCTTCAACAAGTACCTGGCTCGCCTCGAGTTTCTGTTCTCCCCCGACCTCTTCATTCTGGGCGGCGGCAGCGCTGCCAAGCTCGACAAGTTCATCGACAAGATTGAGACCCGGGCCCCGCTGGTGGCGGCTGCCAACCTCAATCAGGCCGGCATCATAGGCGCCGCCCTGCACGCCGCCGAGCTGACCGCCGCCCGCCAGTCGGCATGATGCCGTCGTGAACAAACAGCAGAGGCCCGGCATTGCCGGGCCTCTGCTGTTTTCAGCGCCCGTTTTTCACCCTACTTGTCACCCGGGGACATGTCGCCCGGCCAGCTATTTCCTATAAGTCGTCGAGCCGATGGGCGCCGTGCACCAAGCGGGTCAGGCGGGTCTGCTCCTGCTCGGCCAGGCCGCCGAGCAGCCGCACCGTCTCCTCGGTCGGACACTCCCGGGCCAGGTGGCTGAGCTCGCCGATGAGCTTCTCCTCCTGACGGCACACCAGCTGCACTATGTCCTGGGTCTGGGCCGTGGCGGGCAGGCTCAGGCGCCGGATCCCGGGCAGCAGATCCTCGCTGAAGCCTCGCTCCAGCCAGGTCTCCTTCACCCCTTCGCCAAGTTCACTCAGGTAGTCATCCAGCTGGCTCTTTGCCGCCTCCTCGCGCTGCTGCAGATAGGCCAGCAGCAGCCGGCTGCGCTCGCCATCCACCTGAGTCATGAGACGCCCGTAACCGAGTCCAAGCTGGTGATGCACCTGCTCCAGATAGAGCAGCAAGTCTTTGATTTGTTGAAATCGCATCAGGTTGCCCTCCTGTATATCGTGCCCTTTAAGTATAAAAAACAGGCAATTGCAATCCAAGCCAAAGCGCGGCCCTTGTTGTGCTGCATCAAGCCAGTGGCCAAGAAAGCAGCGATCGATACAAAGTGGAATGATTTGTGCCAACCCGGAGGCAATAAAAGGATGAGCAGGTGAATCCGGTTGGTGGCTAATAAAGGAGGTTGTAAGCGGATATTTACCATGTGATATTCGGCAATCATGCCATAGCACCAAATACAATATTGATGTGAGCGAGATCACCGTCGGCGTTAGTCGGCAGGCGGGAATCCTTAGCACTTTTTTAGACGTCTAGATGTATAAACATGCGTTGACACGGCCATCCAGACATCTTAGCATCATCCTCCATGATGGCAGAGCAACCCAGTGAAACCTCTGCCCAATTCACCCGCCTGTAGCGCCCTGTGCTTTAAGGCTGTTAGCACGGAAGAATCCATGATTAAGTTGATCGGTCTCAACAAAGTCTACGGTAAAGGCAGTGATGCCGTGCACGCCCTGCGTGACGTGAGCCTGCATGTGCCACAAGGCAAAATTTTCGGGGTGATCGGCGCCTCCGGTGCCGGCAAGAGCACCCTCATCCGCTGCGTCAACCTGCTGGAGCGCCCGACGGAAGGTCAGGTCATCGTCGACGGCCAGGATCTGGTCGCCCTGAGCGAACGGGATCTGACCCAGGCCCGCCGCCAGATCGGGATGATTTTCCAGCACTTCAACCTGCTCGCCTCCCGCACCGTCTCCGCCAACATCGCCTTCCCGCTGGAGCTGGCGGGCTGGAGCAAAGAGAGGATCCAGCAACGGGTCGAAGAGCTGCTGGCGCTGGTCGGGCTGGAAGCCCGTGCCCAGGCCTATCCGTCCGAGCTCTCCGGTGGCCAGAAACAGCGGGTCGCCATCGCCCGGGCGCTGGCACCGGCCCCCAAGGTACTGCTGTGCGACGAGGCCACCTCGGCCCTCGACCCGCAGACCACCCGCTCGATCCTGACCCTGCTCAAGGAGATCAACGTCAAGCTGGGGCTCACCATCCTGCTCATCACCCACGAGATGGACGTGGTGAAGGGGATCTGTGACGAAGTGGCCATCATCAGCGACGGCCGGCTGATCGAACAGGGTGAAGTGGCCTGGTTCTTCAGCAATGCCAAGACCCAGCTGGCGCGAGATTTCATCCACTCCACCATCCATCTGGAGGTACCGCAGGAGTATCAGGATCGGATGAGTGCGGAGCGGGTCCCCGGCAGCTATCCACTGGTGAAGCTCGGCTTTACCGGCAGCACGGTCGACACGCCGCTCATCTCCGAGGCGAGCCGCCGTTTCAACATCGACATCAGCATCCTGAGCGCCGACATCGAATACGCCGGGGGCGTCAAATTCGGCTTCCTGCTGGCAGAACTGTTCGGGGATGAAGCCCAGTGCGAGGCGACCCAGCAGTTCCTCATCGACAACCATATTCAGCTGGAGGTAATGGGTTATGTCCGCAGCAATGACTGACCTGCTCATCACTGCCCTCAAGGGCTGCCAGACGCAGTCCCTGATCACAATCGCATTCAGCTGGAGGTAATGGGTTATGTCCGAAGCCATGATTAATCTGCTGTTCACGGCCCTGGGCGACACCCTCATCATGGTGTTTGCCTCCGCCCTGTTCGGCTGCCTGCTCGGTCTGCCGCTCGGTGTGGCGCTGCACGTGACCAAGGCTGGCCAGATCCTGGCCAACCCGCTGCTCAACCGCACCCTGGGCATGGTGGTCAACGTGGGTCGCTCGGTGCCCTTCATCATCCTGCTGGTCGCCATCATCCCGCTGACCCGGCTGATCGTCGGCACCAGCATCGGCACCATCGCCGCCATCGTGCCGCTGACCGTCGGCTGCATTCCCTTCATCGCCCGTCTGGTGGAAGGGGCCCTGATGGAGGTGCCGGACGGCCTGCTGGAAGCGGCCAAGGCCATGGGCGCCAAGCCCCTGCAAATAATCACCAAGGTGCTGCTGCCCGAGGCCCTGCCCGGCATCCTCAACAGCGTCACCATCACCCTCGTCACGCTGGTGAACTACTCCGCCATGGCCGGTGCCATCGGGGGCGGTGGTCTGGGCGATGTGGGTATTCGTTACGGCTATCAGCGCTTCGACCCGACCGTCATGCTGGTGACCGTGGTTATTCTGGTCGTACTGGTTCAACTCATCCAGAGCGCGGGTGAGCGCCTGGTCAACAAATGTGATCATCGTTAATCGTCGATTTCTGACAGGAGGTTTTATGAAATTTGGCATCAAATCCGTTGCGGCAGCCCTGCTGGCCACTCTGGTACTGGCCGGTTGCGGTCAAAAGGAAGAGAACAAGACCTTGAAAGTAGGCGCCATCGCCGGCCCCGAGACCGAACTGGTCGAAGTGGCCGCCAAAGTGGCCAAGGAGAAATACGGCCTGACCGTCGAGGTGGTCAACTTCTCCGACTACGTCACCCCGAACGTGGCGCTGAACGATGGCAGCATCGACGTCAACGCCTTCCAGCACAAGCCCTATCTGGATGCCCAGATCCGTGATCGCGGCTTTAAGCTGGTGCCGGTCGGCAACACCTTCGTCTACCCGATCGCCGGTTATTCCAAGAAGATCAAGGCGCTGAGCGAGCTGAAAGATGGCGCCCAGATCGCGGTGCCGAACGATCCGACCAACCTGGGCCGCTCCCTGATCCTGCTGGAGAAGCAAGGTCTGCTGAAGCTCAAAGAGGGTGCCGGTCTGGAAGCGACCGTGCTGGACATCGCCAGCAACCCGCGCAACTTCAAGATCGTCGAGCTGGAAGCGGCTCAGTTGCCGCGCTCGCTGGAAGACGTGGACTTGGCCATCATCAACAACACCTTCGCCGGTCAGATTGGTCTGACCCCGACCGAGAACGGTCTGTTTGTTGAGGATAAAGAATCCCCCTATGTCAACCTGATCGTCGCCCGCGACAACAACAAGGACGACGAGAAGGTCAAACAGTTCGTACAGGCTTTCCAGACCGACGACGTCTACAAGAAAGGGCTGGAACTGTTCAAGGGCGGCCTGGTGAAAGGTTGGTAATCACTCACTTGGCAAAAAAGGCCACGCAATGCGTGGCCTTTTTTTTTGCTGCCGTTATCATATCGGCGAGCACGGCAACACGAACATATTCAGCACATGAAAAAATGGTATCTGGCCTACTGCAAGCCAAAAGAAGAGGCCCGCGCCCGCGCCCATCTCGAAGCCCAGGGGATCGAGTCCTATTACCCCATGGTGGAAATTGAAAAACTGCGGCGGGGCAAGCGTGTCCCGGTGCGGGAGCCCATGTTCCCCAACTACCTGTTCATCTACGTGGATCTGGAAGAGGTCACCCCGGTCACCCTGAAGTCGACCCGCGGCATCAGCCGGATCATCCACTTCGGTCGGGAGTGGACCTCCATCAGCAGCCAGCTGGTCTATCAGCTGATGAGCCGGGACGACAGCGACGAGGCGCGCGCCAGCTACGCCAGCCTGCCGACCCAGGGCGACAAGGTACTGATAGAATCCGGTCCGCTGGCCGGCTTCGAAGCCATCTATCTGGAGCCGGACGGCGACAAGCGGGCGATCCTGCTGGTGAGCCTGCTCAACCAGGAGACCAGCAGCAGCTTCGACAACCAATCCTTCCGCCGGCTGGACTGACCCGGTAATAAACCACGGCAGCCCAGAGCAGCCATCTCTTGCACCAGCGAGGCTAAAAAAACGGGGCAGGCCCAGCGGCCTGCCCCGTCTTCATGGCCCTTGTCAGCCTCAGGCATCCAGTTCGAAGCGGCTGATCACCGCCGTCAAGCGGCCGGTATCCTGCGCCAGCCTGGCCACTATCTCCTCCCCCTGCTGGCTGCGCTGGCTCGACTGCCGGCTCAGGCCGGCGATCTCCTCCACCGTTCCCGCCACCTCCTGAGCCACCCGTGACTGCTGCTCGGTCGCGGTGGCGATGGCCCCCAGCTGGCCCGACAGATCCTGCACCAGCTGCAACATGGCATTCAGGGTACCGGTCACCGAGTCGACGGCGCCGCGCCCCTCCTCCACCAAGCGGGTGCCGCTGCCGACCGTGTTGACGGTCTGGCGAGTCTGCTGCTGGATGCTGGCGATGGTCTGGCTGATCTCCTCGGTGGACTGGCTGGTCCGGCTCGCCAGCAGCCGCACCTCGTCGGCCACCACGGCAAACCCGCGCCCCTGCTCGCCGGCCCGCGCCGCCTCGATGGCGGCATTGAGCGCCAGCAGATTGGTCTGCTCGGCGATGGTGGCGATCACCTCGGTGACGCGTCCCACCTGCTCGCTCTGGCTGCTGAGCTGGCCCATCGCCTCGTTCGCCTCGGCAATCATGGCGGCGATCTGCTGCATGGTGGCGGTCATGCGGGCCAGCTCGTGGCCGCCCTGGCGAGTCTGCTGCTCGGCCTGCTGAGCGGCCCGCGCCGCTTCGGCGATATTGCCCGCCACATCCCGGGTACTGACCGACATCTGCTCGATGGCCGCCGCCACCGTATCGACCCGCTGATTCTGGCTCGCCAGATCGGTGACGATGGCGCGGGTGGTCCCGCCCACCTCGCCGCAGGCCCCGTCCACCTGCCCCACCGCCCCCTGGATCTCCCCCACCAGCTGGCGCAGTTGGCCGGACATCTGGTTGATGGAGCCCGTCAGCCCACCCAGCTCATCCTGGCTCTGTACCGGCAGAGGGCGGGCCGGCAGCCGGCCGTTGGCCACCAGATCGGCCCGCAGCACCAGGCTGGCGATGTCCCGGGTCAGGCGGCGGCTGAACAGCAGCGCCACCAGGGTGCCCAGCACGATCACGGTCAGGGTGGCCAGCAGCAGGGTGCGATTGATGGCCTGACCGGCGCTGGTCATCTTCTGGCCCATGCTTTCCACCTCGGCGCGGGTCTGGGTCACCTGGCCGGCCAGCTGGGTCGCCAGCTGACCGAGAGCCGGCTCAATCTCGGTCGCCATCAGATGGTTGGCCTGATCCCAGTCGGGTGCCTGGCGCTTGCTGATCACCTGTCCCACCAGCTCGGCGAAGGGGGCCGACATCTCCTCGAACAGCGACCAGATCCCCTTCTGCGCCTCGGTAAAGTTGGCCTCCTGCTGCTTCAGCTCGGCCACCCGCTGCTGGTGGAACTGGTAATAATCCTGGTATTTGGTGCGATAGTCCGGATCGCCGGAGATGAGGAAGTCGCGCAGGGCGGAGAGCGCATTGGAGAGACCGTTGTAGGCATCCCCCACCTGCTTGAGCAGCAGGCGGCGATCGCCGGGCAGCTGATCCTGCGGGGTAGCCACCTCTTCGTTGGCAAAGGACTGCAGCTGATCGAGGGCCGACTCCGCCAGCGGCCCGGCCTCCTGCAGCATCAGGGTATGGGCGGGCAGGTTCTCGTCGGTATGGGCGATGTCCCACACCTTCTGCTGGCTGGTCTTGAAGGCCTTGAGCGAGCGGGTCAGCTCGGCGGTGAACTGCTGATGCTCGATCACCTGCCAGGCCCCCTCCCACTCCTGTTTGAGGCGGGCGGCCTGCGCCGGATCCTTGCCCAGGATGAGATAGGCCCGCAGAGAGGAGATGGTCGCCACCAGCGCCTTCTGGCTGGCCTCATCCCGTTGCAGGGCGGGCAGAGCCTGCTCCAGCAGGGCGCTGCCGGCCTGTCCGATGCGGCCGAGCTGATGGTAGACGAGGCTGGAAGAGAGGATCACCAGCAGATTGATAAAACAGAAGCTGAGCAGCAACTTGCTTGAAATTTTCATGAACATCCTTGTTTCATTGCGGGCATCCTGCCCGACATTCACTCCCCGAGCAGCGCCGGTAGCCGTTCACGCCAGGAGTCATGCCATCCCAGCAACTCCTCGCGCGGCATGGGCCGGGCCGAGAAGAAGCCCTGGCACACGTCGCACCCCAGCCGCGCCAGCAGCCGCCAGGTGAGTTCATCCTCCACCCCTTCGGCGACGGACTTGAGCCCCAGTTTGCGGGCCAGCTCGATGCTTGACTCTATTATGGCCAAGCGGGAGGGGTCCTCAAAGCAGCGATCGACGAAAGAGCGATCCAGCTTGAGCTCGGTGAAGGGCAGCAGGGCCAGCTGCTGCATGGAGGAGTAGCCGGTACCGAAGTCGTCGATGGAGAGGCCGAAGCCGTGCATGCGCAGGCGGGTCAGCACCTCCAGCGACTTGCCCAGATCCTTCACGAACGAGCTCTCGGTCACCTCCAGGGTGATGAGCTCCGGGTTGATGCTCCAGCGCTGGCACTGGTTGATCAGGGTATTGCACAGATCCCCCTCGATGAGGGAGGTGGTGGAGAGGTTCATCGACAGGTTGAGGGAGAGCCCGGTCTGCTCCCACAGATGGCCATCGCGCAGCGACTTGCTGATGATCACCTCGGTCAGCTGATCGATGAGGCCGTTGTGTTCCGCCAGCGGAATGAAGCGGGCCGGCGAGATGAGGCCGTACTCCGGGTGCTGCCAGCGCGCCAGCGCCTCCATGCCGACCCACTGGCCGGAGCCGAAGCTCACCTTGGGCTGATACCAGGGCAGCAGCTGATCCTGCTCCAGCGCCAGGCTCAGCTCATCCAGGGTCAGGCGGTGGCCGTCCTCCTCCTGGGCTCGCTCCTGCTGCGGGCGCCAGGCGCCGATGAGCTGGCTGATCTGCTGCTGGCTGGAGGGCTTCTCGATGCGCCCCAGCACCTGCAAGCCATAGGCGGCACTCATCCGCAGCACGGCCTCGACCACGTCATCCTCCAGCGCGCTCGAGAGGATGATGCCGCCGCGAAAACCGCCCAGCGAGAGGCGACGCAGCAGCGCCATGCCGTCCATGCCCGGCATGCGCAGATCGCAAAACAGGATGTCGACCTGATGACGCTGACACATGGCCAGCGCCTCCACCCCGTCCTGCGCCTCCAGCAGGGAGCCGTAACCGAGCCCGCGGATCTGGTGCATCAACGCCTTGCGCTGGAACGCGTGGTCTTCCACCACCATGATCACCAACTCATGCTGTGTCTTGTTCATCGAGCCATAATCCAATTTCGCATGTAATAGAGTTCATCAGCGCCAGTACCGTCTGACTCAACTCGGTAAGTTCGTCCAGCTGCTTGAGGCGGGCCGCCGCTTCGAGCCGGGCCGCCTCCTCCGCCAGAGCCTGCTGCCCCACCATGCGGGCAGCCCCCTTGATGCGGTGTGCCGTCTCCACCAGGGCATAGGTGTCCTGCCTGGCCAGTGCCTGCATCATGTCATCGCCGTCCTGGCGATTGGAATCGAGATACTCCCGCGCCATGCTGCGCGCCACCGCCTCATCGCCAAACAGCGAGATCCAGCACTCTCCCTGCTCGCTGGCCGACGGAGCGGGCTGGTCCGGCTCCTGGGTCTGAGGGCTCACCGGCAACCAGCGCATCAGCATCTGATGCAGCGTCTCCAGGGTATAGGGTTTGAACAGCATGTCGTTCATGCCGGCTTCCTGCATCTGCAGGCTGGCCTCTTCGGATGTATCGGCCGTCACCCCGATGACGGGAGCCGACTCCCCCTGTGCCCGCAGGGCCCGGGTCAGACTGTAGCCATCCATCACCGGCATGTGGCAGTCGGTCAACAGCAAGGCGAATGCCTGCCCCTGCCAGGTGCGCAGGGCCTTGTCACCGTCATCCACCACCTCGGCATCCACCCCGAGGATCGCCAGCTGGCGAGCCAGCAGCGCACGGTTGATGGGGTGATCGTCGGCCACCAGCACCCGTCCCTGCAATTTGGGGGCATTGGCTTCGACCGGGCTGATCGCCGCCTCTCCCAGCAGCTGGTGACAGGTCTCCAGCAGCAGATCGGGATAGAGCGGAGACTGCCCCAGCCGCCACCAGGCACCCGACCCCATGCGGCCGCGCAGGGCCTCCTGCGGGGAGAGCACTATGCCCTTGAGGGCCGAGCGCTGCAAATGTGCCAGCCACTCGCTGCCCAGGGCCTGCTCGAGCCAGCTCTCCTCTGCTAATAACAAACCACTCACCGGCTGCTGCCACTGCTGTGGATCCAGACGATGCAGCCTGGCCCCCAGCCGCTGCATCGCGCTCTGCAGGGCCGCATCCTCGCCAAACAGCCACCAATCGTGGCCTGCCAGCGGCGGGGCATCCCACTGACACGCCGCCAGCGGGAAGTCGAAGGTGAGTCGGGTACCGTGCCCCGGCTTGCTCTCGAGCACCAGCGTGCCCCCCATTTTCTGGGCCAGCTGGTGGCAGATGGCAAGGCCGAGCCCGGTACCACCGAAGCGTCGGGTTATGTCGGACTCCACCTGCTCGAACGGGGTAAACAGGCGATCCTGCTTGTCCTCGGCAATGCCGATGCCGGTGTCGCTGACCGCGATGGCGAGCCGCTCCTTCTCAAAGCTGACCTGAATGCGGATCTCGCCCCGCTCGGTAAACTTGACCGCATTGTTGAGCAGGTTGGAGAGCACCTGCCCCACCCGCACCGCATCGATGCGGGCCTGATCCGGCACCTCCGGCGCCCACTCCAGCGTCACCTTGAGCCCCTTGCCATGGGCCAGGGTGGCGTGACCGCGGATCACGTCGCAGATGACGGAGGCAAGGCGGCAATCCTGATAGTGCAACTGCAGCTGGCCCGCCTCTATCTTGGAGAAATCGAGCACGTCGTTGACCAGATAGAGCAGGTTGTTGGTGGAGGTCACCACGTTGCGCAGCAGATAGCGCTGGTCGTCGTTCAGCTCGCTCATCTGCAGCAGCTCTAGCATGCCGTGCATGCCGGAGATGGGGGTCCTCAGCTCGTGGCTCATGGTGGCCAGGAAACGGCTGCGCACCTGCATCGCCTGCTCGGCATAGGCGCGCGCCTCCCTCAGGTCGTGCTCCTGATGCTTGAGGGCCGTGATGTCCTGGATCACCCCGTTAAGGATCAGGTGCCCCTCCTCCTGCGGCACGAAACTGCCGCGCACCTGCAGATAGCGGGCACCCTCAGGCCGCTCCACCCGCACTTCCAGATCGAGCGGGGCCAGGGTTTCGGCATGATTGGCCACCTTGCTGACGAAATCCTGCAGAGCCTCCTCGGTAAAGCCGAATACCTCGCCGCCCGACTCGGCCGACAATATCTCCTGCCGGCTGGCCCCCAGGATCTCGCTCGCCCCCTGCGAGGCATAGAGAAAACGCCCCTTGCCGGGACCGAGCCAGAGGTACTGATAGACGATGCCCGGCATGCTGTCGGTGATCTGGGTGAGCCGGGTCTCCGCCTTGCGGGCCCGCGCCTCGGCCTCCTTGATGCGGGTCACATCGGTCAGCACCGTCAGTACCCCCAGCATGTCGCCCTTTGGCGAGCGATAGGGGCGCTTGGTGTAGATGACGTGGAACATGGCGCCATCCTGACGGCGGCTGTTGCCCGCCCCTTCCAGCTGTTCGCCGCTTTGCCATACCCCCAACTCTTCGCGCAGCACCCGTTCCCGCTCTCTGGCCGGCATGCGGTCCAGATCGTCGCCATCATCCCGGGTCAGCTCACCGATAAAGGCATCCCGATAGGCCTGGTTGCAGAGGGTGATGCGCTGCTCGCGATCCCGCAGCACCACCATGTTGGGCAGCGAGTTGAGCAGGGTCTGCACGAAGGTCAGCTGCTCGCTTAACTTGTGCTCGGCCAGCTTGCGCTGCACTATCTGGCGGCGCAGGGTCCGGTTCCAGCCCATGAACAGCAGCACGCAGAGCAGGAAAGCGCCCACGCCGACCGCGGACCAGAGCGCCACAGTGGCAGGGTTGATGCCGGTCTGGATGGTCAGAGCCAGCCACTTGTGCTCCAGCTTGGTCATCTCTTCCGGGCGGATGGAGAGCAGCACCTTGGTGAGGATCTGCTGCAGCATGGGGTCCTGCTGGTGCACCGCCATGGCGACCGGCACCCGCAGCTCGTTGCCGGAGAACACCACCTGATAGCGGTTGTTGAACCCCTTTTGCAGCGCCTGTTCAAGGGTGGTCATGCTCATCAGCACGTAGTCGACCTGATGCCCGTCCAGCAGTGGCAACAGCTTGGTATCGCTGCTCACCGTCAGCGGATGGGCCCCCACCTCGTTGAGCACCAGCTCCTCCACCGAGCCGCCGACGATCCCCACCCGTCGCCCCTTGAGCTCGTTGAGGTTGTCCAGCTCCTCGCTCCCCTGTCTGGCGGCGATCACCCGGTGGATGAAGGCGTAGTCGGGAGTAAACAGGGAGTATTGACGCCGCTCCGCGGTCGGCGTGATGGCTGGCAGAAAGTCCAGCTTGCGCGCCTGAAACAGCACCTGGGTCTCGGCCCAGCTGCTGGTGGGCACCAGGGTGAATTGCAGGCCGGAGCGCAGGCTCACCAGCTTGAGCATGTCGGCGATGAACCCCTTGAGCTGGCCATTGCCGTCGATCTCGCTCACCGCCGGCCAGTCCGGCGCCACCCCGAAACGCAGGGTCGGATGGCGGGCCAGCCAGTCGAGCTCGCTCTGGTTGAACACGATCTGGCGGGGACCGTTGGCCAGCTCGTAGTCAACTATTCCGCCGGTCTCCAGAATACGGCGCCGCTCATCCAGCGGAATGTCGTTGAGGGCCAGCTCCAGCAGACCGAGCAGCCCCTGGTTGTCGGGCCCCACCGCCATGGCCAGCGAGGTGTCCGTCACCCACTCCGGGGTCATCACCTTGAGCCCGGCCTGCTGCTGCAGGCGCTGCAGACGAACCAGAGAGGGCAGATCGGAGAGATAGGCATCCGCCAGCCCCTTCTTCACCATGAAGACCGCTTCGTCACTGCTGTCCGCCTCGGTGAGCTGGGTCATGCCAAGCTCCGCCAGCTCCTCACAGGAACTGAAACCATGCTCGCACACCCAGCGCAGCTGGCGCGCCGTCGCCAGAGTCGGCTCCCCTTCCTCTCGCGCCAGCAACACGGCGCGCGGCAGGGTCATCAGATCCGAGGTAAAGCGCATCTTCTGCTGACGTGACTGGCTCGGTGTCACCCCGATCAGCATGTCCACCTCACCATCGAGCAAAGCCTGCTGGGCGCCGGCATAGTAGGGGTAAGTCTTGTAGCGCACGGTCAGCCCCAACCGGCCGGCAATCAGGGTGGCAAAATCGTCGAGCGGGCCGCTGAAGCCACCCCGGCTATTGGCATAGATGTAGGGCGGCCAGGCCACCGACGGCATGCCGACCACCAGGTCACTGCGCGAGGCGAGCCAGAGCCGCTCCGCCAGCCCCAGCTGATCCTTGTCCAGGGAGGTTGCTGCCGCAGCCACCAGGCTCCAGCAGGTAAACCAGCACAACAAAATGGCGCGATAGCAGAGGCGCAGCATGGGTAACTCCTGAACGGCTTGGAGAGCGATCATAGGGATTTTGGCAAAATGTGCGAATAGAAATTCGTAACAGAACTCGTCCGGATACGAAAAACGGCAGGCTCACGCCTGCCGTTTTCTAGCAAGAAGGGGGCCAAGACCCCCTCTTGTCAGGTTATTCGGTTCCCGAGTCGGAAGCCGGTTTGATATTCCCGCTCACGGATGTGGGCGATCTGCACATTTTGCCCTTCCAGACCGATGTCCTTGAGCAGAGCAGGCGACAGATGCAGGTAGCTGACACGACGCTCCAGCCGGGTAATCCGTTTCTGGACCAGGGTTTCGACGGTGCGCAGCAGGGTCAGTTCGATAGACATAATATTCTCCAGTTGAACGTGCGGTTCCCCCGGAGAGAAGAGATCACCCTGCGGGACAACCGCGGGTGATGAAAAAGCAGGTGTTACCTGTTTCCTCCACGCGGCAGAAAAAGAGCACGAGTCTTCGCGCTGCTGATGCAGCGGTCGAACGCAACGTTTAGCATTGAATGTTGCATATCCGTCTCCTTACCGAGTGAAAGTTGAACAAGTTGCCACAGTCTAAAAAAAGACCGAATTTTATACAAGAACCTCACCCCCCATATGGGGAGGTGAGTCATCTATCAATACTCATCCGGCACAGGCACAGGCAAACCCATGCCGCTCTGGCTCAGATCCCGGACAACAGCCGGAACTCCTCCAGCGCATAGGTATCCGTCATGCCGCTCACGTAGTCGAGCAGCAGCCGCACCCGGAAATACCACTCCTGCTCCGCCCCGTCGCTGAAGCGCGGATCCCGGCTGGCCACCGCCAGCCGGTATGCCTTGAGATGACGGGCCGACAGTCGATGGAACAGCCGGCGGGCGAAGAACAGCTCGCTGCCCCCCTGTCCGGCCAGCAGCCGCTCGAACTGCGCGGCCGGCAACGCCAGCAGGCAGGCATAGGTGGATAGAACACCGCGCAGGGCGGCATAACCCTCCAGCTCCAGCGCCTCTACCTCGGGCCGCATGAACACCAGCTCGCGAGCCACTTGTTTGAGGGTATCGAGCACCCGCGCCGCCGGTGCCTGACCGTGCAGCAGGGCCTGGGGATAGGCACCGCTCAGGATCTGCGGGTGCTCGCTCACATAGGTGTGAGCGGCCAGCTCCACCAGATCCCGGGTCAGCTGCTGGCGAAAGTGAGGGAAAAAGCCCCTGCCCGAGGCGGTCGCCTCCGCCAGCAAACCGGCCATGTAGGCGCCGTCATCGGCCAGTCGCAGCGCCTGTTGCAGCTCGCTCAGGCTGAGGATGCGCCGGTCCACCGCATCTTCGAGATCGGCGATGCAGTAGGAGATGTCATCGGCCGCCTCCATGATGTAGACCAGCGGATGACGGCAGCCGGGTGCCAACCCCAGGCTCTGACCGAGGGCACGGTAGAGGGGTTGTTCACTGAAGAAGATGCCGCGCTTGCTGGCCCAGCCGTGATGTTGACCGCCGTGCAGGGGTTGCTGCGGGTACTTGCACAGTGCCGCCAGCTGCCCCAGGGTCAGATTCAGCTCGTGCAGGCTGTGCACCAGCCGCAGACTCTGGGCATTGCCGTCAAACACCAGCAGATCCTGGCGCAGCGTTGCCCACTGCGGGCTGGGTGCGCTGCCAAGGGCCTCGGCAAACAACCCATCCAGCGCCTGCGCCAGCCACTGGCTCATCACCTGCTCGCCAAAGTGACCGAACGGTGGGTTGCCGACGTCGTGCAACAGGCAGGACATCTCTACCAGATTGATGAAGGCCCCCTCACACACCGACCCCGCCGGCAGGGCCGCCAGAACGCGGCGGCTGATCTGGCGGCCGGTCTCCTGTACCTCCAGCGAATGGGTGAGACGGCTGCGTACCGAGGCCTTCACGTCGAGCGGAAAGACCTGGGTCTTCTGCTGCAGCCGACGCACCGGCGCCGCCTGCACGATGCGGGCGCGATCCTGCTCAGTCGCCTCCAGCAGATCTTCGTCACCCCAGCGATGGATACGCTCGGGGGTAATCAAACGGCTATACATGTTGCGGCTCCTTGCCTGCGGCTCGCATCTACGAGAGCAGCCAGCGCTTCAAGCGGGCGATGTCACCCGGACATTCGCGGCGCAGCGACTCGATCCAGTCTTCCACGTTCTCCCACCAGGCGGGATGATCCGGGCTCTGGATCAGCTGAGCCAGCTGCTGCAGCCGGCGCAGACCGATGGAACCTGCGGCCCCTTTTATCTTGTGCGCCTCCTCCACCACGCCGGCCTGATCCCGGGCAATCATGTTGGAGTCGAGCACCGCCATGTAGTCGGGCATCATCTTCTCGAACAGCTCGACGCTGGAGATCAGCACCTGCTTGCCCACGGTATCGGCATAATCGGTGAGGAAGGGCAAGTCCAGCAGCGCATCCTGACTGTCCGCATCCGCCTGTTCGTCCGCTTCATCCTCGGCCAGATCGGCAAACAGGTGGCCAATCACCTCCCGCACCGCTTTCGAGCCGAGCGGCTTGTTGATCACATCTTGCATGCCGTGATCCCGGTAGTACTGGCGATCGCCGGTGGCGTTGGCGGTGAGTGCCACCATGGGCGGCAGGCTGTCGCCGTAACGGGCGAGCAGTTGTTCCGCCACATCGAAGCCGGTCATGTCCGGCAGCTGGATATCCAGCAGGATCAGATCAAAATCGTCGGGATTGGCCATGGCCAGCGCCTGGGCGCCGTCCCGCGCCACCTTGACCTCATGGCCCAGCTTGTTGAGCAGGGCGCAGGCCACGGTTACGTTGAGCTCGACGTCCTCCACCAGCAGGATATCGAGGCAGGGCATCTCGGGCTCAGCTGCGGGCGTCTGGGCGGCGACGCAGTCCACCTCCAGCTCGGCGGTGAAGCAGGCGCCCTCGCCCGGATCGCTGTCCACGTAGAGCTGGCCGCCCATCGCCTGCACCAGCTGGCGGGAGACCGCCAACCCGATGCCGGTGCCGGTGGCGTGCTTCTTGCCCTGCACCTGATAGTACATGGCGAAGATCTTCTCCTGCTGGGCGCGGGGAATGCCTACCCCGGTGTCTTCCACCTCGAAGTGCAGCGCCAGCTTGCCCGGCGTGTCGGCCGGGTGGGTGAGGCAGCGCACCGTCACCCCCCCCTCGTCGGTGAACTTGACCGCATTGCCCACCAGATTCCACAACACCTGGCGCAACCGGGTCCCGTCCGCCATCACGAACTGCGGCACGTCGCCATCCCGGTCGAAATGCAGATAGAGCCCCTTCTGCTCCGCCTGGATGCGCGACAGCGTTTCCAGCTCGTCGAGGAAGGCAGGCAGATCGATGGGGGTCGGGGCGATTTCCAGCCGGCGCCGGTCCAGCTTGTCGAGATCGATGATGTCATTGAAGATGTTGCCGAGCGTCACCGCGCTCAGGTGAATGGTCTTGAGCTGCTGGTGCTGCTTGGGATCGAGCGGCGTATCCATCAGCATCCGGCTCAAGCCGACGATACCGTTGAGCGGGGTGCGCAGCTCGTGACTGATGGTGGAGATAAAGGTGGTCTTGTCGCGGCTCGCCTTCTCCAGCTTGTCCTGATACTGCTTGCGCTCGGTGATGTCGCGACCAAAACCGAGCAGGCCGAGCCGCTTGCCGAAGCGATCGAAGAAGGGCACCTTGCGCAGCTCGAAGTAGGCCTTGCGACCGTCTGGGTACTCCAGCCACTGTTCATAGGTGAGCGGCTCGTTCTGGGCGAAAACCTGTTTGTCAGTCTCCACCACCTTGCTGGCGATGTCGTGCTTGTAGACATCGAACGGGGTCAAGCCGATGAGCTCCGCCTCCACCTTGCCGGTGAGTTCCTCCATGGCGCGATTGCAGCCGGAGAACTGCTCGTCTTCGTTGCGGTAGTAGACCAGATCGGGGGAGCAGTCGATGAAGGAGCGCAAGAGGGCGGTGCGCTCCCCCAGATGCAGCTGGGCCTTCTCGCGCTGGAACACCTCGTTCTCCAGATCCTCGATGGCCTGCTGGCGCAGGGTCTCGGCCCGGTTGGTCTCGGCGATCTGGGCGTTGAGGCGGCTGATGTTCTCCTGCAGCTGGCTGTTGAGCTCGAGATCCCGCTCGCGCATGTCCTGCAGCTTGCGCACCATGCGGGTCAGCCGCTGGCGGGAATCCTCCAGCTGATCCACCACGATGGAGAGAAAATAGACGGCCCAGGGAGTGACCAGCAGGCCGAAGAAGACCGAGCGCACCAGGTCGACGATGTCCACGGTGCCGCGCAGGAACAGGGTGACCCCCATCTGGATCGAAACGGCCAGCACTATGATGCCGGTGGCCAGGAACATGCTGAAGCGCACCAGTCCCAGCTTGGTCATCAGGTCGACGTAATATTGCGCCCAGGATTTGATTTGTTTCATCTTATTGTTTTCTCCCCGATATTCGCCGAACAGAATACCAGCACGGCGCGCCGAACTCTTGTGCCGTCGCACGATAAATTATCGGTTAACCTCCTCCGCCCGCTGGGGTAGCATGCCGGAGTCAATTCGGTCAGCCCGGGTTAAGCCTGGCTGGCTATAATGTTCGGCCGTTCAATTCAACCAACTGATATTTCAGGAGTCTCATCGATGCGTAATCTCACCCTGCTGAGTCTTGGCCTGCTGGCAGCCAATGCCGCCCACGCCGATCTGGGCGAGATCCCCAAGCAGTCCGGCTGGTCCGGTTTCCTGCTGGGCGGGGTCAACGCCGTCAGCTACAAGTCCAACTTCTATGCCGGCGATGACAACCACAGTCGCATCAATGACCTCGGCTCGCCTGACAGCGAGAGCGGCCTGACGCCGCTGCTCAACGCCGATATCCGCTACACCTTTGCCGATACCCGTACCCAGATCTTCCTCGGCAACCTGATCCAGGACGCGGTGCGCTTCGACTTCACCCAGCAGCTCGGCCTGCGCCAGGAGATGGGTGACAAGGGTATTGTCGCCACCTCGCTGGTGTTCAACGTCATGCCGGTCGAGCTGTGGAGCGATCCCTTCGCCACCGGGGTGGATCGCAGCTCCACCGATGTGAAATCAAAAGGGGCGCGTTTTGCCTGGGACAAGATCTGGGGCAGCAACTTCTACGGCAACCTGACCACCCGAGAAGTGGACATGGATGAGGAGCGCAGCGGCCAGCAGTATGACCAGAGCCACGGCACCCACTACGCCGACATGCTGGATCGCAACGGCAAGATGCACGACATGGAGCTCTCCTACCAGTGGCACTTTGGCGGCAATCAGCTGCTGGAGCCAGCCATCGTCTACAAGCAGGCCCGCCTTGACGGCAGCGCCGAGAGTTTCAAGAACACCGGCCTGAAGCTGACCTATGCCAAGCGCGGCCCCCAGTGGTCCTTCGTCAGCAACCTCTATACCGGCAAGCGCAAGTATGACGAGGCGAACCCCATCTTCGGCCAGCGCGCCGATGCCGACGAATTCGCCATCAACGGCACCTTCTTCTGGCACAACCTGTTTGGTGTCAACGCCCTCGCCGCGACCTTCACCGCCGCCTATGCCAGCGCCGACTCGGACATCAACTTCTACGACAGCCAGTCCACCCGTTTCAGCACGGGTCTGCTCTACAACTTCTAAACCCGACCCTCACCAACAAACGAGGCCACCCCATGGGTGGCCTCGTCATTTGCAACGGCCTATGCGGTCATCAGATCCCGAGCGAATCGAGCAGATCGTCGTGATCGTTGGCCACCGGAGCGGCGGCCGGAGCCGGCTGGGCAGCCTCGCGCTTGGTCTGGGCGATCAGGGCATCCGGATCCAGCTCCTCCTGATCCATGCCGTCGTTGTGGATGCGGATGAACTCGGTCTTGTCCATCGCCAGCTCCAGATAGAAGATGTTGTTGCGGGCGGTGAAGAAGGTGACCCGGCGCGACTCCGGGCTGTCGAGGTTGGTATCGACGCTCAGCATCACCTGCTTGTTGAGGGCCAGCATCTTCGGCTGGTTCTGGGTGATGTGGGTCTGCAGATCCCGGCCGACCTTGACGGTGAAGCTGCCGACGATCTGGTTCATCAGCTCGCCCATGACGTTGCTCACCTCGTCCGAGGTATGGGAGATGGCGAGATCTTCCTTGGAGAGCCCCATGCTGAGCATGTAGCTCTCGTACAGCTCCATGGCGGCGGAGGCGGAGAAGTTGATCACCACCAGGCCGGAGAAGCCGCCGTCAAACAGCACGAAGCAGCCGATATCCGGCTTGAGGCAGGTCTTGCTGATCCGCTGCACCATGCCGGAGAAACGCACCTGACTCTGGGTTGCCGCACTCAATACATCCGTGACCGAATGGCACAGGCTCAGCAGCACGTCCTCTGTGGTCAATACGGTATCGTTGTCGGCTCTTGTCACTATCATGGGACCTTCCTGAACATCGAAAATGGGCTTATCTATACCATAACTCTAACAGATAGCGCGGCTTGGGCTTCGAAATAGCGAGCCGCCTCTCAGTTGATTCAATTGTCAGTGCCAAGCGGACTGAATCCGGCCAGATTGGCCAGCTTGAGACGCCAGCTGGCCACCTCTGCCAGCAATGCGGCTTCCTCATAGGGCACGGAGGGGTGAGCCCCCCAGATGGGACCGGGCCAGGCCTTGTCGGTACTGAAACGGGCGACATGATGCAGATGCAGCTGGGGTACCAGATTGCCGAGCGCCGCCACGTTGATCTTGTCCGGCCGCAGCGCCTGCTCCATCAGGGTGGCGACCGCGCAGGACTCCTCCATCAGCTGCTGTTGCTGCGCCGGTGCCAGGTGGTGAATTTCCCGCAGATTGGCCACTCTCGGCACCAGGATCAGCCAGGGATACTGGCTGTCCTTGGCCAGCAGGACGCGGCAAAGGGGCAGATCGCCGAGCAGGCGGGTATCTGCCTGCAGGCGGCTGTGCAGTTCAAACATGAAGACCTCGTTGACGTAAGGTGGGCGCGATGCACGATGAGAGCCCCCACGTTACTGCAACGGGCCGCAAACTTAAAGTCGCGGCACGGCCCAGCTGACAAAGCGCTTGCGAAGCGCGGGGTCGGCCTTGAGGAAGAGTTGTTGCAACTGGCCCTCCAGCGCGCTGGCCGCCACCGGTTCAACCGCAGCGGTGGTTGCGGTGACAGGCACGACCGTGCTCAATGCCACCTTGCCGCCGCTCTGGTTGTATTCGACCAGCTTGGCCCGCCAGTCCATCCCTATCAGCATGCCGCTGGTGATCAGCGCATCCTGCTGGCTGGCAATGCTCTGGCCACCGGCCTGCAGCCCCATGACGGGAGACTCGGCATACTGCGCCATGCCCCGTTCATCGCTCAGCAAGTTGGCGACCAGTCGTACCTGCTGCTGACTGGCTTGATAACGCAACACCTGCGGCGCGGAGCGCAACTGGCGGTCATTCTCGCTGCTGCTGCGGCTCGGGATCACCCCTTCATAACGCACCAGCAACTGCTGCTCCCCATCCGGCAGAGTGGCATGCTGCTCGTCGTGCAACGTGCCCGCACTCACCGCCAGGATCTGGAAATCCGCCGGTACCCTCACCTCGACGGCCGCCCAAGCCGCACTGCCCAGCACCATCTTCATGCCCAGCGCTGCCCACAGCAGCGATACCCCACGCCCGTACCGATAACCCTTCATATTTGCTCATCTTCCTGTTCGCGTTGATGGGCGCAGGCTAGCAGCCGAAGATGACAGAAAAATAACGAGGGCTCAGAGCAGATAGTGAGGTCGCTCGGCAAACCACTGGGCCAACACCTGCTTGAACAGCCGGATCTTGCGCGGCACCCGCCGCTGCTGGGCGTGCAGCACGTGCAGCGGGTGCAACCCGGTCTGCCACTCCGCCAGCACGGTGACCAGATCTCCCTGCGCCAGCCAGGGCTCCACCAGCATCAGCGGACACTTGGCGTAACCCATGCCGGCCCGAGCCAGCTGCAGCACGGTACTGTAGTGGTTGGCCCGCACCTTGCCCTGCACCAGGATGTGCGCCTCCTCCTCTCCCTTGCGAAAGTGCCACTGCTCCCAGGCCGGGTTGTGACCCTGCAGCAGACAGGGCCGCCCGCCCAGCTCATAAGGGGTAGCGGGGATCCCCTCCCGCGCCAGCAGGGCGGGGCTTGCCACCACCACGTCCTTGAGTCTGCCGAGCGGCAGCGCCACCAGGTTGTCGGGAATGCTGCTCATGGCGCGCAGGGCGATGTCGTGCTCCCCCTGGCTCATGTCGATCATGGCGTTGGTGAAGTTCAATTCGACCTGGACGCCGGGACAGAGCTCGGCAAAGCGGGCCAGCAGATCGTTCACCATGCGATCGCCGGTACTGACCGGGCAGGTGAAGCGCAGCCGGCCGCCATCCTCCTCGGTCAGCGCCTGGATATCCTGCTCCGCCTGGCGCGCCAGCGCGAAGATCTCGCCGGCCTGCTGATAGAGGGTCCGGCCCGCTTCGGTGAGGCTGAGTCGGCGAGTGGTACGCTGCAACAGCTGGGCATTGAGGGTCGGTTCCAGTGCGCTGACGTGACGGCTCAGCATCCCCTTGCTCACCCCCAGGCTGTCGGCTGCGGCCGAGAAACTGCCCTTTTGCACCACCTCATAAAAACTGGCCAGGTGGGAGATGTCCATTCATTAGCTCCAATATGGAAACAATGCGTTTATTTTACGCGCTTTTTCTCTCTTTTCATCGCGCTAGAATCAACACATCCCAACCAGGAGTGAAACAGATGAAGATTGTGATTGTGGGTGCCTCCGGCACCGTCGGCTCCGCCGTCAGTGAGTTGCTTGCTAAAGACCACCAGGTGATCCGGGTCGGTCACCGCCAGGGGGACGCCACGGTCGACATGCGCGATCCCGCCTCCATCAAGGCGCTGTTCGCCAAGCTGGGCCAGTTCGATGCGCTGGTGGTGGCCAGCGGCAGCGTGGCCTTCAACGCCCTCACCGAGATGACCGACGAGCAGTGGCAGGTGGGGCTTCAGAGCAAGCTGATGGGCCAGATCAACCTGACCCGGGCCGCCATCCCCCACCTGAACGACAAAGGCTCCATCACCCTGATCAGCGGCATCCTGAGCGAGGAGCCCATCAACTGGGGGGCGAGCGCGACCACCATCAACGGCGCCATCGATCACTTCGTCAAGGCGGCGGCCTGCGAGCTGCCGCGGGGTCTGCGCATCAACGTGGTGAGCCCGACCGTGCTGACGGAGTCGATGGATAAATACGCCAGCTTCTTCCCGGGCTTCGTCTCCGTGCCCGCCGCCAGGGTGGCGCAGGCCTACCAGAAGTCGGTACTGGGGGTGCAGACCGGCCAGGTGTTCAGGGTCAACGGCTGATCGCCGCCCTGCTGCCGCCCAGTCGGCACGGCAACAAAAACGGGCCCCGTGATGGGCCCGTTCCATTGCAGCCAGCATGCCGACTTGCAGTTGGCTGGTGGCAAACGTTTGTTTTTACGGCAACAAAAAAGGCGGTGTGCCTCAGTCGATCAGCCCGTACTGAGCGCGCAGCACCTCGATGATCTCCTGCTTCGGATTGGCGCTGCGTACCAGCGGCTGACCGATGATCTTCTCGGCAATCCCCACATAGGTGTTGGAGATGTCCATCATCACCTCGGTCGGCAACTTGTTGTCGCGGGCCAGGGCGAAGCGCTCGGGCATGCGGTGCTTGTTGAGCAGGATGTCCGGATCCGGGAAGTGGTTGAGCAGCCACTGACGGAAACCCTCTTTCGACTTCTCGACGATCTGGCCGTCGCGCAGGGCGGCGCCATCCCAGATGCGGGAGCTGTCGGGGGTACCCACTTCATCCATGTAGATCAGCTTCTCGTTGCCGGCGGCATCATTGACGTAGCCAAACTCGAACTTGGTGTCGACGAAGATCTGATCCAGCTCGGCCAGCGCGTCACTGATGACGCTGAAACCTTCCTTGAGCAGCACTTCGTAGCGGTCGATGTCGGCCGGCTTGCTGAAGTTGAAGCCCCGGTAGTGGCGTTCGATGTCGGCACGGGAGACGTTGACGTCGTCGGCTTCCGGCACGCCGTCCAGCCCGGTCAGCACGCCCTTGGTGGAGGGGGTGATGAGGATCTCGGGCAGCTTCTGATCCTTCTTCAGTCCTTCCGGCAGGGTGATGCCGCAGAACTCGCGCTCGCCATCCTTGTAGGCACGCCACATGGAGCCGGTGATGTACTGGCGGGCAATCGCCTCGATCATCACGGGGCGGGCTTTTTGCACGATCCAGACGAAGGGATGGGGGATGTCCAGGATGTGGCTGTCGGCCAGCCCCTTCTCCTTGAACAGCTTGAACCAGTGGCTGGAGATGGCGTTGAGCGCAGCCCCTTTGCCCGGCACGCCGTTGAGCCCGTCCACGCCCTGCCAGATGCAGTCGAAGGCCGAGATCCGGTCACTGATCACCATGATGGCGAGCGGCGCATCTGCCGGCACGTCGTAACCCTTCTCGCGGATGAGGCGGGCACTGTCTGCGGCGGTCAGCCAGTAGACGCTGCGCACCTTGCCGGAATGGACGGGTTTATCGGTACGGATCGGCAAATCGTCGTTCACCGCCAATACTTGATCTGCAAGACTCATGGTAAGTAACACTTCCTGTTTGTGGGGGGTTTACATAACAAAACAGGGGCACAAGGCCCCTGTTTCTATTCTGTTTTTGCAGCTTGGTCAGCCAGACCCTTGGCGAATGCCTCGGACAGACTGATGTACATCTGGGAGATGACACCGGACGACACGGGCTTCTTGTCCTTGTCGAACAGGGTGATGGAGGTCTTGCCCCCCGCCATCTCGCCAAGCTGGAAGCGATACTTGTCTTCGTCCAGCTTGAACGGCTCGCTGCCCTTGGCCTTCCAGAATTCGCTGCCCGGCTCGTCGTACTCCACGTCGATCCAGCCCAGCGACTGCTGGGTATCCTTGATGGTGAAACCGTAGGCCGGCAGCACCTGATTGAGACGACGCCACACCTGATCGAACGAACCATCGACGATCCAGGCGCTCAGCTCGTTGTTGTCCAGACCCAGTTCCAGCCCCATGCCGTCGTTGGCCTTGTGCTGTTCGCGGGACTTGAGCTGCTTGTCGTAGTAGAGCGAGAACTGGTTGAGGGCCCGGGTCGCGTAGCGCTGGGCATCCGCCGGGGTCAGCTCCTTGCTGGTCTCGCCATCGACGGTCTCTTCATGATCCAGTACCCGTACCGACATGTTGACGGCGTGGCGCTGGGGATCGTTGCGCAGGGTAAACTGGTAGCGCTGGCGAATGACGAAGTCATCGTCCTCTTCACTCCAGCCGTCGAGCGCCTTGGTGTTGTCAAACCAGCCGGTCTGCAGCACGCCGGCCTGCTGGTCCAGCTTCTCGGTGGTCACCTTGTACTGGGCGAGGAAGTTCATCAGGAAGGCCCAGGTATCGCGCTCCACGCTCTGGGAGGTGCTGAGGGCGTAGAAGGCCATGGTGGGTTCGCCAGCATTGGCCACCACCTGGCTGCCCGGTACCACGGTCAGCAGCTGGGCGGGTGGACGCACGTCAACCTTGGCACCCAGCGCGCCGTCACGGCTGCTCTCGGGCAGGGCCGGAATGTCGAAACTGCTGTTAAAGGCGGGGGTATTCAACCCGGCCGGCACCAGAAACGCGCGGCCTTCAAGGCGGGCATCCTCGTACTCGAAGCCACGGTTGGCCATCTTGCGTTCCTGGGGTGAGCTACAGGCTGCCAGCACGGCAACGGTCGCCACACTCAGCACCAGGCGCACTGCATTTCCCTTTCCATTTGCTTTAAACACTCGCCATCAACTCCGCAGTCGTCAGTGCTCGCGCCATCGCCTGTTCGCCCTCGGGGGTGAGGTCGGTGAGCGGCAGACGCAAGGTGGCCGTCGCAATCAATCCCAGCTGGGCACAGGCCCACTTCACAGGGATAGGACTCGGTTCGCAGAACAGAGTCTGATGCAACGGCATCAATCGATTGTTGATGTCGTGCGCTCGTCCGGCATCACCGGCCAGCGCAGCACGACACATGTCGGCCATCTGGGCCGCTGCAATATTGGTGGTGACCGAAATGACTCCGTCCCCGCCTTGCAGCATGAAATCACATCCACTGGCATCATCGCCACTATAAAGCGCGAATTGTGCGCCGCACAGCTCGCGCAGCAGCGGCGTACGGCTCAGATCCCCGGTCGCCTCTTTCAGGCCTATGATGCCGGGCACCTTGGCCAGTCTGGCTACCGTCTCCGGTTTGAGATCGCAACCGGTACGACCGGGCACATTATAAAGAATTTGGGGCAGACCACTAGCCTCGACGATCGCACAATAGTGACGATAGAGGCCTTCCTGGGTGGGTTTGTTGTAATAGGGGGTGACCGAGAGACCCGCCACCACGCCGGTTTCGGCGAAACGCTTGGCCAGGGCGATGGCATGGGCGGTATTGTTGGAGCCGCAGCCGGCAATGACCGGAATGCGTCCGGCGGCCAGCGCCACGGTTTTCTCCACGACGGCGATGTGCTCCTGTTCGCTCAGGGTCACCGACTCCCCCGTGGTCCCGACCGCCACGATGGCGCTGGTCCCGGCGCTGACATGATAGTCGACCAGAGTGGCCAGACTGGCCCAATCGACTTCGCCTGAAGCCAGCATGGGGGTAACGAGGGCAACAATACTACCGCGCAACATGGATATTTCTCCCGATTTTCAGGGGCGTTATGGTAAAGCTGCCCCCTTGGAAAAACAAGGGAGGCCAGGGGCAAGCCGTGTTACCATCCGGCAAAAACCGCACTGCGCGAGCCGCGGTGGAACACGCCAGACGCTGGTCGTGACACCCCGATACCGTGCTCGTTGCAACGAGATTCTCAACAAGGTTGCCATGCAGGATCGCTGGCAGTGGCCCATGGCCAGCCCCTTCGGGCTATGCCACTGCATCCACATTCGCAACCCGCTAATGGACGAGAGAAGATTTATGACTCATTACTTGGTCGTAACGGCCATCGGCACGGACAGGCCTGGCATCGTCAATGAGGTCACCCGCCACGTCAGTGGTTGTGGCTGCAACATTGTCGACAGCCGTCTTGGCATCTTCGGCAATGAATTCACCTTCATCATGCTGCTGTCCGGTGACTGGAACAGCCTGATGCAACTCGAGATAAGCCTGCCCCTGCGCAGCCAGGAGTGGGACCTCATCACCATGATGAAGCGCACCGAGCGCCACCAGTCGCTGCAATACGACATCAGCGCCAACGCCGAGATCCTGATCCGGGACCAGCCGGGCATCGTAAGCCAGTGCACCCAGTTCTTCAGCGATCACGGCTGGGACATCCAGGCCATGCAGACTATCACCCTGGAACAGCAGCCGTTCAACCTGCTCAAGGCCAGCTTTCAGCTCAATCTGGCCAAGCAGGGAGAGGCGGCCGGCTCGCAGACGGCCTTCGCCGGATTCTGTCGTGAACTGGGCGCAGAATCGTTCGAATTCATCGTCAATCACAAACACGCCTGACGGCTCATCCAAGGAGATCCCATGCAACCTTTATCCGCTGGCAGCCTGGCCCCCGATTTTTCCCTGTCCGATCAAGACGGTAACCAGGTACGCCTTGCCGACCTGCGCGGCAAGAAAGTGCTCGTCTACTTCTATCCCAAGGCGATGACCCCGGGCTGCACCACCCAGGCCTGCGGCCTGCGCGACGTCAACGCCGAGCTGGCCGCCCTCAATGTGGTGGTGCTCGGCATCAGCCCGGATCCGGCCAAGCGGCTGAAAAAATTCGAGGAGCGCGACAACCTGAACTTCCGCCTGCTGGCCGATGAAGATCATGCGGTGGCCGATGCGTTTGGCGTCTGGGGCCCGAAGAAGTTCATGGGCAAGGAGTATGACGGTATCCACCGGCTGAGCTTCCTCATTGACGAAGAGGGCAAGATTAGCCATCGCTTCGACAAGTTCAAGACCAGCGATCATCATCAGGTGGTGCTCGACCTGCTCAAGGGCTGAACCCCAGATACCGATACCGCCGATATGGAAAGGGCCTGCAAGTGCAGGCCCTTTTTTTATTCGCATGTCGTTGCCTGCCTCGCGTTGCGGGTGGCACGATGCCCGGTCCTTCGGCTCGCCTGCCAGGCAAGTGACTGGCGGCGACGTTCTCATTTGTCATGAAGGCGCCGGCTTGCATCCACGATGGGATGCCTTGGTGACGGGTCTTTCGGCACAGGCCAAATGACGCCCTTATTGTTGCGCCAGCGAGCCAGAAAGCAAGCCGCTAGCCGTTACATTTAATTAACCAGCCAGGGCCGACGTTGATTTCCCGCCCCGCTATCTCGCCAACCTCCCCTGCCAGATCAAAAAATTCATCTTATATATGGGTTAACGTGGCCCCAGTTTCATTTTCCAGTGAGAAAAGCCCATGAACATGAGCCACACCGAACGTCTGATCCTGAGCAACCAGTACGAGATCCTGGCCAAACTCAATCCGGAGAAGGCGGCGTTTTACCAACGGGCCAGCACCATCATCGAGCGCGGCTACTGCCTGCAGATCCTCGAACTGGAGAAGAGTTTCGGCCATCTTGATCTGGCCACCTGCCAGGAAGTGATCGACACCCTGGAACTGCACCACGCGCTGGCCATCTCCTGGGGCAACCTGGAAGCGGCCGATCAGAACGAAATCAATGCCAGCCGGCTGGAGTTCAACGGCTACAGCCGCAGCCAGGAGCGGGAGCTGGCCGACTACGTCTGCTTCCTGCTGGAAGTGGACAAGCGCTTCCCCGAGCTCAAGTGCCCGTGCGACGAGCTCTCCAGCGACATCGCCATGCGCGACAAGTACCAGCGCATGCTGACGGTCTGGCGCCAGTGCCCGCGTCAGTACAAGCTCTCCGTCCAGGAGATCCGCAAGGTTCTGGCAGCCTGACAGATATAAAAAAGGCGCCGCGAGGCGCCTTGGTCCGAGTCATGGGCCACAGGCCTCACTCGTAGAGGAAGGATTTGTCCAGCTGCTTGAAGGCGGCGTTGAGGGTATCGGCCAGCTCTTCGTATCTGGGCTGAGCCACCAGTTGGCGACGACCGCCCTGCTCGTTCATCTTGCCGTTGATCTCGCGATACCAGCTGGCAAGGGAGGGCGGCAGCCGGGTATCGGCGCGCTGACCGAGCCAGTAGTAGCCCTGCAGCGGCAGGCTCAGCAGAAACAGCACCGAGGTCATGACCGAAGGCCAGTAGTGCAGCTCGCCGAACTGGAACTGCAGCATGACGCTGAGCACCGCCAGCGCCGGAATGACCTTGAGGGCGAACTCGGTGGCCTTGATCACCCGATTCTCCGGGAACATGGAATTAAGCTCGGGACGGCGGGGCCAAAGGGTCATATAATGACGGCCTTGCTGTAACTTAGTTCCAAAAATGTTCATGCTCATGCTACCTCCGAGCTCTTTTTGAACGTATTAACGGCAAAACCACGACAATATTTGATGCGCAATAACAAAGGTTGAGGATGACTTTGTTATTTTTCAACAATCGGGTTATCCTTTGTACGCCCAATTTTTGCGCCAACGGCCTGCCGTTGCGCTGTCAGGGACGTCTGGATTTCGGGTCTTGTATCACTATACAAGGGGCAAGCAACAGATTGCCAACCCTCATAAGGATAAGTTGAAAGTTTTTGGACACGGCTCGTCCAACGCATCCTCCTACACAACCCAATCTGCGATAGGATTTATTCATGAGTAAGCTGGTTCTTGTTCTTAACTGTGGCAGCTCGTCCCTGAAGTTTGCTGTCATTGACGCAACCACCGGTGATGACCTGCTGTCCGGCCTGGCCGAGTGCTTCAACCTCGACGACGCCCGCATCAAGTGGAAACTGAACGGTGAGAAAGGCAGTGCCGATCTGGGCGCCGGTGCCGCTCACCAGGAAGCGCTGGACTACATCGTCAACAAGATCCTGCCGCTCAACCCGGAGCTGTCCAAGAACCTGATCGCCATCGGCCACCGTGTGGTACACGGCGGTGAGCGCTTCACCTCTTCCGTGCGCATCTGCGACGACGTCATCGCCGGCATCGAAGCCGCCGTACCGTACGCGCCGCTGCACAACCCGGCTCACCTGATCGGTATCCGTGAAGCCCGTCGCGTGTTCCCGGCACTGGCCGAGAAGAACGTTGCCGTGTTCGACACCGCGTTCCACCAGAGCATGCCGGAAGAAGCCTTCCTGTACGCCCTGCCGTACAAGCTCTACAAAGAGAACGGCATCCGTCGCTACGGCGCCCACGGCACCAGCCACTACTACATCAGCCTGGAAGCCGCCAAGCAGCTGAACAAGCCGGTGGAAGAGCTGAACATCATCAACTGCCACCTGGGCAACGGCGGTTCCGTCTGCGCCATCAAGAACGGCAAATCCGTCGACACCTCCATGGGCCTGACCCCGCTGGAAGGCCTGGTGATGGGTACCCGTTCCGGTGATATCGATCCGGCCATCATCTTCTTCCTGCACGACAAACTGGGCATGAGCGTGGCCGACATCAACACCATGCTGACCAAAGAGTCCGGCCTGCAGGGTCTGACCGAAGTGACTTCCGACTGCCGTTTCGTTGAAGACAACTACGACAGCAAAGAAGAAGCCAAGCGTGCCATGGACGTTTACTGCTATCGCCTGGCCAAGTACATCGGCGCCTACGCCGCCGCCATGGACGGTCGTCTGGACGCCGTGGTCTTCACCGGTGGTATCGGTGAAAACTCCGCCCCGATCCGTGAAATCACCCTGAACAAACTGGGTCTGCTGGGCTTCGACGTCGATCACGACGCCAACCTGAAGGCTCGTTTCGGCAAGGGTGGCGAGATCACCAAGGCTGGTTCCACCAAAGCCCTGGTTATCCCGACCAATGAAGAGTGGGTCATCGCCCACGACGCGCTGGAACTGGTTGGCGCATAATTTCGCTGTAGAGCAAGGCCGCCCAAGGGCGGCCTTTTCCTGATCCCAAAAATGAACAAGGGGTATAAAGTGGCACGCACTATTATGCTTATCCCGGTCGGCACTGGTGTCGGCGTAACTTCCGTGAGCCTTGGCGTTGTTCGCGCCATGGAACGTCACGGTGTCAATGTCAGCTTCTTCAAACCGGTCGCTCAGCCGCGTCCGGGTGAAACCGGTACCGAGCGCTCCACCGCCGTGATCCGCGCCGCTGCCAACATCAACCCGCCCGAGCCGTTCGCCCTCTCCTACGCCGAGAACATGATCACCTCCAGCAACACCGATATCCTGCTGGAAGAGATCGTGGCCCGCTTCGAAGAGCACGTGAAAGCCAGCGGTGCCGAAGTGCTGGTCATCGAAGGCATGGTGCCGACCGACAAGCAGCCGTTTGCCAACAAGCTGAACTACGACGTCGCCAAGGCGCTGGACGCCGACATGGTGTTCGTGACCCATCCGGGCAACGACTCCAGCCAGAAGCTGAAAGAGCGCATCGAGCTCGCCTGCTCCAACTTCGGTGGCGTCAACAACCCCCGCATCGTTGGCTGCGTCATCAACAAGGTGGGTGCACCGGTTGACGAGCATGGCGTGACCCGCCCCGACCTGACCGAGATGTTCGAGGCCCACCACCACACCTCCGACGCCGCCCATAACCTGGAAGTGCTGCAGGTATTCGGCAAGAGCCCGCTGCGCATCCTCGGCTGCATCCCCTGGAATACCCAGCTGATCGCCCCGCGCGCCAAGGATCTCGCCAAGCACCTGGCCGCCAAGATCCTGCACAAGGGTGAGCTGGACAGCCGTCGCCTGCAGACCGTGACCTTCTGTGCCCGCTCCATCCACAACATGATCGAGCACTTCCGTCCGGGCAGCCTGCTGGTCACTTCCGGCGACCGCTCCGACGTCATCGTCTCCGCCTGCCTGTCTGCCATGAACGGCGTCAAGCTGGGCGCCCTGCTGCTGACCGGCAACTACCACCCGGAACCGCAGGTGATGGCGCTGTGCCAACAGGCCATGGCCACCGGCCTGCCGATCATGATCACCGGCACCAACACCTGGCAGACTGCGGTCAGCCTGCAGAACTTCAACGTCGACATTCCGGAAGATGACCGCGAGCGGATCGAGCTGGTGCAGGACTATGTGGCCGGCCACATCGACAAGCACTGGATCGAGTCTCTCTCCGCCAAGTCCACCCGCTCCCGTCGCCTGAGCCCGCCGGCTTTCCGCTACCAGCTGACCGAACTGGCCCGTCAGGCCAACAAGCGCGTCGTGCTGCCGGAAGGGGAAGAGCCGCGGACCATCAAGGCTGCCGCCATCTGTGCCGAGCGTGGCATCGCCCGTCCGGTCCTGCTGGGCAACCCGGAAGAGATCCGTCGCGTTGCCGAACAGCAGGGCGTGGTACTGACCGACCGCGTCGAGATCATCGACCCGGTTGCCGTGCGCGAGCGCTATGTGGCCCGTCTGGTCGAGCTGCGCAAGAACAAGGGCATGACCGAAGTGGTTGCCCGCGAACAGCTGGAAGACAACGTGGTACTGGGTACCATGATGCTGGAGCGCAATGAAGTTGACGGCCTGGTATCCGGCGCGGTGCACACCACTGCCAACACCATCCGCCCGCCGATGCAGATCATCAAGACCGCTCCGGGTTCTTCCCTGATCTCCTCCATCTTCTTCATGCTGCTGCCGGACCAGGTACTGGTCTACGGTGACTGCGCGATCAACCCGGATCCCACTGCCGAGCAGCTGGCCGAGATCGCCATCCAGTCCGCCGACTCCGCTGCCGCCTTCGGCATTGAGCCGCGCGTCGCCATGATCTCCTACTCCACCGGCACCTCCGGCGCCGGCGCCGATGTAGAGAAAGTGCGTGAAGCCACCGAGCTGGCCAAGGCCAAGCGCCCTGACCTCATCATCGATGGCCCGCTGCAGTACGATGCGGCCATCATGGAGAACGTGGCCAAGTCCAAGGCACCGAACTCACCGGTTGCCGGTAAAGCCACCGTGTTCGTGTTCCCGGACCTGAACACCGGCAACACCACCTACAAGGCGGTACAGCGCTCCGCGGATCTGGTCTCCATCGGCCCGATGCTGCAAGGCATGCGCAAGCCGGTCAACGACCTGTCCCGTGGCGCCCTGGTGGACGACATCGTCTACACCATCGCCCTGACCGGTATCCAGGCAGCCCAGGCCGAGTAATCGACCGAGCTTATCCCTGTTGAAAAACCCGCCGCAAGGCGGGTTTTTTATGGCTGACGGGCAGATGTTGATCCGCGAGATCAAATCAGGATCCAGTTCGGATCCCGCCTTCTCGTTCAGAGGCCAGCCCGGCAAGGGCGGCGGGATAAGCAAACGCTCACACCCGCCAGAGGCGATTGCACAATTGCGCCCCAGCGGAGATCAGATCCAAATACTTCTTTAAGATCAGCACACTAACGTCAGACACACCGCTAATCTACAGACTTTTCCACAGCTTTTGTGGATAGTTTACCGATCATTTGAAAGAAAATGACAGACCCGGCCCACTCCCCTGCACCGCCTTGCGCCCATGAAAAAGGGGCTCCGAAGAGCCCCTTTGGACAACAAACCCGCCAGCCATCTACTCAGGGGCGCAGCGCCTTGTCGGCACGGGAGATACCGCAGACACCGGAGCGCACCACTTCGATAATCTCGTTGGTCTGGGCGGCCGTCTTGATGAAGGCGTCCAGCTTGTCGCTGGTACCCACCAGCTGCACCGTGTAGAGCTCGGGGGTGACGTCGACGATCTGGCCGCGGAAGATATCTGCCAGCCGTTTCAGCTCGTCACGACCACCACCGGCGGCGCGCGCCTTGACCAGCGCGATCTCCCGCTCGATGTGCTCACCCTCGCTCAAGTCGCATACCTTGAGCACGTCCACCAGCTTGTGCAACTGCTTCTGGATCTGCTCCAGCACCCGCTCGTCACCCATGGTGACGATGGTCATGCGCGACAGGGTGGGATCCTCGGTGGGGGCCACCGTCAGGGTCTCGATGTTGTAGCCGCGCTGGGAGAAGAGGCCCACCACCCGGCTCAGGGCGCCGGATTCGTTCTCCAGCAGAACGGAAATTATATGTCTCATGATGTTTCCCCCGCCTTGCTCAGCCACATCTCGTCCTTGATGGAACCAAACTTGAGTTCCTTGAGCACGACCGAAATAATATGTTCCATCGTCAGGTTCTCTCCGTCTTGCTCAGCCACATCTCGTCCATGGCACCGAACTTTATCTGCATCGGATAGACGTGCTCATCCGGGTCGACCGAGATGTCCATGAACACCAGCCGATCCTTCATGGCGAAGGCCTTCTCCATGGCGCTCTCCAGCTCGGCCGGATCGCTCACCGCGATGCCGACGTGGCCATAGGCTTCCGCCAGCTTGACGAAGTCAGGCAGCGACTCCATGTAGGAGTGGCTGTGGCGGCCACCGTAGAACATCTTCTGCCACTGCTTGACCATGCCCAGCGCCCGGTTGTTGATGGAGATGATCTTGATGGGCACCCCGTACTGCATGCAGGTGGAGAGCTCCTGGATGTTCATCTGCACCGAGCCGTCGCCGGTGACGCAGCAGACCACGGCTTCCGGGTTGGCAAACTGGGCCCCCATGGCGGCGGGAATGCCAAAGCCCATGGTGCCGAGACCGCCGGAGTTGATCCATTGGCGCGGTTTGGCAAACGGGTAGTAGAGGGCGGCAAACATCTGGTGCTGGCCCACGTCGGAGGCCACGAACGCCTCCCCCTTGGTCACCTTGTAGAGGGTCTCGATCACCTGCTGCGGCTTGATCAGGGTGGGGTGGGTCTCGTAGGCCAGGCAGTTGCGCGAGCGCCACTGGCCGATCTGGCTCCACCAATCCGCCAGTACCTGCTTGTCGTTGTCGAAGCCACACTCGCGGATCACTTCCAACATCTGCTCCAGCACGGTTTCCACCGAGCCCACGATGGGCACATGAGCCTGCACCGTCTTGGAGATGGAGGTGGGATCGATGTCGATGTGGACTATGGTGGCGTTGGGGCAGAACTTGGCCACGTTGTTGGTGACACGATCATCGAAGCGGGCACCCACGGCGAAGATCAGATCCGCGTTGTGCATGGTCTTGTTCGCTTCGAAGGTACCGTGCATGCCCAGCATGCCGATGAATTGCGGATGGGTGCCGGAGAAGGCCCCCAACCCCATCAGGGTCGTGGTCACCGGCAGGTTCAACAGCTCCGCCAGCTTGGTCACCAGGTGATCCGCATTGGCATTGATGGCGCCGCCGCCGACGTACATCACCGGACGCTCGGCCTCCACCAGCAGCTTGGCGGCCCGCTTGATCTGCCCCTTGTGGCCCGACTTGGTCGGATTGTAGGAGCGCAGGGACACCGTCTCGGGATACTGATAGGGAAACTTCTCTTTCGGGTTCTGCACGTCTTTGGGCAGATCCACCACCACCGGCCCCGGGCGGCCGCTGGCAGCAATGTAGTAGGCCTTCTTGATGGCGTCGGGAATGTCGCTGGCCTTCTTGCACAGGAAACTGTGCTTCACCACCGGGCGGGAGATGCCGATCATGTCGGTCTCCTGGAATGCATCCTCCCCGATCATGCTGGTCGGCACCTGGCCGGACAGGATCACCAGGGGGATGGAGTCCATATAGGCGGTCGCGATCCCCGTAATGCAGTTGGTGGCGCCGGGACCCGAGGTCACCAGCACTGTGCCCACCTTGCCGGTGGAGCGGGCGTAACCGTCCGCCATGTGCACTGCGGCCTGTTCGTGCCGCACCAGGACATGCTCCATCTTGCCGTTTTCAAAGAGAGCGTCATAGATGTCGAGCACTGAGCCACCAGGGTAGCCGAAAACGTGCTCAACTCCCTGATCTTCCAGCGCTCTAACCACCATCTGGGCGCCTGATAACATCTCCATGATAAAGCCCTCCAGGCTTTGCTCCGTTAAGCGAAAGCTATCGGCAGTCCGCTGCTTCCCGGCACCGCCGGTCCGTGCATTGTTGTTGTCTGAATACGGACCCGGCGAGTTCGGCGCTGTCGATAGTAGAAAAATAGGTTTTTTCCATCATTCACCCGAAAAGCGGGTGAAAAACCAACTTAACCCGCTTGTGAACGCTTGTCCACGGCTTTGTCTGACCAGAACAGTCATAAATTTCAAACAGCTATTAACATTCAGTGACTTGAGAAAAAGGGTGGGTACAATGCGAGGAAGTTGGGGGAATGACCAGCGGATCATGCTGTCACGGCCGCCCTGAATGGAAAAAAATAAGCCCACCGCCAGGGTGGGCCCGCAAGCCTGGCAGGGGATCAGTGATCCTCTTCCGGCTCCGCCAGCCAGATCTGCTGATCCGGATCCGTCTCCTCGCAGACCGAGATACTGACCCCCATGTCCAGCAGCTCGTGCAGGGTGAGATTGTCCGCCAGATTCATGGTATCGCCGTTTTCATTGGTAAAGCGCATGGTGTCCGTCCTCTCCTTGGTGGGATCCCTCTCAGTCTAGTCAAAGGCGCTCACTTGCGATAACCAACTGCTGTTTAGCGGGCTGCCCCCCTCCAGTTCGCTCAGCCGATCGCACACCTCTTCCGGGAACAAGGTGCGAGCCCACAGCCGGCGAGAGAGCGCCGGCACGCTCTCCTGCGCTCCGTCCGCCAGCCAGCCCGCCAGCTCGCTGGCCACATCGGGGTAGATAATCTGGCCAGGGGCGGCGGCATCCAGCCAGGCCCGCACCGCGTTGGCATCGAGCGCATCCATCAGACGGGCCAGCCCCATCAGCTCCAGGGTCTTGCTGTTGGTCAACTGCTCGAACTGGCCCCCCAGCGGCTTGACCAGCAGCTTCTTGCCAAGGGAGAGCGCCTCCGAGGCGAGCTCGAAGCCACCGTTGGTGATGACCCCGCGACAGCCGGCCAGCATCTGCTTGAACCCCTCCCTGGCCTGCGGCTCGAACGCTATGTTGCGCCACTGACTCGCGCTGCGAATGGCCGGATGAAAGCAGACGAAGCGTTGCTGGTTGAAGCGTGACAGCAGCGCTGCGATCGCCTCGGTCTGCTCAAACGGCAGATAAACCAGGATCTGCTGATTGTCGGGTGCAGGCGGGATGGCGTCTATGATGGGCGGCAGCAAGGGCTGGCCGAAGTGAAACCAGTGCAACCCAAGTGCCTGACGCACCGGTGCGAAACGGCGCATCAGCTGACGGTTGAAGCCGCTCTCCCCCCAGCGCGGAATGGGCCAGTCGAAGCTCGCCTGGTGGCTGATGGTGAGACTCGGCTTGCCCCAGCGGCGGGCGGCGTGGGCACTGATCGGCTCGAAATCGCTGATGACGAGATCGTAGTCGCGGCAGTCGAGTGCCCGCATGTCGCGCCAGAAGCGCAGCGGCGAGAGCCCCTTGAGGGTTCGCCAGCCCGAGATGGCCCCCTCGTGGCTGACGAAGGTGATGCCGGGAAAGGCACGATAATCGCCGAACTCGGCCATCTCGAAATAGCCGTCTGCGGGACGGCCGCTGAACAGATAGTCCACCTCCAGACCACGGGCTCGCAGCGCCCGCGCCAGGGTACGACTGCGGCTGATGTGACCGTTGCCAGTGCCCTGTACCCCGAACAGGATCCTCATCATTGGCCCCAGCCGAGCGCCAGCAGGGCGCAGCCACCGCCGAGCAGGGCGCCGGCCACCAGATCGCTCAGATAGTGCACCCCGAGCAGCAGACGGGACGCCCCCACCAACGCGGCCCAGACAAACAGCAAGGGGGCCCAGAGCGGGAAGCTGGCGGCCAGCACGGTTGCCATCAGGAAGGCGGCGGCGGTGTGGCCGGAGGGCAGGCTGTAGCGATCGGAAGGGGTGATGAAGACCGGCAGCCCCACCGGGCGCTGGCGCTTGAGCAGGTTTTTCAGCAGCAGGTAGAGCGGCAGCTCGAAGGCGAAGGCGAGCAGCGCCAGCTTCACCAGCTCGCGCTCGGCCTCCCCCTGCCACCAGAGCAGGGCCGCCAGCACGGCGTAGAGCGGGCCATCACCGGTCCGGGAGATGAGCCGGCTGATCCTGGCCTGTGGCCGGTTGTAGGCGTGCAGCAGGCAGATACGGCACACCTGCAGGTCCCATTGCTGGATCTTGTTCATAACCCCTCCTTCCCTGAAGTCTTAGAGCAGACTAGGGCGACGGGGTGACACTTGGTTGAACGTGGGATAACAGATTTATGAAAAAAGGGCCGAATGGCCCTTTTTGCTGTCTAGGTGGCAAATGATCAGTTCAGGGTGCCGCGCAGACCGTTTTCCATCAGACGGCAGTTGTGATCCGCCAGGCGGGCCATGAAGTGTTCATCCACAGTCAGGCCGAACACCTGCTCGTAGAGATCCTTCATCACGAACGGCTGCCACATCATGCTGAGGAAGGAGATCTTCAGCATCTCGGGATCCAGATTGTCACCCAGTTCGCCGTTGTTCTTCATGGACTCCAGCAAGGCATCGAACTGGGGCAGTTGGCGTTCCAGCAGACGGTTCAGCACAAAATCCCGACCAGGGCTTTTCTCGGTCGATAATGCGCTGGAGATGGCGGAGGTCAGCTCGCTGTTGGGCGCCATCACCTGATAGTAGGTGTTGAGCAGGTCGTTGAGGCTGCGGTTGCCGGCCTCATCGTGCCAGGCTTGGTCCAGCGGCTCGGCCACATCGCCCAGCACCGCCTTGTAGAGACCCTCTTTGCTGCCGAAGTAGTAGTGGATCATCGCCAGATTGGAGCCAGCCAGCTCGGCGATCTCACGGGTCGTCACCTTGCTGTAGGGGGTGTTGAGAAAACGCTCACGGGCGGCAGAGAGCAACTTGTCACGAATGTCAGAACGTCCGACCGGACGACCAGGTCTACGTTTTTCCATTTAATACCTCGGATAATTCAGCAAAAACTGACAAGTCGATCTGATTGCACAGATGATCGAGTACAGCAGGAATGACCAGATAATCGTGCAAGGGCCGAATATGGGACAAGTAAATTTGCACTCCTTTACAATCCGATTAAATAAACCAGCGAAATGAACCGGGTCTGCGCGGTTGACACAGCATAAAAATCTCGATATTGGTAAAAGCGTTATCGACTGGAAGGATTGATTCATCATGCGTATTGCCGCTCCGCTACTACTAATCTCCCTAATCGCGACCAGTCGCGCGGGATCCTTGTAGCCGGGCTCAGGCATAGCCGGAATTTACAAAAACCCGTGCACCCTGCACGGGTTTTTTTATGCCAACGCAGGATGCACGTCACCGAACTTAGGAAGAGGGAAGTCACATGTCAGATCGGGTCATCATATTCGACACCACCCTGCGCGATGGTGAGCAGGCTCTGGCGGCCAGCTTGACGGTCAAGGAGAAGCTGCAGATCGCCCAGGCGCTGGAACGGCTCGGTGTCGACGTCATGGAGGTGGGGTTCCCGGTCTCCTCCCCCGGCGACTTTCAATCGGTGCAGACCATCGCCCGCCACATCAAGCAGAGCCGGGTCTGTGCTCTCGCCCGCGCCCTGCCCAAGGACATCGACGCCGCCGGCGAAGCCCTGCGGGTCGCCGAAGCCTTTCGCATCCACACCTTCATCTCCACCTCCTCCATCCACGTCGAGAGCAAGCTGAAGAAGAGCTTCGAAGACGTGCTGGAGATGGGGGTCAACGCCATCAAGCATGCCCGCCGCTACACCGACGACGTGGAGTTCTCCTGCGAGGATGCGGGCCGCACCCCGATAGACAACCTGTGCCGCATGGTGGAGGCCGCCATCAAGGCCGGTGCTCGCACCATCAATATCCCCGACACCGTGGGCTACACAGTACCGACCGAGTTCTCCGGCATCATCCAGACCCTGTTCAACCGGGTACCCAACATCGATCAGGCCATCATCTCGGTGCACTGCCACGACGATCTGGGCCTCTCGGTGGCCAACTCCATCGGCGCCGTGCAGATGGGGGCCCGCCAGATCGAGTGCACCATCAACGGCATCGGCGAGCGGGCCGGCAACTGCTCGCTGGAAGAGGTGGCGATGATCCTGAAGACCCGCGCCGACCTGCTCGGGGTGCACACCAACATCCGCCACAGCGAAATTCATCGCACCAGCGCCCTGGTCAGCCAGCTCTGCAACATGCCGGTGCAGCCCAACAAGGCCATCGTCGGGGCCAACGCCTTCTCCCACAGCTCCGGCATCCATCAGGACGGTGTGCTCAAGGCGAAAAACACTTACGAAATCATCACCCCGGAGAGCATCGGCCTCACCCAGAACAACCTCAACATGACTTCCCGCTCCGGCCGCCACGTCATCAAGCACCGGATGGAGTCCATGGGCTACGCCGAGAGCAGCTACGACCTCGACGATCTCTACGGCAAGTTCCTCACCCTGGCCGACAAGAAGGGGCAGGTGTTCGATTACGATCTGGAGGCGCTCGCCTTCTTCAGCCAGATCCACGAAGAGCCGGAGCACTTCAAGCTGGAGTACCTCGGCGTGCAGAGCGGCAGCTCGGTGATGGCCACCGCCTCGGTGAAATTGAAGGTGGGCCAGGAGATCGTCAGCGAAGCCGCCACCGGCAACGGCCCGGTGGACGCGGTCTACCAGTGCATCAACCGCATCACCGGCTACGAGATCAGCATCGACAAGTACGAACTCAAGGGCAAGGGGGAAGGCAAGAACGCCCTCGGCCAGGTCGACATAGTCGCACAGTACAAGGGCCGCAAATTCCATGGCATGGGCCTGGCCACCGACATCATAGAGTCTTCCGCCCAGGCGTTGATCCACGTGATCAACAGCATCTGGCGCGCCGATCAGGTGGCCGAACAGATGGAACGCAACGTCGCAAAAACAGACAAGATCAATACGGAGAGCGTGTGAGTATGAGCAGTTATCGGATCGCAGTATTGCCGGGTGACGGCATTGGCCCGGAAGTGATGGCCGAGGCCGTCAAGGTGCTGGAAAAGGTGCAGGCCAGATTCGGCTTCGCCCTCGACTACGAGCGCCATGACGTGGGTGGCATCGCCATCGACAACCACGGCACCCCGCTGCCGCAGAGCACCATTGCAGGCTGTGAAGCGGCCGATGCGGTGCTGTTCGGCTCGGTAGGCGGCCCCAAGTGGGAGCACCTGCCCCCCAACGATCAGCCGGAACGCGGCGCCCTGCTGCCCCTGCGCGCCCACTTCAAGCTGTTCTGCAACCTGCGTCCGGCCCGCATCTACACCGGCCTCGAGCAGTTCTCGCCGCTGCGGGCCGACATCTCGGATCGCGGTTTTGACATCGCCTGCGTGCGCGAGCTGACTGGCGGCATCTACTTCGGTCAGCCCAAGGGACGTGAAGGGGAAGGCCCCACCGAGAAGGCATTCGACACCGAGGTGTACCATCGCTTCGAGATCGAGCGCATCGCCAAGATAGCCTTCGAATCCGCCCGCGTGCGCAAGGCCAAGGTCACCTCCATCGACAAGGCCAACGTGCTCGCCTCCTCCATTCTGTGGCGCGAGGTGGTGACGCAAGTCGCCAAGTCCTATCCGGACGTGGCACTCAATCACATGTACATCGACAACGCCACCATGCAGCTCATCAAGGATCCGTCCCAGTTCGACGTGCTGCTCTGCTCCAACCTGTTCGGTGACATCCTCTCCGACGAATGCGCCATGATCACCGGCTCCATGGGGCTGCTCCCATCCGCCAGCCTCAACGAGTCGGGCTTCGGTCTGTTCGAGCCGGCCGGTGGCTCGGCGCCGGATATCGCCGGCAAGGGTATTGCGAACCCCATAGCCCAGATCCTCTCCGCCGCCCTGATGCTGCGCTACAGCTTAGGGATGGAAGCCGCCGCCCAGGCCATCGAGCAGGCCGTGGCCCAGACCCTGGCCGAGGGTTACTTCACCGCCGACCTGCATCAGGCCAGCGCCCGTCACCCGGTGCAGAGCACGGCCGAGATGGGCAGCCAGATCGCCGCGCGCATCTGACCCCACGGCATCGATAACAAGGAAACCGAGCAATGGCCAAGACCCTCTATCAGAAAGTATTCGACGCCCACGTGGTCCGGGAAGTGGAAGGGGAAACACCCCTCATCTACATCGACCGCCACCTGGTGCATGAAGTGACCAGCCCGCAGGCATTCGACGGCCTGCGCGCCATGAACCGCCAGCTGCGCCGCCCGGATCTGACCTGGGCCACCATGGATCACAACGTCTCCACCACCACCAAGGACATCGCCGCCTCCGGCGAGATGGCCCGCATCCAGATGGAGACGCTGGCCGCCAACTGCAAGGAGTTCGGGGTCCGTCTGTATGACCTGAACCACCAATACCAGGGCATAGTCCACGTGATGGGCCCCGAGCTCGGCATCACCCTGCCCGGTACCACCATCGTCTGCGGCGACTCCCACACCGCCACCCACGGCGCCTTCGGCTCGCTGGCGTTCGGCATCGGCACCTCCGAAGTGGAGCATGTGATGGCCACCCAGACCCTGAAACAGGGCCGCGCCAAGACCATGCGCATTTCGGTCAATGGCAAACTGGCCGAGGGCATCAGCGCCAAAGACGTGGTGCTGGCCATCATCGGCCGGGTCGGCCACGCCGGCGGTACCGGCTATGTGGTGGAGTTCGCTGGCGAGGCCATCGAAGGGCTCACCATGGAAGGGCGCATGACGGTGTGCAACATGGCCATCGAACTGGGCGCCAAGGCGGGGATGATCGCCCCCGACCAGACCACCATCGACTACATCCGCGGCAAGGAGTTCGCTCCCAAGGGCGAGGCGCTGGAACAGGCCATCGCCTACTGGCAGAGCCTCAAGAGCGACGAAGGTGCCCACTTCGATGCCGAGGTAGTGCTCGACGCCGCCGACATCGCCCCGCAGGTCACCTGGGGCACCAACCCGGGGCAGGTGATCGCCGTCAATGAACCCATTCCGGCGCCGGAATCCTTCAGCGATCTGATGGAGCAGCAGTCCGCCCGCAAGGCGCTGGCCTACATGGACCTGCAGCCGGGCCAGAAGCTCTCCGATGTCGCCATCGACAAGGTGTTCATCGGGTCGTGCACCAACAGCCGCATCGAGGATCTGCGCGCCGCCGCCGCCATCGCCCGCGGTCGCAAGGTCGCCGCTGGCGTGCAGGCGCTGGTGGTGCCGGGCTCCGAACAGGTGAAGGCCCAGGCCGAAGCCGAGGGTCTGGACAAGATTTTCATCGAGGCAGGCTTTGAGTGGCGCCTGCCCGGCTGCTCCATGTGTCTGGCCATGAACAACGACCGGCTGCAACCGGGGGAGCGCTGCGCCTCCACCAGCAACCGCAACTTTGAAGGGCGTCAGGGCCGTGCCGGCCGCACCCATCTGGTGAGCCCGGCCATGGCTGCTGCAGCAGCCGTCACCGGCCACTTCGCCGATATTCGCGCGTTGTAATTACGAGGAGAACAAGATGACAGGCTTCAAACAGCATAAAGGGATCGTCGTCCCCCTCGACAGCGCCAACGTCGACACCGACGCCATCATTCCCAAGCAGTTTTTGCAGAAGGTAAACCGCATCGGTTTTGGCAAGCACCTGTTCCACGACTGGCGCTTCCTCGACGATGCAGGGGAGCAGCCCAACCCCGAGTTCGTGCTCAACCAGCCGCAGTTTGCCGGCGCCAGCATCCTGCTGGCCCGCGAGAACTTCGGCTGCGGCTCGAGCCGTGAGCACGCCCCCTGGGCGCTGGCGGACTACGGCTTCAAGACCATCATTGCCCCGAGCTTTGCCGATATCTTCTACGGCAACGCCATCAACAACGGCATGGTGCCGGTGCGCCTGCAGGAGAAGGAGGTCGAGGCCCTGTTCCAGCAGGTTGCCGCCCAGCCGGGCATCGAGATCGAAGTGGATCTGGAGGCCAATCAGGTGCGCGCAGGTAGCCTGTGCTTCGATTTCGAGATCGATGAATTCCGCCGCTACTGCCTGCTCAACGGGCTGGATGCCATCGGCCTGACCCTGCAACACGAAGCCGCCATCAGCGCCTTCGAGGCGAAGCAGCCGAGCTGGATTTGACCCATCAGGTGCCATAAAACGAGTAGAATCAACAGGGAGCCGAGGCTCCCTGTTTTATTGTCAGGCCAGGCTACACGCATGGCCGGCCACTTCTGCATGCCCGATGGGACACTCGAATGAAGATGACGATCGCCCTCCCCCTGCTCTGCGGCCTCTGGCTGGCGCTGCCGGTCTGCGCCGGGCAGACCTATTTCAACAGCAGCGGCGGGCAGCTCAACGTCGGCTGGCAGGACAAGGATGGCAAGGCACAGCAGCTCACCTATCGGCTGGAAGCGGGTAAGCTGCCGCCACTCATTGCCTATCGGCCGGTCCGCATGCAGGAGGACGTGCTGCAGAGCCTGCTGAAACAGGGGATGGCCGAGTTTCCCACCGTACAGTTCTCCCTCTCTCGCCCCCAGATGGAGCTCAAAATCAAGGGGCGCCAGCCCGAGCAGGTCAACAAGGCCATGGGCTGGCTCAGCCAGCAACGGGACAAGCTGGAAGCCGAGTGGCTCAAGCAGCACTATTTCCAGCCCTTCACCGCCCCCGACGGCGCCGCCGCCATCAAGCAGGACCATGTGCGCATCGCGCTGGAGAGTCGCAGCGAGCTGGCACCGCTGGCCGAGCAGCTCAAGCAGCAGGGCAGCACCGAGACCGAAGCTCGCCAGAAGACGGTGGCCCATATGCTCGACTTCGTGCAGTCCATCCCCTATCAGCTGCTCGACAGCCAGTCGGGACGCCAGGGGAAGGGCTTTTTAAGCCCGCGCCAGGTGCTGGAGCAGAATCAGGGTGACTGCGACAGCAAGGTGACCCTGATGGCCGCCATGCTGGCCCAGCTTTTTCCCGAATTGAAACAGGCCATGGTGTTCGTGCCGGGTCATGCCCTGCTGGGAGTGGCGCTGCCAGCCAAGCCGGGTGAGGCCACCCTGAACCGGGAAGGGGAAACCTATCTGCTGATGGAGCCCACCGGCCCGGCTCAACTGGCAATGGGTCAGCTGGCACCAACCAGCAAGACCCTCATCGACAGCAAGCAGCTGAGCGTGCAGCCGGTTCGCGCGGATAAATAATGCCGCCCGTCGGGCCGTCGTGAAAACCAAGGGAAATACGCCAGAATGAAATCGACCAGCGCGGGGCTGGTCGATGCATGACGAAGGGTGTGACGGCCGTCAGGCAAGGGCCTGGAACTCGATGGCCAGCAGCAGTCCATCCTCTTCTTCCAGCACCCGGATGATGCGGGCCTGCGCCTCGAAGGGGGGCAGCAGGTTGTTGTTGGTGGCCAGGCTCACCCGGATGGGTTGGCTCACATCGAGCTGATGCTCGGCGACGGCGATCCCCATGCCGTTGGCGCTGAGATCCCGGCAGACCCCTTCCAGTACCTGCTGTTGCTGAAAGATGGTGACGGGGGCATTGATTATCATGCGCTGGAAGGCGCGTCTTTCCTTGGTGCTGGTGATCACGCGAACATCCTCTGTTGTCTGACGCCGTCTCGCTGGCCCGCAGGAACAATTGTGCTGGCCTCCCCCCAAGAACGTTAATACAATGCGGTTCGTTTCTCAAACGGGGTGCGGTTTACCGCTGAGATTATACCCGTGAACCTGATCCAGATAATGCTGGCGGAGGAATTTGAGGCATGGCGCTCATTTTTTGCGCCCTCATCCGCTGGCACCTCATTGCTAAGGGAGTGCCGCTCATGAAAACCCTGCTGCTGGTCGCCACCAGCCTGCTCAGTGCCCAGGCCTTCGCGGCCGACACCCTCACCGTCTACACCTACAACTCCTTCACCGCCGAGTGGGGACCCGGTCCCAAGATCAAACAGGCCTTTGAGAAAGAGTGCGGCTGCACCCTCAAACTGGTGCCGCTGGAAGATGGCGTGGCCATCCTCAACCGGCTGCGGCTGGAAGGCAAACACAGCAAGGCCGATCTGGTGCTGGGGCTGGACGATGCGCTCGTCAGCGAAGCCAAACAGAGCGGCCTGTTTGCCCCCCATGGCAGCAAGCTGGACGGGGTCAAGGTGCCGGGCGGCTGGCAGGACGATACTTTCGTCCCCTACGACTACGGCTACTTCGCCTTCGTCTACGACCAGAGCAAGCTCAAGAACCCGCCCAAGAGCCTGAAAGAGCTGGTAGAGCGCCCGGACCTCAAGGTGATCTATCAGGATCCGCGCACCTCCACCCCGGGTCAGGGGTTAATGCTGTGGATGAAGTCGGTCTACGGGGATGAGGCACCTGCCGCCTGGGCGCAACTGGCCAAGAAGACGGTCACCGTCACCAAGGGCTGGTCCGAGGCCTACGGCATGTTCCTCGATGGCGAGGCGGACATGGTGCTCTCCTACACCAGCTCCCCGGCCTATCACCTGATTGCCGAAAACAAACCTCAGTATCAGGCCGCGGCGTTTGAGGAGGGTCATTACCGCCAGGTGGAAGTGGCCGCCAAGCTCAGCAGCGCCACCCAGGGCAAGCTGGCGGATAAGTTCCTGCAGTTCATGACAAGCCCCGCGTTCCAGAACGAGATGGCCACCGGCAACTGGATGTATCCGGTGATCGACACACCGCTGCCCAAGGGCTTCGAGCAGATGATCACCGTAGCCAAGCCGCTCGCCTTCAGCAGCGATGAGGTGGCCGCCAACCGCAAGAACTGGATCCGCGAGTGGCTGCAAGCCGTCACCCAGTGAGCCGTATCTTCGCCAGAGCGCAGGCTCGCCCCCTCTGGTGGCTGCCAGGCAGTGCCGCCACCCTGATCATCCTGCTGCTCTCCCTGGGGCCGCTGGCGGCCCTGTTGTGGCAGGCCGGGGCGCTGGCGCCCCGTACCCTGCTGGCCGACCCCTACCTGCGCCACGTGCTGGGCTTCAGCCTCTGGCAGGCACTGCTCTCCACCCTGCTGAGCCTAGGGCTGGCCATTCCGGTGGCCCGCGCGCTGGCGCGGCGCCGTTTCATCGGTCGCCGCCTGCTGCTCAAACTGTTTGGCCTCTCGCTGGTATTGCCGGTCATCATTGCCATCTTCGGCATCGTCGCGGTACATGGCAAGCAGGGCTGGTTGCCACAGCTGCTGCACGGACTGGGGCTCGCCCCCGGCAATTACCTTTATGGCCTGCTCGGCATCCTGCTGGCCCACGTCTTCTTCAACATGCCGCTGGCGGCGCGCCTGTTGCTGCAGAGCATAGAGAGCATTCCCGAGTCCTCCTGGCGCCTCGCCAGCCAGCTCGGCATGCGCTCCTCCCATATTTTCCGGCTGCTGGAGTGGCCGTTGATCCGGGCCCAGCTGCCAGGCTTGGCCAGCCTCATCTTCATGCTCTGCTTCACCAGCTTCACCACAGTGCTGGCGCTCGGGGGCGGCCCCAAATCCACTACTCTGGAGGTGGCCGTCTATCAGGCACTGCGCTTTGACTTCGATCTCGCCACCGCCGGCGGGCTGGCGCTGGTGCAGCTGCTCCTCACCGCGGGTCTGCTGATGCTGCAACACAAGTTGCAGAGCAGCCCGGCCAGCCGGATCAGCGCCCGCCGTCCCTGCCTGCGCCCGGATCGCCATCAGCCGGGAACCGGTCTAGTGGACGCCCTCGCCCTCGGGATCGGGCTGGCCGTGTTCCTGCCCCCCTTGCTGGCCATCGTGGTAGCCGGTCTCAACCCCGGCCTGCCGGGTGCGCTGACCTCAAGCAAGTTGTGGCTGGCCAGCGGCCAGTCGCTGCTGATCGCGCTGGCGGCAGGCAGCCTGGCCACCCTGCTCGGCAGTGCGCTGCTGCTCACCAGCCGTCACCTGCGTGTGCGGAATCGCAAGCGGCGAGCCGCCGCCCTGTGGGAGGCCAGCGGCTCGGTGATCCTGATGATCCCGGCGGTGGTGCTCTCCACCGGCCTGTTCATCCTGTTCATGCCGTTCGCTGACGTGTTCGCCCTCGGCCCCTGGCTGGTGGTGCTGGTCAATGCCCTGATGGCGCTGCCCTATGTGCTGCGTACCCTCTCCGCCCCCATGCAGCTGGTGGTGCGCCAGTACGACCGGCTGGCCGACAGCCTGGGGGTACGCGGTCTGCATCGCCTGCGGCTGGTGGAGTGGCCTCTGCTGCGCCGCCCGCTGGCCCAGGCGGCCGCGCTCTCGATGATCCTGTCACTGGGGGACCTCGGCGCCATCGCCATGTTCGGCAGCCAGGAGCTCACCACCCTGCCCTGGCTGCTCTATCAGCAGCTCGGCAGCTACCGGTTGACCGAGGCGGCCGCCACCGCCCTGCTGCTGCTGATCCTCTGTTTCTCCCTGTTCTGGCTGATTGAACGTGGCCTGGGAGGCAAGCATGCCGAACATTGAAGCGCACGCCCCAACCGTTTATTCGGCCGCTCCGGCCGGCCGAGCAGCCCCTTGGAGAAGAGAACATGCTGAATATTGATCAACTGGTCACCAGCTACCCGGACTGGCGCGTCAGCTTCAGCGCCACCCTGCCCAAGGGGGAGATCACCGCGCTTATCGGCCCGAGCGGTGCTGGCAAGTCGACCCTGCTCGGCATGATCGCCGGTTTCGTGCCGGTAGAGTCCGGCACCCTCGACTTCGATGGCGAGGATATGTTGCCGCTGGGCCCGGCCGCGCGACCGGTCACCACCCTGTTTCAGGATCACAACCTGTTCCTGCACCTGTCGGTGTTCGACAACATCGCCATCGGCCTGCACCCCGGTCTGCGCCTGAATGCAGCCCAACGGGCCCAGGTGAAGGATGCCGCGAGCCGGGTCGGCCTCGGCGAAATGCTCACTCGGCTGCCGGAACAGCTCTCCGGCGGCCAGCAACAGCGGGTCGGGCTGGCCCGCGCCCTGGTGCGGGGCAAGCCGCTGCTGCTGCTGGATGAACCCTTCTCGGCGCTCGATCCGGCCCTGCGCCGGGAGATGCTGGCGGAAGTGGCCAGGCTTGCCTGCGAGCAGGGTATTACCGTGCTGATGGTGTCTCACAACCCGGAGGATGCCCAGCTCATTGCCGATCAAGTGTTGTTCGTGGACGAGGGGCGCATCGCCCTGCAGGGTACGCCGGATATCCTGCACAACAGCGACCACCCCGGGCTGCTGCGCTATCTTGGACAATGACCCAAGGACACTGAACTGGTGGCGGGATCAAAAAAGGGAAGCCAAGTGGCTTCCCTTTTTCATACGAAGATAGTCAGTCAAATCAGAGGTTTTCCTCGGCGAAGGAGGCGAGCTTGCTGCGCACCACCCCGTTCAGGAAGATGTTGGCACTGCCGTCGAAGTCTTTGAAACGCTCGACGATGTAGGTCAGACCCGAGGTCACCGGGCTCAGGTAGTTGGAGTCGATCTGGGCCAGGTTGCCGGAGCAGACGATCTTGGTGCCTTCGCCGCAGCGGGTGATGATGGTCTTGATCTGGGACGCGGTCAGGTTCTGGCACTCGTCCAGCAGCACGAAGGTGTTCTGGATGCTGCGCCCGCGCATGAAGTTGACCGATTTGAACTGGATGTTGGCCTTCTCCATGATGTAGCTGAGGGACCCGCTCATGTTTTCGTCCTGCTTGTGCAGCACCTCCAGGGTGTCGGTCACCGCCGCCAGCCAGGGCATCATCTTCTCCTCTTCGGTGCCAGGCAGGAAGCCGATGCTCTCGGCGATTTCCGGGGTATTTCGGGTGACGATCACCTTCTCGTAGATCCCCTTCTCGATCACCAGCTCCAGCGCGGCGGCCATGGCCAGCAGGGTCTTGCCGCAGCCCGCCGGGCCGGTCAGGATCACCAGGTCGATGTGCGGATCGAGCAGCGCATCAAGCGCCATCCCCTGATAGACGTTCTTGGGATGAACCCCCCACGCCTTGCGGGACATCAGCCGTTCGCGCCCCAGATCCTTGATGCGGATCTTCTGGCTGTCGTGGCTGAGCACCCGGGCGGCGAAGAAGTTCTCTTCATCGATCAGGTACTGGTTGACGTGAATGCCCTCCAGCAGGTTGGCATCGATGACGTGAACGGTATCGCGGCCATGGGTCTCGCTGTCGCACTCGCCGACCCGCTCCCAGAAGCTGCCTGGCACCACCTGAAAGCCCTTGGCCAGCAGGCGGATGTCGTCGATCAGCTGGTCGCTGCGGTAATCCTCGACGTGGGCAAGCCCGGCACCCTTCGCCTTGAGCCGCATGTTGATGTCTTTGGTGACCAGCACCACCTGACGTTTCAACTCGTGCTTTTGCAGGTAGAGGGCCGCGTTGATGATGCGGTTGTCGGCCTCCTTGTCGGTGAACACCTCGGCATCCTGCGGCAGATGGTGGTCACTGAAGATGGAGATGTGACCGCTCGCCTCGCCCGCCAGCGCGACCCCCTGTGCAATCTGTTCCGGCGTTGCATCGCGGAATACATCCTCCAGCGCCCGGATGGCCACCCGCGCATCGCGGCTGACGTCCTTGTGGCGATCCTTGATGTTGTCGAGCTCTTCCAGCACCGTCATGGGGATGAGCACGTCGTGCTCTTTGAAGGAGTAGATGGCGAGGGGTTCGTGAAGCAGAACGTTGGTATCCAGGATAAACAGCTTTCGGTCCGTGTTGTCCATAAGCATCCTCCTTGGCACTGAAGGTGCCACGTGTGTGAATCTCAGATGTCATTGAAACCACACGGCCGTGACAGTTTTATTACCCCCAACGCTACGCCCGATTTTACTATCGCGCAACAAATCGCGTGTACCGCCGGTGCGTTCGAACAGAAAAGCAGCAATGAAAAAGGCCGGCACCAAGGCCGGCCTGTTGTCTGCGCTCAATCACTCAACCGCACTTGGAATCGCCGCAATTGAGACAGGTCATGCAGCCATCCTTCTGCACCAGCGCCTTGCTGTGGCACTTGTAGCAAAGCGCCGCACCGGGTGGGAAGCCGCTGCCGGCCTGCTGCTCGTCAGCTTGTTGCCGGGCTTGCAACTCGGCCTGCTTGTCGGCCAGGAACGCCTGCTGGTGTTCATCCAGCCCGGCCACCTTGAGCATGCCTATCTCGGTGAGATGGGTTTCGATCACGTTGCCAATTTCGGCGATAAGCGAGGGTACGTACTTGCCCTTGTTCCAGTAGCCGCCCTTGGGATCGAACACCGAGCGCAGCTCCTCCACCAGGAAGGTGACGTCCCCCCCCTTGCGAAACACCGCCGAGATGATGCGGGTCAGCGCCACTATCCACTGGTAATGTTCCAGGCTCTTGGAATTGATGAAGATCTCGAACGGACGCCGAGTCTCGTGTACCGTCCCCTCGTTGAGAATGATGTCGTTGATGGTGATGAACAGCGAGTGCTCGGAGACATGTTCCGGCGTCTTCAGCTTGTAGGTGGTGCCCATCAACCGCTCCGGCCGCAACACCGTCTCGTGCATGTGAACCACGTCATCCTGCACAGGGGGTTGCTGCGGTTCATCCCGGGTTTTCACCTGGTAGGCGACGATTTTCCTGTCGATTTTCTTGACCATGCGCTCGTCCTCAGAATTTACCGTAATAGCCTTCTTTCAAGGCATCGTAGAGGTTGGCAGCGGTGTGCAGCTCGCCATCGTATTCGATCTCCTCGTTCCCTTTCGCCGTGACGACCGAGCCATCCTCCAGGGTGAACTCGTACAGGGTGTTCTCCAGATCCTGCTCCTTCACCAGCACCCCCTGGAAAGCTGCCGGGTTGAACCGGAAAGTGGTGCAGCCCTTGAGCCCCGAATCCGACGCATAGAGGTAGATGTCCTTGAACTGCTCGAACGGAAAGTCGGTCGGCACATTGGCCGTCTTGGAGATGGAGGAGTCGATCCAGCGCTGGGCCGCCGCTTGAATGTCTACGTGCTGGGCCGGGCTGATGTCGTCGGCGGTGATGAAGTAATCCGGCAACCGGGTCGCCTCATCCTCGGCATAGGGCATGGCAGCCGGATTGACCAGCCCGCGGTAGGCCAGCAGCTCATAGGAGTAGACATCCACGCTCTCCTTGCTCTTCTTGCCCGGCTTGATGACGTTGCGACTGTAGTGATGGGCAAAGCTCGGCTCGATGCCGTTGCTGGCGTTGTTGGCCAGCGATAGCGAAATGGTGCCGGTCGGTGCAATGCTGCTGTGGTGGGTGAAACGCCCCCCCACCTCGGCCAGCTCGGCAACCAGGGCGGGATCCACCTCGGCCACCTGTTGCATGTAGCGGCTGTAACGGGCGTGCAGCAGCTTGCCCTTCACCTTGTCACCGAGCTTGATACCGTCTGCCGCCATCTCGGGGCGCAGCCGCAGCAGCTTGCCAGTCACCTCGAACTCCTGCTCCATGATGGGGGCCGGGCCTTTCTCCTTCGCCAATGCCAGGGACTCGCGCCAGCCGGTCAGGGCCAGTTCCTGAGATACCTGCTCGGTAAAGGCGACGGCGGCGGCAGAGCCGTATCTTATCCGCAGCATGGTGAGGGCCGAGCCGAGGCCGAGGAAGCCCATGCCATGACGGCGTTTGCTGATGATCTCCTCACGCTGCCTGGCAAGCGGTAACTGGTTGATCTCCACCACGTTGTCCAGCATGCGGGTAAAGATAGCCACCACCTTGCGAAACGCAGACCAGTCGAAGGCGGCCTGTTCGGTGAAGGGGTCGCGCACGAACCGGGTCAGGTTGACCGAGCCCAGCAGGCAGGCGCCATAGGGGGGCAGAGGCTGCTCACCACAAGGGTTGGTGGCGCGGATCTCCTCGCAGAACCAGTTGTTGTTCATCTGGTTGACCTTGTCGATCAGGATGAAACCGGGCTCCGCATAGTCATAGGTGGATGTCATGATGACGTTCCACAGCTTGCGTGCCGGCAGGGTCTTGTAGACCTTGCAGGCGACCTGCCCCAGCTCGTTGAACACCACCCCTTCCCTGTTCGGCCAGTCGGCCCAGAACACCTGAGCGGGATCGTCCAGTGCTATGCCGTCCTGCTCCACCTCCCTGGCGGTGTAGGGGAAGATAAGCTGCCAGGGGACATCCTCTTTCACCGCCTTGACGAACTCTTCGGTGATGAGCAGAGAGAGGTTGAACTGACGCAGACGGCCATCCTCCCGCTTGGCCTGGATAAACTCGACCACATCGGGGTGACGGATATCCATGGTGCCCATCTGGGCGCCGCGACGACCACCGGCTGACGAGACGGTAAAACACATCTTGTCGTAGATATCCATGAAGGAGAGCGGGCCCGAGGTATAGGCCCCGGCACCGGAGACAAAGGCACCGCGCGGACGCAGGGTTGAAAAATCATAGCCGATGCCACAACCGGCTTTCAGGGTCAGTCCCGCTTCGTGCACCTTGCCGAGGATATCGTCCATCGAATCTTCGATGGTGCCGGAGACGGTGCAGTTGATGGTCGAGGTCGCCGGCTTGTGCTCGAAGGCTCCCGCATTGGAAGTGATGCGGCCCGCCGGAATGGCACCGTTGCGCAGTGCCCACAGGAAAGGCTCATACCAGACGTCCGGCTGCGACTCCTGGCCAGCCAGGGCAAGGGCGACCCGCTGGTAGGTTTCATCGATCGTGCCATCAATGGGGACGCCATCCTTGCTCTTGAGACGATACTTGCTATCCCAGATCTCGAAGGAAGTGTCCTGTAGGGGGATCAGGCGAGAGGCGATCTCACTCTCCTGCACCGGGTTGGATTTAGCCATGTTCAATCAACCTCATGTGAATGGAACAACGTCACGACAGTAGCAACAAACACAACCAATAGCGAACAAACAAAATAAAAACACTATATGTAGTATTTTCAATAACGAGAGAGCCTGTATCATCCTAAAAAAACGCCCCGGCCAGCAGTGGGCTGGGCCGGGGCATTGAACCGATTCATCGCCCGGGAAACGTGCTTCCCGGTCCAGATCAGGGTTTCTTGACGTACACGGTCGGGGTATCGCCCGCCATGTTCAGATAGAACTCATAGACGCCATCCGCATCCGGCGAGAACTTCATGTCTTCATACTTGGAGCAGGGGTTGACCGGCACGGCTTCACCACCCAGCACGGCAACACCATCACTCGGGCTCTTGTAGCCGAAGTTGGTGCCACAGCTCCAGCCGGAGTCGGCGAACTTGAACTTGTAGGGAGCCCACTCTTTCTTGAGCGTTCCCTTGGCCATGTAGAGCTTGTCGGCGACCTTGACCACCTTGCTCGCGTCGGTTGCCATCCAGTCGTTCATCTCCCCACGCAGGTAGATGGACTTGCCACCGAAATCGCTGTTGTCCGCAGCCGCTTGCTCAGCGCCACCGTGAGATGCGCAACCGCCTAATACCAGGGTTCCCGCCGCCAGCATCATCGTTACTGTTCTTTTGAACATGTGTCCATTCCTCAGATTATTGTGATTCCTTGGCCCATCGAACGTGGGCAGACGAATTAAAGCAGAGCAGGCATCACAAGAAAGGTAGAGGCATCACATTCTGTGCTTTTTATATCCAGCGCCAGGAGCCAATGGATAAATATCGAACAGAAAATGGGTCGTTCTGTTGAGTCGGAAAGAGAAGGTCGTCAAAGCGAAAAGGCATTCGAGGTACATTATCAGTCAACACACTGAATTGCAGGCAATAAAAAACCCCGCTCAGATGAGCGGGGTTTCTCGTGTTGGGTGCCTGGCAGTGTCCTACTCTCGCATGGCGAATGCCACACTACCATCGGCGCTACCGCGTTTCACTTCTGAGTTCGGCATGGGTTCAGGTGGTTCCACGGCGCTATGGCCGCCAGGCAAATTCTTCAATCTGAGAAAGCTGATGTAAGTAATTCGTTCGTATTTGCTACAAGCCTTAGAACACTTCTTGGGTGTTGTATGGTTAAGCCTCACGGGTAATTAGTATGGGTTAGCTCAACACGTCGCCGCGCTTACACACCCCACCTATCAACGTTGTGGTCTCCAACGGCCCTTTAGGACCCTCAAGGGGTCAGGGATGACTCATCTCAGGGCTCGCTTCCCGCTTAGATGCTTTCAGCGGTTATCGATTCCGAACTTAGCTACCGGGCAGTGCCACTGGCGTGACAACCCGAACACCAGAGGTTCGTTCACTCCGGTCCTCTCGTACTAGGAGCAACTCCCTTCAATCATCCAACGCCCACGGCAGATAGGGACCGAACTGTCTCACGACGTTCTGAACCCAGCTCGCGTACCACTTTAAATGGCGAACAGCCATACCCTTGGGACCGACTTCAGCCCCAGGATGTGATGAGCCGACATCGAGGTGCCAAACACCGCCGTCGATATGAACTCTTGGGCGGTATCAGCCTGTTATCCCCGGAGTACCTTTTATCCGTTGAGCGATGGCCCTTCCATTCAGAACCACCGGATCACTATGACCTACTTTCGTACCTGCTCGACCTGTCCGTCTCGCAGTTAAGCTGGCTTATGCCATTGCACTAACCTCCTGATGTCCGACCAGGATTAGCCAACCTTCGTGCTCCTCCGTTACTCTTTGGGAGGAGACCGCCCCAGTCAAACTACCCACCAGGCACTGTCCGCGACCCAGATTCATGGGCCTGCGTTAGAACATCAAACATACAAGGGTGGTATTTCAAGGACGGCTCCAGCGCAACTGGCGTCACGCCTTCAAAGCCTCCCACCTATCCTACACATGTAGGTTCAATGTTCAGTGCCAAGCTGTAGTAAAGGTTCACGGGGTCTTTCCGTCTAGCCGCGGGTACACCGCATCTTCACGGCGAATTCGATTTCACTGAGTCTCGGGTGGAGACAGCATGGCCATGGTTACACCATTCGTGCAGGTCGGAACTTACCCGACAAGGAATTTCGCTACCTTAGGACCGTTATAGTTACGGCCGCCGTTTACCGGGGCTTCGATCAAGAGCTTCGCTTGCGCTAACCCCATCAATTAACCTTCCGGCACCGGGCAGGTGTCACACCCTATACGTCCACTTTCGTGTTTGCAGAGTGCTGTGTTTTTGATAAACAGTCCCAGCCATCTGGTCACTGCGACTCCCAACTGCTCCATCCGCAAGGGACTTCACTGTCAAGAGCGAACCTTCTCCCGAAGTTACGGTTCTATTTTGCCTAGTTCCTTCACCCGAGTTCTCTCAAGCGCCTTGGTATTCTCTACCCGACCACCTGTGTCGGTTTGGGGTACGATGACTTGTAATCTGAAGCTTAGAGGCTTTTCCTGGAAGCAGGGCATCAATGGCTTCCGCACCGTAGTGCGTTCGTCTCGTGTCTCAGTGTTGTGTCTCCGGATTTGCCTAGAAACACCACCTACGCACTTTCACCAGGACAACCGTCGCCTGGCCCACCTAGCCTTCTCCGTCCCCCCATCGCAATTACAAGTCGTGCAGGAATATTAACCTGCTTCCCATCGACTACGCCTTTCGGCCTCGCCTTAGGGGTCGACTCACCCTGCCCCGATTAACGTTGGACAGGAACCCTTGGTCTTCCGGCGAGGAGGCTTTTCACCCCCTTTATCGTTACTTACGTCAGCATTCGCACTTCTGATATCTCCAGCATGCCTCTCGACACACCTTCGCAGACTTACAGAACGCTCCCCTACCACTCACGCTTAGCGTGAATCCGCGGCTTCGGTGCCTGGTTTGAGCCCCGTTACATCTTCCGCGCAGGCCGACTCGACTAGTGAGCTATTACGCTTTCTTTAAATGATGGCTGCTTCTAAGCCAACATCCTAGCTGTCTGAGCCTTCCCACATCGTTTCCCACTTAACCAGAACTTTGGGACCTTAGCCGGCGGTCTGGGTTGTTTCCCTCTTCACGACGGACGTTAGCACCCGCCGTGTGTCTCCCGGATATTACTTACTGGTATTCGGAGTTTGCATGGGGTTGGTAAGTCGGGATGACCCCCTAGCCCAAACAGTG